>CAWITN010000001.1:0-184107 GCA_963839085.1 uncultured Solirubrobacterales bacterium
AGCGGGCGTTGGTGCGGACGAACAGCATCCCGACTGGTGTGATGGCGTGTCCTGCCTCGACGCCGAGCTCGTCGAGTTCGTCGAGGCGCCGCGCGATGGTCTTCGCTTCGTAGACGCCAGGCTCGCCGCAGAAGAGGATCCCGTCGGCGGCGAACATTGCCATGCGGGTGAGCGGGGTGACGGCGCCGGTGGTGTCGATCAGCGCGATGTCGGCGGTCTCGTCGAGCCCCGTCAGGAGTTGGTCGAGGGCGTCGAAGCGCCCGGTCGCGGCGACATCGGCGGTGAGGGCGAGGAGGCGCTCTGAGGTGGCGAGCAGCCTCAGCGATCCTCCTAGCTTGTGGCCGCGCGTGGGGGCGATGGGATCGTCGATCTCGATCGCGGCGGTGAGCGGGTCGGCGCTTCCCGCGAGGAGATCCTCGATCCGCGTGACGTCATCGTCGTCCTCGATCCCGAAGGTCATCTCGAGGTCGGGCTGGTGGGCATCGAACCCGACGAGCAGCACGTTGCTGCCGCGCCGTGCGAGCGCGGGTCCGAGGTTCGCGACGGAGGTCGTCTTGCCGACCCCGCCCTTGGAGGACCAGACGAGCAGCCGGTACATCAGCTGCCCTCGGTTCGATGGTGCCGTGCAGTCATGAGCGCGTCTCCTGACAGGGTGTGGTTGGTATTCGGCCGTGGCGTGGGGCATTGCTTGGTGGTCAGGCGGGCGAGTAGCGGAGCTGCTCGTCGATGCGGGTGGCGATCTGACCGAGTTGGCCCTGGCGGTTCTTGCGGACGATGAGGTCCATCTCGCCGGGTCGCTCAGAGTCGGGGTCGTAGTAGTCGTCGCGGTAGAGCATCAGGACGCAGTCGGCATCCGCCTCGACTTGTCCCGAGTCCCGCAGGTCGGACAGGAGCGGACGCTTGTCGGGCCGCTGCTCGACGGCCCGCGAGAGCTGGGAGACCGCGATCACGGGACAGTTGAATTCGCGTGCGAGGCGCTTGAGACCGCGGCTGAACGCCGAGACGTCCTCGACGCGGTTGCCGGTCGGCTTCTCGGCGCGCATCAGTTGCAGGTAGTCGACGACGAGCAGTTCCAGCCGGCCGTGGCGGACCGCGACCTGGCGGGCGTGCGCGCGCAGCGTGGGGAGGGAGAGGTCGCCGTCGTCGAGCAGGTGAAGCGGAAGACCGACGCTCCCCTGCGCGGCTTTCAGCAGCGGCGGCCAGTCGTGTTCGTGCACGCGCCCGAGGTGGATGCGGCTCGGTGCGACGCCTGATTCGGCGGCGAGATGGCGCTGGGCGGTCTCGGAGTCGCTCATCTCGATCGAGGCGAACAGCACACGACCGCACTCGACGGCAGCGACGTGCCGAGCGATCTGCAGAGCGATCAGGCTCTTGCCCATCGACGGCCGCGCGGCGACCACGTACAGACGCCCCTGTTGGAGGCCGCCGAGCAGTGCGTCGAGCGGAGCGATCCCGGTTGTCAGTCCGGGAACGGCGCGGCCGGAATGCGAGCACTCGGCGAGGCGGTCCACCTCGTCGCTGACCGCATCGCTGAGAAGCCGCTGCCGGCCACGGACAGTGCTCGCGCGGAGCCCGAAGATCAGCTGCTCGGCGCGTTCGATCAGCTCGTCAGACCCTGAGTGGGATGCGCTTGCGGCAGCCTGAATCTCGTAGGTCGCACGCATCAGCCGCCGGACCTGCGCGAGGTCGTGCACGATCGCGGCGTACTCGCGGTAGTGACCGGCCGCCGGCACCCAGCCCGCGAGCTCCTCGACGCTCCCTGGGCCGCCGATGTCGTCGAGTTCTCCGTTGCGTTGGAGGTGCGCGGCGACCGTGAGGTGGTCGATCGCCTCGCCGGCGCTGTGCAGCGCGCGCATCGCGGCGAACACTCGCCCGTGCGCGGGTCGGTAGAAGTCGTCGTCCTCGAGGCCGACGTCGAGGACGCCATGGAGGCTGCGTTCGTCCAGCAGAACGGCACCGAGCACCGACCGCTCGGCCTCAAGGTTCTGAGCGTGCGCGGCGTAGTGGACGACCGACGTCATGCCGCGGTGCGCTCGTGGTGGCCGGTATTGCGCTCGGTGAGCTCGGCCCATAGGTCTCGGTATTGCCGTTCGGAGTAGTGCAGGGGGTGCTCGCAGAGCGCTGTCCAGCGGGCGGTCAGGACGAAGCGCTCGAGGGTCGGGTGGATCGCGCCGAGCTCGGCGAGCGCCGCGGCGCGGTGGTCTCGCCCGTGTCGCTGGATCGCGCGGGTGAGGTGGTCTTTGGCAGCCGGCCAGCTGAGAGCACTCTCCTCAGGTGATCTCGGGTCGCCGGTCGGGGGGAGCGCCGTGCCGTTCCGGTCGCGGTCCGCGGTGGCGAAGCGCTTCGCGATGAGCTCCTCGGCGATGCGATCGAAGTCGGGAACGGTGGTGGCCTTTGCGCCGATGTATGGGTCGCTGACCATCTGCTCAAACCCCGCCGCGATGCGCTCAGGTTCGAGGCGCTCGAGCAGTCGATCCGCCGCTTCGTGCCAACGCCGTGTCTCGCGCCGGTACCGGATTGCCGGGCTGCTGCCCAGCGCCGGCCTCCAAGCGTCGATGAACGCCTCGATCACCCAGTCGCTCGTCCCGTATGCCATGGAGCGCACACCGTCGACCGGTTCCGGCTGACCGCCCTGGAAGTTTTCTTGTTGTTCTTCTGGATCGCCGTCACCTGCGCGCGCGCTAGAGGGCGGCGAATCAGCGATGCCGGTGGCGGCGTTTCCGCCCTGCCAGTTCTGTCCCGCCGCCCTGCCAGTACCGTTCTGGCGCCCAGCCAGTTCCGTTTCACCGCCCTGGCCGTTTCGCCCCGCCGCCCTGCCAGTACCGTTCTGGCGCCCAGCCAGTTCCGTTTCACCGCCCTGGCCGAGTGGCGCTTCGTGGACGGTGTAGATGCTCGGCAGGTGCCGCCCGCCGTTGTTCGCTCGTCGCCGTTCGATGGTGAGCAGACCGGCCGCTTCGAGGATGTGGTGGCAGTCGTCGACGCGTTCGACGTGCAGCCCTGAGTGCTCGGCAATTTGCGCGCGGGTCACCTGCGCCTGGGTCCACGTCCCTTCCGGACCCTGCCGCACACAGAACTCGAGCAGGACGACGATCAGTCCGAGATCTCGCAGCAGATGCCCCCCGTCTCGAGGCGCCGCGAGCCGGTCGGCCATCGGCACCGTCACGGCGATGAAGCTGTGCTCCTGGATGAGCAGATGCGCGATGCTGATGCTGCCTCCGCGCTCGGGGTCGGACTGCGTCTCTCTGCGCAGGACGCCGGCCTGCTCAAGGCAGGCCAGCATCTTCGCGACGCTTCCCTTGGACACTCCGCCGCGGGCGGCAAGGAGGTCGTAGCTGTAGCGGACGCGGCGTTGCTGCCCGATGTTCCGCTGCTCGTTGGCGAGCTGGCAGAGGAGTCCGTAGAACCCGATCGTGCGGACGCGGCGAGGACCAACGGCGTGTTCGCGGATTGCCTCGACCGCGCGCGTGTAAACCATGAAGAAGGGCAGCTCGCGGCGGTCCGAGATCGTGACGGCATCGTGCGTGCGACCGACCGCCGTCATGCCGTCCCCACCCGGCTGACGCGAGTGCGCGGCCCCAGCCGACGAGCTGCGACGGCGCTGACGTTCGTGTCTCGAAGGGCAGCAGCTACGCGGTCCGAGTGGGCCGCGATGGGTGCTCCCGAAAATCCTGATGCACCCGTATTGCACCCAACGGCCGGCTCGAGCGGAGCGCGGCGACGGGGTGCGACCTCAGTAAACGTCCTGTTTTGCAGGGCTTTCCTGAGAGTGGGCGATCCAGGACTCGAACCTGGGACCTCTTCCTTATCAGAGAAGCGCTCTAACCGACTGAGCTAATCGCCCGGCGATGGGGCGCGGAGGCGTCCTCCTCGCCAGGCGGGAGATTCTAGCCGCCGCGCCTGGCCGCGTCAGGCCGCGGTGGGCGCCCGCAGGCGCCGGGCCAGGGCGAGCGCCTCGTCCGCCGAGGCGAAGGTGAGCTGGACGCGGTATCCGCGCCCCACGGGGGCGACCTCGACGTCGGCTCCGAGGGCCTCCCCGAGCGCATCGCCGATCTCAGCCACCGCGGCCTCCTGGTCGGGGTGTGCGCGCGCGGCCCGGGGCCGCCGGGCGCGGCGGCTGCCGGTACCGGAGAGGGAGGTGTCCCGCGCGCGGGCCTCCAACTGGCGCACCGACCATCCCTCGGTGACCGCGACGCGGGCGAGGCTCCGGCGCAGGGCGTGGTCCCCGGCGAGCAGCAGCGCGCGGCCGTGCCCCTCGCTCAGCTCTCGGCGCTCGAGCATCGCCAGCACCTCGTCGGGCAGGTCGAGCAGGCGGAGCAGGTTCGAGACGGCGACGCGGCTGCGGCCGACGCGGAGGCCGACCTCCTCACGCGTGAGACCGAGCTCCTCGACCAGCGCGGCGCACGCGCGCGCCTCCTCCACGGGGTTGAGGTCCTCCCGGACCATGTTCTCGACGAGCGCCACCTCCAGCGAGCCGGCGTCGTCGTGGTGTCGGACGACGGCCGGGACGAGGTCACGCTCCGCCAGCTTGGCGGCCCGCAGGCGACGCTCGCCGGCCACCAGCTCGTAGCGCCCGCCGGCGATCGGCCGGACGAGGATCGGCTGGAGCACGCCGCGAACCCGGATCGAGTCGGCGAGGGCGGCGAGGGCGGCCTCGTCGAAGTCCTGTCGCGGCTGATGGGGGTTCGGTCCGATCAGCTCGACGGCGATCTCCCGCAGCTCCTCGGGCTCCTCGCGCGGTGAAGCGGCCAGGATTGCCGCCAGCCCGCGCCCCATGCCCTTCGGCCGCTCAGCCACGCGCCGCCACCTCCTTGGCGAGCTCGAAGTAGGCGTCGGCCCCGGCGCAGTGGGGGTCGTGGTGGATCACCGGCTTGCCGAAGCTCGGCGCCTCGCCGATCCGGATGTTGCGCGGGATGACGGTGTCGAAGACGAGCTCGGGGAAGTGCGCTCGCACCTCCCGTTCCACGTCCTGGGCCAGACGGGTGCGGCCGTCGTGCATCGTGAGCAGCATGCCGGCCACGGTGAGGCGCGGGTTGAGCTCCCGCTGGATCAGCCCCAGCGTGTCGAGCAGGCCGGCCAGGCCCTCGAGCGCGAAATACTCGGCCTGCACGGGAACGATGACGCGATCGGCGGCCACCAGCGCCCCCACGGTGAGGGGGCCCAGCGACGGCGGGCAGTCGAGCAGGGTGAACGCGAAGCGGTCGCGGACGCCGACGAGGGCATCGCGCAAGCGGGTCTCCGACCCGGGGATCCGCGGAAGCTCCACGGTGGCCCCGGCCAGATCCGGGCACGCGGGCACGACGGACAGGCGGTCGATCGACGTGGCCATGATCGCCTGCTCGAAAGGCGCCTCGCCAAGGAGGACGTCATAGATCGTGACCGGCGCGTCCTTGGGCAGGCCGAGCCCGAGGGTCGCGTTGCACTGCGGATCGATGTCGATCAGCAGCGCCTCGTATCCGGCCTCCGCCACGCAGGCGGCGAGGTTGACCGCCGTGGTCGTCTTGCCCACGCCGCCCTTCTGGTTGGCGATCGCGTAGATCGTGCCCATTCGGGCCTCCACGCTACCGCGGCACGCGGTCAGACGAGGTGGCGCGAGAGCCGAGCGGGCGCTTACGCGCCATGCCGGCGCGGCGCGGGAAACGGGACGGCGTGTCGCTCACCTTGCGCATCACGTGGAGGTGCCGATGAATCGCGCCGGCGTAGGGGGTCACGGCCACGGGCTCATCCACCTCCAGGCCGAGCTCACCGGCGGCGAGCGCCGCCGCAGCCTCATCCTCAGGATCACGTCGACCCCGCCAGGCGACCAGGGCACCCCCCGGGCGGAGCAGGGGCGCCGCGTACTCGGCGACGACGGCCAGCGGGGCGAGCGCCCGCGCCGCGATGACATCGCAGCGACCGATCCCGTCGCTCCACTCCTCGGCCCGCGCCGGGACGACCTCGGCGTTGGTCAGGCCGCACACCGCGGCGACCTCGGCGATGAACCGGCACTTGCGGGCGTTGGCTTCGACGAGCCATACGCGGGCATCGGGCCGGGCGATGGCCAGCGGCAGCCCGGGGAGGCCCGCGCCCGAACCGATGTCCGCGATCGTCCCGGCCCGTCGCATCGGATCGAGCACGAGCGCCGAGAGGGAGTCGGCAAGGTGGTCGTCGAGCGCTCGGCGGGCGTCGTGGACCGAGGTGGGTGCGTGGGGATCTTGGGTGAGGCGCTCGAGCAGGATCGTCAGGGCGTCCGCCGCCGCCGGCGCCAGCGCGAAGCGGGCCGCCAGCTCCGCCACCCCGGGGGCGTACTCAGCGCTCGCCACGCGCCCGTTCCCGGTCGATCACGGCCCGGTAGCGCTCGCACATCACGCGCAGGCGCTCCGCCGCGTGCCCATCGATCTCCGGGCGGAGCTCGCGCTCGAGCACCGGGAGCAGATCCGACACCAGCGTCTGGCCGCGGGCCATCCACTGGAAGTACGAGCGGCCGCCGTGGTGATACGGCCCGTACAGCCTCGAGCCCGGCACGCGGGCGACGAGCCAGTGGAACAGCGCTTCGTGGCGGGTGTGCATCCGCAGCGTCACCTGGGGTTGCTTGCCGTCGCCGCCGAACGACCCCTCGCCGATGAGGAGCCCGACGAGGAGTCCACGGTCGAAGTCGCTGAGCTCGAGCACGGGGTCATTGTTTCACCGTCGACAAAAACGTGAAACGGTGGGCGGGGGTGCCCGCGGTCGCCCCGTGCTTGAGTTGCCGGTTCAGCGGAATGTCCGCGCGGGTTCCGCGAGGGCGTCCGCGGACAACCCCGCGCCCCACCAGCCACCAGCCGCACCGCTCGCTAAATGAGCCCGGCTCTCGTCGACGCTTCTGCTGTGATTCCGTTGCGCTGTAACGGGAAGCGGGGCCGCGGCACGCCGTCAGGCAGAACTCGCGGATCCCGCGGAGACGTCTGCGTCGCCGCGAACCCAAGCAGGTGATGCATGACGGCGAGATCGCGGCCCGCGCCGCCGCCGCCGGGACTCGACGGATCAGAGCAGCGGTGCCACGACGAGCCGGCGAGAGGGCTCTTGGCCCTCGCTGTAGGTCTCGACGTCGTGGCGGGACTTGAGGTGCTCGTGAACGACTTTGCGCTCCAGGGCGGACATCGGCTCGAGCGCGACGGGGCGGCCGTCGCGGATCGCCGCCTCGGCGGCCTGGTCGCCGCTGGCGCGGAGCGTGACCGCTCGGCGCTCGCGGTAGCCGGCGGCGTCGACGACGACCTGCTTGCGGCCGGTCTCGCCGTGATAGGCGATGCGGTAGGCGAGGTGCTGGATCGCGTCGATGGTCTGGCCGTGATGGCCGATCAGCACGCCGAGATCGTCACCGTGGTACTCAGCGGTGATGCGCTCGTCGTCCTCGGCGATCTCCACCTCGGCATCGACGTCGAACTCGCCGGCGATCCGCTCGAGCAGCTCGAGCACCCGATCCGACGGACGGCTGCGCGTCTCCTCGACGCTCATCGTCGTCGTCCCGAGCGCTTCTTCTTCTTGCGCGGTGGCGGCGGCGGTTTGGCGCCGCGGCCCCGATCCGCCGCCACCGTGGCGGGTTCCTCAGGGGGTTTGCGCCTCGCGCGCAGCGCGGCGGCGAGGCCGCCCGCCGGTGCGTCTCCGTTCACCGCGGTCGCGGCGCCGTTCTGCGGCTTGGTCGAACCTCCAGAGGGACGCGGCGCCGAACGGCCGCTCGCGCCCCCTGCGCGGCCTGGCGGCCCCGCGCCCGCGTCCGCGTCCGCCGTCGCGGCGACGGGCAGGGCCGGGCCGAGCCACCGTTTGACGACGAAACCCTGGCCGAGCGTCCACAGGTTCGTGGTGATCCAGTAGACGAGCAGGCCGGCCGGGAAGCGGTACACGAACACGACGAACACCAGCGGCATCAGCAGCATGATCCGGCGCTGTGTCTGGTCCATCGTCGGCGGCTGCATGATGAGCTGCGAACCCACCTGCGAACCGACGTACAGGAGCATCAGCACGATCAGCGTGACGCCGGTGGCCGTCGTCGTCATGTCGTGGATGAACAGGAAGCTCGAGCCGCCATGGGCGCCGCACGGCGTCGTCTGGGATCGTGCGACGGCGAGGCTGACGTGATGGGTGGAGGCGTACTTCTCCTGGAACGTCTTCTGGACGGTCGGACAGATGTTCGTCCGCAGGTTCGCGCGCAGCATGTAGAACAGGGAGATGAACACCGGGAGCTGCGCGACGAGCGGGAGGCAGGAGCTCAGCGGGTTGACGTTGTTCTCCCGGTAGAACGCCATCAGCTCCTGCTGCTGGCGCTGCTTGTCCTGCTTGTACTTGGTCTGGATCTCCTTGAGCTGGGGCTGGAGGCCCTGGAGCGCGCGCATCGAGCGGAACTGCTTCACGGTCAGGGGGGTGAGCACGGCCCGGATCGCCACTGTGAGGAGCACGATCGACCAGCCCCACGGAACCCCGATGCTGTTATGGAAGAACTCGATGACCGCCTGGAAGACGTCGATCAGCGGCTGGAAGATGTTCGCGGGGACGAGCATGGGTTCAGGAGGTGGGGAGAGGGCGGCGAGGCTTGAACAGTCGCTGGTCCTCGACGGGGTCTACGCCCCCGGGGCTCCAGGGGTTACAGCGAAGCAACCGCCAACCGGCCAGGATAAGCCCACGGAGTATGCCGAATCGATGGATCGCCTGCACCGCGTACTCCGAGCACGAGGGGTAGTAGCGGCAGCGCTGGCCGAGCAGCGGCGAGAGCAGCCGCTGATAGGCCCGGATCGGCAGCGTCGCGGCCTCGCGCAGCCTCACGGCTCCACACCACCCATCTCGCCCTCCAGCTCAACCTCATCGGAACCCTCAACTGGAGGGTGAGTCACGGCATCGACTTCTCGCTCGCGAGCAGCGGGAACCCGGTCGATCAGCTCCGCCAGCGCACGCCTGACGCCCTGCAGCCCCTCGCGCTCGGCGAGAGCCCGGACATCGCGCCGTGCGACGATCACCGCGTCGGTGCCCTCGGGCAACCGAGTCCCCTCCTGGGCGAACGCCTCGCGCAGCAGGCGCTTGACGCGGTTGCGGTCCACGGCGCCGCCGACCTTGCGGGATACGGAGAGGCCGAGACGAGCGGAGGTCTCCTCGCCGCGCGGGAAGACGTACAGGACGAGCTCGCGCCCGGCGTGGGAGCGGCCGTTGCGGAACACCCGGTCGAAGTCTGCGCTACGCGAGAGCCGGCCGCGGGCCGGCTGGCGCGGTGGACCGGTGAACCGCGCGACTAGACGGTCAGCCGCTTGCGACCCTTGTCGCGGCGGCGCTTCAGGGTCATGCGGCCCGCGCGCGTCTGCATGCGTGCGCGGAAGCCGTGCGTCCTCGCTCGCTTGCGCTTTTTCGGCTGGTAGGTGCGTTTCATGGCTCACGTGCCCAAGGCGGGTCACGGCTGAGTATACGCACGGCGGCGAGTCCGCCTGGGCACCGCACACCGCCCGCTCCGGCCCCCCGGCGGCGTGGGTTCATTTGCCCCTCCGCAGCTTTTCCTCGCGCTTTGCGCGGAGGCCCCGGCGAGCCCCCCTCCGCACCCGCCGGCCGGATGTATATTCGCCTGCCCCGGGAGCGTCTCGGCAGACGCTCCCGTCCCTCACACATCGACATCTCGACTTCTCGAGGGAGGAGAAGCCGCTTGGAGCTGCCCGCGCATCTCGAACTGACGCCTGCCTGGCGCGCGATCCGCGCCGAGCTGCGTCGCATCGTCGGCGAGGAGACCTTCGATATCTGGTTGGCGCCGCTCACCGTCCAAGGCTGGGACGGACGCTCGCTGCTCGTCGACGCGCCGCCGCAATCCCGGTCCTGGATCGCAGGGCGCTACCGCCGGGTGCTCGAGCGCGCCGTCCACGCCGTTCTCGGCGAGCAGGCGAGCGTCGCGTTCACCGGGCAGACGTCCCCGGGAACAGAGGCGGGCGCAGCGGGCGCGGCGACCGACCCGCGGGCGGTTCGCTCCCACGAGCTCAACCACCGCTACACGTTCGATCAGTTCATCATCGGCGACAGCAACCGGCTCGCCCACGCCGCCGCGCTCGCCGTCGCCGAGCGTCCCGGCCAGGCCTACAACCCATTGTTCCTCCACGCTCCACCCGGGCTGGGGAAGACGCACCTACTCCATGCGATCGGCAACTACGTGCGCGACGCCGGTGACGGCGGGACCGTCCGCTACACCACCGTCGAGAGCTTCACCAATCACTTCCTCGCCTCGCTCGTCAACCGCTCCGTCGACGCCTTCAAGCACGTCTACCGCGACGTCGACGTGCTGCTCATCGACGACGTCCAGTTCCTCGCCAGCAAGCTGAAGACCGAGGAGGAGTTCTTCCACACCTTCAACGCCCTCTACGAGAACGGCCGCCAGCTCGTCGTCACCTGCGATCGCCTGCCCCACCAGCTGCTCGAGGTGGAAGAGCGGCTGCGTGAGCGCTTCTCGGCCGGCCTCGTGGCCACGATCGCACCGCCCGACCTGGCGATGCGGGTGGCCATCCTGCACAAGCGGGCGGCGCTCGACCGGATCGTGCTCGGCGATGCCGATGTGCTGGAGCTGATCGCCTCCCGGATCACCACCAACGTCCGGGCGCTGGAGGGAGCCCTGATCCGGATCGTCGCCCACGCCTCGCTCACCGGTGAGCCCCTGGGACCGGAGCGCGCGAGCGCACTGCTCGACGACATCCAGCCCAAACGGCAGGCGAACACCGCCAGGATGACGATCGACCGGGTGCAGCAGACCGTAGCCGTGCAGTTCGGAATCACCGTCGAGGAGCTGCTCTCGCCGGCCCGGGCCGGGCGGATCTCCTGGCCGCGCCAACTCGCCATCCATCTCTCCCGTGAGCTCACCGGCGCCTCCCTGCCCGAGCTCGGCCGCGCCTTCGGGGGGCGCAACCACGCCACGATCCTGCACTCCTGCAAGCGCGTCGCCGAGCGGGTCATGAACAGCTCCGACGCCGCCCACGATCTCGACAACCTTCGCCAGCGCCTGTCCCAGGATGAAGCCGACCACCACTCCTGACAGACTGCGTGGTTCGCTTGAAGCGACAACTTTGCCGCTCGATGCGGGCGAATGCGCGTTATCCACAGGACTTCTCAGCTCTATGACTCCTAGCTTCTCCTTGAGGTATCCACAGTGAAGATCTCCCTAGAGCGCGACGTGCTGCTGGGGCAGCTGCAGACGGTCAGCCGAGTCGCCTCCACGCGCAGCGCGATCCAGGCGCTCTCCGGCGTTCAGCTCGCCGCCTCCCACGAACTCTGCGAGCTCCGCGCGACCGACATGGACGTGAGCCTCCGGGTCCCACTCGCGGCCGAAGTCGCGCGGGAGGGCGTCATCGTGTTGCCGGCACGGCTGCTGCTCGACGTTGTCCGCTCGCTGCCCGCCGCGGCCGTGAGCCTGGAGCTCCGGCCGGCCGAGCAGGACGTGGAGGTGATCTCCGGCAAGGCGACGTTCCACATCCGCACCCTCCGGGCCGAGGACTTTCCACCGTTCCCCGAACCCGATCCGGAGTCGGAGATCTCGCTGCCGGCCGACGTCTTCGTCTCGACCGCGCTGAAGGTGGCAGGCTCGGCGTCGCGCGATGAGACGCGCCCCGTGCTCACCGGCATCCTCGTCTCGGCGTCCGAGCGTGAGCTGCGCATGGTGGCCACCGACTCCTACCGGCTCAGCGTGAAGGAGACACAGCTCGAGACGCCGCTGTCATCCGCCTTCGAGGTCAACGTCCCGGCGCGGGCGCTCCAGGAGCTCGCCCGCATCGTCACCCACGCCGAGGGCGAGCAGGTCACCGTGAGCGTGCGCCAGAACCAGGTCCTGTTCGTCGTCGGCAAGGTGATCCTGTCCTCGCGCCTGATCGACGGGCAGTTCCCCAACTACCGCCAGCTGCTGCCCGACTCCTTCGAGCACGAGCTGCGGATCGACGGCGGTGAGCTGACCAGCGTGGTGCGACGGGTGTCGCTGCTCGCGCAGAAGAACGCGCCCTTGCGCCTGGCCTTCGCCGATGGCGAGCTGACCGTCTCCGCGCAGACGCCGGATGTCGGCGAAGCGCGGGAGTCGTTGCCCGTGGCCTTCCAGGGCGAGGCACTGGAGATCGGCTTCAACCCCGAGTTCCTGCGCGACGGGCTGGAGGCGATCGACGACGGGGACGTGCTGCTCAAGCTCATCAGCCCCCTGCGCCCGGGCCTGATCGAGTCCGCGGACGAGAGCCGATTCCTCTACCTCATCATGCCGATTCGTCTCAACGTGTAGCGCTCGCGGCCCGGCGCTGACGATGCAGGTCCTGGCCGTCACCCTGCGGGACTTCCGCTGCTACAGCGAGGCCCGCGCGGAGCTCGGAGACGGGCTGTCGGTGATCGCCGGCGCCAACGGCGCCGGCAAGACGAACCTGATCGAGGGCCTGTACTTCGGGTGCACCGGGCGCTCCTGTCGCACCGCCAACGATCGTGAGATCGTGCGGTTCGGCGCGCCGGCGGCCCGGGTGGTCGTCGAGGCTCGCGGCGAGGACGGACCCCACGAGCTGGCGGTCGGCTTCGTGCCCGGCGAGGCGAAGCGGATGCGCTTCGACGGGGCCGTCGTCGAGCGCCTGCTCGACGTCCCCGAGCGTCCGCTAATCAGCGTGTTCCTGCCTGACCGGCTCGAGCTCGTCAAGGGCGCGCCCGCGCTGCGCCGGGCCCACCTGGACCAGTTCGTGGCCGCGCTGTGGCCCGCGCGCACGGCCACCCGCCGTGCCTACGCGCAGGCGCTGGCCCAGCGCAACGCCCTCATCTCCCGTCTGCGTGGCGGCGGCGGCTCCCGCGCCTCGCTGGCGAGCTGGGACGCGCAGCTCGGCCGGCTCGGCGTCGCGCTGATGGAGGACCGTGCTCGCGCGGCCGAAGCGCTGGCGGAGATCTACCCGCGTCTGTGCAGCGACTTGGGGCTGACGGGCGAGCCGGCGGTCCGCTACCGCCCCCGCTCCCGGGCGCGGTCTCCGGAGGAGCTCGCCGAGGAGCTCGCGCAGCGGGTCGAGAGCGACATCGAGCGGGGGTTCACCGGTCACGGCCCGCACCGTGACGACCTGGCCCTCACGCGGGAGGGGCGGGAGCTGCGCACGTACGGCTCTCAGGGGCAGCAGCGGCTCGGACTGCTCGCGCTGCTGCTCGCGGAGCGGGAGATCCTCGGACGCGTCCGGGGGCACGTGCCGCTGATGCTGCTCGACGACGTGATGAGCGAGCTCGACGCCGAGCGACGCCGGGTGCTCGTGGAGGCCCTGCGCTCCGGTCCCGGGCAGGCCGTGATCACCACCACCGACCCCGACCACGTGCCCGGCGCCGAGGACGCGGAGGTCAAGCGCCTGGAAGTGGCGTCGGGCCACGTCCATCACTCCGCGATGACCCGCGCGTGATGCCCCGCTCGCGCCGCTCACCCCGCCGGCTCGCTCTCGCCCTGGAGCGCTCGCACCCGGATTGGGCGCCGGAGTCGCTGCTCGCCGAGCTCCAATCGGCGTGGCCGCGGGCGGTCGGCGACGTGATCGCGGCCGAGGCGACGCCCACCGCGGAGCGCGCCGGCGTGGTCACCGTCTCCTGCACGGCGTCGGTGTGGGCACAGGAGCTCGACCTGATGGGACCCACCATCGTCGAGCGCCTCAACGAGCTGCTGCGACGCGGAACGGTGACCCGTATTCGCTGCGTGAGCACGCCTCGGCGGACGTGATGTTGATAACTCTGTGGAGAGTCGTGGCGACACTGCTCACGGAGCCCGCTGTTTCGTAGCATTTGCAGGCAAATTGACACCTTCACAGCGGGCGGGACGCCGGGCCGTTGTGCTATGATTCTGTTCACCAAGTTTCCGACGCACCGGCGCGCGGCAGACCGCGCGGTGACCGGGCGTCTCGATGTATCGGAGGATCGTTGGCCGACAACGACGGCGGCGCCCCAGGGCGCGAAGAACCCCAGCGGCGCTATGACGCCGAGGACATCACCGTCCTCGAGGGCCTGGAGGCCGTGCGCAAGCGACCGGGCATGTACATCGGCTCGACGGGTCCCCGCGGGCTGCATCATCTCGTCTATGAGATCGTCGACAACTCCGTCGACGAGGCTCTGGCCGGGCGGTGCGACTCCGTCTCGGTGGTCATCCACCCCGACAACTCGGTGACGGTCGTCGACGACGGCGCCGGCATCCCGGTCGGGATCATGGCCAAGGAGCAGCGCCCGGCCCTCGAGGTGATCATGACCGTGCTGCACGCCGGCGGAAAGTTCGGCGACGGCGGCTACAAGGTCTCGGGCGGCCTGCACGGCGTCGGCGCGTCCGTCGTCAACGCCCTGTCGGAGAAGCTCGAGGTGGAGGTCCGCCGCGAGGGGCACCACTGGCGGCAGTCCTACGCGCGCGGCAAGCCGACGGGCCCGGTCACGAAGGGGGAGCCGACGCGGGAGACGGGCACGACGACCCACTTCCTCCCCGACGCGGACATCTTCGAGACGCTCGAGCTCGACTTCACGACGCTCGAGGAGCGGCTGCGCGAGACGGCGTTCCTCACCCGCGGCCTGCGGATCTCACTCAAGGACGAGCGCGCCGAGGGCCGGGAGGTCTCGTTCCACTACGAGGGCGGGATCGTCGACTTCGTCGCCTACCTCAACGAGAACAAGGAGCCGATCCACGCCAAGGTGATCTCCCTCACGGGCGAGAGCGACGAGGGTGCCGTCGAGGTGGCGATGCAGTGGAACGCCTCCTACCAGGAGTCCGTCCACTCGTTCGCCAACAACATCAACACGCACGAGGGGGGCACGCATCTGAGCGGGTTCCGCTCCGCCCTCACCGGCGCGCTCAACAAGTACGCGCGAGAGAAGGGCTTCCTCAAGGAGAAGGACGACAACCTCAGCGGCGAGGACGTGCGCGAGGGCCTGACCGCCGTCATCTCGGCCAAGCTGTCCGATCCCCAGTTCGAGGGCCAGACGAAGACGAAGCTGGGCAATCCCGGCATGCAGGGCTTCGTGCACTCGATCGTCAACGCCCGCCTGTCCGAGTTCCTGGAGGAGAATCCGCGCGACTCGAGCGCGGTGCTCAAGAAGGCCGTCTCGGCGGCGCAGGCACGCGCCGCCGCCCGCAAGGCGCGCGACCTCACCCGCCGCAAGTCGGCGCTGGAGAACTCCACGCTGCCGGGCAAGCTCGCCGACTGCTCGGTGAAGGACCCATCGCTCGCCGAGCTGTTCGTCGTCGAGGGCGACTCCGCCGGAGGCTCGGCGGTGAGCGCGCGGGATCGCAACACCCAGGCGATCCTCCCGCTGCGCGGAAAGATCCTCAACGTCGAGAAGAGCCGGATCGACAAGGTGCTCGGCAACCAGGAGATCCAGGCGCTCATCACCGCCATCGGCACCGGCGTGCGTGACGAGTTCGACCTCTCGAAGGCGCGCTACCACAAGATCGTGCTGCTCACCGACGCCGACACCGACGGCGCCCACATCCGCACGCTGGCGCTCACCCTGCTGTTCCGGGAGATGCAGCCGCTGATCGAGGCCGGCTACGTGTACATCGCCAAGCCGCCGCTGTACCGGCTCACGCGCGGGCAGAAGCACCGCTACATCGAGCGTGAGCAGGAGCTGGAGGACATCCTGCTCGGCGACAAGTTCGAGAAGCTCGACGTGACCGATCGTGACGGCAAGCCGTTCCGGCTCACCGACACCCGCTGGAAGCGTTTCTCCCGCCTGCTCAAGCAGTACGAGGGCTGGGCCGCGGCGCTGCGCACGGCGCACGGTCACGGGATCGTGGCCTTCATGCAGCAGGCCCGTCTGCTCGAGGAGCAGATCACGGACATCGACGCGCTGCTGAGCCACATCGCCGCCGACGGCGAGAACGGGCACGCCTACTCGGCCAAGCTCGTGGCCGAGAACGAGAACGAGATCGTGGTGCGGACGATCGAGGCCAAGACAGGGCTCGCGACGACCCACCACGTTCGCCGCGGCGCGCTGGAGACGACCGAGTACCGGCGGCTCACCGAGGTCCACCACGAGCTCGACGCGCTTGTCGGCACGCCGCCGTTCCACGTCCGCCTGGGCGAGAACCGCACCGACGCGGCCGGCTACCTGGAGCTGCACGACGAGATCCTGCGGATCGCGCAGAAGGGCATCGACTACTACCGCTTCAAGGGCCTCGGCGAGATGGATGCCGAGGAGCTGCGGGAGACGACGATGGATCCCGCCTCGCGCACCCTCGTGCAGGTGACGATGGAGGACGCCACCGCCGCCGATCGCGTGTTCTCGATGCTGATGGGGGACCAGGTGGAGCCCCGCCGCGCGTTCATCGAGGAGAACGCGCGCCTCGTGTCCAATCTCGACATTTGATGGTCCCCTCTCGAACCACTAAGAGCATGAACCCACAGACCCACCTCAGGACCTTCTAATGGCCACGATCGACACCATCGGCGGCGGCAACATCGAACCGCGTGGGCTCGAAGAGGAGATGCGCTCGGCGTATCTGGACTACGCGATGTCCGTCATCGTCGGGCGCGCTCTGCCCGACGTGCGCGACGGCCTGAAGCCGGTCCAGCGCCGCATCCTCTACGTGATGAGCGAGCTCGGCCTCGGGCCGACCCGCAAGCACGTCAAGTGCGCCCAGATCGTCGGCGAGGTGATGGGCAAGTTCCACCCGCACGGCGACAGCGCCATCTACGACACGCTCGTCCGCCTCGCCCAGGACTTCTCGATGCGCTATCCGCTCATCGACGGACACGGGAACTTCGGCAACATCGACGGTTACTCCGCGGCGGCCATGCGCTACACCGAGGCCCGGCTCGATCGCCTCGCGACCGAGATGCTGCGGGACATCGACGCCGAGACGGTCGACTTCGGCCCGACCTACGACGGCACGCGGCAGGAGCCGCTCGTGCTTCCGGCCCGGTTCCCCAACCTGCTGGTCAACGGCGGCTCGGGGATCGCGGTGGGGATGGCGACGAACATCCCGCCGCACAACCTGCGTGAGGTCGTGGCGGCCACGATCGCGTACATCGAGAACCCCGCGATCGACGTCGAGGGCCTGATGAAGCACATCAAGGGCCCGGACTTCCCGACCGCCGGCACGATCCTCGGACGCGACGGGATCCGCGAGGCCTACGCCACCGGGCGCGGCCGGGTGCGCGTGCAGGCGAAGTGCCACATCGAGCCGATCGGCCAGGGCAAGGAGGCGATCATCGTCACCGAGCTCCCGTTCCAGGTGCGCAAGGGCGCCGGCTCGGGGGGTGAGGGCGGCGTGATCCTCAAGATCCGCGATCTCGTGCTGGAGAAGAAGATCCCCGAGATCAGCGACCTGCGCGACGAGTCGGACCGCCACGGCATGCGGATCGTCATCGAGCTCAAGCGCGACGCGATCCCCAAGGTCGTCCTCAACAAGCTCTACAAGCACACCCCGCTCCAGACGACGTTCGGCGTCAACATGGTTGCGCTCGTCGACAACGTGCCCCGGACACTGTCGCTGCGCGAGGTCCTCGGCCACTACGTCGACCACCAGCGTGAGGTCATCGTCCGCCGCACGAAGTACGAGCTGCGGCGCGCCGAGGAGCGCGCTCACGTGCTGGAGGGCCTGCTCGTCGCCCTCGACAACCTCGACGAGGTGATCGCGCTGATCCGCGGCTCGCGGGATCCCGAGACCGCGCGCTCGGGCCTCGTGGAGCGCTTCGGCCTCACCGTCGTGCAGGCGCAGGCGATCCTCCAGCTCACGCTCAGCCGGCTCACCGCGCTCGAGGCCGACAAGATCAAGCTCGAGCACGCCGATCTCGTCGAGCGGATCCGGGAGCTGCGGGAGATCCTCGGCGACGAGAACCGGGTCTACGGCCTGATCAAGGACGAGCTGACCGAGATCGCCGAGACCTACGGCGATGAGCGGCGCACCGAGATCACCGCCGCCGAGGGCGACATCGACATCGAGGACCTGATCGCCGACCAGCAGATGGTCATCTCGATCACGCACTCGGGCTACATCAAGTCCCTGCCGTTGTCGACCTACCGCCAGCAGCGTCGTGGGGGCATCGGGGTCACCGGGATGGACATGAAGGACGACGACTACATCGAGCATCTGTTCGTCTCCTCGACCCACGACTACCTGCTGTTCTTCACCAACCGCGGCAAGGTGTACCGGCTCAAGGTCTATGAGCTCCCCGAGGCGTCGCGCACCGCGAAGGGGCGCGCACTCGTCAACCTGCTGCCGCTGCGCGAGGGCGAGCGGGTGCAGTCGGTGCTCTCCACGCGTGACTTCACCGAGGGCCGCTATCTCGTCTTCGCCACGCGCAACGGGCTCGTCAAGAAGACCGAGTTCCAGGCGTACAACACGCCGATCAAGGCCGACGGGATCATCGCCATCAACATCCGTGACGACGACGAGCTGATCGCCGTCAGGCGCACCGGCGGGCACGACGACATCATCATGGTCTCGCTCTCCGGCCAAGCGGCGCGCTTCAGCGAGAGCCAGGTCCGCTCGATGGGCCGCGACACGAGCGGCGTGCGCGGCATGAACGTCTCCCAGAAGGGCAACGCGGTCCTCGCCATGGACGTCGCCCGCGACGACCAGGAGCTGCTGGTGGTGACCCAGAACGGCTACGGCAAGCGCACCCCGATCTCCGAGTACCCCGTCAAGGGTCGCGGCACGATGGGCGTGAAGACGATCACCCTCACGGAGAACAAGGGACTGCTCGCCGGCGCGCTCGTCGTTCGCGAGCACCAGGAGCTCGTGTTCATCTCCCAGAACGGCATGGTGCAGCGGACCTCGGTGCGGGGCATCAATCGCTACGGACGCTCGTCGCAGGGCGTCCGGGTGATGAACATCCGTGACGACGACCGGGTGAGCGCCGTCGCGCTCGTCGCCGAGTCCGACACGACGACGGCCGCGCCGGTGGCCGGCGAGGATTCCGTGATCAGTGCCGACGACGTGGTCGGCGATCCCGGGGTCACCGACGGCGACGATCCCGGCGCCACGGACGCCAGCGGCGAGCCCGACGCCACGGAGTAACGCTCGCCCAGCGGTGGGCAGGGGGGTGTGTCCGATCGGTGTCGCTCAGCGAGACCGATCCGCCACGGCCTCCGATGCCCACGCCGGGTTCAGCGGGCTGACAGCGCAGCGGCGTCATCGAGACGACGGCGCGCGACAGAAGCGGTCGAATCACGCCGTGTCGTCCGCTATCTTCTGCGCTACCAGAGAAAGGAGGTGGTCCGCCTGTCTGACAGTAACTGCGGGACCCTGGAGGTGTTCGGCCGCTAGGTCGGAGGCTGCTGACCCCGCGTAGCGGAGTCCAACCGATGCACCGTCGAGGTGAGGGTGGCCGGGATTGGTCCCGCCGGCCTTGAAGAAGCCCGCCTCGGTCCAGTCAGCAACAGCAGTCATGCGAGGGGCGCCGGCGTCGACGGCGCCCCTCGTGCGTTCCGGGACCCGGCGTGGCGCTCCGGCAGGCCGTGGCGAGGCGCTCCGGCAGGCCGTGGCGAGGCGCCGAAGGATCGCGTACGCTCGCGGGCATGTGCCGGAACATCAGAACCCTCCACAACTTCGACCCCCCTGCCACCGACGAGGAGGTCCGGGCCGCGGCGCTCCAGTACGTGCGCAAGATCAGCGGCTCGGCCAAGCCCTCGCAGGCCAATCGGGAGGCCTTCGAGCGGGCGGTGGACGAGGTCGCCGCGGCCTCGGCTCGCCTGCTCGGCCAGCTGACCTCCTCGGCGCCGCCCAAGGACCGTGAGGTGGAGGCGGCGAAGGCGCGTGCCCGCGCCGCCGAGCGCTACGGGCGCCGCGACGAAGCGGCGGCCTGAGGCCGCCGACGCTCAGACGACGAGATACTGAAGCCAGGCGGTGGGGATCGTCGGGCTGGCGACGTGGATGAACACGTTCGGGCTCGGCGTCCGCGGCGGGTGGGCCAGCTCCATGCCGGCCTGGCGGGGAAGGGCGTTGCCCTTGCGGCGGTTGCAGGGTGCGCACGAGGCGACGATGTTGTCCCATGTCGAGCCGCCGCCCTTGGAGCGGGGGATCACGTGGTCGACCGTGAGGTTCCCGCGTGAGCCGCAGTACTGGCAGGTCCAGTTGTCCCGGGCGAACACCGCCCTGCGGGTGATCTTGCGCCGGTGCGTGTCCCGCGGGACGCGGATGTAGGTGACGAGGCGGATCACCATCGGGCGGGTCATCGAGTGGGTGGCGGAGTGCAGCTCGGCGCCCGCGTGCTCGATCACCTCGGCCTTCTCCTTGAGCAGCAGGACGACCGCGCGCCGGACCGTGCAGACGTTGATCGGCTCATATGTCGCGTTGAGAACGAGCACCCGGCCAACCGCACGCCCGCGCCGCTGGTGCTCTGAGAGCGGCGCGGACCACGATGGCGCTGGTAGTGGGCTGACCATGGGCTCGACGCGAAATAGTACCGACGGCGCTCCCGGAAACCACCGCTTGGAGGGTGGTCAGAGACGTGACTGCACGACGACCCGGGCGCCCTGCGCCGGGATCATCGTCACGTTGCGATGCTGGGCTCGCTCGGGCGCCGGATCGACGGGCGCGAGCTCCAGGCGACGGGCCATCTCGGCCAGGACGACCCGCTGCTCGGCCATCGCCAGCGTCGCGCCGAGGCAGCGCCGCGTCCCGCCGCCAAAGGGGATCCATGAGTACGTCCCGGGCTTGTTTCCGATCCACCGCTCCGGGCGGAACGCGAACGGGTCCGGATAGATGTCCTCACGGTGGTGGATGAGCAGGATGCTCATGACCACCGGGGTCTCCGCGTCGATGACGTGCTCGCCGAGCCGCCAGGGGACCGCCACGCGCCGGCCCACGGCCGGAATCACCGGCCGCGTGCGCATGCCCTCCAGGATCGTCCGCTCGACGGCGCCCTCGGCGTCCTCGCCGCCCCGGACCGCCTCCCGCAGGCGATCGTAGGCGTCCGGGTTGCGCACCAGGCGCTCCCATGTCCAGGCGAGGGAGTTCGCCGTCGTCTCGAAGCCGGCCAGGACCAGGGTGAGGAGCTCGTCGCGGACCTCCCGATCGGTGAGCGCCTCCCCGTCCTCGGTGCGGGCCCGCATGATCAGCGACAGGATGTCCGTCCGCTCCTCCAGGTCCGGCGCGGCGCGCCGGGCGCGGATCACGGGGTAGGTGAAGCGATCGAGCACGTCGATGCCCCGCTTCTGCAGCCCGACCGGCTCCGCGTGGCCGATGTTCATCAGCTCCCCGAGCTTGGCCAGGCGCGTCGTCGAGAGCGCGGACAGCGTCTTGACCGACTGCCGCAGCCCGTACTCGGGAGTTCCGCGCTGCGCCCGCCCCTCGACGCCGAGAATCCCGGAGGTGATCACGTCGAGGGTGATCGCCTGCATCCGGGGGGCCAGGGCCATCGGCCGGCCGATCGGCCAGGACTCGATCTCCCGCTCGGTCAGCCGGGTGATCGCGGCCACGTACTGCTCCACCGCCTCACCGTGAAACGGCGGCAGCAGGAGCTTGCGCTGGCGCAGATGACGCGGCCCGTTGGCGGTCAGGACCGAGTTCGGTCCGACGATCGGCAGCAGCGCGGATTCGGCCGTGAGCGACGGCGCCTGGGCGGGGTCGGCGGTGAACAGCGAGCGAACGTGGTCGGGATGCGCCGTCACCACGGGGCGGCCGGGGATCATCCCGCGGATCCGGAACACGTCGCCGAGCTCCCGGCGCCAGCGGAACACGAACTCGATCTCGCGCTCGCTCATCGCCAGCACCTGGCGCCACCGCGGGAGGGGGACCTCGGGGACCGGGCGGCCGCCGGCGACGGTCTGCCCCTCGGCGGGTCCGGCCGGAGACGGCGGCGCCTTCCCGATCAGCGTCCTCGCGACCGTGGTGTCCGGATCGGCGGTCACGGCGCTCATGCCCGGCAATGTAACAGGTGTGTAGCTACGCAGGCAAACGCTCCGCGGCCGGGAACGACCCCAGCACGTGGAGGACCTCGACGCGCTCGCGCAGGGCGGCGAGCGCATCGGCCACGGCCGGGTCCTCGACCGCGCCGTCGAGGTCGACGAAGAACATGTAGCGCCCGAGCGTCGACTTGCGCGGGCGCGACTCGATCCGGGTGAGGTTGACCCCGCGGAAGGCGAGCTCGGAGAGGCAGCGGACGAGCCACCCCGCCGCCTCGGCGCCGGCGCCCCAGAACACGATCGCGGTCTTCCACGGGCGCGCGGCGGCGGTGTCCTCGCTCGGCAGTCCGGGCGGCGAGCCGACCGGACCGAGCCACACGAACCGGGTCTCGTTCTCCTCGGCGTCCTGGACGTCGGAGCGGAGGATGAGGGCGTCGTAGAGCTCGGCGGCGAGGCGATTGCCGAGCGCCGCCCAGGGGCCGTCGTGCTCGGCCACCGTCCGCACCGCCTCGGCCGTCGAGCTCGCGGCGAGCACGCGGGCGCCGGTGAGCTCGGTGCGCAGGAAGGTCCGGCACTGACCGGTGGCCTGAGGGTGCGAGACGACGATCTCGATGTCCTCGGCGCGGAGCTCGCGCCGGGCGATCAGGCACTGGCGGATCGGGAGCACCAGCTCGCCGAGGATCGCGACGGTGTGCGCCTCCACGGCGAGGGTGTCCAGGGTGGCGTTCACCGCCCCTTCGGTCGAGTTCTCGATCGGCACGATCGCCCGCGCCACGGCACCGTCGCGCACCGCGATCACGGTGTCATGAATCGAGGCGAGCGCGACGGGCTGGAGCTCCGTGGCGGCACCGGCGGCCGTGAGCAGCGCCGCGTGCGTAAAGGTCCCCTCGGGGCCGAAGTACCCGGCGCGCAAGGGTCCGGTCAGGGTCGGCCGCTCAGCGCGGCGTCGATCGCCTGCTGCTCCTCGGGCGAGAGCTCGAGCTCCGGTGTGCCCTCGCGGATCTGCTTGGCGTACAGCCGCGCCGTCTCCCGGTGGTGGATCGAGGTGAGCACGATCCCCGATCGCCGGGCGTCGAGCAGCGCGATCGACAGCGACTGCTGCCCGGACATCTCCCCGTAGGCGTCATAGCGGACGAGCGACCGGTAGGCCACGGTGCCGTCGAGCCTCCGCTCCGCATCCGCCATGCGCGCATCGAGCCGCTCCGCGGCCTCGACGACGTAGTTGGACAGCGCCTCGAAGTTGGCCTGGAGCGTCGCGGCATGGGCGACGAGATCCTGCTGGCCATCTCCCATCACGGCCCGCTGCGCGGCGCGCAGGCGGCGGAGGGCGACGCTCAGGGCGATCGCCGCCAGCAGCGCGACGACGGCGACCCCGCCGGCGGCGATGGCCACGATCCCGGCCGTGCTGTTGAGGTTGCTCACGCGGCCGAAGCATAGGGAGCCGCGCTGACGCGGCAATGCCTACTGGAAGGTGACCGGGAAGGTCAGCGAGTTGTTCTTCTTGTTCTTCTCGCCGGGAACGGGAACCACTTCGGCCGTCACGTGGTACTGGCCGGCCGGCGGAGAGGACGCGAGCGTGACGTTGCAGGTCGTCGTCTCGCCCGGCGTCGTGCGCTGGATGATCGAGTGGCCGGTGATCGACGTGCCCTGCACGCTGACCTTGCACTCCACGTCGGTCTCGGCGTTCTCGCCCGAGTTCGTCAGCGACAGCTGGAAGGTCGGTGCCGGGCTGGTGGCGATGGCGTTCGCCGACGAGGGGCTGAGGGTCGTCCCGTTCACCTCCACCGAATTGAGCTCGTGGCCGTGGGTCCCGGGTGCGATCGGCCCGTGCTGCGCGCCGACCGGGGAGCCGAGCGCCGCGCTGATGCTCGCCGGCTGGAGCCAGCTGAGGCTGGGGAGGAACTGGCCGGCGGCGATCTGCTCGCCGTTGGCGCCCCCGACGGCGATGCTCGCCCCGTGCAGCGCCTCGGCGATCTGCGGGGCGACGTAGACCTTGTAGATGACGTCTGAGGCGTAGAACTCGGCCATCGCGGAGGCGATCTGGGACACCGCCGAGCGGTTCGTCGAGGTCCCCAATGCCGGCTCGATGTTCGCGGCGATGGTGCGGATCCCGTCCCGGCGCAGGGACATCGTCAGCACGAGGTTGCGCTGCGCGCTCGAGAGCTCACTCGGAGGGCTGAGCGCTTGCGCCTGTGCGAGCTGCTGCTGCGCGGAGTCCGCGGCAGCGAGGATCCTGGTGCGCAACGCCTCCGAGTTCGCCGCCGTGCCCGGGTGCGCGAGGTCGTCGGTGAACAGCTGCGCGCTGACCGCGTCCGAGTGGGCGATGAGCGAGCCGACGCTCGTGTTGTAGTCACGCAGCGCGCTGGCGTGCGAGCTCGCCTGGCAGCTGTTGATCAGCAGCGCCATGAGGATCACCACGATCAGCAGCCCGCCGCCGAAGACCAGGCGGCGCTGACGCAGCGTGCGGTCGTCCGTCACCCCCGCCGCGCGGCGGGGGCGAGGCGGCCGGCCACCCCGCGAGCCACCGCCGCCGGATCGGCGAGGCGCTCCGGAGCTGACGCGCCGGCGCGGTGTGGGCTGCTGCGCGGTGCGTGGCTCGTCTACGTCGTCGAAGAACGACAGCTTTCTCGCTCCTAGCGGGCTTTGGGACAGCGCCAGTATGACCGGCGGGGCGGCGGGAGGGGAATCCGGCGCGCCGCCGCCGAGGGAATCCGTACCGGCGCGTTCAGAGGCAGGGACGGCGCCCACGGTGGCGAAGAGGCTCCGGAGATGCGCGCGAGCGAGCTGCCCACCGTGCGCCGGGTCACGGAGACCGCCGCCTCCGCTGCCGCCTCAGGTCGCCCGACGGCTCGTCTTCCGGCGGACGAGGCGCCGGTGGTGCTCGATCGCTACCGCCTGCGTCGCCGCCTCGGCTCCGGGGCCTTCGGCACGGTGTGGGCGGCGCGCGACGAGCGGCTCGAGCGTGACGTGGCCGTGAAGATCCTGCCGCGCGAGCGGATCATCGGCGGGCGCTTCGAGCGGGAGGCGCGCGCCGCGGCTCGGCTGGGACACCCGGCGATCGTGACGCTCTACGAGGCGGCCGTCGACGACGAGGGGGCCTATCTCGTCTCCGAACTGGTGAACGGGGCGACGCTGGCCGCGGCACTGTCGCAGGGAGCGCTGTCGGACCATCGGATCGCCCAGGTCGGCATCGTCCTGTGCGACGCCCTCGCCCACGCGCACGCCGAAGGGGTCATCCACCGGGACGTCAAGCCGCACAACGTCCTGATCCCCAAGCGCCCCAGCGGCGAGGCGGACATCGCCAAGCTCACCGACTTCGGCGTCGCCCAGGTGGTGGGCGGCGACTCGCTCACCCGGACGGGCGACGTCATCGGCACGGCCGCCTACATGGCGCCCGAGCAGGCCGAGGGCCGGGCGGTGGGTCCGGAGGC
Source organism: uncultured Solirubrobacterales bacterium (assembly GCA_963839085.1). GTDB lineage: Bacteria > Actinomycetota > Thermoleophilia > Solirubrobacterales > Solirubrobacteraceae > Palsa-465. The sequence continues at coordinate 25,206 of CAWITN010000001.1, forward strand.
GGATCTCTACGCGCTCGCCCTCGTGCTCTACGAATCGCTGACGGGCATCAACCCGTTCGACGGCGGTACGGCCACGATCCGGGCGCGCCGCGCCGGGACCTACCTGCCGCCGCTGCGGCGCCAGCGGCGGGACCTTCCCCGCGAGCTGGGCTATGGGCTCGACCTGGCGCTTCGGCCCCGAGCCCGCGAGCGGGGCTCGCTGCTCGACCTGCGCGAGGCGCTCGGGGTGGCGCTGCCCCAGCTCGGCGATCGCACCGGCGTCGTCGCCGCTCCGTGGCGGCCGCGGCGCAGCCTCGAGGCCACAGCGCCGGCGCCGCCCCGGACGCGACCCCGCCCGACGGCCAGGGCCTCTCGGCGCGAATCGCCACCGCAGGTCGAGGTCCTCGCCCCGGCCGCCGCCCCGTCCCGGGCGTGGCGCCGGGCCGCGGCGGCGGTGGCGGCAGGGGCGCTCCCCGCCTGGCTGGCCGCCCGCGGGTGGCTCCCGACGGCGATTCCCCCGGCCATCCCCGTGCTCCTCGCCGCCGGCCTCGTGCTCGTGCTGCCCCGGCTGGGGTGGCTCCTCGCCACGGGCGGCCTGGCCGGCCTTGCCACCGTGTCCGGCCATCCCGGGGTGGCCATCGTGCTGGCGGCGGCGATGCTCGCGCCCGCCCTGCTGGCCCCCCGGCGTGGGCTCGACTGGCCGTTGGCCCTTGCCGCCCTCGGCGCCGCCCTGGCGGGGATCGGGGGGGCCTGGCCCGCGCTCGCCGGGCGGCTCGGCCCGTCGCCGTGGCGCCGGGCGGTGCTCGGAGCGGTCGGGCTCGAGTGGATCGCCGCCGCGAGCGCCCTGGCGGGGATCGGTCCGTACCTGCGCCCCCCTACCGGCCTCGCTCCGGGTGCGGCGGGCTCGCTGCGGACGGCGCTCGACGTCGTCCTGCCCGCCCTGGCCCGCCCGGGGATCGTCGCGACGGCGCTGGCCTGGGCGGCCGGAGCGGCGCTGCTGCCCGCGGCCCGGCGGCTCGGAGGCGGCGCCCGCTGGACCGCGGTGACGGTGTGGAGCGCCGGTGTGCTCGCGGCGAGCCTTCTCGCCCTGCGCCTCGGTGGCCCGATCCGGGCGCCTGGCGCGCTCCCGCTGGTGTTCGGGGCCCTGGCCGCCGCCGTCGTTGGGGCGGCGCCGGATCTCGGCCGGCGCGGGCGGCGACGCGCGCAGGCGGGTAGCCAAGCCCGACTTCCGTAGCATGAGCCCGCGCCACGCGCACGTCTATGAGTGTCCTTCGGAATCTCGAGAGCAAGATCGCGGGCCTCGTCGAGGGCACGTTCAGCCGCGCCTTCCGGTCCGAGGTGCGGCCGGTGGAGATCGCCCGCAAGCTCGCGCGGGAGATGGAGGAGCACAAGTCGACCTCCGTCTCGCGGACGTATGTGCCGAACGAGTACCGCGTCTACCTGTCCCCGCGCGACCGCGAGCGCTTCGCCGATTACGAGGACGCGCTCGCCGGCGAGCTCGCCGGCTACCTGCTCGAGCACGCCCGGCGCGAGCGCCTCGCCTTTCTGTCGCGCCCCGTCATCACCTTCGAGACGGACGAGCGTCTGGGACTCGGGGAGTTCGGGATCCAGACGCGCACCGTCCAGCCCGAGTCACCCGCCCCGCCGGATGGCTCCCTTGACCCGGAGCCGCAGCCGCAGCCCGAGCCGAGCTCCGGGCGGACGATGGTCTACAGCACCGCGGGACGGGTCGCGGAGCCCCTGGAGGAGCTCGGGCGAACTCGTTCGCGCTCGGCCGTGCTCCACGTCGAGGGGCGGCGCGTGCCGGTCGGTGCCGGCGGCGTGACGCTCGGGCGCAGTCGCTCCTGCGACGTCGTGCTCTCGGACCCGAACGTGTCCCGTGAGCATGCCGAGATCCGGCCGCGTGGCGGGTCCTGGGTGGTGACGGACCTCGGCTCCACCAACGGGGCCGTCGTGAACGGCCGGCGGATCGATCGGCCGGAGGTGCTCAAGCCGGGCGACGAGATCGAGCTCGGGACGTCGGTCGTGGTCTTCGAGCTGGAGTAGCGCCATGCTCGAGCCCGTCTCCGTCGGCCTGAAGTTCGGCTTCCTGGCGATTCTCTACCTGTTCCTGCTGTGGGTGGCGCGCAGCGCGATCCGGGATCTCCGTCGCAGCGCGCGCGGTCCCGCCCAACAGCCGGTGGTGGTCGGCGACGCCACCGGCATGTATGCCGCCGCCGAGGGCCTCGAGCCCTCCGAGGACGAATTCGAGCCGCGCCTGCTGGTGGAGCGGGCCGCCGGACACGAGACCGGCGTGGCCTACGACCTGACCGACGGCGCTACCCTCGGCCGCGGAGACGTCGAGATCCGTCTCGATGACCCCTATGCCTCCTCGCGGCACGCCCGCATCACGCGTCAAGGTCATGTCCTGGTGATCGAGGATCTCGGATCGACCAACGGCACCTATCTCAACGAGGAGCCGCTCACGGGCCCGCAGCCCCTGCATCCGGGGGATCAGATCAGGATCGGCGACTGCGAGTTCTCCTACCTGCAATGACCATGCTGCGCGTCGCCGAGATGATCCAGCGCACCGACACCGGGCGCCAGCGCCGGGGCAACGAGGACTCCTCGTATGCCCGCGCGCCGATGTTCGTCGTGGCGGACGGCATGGGGGGAGCGCAGGCCGGTGAGGTCGCCTCCCGGATCGCGGTCCAGACCTTCGAAGAGGGGCTGCCGGACTCGGGCAGCGGCGAGGAGCGTCTGGCCACGCGGGTCAAGGAGGCCAATACCCGCATCCACGAGCGCTCGCGGACGGTTCCGGAGCTCGACGGGATGGGCACGACCGTCACCGCCGCCCTGCTCGAGGACGAGCACGTGGCGATCGCCCACGTCGGCGACAGCCGGGCCTACCTGTTCCGGGGCGGCGAGCTCACCCGCCTGACCCAGGACCACTCGCTGGTCGACGAGCTCGTCCGGCAGGGCAAGCTCACGGAGGCGCAGGCGGCCGAGCACCCGCAGCGGTCGATCATCACCCGCGCCCTCGGCCCCGAGGAGACCGTCGAGGTCGACACCTGGTCCTACCCCGCGCGGCCGGGCGACGTGGTGCTGCTGTGCAGCGACGGGCTCACCTCGATGATCACCGAGCGGCAGATCGTCGAGATCCTCAGCCGGGGTGGGCGACTCGACCAGGCGGCCGATCAGCTGATCCACGCCGCCAACGAGGCGGGCGGGCGCGACAACATCACCGTGATCCTGTTCCGGGTCGAGGACGTCGGCGGCGGCCCGGACGACGTCGAGCAGCCGACGACGGTCGCCCCCCGCGCAGCGGACGCCTCCGCCCCGCCCGCCGCCGGTCCCCCCGCTCCGGTCCATCCGCCGCCGCGCCTGGACCCAGGCGCCGCCGAGCGCGCCAACGGGCAGGTGGCGCTCGCCGACCCCGCTCGCCCGCGGCTCGCCCGCACCCAGGGCCGTCCCGCCCCCCCGCCGCCGCGGCGACACCGGGAGCGCACGATCAAGGTCGTCTCGGCGCTGTTGGCGACGGTGATCGTGCTGTTCCTGGTCGGCGCCGGGGGGTACATCGCCACTCGGCAGCTGTACTTCCTCAGCACCAACGGCCAGGGGATCGTCACCGTCTACCGTGGCCTGCCCTACGACCTGCCGCTCGGCGTGCGCCTGTACGAGACGTTCTACGTCTCCGGGGTTCCCGCCTCGATCGTCCCGGCCGATCGCCGCTCGACCCTGTTCGACGATCACCTCATCTCGCAGTCGGCGGCGACCCGGCTCGTGATGAACCTGGAGCTGGGGAAGATCAGCCGATGAGCGCCCGCAACAAGGAGCTCGTCGCGCTCGTTCCGGCGTCGCTGCTGCTCACCGCGGGCTTCGCCGCCGTGTTCATCCAGCGCCACAACCAGCTGTCGAACACATCGCTCACCTACGGGGCGATCTTCCTCGGCCTGTGCATCGCCGGGCACGTCCTGATCCGGATCACCCTGCCGGACGCCGACCCGTACATCTTCCCGCTCGTCGCCGCCCTGGCCACGTTCGGAATCGTGATGGTCTACCGGATCGATCCCGGCGAGGCCCGCTCCCAGGCGACCTACTTCGTCATCGGCCTCGTGCTGATGGCGGTGACGATCATCCTCTTCCGCGACTATCGCGCGCTCCAGCGCTACCGCTACGTGATCGTGGCCGCGTCGCTGATCCTGCTCATGCTGCCGCGCATCCCGGGACTCGGGGTGACGGCCAACGGCGCCTACCTGGCGATCAAGTTCCCCGGCATCTCCGGCTTCCAGCCCCAGGAGTTCGCCAAGATCGGGTTGGTCATCTTCCTTGCCAGCTACCTGCGCGACACCCGGCAGGTGATGGTCATGGGCGCCCGGCGGGTCCTCGGGGTCACCATCCCCCCGATCAAGCACTTCGGGCCGGTGGTCGTGATCTGGGGGATCGCCATGGTGACGATGCTCCTGCTCCACGACATCGGCTCCTCGCTGATGTTCTACGGCGCCCTGCTGGCGATGCTCTACATCGCCACCGGGCGGTTCTCGTTCGTGCTCGTCGGCCTGCTGGCCTTCGGCCTCGGCGCCTGGTACGTCGGCACGCACGTCGCCCATGTGCAGAGCCGCGTGACGGCGTGGGAGCACCCGTTCGACCCCCACCTGTACCACGCCGTGGGTGGCAGCTACCAGCTCGCCAACTCGCTGTTCGCCCAGGCTGCCGGCGGGCTGTTCGGCCAGGGCTTCGGCAACTCGCTGCTCGTCTTCCCCGGATCGCACCCGGCGGTTCCCCTGCTGCCGGCGCCGCAGACCGACATGATCTACGCCGTCATCACCGACGAGCTGGGCCTGTTCGGCGCCGCTGCGGTCCTGCTCACCTACCTGCTGCTCGTGGCGCGGGGGCTGAAGGCCGCCGTCCTCTCCCGTGACTCCTTCTCCACCCTGCTCGCGGCCGGGCTGAGCGCGATGCTCGCCCTGCAGGTCTTCGTCATCGTCGGCGGGGTGACCCGCGTGATCCCGCTCACCGGGGTGACGCTCCCGTTCATCTCCTACGGCGGCTCCTCGATCGTTGCCAACTTCGTGCTCGTCGCGCTGCTCCTGCTCGTCTCCGACCGCGCCCGGAGGCCGGTGCGATGAATGCGCCGATCGGGCGGCTGTTCGCCGTCATCGTCGTGATGTTCGCCTTCCTGATCCTGTGGACCTCGCGCTGGACGGTGTTCGACTCAAACGCCCTGAACGCCAATCCGCTCAATCAGCGCACGCTGGCCGACGAGGTGAAGATCAAGCTCGGGGACATCTACGCCGACAATCACGAGGTGCTCGCCAAGTCGGTCCCCGCCGGCGGTGGCACATGGAAGCGGGTGTATCCCACCGGCTCACTGTTCGCCCAGGCGGTGGGCTACCACAACGCGCTCGGAGGCCAGGAGGCAGGGCTCGAGCAGTCGCGCCTGAACGCGCTGGAGGGGACCAGTCAGGGCCTCGGCTCGGTGTTCGGTCAGACGAGCGGGACCCAGGTCGGCAACGACGTCTACACGACGCTCGATCCAGCCGCCCAGAAGGTGGCGCGCTCCGACCTCGCCGGACGCGCCGGCTCGGTGGTGGCGCTCGACCCGCGGACCGGCGCCGTGCTCGTGATGTACTCGAACCCGACCTACAACGACAACGACCCGAACGCCGGCGGCTCGCAGTTCAACACGGCGACCGAGGGACAGCGCCCGCCGGGCTCCACGTTCAAGATCGTCACCGCGACGGCGGGCATCGACAGCGGCCGTTACACCCCGAACTCGATGATCGACGGCCGGTCGCCGGTCACCGTGTCCGGCGTTCCCCTGTCCAACGACGACGGCGAGCAGTACGGACTCATCACCCTCACCGACGCGCTGACCAACTCGGTCAACACGGTGTTCGCGCAGGTGGCCGTCGCTGTCGGCATCCCGACGATGACGCGCTACATGCGCCGCTTCGGCTTCTATGCCAAGCCGCCGATCGACCTTCCTCGTCGACAGGTCGACTCGAGCAAGCCCTACGACTCCTCCACCGGCAAGCCGTTGCGCCCCGGCAGCGACGCCGAGGACATCGGCCGCATCGGAATCGGCCAGGGCGGCCTGCTCGTCACTCCGCTGCAGATGGCGATGGTCGTCTCCGCCGTCGCCGACGGCGGGAAGCTGATGACGCCGCACATCACGAGCAAGGTGGTCGACCCCGACGGCCAGACGGTCCAGACGATCGCGCCGAGCCTGTATCGCACCGTGATGAAGCCCGCGACGGCGAACGACCTCAAGCAGATGATGCTCAAGGTGGTGGAGGAGGGGACCGGCCAGCCCGCCCAGCTCGGCGGCATCAGCGTGGCCGGCAAGACCGGGACCGCCCAGCTCGGGCCGGCCGGCCTCACCGAGCCGTGGTTCGTCGGCCTCGCACCGGTCAACGATCCGAAGGTGGTCGTCGCCGCCACGGTGCTGCAGACCGCCGACGGCTATGGCGCCACGATCGCGGCCCCGATCGCCCGTGATGTCCTCAAGACGCTGCTGGCGGAGGGCAGGTGAACACTGGCGAGGTCATCGACGGCCGCTACCGGGTCCTGTCCCGCCTTGGCTCCGGTGGCATGGCTGACGTGTTCCTGGCCGAGGACCAGCAGCTGGGGCGCAAGGTCGCCGTGAAGCTGCTGCACCGGCGCTTCGCCGAGGACCCGGACTTCGTCGAGCGCTTCCGGCGCGAGGCGCAGGCGGCGGCGGGGCTTCAGCACCCCAACGTGGTCAGCGTCTATGACCGGGGGGCCTACGACGACACCTTCTACATCGCGATGGAGTATCTGCCGGGTCGCTCGCTCAAGCAGCTGATCCGCCAGGAGGCACCGCTCGATCCGATCCGGGCGATCGACCTCGCCATCCAGATCCTCCGGGCGGCCCGCTTCGCCCATCGCCGCGGGGTCATCCACCGCGACCTGAAGCCCCACAACGTGATCGTCGATGACAGCGGCCACGCCAAGGTCACCGACTTCGGCATCGCCCGGGCCGGCGCGTCCGACATGACCGAGACGGGTTCGATCATGGGCACCTCCCAGTACCTGTCCCCGGAGCAGGCGCAGGGGCTCGCGGTGGGGGCCACCTCGGACCTGTACTCGGTCGGCATCGTGCTCTACGAGATGCTCACGGGCCGGGTCCCGTTCGACGCCGAGTCGCCGGTGACGATCGCCCTCAAGCACGTGTCGGAGGCGCCGGCGCCGCCCAGCCAGTTCAACCCGGACATCCCGCCCGAGCTCGAGCAGGTGACGCTGTGGGCGCTCAACAAGAACCCCGAGGACCGCCCGGCCGACGCCGATCAGTTCATCACCGTGCTCGAGCGCGTCAAGGAGGCGATCGTCTCCCGCGAGCGGGGTCAGCGGACGGCGAGCATGGCCGCGCTGGAGGCGATTCCGCCCGCCGCCGGGGTGGCCGTGCAGACCGTGCCCGTCGTCGCGCCCGCCTTCGTGCCGCCGGACCCCGTGGCCGAGCCGCCCGGCTGGGCGCCCGTCGGCGCGGGCCCCCCGCCGCCGGTCCCCGAGCGCCCGGGAAACCGGTGGTGGCCGTGGATCCTCGCCCTCGTGGTGCTGCTCCTGATCGGCGGCGGCATCACGGCCTACCTGCTCACGCGGCCGACCAAGGACATCGTCCCCAACGTGGTCGGAGAGCCGATCGACAACGCCCAGGCTCGGGTCGAGGGCGCCGGCTTCAACGCGCACATCCAGTCACGGCCCGACAACGCGAAGGCGGGCACGGTCGTCGACCAGTTCCCGGACGCCGGGCTGCGGAAGGACGCCGGCTCGACGGTCACCCTCACCGAGTCGACCGGCCCGGGCAACGTCACGGTGCCGCCGACGGTCGGCTTGAGCGAGGCGAAGGCCGAGAGGCGGCTGCGCCACGCCGGGCTCCGCGTCGCCCAGATCGAGAAGGAGAACTCGAACAAGGTCGCGACCGGTCGGGCGATCGGCACCGACCCCGCGGCCGGGGACTCCGTGGCCGCCGATTCAGACGTCGCGCTGATGATCTCCCTCGGCCGCGCGCTCGTGCGCGTGCCCGACGTGACGGGCGAGACCGAGCAGGACGCGAAGGCCAACCTCAACTCGGCGGGCTTCACCGTCTCGCTCGCGCCGCCGGCGTCCTCGAGCTCCGTGCTCAAGGGCAGCGTGATCTCGCAGACCCCCGCTGGTGAGACGAAGGAGCCGTCCGGCTCCACGGTGACCCTCGTCGTCTCCTCGGGACCCGCCAAGGTGAAGGTCCCCTCGGTCACCGGCGACACCGCCGCGCAGGCGAGATCCACCCTCCGCGCCGCCGGCTTCAAGGTGAGCACGAAGACCGCGACGGTGACCACCGCGAGCGAGAACGGCGTCGTCGTCGCCCAGTCACCGTCCGGCCGCTCAGTCGTGAAGGGCTCGACGGTCACGATCACGGTCGGCAAGTACACGACGCCGACGAACACGACGACGACGCCGACGAACACGACGACGACGCCGACGAACACGACCACCACGCCGACGACCCCGACGACCCCGACGAACACCACCACCGGACCGTGATCCCGCTGCGGGTCGCGCTCCTCGCCGGCGGCCGCTCCTCCGAGCACGACGTGTCGCTCGCCTCGGCGGCGTCGGTCGGCGAGGGCCTCGCCGAGGCGGGGCACGAGGTGGAGCGGATCGACATCGGCCGTGACGGCGTGTGGCGATCGGCCGGCGAGGAGCTCGCGCTCGTGCCGGGACGCGGCCTCCAGGGGGCCGACGTCGCCTTTCCCGTCCTCCACGGGCCGTTCGGCGAGGACGGGACGGTCCAGGGGCTGCTCGAGTGCCTCGATGTCCCCTACGTCGGGGCGGGGGTGCTGGCCTCGGCGCTGTCGATGGACAAGCTGATGTTCAAGGAGGTGATGGCGCGGGCGGGGATCCCCCAGGTCGACTACCGCGGCGTGCGGGTGGAGGAGCTGCGCGCCGATCCCGGGACGGTGCTCGCCGGGCTCCGCGCACTCGGGCTGCCCGTGTTCGTCAAGCCCGACCGGCTCGGCTCCTCGGTGGGGATCGCCCGGGTGGCGAGCGAGGCCGAGCTCGAGCCTGCGCTGTGGGCCGCCTTCGAGCACGACCCGCTCGTCATCGTCGAGTCCGCCGCGGCGGGAATCGAGGTCGAGTGCTCGGTGCTCGGCAACGAGGAGCCGATCGCCTCGCAGCCGGGCGAGATCCTCCTCGCCGCCGGCGAATCCGGGTGGTACGACTACGAGGCCAAGTACACGCCGGGCGGGATGCGCCTGGTCGTGCCGGCGCGTCTCGATCCGGCGCTGCGCGAGCGGGTCAGGGAGCTGGCCGTGGACGTGTTCCGCCGCGTCGGCTGCAGCGGCCTGGCGCGGGTCGACTTCTTCGTCGCCGACGGCGAGGTACTGGTCAACGAGCTCAACACGATCCCCGGCTTCACGGCCACGAGCGTGTTCGGGGCATTGTTCGCGGCGAGCGGGATCCCGTATCCGGAGCTGCTCGACCGCCTCGTGCGCCTGGCCGTGGAGCGCCACGAGCGGATGCGCGGCCACCGCCACTGAGTCGCCGCCCGGCGCGGCCGGCCGGAGCGCGCGTCACTAGTAGCCTGGCGGGCGATGAGCATCGTGTCCGAGATCGGGTCCGTCGCGGTCGTCGGGGCCGGCTTCATGGGGTCGGGGATCGCCGAGTCCGTCGCCGTCGCCGGGCTTCCGGTGGTGCTGTGTGACGTCGACGAACGAAGCGTGGAGCGCGCCCGGGCGCGCCTGGAGCGCTCGCTGGAGCGAGCGGTGGAGGGTGGCAAGCTCGACGCCGCCCATGCCGCCGTGGCGCGCGAGCGGGTGACGCTGACGACCGCGATCGATGCCGTGGCGGACGCGGATCTGGTCATCGAGGCCGTGCCCGAGGAGGTGACGCTCAAGCTCGAGGTGATGCGGTCCCTGGGCGGGCTCGTCCGCCCCGAGGCGATCATCGCCTCGAACACATCGTCGATCCCGATCGCGCAGCTCGCTGCCGCGGTCGAGCATCCCGAGCGGGTGCTCGGTCTGCACTTCTTCAGTCCCGTGCCGGTGATGACCCTCGTCGAGGTGGTCGTGGCGCTCGAGACCGCGCCGGAGACCGTCGCCTGTGCCAAGACGTTCGCCGAGCGGCTCGACAAGCGGCCGATCGAGACCAAGGATCGCGCGGGCTTCATCGTCAACATGCTGCTGATCCCGTACCTGATGGCCGCAGTGAGGATGTTCGAGGACGGGTTCGCCGCCCGGGAGGACATCGACGCCGGGATGAAGCTCGGCTGTGGGCACCCGATGGGTCCGCTGACGCTGTGCGACTTCATCGGCCTCGACGTCCTCTACGCCGTGTGCGACTCGCTCTACGAGGAGTTCAAGCGCCCCGAGTACGCGCCGCCGCCGCTGATGAAGCGGATGGTGGCCGCGGGCCGCCTCGGGCGCAAGTCAGGCCACGGCTTCTACGACTACGGGTGATCGCGGGGGAGGAAGGTCAGGTCCGCTTGGCCGTGGCCGTGGCCGAGCCTGACCTGCTGACCGCGCCCGACTTGGTGACCGCGCCCGACTTGGTGACCGCGCCCGACTTGGTGACCGACCGGTACAGGGTGACCTCGTTGAGCTCGATCGTCTCGTTGTCGCCGAGGCTCGTGATCCACACCAGGTAGTACCCGTACCGCGTCGCGCCGGAGGTGAGGTGGATCGTCGTCAACGCGCTGATCTTCGTGGCGGCGGACACCTTCTGCCAGCCCGCCGCCGGCCAGCTCAACGGCGGCACGCCGTTGCGCGCGTAGATCGTGGCGGTGAAGCCCGGGGTGGCGGTGTCGATGCGGAGGTCCGCCGCCGCGATGCCCGGGCTCGTGTCGACGTACAGCCCCATGCCGGCCTTCTGCAGGCTGCGGCTGTAGTAGTGCTGGCTCTGCCAGTAGGTGTTCGGGTCACTGTCGATCGCCAGCTCTGCGTTCGGCCCTTCGTCCTTGGGGGACCCCAGCGGGTTGAAGCCCTGGGCGGCGTTCTGTCGCAGCGACACCGCCTGTAGCGACCGGCTCGGCGCGGCTTGCGCAGGACGCCCGTTGCCGTGATGCGCGCGCGTGGTGAGCCAGAAGACGATCGCCAGTGCGGCGACGACCACGACGGCCATGGTGAGAAGGCCGGAGGTGCGGTAGCGCACCCACAGGGGGATCCGGCGCTGCTTGCCCGCCGGCAGCGTGCGCAGCACGCTCGTCACCTCGCCCGTGGCGCTGCCGGCGCGCGCTGTCTCGAGCGCGAGCACGTCCTCCAGGTCGGAGATGAATTCGGCGTCGTCGGCGTAGCGCTCGGCCTGGTGCTTGGCGGTGGCGTTCTCCACCACGGCGGCGAGCGCCGCCGACACCTCGGGCCGGCGCACCTGCACGTCGGGCAGCCCCTCACGCACGTGCTTCATCGCCACCGCGACCTGGTTCTCGCCCTTGAACGGAACCTCGCCGGTGAGCATCTCCCACAGGACGATCCCGAGCGAGTACAGGTCGGATTGCCCCGTGACGGGCTGGCCGAGGGCCTGCTCGGGGGAGACGTAGTCGGTGGTGCCGAGCACCCGGCCGTCCGCCGTCAGGCCCTCCTCGTCGAGTGTGCGCGCGATCCCGAAATCGGTGACCTTGGCCGACCCCTCCTCGTCGATCAGGACGTTCTGGGGCTTCACGTCCCGATGGACGATGTGCCGGGCATGCGCCACGCCGAGCGCGCGGGCGATCTCGATCGCGTAGGCGACCGCCTCCGGAATCGGCAGCCGGCCCTGCCGGCGGATGCGCTCCTTGAGCGTCTCGCCCTCGACGTACTCGAACACGATGTACGGCCGGCCCTCGTCCTCCCCCGCGTCGATCACGCCCACGATGTGGGGATGGGAGAGCTGGGCCACGGCGCGGGCCTCGCGCCGGAAGCGCTCGAGCTGGTCGGAGTCGCTCGCCACCTCCCGGTTCATGAGCTTGATCGCCACCTGGCGCTGGAGCACCTCGTCGAGCGCCCGGTACACCGTCGACATCCCGCCGGACCCGATTCGGGCCTCGAGTCGGTATCGGCCGCTGAGGGTCGTGCCAAGCAGGGTGCTCATGCTCTACCCACGTATTGTGCGGCACGCGCGCCGCGCGAACATGAGCGATCTGTTGGCTGTCGTGGCTCGGCCCGGCGCGAGGCCGGGGCCTTGGCTCCCCGTGGCCCGAATCTAGGCGCGGTGCAGACCGGTGGCGTCGCCGTGGAGGCCGAGGGTCGGGAGCGAGACGACGCCGGCCTGGGCCGTGACCGCGCCGATGACCGCGGCGCCGGGGTGATGGTCGGAGAGGAGGGCGACCGCGGCAGGGGCATGCTCGGCGGCAACGGTGACGCAGAAGCCGCACCCCATGTTGAAGACCTCCCACATCTCGGCCGCGCTCACCTCGCCGAGGGAGGCGATCAACCCGAACACGGGCGTGACCGGCAGGGGTGAGGCGATCTCGTAGCCGATCCCCTCGCCGATCCGCAGCAGGTTGAGCAGCCCGCCGCCGGTGATGTGGGCCAGACCGTGGACGGGGATGCCGGAGCGCAGCAGCGCGAGTGCCGCGCGGACGTAGATGACGGTGGGCTCGAGCAGCGCGTCGGCCACGCTCGCCCCGCCCAGCTCGGCGGGCCGCTCGTCGAGCGCGAGCCCTCCGTCATCGAGCAGCGCGCGGCGGGCGAGGGTGAGGCCGTTGGAGTGGACCCCCGAGGCCGGCAGGCCGATGAGGGCATCGCCCGGTGCGCACGCCGAGCCGTCGACGATGTCGTCCAACACGACCGTCCCGAAGGCGGAGCCGACGAGATCGAATCCGTGCGGCGACGGGTGGCCGCGGATCACCTCGGGGACCTGACACACCTCGCCGCCGGGGATCTCCACGCCGGCCGCCTCGGCTCCGACGCGCAGGCCGACGGCGAGTTCGCCGAGGATCGCCGGATCGGCCTGCTCGACGGCGATGTAGTCGAGCAGCGCGAGCGGCTCGGCGCCCACGCAGATGAGGTCGTTGACGTTCATCGCCACGCAGTCGATCCCGATCGTGTCGAAGCGCCCGGTGAGCTCGGCGACGATCACCTTCGAGCCGACGCTGTCGGTGGCGAGCGCGATCCCCAGCGCGGGCGGGCCGGTCCCGGGGATCCTCAGCACGCTCGCGTAGTGCCCGGGGAGGTCGACGGCGAGCCGGGAGCGCCCGGGGTCGATCGCCCGCAGCACCTTGACGAGCGCGCCGACGCCCGCGTCGGCGGCGTCGGTGTCGACGCCGGCGGCTGCGTAGGCTCGGCTCACGCCGTCCATTCTCCCGATTCGCGCGGACGGCGACGGCGCCTCACGCGGGCGAGCGTGAGCCCGGCCAGTCCGAGGCGATAGGCGACGAACGGGGCCAGCGAGCGGTCCCGCTCGACGGTGCCGATGAGCCGCGTCGAGGCGAGCGTCGAAACGAAGGTGGCGGCGGTTCCCGCGGCGACGGCGAACCGCGCTTCGGAGGGGAGCTGCCGTCCCAGCCGGCCGGCCCGCAGCAGGGTTGCGCCGGCGATCACCGGCAGCGCGGTATGGCGCGAGAGCCGGTTCGCATCGGGGCGGCGGAAGCCCAGCCAGCGCGCGGCGGCGAGCGTTGCGCCGTTGCGCGAGACGCCGGGGACGAGCGCACACGCCTGGGCGAGCCCGAGGGACACGGCGTCGCGGACGCCCGCCTCCCCGTAGGCCCGCCGGCGCGGTCGCCGGTCGGCGAGCGCCAGCGCGATCGAGCCGGCGATCAGCCCCGCGGCGATCGACCCGGGGGTGCCGAGCCGGCGCTCGATCGGTCCCTCCAGCGCCGCTCCCGCCAGCGCCGGCGGCACCGAGGCGATCGCCAGCAGCAGCGGGGCGCGCAGGCGCAACGCCGCCACGGCGTCCACCACCTCACCGCGAAGGGCGAACAGCAGAGCCGCCGCGGTGCCGGCGTGGAGGGCGACCTCGAAGCTCTTGCGCAGCTCCGCATCGAGGTTCGGATAGGACCAGCCGAGCAGCCACGGGACGAGCTCGGTGTGCCCGGAGGAGGAGATCGGAAGCAGCTCGGTCGGGCCGTGCAGCAGTCCGAGCGCGATCGCCTCGCCGAGCGCGGGGCGCTCAGGCGAGTGCATCCGGAGCCGCCGCGCGGTTGCGGCGGCGCAGGATCAGGTACACGACCCCGCCCACCAGCAGCGCCGCGAAGGCGTAGTCCACGTAGGCCAGGTTGTGCCGCCAGCTCGGCCAGGCCGAGCCGACCGCACGGCCGAGGACGCCGAGGCCGGTGATCCACACGATCGAGCCGATCGTGGCGAGGGGCAGGAAGCGCCGGTAGGGCATCCGCGCCACCCCCGCGGCGTACGGGAACAGGGCCCGGATGAGCGGGAACCAGCGGGACACGAGGATGATGCCGACCCCCCACCGATCGAAGAACCGGTTGGCGATCGCCAGTCGCTCCGGGCCGACGTGGATCTTGCTCCCGTGCCTGGCCAGGACGTCGCTGGCGTAATAGCCGATCGCGTAGGCGACCGAGGCTCCGACGACATCGCCGATGACGCCGAAGACGATGATGCCGAGCAGCGTCAGGTGGTGTTGGAAGACGTTGAAGCCGGCGAACAGCATCGTCGGCTCGGTGCCCGGAACGAGGATCACGGCCGACGCGCCGGTGAGCAGCGAGACGCCGGCCAGGCCGAGGTCCCGGATGATGTGGGTGGCCAGCGTGACGAGCGAGTCGGTGACGGAGGCGTCGGGCACGAGCACGGCCGACTGAGCGTAGCGGCGGCTACGCTGCGGCGTTCGTGAGAGTCTGGGTCGATTTCACCAACTCACCCCACGTGCTCGTCCTGCGCCCGGTGATCGACGCGCTGCGCGCCCGGGGCGACGAGGTGAGCGTCACGGCGCGGGATTTCGCCCAGACGCTGGGCCTGTGTGAGCGCTTCGGGATCGAGCACACGGCGATCGGCCACCACCGGGGCGGCTCCGCCGCGCGCAAGGCGCTCGGTCTCGCCGACCGCTCGCTCGCCCTCGCCCGGTGGGCGCGTGGCCGCGGCTTCGATCTCGCCATCGGCCACGGCTCCAACGACATCACCGTCGCCGCGGCGCTCCTGCGGATCCCCTGCTCGACGACGTTCGACTACGAGTGGGCGACCGTCCAGCACACCGTCAACTGCCGCCTCGCCCAGGCCGTCGTCGTGCCGGAGGCGATTCCGCCCGAGCGCCTGTACCGCTACGGGGCGCGCGGGAAGCTCCACCGCTATCCCGGGCTCAAGGAGGAGTACTACCTCGCCGACTTCACCCCCGACGAGGCCGTCCTCACGGAGCTCGCGCTCGACGGCGCCCGTCCGATCGCCGTCGTGCGGACGGCGCCGGAGGTGTCGCTGTATCACCGCTTCGAGAACGACCTGTTCGGGCGGCTGCTGGATCGCCTGCGCGGCGAGCAGACGGTCGTGTTGCCGCGCACGCCCCAGCAGCGCGAAGAGCTCGAGCGGGCCGGTGGCTTCATCGTCCCCCGCCGGGCGATCGATGCCCAGTCGCTGATCTCCTACGCCGACGTCGTCGTCTCGGCGGGTGGCACGATGAACCGCGAGGCCGTGGCGCTCGGCACGCCCGTGTTCACCGTGTTCGAGGGGCGGCTCGGCGCGGTCGACGAGGGGCTGCTGGCCGACGGCCGGCTGCGGCGCCTCGAGCACCCCGAGCAGCTGGAGCTGCGCAAGCGCGATCGGGCCGCCGCCGCCTCTGCGCGCGTGAGGCGGGATCCCGCCGTGCTGGCCGACCTGCTCGCCGCGCCCACTCGCCCGGTTTAGCGACTGGTTAGGGGCACTGCGCTACCGTGCCCCGCGCGTAACCGACAGCCCGACACGACGGTACTGAGATAGCCTCCGCCCCCGCTGCGGATCTCGGGATCCAGGTCGCATTCCACCGGATCCCGCCTCCCCTCCAGCCAGCGCCCATGCTCACCGAATCCCAGCCCCGTTCCGAGCCGCCGTCCGCGCCCGAGCCGCGGCCGTTCCTGCGGCGCTACGTGTGGTGGATCGTCGCGCTCGTCGTGATCGCGATCGCCGCCGGATTCGTCCGCTGGTCCGGCGGGCGACCGGGCTACGACCCGTACGGCTGGATGATCTGGGGCTACCAGACGCTCCATCTCAGTCTCAACCTCGGCGGCGCGCCGTCGTGGAAGCCGATGCCGCTGCTGTTCACGCTGCCGTTCGCGCTGTTCGGCCACTTCCAGCTGTGGCTGTGGATGACCACGGCGGTGGCGATGTCGCTCGCCGGCTGCGTGTTCGCCGGGCGGATCGCGTTCCGGATCGTCGACGAGGACGGCGCGAACCGTTGGCAGGCGATCGTCGCGGCGGTGTTCGCCGGAGTGATGCTGCTCGTGATCTTCGACTACACGGTCAACAGCCACTACAGCTACCTCCACTATGTCCTCAGCGCACAGTCCGATCCGCCGCTCGTCTCGTGCGTGCTGGCGGGAATCGACATGGCCCTGCTCGGTCGCCGGCGCTGGGCGCTCGCCGCGCTCACGCTCGCGGCGCTCGGACGTCCTGAGGTGTGGCCCGGCCTGTTCCTGTACGCCCTGTGGTGCCTGCGCCGGGACCCGGAGATCCTCCGCTTCCTGATCGGCTGCCTGCTCATCGTCCTGTTCATGTGGTTCGGGATCCCGGAGATCACCAACCACAAGCCGCTGCTCGCCGGTGATCTCGCCGCCGATTCGCCGCGGATGCTGCACTCGAACAAGATCACCGGGACGCTCGGCCGCTACAAGGACCTGAACCAGTGGCCGGTGTGGCTGCTGGCGGGACTCGGGACCGTGTGGGCGGCGCTGCGACTGTGGCGACGCGACTCCGAAACCGCGGCCCGTAACACGATCATCCTCGTGCTGTTCGGCAACTGCGTCCTGTGGGTTGTCGTCGAGATCGCCTTCTCGCTCAAGGGACTGCCCGGGGTCGGGCGCTACCTGTTCGAGCCGGCGGCGGTCGCGATCGTCATCGCCGCGATCGCGCTCGGCTGGCTGCTGAAGGAGATCCCGCGGTTCCTCAAGCTCTCCTGGGTGGCCGGGCTCGTCGTCGCCGTCGCCCTCGGCGCGGCAATCGTGCCCGGCGCGATCGCGCGCCTGCGCTCCGAGCACAAGGAGCTGAGCGGCGAGCGCGCCCGCACGACGGAGATCAGTCGTCTGGCCGGCTTCGTGCACTACCTCGGTGGGCTGAAGGGAATCCGGGCCTGCGGGAAGCCGGTGCTCAACGTCGAATACGTGAGTGTGTTCGGCTGGCTCGCCCACCTCAACACGGGCAACGTCGGCTACCGCGCGAACGTCGAGCTCCACGAGCCCTACCCGATCGTGCTCATCACCCCGTTGCCGAACGGATGGTCCGCCTATCCGTGGCACACGAAGGCGGCGAACGTGGCGAGCTGCGACGCGAAGATGAAGGTGCTCTACATCTTCACCGCCCACCACCCGACCGGGGTCATCGTCCCGAACACGGTGCCCCCGAAGGTGACGCCGTTGGCGAAGAAGAGACACAAGGCATGAACCCGGGACTCCTCGTCTCTTAGCCTGGCGTGTTCCGTGCGCAATTAGAATCGGCTGCAATGCGCCGGCGGATCCGCTCCGCGGCCTTCCCCATCCATCCACATTCGCTCCCGCAACTCCTGGTGGACGGGCTGTTGGTCGCGCTCGCCTACTTCCTCGCCTTCCGGCTCCGCTTCGACGGCGCGAGTGCGCGGACGTTCGCGCCGTACAGCCACATGCTCACCGCGACGATCTGGTGGGTCGTGCCGGTCGTGCTCGTCCTGCTCGCCGCCTTCGGCCTCTACCAACGGCTGTGGACCTATGTCGGTCAGCGGGACTACGAGGCGGTCGTCAAGGGCGCGGTCCTGGCCACGCTCGCCGTCGTCCTGCTCGTCACGCTGGCGCACCCGGAGCAGACCCCGGCGACGGAGCGGCTGACCCGCCCGCGTGTCCACCACGGCCACATCGTCTACACCCACCCCCTCGTCCATGTCGCCTCGCACGCGATCACGCTGCCGGCGGGGGTCATCGCGCTGTTCCTGCTGCTCATGCTGGTGCTGCTCATCGGCGCCCGCTTCCTCGTGCAATTCGTCGTCGAGGGACGGATCCGCAGTGTGCGGGGCTTCGGCGGCGGCCGGGACGTGCTCGTCGTCGGCGGCGGCGAGGGCGGCCGCCTCGTCGTGCGGGAGCTGATGCGCAACCCGGCACTCGGCCTGCGCCCGGTCGGCTTCATCGATGACGATCCGCGCAAGCTCGGGACGAAGGACGAGTACGGCCTCAAGGTGCTCGGGACCACCTCCGGCGACGATCTCGCCCGCGTGCTCGACGAAGCGGAGCCGGAGGAGGTCGTGATCGCGATTCCGTCCGCCCCCGGCACGCTGCGCAGTCGTGTCGTGATGGCGTGCCGGGAGCGCGGGATCCCGGTCCGCACGATGCCGACGGTGTTCGAGCTCCTGCGTGACGGCTCCGGGGGGCTTCAGGTGACCCGCCAGCTCCGCGCCGTCGGAGTCGAGGACATGCTCGGGCGCGAGCCCGTGCTGATGGAGCTCGAACGGGTCGGCGCCTACCTGGCCAACCAGGTGGTGCTCGTCACCGGCGCCGGTGGATCGATCGGCCGCGAGCTGTGCCGGCAGATCGCGAGGGTCGGGCCGAGCCGGCTCGTGCTGCTCGACCACGCCGAGGACAACCTGTTCGAGATTCTCCGCGAGCTCACCGAGGAGCGTCACTTCAACAGCGCCGTGCCCGTGCTCGCCGACTGCAAGGAGGAGGAGCGGATACGGGAGGTGTTCGCCGAGCATCGCCCGGTCATCGTGTTCCACGCCGCGGCCTACAAGCACGTGACGATGATGGAGCTCAATCCCGTCGAGGCCGTCCGCAACAACTCCCTCGCCACGCGGCTGGTGGCGAAGGTCGCCGGTGAGAGCGGCGTCGAGACCTTCGTGCTCGTGTCCACCGACAAGGCGGTGAAGCCGGCCACCGTGATGGGCGCCTCCAAGGCGCTGGCGGAATGGGCGGTGGAAGCGGCCGCCGCGGCCCACCCGAGCACGACCTACGCGACCGTGCGCTTCGGCAACGTGCTCGGCTCCTCCGGCTCGGTCGTTCCCATCTTCCGCCGCCAGATCGCCGCCGGAGGCCCGGTCACCGTGACCGACGAGCGGATGCAGCGGTTCTTCATGACGATCCCTGAGGCCGTCCAGCTGATCATCCGGGCGGGCTCGCTGGCCGAGCGCAGCGGCCAGGTGTTCGTGCTCGACATGGGCGATCCGGTGAAGATCGTCGACCTCGCGCAGACGATGATCCGGCTGTCCGGCCTGGAGCCCGACCGGGACATCGCGATCGAGATCGTCGGGGCCCGGCCGGGGGAGAAGTTCAACGAGGACCTGTTCAACCCCTACGAGCGCCTGCAGCCGACCCCGGCGGCCAAGATCCTCCGCGCCGAGCGTGAGGCGCTCGATCCCGCCTGGGTGGAGAACACCTTCTCCCAGATCAATCTGCTCGTGCTCGAGGGAGATGCCGCCGGCCTCGCCGCGGTCGTCTCCCAGCTCGCCTACACCCGCGAGGGTCCCGGAGAGCCGCGGGACGACGCTGACGCCCGAGTGGCCACGTAGACTGGCCCGATTCCATGGCGACGATTCCGTTTGCCCTCTCCATCCACCACTTCATCAGTTCGGTGGGCGCCGACGCCGGATTCGCCTCGATCATCGGTCTGGCGATCCTGGTGTTCCTGTTCTTCGCGCAGATGCGCGAGACGGCGACGCTGCGTGAGCGCGCCGAGCAGGATGCCGAGCGCCTGCGACAGGTCGAGGGTCGGCTCGCCCACGTCCTGCGCAACCAGGGCCAGCCCGCGCGGCCCGCGCCCGTGCGCCCGCCCACCATCGGCCAGCCGCTGCCCGCGGCCGCTGCGGCTCAGGGCGCTGCGACGGCGAAGACCTCTCCGCCGGTGGCGGCTCCCCGCATCGCCCCCGCGGGGGTGGGCGCCCCGGCGCTGACCGCTGCGACGCGGCTGATCCCCACCGCCGATCAGGCGCCCCGGGGCGGGACCGCGCTCGCCCCCCCGCCGGCGCCGGGAGCGGTCCCTGGCGGGGCATCCGTCAACGGTGGCGGCACCCCCGCCTCTACCGGCGTCACTCCGGCCTTCGCCGGCGTCACCCCGCCCCCCGCCGACGTCGCCCCGGCCCCCGCCACCGTGGCCGGGGGCAACGGGGCCGGACGCCTCGCCGCCCCGCCCCCGCGGGTGCAGATCGGCCAGCCGGGAGCCGGCGGCCGGCGTGAGGTGCCGCCGCTGCGCGAGCTCGCGCCTGAGTCGGGGGCGTCGCCGGGACGCCGCGTCCTCTATGCCGTGGCCGGAGCGATCGTGATCGCGGCGATCGTGGTGGGACTCCTGTCGCTCACGTCCGGCGGCGGGACCACAGGCGCCAAGGCGCCGGCGAAGTCACGCTCGCATCACCGCGCCGGTACGGTGACCGTGAACCCGCGCGCGGTCACCGTCGTCGTGCTCAACGGGACCGCCACCTTCCATGCCGCGACTGACATCGCGACCCGCCTGCAGGCCATTGGCTTCAAGCGTGGGGAGGCGCCGACCAACGCCCCCGAGCAGACCCACCAGACGACGATCGTGCAGTACCTGCCCGGGCACCGCATCGACGCTCTCGCCGTTGCCAAGGCGCTCAAGCTCAGCCCCGGCCGGGTCTCGCGCATCGACTCGGGCGCCCAGCTCGCTGCGTGTCCGCCGCAGTCGGGCGTCTGCCGGGCCGACGTGGTCGTCACCGTCGGCGCCGACCTCGCCGCCACGGCCGCGTCCTCCACGACGGGTGCGAGCGCCCCGTCGACGTCGACGTCGGCCCCGGGCGCGGTCACCTCCACGACCCCCTGATCCCAGGTCCTACGACAAGATGAAAGACGATCTGATCGAGCTCCCGGTCCGGAGCACGAAGCCCCGCCAGCAGGGCATCACCCACGTTCTCGACCGCGGTCTCTCGATCGCGGAGGTGGAGGGCCTGCTCGAGGTCGCCGGCGACGCCGTCGACATCGTCAAGCTCGGATGGGGCACGGCGCTGGTCACCGGCAACCTCCAGGACAAGCTTGCGCGCTATCGCGAGCATGGGATCCCGGTCGTGTTCGGCGGCACCCTGACCGAGCTCGCCATCGCCCAGAACCGCTTCGACCGCCTGCTCGAGTGGCTCCGCGAGCTCGGCCTCGCCCACATCGAGATCTCCGACGGCACGATCACGATCCCCCACGAGCACAAGCTCGAGCTGATCGAGCAGTGCAAGAGCGAATTCACCGTCCTCTCCGAGGTGGGGTCGAAGGACGACACCCGGATCATGGCCCCCTACCGGTGGGTCGAGCTGATCCAGAAGGAGCTCGAAGCCGGCGCCTGGAAGGTGATCGCCGAGGCGCGCGAGAGCGGCAACGTGGGCATCTTCCGCCACGACGGCGAGGTGCGGATGGGCCTGATCGACGAGATCGTCCACGCCATCAGCGCCGAGAGGATCCTGTTCGAGGCGCCGCGAAAGGATCAGCAGGTGTGGTTCGTGCGCCGCTTCGGAGCGGAGGTCAACCTCGGCAACATTCCCCCGGAGGACGTCCTGTCGCTGGAGACGATCCGCCTCGGGCTGCGCTCCGACACCGCCGGAGCGGGCGAGCCCGCCGGCCTCCGCGCCACGATGGACGCTTCGCCAGGCCCGCGCCCCGAGGGCGATCGCACGGGCGGGCATGAGTGACCGCCTGCTGCTGGCACGCCACGGCCAGACGGACGACAACCTGGACCCGATCCGGGCCCAGGGCTTCCGTGACACGCCCCTGAACGCGACCGGGCGCCGGCAGGCGCACGAGCTTGCCGAGCGCGTGGCGGGACTGGATATCGCGTCGCTGTGGACCTCGGATCTCAGCCGCGCGGCGGAGACGGCGGCAATCGTGGGCGAGCGGATCGGCCTGACGCCGCGACCCGACTGGCGGCTGCGCGAGGGCAATCGCGGCGCCTGGGAGGGACAGCTGTTCGACGACATCGCCCGCGAGGATCCCGACGGCTATGCGGCGTGGCGGCGCGGCGGCGCCGACTTCCGCTTCCCCGGCGGGGAATCGCTGCGCGAGCACCAGGAGCGAGTCGTGGCCGCCCTCGCCGACATCCGCGCCGCCGGTCCGCTGCCCGCTCTCGCCGTCTGCCACCGCGGCTCGATCCGCGCCGTGATGTGCCTCGAGGACCCCCGCGGACTCGATGCCTTCCACGACTACGACGTCCCCAACACGGGCATCGTCGAGGTCCCGGTTTCGGCGGCCATACCGGGGCGTCCCGGGGACGAGCTCGGTGACTCCGATCGCCCGGGCGGCACAGCGTGAAGCGGTTGCCGCCGGTGGCGTTCGCCGCGCTGGTGGCGGCGACCGTGGCGGCGTTCTTCGTCACCCAGCACCTGAAGGTCGCCACGCCGTTCCTGCAGGGCGCGCCCGCGCCCGTGCCCGCGGCCTTCGATCCGCTCTACGGCGTCAGCGGCACGCACGAGCCCCGGGTGTGCTGGAGCCGGCCCCCGAAGGGCCAGGCGCCGGCGCCGATCGACTACCGCGCCACCTACACCACCTTCTACCTCCAGCACCAGTCCGGGCACGTCGGCGTGTACATCGTCGACGGCTCCGACGACATCGTGCGCACGATCGCGACCGACTACGACTTCCCGCGCACCTACGTGCGCAACCCGCCGGCGGCGTTCCGCTGGAACGGCCGGGAGGACAACGGCCGGCTCGCCCCCGACGGCACCTACTACTACCGGGTCGTGCTCATCGGCCGGGGGCGCACGATCACGATCCCCAGGCCGGTCCGCATCATCACCGTCCCACCGCGACCGACCGTCACCCGCGTGAGCCCCTCGCTGATCTCCCCGGTGGCGGCGACCGACTCGGGAACCCCGGCGACGCCCGCCCGGGCCGTCATCCACTACGACGCGGGGGCGAACGCCAAGCAGGTCGACGCGGTCGTGATCCGCACCGATCTGCCCGGAGGCCCCCGGACGGTGTTCAGCTTCGCCGTGGCCGCGCACGGTCACCGGGCGGTGTGGAACGGTTTGATCCGGGGCCGCCCGGCCCCCGCCGGCATCTACCTGATCGGCCTGCGCGTCATCGATCAGGCCTGTGACACGGGCCGTTTTCCGGCCGAGAGCCCGCCGATCCCGGGTACCACCGCGCACGCCGGCGTGACCGTTCGCTACCTCGCCGCGGAGGTGCCGAGCGCTGCCACGCCGGCGGGCTCGAGCGTGACGGTGTACGTCGACTCCCGGCGCCATCCGTTCCGGTGGGCACTGCGCCGGCCACCGAGCAAGCGCGTCCTGGCCCACGGCGCCGCCGACGCCTACACGCTCTCGGTCCGCCTGCCCGGCGCTTCCCCGGGGCTGTTCGAGCTGGCGATCCGTAGCGACCAGGCACGGACCGTCGTGCCATTGATCGCGGCCGCCCCCGCCGCCGAGACGCCGCGTGACGTCCTCGTCGTCGTCCCCGTGCTGAGCTGGCAGGGGCTCGATCCCGACGACGTCGACGGAGATGGCCTCCCGGACACGCTCACCAGCGGCTCCGCGATCCCCCTGGACCGGCCGCTCGTGGACGGGATCCCGGCCGGGTTCGCCGATGAGGCCGCGCTGCTCTCCGCCCTCGACCGCTCCGGCTTTCACTACGACCTCACGAGCGATCTCTCGCTGGCCGCCGACCCCGCGCTGCTGCAGCGCCACCGTGGCGTCGTTCTCGCCGGCAGCGAGCTGTGGCTGCCGTCGCGATTGCGGGCGGCGCTCCGCTCGTTCGCCGCCGCCGGCGGGCACGTCCTGTCGCTGGGCACGGACTCGCTGCGGCGCACCGTGGCGATCGCCGGCGCGACGGCGCGTGACCCGACGCCCGCCGCCGCCACCGACGCCTTCGGCGCGGCGTCCGGTGGCACCGTCAGCACGGGACGCTTTCCGGTGCTCGCCTACGCCGACCCCCTCCACCTGTTCGGCTCGGCGAGCGCGTTCACCGGGTTCGGCGCCTACCAGGCGATCCGTCCCCCGGCCGCGGACGGCGCGGCGTCGGTGGCCGGCATCAGCCGGGCCCTGCCGGCGATCGCCGCCTTCCGGTCCGGGCGGGGCGCCGTGATCGAGGTCGGCCTCGACGACTTCGGGACGCTGGCCGGCCGGAATCCCGCCTTCCGGACGCTGCTCTCCCGGGCGTGGCGGCTGCTCGGCTCCTAGTGGTCCGTGCACGAGCAGCCCTCCGATGACCGGATACCTCACGCGCCTGATCCGCTCGCTGGCGACGTATCAGCTCGCCGACTTCGTGGCGAAGTTCATGGGGGTGCTGCTCCTGCCCGTGTACACGCACTTCGTGCACCACGCCGGGTACGGAACCGTCGAGCTCGTCGCCAACACCGTCATCTTCGTCTCGATTCTCGTCCGCTTCGGGATGATCGAGGCGTTCCTGCGGTTCCACTTCGTCGACCAGGACCCGGCCCGGCGCGACGCGCTCGCCCGCCGTTCCGTCGGCTTCCTGCTCCTCGCCACCACCCTCGCCTGCGTGCCGCTGGTGATCTTCGCCGGTCCGCTGTCGACCCTCGTCCTGCGCCATCGCGACACGGCGACGTTCCTGTACGGGGTCCTCGGGCTGTGGGCGTTCACCAACCTGGAGCTCGCCTACGGCCTGCTCCGCGTCGACGAGCGGCTCCGCGCCTACGCGACCGCATCGCTCACCAACGTGGCGCTCACGATCGCCGGCTCGCTGATCCTCGTCGTCGGCGTCGGCGAGGGCTACCGGGGGCTCATCATCGCCAACTACGGCGCCACGGCGATCGTGCTCGTCGGGGTGTGGTGGTCGATGCGCCACCGCCTGCTCGTGCGCCGGGCGCCGGCCGAGCGCTTCGGGACGCTGCTGCGCTTCGGGCTGCCCACGGTGCCCGCGGAGGCCTCGGTGTACGCGCTGTTCCTCGTCGACCGCTACTACGTTCTCTATCAGCGCGGGCTCGGCTCGGTGGGCCTGTACTCGATCGCGGTCAAGCTGGCCGGCGTCGTGGCCTTCATCGTGCGCGCCTTCCAGTACGCGTGGCCGCCGCTGGCGTACTCGATCACCGACGACGCCGAGGCGTCCCGCTTCTACGGCCTGATCACGACCTACTACGTCCTCGTCGCCGGCTGGGCGGTGCTGGGCCTGACGCTGCTCGGGCATTGGGTCCTGCTCGTGCTGGCGCACGGCTTCAGCGGCTCCGCGCGGGCCCTTCCGTGGGTGTCGCTCGGGTGGGCGCTCTACGGGCTGTGGGTGGTGTTCCTCGTCGTGGCCGGGCGGGCGAAGGTGACGACGCGAAACTTCACCGCCTCGCTCGTCGGCCTGGCCGCGAACATCGTGCTGCTCGTGACGCTCGTGCCGGCATTCGGGATCGCCGGTGCGGGGATCGCGCTGAGCGGCGCCTATGCGGCGATGCTCCTCGTCATGTACTTCCTCACCCGGGGCCTGTTCGCGGTGCGCTTCGAGGGAGGCCGCCTGCTCCGGGTGCTCGTCGTCTTCGGCGGCCTCGGCGCCGTCGCCGACGTCCTGCTGCCGGCGACGGGCGCGGCGGGGTTCCTCACCCGGGCGGCGGCGTTCGTGATCCTCCCCGGGGTGCTCTACCTCACCGGGTTCGCCCACCGCGCCGAGCTCGAGCAGGCGCGCGCGCTCGTCAGCCGCCTCGTCCAAGCCGCGAGGAGCGCATGAACCCCGGGCGCCCGACCGTCACTGTGGTCGTCCCGTTCGCCGGTGATGCCGAGGCGGCGGCCATGGCCCTGGGGATGCTCGGCGGGATGCGCACGCGTGACGGCGACGAGCTGATCCTCGCTGACAACGAGGGGATCGCGCTCGGGATGCGGGCCCCCGAGGGGGTGAGCGTGGTCGACGCCCGCGGCGAACGCTCGCCGGCCCACGCCCGCAACGCCGGCGCCCGGCACGCGGGCGGCGACTGGATCCTGTTCCTCGACGCCGACTGCCTCGCCCCCGCCGATCTGCTCGACCGGTACTTCACCGCCCCGGTCGACGATGCGGTGGGAGCGCTCGTGGGCGAGATCGTCGCGGCGCCGGACGCCGCGACCCTCGCCGGACGCTATGGCGCCGCGCGGTCGTTCCTCTCCCAGAGCGCGCATCTCGCCCATCGCTATCTCCCGCGCGCCGCCGCCGCCAACCTGCTCGTCCGCCGGGACGCGTTCACGTCCCTCGGCGGCTTCCTGGAGGGCCTGCGCGCGGCCGAGGACACCGACTTCAGCTGGCGTCTGCAACGGGCCGGCTGGCGGCTCGAGCTGCGACCCGGCGCCCAGGTGACCCACCGCTACCGCACGACCCTGCGCGCGCTCCGTCGCCAGTGGCGCGGCTATGCCGCGGGGCGGGCCTGGCTCGCCCGCCGCTACGCCGGCTTCACTCCTGAGCCCGCGGTGCTTCGGGTGGTCCGCCGCCGGGGGAGTCGGCGGGTGCCGGTTGCGACGGGCGATCCGACGAAGGGTGGCGTCCCCGCGGCCACCCCCGCGCCTGCCCCCCGCCCTGCGCCCGCCCAGGGCCCGGGACGCCGCGAGCGGCTCGAGTTCCGGCTCCTCGACGCCGTGCTGGCCGCCGAGGAGCTCGCCGGCCTCGCCCTGTCCAACCGCCCCGCCTCCGGGCGCCCGGCGGCCGAGCCGGAGATCGTGCTCGTGGCCGAGCGGTTCCCCGCCGCCGGCGACCCTCTCGTCGAGCTCGTGCGCTCGCTCGGGGCGGTGCG
The DNA here is from genome assembly GCA_963839085.1 of uncultured Solirubrobacterales bacterium. GTDB lineage: Bacteria > Actinomycetota > Thermoleophilia > Solirubrobacterales > Solirubrobacteraceae > Palsa-465. The sequence goes on from CAWITN010000001.1 coordinate 51,857, forward strand.
CGTCGAGGCCACGGCCCGGCCGGCGGCGCTCGATTCTCGTGCCGCCGAGCTCGACGTCGACTACCGCGAGGACGACGGTCTCGCCACGCGATGCACGGCCCTCCTCCGGCTCGTCCTCCGGCACCCGATCCGCTGTCTGAGCGACCGGCTCCACCGCGCTCCCGGCGCCCCGACGCTGCTCGCCCTCGCCCCCGCCGCCCGCCGCCTGGCCCGCCACGGGACCCAAACGCGCGTCCACGGCCTCGGCGGGGAGCGAGCCCACGAGCTCGCGCGGCGACTGGCCGTCCTCACCGGCGCCGGCCACGTCCTTCACCTCGGCCGGCTCCCGCGGGCGGTGGCGCGATGATCCGCGCGGCGATCATCGACCCGTCCGCCTTCACGCCGCCGTACGACCACGCGCTGTGCGCCGCGCTGGCGCGCCAGGGGACGGACGTCGAGCTCGTCACGAGCCGCTTCGCCTACGGCGCGGTGCCGGCGCCGGAGGGCTATCGGGTCCGTGAGGCGTTCTACCGGCACGTGAGGGGCGAGCCGGGATCCCGCCGACGGCGGATCGGCAAGCTCGTCTCCCACGCTCCGGACATGCTGGCGCTCCGCCGCGCCGCCGGCGAGTTCGACATCGCCCACTTCCAGTGGCTCGACGTCCCGTGGCTCGACTGGGCCCTCCTTCCCCACCGTCCGCGGGTGCTGACGGCGCACGACCTGCTGCCGCGCGAGCCGCGGCCCGGCCAGCTCGCCGCACAGCGACGGCTGCTCGACGCCGTCGACGCCGTCGTCGTCCATTCGGGCTACGGGCGCGCGCAGCTGATCGACGGACTCGGCCTCGCCGCCGAGCGCGTGCACGTGATCCCCCACGGGGCCTTCACGCACCTCACCGAGGTCCGGCCGGCACCGCTGCCGCCGGAGCTGGGGGAGGCGCCCCGCCGCCCGGTGGTCCTGTTCTTCGGCCTGCTGCGGCCGTACAAGGGCCTGGACGCGCTGTTGGCGGCCTGGCGGCAGGTGTCCGGCGGCGAGCTGTGGGTCGTCGGGCGGGCGATGATGGACACGGGTGCCCTGCGGGCCGCCGCGCCGGCGTCGGTGCGCTTCGTCAGCCGCTTCGTCTCCGACGCCGAGCAGGCAGCCCTGTTCGCCGCCGCCGACGTGCTCGTGCTGCCCTATCTCCGGACCGAGCGCTTCGACCAGTCGGGCGTGCTCGCCAGCGCCCTGGCGTTTGGCAAGCCCGTCGTCCTCAGCGCCGTCGGCGGCTTCTCCGAGCTCGGCCCGACGGGTGCCGTGCGCCTGGTGGGGCCGGGGGACGCCGGGGAGCTTGCCGCCGCGCTCCAGGCCCTCATCGACGACGCCGGGCTGCGGTCGCGGATGGCTGCTGCCGCGCTCGCGGCGGCTGCCGGACCGCTGTCCTGGACGCGCTCGGCCGAGCTCACCCTCGCGCTCTACCGATCACTGCTGTCAGGCGCGGCGCACTAGTAGGGGGGCGCGGCCGGGGTGTCGCCGTCACAATGGCCCGGCCGTGATCGCCTTACAGATCGTCTTCTGGTGCGCCGCGGGGCTGCTCGTCTACGCGCAGCTCGGCTACCCGCTGGCCGTCATCGGGCTGGCCTCGCTGCGCCGCCCGCCCGCGCCGGCCACCCCGCAGGCGCTCCCGTCGGCGTCGGTGATCGTCGCCGCCTACGCGGAGGCGGAGGTGATCGCCGCCCGGGTGGCGAACCTGCGCGGGCTCGATTACCCCCCCGAGCTCCTGGAGGTGATCGTGGCCTGCGACGGCTCGCCCGACGAGACCCCGCAGCGGGCGCGGGAGGCCGGCGCCGATCTCGTCCTCGAGCTCCCCCGCGGCGGGAAGATCCGCGCCCAGGACGCCGCCGTCGAGCGGGCGCGGGGGGAGATCCTGGCGTTCTCCGACGCGAACGTGAGCTGGGCGCCGGACGCCCTGGGCGAGCTCGTCGGCGCCTTCGCGGCGCCGGGCGTGGGCTACGCCTGCGGGCGCGTCAGCTTCTGGGGCGACGGCGGCACCAACCAGGAGGGCATCTACTGGCGCTACGAGATGGCGGTCCGCGCAGCCGAATCACGCCTGCGATCGGTCACCGGCGGCAACGGCGCGATCTACGCCACCCGCCGCGAGTCCTATCTCGTCGTCGACCCGATCATGGGTCACGACCTGTCCTTCCCGTTCAACCTCGTCAAGCGGGGGTGGCGCGCGGTGTACGTGGACGCCGCCCGAGCCAGCGAGAAGATGGCCCCCTCGATCGAGGGCGAGTTCGCCCGCAAGCGCCGCATGATGAGCCACGGCTGGCCGATCGTGGTGCGCGGCGGCATGCTCTCACCGCGCGGGTACGGCGCCGGCTACGCGCTGATGATCTTCTCCCACCGGGTGCTGCGCTACCTATCCCCCTTCCTCCACGTGCTCGCGCTGGTGACGAGCCTGTTGCTGGTCTCGCACGGCTGGGTGTACGCCGTCGCGGCGGGGATCCAGCTCGCCATCCTGCTCGCCGCGGCGCTGGCGGGGGCGCTGCCGGGGCGACTCCCGCTCGTGTGCCGCTACTACGTGCTCACGACGGCCTCGCTGGCGGCCGGCCTGTGGGACTGGCTCACCGAGGGCACCCACGCCGGCTGGGAGCCCGCCGAGGGGACGAGAGTGGTCCGATGACCCGCGTGCTCGACCTATTGGTGGGCGTGCTCGGCTCGCTGCTCACGGCGCCGCTCGTCGCCCTCCTCGCCCTCCTCGTCCGGCTGGAGACGCCCGGCCATCCGATCTACGCGCAGACGCGCATCGGCCGCGACGGGCGCTCGTTCTCGATCTACAAGCTCCGCACGATGGTGCGCGGGGCGGAGTTCACCGGCGCCGGCCTGGCGATCCAGCAGGGCGACGACCGCATCACCCGGGTCGGCGCGTTCCTGCGCCGCTACTCACTCGACGAGCTCCCGAACCTGTGGAACGTGGTGAGGGGCGAGATGTCGATCGTCGGCCCGCGGCCCACCGTCCCGGTCCAGGTGCAGCAGTACACGGAGCGCCAGAAGGGACGGCTCGCCGTCAAGCCGGGGATCACCGGCTGGGCGCAGATCAACGGCCGCGCGGCTCTGCCATGGGCGGAGCGGATCGAGCTCGACCTGTGGTACGTCGAGCACCGCTCGCTCCGTCTCGACCTGAGCATCATCGCGCGCACCGTGCGCCTCGTCCTCACCGGCCATGGCCTCTACAAGGGGGAGACGGGCGGCTGGGGGTCATGAGCGACGCGGTGCTCCTCACCGGGGTCGGCAAGCGCTACGACATCGTCTCGGCGTTCGCCCAGCACACGACGGTGATCGCCGCCGACCCCAATCCGCTCGCCCCCGCGCAATACGCCGCCCACCACCGGACGACGGTGCCGCGGATCGCCGATCCGGCGTATGTCCCGGCGCTGCAGGAGCTGTGCGAGCGCTACGGCGTCGGTGCCGTCGTCCCGCTCACCGACCTCGACCTCGAGGTCCTCGGGCATGCCCGGGTCACCGGCCGGCTCCCGGCGCTCGTGCCGGCACCGGAGATCGCCCGGGCCACGTTCGACAAGTACGAGGCCCACCAGCTGCTGCAGCGGCTCGAGCTGCCCTCGCCCCCGACGGTGCTCCCGGGCGACCCGGTGCCTGCCTACCCGGTCATGGTCAAGCCCCGGCAGGGCTCCGGTGCCCGCTCGATCCACTTCGCGCGCGACGCGGCGGCGGCGGCGTTCTTCGTCGACTACGTCGAGGAGCCGACGATGATCCAGCGCCACATGAACGGGCCCGAGTTCTCGATCGACTGCCTCTCCGATCTCGACGGCCGGTGCCTGAACGCGATCCCCCGGACGATGATCGAGTCACGCGGCGGCGAGTCGATCAAGGGGACGGTGATCGAGGACCGGGAGCTGATCGACCTCGGCCGCCGCGTCGTCGAGGCGCTGGGGGTGCGCGGTCCGTGCACCGTGCAGGCGTTCCGCGACCGGGAGATCGGTCTCGGCATCACCGATGTGAACACCCGCTTCGGCGGGGCGTTCCCCGCGCCGATGTACGCCGCCCTGCCGGGGCGCACCTATCCGGAGCTGATCGTGAGGATGGCCCGCGGGGAGCGAGTGGAGCCCCACGTGGGGGAGTTCCGCGCCGGAATCACCTTCACGCGGTACTACTGGCAGCTCGAGCTCGACGCCCAGCTGCGGCCCACCGGCCGTGACATCGTCGATCCGCCGGGCCCTCCGGCGCCGCGCTGAGCCTTCACTGCTCGGTAACGTGTCCGCCTGCGGCGCGCTCTGGCGCCTCACGACAGGAGGAGGACTCAGATGGCGAAGGTCCCACGCTCGCTGGCCGGCAAGGTGGTGGCGATCACCGGGGGTGCACGGGGCATCGGCCGCGCGACGGCCGCAGCGCTCATCAACCACGGCGCCAAGGTGGCCATCGGCGACATCGACGCCGCGCTGGCCGAGCGGACCGCCGCGGAGCTCGGGGCCGGCACGGTCGGGCTGCCCCTCGACGTCACCGACCGCGGCAGCTTCGCCGCGTTCCTCGACGAGGTGGAGAACCGCCTCGGCCCGCTCGACGTCCTCATCAACAACGCGGGGATCATGCCGATCGGCCCGTTCGTGGAGGAGACCGACGCCACCGCCAGGCGGATGATCGACATCAACCTCCACGGGGTGATCTTCGGCTCCAAGCTGGCGCTCGAGCGGTTCCTGCGCCGCGGCAGCGGGCATCTCGTCAACATCGCCTCCTCGGCCGGCAAGGCCGGGTTCCCGGGCGGCGCCACGTACTGCGCCACCAAGCACGCCGTCGTCGGTCTCAGCGAGGCGATCCGCGCCGAGACGCGGGAGACGGCCATCGAGGTGAGCGTGGTGATGCCGGTGGTCGTCAAGACCGAGCTCGGATCGGGACTCCCGGACGCCCGCGGGTTCAAGCCCGTCGAGCCCGAGGACGTGGCGGCGCTGATCGTGGAGGCGCTCCAGTTCCCGCGCTTCGACGTCTTCGTGCCGAAGGCGATCGGAGCGGTGCTCCGCAGCCAGGCGCTGTTCCCGCGCCGCTTCAACGAGTGGATCGGGCGCTTGCTCAAGGGCGACCAGGTGCTCGCCAACCCCGATCACGCGGCGCGCGCCGCCTACGAGGCGCGCATGATGGAGACGATCGCCGCGGCCGAGGAGCCCGCGGAGCAGCCCGAGGAGGTCTCCGCCTGACGCGTGGTACCGCGGAGGACGGGCGCCCGTGAGCTCGCCCCCTGGGCGAACTCGCTAAGGACGGACGGAGTCCGTCCCGCCCAGCCAGTCGGCGATCAGCGCGCCGATGCGCGGTCCGGCGTCCTCCTGGAGGAAGTGACCGGCGTTCTCGATCACATGGTCGAGCTCGCGGCCGAGTGCCGCGGCGAACCGGCGGCCGGTCGACAGCGGGATCACGGGGTCGGCGTCGGCCCACAGCAGCAACATCGGGCGCGTGTCCTCCCGCAGCGCCTCGAGCACTCGCTGGCCGGCAGCGGCGCCCGGCGCGTCGGGGGCCTGCGGGATCATCAACGGGAACGCCCGCGCGCCCGCCTTGGCGGCTGAGCTCGGGAACGGCGCGTCGTACGCGGCGATCACCTCGGGCGCGGGAGCGGTCACGCAACCGCCCTGGACGAGGAAGCCGACGGGCAGGTCCTCGGTCCGCTCGACGAAGTCCCGGAACGCGAACCACGCGTCGCTCATCTTCTGGTGGCCGGTGAACACGCCCGTGTCCATGATCACCAGTCGCTCGATCCGATCCGGGTGTTCGACGGCGAGCCGCAGCCCGATCGGCCCGCCCCAGTCGTGCACGACGACGGTGGCCCGGGTGAGCCCGAGCTCCTCGATCAGTGCCGCAACCGCGGCCGTGTGCCGGTCGTAGCTGTACCAGTCGACGTCGATCGGCTTGTCCGAGCGCCCGAACCCGGGGAGGTCCGGAGCGATACAGCGATAGCCGGCGTCGCGCACCGGCGGGATCACGTGCCGCCACAGGAACGACCACGTCGGCTCCCCGTGGAGAAACAGGACGGGCGGGCCCTCGCCCTCGTCGAGATGGGCCAGTCGCAGTCCGTCCCACTCCCGGAAGCGAGGGGCGAAGGGAAACTCGGGAAGCTCTGAGAACAGCTCGTCCGGAGTCCGGATCGCATCGGCCACGGCCAGGAACCTACACCCAACCGAAGGCGAGCTGCGCGGCGAGCCCGAAGCCGAGCAGTGCCACGATCACCCGCAGCAGCGTGGCGGGGAGCCGGCGGGCCACGCGAGGTCCCATGGCGCTGCCGATCACCATGCCCGCGCTCAGCGGGAGCACGGCGGCGAGGCGGACCGATCCGGCGATCGCGACGGTGACCGCCGAGGCGACGGCGCCGCCGCCGACGAGCATGTTCTTCAGCGCGTTGGCCCGCGGAAGATCGCGATCCACGCACACGAGCATCAGCGTGAGGATCATCACCCCGGCGCCCGCGCCGAAGTAGCCGTTGTAGAGGGAGCTCGCCGTGAGACCGGCCGGGAGCGCCACGCGCCCGGTGCCGGAGCGGCGACGCGAGCGCATCGCCGTGAGCCGCGGCTCGAGCAGCAACGCCAGCGCGCCGCCGGCGACGAGCACCGGCACCACGTCGGCGAACGCCCCCGGCGGGGTGGCGAGCAGCAGACCGGATCCGGCTGCCGCTCCCGCGGCGGCGAGCGGCGTCCACCGCCGCAGCCAGCGCCCCTGTCCGCGCAACTCCGGCCCGGAGGCGAGCGCCGAGCCCGGCCAGCAGCCGACGAGGGCCACGACGTTGGCGATTCCGGCCGCGCGGTCGCCGAGCCCGACGGCCAAGAGGGCCGGATAGGAGACGAGCGAGGTGATCGCGCCGGCTGAGCCGAGCAGCCCGGCCAGCGCCCCGGCGGCGATCAGGAACGCCATGTCGCCCGTCGAGATCGTCACCGACGCCACGCCGAGCGAACGTATCAGCCGCGCGCAACGGCTCCGTGTCAGCGCCGCCTGAGCCCGGGCGAGGACACGACGGGCAAAGCGTCTATCCTCGGCCCCCGTCGGTCCTCCGGCCCCGGCGTGCCGGACCCGGAAAGCGCCGCGTACGGCACCGGAGGATCCGCTCCCTCCTCTTCAGCATGTGCAATCCGCCTCCCCCGTCGTGAGCGATCCCACCACAGCCCTCTCCGGACGCCGCGTCCTCGTCACGGGCGGTTCGGGCTTCATCGGCCGCCAGGTCGTGCGGTCGTTGACGCAGGCCGGGGCAGAGGTCCGCGTCGTGGATCTCGTCCCTCACCCGGACCCGAACATCGATGTGGTGGTCGGGGACATCGCCGACGCCGCGGTGATCGACCGTGCGTTCGATGGCGGCGACTTCTATGGCGTCGTCCACCTGGCGGCGGTCACCTCGGTGCTGAAGTCGATCGAACAGCCGGAGCGCACCTACCAGACGAACGTGGCCGGGACCCATCGGCTGCTCGAGGGGGCCCGAGCGGCCGGGGTGAAGGCGCTCGCCTTCGCCTCGACGGGCGGCGCCATCACCGGTCCCATGGAGGAGCCCGTGATCACCGAGCGCGCGCTGTTGCGTCCGCTCACGCCCTACGGCGCGACGAAGGCCGCCGCGGAAATGCTGATGTACGCCTACACCTCGGTCTTCGACGTCCGCTGCACCTACCTGCGCTTCGCCAACGTCTACGGGCCCGGCATGCATGCCAAGGACTCGATCGTCGCGCGACTGATGCGCTGCATCCGTCTGGGCACGACGTTCGAGATCTACGGCGAGGGCACCCAGGTGCGCGACTATGTCCACGTGTTCGACGTCATCGAGGCGGTGAAGCTCGCGCTGCTCGACGAGCGATGGTCCGGGCCGGTCCTCCTCGCATCCGGCACCTCGCGGTCCGTGCTCGACGTCATCGACGAGGTCAAGCGCGTGACCGGCTCGGACTTTCCCGTCATCCATGGGCCGGCGAAGCAGGGTGAGATGCCCGCGGTCATCATCGACAACTCCCGCGCCCGATCCCTGGGCTGGGAGCCTCGCTACGGCTTCCACGAGGGCGTCGAGGGTGTCTGGGAGGAGTGGCGCGAGCTCGAGATCGAAGGTGCCGTCCCGATGCCCGGCGGCCCCGGGATGAACGCCGTCACGGGGGAGCAGGGGTGAGCGTGGCGCCCTCGGCCGCCTTCGACCTCGAGCGCGAGCTCGACGGTCTCGATCCGCGCGAACGCGACGCCGCCCGCGGGTTCCTGGCCGCCCATCCTCCGGGAGCGGGCGCCCCGTTGGCGATCGTGATCCCCGCCTTCAACGAGGAGCCGACGGTCGCCGAGGTGATCTCCGAGATCCCCGCCGAGGCGGCCGGCCTCGTCACCGAGGTGATCATCGTCGTCGACGGCGCCCGGGACAACACGGCGGCCGTGGCGGCCCGCGCCGGTGGGCTGGTCTGCGACGTGCCCGTCAACCGGGGGCAGGGGGCGGCGCTCAAGCTCGGCTACTGGCTGGCGCGGGCGCGCGGCGCGCAGATCATCTGCACGATCGACGCGGACGGCCAGTACGAGCCCGAGGAGATCGCGCGCGTGGTCGAGCCGATCACGTCCGGCCGGGCGGACTTCGTCTCCGGCTCGCGACGGCTCGGCTCAGAGCTCACCACCGACGGTGTGCGCCATGCCGGCGTGATCGTGTTCGGTCTGATGCTCACGATCATCACCCGCCATCGGATCACCGACCCGGCCTGCGGCCTGCGCGCGATGCGGACCGAGGTGAGCGCCGCCGTGACGCTCGAGCAGCCCCAGTACCAGGCCTCGGAGCTGCAGATCTCCGCGGCCCTCAACGGCTTTCGCCTCGCCGAGGTGCCGACGACGATGCGCGACCGCGGCCAGCACGCCACGGGCACGAAGAAGGGCGGGAACCTCGGCTACGGCGTGCGGTTCGCGCGCGCCGCCGTCCACACCTGGTGGCGCGATCGCAGGGCGGCGCGGAACCGGCTGCGGCCGGTGAACACCCAGCGGTCGTAGACGACGAACTTCGCGACGAACAGGAGCGCCTGCACGACCACGTAGGCGAGCGTGACGAGGACGACGCGCAGTCCGGTGCCGGGCGCGACGTAGAGCAGGCCGCCGTGGTGCGTCACCAGGCCCTGCATCCACCCGGTCCCGGCGGACGAGGCCACGAGCGCGATCACCGAGACGATCGTGTACCCGACGACCTCCCGGACGACGTCGACGCGATCGGTCATCTCCCACGCCCACTTGCGGTTGAGGATCCAGTTCGGGATCGCTCCGGCGACGAAGGCGGCGACCGAGTCGATCGTGGTGTTGTGCACGCCGGCCCAGTAGAGGACGGCGAAGACGACCACGCTCGTGCCGAGCGCGATCACCGACCCGATCGCGTACCTGGCCACCTTCGCCACGAACTTCGACTGGCGCAGTCGGGCGAAGCGACCGGTGGGGCGACGTTCGGGCGAATCGGGCAAGCCGGGCTCCTCCGGGAGCGGCCCGGCATTGGGGCGATCGCTGACCATCGCCTCCCAGTCTACCCGTGGCGGCGCGTCATCTCCCCTTGGCCCCCGACTCTCAGGGGATTCTGCGGTTTCGACGGATCGCCGCCGTCACCGGTACCGTGCCCGCTCGTGCGCATCCTCGACGGGCCGCCGATTCCGCCCGAGCTCTCCGAGGATCTCGTGATCCGGGGCGACAACCTGCCCGTGATGGGGATGCTGCCCGATGGCGCCTTCGATGTCGTGTACCTGGACCCTCCGTTCAACACGGGGCGCGCGCAGACCCGACGGACGCTGCTCACGGTCCAGGCGCAGCGGGCCAGGGACGTCGGCACGCGGATCGGGTTCGGGGGGCGGCGCTACAGCGCCGAGCTGCTCCGCAGCCTCTCCTACGACGACGAGTTCGCCGATTACCTCGGCTTCCTGGAGCCACGACTGCGCGAGGCGCGGCGCCTGCTGGCCGCCCACGGCACCCTGTACTTCCACATCGACTACCGCGAGGCGCATTACTGCAAACTGCTGCTCGACGAGGTCTTCGGACGCGAGGCGTTCCTCAACGAGATCATCTGGGCCTACGACTACGGAGCCAAGCCCCGGCGGCGGTGGCCGGCCAAGCACGACACGATCCTCGTCTACGTGCGCACGCCCGGCGCCCACCACTTCGATGCCGACGCCGTCGAGCGCGAGCCGTACATGGCCCCCGGCCTCGTCGGCCCGGAGAAGGCGGCGCGCGGTAAGCGCCCCACCGATGTGTGGTTTCACACGATCGTGCCGACCAACGGCAGCGAGAAGACCGGCTATCCGAGCCAGAAGCCCGAGGGAGTGCTGAGGCGCTTGGTCGCGGCCTCCTCGCGGCCGGGCGCTTGGTGCCTGGATCCCTTCGCCGGCTCGGGCACCCTTGGCGCGGTGTGCCGCGGGCTCGGGCGTCGCTTCGTGCTCGTCGACTCCAGCCCGGTCGCGATCGAGGTGATGCGCAAGCGGCTCTCCGGACCGTCAGCGATGCGGCTCGTCGACTGAGGCGGTGTCGCTGACGAGGGGCACGAAGCGAACCGGCTCGAGCACCGTCCGCTCGATGCCGGTCTCGGTGCGCCGCAGGTGGATGAGGTGCTGCTCCTCCGCCCCCACGGGGGCGACGAGGCGACCCTGCAGGGCGAGCTGGTCCACGAGCGCCGGTGGGATCTCCGTCGCCGCGGCGGCGACGTTGATGGCGTCGAACGGCCCCCCGTCCGGCCATCCCCGGCTGCCGTCGGCGACATGCAGCTCGACGTCGCCGAACCCGAGCTCGGCGAGCAGCGCGCCGGCGGCCCGTGCGAGGCGGGCCACCCGCTCCAGGCTCACCACGCGGCCGCCGAGACGGGCGAGCAGGGCCGCGTGGTAGCCCGATCCCGTCCCGACGTCGAGCACGCGATCGCCCGGCCTCACCGCGAGCAGCGCGAGCATCCGAGCGATCACCAGCGGCTGCGAGATCGTCTGGCCGCCCGCGATCGGGAGCGCGACGTTCTCGTAGGCGCGCTCGGTGTCCGCCCGGGCGACGAAGCGCTCGCGCGGAACCGACGCGATCGCCGCCAGCACCCGCTCGTCGTCGATCGTCTCTCGCAGCTCGGTGAGCAGACGGGCGCGGTCGTTCACCCCATGGGGGAGATCACAGTCCGTGCAGGTGCTCGGCGATGACGGGTGCGAGGTGCTCGCGGAGCTCGTCGGGCGTGACCTCGGGAACCTCGAACGAGGCGTCGCCGCGGGCGGTGCGGATCACCAGGTGGGTCGGCGGGGGCTTGCGCATCCGTCGCCGGCCGCGCGGGGGCGGCACCTCCAGGGCCTTCACGTGCTCCCAGTCGAGGCGCCCGAGCACGTCGTGCCCGTTGCGGATGATGTCGAGGCCTTCGTCGGACATGAGCAGTTCGATGTCCTTCTCCGCGGGCTCGAGGTTGGCGATCCCCCCGAGATGGATGACCGCCATCCGCAGCCCGTCGGGCTCGTAGTACTCGTCGTCCTCCCATTCGTCGACGTCGTACTCGACGGTCGGTTGGTCGATGCCGGCGATCGGGTCGTCGGTGGCGGCGAGCGCCTCGTCGGTGTCGTGCTCGTGGTCGCCGGGCTCGCCGGGGGGCTCCAGGCCGGGGAGGGGTGCCTCGGGGTCGGCCGGACCGAGCGCGGCCTCGCCCGGGTCGGTGTCCAGGTCGGTGTCTGCGTCGGTGTCGGTGTCCAGGTCGGTGTCTGCGTCAGGGTCGGTGTCGGTGTCGGCGTCGGCGAGCACCTTCGTCGCGGGGGCCGCGTCGGGTAGCTCGGCGTCGGCCGCGGTGGTGTCGGGCAGCTCCGGATCCGCCGCCGCGTCGGGCAGCTCCGCGTCCGGCGCGGGAGTCGCCGATGCCGGCTCCGCGGCCGCTGCCGGGCGGATCGGCGCGCTCAGCTCGGCGAGGCTGTCCTCATAGGAGGGCGCTCCCACGAGTTCGTGCGCCCGGATCACGTCGGGATGGCTGAGGGCCTCGCCGAGGGTGATGCCGAGCTCCTCGGTGGCCACCGCCGCCAGCGCGCGCCGCCACTGCAGCCCGTCGGCGCGGTCGGCGGCTCGCTGGATCATCTCCTCGATCTGCTCGGGGCTGAGATCGAGGACGTCGGCATGGGCTGCCGCCGCCTCTTCGAAGGCGGGGCGGAGCCGTGCGATCAGCGCCTCGCGACCGCGGGCGGCGATCCTCTCGGCCGTCTGCTCGGACGTTTCGCTCAAGACACTGCCTCCTCGATGCAAGTTTTGATCGTCACCAGGAACGCGGCGGCGCCGGCTCCATAGAGGACACGGTGATCACACGCCAGCGTCACGGTCATCGCCAGGGACGGCACGATAGCCCCGTCGCGCACCGCGGGGATGGCTCCTACCGCCCCGGTGGCGACCGCGGCCGCCTGCAGCGGCACGACGAGCGGGGTCGCCCGATCGATGCCGAGGGCGCCGACGTCGGAGAGGGTGAACGTCGCACCGGAGAGATCCCGCGCCACGAGCTCGCCGTCCGCGGCGCGCCGGGTCAGCTCGGCGAGCTCGGCGGCGAGCTCCTCGGCCGGCTTGCGATCGGCATCGAACAGCGTGGGGATCGTGTAGGCCTCCGGCGTGGCGACGACGACGCCGACATTGACTCGCTCGTAGAGCTCGAAGCGTCCGTCGCGGTACGCGCCGTTGGCCCCGGGGTGCTCACGCAGGGCCAGCGCGCAGGCCCTGACCCACAGGGCCGTGAGGCCGCATCCGAGCTCCCGCTCCCGGGCCACGGTCCGTTCGGCGTCGACGGTGACCGCCAGATCGAGGTCGGGGATCGTCGCGCGCGCCTCGGCGCTGCGCCGCGCAACGGCGGCCTGCCAGCGGGTGGGCTCGATCGTCGTGCCGGCGCCGCGGCCGGCGGGCGCGATCGCGGGGGGGTGACCGGTGTCGGCCATGGGCGCACGTTACCCGGACACGGGCGGAATGGTCACAACCGTCACGGCGGCGTGCCGAGGAAGCCGTGAGAAGTCTGAAACGAGTCCGGTTCAGGCCGCCGGCAGCGCCGCCTCGGCCCGTGCGAGCGCGGCCGTCAGGCCGCCGGCAGCGCCGCCTCGGCCCGTGCGAGCGCCTGCCCGAGCCGCACGGCGACGGCGAGCGGCTCGCTGGTCAGCTGCCGCCACGTGATCCGGATGACGATGAACCCCGCCGCGGCGAGCACCTGGTCGCGCCGGCGATCCTCGTGGAACGCGTCCCGGTGGCCGTGGAAGGACTCCGAGTCGACCTCCCCCACGACGCGGAGCCGCGCCCACAGGCAGTCGACCATGAACCCGCGCACTCGGGCGTTGAACTCGGGCCTGGGCAGATCCGCGTCCCGGATGAGGGACCGCATCCGACGCTCGGCCCGCGAGCGCGAGTAGCCCTCCTCGCTCTCGTCGCGGAGCAGTTCGCGCAGGCGCGCGCGACCGGGCATCCGCGACGTGCGCCCGAGCTCCGCCCACAGCTCCGCGTCCCTCACCACCCGCGCGACCCGCGCGTCGATGAGCAGCTGCTCGACCTCCGCCACCGGCTCGGTGGCGGCAAGGTCGGCCAGCGTCCGGGCCGGGGAGGTGACGGGAACGCCGTCGACCATCCACACCTCCGCCGAGGTCAGCCTCGAGCGGTGCACGATGATCCCGCTGCGGCTGCGCACGTCCCGCCCGGAGACGGTGACGTGAATCGGTCCAGCCGGCTCCGGTGCGAATCCGAGCCGGGCAGCAGCGCTGCGCATGCTCACAGCGCTGTGCGGGGCGACGGCCAGGGCGGCTGCACGGGCGCGGGCGTGGAAGCTCGGCGGCGCCGGGCCGATGAGATAGACGCCCGTGTGGAGGCGCTGGATCAGGCCGTTGTGCAGCCGCCATTTGAGCGCGTCGTGGCTGAGGCCGCACTCGCGGATCTGCGTGATGGTGACGACGTTGTCCTGGCGCCCGGCAGTCGCCCCGAGGCGGCGATCGATCACGCCCATTTCAACCCATCCGATCGCAGATCTCGGAAGCGTGGGTGCTCGTGGGTCTGTGAGGCCAATGAGCCCCCACGCCGGCTCCGTTTGCCGGCGGTTGGGGTGTGGTGGGCGTTCATGGGTTCCAGTATCGGTACCGGGAACCCGGCCCTCGGCCGCTCACGCCCCTTTTGTCACAGAGAATTCACTACCGCGTCGCAGGGCGACGCCAACCCGTTACGAATGCTCGTCCTCGAAGGCCACGTCGGCGTCCTGCCACTTGTCGATGAACTCGGCGGCCTGCATCCCCGCCAGGTCCGCGCGTAGCTGGCGCAGCAGTCGCGAGGCGAGCCGGACCGGGAGCTCCCAGTACAGGACCACCTCGCCGTCGTCGACCGAGGTGAGCTCGATGCGATCACGCCGCTCGTCGTCGGCGAACGCCGTCAGCGGGGGACCCCCGCGCGAGGCGATCAGGTGGTAGGCCCGGTTCGCCCTCACGGCCGAGCCGCCGCTGCCTCGCCGGCCGCCGCCCCGCCGGCCGCCCCACCTCCGGTTGCCGCTCCGCCCGCCGCCGCAGTCAGCGCGCGAGCTGCCGCTTCCGGGGCACCCTCGCCCGTGAACACCTGCCCGGCGGCCTGGATCGCGGGCAGGGCGGAGATCCCGGCGGCCCGGGCCCGCGCACCCGCCTGTTCGAGCCCCTTGGCGACCGACTTCAGACCGCCCGCCTTGAGGACCGCGGTGGGGTGCATCTCGCTCGCGGCGGCTGCGATGAGGACCGTGTCGGCGTCACCGAGGTCGCGTCCCCCCGCGAACGCCTGGCGGAAGGCCGCCAGCGAGTAGGACACGGTGCGCCCGCCGTGCTTGGCGTAGATGGCCACGAGCGTCGCGAAACGGGTGTCCGGGGGCCAGCTCGCCGGCCAGCGGATCGGGAGCAGGCCGAGCTCCCGGGCCCGGGCGGCCACGCGCTCGCGGTCGAGCGCGGCGGGGTCGGTGGGGGCGGCGGGGTCGGTAGGGCCGCCCGGGTCGGTGGGCGCGGCCGGGTCGGTGGGCCGAGCCGGGTCGGTGGGCGCGGCCGGGTCGGTGGGCCGAGCCGGGTCGGTGGGCTCGGCCGGGCCAGCGAGCTGCGCGCCGAGCACCGGCTGCCACTCGGCTACCTCTGGGAGGGTCGCCATGATGCGCTCGGCGACGAGGTAGCAGTCCGGGCTGCCGAGGTCGTAGAAGAACGTCGGCTGCTCGGGGCCCGCCGCCTGGGAGAGCCGCGACCGCTCTGGGCTCGCCGCCGGCGAGAGCCGCGGCAGCTCAGCCGTGGATGAGCCAGCCGTCGGCGGCACGGGCTGCCTCCATGACCGCCTCGGAGAGGGTGGGGTGACCGTGGATCGAGCGGGCGACCTCCGGGTAGCCGCCCTCCAGCGCGCGGGCATTGACCAGCTCCTGGATCAGCTCGGTCGCCTTGGCGCCGATGATGTGGCCGCCCAGCAGCTCGCCGTACTTGCGGTCGCCGACGATCTTCACGAGGCCGGTGCGATCGCCGTAGACGGTGCCGGCGCCGACGGCGCCGTAGGGGACCTTGCCGACGACGACGTCGTACCCCTGCTCCTTCGCCTGGGCCTCGGTGAGCCCGAAGCTCGCCACGTTGGGGGTGCAGAAGGTCGCCCGCGGGATGTCGACGTACTCGATCGGGTGCGTGGGGAGCCCGGCGGCGTCCTCGACCGCGATCACACCCTCGTCGGAGGCCTTGTGGGCGAGCGCGGGTCCGGCCACCGTGTCGCCGATGGCGTAGATCCCCGGTGCGCTCGTGCGCATCGCGCCGTCGACCTCGATCAGCCCGTTGTCGGCCACCCGAACGCCGGCGTCGGCCAGCCCCAGGGCCTCGACGTCGGGACCGCGGCCGGCGGCGATCACCAGCCAGTCGGCTTCGCCGCGCTCGTCCCCGTAGGCGAACGAGACGCCGTCGTCGGTGGAGGTCACGTCGCCGACGAACGTCTTCGTGAAGATCTTCATGCCCTGCTTCTTGAGACCGCGCTCGGCGAGGCGGGAGATGTCGGCGTCCTCGGTCGGCAGCACCCGCTCGAGCGCCTCGAACAGCATCACCTCGGAGCCGAGGCGCGCGTAGGCCGAGGCGATCTCCGCGCCCGAGGCGCCGGCACCGACCACGGCCAGTCGCTTGGGCAGCTCGGGCAGCGCCCACGCCTCCTCGGTGCCGATCACCCGTCCGCCGAAGCTGACCCCTGGGATCGCCCGCTTCACCGATCCGGTGGCGATCACGATCGTCTTCGCCTGAATGACCTGGTCGCCGACCTTCACGCGTCCCTCGCCGGCGAGCGAGCCCTCGCCCTCGATCACGTCGACCGCGTTCTTCTTCATCAGTCCGGCGACGCCGCCGGTGAGCGTCTTGACCACGCGTGCGCGGCGATCCATCACGGCGCCGAAGTCGATCTCCGGCTCCGAGACGGTGATTCCGAACTCGCTCGCCTCCCGGATCTCGGCCACCACGTCGGCTACGCGCAGGACGGCCTTG
The DNA here is from genome assembly GCA_963839085.1 of uncultured Solirubrobacterales bacterium. Lineage (GTDB taxonomy): Bacteria > Actinomycetota > Thermoleophilia > Solirubrobacterales > Solirubrobacteraceae > Palsa-465. Next base: position 68,227 of record CAWITN010000001.1, read on the forward strand.
GCCGGGATGCAGGCGTAGTTGAGGCAGCGTCCGCCGACCTGATCCTTCTCGATCACTGCCGTCTTCATCCCCAGCTGCGCGGCCCGGATCGCGGTCACGTAGCCGCCCGGCCCGGAGCCGATCACCACGCAGTCATAGCTCGCTTCGGTCATGGATCTGAGCGTATAGGAGAGCCGCTCAGGTGCGCCCGGGGGGCGTGGGCATCTGGATCCGCCCGAGCACGCGCACGAGCTTCCAGAACAGCGTCCCGGCGACGAGGATGATGACCGGCGCGACGATGAAGCCGAGCAGGTTGCTCGCCTCGACGAGCAGCAGGCTGAACAGGACGATGATGATCGCCAGCAGCACCATGAACCCGAGCACGGCCCCGTACCACTTCCGCCAGATGCCCGCCGCGCAGACGAGCATGAGTGCCGAGAAGATGAGGATCCCGGCGGCACTCGGATGCTTGCCGGCGATGCGGGCGCCGGCCGCGTAGGAGATCACGTTGACCAGCCCGAGCGCGAGCGCGAGCGCCGCGGAGACGACGACAGGCCACGGTCGCTCGCCGGGCGCCAGCGGCTCGAGCTGGGCTCGTGCCACCGCATCTCGGCGCTGGTTGCGCGTCATGCCCGGCTCGGCGCTCGTGGGCAGGGCCGGGCGGTCGGCGCGCCTGGCGTGAGGCGCCTTGGCGATGCGCTGGCCGCGCTTGCGGCTACGTTGCGCCAACGGGCACCCCCTCGAGCGCCTCGCGCAGACTCCGGGCCGCGCGCTCGGGATCGCTCGCGGCGGCGATCGCCCGCACGACGGCGACGCGGCGGGCGCCGGCCGCGACGACGCCACCCACACTCGCGGCGTCGATCCCGCCGATGGCGAAGAACGGCATCGCGGCATGCTCGGCCGCGTGGGCGACGAGCGCGACGCCCACCGCCGGGCGCCCCGGCTTGGTCGGCGTAGCGTGGACGGGACCGACGCCGATGTAGTCGACGCCGAGCGCGGCGGCCGCGTCGACCTGGGCCGGGGTGTGCGTCGAGAGCCCGACGATGCGACTGGGGCCGACGAGCGCGCGGGCCTGTGCCACCGGCATGTCGTCCTGGCCGACGTGGACCCCGTCGGCGCCGGCGGCGTCCACCAGGTCAGGGCGGTCGTTGAGGATGAACAGGGCGCCGTGCGCGGCGCACGCCGCGGCGACGGGAGCGGCGGCGGCGAGCACGGCGTCGTCGCCGGCGTCCTTGCACCGCAGCTGGATGATGTCGACACCGCCCCGCAGGGCAGCGGTCAGGAATGCCTCGTCGGCGATGTCGCAGACGAGGTACAGGCGGGCGGCGGCGAGGCGTGCGGCGGGCGATTCCACGCGCTCAGTCTGGCAGCTAGGATCAGACCAACGGGAGCCCTGACATTCGGGCTGAGAGGGCGGAGCGCAAATCCGCCGACCGTCTGAACCTGAACCGGGTCATGCCGGCGGAGGAAACGAACGTGACGACCATCAACCGCTCACCCGATCTCGCCATCGTCGGTGGCGGCGCGATCGGTCTCGCCATCGGCTGGCGGGCCGCGCAGGCGGGGCTGCGGGTGACCGTGCTGGAGCGCGGGGAGCCCGGCGGCGCGACCTCGGCCGTGGCCGCCGGGATGATCGCGCCGATCGCCGAGGCCGATCCCACCGAGCAGCCGTTGCTGTCGCTGGCCCTGGCCAGCGCCAGCGCCTATCCGGAGTTCGTGGGCGAGCTCCGCGCCTGCAGCGGCATCGATCCCGGCTATCTCACCTGCGGGACGCTGATGAGCGCCCGCGACGAGGACGAGGCGATCGTGCTCGAGCGCGAGCAGGAGATGCGCCGCTCGCTCGGGCTCGCCGTCCGCCGGCTCACGCCAAGCCAGGCGCGGGAGCTCGAGCCGGCGCTCGCCCCGACGCTGCGCGGGGCCCTGGAGCTGGAGGGGGACTGCGCGATCGACCCGCGGCGCCTCACCCGCGCGCTGGCCGGCGCCCTGCGCGCGGCCGGTGGGGAGCTGCGCCGTGCCGAGGTCACGGCGCTCACTTCGACGCGTGAGATCGTGACCGGCGTCGAGCTTGCCGGGGGGGAGCGGCTGCCCGCGCATCAGGTGGTGATCGCGGCCGGCCCGTGGTCGGACACGCTGCCCGGCGTGCCCGAGGCCGCCCGGGTGCCCATCCGGCCGGTCAAGGGACAGGTGCTGCGGCTGCGCGACCCGGCCGGTCCCGGCCTGCTCACGCGGGTGCTGCGGATGCAGCCGGGGTACGTCGTCCCGCGCGGCGACGGTCGCTATGTGCTCGGCGCCAGCATGGAGGAGCGCGGCTTCGACACCGCGATCACCGTCGGTCCCGTGTTCGAGCTGCTGCGCGACGCCACCGAGCTGCTCCCCGGGCTCTCCGAGCTCGTTATCGAGGAGCTCGTCGCGGGGATCCGTCCCGGCACCCCCGACAACCGCCCGGCGATCGGCCCGGGTTTGCTCGACGGTCTGCATTGGGCCACCGGCCACTACCGCCACGGGATCCTGCTCACCCCGGTGAGCGCCGAGATCGCGCTCGCCGCGTTGCGCGGGGAGGAGCACGAGCTGGCGGACGAGGTCACACCGCGGCGATTCGCGGGAGCGATGGCGTCGTGATGCGCGCGCGCGTCAACGGCGAGACCCGGGAGTTGCCGGACGGCACGACCGTGGCGCAGCTGCTCGAGCAGGCGGGCGCCCCCGGCGGTGGCCGGGGCTGCGCGGTCGCCCTCGACGGGGAGGTCCTCCCGCACGGGAGCTGGGCGAGCACACCGGTGCCCGACGGTTCACGCGTCGAGATCGTGGTGGCGGTGCAGGGCGGATGATGGCCTGCTTCGCAGGCTGGCGAGAATTCGCTGGCGCGAATTCTCGGGGGGTGGCGCCATGACCACGGCGCCGTTCACCGTTGGCGGGCGGACGCTGCGCTCGCGGCTGATTCTCGGCACGGGGGGCTTCACGAGCCACGAGCTGCTGCGCCGCGCGCTGGAGGTCTCCGGTGCCGAGCTCTGCACGGTGGCGCTGCGGCGGCTCGACCCGGCGGCGCGCGGCTCCATCCTGGAGGTGCTCGATTCCGCCGGCGTGGAGGTGCTGCCGAACACCGCCGGTTGCTTCACCGCCCGTGATGCGATCCTCACCGCTCAGCTCGCGCGCGAGGCGTTCAGCACCGACCTGATCAAGCTCGAGGTGATCGGCGACGATCGCACGCTGCTCCCCGACGCGGTCGAGCTGGTGAGCGCGGCCGAGTCGCTCGTCGCCGACGGCTTCACGGTGCTGCCGTACACGACCGACGATCCCGTCCTGGCCCGCCGCCTGGAGGACGTGGGCTGCGCGGCGGTGATGCCGCTAGGCTCGCCGATCGGCAGCGGCATGGGCATCCTCAACCCTTACAACATCGCCCTGATCGTCGAGCACGCGAACGTCCCGGTGGTGCTCGACGCCGGTGTCGGCACCGCATCCGACGCCGCCCAGGCGATCGAGCTCGGCTGCGACGCCGTCCTGTGCGCGAGCGCGATCTCCCGGGCCCACGATCCGGTGGCGATGGCCCGGGCCATCCGGCTCGGCGTGGAGGGCGGCGAGCTGGCGCGCGCCGCCGGCCGGATTCCCCGCCGGCGCTACGCGAAGCCATCGAGCCCCAACGCCGGCATCCCGGTTTTCGACTGACGTCCGTGGACGCTGACGTGCTCATCGACGGCTGGGAGGCGGCCTGGTCGGGCAAGGATCCGGCGGCGTTCGCCGACGTGGCCGATCCGGAGATCCATTACGAGGATCCCGTCACCCCGGAGCCGCTCGAGGGGCGCGATGCGCTGGCCGGCCATGCGGCACGGCTGTGGGCGGCGTTTCCCGACGCACGGCTCGAGAGGCTCGGCGAGCGCCTCACCACGGGACGCTTCATCGCCGCCCCGAGCAAGCTGCTCGCCACCCACCGCGAGCCGCTCGAAGGGCTTCCCCCCACCGGACGGTTCGTCGTCGTCCCGTGCATCTTCTACTGCGAGCTGGGCGGCGAGCGCCTGCTCCGCGTGCGGGCGTTCTTCGACCTCTACGGCGCGGCCACGCAGCTGGGCGTGCTGCCCGGGCGCGGGACGCTCGGCGAGAAGGCGCTGCTCATGCTGCGGGGCTTCGGCCTGCGCGGGTCGCGCGGGACCGGCCCCGCATAGACCGGCCCGGAGCGGCCCGCGTAGACTCCGGCGGCCTGACCCGCCACCTCCTCACCGGTTCGGAGCTGAGCCCCGCCGAGCTCAGCACGCTGGTCGACCGCGCGATCGAGCTCAAGGCGGCGCCCTACGCCTCCCGGGTGCTCCAGGGCCGGACGGTGGCCCTCATCTTCCAGCGTCCCTCCACGCGCACCCGGGTCTCGTTCGAGGCGGGGATCGTGGAACTGGGCGGACACCCGATGGTGCTGCGCTCGGAGGATCTCCAGATCAATCGCGGCGAGTCGATCCGTGACACCGCCTATGTCCTCTCGCGCCACGTCGCCGCGATCGGGATCCGCACCGGCCCCGACGACCTGGTCGCCGAGTTCGCCCGCCATGCCGATGTGCCGGTGATCAACATGCTCACGGCCGGCCACCATCCGGTCCAGGCGCTGGCCGATCTGATGACGCTCCGCGAGGCGTTCGGTCGCCTCCAGGGACTCGTCCTCGCCTACGTCGGCGACGGCAACAACGTCGCCCGCTCGCTGGCGATCGCCGGCGCGCTGGCCGGCATCGAGGTCCGGATCGCCTCGCCGCCCGGATACAGCCTGGAGCCGGTGGCCGGGGCCCGCCTGTACGAAGATCCGCACGAGGCGGCACGAGACGCCGACGCCCTGTACACGGACGTGTGGGTGAGCATGAACGACGAGCCGGAGACCGCGCAGGCCCGCCGGGAGGCGCTCGCGCCCTACCGGCTCGACGAGGCGCTGCTGGGGGCTGCCGCGCCGGAGGCGATCGTTCTCCACTGCCTGCCCGCTCACCCCGGCGAGGAGATCAGCGAGAGCCTGCTCTACGGCCCCCGTCAGCGCATCTGGGATCAGGCGGAGAACCGCCGCCACGCACAGAAGGCCCTGCTCGAGCTGCTGCTCGCAGTGGGGTAGCGGCGCCGCTTCGGGGGTAGCCTCTGTTCCGTCGACGGCGGGCGGCAGACGCTCGCCACGGCTCGACAACAGGAGGAGACAGTTTTGTCAGCAGCCAGGCGTGAGGCGGACGCGGGCGAGTCGGGGGACGGGGCGCCGAGTGCGCCGAGGGCGATCGAGGAGCTCGTCAACCGGGTGCTCCGGCCGCTCGGTCTCGTCGTCCTGTCCCGGGAGCGCATCCAGGCGACGCTCGACGATGCGGCCGATCGCGGGAGGATGACCCGTAGCGACGCCAACGAGCTCGTCGCCGAGCTCGTGCGACGCGGCCGCCAGCAGACGGACGACCTGATCGGGGAGCTGGAGGGCCTCGTCGGGCGTGGGCGCGACGGGCTGGAGAACGTCATGGAGAACGCCACCCGCCGCGCCCGCCGGGCGCCGCCGGTGGAGAGCATCGTGCGAGGAGCCGACCGCGCGCGCCGCACGGTGTCGAATGGGGGCCCCGCGCTCCCGATCAGCGGCTACGACGAGCTCACCGTGGCCGAGGTGTCGCGGCGGTTGCCCGACCTCTCGCCGGCCGAGCTCCGGCGCGTGCGCGACTACGAGCGCCGTCACGCCAATCGCAAGTCGGTGCTCGCGGCGGTCGAGAAGAGTCTCGACTAGCGTCGTCGCTCGGAGGGCGGCGAGTCACCGTCGTCCACCGCGGGCGCCAGCCCCAGGTCTTCGAGCAGGACCGCGAAGTCGACTCCGCCCCGCTGGCCGATGGCGTCGAGCAGTTCGTCGGGTGAGAAGCGCTGGCCCTCGCGCCACAGCGCGCGGAGCTCGACGCCGGCTTCCGGCTCGGCGAACCACCCCGGCCCGTGACGTTCGACGAGATGACGGCGCAGATGGGTCTCGAGGGCCCAGGCGCGGAGGTAGTTGGAGCAGTAGAAGCCGGGGTCGACGTCCGTGAGGTATTCCTCGGGACCGATCGCCGCGCCCATCGCCGCGCTCAGCAGCTCGCTGTAGCGCTCGGCGATCGGCGACTCGGGCCGGTCCAGCTCATGCAGCTCGAGCTCGTAGGCGAGCTTCGCGCAGTACCGGCGGAGGAACACGAGCCGCTGGGCGCGGGCGTTGGCGATCAGCGGCTCGGGATCGTTCACCCCGAGCACCCGTCGCAGCCACTCCCCGTCGGCGACGAGGTGCTCGAGCAGGAACGCGAACGCCTCCGTGATCGCGTTGTCGCCGAGCATCCGGAACTCGAACGGGAGCTCGGTGGCGACGTTGGCGTAGTGCTGGGCGTGGCCGCTCTCGTGGAACAGCGCCTCGTAGTCGCTCCATCCCCCGACGGGCGCCATCACGAGGTACACCTCGCTCGGAGGGCGGGCCGGCGCGCAGAACGCCCGGGGATCCTTGAGCGGACGCGTCTCGACGTCGAGGATGATCCCGTCGAAGCTCAGGCCGAGACCCTCCACCGTCGCCGTCAGGCTGGCCAGCATCCGCTCGGCCGGGAACTGGCCGTCGAAGCTCGGCGTGCGGAACAGGCGCCGGAAGTCCGACGCGCGCAGCCGGTCGAAGCCGAACCCGAGCACCTGCTGCAGCACGGGCTCGAGTCGCTCGGGGTAGGCCGCGTCGGTCGCGGCGCTGAAGGCCGAGGTCTGCGCGTGGAGCGCAGCGAGATCGACGCGCTTGGTGACGGCGCAGAGCTCTCGGTAGTTGGCGTAGCCGAGCTCGCGTGAGACCGCCTGCCGGCGTTCGGCCATCTCGAGGTGCAGCGGGTTGAGCTCGGTCGCCACTGCCGTGCGCCGAGCTCGGTCGATGGCGAAGCGCCGATCCGGGTCGGGCTCGTTGGACTGCACGACCGCCGACTGGCGGAAGCCGAGCCGCTCACCCTCGACCGCGAGCACGATCGACGCCTCCCGCTCGGCGATCGCGACCTCCAGCTCCTTGGTCTCCTGCCCGAGCAGGCCGTGGACGGCGAAGTCGAACAGCATGGCCAGGCGGCGGGACTCCTCGCTGTCGGCGGGCGCCGCGTCGAGGTCCTCACGGAGCGCGTCCAGCGAGCGGTGGCTGAACAGCGCGTGATGGCGCTCGTAGATCGGCTCGATCTCGAAGCGCTCCTCCAGCCCCGAGAAGTGCCGGTAATACATGGTCTCGAGCTCGGCGATGAACGTCTCCGCCGCGGTCCGATAGGTGGCGAGGTCCATGGGGTTGCCATCCTAGTGTCGTGAGCCGACTCTTCGAAGCAGGACACTAGGGCGATGGATCCTCTCCCGAGCAGCGCCGCCGAGGCGGCGGCAGGCACCGTCGCTCCACAGCTTTCGCGCCCGCGGCGCGACGACGACCTCGAGCTGACCGTCGACACGCTCGCCTTCGGGGGGGCCGGTGTCGCCCGCCGTGATGACGGCTATGTGGTGTTCGTCCGCGACGCGCTCCCGGGAGACCGTGTGCTGGCGAGGATCGGCAAGGCGAAGCGCGCCTACGCGGAGGCCCGGGTCGTGAAAGTGATCGAACCGAGCCCCGACCGGATCGAGCCGGTCGCCGATCACCCCGGGGCCCCGTGGCAGGTACTCGCCTACGAGCGCCAGCTGGAGATCAAGCAGCAGCAGGTGAGCGAGGCTCTCACCCGCCTGGGTCACCTGCGCGACTTCGAGCTCGAGCCGATCATCGCCGCCGAGGAGCGCTGGCGCTACCGCAACAAGCTGGAGTACTCCTTCGGCCAGGGCCCCGACGCCGAGCTCGTGTGCGGCTTCCATGCTCCCGGGGGGTGGGAGGAGATCGTCCCGATCGACGATTGCCTGCTCGCCTCCGAAGCGGGCAACCGCGTCCGCCGGGATGTGCTGGCGTGGTGCCGCGAGCAGGGGCTCGAGCCCTACGACCGGCGCACCGGCCGTGGCTTCCTGCGCAACCTCGTCGTGCGCGAGGGCCGTCGCAGCGGCGAGCTCCAAGCGCGTCTGGTCACCAGCCCCGGCGAGCTCGACCGGGAGAGCCTGGTGGCGGCTGTCCCCGGGGTGAGCGGGATGCTGTGGACGCGGACGGCGAGCGTGGCCGAGACGACCCAGGGCGGGGAGACCGAGCTGCTGGCGGGCAGCGAGTCGATCATCGAGGAGCTCGCGGGGCTGCGCATCGCGATCTCGGCCGATGCGTTCTTCCAGACGAACACCGAGATGGCCGAGCGCCTCTACCGGCTCGCCACCGAGTACGCCGGCCTGACGGGATTCGAGCGGGTGTACGACCTGTACTGCGGTATCGGGACGATCGGCTTGCTGATGGCGCCGAGGGCGGCCGAGGTGTGGGGCCTGGAGATCGTCGAGTCGGCGATCGCCGACGCGATCGACAACGCCCGGCGCAACGAGATCGACAACGTGAACTTCTTCGCCGGCGACGTGCGCCTCGCGCTGCGCGAGCTCGTGACGCGCGCCGGTCGCCCGGACGTGCTCGTCCTCGATCCGCCCCGGTCGGGGCTCTCCCAGAAGGTGGTCCGCCGCGTCATCGAGGCCTCGCCCCGCCGGATCGTCTACGTGTCGTGCAACCCGACGACGCTCGCACCGAACGCGGCACAGCTCACCGAGGCGGGCTACCGCCTGCTCCGGGTCCGCCCGGTGGACATGTTCCCGCAGACGCCGCACATCGAGTGCGTCGCCGTGCTCGAGCGCGCCTGAGCGGCGCGTCCCGGTCACGGCTCGGCGGATAGTCTCCCGCCCCATGCGCGCGGTGACGATCCGAGACGGCGAGCTGCTGGTCGATGAGCATCCCGATCCTCGCCCGGGGGCCGGAGAGGTGCTCGTCCGCGTGCACGGCGCCGGGCTGAACGGCGCCGACATGATGCAGCGCCGGGGGTTGTATCCCGCCCCGCCCGGCTCGCCGGAGGAGATCCCCGGGCTGGAGCTCGCCGGAGAGGTCGCCGACGTGGGCGACGGGGCGCGACGGTTCTCGGTCGGCGATCGTGTGATGGGGATCGTCGGGGGCGGTGGGCAGGCGGAGCTCGCCGTCGTCCACGAGCGGGTCCTGATGGCGGTACCCGACGAGCTCGACTGGGCCGCCGCGGGCGGCTTCTCGGAGGTCTTCACCACCGCGCACGACGCCGTCTTCACGCAGGCGGGGCTGCGGCCGGGCGAGCACCTGCTCGTGCACGGCGGCGCCGGCGGCGTCGGCACGGCGGCGATCCAGCTCGCCCACGCGAGCGGGGCCCGGGTGACCGCGACGGTGCGCAACCCCGAAGCGCGTGAGGCGGTGGCGGCGCTGGGAGCGTCGGCGATCGCCCCGGAGGATTTCAGCGAGCACGGCCCCTTCGACGTGATCCTGGAGCTCGTCGGAGCGGTCAACCTCGCCGAGAACGTGAAGTCGCTGGCCATGAACGGCCGGATCGTGGCGATCGGCATGGGCGCGGGCGCAAAGGCGGAGCTCAACCTCGGGGCGCTGATGGGCAAGCGCGGGCGGATCATGGCTTCGACCCTGCGGGCGCGTCCGCTGGAGGAGAAGGCGCTCACCGCGAGGGCGGTGGAGCGCTCGGTGCTGCCGTTGCTGGCTGCCGGGCGGGTGCGCGTGCTGGTGGCCGAGACGTACCCGCTCGAGCGGGCGGTGGAGGCCTACGACCGCTTCGCCGCCGGCGGCAAGCTCGGCAAGATCGTCCTGCGTCCCTAGCTCGCCGCTACAGCTCGAGGGAGTCGTCCTCGGCGACGAGGCCGGGCTCGTCCTCCGCCGCGTGCACGGCGCACAGCGCGGGACCGCCGGACTCCATCACCGTCTGCAGCTCCTGCGAGGTGAGCTTGGCTCCGCACTCGGCGCAGTGCTCGCCGGTGGGCTCGATGCTCCGCTCTTCGAGGTCCATGAGCGCAGTCTAACTCCGCCCGGGTGGCGTCTTGCGGACGTGACGCCCGAGCTTGGGCGCCGCGGCATGGGGGTACTTCCAACGGAGGAGGCGCTCCATCCAAAGGAGGAGAACCATGTTGCTCGCACTTGCCATCATCCTGTTCATCATCGCCATCGCCGGCGGCGTCATCATCCACCCGGTGCTGTTCGTGCTGGCGATCGTGGCCCTCGTCGTGTTCTTCGCCGATCGCCGCCGGACGGTGCTCTGAGTCACTCCACCGCGTCAGTCCGGCGCTACCACCGCCTCAGTACGGCGGCAGGTCCGCCCACCACTGACCGAGCACGCGGAACGCCGACCAGAAGGCGCGCTTCGCGGCTTCGTCGTCGAGCGACTCGTCGATGTCCGGCACGTAGAGCGCCTGCATCGACGGGGTGAGCGATTGGACCTCTCCCGGGGTGGGAGTCACGTCCCGCTGACCGGGGAGGTCCAGTTCCGCCAGGACGCTCAGGGCCTCGGGGCCCATGACGACGACGATCTTCGGCGAGACGATCGCGAGCTCCTCGTGGAGCCGCGCCACGCACGCCGGGTCGGCCATCACCGGGTCGATCACCGGGCACTTCACGCACAGCGTCCCGTACACGGCCAGCGGGTCGATCGCCAGGCGCTTGAGCGATTTCATCAGCGCCGTGCCGGTCCGCCCGTAGAACGCCACGCCCTCCTCGACCTCGGCGGGGCGGGCCGAGTGCTTGAGCAGAAAGATGTCCGCCTGCGGATGCCCGGACCCGAGCACCGGCATCAGCTGCCCGCGTGGACAGCGCGTGCAGGACTGCAGCTCGCGCGCGAACGCGTTGAGCTCGCGGATGGCGCGCTCCAGGTATTTCTCGCGGATCTCGTCGTCGGTGGCCGGCACAGCCATCGGATTGGACGCGGGGCGGGCTTCTCCCTGCCCGTGCATCAGGACTTGCGGGTCGCGCGGCGCACCCGGCGATCCCGCGAGGCCCGCCGCGCCGCCTCCGGAAGCGCCTTGGTCTGCAGGAACTTCAGGGCCTGGACGTAGAGCAGGCTCGCCGGGTTGCGGACGACGTCGGCATCGCGCAGCGACTCCAGGAACTCCTCCGGTCCGTCGAAGTCGCGCATCCGGATCCGGACCGAGCCGAGGCCCTGCGGGACGTGGGCGTCGGAGCCGGCGCCGGCCGGCAGGCGGTACTTGGCCGCGAAGCGGACGGCCTCCTCGTTGAACTCCATGATCGCCACGCGGGGGTTGAAGATCTCCAGCGCGTCGACGTCGTCGAGGACGGCGAGGAGGTGCTCGTAGTCCGGCACGCTGTGGAGGCGGTCGAACGGATGGGGGACGTAGACGATCCCGCCCTGGCGCTTGATCTCGGCGATCGTCTCCGGGAGGGTCATCCCGCGCGGGATCTTCTGCTCCAGGAACAGGCCGATGACCTCGCCCTGATCGGCGGTCTTCACCTCCTCGCCGACGATCACCTTGATTCCGCTCGCCTTGCGAGACGCCTCGAGCGCGCCGGAGATCTCGTTGTGGTCGGTCACGGCGATCGCGCCCAGCCCCCGCGCCCGCGCCTCCGCCAGGAGCACCTCGACCGGCGTCGCGCAGTCGTAGGAGTGATCGGTGTGCATGTGGAGGTCGACGTCGATGAGCGCGCGCGACAGGAGCCGACGACGGACCGCCGGCTGGCTGCGGTCGTCGTGACGACGCGCGACGAGCCTCCCGTACACCTCCTCGAACTCATCCGCCACGCGGCTCCAGGTGAGCGTCGCGCGCAGCTCCGCGGCCGCGTCGCGCAGCCGCTCGCGCAGCGCGGGATCGCCGATCGCCCGCGCGAGGTGGGCGCCGAGCGTCACCGTGTCGCCGGGCTCGAACACGAGGCCGTGCCCGCCGTCGGCGAGGATCTCCTCGTAGGCGTCGAGCCGTGAGACCACCGGCACGACCCCGGCGGCGATCGCGGCCACGAGGATCCCCGGCATCGGCCGGACGCCCTCGGAGGCGAGGACGATGACGTCGGCGCGGGCGATCGCCTGCTGCGCGGAGAGCTCGGCGGCGTCGACGAAGCGCACGCGGTCGCGAAGCGCCCGGCTGAGCGTGGCGGGGGCGGCGAGCGGGCGAGAGGAGACGACGGTCGCGCGCCAGGGCAGCTCCGGGGGCAGCGTGCGCACGGCTCGTAGGAAGGTGCGGAGCGCCGCCCGCTCCTCCTCGGCGACCATCACCACTTCGGGGATGCCCAGCGCGGCAGAATCGGGCCGGCGTGCGGGGGAGCCGGCGCCGGGGAGGATGACGCGGTAGTCGGCGGGGAAGAAGCGCTGCATCAGCTCCCGGGTCGCGTGGTAGCTCGCCGTGCGGGCGTCGAGCCGCGCGAACAGCAGCCGGGACAGCGGCCGCCCGAGCTGCGTCGAGAGGATGCGCTCCGTCGGAGCGTGGAAGCTGCCGACGTTGAGGGCGCGCGACTGCCGCAGGGCCGAGCTGGCGGCGCTGGGCGCGAACGGCTCGTGGACGTGGACGATGTCGAGTGCCAGCGCGTGGAGGGCCTCCTCGATCGTGCGGGCGACATCGAGCGGAAGCGAGGCGGCGCGCCGGCGCATCGGCGAGAACGGCAGCACCTCGCCGACCCCCAGAACGAGCGGCTGCCCCCGGGCCCGCTCGAGCAGCTCGGCGGCGTCGCCACGCAGGGCCCGGCGCGAATCGCGCACGAGCCCCGGGGACTGCGACGGGGCGATGATCAGGACCCGGTGCCCGCGGGCGGCGAGCTCGTCGGAGAGCTGCCCGACATAGTCACCGACCTCGTTCGGGGCCTCCCAGGCGAACGGCGTGACCTGGGCGATGGCCAGGGACGAGGGCACGCCCCGGATTCTATGCGCGCTGCTGGGCTACTTCGTCGCCGGCGCGGGCTCGAGCGACGCGGGCTGCGCCGCCTCGGCCGGCGTCGTGGACGTCCGCCCGTACTGGGCGATGAACGCCTCGGTCAGCTGCCGCGCCTCTTCGTCGGGACGCTGGTTCTGCGGCGACTTCATCAGGTAGGAGCTGGGGCCGTCGAGCTGGCCGCTGAGGCCGTGATTGAGGGCGAGCTTGCAGCAGCGCGTGGCGTCGATGACGATGCCGGCCGAGTTGGGCGAGTCCCACACCTCGAGCTTCAGCTCGACGTTGAGCGGCACGTCGCCGAACGCCTGGCCCTCCATCCGGATGTGCGCCCACTTGCGGTCGGTGAGCCACGGCACGTAGTCCGAGGGGCCGATGTAGACGTCGTCCTTGGGCAGGTCGTGCCCCATGATCGAGGTCACGGCGTTCGTCTTGGAGATCTTCTTCGACTCCAGGCGCTCGCGCTCGAGCATGTTGTAGAAGTCCATGTTGCCGCCGACGTTGAGCTGCGAGGTGCGGAGCATCTTCACTCCGCGCTCGTGGAACAGGCGAGCCAGCGTGCGGTGCACGATCGTTGCGCCGACCTGCGACTTGATGTCGTCGCCGACGACCGGCAGGCCTGCCTTCTTGAAGCGGTCATCCCAGTACGTCTCGCGCGCGATGAACACCGGGATGCAGTTGACGAAGCCGCAGCCCGCCTCGAGGATCTGCTCGACGTACCACTTCGTCGCCTGCTCGGAGCCGACGGGAAGGTAGGAGACGACGACGTCCGTCTTGGTGTCCTGGAGGATCCCGACGATGTCGGCGGTCTGGCCGGGAGCCTTGGTGATCTTCTCCTTGAGGTACTTCCCGAGTCCGTCGTGGGTCATCCCGCGGTGGACTTTCACGCCGAGGTTCGGCACGTCGTCGCCGAGCTTCAGGGTGTTGTTCTGGCCGGCGAAGATCGCCTCCGAGAGGTCCTTGCCGACCTTGTCGGCGTCGATGTCGAAGGCGGCCGTGAACTCGATGTCACGAACGTGATAGCCGCCGAGGTCGACGTGCATGAGACCCGGCACCCGCTGGGTGGGGTCGGCGTCGCGGTAGTACTGGACCCCCTGCACGAACGAGCTCGCGCAGTTGCCCACGCCGATGATCGCCACGCGCACCTTGTCGGACTGGCGGCGCCCGTTTCCGTTCGCCTGCACAGCTCCGTCGGTCTTGCCGTTCGATTTGCTCACTGGAAAAGTCCTCCGTCAGGATCTGCCGCCCGGGATCGAGAGACACCGGCGGGCCGGCGCTGCGCGCCAGGGCTACGGAGAAAACTAGTCGGTCGAGCGGGATTGGTTACACGTGCGGCTCGGTTGGCGCCGTCCCCGCCAGCTTCAACTCGCTGCGGACGTGCGCGATCCGCTGGATCGTCGTCAGCAGCGAGAGGCCCGCGAGCACGTACACCGCGGGCGCCAGCAGCGCGAAGTGGCCGATCGAGGCACCCCGGGCGAAGACCAGGCCGGCGGACAGGATCACGACACGGACCGGCCGCGTGGCCAGGCCAACCTTGCAGGCGACGCCGAGGGCCTCCGCCCGGGCCCTGGTGTAGGAGACCATCAGGCTGAACAGCACGGCGGCCACGGTTGCCGCGGCGGCGGCCTGGTCGTGGCGGGCGGCGAAGTAAGCCCCCACGGCGGTGAGCACGATCCCCTCCTCGAGGCGGTCGAGCGTCGAGTCGAGGAAGGCGCCGAACTGCGTTCCCTTTCCCGACATCCGGGAATATCGGCCGTCGAGGGTGTCCATCACCGAGCCGACGATGAAGGCGATCCCGGCGAGGAAGAACAGTCGGCCGACGATCAGCCCGGCGGCGGCGAGGTTGAGGATGAAGCCGGTGAGTGAGATCGCGTTCGGCGTCAGGCGCGACTCGATCAGACGCTCCCGCATGAGCTCCTGGGTCGTGGGCCGGCCGTCGGGACGCGGCCGGCGCGGCGAGCGCATCCGGGGCGGCTTCGTGCGCGTGTCAGGCATGGCTGCGATCCGCACAGTACGGCGTCGGGTGGCCGAACGTCCAGACGTCGGGCCGCGCGCGGGCGAGCAGCGCCTGGGCGATGAGCGCGCCGAGCGCCGCCGTGAGTGCTCCGAGGACGATGTCGGTGAGGAAGTGGTTTCCCGTGATGAGCACGACCGACGCGATCAGCAGCGGATACAGCAGCCACAGCGCCTTCGCCCACGCGTGCTCGACCAGGCGCGCCATCGATCCGCCGACCATGACGGCGAAGCAGACGTGCATCGACGGCACCGCCGCGTAGACGTTGACGAGCGTCCCCGCGGTCCCGTGGGCGACGAGCGCGGCGACGGGATCGCTGAACCCCCATGCCGGCATCAGTCGCGGCGGCGCGGTCGGATACAGCAGGTAGCCGAGCAGCGCGAGCGCCATCGCCACCATCGCCATGTTGCGCACGAAGTAGAACGAGGCGTTGCGGCGCAGGTAGATGTAGACGAGGGCGCCCGCACTCACGGTGAGGTGCGCGTTCAGGTAGACGAGCACCGCGGCGGTGATGAGGGGGTGGTGGCTCTCCGCCCACGCCTGGAGCGCCGGCTCCACGAACACGTGAAGCGAGCGCTCGAGGTCGATGATCCGCGTCGCGTCGGTGAACGGTCGCGCGCCGGAGCCCGCGACGATTCCGCGGATGAGTGAATACGCCCCGTAGGCGGCGGCGAACAGCGACAGCTGACGGGCGGCGTCGGCCGCCCCGTGAGGGAGCACGGGCAGGCGGGGGATCTCACTGATGCGGGCGCGCATCTGCGGGCGGGGATCGTAGTCGCGCCGGTGTCATCACGCCGGCGCGCGCGCTCAGGTGCAGCGGGGACCCGAGGCCGTGACTCGGCCCAGCGAGAACACGCTCGCGAGCGTCGCGGGACCCGCCGCGCGGAGCTGCAGGCGCGTGAACGCTCCGGCCCGCTCGACGCATCCCACCCCGCGGGTGAGGGCCCAATACGGCGAGAAGCGGACGCGCACGAGAGCGCTGCCGGGCCGTGAGACGGCGAGGGTGAGCGAGTCCGGGCCGAGGGCCACGAGGCGCGCGTCGCCGGTGACGAGCGGGACCGCACGGCGCACTGCGTAGACGCGGAAGTGGGGGGTGCGCCAGACGAGCCGCAGGTACGGGAGCCCCCGATCGATCAGCCGGACCTCCGGCACGGCGGAGGGGTCGAGGCCGGCGTCGGCGACGGCGACGAAGCGGACGGCCATCGCGCGCAGCCACGCCCGGTAGCTCCCGGCGGTGAGGTGGCCGCTGTAGAACAGCGGGTTGTCGGAGACGTCGAGCTGGCGCTCCCAGCCCCGGGCCAGGGGGAACTCCGGAGCCACCCAGTACGCCTCCCAGTGCGTGCTCGTGAACGGGATCTCGATCCGGAACGGCGGTCCGGACTGGCGGTGCAGAAACGTCAGCAACGGCTGCCAGTACGCCTCGGCGACCGCCGGGCTCCGCGCCGTGGAGACGACGTCGGTGACCGGGGCCTGCCACTGCAGGTAGAGGAGGGGAAGCGCCGCCGCGAGCAGCCAGATCGGCCGTCGTCCCCAGAGCACGAGGGCGGCGAGTGGTGCCGCCAGCAGCGGCGCCAGCCGCCCGGCGTTCGCGCCCACCGCCGAGGGCACCACGAACGCAGCCAGGCAGCCCGCGGCGTAGAGGACGATGCCCAGCCTCAGCTCGCGCTCGCTGCGGGGCACGACGCACAGGGCGAGGGCCGACAGGATCGGGATCGGCAGGAACGCCGAGAGGGCGTACGGCTCGCGGCCGCCCTGCGGGAAGACGAGCGCGAGCGCCAGCAGCGGGAGCAGCGACGCGACGAGGAGCGCTGCGCCGCCCGCCAGCCTCGGTGCCCGCAGCGGCCGCAGGGCGCAGCCGGCGACGCTGACGCCGACGAGCGCCGCGAACAGGGCCGCCACCGGGCTCGCCAGGGCACTCAGCGCGCCCAGCCCCGCCGCGGCCACCCACCGCTCCCGCTGCACCGCCAGCGTCGCCGCCAGCGCGAGCATGAGCCCGAGCGCGAACGGCAGTCGCCCCGTGAACAGGTCGACCGCCGTGGCGGCGGCGAACCAGATGGCGGCCGGCCGGGCGCGCGTCCCGTAGCGCTCGGTCACCAGGGCGGCGAACAGTCCGGCGCTCGCCACGGCGGCAAGCGCACCGACGACCTGCGGGCTCGTCAGCGCCGCCAGCGGGGGGAACAGCACGCTGTAGCCGAGCGTGGCGTGGCCGGCGTACCACCAGTTGTCCCACCCGGCGAAGCCCTCGGCGGCGAACAGGCGGGCGCGCAGCAGCGCCGCGGCGAGGTCGAGGCTCGGCGGCGCGACGATCACGTAGGCCGCGGCGAGCAGCGCGGCCACCAGGAGGGGTGCCGCGACGCCCTCCCGCCGCGCCACGCTCACGTCAGCTCCGGAGGAAGGTCACGATGCGCTCGAGCACCTCGGGGCGCCCGAGCCACGGCCAGTGCCCCGCGCCCGCCACCCGTTCCACGGACGCGTGTGGCAGGCGGTCGGCGTATGCATCGGCGAACGCCGCCGAGAACCACGGATCACGTTCGCCCCACACGATCAGCGCCGGCGCCGTCACGCTCGCCAGCTCGGCACCGGCCGCGCGCAGCCGCTCGGGCGAAGCGTCGCGATACAGCCGCAGCACCGCGCGCTGCGTCCCCTGGTCGAACTGGTCCCAGCGGGCGCCGAGCTGGGCGTCATCACCCGCCTCCGTGGCGGCGCCGCGGGCCAGGTGGCGGGAGAGCATCCCGCGCGAGACCGAGCCGATCGCCAGCTCGCCGAGGACGGGCGTGCGCAGGAGCCGGCTCGTGCGGTCCCAGGTGAAGCCCGGCAGCAGCGGCAGCGGATCGACGAGGACGAGGCGCTCGATCCGCTCCGGGTGTCGCTGGGCGAACACCAGGCCGCCCCCCGCGCCCCAGCCGTGGGCGAGGAGGCGCACGCGCTCGACGGCGAGATGGTCGAGCAGAGCGGAGATGAAGTCCGCGTGGCCCGACAGGGTGAAGTCGAGGTGGCCGCCCTTCCCCGAGCGTCCGAAGCCGATCAGGTCCGGCGCCACGCCACCGCACAGCTCCAGCAGCGGGACGAGATCGTCCGAGCTCGTCGGCAGCGTGTGCAGGAGCAGCGGCTCGGGCTCCGCGGCGGGAGCGCGACGCAGGAACACCGGACTGCCCGCCAGCTCGATCGTTGTGTCGCGCGTGGGCACGAGTCGGCGAGAATAACGCTCCCCATGACCACCCCGGGCACCACCGGCCGGCCGATCCTCTGCCTTGGCGAGGCGCTCGTCGATCTCATCTGTGAGCGGCCGGCCGCCGGGCCGCATGATGTCGAGGCCTTCGTCCCGCACCCCGGCGGGGCGGTGGCCAACGCGGCTGCCGTCGCCGCCCTGGCCGGAGGACACGTCGCCCTGGCCGGGGCCGTCGGCGACGATGCCTGGGGCGGCTGGCTGCGAGCCCGGCTCGCGTCCGCCGGCGTCGACCTGACCTGGCTCTCGTCGCTGGAGGCGATGCGGACCCCGATGGCGCTGGCCGTCGTCGATGCGCGGGGCGAGGCGAGCTACACGATCTACAACCAGGGCTTCGATGCCGCCGTCCCCGTCCTCGCGCCGCGGCTGGAGGAGGCCGTCATCAGCTCGGCGGCCCTGTTCTTCAGCTCCAACTCGCTCGTCGGAGCGGCCGAGCGGGAGATGACGATGCGCGTTCGCGAGCTCGCCCTGCAGCACGACCGGCACGTCATCTTCGAGCCGAACCTGCGGCTGGGGCGCTGGCGCTCGCATTCCGACGCCCAGGCGAGCTCGGTCGCCTGCGTGCCGGGCGCGCTGCTCGTCCGCGTCAACCTCGACGAGGCGCGGCTGCTCACCGGCGAGGAGGATCCCGAGCGCGCGGCGTTCGCGCTGCTGAAGGCCGGCGCCCGGATGGTGCTCGTCACCTTCGGAGCGCAGGGAGCCATGCTCCGCGGCGAGTTCCGCGCCGACGTCGCCGCGGCCGACGCCGACGTC
Organism: uncultured Solirubrobacterales bacterium; assembly: GCA_963839085.1. Lineage (GTDB taxonomy): Bacteria > Actinomycetota > Thermoleophilia > Solirubrobacterales > Solirubrobacteraceae > Palsa-465. The sequence continues at coordinate 86,910 of CAWITN010000001.1, forward strand.
GTGTCCACCATCGGGGCCGGCGACGCGTTCACCGGCACCGTGCTCGCCGAGCTGTCGCGGACCGGCTTCTACGCCCCGGCCGTGCCCGCCTCGATGCTCGCGGCAGCGGAGGCCGCGGCCCGGGCGTGCGAGCGCTGGGGCGCGTGGAGCTGACCGCGCCGCGACCGTCGGCGGCGCAGCGTCGGCGCGTCCGGGCGATCCGTGACCGGCTGCGCCTCGTGTACGGCGTGCCGGCGCAGCCGCCCCACCGGTGCCCGATCGCGGAGCTCATCTTCACCGTCCTCTCCCAGTCGACCAACGACCGCAACCGCGACGTCGCCTTCCTGGCCCTGCGAGAGCGCTTCCCGACCTGGGAGGAGGTCAGGGACGCACCGGTCGACGAGGTGGAGGCGGCGATCCGTCCCGGAGGGATCTCGAAGGTGAAGTCGGCGCGGATCGTGGCCATCCTCCGCGCCGTGACCGAGATCGCGCCGGGGGGCGAGCTGTCGTTAGCGTGGCTGAGCGACCACGACGTCGCCGAGGCCCAGGACGTCCTCTGCGCGCTCCCCGGCGTGGGGCGCAAGACGGCCGCCTGCGTGCTCCTGTTCGCGCTCGGGATGCGCGACGTGCCGGTCGACACCCACGTCTCACGCGTCGGCACGCGCCTCGGCCTGTTCCGCCCGCGCGCCCCGTTCGAGGAGCTCCACGACACGCTGCTCGCGCTCACCCCTCGCGGGCAGGAGCTGGAGCTGCACATGAACCTGCTCCGGCACGGGCGGCGCACCTGCCACGCGCGGCGGCCGGCGTGCGATCAGTGCGCGCTGGCCCGGATGTGCCCGAAGCTGGGGGTCGATCAGGCCCCGTGATGGGCGGCGATGGCCCGGTGTCGGCGTCGGCGGGCGCTTTAACGGACATATAGCCCCTTTACTCGCCCACCGTTGGGCGGGCGGGGCGGGGCACGCCCGGCTCACGGATGACCCGCCAGCACCGCCCGGGCACGCGCAAGCCAATGCGCGCGGTGGGCGAGGACGAACCGCAGCTCGGACGCCACTCGTTTCGGCAGGCGGTTGGCGGCGGCGTGGAAGGCCGCCGCGAACGTCTGCGCCTGCCCACTCGCGTAGGCGCAGCGGACATCGGCGACGGCGTCGCTCCGCTCGAGCCGGGCGAATCCGGCCGTCCGCTCGGTCCGCGGCGGGAACGCGAACAGCGCGTTGATCAACGCCGTCTCGTCGGCGTAATCGCGCCCGGTTGCGCCGAGCATGCAGCGCGACCATGCCGCGGCGCTGGCCGCGATCCGCCCGTCGTCCTTTCGGAGCACCCCGTTGCGGCGGTAGGCGGCGCCGTTGAGCGTGTCGTAGAGGAGGGTGGGGAGGGTCTCGGCGATGGCGGCGGCCCGCGGGCTTCCGTACAGCCCATCCGAGGCCTTCCACATGCAGCCGTGACGGCCGTCGAAGGTTCGGATCCACGTCCGCCGGCGAGCGGGCGACAGGGTGCTGACGTACGTGTCGTCAGGATCGGCGTGGGACGGGAGCGCGACTGCCCCCAGGTGGATCCCGAAGGCGGTGCTCCGCGCCTCGGCGAGCAGCGCGGCCTCCGGGTAGACGCCGGGGATCGGCTGGGGGTACCACGTCGTCGGATAGCCGGTGGAGGACGGGAGGTCCGTTCGCGCTCCCGGGAGCGTCGTGTCGGGCCAGACGCTGGGGATGTAGTGCAGCCCGCTGGCCGCCATGCACCGACCGCGGAGCTTCTGATCGGCGTTGAACAGGAGACGGCCGGCAGCCCCCGCACTCTCACCGCCGAGCGCGAACGCGTACGCGGCGGGGGTGAGATGGCGCCTCGCCGTGCCGTTCGCCGTTGCCGGGGCACGGGTGGGGCGGTGATGGTCGAGGCCGACGATCGCGAGCAGTCCGATCGCCAGGGCGGCGAGGGCGCCGAGGGCGGGGACGAGCCCCGGCCCGAGCCGGGCCAGCCTGCGGCGGACACGCGCGCGGGCGCGGCGCGGCCGAAGGGGGTCGCGCGCATCGGGGTCTCCCGGATCGCCGGCGCCGTTGCGGTGGCCGGGCCCCCCGGGGCCGTGGCGCCCGGCGCACGCGCGCGCCAGGACCGCCTGACCGGCGGCCGAGCTCGCCGAGTCCTCCGGTGCGCCGGCGGGCCGCGCCGCTCGCACGGCCAGCAGGAGCCCATCGGTGTCGATGCGATCACTCATGGTTCAGCCTCCTCGCTGGTGTGGATCCGACGGCCTCGGGCGACCCGCTCACGGGGTCGAGGTGCGCAGCCAGCCGGGTGCGGGCGCGATGCAGCCGTGTGCGTGCCGCGCCCGGGGAGATCCCCAGGGCCCTCGCGGCCTGAGCCGGGGTCAGCTCGTCCCAGGCGACGAGCAGGATCAACTCTCGGTCGGCCTCGGAGAGCGCGTCGAGGGCGCGCCGGATGTCGCCCCAGCGCAGGGTCCCTGCGGCGGGGCCGGCGTCCGGATACGGCGGCGGCAGCCGTTCGAGCAGTCCCTGGTCACGGATCGCGCGACGGCGGTGATTGCGGATGTGGTTGCGCGCGACGCCGATCAGCCAGGGCAGGGCGTCGTCGCCATCCGGTACCGTGCCGAAGCGCCGCCAGGCGACCTCGAAGGTGGCGGCGACGATGTCCTCCAGGTCCTGACCGGCGAGGCCGCGATGGCGGGTGTAGCGGACGACCATCGGGTAGGTCGCGGCGAACAACGTCCGGAACTCGGCGTCATCGTTCATGTGGGGGTCATGTCGGGCGGGGGCCGAGCGTTACCGAGGATCGAAGCACGTTGCTCGCTCCGGCGGGGTGGGACGCGGGTCAGGATCTGCTACCCTCTGGCTGAGATTTTCGAGCAAGGACAGGAGCAGGTAGACAATCATGGGCAAGACAATCGGAATCGACCTGGGAACCACGAACTCGTGCATGGCGGTGCTCGAGGGCGGCGAACCGACGGTCGTTGAGAACAGCGAGGGCGGGCGCACCACCCCGTCCGTCGTCGCCTTCACCCAGGGCGGCGAGCGCCTCGTCGGCACCGTGGCCAAGCGCCAGGCGGTGACGAACCCGCAGAACACCGTCTTCTCGATCAAGCGCTTCATGGGCCGCAAGGAGGCCGAGGTGCGCCAGGAGGAGGCGATCGTCCCCTACAAGGTCGCCTCCGGACCGGGCGGCGACGCCCGCGTCGAGGTGCAGGTCGACGGCAAGGCCAAGCAGTACTCGCCGCCCGAGATCAGCGCGATGATCCTCCAGAAGCTGAAGTCCGACGCCGAGGCGTATCTCGGTGAGACCGTCGACAGCGCGGTCATCACCGTGCCCGCGTACTTCAACGACGATCAGCGCCAGGCCACCAAGGACGCCGGCCGGATCGCCGGGCTCGACGTCAAGCGGATCATCAACGAGCCGACGGCGGCCTCGCTCGCCTACGGGCTCGATAAGGAGACCGATCAGACGATCCTGATCTTCGACCTCGGCGGCGGCACGTTCGACGTCTCGGTCTTGGAGATCGGCGACGGCGTGTTCGAGGTCAAGGCCACCGCCGGTGACAACCACCTCGGCGGCGACAACTTCGACAAGGCGCTCGTCGACTGGCTCGTGGGCGACTTCAAGAAGTCCCAGGGCATCGACCTGTCGGCCGACCCGATGGCGCTGCAGCGGCTCTACGAGGCCGCCGAGAAGGCCAAGATCGAGCTCTCCACCACGCAGGAGACCCAGATCAACCTGCCGTTCATCACGGCCGACGCCACCGGCCCCAAGCACCTCGACATGCGCCTCACCCGCGCCAAGCTCACCGAGCTCACCGCCGACCTGCTCGACCGCACGGTCGCTCCGGTCCGGCAGGCGCTGGGCGACGCCAAGGACAAGGGAGCGGCGAGCATCGACCACGTCGTCCTCGTCGGCGGCATGACCCGCATGCCCGCGGTGCAGGAGAAGGTCAAGGAGCTGACGGGCAAGGAGCCGCACCGCGGCGTCAACCCGGACGAGGTCGTCGCCGTCGGCGCCGCGATCCAGGCCGGCGTGCTCGCCGGTGACGTCAAGGACGTGCTGCTGCTCGACGTCACCCCCCTCACCCTCGGCATCGAGACCAAGGGCGGCGTGATGACCAAGCTGATCGAGCGCAACACGACGATCCCCACGCGCAAGGGCGAGGTGTTCTCGACCGCCGAGGACAATCAACCGAGCGTCGAGATCCACGTCCTCCAGGGCGAGCGCGAGATGGCGACGTACAACAAGTCGCTCGGCAAGTTCCAGCTCACCGGCATCCCGCCGGCGCCGCGCGGCATCCCGCAGATCGAGGTCGCCTTCGACATCGACGCCAACGGCATCCTCAACGTCTCGGCCAAGGATCTCGGCACCGGCAAGGAGCAGAAGATCGAGATCAAGGCGGGGTCAGGCCTGTCCGACGACGAGATCAAGCGGATGGTCAACGACGCCGAGTCCCACGCCGAGGACGACAAGCGCCTGCGCGAGCTCGCCGAGGCGCGCAACAACGGCGAGAACGCCGCCTATCAGGCCGAGCGCCAGCTCAAGGAGCTCGCCGAGAGCATCGATGACTCCTCCAAGGAGGAGATCGAGGCGGCCATCAAGGCGGTGCGCGACGTCCTCGCCTCCGAGGACACGGCGGAGATCAACACCCGGACGGAGGCCCTCCAGGCATCCTTCCACAAGGTCTCCGAGGCGATGTACCAGCGCGCCCAGGAGCAGGCTGCCGCGGCGGGCGGCGAGGACGGCAGTGCGGCCTCCACCAATGGCGCGAGCGCCGAGGAGGATGTCGTCGACGCCGAGGTCGTGGACGAGGGGAAGTAACCGGATGACGAGCGATCCCCGCAGGGCGCCGGAGAACCTGGCGGCCGAGCTGCTCGAGAGCGAGGACACCGAGCCGGTGGCACCGGCGGCCGAACCGGCCGTCTCGCCGCCGGCCTCGGCCGGCGCTCCCGACTCGGGCGACGGGCTGTCCGGTCCCGAGGAGCCGGCGCCGGCCGGAGCGGCCCCGAGCCCTCCCGGCGGGCCCGAGCAGGCGCCATCCGATGATGAGGACGGTGGCGAGCCCGTCGACCCGACGCTCGCCGCGCTGAGCGAGAAGGCGGCCCGGGCCGACGAATACCTCGCCCTCGCGCAGCGGACCAAGGCCGACTTCGAGAACTACCGCCGGCGTGCCGTGCGCGACGCCGCGGCGGCGCAGGAGCGCGGAGTCGCGAAGCTCGCCAAGGAGCTGCTCGTCGCCATCGACAACCTCGATCGTGCCCTCGCGGCCGCCGAGGCGCACGGAGCCGACGATGGCGCCGGCGAGTCCGCCGTGAGCGCGCAGCTGATGTCGGGCATCCGTCTCGTCCACGCCGATGTTCTCGCCGCCTTCGCGCGGGTGGGCATCGAGCCGTTCTCGCCGGTCGGCGAGCCGTTCGATCCCCAGCTGCACGAGGCGGTGGCCCACCAGTCGGTTGAGGGCGCGAGCTCCGGTTCCGTCGTCGAGGTGTACCAGCAGGGCTACCGGCTCGGGGACGGCGTTCTGCGCCCGGCCCGCGTGCTCGTGGCGGCGTAGCGCGGAGGAGCGGCATGCCGGAGAGACCCGACTACTACAAGATCCTCGGGGTCGGAAAGAACGCCTCCGACGAGGAGATCAAGAAGGCCTATCGCAAGCTCGCGCGGCGATACCACCCGGACCGCAACTCCGGTGACAAGCAGGCCGAGGAGCGCTTCAAGGAGATCTCCCAGGCGCACGACGTGCTCTCCGACGCCGAGAAGCGCAAGCAGTACGACCGCGGCACCGGCCCGTTCGGGTTCGGTGTTCCCGGCGGCTTCGGGCCGGGCGGGTTCGACTCCTTCGGTGGTGTCGGCGACATCCTCTCCAACCTGTTCGGCGCCGCCGGGCAGGCGGCCGGAGCGGCCCGCGGTCGCCGGGCGCCGGGCGGCGTCGGCCGCGGGCGCGACCTGGAGACCGAGGTCTCGCTGTCCTTCGAGCAGGCGGTGAACGGTTCGCAGGTCCCGCTCTCCGTTCCCACCTCGACCCGGTGCCCGACGTGCGGCGGCAGCGGCGCCAAGCCCGGGACCTCCCCGAAGGTGTGCCCCGTGTGCGAGGGGCGCGGAGTCGAGGCCCAGAGCCAGGGCATCTTCTCGATCTCACAACCGTGCTCGAACTGCAAGGGCGCGGGCACGATCATCGAGCAGCCGTGCCCCACCTGCGGTGGCACCGGGGCGCAGCGCAGCGTCAAGCGTCTGCGCGTGAACATCCCCGCCGGGGTCAGGGACGGCAGCCGAATCCGGCTGGCCGGCAAGGGCGAGCCCGCGCCGGGACCGAACGGCGGAGCGCCCGGAGACCTGTACGTCATCACACGGGTGGCCGAGTCGCCGGTGTTCAAGCGCAGCGGCGAGAACTTCGAGGTGGAGGTCCCGCTCACCATCCCCGAGGCGATCCGCGGCGCGGTCGTCGAAGTGCCCACCCTGAGCGGCACGAAGCGCCTGCGCGTGCCGCGCGGCACCAAGCACGGCACCGTCCAGCGACTGCGCGGCGAGGGCCCGCCCCGGCTCGGGGGCAAGGGCAGCGGCGACATCCGCTATCGCTTCGTGATCGATGTGCCCGCCTCCCTGTCCCCGGAGCAGAGCGAGGCGGTCGACAAGCTGTCCACGGTGATGAACGGGAACCCGCGTGCCGGCTTGTTCGCGCAGGCGGGCGAAAGGGGTGAGGGATGATGTCGACGCGCAGATTCCGCTCCACGACCCGGGTCGAGGTGGATTCCGAACGTGGCGTGTTCATGATCTCGGTGGCCGCTGAGCTCGCCGAGATGCACCCGCAGACGCTGCGCATGTACGAGTCGCGCGGGCTGATCGAGCCGAAGCGCTCGCCGAAGGGGACGCGGCTGTACTCCCACAAGGACGTCGAGCGGCTGCGGCGGATCCAGGCGATGACGGCCGAGCTCGGGATGAACCTCGCCGGCGTCGAGCGGGTGTTCGAGCTCGAGGAGCAGCTCGACGGGATGTCACGCAGGGTCGCGGCGCTCGAGCGCAGGGCCGCTGAGCTGAAGGCCGAGGTCGAGCGTCTGGAGCGGCTCCGGCGCGAACTGCGGGCCGAGATCGTGCCCTACGAGCGCGGCGGTGAGCTCGTGCGCTGCGCCGACGTGAAGACGTTCAAGATTCACGTCGAGCGCGGCGACGGCGCCTGACGCGGACCGGCCCCCGTCGGGGGCGACGGGGGCCGGATCCGTTTACGCCAGCGGGTGCTGGCTTCGCCTCAGAACGTGAGCTTCGTCGTCACGTTCGAGGCGTTCTTCACCGAGAGGTGCGCCGTCAACGCTCCCTCGGTTCCCTTCTTCGCCTTCTTGGCAAGCTTCTTGCTGACCTTGAGGCCCTTGCTGCTGATCGAGACCGACACCTTGGTGGTGGCGGTGGTGCTCTTCAGCGTCAGGGTGAGCGATCCCTTGCTCGCCTTCTCGCTGTACTTGACCCCGGTGACCTTCAGGGCCTTCTTCAGCTTCTTGGTGTTGAAGCTGAGACCACCCGGCAGCTTCAGCGTGAAGGAGCTCATGGCCGGCGCATTCGAGCCGTTCTTGACTGTGAACTTCACCGACGCCTTGGCCTTCTTGCTCACCTTCACCGAGCCGGACACCGTCGGCGGCGTCTGCACGATCGTCTTCGTGACCGTGATCGTGTTGATGACGGTGGCCGGTACCTCCAGCCCCGCCGTGACGAGGCCCGCGCTGATGCCCGTGGTCGCCGCGCCCGCGGTGACCGCCACCGGCGTGCCCTGGACCAGCGTGTCGGCGTCCTTCCAGTACTGCAGTGCGTACTCCTTGCCACCCGGGGCGGTGTCGTAGAGCGGGATGAACTCGACGTAGTAACTGCCGGTCGGGACCCCGCTGATGGTGTACGTGCCGTTCGAGTTCGTATAGCTCCCCGTCAGGTACTCGCCCGTCGAGTCGACCACCTCGACGTCGCAGTCGGAGACGGGGGCACCCGTCGCCGCGTCCGTGACCGTCCCGGAGATCTTGCCGCCGGTGGTCATCGACGCGTTGATGCCGGATGCCGTGCCCGCCGCGGCAACGGCCACCGGTGTGGCGGTGCCAAGCGTCGAGGCGCCGTTGTAGAACTGGAACCCGAGGTTCATCTCGTTCGCGTAGAACGCGACCTTGTAGGTGCCGGGGGGCAGGTCGGCCAGCGTGTACGTCCCATCCGACGCCGTGTAGGCGTACGTGTTGGCGTCGGAGTCCCCGTTCGCGTCTTCCACGTAGTTGCCGTTCGTGTCGTACAGGGCGACCTCGACGTCCGAGATCGGCACGCCGGAGCCGTTCGTGACGGTGCCGGTGATCGTGCTCGCGTTCGCGTCGGGCTCGACCGAGCCGCTGATACCGCTCGTGGTGGCTCCGGCCGTGACGGTCACGTTCGTGCCGTCCTCCAGCGTCCCTCCATCGCCGTAGTAGGCGTAGCTGTAGCCGGTTCCGCCATCGAACTCGACCTTGTAGACGCCGCTCAGCAGCCCGTTGATGGTGTACGTGCCGTCGCTGGCGATCGTGCCAGAGGCGACGTAGTACCCCTGCTGGTCATAGACCCCGACGTCGCCGCCGGTCAAAGGAGCGTTCGTCTGCTCGTTTGTGACAGTCCCGCTGATCGCTCCGGCGGCCGTCAGCGCGGCGTTGATGCTGCCCGTCGTCGCGCCCGCCGTGACAGTGATCGGGTCGGCGGCTTGGTAGGTCGGCTCGTCGTTGTAATACTGGGTGGCGTAGGTGCCGGTGGGGTCGTAGAACTCGACGTTGTACACGCCGGCCGGGACGGACATCGAGTAGGTGCCGTCGCTCGCCGTCGTGGTGTCGTCTATATAGTCGCCGCCCGCGTCGTAGACGTAGACGTAGATGTTGGCGGCGGGTGTGCCGCCGGCGGTCACCGTGCCGCTGACCGCCCCGTCGGCGGCCAGGGCGGACGCCGGCATGGCGATGGCGATGGCGAGCATCGCCAGGAACGGCAGCGCGACCAGGAGCAGGCGAGGTCGCCGGGGCGCGGCGGACGAACCGTCTTCCCCTCCACCCTGCGCCCTGGCGCGCCTCGCCAGAGCGTTTCGGCTGTTGTGCAAGGACACTTGGGTACCTCCGGTTGGGATATGGGAGCGCCGGAAGCGTTGAGGCCCCCCTCGCGTGCACCCGGGCGAGAACCGATCAAATCTCATCCGGCGCTCACGTGCAAGTTCCAACGGACGCCGTGTGCCACGATCGTCGCGGCCCCAACGAGACGATGAGAGCTGACACGACGCACGGACGACGCCTGGTGCTGTCGCTCGCCGCGGCCGGGCTCGTGGCCCTTGCCAGTCCCGTCGCGGCCGGTGCACGCCCGTCCCACGGGGCGGCCGCGAGCGTCGGAGCCCCGCGGCCCGGCGCGCTCCTGCCTCTCGTGCTCCCCCTGCGCGCGCGCCTCGGAGGTCTGCAGGCCCTCGCCTTCGCTGTGAGCACGCCAGGATCGCCCGAGTACGGGCGCTATCGCTCGATCGCCTGGCTTGCCCGGCGCTTCGGGGCCCCGGCGGCGGCGGAGCGCCGCGTGATCGCCTACCTTCGCGGGCAGGGCGCGAGCCACGTCCGCCTCGACGCCACCGGGCTGTTCGTCGACGCCACCCTGCGCGCCGAGACCGCGCAGCGCCTGTTCGACACGACGCTGGCGGAGTTCCACAGCCGCCGGCTCGCGTTCACGGCGCCGAGCGCGCCGGTGTCGCTGCCGCGGGCGCTGCGGGGTCTCGTCACCGGCGTGGTCGGACTCGACACCCGTCCGCTGGCCGGCGGCGAGCTGACGCGGGCCGCTCGGGCGCCGCGGAGCGCCGCGGTGCCCGCCTCCTCGGCCGACAGCGCGGCGTCGGGCACCCAGGCGGGATGCGCTGCCGCCCGGGACACGCGGGCATTCACGCCGAACCAGTACCTCACCGCCTACGGCTACTCGGCGCTGCAGGCGGCCGGGCTCGACGGCGAGGGCGAGCGCGTGGCGCTGATCGAGATCGACGGCTTCCGCGCCGCCGACATCCGCGCCTTTGCGCGCTGCTTCGCACTGCGCGCGCCGCACGTCGTGAGCTTCGGCGTCGGCATCCGGCGGCCGCTTCCGCCCGGCGGTGAGACGACCCTCGACCTCGAGGTGATGACCGCGGCGGCGCCCGCCCTCAAGCAGATCGACGTCTACGAATCGAGCTCTGCGGAGGCGAACTCGCTGGAGGCGCTCACCGCCCCGCTGCAGAATCCCGGCTACAAGCCGCAGGTGATCTCGGCCTCGCTCGGACTGTGCGAGCCGGAGGTCGACGCATCCGTGGGCCCCTCCGGGCTGGGCGACGCCGAGGCGGCGCTCGAGGAGGCGGCCGCCAGCGGGATCTCGTTCCTCGACTCGAGCGGCGACACCGGCTCGGCGGCCTGTCTCGACAGCGACGGCGCGATCATCCCCCGGCTGGCGGTCAACTATCCGGCCTCGTCGTGGTGGGTGACCGGCGTCGGCGGCACGAACTTCACCCTCACGCCGTCGAACGTGCTGAGCGCCCAGGTCGTGTGGAACGACGGCGCCCGGCAGCCCGGAGCGGCCGGAGGCGGCGGCCAGAGCAGCTTCCGCCGCCCACCCTTCCAGTGGGGCATCGTGTCGCCCGACCATCGCGAGGTGCCCGACGTCTCGATGCTCGCCGACGTCTATCCCGGCTACGCGATCGAGTGCTCCGTCCAGAAGGAGTGCGTCACCCGGGGGCAGCCGGGCCCATGGCAGGGCGTCGGCGGCACGAGCGCCGCGGCGCCGCTGCTCGCCGGTGGCTTCGCCCTCGTCGACCAGGACCTTCGCGAGCATGGCCGGCAGGCTCTCGGCTTCGCCAACCCGCTCCTGTACCGCCTCGGCGCCGGCGCGCAGAGCGCCTCCGTGTTCGACGATGTGACCTCGGGCGGCAATGACGTCGGGCCTTTCCTCTCCCCGGCCGCTCCGCTCGGCTGCTGCGGCGCCACCCTCGGCTACGACGACGCCTCGGGATGGGGCAGCGTCATCCTCCCCGGGCTCGCGGCGGCGGCGCTCGCCGCGCAGCCGCCGGTGGTGAAGGTGTCGCTGGCGCTGCCGGGCGGCCAGCATCCGGTCCGGGCGGGCGGGCTGCGCGTACGGGTGGGCTGTGACGAGGGGTGCCGCCTGGCCGCGTTCGCCCTGGTGAGGATCGGACGCGGCCGCGACCGGCGCCTGCGTTCCCGTTACGCGACGTTGCGCGTGGCAGGGAGGCGCACGATGCTGATCGCCTTCGACCGCGCCGAGGAGGCGCGCCTGACGGCCGCCCTGCGCCGCCATGCGCGCATCACGGCGAGCGTGTTCGGCGCGAGCGTCGATCCGCTCGGCAACGTCGAGACGAAGTCGCCGACGCGGGAGATGATCCTCCGCGGCTGATGCTCGGCGAGCCCTTGTCGCCCTCGCCCACGTGTGTCATAATCTAAGTCCAACCGACTAAGATCCTTGAGCTGACAGAGAGACTTCCCATGCATCCCGACCGCTTCACCATCAAGTCACGCGAGGCGCTCGAGGCCGCCCAGCGGCTGGCGGACGAGCGCCGCAACCCCCAGACGACACCCCCGCACCTGCTCGCCGTGCTGCTCGAGCAGGACGAGGGTCTCGTCGCACCCGTTCTGCGCAAGCTCGGCGTCGAGCCCGGGGCCGTACGGATGGCACTCGGGCCGGCGCTCGACGCACTCCCCACGGTGCGGGGCGGCGCCGGCGTGGAGCCCGCCGGCGGCTCCAGCGAGCTCTCCGAGGTGCTGCGCGCCGCCGAGGGCGAGATGCGCTCGCTGAAGGATGACTACGTCTCCACCGACCACCTGCTGCTCGCGCTGTCCGAGGCCCCCGGCGGGGCCGGTGACGCGCTGCGCTCGACGGGCGCCGCCCACGACGCGCTGAAGAGCGCGCTGGCGGAGGTCCGCGGCGGGCATCGGGTCACCGACGAGAGCCCGGAGGACAAGATCAAGGCGCTGGAGCGCTACGGACGCGACCTGACGGAGGCGGCGCGCGAGGGAACGCTCGATCCAGTCATCGGGCGCGACGAGGAGATCCGGCGGGTCATCCAGGTCCTGTCGCGGCGGACGAAGAACAACCCCGTGCTGATCGGCGAGCCCGGCGTGGGCAAGACGGCGATCGTCGAGGGCCTCGCCCAGCGGATCGTCAAGGGCGACGTTCCGGAGGGGCTGCGCGACCGCCGGGTGATCGCCCTCGATCTCAGCGCGATGGTCGCCGGCTCCAAGTACCGCGGCGAGTTCGAGGACCGGCTCAAGGCGGTGCTCAAGGAGATCACCGACTCCAAGGGCCAGGTCGTGGTGTTCATCGACGAGCTGCACACGATCGTCGGCGCCGGGGCGGCCGAGGGGGCGATGGACGCCGGCAACATGCTCAAGCCGATGCTCGCCCGCGGCGAGCTCCGCGCCGTCGGGGCCACCACCCTCGACGAGTACCGCAAGCACATCGAGAAGGACCCGGCCCTCGAGCGCCGCTTCCAGCCCGTGCTCGTCGGGGAGCCGACGGTGGAGGACACGATCGCCATCCTCCGCGGCCTCAAGGAGCGCTACCAGCTCCACCACAACGTCCGCATCCAGGATTCGGCGCTGGTCGCCGCCGCGACCCTCAGCCAGCGCTACATCGCCGATCGCTTCCTCCCCGACAAGGCGATCGACCTCGTCGACGAGGCCGCTTCGCGCATCCGGATGGAGATCGACTCCAAGCCGACGGAGATCGACGAGGTGGACCGCCACATCATGCAGCTGGAGATCGAGCTGGCATCGCTCAAGGACGATGCCGACCCGGGCACCGTGGCCCGGCGCGAGCAGCTGGAGCGCAGCCTGGCCGACGAGCAGGAGCGCTCGGCCGCGATGACCGCCGAGTGGCAGCGGGAGAAGGACACGATCGGCGCCGCCGCGGCGCTGCGCGAGCAGCTGGAGGAGGCGAAGATCGAGCTCGAGCGCGTGCAGCGCGAGGGCGACCTCGGCCGCGCGGCCGAGCTCCGCTACGGGACGATCCCGGAGCTGACCAGGAAGCTTGAGGACGCCGAGTCGGCCGAGGCCGCGGTGGAGTCCGGTCAGGTGGCTCGCTTCCTCAAGAACGAGGTCGACGCCGAGGACGTCGCCGAGATCGTCGCCAAGTGGACGGGGGTTCCCGTCTCCCGGCTGATGGAGGGCGAGATCGAGAAGCTCGTGCACATGGAGGAGCGCCTGCACCGGCGCGTCATCGGCCAGCAGGAGGCGGTCGAGGCGGTGTCCAGTGCGCTGCGGCGCTCGCGCGCGGGCCTCAGCGATCCGGACCGGCCGATCGGCACCTTCCTGTTCCTTGGCCCCACGGGCGTCGGAAAGACGGAGCTCGCGCGGGCGCTCGCCGAGTTCATGTTCGACTCCCAGGATGCGATGGTGCGAATCGACATGTCGGAGTACATGGAGAAGCACTCCGTCTCCCGGCTCGTCGGCGCACCCCCGGGGTATGTCGGCTACGACGAGGGCGGACAGCTCACCGAGGCGGTTCGCCGCCGTCCGTACGCCGTGGTGCTGCTCGACGAGATCGAGAAGGCCCACCCGGACGTGTTCAACACGCTGCTGCAGGTGATGGACGACGGCCGGCTCACCGACGGCCAGGGTCGCACCGTCTCGTTCAAGAACACCGTGCTGATCATGACCTCGAACATCGCCGGCGGCCGAGCCGGCGTCGACGCGCACTTCAAGCCCGAGTTCATCAATCGCCTCGACGACATCGTCGAGTTCGCGCCTCTATCCCGGGAGCAGCTGAGCGAGATCGTCACGCTGCAGGTCGACCGGCTCGTGAGCCGCGTCCGCGAGCGGGAGATCGAGCTCGAGCTCACCGACGCGGCGACGATGCTCCTCGGCGACCTCGGCTACGACCCCACCTACGGTGCCCGGCCCCTCAAGCGCGTGATCCAGAAGCGCCTGGTCGACCCCCTCGCCCTGGCCATCCTGGAGGGCCGCTTCGTCCCCGGCGACACGGTTCACGTCGGCGCTGCCGACGGCGAGCTCACGCTCACCAAGGAGACGCCGGCACCGCTCGCCGTCGTCTAGCCCCCGCGAGCGTGTGCGCGCAGCGGCCGCTCCCGTCGATCATGCGGGAGCGGCCGATCCGTTCGTGGTAGAAGACCTGGGTCACACCCCCCGCAAGAGGAGCCCGGAATGCCGACCTACATCATGCTGACCACGCTCAACCCGGAGGGCGTGCAGACGATCAAGAACAACCCCGGCCGGATCCGTGAGGTCAACAAGGAGATCGAGCAGCTCGGGGCGACGGTGAAGGCCCAGTGGGCGACGCTCGGTCACTTCGACTTCATCAACGTCGTCGAGGCTCCGGACGAGAAGACGATCGCCCGTGTCTCGCTGGAGCTCGGCTCCCGCGGCACCGGCAAGTACGAGACCCTGGCGGCGATTCCGATCGACGACTTCATCGGCTTGATCTAGCCGAGCTGCTCCACGCCCCGGATGTCCTCGGCGATCCTTCCCCGCCGCGTGCTCGTCGTCGGCGCCGGCGCCCGCGAGCACGCGCTCGTCCACGCGCTGGCGCGCTCCGCGGCGGCGCCCGTCCTGTTGTGTGCCCCCGGCAACGCGGGCATCGCCCGGGAGGTGGAGGTGCTGGAGGTCGCCGCCGACGACGTGGAGGGGCTTGTCGCCGCGGCCCGTTCCGAGTCGGCGGAGCTCGTCGTCGCCGGTCCTGAGGCGCCGCTCGTGGCCGGCCTCGCCGATGCGCTCGCTGCGGTCGGCATCCCCTGCTTCGGCCCCTCCCGGGCGGCGGCCGAGCTCGAGGGCTCGAAGGCGTTCTGCAAGGAGGTGATGGTGGCCGCCGGCGTTCCCACCGCGGCCTACGCGGTGGTGGAGACGGTGGACGAGGGGCTGGCGGCGATCGCCGAGTACCCGGTGGTCATCAAGGCGGACGGTCTGGCCGCCGGCAAGGGGGTGATCATCGCCGAGGACGAGCCGCAGGCGCGGGAGGCCCTTCACGCGCTGCTCGTGGAGCATCGCCACGGCACCCGGCGGGTCGTCGTCGAGGAGCACCTGCGCGGGGAGGAGCTCTCGCTGCTCGCGCTGTGCGACGGGGAGCGTGCCCTGCCGCTCGCCTCCGCGCAGGACTACAAGCGCATCCACGACGGCGATCGGGGGCCGAACACCGGCGGAATGGGGTCCTACTCGCCGGTCCCGGATGTCGACGAGGCGCGCGCCGCGGAGCTCTGCGCGGCGATCCATCAGCCCGTGCTGGCGGAGCTCGCCCGGCGCGGCACCCCGTTTCACGGCGTTCTCTACGCCGGGCTGATGATGACCGCGGCCGGTCCCCGGGTGCTGGAGTTCAACGTGCGCTTGGGCGATCCGGAGACGCAGGCGATCCTGCCTCGCCTGCGCAGCGACCTGCTCACGCTGCTCGTCGCCGCGACCCGCCCCGGCGGGCTCGCCGGGGCGAGCGTGGCCTGGGACCCGCGGACGGCGGTGACCGTCGTGCTGGCGAGCGCCGGCTACCCGGAGACGTCCTCGAGCGGGGACCGCATCGACGGCCTCGACGAAGTGCCCGACGGCGTGTTCGTCACCCACGCCGGCACCGCCCTGGCCGCCGACGGCAGCGTGGTCACCGCGGGGGGCCGCGTGCTGAGCGTGACCGCCCTCGGCGACGACGCCGCCGCGGCGCGCTCGCTCGCCTATGCTGCCGCCGACATGATCCGCTTCCCCGGACGGCAGCTGCGCACCGACATCGCCCTCAAGCTGGTGGCCGCATGAGCGACCGCGAGCCGGAACTCCTCCCTTGGGCCGAGGCGGAGCCGGGGACCGAGGTCAAGCCCGTCGCGACGGAGGCCGAAGCTGAGGCGATGGCCGAGGCCGAGGAGCTCGTCGAGTCGGCCGTGGGGTTGGAGGACGTCGACGTCGACGCCCCCCGGGTCGGGATCGTGATGGGGTCCAAGAGCGACATGCCCGCGATGGAGGCCGCCGAGCGCGAGCTCACCGAGCGCGGGATCCGGTGTGAGGTGCAGGTCATGTCGGCCCATCGCCAGCCGGACGTCGTCGCCGAGTACGCCAAGTCGGCGCGCAGCCGCGGGATCCGGGTGATCATCGCCGGCGCCGGCCTGTCGGCGGCGCTGCCCGGCGTCGTCGCCGCCCACACCGAGCTGCCGGTGATCGGGGTTCCGCTCACCAGCCGGACCTCGGTGGCCGGCGGGCTGGACGCCCTGCTGTCGATCGCGCAGATGCCGCCGGGGGTGCCGGTGGCCTGCGTCGGCATCGACAACGCGCGCAACGCCGCGGTGCTCGCCGCGCGCATTCTCAGCACCGGCTGAGCTGCGCACGCCCTGGCGGATCGCCGCTACCCTCGCGCAGGTGAGGACCGGCGTGCGCGTGATCGCTCCTGCCGCGGCCATGACGGCGCTCCTTCTCGTCGCGGTGGCGGCGGCGGGCCCCGGGCCCGCGCGCGCGGCGACGAGCGGCCCTGCCCCTGCCGTGACGATCACCAGTCCGGCCAACGGTGCGCTGTACACCGCGGCGCAGCCCACCTACTCGGGCACCGCGAGCACCAGCGCCGGCTTCGCTCCTCAGGTCACGGTGAGCGTCTACAGCGGCCCGAGCGCCTCCGGAATCCCCGTGCAGACGCTCGCCACGCCGATCGCCCTCGACGGCACCTGGTCGGTGACGCCGACCACCGCGCTCCCCAACGGCCTCTACACGGCCGGTGCCACCCAGGAGGACTTCGCCGCTCCGGCGACGCCTGCCGTGAGCGCCCCGACGTCGTTCCAGCTCGACCTCGGCGGTGCCGCCACTCTCACGCTGAGCGCCCCCGGGGACGGCGTCCTCACCACCCCCTCGCCGACGCTCACCGGCCAGGCGCCGGCGAGCGCCGCCGGTGACGGCGTCTCGCTCGTCGTCTACGCGGGCACGACGACGACGACCACGCCGGTTCGCTACCAGACCTCGACGGTCGGCTCGAGCGGCGCCTTCGCCTTCACGGTCGCGCCGGGACTGCCCGACGGCGAGTACGTGGCGGTCGCCGAGGCCACCGTCAACGGCCAGACGGCGTTCAGCCCGGCGACGACGATCATCATCAAGGTGAACCCCCCGGCGACGACGATGCTCATCCCGGGCGTGGGCGGAGCGCTCGGCCGCCAGCCCACCCTGTTCGGCGCGGCGGGAACGAACCCGGGCGACCTCCCGTTCGTCAACGTGAGCATCCTCTCGTCCTCCGGCAGCCCGCTCGGCACGGTGAGCGCCGACGTCAGCGACGGCTACTGGATCGCCTACTGGCCCACCACGCTGCCCCTCGGCTTCTACACCGCGGAGGTGACCC
This sequence comes from uncultured Solirubrobacterales bacterium, assembly GCA_963839085.1. GTDB lineage: Bacteria > Actinomycetota > Thermoleophilia > Solirubrobacterales > Solirubrobacteraceae > Palsa-465. The sequence goes on from CAWITN010000001.1 coordinate 104,148, forward strand.
AGCCCGACCTCGTCGGCCACACCACCACGCTCACGCGCACCTTCCTCGTGGTCAACTCGCCGCCGACGATCGGGTCGGTGAACGTCGCCCAGAACGGTCTCGCCTCGCTCCCCGTCGTGTGCACAGGAGGACTCGGCACCACCTGCCAGGACACCGTCACCGTCGTCACCGCACATCCCGTCGCGCTGACCCGACGCGGGCGCAAGCGCCGCGTCACCCTGTTCAGCTCCCACTTCACGATGCCGGGCGCGGTGACGCGGGTCGTCCGGGCCCGGCTCGCCGGAAACCTGGAGCGAGGGCTGCGCACGATCCACAACCTCGACGTCGCCGTCACGGTCAGCCAGTCCATCGGCACGCCTCCGGTGCGGTTCTACCGGGCGACGCGCCGAGCGACCTTCGCGCGCTAGCGGCTGCGCCACCGGGGGAGCCGGGGCGCGGCGTTCGCGCGGGAGTGCCCGCCATAATCGGGCGCCGTGATCGCTCGATACACGCGCCCGGAGCTCGGCGAGATCTGGACCGACCAGGCCCGCTTCGAGGCGATGCGTCAAGTCGAGGTGGCGGCCTGCGAGGAGATGGACGGCCCGACCGCCGCGGAGCTCGAGGCGATCCGCGCGGCCTCCTTCACCGTCGAGGCGATCGCCGAACGCGAGCGCGTCACCGACCACGACGTCGCCGCCTTCGTGGACGTCCTGTCCGACTCCGCCGGCCCCGCCGGACGCTGGATCCACCTCGGGCTCACCTCGAGCGATGTGCTCGACACCGGCCTCGCGCTCCAGCTCCAGGCGGTGGCGAAGATCGTCCTCCCCGACGCCCGGGAGCTCGTGCGCGCGCTCGCCGAGCAGGCGCGAGCGCACCGGGACACGCTCTGCGTGGGGCGGACGCACGGGATCCACGCCGAGCCGACGACCTTCGGGATCAAGCTGGCCGGGTTCGCCTTCGAGGCCGAGCGCAACCGCGTACGGCTCGAGCGGGCCTTCGCGCAGGTCGCCGTCGGGGCGATCTCCGGAGCGGTCGGGACCTACAGCGCCACCTCGCCGGACTTCGAGCTCCGGGTGCTCGCTCGGCTCGGGCTGGAGCGCGAGCCCGTCTCCACCCAGGTCGTGGCCCGTGACCGGCATGCCGAGCTGCTCCAGGCCATCGCCCTCGCCGGGGCGGGGCTCGAGCGGTTCGCCACCGAGCTTCGTCATCTCGCCCGGACCGAGGTGGCGGAGGCGCGCGAGCCGTTCGCCGCCGGGCAGAAGGGCTCGAGCGCGATGCCCCACAAGCGCAACCCGATCAAGTCCGAGCAGGTGAGCGGGCTCGCTCGGGTGCTGCGGGCGAACGCCCAGGCGGGGCTGGAGGATGTCGCGCTGTGGCACGAGCGCGACATCTCGCACTCCTCGGTCGAGCGGGTGATCCTGCCCGACTCGACGATCCTCCTCGACCACCTTCAGCGACGGATCCTCTCGCTCGTCCGCGGGATGGTCGTCGACCCCGCCCGGATGCGGGAGAACCTGGAGCTCACGCACGGGGCGCTGTTCTCCCAGCGCCTGCTCCTCGCCCTCGTCGAAGCGCGCGGCATGAGCCGTGACGACGCCTACCGGATCGTCCAGCGCCTTACCCAGCGGGCCCTGGACGAGCGCACCCCCCTGCGCGACCTGCTCGCCGCCGGCGAGGGCGGCGCGGCGACCGAGGGCCTCGACCTCGATGCGATCTTCGACTACGCCCCGTTCGTGCGCTACGCACCCGAGATCGTGGCGCGGCTCGACGAGATCGCCTGAGTGACCGACGGCCGGGCGCCGTGCGGGCGGCCGGTGCCGCCGGCGAGCCCGTCCGTGGGCTCGCCAACCTCGCCTCTCCGGGCGGGGCTCCCGCCGGGGGCGCCTCCCACTCGCCCGTGTGCATTACGCCCCAACCGTTGGGATTGGCTCAGCGCGTGGGGCCGAATACACGTCAGCGGCGCATTTGCCCCCAGCCCCGGGGCGTGTTCGCTCGGTCGGGGCCAAATGCACGTGGAGGGCGGGCGGCTCCGGCGGCCGCGCCCGCGCGCCGCTTCGCTCCACGCCCATTTCGTCCCAACCGATGCGTCCTCGGCGGCGCGTGGGGCCTGATGGGCACCACAGGCCGATCAGCCCCCACGCCGGGCCGCGATCGCGTCGGTTGGGGGCAGATGGGCGTTGCGCCGCCCGCCCCCCGGGAAGGCCGGCCCGGAACCGCGGCCCCGGAGCGCCGGCCGCCGGCCGCGCGGACGCCCCGGACGCCCCGGACGCCCCGGACGCCCCGGAGGCCCGGAGGCCCGGACGCCCCGGAGGCCCGGACGCCCCGGAGGCCCGGACGTCCCGACGTCCGCCCGAATCACTCGAGCGTGCCGTCGGCGATCTGCGCCCGCAGCACCTTCTTGTTGAACTTGCCCACCGAGGTCTTCGGCACCTCGGTGATGAACTCGACGCGGTCGGGCAGCCACCACTTCGCCACCTTCGCGCCGAGGTATTCGCGCAGCGCGTCGGAGTCGAGCGAGGCGCCCTCGCGCCGGACCACACAGGCGCAGGGCCGCTCGCCCCAGCGCTCGTGGGGGATCGCCACGACCGCGGCCTCGAGCACGTCGGGGTGGCCCATGATCACGTTCTCCAGCTCGACCGAGCTGATCCACTCGCCGCCCGACTTGACGAGGTCCTTGGTGCGATCGACGAGCTTGATGATCGCGCCGTCCTCCACCTCGGCGACGTCGCCGGTGCGCAGCCAGCCGTCCTCGGTGAACTTCTCGGCGCCCGTCTCGTCCTCGTAGTACGCGCTGGCGATCGTCGGTCCCCGGACCTGGAGCTCGCCGCCCGATTCCTCGTCGATGCGGAAGTCCACCAATGGCACCACGCGGCCCTGCAGCGCGCGCAGCCGGTAGGCCTCGTCCTCGTCGGTGACGCTCGACGGCACCCGGCTCACCGAGGCCATCGGGCTTGTCTCGGTCATCCCCCAGGCCTGCACGATCGGCACGCCGAAGCGCTCGTCGAACTGCCGCATCAGGGCCTCCGGCACCGCCGATCCGCCGCAGATGAGCCGCTCCACGGAGGAGAGATCCGGAGCGGGATCGAGCTGGGCGATCCCCTGCCAGATCGTCGGCACGGCGGCGGAGAACGTCACCCGCTCATCGGCGATCAGCCGGGCCAGCGACGCCGGGTCCATCCGCGGTCCTGGCAGCACGAGCTTGGCCCCCGCCATCGCCGCGGCGTACGGCAGCCCCCACGCGTTGGCGTGGAACATCGGCACGATCGGCATCGCCGTGTCGCGCTCGCGCAGTCCTGGGCCGTCGGCCTGGTTGGTCATCAGCGTGTGGAGCACCGTCGAGCGGTGCGAGTAGACGACCCCCTTGGGCCGTCCGGTGGTGCCGCTCGTGAAGCACATGGCCGCGGCGGCGTCCTCGTCGACGTCGGGGAAGGCGAATGCGGGGTCTCCGCGCGCGATCAGCTCCTCGTAGTCGAGGGCCCCCTCTCGCGTCGCATCGGCGTCGGGCATCAGCACCTCGTGCTCGACCCCTTCGAAGTGGGGCATGCCGTCAGCGAGCGAGGCGTCGAGGAAGATGATCCGGTCGGCCGCGTGGGAGACGATGTAGCGCAGGTCGTCTTCGAACAGGCGGATGTTCAGCGTGTGCAGCACGGCGCCCATCGACGGCACGGCGAGGTACAGCTCCAGGTGCCGGCGCGAGTTCCACCCGAACGTCCCGACGCGGTCGCCAGGCTTGATCCCCAGTTCCTGCAGCGCGCTGGCCAGCCGACGCGCGCGCTCCAGAACCTCGGCGTAGGTGGAGCGCTCGATCCCCTCGGCCGTCGCGCTGACCACCTCGCGCTCGCCGAACAGGAGCCCGGCACGCTCGGCGAGCTGCCGGATCAGCAGCGGCGTGCGCATCATCAGCCCGTCCAGGGGCACGCTCGGCGCGTCTGTGCTCATCGCTTCCTCTCTCCTCGTGATCGGTGCGGTGCCGCGAAGCCTACGCCGCGGCCGAGGAGCCCGCGGAGCGTGGCGCGGCCTGGTTGTTTCGCCGAATCGTCCAGGACGACACCCGCTCGTGGGCCGCTCGGTCCGAAATACTGCTTATAAGCCGGATAATGGACTCGCGGGCGTCATCGTGGAGAGGGATTCTGCCGATGGCACTCGTATCTTCTAATTGCTCCCCAGGTCGAGACAAGAGGCTCCAACCACACCATGTTCGCGTCAGTCCACAACTACACGCGCAGGCTCTCCCATCGCGGTGAGCCCTCCGCGCCCAGTGGGGTCCCCGCGAGCGTGGCGGCGCCGTCGCAGCCGGTGAGCACCCGTCATCCCGCCATGCGCGGGATCGACGTCTCCCCCGTCCACGGGCATCACTGCATCTGCGACCGCTGCGGCGGGGCCCGCGGCGATCGCGCCGCCTGAGCGCTCCCTGAGCGCCGGCCTCCCCTGCCGGGGTGACGCCCGAGTCCGTTGGTAGGATCGCTTCGGTGACCGCGCTGGGCGATCTGGAGCTGCTGGCCTCGGGGAAGGTGCGGGAGATCTACAGCCTGAGTGACGACGAGCTGCTGCTCGTCGCCTCCGACCGGATCTCCACCTACGACGTCGTCCATCCCAACCCGATCCCGGACAAGGGCGCCGTGCTCACCGGGCTCTCGGCGTTCTGGTTCGGCGAGACCGAGGCCATCGTCCCGAATCACATGCTGTCGGTGACCGACGGCGTCCCCGCCGAGGCGCGCGGCCGGGGGATGGTCGTCCGGCGCCTCACGATGCTGCCGGTCGAATGCGTCGTGCGCGGCTACATCACCGGCTCGGGGTGGAAGGACTACCAGCGTGACGGGCGCGTGTCCGGGATCGAGCTGCCGCCCGGCCTGCAGGAGTCACAGCAGCTGCCCGGGCCCATCTTCACCCCCTCGACCAAGGCTGAGGTGGGCCACGACGAGGCGATCGACTTCGAGGGGGCGGTCGGCCTGATCGGCGACCGGGAGCTCGCCACGCGGCTGCGTGACGTCTCGCTCGCCGTCTACCAGCACGCCGCGGCGCACGCCCGCGAACGCGGGATCATCCTCGCCGACACGAAGTTCGAGTTCGGGCTCGACGCCGACGGTCGGTTGACCCTGGCCGACGAGGTCTGCACCCCGGACTCGTCGCGCTTCTGGCCCGTCGAGGGCTATGAGGTCGGTCGCTCGCAGCCGAGCTTTGACAAGCAGTACGTCCGCGACTGGGCGTCGTCGACCGGCTGGGATCGCAACCCGCCCGCCCCGGAGATCCCGGATGAGGTCGTGGCGCGAACCCGTGAGAAGTACCGCGAGGCCTACGAGCTGATCACGGGCGAGCCGTTCGACGCCTGGCTTCAGAGGACCGCCGGACGCTGATGCGCGCACGGGTGCTGGTGCGGCCCAAGGCGGGGATCCTCGACCCGCAGGGTCAGGCGGTGGAGCGCGCGCTGCCCGCGCTCGGCTTCACCGGCGTCGCCGAGGTGCGGGTGGGGCGCATGATCGAGCTCGACGTCGAGGATCCCTCCCAGCTGCCGGCGATGTGCGAGCGGCTGCTGTGCAATCCCCTGATCGAGGACTGGACGATCCTCGAGGAGGCGGGATGAGCTTCGTCGCCGTCCGCGCCGGAGGCGGCTGCCCGTGAGGTTCGGCATCGTCCGCTTCCCGGGGTCCTGCGATGAGGTGGACGCGATGCTCGCCGCGCGGCGCATCGGCGAGGCGGAGCTCTTGTGGCACGCCGACGCCGATCTCCGCGGCGTCGATGCGGTGATCGTGCCGGGCGGATTCTCCTACGGGGACTACCTGCGCCCCGGGGCGATCGCGCGGTTCTCCCCGGTGATGGAGGCGGTCGCCGAGTTCGCCCGCTCCGGCGGCCTCGTGCTCGGCATCTGCAACGGCTTCCAGGTGCTCTGCGAGGCGGGTCTGCTGCCCGGCGCGCTGCTCACCAACACCTCGCTGCGCTTCCTGTTCCGCCAGGTCGACCTTGACGTGGTGAGGATCGGCACGGCCTTCACCGGCGCCGCCACCCAGGGAGCGTGCCTGTCGATCCCGGTCAAGCACACCACCGGGCGCTACTACGCCCCGGAGGCGACGCTCGACGAGCTGGAGCGAAACGGCCAGGTGCTGCTCCGCTACGCCGAGGGCCACAACCCGAACGGCTCGCTCCGGGACATCGCCGGGGTGTGCAACCGCGAAGGCAACGTGTTCGGGCTGATGCCGCACCCCGAGCACGCCGTCGATCTCCTCACCGGCTCGACCGACGGTCTCGTGATCTTCGAGTCGATGCGAGCCCACGTTGACTCCCGCGTCGCCGTCTAGCGCCAAATACCGCGAGCTCGGTCTCACCGACTCCGAATACGCGCTCATCGTCGAGCGCCTGGAGCGCGACCCGAACGACGTCGAGCTGGCGATGCTCTCGCTGATGTGGTCCGAGCACTGCGCCTACAAGCACTCCAAGCGGTTGCTGCGCCGGCTTCCCACCGAGAGCCCTCACGTCCTCGTCGGCCCCGGCGAGAACGCGGGGGCGGTCGACGTCGGCGGCGGCATGGCCGTCGCGTTCAAGGTCGAGTCGCACAACCACCCGAGCGCCGTTGAGCCCTTCCAGGGCGCGGCCACCGGAGTCGGGGGCATCCTGCGTGACGTTTTCGCCGTCGGCGCGCGGCCGATCGCCGTGCTCGACAGCCTGCGCTTCGGCGAGATCGGGCGCTCGGAGCGCTCGCGCTACCTGCTCGAGCATGCCGTCGCCGGCATCGGTCACTACGGCAACTCGATCGGCGTGCCCACCGTCGGCGGGGAGATCTACTTCGAGGACGCCTACGAGCAGAATTGCCTCATCAACGCCATGTGCGCCGGCCTGGCGCCTCGCGACCGCCTGACCAGCTCGGCGGCCGCCGGTCCCGGCAACGTCGTCGTGCTGCTCGGAGCGCTCACCGGCCGCGACGGCATCGGCGGCGCCTCGGTGCTGGCGAGCGCCGAGCTCGGGGATGGGGACGAGGCGAAGCGGCCATCGGTCCAGATCGGTGACCCGTTCACCGAGAAGAAGCTCCTCGAGTGCTGCCTGGAGTTGCTCGACCACGGCCTGCTCGTCGCGCTGCAGGACCTCGGCGCGGCGGGCCTCACCTCCTCGGCCTCGGAGATGGCCGCCAAGGGGGGCGTTGGCATCGACATCGACGTCTGCAACGTGCCGCTGCGCGAACCGGACATGGAGCCGTTCGAGATCATGGTCTCCGAGTCGCAGGAGCGGATGCTCTGTGTCGTCACGCCCGAGTGCGTCGGGCGGGTCATCGACGTCTGCGAGCGCTGGGAGACCCTGGCCACTCCGATCGGCCAGATCACGGACCGCGGCAGCTTCCGAGTGCTCCGGCGCGGGTTCGTCGTCGGCGAGCTGCCCGTGCCGGTCCTCGTCGACGAGTGCCCCCTCTACGACCTCCATCCCGTGCCACCCGACGCTCCGCTGTACCCCGCGCCGCCGGCGGTCCTCGCGGACGGGACGCCGGCGGACGAGACGCTGCTCGCCCTGCTGGCGAGCGCCAACCTGTCGTCCCGGCGAACGGTGTACGAGCAGTACGACCCCGTGGTGGGGTCCCGCACCGTCCGCCGCCCTGAGCAGGCCGACGCTGCCGTCCTCGCCCTCGGCGCCGGGGAGGCGACGGGCCCCGGCGACGTCGCCGGGGCGATCGCCCTGTCGATCGACGGCAACGGCCGGCGGGTCGCCTGCGATCCCCGCGTGGGCGCCGCCGAAGCGGTGTTCGAGTGTGCCGCGAATCTCGCCTGCGTCGGCGCGGAGCCGCTCGGCGTCACCAACTGCCTGAACTTCGGTAACCCCGAGAAGCCGCACGTCGCCTGGCAGCTCACCGAGGCGGTGGAGGGGCTGGCTGGTGCGTGCGAGGCGCTGGAGCTGGCGATCGTCGGCGGCAACGTCTCGCTGTACAACGAGGGGCCGGCCGGACCGATCCTGCCCACGCCGGTGATCGGCATGGTCGGCTCGCTGCCCGATGCCCTGCGCGCCGGACGGCTGGGGTTCTCGCTGGAAGGGGACGCGATCGCCATCGTGGGCGCATTCGCCCCCTCTCGTGCCGGGTCCGAGATCGCCAAACTGCTCGGTGCGGCGCCGGAGGGGCCGCTGCCGCCGAAGGACCCGGTGACGATCCGCGCCGCCCACGACCGCGTCCGTGAGGGCGTTCGCTCGGGCGATCTCCACAGCGCCCACGACATCGCCGAAGGAGGCATCGCCGTCGCGCTCGCGGAGTGCTGCCTGGCCGGCGAGACCGGTGCCACCGTGACCCTCCCGCCTGGGCTCGATCCCTTCGGGGAGGACCTCGGAAGCGCCTTTCTCGTCTCCGGTCCCCTGGAGGCGCTCGGCGACCTCCCCGTGATCGGCCGGGTCGGCGGAACGGCGCTGGAGATCGACGGGCTTCTCCACGTCGAGATCGCCGCGGCGGCCGACGCGCACGCGCGCACCCTCCGCGAACTGCTGTAAAGAGCGGAATCATGGGATCCGCGCGGTCGGGACGAGAGTGCCCCACTGCTACGCTGAACACCGTGTCCGGGCGTTGAAGCGGTTGCCGCCGCTCCCCCCGTCATCCTGGCCTGAAGACGGCATGATCGATTCCCTTGATCAGCGCGACGGTCCGCGCGACGAATGCGGCGTGTTCGGCATCTACGCGCCCGAGCACGACGTCGCCAGGCTTTCCTACTTCGCGCTCTTCGCGCTTCAGCACCGCGGCCAGGAGTCGGCCGGCATCGCCACCGCGCCGCGCGGCGGCAGCATCATGGCGATTCGTGACCAGGGGCTCGTCGCCCAGGTGTTCGACAACCACATGCTCAATTCGCTCGTCGGCGACATGGCGATCGGCCACGTCCGCTACTCGACGACGGGCGCCTCGCAGTGGGAGAACGCCCAGCCGATCGTCCGCGACGACAGCCGCACGATCGCTCTCGCCCACAACGGCAACCTGATCAACGCCGTCGAGCTGCACTCCGAGCTGCGGGGCCGCGATGTCCCCTTCCGCTCGACGTCCGATTCGGAGATCATCGCCGCGCTGCTCGCCACCCACCCCGCCGAGCGCGTACAGGATGCCGTCGCCGAGGTCCTGCCCCGGCTGGAGGGAGCCTTTTCGACGGTCGTGATGACCGACGAGGCGGTCGTGGCCTTCCGCGATCCGCAGGGCATCCGCCCGCTCTCCCTCGGCGTGATCCGCGGCGAGGGCGACATCGCCGACGCCTACTGCGTGGCGAGTGAGACGTGTGCCTTCGACTTGCTCGGCGCCGAGTTTCTCCGGGACGTCGAGCCCGGTGAGGTGGTGACGCTGGACGAGCGCGGGCTCACCTCCCAGATGGTCGCCGGGGGCCAGCATCGCGCCTTCTGCCTGTTCGAGTACATCTACTTCGCGCGGCCCGATTCGCGGATGCACGGCCAGCGGTTGCAGGTGGCGCGGGCTCGCATGGGGGAGAACCTGTGGCGCGAGGCGCCGGTGGAGGCTGACCTGGTGATCCCCGTTCCGGACTCCGGCAACGCCGCCGCCCGGGGGCTCGCCCGGGCGGCCGCGCTCCCGCAGGACGACGGCTTCATCAAGAATCGCTACATCGCCCGGACGTTCATCCAGCCGGGTCAGGAGCTCCGTCGCCAGGGCCTGCGGCTCAAGTTCAACGCCCTCCCGGAAGTCGTCGAGGGCAAGCGGCTCGTGGTCGTCGACGACTCGATCGTGCGGGGAAACACCCCGCGTCAGATCGTGAAGATGCTGCGTGAGGCCGGCGCCGCCGAGGTCCATCTCCGGATCAGCGCCCCGCCGATCAAGCATCCGTGTCACTACGGCATCGACATGTCGACGCGCGAGGAGATGATCGCCCACGGGAGATCCGTCGACGAGATCGCCGAGGAGCTCGGGGCGGACACGCTGCACTATCTCAGCCTCGAGGGCGTCTACCGGGCGATCGGCGGATCCGCCGACCGCCACTGCGACGCCTGTTTCAGCGGTCGCTATCCGCTGGCGAGATCCGAGGAGGCGAACGGGAAGTTCGCCTTGGAGCGCGCTCCGCTCCCCCTCGTCCGCGCCTGATCTCCTGTCGCTGCAATTTTGGGGCCATGGCGTGCCGTGAGCAATAAGCGGCCGCACAGGTTCGGGCCCGAATCCCCTGCAACATTTGACTTACGGGATTCGCGACTTTTGCCGATGAGGTAACTATCTCACCATGACGGGCGGTCGGGGCCGTCGGTCGTACTCCATATCCAGCGCCGCCACTTGTGGCGGGAAGGAGCAAGCTGCTCATGCTGCACAGATTTCCGCGCGTGGTGTGCCTCGCGATCGGCGCGCTTTTCGCGTCGATGGCCATCTTCGCCACCGCCGCCTCGGCCGCGACGACCTCGTCACCATTTGGCTGCCGGGCCAGCGCCCTGCGCGTGGGCCTCCTGGGCGGGACGGTCCTCGAGCCGACGATCGCCAACCCGAAGCAGACTCCGTGTGCCACGCAGAGTGCCGGCGTCGCGACGACCTCCGTCCCGGTCTCAGGGACCGCGCTCGTCACCGCCGGTCCGGTGGGAGCCTTCACCGACAACGCCGACGCCAGCGGTACCTCGCCGGGGGTTGGGGCTGTCGCCAGCGTGCAGGGCGTGACGATCCCGACCGGCAGTGGCGACATCTATGTCGCCGGCCCGATTCAGTCATCGGCGACCTACACCTGCGCGGACGGCAAGCTCACGGGGACGGCGTCATCGACCCTCAACGTCATCTACATCAACGGCACGAGTCACCAGATCCCGACCGGATCCGAGACGACGTTCAACCTCGGGGGCGGGGCCTACATCGACACCAACGTCCTGACGAAGACGGCGACCTCGCTCACCGAGCAGTCGCTCGTCGTCCACATCCCCGGCCTGCTCGACGTTGTCGTGGCCGAGGCGACCGTTTCCCAGAGCAACAGCGACCCGTGCGCAGGGACCACCGGGCCGGCGCCGCCGATCGAGATCTGCCCACCTGGCTCGACCCTGCAGGTCGTCCAGCAGGAGTGCGTGATCATCTACCGCGGCACGATCATCATCGTCAGCCGGCCGTTCAAGGGCCCGTCGGGCGGCACCGTGATCGCGCTGCCAGTCGCACGGCACAAGTACCACAGCCCATGCCTGTATGGACCCGGACCGCGGTACGCGCTGGTCGCCAAGAAGCGCGGTGGCCGCGTCCTCGGCACGCTGTACTCCGACCGCATCCTCGGACTCGGCGCCTACGAGCGGATCGCCGGGCTCGGAGGCCGCGACTGCATCGACGGGAAGGCAGGCCACGACAAGCTGTTCGACGGCAACGGCAAGGACCGAATCTACGCTCGCAAGGCGACCAACCGCATCGCGGTGGGCAACGGCAACGACCAGCTCCATGGCGGCAGCGGCGCGGACTACATCACCGCCGGCAACGGCAACGACAGGATCCACGGCAACGGTGGGAACGACCGCATCAACGGTGGCCTGGGCCGGGATCACATCTGGGGCGGTGCCGGGCGCAACCGGATCTACACCCCGGGGGTGAACGCGAAGGTGAGCTGCGGCAGCAAGCCCGGAGGCACGGCGTTCCTCCGCCGCAAGGCGATGCCGTACGCCCGGGCGCACAACTGCACGCGCATCGTCCACCTGCAGTAGGCGGCTGAGCACCCGGCGCTCGCACAGCGAGCGCCGGGTCGCCCCCCGCGCCGGGCGAGTGGGTCGGCGCCGCGGCCGTGACGACCACGGCCGCCGCTATCGTCGCGGCCTCGATGACCCCGCACGAGGCGCTCGCCACCCTGTTCGGCTTTCCGCGCTTCCGGCCCGGGCAGGAGGCGGCCGTCGGCGCCGCCCTTGCCGACCGAGACGCCCTCGTCGTCATGCCGACGGGCTCGGGCAAGTCCCTCTGCTACCAGCTCCCGGCGCTGATGCGCGATGACCTCACGATCGTCGTCTCGCCGCTCGTCTCGCTGATGCAGGATCAGGTCTCGGCGCTCCAGGCCGTCGCCCCCGGGCGCGTCGAGCTCGTCAACGCGCAGCGGGCCGGCGCCCGCAACGTCGAGGCTGTCGCCCGCGCGGTCAGCGGCGAGCTGCGGCTGCTCTACGTCTCGCCGGAGCGGTTCGCGGCGCCACGCTTCGTGGAGGCGATCGGCCAGGCCCGGGTGGGGCTGTTCGTCGTCGACGAGGCGCACTGCGTCTCCCAGTGGGGCCATGACTTCCGGCCCGACTACTTCGCGCTCGCCGGGGCTGCCCGCGGCCTCCATGCCCGGGCTACGATCGCGCTCACCGCCACCGCGACGCCGCGTGTCGCCTCGGACATCGCGCGCCGCCTGGAGCTGCGCGAGCCGGTGCGCGTCACGACCGGCTTCGATCGCCCGAACCTCACGTTCTCCGTCGTGCGCTGCCGCACCGCGGCCGACAAGGAGGGGCGACTCGTCGCGGCGCTGCGGGAGCCCGGGGCGCTCCCGGCGATCGTCTACGCCGGGACCCGAAACGCGTGCGAGCAGGTCGCCGGCGTCCTGCAGGGCGCCCTGAGCGAGGAGGTGCTCGTCTACCACGCGGGCCTCGAGCGCGGCCTGCGGGCGGCCACGCAGGAGCGCTTCATGTCCGGAGAAGCCCGCGTGATCGTCGCCACCAACGCGTTCGGGATGGGGATCGACAAGGCCGATGTCCGCACCGTGGCCCACGCCACCGTCCCGTCGTCACTCGAGGCCTACTACCAGGAGGCTGGGCGGGCGGGACGCGATGGAGCGCCCTCCCGCGCCCTGCTGTTCTGCGAGCAGCGTGACAAGGGACTGCACGTGTTCTTCATCGAGCGCGCGCGTCTCGGCGACGACGCGCTCGAGCGCCTTGGCGAACGACTCATGTGGGCCGGCCTCGATGGGCAGTACGACCTCCAGCTGGAGGAGCTGGCACGGATGGCCGGACTCGGCTCGGGACGGCGCCACACCGACGCCGTCGACGCGGCTCGCGCCATGATCGGGATTCTGCACCGGGCCGGCGTGGTCGCCCCGCAGCCGTCGGTCCCCGACCGCGCCCGCGGGCGCATCGTCGGCGAGTGGAACGCCGCAGCCCGGGGACGCTGTCGCACCCTCGCTCGGGAGGCCGAGCGCGTGCGCTGGGAGCAGTACCGCTCGGTCTGGGGCTACGTCGAGTCCTCCGGCTGCCGGCGACATGCGCTGCTGACCCACTTCGGCGACGGCGCCGGCGCGCCGACCGGCCCGTGTTGCGACGTCTGCGATCCCGCCGCTCGGCCGGCGGAGCCCGAGCCGCGGCGTGCCCGGGGGCCGGCCGGATCTTCACGCGGCGCGGAGGCCCCGGCCACCGACCTCGACGAGGCGATTCTCGCCGTCGTCTGCGGAGCGCAGCCGTCGGTGGGCCGGACACGCGCCGTGGAGATCCTCCGCGGCGGCCGCTCGAAGGTGATCGCCGAGAAGCGCTACGACGACCTGCCCGAGTACGGAAGCTTCGCCCACCTTCGTGCCGGCGACGTTTTGGAGCGCGTGGACGGGATGCTCTCGGCAGGCAGACTGTGCTCCACGGGCGGTCGGTTCCCGAAGCTGCGTGCCGCGGCATGACCACCGGGGATGAGCGGCCGCCCGGAGGAGGCGCCGCCGCCGAGCCGACCCTGCTGCGGGTTGCCGTGCTCGCCTCCGGGGTGGGCACGAACCTCCAGGCGCTGCTCGACCGCTTCCATGGTCGTCAGGGCGCCGAGGTCGTCGCCGTCGCCTCCGATCGGCCGGCCGCGCGGGCGCTCGAGCGGGCCCGGGGCGCTGGCGTGCCGGCGCGGGCATTCCCCGTCAGCGAGTTCGCCGACCGCGGTGACCGCGACCGGGCGATGGCGATGTGGCTGGCCGAGCGAGACGTCGGCCTCGTCGTGCTCGCCGGCTACATGCAGCTGCTGCACCCCGACTTCCTGGCGCGCTTCCCGGATGCCGTGATCAACATCCACCCGGCGCTGCTGCCGGCGTTCCCCGGGCTCGACGCGGTGGGCCAGGCACTCGCTTACGGGGTCAAGGTGTTCGGCGTCACCGTTCACTTCGTCGACGACGGCGTCGACACCGGCCCGGTGATCCTCCAGCGGGCCGTCGAGCTGCCCGACGCGCGCGAGCCCGAGGACGTCCTCGAGCATCTGCACGCGATCGAGCACGAGCTGCTCCCCGAGGCCGTTGGGCTGTTCGCTGCGGGTGCGCTCCGCGTCGATCCGGACAACCCGCGCCGGATCAGAATCTCCGGTTAGTGGACCATCCGCAAGCCCGTGCGCCATTCGAGCGGCCCCGCGCGGCTGACGGACGAGTCCACTAGATTTTTGGCCTGCCGATGAGCCAGGACAAGTCAGGTGCCTCGGGGCTCGCCGCCGCTGCTGCCGGCGAGGTCACGATCGTCCGCGCGCTGCTGTCGGTGTCCGACAAGACGGGGATCGTCGAGTTCGCCCGCGGCCTGGAAGACCTCGGCATCGAGGTCGTCTCCACGGGGGGCACCGCGCGGGAGCTCGCCCAGGCCGGCGTCGCCGTTCGCTCCATCTCCGACCTGACGGGATTCCCGGAGATCATGGACGGCCGGGTGAAGACGCTTCACCCCAAGCTGTACGCGAGCCTGCTCGCCGTCCGCTCCAACCCCGAGCACGTCGCGGCAGCGCGTGACCACGACGTCGAGCCCGTCGACCTCGTGTGCGTCAACCTGTATCCGTTCGAGCGCACGGCCGCCACGCGCGGCGTGAGCGACGCCGAAGTGATCGAGAACATCGACATCGGCGGCCCGACGATGATCCGCGCCGCGGCCAAGAACCACCACTTCACGGCGCCGGTGGTTCGTCCCGAGAGCTATGACGCAGTCCTGGCGGAGCTCCGTGAATCCGGCCGGCGTCTCTCCCTCGCCACGCGAGAGAGCCTGGCCGCCGAGGCGTTCGCCCTCACCGCGCGCTACGACACGTCGATCGCGCGCTGGTTTCAGGAGAAGCGTGAGGACTTCCCGCCGCTCATGGTCACCGCGTTCGAGAAGGCGGCGGAGCTCCCCCACGGCGAGAACCCTCACCAGCGGGCCGCCTTCTACACCCGGGTGGGCGCCCGCGCGAGCCTGATGTCGATGGTGGCCCAGCGTGGGGGCGGCGCGCTGTCCTACGACAACCTCCTCGACCTCGATCTCGGCCGGACGCTGCTGGCCGAGTTCCAGATTCCCGCCTGCGTGATCGTCACGCGCGACAACCCGTGCGGCGTCGCCGTCGGCCCCACCGCAGCGGACGCCCACCAGCGTGCGGTGGCTTCCGACCCGGCGTCGGCCGCGGGCGCGTTCGTATGCCTCAACCGGTCCGTCGATCGCCCCCTCGCAGTGGCGCTCGAGCACCAGGCGCCCGGGGTCGTGCTCGCGCCGGGCTACGACGACGACGCGCTCGCCATGCTCTCGGCGCGCGAGGAGCTGCGCATCCTCGACGATGGCGAGCAGCCGCTACCGGACATGATCGAGCCGGCGATGCGCCAGGTGCTCGGCGGCATGCTCGTCCAGGATCGTGACTTCGACCTGGAGGAGCGCGCAGAGATGCAGGTCGTCTCCGCCCGCCGGCCGACCGAGGAGGAGTGGTCGGAGCTGCTGTTCGCCTGGAAGGTGTGCAAGCACGTCCGCTCCAGCGCGATCGTGCTCGCCCGTGAGCTCGTCACCGCGGGCATCGGCGCCGGCCAGATGAGCCGTGACGACGCCGTGAGGCTTGCGCTCACCAAGGCCGGAGCGCCCCAGGCGGGCACCGTCATGGCCTCGGATGACGTCTTCCCGTCGGCCGACGGGATCCAGCTCGCGCTCGCCGCCGGCATCCGAGCGTTCATCCAGCCCGCCGGCTCACCGCGTGACCCCGACGTCGTAGCCGCCGCCGACACCGCCGACGCGACGCTCGTCTTCACGAGCCGCCGCCATCTCCGCCACTGACAGCCCCGGCTGCCATCATCACCGGCTGCGCCGCCGTAGCTCAGCTGGTAGAGCAGTGGACTTTTAATCCAACGGTCGCAGGTTCGAGTCCTGCCGGCGGCACTGAGCCTCGGCTGAGGCGTGTGCAGATCACGCGCCGCACGGCGAAGAACCCCGATCCTGATCATGCTACGGGCGCGCCCGCTCTCGCAAGCCCCTGCGCCAAAGCACCAGTGGCCCGAGCCAAAGGCAGAGCGTCGAGAGCGACCATCCAGGTGCGGGTGATGAGGTCCTTCGCCTGTTCTGGGCGGGTAAGCTCACCGGAGTGATCCTCTACACGTGCGGGCAGAAGAAGGCGTTCGGGAAGGCCGGTCACTTCTGCGGCCGGGCAGCTCTGGCGCTTGATGATGCCGGACATGAATACGAGATCCGGACCGTGAAGGGATACCGTGCCGTCCCGTGGCACCGCCTGACACGCAAGGCTGATCGCGCCGCGATTACCCGCCTGAGTGGCACCCCCGAGGTGCCGATCTTGGTCCTCGACGACGGAAGCGTGATCTCCGATTCGAGTCGCATCGTGCAGTGGGCGCGCGAGCACCCCGCTGCGCGGTAACCGCGCCCACCGCGAGGCTGTCGCATCTGACGGCCGTGTGAGGCGTAGATTGCGCGAGTGTGAGCTTTGCGGTCGCACCGGACGCCTATGACCGATTCATGGGGCGCTACTCGATCCCGCTCGCGTCCGTGTTCGCGGACTTCGCGGGTCTTGCCGTGGGTCAGCGGATCCTCGATGTTGGATGTGGCCCGGGGGCGCTGACGGCCGTCCTGGGCGATCGCGTCGGCGCGGAGTCCGTGACGGCGGTCGATCCCTCCGAGCCGTTCGTCGCCGTGGTGCGTGCGCGCCACCCCGGCGTGCGGGCGCGGCGCGCGTCCGCGGAGTCGTTGCCGTTCGCAGACGGGGAGTTCGATGCCGCGCTCGCGCAACTCGTCGTGCATTTCATGGCCGATCCGGTCGCCGGTCTGCGGGAGATGGCGCGCGTGACGCGCCCCGGCGGCGTGGTCGCGGCCTGCGTGTGGGATCACGGTCCCGGTGGGCGGGGACCGCTGAGCCCGTTCTGGGACGCCGCGCGGGAGATGGACCCTACCGTCGAGGGCGAGGCGTCGCGGGCGGGAACTACGCGCGGTCATCTTGCCGAGCTGTTCGCCAAGGCTGCGATTCGAACCGTGGAGGTGGGTACCGTCGCGGTGGATGTCGCGTTCGGCGGGTTCGAGAAGTGGTGGGAGCCGTTCTTGCTGGGTGTTGGGTCAGTCGGGGGGTTCGTTGGCGGCCTGTCAGCCGAGCGTCGCGCGCAGTTGCGCGCGCTCTGTAAAGCGCGGCTGCCGTCCGCCGCGTTTACCGTGTCCGCGACCGCATGGGCGGTGCGCGGTGTGACCGGCTGATCTGTTCGTGGCGATCGCCGCGGCGCGTGGTCGACGCTGGGAGCGGCCACCTCTGGGGCGATCCCAACAGCGTGGTCATCGGCGTCGTTGAGCGCTACGACCCACCCGACCTTCTCGACCCTTCGCCCGATCAGCACAACACCGTCAGCACGCATGATCGCATTCACATCCTCGGCCGCCACTTGACCAGCGATCGGATCGGCGACGGATGGCTTTTGACGCAGACCCAGCCCCGAGAGCAGGACGCATGAATCTCTGGTGGGTCGCAGCCAGCCGCGGAGCGGCGTGAGGGGCGAGGCGCTACAGGCCGTGGCTGGCCGGGATCATCGGTGCCGGCCGTTCGTGAACGGCGTGGACGATCTCGGTGTTGTCGATTCCGCGGAGGTACACCGAGGTGATCGCGAGGTCGGCGTGCCCGAGCTGGCGCTGGGATGACCAGGAGCGGTACGCCCTCGCGCGACATCTCGACCGCATGAGCATGCCGTAGCTGGTGTGGCGCGAACCGGCGCCGTACGCCTGCCCGAGCAGCCGCGGCGTGGAGCTGAGCGCGGACGCCCGCAGATGCCCACGGCCTGCCTTGGGTTGGCCCGCGCAGCACGCAGAACAGCGCCCCGACTGGCAGCGTGGCTCGCAGGTTGAGCCACGGTGCGAGCTGCTCCCAGGCCTATCGGTCCATCCCGACTTCCCGGCGTTTACCGCCCTTTCCATGGCGGATCAGGATCGCACCTCGAACCGGGTCGAGGTCGCTCTCGCTCAACGCGAGTGCTTCGCTGATCCGCAAGCCCGCTCGCCACAGGACGACGATCAGGCCACGCAGGCGAACGGCGTCGGGGTCGTCGCCCGCGGCGTGCGCGATGATCTCCTCGACGGTCGGCGGTCGGCCGGGTACCGCTGGCCCTTGTTGCGCGGCGGTCGCCCTTGATGGAAGCTAGACAGCGTCGCCGGCGAGCGGCGGCGACCGCAGGCATCCCGCAGGATGATGGATGGCATGCGTCCTCCCTCGGACGATGGTTGACCGACCGATCGTCCCGCCATCGGTCGATCAAGTGCCGCCAGTGCTCCTCGCGCAAGGCGCTCGCCTACGGCCGGTGCGGGCAGGTTGTGTCGCTGCCTACGCAGCGTGCACCTACAACGCCGCCCCCCATCGGACCCCGGGCCGCGGCAAGGGCCGCGGCCCGGAGACGGCATGGCTAGCTGTTGCCCGTGTTTCCGCGGCGCGTTGACTCGTTGACCTGCAGAGGCGTGGTCTTGGTGTATCCGGCGGGAATCGACTCGTCCTTAGCGGCCGCGATGTTGTCGGCGGCGGCCGGCACCCAGTCGCTGACGGTCAGGTCTGAGCCCACGATCGCGACGGTGCGAAGCGGCTCATAGGTCTGCGCGTCGACGTAGAGGGCGACGTCGGTGCTCGGGTTGCCCGGGGCGTTCGGTGCGATCATCGAGAGCGCGATCGCTTGGGTGCCGTCGATCGTCAGTGTCCCCTGCTGGGTCACCCGGCCGCTCTGCAGCGCCTGCTGGATCTGGGCGGGGGTGCTGAACACGTCCGGCCTGGGCGTTGCGACCAAGTTCGGATTGAAGGTCGCCTCATACCGGGTCTGGCTGTACTCGTCGGCGTCGGGGTTGATCACGGTCTCGGTGTCGGTGCCCCGGTCGGCGGTGGCGCCGGGGGTCCAATCCTCGAACGTGGCAAGCTCGATGCTGCCGTCCTGGTAGTACATGGTGTCGTGCGCGTACTGGGTGGAGTCCGGGGCGGCGTACTCGTACCCCTCGTCCATCTTCCATCCCAGGTTGACCAGCGATCCGTCGGCGGTCACGTCTCCGCCGCTGTACAGGGCGTAGCGGACCACCGTGCCGGTCTGCGCGGCGGCGACTCTGGCCTTCACCCGGCTGACGATGTAGGCGGTGTCCTCGCTTTGGACGCTCGGCACGCGGGAGGCGTGCACACCAGGGAACGCCAGTCGTGGCGTCGAGGACGCGCGCCCGAGCCCGGACGCGACGATGACGCCGGCGGCGACCGCGGCCGCCGTGCCGACGGTCGCGAACCGGACCGCGGGACGGTGTGGCATCCGGACTCGCAGGCGAGGGCGCCGGCGTCCGGCCATCTCGTTCGCCAGGTTCGCGCGGATCTGCTCGTCGCTCGCGTCGCCGTCGCTCGGGGGCGTCACGCCGACGTCGCGCAGCGCGATGAGGATGGCAGGCGGCGAGCTGTGCGGGCACGCATACGGCACGTATCGCTGGATCGCCGGCGAGTCGCGGGCAACGCGCGTCTTGGGTGGGAGAATCGAGTTGAGGACCGGATCCATCAACGTCGAACTGCTCCCAACGCTTCCGCGATTGGAGATCGGCGGCCTGACGCTTGCGGAGGGAGCCTCTCAAGAGGCTCTGGAGTTGATCCAGGCATCGACCGATCTCATCGCCAATGTGGGTGGCCTCTGTGAAGCAATCGGCACCGTCGTAAAGAGCATTCATCTTCTCGTCGCCGAGCGCGAACACGACATCAGCTACAGCAGCCCAGCCATACCGTTTTCGATCTTCGTATCCGTACCTCGGGCCGATGAGCGCAACGCTGTGGTGCGGTTGGCAGAAGCCATCATCCACGAGGCTATGCACCTGCAGCTAACGCTGATCGAGGCGGTGTTCCCCCTGATTAGCGGCAGGGCCACGACGACGTTCTCGCCCTGGAAGCTCGAGGATCGGCCGATTCGGGGCGTGCTCCACGGTCTCTACGTATTCGGCGTCATCTTCCAGGCGCTGGGGTCGCTTGGTCAATCGGTGCCGACAGTTGAGTCCTACGGCGCCGCACGCCAGCGCCAGATTTCGACTGAAATTGACTCGGTCGAGGACATACGCCAGGGTCTCACCAGTCACGGCGCCGAGCTGTGGAAACTGCTCAAGTCGATCGTGTCTGCTGGAGATACGTCGAGCGTTAACCGGACCGGTCCCGTCGACCCGGGACGAGAGCTGTCGCGGTTGGCCCGAAGCAGTAGCGCTTCCGCCGCGGGAGATCGCCTGCGCGACGATCCCGGCGTCACCCTCGCGGACTACCCGCACCGCGTCAAGGTCACCCCCGCGGCTGATGACAGCGCCGTGGCCGTCCAGGAGTCTTCTCGTCATGAGCACCTGGAACATTTCGACCGTGATCGCCGCTGCGCCCGATGAGGTCATCGACCTTCTCACCGACCCGGCCGCCGCGTCGCGGTGGTCTCCCGTTCCGTTCGAGGTGGAGAACCTGGAGGGCACGCGGCTGTCGGCCGGCGAGCGGGCTCGACTGACGGGCTCCCTGGCCGGGCTGCGGGTCGCCTTCGACCTCGAGGTCCACGCCGCCGATGGCGAGCGCCTGTCGCTCTCCGCCCGCGGTCCGATCGGGATGGACGTGCTCTACGAGCTGAGCGTCGAGGGCGACGGCGCTCGCGTCGACGCCTCCGTGACGGTCCATCCCGGCCGCGGTATCACCGGGCGTGTGCTCGCCCGCGCCACCGACGCGCTGCTCGCTGCAGGCGCCCTGCGCGCCGCCGTCACCCGGATCGCCGCTCAGGCCGTCCCCACCGAGCCCTGCCTGAACTGACTGACGAGCAGCGAAGGAAGCTTGCGCCGCCGGCCGTTGCTGGTCAACCTACTGGCGTTCTACGAGCGCTTTGAAGTTCTTGAGACCGTCTCCCAGACTCGTGCCGTTTATGCGCTTGACCATGAGCGAATCGGCGAGCCTGCCCAGCACCCCGCCCGGCAGGGTGTAGTCGAACGTCGTGGTCAGGCGCGTTCCGTCGCCTTCCGGTGTGAGCTCCCAGCGAGCCTGTCCTGACAGCATGCCCTCCATCTGCAGAAGCTGCAGCTTGCCCGGCTGGTAGTCGAGGACCGTCTCGGTGATCGGCATGGAAATGCCGGCCGACTTCGCCTTGAACGCGACCTTTCCCCCGGCTTCGGGGAAAGGAGCGGTGATGTCGACGTCCGTCATTCCCGGATACCACTCAGGCCACCGGCTGGCGTCGCTCAAGAGCGCCATGGTCTCCTGCGGCGAGGCGTTGATCTGGACATTGCGTTGCACGATCGCCATCGGGGAGCTCCTCGCCCTCTCTCGTCGTCCCGCTCCATGACGGCGCGGGTGCGGACGCACCATAGACGAGCACCGAGGCTCGACCGATCCCTTCTCGGAGAGCGGCAGCCCGACGGCGCCATTGTGAGCCACCGCGGATGGAGGACTGCCAATCGCTGCGTGCCGCCGTTCGGAGCACAAGAGCCACGTGCCGCCGACGGCGAACTTGAGTGTCAGGCGTGTTCGGGCGCCGCGTCGATCTCCTCGCCGCGCTTGATCAGGAACGCGCCGAGCGCGCCTGCGAGCGAGGCGATGACGGTGATCGCGTAGATCTCCATCACGACGTCGAGGACCCTCCCGGCGAACGAGATCGGGTTCTGGACGCTGGAGGAGACCGTCAGCAGCTGGGTGGTCGTCCAGAACAGCGCGCTTCCGAGGCTTTTGATTTGGGTCTGGTACTGGTTGTGCTCGAACAGGAACGCGAGGGCAGCGCAGAGGATGTCGAATCCGACTGTCACCAGAGCGACGGCGACGAGGCGGTCGCGCAGCCGGCCGTGAGTCGGGGTGCGGGCACGGAGGACGCTGCGGCTCTCGGTGGCCGCCTCGCTCAACACGCGCATCAGGTACACCGTCCGCTATTCGCTGCCTGGCCGAAACGTCCTGTGAGCGCGGTTGCCGAATCGGCCCGTTTCGCATGGCCAACCAAAGATGCCGGAGCCCTGCCGGCGGCAATCAGCGGGTGTAGCTGAAGCTCCCGCGGAGGGCCGCCGGCGGGCGTTGCCGTGCTGCACGAAACGGACGGCGATACGGGCAACTTCACCGTTCGGGGGAAGCGGGGCAGGCAGCTCACGACTCTGTGCGCGTTTCGCCGCATTGGCTGCTTTGAGGAGCCGTGCTGTGGGATGATTGTCGAGGCCCGGTCACGACCCCGGGATCGGGGGCAGGACCGAGGAGCCGCTTCGATGGCCCGTCTGCCGTCTCACCACATTCGGCGTCCGCGCTTGACTGAACCGTGCCGGGGCGATGATGTGCTCGTGGTCGTCGCCGAGGCTGCCGGGGGCTACGGCAAGTCGGTGCTGGCCGCTGAGCTCGTGGAGATGTGGGGGGCGGTGCCGATCGAGGTGCTGCTCGAGGAGGGAGGCGTCTCGGCGGAGCTGCTTGCCGCCAGGCTCCGCGCAGCCGTGGCCCGCGCCGGGTTCCTCGATGCGGCGGCGTCGATGGCGGCGGTCGGCGCCGATCCGGCCGGCGCCGTCGACGCGGTGCTGGCTGCGCTGAGCGATGAATCGTGCGCGATCGTGATCGACGACGCGCATCACGCAGCGCGCGACGCGGGCAGCCTGATCGACCGAATCGCGAGCCTGGTGGCGGCTCCGCAGCGCCTGGTCGTGCTCGCGCGACGCCTGCCGGAAGGGGCGCAACGGCTTCGGCGCGCCGAGGTGGTGCAGCTCGACGCCGGCGAGCTCGCGCTGCGGCCGGATGAGACGCTC
Organism: uncultured Solirubrobacterales bacterium; assembly: GCA_963839085.1. Lineage (GTDB taxonomy): Bacteria > Actinomycetota > Thermoleophilia > Solirubrobacterales > Solirubrobacteraceae > Palsa-465. Next base: position 126,915 of record CAWITN010000001.1, read on the forward strand.
GAGCTGGGCCGCGTCGGCTTCGATCTCGACGTTTCTCGTGAGGATGGCCTGTTGCTCGACTCGGTGACCGGCGGTTGGACGGCGGCGGTGGTGCTTGCGCTCTCGCGCGCGAAGCGCACCGATCAGCCGATGGCAGCGCTCGCGCGGGCGGGCGCGACCGTCAAGCCAGGACACGACGCGGTAGGCGCCATGCTTGACGAGCTGATCGTGGCGCTCGGGCCGGATCGACGCCACCTTGCCCAGATCGCCCGGCTTCCGCTGCTCGACCAGGATCTGCTCGCCGGGATCACCGGGGACGACACGTTCTACGACCGGGCGGTCGCGCTCGGGCTGCCGCTGACGCGCGCGGACGGGAAGTGGTGGCAGCTGCCAGGCCCGGTCCGTGACCACCTCGCAACGCTGGGGGCGACCGATTCCACCGCGCTCTCGATCGCGGCGGACTACTACAAGCGTCACGGACTGCTCGGGCCGGCGCTTCAACTGCTACTTGCCACCGGCGACGACGCTGCCGCTGCAGGCCTGCTGGCGGCCGCCGATCCGGCAACGGTCGCGGCCGTGGATCCTCTGGAGCTGCTCGCCGTCGCCAAGGCCATCCCGAATGACGTGCTCGACCGGTTTCCGGGCGCGTTGATCCTGATCGCCCGCAGCTGTGCTTCCGCCGCGATGCTTGCTCAGCGCGCAGAGGTCATGCAGCAGCTGACGAGGGCCGCAAACGAGCACGGGACGCCCGCTGACCGCAGGGCAATCGATGCGGAGCTCGCGATCGACCTCGTGAACGACGGCAACCGAGCGGCCGAGGCCGAGACAATCGCGCGCCGTGTGCTGGACGAGGCGCCTGCCCGAGAGCTGTTCACGCGTGCCCGATGCCTGACCGTGATCGGACGCGCCGCGTACTGGCGGCGCGAAGCAGACGGCCGGCTGCCGGTCCAGGCCATGCGCGAGGCTGGGGACTATCTCGGGCAGGCCGCGCGGCTGTTCATCGACGCCGGCGACCGCTCCTCCGCCGGAATGCTGGCTCCATACCGCGCGGTTTGGATCGAGTTCGGTCTCGGACGGCCGCTGGCCGCGCTCAGGATCCTGGACGAGGGCTTGACGCTCGCCGCGAACCAGCCGCGGCGCCTGGCCTTCGTCCAGAGCTTCCGCGGCAAGGTTCTGACCGAGCTCGGCCGCCATGACGAAGCGGAGGCGGCGCTGGATGAAGTCATGCGGATCGGGGAAAGGTTCAGCGATCGGCACCTGATCGCATACGCCCACTGGGAGCTGATCGCCTGCGCCTCGCTCCGCGGCGATCCAGGCGCGGCGCTGCTGCACGCTCAGCAGGCGGAGGCGAACCGCGGCGACTGGTGGGAGGTGGCGGGGCAGGATTTCCTCGCCGAGGCGGCGGACAACCTCGACCGCGTCGGTCACCTGGCGCTTGCGTCGGAGTACCTGGAGCGCGCCCGGAGCCTTCGTGGGGATGCGCAACCGCTGATCGCGATGGCCGAGTGCGCGCTGCTGTCCCGCCACGGGGATCCGGCGCTCGCGCAGGCGCGGCTCGATGACATTCACCGCCACGGGATCTCACCCCGGGAGTATTGGCGAGTCACGCTGCTGGGGGCGAACGCCGCGCTACGGGCGGGCGATTCGGCCGCTGGGCCGCTCGCGGCGCGCGCGTTCGAGGAAGCGGCTCGGCTGGGACAGCCGCAACTGCCTCTGATCCGAGAGCGTGAGATCACCCAATCGCTGCTCGCGCTCGCGGTGCAGACCGGCCAGCCGGCGGCTCGCGCGCTTGAGGTGACCTCGCTGCCCGTGGCGCTTGCGGTCCTCGGGCGGTTCGAACTGACCCGGGCCGGCCGGCCGGTCGTACTCGCGGTCGGGCAGTCCTGTCAGCTGCTCAAGCTGATCGCAGTCAGTGGCGGAAGCGTTCGCGCCGAGCGGGCGATCGAGCTTCTTTGGCCGGACGTCGCGCCCGACGCCGGCCGCAACCGCCTTCGCACGGTCCTCGGCCGCCTGCGCGATGTCGCTCCGGAGGCCGTATCCCGTGAAGGAGATCTGCTCGTGCTGGGGACCGAGGTGCGCCTGGATCTCGCGCAGTTCGATGAGGAGGCCCGCGAGGCGTTGTCGCTCGGGCTGAGCAGCGCCGGAGCGGCGGTGGCGATCGCCCGCTCGGCGATCGCTCGTTATCGCGGTGATCTGCTCCCTCACGACCTGTATGAAGAATGGGCCGACGCTCCTCGCGACGAGACGCGGCGGACGATGCTTGACCTGCTCGATCTGTGTGCGTCGGCGGCGGTCGACCGCGGAGACCTGGACGAGGCGCGGCGGATGGTGGAGCAGACCATCGAGCTCGCCCCGTACGACGACGATCGCTATCTGCGGATCGCCTCGATCCTTCGCGAACAGGGCCGGCGTGGTGCGGCGATGAGCGTGTTGCGTCGAGCCCGCTCGACGCTGTCGGAGCTGGGCGTGCCGCTGCCGCCGCAGTTACGCGCGTTCGAGGAGACGCTGGGCGCCTCGACATGAGCCCGCATCGATGGTCTGCGCCCTGCCGGAAGCCGTCCGCCTGACGGCGCTCTCGCTTCGAGGCCCGGCGCCGATCCTGGTGTGACGCTCGTGTGACGCAGGGGCCGGACGATCCCCGCGCACGCGCACAACAACTTCTCAAAGGGGTCGGTGATGAGTAGCCGCCTGATCAGATTGACGGTCGCGATCGCCGGGGTGATCGCAATCTTGGGCCTGTCCACGGGCTCCGCGGCAGCAGCAGGGTGTGATGATTCGTGGACGAACGGGGCGGGCGGGGTGTGGTCGACCGGGGCGAACTGGTCCAATGGCGCGCCGCCGACGAGCACCGAGAGCGCGTGTATCACGATGCCGCTCAGTGCGCCGGTCACCGTGACCGCGTCGACCGGCGTCGGCGGCCTGACGCTCGGCGGGTCGAGCGGGAGCGATGAGCTGGAGTTCACCGCCGGGTGGACGTTCACGCTCGGTGGCAACTCGACGATCGCGGATACCGGGATGCTGACCAACGAGGATGGCACGCTGACGATCGACCAGACCGCCGGGGCACTGACCAACCATGGGACGATCATCCCCGCGAGCAACGGGCTTGACTTCGTCGGCAATCTCACCAACTCCGGTGACGGGATGATCGCGTCCACTTCCGGCGGGGTGTATTTCGCGGGGCCGGGGACGCTCAGCAACACAGGCGAGCTGTCGCTCAGCGGGAACGCCGCCCTGACAGCGCCGTACAACGGCGGGTCCGGCGCCACGATCATCAACGGCGGCACGATCCAGAACACCTCGAGCTCGAACTCGAAGGTCGGCGCGGGCGCGACGCTCGAGGAGACCACCGGCACCACGAGCGGCACGCCGCTGCAGGTCGACGGCGGCACGCTTGACCTCGCCGGCAGTGGCGCCTCGCGCTATGTGATGGGGGTCCAGAGCAGCGGCACGATCTTGACCGGCACGATCGCCGAGGCGCAGATCGTCACGTTGGAGGGCAGCGTGGCGACGAGCGGCTCGCTGACCAATGACGGTACGATCACCGAGGGGGCGGGCAGCCAGACGCTGACTGTGCCGAGCGGGGACACGCTCACCAACGATGGCCTGATCGACGTTCCGCCGGGCTTCGGCCTGTACATGGCGGGGACGCTCCACAACGCCACGTCGGGCCGGATCGCGCTCGCCGGCAACACCGGCTTCAGCGCCACGCTGGCCCTTCAGGGGGCCGTCGCGCTGGTCAACGAAGGGACGATCACGATCTCGCCCGGCTCGAACCTGACGACGTCCGGCAGCACCGGGACGTTCGGCACGATCGACAACGCCGGCGGCACGATCCAGAACGGAGGCGCGGTCACGATCTCCTCTGGCGGGACGTTCATCGAGGGCGCGGGGACCGAGACGGGGAACCAGGTCGACGTGACCGGCGCGCTCCGGCTGACCGGCAGCGGCGCATCGCAGTTCGACCTGACCGGGTGCTGCGGGGGCTCGGACTCGGTCAGCGGCAACATCGCCGCCGGGCAGGTGGTGACAGTCAACGGCGCCACGAACGCGGCCGGCAGCTTCACGAACAGGGGCACCCTGTTCCCAACCGGCGCGGGGTTGATCCTGCCAGCCGGCGACACCCTGACCAACGACGGATTGATCGCGAGCAGCGGCTCGTTGCCGATCACGGGCAACCTCACCAATGCAGCAAGCGGTCAGATCACCACGCAGGGCCCGATCCTCGAGGACGGTGCCAACACGACGATCGAGAACGACGGCACGATGCATCTGATCTGCTGCGGAGGCGTCAATCTCGACGGCGGCTCGACCTCCGCCAACACGTTCCTGAACACCGGCACGCTGTACGTCGGACTTCAGGGCGCCGGAGGGTGGGGCGGCAACTCGTCCGTCAACACCAGCGCGATTGTGGCCAGCCGGGCAGGTGACGACATCACCCTGGACGGCACGATCGTGCCGCTCCCGTTCTCGGAGCCGCCACCGCCTCCGCACCCACCAAGCTCGGAGTCGTACTCCATCACCAGCGCCCCGGGCACGAATCCGCCGCCGATCTGGTCGCTCTCGTGCGACGGCTCGACGGCGCAGAGCAACTGGGGCCTGTCCTGCTCGGATGCCGATGGCGGCCGGCTGATCGACGGCAGCAACACGTCGCTTGACCCGACGCTGACCACGGTCACGGGATCGGGCACGCAGAACGGCAACGGCAGCTGGTCCTCGACCTACGGCCAGCCGGTCACGGTGACCGCGACGGTCTCCTCGCAATACGGGCCGGCCCCGACCGGGACGGTGACGCTGCTGGCACAGGACGTGAACACCGACAGCCCGAATCAGGCGATCCCGTTCGTGCTCGGCACCGTGCCGCTTTCGACCAGCGGCGGCGTGACCAGCGCGTCGGTCACGACGGTCCTTCCGCCGGGTGCGCGCCAGTTGGCGGCGATCTACAACGGGGACGCGAACAGCCTCCCCAGCGCAGCACAGTTCGGCCCCTACATCACGCAGAACGTCGCGCAGGCGACGAGCACGACCACGCTCGAGCTCTACCCGGCCGCGCCGATCTTCGGCAAGCCGTTGGCGCTCAGGGCGACGATCAAGCCCGAGCTGACCGGCGGCGCCGACCCCACCGCCTCGGTGACATTCCGCTCGGGCTCCAGCGGGTTCGTGCTCGGCAACGCTCCGGTCGTGACCAAGAACGGCACGAGCACCGCCACCCTGAGCACCACGGCGCTGCCCGAGGGTGCGACAACGGTTGACGCGGAATACACAGGCGACTACGACTACGCCGCCTCGAGCTCCCCGTCCACCAATGTCACCGTCAACGCGCCGGCAGCGCCGACGTCGGTGACCGTCACCGGCCCATCCAGCGTCGCGGCCGGGTCGACCTATGAAGCGACAACCGCCACGAACGGCACGGGGGCGATCTCCTACTCGCTCGCAGCCCACCCGGGCGCGCCCCCGGGCATGACGATCAGCCCGAGCGGGACGGTCACCTACAAGGTGCCCTCAAGCGGCGTCGCGTCATTCTCCTACGTGGTCGTCGCGCAGAACGCGGCCGGCCGCGCCCAGAGCGCCGTCGTCACGGTGACCGTCACGTAGCGGACGGTCCAGATGATGTGCCAGCGCCCGTCGGCGCACGCTGCCGGCGGGCGCGTCGGCATGACCACTCAAGCCGCTAGCTCCTCCGTGTGCTCTCACAGCAGTTCGATGACCGCCAGCGTGAGGGTTGTAGTCACGTTGTGTCGCAGGCGAACGGGATCATGCTCGTTCATCCGGCTCCAGCTGCTGCCTCCAAATCCGTTGGACGGTTTGCGCTGGATGCGCAGCTCACCGTCGGTCCGGCCGTGAGGCAGTTCCAGCTGCGCCTCGAGGGTTCCTCGCCAGGTGTGAAGCGTGGCCGTGCCCGTGTCGAGCAGCTCGGTGGCCGTGTCTTTGATCGCACGCGCGAGCCATTCCGGCGGCCGCAGCCGGTGAGTGTCGTCGGGCGATGCGGGCTGAGCTTCAAGACGTGGGTTGGCGAGCACGTCGCTCACCAGCGCGGCTTGCCCGCCGACGTACGTCCAGGCGAGATCGATCTCCGTGGCCACACACCAAGCGCGATCATCGGGCCACCACAGGTTCGGGGAGTGGTCGTCCTGCGCGTCCATCAGCGACGGCAAGGCAGCCAGCGGGCCGACAAACAGCGCGTACTTCCGTCCCGGCAGCTCAACTCGCGGGCCATCGTCGAAAACGACTGACCCCCAGCCCTCCCACGTGCAGAACCAGCAACGGTCTGGAGTGCCCGTGTGCCGGGCAAGCACCGCGGCGAGCGCCTCCGCGTCAGCCGGGTGCAGCGTCCCGACCTGCGGCACGTGGCTCGGCCACGGCTCCGTACCGCTCGGCTCGTGCTCGGGAAACGCGATGGCGGGGAAATCGATGCCCGGCACCATCTCAGCGCCGCTCCACGAGGCGACGTCCAGCCACCGGCGCGGTCGCCGACCACCCGCTGGCGGGTCGAGTGGATGCAGCAGGCGCGCGTAGGCCTCAAAGCCGCCCGGGACGACAGACGTGACCACACAGGAGTCAAACGGCGACAGGCGGCCGTCGATCCAGGCCGCTTCCTCAACGCTGACGCTCTGCTGCACACCCGACCCAGACACGAGTCGATTATCCACGGGCAGAGCCCAGCGTCCGCCGGGGTGTCCGAGCGGGGAGACACCCAACCCCTTGCGAGCCCGCGACAACACCCGCCAGGGGCGGCCGGCCACCGAATCGGTCACGCCGGAACAGGGCGGCTATAGCTGAGCGTCTCTTCGCGTCAGCGCGGCCCTGCTCACGGCGCGCCTCGATTGACCGTCGCTCCGGTGCCAGGTGGCGCTTCTACGGGGCGGCCGCGGTCGCTGGCTCCCCATCCACCTGCTGAGCGTCCCGGGATCCGTGAAGCGCCTCCTGGAGGTGACGCTCGGCGTCTGTGGGCAGCGAGGTCTTGAGGACCCGCCCGCCGAACTTGCTCAGAGCCTCAATCGCCTTGTCGGGCGTCACCTTGTCCACGATCATGAACAGTGCGGAGGTTCCCGGCTGGACCATGTCCCGGACCTGCTGCTGGAACTCCTTGTTGATCCCGGCCCGTTCGATCGCGCCGAACAGCGCCCCGAAGGCACCCCCGATCGCCAGGCCGAACACGGGAATGAAGAAGAAGAGCCCGAACAGGGCCCCCCACAACATCCCCCAGGTGGCTCCCTCCGCAACCGGGTGGTGGGTCGTGTTGACGTGGTAGCGCCCCTTTTGATCGCGGGAGATCACGGCGACCGCCTCCGGCTCGATCACAAGATCGTGCGCCAGTCGCATGACCTCCGCCGCCGCACGTGAGGCCGTTTCCTCGTCGTCGTATCCGATCATGATCAGGTCAGCCAAGTTGCCTCCTTCCGAGGCCTGGGGTCGACCGCCACGGACGCCGGCACGACCCAAGCCGTGCGCGAGCCGTCGGCGATCCTCTCGCGGATGTGAGTAGGCCCGATCGGGCCGGCTTCAAGCAGACTTGCTTGGGCCGACCTAAGCGCCCGCCTGCTTGCGCCGTGCGCGTGCGCGGCTTTTGCCCTCGTGCATCGCCTGGACGCGAGCGACCGGGATCTCGCGGCCTTCCTCGATCAGCTCGACGGGCAGCGGCTGAGGCTCGGGAAGCCGGTCTGCCCACGGATTGCCGCCGCCGATGAGGCCCGGCACCGTGTGGATGGTGAAGTCCATCGGCGTCACGTGATCGAGCTCATCCCACGCGACCGGAAACGACACCGGCGTCCCGGGCCGCACGCGCGGGCTGTAGGCGGCAACGACGGTCGCCCCGCCCGTGCGTGTGGCGTCGATGAACACCTTGCCGCCCCGTTTCTCAACGACGTAGGCCGTCGTCGCCAGCTGCGGGTCGATGCGCTCGGCACGTGCAGCGAGCGCCCGCGTGGCCGCGGCGACCTCCTCGCCAGACGCGGGCGGCGCCACCGGGACGAACACGTGCAGGCCTTTCGCCCCGCTCGTCTTCAACGCGCCCGCCAGGCCAGCGTCGGCGAGTGCCCGGCGCACGAGCGTCGCGACGCGCACCACCGCCTCGAACCCGGCGTCGGCCGGCGGGTCGAGATCGAGCACCAACTGCGTCGGAGCAGAGCGGGGTGCATCGACGCGCGCGAGCGTCGGGTGGTACTCGATCGCGCGCTGGTTCCCGAACCACAGCAGCGTCCGCCAGTCGTTGCAGAGCGCGTACGCAACCTCGCGCTTCGAGCGCTCCGCCCAAATGGTCACCGTCTTGATCCACGGCGGCGCGTAGCTCGGAAGGTTCTTCTGCATGAACGGCTTCTGACCCAGGCGCGCCCGCACCACCGACAGCGGCCGGTCGCGCAGCTCGCCCAACAGCTGCTCGCTCACTGCCTCGAGGTACTCGACGAGGTCCCCCTTCGTCGCCCGCGCGTCGTCGAACAGCGGCTGGTCGAGGTTCGTCAGCGGGACGTCATCGGGACCGTCCATGCCCGGCCACTGTACGACACGCCAACCCACCGGACCGCCCCAACTCCACACGTCGACGAGGGAGAGGCGATCTGTCAACGCCCTTTTCGGCTTGGCCCGCGGTTGGTAGCTTGCGGCAAATCTTCGGCAGGGATCTACGGTGGATCGGACTTCTGGTCGCGCTCGCGGCGATCGTCGCGGTGCCCACGGCCTCTGCGAGGAGGACCTACGACCCGGCGGCGGCTCACCACGCGAAGGCGACTCACCGCAAGCACGCGGGTCATCACCACGGGTCGACGCGGCGCCGGTTCTGCGCCAGCTCACAGGTTCTGCTCCTCGGTTCCTATCCGTCGGAGGTGAGCGCCAACCTGGAGCGGGAGACGCCCGACCCGGGACAGCCGACGGCGCTCGACGGTCACGACTTCTACGCGGGCCGGCTCGAGGGCCGCGGGGTGATCCTGGCGATCGCCGGCCCATCGCCCGCGATCACCTCCGCGACGACCGAGCTCGCCCTCAAGCACTTCTCGTGTATCAGCGCGGTCGTATTCGAAGGGACGGCCGGGGGCGGGGGCGTCTCCGGGCTCGGCGATGTGACCGCCCCGGCCCGTTGGACGGCGAACGACGGACAGCGGTTCACGCACGACGCGACGTCGGCGAACGTCAGCGCCAAAGCACTGACCGTGGCGCGCTCGATCGCCGCCCGGGCGAGTTCTGAGCTGAGGAGCGTCGCCGCCGTCGACGACGGCCCATGCGCGTGCTCGGGGACCGTCGACTCGCTGGAGGTCGTGCCGACGTTGCGGAAGCCCGCCGTGCTGGTCGGCGGAGCCGGTGAGACCGATGACACCGGCGCTGGTGACTCGTGTTCGGCCGACGGGGGAATGCTCGAGGGGTGCAACCCATGTCCGCCCGGGACGACAGAGCCGGCATTGGCGCCGAGCGATGTCACGGCCGGCGCGACCACGGCGTCACAGGTGGCGGAGTTCGCATCGCTGGCCGCAGCGGATGGGGTGCTCGTCCCGAGCGGGGCCGAGGCGCTCGCGGCTCATCCCGCGCCGCCGCCGCTGGCGGCGCAGAGTGGCACGACGGCGGGGACGGACTTCGTCGCCGACGATCAGCAGACGACCGCGTCGATGGCGGTCGCGCAGCGGTACCACATTCCGTTCATCGCCTTCCGGGGAATATCCGACACAACGGCAGTGGGAGACCTGTGGCCGTTCGAGTACCTCGTCTACCAGCAGCTCGCGGCCGACAATGCGGCCGTCGCGGCTCGGCTGTGGATCGCCAGCTGGAACGGGCGCGCTCTGCGCTGAGCTCGCGGCGGGAAGCTAGATCTCCATCGTGTCGCCCAGGTTCATCGGTGCGGCGCGGTCGGTGGCGGCGGCCAGCCGCTCGAGGGGATTGCTGACCGGCTCGTATATGCCCGGTAGGTCGTAGGCGCCGTAATGGATTGGGACGAGCTGCTTGGCCTGCAGCAGCTCGACGGCCAGAGCGGCCTGCTCGGGTTCCATCGCACCGGGCAGCGGGCTGGGGGGCTGGCGGTGCGGTAACGAGAGACGGGCGCCGTTGACAGGAGCCAGAACAACGTCGGGGGGGCCATAGCGCTCGCGGATGCGCCACCACCAGCCGTGCCACATGGTGTCGCCGAGATGCAGCACACGCTTGCCGTCTGCCTCGAGCAGCCAGGACACCTGCGGATCGCCGGTTCCGTCGACGGCGGGCAACGCGGTCAGCGTGAACACCCCGGTGGTGGTCGTCGTCCACGCCGCGGCTTTCTGCCGGGCGAGTCCCGCGGCCGTCAGCTCGTGGTCGGCCTGGACGATCGCCAACCGCTCGCGGCCCTCGCCACCGTAATCGACAGGCTCATACACAGTCGCGCCGGCGCCTAAAGCGGCAGCGAGCGCGGCGGCGTCGGCGTGATCGCGGTGCAGGTGGGTGACGAGCCCAGCGCTCGCTCCCGGCTGGGCAGGGACGACTTCAGGGAGTGGGACCGGCGGCCCTTGCTTCCCCAGCCACGCGAACGTGGCCGCCGCGTCGCGGAGTGGATCGATCACTACCCGCTCGCCGTCCGCCTCGATCTCCACGCCGGCCCAACCAAGCCACCTGATCCGCATCGGTCCTCCGTCTCGACGGTTAAACAGAACGATCGTGCGCAATATATACGAAACGCTCGTTCGGAATGTAGACTCGAAGCGATGGCACGCCGGTCCGCCTCAGAGGTCGCAGGCTCGCGGGCGGAGACACTCGCCGCGGCGGTACAGCTCGCATCGATCGTCGGCCTCGAGGGACTCACCATCGGTCGACTGGCCGATCGGCTGGGCATGAGCAAGAGCGGCCTGGTGGGTCGCTTCGGCTCCAAGGAAGAGCTCCAGCTGGCGACGCTGGATCGAGCCGCCGACATCTTTCGCCTCACCGTGTTCGAGCCCGCGTCCGAAGCGCCGCCGGGACTGGCTCGCCTGAACGCAATCTGCGACGCCTGGATCGCCTACCTCGCTCGTCCCCCTTTCTCCGGTGGCTGCTTTCTCACCACCGCGACGGTGGAGTTCGATGCGCGTCCGGGAGCGGTCAACGACGCGGTGAAAAAGGTGATGGCGAGGTGGCTGGCCGTCCTCGAGCGAGAGGCGAGCAGGGCGATCGAGAACGGTGAGCTCCCGGTCGACACCGAGCCCAAGGACGTGGCTTTCACGATCAACGCGCTGGCAGTCGGAACCAACTGCGACTTCCAACTCAACCGCAACCCAGGCTCGCTCCAGCGCGCCCGGCGGGCGATGGCTGCCGTACTTCGCCAGTGACCTCACCCGCGCGACGGGCCAGGGCGGCGCGTCTGGGTTACCCGATGAAGTCGAGGACCGCGCGTCGGAACGCTTCCGGGGCTTCTGCGGGGATGAAGTGGCCGCAGTCGGGCACGACGAGGAGTTCCGCCCCGGGGAGGTTGTCGGCGATGAGCTGTCCCTGGGTCGGTCCGCAGATCAGGTCGAGCGCGCCGACGAGGATCAGCGTCGGGCATCGGATCTTGGCGAGCAACGGCCGCGCATCGATTTGCTGCCACAGGCCTGATTCCCACGCCTTGACGGCGGCGAGATCGCTCTTCATGTCCCGGCGCCACTCCTGGATCATCGCGTTCACCCCGGGGCGGTCGGGGTCGGCCGTGTACAGCGGCAGCACCGCCGCCATCATCGCGTCGACCTCACGGGAGTCCTGGGCAGCGAGCACCCGGTCAGTCCATTCGTCCCAGATCTCGCGAGCCTCTGGATACCACGGCTGACCCGAGTGACGAGCCAGGAACGTCTGCATCTCTGCGGCCGCTTCCTCGCTGTCGCCCTCCTCGCCCACGACCCGCGACGACACACAGATGCAACGGGTGGTGGCTTCCGGATAGAGCGCGGCGTAGGTCAGCGCGACAATCCCGCCGAACGAGATGCCCATGATCGCGGCAGGACCGACGCCGAGCGCGACCCGTACCTCGTCATAGAAGCGTGCGTGGCCCAGGTGGTCGTACTGCGCGGGGTCGGCGGGGGGCGTCGAGCCACCGGAGCCGGCCGGATCAATCACATACACCGCGTAACGGTCCGCCAGCAGCTCCGCATCCTCGCGCAGCAGCGCCGCGCTGAAGCCCGGACCCCCCTGGAAGTACAGCAGCGGCGGGCCGTTCCCGATCACCTCGAACGCGGCACGGCGACCGTCACTCAGCATCACGCTTTCACTCAGGGCACCCATCAAAGGTGACCCTACCCACCCGCCCGCGCCGACGGGGAGAGTGCGGATGCCGCCGCTCCCATGCTTGTGGCGATCGATGAACGAGCCAGGGCGCTTGCGTGAGCGGTCAGCACGCGGGCGGGGCGCCGCTCAGCGGGTCGCCTGCGTCGACGGCCCCGCCGGTGGCGACGATCTGAAGTCCGCTGGGGCCGCCGGGCTGTCCCCACCAGTCGTGCCCGGCCTGCACGGCATCTCCGACATCTTCGAGCGCCGACCCTCCCCCCAGGCAGTTATCGCCCGAACTCCCGAGGGACCCTCCCCCGAAATCGAGGACGGGATGCGTCCGCCCCGTGGTGTCGAGGTTCTCCAGGATCATCGGGGGTCCGGTGGTCTGTGACAGGTTGCTGTCCTCGATCCGGCCATCGAGCGCGGCGACCGGAGTGGCGTTGGCCACGCGCAGGTTGCTCACCTGGTTGCCGGTGATGGCGCTGTCCTGCACGTCGAAGCTCAGCCGCCTCACCGGCCCGGTTCCATCGACGACGTTCGAGACGACCCCGAGTCCGTCGGCGACGCAGTGGCTGAGCACCGAGTGCTCGATCGTGACCTCGGTCGTGCTGTCGGCGCCGGAGGCGACCTCCATCATGCAGTCGCCGTCGTCTCCGGGCTCGGCCTGGCTGAACGCCTCCGCGCCGACGAACGTCGAGTGCTCGGCCACCACGTGGTCCACCTTGAAGGTCATCGTCGCGTCCCGGGACAGGTTGCCCGCCTCCAGGATGTCACCGACCACGTCCTGGCAGCTGCTGTCGGCCAGGGTGATGTGCATCGTCGGGCCGCCGCTCGAAGCGGCGGCCTCGAAGCAGTTGGCCGAGATGTGTCCAAGGCCGTGGGCGAAGGTGTTGTGGCGGGCGTCCTCGGTCAGCGTCGAGCGTCCGGCGCTGTTGGCGAACAGACCCTCCGAGTCGGCGTCGCCCTCACCGTCCAGGATGGCGTTGCCGATGTCGGTCTCGGTGTTCCCGTCGACATTGCCGAGCAGTGTCGAGGTCCCGATCGTCTGCAGGCCGATGGCGAGCACCGACTCCTGAGTCGCTCCCTCGTGGAGGTCGCTGAGGACGTTGTCGGTGATGCTGACTCGCATGCGGGCCGTGCCGGATGCCCGCACGTCGATGCCGTCGGCGCACTGGGCGTCGTGGACCTCGTTGCCGACGATCGTGGCGGTGGCGCGGGCCCGAGACTCGTCGAGCATGATCGCCGCCCACCCGTTCGGCAGGCCGGTGGCGAAGGGCACCCCGACGCCGGCCGCCAGCGTCGGCAGCTCAAAGGGCTGCACCACGAAACCCGTCGTGCAGGAGCTGTTGGTGGCGCTCAACACGTTGCCGCGGATGACGGCGCCGCTGACCCCGCTGCCATAGATCCCCCCGCGGTCGGTCGGACCGATCACCAGGTTGGCCACGGTGGTGTCCTTGGCGAGGTGAATCGCGTCTCCGTCAAGCTGGGCTGCCGAGGTGTTCTCGATTCGTGGCGCCGCGGCCAGATCCGAGCGGGTCACCCGCGGCCCGGCGCCGATGAGCGACTGATGCGGCTTGAGCGCGATCCCGCCGTTCAGCGGGGCGACGCTCAGCGGCGCCGGCAGGAGCACGATCCGGTCACCGGCGCGGGCCACCGCTTCGGCCGCGGCCAGGGACGAGAACGGCGCCCGCCGCCTGCCGGTTCCGCCGCTTCGAGCGCCCGCTCTCACGTACCAGGTGCGGGCCCGGGCGTGGCGGTGGTGGCGGTGGGCGTGACGGTGGGTGCGAACGGTGGCGTGGCGCTGGGCCACGGTCGCGGCGTGGGGGTCGCTCGGGACCCGTACGCTCGCCGATCCACCGCCGATCGGGAGGCTCGCCGCCGCCACACCGACGACGACGAGCACCCGGGCCAGACGCTGCACGCGGATACTGCTCACGGCAGCGGGTTGGCCATGAAGAAGTCCCAGATCCGCTCCCGCTGATCCTCGCCCTGCGCTCCCACCGGCCAGTTGTGCGAGGTGTCATCGACAACCCGCGTGTACAGCTCGCTCCCGTCGGCGCAGGAATAGGTATCCGACGATCCGTACTGGTCGGTCTCCGCGACCGGAGTGGCGGAGCATCCGTCGATCCCCTCCCACAGACTCGTGTTCTCGGCGAGCCCGAAATAGGTGAAGTCCTCCTGCCCGACGATCAGGCTGACCGAGATCGGCCGGGTCGGCGTGCACGGCTCACCGCTGTAGCTCCCGGCCGGCAGGCCGCTGTCCGCCTCGACCGTCGGGTCGCCGCCGGCGTAGGAATCGGCGGCCGCGAAGACATCAGCGGCGTCGCAGGCCACGCGCTGACTCATCACCGCACCGTTCGACCAGCCATCGACGTACACGCGCGATGTGTCGATGCAGTACGTCGACTCGATCTGACTCACGACCTGGCGCAGGAAGGGAACGTCCGTGGAGTTCATCGTGTACGGGTTCCACACGCCGCCGCCGAGGTACGGGCCGCTCGGGTCCAGAGGGTCGGTGAGCGCGTCGGGGTAGGCGACGATGAAGTCGTTGGCGGCGGCGAACGGGCTCCAGCCCGTTGAGATCTCGTCCTCGAGCCCGTTGCTGCCGGCACCATGCAGGCTGAGCAGCAGCGGCACCGAGGTGCCCGTCAGCCCCGGGGGGACATAGAGCTGGTACTCCCGGGATCCGATCATCTGCGTGACCGTCCCGTTCGTCGGTGTCAACACGCATCCGCTGGTGGCCGCAGAGGCCCGAATGGTCGCAGGGCCCAGCATCAGGACCAGTACCACGCCTGCCGCGGCGAGCCAGCGAATCACGGCGTACCGCGCTCCTCGAATGTCCATCGTCTCTCTCCCGTCGTGGCGACCCGATCAACCGACATTCTATCCGCTTGTCAAGCATCCAGCAAGTGACTGGTGAGGCTCGCCTCAGAGTTGGGGGAAGCGTCTGAGCAGGCGCGCGAAGATCCCGCGCAGCGTCGCTTTGCCGTACGCGTGGGAGCCGTCGTACATGGTCAGTACGGCGATCGCCACGCGGGCGCAGCGGCGCTTGAGAAGGACCACCTGGTGGTCGAGCAGACCCGTCCCGTAGCCCCAGCCCCCCTTGAAGTACTCCGTCCATCCCCGCTGGGGGAGCTCCCCGATTCCCCAACGCTCGGAGGGGATGATCGAGGCGAGCAGATGCATGGCATAGCGACGATGGCGCGCCACCACGTAGCGGTCGATGTGGAGGAAGAAGAGGGTCTGGTTGCGCGCGGTGATGTGGGTCTCGCCCCAGATCGGAGCGACTGCTTGAAAGCGGGTCATCCCGACCCGGCGGGCGAGTGCGTCCAAGCCGCCGCTGCCGACGATCTCGTCGACCTGGTCGGCCGCGGCATTGTTCGACGCGGTGATCATCGGGATCAGCAGCGAGTTGTCGTAGGAGTTCACCGGCCGGCCGGCAACGCTCGATCGGTCGAGGTAGGCGACCATCAGCATCGCCTTGACGACGCTGGCCGACCACTCCACGTGGTTGGGCCGGTAGCCGTAGAAGCGGTCCTCCGTACGCACCGCGAAGGCAATGTCGCCGACCCGGCCGTGAGCGTAGGCCTCTGCGGCTCGCATGTCGGGATGCCAGAGCTGATCGATCGTCTTCCGCGTGCCCGGCACCGGGCATTCCGCCGGTGCCGCGGTGGTAGCGGTGACAGTGCGCGTCTTGCTCCGCTGGGCCGCGATGCCGGTCGCCCCGATCGTGAGGCCGACGGCGAGGACGAGCAGCACCGGTGTGAGGGTGACGACGACCCGCCAGCGTGTCATGCGACCCGCAACCTCTGTCAATCCCGATATCAGCGGATCATTTCGATGCAAGGTCCCCACCCAGGTCGATCAACGCTCGTCAGGCCGCCTGGAGCTTACGCCGGCGGTTCGCGGGGCCGGCCCTTGCCCTGGGGCGTTGCGGGCGGTACGGTGAGACCGCTTCACGCGCCGGATGCGCCAAGGGGAGCTATGACTCCGCCGACCCCTCCGCGAGGAACAGGTTCGGGACCAAACCGAGGAGGACGAAGTGAACGTTGAGAACGTATCCAGAGACGACTGGATCTTTGTTGGAGTCGGGCTGCTCCTGGTGATCGATCTGCTGTTCCTCCCATGGTTCAGCATCTCCGTAGGGCCGATCTCGGTGACGTCCACCGCCACCGGGGCGCCTGACGGATGGCTGGGCGTTCTCGCTCTTCTGGCCGTGATCGCGGCCGTCGCCGATCTGGCGATCGAGCGCCGGTCGCCCCAGACCAACCTTCCCGCAATCGGCGGCGGTCGAGGCCAGACCCGCCTCGTGTTGGCGGGCGTCGCCGCGGGGCTGCTGCTGCTCAAGTTTCTCTTCCACATCCACTTCAGCCTGTTCGGGTTTGGTTTCTGGGCCGCGGTCGTCCTCACGGCAGGGTTCATCTACCTCGCCGTGCAGGCTCGCCACGGCACCACGACCAGGGCGGCACGCCTCGGTTGATCGCGCTCACACGCGCTTGGTGCGGCGGCTCGCGGCTGATCGCCTGAACCGAGGCGGAGGCTCGGGCTCGGGATTGCGTCCGCTTGCGCGACGTGGGCAATTTGGTGCCCGACGCGCCGCAGGCCAAGCGATACTCCCCGACATGCTGACGCCCTCACGAGAGCCGTCCGCGCCCGACGCGTCCGCCCCGAGGGCCGAGAAGCCGCAGAGCCCTGCGACCGACGTTGGATCCAGCAACTGGCGCTCGGATGTACTGCGGCAGGCTCAGCGCCTCACGGACGAGCTCGATGCGATGCCGCCGAGCGCGATCGCGCAGGCGCCGCCCGCGCTGGTCAACCAGGCGCACGACCGGATCGGCGCTGCCCGCGCCATCGCCGAGGACTCCTCGCGGTTCTGGGTGACACTCCGGAACTGGTGGACGGGCAACGCGATCGAGACGGCGTGGGATCACCTGCAGACGGCGAGGGAGATGATGCTGCGTTTCGCGCCGGCGGCTGACGTGCGGGCGGCGCTTCCCAACCTGCTGAGGCGCCTGGTCGCGGTGGCGTCCGATCCAGCGCACGACCCGCAGGTCGACGCGCTGAAGGCGATCTGCGTCGGTACGGGCGACCTCAGCGCCGACCAGCGCAGCACGATCGTCGCCGTACACGAGCATGTCCGCTTTGCCGAGGACGATCACAGCGAGGCCCGCGGCTTTCGAAACAACCTCTTCCTGTGGACCGTCGGCTTGGCGATCGGGGCCGGCGTGCTCGCACTGACCTCGCGGCAGGGTGGGCGCTACCTCGTCATCGGCGCGGTGGCGGGGATGCTCACGACCGCGCTCGCGTGGCGCAGCCTCACGCACCTGACCGGACCGTTCTCCGTCAATACCGCCCAGGCGTTGCTCAAGATCGCGGCCGGTGCCGCATCGGCGCTTCTCGGGGTTCTGGTGATCCGCTCGGGGATCATCAGCGGGCTCAGCGTGAACTCGTCCAGCGCGGACGGCTACGCACTCGTGTTCGGCGTCTCGCAGCAGGCGCTGACCCAGGTCGTCGACAACGCAGCGAGGAAGCTCGGGGGCGGGTAACAAACCCTTCTCGGGGCACGCTGGGTGAGGCTGGCGTGGTTTGATCGTGGTGTGCCGATCGTGTTGAGCGTGCCTGGAGTCGATGGGCTGAACGGCGCGGTGCGCGTGCTACGGGGATGGCAACACGACGGAGCACCGGTACAGCTGCATCCCGGGGACCTGGGCTGGCACTGGCGATTCGGCGCGGAGGCGACGGCCGCGGCGGTCCGGACCTGGAGCCGCGATGGGCAGATTCTCGCCGTCGGGCTGTTGGACGATCACGGACTGGCGCGCCTGGCGATCGCGCCAGAGGCTCAACACGACGACGAGCTGGCCCAACAGATGCGCGCCGACGTGACTCAGCCGGAGCGTGGCGTCCTGCCGGCGGGGGAGGCCTCCATCGAAGCGCGATTTGGCGAATCGTTCCGAGGGCTGCTGCTCGATGACGGATGGGACGCCGGCGAGCCGTGGACACCGCTTTCCCGCGGCCTCGCGGACCCGGTGGAGGATTGCGGCCTGCGGATCGAGGTGATCGGTCCGGGGCGGGCCCACGTGCGGGCCGCCGTCCAGCGCGCGGCGTTTGACCGGTCGACGTTCACGGCCGAGCGCTGGAACGCGATGGCCGCCGGCGTTGCATACGCCGACGGCCGGTGTCTTGTCGCGTTCGAGGACCAGGGCGCCGCGGTGGCGGCCGCCACGGTGTGGTCGGCCGGTCCGGGGAGGCCGGGGTTGCTCGAACCGGTCGGTGTGCACCGCGAGTACCGCGGTCACGGCTACGGCACGGCGATCGCCGTCGCCGCCGCGGCCGCCCTCCGGGAACTGGGCTCGTCGAGCGCGACCGTCTGCACCGCGAGCTCCAACCTCGGCGCCGTCGCCACCTACAGGTCGGCCGGCTTCCAACCGCTCCCTGAAGTCCGGGATTTCCACCGCAGCGCGTAGGACGACGAGGCCAACCTAGTCGTTGGCGCCGATCACCTTGAAATCCTGGTTGACGAAGACGTGATGCGGCCAGTTGACACCGATCGTGTGCACCTCGTAGTCGCCATTGCCCAGCTGCACGACACGGTCGACGACGCCGCCGGCATAGGACTTCAGCGCCGCCTCGGTGGCCTTGGTCGCCTTGGTTCCGCTGGCGAGCGTGCCGGAGCCCTGCGTGTAGTCCTGCGGGATCGGGCCCACGCTCTTCGACTTGCCCTGCGTCCCGTCCTTGAACGAGATCACGTTCGCCGACGCCGTCTCGAGGTTGATCGCCGGGCGTAGGTCGACCTCCGAGGCGGTGACCGTCGTGCTGTTGACCTTGCCGATCACGAGAACCGTCGTCCCCTTGGTGACGGCGCTGGCCGACGACTTGCGCCCGCTCTCGTCGTACACGGTCGATGAGCTCGCCTTGACGGTCACCTTCCCACCGGCCGGCGTCGAGAGCGTGAAGCCCGAGGAGGACACGCCGATCACAGTGCCGATCGATCCGCCCGTCGCATTCGTCGACCGCGCGTTCGACCTCCCGCCCGCACCGCCAGAGCCACTCGGGCCGCTGACGCTCGCCACGGCGGTCGATGTGGTCGCTGCCGGCTGTGAGGCTGAGGTGCCACCGCATGCTGCGAGCCCCAGCCCGAGCACGGGGACGATCACCCCAACCGTGGCCCCGAGGCTGTGCCTCCTCAACACGTGCCACCGTCGCCCGGAATGGCCGGGCTCCTGTTGCGGTGATGCATCCGACGCGTGACCGCTCATTTCGCTGTGACTCTTCATTCTGCTGCGCTCCAGTCGTGTCGCTCTCAGCTGCCATTCCGCAGGTTGGTCGCCGCCACTGGCGGGTCACTTGGAGCAAGCTGTGGATCGCCTGTGGGCTGCGGCCGAGGCAGGCGTGTGGCATCACCGAGGGTGAAGCGAGGCTCCTCCAGCTTCACCGTCAGCGGGAGTATGCTCGGGTCCTTCTACCCGAGGGGACACCGCATGGGACGCCGGGCAGCACACCTGACCATCGCGCTTCTGGCCTTCGTCGCGCTGGCGACGACCGCCTGGGCCGGTACCGCGGGGCCTGTAGCGAAGGGCACTTACGATTCGCGCAGCCCGGACCTCTCGGTCTATGTGGAGAAGCCGGCGACCAGTGTCCAGCTGTACATCGGGTGCGCCACGTCGGCCACTGTCCGTGAGTACTGGGACAGCCCGAAGCTCCGACTCAGGAACGACGCGTTCCGCTTCGATCAGAAGACGAAGATCTCAACCGAAAACGGCGCCACCTTCGGCCGTGTGAAGGGCACCGTGTTGTTCACCGGGAAGTTCTCGCACGGCGCGTTCCGCGGTAGCGCTCAGATCGTCGGCTCGGCGTGTCCAAAGCGCAAGTACACGGCAAAGTTCAACAAGAACGGCGGCGGCAGCGGAAAGTGATTGCGCCGGGCGGTCATCCGCGCGGACGCGCGGCGTACTAGATTGCCGGCATGCCCTTGTCCGACACCGCATTCCGCACGGCGCTGCGCATTCACCAAGCGCTCTATGAGCGAACCGATGGGCTGATCGGCCATCGCATCCTCGGGGTGGCGACGTTGCTGCTCCGCACGACCGGCCGTCGGTCCGGCCAGACGCGCACCAATGCCCTGAACTACGTCGAGGATGGCGGCCGCTACATCGTGGTCGCGTCGAAGGGCGGCGCTCCCACGCCGCCGGCGTGGCTGCTGAACATCCAGGCGAACCCCGAGGTGGAGGTGCAGATCGCGCGGCGGCGGATACCGTGCACGGCCACCGTGCTCGACCATGATCATCCGGAGTTCGAGCGGCTCTGGAAGCTGGCCGACGACGAGAATGCCGGGCGGTACGCGGCATATCAGCGGAGCACCCAGCGGCAGATCCCGCTGGTGGCGCTGACTCCCAAGGGCTGAGTCCTCCGAGTGTGACCCGCCCCGTCGGCGACGAGCGGGCGCGGCGATAGCCGCCGGTTCGGAGATCGGGTTCGCAGCCGGTAGGATCGGCCGACAGGAGTGCTCGGACGAAGAGGGGAGGACGCGGATGCCCAGCCATCGTGCGCGCTGGATGTGGAAGGTGAGGGCCGGAGTCGGCATCGTGGCGGCAACGGGTCTGCTCTCGTTCTCGGTGGCGCAGGCCGCGTCACCGCGCCATGCCGCACCGGCCCGCGCCGCGTCGGGGTCGGCGCCGGTGCTCGGCGCCGCGTCGATCGCGCCGAGCGGCGCCGGGTTCGGGAAGGTCAAGCCACGGACGGTCAGCTACGGCGGTGATCCGACGAGCTTCGTCGTGAAGGTCACCTGGCACAGTTGGGGCGGAGGGCGTGCGGTTGGCCATGGCAAGGCCGACTGGGTGTGGCCGGGCTGGTGCGTGGCGTGCGGTAGCGTCGAGCTTCCCGCGACCGTCGTCGCGTTTGGCCGGACCACCTGCCAGGGGCACAGCGCCTACTCGCACGTCGAGTGGTACTTCCCCAGCCGCGGCATGTCGTTCAACGAGCGGCTCGGTCCCGAGAACATCTGTAACGGGCATCTGTCATCGATCGGGTCGACCAAGGCGCGGAAGTGCGGGCGCGCTTCGCTGCAATCTCACGGGTCGACGGTCGCGGTTGCCGAGAACATCGCTTCGTACGGATCGTCGATGAGCTGCTCGAGCGTTCGACGGTTCGTGGCGGGCTCCGGTGCAGGGCGCTACATCGCCCGCAACGCGCGGTTCAGCACTCACGGGTGGTGGTGCGGCTCGGAGCTCTCCATGGACATGGGCGGGCCGCAGAGCTTCACGTGCGTCCGAGGCGATTTCAGGAACGTCAGCTTCGACCTCAAGCCGGCGGGAGGGTAGCCCCTCCTGGGTATGCAGGCGGACTTCGCCCTGGGTCGCCGCTCTCGCCGCTCTCTGGGTCGTTCAGAGCCGGCGCGATACGCCGCGATAAGTCGGATAATGCCGGGGTGGGGCCGCTGAGCCTGGGGTGCAGCAGCGTGATCACCGGTCTGGCATTGGTGCTGGCTGTCGCTGCGTTGGTCAAGCTGAGGGGCGGTTCCGCCGCGGAGGGATCCTTGCCCCGTGCCCTCGCTGGGCTCGAGCTGGTGGTGGCAGCGCTCGCGCTGGTCGGTCCCACCCTCCTGGGAGCGGGTCTGGAGGCGCTGATGTTCGGAGGGTTCACGGTCACGCACGCGCGCGCTTGGAGCTCCGGCGAGGACGACTGCGGATGCTTCGGCGACGAGCGCGCCGGCTCCAGCGGCCGCGCCGCCCTGCTGACCGGCGCCTCTGCGTGTGCTGCCGTCGCCGCGGCGCTCGCCGCACCGCCCAGCCTGCTCGCACTCGCCGTGCAACGGCCGCTGCGTGCCGGGCTCGTGGCACTGATCGCGGGGCTCGGCGCGACCGTGTGGCGGTGGGGGTTCGGGGCGGCCCGGTCGCGCTCCAGTCGGTCCCGTCTCACCACCGCCAGCGAGACGCTCGTCAACGGCTCGGCGTGGTTCCTGGAGCGCCGGATGTCGCGCCGGACGGCGCTCGTGAGGATCGCCGTCGCCGGGTCGGCGCTGTGCGTGGCTCCGCTGCGCTACCTGCTGTATCCCGGGTCGGCGATGGCGGCGCTCGTGCCGGGTGACTGCGACGGCGGTCTCTGCACCGACGGCTACACCGCGTTCTGCTGCGAGATCAATCATGGCCTCAACACCTGCCCCTCCGGGACGTACCCGGGCGGTTGGTGGATGTGCACCGACTACCAGGGGCGGCGCCTGTGCAGCGACGTCGGAGTCCGCTACTACGTCGACTGCAACGCGCTCCCCTGGCAGTCATTCCCCGGCGGCTGTCGCTGTGCCAACGACTCGTGCGAGCACCGCCGGGTGGCCTGCAACATCTTCCGCTACGGGCAGTGCAACCCGCAGATCGCCGGCGTGACCGCCGTCGTGTGCCGGATGGTGGTGTGCGAGAACCCGAGCACGATCCCGCACCTCAACTGCAGCGCCTCGCTGGCCGTGGACGACGCGGTGTGCAGCCATGAAGCGCCCTGCCTGGAGCCGCCGGCGCGTGAGATGGCCGGCGCGGGAGGGGTCTGAGCCGATGAGCGCATCGACGGTGGTGATCGTGATCGAGGCGGCCCTGCTCGCCGTCGTCGTCCTGTTCGTGGTCGCCCTGCTCCGGAGCCACGCCGAGATTCTCCGGCGGCTCGCCGTGCTCGAGGGCGGCGCCCCCGCGGCGGCCCCGGCGACGCGGGCGGCCGCCGCGGGGGGATCCGATCGCGCGCCGGCCGATCTGGTCGGCCGCACGCTGGCCGGCGACTCGGTGAAGCTCGCCCTCGGCCCCGGCTCGCCACGCACGTTGCTCGCCTTCCTGAGCAGTGGCTGTGCCGCCTGTGAGCCACTCTGGTCGGGCCTGCACGACGGCTCGCCGGCACCGCCGGAGACACGACTGGTCGTCGTCACCAAGGGCGCGGATCGGGAGAGCCCGTCGCGACTGGCGGCGCTGGCGCCGGCGGCCCAGGAGGTCGTGATGTCGAACCCGGCGTGGGAGGACTTCGCCGTGCCGGCAACGCCGCACTTCGTGCTCCTCGACGACGACGGGAGGATCGTCGGCCGGGGCAGCGCCGGCAGCTGGCGGCAGATCCTGACCCTGCTGGAGGATGCCGCCGGGGACAGCCGGCGTGCGCGCGGATCATCGGCACGGGCGGCTCGCGCCGAGGAGGCACTGGCGGGTGCCGGAGTGACGGAGGGCCACCCGAGCCTCTACCCGTCCGGGACGCCCCCGCAGCCGGACGGCGCCGGCGCGTGATCAGCGACCTGGCCATCACGCTCGTCGGGTGCCTGGTCGCGATCCTGGGGGCCGTCCGCGCGGCCTGGTCGCCGTGAGGACAGTCGATGCTCGCGAGCATCACTCCGCTCGGTGAGCGGAGCCGGGGATCTTCATGGAACGTCACGGCGACGGCGTTCGCGATCGGCGCGGTGGCCGGCGGCGGTCTGATCGGAGCCGCGCTGGCCGCGATCGGATCGCTGCTTCCGGGAGCCGAGGATGCTCGCTCCGTGGCGTTGGCGGCGATCCTCGCAGTCGCGCTGCTGTTCGACCTCACGCCGCTGCGCCGCCACCTGCCCAGCATCCGGCGCCAGGTCAACGAGGACTGGCTCGGCCGCTACAGGTCATGGGTGTACGGGTTCGCCTTCGGCGCCCAGCTCGGCACGGGCGTCACCACGATCGTCACCACGGCGATGGTCTATGCCGCTCTGGCCTGCGCGCTGCTGTGCCCGAGCGTCATCGCCGGCGCGCTCGTCGGGGTCTGCTTCGGCGCCGTCCGCGGCCTGTCGCTGCTCCCCGCCCGGCAGGCACGAGACCCCGCGTCGCTCGTCCTCCTCCATCGCCGCGTCGGGCGGCTCGAGCGGCCCGTGCAGAACGTCGCCGCCGGCGTGGCGCTGCTGGCGTTCGCGACCGTACTGGGAGCGCTGCTGTGGTGATCGCCGGTCACGGGATCTCGGTCGACGTTCCGGCCGGTTGGGAGGCTCGTATCTACCGCCGCCCCAGCGCCGCACCGGTGCTGCACGCAGGTTCGTTCGCCCTGCACGACGGCGACGGAGACTTCGGGGCTGCGGCAACCGGACGGATGCGCCCGGGCGACTGCTTCGTGGCGCTGGTCGAGTATCTGGTCGACGAACGTCTGCAGCCCGGGGTCGGCCTGTTCGCGGCCGCGGGGGTTCCGCCGGCTCCGCGCCTGCACGACTTCAGCCCGATGCAGCTCCAGGTCACTCGCGCCGGTCAGCTCGGGTGGCAGCGATTCTTCACCGGCCCCGGCCCCGGCCCCGGCCCCGGCCCCGGCCCCGGCCCCGGCCCCCGGCGGCCGTGCTGCCTCTATGCGGTGATCCGGCCCGGGAGCGCGGAGCCCGCCGGCATGGTCGCCGAGCTCGGCCGGGTGCTCGCGACCCTCACGCTGGACCCCTGAGTGCCACCGACGGCGAGAACTGGGGTCCCACGTCCACCGTCTGGGTGCTGGTGCTGGTCAGCCCGTTGGCGTCGCTCACGGTGAGGCTGACGGTGTAGACGCCGGCGGCGGAGAAGCGGTGCACGGGGTCGGCCCGGGTCGAGGTGTTGAACGTGCCCGAGCCGGGATCGCCGAACTGCCAGGTATGGCTCCGGATTGCCGCGCCGTCGGGGCTCCGGCGCGAGGTGTCGGTGAACGTGACCGTCTCGTTGGAGGCATCCGCCTCACTACCGAAGGACGCGGTCGGTGGCGACGGGACCCCTGACGCCAGCCTGCCGGTGTATCTGGCGGCGTCATGGCTCGCGCCCAGCGGACATGGGGTGCTGTCGGAGCGCGCCGGGTTGACGTACGTCGCCTTGATCTTCCGGGCGAAGCGGACGCTCTGCACCCGGACTGCGGCGGTGACACTGAGCGTGATCCGAAACGGGACGCGGCTGCCCAGTCGGTAGACGCGACCGAGGCAACTGAGCGCCACGTAGAACCTGCCGGTGCCGGCGTAGCGACCGGGCCCGGTCCGCTGTAGCTCGACCCGCTCGACGATGTGCGCGCTCCGTTGCCGGTACAGCGTCAGCCGCTGGCAGATGCTGCCGGAGCATTTGCCCGACTGGGTCACCCAGATCCGCTGCAACGTCTGGCCCGAGTGCTCACCCCTGACCCCTACGGCCGTCGTGACCCTGGCCACCATCGCGAACACGCCGACCACTCGCGCATTGCGCGATGTCCTGGCGACGCCGGCGTTCGGCGACGCACCCGACGACGACGCGAGCGCGAACGTCGGCACCACGGCGAGGACGAGTGCCGCCGCCACGAGAGCCGCGCTCGATCGCCCCCGTCGCACGAGCATCATGATCTGCACCGGAGCGGCACGGGTCTGGTGACCCAACCGGTCTTCAAAACCGGGAAGGCGCGGCAGCCCCGCGCTTGGAAGGTTCGATTCCTTCCCGCTCCGCTGCCCATGTCCGCCCCCGGATTCCACCACTCACCCCCCGGTTACCCGGATCCGGCCGGGCTCGCCCGCCACGAGGCGCCCGATCACCGCCCCCGGAAGCTCGGCAGCGCGCTCGCGCGCGACCGCCACGAGCAGTCCCCCCGAGGTCATCGCATCCGACATCAGCCGCCGGGCCGCTTCGTTCACCTCGGGTCCCCAGTCGGTGAAGCGCTCGGCGTGCTCGCGGTTGCGCTCACTCCCGCCGCACACCAGGCGATCGTCGGCGATCAGCTCGAGCGCGTCGGCGATCACCGGAACCTCGCGGGAATCGAGCTCGGCGGCGACGCCGCTGGCCCGGGCCAGCTCGTGCAGATGGCCGAGCAGGCCGAAGCCGGTCACGTCGGTGGCGGCGTGGGCGCCCGCGGCAACCGCCGCGCGGCTCGCGACGCCGTTGAGCGTGGTCATCATCTCGACCGCCGCCGACAGCGTCGCCGCGCTCGCCAGCCCCCGCTTTCCCGCGGTGGCGATCACCCCCGCGCCGATCGGCTTGGTCAGCACGAGCGCATCGCCCGCCCGTCCCCGCGCGTTCGTGAGCACGCGGTCGGGATGGACGGTGCCGGTGACCGCCATCCCGTACTTCGGCTCCGGATCGTCGATCGAGTGGCCGCCGACGATCGTGGCGCCGGCCGCCGCGGCCACCTCGGCGCCGCCGCCGAGGATCTGCTCCACCACGTCCGCTCCGAGCGTCGCGAGCGGCAGCGCCATCAGGTTGAGTGCGGTGATCGGCTCGCCGCCCATCGCATAGACGTCGGAGAAGGCGTTGGTGGCGGCGATTCGTCCGAAATCGAAGGGATCGTCGACGATCGGGGTGAAGAAGTCGACCGTCTGGACCAGCGCCAGGTCGTCGCGCAGGCGGAACACGCCCGCGTCGTCGGCGGTGTCCAGGCCCACCAGCAGGTTCGGGTGGGTGGGATAATCCAGGGCGCCGAGAATCCGTTCCAGATCCTGGGCGGGAAGCTTGCAGCCGCATCCCGCGCCATGGGAGAACTGGGTCAGGCGAAAGCTCGTCGACGATATGCCCAAGGCTCCAGTCTACGATTCTCAGCTGCGCTCGCTCCCCAGTGTCGACCGGCTTGCGGCCACCCTCGACGCCCCCCACGCGCTCGCGGTCATCGCCGCCCGGCGGGCTATCGACGCCCGGCGCCGGGAGCTGGGCAGGCATGGTGCTCCGGAGGAGGACGACCTGGTCGTCCGCGCGCGTGAGGAGCTGGCGCAGCTGACCGAGCCGTCGCTGCGCCGGGTTCTCAACGCCACCGGGGTGATCGTCCACACGAACCTGGGGCGCGCCCCGCTGGCCGCGGCGGCCCGCGCCGCCCTCACGCGCGTGACCGGCGGCTACACCAACCTCGAGCTCGATCTCGATACGGGGCGGCGCGGCTCGCGCCAGGCGCACGTCACGGCGCTGCTGAGCGAGTTGACCGGCGCCGAGGACGGCATCGCCGTCAACAACGGGGCGGGCGCGGCGCTGCTCGCGGTCGCCGCGCTGGCGGGCGCCGGTGGCGAGGTGATCGTCTCCCGCGGCCAGCTGGTCGAGATCGGGGGCGGCTTCCGGATCCCCGAGGTGATCGCTCAGGCGGGCGCGCGGCTGGTCGAGGTGGGGACCACCAACCGGACCCGGCTGTCGGATTACGAGCACGCCCTGGAGGCACTCGACCCGGGTCGGCCGGCGATCGTCCTGCGCGTCCATCCGTCGAACTTCCGCAGCGTCGGGTTCGTGAAGTCGGTCGAGATCGAGGACCTGTGCCGGCTCGGGGTACCGGTCGTCGACGATCTCGGTTCGGGTGCCCTGGCCGAGGGGATCGAGGCGATGGGCGACGAGCCCGACCTCCGCCGTTCGATCCGGGCAGGGGTTGCGCTGGCCTGCTGTTCGGGGGACAAGCTCCTCGGAGGGCCGCAGGCAGGGCTGATGATCGGACGCGCGAGCGCCGTCGCGCGCGCCGCCGCCCATCCGCTGGCGCGGGCGCTGCGGATCGACAAGCTGTCGCTGGCGGCCCTGGAGGCGACGCTCGCCCTGTATCGCGATCCGCAACGGGCCAGGGCCGAGGTACCGGTGCTGGCGATGCTCGAGGCGGGCGAGAACGAGCTGATGGCGCGTGCCGAGGTGATCGCGGCGGGGCTCGGCGGCCGCGGGGAGCTCGTGCGCAGCTCGGCTCGGGTCGGCGGGGGCGCCCTGCCGCTGCTGGAGTTGGAGGGACCGGCGGTGGCCGTGGCGCCCGGCCCGCGGACGGTGATGGCGCTCGTCGCCCGCCTGCGCGACGCCGAAGTGCCGGTGATCGGCCGGGTCCATGGCGGCCGGCTGCTGCTCGACCCGCGCACGCTGAGCGACGAGGAGGCGCGGCAGGTCGGGGCGCTGGTTGCGCGCGCGCTGGATGCCGGCGAGCCGCCCGTCGCATGACCGAGCCGCCGGCGCTCACCCTCGGCACCGCGGGGCACATCGACCACGGTAAGACGGCGCTCATCCGCGCCCTCACCGGAATCGACACCGATCGGCTTCCCGAGGAGCGCCGGCGCGGGATCTCGATCGCGCTCGGCTACGCGGAGCTCCGCCTACCCTCCGGACGCCGGCTGTCGGTCATCGACGTCCCCGGTCACGAGCGGTTCGTGCGCACGATGGTGGCGGGAGCGACTGGGATCGACCTCTACCTGATGGCGATCGCCGCCGACGACGGAGTCATGCCGCAGACCCGCGAGCATGCGGCGATCCTCCGCGCGCTGGCGGTCGACACCGGTGTGATCGCCGTCACCAAGGCCGACCGGTGCGATCCGACGCCCGCCGTGCGGGCCGCCCGAACGTTACTGCCAGGTGCCCCGGTGATCGCCGTCAGCGCCCGCACCGGCGAGGGCCTGGACGAGCTGAAGGCCACACTCGAGCGGGCGGCCGGGGCGCTGCCGGGGCGCTCGGGCGCACCCGGTCCGACGCGGCTCCACGCCGACCGCGCCTTCTCGGTCACCGGCATCGGCACCGTCGTCACCGGCACGCTATGGGCGGGCCGCCTCAGCCGCGGCGATGAGATCGTGATCCTGCCCGCCGGCCATCGCGCCCGGGTGCGGAGCATCGAGGTCCACGGCGCCGCGCGTGACGCTGCGGCAGCGGGGCAGCGCGTCGCCGTCGGCCTGGCCGGGATCGATCGCGCCCAGGTCGGCCCCGGGGACGTGCTGGCCGACCCGGCGGCTGAGCTCATCGCCGGCTTTCGCCTCGACGTCGAGGCCGACGTGCCCGGCCTGCCGGATGGCCGGCGCCTGATCGTCCATCACGGCACGCGTGAGAGCCGCGCCCGCGCTGTCCGGCTCAGCGAGCGGACCTGGCAGCTCCGGCTCGATTCACCGGTGGTCGCCTGCCGGGGCGACCACGTCGTCCTGCGGCGGATCGCACCCCCCGACACGCTCGGCGGCGCCGTCGTGCTCGACCCGGCGCCCCGCCGGCACGGCCGCACGAGCGGCCGGCTCGACGCAGCCGTGCCGGCGGCCCCGCCGCGTCCGCCGGCGCAGCCGCCCGGCTCGGTCCGGGACGAGCGAGCTCGCAGCCTGGACGCGCGCCTGCGCGAAGCGGGCGTGGGGTCACTGGCCGAGGTGCGGCGGCGATTGGTCTCGCGGCTCGCGGCGCAGGGCTCGATCACCCTTCCCGCGCTCCGCGATGAGCTCGGGACGAGCCGCCGGCTGGCGCTCGAGTTGCTGACGCACTTCGATGACGAGCGGGTGACCGTCCGCCGAGCCGACGATCAGCGCGTGCTCAGGCGCGGAGTTGAGCGCGGCCCCTGAGGAGGACGCCGGGCGAGGCGAGGCTGGCGAGTGCGAACGCGAACAGGCTGTCCCGCGGGCCGATCGCGCCGGCGCACAGTCCGGCGAGGAACGCGCCGATGGGGATGGCGCTCCAGGAGACGAAGCGGACGGTGGCCATGACGCGGGCGAGCATCTCGGGTGGGCTGGCACGCTGGCGGTAGGTGCGGGTGAGGACGGACTGCACGACCACGCAGCCGGCGAATCCGGCGTTCGCGCCGGCGAACACCGCCTTGCCGACGAGGCCGGTGCCGGTGGGCATGACGAGCAGCGCTGCGGATGACGCGACCGCCCCCGCGAGGATGAGCCGAGAGGGGGCGAGCCGCTTCTGAAGGCGGGGCGTGGCCGCCGCGCCGACCAGCGCCCCGACCCCTTCACTCGCGACGAGCAGGCCGTACTGCGTGGGGGTGGCGGAGAGGTCGTGGACGAGGTAGAGCGGCGTGAGGGTCATCAGCGCGCCGCAGACGAAGTCGAGCGCGGTCGCGTCCCACATGTACGCGCGCATGAGCGGGTCACCGATCACGAAGCGCCATCCGTCCGCGATCTCCCGGTGGATCGGTTGGCGCGGGCGGGAGACGGGCGCTGCCCGCGGCAGCGTCCACATGAGAGCGCCTGACGCCAGGTAGCTGATCGCGTCGCACAGCAGGGCGATCGGAGCGGCCGCTACCTGGACGATCACACCGGCGAGGGACGGTCCGCCGAGCTGAGTGGCGGCGTCGGTCCCGCTCATCAATGCGTTGCGGGCGGCCAGCTGCTCGCGGGGGACGACGCTCGGGATGTAGGTCGTGTTGGCGACGAACGCGAACACGTCGGCCAGGCTGACGACCAGCGCCGCGGCGAACAGATCCCAGATGCCCAGGTCGCCGAGCAGGTATGCCGCGGGTGGCAGCAGCATCGCGGCGCCGCGGATCAGGTCGACGGCTGCCTGAAGGCCCCGCAGCGGCAGGTGGGACGCGATCGCCCCGGCGGGAAGCGTCAACAGCAGCCAACCCGCGTAGGTGCACGCCGTCAGCGATCCCACGGCGAAGGCGGAGGCGTGGAGGAGCGAGACGGCGGCGAGCGGCATCGCGACCGCAGTGATCGCGCTGCCGATCCCGCTCGTCGCCGACGCGACCCAGAAGCGCCAGAACACCGATGCCGGATGACGCACCGGGCGCGCCGTTGGCTCTACCTCCACGACGTATGCCGGCAGCTAGACAGTTCCATTCAGGAACGGACTATCCTAACGCCGTGGCCGGCTCACCCGCAAGTCAGGACACGCACCGGTGCGGCTAGCGCCCGAGCCCGACTCGACATGCGCCATCGCCCACGCGCTGTCGGTGGTGGGAGACCCGTGGGCACTCCTGGTCGTGCGCGAGGTCGCTGGAGGGGTCCACCGGTTCGAGGAGCTGCAACGCGAGCTGCGGATCAGCCGGCGAACGCTGTCCGAACGGCTCGGCTGGCTCGTCGACGGGGACGTGCTCGAACGGCGCCAGTACCACGACCACCCGCCTCGGTTCGCCTACCACCTGTCCTCCACCGGACGCGGCCTGCTGCCCGTCCTGATCGCGCTGCAGGACTGGGGCACCCGGTTCGTCCTCGCCGACGGCAGTCTCACGGCGACGGGCGCCTCGGCCTCCACCGAGGCCCGCCGCGTCCATGCACTGGTCGGCCAGAGCGTCCCTCCCATGACCTTGCGGGATGCCGACGACGCCGTGATCGACCCGTGCTCAGACGCTCGATGGACCGTGCTGTACTGCTTCGCGGGCGCGTTCCCGCCGGGCACCCTCGGCTACCCACCGGGGTGGGATGAGATCCCGGGTGCGGCCGGATGCACCGTCGAAGCGACGACCTACCGTGACCGACTCGGCGACTTCACCGCCGCCGGCGCCGACGTGCGCGGCGTCAGCACCCAACGCCCCGATCAACTCAAGGCGTTCGCTCGCCACGTCGGCCTGAGTTTCCCGCTCCTGTCCGATGACGCGGGCCTGCTCGCGACCGCACTGCGGCTACCGACGTTCAGAGCGGGGGGCCTCGATCGCCTGAAGCGCGTCACGCTGGTCATCGACCACGACCGCGTCATCCGCGGAGTGCTGTACCCGATCAGCGACCCGGCCGCGTCGATCGACGAGGCGCTCCACCTCCTCAACGACCTCGCGCCGGAAGAAGAAGCAGTCCATGCCGCCGACGCGGCCGCGGCCGCTGCGGCACCGTCTTCGCCGGGATCGGGTGACCGGCGGCGGTTCACCTCGGAATAAGCTGGCAAGGAGTCGCGCTTCGCCACGGACCGTGAGGGTCTCGAAGCGCACCGGAAAGGACTCTCCATTGAAACTCGGAAATCGAGCTGCGAGCGTCGGCGGGCGCCGCCCCCGTGTCGCCCGCTGCGGCGAGGTCGTCGCGGTCACGCAGCTGACGCCCCGGATGATCCGCGTCGTCGTCGGCGGCGAGGGACTCCAGGGCTTTGCGGCGGGGGCGTTCACGGACCACTACGTCAAGCTCCAGTTCCCACCCGTGGGCGCGCCGTACCAGGCGCCGTTCGACGTGGCCGAGGTCAAGGAGGCGGTCGCGCGCGAGCACTGGCCGGTGACGCGGACCTACACGGTGCGCCACTGGGATCCCGTCCGCGGCGAGTTGACGATCGACTTCGTCGTCCACGGCGACGAGGGCACGGCGGGGCCGTGGGCGGCGCGAGCGCAGCCGGGCGACCGTCTCCAGCTTCAGGGGCCGGGCGGCGCCTACGCGCCGCACCCCGACGCCGACTGGCACCTGCTGATCGGAGACGCGAGCGTCCTTCCGGCGATCGCCGCGTCGATCGCGCGGCTGCGTCCGGGTGCCCGCGCGCACGTGATCGTCGAGGTCGACTCGGCGGAGGAGCGCCAGACGCTCGTGAGCTCCGGTGAGCTCGAGCCGAGCTGGGTCACGGCCGACGGCACCGGCGAGGCGCTGGAGCAGACGGTTCGGAGCCTCGAGCTCCCCGTCGGGACGCCGCAGGTGTTCGTGCACGGCGAGGCGGAATCGGTCCGGCGGGTGCGGCGTCACCTCGTGCTCGACCGGGGACTCGACCCCGCGGGCATGTCCGTCTCCGGCTACTGGAAGCGGCAGCGCACCGAGGACCGATGGCGCGCCGAGAAGGCCGACTGGAACCGCGCCGTCGAGGCCGATGTGGCCGCTGCCGGTCGTGGTGCGTGACCGCGAGCCTTCTGAACGGGAATGTTCGCGGCGAGCGTCGTGGTTCGCTATGTTGCTCGGCCGAGAGCATGCCGGCGAGGTGCGAGGGAGGAGGGCGGAACGATGAAGCGATGGATGGTGCTCGTCATCTCCGTCGTCGTGCTGCTCGCGATCGTCGCGCCCGCCTCGGCGAGCGCGGCACGGAGAAAGGCGCCGAAACCCTCAGGCGCGTTGAGCTTCCGCAGCGGTGACGGTCTCACCGTGACCTCGGTCAAGCGCCTCGACGACCGGCTCTACGCCCTGACCGTGACGACGAAGGCGATCCCGGCGACGCTCGGCATCCGGGTCCTGCTGCCGGCGGACTACGCCGCCCATCCGGCCAAGCGCTATCCGGTGCTGTACCTGCTCGACGGCACGAGCGGCCGGGCCTCGGACTGGACCACCTACGGCGATGCCGAAGCCACGACGGCCGGCAAGCCACTGATCGTGGTGATGCCCGACATCACGATCAACGGCGACGGAGGCGGTTGGTGCACCAACTGGCCCGACGGCGCCGAGGACTGGCTGACCTTCCACATCGACGAGATGATCCCGTGGGTCACCGCGAACCTGCGCACGTTGAACTCACGCGGCGAACGGGCGATCGCGGGGCTGTCGCAGGGCGGCTTCTGCTCGATGAGCTACGCCGCGCTGTACCCGAACCTGTTCGGTGAGGCGCTCGCCTACTCCGGCGCGCCGGACATCGCCTACAACACGGAGGCGCACACGGGGGCGGTGGCGATCATCGACGCGACCGAGGTCGGCCTCGACGGGGTGAATCCCGACACCTTCTTCGGCGACCCGGTGAGTGACTACCTCAACTGGGCCGCGCACGATCCCGCGACGCTCGCGGACAACCTGCGTGACACCAAGATGTACCTGTACTTCGGCAACGGGCTGAACGGGCCCTACGACACGACGCTCAACGCGGGGGCCAACGCGATCGAGGGTGCGATCTACCAGGACAACATCGACTTCCACGACCGCCTCGATTCGCTCGGGATCACGCCGACGGTCTACGACTACTACGGCAACGGCACGCACTCGTGGCCGTACTGGAGCCGCGATCTCCGCTGGAGCATCGGACCGTTGATGGCCGACTTCGCCCACCCGGCTCCGGCCCCGGCCTCGTTCAGCTACCAGAGCGGCGCCGCCGGATATTCGGTATATGGCTGGTCGGTCGCGATGCACCGCCTGACGGCCGAGTTCAGCACGCTGACCGTTACCGGCAAGCGGGCCTTCACGCTCGCCGGCTCGGGCTCGGCGACGATCACCACTCCGGCGTTCTACGCCCGGCGCTCGCGCTATCGGGTGACCATCCAGACGCAAGCCGCCGCTGCGAGGACCACCACCGTGCGCAGCAGCCGGCACGGCGCGCTGACGCTGTCGGTTCCGCTGGGCCCGTCGGACACCACGCAGGAGTATTCGCTCGGCGGCCCGCCGGCGCCCTCACCCGGCACGACGGTCTACACCACTCGCGTCTCGATCGCGCGGGTCCGGCGATGAGCGACATGCCGCCGCGGATCACGCCGGGCAGCCGGGCCGAGATCGGACGCCTCAACGGCCTGCTGGTGTGGGCGATCGGGCGCTTCGGAGGGACCGGCCGCCCGCCCAACATCTTCACCACCCTCGCGCGTAACCGCTCGCTGTTTCGCCGCTGGCTGGTCTTCGCCGGCGGCCTGATGCCCGGCGGCTCTCTGCCCCGCGCCGACACCGAGCTGGTCATCCTGCGTGTCGCCCACAACTGCGCCAGCGACTACGAGTGGCATCACCATGAGCGGCTGGGGCGGCGGGCCGGGCTCACCGCCGAGCAGATCACCCGCGTCCGCGACGGCGCCGCCGCTCCCGGCTGGACCCCGCGCCAGGCGATGCTGCTGCGTGCCGCCGACGAGCTGCACGAGCGGCGCGAGCTCTCCGACGAGGTCTGGGACGGGCTGGCGAGCGCCTTCTCGGAGAGCGAGATGATCGAGCTGTGCATGTTGATCGGCCACTACGAGATGGTGGCCATGACCCTGGCGAGCGCCCGCGTGCAGATGGATCCCGACCCGACGGCCGCGCCTCAGCCAGGAGCCGGCTCGGTGGCCGGGCTCCGGGTCCTGATCACCGGAGCGGCCCGCGGGATCGGCGCGGCGACCGCACGCCGGCTGTACGCACACGGCGCGCAGGTGGCGCTCGCCGGGCTCGAGCCCGAGCTGCTCGCAGAGGTCGCGGCCGACTGCGGCGACGCGCTGGCCGTCGCCTGCGACGTGCGCGACCGCGAGGCGGTGGAGGCCGCGGTGGAGAGCGCCGTCGAGCGGCTCGGGGGGCTCGACGTGGTGATCGCCAACGCGGGCGTCGCCGCCCAGCTCCCGATCGTCGGGGGAGATCCCGAGATCTTCGAGCGCACGATGGAGGTCAACCTGCTGGGCGCCTACTACACGTTGCGGGCGGCCGGGCCCCACATCGCGCACGAGCGCGGGTACGCCCTGGCGATCTCCTCGCTGGCCGCCGCCGTGCATCCGCCGCTGCTCGGCGCCTACAGCGCCGCCAAGGCCGGTGTCGAGGCGGTGGCCGACGCGCTGCGAATCGAGCTGGCATCGAGCGGGGCTCGGGTGGGTGTGGCCTATTTCGCCGAGCTCGACACCGACATGACCAGCCGGGGCTTCGGGACCGAGGCGGCGAAGCGCGTGAACCGAGGCGGCGGAGCGTTCACGCGGGTGACCCCGCTCGAGGTGGGGATCTCCGCGATCGAGCGCGGGATCGCGCGCCGTTCCCGGCGGGTGGTGGCTCCGGCCTGGGTCGCCTACGTGCTGCCGATCCGGATGCTCGCCCAGCGCGCCGTCGAGCTCGTCTCCGCCCGGGGTCTCGACGAGGCGCTGACGGTCGCCCGTGACGAGCACGCCCCGCTGACCACTGCGCTTCCGCCGCGCGACCTCGGCCGGCGGGAGCAACCGCGGGCATAGCGAAGAGGGGTTGGGCGGGTTTCTCGGCTCCCTGCCGAGTTTCTCGCCCAGGGGGGAAGGTCGGGGTACGATGCGTGCTGTGCGGAACTCCTCTCGCATCTTGCGCGTGATCGCCGCGCCCTCCGTCTGAACAGGCTGCTCGCCGCGCGCGGACAGCCTGATCCGGACCTGTTCGACACCGTTGACGGAGGAGTTCCCTTGCCCGCCTTTCCGGCTTGCCCCGACCTCGGCTTGGACCGCCATGTCCTGGCCACCCTGCCTGATGGATCGACACCCGTTCGTGTCGTCGCCGTTCATCGCGGCGGATACACCGTCCTCGGTGACGGACCGCCGCGTCTCGTCAGCCTGGCGGGTCGTCTGCGTCACGACTCGCTGAGCCCCGACGAGCTGCCGGCGGTCGGCGACTGGGTCGCGCTCGACCAACCCGGCGGCGTCGTGATTCACGCTCTCGCCGACCGACGCGGCGTCGTCGCGCGGACCGACCCGAAGACCGGCCGGCAGCAGGTCCTGGCGGCCAACGTCGACGTCGCGTTCATCGTCACCTCGGCCAACCGCGATCTGAACCAGCGTCGTCTCGAGCGGTTCCTGGCGCTCGCGGCCACCGGCGGGGTCGAGTCGATCGTGTTGCTCAACAAGATCGACCTCGCGGAGGACGTCGAAGCGTCACTGGCCGCCGCCCGGCGAGCGGTCGCCGGGGCTGCCCCCGTCCTGCCGATCAGCGCCCTCGGCAACCAAGGTCTCGACGCCGTGACCTCCGCGCTCGGCGCACGCCGCACCGCGGTGCTGCTCGGCACCTCAGGGGTCGGCAAGTCGACGCTCATCAACGCGCTGCTCGGGACGACGCGCCAGGCCACCGCAGAGATCCGCGCGGTCGACGATCGCGGCCGGCACACAACCGTCCACCGCGAGCTGTTCACCCTCCCGGGAGGCGGCCTGCTGATCGACACGCCCGGGCTGAAGCTCCCGCGGATGACGGCCGACGCCCGCGCGGCGACCATCGACGAGCTCGCCGCGCTGGAGCCGGCATGCCGGTTCGCCGACTGCCGGCACGAGAACGAACCGGGGTGCGCGGTGCAGGCCGCCATCCGCGAGGGGCGCCTCGACCCCGCCCGTCTGGAGGCCGCTCGGCACCTGGAGCGCGAGGCCGCCTGGGCCGGCGCGCGGGCGGATCCGGCAGCCCGGAAAGCCCGCGAGCGCGAATGGCGACGGGCGATCCGGATCGAACAGCAGGAGAAGGACACCTGGTGAACCCACGACGACCCCAGTGCGTACTGGACCTGGTCGTTCGTCTTCGAGCGAACCACTAGAACGAAGCCGAGCGCCGAGTGGACATCCTCCTCACGGGGCATCGCGGGAAGATCGGCCGCGCGCTCGCCGCCCACCTGGAGCACCACGGGCACGCCGTCACGGGATTCGATCTCGCCGACGGTGACGATCTCCTGGACCTGAACGCCGTCATGCGCGCGGCCAGCGGCGCGTCGGCCATCGTCCATGCCGGAGCCGTCGCCCACGACTCGCTCGGCACCCCGGAGCAGATCATGTCCGTCAACGTGCTCGGGACGTGGCACGTGCTGCTCGCCGCCGAGGCCGTCGGCGCCGAGCGGGTGATCCACTTCTCCAGCGCCCAGGCGCTGGGCATCGCCGAGGGGGAGCGTCTGCCCGATCGCTTCCCGGTCGACGATCGGCATCCCCGGCGCGCGATGCGCCCGTACGGTCTCTCCAAGCATCTGGCGGAGGACCTCTGCCGCGCCTTCACGGCCCGGACCGGGATCGGGTCGGTGTCGCTGCGGCCGGTGGCGGTGTGGGAACCGGACGACTACGCACGGATCGAAGCCGAGCGCCGGCGCGAGCCGCGGTTCGAGTGGGACCCGTACTGGGAGTACGGCGCCTTTGTCGACATCCGCGACGTCGTCTCCGCCGTGGTCCGCGCGCTGGAGGTGCCGCTGAAGGGGCACCACCGGATGCTCCTCTGTGCCGAGGAGATCTCGGGCAGCGCGGCGACGCTCGTGCTCACCGATCGCCTCGCGCCCTCGGTGCCGATCAGCGATCGGCAGCGCTTCGTGGATGACCCCTCCCGGGCGCTGGTCGACTGCGGTGTCGCCCGCGAGGTGCTGGGCTGGCGCCCGCGGTACGGCTGGTCGGACCGCGGGGCGACGGGCATGCGCCGTGAGCCGTTGGACAGCGCCTAGTCTTCGCGTGCGATGACGCCGTCGAAGCCGAGAGCCGTTCTCGTCACGGGCGGTTCCCGGGGTATCGGTGCCGCCGTCGCACGCGCCTTCGCGAGCTCGGGCGAACGCGTCGCCGTCCACTACCGGTCGCGTCGCCGGCAGGCCCTCGACGTCGCTGCTTCGCTCCCGGGCGAAGGCCACATCGTGGCCGAGGCGGAGCTCGCCGACCCGAGCAGCCGGCCTACGGAGCGAGCAAGGCCGGGCTCATCGCCTTTGGCCAGTCGCTCGCGCGGGCGCTCGGGCCGCGGGGGATCACGGTGACGGCGGTGGCGCCGGGGTTCACGGAGACGGACATGGCGGCTGAGGCGCTCAGCGGCGAGCGGGGGCGTGCCCGTCGCGCCGAGAGTCCGCTCGGACGCGTGGCGACGCCGGAGGAGGTCGCCGCGGCGGTCGTCTACCTCGCCTCCCCCGAGGCCGAGATGGCGAGCGGGGCGGTTCTCGACCTCAACGGCGCGTCGTACCTGCGCCTCTGAGCCCACCCTGGGACTCGCTCACCTGCTCGTGCCCCCTCTACGCTGCGCGTGGGATGGTGCTCTTCGATCCCGCCCAGCACCAGCCGCTGTCCGGATCCGCCTGGAATGAACGACGGGCGCGCGATGCACTCTCGGAGATCATCGCTCACACGCTCAGCGGCTTCAAGCCCGACGGAGTTCGGTCGCACGAATCGCGTGAGGCGGGGTCGGGCGCGCTCGATCTGACCCTCTGGAGCGGCGCCGCCGGCGTCCTGTGGGGGCTCGAGCACCTGGGCGCCGGGCTCGGCGAGGCGGGCCTCTACGAGGCCTATCTCGAGTCCGCGGGCGAGCCGCGCTCCCCGGGGTTGATGCTGGGCGAGGCCGGGGTGCTGCTCGTCTCGTGGTGGCTTGCCCCGACGGAGGCCAAGGCGCGGCGACTGCGCGAGCTGGTGGCGAGCAACATCGCCAACCCGGAGCACGAGCTGTTCAACGGCTCGCCAGGGACGATGCTGGCCGCGTTACACGTCTACGAGGAGACCGGCGAGGCCGCCTGGCAAGAGCTGTGGGGGCGGTGCGCGGAGGTGCTGTGGGAGCGGTTCGGGCGCGACCCCGAGCTCGGCTGCCGCATCTGGATTCAGTACCGGCGCGGTCGCCTGCTGCGGAGCATCGGGGCCGGGCACGGCTTCGCCTCCAACGTCCGCTCGCTCCTGCGCGGGCGCCGGCTGCTCGCGCCGGCGCGGCTCGACGAGCTTCAGCGCGCTGCCGCCGAGACGGCGTCCAGGCTCGCGATGAGGCGGGACGGACTGGCGAACTGGCCGACCGCGGCCGACCCGTACTGGGCCGAGCAGTTCCCGACGCGGGTCCAGTGGTGCCACGGCGCGCCCGGGATCATCACCAGCCTCGCGTCGCTGCCCCGGGAGGAGCAGCTCGACGAGTTGCTCGGCGCCGCCGGCGAGCTGGTGTGGCGCGCCGGCCCGCTGCGCAAGGGCGCCGGGCTCTGCCACGGCACGGCCGGCAACGGCTTCGCCCTCCTGGCCCTCCACGAGCGCTTCGGCGACGAGCGCTGGCTGGCGCGCGCCCGGGCGTTTGCCATGCATGCGCTGGAGCAGGCCGGCGGCTTCCCGGCCGGGCCTTCACTGTGGCTGGGGGACATCGGCGTCGCCGTCTACCTGAAGGCGTGCCTCGATGGCCGCGGCGGCCTGCCGCTGCTCGGGTGAGGGCTCGCCGGGCAAGGCGCGCCGCAGGCGAATCTCCGCCTGCCCGCTCGGGGCGTGGACGGTCTGCGCGCCGTCGGCGGCAAAGCCGTAGCGTGCGTAGAAGGCGCGGGCGCGGTCGTTCGCCTCCAGGACCCACAGCGTGACGGTGTGCCAGCTCCGCTCGGTCAACGTGGACAGCGCGGCGTCCATCAGGGCGGCGCCGATTCCACTCCGCCAGGCGTCCGGGTGGACGTTGATCGCCCCCACCTCGGCCACCCCGTCGGCCGCGTCCTCGTCCCGGCTCGGCGTCGCGAGGACGACGAACCCCAGGAGCGCTTCGTCACGCTGCGCGACGAGGACCGCGCCATCCATCGCCGGGTCACGGAGGGTCTCCCGCCACC
Organism: uncultured Solirubrobacterales bacterium; assembly: GCA_963839085.1. GTDB lineage: Bacteria > Actinomycetota > Thermoleophilia > Solirubrobacterales > Solirubrobacteraceae > Palsa-465. The sequence goes on from CAWITN010000001.1 coordinate 166,667, forward strand.
GAGCCGTGCGGTCGGTCACCGACAGGCCGTCGAGCAGCTCGTCCGGCATCATGCCGCGGTATCCGGCCTGCCACGCCCGGATGTGCACTTCGGCGAGCGCCCTCGCGTCGCCGAGCCGCGCACGCCGGACCTCGAGCGCCATCGTCCTCAGCGGCGAGCCGCCCGCCTCGCGGCCAGGAAGGCCAGCAGGGCGGCATGGAGCTCCTTGGGGCGCTCGAGCTGGGGGACGTGGCCGCAGTCGAGCTCCAGGTGCTCGGCGGCGGGGAGTGCCTCGCGCACGTGGGCGGCGAAGCCGATCGGGACCAGGTTGTCCTGCCGCCCCCACACGAACAGGCTGGGTGGGCGCAGGTCGGGCAGACGGGTCCAGAAGCCACGCGGCCCGAACGGCTCCTCGAGGTAGATGTTGCGTGCGGATGCGTAGAAGGCGGCCCTGCCGCGGGGCGTGAGGTAGGACCGCAGGAACTCGTCGACCCCGGCCGCCGTCCAGGCCTCGTCGGAGCCGGGCACGACGCGCCGGACGATCGCCTCGACGATCGGGCGCGGCGCCGGCTGGATCAAGCCGAGCTCCGGAGCCACGAGGCGCAGGTACGGTGCCCACGGCCGGGAGCGACGCCAGGCGAGCGACGGTGCGAGCAGCGCCAGCGCCCCCACGCGCTCGGGAAAGCGCAGGCCGAACTCGATCGCGACGCGGCCGCCCATACTGTTGCCGGCGACGTCGGCGGACTCGATCTCAAGCGCATCGAGCAGCCCTCGCATCGCGGAGGCGAAGTACGCCGGGTCGTAGGCGGCCCGGATCGGCTTGACCGAGTCGCCGAAGCCGGGGAGGTCGACGGCGATCGCCCGGTGGCTCGGCGCGAGCGCCGCGACGGTCGGCAGGAACGACACCTTCGTCGCTCCGAGGCCGTGGATGAGCAGCACCGCAGTGCCGCTCCCCGACTCGCAGATGGAGATCGGGCCGATCTCGGTGGGGATCTGCCGGAAGCGGAGACCTCCGTTCGGGGTGCTCGCGGTGGCGGCGAGGAATCCGACGCCGAGATGCAGGTCGTACCGGATCCGGAGCCGGCCGGCGCGAAACGCATCCATGCCACCGGCGACGTCCTGCGCGATGCCCTCCCACGTCGCCTCGTCGGCGCTCAGCAGCGCGTCGGGCCGCCGCCCGTCGGCGGCGGCGAGCCGGGCGGTCCGCCCGTCGAGCACGACATCAAGCGGGTCACCGCCGGCGCCCTCGAGGCGCACGCGCGCCGAGCGGCGGCCGAGCTCGAACGCGCTGGGGTCATAGCGGGAGACCAGGCGGTCGATGGCGGACGACGGTGTTGGTCTCGTCTGAGGGGCCATCGCGGGGACGGATGGTACGGCCGGGGGGTCCCTGCCGGTGCCGACCGCGGCGCTCATGGTTCGCAGGCGAACGATTCGCGCGGCGGGCGCGGTGCCCTAAGGTTTTCCCGTGCTCGTCAACGGCATCGAGCTCGCGGTCGCCGAGCATGGTCCGGAGGATGGCCCCGTCGTGGTGCTCGTCCACGGGTTCCCGGAGCTCGGGTTCTCCTGGCGCCATCAGGTCGGTCCGCTCTCACGGGAGGGCTACCGCGTGCTGGTGCCCGACCTCCGCGGCTTCGGGGACTCGGAGGCGCCGCAGCCGATCGAGGCCTACGCGATCGACGTCCTCGCCGGCGACGTGCTCGGGCTGCTCGACCACGCCGGCGCCACCCAGGCGACGCTGATCGGACACGACTGGGGAGCCGAGGTGGCCTGGAGGACCGCATCGCTGCATCCCGAGCGGGTGCGTGCCGTCGGGGCCCTCTCGGTTCCGTTCGTACCGCGAGCGCCGGTGCCGCCGCTCGAGGTGATGCGCCGACGCCTCGGCGACGACTTCTACATCGTCTGGTTCCAGGAGCCCGGTGTCGCCGAAGCGGCTCTGGAGCGCGACGTGAGGCGAACCCTCTCCAGCTCTCGGGTCTGGGATCCGACCTGGGCGGCCGATCTCGACGACCGGCCGGTCAGGCCGCCGTTCCTCACCGAGGCCGAGCTTGAGGTGTACGTCGATGCGTTTACGCGGACCGGCTTCCGGGGCGGCCTCAACCTGTACCGCAACATCGACCGCAACTGGGAGCGGACCGCCGCCGTGGCCGAGCGGCGGATCACCCAGCCCGCGCTGTTCCTCACCGGCGAGCGCGACCCCGTCCGCCGCTTCATGCCGGCGGAGGCGATGGACGGCTGGGTCACCGATCTCCGGGTCAACGCCGTCATCCCGGGCGCGGGACATTGGCTCCAGCAGGAGACGCCGGACATCGTCAACGATCACCTGCTGCGCTGGCTCGCCGACACCCGGGAGGGGTGACCCGACGACGGATGTGATCGGGTCGCCGGGGGGTTCGGCGAGAAACGACGACTGGACGTCGATTCTCGCCCAGCCCCCCAAGCGTCCGGTTGGTGGGTGGCGCTTTGGACGCGGCGCGTCGGGCGCCGGTGATATCCACTCTCGTGTGGAGCCGCCGCCCAGCACCCGCACCCGGCTCGTGCGCGAACGCCAGCGGGGACGCTACGACCGCGCGACGATCGACGCCATCCTCGACGAGGGCCTCGTCGCCCACCTCGCGTTCGTCAGCGAGGGCCAGCCGTTCGCCATCCCAACGCTTCATGCGCGCGTCGGGGACGTCGTCTACGTCCACGGCTCCTCGGCCAGCCGCACGCTGCGCGCCGTGGCCGGCGGCATCCCCGCGTGCCTGACGGTGACGCTGCTCGACGGCGTCGTGCTCGCCCGCTCCGTGTTCGAGCACAGCATCAACTACCGCAGCGTCATGCTGCTCGGAACGCTGACGGCCGTCACCGCCGAACCGGAGAAACGGGACGCGCTGCGGGCGTTCACCGAGCAGCTGATCCCCGGCCGCTGGGCGGAGGCTCGGCAGCCGAGCGCGAAGGAGCTCAGGGCGACGAGCATCCTCGCGCTGCCGATCACCGAGGCCTCGGCCAAGGTGCGCGACGGCGGGCCCGAGGACGGGGAGGGCGCCGATGCCGACCTCCCGGTGTGGGCGGGGCACATCCCGCTGCGCCTGGAGTTCGGAGCGCCGGTCGCCGATCCCGCGCTGCGGGACGGGATCCCGCTCTCCGGCGCGGCGACCGCGCTGGTCTCCGCGGCGGCGGCCGCGCTCCATTCACGTCCGGCTTGACTCTGTCCCAGGGGCAACGGCGAGGATGGGCCGGTGAGCGATGACGACCTGCTCTCCATCGGCGAGTTCGCCCGGCGCACGCGGCTGACCCCCAAGGCGCTGCGGATCTACGACCGGGTCGGCCTGCTGCGCCCGCATCGGGTCGACGAGGACAGCGGCTACCGCCGTTACGCCGTCAGTCAGGTCCGCGCCGGACAGCTGATCGCGCTGCTGCGGGGGGCCGACGTCGGCCTGGAGGAGATCGGCCGGATCCTGGCGGCGGCCGCCGGCGATCCCGTTCACGCCACGGGACGGCTCGACGCGATCCTCGCCGAGCGCGCCCGCCGGGACGCCGACCGCAGCCTGCTCATCCGCCACATCCAGTCCACCCTGAGACGAGGAGCCGACTCCGTGTTCACGATCGAGACCCGCCGCGTGCCCGCCCGCCGGGTGATGTCCATCCAGCGACGTCTGCATGCGCAGGAGACGGACGGCTTCGTGCGACTGGCCAAGACGGCGTTCGCCGAACTTCTCGGAGGCGCCACGCCGGCCGGCCCGTTCACGCTCGTCTTCCACGGCGTCGTCGACGCCGAGAGTGACGGACCGCTCGAGGCCATCCTCGGCTGCCCGGAGCACATCCAGCCGAGCGACACGGTTGGGATCCGCACCGAGCCCGAGCACGATGAGGCCTACACGCCGATCACCAAGGCCCAGTGGGCGTATCCGGCGATCCTCGCCGCCTACGATGCCGTCGCCTGCTCTGATCCGGTGAGGACGCGTCCCGGCTCGGCGCTCTCGTGCCGGGAGGTCTACCTCGGCGAGCCGGACGACGTCGCGGACGATGAGCTCATCTGCGACGTCGCCTTCCCGCTCGGAGGGCGGTGATCAGTGCTTCTCGTGGGGGAGCGGCAACTCGTCCTCCCCCTCGATCCGATCCTGCGAATGCTCCTGGGGGTCGTTCGTCTCAAGCGCGTCGGCATCGCCCGACACGTCCTCCTTGCGACCCTCCTTGTAGGCGTGAAGCGAAGTCTGGGGCAGTTCCTCTTCGCTCGCCGTGGCGTTCCCGTCTTTGTCGGGCATGGCCTCTCCTCCGGTTCGTGGCTTACCTGAAGGTCTACCCGCTTCTGGAGGGCGCCTCCCCTCGATCCGCCGCTGTGGCACCATTCCCCGCCGTGCGGACCGACGAGTACGCCGCCCACGACGGGCTCGCTCTCGCCGGGCTCGTCGCGGGCGGCGAAGTGACTCCCGCCGAGCTGCTCGACCTCGCTCGGGAGCGGGCGCGAGCGGTGAACCCCGGGATCAACGCGGTCGTGCGATGGATGGATGATGTCGCCGCCGCGCGCGTCGCTGACCAGCTCGCCGGACCGTTCGGGGGCGTCCCCTTCCTGCTCAAGGATCTCCAACAGCAGTACGCGGGCGTGCCCTCCGCCGGGGGGTGCCGGGCGCTCGCCGAGGTCCCGGCCGAGGCGCACGCCACGGTCGTCGAGCGCTGGCTCGAGGCCGGCGTCGTCATCTTCGGCAAGACCAACACGCCGGAGTTCGGCGCCAAGGCGGTGACGGAGGCGCTCCTCTACGGGCCGGCCCGGAACCCCTGGAACCCGGAGCACACGCCCGGCGGCTCCTCCGGCGGCGCGGCGGCGGCGGTGGCGGCGGGGATCCTGCCCGTCGCCGGGGCGAGCGACGGCGGTGGGTCGATTCGCATCCCGGCGGCGTGCTGTGGCCTGTTCGGGCTCAAGGCGGGACGCGGGTTGATCCCCGCCGGCCCCGCGGCGAGCGAGCCGCTGCACGGCATGACCACCGCCGGCGTCATCTCCCGCAGCGTCCGGGACACCGCCGCGATGCTCGATGCGCTCGCCGGCCCCGATCCTGTCTCGCCGTACGCGCCGGCGCGGCTCGCGCGGCCGCTGTCCGAGGAGCTCGAGCGGGAGCCGGGGAGGCTGCGGATCGGCTTCCTGCAGACGTCGGCGATCAACCCCTCGCCACACACGGAGGCGATCGCCGCCGTGCGTGACGCCGCCACGCTGCTCGAGGGCCTCGGCCATCACGTGGAGGAGGTGGCCGCGCCCCACGACGACGCGACACTCGCCCGGGACTTCCTCACGATCTGGTTCGCCCACGTCGCCGGCCAGGTGGCGGAGGTCAAGCGGCTCACCGGCAGCGACGACTCCGGCTTCGAGCAGGACACGCTGGTCATGGCGGCGCTCGGACGCGCCACCAGCGCACCCGCCCTGGACGCCGCGCTCGAGCGCCGGCACGAGCACATCGCGGCGCTGGCGCGCTTCCACGCCGAGCACGACCTCCTGCTCACCCCGACGCTCGCCGAGCCGCCCCCGCGGATCGGCGCGCTGGACACGCCCGCGGCGCTGCGCCCGGTCGCCTCGCTGCTGCTCCGCACGGGCGCCGCCGGGCTGCTCAAACGCGCCGGTGTGGTCGACTCGACGATCTCCGACAGCCTCGGCTGGGTCCCGTTCACCCAGCTCGCCAACCTGACCGGCCGGCCCGCCATGAGCGTGCCGCTGCACTGGACGCCTGACGGCCTCCCGCTCGGGGTCCAGTTCGTGGCGCCGCTGGAAGGCGAGGGCATGCTCCTCCGTCTCGCCGCGCAGCTCGAGCGCGCCCGCCCCTGGTGGGAGCGCCGCCCGCTGCTCTGATCGCGTCACGGACGCCGGGGGGTGTGTCCGATCGGTGTCGCTGAGCGAGACCGATCGGACAAGCCCCCCCGAGGAGGGGGCACCCACAACCCGAGTAGGATCGCCGCCAGCCGGCGAGTGGGAAGGAGAGCGGGATGGCGACGGTCCAGACGGTCACCGGGGAGATCGACGTGGCCGAGCTCGGGACGACGCTCATCCACGAGCACTTCTTCTCCTCTGACGAGGCGGTGTCGTTGCAGTGGCCGCACGTGCGCGATCGCGAGCGTGAGTACGAGCTGGCGCGGTCGAGCGCCGAGGCGGTGAAGGCCCACGGCGTCAGCACGGTCGTCGACCCGACCGCGATGCTGCTCGGGCGCGACATCCCGGCCCTGCGGCGTCTCGCCGCCGAGACCGGGCTGCAGATCGTTCCATGCACCGGCATCTACACCTACGACCACCTCCCGCCGTTCCTGCTCCACCGTGACGCCGACTTCATGGCCGAGCTGTTCGTCCACGACATCGAGCAGGGAATCCAGGGCACCGACGTCCGCGCGGCGTTCATCAAGTGCGCCGCCGACAAACCGGGTGTCACCGACCGGGTCGAGAAGGTGCACCGCGCGGCGGCCCGGGCGAGCGTCCAGACCGGAGCTCCGATCATGGCCCACTCGCGTCCCGCCTCCGGCACCGGGACGCGCCAGGTGGAGATCCTCCTGGAGGAGGGCGTCAGCCCGGAGAAGATCCAGATCGCCCACACGGGTGACACCGACGACCTCGGCTACATCGAGGGGCTGCTCGGGACCGGGGTCTACATCGGTCTCGACCGCTACGGGCTCGACGCCATCCTGCCCACCGAGCGCCGCAACGCGACGGTGATCGAGCTGCTGGGCCGAGGGTACGCCGAGCGGATGTTCCTCTCGCAGGACTTCGACGTCCCGATCGCCAACGGGCTCGACTGGTATCCCCCGGCGATGGTGGAGCGGATGCGGGCGACGGGCGCCGCGACCCGCTGGAGCATGACGATGCTCTTCGAGATCGTGCTGCCCGCCCTCGCCGACGCGGGGATGACCGACGAGCAGCAGCGGACGATGCTCGTCGAGAACCCGCGGCGGTGGCTGGGGCGCTGACCGTGCGGGTGGGGCGTTGACGTTGGCGGTAGCGTTCGCGCCGTGACCTTCGTGGTGCTCACCGGGGCGACCCGCGGGATCGGCCGCGCGGCGGCGATCGAGCTGGCGGATCAAGGAGCCGAGCTGGCGCTCGTCGGCCGGGAGGCCGAGCGGGTCAGCGCGGTGGCCAAGGAGGCGAAGGCCGCCGGCGGCGGCGCCCGGGTCCACGAGTACGTGGCCGACCTCGCGCTGATGTCGGAGGTGAGGCGGCTCGCCGAGGAGCTCCGCGAGCGCCACGCCCGGATCGACGTCCTCGCCAACAATGCCGGCGCCATGTTCTCCGCCCGGCGCGAGACGGCGGAGGGACTGGAGCAGACCCTCGCCCTCAACCATCTGGCGCCGTTCCTGCTCACGCATCTGCTCCGTGATCGGCTCTCAGGCGGCCGCGTCGTCACCACCGCATCCGATGCGCACAAGGGCGCCCGGTTGAACCTCGACGACCTCCAGTCCCGCGACTCCTTCGCGGCGATGCGCGTGTACGGGGTGTCCAAGCTCTGCAACGTGCTGTTCACCCGAGAGCTGGCGCGCCGGGCGCCCGAGCTGCGCGCGAACTGCTTTCACCCCGGCGTCGTCCGCACGGGCTTCGGCAAGAACGACGGCGGCATCTGGAAGCTCCTCACCACGATCGGCGCGCCGTTCTTCCGCTCCCCCGAGCGCGGCGCCCGCTCGCTCGTGTGGCTCGCCCTCTCCGAGGAGGGCGGGCGACTCGACGGGGAGTACGTGGAGGACGAGAAGGTGACCGCGCCGAGCGCCGAGGCTCAGGACGATGCGCTCGCCGCGGCGCTGTGGGAGCGCAGCGCGGATCTCGTCGGGCTGTCGGCCGACGCCGTCGCCTGAAGCGCCGGTGCCGGGATCCGGCACCCTGCCCTCAGCGGGTGGCGTCGGTGTTGACGATCAGGACGTTGCACCTGGCCTTGTGCGAGATCTGGTTCGGCACGTTGCCGAGCGCCAGCCGGCGGGCGCCGTGCATGCCCTTGCTGCCGACGACGATCATGTTGGCGTCGACCTCGTCGGCCACCTCCAGGAGGGCATCCACCGGATCCCGGCGCCGGGCGTGCGTCGCGACCTCGACATTGCGCGTACGCCCCAGGAACTCCATCTCGCCGAGCGTCGCCTCGACGACCGAATCCGGCAGCGGAGCCCGCGCGTCCTCCCCCGCCCCACCGGCGACCCGGGCACCGTGGAGCGGCTCGTAGGCCGAGACCACGTGCACCACGCCGCCGAGGCCCTGCGCGAGCCGCATCGCCTCCTCGACGGCCAGCTTCGCCGTCTCCGAGCCATCGGTGCCGACGACGATCGCATCACCCATTCGCAGCTCCCCCTTCTCGAAGTCCTGAAAAACCAGCCAGGACCCTACCGCACCCCGGCGGGCAGATTCCACCCGAAATAGACCTCGACGCGGCAGATCCGCTCGTCCCGGAAGGTGAGGATCTCCGTGTTCCGCCCCCGGCCGCCATCGGCCCGCGTCATCTCGTAGGTGACGATCACCTCGTCGCCGGCCGCGATCAGGCGCTCGAAGGCGACCGCCAGGCCCTGCCCCGCGCCCGGCCAGCAGCGGGCGAAGTAGCCGTCGCGGTCGAGGCCGACATCGACCGGGCTGGAGAACGTGAGGTCGTCGGTGAACGCCGCCTCCACGTACGCTCGGTCCCCGGCGGCGAACGCCTCGTACATCCCGCGAGCGCGCGCGAGCCGCGTCTCGGAGGTCGCGCCCCCTCCCTGTGGCTGCGTCGCCTCGGGCACAGGCCTTGCCCGCTCAGACGCTCGGAACGCCGTCGGCGGCCGCTCGCATCGCCTCGAGGTCCAGCTTGCGCATGCCGAGCATCGCCTCGGTGGCGCGGCGGGCGCGCTCGGGATCGGGATCGCCGATCAGCTCGGAAAGGCCGGCCGGGACCACCTGCCAGGAGACCCCGAAGCGATCCTTGAGCCATCCGCACTGGCTCTCCTCGCCGCCGTCGGTGAGTCGCTCCCACAGCTGATCCACCTCGTTCTGGCTCTCGCAGCTGATGACGAACGAGATCGCCTCGTCGAACGTGAACTGCGGCCCGCCGTTGAGCGCGTGGAAGCGCTGCCCGGCGAGCTCGAACTCGACGACCATCGCCATCCCGGCCTCACGCGGGCCGGCCTCGCCGTAATGGGTGACGTTGACGATGCGGGAGTTCTCGAACACCGAGACGTAGAACTGAGCGGCCTCCTCGGCCTCGGTGTCGAACCACAGAAACGGGGTGATCTTGGCCTGCATGCGGCTCCTCTCGTGGCGGCGGGCTCGGCGGAATTGTCGATCCTGTTGGTGTGACGCGCTAGCCGGCCGTGAATCATCGGTCACCGGCGCGCAGCCACGCGAGCGTGGCCTCGAGCCCCGCCTCGTAGCCGATGCGCGGTCGCCAGCCGAGGAGGCGCCGCAGCTTGCCGTTGTCGAAGCTCTGATCGGCGCCGAGCACGTGAACGGCCTGCCGGGAGAGCAGGGGCGGGGTCCTCACCCCGGTGAGCCGGCGCAGCGCGCGGTAGCCGTGCTCGAGTCCCGCTCCCACGGCGTGCGCCGCCGGGTAGGGGAGGCTCAGGCGCGGCGGCGGAGCCCCCAGGCCGCGGGCCAGGTCATCGGTGAAGCGCCGCCAGGTCACGTCGAGTCCGTCGGTGACGTTGAAGGCGTTGCCGGGGGCGGCCTCGTGCGTGAGGGCGAGGATCGCGGCGTCGGCGAGGTTCTCGACGTAGCACAGCCCCGCGACGGCGCGACCGTGGTCGATGAGGAGCATCTGGCGACGGCGGATGGCGCGGGCGATGTCGCCGATCACGTCCGCCGAGCGCGGACCGTAGACGGTGGCGGGCCGCAGGATGACCGTCTCCAGCCCGCCCTCCCCGGCACCGCGTACCTCGGCTTCGGCGTCGCGCTTGGTCTGCGCGTACCAGTTGGAGAACCCCCGCGGCACGTACGTCTCGTCGATCGGCGGGCCGCCTCGGTACCCGTAGACGTCGGTCGTGCTGAGATGGACGAAGCGCTCGGCCGAGGCCCGGGTGGCGGCGCGCAGGGCGTGGCGTGTGCCGCCCACGTTGACGGCGGAGATCTCCTCCGTCGTCGCCCAGTCCGAGACGAGCGCGCCGCAGTGCAGCACCCAGCGGCAGCCCTCGGCGGCGGTGGCGAGCGAGTCACGGTCGGCGAGGTCGCCCACCGCGATCTCGACGCCGAGGCGCAGCAGGAGGGACACGTCGCTGGTCGCCCGCACGAAGCAGCGCACGCGGCGACCCTCGCGGGCCAGCCGCTCCGCCAGATGACCGCCGATGAAGCCGCTCGCCCCGGTGATCAGGCAGACGTCGGATGACGCGGCGCTCCTCGCGTCGGGCGGATCGGCGCTCACCGCATTCTCGACGCGGCCCGGCGCCGGATCGTGGCCGTGGCGATGTCCCGCACGACTCCCCAGTTCCTGGAACCGGCACCCTCGCAGGCGGCGAGCACGGCATCCAGCGCGCCGAGGAAGGCGGCGAGCTCGGGTTCGGAGAGGGTGAGCGGAGGCAGCAGCTTGATGACGTCGTTCTTGCCGGCGGCCATCGTGATGACGCCATGGTCACGGTGCAGCGGGATGACGATCAGCTGGGGGAACAGTCCCTCGCTCGCCATGTGGATGAGCCGCCAGCTCAGCCGCGCCATCCGCGCCGTCGGCGCCCCGAGCTCGATCCCCACCATCAGCCCCCGGCCGCGAACCTCCTTGATCAGCTCGTAGCGGTCCTGGAGCTCGCGCAACCCTTCGAGCAGCAGGCCTCCCATCCGCTCGGCATGCGAGACCAGGCCGTCTCGCTCGATGATCCGCAGCGCGGCGAGGCCGGCGGCCATCGAGAGGCGGTTCCGGCCGTAGGTCGACTGGTGGACGTAGCTGCGCTCGAGCGTCCCCACCGCTCGGTTGAAGATCTCCCGCGTCGTCGCCATCGCGCCGACGGGCATGTAGCCGCCGCTGAGGGCCTTGCCGATGAGCACGAAATCGGGCCGCAGCCCCCAGTGCTCGAGCGCGAAACAGCGGCCGGTGCGCCCCAGCCCGGTCTGGATCTCGTCGACGATGAACAGCGTCCCGTAGCGACGGCACAGGCCCTGCGCCGCCTCCAGGTAGCCCGCGGGGGGGAGCGTGACCATCCGGCCCTGGATCGGCTCGACGATGAACGCGGCCACGTCACCGCGGCGCAGCTCGGACTCCAGTCGGTCGAGATCGCCGAACGGGACGCGCCGGCAACCGGGGAGCAGCGGACCGAAGCGCTCGGTGAAGAAGTCGTCGCCGACGAGCGACAGCGGGCCCAGCGTCACGCCGTGGAAGCTCGAGTCGCAGGAGACGAGCCGCGGCCGGCGGGTGGCCGCGCGGGCGAACTTCATCGCCGAATCGACCGCCTCTGCGCCGCTGCTGGTGAAGAACAGCGCGTCGAGCCCCGGGGGCAGCCGCGCGGACAGGGCCTCGGCGAGCATCCCGGCCAGCGCCGAGTAGTGGATCTGGACTCCGTCCACGAGGTCGGCGGCGAGCGCGGCCTCCAGGACGCTGCGCACGTCGGGATGGTTGTGGCCCAGGCTGGCGAACCCCTCGCCGCTGTGGAAGTCGAGGTACGCCCTCCCCTCGCCGTCGTAGAGGTAGGAGCCTCGGGCGGACACGTACTCGGTGTCGAAGCCGAGAATCCCGAGGACGTCGACGAGCGAGGAGTCCAGGTGGCGGGCGGCCAGCTCGAGCGTCTCACCCGAGCGGGCCAGGCTGTCGCTGATGACCCCGAGCGAGTCGGCCATGACGCGGTCGAGGGCGGGGTCCACGGCCATCGGCAGGCAACAGTATGCGAGCCGTGAGAGTTGTGGCGGTTGACTGGTCGGGCCGGGCTGAGAACGCCGGGAAGTCGCTCTGGCTGGCCCAGGTCCGTGACGGCGTGCTCGTGACGCTGCGCAACAGGTGAACCCGCGAGTCGGCCGGTCCAGTGAACAAAAGCCGGGCCTCAGCTCGGTGTGAGCACCTGCACCGGAACTTCTCCGATCAGCTCGAGTACCTCCCGCCCGCCCTCGATCCGGCGCACCGGATCGAGGGGCGGATCTGGCGACCCCGGTGATGGTGGCGGCCGGCGGGGGGTCAGTGGATCAGAGCCGCTCGTCCACGTCCTCGGCCCCCGGCTTGCGTCCGAGCGGCTCGGGGCCAGCGTGGATTGCGCCGCCCTGCTCGGGCGCCGCGGCGGAGGTGCGTCCGGCGGCTACGCCGCCCTCCTCGGGCGCGACCGCGGACGTGCCCGCGAAATCGTCGCGCTCGTCGTCGCCGATCAGCTCGTGGTCGGCGAGGCCGCTGTCGTGCAGAGCGGCCTTCTCCTTCTGCAGCTGGGCCTCGGCGCGCTCGCGCTGGGCCTCCTGCTCGGCCATGCGAGCCCGTCGCTCGGCGAGTTCGGCTTGGCGCTCGCGCTCGGCGGCCTCCTCCTGGTGCCCGCTTACGACCTGGTCACGGCGATCGTCGAGCTCCCGCTCGGCCTTTTGCACTCGCGCGCGCTCGCGAATCCGCGGCGCCAGCACCAGCAGGGCGATCACGATCAGCACGACGATCACGATCACCACGATGAGTCCAGTGGACATCCCTTTCCTCCTCGTTTCGGGTTCCCGTGAGGTACCCGGGATCGGAGGTGGCGCAACCTCTGGGCGCCCGCCGTCAGTGAACCGCGACGAGGTCCACGACGAACACGAGCGTCTCGTCGGGGCCGATCACTCCGCCGGCCCCCCGCTTGCCGTAGCCGAGCATCGGCGGAATCGTGATCCGTCGCCGGCCGCCGACCTTCATGCCGGCCACGCCCTGGTCCCATCCGGCGATCACCTGCCCCTTGCCGAGAGGGAATTTGAACGTGCTCCCGCGGTCCCACGAGGCATCGAACTGGCGCCGTGTCTTCCACGCCACGCCGACGTAGTGCACCTCGACGACCCGGCCGGCCACGGCTTCGTCGCCTTCGCCGACGACGAGGTCCTCCAGCTCCAGCTGATAGGACGGCGGCTCGTCGGGGATCGTCACCTGGGGTTTCTCATCGAGCGCCACGCGGCGAACCGTACCGCGTCACGCCGCGCGGGCAACGCCGCGATCGCGCCACCGCTCAGCGGTGGGGCGTCGCCTGCCGTTATTGCCGTGTTATCCGCCACCGTGTAGACACGCGGGACCGATGCGTCGCATCCTTCCGATCATCGCCGCTCTGGTCAGCGTGCTGGCCATCGCTGCCTGCGGATCCTCCAGCACGTCGGCGACGACCGCGGGCAGCGGCAACGCCCAGGTGGTCAAGTTCGCCGAGTGCATGCGCGCTCATGGCGTCCCCCGGTTCCCTGATCCGAGCGCCGGCGGCGGTGGGACTCAGATCTCGGGCATCAGCCCGTTCTCACCCGCGTTCAAGGCCGCTCAGGCGACGTGCGCAAAGCTCGTGCCGGGGGGCGCGCCCGGCGGGGGAACGTCGGCCACGGCGGCGGAGAAGGCCACGGCGCTCCACCTTTCGCAGTGCATGCGGGCGAACGGCGTGTCGGGCTTTCCGGACCCGGTCAGCTCGCCCCCGTCCGCCCCCGGCTTCAGCCTGGCGTTCGGGCACCGCGGCGCGTTCATCGTCGTCCCGGGCACGATCGATGTGAATTCGCCCGCGTTCCAGCGCGCCGCGAAAGCGTGCCATTTTCCGGGGGCCTAGGCCACCAGCCGTCAGGCGTCGCCGCCCATCCCATGTGAGGCGTAGCCCTGCCGTTGGCACAGAACGCGCCTACGCGCGACAATGGGCTCCGGTTCTGGTATCGGGGAGGCCGTCGCCAGTGAGGACAGGGGTGATGAGGAGGGTGATCAGGCTGGGCGCCGCGCTGGCGCCGATGCTGTCGATCCTGGGCGCGAGCGCCACCGTGGCCGTCGCACTGCCGTACGCCCACGTCGACCAGCCAGGGCCGCCGCTCACGGTGGACCCGTCGTCGCTCGCCGCGAGCGTGCAGTGCCACGGAGACCTACAGGATCGCTCGCACGAACCGGTGTTGCTGCTCTCCGCCACGACCGTCAACACGCAGCAGGACTTCGGCTACACGCTGGAGAAGTCGCTGACGGCGAGCGGGTTCGCCTGGTGCACGTCGGACATGCCCGGCCCGGTGCTGAACAGCAACATGGACGACATCCAGATCCGCGGGCAGTACGTCACCTACGCCATCCGCCAGGTCTACGCCCTGGCGGGTCAGCCGATCGCCGTGATGGGGCACAGCCAGGGCGGCATGGTGATGCGCTGGTCGCTGCGCTTCTGGCCCGACACCCGCGCGATGGTGGCCGACGTGATCGGAATCGCGGGGTCGAACCACGGGAGCACCTCGATCAGCGCACAGTGCGCCGCCGGTTGCGCGGCCGCGTTCCGCCAGCAGGCGGCCGGGGCGGCGTTCGAGTCGGCGCTCAACAGCGATCAGGAGACCTTCGCCGGGATCGCCTACACCGAGATCTCCTCCGACACCGACGAGATCGAGACGCCGAACGGCGTCGACGGCGTCTCCTCGGTGAACGGCCCCGGCGAGATCGCCAACGTGGCCATCCAGCAGATCTGCCCCGGTGACGCCCACGAGCATCTCACCCTGGCGGGCGATCCTGTCGTGTGGGCGCTGGCCGACGATGCGCTCACCCATCCGGGGCCCGCCGACCCGGCGCGGATCGACCGCGCGGTGTGCCTGCAGGAGCTGCCCCCCGGTGTCAGCGGGGCCGACGAGGCGCAGGCCGCGGCGCAGCTCGCGGCGCTGGGGCAGGCAAGTGCCACCTACCCTCACGCATCCGTCGAGCCGCCGCTCGACTGCTACGTGTTCGCGGGCTGCGCCGGGATCGACGCCCCCACCCTCGTGCTCACCCGCGACACCCAGCGGCGCTTCGACCACCATCGGAGGTTGCGCGTGCGCTTCCTCGTTCGCACCCTGGAGGGAACGGCGCTCGTCCCCGTCGCCGGCGTCCGCGTGAGCCTCGGTCGCCACAGCGCCCTCACCGGTCCCTACGGGGCGGCCACGATCACGCTGCGCCTGCGCGGACGGCGCCGGGCCCGCGAGGTGGCCCGCGCCATGCGGCAGGGATGCAACCCGGGCGCCGTCACGGTGAGGATTCCCGGGCGCGCGTAAATGGCTGAATCACGGGTCGGGCGGCGACCGCGGCCTGACACCGCGCGGCGAGCGTGGTGACCGCGGCACGGAGCTCATCGCCGCCCTCGACGCGATAGGCGAACGGAATCGGCGCAAGCCACTCCTGCGCGTACATGGCGGGGTTGCTCGTACTGCCGAGGAGCAGGCACCCATCGGCGTGCTCGTGCAGGCGCCCCATCGGGCGCCGGATCCAGGGCGCCACCTCAGAGGACGCCGCCTCGAACACGACGCGCGTGGGAAAGTCCCAGCCGTGGCCGAGGTTGTCCTCGAGCGTCGTCACCGGGTCGAGGCCCTCCGGCGGTGTGAACGAGTGACGAGTGGGCTCGACGGCGGTGACCCGATCGACCCGGTAGGTGCGGATCGCGCCCGCGCGGTGCGAGTGGCACAGCAGGTACCAGAGCCCGTGCCGCACGACGACCGCCCATGGGTCGACCTCGCTTTCCCATTCGGCGCCGGACGCGCTCCGATATCCGAGCCGGATCCGGCGCCGGGATGCGACCGCGAGCACGAGTGAACTCGTCACGGCGGGATCCGGACGAGCGGCGTGACGGTTGGGTGCGGTCGACGAGTACTCGTGCAGTGCCGCGGCCTGGCGGCCGACGCTCTCCGGGAGCGCTCGGATGACCTTCCCCAGCGCTGCGCCGACGAGCTCGTCCGCGTCGCTCGCCGCTGGGTGGGCTTCGAGCACGGCCATCACCAACCCCAGCGCCTCCTCCTCGGTGAAGACGACCGGAGGCAGCCGGGCGCCGCGGCCGAGCCGGTAGCCGCCATACCGGCCTCGCGATGACTCGACGGGCACGCCGGCCTCCCGCAGCACGGCGACGTACCGGCGGACAGCGCGCTCGGTGACGCCGAGTCGCTGCCCGATCTGCTCAGCGGTCGTGCCGGGCGCGAGCCGCAGGATCTCGAGCGTCTGCAGCGCGCGAGCGGTCGGGCTGGCATCCGGCGTCACGCGAATCAGCGTATTGGAGAACCGGACGCCGATCGTCCTGTTATGCGATTACGGTACGGGCGATGCGCGGCTGCCGGCTCGAGCGGGATGAGGCCCGTGACGGCCGGCCGCCCCGTCGGGATCCGTGGAAATCCGTGAAGGGAGCAGTCACGACGATGGACATCATCCTCATCGCAGGCCTGTGGCTCGACGGCGCCTCCGCGTGGGACGCCGTCGCCTCCGATCTGCGGGAGCTGGGCCCTCAGGCCGTGCCCGTCACGCTCCCCGGACAGGGAGCGCCGCCGGAGGACGCGACGCTCGAGGACCAGCATCGGGCGGTCCTGGCGGCGATCGACGCCGCCGGTGGAAGCGTGGTGGTCGTTGGTCACTCGGCGGCCTGCACGCTGGCCTGGATGGCGGCCGACGCGCGGCCGGAGAAGGTGGCACGGGTGGTGATGATCGGCGGCTTTCCATCCGGCGACGGTGACACGTATGCCGACTTCTTCGAGTCGGCGGACGGGGTCGTGCCGTTCCCGGGGTGGGGCGCGTTCGAGGGCCCGGACTCCGCCGACCTCGACGAGCGGCGGCGTGAGGCCATCGCGGCCGCCGCGATCGCGGTCCCGGAGGCAGTGGCGAAGGGGGTCGTGCACCTCGGCGACGAGCGGCGCTACGAGGTCCCCGTCACGGTGATCTGCCCGGAGTTCTCACCGGCCCAGGCGCGCGAGTGGATCGACGGCGGCCAGGTGCCGGAGCTGTCCAGGGCCCGGCACGTCGACTATGTCGACATCGAATCCGGTCACTGGCCGATGTTCACTCGCGCGACCGAGCTCGCTGAGCTTCTGGACGGGCTCGCCGATGGCTGAGCGCTCATCCCCGGCCCGGGGAGCCCTCACCCCGCCGGCGGACGCGAACCCGCCACCGGACGCGTCGCTCACGATCCGCCCGCTCGAGGCCTCCACGTGGGCCGCGTTCGCGGAGTTGGTCGAACGCAACGACGGGATCTACGGGGGATGCTGGTGCATCGGGAATCACTCGGAGTACGAACGCGGGGTCAGCGACCCCCGCACGCTCAAGGAACATCTGGTGCGGACGGGCCGCGCACACGCCGCGATGGTGTTCGACGAGCAGGGGCTTGCCCAGGGCTGGTGCCAGTACGGCAGTTCGGACGCGCTGAAGCTCAAGCATCTCCGTGCCTATGAGAAGGATCCACCGCCGCGCGCCCGCTGGCGGGTCGCCTGCATCTTCGTCGACGCGCGGCATCGCGGCCAGGGGATCGCCCGCGCCGCCCTCCGGGGTGCGCTCGGGCAGATCGCCGCCGCCGGTGGCGGCCGCGTCGAAGCGATCTCCGAGACGACGGCCGGCCGCACTGCTCAGGGCCGCTTCCTGTTCAGCGCCACGGTGGAGCTGTTCGAGCAGCACGGGTTCGCGCGGGGACGGCAGGTCGGCAAGCACGCGTGGATCGTCAGCCGA
>CAWITN010000002.1:0-695716 GCA_963839085.1 uncultured Solirubrobacterales bacterium
CCAGTCACGGAGCCGCCGCCGGCGGCATGAGACGCGCCCCGATCACGCCCGCCCGGTTGACTGCGATCGGGCCGTCCTCATCTGCGCCACACCCCCGGCCCTCCGAAGCTAGCCGGAGGAGGCCGGAGTGACTGGACCTGACGGCCCCGTCTTCGCGGGTGCCTCCACCTGGATCCCGGTGCGCGGCGCGAGGCCGAGGTCGAGGAAGTCCATGACGTCGTTGGCGTTCGCGTCCCGGTCGGTCAGCGCTGGCAGGTTCCACTTGGCCTCGATCGTGGCCAGCACCGAGGTGTGGTCGTGGATGACGCTTGTCACGCCTCCGGCGGCTGAGTAAGGGGAGACGACAACGGCCGGGACGCGCGGCCCGTAGACGTCGTAGGCGCCCGCGGGGTCCCCGGGTTGGAGCTGAGGCGGGATCGCGTCGGGCGCGATCGCCGCGGGCGGCGGGACGTGGTCGTAGTAGCCACCGTGCTCGTCGTAGATATAGATGAGCAGCGTCCGCTCCCACTTCTGTGAATCGAGTACGGCTTGGATCAGCGTTGCCGCCCACGCCTCGCCCCAGTACATGTCCTGGGGGTCCTCCTGGGTCTCGGCCGGATCTGTGCCGAGGAAGTCAGCGCCGAGCACACTGAGCGCGTCCCGGACGACCCCGGGCAGCGACTTCAGCGGGGCGCCAATGTCGGATAGCACGCCGACGCGCGGGTCGACGAAGCTGACCGCCGGGAGCGTCCCGGCCTGGCAGTCGTGGAAGAACTTGGCGATCGGCGCGTGATGGTTGGCGTGCTTGACGATGATCGAGGGGATGACCGACGTCATCGGCAGGTCGCTGAAGTAGTCGCACCAGTTGATGTTGTGCGCGGAGAGGATGTCGAAGATGGTCCCGTGCGGCGGCGGGGCGTCGAGCAGCGTCTCGCTAGCAGTGACGGTGGCGCCGTAGGCGGTACCGGCCAGCAGAAACCGGCGGTTCGGGTACGTGGGTCCTGGCATTGAGCAGAACCAGCGGTCGCCGATGGTGAAGTGCGACGCCAGCGAGTAAGCGAACGGCAGCACCTCGGGCGTGTAGTAGCCCATCGGCTCGCGGGCACCGGTCGATCGCACGAACCCGGCCATCGCGCCGGCATCGACCTGCTCGTGGGTCGCCTTCCAGCTCTGCGTGACCGCCGCTGCCTGCGCCGTGTTCGCCAGCGGGAACGCGGTCACCGAACCGGGCGTAGCGCCACCGCCGGGGTTGCTGTTCGTCGGCCCGCCGGAGCTGTCGAACGTGAGCGCGTCGACGTCAGTGCGGGTGCGACCGAGGTCCCCGAACAGGTTGTCGAAGGAGTGGTTCTCCATCATCACGACGATGACGTGATCAAACGGCATGTCGTCGTTTGGCGTGCCAGCCGACCGGTCTGGAAAAGGCAGGCTGCCAGCGCTACGCGTCATGCCACGGTCCCGTCGATCGTCGCCAGGCTCTGCCCCATCGGTGCCACGGCGCCAGTCTACGCGGGCCAAAGCGGCAATGGAACGTCGGCGATGTAGCGCTCCGCCGCCTTTGCGCGGGCATGTACGCGATGGTGACCTTGCCCATCATGCCGATCGGGACACCCGGTTGAAGCCGCCACCGGCGGTCGGCGTGCCTCTATCCACCAGTGCTTGCCGCCACGGTGCGATCGCCAGGTCGCCGAAGCAGCTGTGCGCGGCGGAGATGCGGGACGAGGAGAGGAATCGTCCGGCGGCCACGCGCGTCTGGCCAGTGTGCGTTGTCAGCGGCGCCGCTGCTCGAGCGTCCGTTTGACCGCGCCCAAGCCCTGCTCCATGGCATTCGCAGTGGCCTCAGCAAGAGCATCTGGACGGAGGTCCGAGGTCCAGACGAACTCTGTGCGGCCATCGTCGAGCGCCAGCACCTCGGCGCCGGCGTTGTGGTGGGTGTATGGACCATCAACGATCGACCACGCCAGCCGCCGGTGCTCCTCATCACAACCGAGGATCTCCTCGCGTAGGACAGCGCCGGAGGCGAATGTCACGATCCGTGCGGTGCCGTCCCGCCGGCAGTCGGTGACGAACCCGGCGGCGAGCCGCTCATGTAAGGCGTCCCAGTCGCGCAGCGCAGCCCACACCGCATCGGGGTCCGCATCGATCACGATCTGGCGGCGAATCGAGGCCATCTCATCTCTCCCATCTGTTCGGGGCATCGGTGTCACTGCGATGCTCGCGGCTCTGAAGCTGCCGCGCATCAGGCAAACGCAGCGTGTTGTCGGCGATCGAACCTTACGTGCGGTCTCCCGGCCCTCAGTGGCGATCTCGGCGGGCACGATCGCTTCCATCGCGCGGATGGCTGGAGTCTCGCGATCGCGTCGGCGACGATCCGTGGGCGGCGGCCGACGCGTCGCCAGTGCGCGAAGTGGGCGTTCGCTGCCGCGCCCTACGTAGGCATCTGCGCGCTCTTGCACGCCGCAGCGTCAGCCGTGCTTTCGGGCGATGACCAGGGCTCCGGCGTGGCCGGCGCCCACGATCGCAATCGTCACACGGAGGGCCTGCGCCTCACTTCAGCTTTGGCGACGGTCCCTTCGTCCGCTCGGACCGTGCGCGCCGCACCGCAAGAATTCTCCCGTCTGGCCTCAACGCAGTGACAACCCCGAGGCTGCCCGCTCAAAGGCTTAGCGCGACCTGCTGGCGGCGACCTCGGCGGCCTTGGAGTCCATAACGTTGAGACGCGTGAGCTGGCCACAAACACCAAGACCTCCGATCTCTCGGAGGCCTCGATTCCAGCGAAATATGAGTAGCGGGGGCAGGATTCGAACCTGCGACCTTCGGGTTATGAGTTACAAAAGGTTACTCTACTTCCCGCAAATTGGGCGAGTTTGGTGTGATGAAATCCCCGCTTTGGGCCTATTTTTGGTGAGTTTGGTACTCAAAGTGGTACTCCAGATCGAGTGGTACTCTAGTGGTACTCCACCGATTTGAGCCTTCGTCCGATGCCCTCGACAGACCCCGTTCCGACCGCCAATCTGATCGTCGTCGAGCAGCGCGGCGAGGTTCATTTCGAGGCGAAGTTCCGCTACGCCGGCAGCCAGGTGAAGAAGCGCATCGGACGGGCGTGGCTGACCCGGGATGGCGCCGGCGGATGGAAGCCGCGGCGCGGCCGCGTGCCCGACGGGTACCTCGACGAACGGCGCGCGCATGTCGCCGCCGCCGAGTTCGTCCGCACCTATGTGAAGGACTTCAACGAGACCGAGCGCGTCGAGCGCGAGCGTCGCACGCGCGGGGTCACATTCCGTGAGCTCGCGCACGGGTACCTGGAGTGGCTGGAGACGGTCCGCGGCGCCAAGCCCTCGACGATCCGCTCACACCAATCCGACCTCGCCGAGCCGGGGACACCGCATAAGCGGGGCACGGGCACGACAGCGGGACTCGTCATGGCCGCGCTCGGCGACAGGCCGGCGGCGAAGATCACCCCGGCCGACGTCGAGGCGCTCCTGCGGACGGTCGCCGCCACCGGCGTGTCGGCTCGCAGCGTGAACCGGGCGCGGGAGATCGTCTGTGCCGCGTTCAGCTACGGAATGAAGCCGACGACTTACTCGCTTCCGACGAATCCCGCCCTGGGCACGGACCGCCGGCGCGTGCCCGAGCCCGGGGTGCTCCTGTTCTACTCGCCCGAGGAGATCGAGGCCATCGCCCGCTCGCTCGAGGCCGGCTTCCACCGTCCCGCCGTGGCGGCCCGCGGCGAGCTCGAGCACTTCGAGGACGACCGCGACAGCGAGGCGATCCGCGTTGCCGCCTACTCCGGGCTCCGCCTGGGAGAGCTCTTGGCGTTGCGCTGGCGCGACGTCGACTGGACCGGGTCGGCCCTTACCATCAGCCGGTCGCTCTCCTCCGGCGTCGAGGGGACGACCAAGACCGGACATGTCCGGCGCGTGCCGATGGCCGACCAGGCCGCGGCCGCACTCGATCGGCTCTCCCAGCGCCAGGATTTCGTCTCCCCTGACGACTACGTCTTCTGCAACGCCCTGGGTCGGCCGCTGGACGGCTCGGCGCTCCGCCGCCGCTACAAGCGTGCCCGCGATGCCGCCGGCCTGCGCCCGCTCCGCTGGCACGACCTCCGCCACACGTTCGGGTCGCTGCTCGTCGCCGGCGGCGTCGACCTGGTGAGCATCAAGGACGCGATGGGCCATTCCCAGCTGACGACCACCAGCCGATACCTCCACGCGCGACCCGCAACCGAACGCGCAGCCGCGTTCACTGCCGCGTTCGGAGGCAGCGCCAGCACGGCTGCCTCCTACCCGCGACGCCGAGACAGCTTTGAGGAACCTGCCGAGCCGTAGCGAGCACTGAGCTCGATACGCCCGGCATCGGCCCAACCATGGCCTTCAGCGGACCGTAGAGCAGCGCACCGAGGCGGCGGTGAAGGCCGTCAGCGGGGCCGCGGAGGGCCGCTCATACCGACCAGGACCATATAGGGTCGGGTCATGGACTACCAGGATACGGGTCTCTGGCAGCTGCTGGCTCGGCCGGAGGACGCTGGTGAGTCGCGGCTGGCTCTGATGGAGGCGTTCCGCTCCTTCCACACGGCGGCCTCTTCTCTGGCGGAAGAGATCCGGATTAGCATGCCGCGCCTTACAGAGCACGGCACGCCGCACCTCGACGCGCTCTGGCAGATGGCCGACCTGATCGCCGGGCAAGACCTCGTCTTGAGCGCCACAGAGGTCTTCGTCTTTGGAGGCGCGGTGCTGTTGCATGATCTCGGTCTCGGCGTGGCGGCCTACCCAGGGGGGCCAGAGGCAATTCAACAGGGCGTCGAATGGGACGCGGCTGTCAACGTCATCATTCGGCAGACGACCGGGGAATCCCCGGATCGGACGCAGATCGAGAACGCGGAAGACTCTGTCCGCGCTCAAGCGCTCGAGCTTGTGCTCCGCAGTCGACACGCCAAACAAGCGGCGCTACTGGGAACGATGGCGTGGTCACTCGAGGGCGAGCAGCGATTTCTTATTGGTGATCCGGATCTCCGTGCGACGTACGGCGGCCTCATCGGCCAGATAGCTGCGAGCCACTGGGAAGATGCTCGCTCGCTACCCGACCTGCTCCCGCCGATCTTTGGCGCTATGGCCGGGTTCCCTGCGGACTGGACTGTCCGTCCGGTGCTGCTCGCAGGGCTTCTCCGAACGGCGGATGCCGCTCACTTAGACGCTCGACGTGCTCCCTCATGGGCGATGACGTTCCGTCGGCTGACAGGAGTGTCTTTAGAGCATTGGCGCTTCCAAAACAAACTCAATGTGCCAGTTGTCGACGGCGAGAAGCTCCTTTACACATCAGGTCGCCCGTTCCAGAAGGCCGAAGCCCAGGCTTGGTGGCTTTGCTTTGAGGCCCTCCGCGTCGCCGACTCGGAGCTCGTTACGGTCGACGAACTCTTGATCGAAGAGGGGCTGCCACGCTTCGCCCGCCGGGGGGTTGTAGACACAACTGCGCCTGATCGGCTAGCGCGTCATATCAGAACCGAAGGGTGGGAGCCCGTCGATATAGCAGTAAGGATTAGCGATCCGGTGAACCTCATCGAGCGCCTCGGTGGAGAGGATCTATACGGCAGCGGCTCGCTCGCACCGCTTCGCGAACTGATCCAAAACGCCGCCGACGCAGTTCGTGCTCGCCGCGCAATGGAAGGAAAGACCCCTACCTGGGGTCGAATTGTGGTACGCAGTGATCAGGATCAGGATGGTCGTTTCCTCGAAGTCCGAGATGGCGGCAAGGGGATGTCCAGGCACGTTCTGACAAGAACGTTGCTCGACTTCGGTGCGTCCCTGTGGTCGAGCACGGACCTAGTCGAGGAGTCGCCAGAACTGCTCGCGAACGGCTTCGAAGCTGTCGGCCGCTTCGGCATCGGCTTTTTTGCGGCGTTTATGTGGTCTTCGCGGATCGTTGTCACTTCTCGGCGACCACGGGACTCTGCCGACGACACCTTTGTCTTAGAGATCACCGATGGATTGCGTTCCCGGCCGCTCGTTCGTCGCGCGGAGCCGGGTGAGCAGCTTCCGGACGGGGGCACGACGGTCCGGCTTTACTTGAAGTCGGACGTCGATCTAAACGCGCCCGGATGGGGAGTAGACGATGGCACCGACGGTGACATTGACATCAGTGGCCTGGCCCGCCTCTGCTGTTGGCTCTGCCCCACCTTGGACGTAACGCTAGATGTCGAGACGCGCGGGGTCACCCTTGGCGCCGTAACCGCGTCAGATTGGATGTACCTTCGCGACGACGAGTTGTTGGAGCGGCTGTCCGGCGGCCACGAGAACGTCCACCTATCTGAGATGCATAACGCCGACGGCACACTCGTCGGTAGAGCGGCACTGGCGCAGTACGGGAGAGGCGGCGTTGTGACTGTGGGTGGCTTTCGGGCCTCTTCGTTCACGTTCACGACTGGCGTTCTACTCGGCCGAGACCCGAATCTGGCGCGGGATCGTGCTACCGCGACCGTCGAACGGGCAGCGTTTGATCAATGGCTTGGTGAGCAACTGGCGCTTAATGCTGATCAGCTAGGCCCACAGTGGGCAAACACAGCGCTCGCCTACGGACACGATGTAGGGACCCTCCCGGTCTGCAGCAGCAGCACCGGCCGCTTGTCGGCGGCGGCTTTGACCCGTCTCGCGTCAAGTCATGATGATTGGCTCTTAGTAACTCAGCATGACATCGATCAAGCGTACGCCGATGCGGGGTTTCGCGAAGAGCTCGATTTCGATCTTCACGACGGCGTGCTCCTGGTACCAGAGGACATGGTGGGTTTTGAGACTGCCGGCTTTGCCCCGACGGGAAAGCCAGGGGTTTGGCAAGTGATTCGGCATGCGATCGCGCGCGGCTGGGATGTGGCGGTCGACGAGCTCGTGGAAGACAACACGGAGCTAGAAGTTGGTCTGACAGAGCGGGGCGACGAGGTAGCGGCCTCGGTTCGGGTGCTGACCAAGCCGGCGTAACGCCGCACTCACCGGGGACCCGCGAAGACGCAGAACCGCTACGGTGCAGACGCTAGTGCGGGCGTCGAAGGGCACGCGCGTTCACGGCGTGCACACCGCCCCGACACGATTCGTCCCAACACCGTGTTCCGCCTGATCTCGCCCGCCAGGAACGTGTGCGGCTGCCGCGACATTCCGATGCGTGATCGCGGACGCGCCGAAGGCGCGTTCTTGATCCGCGCGCACGCACCTGGCCCACTTTGGACTTCCACCGAATGCCGCGTGTAGCGAACGACCGAATCACAGACGTGTGTCGCGAGCATGCGATGATGGATCGGCTCGCCTGGCCCTCGCGTCGTGCCATGTTCCCGATCGGGAGCGTTGCGGTCCGCGCGACGGCGTTGCGGTCCACGTTCCCGAACGGGAACAATGCGGCCGCAATGTCTACCACGCGCGGTAATGTTCCCGAACGGGATCATGACGTCGTCCGTGTTACTGACCACACCGCGAGAGCTCGGAGCCGCGTTCAAGGCGGCGAGGATTGCGCGCGGCCTGCGGCTCGAGGATGTCGCGCTCGCGGCCGGTGTCGGTCGCCGCTTCCTCGGAGAGCTTGAGCGAGGCAAGCCGACGGTGCGCCTGGCCGAGACGCTGCGGGTCGCCGAGGCCCTCGGCGTCTCAATCACGATCAACGATCCGCATGCCTGAGGGCTTCGCCCCGCTGGCGGTGTGGTGCTTCGGCCGGCAGGCAGGCGCGCTGACCCAAACCACGAACGGGATGGAGTTCGCTTACGCAGCGGACGAACGCGGCTCGTGACGGAGGCGGCGTGGCGATAGTGCGGTTTACTCCCGCCGATCGTCGGCGTGGTGCTCCGACCACTCATAGGTCCGCGCGAGTTCGGCACCGACCTGCAGGACGTGGCCGTCGCGTCCGCGGCTGACGCGCTCGTCGTTTCCGCCAGCGTCGAGATCAGAGGCCACGCGGTCGCGGAAATAGGCTCGCCACGAGGCCAGTGTGGGCTCAAGCAGCGCTCGATGGACTCCGAGCCAGACGTCTGTTCCCGGCAGGAAGGCGCCGATGACGTCAGCCTCGACGTCCGCCGCGGGAGGTGGCTGCGGCTCGCCCTGGATCTCCAGCAGGTCGGGGACCGCCGAGTAGTGGACCTGGATCAGCCGCGCGGGGTCGACCACGTACGTGGCGTCGTGTTCGGTCTCACCCTCCGGATCAGCAAGCAGCACCGAGATCGGCCTGGTCGAGAGACCGGCCAACGACGCGGACCGCGTCGATGGGGTGACTCGGCGCCCGCGAGGGCCGACGATCCTCACGTTGAGGGCCTGTTCCTTGGCGTGGTTCATGTCGCCAGCGGTGAACCCGTAGGTTCTCGATTTCGCCTCCACAACGTGTGTGTTGCCGGCCCGGTCGATCCCGTAGAGGTCGGCACGGCGTTGGCTCCCGGGGGCCAACGTCGAGTTCGTGCGGTTGAGGTGCTCGAGTAGGGGGACGTCGAGCACGTCCTCGGCGGCGATTGCGGCGAACGCCATGCCGAGGCGATACGACACGCCGCTCTTCTCAGTCGTCTCCAGACCTCGGTAGAGCGAGGAGGTTGAGAGCGGGGCCGCACGTCCCGCGCCGACGAGCGCGGCCAGAACGTCGCCGGCGATCGCGGCGCGACGCAGCGAGCGATGCCACGCGAGGCCCCCGACCGGGCCGCCCACCGTTAGCGCCGCCCGCACCACGTCCGCTGTGTTGATCGCAAGAGGGAGCTTCGAGACGTTCCTCAGCGCCCAGCGTCCCCCGAAGCCCTCCACGTCCAGCGCGATGGCCATCAGGCGAGTATCGCCAAGCTGACGGCGTGCGGCAGCGGTCCGCGTAGTGCGGACCAGGCCTTGGCGAGGCCTGGCATGTGCCGCCGCCCGGCTCAGTGAGCCCGCTCACCGGCGATGTCGTTGAGGGACCGCACGAACACTCGGTCGGGTCGGCCGGCGAAGATGTAGAACAGCGATTCGGGCACGTACCCCGGGTTTCGCAACCAGTTGCGGACGCGTGGACCATCGCCCTGGTCCTCGGCGATCTCGCCGAGCACGCGCTCGGTGTCGGCGTAAATGTGACCGGCGCGCAGCTGTCCGGTCGCGCGCTGGGTCATGAACTCGACTAGCGTCGGCTCGCCGCTCGCGGCAAGACTGTTTCCCCAGGCGTGCAGGTGGCGGTTGCCGCTGAGCACGTCGTTGACGGCGTTCGAAGCCTGCACGCGCTGCCACACGTCGAGCAGCGTCGGATGCTGCTCCCGGCTGGTGAGCACCTCGGCGACGTAGACCAAGAAGCGCATCATCAGCATCGCATTGCGATCGACCCGAACGGGAACCTGCGTGCCCAGCACGGCGACGGCGCCTTCGCGGAGCATGAGGTCGGTTACCGACACGGTGCTGGCGCCGCGCGGCGCGACGCTGCACGCGCTGAGCAGCACGACCGCCGGTAGCGGCTCAAGCCCGCCAATTACGATGTCGCTGCCGATCTGCAATCCCGCGCTTGCGCGACCCGGGCTGAAGCCGCCGTGGGCGCTGATGACTAGAACGTCGGGCCAATGCTCGGCAATTGCCGCGCGCAGTGCGTCGACGGATAGTGTCTCGGTGATCGAGAGCGTCATCCGCGGTTGGTCTGCCTCCAGCTGCGCGGCCATCTGCCATCCGATTCGCGACCGCGCGCCGACGGGGTCCTCGGCCGGAATGCACTCGGCGACGAGCACGCGCACCCGCTCAGAGATGTCGACCGGCGCAACGTGGCCCAGCTCGAACTGCACGCTGCGGGTCAGGGGCAGCAGCGGCTGATAAGCGATCGGCACCCGCGTGCACAGCGGCGAGGTATCCCCCGGCAGACGGAGCAGGCCGATCGGGAAGTTGGTAAACGCGGTCAGGGGGGCGGCGCGGGCGACGAGCGCGACGGATGCCTCGGACCACAGCTGGTCGGTGCCGGCTCTCAGTCGGTCGAGCAGGCGCCACACCGATGAGCCGCGCTGGGTCGGTCCCTCGAAATGCCGTTCGAGCTGGGCCAGGACGCCGAACGCCTCCGGGGGCAGGCTCGGCAGCATCAGGCCGAGCCCACCGCGCGCCAGCGCACGATGCGCGGTCACGAACTCAATCGCGGCGCGCTCCACCAACGCATCACTCCGCGTGCTGATATCCAGCGAATACCCGTCCGCGTCATCGACGGCAGGCAGCGGCGCGATGCGCTGGCGCAGCGCCGGGGTGTACGAACGCCGGGCGTATCCCTGCGAAACCCCGGGCAAGGCCAGCGCAACCGGGAGCCGCGATCGGCGGCGCGCGGCCGCGAGCGCATCGGGCATCCTGGGCTCTGCCTCCTCGAGGGTCAGGCCCTCCCGTTCGAGTCGGGCGAGCGCGGCCAGCAGCGCCTGCTGCTCGAGACCACGGTAAACGAGTTCCTCGCGATCATCGGACTCATCGGCCGGCGAGGGCGGCCGATCGGTGAGCTGCCGTGCCAGCCAGCGTCGCGGCAGGTCGGTTGGCGCCAGGTCCAGACGGAGGGTCAGCTGCGGCTCACGGCCGAGATACTCGCTTTCGGGCGCCAGCACCGCGTGTACGCCCCGCCAATGCTCGCGCAGAGTGTCATCGGATAACGCCGAGTAGGCCACCGGCGGGAGCGCGAAGCCCAGGCCCTCGGCGCGCCACGCGACCTCCTCGAGCAGCTCGTCTGGGCACACGGCCAGCATCGGGACCCCACGGGCGAGCCAGCTCCCAACGACGTTGGGCTCGAACACCGCAACCGGCGCTAGCAGGATGTGGTGATCCAGGTCGAGCACTTGGGCCGCCAACAACACGGGCACCGGGATATCGACGAGGCTCGAAGCGGCATTCGGCAGGTGCAGGCAGTACCAAAGTCCCGGTAGCGCGGACGCCACCTCCCGATCGAGGCCATGGGGGACGGACACTCGAGAGGTGACGTCGTACTGGTAGGCGATCGTCGGCTGGTAAGCGCGGTCGAGGGTGGGCGCGTCAAACAAGACCGCGTACAGCGGAGGGCGCCCGCGCTGCGACTCGTCGGCGCTCAAGCGCGGCCGCAACAGCTCTTCCCTATCGGTACGACCGTCATCGGCGGCGTCCACGTTCAGAATGTACGCAGCCCAAGGTAACCCGGATGGTGCGGTAACATGCGCGCTCCCGGGTTGACGGGGCGCCGGACGAGACTGGGTCCACGCCGCGCGACTGCCGTAGATCCGTCCACAGCGGCAGTCACGACCGCGTTGGCGGAGCGAGTCGCCTCGCCGATAGCACCCGCAGTGCGGTCGCTGTTGCAGCGGTCGAAACGCGGCAACATACTGGAGTCGGCGCCCTGCGCATCCCGGCGCTCGCATTCGCAGCTAAGTGCTCGTCCGGCGTCGCCGACGCGCGTCATCACCTTGTCGCCAAAGCGCAAGCCAAGCTTGACGACGGCCGCCGTGATGGAAGCAGTCGCAGGCTCGGCGACTGCTGGCGCAGCCGACAAGTCGCGACGCCAGGCAGCTCCCGCTGTCGCAGACGCAGATTGAGGCGAACCACGGAGTCGCGGGACGTGACACCTTGCTGCAACTTTGTTGCAAGCTTGCCGCAAGCTTGCTACGGTCGATTGCGTTGGCCAAGCCAATCGAGAGGGAGGACGACGTGTCGGTAGTCACAGAGGTTGGCCCAGGCGAGTTGGGTCGCAGAATCGCTCAGTTGCGCGACGGCGTGGGTATGAAGCAGGCCGATCTTGCGCGGCGGATCACCTGGAGTCAGGCGGTGCTGTCCCGGGTGGAGAGCGGCGAGCGGGAGATGTCTGAAGATGAACTCGCGACCGTCCTTCAGGCGATCGGTACGCCAGAAGCGCTCGACCTCGCGGACGGACTGCGCCGCGAGTGGCGGTTCCTGGA
Source organism: uncultured Solirubrobacterales bacterium (assembly GCA_963839085.1). Classification (GTDB taxonomy): domain Bacteria; phylum Actinomycetota; class Thermoleophilia; order Solirubrobacterales; family Solirubrobacteraceae; genus Palsa-465. The sequence continues at coordinate 11,822 of CAWITN010000002.1, forward strand.
GCGGCCACCCCTTGATCATCCGGACCAAGATGCGCTCTGGAACTCCGAGGCGGCTATCGCAGCAATCCGAGACGTTGCGGGGCGGCCGGATATCCGCGGCGCGTTTGAGCGGCGCCTCGGCGTGTATGAGGAGGAGATCAGGAGACTGGCCGGATATCTCACTCGAACCGATCACCAGATCGCATTCATCGGCAGCATCGGCACCGGGAAGTCAACCGCGATCTGCCGCGCCACCGGTCTTCACACGCCCGGCCCAGATCAGCGTCCGAGGGAGGTCTTGGAAACGGGTGGCGGCGGAATCACCCTCTGCGAAGTCCATCTCAAGACGGGTCCCGGCTACGGCATCGTTGTCGAACCCCGTTCATATGACGAGATCCGTGCGGACGTCGCGGACTTCGCCGATCAGCTACTTCGATCGATCGAACCGAGCGCCGGCAGCGCCGGAAGCGAAGAAGAAACCGGACAGTCCGTACCGCAGGAGATCGGGCGAGCAATCCGGAACATGTCCGGGTTGCGGCTGCTGAGGCCGAAAGGGCCCGACGGAAAGGCGCTAAAGACGCCCGACGGGAAGCCGGTGAAGTCCGATCCGGCGAAGGAACTCGCTGCGCGTATGCCTTCGAAGCGGGATCTCGTGGTCGAGGTGCTCACGAGGATGGACCTTCAGCGCCGCGACCTACGTGATGAGTGGTATCCCGAGGGATCGAAGCAAGGGCCGCTCGATTGGATGCGCGACAGGTTTCAGGAAGTTAACAACGGTCGGCACTCCAGTTTCTCGCTCCCGGCTCGGATCGAGCTGATATTCCCGGAACTGGTGCCAATCGCCGACGTCACGGTGAGCATCATCGACACTCGCGGCATCGATCAGCCCACCGCCCGCGCCGATCTCGAGAAGCAACTTCTTGATCCGCACACAGTTGCGATTCTGTGTACCCGATTCAACGACGCTCCCGACCAGACCATCCAGCAGCTACTGCAGCGCGCGCGTGACGCGGACAACGCCCAGGTCGATTCCAATTGCGGGCTCCTCATTCTCCCGCGTCATGATGAGGCGCTGACCGTTAAGGATGAGTCGGGCACCGTGGCGGAGACCGCGGAGGATGGTTACGACCTGAAGAGCGAGCAGGTCGGGAACAGGCTCGGAGCGTACGGACTCGAAGGCCTGCCGATGCTGTTCTTCAATGCGTTCCAAGATGATTCCGAGCTGCTGCGTGAGTTCCTCGACGAGCGAGTCACGTTCACCCGCCAGCGGTTCCGGACTCTCCTCGCTGATGTGCTTACGAACGCGGAGAAGGCGTTGGCCAACGCCGAGCTCCAGCAGGTGCAAGAGGAGCAGGAGCAGGCGGCCAAGACTGTCAACGCTTGGATCAAGTTGAACGCTCAGGCGAGTACCCGCGACGGGCACGTGGAGGAACCTCTCTTGGGCATCGTGACGTCCATCCACCCGGCGACCGTCCACGCAGCTGTTCGGCGAGAGGGTGAGTGGCAATCCCTCAGCTATTCACACCAGTTGGGGTTTGGATCCCGACGCCTCGCCGTTATCGCCCTCCGTGGATTGGTCGACAGGTTCAAGGACCAGTGCCGGACGCTGAGCGAGACCCTGCCCGAGGCAGCCGAGCTCCTGGCTCAGGCTGACCGACTGATGGTTCAGTCATACGACGAACTATTGAAGAAGATGCATCTGGCTGGAGTTTCGATGTACAGCGAGGCTTTACAGAGCGACTCGGACATGTGGGCCGAATGCGAGGCTGAGTGGGGGCAGGGCAGCGGGTATCGCGACCGGGTTGCCCGCCACAATCGTCAGTGGTTTGATGGGGATCCGCGTGTAGCACTCGAAGCAGAGATTCGAGCTGTTCTCGACCGAGAGTGGAGCGGTTTGCTCACGCGCATCGGCGCGATCTTTGACGGTGAGTAAGACCGCCAGTCAGCGCCGCGTCATCACAGGAGGTTAAGAAGGTCGTACGCCGGGGAGCCTACGGAAGTCGGAGCTCCCCGGGCCAGCCTCGCACGATCGTTCGGGACTGGCTGGGAGACGCGGCAAACGATCGCCCTGGCGACCGAGGGACTGAAAAGGTGGGTGGACTCTTCCCGACGATCACCCATCCGCCTCATCGACGTGACCCCGGGGGCCAGAGGCAGAACGTCAGCGAGGCTTGCGACAACCCCTGCCGGACCGCGGCCAGATACTTGCCATGAAGGACGGCGGCCAGCACCTCCGATCGGATTGGCGACCTTTCGCCGGTTCAGCGCTTCGAAGTTGGCGACCCCGCTCACGATCGCCTTTTGGCTGGCGCCTAGCGCGAGCAGGGCGCTGCCTTGGCGACGAGGGGATCATGCGCCGCGGCCGTGACCGGCGAGCGCTTGGCCGGGAAGAGGATCGCCGGCTGGGCGGTCGCCGGCGCGATGGCGATAACGCCGGTCAGACCCCTCAGACCGTGCCGTTCGCCATGTCACCGCGCGGAAGTGAAAGAGCCGCGGCCGATCCCCCAGCCAGTAGATCTGGCGGTGGAGCTCCGGCCGACAAATCCGCCACGCAAGGCCCGCGCATCCACCACGCAGATCCCGTAGATCCACCACGACTGCCTCGGGGCGGCACGCCGCGGCTCCGACGATGTCGCGGTGATGGTGTCTCGTTTCTGCGGGTTGGCGAGGGCTCTCCCTGTCACGACCTCGGCGGAGCTCTGCGCGTGACCGATGGGCAGTCAAGAGAGGGGTCGGCGACGGTCGGCACCTCACCTGCCATCGACGCCCCGACCTTTACGGGCCGGCGGCACGCGCGACAATCGCGCCGAGTTGTGACAGGGCGCCCCTGCGGATTAGGCCGCGCTGGTCAGAGCTGGGTTAGGTGGGTCGTCGTGGCCAGCGGCGCGGGGCCTCCCCCGACGACGCGGTGGGCGCCGCCGGCGGTCGCGCGGGCGCGGGAGGCGATAGCGGGCCGGCCTCAAGCGAGTGCTCGGGTTCGGGCCCGGGCTCGACTTCGGGATCCTCGAGATAGGCGTGGAGCTGCTTACGGCTGGCGAGCGGGGTCGCCCTGAGCCAACGGTTTTCGAAGTCCTCGACGAGGCGATCGAACAGCCCGTGGTCGGCCTGACGGCGGAGATGGATGATCGGTGTCGACGCCTCGGCCGGGCCGATGTGTGTGAGCAAGTGGAGCATCTCGTCGTCGGCGCGGACGAGGATGTGGTCCTCGCCTGGGGGCGAGGCGCGGACCTCGATCGCGTCGACGCCCAGCAGCGGTTCAAGCCGTTCGTCTGGGCCTTCGGTGATGAGACGGATCCGGCATCCGTTGGCCGCGCTGGCGCGCACCACGTCGATCAGACCCGGCCCGGATCCAAGGGAGGGGATGACGATCTCGATCCGCTCGACCGCGGCGCGCAGGAGCTCGGCGGTATCCGGTACCGCGGGGTCGGTGGCGCGGCCGTACCCAGCGATCGCGTCGCCGGTCGCGTGTGTCGCCAGCTCGCTCGCTTCGGTCCCGGTTGGGGCAGGGACGGCGTCGGGCCAGAGCACGTCCTCGGTCGTGTCGAGCGCACCAGCCACCCTGGCACGATTCCGCGGGTATGGGGCGGTGCGGCCGGCGAGCCAGCGCTGCACGGTCTTGACGTCGACCTGGACGGTGTCGGCGAACTCCTCAAGTGTCAGCCCCGCGCGCGTGATCGCGGTCCTGAGGTGCTCGTTCTCCAACCCTCTCCCCTTTCCGAAAGTACGAATTTCCAGGAAGTTGAGTGTAGATGTCCGAAGTTGTCCCAGGACGTCTACGCGGACGTCCCAAGATGTCCTTGCGCCGTCCCCGGGGAGCCTGCATGGTGATGAGCATGCTCACGGCGACCCCGCAGATGGCCGGCTCGCGCGACCAGGGTGGTCGCGCGGCGCTGACCCGGGATGAGGTGATGACCGCCGCTGAGGTCGCTGAGCTTCTGCACCTTCCGGTCTCGACCGTCTATTACCTCGCGCGCCGCGGCGAGCTGCCGGCGAGTCGGCTCGGCCGGGCGTGGCGGTTCCTGCGTCCGCGGATCGAACGGCTGCTGGAGGAGTAGGCGCCGGTGGGGATGCTGAGATGACTCCGGTGAACAGGCCGGACGGGTGGGGACCGTCGCATCAGACAGATTCGCACCGGCGGTGGATCGCACGGCCACCGGTGCTGCTCTTCGCCCTGGCCGTGGGGATGCTGATCGCGAGCGCGATTCACTATGGCTTCACCGGCATCGCGATCGCGCTGATCCTCGTGCTCCTCGCGATCGTCGTGGTTGATGCGATCCTCGCCTCCCGCGCCCGGCCCCGGGCACCGCGGATACCGTCGATCCCGGCTGATGCGGACCCCTTGCTTGCGATCCGCACGCTCGCCGCGCGCGCCGGGGGCGGTGTGTGGCTCGGCGCCGGCGACGATGGGCAGTGGAGGTTCGCGCGGCCTGAGCGGGCGGTGCTGCTGCTGGGGCCGCCGCGGTCGGGTAAGACCAGCGGCGTGATCATCCCGGCGATCCTCGCCCACGCGGGTCCGGCGATTGTGACCTCGACCAAGCCGGACGTCGCCCGCGCGACCGCTCGGGCCAGGACGCGCGACGGGCGGGTGTGGATGTTTGACCCGACCAGCGCGAGCCGCACGCCGGCGGGGTTCGAGCAGCTGCGGTGGTCGCCGGTGACCAGCGCGCTGGCGTGGGATGGAGCGGTGGTGATCGCCCGGGCGATGACCGTGACCGTCGGCGCGGGCACCACCGACCGTTCGCACTGGGCCAACCGCGCGCAGGCGCTGCTCGCGCCGCTGTTGCACGCGGCGGCTGTGCACGACAAGGAGATGGACACGGTCGTGGACTGGGTAATGCGCCACGAGCTCGACGAGCCGGGAATCCTGTTGGAGGATCAGCGGGCGAACCGGTTGGCGTTTGGGTCGCTGCTCGGACTGCTGAAGACCGAGGACCGGGAGCGGTCCTCGGTGTTCTCGGCGGCCGCGGACGCGCTTCAGGCCTACACGAGCGAGGGCGCGCTGATGACCGCGAGCGACCCGAACTTCGATCCGGCCGCGTTCATCGCCGGCGGCGACACCGTGTACATCTGGGCGCCGGCGGAAGAGCAGGACGCCGTCGCCCCGGTCGTCTGCGGCCTCCTGGCCGAGGTTCGGCGGGCAACCTACCGGGCGCATGCCGCCGACCGGCTCCCCCACCCCGTCTTGTTCGCGTTGGACGAGGTCGCGAACATCGCGCCGCTGCAGGAGTTGCCGCAGATCGCGTCCGAGGGCGGCGGGCAGGGCCTTACCCTCCTCGCCGCGCTGCAGGACCTCTCCCAGGCGCGGGCTCGCTGGGGCAAGCCCGCCGACGGGTTCCTGACCCTGTTCGGCGCAAGCTGCTGCTCCCTGGGATCGCCGACACGACCACACTGGAGGCGGTCTCGACGATGCTCGGCGAGTACGACCGGCAGGTCGTCTCGCGCAGCAGCGACGCCAACCTCTTCAACGACCCCGGCAAGAAGTCCCGGACGGTGTCGACCCAGCGCACCCGCGTCCTCTCCCCGGGCGACGTCGCCGGGATCCCTGCCGGCCACGGACTGCACCTCGACGGCACCCGCTGGGAGCTGCTGACCCTCACCGCCGCTCACCGCGACGAGCCGTGGCGCACGCTCACCAGCCCGGCGCGGTCATGACCACGACGAAGCCCGGGCCGCAGATCGGCCTCGGTGGGCGTTTCGCGGGCGGGAAGTCGTGGGACATCTTGGGACGTCTTGCCCCCAGCACTGCCTGTGCGTGGAGTGTATTTCTGGATCGGTGGGCGACGGACGCGGTGGGAGTCGGGGGTGTGGGGTGCTGATCGTCGCGAAGATCACGCAGCGCTCGGCGGGTGGGTATGCCGAGTACCTGGAGGGAAAGGCCAGGGCGTCGGAGCTCGGCGACTACTACCTCAAGGACGGGGAGCGCGTCGAGGCTCCGGGTCGCTGGGCGGGCGGAGCGCACCTGTTCGGGCTCGACCCCAACGCACGGGTGACCGGGGAGCAGCTGCGGACGCTGATGGCCGTCCGCCGGCCCGACACCGGCGGCGAGCTGCGTCGGGTAGGCGCCAGTGGCGAGGCGGTCGGGGCTTTGGACGCGACGTTCTCCGCGCCGAAGTCGGTCAGCGCCGTCTGGGCGCTCGGCTCGCCGGAGCTGCGTGGGCGGATCGAGGCCGCGCACGAGATCGCGATCGGCCGCGCGCTTGACTACGCGGTTCGGCACGTGCCGATGCTGCGCCAACGCGTCGCCGCGGACACGGTCGTCCATGCCAATGCGGTCGGGGTGGTCGCTACGAGCTGGCGGCACACAACGGCTCGCGCTGTTTCCGATCAGGTCCCGGACCCGCAGCTGCACTCGCATGTCCTGTTGCACGCCGCGTGCCGCCGCGATGGTCGGCTCGTGGCGATCGATTCGCGGACGTGGCTGCAGCATCAGCGCGAGGTCGGCGCGGCGTACCGGACCGAGCTCGCCCGCGAGCTCGCCACGCTCGGCTTCCAGATCGAGCGTGGCACGGGCCGCGGTGAGCGGTACTTCGAGCTGTCCGGCGTCCCGCAGCCGCTGCTGGACCGCTGGTCAAGCCGCCACCATCAGGTTCAGGCCGCGATCCGCGACCGGCTGAGCGCGACCGAGCGCGACCTGCGAGCGGTGATCGCCGAGGGCGGCCCCGCCGCCGAGGACGCGCACGAGCGCCTCGAGCTGCTGGTCGCCAACGGGCAGCTCGCCCCCGCCGAGGAACGACTGATGGGGACGATCACCCGCGCCGGCAAGGTCGCGGTTTCCGCGGCCGATCTCGACGCGGAGTGGCGGCGCACCGCACGTGGGATCGGGTTCACTTCCGAGCGCGTTGAGGTCCTGCGCCGCCAGCAGCGCCAACCGCTGACGTCAGCCGCGCCCGATCGGGTGCTCGAGGCGTTGACGGAGTTCGACGCGACCTTCCCCGCTCGAGAGGCGCGCGCGGTCGCGCTCGAGCGCTCCGCCGGGACCCCGATCGACGACGCGCTCGGTCCGCTCGTCGAGCTGCGTGACGCCGGGGAGATCCTCCGCCTCGCCGACGGAAGCGGCACGACCCGCGAGCACCGCGCCCGCGAACAAGCGACCATCACCACAGCAGATCGCGTGATCGAGCACCGGATCCCCGCGCTCGATCGCGACGCTGTCGTCGCGCAGGCAGATCGGCTCGACCATGAGCTCCAAGGTCGCGGAGGTCGCCTGTCAGACGAGCAGCGCCACGCGATCATGCTCGCCTGCTCAGACCGTCAACTCGTGATGATCGAGGGACAGGCCGGCACCGGGAAGAGCACCGCGCTGACCGGCATCGCCCGCGCCCACCACGACGCCGGCCGGGACATCATCATCACCAGCACCGCCGCCGTTGCCGCCGAGCGCCTGGCGCGCGATCTTCACCACGCCGGCGTCGGCACACACCAGTACTCGCTCGCCGCGCTCCAGGCCGCGATCACCAACGGCAGGGTCGTCCTCGGGCCACAGACAACGATCATCCACGACGAGGCCGCACTCGCCTCCACCCGCGAACAACACGCCCTCCTGGCCGCAGTCGAGACCTCCGGCGCGAGGTTGATCGCTGTCGGTGACCCGCACCAGAACACTCCCGTCGGCGCCGGCGGACTCTGGCCCCACCTCGAGGCGTCGACCCGCGACCAGCACAGCCAGGCCATCCTGACCCACAACCTCCGCGCCCATGACCCCGCAGACCGCCGCGACCAGGCCCGCTTCCGCGACGGCGATCACGAGCTCGCGATCCGCGGTTACGCCGCCCGCGGCCGCGTCCACACGGGCGGCGGCCTCTCCCGCGCCGAGGACGCCGCACTCGACGCCGCCCACAACGACACCCAGAACGGGCGCACGACGATCGTGCTCGCACAAACCTCCAACGACCACCTCGACGAGCTGAACGCCCGCTACCAGGCGATCCGTCGCCAGCACGGCGAGCTCGGCATCGACGCGATCCCGGCGCCCGGTCGCCCGTACTCCATCCACGCCGGCGACGAGGTCCAAATCCGTCGCACTATCAACCACCCCGATCACGGACCGCTGCGCAACGGCACCACCGCGCGCGTCCGCGACATCAATCCGGAAGCGCAGACGATCGACCTCACCCTCCCGACGGGACAGCCCGTCAACCTGAGCGTCGATCAGGCCGACGCTGCGCAGCTCCGGCTCGCCTACGTCCAGCACCCGTTCCCGGCCCAAGGCGTCACGACCGACAGCGCCCATCTGATCGTCTCAGCCCACGCCACCCGGGAAGGCACCTACGTCGCGCTCACCCGCGCCCGTGAGGAGACGCACCTCTACGCCGAAGAGCCCGTCGACTCCGACCGAGACGGCGATCGCCTCCAAGACTTGGCCGACCGGATCAGCCGCACCGAGCCCGACCTTCCGTCGATCGCCGTATCGCTCGAGCACGAGCCGTCGATCACTTCGATGCACGCCTATAACGAGCCGACCCTCGAGTCCACAGGGCCGATCCTGCAGCCACCTGACGACGATCATCCAGACGACCGAAAGCGCACCTTCACCAGCGAGGAGACCGAGTTCGACGGCATGACTGATTGCGACGCCCGACCTGCGTCGGCCGAGCCCGGCGCGACCCTCGCACACGAACGCGGGATTGACGGGAACACCCCCGGCTACGCCGATCGAGACACGTGCCGCCGGCGATGGCCACGTCGAGCTGGGATCGAGCCGGACCGCCACCAGCGCGAGCTCACCCGCGACAACGCCGAGACCACCGGTTCGCCAGGTTGGGAGCCGTGACGAGTCGGGCGGCAAGCGCGAGTGCGTTTGGCGGATGCGCACGACCCCATAAACCAGCGGCGGCTACATCGTCGCCGATGCGCCCTTCGGCGGCCGGGTCGCCGGAATGCTCGAAGCATCGCCCGCAATCGAGCCTTCCGCGGAAGACGCCGGACGAATGAATCGTCGCCAGGGCGATCCCCGGAGGCAAGGCCGCAACGAAGACGAAAAGGGGTCGCGCCGGCTGCGCGGCCCCGTGCGTGCATCCAAGGCCGCTGCCAGCCGTGGGCGACGCCGCCACGCTTAGAACGCCGGTTGAGTCGTTCTGCCTTCGCCGCGGCAACCTCTTTTCGCTGAGGATGCCCTCGTCGCGGAGGTCCGGAGCGGTGATCTGTCGTCCCGCAGACCTACGGAACATTGACCCTCCCGTACTGCCCGACATCTGCTCCGCTCCAGTCTCATTCGCCGCCCTCGTCGTCCGGGGCCTGCAGCGACGACCGTAGGCTATAACCGGCCTCGAGCACCTGGATTCGCATCGTCTGCAGGACCTCGAGATAGTCGTTGAGATGTGCGAAGACCGTGCCGGTGTCCCGTTCGATCTCAGCAGCCCACCTGGGGTCATGGGCGTAGTCGGGACCGGCCATCATCCTGCTCATTCCACCGAGAAGATCAGCGAGCGTCGCCAAACGTTGTTGTTGCTCACCAATCACTTGGACGACAGACGCGAATGGCTGATGCCGAGCGACCATGTCTGAAGTCACGGTCGCCGTCATCGCCATCACGGTCGTCTCATCGCGAGCGAACCGGGCGAGCTCGCCAGCCGGCCCCTCCCTGGCGTCCGACACGGGCTGCGCGAGAAGGAGGGCCACCGCTGCCTCGAAGCGCGGCTCGGTCGGAGGCGGATTGGGAAGCGCCCTGACGAGCTCAAACAGGCGGTCGGTGATGCGTCGAGCGACGCGATCCGCTGCGAACACGTACGCGTCGAGCGCCATCAGCGCGGGCGCCCGCCAGCGCTTGGACTCGTTGACGGCAAGCCATCGCTCGACGGCGAAGACCGTGATGACCAGCAGCATCAAGCCCACGCCAAAGCTCACGGTCACCGGGTGACGCACCGACCATCTCTGGACACCGCGCACGGTCAGCTCTGCAAGGATCCACAACAGCCCGGCGGCGAAGTCCAGCGCAACCAAGAATGTGCTGAGCCTGAGCCGCGGTGGTCGCTGGTCCAGGTCATGCCATGCCGAAGCGGGGTTCGCGTTCACTCACCGCATCTCATCAGCTGCTCAGGCGGCTCGCCGGCGCTCTACGCTCGTCGCCCCCCGTGGCGACGGACCGCTTGCCCGCGCCTGCGGACGCGAACGAGCTCCCCGCAACGTCTGACAGATCCAAGGACCCGGCGCCGCCAATGATGAGGCACATACTTCACCTATCTGACCTGCATCTCGGCAAGCCCGAGAGTGGCCAGTTGCTCGATGATCACAAGGGCACTCTGGCGGGCGCCGATCGCCGAGCTGAGAAGGATGTCCTGTTAGAGACCATCTCCGCGCTGGGGGATGCCGGGGGACTCGAGCACATGGATGCTGTGGTCATCAGCGGCGATCTCACGAACCGCGCCTATGCCGACGGGTTCACGGAGTTCGCGGAGCTCGGCGAGAAGCTCGCTCGCTACGTCGAGCGGAAGAACATCGTCGTCGTCCCCGGTAATCATGACGTTCCGCAAGCGCACGGGCCTGAGGACCCGGCTCGCTACGACGAGTTTCGCCGTGTGACCAGAGAGCTCGAGTTCGCAACGCCGCTCCTCGACGGAATCGACTTCGACATCGATGGGCGACTGACGACCGTAGCGCGGGAGCATCCGCATCTGATTCAGAACGATCGCTTCGTGATCCTCCCGCTGAACTCGAGCCATTTCTGCTGGGGCGTTGAGCCATTACCAGATCGCATTGCCGAGAAGCTGCTCTCCACTGCCGACCCCGACGAGTTCCGCGCCGCCACCGAAGAGCTTCGCCGTCATGACATCCCCCGCGTCTCCAACGCGCAAATGGCGGCGATCCAGGAGCTGCTCGCAGCGCACGATCCCAGCGAGCGCCTGTCGGCTCCGGACCGCGTCGTGATCGGCGTTCTCCATCACCAGCTGTTGCCGGTCAGCTCACGAGAGGAGTTCAAGAGCTTTGAGAGCCTGACGAACCTCGGCGCCGTGCGCGAGTTCCTCGCCTCGCTCGGCGCCCAGGTCGTGCTCCACGGGCACAAGCATGAGAGCGCGCTGTACTGGGACTACATCGCGGACCCGCGCCGCCTCTCCACACCCCCGACCCGGGTCTTGGTCAATGCGGCTCCAGGCAAGTTCCGCCCCGGCCTGCCGGTCGCCCGGATCCTCAAGATCGGTCATCGGATCGATGCTCCGGACGTTGAGATCGAGGACGTCGTCGCAGCCGAACGACGCGCGGGTCCGATCAGCCGCTCGTTCGCGGCCAGGGCACGGCTGTGGGAAACGATGGCTCCCGACACGCCGAAGGATGCTCGTGTCGTGCGCGGCCGCAGCGCATCCCAGGTATACGCACGCGTGCAGTCGCTCTTCGACGGCGCGCCCCCGAACACGGCCATTCACTACCTGGTCTGCGAGATCGAAGATCCACGCGACGCTGAGACGCTTCCCGCCGATTATCCGATTCGCGACACCCGGGACGCTCGACAGGCGTGGATGACCGACCTTGTCCAGTGGTGGCAGCTCAAAGAGCCCCAGCTCGGTCACGGAGTTGAGTTCAACCACGGCGAGCGCATCTACAAGCGATGGGGTAACCAGGTCGCGCAAGCCGCCTCGCTGCTGACCGCACGCGCCCCGGGCGACGCCACGACGACGCGTGCGTCAATTCTGTTGCTCGATCCTCGCACCGAGTCCAGTCCACTATCCGGGGAGTTCCCATCGTTCGTGTCGGTCCAGCTACAGCTGACGCGCAAAGGGACCTCATGGCAGCTCGAGTGCACGGGCATCTTCCGCAAGCAGGAGATGCGCTACTGGTGGCCGATCAACGTCGCGGAGCTACACCAAGTCCAGCGTGCCGTCGCCAAGGACGTGACCATCGACGGCGTCCACCCGCGGCCTGGGCTGCTGCGGACAGTCACCGCACACGCGATCGCCGAGGACCAGCTTCCTGTCGTCGCAGTGCCGGCGGTGGATCGTGCCGTGGACCAGCGCCCGCAAGACCTGTGGCTGATGGCCTATAGCTTGATCGACCCCGAGAAGGCAGCGGCGACGGACGTGCGGGCGATCTGGCGACATTACCTGGAGGATCTCCGTCCAACGGGCTCCGACGACGAGGTTCCCGCGTGGTCAAGGCGGGGACTGGAGCGCGTCCTCGCGTCGATCGACGCGGTTCCGACGCCCCCATCGGCGGCTGCGGTTCAGGCACTTCGGTCCCTCGTCCTGTTCTATGGCTTGTTCCGCGATCCGTCCGGAGCCGAGCCCGAGAAGGCGCGAGAGGAGATCAACCAGCGCCTGAGCGCGCTCGATGGCGAGCTCGATGCCCTGTTTCCCGCGCCAACCGGCGGCAGCGTGCCCGCCCCCGATGGCGACTAGCGCCACCGGCCCCGGTTCGTCCTGGCGGCGTGCCATCCTATTCTTGTGCCCGAAGCTGCGATCAATCCGTTCGTGACCTGGACGCTCGAGCTCGCTCAGGCGTCCGCGGCAGTCGCTAACTACTGCGACCACGTCGAACACAATGAGCCCGCCGACCGGGCCTGGGTCACCGAGGCTGCGCGTGCCGCGCGAGACATCACGCTTGCGATCGCGGCCCACGAGCACAAAGATCTCATCAGGCTCTACGCCGCGAGGCTGCGACAGATCGAGCGGCGCAATCCGTTGTGGAGCGACGGGGACCTCGACGGCGGGGAGCTCGTTCTCAATGCGTCCACGTGGAGGGATCTCCAGTTGGCTCAAGTCGAGCATGATCGTCGCTACCACCCCGACGTGATCGGGCTCCACAAGATGGACCAGCTCCGCCATTACGCTCTCCATTTCGCCAAGCTGGTCGGTGCCACGGCCGAAGTCGCAGCCGGCACCGGCGACCGCGCGAGCTTTTGTGCGCGACGCCTCCCCGATCTCCTTCTGTTCGGCGTCAAGCTCTCGACAGTCTCGGGGGAGCGGCTCGACGAGACGCCGCTGCCGGCCGCCGGCCGTTTGCTCGAAGCTCTGGCCCGCTAGCCAGCCCGCCGCCGGCGGCCATCGCCGGCTGATCCGACAAGTCGTATCCCGGGCGGTCTGCCCGGCGTTCGCTCGCCGCACCGCGAACCGGCCGCTTGTCATCGCCTCTGCCGATACCGGGCCGGTCCCTGTCGTCGCGACTGTGGACGAGTTGCAGTGATCCCTCATCGAGCGTGAGCTGGCCGGCCAGGTGTGCCTCGTCGCTGTCGCCGGCGCCCGTGAGAGCATCGCCGAGCGCCCACTTGGGCGGAAAGAACAGAGGCTGCGGGGACTGGCTCGGCTTGAACTCCTGCTTGATCCTGACCCGGTTGCTCTTGAGCTCAGGAAATGCCTGCCGTGAGTACTTGTCGGTCTCGCAGAACAGGCTCTGGCAATCGATCGCGTGCAGCGGCCGGCCGAAGAGACCCTGGAACTCCAACCCGAGCCGGGCGAATTCGTCCTGCTGGCGCTCGACCATCCCAAGGATCAGTTGCTCTGGGGACCAGCCGCCCAGATCCCGGAAGACCTTCTGCAGTCCTCGCAGCGCGCCGGGTCCCGCGACAGTGAATTCGTTCTCCGAGAAGTCGATGTGCTCGCTGTAGTTGAGATCGACCGTGATCTGGTACCCGAGGAACGGTCCAATCCCCGGATGACGTACGAGCGCGTCGTAGATCTCTCGTAGGGTCCGAGCCCGCGAGAGCTCGACGCCCAGCCCTCCAGGCCGGAACATGCTGCTCACCAGTGCAAGATGATTACGGTGCTTGGCACGATGACCGAAGGCGCTCGGGTCAGCCAGGATGAACGCGGCCGTGTAGATCGACTGGCGCGACTTGAGGCTGTCAAGCGCCGCGCCGACCCGCTCATCACCGATCGTCGCGCGGGTGACACCACCCGTAACCTGCTCCAGCGCCTCCCAGGTGCTCTCCTTAGAGAAGAGCCTGAAGAGCACGATTCGCAGGAACACGTCCTCCGGTGCGAGCTCTGCCGTCGACGGTCCGTAGATGACCTCGCGGATCAGGTATTGGCTGACCCGATCAGCGGCACGGAACGTGTTGCAGAATTTGTAGCGACCCAGAATCAGATCTTCGGTCCAGGGCGCGGGCTTGCCTCGAGCGCGCCTGAGGAAGATTGCGTGGCGCTCGGCCGCGAATCGCCAGTACGTGTCATAGACGGCGTCGCGAGGCGTCGGCTGCACCGCCGAAGAATGTCATGCGCCTCCGACGCCTCGTCGGCGGGGGCCATCTCGGCGGCGGCTCAGCCGTCCAGATCGTCATCCAGGATCCAGGCGCCACGAGCGACGATCGGCAGCGCACCGTATGGGAGCCGTCCGTGCCCGTCTCGTCCCCACGTCCTGCCCCAGGAGTTGCGCAGCAGGAGTTCCTGCGGCCCGTCATCGTAGGCCACGATCGCGACGGCATGAGCCTCGCCGATCAGCTCAAGCGGAGCCGGCGTGCCGAGCGCGCCGTCGCGCGCCGAGAAGAAACCCGGCCACAGCTCCAGTCCGAGGAGCACGGCGTGCCCGGCATCAACCCGTGCTCGAAGCTCGTCGAGACGGTGGCCGAGCGTCCGCAGCGTGGCACGACGCGTCTGATCGGCCTCCAGGGCCGCGGCAGGGGGCGCGTAGTCGGTGGCCGTCTCGTTGCGGTGCGGGTCATACGGCCAGAGCACCGCGGCGGACTGTCCACTGTCGCGCAGCACGTCACCGACCGATCTCGGATACGTGCCCGCCTGACCGTCGGCATCAAGCTGCTTGCAGGACCAGTACAGGATCTCCTCGCCAAGGACGTCCGGCCACACGCCGCGCCGCTGGCGTCGTGCCTGTTCGTGCACCGCCGTCGCGGCGAACGCCAGGCAGGTCCCTCGAGGTCCCTGATCGCGCACTGCCCCAAGCTGGGCCGTGAGGTCACACGCTCTCGTCACGGCGCAGCCTGAAGAAGCGCCCGACGCTGCGGCATCGAGATCCCTGCATCCATCTCCAATCCCGTCCGCGGCGGCCGGATCGCCACCGCCAATGACAGGCGATCCAGCGACGCGGCGTTCTGCCCTTCCCATGCCCTGGTCAGGCGCACATCGAGCGTCCCACAACCGGTTCCGGTCGCCCGCCACCACAGATGCCGCTCCCTGGTAGCGCCGAAGCGCTCCTGCCCGTGCAGGTCCACCGGCTCAAGCTCGTCGGCCAAGAGATCGAGGCTCGGTCCGATCTCGTCCAGGTCGACCTGCCACCGGTAGCCCGTCGTCGGCAACTCGGCCAGGCGGACATGCAACTCGTCGCCCAAGCGCAGCTGCAGCTGGCGCCCGCGACGAGCTTCGGTCACGTCCCAGACATCCGCTCGCGTATTCGCTGGCCGGCTGCCTCCACCCAGACCGGCCTTGATCGTGATCGGCTGCCATCGGCCCAGCTCGCCGTATCCGGTCTCGCCGATCTTGTTGAGCTGCTTGAGCTGCGTAATCGTCGCCGTGTAGCTCGATCCCAGCTCCAGCGAGAGCTGATAGGCATCCACGGGCGAGAGCTCCCCCGGCTCGCGCGGCAGCGAGAGCCGATCGAGCGCACGATTGACGAGCGCGAGCGGCATCAGGAACTCGGCTGCAAACGCCTGTGCCTCGACCTCCTGGAGCGGGACATCCGCACCGCCGAACAGCTCGGCTCTCCCGTCCTGGGATGCCTCGTGGCCGAGGACGAAGTGTCCATACTCGTGGGCGGCAGTGAAGCGCTGGAGGCTCAACGGATGGCCGTTATGGATGACGACCCCGGCGGAGTCCCCGTCGCGCTGAAAGAAGCCGAAGAGATGCTGCAGAGGCTCGAAGAGCAACCAGACACGCGCTTCCTCGATCACTCTGAACACATCGACCGGCTGCGAGGGGTCGAACCCGAGCCGCATCGACACTCTTGTCGCGGCCGACGCTCCCCTCAGACTTGCCGCTCGTCGCTGGTCGAACGTCGGCACGATCAGTCGTCGTCCTCGAGCGGTTCGGGCGCGCGACCGGCGTTGCGTAGAAACTGCGCGAAGCGCAGCACCTGCTCGCGGTCGCTGTCGCTGAGTTCCCTCGCGGCACGAAACAGTGCGGTCGTCGTCGTGTCTTCGGGAACCTCGGGGACCTCACCAAGAAAGAACTCGTAGGGCTGTCGGTAGAGCTTGGCGAGCCGGGCCAGCTCGAAGGTGGACACCTTGCGTCGGCCAGACTCCATGTTCGTGATCGCAGGCCTCGATAGCCCGAGGAACTCGGAAACGTCGTTCTGTGACAGCCCGAGATATTCGCGCGAGCGGCGCAGTCGCTCTCCGAGCGCAACCCAGGCCTGCTCGTCGTCTTCGAGTGTCGGAAACTCTTCACTCATCTCGGCCGCCCCCGGCCACCCCGATCGCCACGGCGAGTGCGTACTGCTGTTCGTGGCACAGGCTGATCTCGACGCGGTTGAGCCCCGCGTGCTTGAGCGCCCGTTGCGCCGGCCCGTGCACGATGATGGTCGGGCGCCCAGATGACATCGAGTGAACCTCGACGTCACGGAGTCCGATCCCACGAATGCCCGTCCCAAGCACCTTCAACACCGCCTCCTTGCCGGCCAGCCGTGTCGCCAGACGATCGACGCGTCCGGCGCAGAACTCGATCTCGTCAGGTGTGTAGGTGCGTCTAAGTAGTGCCTCGCCACCGAGTTGAAGGTGCCGTTCCCAGGTTGGGATGTGGACCGCGTCGACGCCAACCCGCTCGCAACTCGCCAGTGAGTCCACGCTCTCGAGAAGTGCAACGCTCAGCGCATCAGCGACCGACGATCTACGCATGCCTCGCTACCTCCGCCATCAGCGTTTCATGGCATCGCGCAGTGAGATCACGCACGGCACGAGCTCCGAGGCCGAGTTCGGCGTCGGCATGTGTCGCCACGACCTCGACCTCGCCGACCTGCGCCCCTGTCTCGGTCGCGACGAAACGCAGCAGCCGAGCGAGCCCAACGTAGTTGCCGTACGCGCGGGTGATGAACGTCTGATTGCGGTACGTGGCCGTCATGTGGACGTGATCGTCGGCTAGCGTGAGGCTGATGTGACTCAGGCACGGAAAGCCACTCATGCGTTTGTCCTTAAGCGGCGCCTGGACTCGTAGCTCGCCGTCAAGCGGGTGCGAGACGCCGATCTCGTAGCTGCTGCTCAGACGCGCCGACGTGCGCTGGCCGCGGAGTCGTCGGACGAGATAGTCCAGCTGATTGAACTTCCCATCGGGTGCCAGCTCGGTATCGAGCTGGGTAGCGGGGTCGCCGGTCACCGGGTACGCCGTCAGCCGGTTGAAGTAGGTGTCCTTGTCCCGTTTCCGGCGTCGGTGCATCCGCATGCTGAGCCCGTAGTTCTCATACAGACGGGGTGCCGCCGCCTCGCCCAGGTGCGGGTGGTACAGCGCGCTCGGGAATATCGTGTTGGCGACCGTGCGGACCTGCAGCAGCTCGCCATCCTCCGACCGCTGCTCGCGTTCCGCCAGGAACGCATCGAGCTCGGCAGATACATTCTCGTCCTCACTTGCCGCGGCCGGAAACGCGACGTTGAGATTCACGGTCTTGCCGCGGGGAAGCTCCAGCAGGGCCTCCATCGCCGCCACCCAGGCCAGCGACAGGTCGGCTCCCTCAACGAGATGAGCCATCACCGATCCTCTTGCTCGCGACGGCGCCGCTCGATGAGCCGCTCGAGCGACCCGATGGTCGTCAGATTCGTCCGGGTCTGATCCTCCGGTCGGATCAGTCCCTCCATGTCGAGCAAGATCTCAACGCGAATCGCCACGGTCTGTCCCTCCTTCGAGTCAATTTCGAGATCGCCGCTGGCCGCCGCGATGTCCGCGTCGAGCTGGTTGCGATCACGCGCACGCACGTAGGCCAACTGCTCTATCACCGTGTCTCTGACGTTAGCCATTTGAACCGCCCCGCGTCCTTCTTGGTACGATTTTCGTACAACCATACACGCTGGGCGGACGGAACGCCAACCGCCGCCCAGTCAGAGACCGGCGCGACCAGCGAAGGTGTTGACCGGAGCCCGTTCGTCGCTCCACTGTTGGGAGCTGGTGGTGGGCAAGTTAGACGTGTCGCCGGCGTCGAACAGAGCGAGCGACGTAGGGAGGTTTTGGCACGACCGCACCGCACGTATGGCTGGCATCCGTATCGCGCCAGGCATGATCGAACGCAACTCCGACCCAGACGCTCCGAAGCGGAAGTGGGCAGCAACGACCACCGAGATCCCGGCCGCGGGAAGCTGAGCCAAGATCGCTTTGACCACGGTCGACAGCGAGTGCCGTGCGATCGCCCTTGGGACAACTCAGCGGCGGCGTTCCCACCGAAACCATCCCGTTCGCGACAACAGCCCGCCCGACCCGCGCGATGCACGGCCGCAGCCAGAACAGGAGGCAGGCCTGATCCGTCATCGCTGCTGCAGTCCCCTGATCTGACCCGTTGGAGCCCGGGTCCGCGGACTGTAGGCTGGCGGATCATGTTGACCGGGGCGCTCAAGGCGAACGTGGATCGCATCTGGGACGCCTTCTGGTCGGGCGGGATCGCGAACCCGCTCGAGGTGATGGAGCAGATCACCTACCTGCTCTTTATCAGGCGCCTGGACGAGCTCCAGACCGGCAAGGAGAACAAGGCAAATCGGTTCGGCGGTGAAGTGGAATCGCCGATCTTCGCGGCCGGGTTCGACGACCTCGGCCGCCCGTATATGGAGCTGAGGTGGTCGCGCTTCAAGGATCTCGAGCCCGGCGAGATGTTCGCGGTCGTGTCCGAGCGGGTGTTCCCGTTCCTGCGCGAACTTGGCGGCGAGGGATCAACCTACTCGCATCACATGCGGGATGCGCGCTTCACGATCCCGACGCCGGGCTTGCTCACCAAGGTCGTGGACTTGCTCGACGAGCTTCCGATGGAGGGCCGCGACACCAAGGGCGACATCTACGAGTACATGCTCTCGAAGATCGCGTCAGCCGGCCAGAACGGGCAGTTCCGCACGCCGCGGCACATCATCCAGCTGATGGTCGCGATGACCGCGCCCACCCCAAAGGACGAAATCTGTGATCCAGCCTGCGGCACTGGCGGCTTCCTGGTGGCCGCCAGCGAGTACGTGCGCGATCACCATCCCGACGCTTCGCACGACGAGATCGCCAGGAAGCACTTTCACAACAGCATGTTCCACGGCTTCGACTTCGACTCGACGATGCTGCGCATCGGCTCGATGAACATGATGCTCCACGACGTCGAAGCGCCAGATATACGCTATCGGGACTCGCTCTCTCAGGACGCAAGCGACGACGCGGACCGCTACACCCTCGTTTTGGCGAACCCGCCGTTCGCAGGCAGCCTCGACTACGAGACGACCTCCCAGGACTTGCTCCGCGTCTTACGTACGAAGAAGACAGAGCTCCTGTTCGTCGCGCTGTTTCTCCGACTCCTACGCCCAGGTGGTCGTGCCGCCGTGATCGTTCCCGACGGTGTGCTGTCCGGTTCGAGCAGGCCTCACAAGGAGTTGCGGCGGACCCTGGTCGAGGACCAGAAGCTCGATGCCGTTGTGAAACTACCGAGCGGCGTGTTTAGACCGTACGCTGGTGTCTCTACAGCGATCCTGCTGTTCACGCGCACTGATAGCAGCGGCACGGACACCGTTTGGTTCTACGACGTCACGGCCGACGGCTGGAGCCTCGACGACAAGCGTAACCCGCTGCTCGATGATGAAAGACTTGGTCCGGCGCCGGTAGTCGCGCTGGCCGAGGGAGACCACGCCAAGAACAACCTCCCTGACATCTTGGTGCGGTGGGCCGAGCGGACCGGATCAGAGCGTGACCGCGCCCGTACCGAGCAGAGCTTCTGCGTTCCGAAAGTTGACATCGTCGCTGAGGAGTACGACCTGTCGATGAACCGCTATAGGGAAATCGTGTACGACGAGGTCGAGCACCGCGACCCGCTAGAGATCATCGCTGAAGTGGAGATGATCGAGCGAGAGATCCGCGCCGGCCTTGATGACCTGAAGGCGTTGCTAGCTTGAGGCCCGACTGGTCCGAGGCGCCCCTCTCTGAGGTTGTTGTCGTCAACCCGCCGGTATCGGTACGTCCCTCAGCTGACGCTCAGGTCTCGTTCGTACCAATGTCCCACCTATCCGCTGAGGAGGGTCGGACGACCTCCACTGAGCACAGACGATACGGCGACGTCGCGTCCGGGTACTCGGCATTTGAGCGCGGCGACCTTCTAGTGGCAAAGATCACGCCATGCTTTGAGAACGGCAAGATCGGGGTCGCCGATATCGACACACCCGTGGGTGCTGGCTCAACCGAGTTTCATGTCATACGGCCGCGACCGGAAGTATTAGATGCTGGCTATGCCTTGCACTTCTTGCGGCAAGGCTCAGTGAGAGTTCAGGGGACGCTGCGCATGACTGGGAGCGCCGGCCAACGACGTGTACCAAGGGCATTCCTCAACGGCCTGAAGATCCCGCTTCCGCCGCTTGACGAACAGCGTCGGATTGCCCGGATTCTTGACGGTGCATCTTCGATCGTATCTTCCGCGCACCACGGGGCCGAATTGGTAAACGAACTCCGGGTGTCCGCCTTTGTCAAGGCGGTCAGGGTTGAACACGGGTCCGAAACCGTGTTGGTGCAGGACCTCGTCGACGCCGGCCAGGGCGGAATCCGGACCGGCCCGTTCGGAAGTCAGCTGCTCCATAGCGAGTTCGTGGACGCCGGTGTGCCGGTACTCGGGATTGACAACGTAGTCTCGAACCAGTTCCGCTGGGGTGAGCGACGGTTCATCAGCGAGGAGAAATACACAGCACTTCAGCGGTACACAGTCAACCCGGGTGACGTACTGATCACGATCATGGGCACATGTGGGCGGGTGGCTGTAGTCCCTGATGACATCGGAGTCGCGATCAATACGAAACACCTGTGCTGCATCACTCTCGACCAGCACCGGTGCCTCCCCGGATTCCTACAGGCGTATTTCCTGCACCATCCAGAGGCGCAACGCTATCTGCGCGCCAGGGCAAAGGGGGCAATCATGGACGGCCTCAATATGGGAATCATCAAGGCGTTGCCGGTCATCCTTCCCCGGCTGTCGGCCCAGGAGAAGTTGGTACGAAAGCTGACCGAGGTGGATGCCGCCCGGGAGCGGATGCAAGCCAGGGACGCAACTCTAGGGCGCCTTCGGGCGGCTCTCGCGCAGTGCGCGTTCGCGGGTGAGCTCTGACCGATGCCTACGGTCAGTTCACAACAGCGCGCGCCATCCAACTTCTCGTTCCTGAGGGCGTGGCCGGAACTCGCCGTCGAGTCGGCTCGGGCGGAGCGCGCCGTGTTCGCCGATCCGCGCACGGCGTGCTTCTACGCGCGGCGCTCGCTGGAGCTGGCCGTTCGCTGGCTCTACGACGCGGATCGCTCGCTGAGCCGTCCGTACAAGGACGACCTCTCGGCAATGCTGTTCGAGCCTTCCTTCAAGAACACCGTGGACGGACGGATCCGAGCGAAGATGGACCTGATCCGCCGCCAAGGGAATCAGGCCGTTCACGACGGCCGGCGAGTCAAGGCTGACACCGCGCTTAGTGTCGTCCAAGAGCTGTTCCACGTGATGTTCTGGCTCGCCCGGACCTACGCGCCCGAGCCAGCAGATGCGCCGCATCCAAGCCTCGTGTTTAACCCGGCAGCGATCCCGCGGCCGCTGACTGCCGAACAGCGGCAGGCGAGCGCTGAGGCATTGCGCAAACGGCAGGAGGAAAACGAACGACGGGACGGGGCACTGCTCCGCAGCCGGGAGGAGAACGCAGCGCTCCAGGCTGAGCTGGAGCGGCTTCGCGCCCAGGTGGTCGCGGCGAAGGTCGTCAACGAGCAAATCCCCGACGAGCACGACTACAACGAGGCCGAGACGCGTACTCGCTACATCGACGTCCTGCTGCACGAGGCCGGCTGGCCCCTGTCGGAGGATCGGGACCGTGAGTTCGAGGTCAAGGGTATGCCGAACAGCCAAAGTAAGGGCTACGTCGACTACGTGCTGTGGGGCGATGACGGCCTGCCGCTCGGCCTCGTGGAGGCGAAGCGCACCAGCCGCGATGCGAAGGTCGGACAGCGCCAAGCTGAGCTCTATGCCGACTGCCTCGAGGCGCGCTTCGGCCAGCGCCCGGTCATCTTCTACTCCAACGGGTACGAGACGTGGATTTGGGACGACCAGCGATATCCGTCTCGTCCGGTGCAGGGCTTTTACACGAAGGACGAGCTTGCGCTGCTGATCAACCGGCGCACAAGCCGCCAGCCGCTCGGTGCGCTTGAGATCGAGTCCCGGATTGTCGAGCGCCACTACCAGCAGCGCGCGATCAGGGCGATTGGCGAGACGTTTGATCAGAAGAACCAGCGCAAGGCGCTGGTCGTGATGGCGACCGGGGCCGGCAAAACCAGAACCGTGATCGCGCTCATTGACCTTCTCATGCGCGCGGGTTGGGCGAAGCGAGTCCTGTTCCTCGCCGACCGGATCGCGCTCGTGAATCAGGCAGTCAACGCGTTCAAGACTCATCTCCCCGACTCCACGACTGTGAACCTGGTCACCGAGCGTGCCGAGGAGGGCCGCGTGTACGTGTCGACGTATCCGACGATGATGGGCCTGATCGGCGACGCACACGCGGGCCAGGAACGCCGCTTCGGCCCTGGCTACTTCGATCTCATCGTGATCGACGAGGCGCACCGCTCCGTCTACCAGAAGTACCGCGCCATCTTCGCCTACTTCGACTCGTTGCTCGTTGGCCTGACCGCGACACCCAAGGACGACGTTGGCCGGGACACCTACCAGCTGTTCGATCTCGAGACCGGCGTACCGACCGACGTCTACGACCTCAACGAGGCGGTGGACGAGGGCTACCTGGTGCCGCCCACGGCGATCAAGGTGCCGCTCAAGTTCCCCAGCGAGGGCATTCGCTACGACGACCTTTCTGATGAAGAGAAGGAGGCATGGGAGGCCCAGGACTGGGGTGACGATGAGACCGACCCTCCCGACGCCGTGTCGGCCGAGGGCGTGAATCGGTGGCTCTTCAACGAAGACACTGTGGACAAAGTGCTCGAGACGTTGATGACTCGCGGCCACCGAGTCGCGGGCGGCGACCGGCTCGGCAAGACCATCGTCTTCGCCAAGAACAACGATCATGCCGACTTCATCGCGCGCCGGTTCGACGCCAACTATCCCGAGCACGCCGGCCGCTTTGCCAGGCCCGTCACCTATCGCGTCGAGTACGCGCAGTCACTGATCGACGACTTCTCAATCGACGGCAAGGCGCCGCACATCGCGATCTCGGTCGACATGCTCGACACCGGGATCGACGTGCCTGGGGTCCTGAACCTCGTTTTCTTCAAGCCGGTCCGATCGAAAACGAAGTTCTGGCAGATGATCGGTCGCGGCACGCGCCTGCGCCCGAACCTGTTCGGCCCCGGCGAGGACAAGCAGGACTTCCGCGTATTTGACGTCTGCGAGAACCTCGCCTACTTCAATGAGGAGATCGTGCCAAGCGACGGCGGCGTCGGCGAGTCGCTGCGCCTGAGACTGTTCCGGGAGCGGCTACAGCTGATCGTCGAGCTCGCCGAGGCAGAAGGAGTCGGTGACGGCACCCAAAGCGACGCCGGCCTGCGCTCCGACGTCATCGACATGCTGCGAGAGCAGGTCCGCAACATGAACGTCGACAACTTCCTGGTCCGACCCCAGCGCCACTGGGTTGAGCGCTATCGCGAAGAAGAGCCGTGGACCGAGCTCGATATCCAGAAGGCGCTCGAACTTGCCGACCGCGTCGCGGACCTACCCACGACGCTCCCGGAGGACGATGAGGAGGCCAAGCGCTTTGACCTGATCATCCTCAAGCTCCAGCTCTGCCGGCTCCTCGGCGAACCGGGCGAGGAGCGCCTTCGCCGCCAGGTCCAGGAGATCGCCTCAGGGTTACTCGAGCAGCTTGCGATCCCGGCGATCAAGGCCGAGCAGGCGATTCTCGACGAGCTGGCCGGCGACGAATG
This sequence comes from uncultured Solirubrobacterales bacterium, assembly GCA_963839085.1. Taxonomy (GTDB): domain Bacteria; phylum Actinomycetota; class Thermoleophilia; order Solirubrobacterales; family Solirubrobacteraceae; genus Palsa-465. The sequence continues at coordinate 35,710 of CAWITN010000002.1, forward strand.
GTGGATCGACGTCACGCTCCCGATGCTCGAATACGCCCGCCGCCACGTGCGTTCCCTCGTGCGACTACTCGAGAAGCGCAAGCGCGTTGTCGTCTATACCGACTTCATCGACAACCTCGGCGACCTCGAGGAGGTCGAGCTACGAGCGGTAGGGTCGGGAGACACCTACGAGCGGTTCCGTCAGAAGGCCCGTGCGTACCTGCGCGAGCACGAGGATCACCTCGCGCTCCAGAAGTTGCGGCGCAACGTCCCGATGACGCAGACGGATCTTGAGGAACTCGACCGGATGCTCCGGACGGCCGGCGTCGGGGACGTTTCGCACATCGACCGTGCGAGCTCCGAGCCGGGCGGCCTCGGCACCTTCGTGCGAAGCCTCGTCGGCCTCGACCGCGCTGCCGCGACCGAGGCGCTGTCGGGATTCATCGACGGGAAAACACTGACCGCTGCACAACACGACTTCATCGCCCTGGTCGTCAGCTATCTCACCGCCAACGGCCTGATGGACGCACAGCTCCTCTACGACCAGCCGTTCACCACCGTCGCGCCGGGTGGGCCCGAAGAGATCTTCCCGGTCGCGGCTGTCGACGATCTGGTTGCGCGGATTACGTCCATCAACCGGAACGCGCAGGCGAGCGCCGCCTGACTTTCCGGGCGATTCCGCGTGCCCAGAAGCCCGAAGAACCCGTCGTTTTCGAGCCTCGTTTGGTACTCCAGAGTGGTACTCCACCTTCACCAATCTTGTGGGAATTACACTCTAGAAAATAGAAAGGCTCGCAAAAGCGGACCTTTTCGAAGTAGCGGGGGCGGGATTCGAACCCGCGACCTTCGGGTTATGAGCCCGACGAGCTACCAGACTGCTCCACCCCGCGGCGGAGTGGTCAATGTAGCAAAGGCACGTTGGCCAGCGGGATAAATCGGGGTTCTACGGCGTGAGCACCACCGCGGCCTCGGGCGTCACCGCGCGGAAGCTGAAGCTCTCCTCCAGGTAGAGGCGGACGACCTCGGCGTCGTGGGAGTCGTAGCCGATCGAGAGGTCCTGGCCGGACTCGAAGCGGAAGTCGCCGCCGCGGAGGCTGAGCACGAGCGCGCCCTGGACGCCGGGGGCCCAGACGATCGGGCCGCCGAGGATCTGGCGCAGGTGGTCGAACAGCGGATAGCCGCCCTTCTCGGCCGACTCGACGACGGTGCGGTACTCCTCGCGACCGAGGGCGAGACCGTAGGGGCCGCCGATTCCGTTGGAAAGGAGCCGCTCGACCGCCGTGGCGACGGGACGGGGGTAGTCGTCGGGAAGTCCGCCGAGCGCGATCGCGTCGTGCGGCGAGGCCTCGCTGATCCCGGTGACCGCTCCGTTCCAGCCGTGGAAGACGGCCTTGTTCTCGGCGATCGCGATCTGGCGGGCCGCCTGGTCGAGCGGCGCCAGCTCCATGTCGTCCGCACCGCGATCAAGGTCGCGCAGCTCGGCGCGGGAGATCTCGAAGGCGGCCCGCAGCTCGACGAGCGGCAACACGCGACGCTGCTCTCCGCTGACGCCGTCGCAGGGCGGCTCGCCGAGCGGCTCGGTGCGGCCGAGGTTGGTGGCGGAGTACCCCCACCCGAACGGTCCCGTGAAGTCGATGAGCTTGCGGGCGGCCAGCGCCGGGGTGAGCCGTTCGCGCGCCTCGTCGTCGAGCTCGCTCCAGCCGGCGTCGGTGATCGGCGCCTTTTCACGCAGCAGATGGTTCATCGCGTCATTCCTCTCAGGCTGCCGAGTCCGAGCGAGCCGTCCTCGCCGCCGCTGTCGCCGCCCTCCAGCGCCTCCTCCTCGGCCTCCTCGCCGTGCTCGACGATGTCGCCGACCCGGAACAGGATCCCCTGCGCGATCTCGCGCCACTCGGGGCTGCGCCGGAGCAGGAACTCGAGGTCCATCGAAAAGTGCTTGAACTCCTCGCCCTGCGCATTGCGCATCACCGCGAGTGCCTCGGGATCGCTCTCCACCGCGATTCGCTGCTCGTACCAGCCGATCGCCTCCGCCTCCTCGGTGAGCGAGGCGCACAGCCGTGCGAACGTCCTGGTCCGCGCTGGGAGCTCCTCCGGCGGCTCGTGGTACTGGTCGAATCCCATCGGACCTCCTGGTATGTCTCGCGGAGAGTGGTCGCCTCGCGTGCGCGGCGCTCGCGCCGGGCGCCGGCGGCCGCGAGCGTGCCACGCCATTGTGACCGACCCGGGCGGTCTCGTGAGGACCGGCGGGTCAGGCGCTGTGGGCGCCGCGGTGCCAGACGGCAGTGCGGAACGGAAGGCGGTGGGCCGCTCCGGAGCGAGCGACACGGTCGTCGCGCGGATCAGTGAAGCGCGCCTCTCCGGAGTCGACGGAGGCGGGGGAATGAAGGGGGTGCGAGCGCTCGGTGAGCCGGGAGGCCGCGAGCTGGCGCATGAGCTCGGGATGCATGGTGAAGGGTCTCCTGTGAGAGAAGTTGCTGTATCTCGAACTACTGTAGCAGAAGCTGTATGTCGAACTACTTTGCATGAATAGACTTCACCGGGTGAGCTCGGTGCCTGAGCGCGGCGAGGAGAGGACGGACGTGGACGCGACGCCTACCGGCGCACAGGCGGACGCGACCCCCGTGGGCGCACAGGCGGACGCGACGCCCGTAGGCGCACACGCGGACGCCATGCCCGTGGGCGCACACGCGGACGCGACGCCCGCGGGCGGAGAGGCGGATGCGCAGCCGACGGACGGACAGCCGCCCGCCCGCCCGACCGACGGACAGGCCCCCGCCCGCCACCACCATCGCATTCGGGTGGACCCCGTCGACGACGGGGTCGAGGCGATGGTCAGCGAGGCGGTCGCCACGTGGCCGGAGATCGACCCGGACGTGGAGGCGATCGTCGAGCGGGTGGCCAAGATCGACCGGCTGCTCAACAAGGCGGCCAAGGCGAGCCTGGCGAAGGTCGACCTCGGCTTCGAGGAGTTCAAGGTCCTCATGAACCTGTACTTCGGGCCGCAGTCGCACGGGGCGCTGAGCCGCTCGCTGCTCGTCTCGACCGGGGCAATGACGAACCGGCTGGACAAGCTCGAGCAGGCGGGACTCGTGCGCCGGGAGCGCGATCCGTCCGACCGGCGCGGCGTCCTCTTGCAGATCACCGACGCGGGCCGCGAGCGGCTCGACACCTACGCGGCGATCGGCGGCCGGCGCGAGCGCGAGCTTCTCGGCGTCCTCAGCCGAGATGAGCGCCAGCAGCTGAACGTCCTGCTCAAGAAGGTCCTCGGCTCGCTCCAGGCGCAGCTGGGCCCGCCGCCGAAGCGCTCACACGCCGAGCCCGCCGAGCACGACTGACCGCTCGGGCCATCCCCGGCGGCCCACCCGGCCTCCCGGGACCTCACCCCGCCAGCAGCCCGCGCAGCGCCTCGACGCCGTCCCACACGTCGACGAACCGCGTGGTCAGCGGCGCCAGCCCCATGCGGATGACGTTCGGCTCCCGGAAGTCCGGGATGACCCCGCACTCGATCAGCGCCGAGCACAGCCACCGCGCGTCCGGATGGGTCAGGGCCACCTGCGCCCCGCGCCGCGCCGGGTCTCGCGGCGAGCCGATGCCCACCCCGAACGAGGCCAGCCGCTCGTCGGCCAGCTCCACGAGGAACGAGGTGAGCCGGATGCCCTTCTCCCGGACCGCCGGCATCCCCGCCCAAGCGATCAGGCGCACCCCCTCCTCGACGCAGCTCATCCCGAGCACCGACGGCGTGCCGGACAGCAGCCCGGTCACCCCGGAGGCGACCGAGTACCCAGGCGCCATCGCGAACGGGTCCTCGCGCCCCAGCCACCCCCAGATCGGCTGGCGCAGGGACTCCTGGAGCTCCGCGCGCGCGTACATGAAGGCCGGCGCCCCGGGGCCTCCGCACAGGTACTTGTACGTGCAGCCGACGGCGAGATCCGCCCCCCAAACGTCCAAGGCAAGCGTGACCGAGCCGGCGGAGTGCGAGAGGTCCCACAGCGTGAGCGCCCCGCACGCGTGCGCCACCTCGCCCACCGCAGCCATGTCGGCCACGAACCCGGACCGATACGCCACGTGAGAGAACGTGACGAGCGCGGTCTCCGGGCCGACAGCCGCTGCCAGCGCGTCCGGCGTCACCCCGCCATCGGCCGCGAACGACAGCCAGCGGATGGTCAGCCCCCGCGCCGCGGCGAGCCCCTCCAGCACGTAGCGGTCGGTCGGGAAGTTGTCGACGTCGGTGACGATCTCGGTCCGGCCGGGCCGCAGCTCGAGCGCCGCCGACGCGAGCTTGTAGAAGCACACCGTGGTCGAGTCAGCCACCACCACCTGGCCGGGCGCGGCGCCGAGCACGGCGGAGCCGAGCTGGTCGCCGACCGACACCGGCATCTGCATCCATCCGTCCTCCCAGCCGCGGATGAGGCGCCTCCCCCACTCCTCCTCGACGACGCGGCGGGCCCGCTCGACGGTAGCCAGCGGCAGCATCCCCAGCGAGTTCCCGTCAAGGTAGACGAGCCCTTCCTCGGGGAGCACGAACTGCTCGCGAAACGGCGCCAGCGGATCCCGTGCATCGAGATCCTGCGCGTCGGAGCGATCCATTCCGAGATCCTACGGACCACTTCGCGGGGGATGGGACAGTCGATACCCCCGGCCACTTCCCGCCGGAACCGTCAGAACCGAGACTCGAGCGCGTGGAAGCCGGCGGCCCACCCGAGCTGGAAGGTCTGAGGATCCTCTACCGCGATGCGCTGCACCGCCGCTCGGCGGCCGAGCAGCTCGCGGAACGACTCCGCAGCGCCCGAGCCCGCGCCCGCTCACCCGCGGAGACGGCACGGCTCGGCGCGCAGATCGGCACCGCGCAGGAGCAGGCGCGGGATGCCGGTGAGGAGGCCGGTGGGTACGCCCGGCGGGCCCAGTCACGCTGATCGAGTTGACGGGCCGGGCGTAGACGACACCGCGCAGCGCGGCATCCGGGTCACAGGTCAGGATGTTGACCATCCCGGCAGCGCCTCACGGGCTGGCATAGGATCGCCCCATGCGGAGAGGGCACCGTCGCGGGACGGGCATCAGGCGGGGGGCGGCGCTCGCGGCCCGGACCGCGTCCGGCCGATGGCGCGCGCCGCTCGTGGTTCTTCTCGCCGCGGCGTGGATGGCGCTCGGCGCGTCGGCGGCGGCGGCCCAGCCGGTGTTCACACCTGTGCCAGGGTCGCCGTTCGCCGCCGGGAGCTCCGGTCCCGACGCGGTCGCATTCAGCCCGAACGGCGATCTCCTCGCCACCGCCAACGAAACCAGCAGCACGAGCTCGGTCTTCAGCGTCGCCACAGACGGGACATTGACGCCGATCGCCGGCTCTCCCTTCCCGGCGGGCCCCACACCGGACTCGATCGCCTTCAGCCCGGACGGCACTCTGCTCGCTACCGCCAATCAGTCCGGCGCCACCTCGGGCAGCGTCTCGGTGTTCTCCGTCGCCGCCGACGGCACGCTCACACCGGTTGCCGGCTCGCCGTTCACGCTCGGCGACAGCGAGATCCCGTATGGAGTGACGTTCAGCCCGAACGGCGCCCTGCTCGCCACCGCCGACACGAATTCAGTCGGGGGAGCCGTGTCCATGTTCTCCGTCGCCTCCGACGGCACGCTCAGCCAGGTCCCGAACTCACCGTTCTCGAACGGCGAGACTCTTGGCTTCAGCGTCGCCTTCTCTCCGAGCGGCGGACTGCTCGCCACCGCCGACGGATCGAACAACGCCATCTCGGTGTTCACCGTCGCCGGCGACGGCCAGCTCACCCCGGCGGCCGGCTCGCCCGTGGGGACGGGGGTGGCCAACCCCCTGGCGGTGGCGTTCGATCCCGCGAACGGGCTGCTGGCGGCCGCCGACTATGACGGCGCCGACAGCGCCGTGTCGCTGTACTCCGTGAGCGCGGCGGGAGCGCTGACGCCCACCCCGGGCTCGCCGTATTCCACCGGCAGCGCGGCCGACCCGATATCCGTCGCGTTCAACGCGACAGGGAGCCTCCTCGCCACCGCAAACGGGACCCAGAATCTGTCGGTGTTCGCGGTGGGCTCCGACAGCCTCGAGGGCCAGGTGGCGGGATCGCCGTACTCCACAGGCAGCGGCACTCCGGCCTGGGTGGCGTTCAGCCCGACGGGGGGGCTGCTGGCGAGCGCGAACTACGACGTGAGCAACATCTCGGTGTTCACGCTCGGACCGCCGTCCGCGTCGATCGCCTCGCCGGCCTCCGGCGCCACCTACACGGTCGGCCAGTCGGTCACGACGAGCTTCAACTGCGCCGACACCGCTTACGGGCCCGGCATCGTCTCGTGCGCCGACTCCAATAGCTCCACGAGCGGCGTCGGCACCCTGAACACCGCGGCTCCGGGCACATTCACCTATACGGTGACGGCCCAGAGCGAGGACGGCCAGACCGCCATCACGAGCATCAGCTACACGGTCGCGGGCGCGCCCCCGGTGAACACCGCGCCTCCCGTCATCAGCGGGACGCCGCGGGCGGGCGACACGCTGTCCTGCTCCACCGGCACGTGGACGAACTTCCCCACCGCGTACGCGTATGCCTGGAGCCGCGATGGCACGCCGATCGCGGGGGCGACCGCGGCGAGGTACAAGGTGCAGAAGCTCGACGAGGGCTCGACGCTCACCTGCGAGGTGACGGCGTCGAACGCCACCGGAAGCGGCCACGCCACGAGCGCCGGCAGATCCGTGCCGGTCCCGAAGGTCGCCCGCTGTCCCGCGGCGAGCGGGAGTCTGCACGGCACCACGCTCGGACGCATCCATCTCGGGATGACGCGCACCAAAGCCCGGCACGTGTACCGCCACAGCTCCGATCGCGGGCAGCGCTACAAGGACTTCTTCTGCCTGACGCCGATCGGCATCCGCACCGGCTATCCCTCGCCACAGCTGCTGAAGACACTCAGCCGGGCCGAGCGCCGGCGCGTGACGGGCCGCGTGATCTGGGCCTCGACGGCGAATCCGCGCTACTCGCTCAACGGCATCCGGCCCGGGGCCACGATCACGGCGGCCCAGGCGAAGCTCCACCTCGGCCGCCCCTTCCGGATCGGCCTCAACGAGTGGTACCTGGGCCGCTTCGGATCCGCGACCGCCGTCCTCAAGGTCCGCCACGGGCTGGTGGAGGAGGTCGGCATCGCCGAGCGGTCCCTCACCCGGACCCGCCGGGCGGAGCGCACGCTGATGGGCTCGTTCGAGTAGCCGCTCGGCCCGGCGCTCGCGAGCGGATCGCCTACGGCACGGAGTAGGCCACCACCTGCGCGTGCCCGCCCCCCGTGCTCGTCTCACCACCGCCCGCCGGGACGATCACGGTGTTGCCGGCGACCGCGAGCGGCGCGTTCGTCGAGGTGGGAAGCGCGTGCCGGTAGACGATCGCTCCGGTGCGACGGTCGAGCGCGAGCAGGGTGCCGTCGTAGAGCGTGGTGAGGACGAGGTCGTTGGAGACGGTGGCCGCGCCGAGGGGCAACTCGGGAACCTTGGTATCCCACTCGACCTTCCCCGTCGCCAGGTTGAGCGCCTCCACCTCCCCGGTGGGGGAGCCGGCGGCCTTGGTCGGGACAGGCGTCTGGAGGCTCGCGTAGGCCAGCGGCAGGTCGCAGGTGACGACGTAGACGGTGTCGTCGGCGACGGCCAGGTTGGTGAGGATCCCGCCGAGCGATCCGGGAAGGATCGTGTAAGGCGCCTTGACGGTGATGCGGTGCTCGAGCGCGAGCAGCGAGTCGTCGTCGCGACCGTTGTGGCCACCGACCGGGGTCTTCCAGATCAAGTTGCCGGTGGTGGCGTTCATCGCGTAGACGTAACCCATCTTCCCGCCCCCGATGACGACCGGGACGCCGTGCGCGCTCGTCGCGATCGGCGAGGTCTGCATGTCGTAGTCCTTGAAGTCGTCGGGAACGCCCTGGTAGTACCAGCGCAGCTTTCCCGTCGCGGCATCGAGCGTGACGTCGCTGTCGGTGTAGAGCTCGGCAGAGGGATGCGCGATCGCCTCGGTGGCCGTTTGATACGGATTACCGATGCCATAACTCACCGTCCCGTCGCCGCCGACCAGCGGCGTCTCCCACGCGCCGCCGGCGCCGATCCCGAGGGCGCGCACCCCCTGCCCCTCCTTCGCCACGGTGTTGAACTTCCACAGCTCCGCTCCCGTCGCGGCGCTCAGCGCCAGCAGCACCCCGCCGCCCGGGCCCGAGCCGTATTGACTGGCCAGGTAGACCCGTCCGTTCGCCACCTGGGGCTGGATCCCGAAGGTCCCCTGGCCGCTGCCGAGGAGCTTGTGGTTGACCCAGGCCGGCTGACCGGTGGCCGCGCTCAGCGCGAACGCCGACGTCGGCGTCAGCCCGTACACGCGCCCGCCGGCGACGGCGACGCCGTTCGGGCCCGGGCCGCTGCGCTCGGGCGCATTGCAGAGGTACTCCCACTCCAACCTGCCCGTGCTGAGCCCCAGCGCATAGACGTTCGAGTCGAGGTCCTGGACGTAGACGACACCGCCGCTCACGACCGGATTCGCCGCCAGCGCGCCGTAGGGACGCACGCCGGCCCCGGCCTTGCCGGTCAGCGAGAAGGCCCAGGCCGGCGTGAGCCGTGCGACGTTCGCGGCGGAGATCGTCGCGCCCGATGCATCCCGGGTGTTCGCCAAATTGCCGTTGGCGTCCGGCCACGCGCCGCCTGTCGGCGCCGTCGCGGACGCCGTGACGGTCGTTCCGGTGGGCGTCTTGGTGAGGCGGCATCCGGCGGCCGTCGTGCCGCTGCTGCCACACGCGGCGACGAGCAGTGCGACCGTGACGAGCACGACCACGCCGAACGCCCCGCGACCGGCTAGGCCCGTCCTCATGTCGCCCTCCCTCCGGTCGTTGTGCCCATTAAAGCCCCAGGCTCGGGGTGACGGGCGATTTCTTCCCGCGCCGGCTGCTTACGCTGAATAGCGTAACGCTAACCGGCGTAACTGCTACGGTGGTGCCGTGGCTGACGCCGTCAATCCGTTCCGCTTCGGCGACCTCGCGCTCGACGAGGCGTTCACCGACCGCACCGACGAGCTCAAGGAGCTCACCGCCGACCTGCGCAACGGCCAGAACGTGGTCGTGTTCGCGCCGCGGCGGTACGGCAAGTCATCGCTGCTGTGGCGCGCGGCCCAGCAGGTCTCCCGCCGCGGGGGCGTGCTGGTGGCCCAGGTAGACCTGATGCGCGCGCCGACCAAGGAGCGGCTGGCCGAGAAGCTGGCGGCGACGATCTACGAGGACATCGCCTCCACCCTGTTCCGGGTGCGCGAGCGCGCGACCGCCGTGTTCAAGGGACTGCGGATCGCCCCGATCATGACCGTCGACCCCGCCGGCTCGCTCGGCTTCTCGTTCGCCTCGGGCCATACCCCCGGCGACCTCGACGCGACGATCGAGCACCTGCTCCGCCTGCCCGCCGAGCTCGGCGCCGAGCGTGATCGGCGCGTCGCGTTGGTGTTCGACGAGTTCCAGGAGATCGTGAGGATCGACCCGCAGCTGCTCGGCGTGATGCGCTCCGTGTTCCAGGAGCAGCCGGACGTCGCGCACGTGTACCTGGGCTCCAAGCGGCACATGATGGAGTCGATCTTCAATGACGAGAACGAGCCGTTCTGGCGCAGCGCCCGGCAGATGGAGCTGGGGCCGATCCCCCGCGGCCCGTTCGCGCGCTTCCTGGTCACCCGGTTCGAGCGCACCGGACGGACGGTCGCGCCGGAGGTCGTGGAGGCGATCCTCCAGATCACCCACGCCCACCCCTACGGCACCCAGGAGCTCGCCTACGCCCTGTGGGAGGTCACCGCCCCCGGCGCCACCGCGGAGCCGGCGCAGCTCGCCGAGGCGCTCGCCCGGGTTCTGCGCTCGGAGAACGCCCACTTCGACCGGATCTGGGACCGCGCCCCCCGGGCGCAACGGCTCGTGCTGGAGGCACTCGCCCGTGATCCTGGCCATCCCCCTTACGCCGCCGCCTACCGCCGCGTCCACGGCCTCCCCGCCACCTCGACGGTGCAGAAGGCGCTCGACACGCTCGTCGCGGACGAGCTCGCGGAGCCGATGAAGAACGGCTACCGGATCGCCGAGCCGTTCCTCGCGGAGTGGATCGTCAGCCGCGGCATGTGAGCGCCACGCTCAGCGCGCGCTCACTGGCCCATACGCCGCCGAGCGCGCGACGGTGGGAGCCGTACTGAGCACCGGAATGTCCTCTGGCGTGGGGTACCCGGGCTCGCCGATGATCTCCGGTTGGGCGATCCGATGGTCGAACGCGAACAGGTACCAGCCGCGATAGCGAGCGGGAACCGCCGTGGCGCCGCGCCGGAACTCGCGGGAGCTGCCCTGCGGGGTGAGGTTGACGCAGTGGCGCCCGGTCGCGGTGCGGCACGCCTCGACGCTCAGCTCGTCGCTGTTCGGGTGGCGTGCGGGAGGAAGTCCGGCGCTGGCGATCGCGCGCGACCAACCGCCGCTCCAGCGCGCCTCGTGAGGGGTGACGCGAGCGCCCGCGCGCACGTGGCCGGTGAGGGTCGGCGGCCGGATGGCCTTGACCGTCCCCAGCCAGACCGCCGAGCGCGCGACGTGCTTCCGCCCATCAACGTGAACGACGACCTGAAAGAACGTCCCGGACGGCGTGCGGCCTGGGGTGAGGACGCTGACTCCCGGGCCATGGCCGAGCCGCCGGCCGTGCCGCGAACGACACGCCGACCCGCCGGTCGCCGGACAGGCGAGCCAATGCAGCGGCAGCGGGCGGTTGCCGGTCCCCGCCTGGCCGAGCAGCGATGGGTTTCCGTGGCTGTCGTAGGACGGCTGCAGCGAGATGACCTTCGCTGCGCTCGTCGCCCGTGGGCGTCGCGCGGCGCTGTTCGCGGCGACGGCCGCGGCGCCGACCAGAACGACGGCCACGCCGACGAGCAGGGCGAGCGTCCCGTTCCGCATCCGGCGGCTGCCGAGCATCGACGCGCACGATATCTCGGTGAGGCCTACTCACGGTATCCGCCGGCCCGTGGACTGAAGCCAGGCCGCGGCGGCGAGCACGGTCCGATCGGCGCCCGGGGCGCCGACGAGCTGGAGCCCGGCGGGCAGGCCGTCCTCGGTCCAGGCCAGGGGGATCGACAGCGACGGCGCGCCGACGAGCGTCCACACGCGGCAGAACAGCGAGTCGCCGGTCGCGGCGAGCCCGAGCGGCGGGACCCCGAGGGTGCTCGGCGTGAGCACTCCGTCAAAGCCGCGCAGGGAACCGAGGAGCCCCAGGACCAGCGCCGCCACCTCCTCGTATACGGGCCCCATGGCCGCGGCGTCGATCGCCGCGCCGTCGATGAGCGCGGCCCGCAGCGGCGGGCTGAGCCGGTCCGGAGCGTCACGCAGCTCCGGGGCGAGGCAGCGGGAGAGCTCATAGAGCTGAACGCGCTCCTGGAGTGTGGCGAGCCGGGCGTAGCCGGGCAGCGTCAGCTCCGCAAAGCCGATCCCGCTCGCCGCCAGCCACGCGTCGATCGCCGCCGCGGCAGCGGGCTCGACGCGGTCCCACAGCTCAGTGCGGGCGACGGCGAGCCGGGGCGCGGGCGGAGCAGACGGAGCAGACGACGGCGCGCCCCCGGCCAGCACGCCGTCGACGAGCGCCAGGTCCTCCACCTCCCGCGCCAGCATCCCCACCGTGTCGAGCGTGGGCGAGGTCGCCTTGACCCCCGCGGTGGGGTAGCGGCCGCGGGTCGGCTTCCAGCCGAGCACCCCGCAGAACGACGCGGGGCGGTTGATCGAGCCGGCCGTCTGGGTGCCGGTGGCGAGCGCGACCGTGCCCGCCGCCACGGCCGCCGCCGAGCCGCTCGAGGACCCGCCGGGAGTGCGTCCCTCGGCGATCGGGTTGAGGGTGTCCGGCGGGGTGAGCCAGGCGAACTCGGCGCACTTGACCTTGCCGGCGATCAGCGCGCCGGCGGCGCGGAGCCGCGTCACGACGGCGGCGTCGGCGGAGGGGCGATGCCCGGCGTAGATCGGGGAGCCGTACTCCGTCGGGAGATCGACGGTGTCCATGTTGTCCTTGACGGCGACGGGGATCCCGAACAGCGGCAGGCGCGCCCGCGCCTCGGGCAGGTAGGCGCCGAGCGCGGCGGCCTGGCGGCGCAGCCCCCGGGGGTGGACGGCCGACCAGGCCCGGAACGGATCGTCGCCCAACGCGGCGAGGAACCCCTCGGCCACCTCGGCCACGGACAGCTCCTCGGCGAGTAGCCGCCGGCGAAGCTCGGCGGCGCTGATCCCTGCGAGTTCCACCGGCCTACGCGCGGTGGGCGGCGGCGGTGGCCGCGCGCAGCCGCGCCGCGAGCGCGTCGGTGAGCTCGCCCTCCCGCAGGCGCCAGCTCCAGTTGCCCTCCTCGCGCCCGGGGGTGTTCATCCGCGCCTCGGCGCCGAGCCCGAGGAGGTCCTGGGCCGGGATGATCGCCGTGCGGCAGGGAGAGCGCAGGGCCAGCTCGATCATTCCCCACACCGGCTCCGGAGCGGCGATGCGGGCGGCGCGGAAGGCGCGCTGGGCCTGATCGCGCTCGCGCGCGGAGCGCCCCTCCCACCACTCGGCGGTGGTCGGGTTGTCGTGGGTGCCCGTGTAGATGAATCGGTTGCGACGCATGGCGGAGAGCGGCTGCGGGTTGTGGAGATCTTCGCTGAACGCGAACTGGAGCACGATCATCCCGGGCAGGCGAAGCTCGTCGCGCAGCCGCTCGACCGGCTCGGTGATGACGCCGAGGTCCTCGGCGATCAGCTCGAGCGGGCCGAGGGCGCGGTGCACGGCCTCGAACAGCTCGCGCCCGGGCGCCCGGCGCCAGGAGCCGACCCGGGCGGTGCGGTTGCGCCGGGGCACCGACCAGTAGGCGAGAAAGGCGCGGAAGTGGTCGACCCGCGTGACGTCGACGAGCTCGAACGTCCGCCGGAAGCGCTCGATCCACCAGCGGAACCCCGTCGCGCGCATCGTGTCCCAGTCATACAGGGGGTTGCCCCACAGCTGCCCGGTGGCGCTCCAGTCATCCGGCGGGACGCCCGCCACGGCGTCGGGCTGGAACAGCTCGGGATAGAAGCGGTGGTCGGCGCCGTCGGCGGCGACATAGATCGGAAGGTCGCCGATCAGCCCCACCCCGCGCGCGCGGGCGTACTCGCGCAGCGCTCCCCACTCGCGCTGGAAGCGGACCTGGTCGGCGACGGCGCCCTCGCCCTCGTAGGACGCCCACGGTCCGATCCAGAACGGGTGCGCGGTGACGAAGGCGTCGATCTCGACCGCCGTCACGGGCGCGTCGGGCTCGGCGAGCAGACCCCTCCACCCGGCGAAGGCGGAGCTCGACGCGTAGGGCGAGCCGCTCTTCCCCGGCGGGGTGACGGGGAGGATCTGCCACCACGACTGACCGGCCGCCTGCAGCCAGTCGACGAACCGGTAGGCATCCTCGCCCAGGCGCCCGGAGGGAAGCGATGTCGGGTGCAGGAGCACGCCGCTGTCCCTGGAGGAGCCCGGCACGGAACCTCCTCTACCCGCGGCGGCGCGCGCTCAGACCGCCGCCCGGACGTGACTATGATCGCGTGGCGATGCGCCCGGTCAGCGAACAGACGATCCTCGTCACGGGCGCGACCGCGGGGCTCGGGCATGCGGTGGCCGGCGAGCTCGCGTCCCGGGGGGCGAGGGTGCTCGTCCACGGACGTAGCGACGAAAGCGCGCAGACGGCCGTCGCTGCGCTGCAGTCAGCGACCGGTAGTGAGGCGCTCGAGCCCGTGGCGGCGGATCTCTCCTCGCTCGCCGCCGTGGCCGGACTCGCCGAGGAGGTGATCGCGCGGGGCGGCCGGCTCGACGCGCTGGTCAACAACGCCGGCGTGGGGTGCCTGGAGCGCACCGAGAGCGCCGACGGCTACGAGCTCACCTTCGCCGTCAACCACCTCGCCGCGTTCCTACTCACCAACCGGCTGCTCCCCTTCATGCGGCAGAGCGGTTCGGCCCGGATCGTCAACGTCGCCTCGATCGGCCAGGCGCCGGTCGACTTCGCGAACGTGATGCTCGAGCGCGACTACGACATGGGCCGCGCCTACTCGCAGAGCAAGCTGGCGATGATCGCCACCACCTTCGAGCTCGCCGAGCGCCTCCGCGGCGAGCCCGATGCGGGCGTCACCGTCACCGCCCTGCACCCGGCGACGCTGATGCCAACCAAGCTCGTGTTCGTCACCGTCGGGCGCACCGTCGACAGCCTCGAGCAGGGGATGGCGGCCACGGTGCGGCTCGTCGCCGACCCGGAGCTCGACGGCGTCAGCGGCGCCTACTTCGACGGTGCCCAGCTCGGCCGGGCGAACGCCTGGGCCGAGGATCCGGAGAACCGCCGCCGGCTGTGGTCGCTCAGCGAAGAGCTGTGCGATACGGCACTCAGCCACGCCGGGTAGCCCCTCCCCGGTTGCCCGGCAGGCAACCCGGGTAACACCGCCCCGGCCACCGATCGGGGTCGATGGGCTTTCTGCAGGCCTGTCTTCAGAACACAAAGGGAAGTCCATGACTGAGTACGCATGCCGCCCCGGGCGGCCATTTCCCCAGGGCGCGAGCTGGGACGGCCGGGGAACCAACTTCTCGCTGTTCTCCGAGAACGCCGAGCGAGTCGAGCTGTGCCTGATCGAGGACGACGGCACCGAGACCCGGCTTGACATCAGGGATCAGACCGCCTTCCAGTACCACGTCTACGTCGAGGGCGTCGGTCCCGGGCAGCGCTATGGCTACCGGGTCTACGGCGACTACGGCCCGGAGAGCGGGCATCGCTTCAACCCAAACAAGCTGCTCATCGACCCCTACGCGAAGGCGATCGACGGCACGATCGACTGGCACGCCGCCAACACCCTGCCCTACACCCCTGGGGATGACGAGGACGACCACGCCGACGACCGCTTCGACGACTCCGATGACGCCGCCGCGATCCCGGCCAGCGTCGTCATCGACACCGCGTTTGACTGGGGCGAGGACCATCCGCTGGGGCGCCGCTTCGCGAACACGGTCATCTACGAGACGCACGTGAAGGGCTTCACGATGCGCCACCCCGACGTGCCGGAGGAGCTCCGGGGCACCTACGCCGGGCTCGCCTCCGAGCCGGCCATCGCCTACTTCAAGGAGCTGGGGATCACCGCCGTCGAGCTGCTGCCTATCCACCACATCGCCGACGAGAGCTTCCTCGTCGACAAGGGCCTGTCGAACTACTGGGGCTACAGCTCGATCGGCTACTTCGCCCCGCACGCCATGTACAGCTCGTCGGGCACGCGCGGCGGGCAGGTGACCGAGTTCAAGTCGATGGTCAAGACGCTCCACGAGAACGGCATCGAAGTGATCATGGACGTCGTCTACAACCACACCGCCGAGGGCAACCACCTCGGTCCGATGCTGTCGTTCAAGGGCGTCGACAACGCCTCCTACTACCGCCTCTCCCCGGAGGACCGGCGGTACTACATGGACTTCACGGGCACCGGCAACACGCTCAACGTCGTACACCCGAGCGTGCTGCGGATGATCATGGACTCGCTGCGCTACTTCGTGCTCGAGTGCCACGTCGACGGCTTCCGCTTTGACCTCGCCTCGACGCTCGCGCGTGAGCTCTACGACGTCGATCGCCTCTCCAGCTTCTTCGACACGATCCATCAGGACCCGTTCCTCTCCCAGGTGAAGCTCATCGCCGAGCCGTGGGACGTCGGGCCCGGCGGCTACCAGGTGGGCAACTTCCCCGTGCTGTGGACGGAGTGGAACGGCGCCTACCGCGATTCGATGCGCGACTTCTGGCGCGGCGAGTCAGCCGTGTCCGAGCTCGCGCAGCGGTTCACGGGCTCGGCCGACCTCTACGAGGAGACCGGCCGCAACCCGTTCGCGTCGGTCAACTTCGTCACCGCCCACGACGGCTTCACGCTGCGCGACCTCGTCTCCTACAACGAGAAGCACAACGAGGCCAACCTGGAGGACAACCAGGACGGGACCGACGACAACCGGTCGTGGAACTGCGGTGTGGAGGGCGACACCGACGACGAGGCGGTCCTGGCGCTGCGCGCGCGGCAGCAGCGCAACTTCCTGATCACGCTGCTGCTCGCGCAGGGGACGCCGATGCTGCTCGGCGGCGACGAGATCGGTCGCTCGCAGGGCGGCAATAACAACGCCTGGTGTCAGGACAACGAGATCTCGTGGTTCGACTGGGAGCACTGCGACCACGACCTGCGGGTGTTCACGAGCCGGGTGATCGCGCTGCGACGCTCCGAGCCCGTGTTCCGCCGCGCCGATTTCCTCCGCGGCGACGAGTGGAACGACTCGGGGCTGCCCGACGTGATGTGGATCCGTCCCGACGGCGAGGAGATGACCGACGAGGACTGGGAGCGCGACGACGCTCGCGCGCTCGCCGTGTTCCTCAACGGCGAGGAGATCCCCACTCATGACCGGGAGGGCAACCCGATCGAGGGCAACTCGTTCGTGATCATGTTCAACGGCCACTGGGAGCCGATCGAGTTCACGATCCCCGAGCGCCTCGGCGCCCGCTACCGCCCGGAGATCACGACCGCCCAGGAGTCACTGCCGGAGGCCCTGTCGGTGGGCGAGACACTGACGGTGACTGACCGGTCAATCATCGTGCTGCGGCGCATCTGAGCGCGTCTCGATTGATTGACGGTTTGCCGGTGTGACGGTTGGCGCCCGGGGGCGCTGGGTACCTGACGCTCACCGCGAGGGAGAAGCCTCCCCCGAGGTGACCGAGAGAGAGGAAGAGGAGCCCGGATGGCTGGCGCCACCAAGCGCCGGCGTGGCTCGTCCGCGCCGAGCGCCAAGAAGAAGAGCACCCGGCGCTCGCCCGCGTCCCGCAACGGCTCCGGGCCGACGGCCCAGGTGACCGAGAAGGCGAAGGAAGCGGGCAACGCGCTCGCCGCCGCCACCGACGCCCTGCCCAACCCGAAGGCGGCCCCCACCAAGCTGCGCCTGCTCGTGAAGGCGCTCACGCACAGGGCGCGCGGACGCGGGAAGCAACTGGCACGTCAGGGCGCGGCGGCCGCGGAGACCGCCGCGCGCAACGCGGGCGAGCTCGCCGGTCAGGCGCTGAAGCGTCGCCTGCCAGTGCAACGCTCCGTCGACGTGGCGGTGCCGCTGCGCGTCGCCTGGCGTGAGTGGATGAAGCTCCAGAGCCTGCCGGAGGGCGCACACCGCGTGAGTGACATCTCCCGCAAGGGCGACCGTCTCACCGGGCGGCTCGACGGTCCCCGTTCGGCGGGCTGGACGGCCGACGTCCTCGACGAGCGTGAGGAGCAGAGCTTCGCGTGGCAGTCGCGCGAGGGCTCTGACTGCGCGGGCCTTGTCACCTTCCACGCCCTGTCCGAGCGCCTCACCCGGATCGAGCTGAGCCTTGACGTCGTGCCGACGACGCCGCTGGAGAGCATCACCCTGCTCACCCGGCTCGCCGACCGGCGCGCCGAGACCGAGCTGCGGCGCTTCAAGGCGCGCGTCGAGCTGATCAGTCCCGACGCCTACGACGAGAGCTGACCCGCCAACCCACCACCGGAGGAGAGAGAGCAATGTCCACCATGTCCATGCAGAGAGGCGGAGGCGGCGGCTACGTCCAGCGCTCGAGCTCAGCCGGTCTCTACGAGATCCTCGACCTGCTGCTCGACAAGGGCCTCGTCGTCGACGTGTTCCTGCGCGTGTCGCTCGTCGGCATCGAGCTGCTCACCGTCGATGCGCGGATCGTGATCGCGAGCGTCGATACCTACCTGCGCTTCGCCGAGGCGGTCAACCGCCTCGACCTCACCGACTCCGGTGGCCAGGGACTGCCGGAGATCATGGAGAACATGACCGAGGGCGGCGCTTCCAGCAAGACCAAGGGCGTGCTCGAGGGAGCCAAGGAGAAGCTGTTCGGCTCCGACGAGGACGACGACAGCGACGACGAGAAGGACAGCAGCAGCGGTAGCAGCGGCTCCTCCGGTTCGAGCCGGTCGGGCGGATCGTCGCGGAGCCGCAGCCGCTCGTCGTCCTCGCGCGGACGGTCGAGCAGCTGATGGCACTCGCGCGCCCCGCCTACGTATACGGCGTCGTTCGCTCCCAGCCGCCGAAGACGGCGACGACGGGCGTCGGCGGTGCAGCCCCGTATGCCGTCGAGGCGAGCGGGATCGCCGCGCTCGTCTCCGACGTTCCCCCCGCGCGTGAGCTCGTGCTGGGGCGGGAGGAGATGACGACGCACGAGCAGGTGCTGGAGGAGGCGATGCGCCACGGTCCCGTGCTGCCGATGCGCTTCGGGGTGGTGATGGAATCGGCCGACGCCGTCCGCGGCGAGCTGCTCGAGGCGCATCACGACGATCTGGAGCGCCAGCTTCGGGAGCTCGACGGCCATGCCGAGCTGCGGTTGCGAGCGGTCTACGACGAGTCGGCGCTCATGCGCCGGGTGGTGGAGGAGAACCCGAACATCGCCCGCACGCGTCAGGCGCTGCGCGGCGTGCCGGAGGCGGCCGCGCACTTCAAGAAGATCGCGCTCGGCGAGGCTATCGCGGGGGCGGTCGAGCGCGTGCGCGACGCGGACACCGAGGACATCGTCGGCTCGCTGCAGGAGCTCGCGGTGGCCACTGAGCTGGCGGCGCCCGCTCACGAGCGGATCGCCTTCCAGGCATCGTTCCTCGTCAGCCTCGACACGCTCGAGCGCTTCGATGCCGCCGTCGACGAGGCCGGCCGGCGCTACGCCGGGCTGATTCGCTTCCGCTACACCGGGCCGCTCCCGCCCCATTCGTTCGTCAACCTGGCGGCGGGGGTCTGAGCATGGGACTGTTCTCCGCCCTCATCCTCGCTCCGCTCGCCCCGGTGCGCGGCGTCGTGTGGATCGCCGAGCAGGTCGCCGAGGAGGCCGAGCGTCAGCTCTACGACCCCGACCGGATTCGCGCCGAGCTGATCGAGCTCGATCTCCAGGCCGAGGAGGGGTTGATCTCGCCGGAGGAGCAGCGCCGGCGTGAGGACGAGCTGATGGAGCGGCTGGCTGCCGCCCAGGGGGTCCACCATGGCTGAGCGCAAGAGCAACGCCGGCAGGAGCAACACCGGCAGGAGCAACGCCGGCAGGAGCAACGCCAAGAAGATCTCCGCGGGTGACGCGGCCCGCACCGTGCGTGAGGAGTTCCCCGATCTGCTCGGCCGCCCGCTGGAGAGCGTGCTCGCCGTCCAGCGCGACGGCGACGACGGCTGGCAGGTGATGGTGCAGGTGATCGAGCTCGAGCGGATCCCACGCTCGACGGATGTGCTCGGCGCCTACGAGGTGGAGCTCGACAAGATCGGTGAGCTCGTCGGCTACCGGCGCGTACGCCGCTTCCACCGCGGGCAACCGGACGAGGACTAGTGGCCCCTCCCGCAAATACGCTCGCATTCGAGTCACGCCTGGCGGCGCCTGGCTGTGTCCTCGGACCCTCGTGTAGCGCTGCTACACGTCGGATCCTGCGTCCTTGCCAGGCACCCACCAGACGTACCTCTCGGTGCGACCGTACTTACGGAAGGAACCACCGCACATGACCGGACTCGACCCCTCCCCCGGGCGCCGGCTTCCGCAGAGCTTCAACCGAGCCGACCTGCGTCCGCCGGCCGGCGGTCCCGCCAACCTCGCCGACATCCTCGAGCGCGTGCTGGACAAGGGGATCGTCATCGCCGGCGACATCCAGATCAACCTGCTCGACATCGAGCTCCTGACGATCAAGCTGCGACTGCTCGTCGCCTCCGTCGACCGGGCCAAGGAGATGGGCATCAACTGGTGGGAGTCCGATCCGTCGCTGTCCGGCGGCGCCGAGCGGTTGGAGGCCGAGAACCGGGAGCTGCGCGAGCGGCTCGATCGGCTGGAGCGCGCCCTTGAGGCGGGGGATGGCGATGCCGGCTGACCCTCGCCTGGTGCGGTCGCTCGTGCCCCTCCTCGGCGAAGCGGAGCTCTCCGCGCTCGTCGACGAGGCACGCGCGGAGGCCCGGAAGGTGGTCCGCGCACGGCTCGTGGAGGCAATGACCGAGGCGATGCTCGGGCAGGTCCGCGCGCGCACGCCGGGAACGGGCGAGCCACGCGGGCCGCGCGCGGGAGCCGAGCGTCAGGGTCCGACCGCACTCGACGCGCTGGCGAGCGACGGCGAGATCCTCGTGCCGTCCTCGGCCGGCGACGACGCCGAGGACACACTGCTGTGGGCCTACTGCGTCGTTCGGGCGGGGAGTGCGCTGCCCGCCGGGCTGGCCGGGGTGTCCGACTCCGGTCTGGAGCTGATCCGCCACGCCGACCTCGGCGTGGTCGTCGGGCGGGTCCCGGCCGAGGAGTACGACGAGGAGCCGCTGCGCCGTCATCTGGAGGACATGGACTGGCTCGAGCGCACCGCCCGCGCCCACCAGGGTGTGATCGACGAGATCGCCGCCATCACGACGCTCATCCCGATGCGGATGTGCACGGTCTACCGGGATGACGCGGGGGTGGTGGAGATGCTCCGCGGTGACGCCGAGGCACTCGCGCGCGCGCTCGCGCACCTGCGCGGCAAGGCGGAGTGGGGCGTCAAGGCGTATGTGACGCGGTCCGAGGAGGATGCCCCGGCGGAGCGACCGGACGAGGAGCCCCGATCGGGCACCGATTACCTGAAGGACCGCCGTCGCCACCGTGACGCCCGCCGCGTCGGCGAGGCTCGGCACCGGGAACTGTGCCGGGAGATCCACGAGCAGCTGTCGGGGGGCGCCGAGGCCTCGCTGGTCAACCCGGCGCAGCGCCCTGAGGTGAGTGGGCGCGACGAGCCGATGCTCCTCAACGGCGTCTATCTCGTCCGCGACGAGCACCGCGACCGATTCCTGCGGCTCGTCCGGGTGCTTCAGGAGCGCCACCAGAGCGCCGGGCTGCTGATCGAGCCGACCGGGCCGTGGCCGGCTTACCACTTCATCCCGGGGACGATCGGAGCGGCGTGGTGAGCGAGGTGCTCGCCCCCGGTGCCACGGAGGACGTGGCGCTCATCGACCTGCTCGACCGCCTGCTCCAGGGCGGCATCGTCATCCACGGGCAGATCACGCTCGCCGCCGCCGACATCGACCTCGTCAAGCTCGACCTGCGCCTCCTCATCGGCGCGATCGACACCCTGGTGAGCTCGTGAGCGCCCTCCTCTACGGGATCGTCGACGCGGATCGTCACACGCCGGCGGGGCGGGACTTCGAGGGCCGGCGATTGCGGCTGCTCGGGTGCGGCGAGGTGGCCGCCGTGCTCGGCGCGAGCCTTCCCGCGAGCGCCATCGACGAGACCGCGCTGCGCGAATACGCCCGGGTCATCGAGGTCCTGATGGACGACGGGCCGGTGCTTCCCGCCCGGTGGGGTTCGGTGGCGACGGAGAAGGAGATCGCGGCGACGCTCCACGCGCGTCACGGCGAGCTGCGCCAGGCGCTCGAGCGCGTCAGGGGAGCGGTGGAGTTCTCCGTGCGCCCGCCGACCGAGGGACTCGCGACCGGGGGCCGGCCGGCGGCGGATGCCGCGACGGGCACCGGCGGCCCGGGCACCGCCTATCTGCGCGCCCGCCTCGCCGGCCAGCGGGGCGAGCGTGAGCTCTCGGAGCTCATCGACGCCGCCGCGGGCGGCATGGTAAGGGCGCGGGCGTGGCGGCCGACGCGGGCGCTGGCCCTGCTCGTGGAGCGCGACCGGGCAGCCGAGTTCGCCGCGCGGATCCGTGCCCGCGGCCTGGTGCTCACCGGGCCGTGGCCGCCGTGGAGCTTCGCCGGGGGTGCCAGGTGAGCACGCGTATCGCCGCCGATCCGGAGAGCGTCGAGCGGGGGCTCGCGCAGCTCGTGCTCACGATCGTCGAGCTCCTGCGCCAGCTGATGGAGCGCCAGGCCCTGCACCGCATGGAGGCCGGAACGCTCACTGACGAGGAGGTGGAGCGGCTCGGCCAGACGTTCCAGGCCCTCGCCGAGCGGATGGACGAGCTGAAGGCGACGTTCGGCCTCACCACCGAAGATCTCAACATCAACCTCGGTCCTCTCGGGGACCTGTTGTAAGAGGAGGAGAGATGGCTGACACATCACAGGAACGGCTCTACGAGATGCTCATGGAGCGCGTGAGCACCGACCGCTATCCGAGCCACCAGCTGCTCAACCGGATCGAGGAGATCCTCTGGACCCCCGAGCAGATCGTGGCCTACGTGGAGATGCTGCTGTCGAAGATCGACGAGGCCTGGTACCCGAGCCACCAGCTGCTCGACCGCGCGCAGCGGATGATGGCCCTGGCCGCGGTCGCCGCGCAGACCTGAGACGCGCGGCCTCCGCGCCCGGCGGAGGCGGACCTGAGGCTGCGGCCCCCGTGCCCGGCGGAGGCGGACCTGAGGCTGCGGCCCCCGTGCCCGGCGGAGGCGGACCTGAGGCTGCGGCCCCCGTGCCCGGCGGAGGCGGACCTGAGGCTGCGGCCCCCGTGCCCGGCGGAGGAGAATCGTCGGCGTGACGGGTCTCTCCTACGACCGGATCGGGCGCACCTACACCGCGACGCGCCAGACCGACCCGCGTCTGGCCGCGGCAGTGTGGCGGGCCCTCGGTGACGCCCGGACGGTGCTCAACGTCGGCGCGGGCGCGGGCTCCTACGAGCCGCCGGACCGCGCCGTGACCGCGGTCGAGCCCTCCGCGGTGATGATCGCGCAGCGCCCGCCGGGAGCGGCGCCCGTCGTCACGGCGAGCGCCGAGGCGCTGCCGTTCCCGGACCGGAGCTTCGACGCCGCGATGGCCGTGCTCAGCGATCACCACTGGCGCGACCGCCCGCGCGGCCTCGCCGAGCTGCGGCGGGTGGCGCGCCGGCGGGTCGTGCTGTTCAACGCCGACCCGGCACAGGCCGATCGCTTCTGGCTCACCCGCGAGTACCTCTCCGGCTTCCTCCGCCTCATCCCCGCGCGCCTGCGCGTACCGGGGGCGTGGGAGCGGGAGCTGAGCGGCGCCCTCGGTCCGGTGACGATCAGCACGGTGCCCATCCCCCACGACTGCGCCGACGGCTTCTACGGGTCCTTCTGGCGCCGGCCGGAGGCCTACCTCGACCCGCGCGTGCGGGACGGGATCTCGGTGTTCGCGCAGATCCCGCGTGAGGAGCTCGCCGCGGGCTTGGACGCGCTTCGCAGCGATCTCCGCAGCGGCGCATGGCACGACCGCCACGGTGATCTCGTCGACCGCGAGGAGCTCGACCTGGGGCACTGCATCGTCGTCGCAGAGCTCGGTGGGTCGGCGCCGTGAGGCTCCGCGTCGCCCGCCACACCGATCGCCTCGACGAGGTCGTCGCCTTCTACCGCGACCGGGCCGGCTTTCCCGAGGTGACCCGGTTCCACGATCACGCCGGCTACGACGGCGTCATCCTGGAGGTGCCGGGGACGATGACGCACCTGGAGCTCACCACCGGCGGCGGCCACGCGGCACCGGCTCCCCATCCCGAGTCGCTGCTCGTGGTGTTCCTCGACGACACGGCCGCGCGTGAGGCGCTGGCGGCCCGAATCGACGCCCCGCGCGTGGAACCCGCCAACCCGTTCTGGCGCGAGCACGCCTGGGCCTACGCCGACCCCGACGGCTTCCAGCTCCTGCTGGCGCTCGCCGGTGGGGCCTCGGCGGCGGCGTCCGCCGAGGGCCTTGCTCGCATCCAGGCCGACAGTTACGCTGCGGCCTCGGAGGCGCTGCGCAGCGCCTGGCCGCCGGAGTCGGCGATGGACGCGGCCGCGCTCGGCGCGTTTCTCGCCGCGCAGTCCTTCTGCGTGCTGGCCACCGCGGGCGCCGACGCCCGCGCGCTGGCCCGCCCGGTGTCCTTCGTGCTGCACGGGGACGCGTTCTGGTTCGCCACCGGCGCCGGCGTGCGGCTGCGCCACCTGCGCCGCTCGCCGTGGGTCTCGCTCGTCATCTCGGAGGGCGACCGGGGCGCGCACCGCGCGCTCGTCGCCGACGGCCCGGTGAAGCTGGTGGAGGAGCCGCCAGACGATGTCGCCGCGGCCTGGGAGGCGCGCCACGGGGGACCGGCCGACTGGGCGGTGGCGTGGGCGGAGCTCGTCCCCCAGCGCGTGTTCTCCTACGTGGGGGCGGCCTGAGGGGCCGTCGCCGCCGCGGCGGGGGAGATCACCGCCCCCGTGGGCAGGCAGAGGCGCTGCCGGAGCCGGGCGGACACCTGTCGCGAAGGTTCAGGGCAGTCGTGGTCCGGGCGCCCTCCGGTCATCGAGTGGCGGACGCGCCGCGATTGCCCTCGCACATCGGCGAACGTCGCCCCGACAAGGAAATCGTGAGCGGACACCAACACACCCGCAATGCGGACGCGTGCTCGTCGCCGCAGGACTCGCCGGCCAGTCCGCCGGCCGACGATCGCCCCCGCGGCCGAGCACTAGCCCGTCGCCGCTGAGGTGCGTGATCCCCTTGTCGCCGAATGACTCGTCGTGATCGACGACTCATAGCCACGAGAGCGATCGTCGGCTTCGGATGATGCTCTGGCTGGCCGCCCGGCGACCTGGCAGTTGCAGAGTCAACCCGCAAACGATGCGAGCCGCCCGGATCGGCGCGCCCGTGGGTCCAGCGATCAGTCGTTGGCGTGTGTGCCGTGCTGCCCCTTGACGCTGCTGGATGGCGCTGCGACGATCGAAACTCGAAGCCAGCACGATCAGGGAGGCGTCATGGCAGTGTTGATGACCGCGCGGATTCCGGGCGGCACGCAGGAGATGATGGATCAACTGCGACCGCTGCTGGAGCGGATGCGCACGACAAAGGGCTTCCGGGTCCATACGAACGGAGCCGTCGCGGACGGTTGGCAGGTCACTGAGGTATGGGACTCCGAGCAGGAGTTCCAGACGTGGTTCGAGGGCAACGTCAAGCCCGCCTTCCCGCCGGACGCACCCCCGCCTGAAATCTCCTTCATCGAGCTCAACGAGTTCATGACCGCCTGACCGCCGCCCCACGCTCGAAGCTTGAGGATGAGAGCGCGGGGCAACCCCATCACCACTGATGCCAGTAGCGCTCGTGGCTTGATCCGCGCCTCGCGTGCGGGCGTCTGCGAGCGCTATCGCTCAAGCGCCAGCTGGAGGCAGGCCATCGCATCGGCGACAAGGTCATCGCGTAGGCGCCGACCTGCGCGCCGCGCAGGTAAAACGGGACAAGCCCCCTGCGTGAACCCGGCGCGGTTCCGTTCGAATCCGACACACGAGCCGCGCACACTTTTCACCTCTGCGTCTGGATCCGTCACACGATCCTGAGGAAGCTGTGCGCCATGGCAACTCTCAAGCAGAAGATCAAGGCGGAGCGCACGCTCCGCGAGCTGCTCGCATCCGAGGAGCTCCCCATGCCGGACGAGATCGAGTACGGGTACACGTGCATTCGCGCCATCTGGTGGGAGCAGAAGCGCGCCGTCGTCATCGACCTCGACGACCTCGGCGGCTCACCGGGCGAGGACGCGGAGCACGACCTCGACGAGACGATCGACCTCGACGAGCTCGTCGACCTCACCGACGAGGAGTTCGGGGAGCGCTACCCGTGGGCGGCGTAGGACGAGCCCCGGTGGCCGTGGAGCTCAGCGGCTCGCGGCGCGGCGGTATCGCGCCACCGCGATCGGCGCGAAGAACAGAAAGATCCCCGCCGTCCACAGGAGCGAGTACCACACGCTGCTCGAGGAGATCCCGTGGCCGTGCTCCCACAGGTAGCGGATCGCGTCGACGACGAGGGTGAACGGGTTGACCTTGGCGAAGTCGCGCAGGGCGAGCGGGAAGGTGGCGATCGGCACGAACGCCGAGGAGACGAAGGTGAGCGGGAACACGGCGATGAAGCCGACCGAGTTGGCGGACTCCGGAGAGGAGACGAGCAGGCCCAGGAACGCGAACACCCACGAGAACGCATAGCCGAACAGGATCAACAGCGCCATGCCGGCGATGGCGTCGAGCACCGAGGTGTGGAACGTGAAGCCGATGATCAGGCCGGTGACGAGCAGGATCACCATCGACAGGAAGTTGGTGACGATGTCGGCCAGGGTGCGGCCGGCGAGGACGGCGGGCCGGGCCATCGGCAGGGAGCGGAAGCGATCGATCAGGCCCTTGTGGACGTCCTCGTTGAGCCCGAGGGCGGTGACGAAGCCGCCGAAGGCGATGTTCTGGACGATGATCCCCGGGATCAGGTAGTCGGCGTAGTTGCTGTAGCCGGGCGTGGGGATGGCACCGCCGAACACGTACCGGAACAGCAGCACGAACATGATCGGCTGCACGGTGAAGGCGAGGAGCAGGTCCGGCGCGCGCGGCAGGCGCACGAGGTTGCGCTCGGCGATGATCAGCGTGTCGGTGACGAGGCGCCGCATCAGCCTGCGTGACCTGGTCCGGTGGTGAGGAGACGGCGCATCAGCCCGGCTGACCTGCCGTGGCGGCGCCGGCGCCGGCGCCGTCCTCGGCGACCTCCTCGGCGGCGTGGCCGGTGAGGGTGAGGAACACGTCGTCGAGGGTCGGGCGGCGCAGGACGAGGTCGTCGACGCCGACGCCGGCGTCGCTCAGGCGCTCGACCGCGGCCACGATCGTGCCGCTGCGCTGGGCGACGGAGACCTTGACCACCGAACCCTCGATGACCGGGGCGTCCTCGCCGAGCTCCGCGAGCGCCCGCGCGGCCGCCTCCGCGTCAGCCCCCTCCTCCAGGGAGACCTCCAGGCGCACGCCGCCGACTCGGCTCTTCAGCTCGTCCGAGGTGCCCTCGGCGATCACCTCGCCGCGGTCGATGACGGCAATCCGATCGGCGAGACGGTCGGCCTCCTCCAGGTACTGCGTGGTGAGCAGGACCGTCGTCCCCTCCCCCACGAGCCCCTCGATCACGTCCCACAGGCCGAGGCGGCTGCGAGGGTCGAGACCCGTCGTCGGCTCGTCGAGGAACAGCACCGGCGGCTTGGCGACGAGGGCGTCGGCGAGATCCAGCCGTCGGCGCATGCCGCCCGAGTACGTCTTCACCGGCCGCCGGCCCGCCTCGGTGAGGTCGAAGCGCTCGAGCAGCTCCTCCCCCCGCACGCGGGCCTGTCGCCGAGGGGCTCCGTACAGGCGCCCGACCATGGTCAGGTTCTCGAGCCCGGTGAGGTTCTCGTCGACGGCGGCGTACTGGCCGGCCAGGCCGATGCGGTGGCGCAGCGCCGCCGCCTCGGTGAGGACGTTGAGCCCGGCCACCGTGGCGGTGCCGGCGTCGGGACGCAGCAGCGTCGTGAGCACCCGCACGAACGTCGTCTTGCCGGCCCCGTTGGGTCCCAGCAGGCCGAGCACGGTGCCCCGGCGCACGTCGAGGTCGACGCCCCGCAGTGCGCGCACCTCACCGAAGGACTTGGCGATCCCGCGCGTGGTGATGGTCAGCTCGTCGTCGCGCTCTGGCGCGCCCCTTCCCGGCGCGACCGCCCCTTGCCCGCTCGTCATGGCCGCTGACAGTACGTCAGATCGCGGTCAGGTGTGGACCGCGAGCAGGCCGGGGTGAGCTACTCCGCGCCGAGAACCGCGGCGAGCAGACCCGGGAAGCGGGACTCCAGGTCCTCGCGACGCAGCGCGTTCAGCTTCGACTTGCCCGCGACGCGCTGGGAGACGACGCCCGCTTCGCGCAGGACGCGGAAGTGATGCGTGCACGTCGACTTGACGATCGGGAGCTCGAAACTCCCGCAGCTCCGCTCGCCGCCATCGGCCAGCGCCGCCACGATCCGCAGCCGGAGCGGGTCGCTCAGGGCGTGGAGGACCGCGGAGAGCTCCAGGTCGGCCGCGGCCGGCTGGGGCATCAAGGTCGCTTCAGCGGTAGTGGTGGCCATGGCCATATTGTACGACGATCATCGAACTGATACTCTTGTTCGAAACCCATCGTACCGAGCCGGAGGATCTCCCGCCAGCTCCGTCTCCAGCGTTTCCCCCTCATGACCACGACTCAGATCGCCCCCGCTCCCCGTCCGGGCCCGGCTCCCAGCCACCGCAACGCCCACCTCACGGCCACCCTCGTGCTGTGCTGCCTGGCGCAGTTCATGGTCATCCTCGACGTGTCGGTGGTCAACGTCGCGCTGCCGGCGATCCATCGCGCGCTGGGCTTCTCGGAGGCCGGGCTGCAGTGGGTCGTCAACGCGTACACGGTCACGTTCGCCGGCTTCCTCCTCCTCGGCGGCCGGGCCGCCGACCTGCTCGGGCGACGGGTGGTCTTCGTGTCCGGCCTCGCCCTGTTCGCCCTCGCCTCGCTCGGCGGGGGGCTGGCCACGAGCCAGACGATGCTGATCGTCTTCCGCCTGATCCAGGGCCTGGGCGCCGCGGTGATCGCCCCCGCCTCGCTCTCGATCCTCACCGTCACGTTCACCGAGCCGCGGGCGCGCAACCGCGCGGTCGGCATCTGGGGCGCGATGGGCGGTGCGGGCGGCGCGGCCGGCGTGATCCTCGGCGGCGTGCTCACGCAGGAGGCCTCGTGGCGGTGGATCCTGTTCATCAACGTCCCGATCGGGCTCCTGGCGGCGATCGCCACTCACCGGCTCGTCGCCGAGGGCCGCAACCGGGACGCCGTGCGGAGCTTCGACCTCCGCGGCGCGGTGTCCGCCACGGCCGGGCTCTCGCTGCTCGTGTACGGGATCGTCCGCACCGACACCTCCGGCTGGGGAAACCTCTGGACGATTGCCGCCATCGCCGCCGGCGTGGCCCTGCTCGCGCTGTTCGTGGCCATCGAGGGCCGGTTCGCGAGCGCGCCGCTGATGCCGCTGCGGATCTTCGGCTCGCGCACGCTGAGCGCCGCCAACGTCGTCGTGATGATGGTCGGCGCCGCCTCCTTCGCGATGTGGTTCTTCCTCACCCTCTTCCTGCAGGACGTGCTCGGCTACTCGGCGCTCGACGCCGGGCTCGCCTTCCTGCCGATGACGCTGTGCATCGTCGCGGGGTCGACGATCGCTTCGCGGATCGTCATCCGCACCGGAGCCAAGCGAGTGCTCGTCGCCGGGATGCTCGCCCAGGCGGTGGGACTGGCGCTGTTCACCCGCCTGCCCGTCCACGCCCACTACGTCGCCGACGTCCTCGCCGCGTCGCTGCTGGTGTCGATCGGGATCGGCTTCTCGTTCGTCACCGGGGCGATCGCCGCGGTCTCCGGGGTCCGACCCCACGAGGCGGGACTCGCGTCGGGGCTCGTCAACACGAGCCGGATGTTCGGCGGGGCGCTCGGCCTGGCGATCCTCGCCACGATCGCCACCAGCCGCACGAACGCCGACCTCCACCGGCTCGGCGGGAGCGTGGCGGCCCAGCACGCGGCCCTCACCGCGGGCTTCCAGGTCGCGTTCGGGGTCGGAGCCGCTTTCGCCCTGGTCGGTGCGGTGATCGCGCTCGTCGGCCTCCCGAGCGCGCGAGCGCGGGCGGCGACGTCGCCGGCGACCTCTGAGCGGCTCGCCGACGCCGCCGGTTGATCGGGCTCGCCGGCGCTGCCGGCTGATCGGGCTCGCCGACGCCGCCAGGCGATCGGCGCGTCGACGCCGCCCACCGAACGGCGGCTCGGGCAGAATCCGGCGATCGCCCGGATCTTCGTCACCCGCCGGCTGCCCGGCCGCGCGCTGGAGCGCCTCGCCGCCGAGCACACCGTCGAGGTGTGGCCCGGGCGGCTGCCCCCCACGGCGGAGCAGCTGCGCGCCGGAGCCGCCGAGGCCGAGGGGCTCCTGTCCCTGCTCACCGATCGGATCGACGACGCGCTGCTCGCCGACTGCCCCCACCTGCGGGCGATCGCCAACTACGCCGTCGGGGTCGACAACATCGACCTCGCCGCCGCGGCACGCCGGGGTATCGCCGTGGGCAATACGCCGGACGTGCTCACCGAGGCGACGGCGGATCTCACGTTCGCGCTGCTGCTCGCCGCGGCGCGTCGGCTTCCCGAGGCGCTCAGCGACGCCGCCGGCGGTGACTGGCAGACCTGGGAGCCGGGCCGGTGGCTCGGCGCCGACGTGGCCGGCGCGACGCTCGGGATCGTCGGCATGGGGCGGATCGGCCGCGCCGTGGCACGGCGCGCCGGCGGCTTCGGGATGGAGATCCTCTACGCCTCCGGGCGCGGCAGCGACGCCGGCGAGCTCGGCCGACGAGTGACGCTCGCCGAGCTCCTCACGCGCGCGGACTTCGTGACCCTCCACTGCCCGCTCACCGAGGCGACGCGCCATCTCATCGACGGCGAGGCGCTCGCGCGCATGCAGTCCACCGCGATCCTCGTCAACACCGCACGCGGGGCGATCGTCGATCAGGCGGCGCTGGCCCGCGCGCTGCGTGAGGAGGAGATCGCCGGCGCCGCGCTCGACGTCACCGATCCCGAGCCCCCCACTGCCGACGACCCGCTGTTCGATGCCCCCAATCTGATCGTGGCCCCGCACATCGGCTCGGCCACCTGGGGGGCCCGCACGCGGATGGCCGAGCTTGCCGCCGAGAACCTGCGGGCGGCGCTCGCCGGGGAACCGATGCCCCACGCGGTGAGCCCGTGAGCCGGACCGTCGCCGTCGTCGACCTCGGCAGCAACTCGACGCGCCTGCTGATCGCCGAGCTCTCGGATGGGCGGGTCGTCGACGAGCTCGAGCGGCGGACCACGGTCACCCGTCTGGGCGCCGGCGTCGACGCGTGCGGCCGCCTCGACGAGGCGGCGATCGAGCGCGTGTGCGCGACCCTCGACGAGTACCGCGCACTGATCGACGCGGCCGGCCTCGACCGCGCGGTCGCCGTGCTCACGAGCGCCGTGCGCGACGCGTCGAACGGACGGGCATTCGCGGCGCGGATCGCCGAGCGCTACCGCCTCGACGCCCACGTGCTCACCGGCGACGAGGAGGCGCGGATGACCTACCTCGGCGCGACGAGCGAACGCGATCCTGACGACAGGACGCCGACGCTGGTGATCGACATCGGCGGCGGCTCCACCGAGCTCGTGATCGGCACCGGGCACAAGGCCGGGTTCCACGTCTCGACCCAGGCCGGCGTCGTCCGCCAGTCCGAGCGCCACATCCACACCGACCCGCCCACCTCCGAGGAGCTGGATGCCGTGGCGGGCGACGTGCGGGGCATCATCGCCGACGCCGTCCCCGAGGCACAGCGCCGTGCCGTCGCCCATGCGATCGCCGTCGCCGGCACCCCGACCTCGCTGGCGGCGATCGCCCAGCGGCTCGATCCGTACGACCCCGCCCGTGTGCAGGGCTACGAGCTTGACGCCCGCGAGCGGGACCGCATCCTCACCGAGCTGCGCGAGCTCCCGCTCGAGCAGCGCCAGGCGGTGCCCGGCCTGCACCCCGGCCGGGCGGCCACGATCCTCCCGGGGATCGTGATCCTCGCCGAGGTGATGGGCCTGTTCGGACTCGAGACAATCGAGGTCTCCGAGCACGACATTCTCCGGGGTGCGGCCCTGGAACTCGGCTGTACGACCTAGTTCACTACCCGCTCATGAACGCGGAGGTTCACGTAGGCGGCCAAACTGGACGGATGTCCGATTGTGAGAAGGTCGTCCAAGGCGGATGATCTTCTGCGGGTTGAGGCCCTTGGCCGATGCCCATACATAGATCCGGGCGAAGCCGCAGACATCGGCGCCTCCCGCCGTCCGGATCACTCTAAACGGCCCTTTCGCGTACGTACCCCTGCCCGTCCCGGAGGGGCCCACCTGGATCGGAAGCCGCCCGCCCTGTGCGGGCGGCTTTCTTTCTGGGAGCAGAGGCGCCGATGCGGGCTGGGCGTTACGTCCTCCCAGCGAACGGAAAACGCCCAACCCCTGCGGATACTCCGCTCAGGCCAGGTTCGAGCGACGGGGGTACGCGACGGCGGGGTCCGTGAGCACGTTGATGAGCGCGGGCCTGCCCGACGCCACGGCGCGGTCGAAGGCGCCGGCGAGCTCCCCGGGAGCGCGCACGAGCTCGCCGTGGCAGCCGAGGGCCGCCACCATCTCGTCGTAGCGGGTCTCCGGCCCCAGCTCGGCGGCGACCGAGTAGCCGTAGATCGACTCCATCGGGTGCTTCTCGAGCGCCCAGATGCCGTTGTTGCCCATGACGCCGATGACGGGGACACCGTGGCGGGCAAGCGTGTCGAAGTCCATCCCGGAGAATCCGAAGGCACCGTCGCCGAGCAGCAGCACGACCTGTCGCTCGGGGCGCGCCAGCTTCGCCGCCAGCGCGTAGCCGGGCCCCGTGCCGAGGCAGCCGTAAGGCCCCGGGTCAAGCCAGCAGCCAGGCAGATAGGAGTCGATCAGCCGGCCGGCGTAGGAGACGAAGTCGCCGCCGTCGCCGATCACGATCCCGTCACGATCGAGCAGCTCGGCGAGCTCCGCGTACAGACGCATGGGATGCAGCGGAGAGCGCTCGTCGCGTGCCTCCTCGCGCTCGCCCGCGCGTCGCTCGCGCTCGCCGGCGCGCAGCGAGGCGATCCAGGGCTCGTGCAGATCGCCGCCCGCCGCCTGCTCGTGCAGATCGCCGCCCGCCGCCTGCTCGTGCAGGGCCCCGAGCGTGGAGGGCAGCGCTCCGTAGAGCTCCACCGACGGCTGGCGAGGACTGTCCCGTTCCGGCTCGGCGGCGTCGATCACCACGATCTCGGCGTCGGGTGAGAACACCTGGCCGAAGCCGAGACGGAAGTCCAGCGGGACGCCGACGACGAGCGCCACGTCAGCCTCGCCGAGCCCGCGTGAGCGCATGCGGGAGAACGCGAGCTCGTGGTCGGCGGGCAGGCAGCCGCGCCCGAGCCCGTTGAGGAAGACGGGGATTCGCAGCGTCTCGGCGAGCGCGCGCATCGCCTCCTCCCCCCTCCCCCAGTACAGGCCGCTGCCGGCCATGATCACCGGGCGCTCGGCGTCGCGCAACAGCGCGGCCGCGCGGGCGACGGCGGCGCGATCCGTCGGCGCCTCACGCCACGGCGCTGGCTGAGGCGGGGGCTCCTCGCTGGGGGAAGCGGACCCGAAGACCACGTCGAGCGGAAAGTCCAGGAAGGTCGGACCGTACGGGGGTGTGAGCGCGGCCTGCACGGC
The DNA here is from genome assembly GCA_963839085.1 of uncultured Solirubrobacterales bacterium. Lineage (GTDB taxonomy): Bacteria > Actinomycetota > Thermoleophilia > Solirubrobacterales > Solirubrobacteraceae > Palsa-465. Next base: position 68,579 of record CAWITN010000002.1, read on the forward strand.
CTCGTCGATCAGGCCGGGGATCTCGCCGGTGCTCGTGGCGGTGGCGGCGAACTTGGTGAGCGGCCTGACGAACGGGACGTGATCGATCTCCTGCAGCGATCCCTGGCCCCAGCGGGCGTGCGGGGCGCGGCCGCCGAGCACGAGCATCGGCGTGTGGTTCTGCGCGGCCGAGGCGATCGCGCTCATCCCGTTGGTGATGCCGGGTCCCGCGGTGAGCGCGCACACCCCGAGCTCACGAGTGACCTTGGCCCACCCCTCGGCGGCGAAGGCGGCGGTCTGCTCGTGGCGGGTGTCGACGATCACGATGTCCTCGCTCACGCAGCCGTCGTAGATCGAGAACAGGTGTCCCCCCGACAGGGTGAACAGGTGGCTCACCCCGTGGTCGCGCAGGCGCTGGGCGACGAGCCGTCCGCCGTGGAGCTCCTCGCTCATGGATCGTGATCGTATCCGCGGCCCATCCGCACGGCGTTGAGCACCCCACCGCCGAGGATGATGATCCCGAGCACGTAGAACCAGCCGAGCACGATGACGAGGAACACGATCGTGGTGCCGAAGCGAGCGATCGTCGAGATGTCCGACAGGTAGACCGGGAACCCGTAGTCGACGGCGACGATGGCGAACGTCGCGCCGAGCGCCCCCGGCCACACGGCGCGCCAGGGCACCGTCGTGTTCGGCACGCGGGAGTAGATCGCCGAGAGGCAGCCGAACAGCAGCGCGACGCTGACGCCCAGCGACACGGCGTAGACGGCATCGGTGACGTGGGCGAGGTCGAACGGGAGGTCGCGGGCGCCGGCCTTCAGGAAGCTCTGCACGGTCGGCACCGCGACGGTGGCCGCCATGAACATGAGCAGCACGCCGACCATCACGAAGGCGAACCGCTTCTGCGCCAGCCACGGCCGCGAGGGACATCCGTAGATGCGGCTGAAGGAGGTGTCCAGGGCGCCCCAGAACGAGGCCGCCAGCCACAGGCTCGCTCCGAGCGCGAGCAGCCCGGTGCTCGTCGTCGAGGTCTGCACCTCACGCAGGAGGTCGGTGAGGGTGTCGCGCGTCGTGCCGGGGAAGATCTCCGACAGGTCGGTGAGCACACTCGTCTGGATCGCGTGGCTCGAGAGGATCTGCCCGGCGATGAACAGCCCGAGCAGCGCGATCGGGATGATCCCGAGCAACATGTTGTAGGCGAGCATCGCCGACAGGCCGGTGATGTTCGAGCGGTAGGCGAGCCGGAAGAAGCGCGTCACCGCGTGCCAGGCGCGGGAGGTCAGGCGCTGACGAGGAGCGTGACCGAGCGCGTCGCCGGGTTGGGGGTCGGCGGGCGGCAGATCGTCGGCCGCGGGTGCGTCGACCGCCGGTACGTCGACCGCGGGTACGTCGACCGGTGGAGCGTCGTCCACGGGTGCACCCGGCGTGGGGGCGTCGGCGGCCGCCGGCTTGCCGGCCGAGCCGGGTCCGACGTCCGCACGGGGCTCGGCCGCACCGGGGGCGGGGACGACGGGCGTGCGTGGAGCTCGAAGCTGTCGTGGCATTGGCGCTCGCGCGTTCATTCGGCGACAGGCCCGTCGTCGCCTGCTTTGCGCGACGGCGCCTCAACCTCAGCGGCCGGGCGGATCCTGGCGCTTCAGAGCCCAGTCTGTCAGCTGGAACGCGGTCGGGCGCGGGTCAGCGTCCAGGTGGTCGCGGCGGCAAGCGCCGCCTCGCCGCTGAGCCAGCGCTCTCCGAGCTGTATCACGGGGCCGTGGAGGATGCCGCGGTCGGCCAGCTCCTCACGTGTGGAGGTGAGCTCGGCGTCCCACGCCGGCTCCCCGGCGGCGGCCCGCGCGCCGCGGCGGGAAAGCCCGGCGGCGGCCGCGGCCTCCTGCAGGATCGTGGCGCCGCACAGATCGAAGCCGCCGGAGAACCCCAGGCGGAGCGCCGCGAGCACGAAGCGCGGCCCGGCGCCGTGCGCCCCGGCCCACGCGGCCGCGCGGTGGAGTCCGACGGGCTCCGCACCGTAGTGCTGCGGCCAGCTGAGCGGCATCCGCAGCGACCGGGCGAGACGCTCGGCGTGGAGGCGCTGGAGCTCGCTCGTACCCGCCAGCGGAACCGGGCGCCAGATGATCGTCCCCGGCGTGCGCTCGAGCCGCTCGGCGGTCAGATACGACAGCGCACAGCCGAGATCGAGGAACGCCACGACGTCGGTGTCGGGCGCCGGAAGCGGGGCGCGCCGCTCGGCCAGAACAATCAATTTCCCCATGCCACGTTTATCGGCCGAGGGGTGGGCTTTCGTTAGACTAGCTTTGGGTAGGTTCGTCACGTCGCCCTCGTTTTTCCGCGCGTCGGCGTCGTTCACGGAAGAGACGTCTGATGCCTCAGGTACCCCCACCCAAGCGCCATCCCTACGACCAGTGGTCGCCGGATGCCCGCGCCCTTGACCTGGTCGGCGACAAGTGGACTCTGCTCATCGTCCGCGACCTCGCCGCCGGATCTCGCCGCTTCGTGGAGCTTCAGCGCGTGCTTCCGGGCATCTCCACCGAGCAGCTGCGCTCGCGCCTGAATCGGATGGTCGCCGACGGCATGCTCACCCGCAAGCGCTACCGGGAGGTGCCGCCGCGTGTCGACTACGCGCTCACCGAACGGGCGCAGGATCTCCTGCCCGTGCTCGGCGAGCTCGCCCGGTGGGGCTACGAGTGGGCGTGGAGCGACCCCCGCGCCGGGGAGATGATCGACGTGGGCGCGATCTTCCGCCTCGCTCCCGGGCTGGTGCGCGTGAGCGGCGAGCGCGGGGTCGTCGAGCTGCGCGTGCTCGGCGAGGCCGGCGCCGTCTCGTGCTACACCGTGGCGCTCACTGACAGCGCCCCAACCGTGACCGAGACGCCATCGGAGAACGCCGATGCGCACGTCACCGCCACCGTGGCCGAGTGGGTGAGTGCGTTCTCCCCCGGCGCCGATCGCTCCGGGCTCGAGCTCTCCGGCGACCGCCGGCTGGCCGAGAGCCTGCTTGACGCGCTCATCCTGCCGGCGGCTCAAGCCGCGGGCGGCGAGCGCGCTGCCTAGCTTCCTCGCGTCCCCACGGCGCTCACACCGCCGGCTCGGGCTGCTCGCCCGCCGGCTGCTGCTCCTCGCCGTCGGTCCGCTGCTCGGCTGAGCGGGGGCGGCGCCGCTCCTCCCTCGCCCGCAGCGCGCCGCCGATCGCTCCGAGGGGAACCGACACGAGCGCGGTGAGGACCACCTCGAGCGCCTCGGGGTGCGGCAGCGCAGACGTCGCCTTGCGCGACAGGAGGTGGTGGCCGAGGATCACGCCGACCCCCCACATGAGCCCGCCGACGAGTCCACGCTGGCCCCCTTCGACCGCGGTCCGGTGCTCGAGCCCGGCGACGATCGCACCGAGCACCGAGACGATCACGAGCAGGAGATAGAGCACCGCGCTGAGATCGAGGGCGACCCCGACGATGATGCCAAGCACAAACGCCGGCATCGTGGCCAGCAGGACCTGCTGGACGGCGGGCCTGGTCTCCAGCAGCCGGGGCGTCATGGCCTACTTGCTCGAGTACCTCGCCGGCTGGAGCTCCGGGATGTGGCCCGGCGTGGCGCCCGGCAGCGTCGGAGCGACCCAGCATGCCTGGTGGCCGCCCTCGCCGGGCTGCTCGGGGACCTGGCCGTCGTTGGCCGACGAGCCGGTGTTGCCGCAGTCCCAGGAGTCGAAGGTGTTCTCCACGAAGTTCCGCGGGTTCTCGAGCCACAGCGACGGCGGGTAGGTGTCGCCGCGGTTGCCCGAATCGCGGTTCGCGTAGAAGGACAGCGACTCGGCGCCGAGGGGACCGATCTGGCGCAGATAGTGACCGACGCTGTCGCCGCCGAACGCGGTCGTCTTGGCCGCCAGCGCGCCGGCACCGTCGGAGATGAAGTCCGAGAGCAGCTGCTGGTGCAGCGAGAGCCAGTCGATGATGGGGTTGAGCTGGTCCAGGAACGGACCGAGCGCCCCGAGCAGCGGCGTCGCGCCGTTCAGCACCTTCTCGAGCGCCGGCAGCCCGGTCTTCGAGACCGTGATGAGCGGACCCAGCTTGGTGAAGAAGTGCCGCAGGTACGGCGAGAGCTGCTGCACCGAGTAGAGCGTCGGCCCGAGGTCGGCGGCGACGGGCTCGAGCTCCTTGAGCAGTGGATCGGTGTTCGTGGCAAACGTCTGGAGATCCGCCATCGTCGCCTTCGACTCGTCGAGGAAGTGGGGGAAGCGCGCGAACGTCTCCGCCAGGGCGTTCTGGTTCGCCGCCGTCGTCGCGAAGACCGTGTCGCCCGTGGTGATGACGTTCCGCAGCGCGGACTGGCTCTTGTCCAGCGCGGCGAACACGGTGCCGCCGTTCTGCAGCAGGTTGACCACCGCGTTGTGCTCCACGTCGAGGACCTGGAGGATGTCCGTCGTGTCGGCGGCGAACGTCGGCAGGTTGCCGAGCACGTTGTTGAGGTTCTGGTCGTTGCCGCGGATCGCCTTCTCCAGCTGCTGCTGCCAGACCTGGAACGCGCGACGCGTCGCGGGGGTGAACGCGTTGAAGATCTGATCGAGCTGAACCGCCGGCATCACCCGGCCCATCTTCAGCTCGCTCCCATCGGGGAGGACCGGGCTGCTCTTCGTGCCGGGGGTGAGCTCGACGTAGGTCTCGCCGAGGATCGTCTTGATGCGGAGCATCGCCGTGGCGTTGCGATGGATCGGGGCGTACTGGTTGCTGAGCCGGATCGTGGCGACCGTGCGGTTTCCGGTCTGGTCCTCGGTCTTGGCGATCACCTTCCCCACCGACACGCCGGCGATCCGGACGTCCGCCTGCTCGCCGAGCTGATCGGCGTAGGGGAACGCGGCCTTGAACGTGTACCCCTGGGCGTTGAACGGCATCGTGCCGCCGAAGGAGAGCCACAGGAACAGCAGCAGGCCCACGCAGGAGAGCGCGAACAGGGCCATCGTCGCCACGCGGAGTGCTGAGGGTGGTTGGGTTTCCATCTACTTGGTGCTCGAGAGGGTGGGGATGAACAGCGGTTTGCCGGTGGAGACACCGCTCAGCTTGGCCGCGGCCTCATCTTGGCTGGTGGCCATCCCGGCGGTATGACCGGCCTCGTAACGCTTGTATGCGGCCGAGTTCGCCGCCGCCGATTGCGGGCAGAGGTTGGCGTCGCTGAGGATCGGGGTGAGGTTGAGGAGGAGCTCCTCGAGCGCGCCGTTGGCCCCGCCGGCGATCTGCGCGATCGATGCGCACGACAGCTGCAGGAACAGGTTGCGGTAGTCGCCGTTGGCGTCCTGGTTGGAGAACACCGAGCGGGCGTCGTGATCGACCCAGGCCAGCCACCACAGGTAGCCGTGGGAGTCGCCGCCCGGGTTGTAGCCGAGCAGATTCACGAAGTGGTCGATGACCTTGAACGTCGTGGTGAGGTTCGGCGTCGCCTTGGCGAGGTTGTGCGCGGCGGGCTTGAGGTTGCGCACGAGCGGCCGCGCGGCGACGACGAAGGGACGGATCTGCTTCTGAACGATCGGCGCGCTCGGCCTGGCCAGCGCAGTAAGGGCGGCGTTGGCACTGGGGATCGCCTTGACCGCCGGCAGCAGGTGCGTCGCCGCGGGCCCGAGCTGGCTGGCGAACGTCCTGACGATGTTCAGCGTCTGGGTCGTCTGACGCAGCGTCCCCGGGAGCTCGGAGATCGCCTCGCTGACGTTGCCGTTCTCCGAGGCGAAGGCACGGAACACGCGCGCCGAGGCATGGACGAGGGAGGCGATCTGCGTCTGCTTGGCGGCCAGCGCCGTGTTCAGCCGGGCCAGCGAGTTCACGAGCTGCTGCAGGTCGGCGCCGCGTTGCGCGACGGCGCCGTTGACGCGGGCCAGGTCCTGATGGGTCGGCTCGAACTTCTCGAACACGCCGGCCAGCTCGTTGCCGCCGGGGCCCTTGAGCCCCTGCCCGAAGCCGTCGACGAGCAACTGGAGGTAGTTGCGGGTGTCGCCGTCGAGGGAGGCGAGGATCTCGTCGGTGTCGATGTCCGGATCGGTGTCCGAGACCGGGATCGTGTATCCAGCCTTGACCACGGGGGAGGGAGCACGCCCCGGGTCGAGCTCGATGAACATGTCCTTGAGCCCGGTGCGCGGGCGCATCAAGGCGGTGGCGTCCGCGTGGATGAGGTGGCTGTACTGCTTCTCGATCGTCATGCTCACGTCGGCGAGGCCGTTCTTGAGCGTCACCCCGCTGATCTGACCGATCTGCACCCCGGAGACGCGAACGGACTGCCCCTGGCCCGCCGTCAGGGCCTGGCCCGTCTGGAAGTCGGCGTTGAGCTTGAACGTCGAGGGGGTGATGAAGGGAATCGCCAGCCGTTCCTTGCTGAGGATGTAGCCGGCCACGAACACGGCCAGCACGAGCATCACGATGATGGCGGCGAAGTCCCCGAGGTGGTTCTTGATCGCGCGTTTCACTTGAGCAGGTTCCTCACCGAGGCGGGGACGCTGACCTTGTCGCCCTGGTTGCCGACGACCTGCTTGATCTCACCGATCGCCGCCGTCGCCACCGACTTCCAGCGCAGCGCCGCGGCGGGCGTGGTGTCACCGGTCTGGATCTGCGTCGGCGGGGCGGACACGGGAGTCTGGATCGACTGCTGGTTGTACGCCACCTGCTCCTCGCAGGGCGCCGTCTCGTTGAGCGGCGGCTCCAGGCCGCTGGCCGGGATCGCCGGTTGCACGCCGGCGATCTTCGACAGGGCCTGCCCGAACAGGCCGGGCTGAAGCGAATACGTGAGCGAGCCGCCGTTGCCGAGGACGCGAAGGTAGGGGCCGTTGGAGTCGAAGTCCCGGGACTCGCCGGCGAGGCCGGGGAGGTAGTCGACGGCCTCGACATAGACCGGACGCAGCGGGTAGCCATTCGTGCCGCTGAAGGTGCCGTCGTTGATGGTCAGCTGAGACCACGGGTAGATCGTGTTGACGACGCAGCTGGCGACGGGCCGGACCTCGTTCTTCATCAGCGGGATCGTCTTCTCGCTGAGCGAGGCGAGCGAGGGTACGGTCCCCGCGAGGTCGTGGACCAGGCCGCGGAGCTCAGCCGGCTGCACGAGGGCGCGCAGCTGGTGGACGAAGGGAAGGCTGGCGTCGATCATCGGGCCGGTCGATCGCACGCCGGGGAGGAAGGCGACGGCGAGGCGGTCGACGGGCGGGAAGGCGGCGTTGAGGGCGTTGAACGCCGGAGTGGCAGCGGCGAGCGTCTTGGGGAGCTCGCCGACGGCGCTCGCCAGCTTGGTGTTCTCCCGGGCGAACGCGCCGGCGGTGGTGTTGAAATCGGTGATCAGGTTCTGCAGATCCTGCGGGTGGGCGTCGAAGGCGCCGTTGGCCACTCCGCCCTTGTCGATCCACGTGGCGAGGTCGTCCGGCTGCAGGCCGAGCGCGTCATGGCTGACGATCGCCGTGTACTTGTAGGCGGGCAGCCAGTATTGGATCGAGCTGTTGTACGACTTGCCCGACTTGTCGACCGCGATGCCGTACTGCTTGAGCAGGATCTGGAGGTTCGAGCGCGTGTAGCCCGGGAGCGCCCCGAGCAGCTGGTCGAACTGCACCGGCTCGATCCCGGACTTGACCGGGAAGGTGTGACCGGGGCGGGCGATCGGGGCCTCAGGGGTGCCCGGGTAGAGGTCGACGAAGAAGTTGCCCTCCAGGAAGATGCGGGGGCGGATCCAGAACGTGGCGTTCGTGTGGATGGGAAGGCCGTTGGGCTGGATCGTCAGCGTGACGTCGGCGGCCTGGCAGCCCGTCTGGTTGTGGACGCGGCATCCCGGCGCCGCCGACACGCCGGAGACGGTGCCGACGTCGACGCCCGCGACCCGCACGAAGCTCCCGGGGAGCAGGCCGTTGGCGCTCGGGAACAGGACGTGGATCTCGTAGGGGTTCGCGAACGGGTTGGCGAACTTCGTGTAGGCGCCGTAGGAGAACAGCAGGATGACGACGATGCCGATCAGGCCCGCTTGGAACAGCGAGAGCCGCGGTGAATGGCGCCTGCCCTTGCGTCGTCGTTTCATGGGTTCTGCGGAACGGACGTGGGAAGTGGGCCGGTGGTCGGGGCGCGGCTGAAGGTCTCGCCCTTGGGCACACGGGCCAGGCCGGTGAACGTGGAACCCTGATCGCCCGGCGTGTGCTCGTCGGAGTCGAGCGCACGGCCCTCGGGATCGAGGTGGTTGAGCTTGTAGGGATAGCCGCGCTGGCCGGTCTCGCAGTCGGCGTTGCCCTGATTGTCGACCGCGGCGCCGTACGCCGGCCCGTGGAGGAATTCGTCCATGCTGGAGATCGCGGCGCCGCCATCCGCCGGCGCGGTCGCGCCGAGCGAGCCGACGTTGTTGGTCTGCGTCGGATTGGCGAAGTTCAACAGCGCCCGCTGCGCAGTCCCGAAGCTCGTGACCTCATCAACATCGCCAGCGAGATACGTCCACCAATAATTCCAGTCATTACACACCGTCACATACGGCCCGAGATAGCGAATCATCGGATTCAACGTCCCCACCGTATGCGACAGCGCATTGACCGCCATATTCGTCCCCGGCGCCAACGCCAACCGCTTCAACGAACGCATCACCCCCTGAAGCTTCACATCCAACCCCGGGGTGCGCCCCAACACCCGCGAACCCTGCTCCAACGCCGGATCAATCACCGGCAACGCCACCCGCAACGACCGCGTCGCCGGCGTCAAATCCCGGCCCAACACCGCGAAATCCGTCAAAAACGGCCGCTGCACCGCCAACGAACGCGTCGAGACCGACAACGTCTGAGGCGACTTCTGGATCGTCGACTCAAGCGCCCGCGGCGAACGATCAATCGCCCCGAACGTCGTACCCCCATACCCAAACCCCTGCGCCAACTGCGCAGACACCGGAGCGACCGTCGAGGTAAACCCATTCAACGCCCCCAAAAACCTCACCAACCCCGCCGACGGCTGAGACAAATACCCCGCCACGCTATGCAAATGCCCCAACAACGACGGCAACGCCGCAATCGTGTCGTTCAACCCCCCACCCCGACCCGCCAGAGCATCCCCAAACCCCAACGTATTCTGATCAATCGCCGTCCGCGTCGGCGCGTTGAACGTATCCAACACCTGATCAAACTGCACCGGCACCTCCGTCTGCGACAAAGGCATCGTCGCCCCATCGGCAAACACCCGCCGCGAACGCCCCAACGTAATCGCCACATACTTCAACCCCAACACCGACTTCGACGCAATCGACGCACGCGAATCCAACGGCACCCGATCATGCGAAACATTCAACTTCAACACCAACTGCGCCACCGTCCGCCCCTTCACCGTCACCGCCCGCTCCGCCGACACCAACCCCACCAAAAACCCACCCTCACGCACATCATTCCCCACCTGAATATTCGACCCATCCGACACATCAACCCGCAACTCCTTCGTCGGCACAAACGGCAACCCCTGGTTGGCCTTGTACGCGAGGAGCACCGCGATCAGCACGGCGAGAACCGTGACGGCTCCGATCAGGACCGGACTGGTGAAGGGCTGGGTGGTCCGGCGTCTCATGGCGAGATCAGGTAGCCGAGAAGGGACTTGGTGGCCGCATTGACCGACGCGGGCACGCTCGTGCTCGTGCCGGAGGCGCCGGAGACCGGGTCCGTGACCCCGTCGCTCGAGGAGGCGGCCCCGGCACCGCCCGTGGCGGTGGAGGGTTGCGGGGCGGTGCTCGTGGACACCGCCGTCGTCGTCGTGGAGGATGAGGGGGAAGCGCTCGCAGCCTTGCTCTTCGTGCGGCGACTGATCTCCTCCGCCTCGGAGCTCGACGTGCACTTGACACCCGCGGCGGCCGGCCCGCTCTCACCGGCCGGCGCGCCGCCCGGATCGGGCACGCACGCGGTGGGATCAGACGGATCCGGCTCGTTGACCCCGATCTGGTTCTTCCCGAGCCACGAGTAACACGCCCGCGTGGCAGTCGGGTTCTCCTGGAGGTCGGTGACGAGCGCCTGCGCGTTGGTGTACGGCGAGCACGTGGCGTTGACGAACGCGTCGACGGCGAGCTGATGACCGTAGGGCCCGAAGGTGTTGATGCCGCCGGCGAAGTTGAACACGAACTGCAGCAGCGCCTCGAGGCCGGTGTAACCCGCGCCTCCGGGACTGCGCGGGTTCTTCTCGACCGCGTACTTGCGGTTGTCGAGATGCTGGGTGACGATCGCGAGGTTCTGCGCCAGCTCCGGGGTCGGCTTGGCGAACTGGTTGAGCGCCTCGACCGTCGGCGTCGCCGCCTTGACGGCCGCGCGGCCGGTGACCGACGCCTTGCCGAGATACCGGATCGCGGGACGCGAGGCGCGGGAGAACGGCGTCAGGTCGGTGAAGAAGCGATCCAGCGTGCCCGCGCTCGCATTGAGGTTCGTGAGCACCGGCTCATTGGCCTGCGCCGCCTGGCCGAGGCGCGCCAGCGTCGGGCGGAGCTGGGCGAGGAACGCGGGCAGACGGTGAAGGGTGAGCTGGAAGTTCGCGTCCTGCGTCGCCGTGTCGGAGGCCGCGTTGTTGGCGTTGACGATGAACCGCTGCACCAGCGTCGAGTTGTTGGCGAGCGTGGTGATGACCTGGTCCGAGCTGGCGGTGAGCGCCTTCAGCGTGTCGGAGTCGTTGGCGAGCAGGCTGAGCAGGTTGTCGGTCTCGGTGAGGGCCGGGACGGCGCGCCGCAGCGCCGCCTCCAGGTCGCCCGAACGTCCCGCCGCCGCGGCGCCGAGCTCGCCGAGGATGAGCGAGAGCCGCTGGCGATAGGGAAGGCGGCTGACGTCCTGCAGCAGGTCGGCGGCGATGGTGGACTCCGTGTCCTTCACGGGAATCGTGGAGCCGGGCTTCAGCGCCGGACCCTTCGTTCCCGGATCGCAGGAGATGAAGTACTCGCCGATCAGCGACTGCGGCCGGGAGATGCAGAACACGTTGCGATGGAACTCGAGCCCCGGCTGGGTCTCCGACACCGTGACGACGGCGTGCAGCGTCTTCTGGTCGAGGTTGATCGATTCGATCTTGCCCGCCTTGACGCCGGCGACCTTGAAGTCGGCGCCGGTGACGAGCCCGAACGCGTTGTCCATCTCGATCCGGTAGATCGGATCGCCGCCGCCGCCTCCGGACGAGCCGGCGATCACCACGATGAGGACGATCACAACGGCGACGGCGAGGGCTCCAGCGATGGCGCGCTTCATTTGCCGGTCGGGATCTCGTTGGGGCTACAGGGGTAGCCGCTGTACGGGTAGTAGACCCCGCCGCGCTCCATCGACCCCGGGCAGCGGTCGCCCTGGGCGGTGGTGACCAGACCCGACGTGCCGCTGCCGCCGAACGCGAGCGCCGAGCGCAGCGCGGGCTGCAGGAAGGACGGGAGGAGGTTGAGCAAGCCGTTGTTCAGCGAGGCGACGCCGATGTCGATCGAGACGCGGCTGTAGTTGCCGAACGCATCGATCCCGCCGGGGTGGGAGAAGCCCTCGAACCAGCCGGTGAGGTCGACGGCGTAGGGCCGGTCGACGGCGACCTCGGGGGTCGACTCGTTGAGCGACTTCGTCGACTCCGGGAATGCGCCGGGGCGGACCTTGCCGTCGGCGTTGATGTCGTCGACCGTCGCCTTGGCGAGCGGGACCTGTTCCTTGGTGAGGTCGATCAGGTCGTTGTTCGGGCCTGGCTTGGAGATGAGCTTCGCGAGGTCGCGGACGGTGGGCACGGCGTCCTGCGCGAACGGCTTGAGGTTCATGAGCAGCGTCTGGAGCTTCGGCGCGACGGGCTTGGTGGCGTTGACCAGCGGCGTCAGGTAGCCGAGCGAGGTGCGCAGGCGCGTGAAGGTGGTGTCGGCGAGGCTCTCGAAGCCCGGCAGCCGCTGGATCGCCTGGCCGAGCGCGACGTGCTGGGAGGCGAGCGCCTCCGTCGTCGTGGCCAGGTGGCCGATGAGGGCGCTCAGGTCGGCCTGGCGCTGGGCGATATCGGTGACCAGGTTGCTCGACTTGACGATGAAGTTCGTGAACTTGCTCGTGTCCTTGTTGAGCTCCTCGAACAGCATCGTCGAGGACGCGAGCGCCGGATTGAGATAGGCGAACGCCGCCTGCGCCTTCGCGGCCTCGCCCTTGTACTGCTTGGCCGAGCCGACGATGACCTGCTGCAGCGCCTTGCGAGTGGGCGCGTTCAGCGTGTTGAACAGCTCGTCGATGTCGACGGCGCTCGTCGTGTCGCTGGCGGGGATGAGGCCGTTGTTGGGAATCGCCGGATGGCTCTGCGGGGCGAGGCGAAGCTGGATGTAGCGATTGGCGATCCCGGACAGCGACGCCTGGCGCACGGTGGCGAGGGTGCCCTGGCGCAGCGGGTCGAAGGCGGAATTGGAGATGCTCATCGTCACCTGCGCCTGCCCGTCGGGCGTGAGGTCGATGTTCGTCACGGTGCCGATGCTGTTGCCGGACACCTCCACGAGGTTCCCCGTGACGAGCTGGCTGGCGTTGACGAAGTCCGCCTTGATGACGTAGCTGGGGCCCCCGGAGAACAGGAGCACGGCGATGGCGATCACGGCGATGACGATCGCGCCGATGGCAGCGACCCGTCCGATCACACTGAAGTTACGCACCGACGCGTCCTCGACTGTTCAAGTTCTCCTCCGTTGGTGGGCGATCCTGGAACGCCCACGAGCGGCGCCCGACGCTACCAAGCCCCCAGACGGGATTCAATTTTGAACCGACGGGGCCAGGATCACCGCGACGGCATGATCGTCCGGACCCGTGGCCACGGTGCCCTCCATGGCCGCGTTGACGAGGGCTCCTCCGGCCACCTAGGATGCACGCCGTCCGGCGCAAGAATCCGACGTGGGAGGAGGTCGTGGAGGTGGATCGATTCTTCAGGAGGCGCTGGCGCACGGTCGGCATCTTCATGACAGGGACGGTGCTCGCAGCAGCCGCCGCCGGTGTCGGGACGGTGCGCGCCGACGACTCCGCGCCAATCGTCATGACGGCAACGATCACGGTTTCCGGGGCGGACCACGGCAGCTACCAGGTTCAGCAGACCGCTCAGCAGCTGCAGCAGGACCACGCCTGCCAGCTCACCAGCGCGAGTCCACGGTACGGAGCATTCAATACGGCCGCTTTCGGGATTCCCGGCGTCGCGGGCGTGAACGCCGTGGGCTTCCTCGGCAAGACCACGCACCTCCCTCACGGCCACAACGCCGGCGGGACACTCAACCTTCGCCGGAAGCTCTGGGTCGCTGGCGAAATGATGTACTACGGGCCGAAGAACGCGGCCCGGTTCAAGCGCATCGGCTCGGGCACGGTGACGTTCTCCTCGGACGGCCATTCAGGCTCGTTCGACTTCACCTCTCTGGGGTACGTCAGAGGCAACGGGCACGTCGTCAAACATGGCACCGTCCACTGGCACGGCGCGTGGAGCTGCCCGACGGTCAGGATCGAGACCCGCAACGACTGAAGGAGACGAGCTTCTCGCTCTTCGCCCCAGCGATGTCGCAGGACCTCCGAGATCTCTGCGCATCACAAGTACCCGGGGCGGGGATCGAACCCGCAACGCCCTCACGGGGCCGCGCTTTTTAAGAGCGCTGACTTTGCCGATTTGTCTACCCGGGCGCGCGCGTGTATGAAGCCCCGCGCGGGGCATCGATGATACCCCCGCTCCGGGCGTCGGCCACGGCCGCGCACACCCGGCGCAGGCCGGGGCGGAGAATCCCGTCTCGTCGCCGCCGAGGAGGACGCAACTATGGCACTGGTACCGTGTTTCGGATTGCGGCTCGGAACGCCGTCGAATGGAAGTCTCAGCGCTGAAATTCTCGGGGGGCGTCGGCCTCCATGGACGCTCGCCACTGCTTCGCCTGCAGTCGGATGAGCGTCTTGTCGCGCTCATCCGGCGCGGCAACGAGGCCGCCTTCGAGGTTCTCGTCAGCCGCTACGAGGCCCGCCTGCTGTCCTTCTGCCGGCATCTCGTCGGCAGCCGGGAGGACGCCGAGGATGTCCTGCAGGAGGTCTTCTCCGCCGCCTACAAGGCGCTGCTCGGCGACGACCGGCCGGTCAACGTGCGTCCGTGGCTGTATCGGATCGCCCGCAACCGCAGCCTCAACCACCTGCGGCGCACGACGGCGATCGGCGTCGACTCGATGGACATCCACTTCGCCGACTTCGGCGCCTCGACCGCGGACGAGGCTCATCGCCGGGAGGACTTCCGGATGCTCGTCGAGGACATCCGCGGCCTGCCGGAGACCCAGCGCACGGCGCTCGTGCTGCGCGAGATGGATGCGCTCTCCTACGAGCAGATCGCCGAGGCGATGGAGACGACGGTGCCGAGCATCAAGTCGCTCCTCGTCCGCGCGCGGGTCGGACTCGCCGAGGCCGCCGAGGCGCGGGCGCTCACCTGCGACGAGGTACGCGACGAGCTCGGCGAGATCGCCGAGGGACTGAAGCGCCGGGCGAGCCCGCCGGTCCGCCGACACCTGAAGACGTGCTCGCGCTGCGAGAGCTTCCGGGTCCAGCTCAAGGAGACGAACAAGGCACTCGCCGCGCTGCTGCCGCTGGGGCCGCTCGTACTGCTCAAGAAGCTCGCCCTCAGCCAGCTCGGCCACCACGCCGGCTCGGGCGCGGCCGCCGGCTCGAGCGCCGGCGTGGCGGGCGGCGCGGCGGCCAGCGGGGCGTTCGCCGGATCGGGCGGCCTGATCTCGGCCGGCCTCGGTGCCGTCGCCACGAAGGCCGCCGCTGGTCTCGCCGCGGCGGCCTTGCTCACCGCCGGCGCCGTGGCCGTCGACCACGGCGGCAACCGCCACCACTCGCGGGGCGCCCGGCACACGACCGTGAGCGCCTCTCGGGCGGTCGTGCCGTCGCCCGCGCAGACGGCTGCCGCCCAGGCCACCACGCCGGGCTCCGCGGCGGCCAAGCTGCATCACGGCCTCTCCACGACGACGGCGAGCACCACCGCCGAGCACCACCGCCGTCATCACCGGCACGTAGCGACGACGGCGCACACGACGCCGACGACGACCACCCCTACGACGCCGACCGACACCACGGCCACGGCCCCGACGACGACCACGGCGACGGGGCCGGGCACGACGACCGGCCCGGGCACGACGACGGGGACCGGCACGACCGGCCACACCGGGACGACCGTGACCCAGCCCGGTCGCACCGAGACCCAGACCGACCCGACGGTGCTGCCGCCGCCGGCCGGATCGGGCGGGACGTCGACCACGACGAGCACGAGCAAGGGGACGACGCCGCCGATCGCCCCCGGGGGCTAGTGACCGTCGACGCCGCGCAGTTCTTCGCCGTCGACATCCGCATCGGGCGCGTTCTCGCCGTCGACGACTTCCCCGAGGCGCGCACCCCCGCGTGGAAGCTGACGATCGACTTCGGTCAGGAGATCGGCGTCAAGCGCTCCTCGGCCCAGATCACCCACTACGCCCGCGAGCAGTTGCTCCAGACGCTCGTCGTCGGTGTCGTCAACCTTCCCCCGCGCCAGATCGGGCCGTTCCGCTCCGAGGTCCTCGTCCTCGGCGCGCTCGACGACGAGCTCGGCGTGGTGCTGCTGCGCCCCGACGCGGACGCCGCCCCGGGGTCACGCATCGGGTGAGCGCTCAGCCGGCGAGCACCCGCTCGTAGAGCGCGATCACCCGCTCGTGGTGGGCGGCCTCGCCGAAGCGGGGCCGGGCCTCGGCGAGGATGCGGACGCCGAGCTCCCGCCGTCGCGCGCCGTCGCCCCACAACTCGCCCAGCGCACGGGCCCACGCCTCGGGGTCCTCGGCGGGGAGCGGGGCCGGGTCGCTCACGAGCTCGGGGAGGCCGCCACGGTCGGAGACGAGCACGGGCACGCCGGCGGCGAGACCCTCGAGCACCGCGTACGGGCATGCTTCCTCACAGCGTGAGGGCACGAGGACCGCGCCGGCACCGGCCCGCAGCCGCGCGAGCTCGTCGGGTTCCACCCATCCCGTGAAGCGGACGGACGCCCCGCGCGCCAGCGCCTCGAGGCGCGCTCGGTCGGGTCCCTCGCCGGCCACGACCAGCGGCACCCGCGCCGCCCGCGCCGCCCGGATGGCGGTGTCGAAGCCCTTCTCCGCGACGAGCCGGCCGGCGGCGAGCGCGTATTCGCCGTCCGCGGCGCGGGACTCGGGAGCGAAGGCGGAGTCGGGCAGGAAGTTCGGCAGCGTGTCGGACCGACCCGGGGGCAGGCCGAGCTCCTGCAGGCGGGCGCCGTGGGCCTCGCCGAGCACGGCGAAGCGATCGGCGTGCGCGAGGAAGCGGGGCTCCTGGCGGCTCAGGCCGAGGGCGTAGACGACGGCTTCGGGGGTGGAGCCGCGGCAGCGATGCGCGACCCCCGGGAGGGTGTTGCGCCCGCGGCAGTCGTGGCACGGAGCTCCGTCCCTGAAGCACACCGCGATGGCGCAGAACAGACGGAAGTTGTGGAGCTGCATGACCGTGCGCGCCCCGGCCCCGCGGGCCGCGGCGAGCGCCCGCCAGCCGAACAGCGGGTGGAGATTGTGGGCATGGACGATGTCGGCCCGCAGCGAGCGGACCGCCGCGGCGACCGATTCCGGCTCGATGCCGCCCGAGAGGATCGCGGCGGCCGCGCGGCCGCGGGAGAGCTCGGCGCTCGATCGCTCGAGCAGTGCCACCTCGTGGCCGCGCCGCAGCAGCAGGGCCCGCTGCTCCCGGACCGCGCGCTCCTCGCCCCCCTCGGCGCGGTAGCGATTGTGCAGCAGCAGCACGCGCATCATGGGATTCTCCCAGCGTGCCCGACGCGACGGAGCTCCAGGTCGGCGAGCGGACGGTGCGGATCAGCAATCCGGACCGCGTGTACTTCTCCGAGCGGGGCGAGACCAAGCTCGATCTGGCCAACTACTACGTGTCGGTGGGCGACGGGATCGTGCGCGCGCTGCGCGAGCGTCCGTGCATGCTCCACCGCTTCCCCAGCGGCGTCGACGGCGACAAGGTCCACCAGAAGCGGATCCCCAAGGGGGCCCCGCCGTGGCTCGAGACGGTGCGGATCCACTTCCCGCGGTTCGATCGCACCGCCGACGAGCTGTGCGTCACCGAGCTGGCGAGCGTCATCTGGGCCGTGCAGATGTCGACGGTGGAGTTCCACCCGTGGAACTCGCGCCGCGCCGCCGTCGAGTGCCCCGACGAATGGCGGATCGACATCGACCCGATGCCCGAGGCGTCCTTCGACGCCGTCCGGCGCGTCGGCCACGTGGCCCATGAGGTGCTCGACGAGCTGGGGATCGCCGGTTATCCCAAGACGACGGGCAAGCACGGGCTGCACGTCTACGTGCGGATCGAGCCGCGCTGGGGGTTCGGCGAGGTGCGCACGGCGGCGCTGGCGTTCGCGCATGAGGTGGAGCGGCGGATTCCGGAGCTCGCCACGACGACGTGGTGGCGCAAGGACCGTGACCCGCGCAAGGTGTTCGTCGACTACAACCAGAACGCCCGCGACCACACGATCGCCAGCGCGTACTCCGTGCGGGGGGTCAGCGCCGGCACGGTGTCGGCGCCG
Organism: uncultured Solirubrobacterales bacterium; assembly: GCA_963839085.1. GTDB lineage: Bacteria > Actinomycetota > Thermoleophilia > Solirubrobacterales > Solirubrobacteraceae > Palsa-465. The sequence goes on from CAWITN010000002.1 coordinate 86,044, forward strand.
ATCGAGTGGGCGGAGCTCGACGACGTCGAACCCGCGGAGCTGACGATCGCCACGATGCCGGAGCGCTTCGCCAAGCTCGGCGACCTGCACGCGGGGATCGACGATGTCGCCCACTCCCTGGAGCCGCTGCTCGAGTGGGCCCAGCGCGACGGAGTCGCGGCCGATGAGGACTAGCTGCCGAGAGAGAACAGGGCTTCGAGGTCGTGGCGCGAGTACGCCTCGAAGGCGACCATCGTCTGGGTGCGGACGACGCCGGCGAGCTGGGAGATCCGACCCGTGACGATCTCGGCGAGCTGCTCGTGCTCGCGCAGGCGCAGCATCGCCACGAAGTCCCAGTCGCCGGTCACCGAGTAGGCCTCGGCGACGCCCTCGATTCCCGCCAGCTCGCCGCCGAGGGTGGCCAGCGCGGAGCGGTCGGCGGCGATGAGGACGATCGCGTGGGTCATGGCTCGAAGCTCTGCCCGGGGTCGAGCACGACGACCGAGGAGCCGGTGCTCGACTCGACCGCGGCCTTGAAGGCCTGGACGTCGGTCTCGATCAGCGGGAAGGTGTCGTAGTGGCAGGGAATGATCGTCTTGGCGCCGACGAGGGCGGCGGCATCGACGGCATCGGTGGCGTCCATCGTGAAGTGCCCGCCGATGCACATCAGGGCGACATCGATCGGGTGCCGGCGACCGACGAGCTGGAGGTCGGAGAACAGCGCCGTGTCGCCGAGGTGGTAGACCGTCGTGCCGGCGAAGCTGATGAGCAGCCCGGCGGGGGTGCTGACGGTGCCCTTCGGCGTCGTCGAGGTGTGCCAGGCGGGGACGAGCTTGGCCCAGCCCCAGTCGAAGTTGACGCTGCCGCCGAGGTTCGGGTTGTGGACCTCGATCCCCTCCGCCTCGAGCTCGCCGGCCAGCTCGGTGATGGCCAGCACCGGCGCACCGGTGCGCTGGGCGATCGCGACGGCATCGCCGACGTGGTCGGCGTGGCCGTGGGTGAGGAGGATGTCGGTGGCGGCGGCGTCCTCGGCGGCGAAGGCGGCCTTGGGGTTGCCGGTGAGGAACGGGTCGATCAGGACCGTCCATTCGCCGTGGGTGAGCTCGAAGCAGGCATGTCCGAGAAAGCGCACGTGCATCGGGTCAATCCTCCTGGTCGGGGGTGAGCGCGGATGGCGCGGGGGCGTGACCGAGCTCACGGGAGAGCTCGAACCCGACGGCCACGCCGACGAGCATCCCCAGCCGGGTCTCCTCGGCCATCATGCTCTGGACGGCACGGAGGCGTTCCATCGGATCCTCGTCGCCGACCGCCTCGCGCAGCGCCTGCAGGTGGGCGGCGTCGAACCACCCGCCCTCGCTCAGGGCGGCGCCGAGGACGCGCTGGAGCGTCGGCGCGGCCCGCGCGACGATGTCCTGGGCCTCACGCAGCCGCTGCGGCTCGTTGATCGCCGCGATCGCGGCGTCGAGCTCCTCGTCGGTGGGAGTGTCAGCTGCCACGGGCGCGGCTGAGGCCGAAGCCGACGATCAGGCCGGCGAGGGCTCCGACCCCGTCGGACACCCAGCTGGCCTCGGCACCGATGAGCGGCATCAGCGCGACCAGGGCGGTGAGCACCGCCACGCCGATCAGGTCGCCCTCGACCTCCATGCCGGCGGCGACGTCGAGCAGGTCAGGAACGGCCCACGCCAGCATCAGCGCCAGCGCGGCTCCGTTGGCGCCGAGGGGAATCGCAGTGGAGCTGAGCGCGATCGTCGCCGCGGTCCCGCCGATGCCGCCGAGCGCGAACAGGGCGATGACCGCCACCGGACCGTGCCGGCGCTCGACCAGCCAGCCGAACACGCCGATCACGCCGAGCCCGACGAACGCGTAGCCGGTGTTGATGTAGGTGAACGGCGCGACCAGCAGCCGCCACCAAAGGTGGTTGCCGTAGTGGGCCCACAGCGAGATCGCGTGGGTGCTGCCGACGAGCGCGGCGCGCCACAGGATCGTCCCGGCGAAACCCGCCACGAGCAGGGCGATCGTCGCGTACGGGTGGGCCTCGCCGCGAATTCCGGGGATCTCGCCCCGCTTCAGGCGGGGGAGCGAGGGGCCGGGGGAGCGCCGCCGGCGCCGGCGCTCGGCGACGCGGCCGTCACGATCGATCTTCGGGGCCCGCTTGCGCAGCCGGTTGCCGCAGTAGGGGCATTCCGTGATGTACGGGCTGACCTCCGCGTGGCAGTTCTTGCAGACGACGAACAGGTCGGGGCTACCCGCGGACACGAGTCGATTGTAGAGAGCGCGGGGGGGCTGTTTTCGTCTATTAAGGTGCGCGGGCCAGGACCCGCCGGATTGCGCCGTTCACGTAGTGCAACTCCGTGGTTGCCCTACCGTGCAGGGGATGGCGAAGATCCTCGCGCTCTACGACATCCACGGCAACATCGACGCGCTCCGGGCCGTGCTGAGCGATCCCCGTGCGTCCCGCCCCGACATCGTCGTGGTGGGCGGCGATACCGTGCCGGGTCCGTGGGCTCGGGAGGTCTTCGAGCGGCTCGAGGCGATCGAGGCCCCGGTCACATGGGTCCGCGGCAACGGTGAGCGCGAGGTCGCCGAAGCCGCCCAGGCCGCCGAGGTCGCCGGGCGACCGGCCGCAGCTGACACGGCCGCCAGCACCGCCGCCCTGTCGGCCGCCGAGATCGGCGCCGAGCGGGCGAGGCGGCTGGGAGGCCTGCCGCTCACGATCGAGGTGGAGGGCGTGCTGTTCTGCCACGCCAGCCCGCGCCGCGACGACGAGGTGCTCACCCGGTTCTCGCCTCCGGAGCGGTGGGCGGAGGCGCTCTCAGGCGTCAGCGCCCGGGTCGTCGTCGGCGGGCACACGCACCAGCAGGACGACCGCCGCGTGGGCGTGACCCGCTTCGTCAACGCGGGCAGCGTCGGGATGCCCTACGAGGGCGACGGCGCCGCACGGTGGCTGTGGATCGAGGACGGCGTGCCGGAGCTGCGGTCGACGCCCTACGACGCGCGCGGAGCGGGTGAGCGCATGCTCGCGGCCGGCTGGCCGGACCGGGACTCGGTGGGCGCCGCGCTCATCGAGCCGATCGACGCCGACGAGATCACCCGCTACTTCGAGGCGGGTCCGCACTGACGAACGATGCGGAGAAGGTCTCCATGTGGACCTGCAGCCGCAGAGAACGCCCGGACCGCTCGGGGAAGGTCAGACCCGGGTGGCGTCGACGATCTCCGCCGTGACCTCACGCAGGTCGTGGTTCGCCTGGTAGACGACCACCTGGCGGGCGGCGCCGTTGCCGCGGTCGAGCAGATCCTGGATCCCCTCCAGCTCGCTGGCGCCCCCGAGGTCCTGGGCGTGCTCGCGCATCCGCTCGAGCAGCCGGCGCGCGAGCTCACGCGTGGAGACGCGGTCCGGCGTGGGCAGATCGACGATCTCCCCCGCCAGGCCGTGACGCGCCGCCAGCCACCGGTTCTCGTCGAGCATCTCGAAGGGATAGCTCGACAGCCGGTGTCCGGCGTCGTAGTGCTCGCAGAGCTCCTTGACGAGCGCCTGGACGAGGGCGGCGATGGCCACGGTGTGCTCGATGTGGGTCTGGGAGTCCATCGCCCGGATCTCGACCGTGCCGAAGCGGGGATGCGGGCGGACGTCGTGCCACAGGTAGGTGGGGTCCTCGATCACGCGGGACTTGATCATGAACTCGATCCGGCGCGAGTAGTCCTCCCAGTCCTTGTAGGTGGGCGGGATCCCGACGCGGGGGAAGGCGCGGAAGATCGGCATCCGCGTCGAGGCCAGACCGGTCTCGTCGGCGCGCCAGAACGGCGAGTTGGCCGACAGGGCGACGAGCACGGGGACATGGACGCGCATGCCGTTGGCGACGTGGATCGCCTTGTTGGGGTCGTCGACGCCGACGTGGACGTGCATGCCGAAGATGAGCTCCTGGCGCGCGACGAACCGCAGCGCCGAGATCAGGTCGCGGTAGCGCGGGCGCGCGACGATCCGCTGGTCCTCCCACATCGCGAACGGATGGGTCCCCGCCGAGCCGATCGCCAGCCGCTTGGAGGCGGCGGTGGTGATGACCTGCTTGCGCAGCGCCCGCAGCTGCGTGTCCGCCTCGCGGACGTCCTGGCACGGGTCGGTGGAGACCTCCAGCACGGACTCCATCAGCTCGGGCTTGATCTCGCCCGTGGGTGAGGGCTCGAGCATCTGCTCGATGCCGTTGACGAGCTCCAGCGTCTCGGCGTCGAGGATCATCAGCTCCTCCTCCACCCCGATCGTGTACGACGGGCCTGTGAAGTTGTGCTCAAGCACCCGCGGGAGCGTACCTTCGCGGGGTATCTTGAGGGGAGACGCGAATCGAACGCTTCACCGAAACAAGGAGTATCCGTCATGGCCGTAGCCGAGATGAAGGTCGACCGAATCACTGATCTGCTCGGTGACGACGCCGACGACCTGCTCACACACCGCTGCGAGACGATCGACCAATCCGTCCTGCACCTTCCCGGGCCTGACTTCATCGACCGGGTGATGCTCGACACCGACCGCAACGTGACGACGTTGCGCAACCTCCGCCAGCTGTTCGGCCACGGGCGCCTCGGCGGCACCGGGTACCTGAGCATCCTCCCCGTCGATCAGGGCATCGAGCACTCGGCGGGGGCGAGCTTCGCGCCCAACCCCGAGTACTTCGATCCGGCGGCGATCGTCGAGCTGGCGATCGAGGGCGGCTGCAACGCCGTCGCCTCGACGATCGGCGTGCTCGGCATGACCGCGCGCAAGTACGCGCACCGCATCCCCTACATCGTCAAGCTCAACCACAACGAGCTGCTCACCTATCCGAACCGCTTCGACCAGGTCATGTTCGGCAGCGCCCGGCAGGCGTGGGAGATGGGCGCGGCCGCCGTCGGGGCGACGATCTACTTCGGCTCGGAGGAGTCGACGCGTCAGCTCCAGGAGGTCTCCGAGGCCTTCCAGGAGGCCCACGAGCTCGGGATGTTCACCGTGCTGTGGTGCTACCTGCGCAACCCGGCGTTCAAGAAGGACGGCGTCGACTACCACCTCGCCGCCGACCTCACCGGTCAGGCCAACCACCTCGGCGTCACGATCCAGGCCGACATCATCAAGCAGAAGCTGCCCGAGACCAACAACGGCTACGGCGCCATGAACGCCAACGGGAACGGGAGCTACGGCAAGACCAACGATCTCGTCTACGAGAAGCTCACGACCGACAACCCGATCGACCTCACGCGCTACCAGGTGGCCAACTGCTACATGGGGCGCGCCGGGCTGATCAACTCGGGCGGCGCCTCCTCCGGGGAGTCGGACCTCGCCGAGGCGGTGCGCACCGCGGTGATCAACAAGCGCGCCGGCGGCACCGGCCTGATCAGCGGTCGCAAGGCCTTCCAGCGCCCCCGCGAGGAGGGCGTGGCCCTGCTGCACGCGATCCAGGACGTGTACCTCTCCGAGGACATCACGGTCGCCTGACCGACCGAAGCGCCCGGCGGCAGGCTGGTAGCCTCGCCGCCATGGCGCTCAGGATGAGGCGGAGCCTGGCTCAGCTCGAGCAGGAGTTCCGCACCGAGACCCAGCGGGATCGACACCGGCGCGAGCACCTGCGGCGCGCGGCGGCCAAACGCTCGCGCCGCCGGGGCATCGAACGCGAGAAGAAGAAGAGCTCGGTCCGGTTCTGGCTGCTGGTGGTGTCGCTGATCGCCACCGCCGTGGTCGTGACGGTGGCGATGTTCGAGACGCTCTACGCGCTGCTCGGCTAGCCGCCTCGGGCTAGCCGGCTCGGCTAACCGGCGTCGCTGAGGCCCCGCAGCGCGGCGTCGACCTCTTCGCGCGCGCCACCGCCGCCCTCCTGCACCCGCTCCTGCTGGATCTCGAGGTAGACCTCCTTGCGGAACACCGGAATGTCCCGGGGGGCCTGGATCCCGATCCGGACCTTCTCGCCCATGATCGCCAGCACCGACACCTCGATGTCGTCGCCGATCATGATGCTCTGGTTGGACTTCCTGGTCAGTACCAGCATCGATTGCCTCCCTGCGTGTGGGTCCCGGGGACGGCGAGACCGCCGATCTCCGGCGAGCATACAGGCCGCGATCATCCGTTGGAAGGGATAGTCTCGGTGGATGCCAAGGAGATCGTTGCGGCCCGAGCTGAACCGCATCCGGGGCTGGGTCCGTCAGGGACGGACCGACGCCTGGATCGCCCATCAGCTCGAGGTCACCGTCCAACAGATAAAGGCGTTCAAGCGTGAGCAGGGCCTCGAGCCGACGGCGGAGGCGCCCGACGGCGCCGCCCCCGCGGACTTCGACGACGAGATCGACCTGCGGGCCGAGGACGACGCGCTGATCGCCGCCGAGCTTGACGCCGCCGAGGCCGAACGGGCCGAGTCCGAAGACGAGGACGACGCCGAGCCGGAGTCCTCCGACGAGGACGACGCGCGCCCCGCCCGGCGTCGCCGTGGCCGCCGCGGCGGTCGGAGCGCCACGCGCGGCAAGCGCAAGTCCTCCACGCTGGAGGCGACGTTCGACCACGGCGAGGAGGGGTACGGGCTGTGGCTCGATCCCGCCGTGCAGGACGACCCCGTGTACGCCGAGTACTGGGCCGGCCACCGGCCCGTCGAGGTCTCGATCGAGGAGGACCAGATCATGATCCGCCGGGCGGGCGGCGAGGAATCCGACGACGGCGACGGCGACAGCGACCCGGACACAAACGGCGACAGCGGGTAGCGAGCGGCGCCGGCGCCGCCGGTCAGTCACGCGCCGGGGTCGCGCACCGGGGTCGGGCTCCGGGGTCACGCGCCGGGGTCGCGCTCCGGGGTCACGCGCCGCGGTCGCCGTCAGGCGTCGCGGTCATGCGCCGGGGGTCACTCGTCGGGGTCACGCAGCCGGCGCCCACCCCCGAAGTCGCTGGCGCCGCGCAGGTAGCGGGCGTAGGCGGCGCCGCCGACGGTGGTCAGGTCCCACGCCTCGGGGGTGGTGGGCGCGGCGCGCATCGCCACGTCGAAGCACCAGTCGGTGCCGCGGTCGGCGTAGAAGTCGGCCAGCTCCTGCGCGGTGAAGGCGCCCCCCAGCCGGCGGCGCAGCTCGTCGACGATCGCGTCGACGACGCGCTCCAGGGCGGGCCGCAGCGACGGATCGGCCTCGCGCAGGCGCCGCTGGCCCTCTTCCCACAGGCCGACGACGTCCTCGAAGCGGACCTCGCCGGAGCTCACCTCAGCCCGATGAGCCGGTGAGCACGTAGGGGTGCTCGCCCACCTTCACCATCCCGAGCCGTCGCGCGTCGGCCGCGATCGTCGAGGGAAGCGAGAGCGACCGCCGGACGCGCTCGAGTTGGTCGTTGGCCCGGATCAGGGCGCGCACCTGCGCCTGCGCGCGGTCGGAGCGCCGCTTGGCCGAGATCAGGCTGAGCGTGTGCGAGACGTAGAGACCGGCGACCATCGCGAGCACGACGAGCAGGCTGATGCGGCCGAGCCGGTCCCACCGGATGTACCCGCCCAGCCGGAAGCGCGCGGAGCGGGGAGCAGTGGCTGCAGGACGCTTCGACGGCATCGCCTGGTGCCTTGGTTCGACGCCTGGCGCCCCCTTCCTGCCGCTCGGGAACCTGCATGCCGATTGCGGGCCGCACCCTACGCGCGAAACGCACGCCGACCGGGATACTCGGCCTCGGCGCCGAGCGCTTCCTCGATCCGCAGCAGCTGGTTGTACTTGGCCACACGGTCGGTCCGGGAGGGCGCGCCGGTCTTGATCTGCCCGCACCCGGAGGCCACGGCGAGATCGGCGATCGTCACGTCCTCGGTCTCTCCGGAGCGGTGCGACATGACGGCGGTGTAGCCGGCCTCGCGGGCCATGCGGATCGCCGCCAGCGTCTCGGTGAGCGTGCCGATCTGGTTGACCTTGATGAGGATCGAGTTGGCGACCCCGGTGTCGATGCCGCGCCGCAGACGGGCGGTGTTGGTGACGAACAGGTCATCGCCGACGAGCTGCACGCGGTTCCCGAGCCGGTCGGTGAGCGTGCTCCAGCCGTTCCAGTCCTCCTCGGCCATGCCGTCCTCGATCGAGATGATCGGGTAGCGGCCGGCGAGGTCGGCCCACAGGTCGGCGAGTGCGTCCGCGGTGAGGGTGCGGTGCTCGTGCTCGAGCACGTAGGCGCCGTCACGGAACAGCTCGGAGGTGGCGGGATCCATCGCGATGGCGACCTGATCGCCGGGGACGTAGCCGGCCGCGCGGATGCCCGCCAGGAGCATCTCGAGCGCCTGCTCGTTGGAGTCAAGATCAGGGGCGAAGCCGCCCTCGTCGCCGACCGCGGTGGAGAAGCCCTTCTCGTGGAGGGTCCGCTTGAGGTGGTGGAAGACCTCCGTCCCCATGCGCAGGGCCTCGCTGAACGTGCGCGCTCCGACGGGGACGATCATGAACTCCTGGAAGTCGATCCGGTTGTCGGCGTGGGCGCCGCCGTTGAGGACGTTCATCATCGGCACGGGCAGGATGTGGGCGCCGTCGCCGCCGAGGTAGCGCCACAGCGGCAGGCGCTCCTCGGCCGCCGCGGCGTGGGCGGCCGCGAGCGACACGGCGAGGATGGCGTTGGCTCCGAGCCGGGACTTGTTCGGGGTCCCGTCGAGCGCGATCAGGGCGCGATCGAGCGTGGCCTGGGCGGAGGCGTCCTGCCCGCGCAGGGCGGTGGCGATCTCGCCGTTGACGTTCTCGACCGCCCGGCCGACGCCCTTGCCGAGCCACTGGGCGCCGCCGTCGCGCAGCTCGGTGGCCTCGAACTCGCCGGTCGACGCACCGGAGGGAACGGCCGCCCGCCCCCAGGCCCCGGAGCGAACACTCAGCTCGACCTCGACCGTCGGGTTACCGCGGCTGTCGAGGATCTGCCGCGCATGCACGTGCTCGATCTGGCTCATGTGCTGTGGTGACTCCCTTCCCCTTCGCTCAGGCGCGCCCGTGCGTAGTACGCGAGTTGTTCTTCCTGGGCGAGATCGTTCCAGCTTCTCCCCTCGGATGCGGCCAGGTCGTGACCGGACTGCACGCGCGAGCGGAAGCGCTCGGCGGCGGCGCGCAGCGCGAGCTCGGGATCGATGTGGAGCTTGCGGGACACGTTGACGGCCGCGAACAGCACGTCGCCGAGCTCGTGGAAGCGGGCGTCGGCATCCTCTGCGCGCTCCAGCTCGGCGAGCTCGTCGCGCACGCTCTGCAGCGGCCCCTCCACGCCCGGGTAGTCGAAGCCGCTGCTCGCCGCGCGCCGCTGCACCTTGCGCGCATACAGGGGACTGGGAAGGTTCTCGGGCACCTCGCCGAAGATGCCGGGCTCCCGGCCGGACTCGGTCTGCTTGATCGCGTCCCAGTTGCGCAGCACCTCGGCGGCGCTGTCGGCCTCGGCGTCTCCGAACACGTGGGGATGGCGACGGATCAGCTTCTCCGCGCAGTGCTCGGCGACCGCGGCGAGATCGCCCGCGCCCCGCTCCTCGAGCAGCAGCGCCAGGAAGTGCACCTGGAACAGGACGTCGCCCAGCTCGTCGAGCAGCTTGGCGTCGTCACGCCGCTGGGCGGCGTCGGCGAGCTCGTAGGCCTCCTCGAGCGTGTGCGGGACGATCGTCCGCTCGTTCTGCTCGCGATCCCACGGACACTCGCGCCTCAGCCGCCGGGTGATGGCGTCGAGCCGGGAGAGGGCGGCGGCGATGTTCGGCGCTCCGGGATCGGAGCTCAACGCCTACTTCTTCTTCTTGGAGGAGGTGCCCGACGTGGTCGACGTCGTCGGCGTCGACGAGGTGGTCACCGTGGCGGAGCCCTGCGGGGCGGTGGTCGTCGGCGTCGCCGTCGGAGTGGTCGCCTTGGGGGCCTTGTAGCCCTTGCAGTCGTCCATCGCGTAGCCCTTGGTGCAGGTCGTCTGGGCGAGCCACTGCTTCTTGGCCTGGGCGTTGACCGCGTTCTCCTCGTTCTGCGAGTTCTGGCTGGTGAGGAGTTCCTTGATCAGCGGCGTCGCCTTGGCGAGGGTCTGCTGCGTGCCCGGGTTGATCTTCGTCACCTCGAACACGTAATAGCCGAAGGTGCCGTGGATCGGGCCGAGGATCTTGTTGGCCGACGCGGCGAAGGCGGCGTTGTTGAGGGCCGTCTCCTCTTCGCCGCTGGTGACGTTGGTGAGCAGGCCGCCGTTGTTCTTCGTCGCGGCGTCGATCGAGTACTTCTTCGCCACCACCTGCCAGCTCTGGCCGTGGTCGAGCGCCGCCTTGGCGGCGGCCGCCGACGCCTGCGTCTTCGTCCGCACGATCCGGATGTCACGCGAGGCCGGCGTCCCGAACTGGGTGGGATGGGCCTTGTAGTAGGCGGCGATCGTCGTCGCGTCGATCGGCGTGGCGTGGCGTGCCTCGAGCTTCGTGAGCAGCGCGTTGATCTTCACCCGGTAGAGGATGTCCTGCATCGTCTGGCCGGTCTCCTTGAGGAAGCTCTGGAACGCGGCTGCGGTCTTGAACTCCTGCGCCTTGGCCTGTGTGAAGGAGGTCTCGATCTCCTTCTGGGTGAGCTTGATGTGCAGGTGGGCCGCCTCGGCCTGGTACCAGTAGGCCTTGATCAGGAAGTCCATCACCTCGGTGTTCAGCGACGTGAACAGCTGGGAGCAATCGCTGCGCACCTGGGAGTCCGGGGTCTTGGCGAGCGTGGGGATCTGCTTGCGCACCTGCGCGATGCAGCCCTTGAACTTCGGCGGATCGGTGGGGACGATCACCGGCGCCCCGGGATCCTGAGCCGACTGGCCCTTGGCCGCCACGAACATCCAGTGCTTGTAGGCCCGCAGGCTGATCGTGTTGCCGGCCATCGTCGCCACGCCGCCGGAGGACGAGCCGCCACAGCCGGCGATGCCGGCTGCGAGCACAAAAAAGGCGCACAGCGCCAGGATGACCTTCGACGACCTCATGTTCCGCGGGCCGATGGTAGCGGGGTGAGCGCGACCAGGGGCCGCGGCCGCGCGATCCTTATGGAGTTCTGAAAGAAGGCGGCGCCGCCGGCGCTGCGCGTTGAGGGCGACTCGGGGCCCGGGCGCCTGGGCGCGAAACCGCCCGATTGCGCTCAGGCGGCGGCCGCGGCCTCGGCCTGCGCCGCCTCGGCCTCGCGCACGGCCGCGAGCAGGACGTCGGCGGCCCGCAGCACGGCGGGGAACTGCTGCGCGGGGTCGGAGGGAACGCGGACCGAGAGCTGGGACTTGCCGGACTCGTACAGCGCCTCCGGGATCTCGGCCCGGAGCGCCTTCGCGCGGCGCGAATCGAGCTCGATCGGGGTCACCGAGAGACGTCCCTGGCGGATCGACACCGCCTGCGCGCCGGCCTGGCCGAACTTGATCCGGGCCTGCTGCAGCGAGATGAGGTTGAGCAGCGGCGGCGGCGGATCGCCGAAACGGTCCTCGAGCTCTTCCCGCAGGGCGACGAGCTCGGCCACCTCCCGGGCGGAGGCGATCCGCCGGTGGACGTCGACCTTGGCCTGCTCGTAGGGGATGTAGTCGGCCGGCACGTAGGCGTCGACGTTGACGTCGAGGCGGACGGGCTCCCAGTCCTCCCCCTCCTCCGCTTCCCCGCCGGCCGCCTCGGCCGCGCTCACCGCCTCGTCGAGCATCTGCATGTACAGCTCGAAGCCGAGCGCGGCGACGTGGCCCGACTGCTCGTCGCCGAGCAGATTCCCGGCGCCGCGGATCTCCAGATCCCGCATCGCGATCTTGAAGCCGGCCCCAAGCTCGGTGTAGTCGCTGAGCGCCGACAGGCGCTGGGCGGCCTCCGGGGTCAGCGCGGCGGCACTCGGATACAACAGGTAGGCGTAGGCGCGCTCGCGTGAGCGCCCGACGCGGCCGCGGATCTGGTACAGCTGGGCGAGGCCGAAGGTGTCGGAGCGCTCGACGATCAGCGTGTTCGCCTGGGGGATGTCGATCCCCGACTCGATGATCGAGGTGCACACGAGCACGTCGGCGTCGCCGCGCAGGAAGCGCAGCATCCGGTCCTCCAGCGTGCGCTCGTCCATCTGCCCGTGGGCGACCTCGAAGCGCATCCCGGGGCACAGCGCGCGCAGCCGCTGCGCCGTCTCGTCGATCGTCTCGACCCGGTTGTGGAGGAAGAACGCCTGGCCGCCGCGGTCGAACTCGCGCTCGAGCGCCTGCTTGACGAGCGTCTCGTCGTACTCGCCGACGTAGGTCTTCACCGGCCGGCGGCCCTCCGGCGGGGTCTCGATGACCGAGATGTCACGGATCCCGGCCAGCGAGATCTGCAGCGTGCGAGGGATCGGCGTGGCGCTCATGGCGATCACGTCGACCTTCAGCTTGAGCTGGCGTAGGAGCTCCTTCTGCTTGACGCCAAAACGCTGCTCCTCGTCGACGATCAGCAGCCCCAGGTCCTTGGCGCGAACGTCCCGGGAGAGCAGCCGGTGGGTGCCGATGAGGATGTCGACCTCGCCGCGGCTGAAGCGCGCCACCGCCTGGCGCTGCTCCGCGGCGGGCCGGAAGCGGCTCACGTGCTCGATCGTCACGGGGTAGTCCTTGAGGCGCTCGGAGAACGTCCCGTAGTGCTGCTGGGCGAGGATCGTCGTGGGGACGAGCATCATCACCTGCTTGCCGTCCTGGGCCGACTTGAAGGCGGCGCGCAGCGCCACCTCGGTCTTGCCGTAGCCGACATCGCCGCAGATCAGCCGGTCCATCGGCCGCGGGGATTCCATGTCCGCCTTGACGAACTCGATCGCGTCGAGCTGGTCGGGCGTCTCCTGATACGGGAAGGCGTCCTCGAACTCGCGCTGCCACTCGGTGTCGAGCGGGAAGGCGTGCCCGACCCGCCGCCGGCGCTCGGCGAACAGCTGCAGCAGCTCGCCGGCGAGCTCCTGGGCGGCCCGGCGGGCCCGTGCCTTGACGGCCTCCCAGCGGGTGCCGCCGAGCTTCGAGAGCGGCGGATGCTCACCGCCGGCGCCCACGTAGCGGCTGATCTTGGCCAGCTGGTCGACGGGCATGAACACGCGGTCCGAGCCGGCGTACTCGAGCGTGAGGTAGTCACGCGTGATGCCGGCGACGGTCTTCGTGTCGAAGCCGGCGAAGCGCGCGATGCCGTGGTCCTCGTGGACGACGATGTCGCCCGTCCGCAGGTCGGCGAAGCTCCGCAGCACGCCGCGCTGGGAGCCGCGGCCGCCGGCTCGGCGGTTGGCGGCCTCCCGGCGGCGGCGGAACAGCCGGTGATCGGGGATCACCGCGAGGTGGAACTGGGGGGCGATGAAGCCCTGCCCGAGGCGAGCGTGGGCGAACAGGATCCCGCCCGGGCCGGGGGGCGGCGCACCGCCGTTCTCGGAGCCGAGCCAGCGCACCTTGAGCCGGCCGAGGTTGTACGCCGCGCGATCGCCCTCCCCGCGCTGGGCGAAGGCGACCACGGTGCGGTAGCCCGAGCGGGCGAGCTTCTCGAGCTCGGGCTCGGCGTCGCGCAGGCCGCGGGCCGCGATGTCGGCCGTCTGGGCCCGGAACTCGAACGGCTGATCCTGCTCGACGGTGGAGAGACGGATCCGCGCGCGGTCCTCAAGCGCGGCGTGGATGGCGTCGGGATGGACGTAGAGGTGGTGGGCGTCCGCGTCGTGGAACGCCGCGCACACGTCCTGCCAATGGTCGGCGAGCGTCGGCCCCAGATCCTCCTCGGCGGCGACCAGGATCTCCGCCCGCGGCGGCGCCAGCTCCAGGAACGAGCGGAAATCCTCGACGGGCAGGAGCTCGGCGACGTCCGGGCGGTCCTGCTCGTCCTCCAGGGCGGCCAACTCGGCCAGCTCCCGGTACTCGGGGGCGAGCTCGGCGGCCGGCGCCACCTCGACCTCCTCGGCGTCCTCGAGCGAGCGCTGGGTGAAGGTGGAGAACCACCTCAGCGACTCGATCTCGTCCCCGAACAGGTCGACGCGGACGGCTCGGTCCTCGGTGGCCGGGAATACGTCGAGCAGCCCGCCGCGGATCGCGAACTGGGCCCGGTCCTCCACCTGGTCGACCCGCTCGTACCCCGCCGCGACGAGATCCTGCGCCGTCTCCTCCAGGTCCATCAGCTCGCCGACCCGCAGCGCGAACCCGTGCGGGCGGAGCGAGGGATCGGGCACCTTCTCCGACAGCGCGACGGCGCTGACCACGACGACCGGGCCGCTCTGCGAGGCCTCGTCGGCCGAGCCGAGCAGGGCGTCGAGGGCCGCCACGCGGCGCCCGATGAGGTGGGCGGGGGGAGCGAGGTGGGACTCGTAGGTGACCCCGCGGCTCGGGTAGAACAGCACCCGCCGCGGCGCCAGCCACGCCCGCAGGGCGAGGGCGAGCTCCCGGGCCGAGCGATCGTCGCCGGCGACGACGATCGCGGGCCGTGTGTCGTCGCGATCGACGAGCGAGGCGACGAGGTAGGGGCGCAGCGACCCGGCGACGAATGCGCGGCCGCCGTCCCGCGCCAGCGTCGCGGTCTGGGCATCCTCGTCAGCGTGCGAGAGCAGCGTCCTCAGCATCGGTGTATCCGAGTCTAGGACGGTGCCGCAGAGCTCAAGATGAGTTCCTCGGCGGCCTCGGCGGCCCGCTCGGTGAGCTCCTGTACCTCCTCGCGCGTCTGGCGGAAGCGGCCGAGCACATAGGCCGCCACGCGGTCGGGATCGGTGGTGGGCGGACGCCCCACGCCGATCCGCACGCGCTGGAAATCGGCCCCCCCGAGGTGCGCCTTGAGCGACTTCAGCCCGTTGTGTCCGGCCAGCCCGCCGCCGAGGCGCACGCGGATCTCGCCGAACGGCAGGTCGATCTCGTCGTGCAGGACGAGGATCCGATCGAGCTCCACGTGGAGCTCGCCGCGCGCCGGGCCGACGGAGCGCCCGGCGTCGTTCATGTACGTCTGCGGCATGAGCACCGCCACCCGGGGCTGCCCGGGCCCGATCCGGCCCTCCGTGAGGAGCCCGCGAAAACGGGATCTGGGCTTCGGCAGCTGCCAGCGGTCGATCAGCGCCCGCGCGACCGCGAATCCGATGTTGTGGGGTGTGCGCTCGTACTCAGGGCCCGGGTTGCCGAGGCCGACGAGCAGCCAGTCGACCGGAATCGGACCCGCCCGCCGCTATTCGCCGGCGTCGCTCGCCTCGGCCTCGTCGGAGGCCGCGGCGGTGTCATCGGCGCTCTCGCCCTCGCCGACGACCTCGGTCTCGGCCTCGATCTCGGTGTCGGACTCGACCTGCAGGCGGGGGGCGGTGATGGTGGCGACGACGGTCTCCGGGTCGCCGACGAGCTTCACGCCCGACGGCGCCGTGATCTCGGCCAGCGTGACCGTGGCGGCGACCTCGAGCTTCGAGGCGTCGTAGGTGATCGTGTCCGGGATGTCTCCCGGCAGCGCCTCGACGGTCACCTCGCGCGTCACCAGCTCGAGCACACCGCCCTCGCGCACACCGGGGGCCTCGTCGGCACCGACGAGGTCGATCACGACCGTGGCCTCGATCTTGGTGTCCATCCGGACGCGGAGCAGGTCGATGTGCATCGTCTCGCCGTTGACCGGGTGACGCGCCAGCTCCTTGACCACCACCGGAGTTCCGGTCTGGCCGTCGATGGCCAGGTCCAGCACCGCGCCGGCGTTGGCGAGCGCGATGCGAAGCTCGCGGGAGTCGATGGCGAAGGCGACCGCGTCCTCGCCGCCGCCGTAGACGACGCCGGGGACGTTGCCCTCGCGCCGCAGGCGGCGCACCGAGCGTGAGCCCGAGGGGTCCCGGCGGGAGACGGCGAGCGTGGGATTGGACGTTGCCATGAGCGCCGGTCGATGGTAGCGAAGGCGGTTTCGCTGGGCGGTCCGGCGCGATACGATTCCGGTATGTCGGGAGTGGATGAGCTGCTTCTGTGGATGGTTGGGGTGCATGTGATCGGTCTCGTCTGCGTGGCGATGCTGCTCATCCCCGCCATGCGCGATGACACCGACCCGCCGCGGCCCGAGGACTCGGGCTCCGATGACGGCTGGGGAAACCACCCCCGCCGCCCGCTGCGGCCGCACGACGTCCCGGGAGGCGGCCTGCCGCTGCCCGACGCCCTTCCCGCCCGCGTGCGCCTGCGCGACGGCCGCCGCCTGCACGAGCGCCTTCCGCGCCACCCCGTGCGTCGGCCGTCCCGGGAGCCGGTGCGCCGCCCGGTGCGCGCGCCGGCTCACCACCGGTAGCGGTCCGGGGTCCGGGGTCCGGGGTCCGGGGTCCGGGGACGACCGTCCTCAGTAGTGCGCCGGGCAGTCCTTGTCGCTGGCGATCCTGCGGCTCAGCACGAGCATCTCGACGTGGAAGCCGCTGAGCGCGTTGCCGGCCCGGCGGACGCGGACGCACTGGACGACGGGGCGGGGATCGGACGCGAACCAGGCCACGCGGGCGGTGCCCTCGGTGGCGCCGAGCGAGAAGCCGGCCGAGGGATTGATCTCGGCGATGCCGACCTGCCCGGGGCGCGCGAGCGCCGCCGCGTCGGCGTTCACACGAGCACGGCACGCCGCGTCGCAGCGGTACATGAGCCGGGCCATCGCGGTTCCGTCGCCTTTGGCCTCGGCCTGGACGAGCGAGGTCAGGGCGGCGCGCTCGGCGCCGTCGATGCTGAACACGCGCGCGAGGATCGCGCTCACGACGAGGAACACCGCGAGCCCGAGCACGATCGCGAGCAGGATGATCGGCCGGCGCAGGCGCACCGGCGGCACGCTACCGATGGCCGCCGGGGGCGGGGCTGCTCAGCTGTCGCTCAGCTCCAGGAAGCGCTCGACTGACGCCTCCTGGTGATCGAGGCGCTCGGCGAGGTGGCGGGCATGCTCGGCGGAGACCTCCAGGAACTCGCTGACGCACCGCTCGGGATCATCGGCGAGCGGATAGACGCGCGTGAAGTCCTGCTGGGCGCAGGCGATCCCCAGCGGGGGGCGCCCCTCCGCCAGCGTCCGCGCGCTGCACACGGGCGTGACGACGAGGTGCGAATCGGGAGCCACCAGCGCCGTCGGCAGCAGGCGCGGCGCGGGCAACCGCACGGAGAGCCCCACGGAGTGGTCGATCTTCACCGTTCGCCCGGCGAGCTCGCAGAGCGGCTCGCGCCACACGTCGAGCACGACGTCGGTGGCCACGAGCGCGTCGCGCAGGGCGGTCGCCTGCTCGACGTAGAGCCGCTCGGCCTCCTCGCGATCCTCGGCGTCGGCGAGATCGAGGTCACACGGCACGCGGAGGAGCTCCGAGACCGACACCGTGGAGCCGGCGCCGCGGCTGCCCGGGGCGACGTAGGTCTGCAGCGTCCCCAGGTCCCGCCGGGCGTGGAAGATGACCGTGACCGCCTCGCTCAGCGGGAGCCCGTCGACCCGCAGCGACACCGTCACGGCCCCCGCGTCGTCGAGCAGCGCCCGCCGCAGCAGATCCTCGGCGGCTTCACCACCCTGACTGCGATCCTCGTCGAGCATGCTTCCCACCTTTCCCTCTGCTCGGGGCCACTATGTGCTCAGCTACTTGTACCCCTTCGACAGGCGGCATGTCACCGCCTCATGGATTACCTCCCGGCGGACGATCTGGCCATCGGGATGAACGGCTGAGTCACCGGGTAGGCTCCCCGCTCGATGAAGATCTTCTACAAGCCGTTCGGGATGGTCGCCGGGATCATCGGCGCCCGGCTCGGCTCGCGGGTGTTCCAGGCGGTGTGGGACTCGATCGACACCGCTCCCCCGCCGGCGGCCGAGGCCGGCGACGCGCCGCTCGGCAAGGTGGTCGCCGCCGCCGCCCTGCAGGCCGCCACGATGGCGGCGATGGGCGCGCTGGTCGACCGGGCGGCCGCCCGCGCCTTCCGCGGTCTCGTCGGCACGTGGCCGGGCACGCCCCGGGTCGCGATCGACGCCGACCTCGCGGCGGCCGACGCCGTCGACGACGCCGGCGCCTGACGCTCAGCCGAGCGTCCAGGGCGCGAGACCGTCGCGCGCCCAGTCCGGGATCGGCGTCTTCGCCAGCGTCTCGCGCTCGACGAACACGTGCACCATCTCGCCCTCCGCCAGGGCGGTGCCGGCCCGCCGGACCCGGTACTCGGTCCTCACGCTCGTCGTGCCCAGGTGGGCGACGCCGATCGTCAGCTCTAGCGCGTCGTCGAAGCGGGCCGAGGCAATGAACCTGATCCGGGCCTCGGCGACGACGAGGTCGACGCCGCGGGCGAGCATCGCGTCGTAGTGGCCGAAGGCGGCGCGCCACAGCTCGGTGAGGGCGAGGTCGAACCAGGCGAGGTAGTGGGCGTTGAACACCACGCCCTGCATGTCGCACTCCGCGTAGCGGACGCGCAACGGGACGGCGAGCGGCTCACCCATCGCGTCGGGCGGCACGTAGGACGAAGCCGCGCTCGGCGAGCTCGTCGACCTGCTCCTCGAAGCGGGCGAAGTCACGTGCGAGCAACGCGTCGATCGGCCGACCGGACGGTCCACCGGCCCTCACCCACCGGTGCAGCGTGCTCGCGCCCGCGCGCGCTTCGGCCTCGGCGAGCAGGTCGAGGAGGATCCTCAGCTCGGGGGCGTGGTCGAGCTGGTCGGAGAGCAGCGCCAGCGGATCGGTGGCAAGCACCGTGCAGAGCTCGTCGTCGGTGAGCCCGAGCAGCTCCATCAGGCGCGCGGCGCGCTCGCTCTGGCGCACCTGACTAGCGCTCCGTCTCCCCCAGGCGGCCCACTAGATGTCCGCCAGCGCTTCGGCGGCGGCCCGCTCGCCGGAGCGAATCGCACCATCCATGTAGCCGTTCCAGTAGTCGGAGGTCTCCGCGCCCGCCCAGTGGATCCGGCCGATGGGGGCGCGGATCGCGGTGCCGTAGTCGGTGAGGACGCCCGGCGGCGTGTAGCCGACATAGCAGCCGCGGGTCCACGGCTCGGCCGACCAGTTCATCTCGATGTAGCCGATCGGGTCGGCCGCCTCGGCGCCGAAGTAGCGCACGAAGCAGGCGATCGCCTGGGCCCGGCGCTCAGCCGCCGAGAGGACCCCGAACTGGCGGGCTGCCTCCCCCTCCACGAATCCGAGCAGGACACCCGGGCTGCCGTCCGGCGGCGAGTTGTCGAAGGTGATCTTGATCGGCCCGGTGTCGCTCGTCACCTGCCCCGAGAGACCGCCGGCGCGCCAGAACGGCGTCTTGTAGATCGCCTCGCACTTGATCGCCGAGCCCTGGGGGAAGCGCTGGGTGAGCTGGGCGCGCAGGTAGGGCAGGACGGGCTCGTAGATGATCTGGGCGGTGAGCGCGGGCGGACCGGTGACGATCACCTGCCGGCCGGTGAAGGTGGCGGAGTCGGTGATCGCCTTCACGGTGCCGTGGCCCTGGACGATCCGCCGCACGGGCTCCTTCAGGCGCACCCGGCGGCCGAGCGTCTGGGCGGCGCGAAGCGAGACGAGCTGGGAGCCGCCGACGAAGCGGTCCTGCTGCGCGCCGCCCGCGGTGTTGATCAGCCGCTCGAACGTCCCCGGCGTCGTCTCGTTGCCGGCCGAGTGGATGTAGAAGAGGACGTGGAGGAGCGAGACGTCGCGCGGCTCGGCCGCCCACACCGCCTCGACGCCGAGGTCGAGCAGGTTGCGGGCGCCGGTGCTCACCGTGTTGGCGAGCTTCCACGTCTCCGCCGTCTGACCGTCGTAGGTGAGGCCGTCGGGCGCCGTCCACGGGGCCTCGAGCGGGATCGTCTTGGCCATCTCGTCGAGCCGGAGGAGGACCGTCTCGAGCTCGGCCGCGGCCTCGTAGTCGGGCGGGATCGCCCCCAGCGGACCGCTCGGGGTGTACGGCGTGAGCGTCCCGTTCTCGTAGAACAGGTAGTTGCCGCTGTTGTAGGTCGGATAGGTGCCGACGCCGAGCTCCTGAGCGAGCGCCGCGAGGTGGTCCTGGGTCGGGCCGATCCACTCGCCGCCGACCTCCACCACCTTGCCGGGGTAGGCGGGGCCGAGCGCGTGGTTGAGCGTCCGGCCGCCGACGCGGTCGCGGGCCTCCAGCACGATCACCGACTTGCCCGCGGCCACGATCGCCCGCGCGGCGGTGAGGCCCGAGAGGCCGGCGCCGACGACGATCACGTCGGCGCGCGAGGCGCGGGCCCGCCGGTGCCGGTGGCCGTGGGCGTGCCGGTGGGCCGCGGCCTCGGCGGAGGCGGGCAGGAGCGCCGCGCCGGCGGTGGCGGCGGCGCCGCCGAGGAGCGCCCGGCGACTGATGCCGTGCTCGGTCAGGCCCGGTGGTCGCTCCTCGCTCACGGTCGACATTGTGCAACGCTGAGCGGCACCGTGGTGCGGGCGGCGATCACGCTGGTGGTCTTGGGGCTGGCCCTGGGGGTGGCGGGCACTCAGGCGCCCGCGTCCACCGCCTCGTCCGCCTCGTCCGCCTCGTCCGCCTCGTCCGCCGCGTCGGCACCGTCGCCCGCGGGGTGCGCTTCCTACGCCGCGCTCGACAGTCGTCCGG
Source organism: uncultured Solirubrobacterales bacterium (assembly GCA_963839085.1). Taxonomy (GTDB): domain Bacteria; phylum Actinomycetota; class Thermoleophilia; order Solirubrobacterales; family Solirubrobacteraceae; genus Palsa-465. The sequence continues at coordinate 106,388 of CAWITN010000002.1, forward strand.
CGATCCTCGCCGCCGATCCCCGGCCGCATGCGCCACGTGTGTTCGCGATGCAGTTCGCGCAGAGCGCCCGATGGGTCGTCTCCTATGCGAGCTTCCGGGCCAAGATCGACTGCCTGCTGCGGCAGTACGTCCTCCCCCACCTGGCCCGCGGGCGCCCGAACGTCGTCGTGTTCAACGAGGACATCGGGCTGGCGACGATCGCCACCGGGTCTCGCGGCGCGCTGGCCCGCGCGCTGTTCACCCAGCCGGGCTCGGTGAGCTGCGAGCCGGAGGGCGTCCCGTGTGCGACGCTCGCGGCGCTCGCCACGATCACCACCCAGTACGCCGTTCCGCTCGCCATCGACCACGCCCGGCTCGGGACCTTCTCCGGCCTCGACCAGGGCTTCGTGGCCGCCACCGACACGATCGTCCGCAGCTTCATGCTGACCTTCTCGACGCTCGCCCGGCGCTACCACGTCTACATGGTCGGCTCGGCGGACGTGCCGCCATTCCGCCAGAGCACCGACCCGACGGACGTCGCCGTGTTCGCCGATCCCGACCTGCACCCGCGGCCGAGCTCGGTGTACGTTCCCATCGCCCCGCAGGTCTACAACGAGACGTTCATGTGGGGTCCGCGTGACGTGCGCCAGAGCGGGCCGGACGTGCTGCGCAACGTCGTGGCCTCCAACCTCAAGGTGCCGCTCACCCCGCTCGAGTCGGAGCTCGGCTTCACGGCGGGCCCGGCGAGCGGACCGGCGGCGGTGGCCAACCTGCGCCCCTACCGCCTGCCCCGGACCCGGGCGCGGCTCGGCTTGGCCACCAGCCTGCCCGCCTTCACCTACGGCAGCCCGCCGGCCGGGGTCGATCCCTGCGGCGATGTCGCCCTCTACTACATGCGATGCCTCGATCGGCTCGGCGCCAACGTCGTCATCCAGGCCGAGGCCAACCCCGGCCGCTGGACCGGGCCCGACGGCGACGGCATCGAGCAGTGGCAGCCGCTGTCGTGGATGGGCTCCGCCTACCGTGCCGTGAGCGACCCGAGCGTGCGCTTCACCTATGCCGTCAACCCGATGATGGTCGGCAATCTCGCCGACCTCGCCTTCGACGGGCAGAGCGCGATCCTGCAGCGGGGGCTGCGGGGACCCGCCCGGGGCCGGCCCCGGGGACACCGGCGAAGGCACCGGCACCCCGCCCGCCGCGCGCCGGGATGCCACTACATCGGGAACGCCGCCTTCGTGCCGTCGGAGGACCAGACGATGTTCCGCTCCGACGCCGGGCCGAAGACCGGCTTCCTCGCCATCGCCCCCTGGGTGGTCCCCGACGGCTCGCGGGACGCCCTGCGCGCGGTCGGGGCCGAGCTGGCACCCGGGTCGGGCAGCCCGCTCGTCGACCACTATCTGGAGACCGCGCTGATCGCCGACCTCCCCTTCCCGCCCGACCGCCACCGCCGTGATTGCGCCGGCGGCTGAGGGCGGGTCACCCCACCGGATCCCCGAGCAGACCGGCGAGCCGTCCCGCGATGATCTCCTCCGCCTCGCTCATGATCGTCTCCACGAGCTCGGCGCAGGTGGGGACGTCGTGGATCAGGCCCTGGCAGAGGCCGGCCGACCAGATCCCCGCCTCGGTGTCGCCGGTCTCGTAGACGAGCCGGCCGCGCTTCCCGGCGACCAGCTCCCTGACGTCCTCGAAGCTGCCGCCCGCGCGCTCGATCTCCACCACCTGCTCGGCGACGCGGTTGCGCGCCACCCGAGCGGTGTTGCGGAACGAGCGGAAGATGTGGACCGTCATCCGCTCGTCGGCCTCGACGAGGTGGCGCTTGACGTTCTCGTGGATCGGCGACTCGGCGGTGCACATGAAGCGGGTGCCCATGTTCACGGCATCGGCCCCCAGCGCCAGCGCGGCGACGAGGCCGCGCGCGTCGGCGAAGCCACCGGAGGCGATCAACGGGATCTCCAGGCGGTCGGCCGCGGCCGGGATCAGCACGAGCCCGGGCACGTCGTCCTCACCGGGATGCCCGGCGCAGTCGAAGCCGTCGATCGAAACGGCGTCGACGCCGAGCGACTGCGCCTTGAGCGCGTGGCGGACGGTCGTCGCCTTGTGGACCACCTTGATCCCGGCCGGCTTGAACATCTCCAGGAACTCCGTCGGGTTGTTGCCCGCCGTCTCCACGTGGGTCACGCCGGCATCGATGATCGCCTGGGCGTACTCGTGATAAGGCGGCGGGTCGATCGCGGGGAGGATCGTCAGGTTGACCCCGAACGGCCGGTCGGTGAGCTCCCGGCAGCGCGCGATCTCCGCCACGAGCGCCTCGGGCGACGGCTGGGTGAGGGCAGTGATGTGCCCAAGCGCCCCCGCGTTGGCCACCGCGGCCACGAGCTCGGCGCGCCCCACCCATTGCATCCCACCCTGGACGACCGGATGCTCGATCCCGAACACCTCCGTGAACCGCGTCCTCATGTCCGCCTCCTCGTCGTTCTCGTCAGGGTCACGCGCGAGCGAGGTGCCGGACGATGACCATCCGCTGGATCTGGTTCGTGCCCTCGAAGATCTGCATCACCTTCGCCTCGCGCATCATCCGCTCGACGGGGAAGTCCTGCGTGTAGCCGGCGCCCCCGAGCACCTGCACGGCGTCGGTGGAGACGCGCATGGCGGTGTCGGTGGCCAGGAGCTTCGCCACCGAGGCCTGGCGGCCGAACGGCAGCCCGCGATCGCGCCGGCGTGCCGCCTCGAGCATCACCGCGCGCGCGGACTCCACCCCCGCGGCCATGTCGGCGAGCAGGAACGCGAGCCCCTGGTGCTCGATGATCGGGGAGCCGAAGGTGCGCCGCTCCTTGGCGTAGGCGACCGCCTGATCGAGACAGGCCTGGGCGAGCCCGACGGCGACGGCGGCGATCCCGAGGCGCCCGGAGTCGAGCGCTCGCAGGGCGATCGGGAGCCCCTGGCCCTCCTCGCCGATCAGCCGGTCGGCCTCCAGGCTGACGCCGTCGAAGTCGAGCGTCGCCGTCGTCGAGCCGGTGAGGCCCATCTTGCGCTCGGGCGCCTGGCGGCTGAGCCCCGGCGCCTCGCCCGGCGCGAGAAAGCACGAGATCCCCTTGGAGCGCTCGTCGGAGGTCCGCGCGAACAGCGTGTAGAAGTCGGCCTCCCCGCCGTGGGTGACCCACGCCTTGCTGCCGGTGACGCGGTAGCCGCCATTCGCCGGGCGCGCCCGCGTGCGCATCGCCCCGGGGTCGCTGCCGGCGTCGGCCTCCGACAGGCAGTAGCCGCCGAGCAGGGCGCCGCCGAGCATGTCGGGGAGCCAGCGTTCCTTCTGCGCGTCGCTGCCGTAGGTGGCGAGCGGCCAGCACGACATCACGTGGACGCTCAGCCCCACCCCCACGCTCGCCCACGCGCCGCCGATCTCCTCCAGCGCCTGGAGGTAGACCTCGTAGGGCAGCCCGCCGCCCCCGTGCGCCTCGGGATACGGCATCGCCAGCAGGCCGAGCTCGCCGAGCTGCCTGAACACATCACGGGGAAAGCGATGGGCCTCCTCGTCGGCCGCGGCGCGCGGCGCGAGCTCGCCCGCGGCGAAGTCCCGGGCGAGGGCGACGATCGCCTCCGCCTCGGGCGTGGGGAGCGTGCGTTCCGCCGGCATTCGGCGCAACGGTACCCGTGGCGCGCGAGAAAGGACCGTGGCCGCCGCGTTCGCATCGCCTCGGGCCTCGCAACCGGCAGGCGGGCCGGATGACCGGAAGGCCATCTCTCGGCGTGACGCCTCACATAGGATGTGGTGGCTTAGGCGTATCCCCCACAGAGGTTGACTGTCGTGCGTTCCGGCCGGAGAACCGAGGGCAGCGCATGAGACGCGTCCGCATGATGGGCTTGACAGCGCCGGCGCTCGCCGCCGTGATGGCGTCGGCCGGCATGGCGCACGCGGCGGCCCCGTCGTCGGCGAGCCGAGGCCGGCCCGGGCGCAACCATGCCGCACCGCATGTGGTGGGCCGTCTGCCCAGACCGCTGGGGTCCGGCACCGACTACATCTACGCCCAGGACGGGACCTGCCCGGACGGGATCGACGTGTACCAGGTATCAGGGACGGGCCTCAGCTTGATCCAGAACGTGCGGGGCGGCTGCTCTGAGAATCCCTACTTGGGCAACCACCACCTGGCGGTCGTGAAAACGCCCGCGAACTGCCTGATGCTCACCGACGGCGACGGAAACGTCTACAGCTTCACGATCGACCCGAGCGACGGCACGCTCAGCCCCTCGCCCGTCGGGGCGGTGTCGGTCGGCGGAGACCCGGGAGATCTCGCGGTGTCCGGTTCGACGGTGTATGAGAGCAACTCAAACTCCAGCAACGGTCACCCGACGATCGACGTGCTCACGGTCGGCGACGGCTGCTCGCTGACACTCGACAGCCAGAACTCCACCGGCTCCGAGGACGACATCAACATCGCCCTCACCAGCCCGACCACCGTCGTGTCGGCGGACGCCAACACGGGCCGCCGCAGCGGGACCGCTCGCCGCCGTCGTGACATGGTCGCCTACACCCTGCAGGAGGACGGCACGCTCGCGGAGACGGCCAGCGGCCCCGGGCAGATCGCTTCTCCGGACAGCGTCGCCGCCACGGGCCTCGGCAGCAAATCGCTGGTGTTCACCGGACAGGCCGTGGATGGTCCGCCCCAGACGCAGGGCTTCGTCTACAGCGGCAGCGGCTTCAACCCGCTGCCGGGAAGCCCGCTGACGAGCACCGACCCGAACGCCCTGGACGGTGCCGCGGTGGCCCTCTCGGTCCCGAACGGCCTCTTGGTTCAGGCCGACAACCTCACCGGACAGATCGGCTGGGACACGCTGACCGGCAGCCGCATGGCCTACGCCGGCGATACCCTGCTGGCCCAGAACGGCGCCGACCCGACCGAGCTCACGGTCCTCGGCAACGATCTCCTCGTGGCCCAGGACGACAATGGAGACTTGGAGGCGTGCGCCCTCGCTCCGAGCGGCGTCTCCAACTGCCGGTCGATCGCGACGCTCACCGGCGCCGGCAGCGGCGACAGCGGGTCGACGGCAGTCTTCTCGCCGTAGCACGCTGCGCGAGGTCACCGTGAATCAGGGGTTGCCCGAGAAGGCGATTCTCGCGCGGCAGCACCGAGGTGAGGGGCTGGCTGTGACGCGGCAGCCGAGCAGGCGAGGTACAGCATCGGCGCGACCGTGACCGGTGCCGGGATCCTGTGCCGATTTCCGATTTCGGCTTGACTCTCGTGGGAACGCCCGTATGTTCGTATTGGAGGACGCCGCCAGCTCTCTGTTCGCTGACTGCTGCACTTGGCCGGAGTCACGAGCTGAGTCCGCAACCAGGTTGGAGTCGCACCAGACCGGGCTGAAAGTACGGACTCATCCTGTCGATGGGTCGATCCGTGGACATCGTCTGCGGAGAACTGAGTAGACCGTCATGAGAAGGATTCGGATGATCGGCCTGACGCTGTTGCCGCTCGCCGTCGTGTTCGCCGCAGCGGCGACGGCGCACGCAGCGGCGCGGCCGTCGGTGCTACGCGGTGGCCCGGCGGGCGGCAGCCGTGGTGCACCGCTTGTGGTGGGTCATCTGCCCGCCGCAGCCGGGACCGGCACCCGCTACCTGTACGCCCAGTATGGGACCTGCCCGGATGGGATCGACGTGTACAGGACGAGCGGCGCCAGCGTCAGCTTCATCCAGCATGTGCTGCTCAGGTCAGAATGTTCGATCGAAACCCTTGCCGGCGAGCACCACCTGGCAGTGGTGACGACACCGGCGAGCTGCCTGGTCTTCACGGACGGTTGGCCTGACAATCCCGGATACGTGTACAGCTTCAAGATCGACGCGAGCACCGGCATGATCGGCCCCTCACCGATCAGCCACGTGTCCGTTCGTGCCGGCCCGGATGATCTCGCCGTGTCAGGGTCGACGGTGTACGTGAGCGCCAGCCCGAGCAGCACGATCGACGTGCTCACCGTCAACAGCGGTTGTGGGCTGAAGATCGACAGCGTGAACTCCACCGGATCTGAGCAGGACATCAACATCGCCGTCGTCAACCCGACGACTGTCGTCTCCACGAACACGGACTCATACACCGTGCCGGGTGACGTGGTCGCCTACAGCCTGCAGGCGAACAAGACGCTCGTGGAAACGGCCAGCGACCCCGGCCAGATCCTGGATCCTGACGGTGTGGCCGTCCTGAACGCGGGGGGCCACGCGTTCGTGTTCACGGGCCAGAACGACGAGGGTCCACCTCAGACGCAAGGCTTCGCGTTTACCGAAAGCGGCGGCTTCACTCCGCTCCCAGGCAGCCCGCAGACGAGCACCGACCCCGGCTCGGACAACGCCTTGGACGCCGCTGTGGCGGTCTCGCTCCCGAACCGCCTCCTGACCATGGGCGATCAGGACAGCGGCCAGATCAGCTGGGACACCCTGTCGCCCGGCGGGGGGATGGCCTACGGGGGAGACACGTCGCTGGCCCAGGACGACACGCCGACCGAGCTCACCCTCCTCGGCAACGTCCTCCTCGTGGCCCAGGCCGACTCGGGAGACGTGGAAGCGTGCGCCGTCGCACCCAGTGGTGTCTCGAACTGCCGGACGATCCTCACGACCACCGGCGCCGACGGCTACGCCAACAGCGGGTCGTTGGCGGTCTTCTCGCCGTAAATGGATCTATAGGATGAGGCTATGTTCAGAGCGTGGGTGACGGCCATGTGCCTGGCGGTTGGTCTGGTCGCGGTCGCTGGCGGCGGGACCGCAGGCGCCACGGCGGCCTGCCGCACGACCACCCTGGTCCAGGGCCGGGCGCACCGTCCGGTCACCCTCAAGCGGTGCGACAAGCTGAAGGTCGTGTTCAAGATCGGCACGCAGGGAACCACCCCGGCTTTCTGGGGCGTCGCGCGCCGGCCGTCCCCCCACGTGCTCAAGCTCACCCACCACGGCTACCAGAACCCCACCCATTCGAGCGACACGACCGAGCAGGTGTGGGTCTACCGGGCCGTCGGCCGGGGAACCACGCACATCCGCTTCACCCTCACCGCCCCATCGGCGCCCGGCCAGACGTTCGGCGCCTACAAGGTCAGCGTCACGGTCCGCTAACTGCGGAGACCGGCTCGGGTGCCACGCACATGAGCCGCGGCCCCGTCAGGCGGCCACGACTCAGAAGAGCTGGTTCTCCCCGCCGAACACGTCGCTCACCGAGCCGTCGGTGAAGATCTGACGGATCGAGTTGGTCAGCAGGTCGGCGCAGGAGAGGACGCGGACGTTGTCCGGCTTGCCGGGGCGGGCGGGGATCGTGTCGGTCACGACGATCTGCTCGAAGCCGGCCGCCGCGAGGTTCTCCCACGCGTTGCCGGAGAAGATGCCGTGGGTGGCGGCGGCGTAGACGCGGCGGGCGCCGGCGTCGTGGACCGCCTCGGCGGCGGCCTTGAGCGTGCCCGCGGTGTCGATGATGTCGTCGACGATCACGGCGGTCTTGCCCTTGACGTCACCGATGACGTAGTTGATCTCGGCGACCTGCTGGGCGGGGCGCTCCTTGTTGAGGATCGCCAGGTCGGCGCCGATCTGCGAGGCGAAGCGCTTGTTCAGCTTCACCCGGCCGGCGTCCGGGGCGACGACCACGAGGTCCTCGAGCCCGAGGTCGTCGAAGTACTGCGTGAGCATGAACAGCGCCGTCATGTGGTCGCACGGCTTCTGGAAGAACCCCTGGATCTGCCCCTGGTGGAGGTCCATGGTGAGGATCCGGTCGATCCCGGCGGCCTCCAGCATCCGCGCCACGAGCCGCGCGCTGATCGGCTCCCGTGGGGCGGACTTCTTGTCCTGGCGCGAGTACCCGTACCACGGCGTGACGGCGATCACGCGGTGGGCCGAGCCGCCGACGGCGGCGTCGATCATCGCCATCAGCTCCATCAGCGCATCGTTGGCGCCGAGCCCGTCGTGCTCGTTGGCGCACGTCGGCTGGACGATGAACACGTCGGCGCCGCGCACCGACTCCACGAAGCGGCAGTACACCTCGCCGTTGGAGAAGGTCTTCAGCGTCATCGGGCTGAGCGAGACACCCAGCTTGGAGGCGATGCGCGCGGCCAGCTCCGGGTTGGCCCGACCTGAGACAAGCATCAGCCGCTTGTCGTAGTCGAGGGTGAGGTCGCTCGGCACGGGAAGCTCGTCAAGCATCGGCGGGCCTCCGAGTGTAGGTCGGGGTCACGACGTCCTCGCCCTCGGTGGCGGGGTCACGCCGTCCTGACCGTCGCGCGGCGAAGTCACGACGTCCTCGTCGTCGCGGGCCGCCTCCTCGCGCCGGCGGCGGTCGTAGCCCTCCAGGTTGCGCTGCTGGGGCCGCGTGACCCCGAGCGCACCGTCCGGGACGTCGGTGGTGATCACCGAGCCGGCCCCGGTCCAGCCGTCGTCGCCGATCGACACCGGGGCGACAAAGGTGGTGTCGACGCCGGTGTGGACTCGGCTGCCGATCGTCGTGCGGTGCTTGCGGTAGCCGTCGTAGTTGGCGGTGATGGTGGCCGCGCCGAGGTTCGTCTCCTCGCCGATCGTGGTGTCGCCGATGTAGGACAGGTGCGGCACCTTCGATCCCGCGCCGACCTCGGAGTTCTTGACCTCCACGAACGTCCCGACCTTGGCCCCGGCGCGCAGGACGGTCCCGGGACGCAGGTAGGCGAACGGACCGACGCTGACGCGATCGCCGATCTCGGCGTCGGTCACGTACGCATGGAGGACCTTCGCCCCCTCCCCCACGCGCGCGTCGATGAGCGTGCTGTGCGGCCCGACGACGCTGCCCGAGCCGATCGTGGTGGCCCCGTGCAGGCTGGTGAACGGCGCGATCTCGGTGTCGGCGGCGATCTCCACGCCGGCGTCGATCACCGTCGCGGCGGGGTCGACGATCGTCACCCCGGCGGACATGTGGCGCTCGTGGATCCGCCGCTGGGCCACGGCGCGGACGGCGGCCAGGTCGACGCGGTCGTTGATGCCGAGCGTCTCCCGCGGGTCGGCGAGCTCGTGGGCGAGCACCGTGCGCTCTGCCTCCCGCAGGATTGGCAGCACGTCAGGCAGGTAGAGCTCGCGCTGGGCGTTGTCGGGGCGAACGCGCGCCAGCGCGTCGAGCAGGGCGTCGCCGTCGAAGGCGAAGATGCCGGTGTTGACCTCCCGGATGCGGAGCTCGGCCTCCGTCGCGTCGCCGTCCTTCTTCGTCTCCACCACGCGCTCGACGGTGCCGTCGGGCGCGCGCACGACGCGGCCGTAGCCGCGGGGATCCTCGAGCGTGGCGGTGAGCATCGTCGCGGCGGCGCCCTGGCGCTGGTGGTCGGCGGCGAGCTCACGGATCGTCTCCGGCCGGATCAGCGGGACGTCGCCGTTGAGGACGATCACCGTCTCCCCCGCGCCGATGTGACTCGCGGCGGCGCTCACGGCGTCGGCGGTGCCACGAGCATGCTCCTGGATCGCCGTCTCGACGCCCTCGGCCAGGCCCGCCGCCGCCACGAGGTCGGCATTCGGGCTCTCGACGACGACCACCTTCCCGGCGCCCGCCTGCTGCGCGGCGGAGACCGTCCATGCGAGCAGTGGCCGCCCGCAGAGCTCGTGGAGGAGCTTCGGCGTCGACGAGCGCATCCGGGTGCCCTGGCCGGCAGCCAGGATCACGACGACGGTACCGCTCACCTCACGGATCGTAAGCGATGCCCGGACGGAAGGGGGCGACGCTTTTCACAAAGCTGGGGAGCCAGGAATTGAACCTGAGCTTGTTCGTCCAAAGCGAACCGTGCTGCCTCTACACCACTCCCCATCGGGCATCCCGGTGCACGGAACGGTACCTGAGGGTGGTGATGAGCCGACGCCGTCTTGGAGTCGGTCATGCACTCGCTCGGTGCTTAACTGACTCCAAGACGCCGGCGGGGCCGGATCGGGACACGTCGTCGGGCAGAACTCGCGGAACCCGCGCATGCGCTCACCCGCCGCCCACCCGAGCGCGTGATGCATGACGCCTGGGGCCGCGCCCCGCCGCGCGCGCCGCGCCCCCGCCGCACCGCCGCACCGCCGCCGCTCAGTCGAACCGCGCGCGCCGGAGCACCCGCAGGACCCGCTCGGGGAGCAGCGGGTCGGCCAGGGCCGCGCGGACGTCGGCGGGGTGGTGGAGGCCCCGCTCGGCGCGCAGCAGGCCGACCTCCAGGCCGGCGTCTCGTGCGGCGGCAAGGCCCATGGCCATCGCGTCGGTCGAGCGCCACACCTGCTCGGGGAGGCCGAACAGGGCCGGCAGCGGGCGCGGGATCGCCACCAGGTAGAAGCCGCCGTCGTAGACGGGGCCAAGCGAGACGTCCGCCCCCTGCCGGAGGTCCTCGAGCGCCGCCGCGGCGTGCTCGGCGCGCATCCGGGGCAGGTCCGGCCACACGATCAGCAGCGGGCCCCCGCCGCCGCGGCCGTAGACGCGGCCGGCGGCATCGGCCACCCGGCCGGCGATGCCCTCGCCGTTCTGCGGGAACAGCAGCGGCGGGGGCGAGACGGTGCTCAGCAGCGCCCTCAGCTCCGGGCCGGCGTCGGGTGGATCGTGGGCCACGTGGACGTTGTCGCCCGCCACTTCGTGACCCCAGCGCACCGCCTCCAGGATCAGGGCCGCCTGTAGCGCGACGCACCCCTCGGCCCCGAGCACCTCCTCCAGCGCGCGCCGCACGTCTCCGGGGCGGGGGGCGCGAGTCATGATCACCACCGTCGGTCCGGTTGCGGTCATGGGCTCTCGAACCGGTACATCGTGCCCGCGGGCGGCGGTCGGGAACCGGCCAGCGCCGGCAGCGCTGCGGCGAGGACGTCGGCGAACACGTGGGTGCTGGCGCCCATCAGCTCGATCAGCGTGGTCACCGGCGTCGGCGCGCCCGGCCTCACCTCGTTGGCGTAGTCGGTGACGTAGCCGATCAGGCCGTAGGGCAGCTCGAGCTCGCCGCACAGCACGGTTTCGGGCCCGGCGGTCTGCGAGACGGCGGTCACCCCGCAGGCGGCGAGCTGGGCGATCTCCACCGGGGTGTTGAACCGGGGACCGTCGACGTGGCCGTAGACACCGCCGTCCCGGGCGGGGTGGCCCGCCTGCGCCGCGGCCGTGAGCAGGGCCGCGCGCACACCGTCCGAGAACGGCCCGCCGTGGAGGATCCAGTGCCCGCGGCCGGGATCCGCCGGGGCGGTGAAGAACGTGCAGATGTCGCCCTCGGGCAGGCGGTTGACGGGGAAGTGGAGGTCGCCGAAGACGATCAGCGACCCGAGCTCCAGAGCCGGATCGACGCCGCCGCAGGCCGTGCAGGCGATCACCGCCTCCACCCCGAGCTCGTGGAGCGCCCAGATGTTCGCGCGGTGGCTGACCCCGCTCGAGAGCAGGGCGTGGCCGGGACGATGGCGCGAGACGTGGACGACCGACACCCCCGCGAAGCTGCCGCGGGTGACCGGGGCATCGCCCCACGGCGTCCCCACCACCACCGGTTCGGCATCATCGAAGGCCGGCAATGCGTAGGTACCGGAACCCGTGATGATCCCCACCGACACGTCGCCCGATCCTATCTGCCCGCCACGAGCCGGTCAGCTCATCGTCATCTACGACGGGGATTGCGGCTTCTGCAAGTGGCTGCTCGCCGGGCTGCTGGCGTGGGATCGCGGCCCCCGTCTGCGGCCGTTGCCGCTCGGCACGCCGGACGCCGACGCGCTGCTCGCCGACCTCACCCCGGCGCAGCGCGCTGCCTCGTGGCACCTCGTCGCGCCGGACGGGAGCCGTCTGTCCGGCGGCGCGGCGCTGCCCGCGCTCTTGCGGGAGCTCCCCGCGGGCGCGCCGCCCGCGGCGCTCTTCGCCGCCATCCCGGGCCCCACCGACCGCGGCTATCGCTGGGTCGCCGCCCATCGCGTCGGGCTCTCCCGGCTGGTCCCCGCCCCGCTCAAGCGCCGGGCCGCGGAGCAGGTCAGCCGCGCTCAGGAGGCGGCGAACTCCCGCAGCTGAGCAGCCAGCGCGACCGGCTGGTCGATCGGCATCAGCGTGAGGCTGCCGGGCAGCTCGACGAGCCGTGCGTCGGGGAACGCCGCCGCGAGCCGGGGGCCGTGCGCCGGCGGCATCATCTTCCCGTCGCTGCCCCACACGACGAGCACCGGCTTCGGGAACCCCGCCAGGGCGGCGCTCGCTGCGCGCATGTCCCGCCGTCCGCGGCGCCAGTCGCCCGCGTAGCGGGCCAGATCCCGGCGGATCTCCCGCCGGCGCAGGGGCTCGACCCACCGGCGCATGGTCGCGTCGTCGACCCCGCGCCGGGTCATCTGCCCGTAGACCATCGGCAGCCGCCGCAGGGGCGAGAGGAGCATCGCCCGCATCACGACGAGCCCGCCCGGCAGCCCCGCCGAGATCCCGGCGGCCATCCCCGCCAGTCCCGGCGGATAGTTCTCGAACGCCTCGCACGGCGTCAGGACGAGGCGGCCGACGCGCTCCATGAGACCGTCGGCGATCATCGTCGGCGCGCCGCCCCAGTCGTTGAAGACGAGCGTGACGTCGCGCAGCTCGAGCGCCGCGAGGAGGTCCGCGACGATTCTCCCCAGGCCGCGGAGCGAGAGGTCGGCGTCGGGGTGCATCGGGCGCCGGTGGGAGCCGAGCGGCAGCGTGGGCAGCACGCAGCGGAGCTCGGGCGAGAGCGCCGCCACCACCCCGTCCCACACGGTGCCGTCCATGGCCAGCCCGTGGAGGAGGACGAGGGTGGGGGCGCCGGCGGGGCCGAGGTCCCGGTACTCGAGCGGGCCGGCCGGCAGCTCGACCCAGGCCATCAGGCGGCCTGGCGCATGCGAGCCGCCGCCTCGGCGTGCGCCGGGGTCGGTGCGGCGGCGGGGTGGCCGCGCTCGGCCAGCCACGCGTCGAGGGCATGTGTGCGCTCCGTGTCCTCGTAGACCTCGTAGCGGACCATCCGCCCCCACCGCATGTGCCCCCAGATGACGTAGCGGTTCTCGTAGAGCCGCTCGCCGTCCGGCCCCAGCGCGTGGTCGGTGCCGCGCACGCAGAGCGTCTGGCGCCACGGGAATCCGGTGAGGACGACCTCGTCGGGATAGATCTGCAGCCCGACGGCGCAGAAGCGCTCGTACCAGGGGCGGAGCTCGGTCTTGCCGCGGTAGACGCCGGCCCAGCTGTTGGCGCCCGGGAAGGTGAACTCCACGTCGGGATGCTCCATCAGCAGGACGGGCCTGGGATCGCCCCGCCGCAGGCGGCCCATGGTGAACGACAGCAGCTTTCCCGCCAGCCACGATTGCATCGCGCGCTCCTAGATTGATCGCTCTAGCGAGTAGGCTAACCGGAATGTCCGGCACGCGCCAGCGGATCGTCGAGGCGAGTGCCGAGCTGCTGCGCCGCCAGGGCTACAACGCCACCGGGGTCAAGCAGATCGTCACGGAGGCGCGGGCGCCGTTCGGTTCGCTCTACCACTTCTTCCCGGGGGGCAAGGAACAGCTCGGAGCCGAGACCATCCGCGTCTCCGGCGCGCTGTACGCCCAGCTGATCCCCGCCGTGCTCGACCAGGCGCCGGACGTCGTCAGCGGCACGCGGGCGTTCTTCGCCGGCGCCGCCGCCCACCTGGAGGAGACCGGCTACGAGGACGCCTGCCCGATCGCCACCGTCGCGCTCGAGGTCTCCAGCACCAGCGAGCCGATGCGCCTGGCGTGCGCCGCGGTGTTCGAACGGTGGATCGCCGACGGCGCCGCGCGCTTCGCCGCCGCCGGCGCCACCCCGGAACGGGCGCGGGAGCTGGCGATCGCCTTCTTCGCCGCGCTCGAGGGGGCGTTCGTGCTCGCCCGGGCGACCCGCAGCACCGAGCCGCTGCTCGTCGCCGGCGAGAGCGTCGCCGCCGCCGTGGCAGGCGCCGTCGACTAGGCCGGGACGCTCGCCACGAAGATGGCGTTGCGCCGCGTGGCCGTGAACGCTCCGTCGAGCTCGGGGATGCGGTCGGCGAGGTGCCGGCCGCGGATCGAGGAGGCGACATAGCGATGCATGCGCTCGCGGTCGGGGAAGGTGACGGGGCCGGAGAGGTCGCGCTGCTCGACTTCAGCGAAGCGGCGGGCGAGTAGCGAGCGACCGTTCTCGGCGCTGAAGCTCAGCGGATAGCGCTCCATTCCGAGCAGCCCCCACATCTCCGAGAGGTGCAGCTCGGAGTTGGTCACCGCGACGAAGCGACCGCCGGGGCGAAGCACGCGGGCGACCTCGGCCAGGGCATCGTCGAGACGGTCGACGTGGTAGAGCATCCACGCGGCGATCACGGTGTCGTAGCTTCCGGCCGGGAACGGGAGGTGGCGGATGTCCCCCTCGCGGGCATCGACGCCGCGCGCCCGAGCGAGGGCGACCATCCGGGGCGAGAGGTCGAGCGCGGTGAGGCGAATGCCGCGCTCCGCGCGCAGGCGCTCGGCGAGCGCGCCGGGACCGCACCCGACCTCCAGCACGGCGCCGGGCTGGCCGTCGGCGATCGCCGCGACGACGGCATCGAGCGCACCGCCGCCCGGGCCGTAGATGGATGAGCGCGCGTGGAGGCGCTCCTCGTGGGCGTACTGGCGACGGACCTCGTCGTCGTCGTCGATCCGCTCCACGGGCGGAAGGCTAGATCACCGACCGCAGGTCCTTGGCCACCACGTCGGCCTCGGCGAGGGCCACGGCGGGATGGCTCGTCAGCACCGCGAGCACGCGGGCGCCCGCCGCACGGCCGGCCGCCACGCCGGTGGGTGAGTCCTCGATCACGACGCAACGCCCGGGGGTCAGGCCGAGGCGCCGCGCACCGCGCAGGAAGCACTCCGGCTGAGGCTTGCCCCGGCTCACGTCGTCGGAGGTGACCATCACCTCCGGCACGGGCAGGCCCGCGGCCGCCAGCCGCGCCACGGCCAGCCGCCGCGAGCACGAGGTGACGATCGCCAGCGCCCGGTCGGTGGCGAGCAGCGCCGCGGCGCCCGGGAGGGCGACGACACCGGCCGTGTCAGCCACCTCGGCGTCCTCGAACGCCGCCGCCTCGCCCGCCGGGGCGTCGGGGACGAGCAACCGGATCGTCTCCCGCGAAGGGCGCCCGTGGGCGAAGCTGGTGACCGCGTCGGGGTCGAGCCCGTGGCGGTGCGCGAAGCCCTCCCACGCCCGCCGGACGGGGGCGCCAGAGTCGACGAGCGTGCCGTCCAGGTCGACGAGCAGGCCATCGGCGGCGGCGAGCAGCTCCCGGGGGCTCACGTGCCGACCATCTGCAGCGACGGGAGCCGAGCCGGCGGGCGCGCGGCGAAGGCCAGCACGAACACGAGCGCGGGAGCGAGCACGAACAAGGCGCAGGCGAGCCGCAGCGAGGTGAGCGAGGCGAGCGCGCCGATGATCGGCGGCCCGGCGAGAAAGCCGGTGTAGCCGACGGCGGACACCGCGCCGAGCGCGGAGCCGGTGGCGACCCCGGGCTCCTCGGTGGCGGAGCGGAACAGCGTCGGCGCGACGACCGAGAGGCCGAAGCCGAGCGCGGCGAAGCCGGCCACGGCGCCGACGGCGTCGCCGGCGGCGAGCGCCACCCCGAAGCCGACCGAGGCGAGCAGGCACAGGGCGCGCAGCGTCGCCACCGAGCCCCAGCGGGCGAACAGCCGGTCACCGAGCAGCCGTCCCGCCGCCATCGCCATGCTGAAGGCGGCGTAGGCGAGCGCCCCGAGGGCGGCGGTGCCCGCCAGCTCGTCGTGGACGAGCTTTGCGCTCCAGTCCGCCGCGCCGCCCTCGGCCACGAACGAGCACAGGCAGGCGACGCCGAGCAGGACGATTCGTCCCGGCAGCCGCGAGAGCCTGAGCGGCGGGGCCGCGGCATCGACGTCGCCGTCCGCGACGAGCAGCCCGCGGCCGGCCACGAGCCCGATCCCCCCGAACAGCCCGGCGGACACCAGCAGGTCGGGCAGCGGCGAGACGCCCGCCGCCGCGGCAGCGGCCCCGAGCCCCGCGCCGGCGAAGCCGCCGAACGAGAAGCCGGCATGCAGGGAGGACAGGATGGGTCGCCCGAGCGTGCGCTCGACGGCCATCCCGTTCGCGTTCATCGACACGTCGAGGACCGAGTTGGCGCTCCCCACGAGGAGGAGGACGAGGCACAGGAGCGGCACCGAGGTGGGGAGCGCGGGAAGCACGATCACCACGGCGAGGACGAGCGCCGCGACGCGGGAGACGGTTCGGCTCGTGAAGCGCACGACGAGCCGCCCCACGCGCGGAAAGGTGACGATGGCCCCGAGCGCGGGGGCGAGCAGCGCCAGGCCGAGGAGCCCGTCGCCGGCGTGGACACGGGCGGCGAGCGCGGGGATGCGGGCGATCCACGACGCCATCAGCGCGCCGTCGAGAAAGAACACGAGCCACACCGCGCGGCGGGGCCTCACGTGCGGATCACCTCGATCCCGGCCGCGGCATACGGGGTGAGCACGCCGGGGTCGGCGGCGGCGTCGGTGACGAGCTGGGTGACGGCGCCGATCGGCGCGATGACGAACGGCAGCGCGGTACCGAGCTTGTCGTGATCGGCCAGCGCCACCACCTCGGCGGCGCCGGCGATCATCGCCGCCTTGACGTCGCGCTCCTCGGCCGCGTCGGTCGAGACGCCGATCTCCGGGTGCAAGCCGCACACGCCGAGGAACAGGAGGTCGGCCCGCACGCCGCGGAGCGCGTCGACGGCGCTCGCGCCGATCGTCACCCGGGCGCGGGCATGCAGCCGACCGCCGACGACGATCACCTCGATCCCGTCGTGGTCGGCCAGCTCGACCGCGATCGGCAGGCAGTTCGTCACCACCGTGGCGCGAAGGCCGGGCGGGAGCGCGCGAGCGAGCTCGAGCGTCGTCGTGCCGCCGTCGAGGACGACGACGTCGCCCACGCCGATGAGCTCGGCGGCGCGCCGGGCGATGGTCGCCTTCGCCTCCGGCGCGCGCGAGGCACGCTGGGGAAACGGGGTCGCGTCGCCCGTCCGCGGCAGCGCTCCGCCGTGGACGCGACGGATCAGCCCGGCATCGGCGAGGTCTCGCAGGTCGCGGCGCACGGTGTCAGGCGAGACGCCGAGCTCGGCGACGAGGTCGGTGGCGAGGACGCGGCCCTGCACCTGCAGGCGGTCGAGGATGAGGCGGCGTCGCTCGTCGGTGAGCATACTTGCACGATCGTACCCATTCCGGCACGAACGTGCAAGAGCGTGCAGAAACGCGCTATCGAGGCACGCGGCCGCCCTCCGCGCCCGGCTCGGTGGCCGGGCCGCGCGGGGGCGCGATGCCGAGCACGCGCATCGCCTTGAGACCGAGTGAGAGCTTCTCGCGACCGTCCGTGGAGGAGACATCGAGGCCGGTCAGCTCGCGCACCCGCTCGAAGCGATAGCGGATCGTGTGGCGGTGGGTGATCAGGCGCGCGGCGGTGGCGTTGACGTTGGCGTCGCATTCGAGGAACGTCGACAGCGTCCCGAGCAGATCGGTCTCGTATTGCTCGTCGTAGGTGACGAGCGGGCGGACGGTCTCCCGGTAGAAGCGCTTGAGCTCGGCGGGGTCGCGCATGTAGGGCAACAGCAGCTGATAGGTGCCCGTGTCCTCGTAGGCGAGCTCGGCGCGCTCGGCGTCCCCGTCGACGACGTTGACGGCGAGCAGCGCCTCGTCGGCGGCGCGACCGAGGTCGAGGGGATCCTCGGCGCGGCGCGAGCGCCCGAGCGCGAAGCTGAACCCGGTGAGCCCGGACTCCAGCTCGCGCAGGATCGCGCTGGAGACGCGGCGGGCGGTCTCGCCGTCCGCGTCGGGCAGCAGCACGATCACGCGGTCGGAGTCCGGGTCGGTGGGGGTGGCGATCGAGCCCGGCGCGATCGAGCGCGCCCCGCGGGAGGCGACGGCGAGCAGCCGCCGCCGCCAGTCCTCACCGGTCGGCTGGCGCGGGTGGGCGCGGACGACGATCACGCTGCCGCCGGCGGCGAGGTCGGTGCCGAGCTCCTTGCCCCGCGCGAGCAGGTCGGCAGCGTCCTGGATGCGCCGCTCCACGACGGCGCGCAGGAACGAGCTCGCCGCCTCCTCGGAGGCGCGCTCGGGCGCGCGCACGCGCTCCACCTCGGAGGCGATCAGCGTCGTGATCAGCCGGAGCATGGGAGCATCGCCGACCGCACCGCGGGCGCGCACCCGCAGCTGCCCGACGCTGGCCTCGGCGACCTTCAGCTCGACGGTCTCCACGCCCTCGCCTCCCTGCATCAGCAGGTGCTCGTCGGCGGGGGAGCGGACGGCGACGGCGAGGATCGTCGCCGAGCGGTCGATCAACACGAGGCTCGCGTCGAGCGCCCGCGCGGCGGCGCGGAGGATCTCGGGCAGGCCGGCCCCGGCCTCGATCGCGTCGGTGATCGCGGCGAGGGCTCCGAGGTCCACCCCGGGCGAGGAGGTGGTGCGCTCCGCCATGCTCAGAAGAACCGCGGCCACTCGACGATGACGACCGCCCCGAGCACCACGCCGACGCCGACCAGCGCCGCGAGCACGTACACCGACAGCACGACCGCGGCGACCCGCTCAAGGGGCCGCCGGTACGCCGTCACCGCCGGGGCGACCACGAGGGCGCAGAAGGCGGCGAGACCGAAGACCCCGCAGCAGGCGCCGACGAGATAGGTGATGTCCTTGCCGGTCATGACCGCCCATTGTGGCGGATGCGGACGATGAATCTCAGCGAGCGGGGGTGACCTCCGCGTCACCTCTTGCCAGGGGGCGGGCCGGTAGCGCGCCCGGGAACCGCTCGCGGAGCGTCTCGGCCGCCGCGGCCGCACGGGACGGCGCGTCGGCTCCCCACCACAGCCCGGCGCAGGTGGGGCCCGACCCGCACACCAGCGCGCGCTCGGCGCCCGCCGCGCGCAGCGCCGCGAGGGCCTCGTCGATCGCCGGGCACAGCGATCGCGAGGCCGGCTCCAGGTCGTTGACGACGAGCTCGTCGGGCAGGCGCGCCCCGTGGCGCAGCCAGCCGAACAGGCGCTCGAGCGCCCAGCCGAGCTCCTCGGAGGAGCGGGGAAGGCCCAGCCGGTCGGCCTCGCGGAACACGGCCGGCGTGGGGAGCGCCACCGCAAGCGGGACGATCACGAGCGCATGCTCGGCCAGCGGCGCCGCCTGCTCGACGCGCTCCCCCGCGCCCGTGCCGAGGGACAGGCCGGGGTCCAGCTGGCTCGGCACGTCGGCCCCCAGGGCCGGCGCCAGCTCGTGAAGCCACCTCGCATCCACCCGCCAGTCCGGGTGGCGCTCGCCGAGCACGCGCGCGAGCCGAAGCGCCGCCGCCGCGTCGGCGGAGCCGCCCGCCATCCCGGCGGCCACCGGGATCCGCTTCTCGATCGTGATCCGCACACCCGGCGCCGCCCACCCGCGTGCTCGCAGGCCGGCGAGGGCGTCGGCGGCGAGGTTCGGCCCCTCGACGCCCGGGCAGAGAACGACGTCGGGCTCCCCCGGAGCGAGCACCTCGAGCGTGAGCGCGTCGGCGAGGCTCACCGACTCGAACACGGTCACGAGCTCGTGGCGGCCGTCCTCGCGGGTCTGGCCGAGGAACAGGCACAGGTTGATCTTGCCCGGCGCGCTCACGTGGAGGCTCACGGCCACAACGCCACCGCCAGCGCGCGGAACTGCTCCGGGGCGAGCCGCTCGGCCCGGGCGTCGGCGGGCAGGCCGAGCTCCTGGAGGGCGCCGCGCGCGCGCTCACGGATCCCCGGCTCGGCCCCGGGGGCGAGCGCGAGCGAGCCGGCCAGGGCCTTGCGACGGTGCGCGAACGCGTCGTGCACGAGCCCGCGGAGGCGGGACTCGGGCGCCGGCGCCACGCGGCGCAGGCCGAGCAGGACCGAGTCGACGCGGGGCACGGGCCGGAACACCGTCCGGCTCACCTGCCGCAGGACGCGCACCTCGCAGGAGAGCTGAGCGAGCACGGAGGGTGCGCCGTAGGCGCCGGAGCCGGGGGCCGCGGCAAGCCGCTCCCCCACTTCGCGCTGGACCATCACCACCCAGGAGGCGAGCGTCGGCAGCGCCTCGATCGTCCGCAGCACCACGGTGGCGGCCACCGAGTAGGGCAGGTTCGCGACCATCTTCGTCGGCGGCGGCTGCAGGCGGCTCAGCTCGAACGTGACCGCGTCGCCGATCCACAGCGTCGCCTCGGGATACGGCGCGAGCTCGGCGCGCAGCCCCGGCTCGAGCCGCGGGTCGATCTCGATCAGGTGGAGATGGGCGGCGCGCGCGGCGAGCCGCACCGACAGCACCCCGAGACCGCCCCCCACCTCGAGCACCACATCCTCGCCGGAGAGCCCGGCGAGACGCTCGATGACGTCGAGGATGTTGAGATCGACGAGGAAGTTCTGGCCGAGCTCACGGGTGCGCCGTGAGCGGCGGGGGGCGCTCACCATGCGAAGACGGCCTCGGCGGCCGCCTCCACGCTCCGCTCGAGCTCGGCGTAGTCCACCCTGCGCTCGAGTGCCACCGCCTGCGCGGTCATCACCACGCGGGCGGGCTGGTTGCGCTCGCGGCGGACCGGCTGCGGGGTGAGATAGGGGGCGTCGGTCTCCACCAGCAGCCGCTCGGGCGGGACGCGGAGCGCGGCGGCGCGCAGCGGCGCGGCGTTCGGATAGGTCACGTTGCCGGCGAACGAGATCCACCAGCTCGGGTGGGTCAGGCACTCCTCGATGCGATCGCCCATCGAGAAGCAGTGGAGGATCACGCGCAGGTCGGCGGCATGCTCGGAGAGGAGCGTGATCGTGTCCTCGTCGGCGGCGCGGGTGTGGATGATGAGCGGCTTGGCGCACTCCCGCGCCAGCTCGATCTGGGCCCGGAAGGCGCGCTCCTGGTCCTCCCGCGGGGCGCCGTCACGGAAGAAGTCGAGCCCCGTCTCGCCGATCGCCACGCAGCGCTCGTGGGCGGCGAGCTCCTGCAGCTCCTCCAGGTCGGCGGAGCCGAACCCCGTCGCCGCGTTGGGATGGCGCCCCACCGCCGCGTACACCTCGGGGAAGCGCTCGGCCGAGGCGAGCGCCCGCCGGCAGCTCGGCCCGTCGGTCCCGACCGTCACCATCCTCGTCACGCCCACCTCGCCGGCGGCCGCCACGAGCGCCTCCTCGGTCTCCTGGCAGAGGTGCAGATGAGTGTGGCTGTCGATCATCGCTCGGTGAGGGAGCGATAGAGGGCGTTGGCCGCCGCGCCGGTGAGCTCGGCCACGACGGCGGCGGCGGGGCGCGGCTTGGCGCCCGCGTCGACGAGCCGCCGCAGCGCGTCGACGGCGCGGGCGAGGTCGGCCTCCGCCGGGGGGGCGGGTCCGACGACGAGCGCCACCTCTCCCCGTGGCGCCTCGGTACCGTAGCGCTCGGCGAGCTCGCCGGCGGTGCCGCGCACGACCTCCTCGTGGAGCTTGGTCAGCTCCCGGCACACGGCCACGCGACGGCCGGGGTCGATCTCCGCGAGGACGGCGAGCGAAGCGGCGACCCGGCGCGGGGACTCGAACGCGACGACGGTCTCCTCGGCGGCGAACACGCGCTGCAGCTCGGCGCGGCGACGCGGGAGGAAGCCCTCGAAGCGCCAGCGATCGGCGGGCAGGGCGCTGGCCACGAGCGCGGCGAGGGCCGCCGACGGCCCCGGCAGCACCTCCACGGCGAGCCCGGCCGCGACGCACGCGCGCACGAGCAGGAACCCGGGGTCGGAGACGAGCGGCATGCCGGCGTCGGACACGAGCGCCACGACCGCGCCGGCGTGCATCTTGCGCACGAGCTCGGCCGAGCGCGCCGCCTCGTTGTGCTCGTGGTAGGAGACGAGCGTGGCCGAGACGCCGTAGCGATCGAGCAGTTGCCGCGTGCGGCGGGTGTCCTCGCAGGCCACGACGTCGGCCTCCCGCAAGGTGGCGAGGACGCGGAGGGTGACGTCCTCCAGGTTGCCGATCGGCGTCGGGCAGACGATCAGCCGTCCGGTGGCGACGGCGCTCAACGCGCCGCTCCGCGCGGGGCGACGGCGTCGTGGGCGAGCAGCGCCGCACCGAGCATCCCCGCCTCGAAGCCGAACTCCGCCGCCACGACGCGCACCTCGTCACGCCCCGGCGGCAGCGCCCGCCTGACCATCTCCGCGCGCGCCGGGGCGAGGAGGAGCTCGCCGGCGCCGATCACCCCGCCGCCGATCACGATCACCTGCGGATCGAAGATGTTGGCGAAGCTGGCGAGGGCGACCCCGAGCCGCGTCCCGATCAGCTCGAGCACCTCGATCGCCGCCGCATCGCCGTCGTGGGCGAGCTCGGACACGAGCGGCCCGGCGGGGTCGCGCCCCTCTCGGACGGCGGCGGCGAGCCGCGAGGCCGGCCTCACCGCGGCCAGCCGCTCGGCCTCTCGCCGCAGCGCGCCCCCGGAGGCGAGCGCCTCCACGCAGCCACGGTTGGGGCAGTTCCCCTGGCATGGCGGCCCATCCATGTCGATCACGACGTGGCCGAGCTCGGCGCCCGCCCCACGGGCACCGCGGTGGATCTCGCCGCCGAGGATGAGGCCGCCGCCGATCCCGGTCCCGATCGTGAGCACGACCGCTGTGTCCGCGCCGCGAGCGGCGCCGTGGCGGTGCTCGGCGAGGGCGGCGAGGTTGGCGTCGTTGTCGACGAACACGGGCAGGCCGAGCCGCTCGGACATGAGATCGGCGAACGGGACGTCGTGCAGCGGGAGATGCACCGAGACGACGGCGCGCCCGGTGCGCCGGTCGATCAGCGCCGGGATTCCGAAGCCGATGGCATCGACCTCACCGCCGGCGCCGGCGCGCACCTCGTTGACCGCCTCGACGGCCGTCTTCAGCAAGGTCGTGAGGTCGAGACCGACCACCGTGCGCTGGACGCGATGGTGGACGCCGAGCCGCGCGTCGACGGCCCCGGCCAAGAGCTTCGTTCCGCCCATGTCGACACCGATCGTGCGGCGGGACGGCATGTCGTCCACTATATGTGGAGCCTCGATGCCCCGAGATCCCGACAACGACGAGCGCCCCTATCGCGTCTACCGGGCCGGATCTGCGACGCGCTCACGCCCCGAGGAGGACCGGCGCCTGCTCGGCGGCGAGGAGCCCAAGCGCCGCAGCCCGCGGGCGGGCGGCGGCGATCGGCCCCCGGCGCGCCCCTACCGGACCTACCGCTCGGCTCCGCGCGGACTGCTGGCGAGGCTGCGGGGCGAGGACGACACGGTGGTGGCGTTCGACCCCTCCAGCGAGGAGCGGCGGCGCTCGGGGTGGCGCCCCTTCCGCGGACCGTTCAGCTGGAAGAAGGGGGTCGCGATCCTCCTCGGCGCGGTGATCGCCTGGATCCTGTTGTCGGTCGTGCTGTTCTTCGTCTCCGCCTCGGATCACGCCGGGGACCTCCCGGGCGGGGCGACGGCGGCGCTCACCTCCGGGGGTCCGATGCTCACCTCCGCCAACACGGTCCTCGTGCTGGGGCTCGACAACCGCCCGACGACCGGATTCGGGTCCAAGGAGCCGGGGGCCAACCACTCCGAGCGTGACGCCAACACGGACACGATCATGCTGTGGCGGATCGGCGGCGGCGTGTCACGGCGGCTGTCGATCCCGCGGGACACGCTCGTCGACATCCCGGGGCTCGGGATGTCGAAGATCAACGCCGCCTGGTCCTACGGAGGCCCGAAGCTGGCCTTGGAGACGATCGAGCGCTTCACCGGCGTGAAGATCAACCACGTGGTCGTCGTCGACCTCGGCAACTTCCCCAAGTTCATCAACGACGTCGGTGGCGTGACCGTGAAGACCGGTCGCGTGTGCTCGAACATCAGCGGCGGTGCCAAGGTCGGCGGGATCACGCTCAACCTGCGGCCGGGCTATCACCACCTGAACGGCGTCGAGGCCGAGGCGCTGGCGCGGACGCGCGAGAACAGCTGCAACGCGTCAAGCAACGACCTCACCCGCGAGGCGGCCCAGCAGCAGATCCTCAACTCGATCAAGTCGCAGCTGCTCACCTTCCACACCTTCCTGCACCTGCCGTGGGTGGCCTGGGACGCGCCGGGCGTCGTGCAGACCGACATGGGCGGGCTGACCATGCTGCAGATGTTCATCGCCTCCGAGATCGGCGGGTCGGCGCCGCCGAGCCTGCTCAAGGAGACGGGCAGCACCTACAACGGGGAGGACGTCCTGGTCCCCAACCCGGCGAACGTCCGCCACCAGGTCGACAAGCTCCTCAACGGCTGACGCGGGACCGCCCGCGGCCGCGGGTTACTTGGAGGCGGCCTTGGCCGGCTTCTCGGAGCTCTTGGCTCCCGAGTCGCCTGAGCCGCCGGCGCTGCCGGAATCGCCCGAGCCGCCCGAGCTACTCGAGCCGTTCGACTTCGCCGCGTCCGAGCTGCCGCTCTCCTTGGAGGCGGAGGCGGAGGCCTCCTTCTCCCGGGAGCGCTTGCGGGTGCCGTAGTCGGTGTTGTAGAAGCCCGAGCCCTTGAAGTGGACGCTCGGCGGATGGAACACGCGGGCCACGGCGGCGCCGCAGACGGTGCATTCGGTGACCGGATCGTCGCCCATGCGCTGCATCACATCGAAGGTGTGGCCCTTGGTGCACCGGTACTCGTAGATCGGCATCGCAGCTTGAAGTATAGCTGTCGGAGGGACGGACGCTCACCGTCGTTTGGCACTCCCACCCCGAGAGTGCCAGGGCGGCTTCGCAGTCATGGCAGAACTCGCTGGCGCTCCTTCGGCCGGGGCGCTCCACGCCCATCGGGGTCCTTCGGCCGGCCGCCTTCGGTGTCGTAGCATCACCGTCCCATGGAGTACCGGGAGCTCGTGACGATGGACAAGATCGTGTCGCTGTGCAAGCGGCGCGGGTTCGTGTTCCCCTCCAGCGAGATCTACGGCGGCCTCGGGTCGAGCTACGACTACGGCCACTACGGCGTGCTGCTGAAGAACAACGTCAAGGCCCAGTGGTGGAAGTCGATGCTCCAGGAGCGCGATGACGTCGTGGCGCTCGACTCGGCGATCATCCAGCACCCGAGGACGTGGGAGGCGAGCGGACACCTGGCCGGCTTCACCGACCCGCTCGTCGACTGCCGGACGTGCAAGCTCCGCTTCCGCGCCGACCACGTGGAGCAGTCGCAGTGCGGGCGCCGGCCCTCGAAGCGGCCGGGCGAGACGGCCGACTGCGATCTGACGGGCTCGCGCGACTTCAACCTGATGTTCGAGACGACGGTCGGCGCGGTCAAGGAGCAGGGCTCGACGGTGTACCTGCGGCCGGAGACCGCCCAGGGCATCTTCCTCAACTTCAAGAACTACCTGCAGTTCTCCCGCAAGAAGCCGCCCTTCGGGATCGCCCAGATCGGCAAGAGCTTCCGCAACGAGATCACGCCGGGGAACTTCATCTTCCGCACGCGGGAGTTCGAGCAGATGGAGATGGAGTTCTTCGTCCCCCCCGCCGAGGCGTCGCAGTGGCACGAGTACTGGCTCGGGGAGCGGTTCCGCTGGTATCTGGAGCTCGGGATCCGTGAGGACCACCTCCGGCTGCGCCCGCACGAGGCCGACGAGCTCTCGCACTACTCGAGCGCGACGAGCGACGTCGAGTACCTGTTCCCGATCGGGTGGCAGGAGCTCGAGGGCCTCGCCAACCGCGGCGACTTCGACCTCACCCAGCACGCGGAGTTCTCCGGCCAGAAGCTCGAATTCGTCGATACGGCCAGCGGCGAGCGCTACGTCCCCCACGTGATCGAGCCGGCAGCCGGGGTCGATCGCGCGATGCTCGCCTTCCTCGTCGACGCCTACGACGAGGACGAGATCGCGGGGGAGCCACGGACCGTGCTCCGGCTGCACCCCCAGCTCGCCCCCGTGAAGGTGGCGGTGCTGCCGCTCGTGCGCAAGGACGGGCAACCGGAGCTCGCGCGTGAGGTGTACACCGCGCTGCGCGGCGAGGTGCAGACCGAGTACGACGAGGGTGGGGCGATCGGCCGCCGCTACCGCCGCCAGGACGAGATCGGCACGCCGTGGGCGGTGACGATCGACCACCAGTCGCTCGAGGACGGGACCGTGACCTTGCGCGAGCGCGACGGCCTCACCCAGGACCGGATCGCGATCGCCGAGCTGCCGGCGGAGATCCTCCGCCGGCTGCGCGAGCCCTGGAGCACCCCGAAGACCGTCAGCTGAGCGTGACCGTGAGCGGCGCGGAGCGCCCGGCGGCGTTGCTGCGGGTGGCCGGGACCGTGGCGAGCACGGTGTAGCTGCCGGAGGCCGGGCGCGGCAGCGTGACGGCGAAGGCGCCGTGGCGGACCTGAGCGGTGCGGGTGTGGAGCGCGTGGGCGGCGCCGGGACGATGCAGCGCGACCGTCACCGGCGACGCCGCCGGGTGGACCGTGCCGGTGACGCGCAGCGGCGCCGTGGAGGCCAGGGCGAGGGTGACGACGGGCGCCGCTCCCACCGCCAGGAGGGGGGAGCTCACCGCCGGAGCCGCCGGGTGCAGCGCGCGCAGGATCGTGTCGCGGGCGACGGTGAGCGACGCGGCGAAGCCGCCGTTGGCGTCGGTGGTGAGCGTGGCCAGGGTCCGCTCGGCGCCGCCGGCGAGGACCGCCTGGAGCTCGATCGGGGCGCCGGCCAGCGGCTCGCCGGAGGAGAGCGCGAGACGGCCGGACACGGTGAACGGCTCGCCGGAGGTGATGGTGTCGTCCGCCAGCGCGAGCAGCGAGGCGCCGTGCCACGCCGGCCGGACACCGGCGAGCGAGAGGGTCGCGTATCGCCCGGCCAACGATGTGACGGCGCCACGGACCTGAGGGAGTCGTGCGAACAGCGCGTTGCCGGGGCAGTCGGTGGTGCAGCCCTGGCGATGGCCGGCGACGCGGGGCAGCGAGATCCGCTGGCCCGGGCGAAACGGCGTGTAGAAGGCGTCGGGGGGATCGACCTCCACCTCCACCTCGCCGTCGGTGGGGATGCCGTGGAGCGAGAGCTTCCAGGCGAGCATGCGCTCGAGGGCCTGCATCGCGGCGTCGCTCGGCAGCACGTCGGAGAACGTGCCGAGGATCGCCACCCCCGTCGACTCGAGGTTGTAGCCGCCGGCGTGGGCCCCGATCACGGGCAGGTCGATACCCCCCGCGCGCGCCTCCCAGATCCGCCCGAAGGCGTCGATCACGAAGTTGTAGCCGATGTCGTTCCAGCCGTTGCTGTACCGGTGGTAGAGGTAGATCGAGTAGATCAGGGCAGGCACCTGGTCGGCGCCGTAGCCGTTGGGGTTGTCGGTGTGATGGACGAAGCCGAGCCGCACGGCGCCATACACGGGCGTGGCGGCGGGGCGCGCTCCGTGGGACCAAGCGGCGCGAGCGATGATCGGCGGCTGTCCGGGGCCGGCCGGGAGGACCGGCTGCGCGAGGGGTTCGGCCGCCGCCGCGGCGAGCGCCCGCGGGCCGGTCACGCCGTCGGAGACGAGGTGGAGGGTGACGTCGTGCACCGGGAGCGACGTCCGCAGCTGAACCGCGCCGGCCGACCCCGTCCACAGCGGCTCGCCGACGTGAACCCCGGCGCGGGTGGGCTCGTGCGCGTCAGGGCCGTGGCCGGCCGAGGCGGCCCTCACCCACCGGGTCCAGCGGCCGTCGGACAGCCGGGCGCGCAGCAGGATCCGCGCCTCCCGCGGGCCGCGCCAGTGGACGCCGACGAGGGCGAAGGACCGGTCCACCTCGATCGCCGCCGAGGTCCCGCGCAACGTCCCGAGGCGGCGGCTGAACAGCACCCCGGGAGCCGGGCCGGCGGCGAGGACGGGCGGCGCGCACACGAGCGCACCGGCCCCCGCCGCGGCGCCGATCAGCGAGCGGCGCGAGATGAGCTCAGGACGAGACAGGGCGATGATGGGGTTAACCGCCCACCGGCCCCGGAGTTGCTCACGCGGCGAACCCCGATGCCGGCTCGGGCGCTACTAGTGGAGCCGGCCCGTCGCCGACACCGTGAAACCGCCGGGCGCCTGTCGCGCGGAGACGCCGGTCACCGCGAGGTGGGGATCGGAGAACAGCGACAGCGTGAGCAGGCCACCGAGGAAGGGCAGGTCCGGGGTGGCCACGATCCGGCCTGCGCTCGCCTGCACGATGAGGTCGGCGGTCCCGGAGAAGCCGAGCACGCTGACCGTGCCCTGGAGCACGAGCTGACCCCCTGAGTTGGCGACCGGGGTCACCGCATCGAGGATCGGAACGGCACGGCGCAGGTCGCTCTCCTGGACGAGCGCGGCGCCGGCGAGCACATTTCCGTGCTTGCGCAGCGTCGCGTCGTGGATCGTGAGCAGGCCGTCGGTGAACACCTGGGCGGAGGCGGTGAGGGTGCCGACGTCGCCCGCCTGGTCGAGCAGGCTCGACAGGTGCGAGGTTCCCGAGTGATAGCTCGCCATCTTCACGTCGACCGAATCCGCGTGATGCCAGAGCAGCTCGATGGCGGGGAACGCGCTCACGCTCACCGACAGCACGCGCCCGGACCCGGCGAGCCGGCTGCGGATCCGGTTGGCGGCGATGCCCGGCAGCACCAGCTGGGCGACGCCGAGCAGCACCACGACGAGGATCGCGGCGCTGGCGAGGGCGGCGATCCGGCGCATCCGAGTGAGCTTACGGACGCGAACGGGCCCGGGCGCGGCCCCGCGACGGGGCCGCCGGGCACGGGCCCGGCGGCACAGGCGTCGCGACGGCGCCGCTCAGGCGGCGGAGACCGGCGAGGGCGGCGTCGACTCCGAGGCGCCGGCGGTGGGCGGCGTGTACTGGAACTCCTCCTCGGCGCCGAACAGCGTGTCAAGCACCTTCGTGCGCAGGCCCTCGGACCCGGCGACGGCAGCGCCGGCCCCGACGACGGTGATGAGCACGAGACGACGGCCACCCCGCTTCGCCTTGCGCTTGGCGGGGGCGTCGGTGAGCGACGTCGTGGCATCACGGAGGGACTCGAGCGCGGTGCGCAGGTCGGTCTGCACCTTCTTGTCCTCGAGCAGCGCCTTGGCCGGGTTCTTCGCGCTGGTGAGGCGGTCGATCGCGCGGCGGCCGGATTCGAACGCCTGCTGGAGGTTGTCGCGGATGGTCGCGTCCTCGACGAGGCGACGGACGTAGGGGTTGTCCGTTGCCAACTCGACGAGGTCGGCGGGATTGAAGCCGGCCTTGCTGGCGGCCTTCAGGCTCTTGCTTGCCTTGGACATGGACTCTCCTCTGGGCGCTGGAAGTCGGTCTGGGTTTCGAGCATAAACCTACCCCCGCGCGGGGTGCGCGGAACATCTGCAGTACCCGCGCGCGGGGCGCCCGGAACATCTTCGCCGCCGTGAGAACCGCCCGGCGCGTTCAGGCGGCGCGTTCAGGCGGCGCGGCGGGCGGGGGCGCGACGGCCAAGCGCGATGTCCCACACCTCACCGACGTCGGACACGAAGTGGAAGTCGATCGCCCGCCTCAGGTGCTCGGGGATGTCGTCGATGTCGTGCTCGTTGCGCTGGGGGGCGATCACCGTCTTGATGCCGCCGCGCTGGGCGGCCAGCGCCTTCTCCTTGAGGCCGCCGATCGGCAGCACCTGGCCGGTGAGGGTGATCTCACCCGTCATCGCGACGTCGCCGCGCACGGGGCGACCCGACAGCAGCGACCACAACGCGGTGGCGATCGTCACTCCCGCGCTCGGGCCGTCCTTCGGCGTCGCCCCGGCCGGCACGTGGATGTGGATGTCGTGGGTCGCGAACCAGTCGTCGGGCACCTCCGGCGTGCGGCCGTGGGCGTCCGAGCGGACATAGGAGAGCGCCGCCTGCGCCGACTCGCGCATCACCTCGCCGAGCTGCCCGGTGATGGTCAGCACCCCCTTGCCCGGCATCGCCGTCGCCTCGACGAACAGCACCTCCCCACCGACGGGGGTCCAGGCCAACCCCGTGGCCACTCCCGGGCGCGAGGTGCGCCGCCGGGTCTCGGAGAAGAAGCGGCGCCGGCCGAGCAGCTCCCGGACGCGCGGCTCGGTGATCGTCACCCGGCGCTTCGCCGTGCCCTCGGCCACCTGACGGGCGACCTTGCGGCACACGGAGCCGATCTCACGCTCGAGCTGGCGCACGCCGGCCTCGCGCGTGTAGTCGGAGATGATCACCTTCAGCGCGGTGTCGGAGAACGAGATCCGGCTCTTGGTCAGGCCGTTGCGCGTCGTCTGGCGGGCGACGAGATAGCGCCGCGCGATCTCCAGCTTCTCCGCCTCGGTGTAACCGGCGAGCGGGATCACCTCCATGCGGTCGCGCAGCGGGCCGGGGACGGTGTCGAGCGTGTTGGCGGTGGTGACGAAGATCGCGTTCGAGAGGTCGAACGGCAGGTCGAGGTAGTGGTCGCGGAAGGTGCCGTTCTGCTCGGGGTCGAGCACCTCCAGCATCGCGCTCGACGGGTCACCGCGGAAGTCGGCCCCCATCTTGTCGATCTCGTCAATCATCAGCAGCGGGTTGTTGGCACCGGCGTCACGCATCGCGCGGAGGATCGTCCCCGGCATCGCTCCGATGTAGGTCCGCCGGTGGCCGCGGATCTCCGCCTCGTCGCGGACGCCGCCGACGCTGATCCGCTCGAAGCTCCGCCCCAGGGCCCGGGCGATCGAGCGCCCGAGCGAGGTCTTGCCGACGCCGGGCGGCCCGACGAGGCAGAGGATCGAGCCGGCCGGCTGGCCCGTGCCGGACGGTCGGGAGGGCATCAGCGAGCGCACGGCCAGGAATTCGAGGATCCGGTCCTTGACCTGGGCGATGTCGTAGTGGTCCTCGTCGAGGACGCGCCGGGCGTGGGCGAGGTCGAGATTGTCCTCGGTCGAGGTGTCCCACGGGAGGGCGGCGATCCATTCCAGGTAGGAGCGCACGACCCCGTACTCCGCCATCGCCGGCTGCAGCCGGGAGAGTCGCTGCAGCTCTCGGTCGGCCTGTCGACGCACGTCCTCGGGCAGGTCGATCTCGTCCAGCCGGCGGCGGAGCTCCGCGACCTCGCCCTCGACCTCGTCGCCCTCGCCGAGCTCGGCCTGGATGGCCTTGAGCTGCTCACGCAGGAAGTACTCGCGCTGACCCTTCTCGAGCTCGGATTGAACCTGTGACTGGATCTTGGAGCCGATCGCCACGACCTCCAGCTCGCGCGCCAGGATCTCCGAGAGCCGTCGCAGTCGGCGAGCGACGTCGCGCTGCTCGAGCAGCGCCTGCTTCTCCTCGGTCTTCAGCCGCAGCGCCCCGGCGATGAGGTTCGACAACGTCCCCGGATCCTCCACGTTGGCCACCATCAGCTGGAGCTCCTGGGGGAGGTAGGGCACCTCCTCGACGATGTCGGAGAAGGTCTGCTGGACGTTGCGCATCAGCGCCACGAGCTCCGCGGACTGCTTGACCGTGTCGGGCAGCTCGGTGATCTCGGCGACGAGAAACGGCTCGCGGGAGATCCAGGCCGTGAGCTTCACGCGCTGGCCGCCCTGGATCAGGACCCGCAGCGTCCCGTCGGGCACGCGGATCATCCGGGCGACGACCCCGACGACGCCGACGTCGTAGAGATCCTCCGGCGCCGGGGTCTCCTCCTCGGGTCGGCGGCTGGCCACCATCACGACCGTCCGATCGCGCCGCAGCACGTCGTTGATCAGTTCCACCGAGCGCGGCTGCCCGACGTTGAGCGGCACGAGCATGTCCGGGAACGTGACGCTGTCGCGCAGCGGCAGCACGGCGGCCTGCGCCGGCACGTCCCGGCTGTGACCGACGGGGACATCCTGCGGGCCCCCCTCCGGGGAGCCGATCTCGATCACGGGCCGGGATCGAGCGGCGGGTCCACCGGACCGCTCTCGATCGGCACCGTCCGGCGCCCGGGATCGGAGCGCACCAGCGGCAGCTCGACCCGCAGCAGCCCGTCCTCGTAGCGCGCCGTGGCCTGGTCGGCCTCGATGTCGGCGCCGAGCTCGACGACCCGCCGGAACGGACCGCGCTCGATCTCCAGCTGCTGGTAGACGTCAGCTTCGGCACCCCGCGGCTCCCGGTGGCCGGAGAGAATGAGGGTCCGGCCCTGGATCTCCAGATCGAGCTCTTCGAGCGTCACCCCGGCGAGCTCGGCGGTGACGACCGCGCGCGGCGGATCGGAGGCGTAGGTGACATCGACGGCGGGCGAGAACCCGGAGCGACGCCGCGCGAGGCCCGTGCGCTCGAAGACGTCGCCGAACAGCTCGTCGACCTCGCGGCGCATGCGATCGAAGTTGGCGAACAGGTCACGTTCGGACATCGAGAACAAGCGTAACCGCCACGCGTGCGACCGACGGGATCACGGCTTTCTGATCCAGCTGACCGTCTCGTGCGAATGCACCTGAAGAGTCCTGATCCCGCGCGGCCGGCGTCGGAGTGGACGCGAACCAACCGAAAGGACCCACATGCACAGCATCAACCTTGACGAGGTCGATCGCGACGGCGCGATCCGCGAGATGGCCGAAGAGGCCGGCGTCGACTCGCGTCTCGGCTTCCTGAAGAAGGCCGGACTCGCCGGTGGCGCCTTCATGGGCGGCGGCGCGGTTCTCGCCGCCCTCAGTCCCGCCGCCATGGCGGCGGCGCTCTCCGGAGGACGTCCCCCCGCGAGTACCTTCGGCACGGGTGACGTCGCCATCCTGCGCTTCGCGCTCACGCTGGAGTACCTCGAGCGTGGCTTCTACGAGGAGGCGACCTCGAAGCACATCGCCGGCTCCGACAAGAAGCTGAGCCAGTTCCTCAAGACGGTCACGCACGACGAGAAGGCCCACGTGACCTTCCTCAAGAAGGCGCTGGGCAAGAAGGCCCTCGCGGAGCCGAGCTTCGACTTCAAGTCCGGACTCACGAGCGCCAAGGTGTTCGCCGACACGGCGTACGTGCTCGAGAACACGGGCGTCAAGGCGTATCTCGGCCAGGCGGGGAACATCAAGACCCCGGCGTACCTGCTGGCGGCCGCGTCGATCGTCACGATCGAGGCCCGTCACGCCGGCGCGATCGGCCTGTACCTCGGTGAGAAGATCAACGCGAACGGCGCGTTCGATCCCTACACCACGTCGGCGCAGACGATCCTCAACGACGTCAACGGCACGCACTTCATCACGAAGTTCTAGTCAGGGCGTCGTTTCGCGCTCACGGGCCGGTCGATCCGAAGGGTCGGCCGGCTCGTCGGCGTTTCCGCGGGCGTGATGCGCCGAGGAAAACCCGGCCGCTACACCCGATAGGTCACGCCGGCCTGCGCGAGCTCCACGTCGGCCCCGAATACGTCGGCAGCCTCTCGCCGCACCCGCTCACCGTCGACCTCGTCGGAGTAGTGGGTGAGCAGGAGTCGGCGCGCCCCCGCCCGAGCCCCCAGCTCGCCGGCCTCGCGCGCGGTGAGGTGACCCCGGGACTCGGTACCGTCGGAGTCGAGGAGGGTCGCCTCGATGATCAGCAGCGGGGTGGCGCGGGCGAGTCTCACGAGCGGCTCGTTCGGGCCGCAGTCGGAACTGAAGGTGAATCGTCCCCCCGCGTCGTCGCTCACGTCGAGCGCCCACGCCGGGACGTAGTGGGGCACGGCGGAGGCGCGCAGCGTCAGCGGGCCGATCGTGAACGACGTCTCGGCCGGGTACTCGCGCACGGCGAAGGCATCGTCCACCAGGTTCTGGTCACTCACGAGCGCGCCGAACATCTCGTGCAGCCGGCCACTGGTCCCGGGCCCGATGTGGAGCGGGGGGTGGATCCCCCGGGGCGCGCCGCGGGCGAGCGTGAGGGCGTGGGCGTAGGGAACGAGATCAAGGCAGTGATCGGGGTGCAGATGCGTCAGCAGCACCTCATCGACGGCTCCGTAATCGCAGTGGCGCCGAAGCTGACCGAACACCCCGCTCCCGCAGTCGACGAGCAGCCGGAAGCCGTCGTGCTCGACGAGGTAGCCGCTGCATGCCCCGCCCGCGTCCTGCCACGCCGGTGATTTGCCCAGCACGGTGATCCTCACACCGCTCCTCTCGTGTGCTCTGCCACTCTATTTTCGTGGGCGCCGACCATGTGACAGCGTTGTTGCCCCTCGCGGCGGTGAGTCATCGCTTCGAGGTGTCGGCCGTCGTGCTCGGCGGCCTGCTCATCGTCGGCGCGCTCGCCTCGGGCCTCGAGCGACGCACGCTGCTGTCGCTCACCTCGGTGTTCGTCCTCGTCGGGTTCGCGCTCGGTCACGGCCAGATCGGGTGGCTGAACTTCAGCGCCCGCTCCGGGTTCGTCTCCGAGCTCGCCACCGTCGCCCTGATCGTGATCCTGTTCCGCGACGGCATCGCGGTCGACGGCGAGCTCCTCGCCCACCACTGGTCGGTACCGCTGCGCAAGCTCGTGCTGGCGATGCCGATCACCGCCGCCGTCGTCGCGCTCGCCGCGCGGGCGATCGTCGGGCTGTCGTGGACGGAGTCGTTCCTGCTCGGCGCGCTGCTCTCCCCGACCGACCCCGTGCTCTCCTCGAGCGTGGTCACGAATCCGAGGGTCCCGGCGCTCGTGCGCCATTCGCTGAACCTGGAGTCGGGGCTCAACGACGGACTCGCACTCCCCGCCGTGCTCGCGCTCGCCGCCGCGCTGGCGATCGGCGGGGGCCACT
This sequence comes from uncultured Solirubrobacterales bacterium, assembly GCA_963839085.1. Taxonomy (GTDB): domain Bacteria; phylum Actinomycetota; class Thermoleophilia; order Solirubrobacterales; family Solirubrobacteraceae; genus Palsa-465. The sequence continues at coordinate 140,786 of CAWITN010000002.1, forward strand.
TCGTGTGGTGGCGCTTCCTGATCGAGAACCTCGGGATCGGCTTCGGGATCGGGATCGCCACCGGTTTCCTCGGCGCCTGGCTGATGAGGCCATCCGGCGACCTCCTGCACGGGGTGCCGAGCCACCAGAAGGCGCTCTACGCCCTGGGGGTCGCCTTCGCCGCCTACGGGGTCGCCGTGCTGCTGCCCCATGGGAACGGTTTGATCTCGGTGTTCGTGGCGGCGATCACCCTGGGGATCCGGCGTCCGGATCTGCGCGCCTCCTTCGAGCACCAGTCCCAGGATCTCGTGGAGCTCGTCAAGCTCGGGATCTTCGTCGTGTTCGGCTCGCTGCTCACGTTTCACGGGCTGTTCTCCAGCGGGTGGGCCGGCGTCGGAGTGGTCGCCGTGACGCTGCTCCTGGCGCGGCCGGTGGGCGTGTTCGCGGCGCTGGCCGGCGCCGCCCCGGACACCGCCACCAAGGGCTTCATGTCGTGGTTCGGCCCCAAGGGGGTCGCGACGATGACCTTCTCGCTGCTGATCCTCTCCGACCACATCAGGGCGGGGACGCGGATCTTCGACCTCGCGGCGCTGGCCGTGTTCGCCTCGATCCTCCTGCATGGAGTCACCGACACGCCGGGGGCGAACTGGCTGGCGCGCCGCGCGGAGCGCTCACCGGAGGCGTTCGGCGCCGGGCCGGCGTCCGCGAGGCCTCAGTGATCGCCGCCGCCGTGAGGCGCGCGGGAACCGCTGTCCACCGCCCACCCGATCAGCAGCAGGACGACCAGGAAGGCGATGAAGCCGCCGATCAGAGGCCAGTACATGCGCGGAACCATATCCAGGCGGCGCTACGCGTGCAGCGCATGCTGCTGCTGGGCGCTCGGGAACGACCACGCCACCTGCATGCGGCGCTCCTGGCGGAACACGAAGCTGAGCTGGCGGGGCGGCCGCAGTCCCTCCGGGCTGTCGGGTCGATACGTTGCGCACGGACCCGAGCGGGTGACCGCACAGAGCCCGTGACGCTCGAAGTAGCAGTCCTCGCACCTGGCTTTCCCTGCCATCACCCGTCCGTTGGCCATACCCGTCTCACAGCTCCGATCTTGGTCTCGCCCAGCACCGACGTTGGGCATCAAAGCGAGTCGGGAGCCGCCGCGCTCTACCCAATTCCGGAAATCGCGTAACTTTCTGTTCACCGGCAAATGCCTGCAAATTGCGGCAGATATGACGGTTCGGACACATTCCGGCCGCATTTTCCGCAGCTTTGCCGAACGGCTCGAGGGGGTACAACGGAGGCTTGTGCCCCTGCTCGCCGCCGTTCGTCCGCTCCACCTCCGATGAGGATCCTCCTCACCGGGGTCACCGGCTACGTCGGAGCCGCACTCACGCCCCGGCTGCGCGCGGACGGACATGAGCTCCGCGGCCTCAGCCGCCATCCCGACGCCGTCGACCCCAAGCTCGGCGTCGAGGCGGTGGCGGGCGACGCCGTCTCCGGGGCGGGGCTCGACGAGGCGATGGACGGGATCGAGGTCGCCTACTACCTGATCCATTCGATGGAGGCCTCGAGCGATGGCAGCTTCGCCGACCGCGAGCATCAGGCCGCCCAGAACTTCGCCCGCGCCGCCGTCCGCGCCGGCGTCAGGCGAATCGTCTACCTCGGTGGCCCCGTCCCCTCGAGCGGCCGTCTCTCCCGCCACCTCCGCAGCCGGCTCGCCGTGGAGGAGGAGCTGCTCACGGCGACCCGTGACTCGGTGGCGTTCCGGGCCTCGATCGTGATCGGAGCCCGCTCGCGCCCGTTCCGCTTTCTCGTGCACCTCGTCGAGCGCATGCCGGTGCTCGCGTTTCCGGCCTGGAAGGACAACCGCAGCTCGCCGGCCGACGAACGCGACGTGGTCGAGCTCCTGGCCCGGGCCGCCGACAGCGACGCGGTCGGCGGCCAGTCGTTGGACATCCGGGGGCGCGAGATCATCTCCTACGGCGAGCTGATCGAGCGGATCCGGGACCTCATGCTGCTCGGCCGGCCGGTCGTCGGTCTCTCCCATCTCACCCTGACCCCGATCGCCAGCCGAGTCGCCTCGGTGATCGCCGGCGAGGACCACGAGCTGATCGGTCCGTTGATGGAGAGCCTCGACGAGGACCTCCTGCCGCGTGACGACCGCGCCGCCGAGCTGCTCGGCGTGCGCCTGCACACCCTCGACGCGGCGATCGAGCGCTCGCTGCGCATCTGGGAGGCCAGCGAACCGCTGCGTGCGCGCTGACGCCGCTCGGCGCCGCCGTGACCCGCGGATGCGACGGACGCGCAGCCGGCCCGTTAGTGTCCCCTCCGCCATGAGCACGATTAACCTCTCGATTGACATCGACGCCCCGGTGGAGCGCGTCTGGCAGACCGTGATGGATCCCCAGTGCTTCTCACAGTGGGTAACCATCCACCGCTCGGTCAGCGATTGCTCGCCCGACCTCACCCAGCCCGGCGCGAAGATGAGCCAGTGCCTGGCCATCCGGGGCGTCTCGTTCACCGTCAACTGGGAGCTCGCCGAGGTCGATGCGCCGCACTCGGCGACGTGGAAGGGGCGTGGTCCGGCCCGCTCGCAGGCCACCACGCGTTACGTTCTCAGCGCCAAGGGCGAGGGTGCCACACACTTTGAGTACACGAATGAGTTCAAGACGCCCGGTGGCGCGCTCGGCAGTGTGGCGAGCCGCGTCGTGGTCGGGGGCGTCTCGGAGCGTGAGGCGCACAAGTCATTGACGCGCCTGAAGCAGCTGCTCGAGAAGAGGTAACAGCTTCCTGAGCGTCGTCGCCTCCTCCCGAGTGAGGCACGACAGCGTTGTTTCACGTGATCCTCCGTTTATCTGTGCGTGTATGGTGTCTTTAACCTTCAACCCCCCCGCGGTACGCCGCAAGGAGCACACCATGGCTGGTTTTGTGGATTCGACAGTGAAAGACATCGAAAGTCGTCTGCAGGAGCTCAAGCTCGAGGTCGAGCGGCTCGAGGCTGCGCGTAGCGCCCTCACGGGAGGCACCGCCCGCCGGCGTCCCGGCCGTCCTGCGGGGCGTGCCTCGGCCGGTAACGGAGCAACCCCAACTCGCCGCAGCGGTCGTCGCCCCGGCCGCCCGCGCGGACGCCGTGGAGGCAACACCCGCGCCAACCAGGCGCTCGAGCTCGTCAGCTCGCGCCCCGGGATCACGATCCCGCAGATCGCCGAAGAACTGAAGATCGAACCGAACTACCTGTACCGCGTGATGCCGAAGCTGGTCAGCGAAGGCCGCGTCAAGCGGGACGGCCAGGGCTGGCACCCCACCGGCCAGAGCGCGGCGTAGTCACGCCGGGAAGGCGCCGCCAGTTTGAACGGCTCGGCGAATGCGCCAGCAATCGGTGATGTGGCTCGGGTGGCGATCCTCCGGACCGCCACCCGAGCCGCAGTCTCAGCCGATCAGGCCGAGCTGCCTGACAGCATCGCGCTCCTCGGCGAGCTCCTTCGCCGTCGCGTCGATGCGAGTGCGTGAGAAGTCGTCGATGTCGAGTCCCGTGACGATCTCGTAGGCGCCGTTCGCACACGTGACGGGGAAGCTCGAGATCAGCCCCGGCTCGACGTCGTAGGAGCCGTCGGAGGGAATCGCCATCGACACCCAGTCATCCGACGGGGTGCCGAGCACCCAATCATGCACGTGATCGATCGCCGCGTTGGCCGCGGACGCCGCGCTCGAGGCACCGCGCGCCTCGATGATCGCCGCCCCCCGCTTCTGCACCGTGGGGATGAAGTCATTCTCCAACCAGTCCTGATCGGAGACCTTCTCGGCGGCGTTGTCTCCCTTCACCTTGGCATGGAAGATGTCGGGGTACTGAGTGGCGGAGTGGTTACCCCAGATCGTCATGTTCGTGATGTCTGGCACCGTCACCCCCGCCTTGGCGGCAAGCTGCGCGATGGCGCGGTTGTGGTCCAGACGGGTCATCGCGGTGAAGCGCTCGGCCGGGATGTCAGGGGCGTTCTGCTGTGCGATCAGGCAGTTGGTGTTGGCGGGATTACCCACCACGAGAACCTTGATATCGGAGGCCGCATGTGAGTTCAGTGCCTCACCCTGCGGCTTGAAGATGCCGCCGTTGGCCTCGAGCAGGTCACTGCGCTCCATCCCCTTGCTGCGGGGGCGCGCGCCGACGAGTAGCGCAATGCTCACGCCGTCGAAGGCCTGGTTGGGGTCGTCGCTGATGTCGACGCCGGCGAGCAGCGGGAAGGCACAGTCGTCGAGCTCCATCGCCGTGCCCTCGGCGGCCTTCACCGCCTGCGGGATCTCGAGCAGCGACAGCTGCACGGCGGTGTCCGGGCCGAGCAGCTGCCCGGAGGCGATCCGGAACAGGAGCGCGTAGCCGATCTGGCCGGCGGCGCCGGTGACGGCCACTTTGACGGGAGTGTCTGACATCTCGTACGTCTCCTTTGCTGGGTGTGTCTCTAAAACCGGGTTCTACCTGATCGACGGTCGCGCCTAGGCCTCCACCAGGTCCAGGCCGTAGACGTCCGAGAGCTTCGCCTTCAGGTAGGAAACGAACGGAGCGACCTGCATCGTCGTGCCGGTCTCCCGCTCGAGCAGCTCGGCGCTGGAGAACTTGGCTCCATGGCGGTGCACGTGGTCACGCAACCACTCGCGCAGCGGGGTGAGCTCGCCGGCGGCGATGGACTCCTCGAGGGACGGGAGGTCCTCGTTGACCCGCTCCCACAGCTGTCCGGCGACCAGGTTGCCGAGGGCGTAGGTGGCGAAGTAGCCGATCAGCCCGGCCGACCAGTGGACGTCCTGGAGGACTCCGAGAGCATCGTTGGGCACCTCGACGCCGAGATACTCGTGCATCCGGGCGTCCCACGCGTCGGGCAGCTCGGCGACCTTCATCCGCCCCTCGATCAGGTCCTGCTCGAACTCGAAGCGCAGGATGATGTGCAGCCCGTAGGTCGCCTCATCGGCCTCCACGCGGATGAACGAGGGCTTGACGCGGTTCACCGCGCGGTACAGCTCGTCGGGCTCGGCCGGCGTGCCGAACAGCTCGCTCACCCATGGCGCGAGCACGGTGGCGAAGGGGCGACCGCGACCGACCATGTTCTCCCACATGCGGCTTTGGGACTCGTGGATGGAGAGCGATTCGCCATGGCCGAGCAGGGTGCGCTGCAGGGAGTCCGCGATCCCCTCCTCGTAGAGGCCGTGCCCGCACTCGTGCATGGCCCCGAACAGGCCGGCGGGGAAGTAGTCCTCGTGCCAGCGGGTGGTGATCCTCACGTCCCGCGAGCCGAATGAGGTGGCGAACGGGTGCACGGCGTCGTCGATGCGCCAACGATCCTCCGTGAAGCCCATCCTCGTGACCGCGCGCTCGACGAGCGTCCGTTGGCGTTCGACCGGAAAGCTCCCGTAGATGGACGAGACATCGACCTCGCGCTTCGAGACCTCGGCGATCAGCGGAACGAGCTCTCGCTTGAGCTCGGCGAACAGCTCGGCGACATGCGCCGTTCGCTGGCCTGGGTCGTAGTCGTCGAGCAGCGCGTCGTAGGCGCAGTCGAAGCCGTCGAAGCACTCGACGTAGCGGCGGGCGAGCTCGAGGTTGTGCTCCAGGTACGGCGCGAAGGCGGAGAAGTCGCTCTCCTCTCGAGCCGCCACCCAGGCCTCCTGGCCGATGGAGCCGGCGCGCGCGACCTCGGCGGCCAGGTCAGTGGGAACGCGGCGCTGCTTCTCCCACCGCCGCCGAACGACGGCGACGACGCGCGCGGCATCACCGTCGGGATCGGCGTCGGCGAGCCGGTCCGCCTCCTGCTCCAGCAGGCGCCCGGTCTCGGCGGCGACGAAATGCTCGTGGGTGACGCGCTCGAGCGTGGCCAGCGCTTCGGCGCGGGCCATGCCGCCCGCCGGGGGCATCATCGTCTGCTGGTCCCAGCCGAGTACGCCGGCGGCTTCTCGCAGGTCGCTGATCTGGGCGAGGCGCCGCGAGAGCTCTGTGGCCGTATCGGTCATGAACGACTCCTTTCAGGGTGGCCATCTTCGACGCTGAGGGGGACCGAGGCGGTCCGGCCGGGGAGCTCAGGCGCCTGTGCGACCATTGCAGCATGTTTCGCCGCACTGGCTCGATCAGGCTCTTCGACCTGTTCGGGATCCGGATCGGGGTGGACGTGACGTGGTTCGCGTTCCTGTTCCTGATCATCATCTGGCTGTCGAGTTCGTTCCGGTCCGTTCTGCACAGCTCCGACAGCGTGGCGTACGTGACGACGGTGGTGACGGCGCTGCTGTTCTTCGCCTCGATGATCGTCCACGAGCTCGGGCACGCGTTCGCCGCCCGGCGCCAGGGGATCGTCGTGAGGCGCATCGACCTGTTCCTGTTCGGCGGCCTGACCCACATGAGCCGGGACACGCGCTCGCCGCGGGAGGAGTTCCTGGTGGCGGTGGCCGGTCCCGCCGGCACGCTCGCCTTCCTCCTCCTCTGCCTCGTCATCGATCTGGCGATCGTCGGTCCGAGCCGGTTGTGGCACGCGGCGACGCTCGACGACACGATCCGCATCACCCCCGTCCTGCTGTCGCTGTCATGGCTGTTGCTGATGAACGTGGTCATCCTCGTCTTCAACCTGGTACCCGCGTTTCCGCTCGACGGCGGACGGATCGCGCGGGCCGCGGTGTGGCGGCGGACGGGCGACAAGGCACGCGGAACCCGCGCGGCGGCCCGCCTCGGGCAGGGCTTCGCGGTCGTGCTGGCCGGCCTCGGGATCGGCTGGCTGCTCGGCGGCGACACCTTCGACGGGCTGTGGCTCGTCGCGCTGGCGTACATGCTCGGCCAATCGGCCCGGGGGGCGATCGTCCACACCGCCGTCACCCAGCGGGTCGATGCGGTCACCGTGGCGGACATCATGGACAGCCATCCGGTGGCCATTCCCGCGCTCACGCCGCTGCGCAGAGCGCTGGATGAGTTCTTCCTTCGCTACGGGTGGTCGTGGTTCCCGGTGGTCGACGAGGCCGGGCGCTTCCTCGGCATCTCCCGCCAGGAGCGCGTGCAGGCCACGCTCGACGGGGACGAGAGCTGGCTCACGGTCGGCTCCGTGCTCGACGCCGAGGACCCCGAGTACTACGGCGTCGGCGTCGACGAGAGCCTCAGTGAGGTGATGTCCTCCGAGGGGCTGGGCCGGCTCGGCGCGCTGATGGCGATCGACGGCGACGGGACCCTGAAGGGCGTCGTGACGATCGAGCAGGTGCGCCGCGCGCTGCAGGGAGCGCTCGGCGCCGCGCCTCCCGCCTGAGCGGGGACCACTCAGCGCCTCGAGACGATCCGTCGCCGCAAACCTGGATAATCAGTGGTTGAACCCATATTCTGTGGGTTCGGCGGGGGCCGCCGCGGGGCTTCTGGGCCAGACGCCGATCGTCAGCTACCGAAAGAGGATGTCTATGAAGGTGATCGGAACAGGGGTACCGCGAACCGGGACTCTTTCGCAGAAGGTGGCGCTGGATCTGCTCGGGATGGGGCCCTGCTACCACATGGTCAACATCCTGGCCAACCTGAAGCTCGTCCCGGACTGGCAGGATGCCCTGGAGGGCAACGCGAACTGGGACAAGATCTTTGACGGCTTCGAGGCGACCGTCGATTGGCCCGGCGGCTACTTCTATCGCGAGCTGCTCGAGCGCTATCCGGACGCCAAGGTCATCCACAGCGTGCGCGCCCCCGAGAAGTGGCTGAAGAGCATGCGGGAGACCGTCTGGGGGACGTACTTCGGTGGAGAGCTCATTCGCCACATGTCCGACGCCCGGGCTGTGGTGGACCCGGAGTGGGATGCGTATCTCCGGCTCATGCGCGGGCTGCTGTGGAACGAGGGGACGGGCACGCTGAGCCAGGCGCGCGACAACGCCGACGGGCTCCTCCCGGCCTTCGATGCCTACACCGAGGAGGTCCGGCGGACCGTTCCCTCCGATCAGCTGCTCGTCTACGACGTCTCGGAGGGCTGGGAGCCGCTGTGCGACTTCCTGGAGGTGCCGGTGCCCGACGAGCCGATGCCGCGCGTCAATGACGGCGACGAGTATCGCCGCCGTCTCGTCGAGCTGTCGCTGGTCAAGCTCCAGGCCTACTGGGCGGCGACGAACGGGCCGGTCACCGCCCCCACGCCGGCCAACGCTCCCGCCCCCCACTGACCGCGCCCAGCGGAGCCACCGCCCGGGCGACTTCGGGCGTGTTCGCGCCGTTCTGAGGGCGGCCCCGTTCTGAGGCTGGCGTCTCCCGCGTGACGGCGGGCCGGGTGGCGTCTGTCTTCGGGGTGATCGAGGGCCGGGTGGCGTCTGTCTTCGGGGTGACCGCGGGCCGGCGGCGTCTCCCCGGGTGGCGTCGGGCCCGGGCGGTGCTGCAGCGCCGGCGCGGCCGGTCGGCGTTTCCGCCACCGCGTAAGCGCCACAAGCCGTTGCGGTTATGCTTACGGCACGTCACAGAGCCTCGGACATAGAATCGTCGGCCGTGCCCTCACATGACGTCTTGATCATCGGTGCCGGCCTCGCCGGGCAGCGCGCCGCTCTGGCCGCCGCCCAGGCCGGCGCCACCGTCGCCATCATCTCCAAGGTCCATCCGGTCCGCTCGCACTCCGTCGCCGCCGCGGGCGGGATCAACGCCGCCCTGAACCCCGAGGACACGTGGGAATCCCACGCCTACGACACCGTCAAGGGGTCGGATTACCTCGGCGATCAGGACGCCATCGAGATCATGTGCCGCGAGGCCCCGGACGAGATCCTGTGGCTCGAGCACGCCGGCGTGACCTTCCACCGCAACGAGCACGGCAACCTGGGTACGCGGGCCTTCGGCGGCGCCTCGGCGGCCCGCACGTACTACGTCGCCGACATCACCGGCCAGGCCATCCTCCACGTGCTCTACGAGCAGCTGATGAAGCACCACGCCACCGTCGATCGCTACGAGGAGTGGTTCTGCACGGACCTCATCCTGAGCGCGGACGGCCGCTGCATCGGCGGCATCTGTCGCAACCTCCGGGACGGCAAGCTGGAGGTGTTCAACGCCAAGTCGACGATTCTCGCCAACGGCGGGGCCGGGCAGGCGTACCGGCCCACGACGAACGGGCTGATCGTGACCGGCGACGGCATCGCCCAGGCCTACCGGGTCGGAGCGAAGCTGATGGACATGGAGATGATCCAGTACCACCCGACGACGCTCGCCGGCAACGGGCTGCTCATCACCGAGGGCGCGCGGGGCGAGGGCGCCCAGCTGTTCAACGCCGAGGGCGAGCGCTTCATGGAGAAGTACGCCCCGAACAAGCTGGAGCTCGCCTCCCGTGACGTCGTCTCCCGGGCCGAGCAGACGGAGATCAACGAGGGCCGCGGGTTCCCCGACGGCAGCGTCGCGCTCGACGTCACCAAGGTGCCGCGCAAGCGCACGCTCGAGGCGCTGCGGGAGATCGTCAACATCGGCCGCGACTTCGCCGGGGTGGACATCACCCGCGAGCCGATCCACATCAAGCCCGGGCAGCACTACATCATGGGCGGCGTCAAGACCGACGTGAACGGCGAGACGACGATCCCCGGCCTGTACGCGGCCGGCGAGGTGGCCTGCGTCTCCGTCCACGGCGGCAACCGCCTCGGCGCCAACTCGCTGCTCGACACGCTCATCTTCGGTCGCCGCTCCGGCGAGCACGCCGCCGGGCAGTCGCTCAACATCCCGATGCCGACGACGCCCGCCGCGCGGGTGGCCGACACCGAGCGGCGGATCCAGCAGATCATCGGCCGCGAGCCGGGCGGAAAGCGCGTGGCGGCGATCAAGCGCGAGCTCGGCGACGCGATGAACCAGTACGCCGCCGTCTACCGCGACGCCGAGGGCCTGGCCAAGGGCCTCGAGATCATCCGCCGGCTCAAGGAGGAGGCGGAGACGGCGTCGATCGACGACAAGGGCACGATCTTCAATCAGGACGTCACGGGCGCGATCGAGCTCGGCTACATGCTCGACTGCGCCGAGGCGACCGTCGTTGCGGCCCAGGAGCGCACGGAGTCCCGCGGCGCGCAGTTCCGCACCGACTTCCCCGAGCGCAACGACGACGAGTGGCTCAAGCACATCGACCTCACCGCCAACGGTGACGACGGGCCGAAGGTGAGCTACTCCGAGGTCACCATCACCAAGTGGGAACCGCAGGAAAGGACGTATTAGCCGCATGCCCGAGTACACCCTGAGGATCCGCCGCTTCGACCCGCAGTCGGGTCAGGCCGCCCGCTGGGACGAGCACACCATCGACATGCGTGGTGCCAACTCGGTGCTGGACGCGATCCTCCAGATCAAGGGCGACACAGACGGCTCGATCGGGATCCGCTGCTCCTGTCAGCAGGGGATCTGCGGATCCTGCGGCGTGCGCATGAACGGCAAGCCCGGCCTGGCCTGCAACACGCACCTGGAGGAGGCCGCCGCTCGCGGCTACGGAATCGGCTGGAACCCCAGCGAGGACACCGGCACCCGCGACGGCGGCGGCGCCGGCGACACGACGCCGGCGAAGGTGATCGAGGTCGAGCCGATGGGCAACATGCCGGTGATCCGCGACCTGATCGTCGACATGGACGCCGTCCATTGGAAGAAGGTCCGGCGCGTCACCCCGTGGCTCATCAACAAGCTGCCGGTGCCCGAGCGGGAGTACATCGTCCCCCACGAGAACATGGTCGACGTCACCCAGCCGATGGCGTGCATCCAATGCGGGGCGTGCGTCTCGGACTGCCTCTCGATGGAGATCGACCCGCTGTTCATCGGACCGGCGGCGCTGGCCAAGGCGTACCGCTTCGTGGGCGATCCGCGCGACGCCGACCACCGCGAGCGCCTCCTCGATCTCAGCGAGGATCCACACGGGATCTACGACTGCACCCACTGCTTCAACTGCGTCGACGCCTGCCCGAAGGGCGTGGCGCCGATGAACCAGATCATGCGCCTGCGCCGCGTCGCGGGCAACGACCAGGGGATCGTCGACCGCAACAACGGCGCCCGCCACGAGCACGCGTTCGTCAAGAACATCAAGCGCCACGGCATCCTCCACGAGCCCGACCTGCTCGCCGACTCCTACGGGGGCAAGTTCAACCCCGCCGCCGTGCCGGTGCTCGTGCAGGGTCTGCCGAGCGTCGCCAAGGGCGTCGTGCGCGGCAAGATGGCGCCGATGGCGCTGCTCAAGGCGCAGCACAAGGCGCCGAAGGACGTCAAGCGGCTGTTCGAGATGATCGAGGGCCGCGACGAGCGCGTGGAGCTGAACATCTACGTCAGCGGCAAGGAGGACGACCTGCTCGACGAGCCGGTCCGCGGCCCGGGCAGCTCGGGCTCCTCCGGGGGGGCATCGGCCACCGGCGGCGGCTCGAACGGAGCCGAGCAGACGGCCAGCGCCCCCACCCCACCCCAGCAGGCCGAGGACGACGCCGGCGCCGAGGCGACCGAGGAGCCCGCCGCTCAGGCCTCCGAAGCGCCGAGCGACAAGTCGCCGACGTTCCCGGGACCGGAGGAGCAGAGCGCCGCGTCCGACGAGTCCGGATCGTCCGCCGCGTCCGACGAGTCCGGATCGTCCGCCCCGTCCGACGAGTCCGGATCGTCCGCCCCGGAAGAAAGCGAGGACGCATGAAGGTCGCCTACTGGCCCGGGTGCGTGAGCCGCGGGTTCACGCCCGAACTGCACGGGGCCGTCGCCAAGGTGGCGCCGAAGCTGGGCATCGAGCTCGTCGAGCTCGACCGCGCCTGCTGCACCGGCGCCGGCGTCATCGCCGAGCACAACCAGGAGCTCGCCGACACGCTCAACGGACGGACGTTCGCGCTCGCCCAGCAGGTCCAGGACGCGGACCTGATGATGAACATCTGCTCCACCTGCCAGGGCGCGCAGTCCGAGTGCCAGGAGCGCCTGGACGCCAACACGGAATATCGCGACCACATCAACGCCAACCTCGCCGAGGAGGGCCTGAAGTACGAGCGTGGTCTGACGAACAAGAACTTCCTCTGGCTGCTCGTCGAGGACATCGGGCTCGAGACCCTGAAGGGGATGGTCACGCGGCCGCTCACCGACCTGCGCGTCGGCCCCTTCTACGGCTGCTACATCGTGCGCCCGGTCGACCGGCTGGGGATCGACGAGGAGCACCCGCGCGATCGCTACATGCACATGGTGATCGAGGCGCTGGGCGGCACGGTCGTCGACTACGCCGGCGTCTACAAGTGCTGCGGCTTCCCCATCATCACGATGAACCAGACCGCATCGCTGGGCATGGCGGGCCGCCACATCGGCGACGCGATCGACGCGCGCGCCGACTGCCTCGTCGTGCCCTGCCCGCTGTGCCACCTCAACCTGGACCTCCAGCAGCCCGCCGCGGCGAAGGTCGCAGGGCGCGATCTCGGTCTTCCCGTCCTGCATCTCCCCCAGCTCGTCGGCCTGGCCCTGGGCATGGAGCCGAAGGAGCTGGGGATGACCCGGCACATCGTCCGGCCGACGTCGGTGATCGACTGGGCGACGTCTGTGGTGGCCGGCGCCCCGGCGTAGGCCGGCGGCGGTTGGTGGTAGGCGGCGCCCCCGCGTGGTCCGGCGTCGCCGCGCCCCGGCGTGGGTGAGCGGCGTCGGGCGCTGCCGCCGGGCGAAACGATGGCGCGAAACCCCCATATAGAGGGGTTTCTGTACATACTTCTTTCCGGTGTGGCGGGCTGGACGGTCCGAGGACCCACGCGGGCCGGGGACCAACACGCACCGGGGCCCGACACGGGCCCAGGACCGACACGCGCCGAGGACCGACACGCGCCGAGGACCGACCGACGCGCTGAGGCAGGTCGGTCGCCCGAGCCCTCCCAGGCTCGCGCGACCGACCAGGCACACCCTCAGCACGAGGTGAGCGCCGCTGCTGGGCGCTCGCTGCCTCGTCGTACTACCCCTGTTCCGTCCCTTGCGAGAAGTCTGTGGCGCGCTCCCGTGCGCCGGTCGAATAATGCTCTCCGGTGCGGGGGATGTCGTCCCCTCGCACGGGGGATCTTGGGGTGACGCGCCAGATTCGCTAGGGTGATGCCGGTATCACCCCTATGGTGCTCAGTCGCCCCCAGACCGACATCGTCCTCGCCCGCTTCGAAGACATCATCGCGGCGGGTCTGCGGGCCCTGATCGGTGCCGACGCCCACCTGCGCCTGCTCACCGACGACGTCCCGCACGAGGAGCTGCCGGTGGCGCTCGCGCAGTATCACCCGACGGTGGCGATCCTCAACTTCGGAGCCTTCGCCGGGGCCGCCGATGTCCGGGAGCTGGCGGAGGCGTTTCCGGCCACGCGGCTCGTCGTGCTCGCCAACCGCCCCACCGCCGCCGAGTCACGCCAGCTGCTCGCCTTCGGGGCCACGGCGTGTCTGTCCAAGGCGAGCCAGGCCCGTGACCTCCTGCATGCCATCCACCTCGCCTCACGCGGCCTCCACGTGCTGCCCCCCGTCGGTCCCGGAACCCCCGAGCCGGCCGGTCCTGAGCTCCTCACCCCCCGTGAGGCCGATGTCCTCGAGCTCCTCCAGAGCGGGCGCTCGAACGCCGAGATCGCCCAGGTCCTCCACGTGGGCGTGGAGACCGTGCGCACCCATGCGCGCCGCGTCTACCGCAAGCTCGGCGTGAGCACCCGGCGCGAGCTGCGCGGCCCCCGCTAGGCGGCCGCGCTACGCGGCTCGGGCCGCCTGCGCGCCCTCGGCCGCGATCAACTCGGCGATCTGGACGGCGTTGGTGGCCGCGCCCTTGCGCAGGTTGTCGCCGACGATCCACATGTTCAGCGTGCGGGGATTGGACTCGTCCCGGCGGATCCGGCCCACGAACACCTCGTCGCGCCCGGTCACCTCCGAGGCGAGCGGATAGATCCCGGAGGCGGGCTCGTCGGCGACGACGACGCCCGGCGCCGCGCGCAGGAGCTCGCGGCACTCGGCCGGATCGAGATCCTCGCGGAGCTCCACGTTGAGCGCCTCGGAGTGGCAGTTGATGACCGGCACGCGGGCGCAGGTGACGGTGATCCGCAGGTCGGGCAGGCCGAGGATCTTCCGGCACTCGGCGATCACCTTGCGCTCCTCGGTGGTGTAGTCGTCGCCGTCCTTGAACGTCTCCACCTGGGGCAGCACGTTGAAGGCGATCCGGTGCGCATAGACGACGGGGTCGGGCGGCTGCAGGCCGTCGAGGATCGCGCGCGCCTGGGCCCTGAGCTCGTTCACCGCGTTGACGCCGGTGCCCGACGTCGACTGGTAGGAGCAGAACACGATCCGCTCGATGCCGACGGCATCCTGGATCGGCTTGAGCACCACGAGCGCCTGCATCGCCGTGCAGTTGGGATTGGCGACGATGCCCTTGGGGCGCTCGGCGACCGACTCGGGGTTGACCTCGGCGACGACGAGCGGCACGTCGGGATCCATCCGCCAGCAGGACGAGTTGTCGATCACGATCGCGCCGCGCTCGGCGAACCGGGGAGCCCACTCGCGGGACGGGCCCGAGCCGGCCGAGAACAGGGCGATGTCGAAGCCCGAGACGTCGGCCGACGCGTCGAGGCCGCGCACCGTGAGCCCGTCGAGCTCGCGGCCGGCCGAACGCGGCGAGGCGAACGGCACCACCTCGTCGGCCGGGAAGCCCCGCTCGCGCAGGAGCTCCAGCATCACCGTGCCCACGGCGCCCGTGGCGCCGACGACCGCCACCCTCATCGTGGGTCTCGGTTGAAGGTCTCGGCGGCGATCCCGTCATCCCCGAGGTCGAACGCGCTGTGCAGCGAGCGCACCGCCTCGGGCACGGAGTCGGAGCGGATCACGCAGGAGATCTTGATCGGCGAGGTCGAGATCATCTCGATGTTGATCCCCCTTTCGGCAAGGGTCTCGAACACCCTCGCGGCGACGCCGGGATGCGAGCGCATGCCGGCCCCGACGATCGAGACCTTGCCGATCTGCCGGTCGGTGTCGATCGCGCGCAGGCCGAGCTGCTCGCGGATCGGCTCGAGCGCGAGCTCGGCGGCGCGAAGGTCCTCGGTGGAGATCGTGAACGACACCTCGGCGTCGCGTCCCTGCCCCCGCGGCTCGTTCTGGATGATCGTGTCGACGTTGCAGCCGGCGTTGGCGAGGGCGGTGAAGATCGCGGCGGCGGCGCCCGGGCGGTCGGGCACGCCGAGGAGCGTGATCCTCGCCTCCTCGGTGGAGTGGGTGACGGCGGTGATGAGCGGGTGTTCCATGGTTTCGTCCTCTCCGACCACGACGGTACCGGGACCGTCCTCGAAGCTCGACCGGCAGTGCATCCTGACGCCGTGGGTCCGGGCGTACTCGACCGAGCGCAGCTGCAGCACCTTGGCGCCCGAGGCCGCCATCTCGAGCATCTCCTCGAAGGAGACGAGCGGGAGCTTGCGGGCCTCGGGAACGAGACGGGGATCGGCACTGAAGACCCCCGAGACGTCGGTGTAGATCTCGCACACCTCGGCGCCGATCGCCGCGGCGAGGGCGACCGCCGTCGTGTCCGAGCCGCCGCGTCCGAGCGTCGTCACGTCCCGGCTCGTGGAGACGCCCTGGAACCCCGCCACGAGAACGATCTTGTCCTCGGCGAGCGCCTCCCGGATGCGATCGGCGCGGACATCTAGGATCCTTGCCTTGGTGTGGGAGGTGTCCGTGACGATCCCGGCCTGCGAGCCCGTCAACGAGATCGCACGGTGCCCCAGGTCGTTGATCGCCATCGCGCACAGGGCACACGAGATCCGCTCGCCCGTCGAGAGCAGCATGTCCATCTCCCGCGGATCCGGGTTCGGGGAGACCTCCTCGGCCGACGCGATCAGCTCGTCCGTCGTCTTCCCGCGCGCCGAGAGCACGGCGACGACCCGGTTGCCGCGATCGCGCTGGGCGACGATCCGCCGCGCCGCGCGCTTGATCCGCTCGGCGTCCGCCACGGAGGTGCCGCCGAACTTCATCACGACGGTCGGCTTGACGAGCTCTGGTGACATCGGGCATGAGGTTACGCGGTGGGCCCGAGGCGTCGCCGGGCAGTGACACGGCGCCGGCGAATCGCCGCGCTCACCATCGTGATCGCGGCGGCCGCGGCGGGAGCGGCGATCGCGATCGCGTCCGGAGGAGGAGGTGGCGGACGGGTCCGCTACGCACCGAGGAGCACCGCGTCGGTGCATGTCATCACCGCGCGGACTCCCGCCCTTCGGCCCGTGGGGATGCCGCGCTTCTCACCCGCGCCCGCCGCGTTGCGGGTCGCGAACACGCTCACGCTCCCCCAGCAGACCGCCCAGCTGTTCCTCGTCTCACTCGACGGCACCGGCCAGTCGGCGGTGGCCGGACTCGGCTCGGTCCCCTGGGGCGGGGTCGTGTTCACCCGCGTCAACGACGCCCCGTCCGGGCAGATATCCGCGCTCGCCGCCGACGTGACCGCCGCGGCACGGCGGGCCGGCGCCGGGCCGCCGCCGCTGCTGGCCGCCGACCAGCCCGGGGGTCCGGGGACGGCGTTCCCGGGGCTCCCGCCCGAGGGCGAGGCCGAGGTCGCGGCCACGGGGCGGACGGCCGTCGCGGCGGCTCAGGCACGCGCCGCCGGACGCCGTCTGCGGGCGATGGGCTTCGTGATGACGATGGCGCCGTGGGCCGATGTCGACGTGCCGGATGGGGCGCTCACCGGCCGGCTGTTCGGCGGCGATCCGCAGCTCGTCGCGCGCTTCGCGCTCGCCGCCGCACGGGGCTACGCCGCGGCGGGCATGCTCGCCGCGGCGGCCCACTTCCCCGGGGAGGGCGCCGCGTCCGCCGACCCCGACGAGATGACGGCGACGGTGGGCGGGTCGCTGGCGTCGCTCGAGGACCGCGACGTGATCCCGTTCGAGGCGATCGCGGATCACGTGCCGGTGATGGTGATGTCGAACGCCGAGTACGTCGCCTTCGACGGCGTCACCCCCGCATCACTGCTCCCCGCTGCCGTGCGGTTGCTGCGCGACACGCTCGGGTTCGGCGGCGTGGTGATGAGCGACGACCTCGACGCCACCCTCGAGCCCACCGGCGAGTCGCCCGGCCAGGTCGCCGTCCAGGCCGTGCAAGCCGGCGATGACCTGCTCTACATCACCGGGCCGCCATCCGAGCATCTGCGGGCCTACGACGCCGTCCTCGCCGCCGCCGAGCACAGCACCGCGGTCCGTCAGCTCGTTCGCACGGCCCTGCTGCGCGACCTCACGCTCAAGGCACGGGCAGGTCTGCTGATGGCCTCGAGGTCCCGCGGCACCGCCACCACCGGCTGACCCTGCAGACATTTACCTGATGGGTAAAGAAGTGCAGGCGGGGCGTTCCCGGCGCGTCTCACACGGCGCGGCGGCCCGATGGCGCGTCAGACGGCGCGGCGGCCCGAGAATGCGCGCCCGAGCGTGAGCTCGTCGGCGTACTCCAGGTCGGCGCCGACGGGCAGACCGCTCGCCAGGCGCGTGACCGTCACGCCGGGGGCGCGCTCACGAATCCCCGCCGCGACGTGCAGGGCCGTCGCCTCGCCGGTCGTCGTCGGGTTGGTGGCGATCACCACTTCGCGCACCTCTTCGTCGGCGACGCGGTGCATGAGCTCGGCGATCTTGAGGTCCTCCGGGTCGATCCCGTCGATCGGCGACAGGGCGCCGCCGAGGACGTGATAGCGCCCCGTGAACTCGTGGGTGCGCTCGATCGAGATCACGTCGGCGGGCTCCTCCACCACGCAGATGACGTCCGGCTCACGCCGGGCGTCGGCGCAGATCCGGCACACCGGCCCCTCCGAGAGGTTGAAGCACGTCTCGCAGAGCCCGATCCTCTCCTTCACCTCCCGGATCGCATCGGCGAGGGCGTACGCGTCGTCCGCCTCGGCCCGGAGCAGGTGGAAGGCGAGTCGCTGCGCCGTGCGGCCACCGACCCCGGGCAGCTTGGAGAGCTCGGTGATGAGGCGCTGGACGGGAGCGGCGTACAAGTCCCGCTCAGAGCCCGAGTCCGGGAATGCCGAGGCCGCCGAGGCCGCCGAGCCCGCCGGTCGCTGCCCCGAGCTTCTGCGCCGCCAGCTCCTGAGCGGCCCGCAGGCCCTCGTTGACCGCGGCGATGACCATGTCCTGCAGCAGCTCGACATCCTCGGGGTCGACAGCGGCTGGGTCGATGGTGATCGACCGGCACTCCATCTCGCCGGTGAACTGGACCTTGACCATCCCGCCGCCCGCGGCGGCGTCGACCACCTCGTCCTTGAGCGACTCCTGGGCCTTGGCCATGTCGGCCTGCATCTTCTGGACCTGCTTCATCATCTGATTCATGTTCGGCTGGGGTGACATCTACGTGGCCTCACGTTCGTCGGGTTCGTCATCCAGTAGCTCCTCGGCATCGAACTCGTCGAGGAAGCGCTTGACCAGCTCCTCGCCGGACAGGGCCGGCTCGGTCTCCTGCACGGCCTCCGGCTCGGAGGCCGCCTCCCGCAGCTCGAAGCGCAGCGCGAGCGGGGCGCCGATCACCCGGCGCACCGCCTCGGCGGCGATCCGGCGATGGTCCTCCTGCTCGGCCTTGCGCTTGAGGAAGGCGGCGTCGGGCGGGAAGATCAGCGTCACGTCCCGTTCGCTGACCGCGGCGGGGCGTGCGCCGGTGAGCAGTGCGGCGAGCATCGCGTTGGTCGAGCGGATCTGATCGACGACGGCCGGCCACGCCTGCTGGACGGCGCCGAGCTCGAGGGGGCCGGTCGGCGCGGGTACCTCGACCGTGGCGGTGGCCGCGGTTGTCTCGTGGACCGCGGGCGCCGGGGGGGACACCGGGGCCGGGGCGGACCTCGGGGCCGGGGCGGACACCGGGGCCGGGGCGGACCTCGGAGCCGGGGGAGCGACGGGGGCGGGCACGGAGGGCTCTGGAGCGGCCGCGGGAGCCGGCGGGGCGGGCGCTGGGACCTCACGGGCGCGCGGGGGGTCCGCAGCGGTCGGGGCCGCGGCGGGCGCCGGAGCGACAGCCGCGGCGGGCGCGGCGGGCGCCGGAGCGGCGGCCGGGCCGCGCCCCGCGAGCGCCGCCTCCAACCGCTCGATCCGTGACAGCAGTGCGCTCGTTGACGGATCGAAGTCGGGAGCCGCCGCCTTGATCAGCGCCAGCTCGAGCTGGATCCGCGGCTGCGCCCCGTCTGTCGTCGCCTCCAGGGCGGCGGACACGAGGTCGAGCAGGCGCACGGCGTCGGAGGGGGACAGCGCCTGGGCCTGGGCGAGCAGGCGCGCGTCGCGCTCCGGGGTGAGATGGAGCTCCGACGGGACCTCCCCCAGGATCTGGACGGTGAGCAGCTCCCGCGCGTGAGCCTCCAGGTCACGGAGAACCTGACCGGGATCACGGCCGGACTCGGCGAGCGCCGCGGCGGCCCGCAGCGCCTGGGCGGGATCCCGCGCCTGCACCGCCTCGATGGCCGCGAACAGCTGCTCGGCGTCGGCCACCCCGAGCACCGCGAGCACGTCGGCGGCGACGATCTGCCGCGCGCCGGCGAAGGTGAGCAGCTGCTCGAGCGTGCCGAGCGCGTCCCGGAACGAGCCGGTGGCATGGCGGGCGACGAGAGCGAGGGCGCCGTCCTCCACGTCGATCCGCTCCTGCTCGGCGACGCGCCTGAGCACCGTGCCCACCTCCTCCACCGACGGGCGACCGAAGTCGAAGCGATGGCAGCGGTCGACGACCGTCGGCAGCACCTTCTGCGCCTCGGTGGTGGCGAGCACGAAGATCGTCCGCGGCGGCGGCTCCTCCAGCGTCTTGAGGAACGCGTTCCACGCCTGCGGCGAGAGCATGTGGGCCTCGTCGAGGATGTAGACCTTGTGCCGGCCCGAGACCGGGGCGTAGGCCACCTTCTCCCGCAGGTCCCGGATGTCGTCGACGGAGTTGTTGGAGGCGGCGTCCATCTCGATCACGTCGAGCGAGGTGGCGCTCTGGATGGCCAGGCACGAATCGCACTGCCCACACGGGGTGATCGTCGGGCCGTGTTCGCAGTTGAGGCAGGCGGCGAGGATCTTGGCCATGCTCGTCTTCCCCGTCCCCCGCGAGCCGACGAACAGGTACGCGTGATGGACCTGGTTCTGAGACACCGCGTTGGACAGCGTCCGCACGACGTGCTCCTGGCCGACGACGTCGGCGAACGTCCGCGGGCGATGACGGCGGTAGAGCGAGGGGCCGGTCGACACGGGCCTCCGAGTCTAGTCGTCGGCTCAGGCGTCCTGGGGCACGCGGTTCTTGGCAGATCGAGGCCACATATGGCATTTATCTGCCAGAGCCTCCGCCACCTTCGGGTGCCCCGGCTCAAAGCTCCACCGAGCAGGTTTTGGCAGATCGACCCCCATCATGGAGGCCGATCTGCCAAAGCCTCCCGGACGCGCCGCGGCGGTCGCGGCCCGCCGGCCCCTCGGCGGTCGCGGCCTCCACGGCCCCACGGCCCTGCCGGCCCGCCGCCCCGGCCGGGCGCGGCGGCCGGCCCTCCCCGCCCCCGCTCAGCGGGGGCGCAGGAAGATGAACTTGCGCTTCGTGTTGCGGGTCGTCAGCCCGTGCGTGTTCGTCGCGTGCGCCCACAGCTTGTAGACGCCCTTGCCGAACCGCGTCCTGCGGGTGAACGTCCACCGCGTCGTGCCCTTCGCGCGGAGGAAGTCCTTCGGCGTGCAGGACGTCGCACGGCCGAAGCGGCCCTTACCGTTGAGGAACCGGCAGCGCTTGCCGGACACCTTGGCGAAGGCGATGCCGACGGAGCGGATTCGCCCGGTGCAGCCGTGGTTGGAGGAGACGCCGTGAGCCGACAGGCGACGGCCGGTGAGGTGGGCCTTGGCGTGCACCACCGGGCCGTTGCGCCGCGTGCACTTCGCCCCGCCGAACGTCGCGGTCCCCGACGGGCTGGCCGCGCCGCCGACGATCACCTCCTGGCCGATCGAGTCGCGCTTGCCGCCGTCGCTGAACGGGTCGGCGATCGCGTCCGAGCTGTCGGTGGTGAGATCGAGGTCGACCGGGGTGGCATCGAGCTGATCGAACGCCTGCGGGACGGTGAGCGCTGCGCCGATCGGCGGCGCGCCAACCTCGGAGGCGGGCACGTTGATCGTGACCGTCCCGTGCGAGATGCTGCCCGTCGCCTTGCTCGAGGTCGTGTCGGTATAGCCGTACGTGCTCGAGTCGCCGTAGGTGCCGGTGTTGCCGGAGCTGTAGGAGAACCCACCGCCCTGCGACTCGTTCGCCTGGGCGTATTCGACCTTGCCGTTGTACTCCCACGCGACGTAGAAGGTGATGCCTCCGGTGGCGTCGGCCGGCGGGTTGGATCCGAGCGACGGCCCGGTCAGGGTGGCGGTGATCGTCTTGCCGTCAGGGGATGTCGTGAGGGTCGCCTTGGTGAGGTCGAGCGGGGCGTCATTGCCGATGCTCACGTCGATCGGGTCGGTGGCGTTGCCCGCCGGGCTCGTCATCGAGGCGGTGGTCACCTGCGTGGCCGGTGACTCCTGGGCGGCGGCGGCGTCCGCCGCCGTCGTCGTGCCATCGACGTCCTGGATGAAGTTCGCGACGTTGAGCGATCCCCATCCACTCGCGTAGTCCCAGCCGGGACCAGGCTGATAGGCGCCGTTGCCCGCTCCGTACTCCGAGTCGGTGACGTCGAAGAAGTCACGGTTGTAGGTCGGCGCGTTCGCGCATGGCGAGCTCGAGCAGCCGTCGGCGTCCTGCGCCTGCCGGTAGATCACCGGATCGGCGAAGCCGACGCCGCCGGCCTTCTGCGTCGAGGAGGACGCCGCCGCCTGGACGCGGGCCCACTGCCCCATCATCAGCGGGCTCGACAGGCTCGTCCCGCCCTCGCTCGCGGGCTCGCCGTCGATGTAGATGAAGTACCCGTCGAAGGTGATGTTGCCCGACAGGTCGGCGACGTCGGGAACCCCGCGGCACGTCGGCGCCGAGCCAGGGAGGTACAGCGTTCCGGTCGGCGTGCTCACGCACGGCAGGTTGATGTGCTGGACGCCCTGCTGGTAGCTCGGCTCGCTGACGAAGTGGCTCGAGCCCCCGCCGCTGTCGGTCCAGCTCGTCTCCGCCGAGCGCTGAGCGCTCGTCGGGTACTTCGTGCCCTTCGCCGAGACGACGGTCCCGCCGACGCACACGACGTACTCGCTGTCACACGGGTAGCTGACGAACGGGACGGGCTGGATCGCCACCCCATTTCCCGCCCCGATCACCGGGGCGACGAGCTCCGGGCAGCCGGAGCCGGTGTCGCCGGCGGAGGAGAACAGCGTCCTGCCCTCCATTGCGGCCTGACGGAGGATCGGATCTCCCATCGCCTGGAGCTCGTCGCCGAGCTCGGTGCCGTACGGCTGCTGGGCGAGCGGCCCGGTCACCGGGTTCGTCGGGTTCTCCTCGCATTCGCCGAAGCTGGCGTTCATCTCGCGCGGGCCGTTCGGATCGTTCGCCCACGTGTCGAAGTCCTTGAAGATGTCGGCGTCGAACAGCGTCTTGGCGAAGTAGAAATCGAGCTGCGAGACGTCAGGGGCCATGCCCGTGGAGGCCTGCGAATCGAGGTACCACTCGATAGCGCCGGTGTTGTCGCCGTAGGCAGACGCGGGGCCGCCCTCGGTGTCGATCGTGTGCGTCGTGACCTTCGGCAGGCCCATCGCCGTCTCGAACAGGCGCAGCTGGTCGACGACGCTCGAGGTCTCGCCCTCGCCGAAGATGCCGATCGTCTGACCCTGCCCGAGGGCGAGCGAGGAGTTGTGAACGGTCGTCGCATCGCTGGTGCCGTCGGACTTCGTGAGCGAGCCGGCGCCCGGGTCGTCGTAGACCCCCCACAGCTCCTGGGGGGTGAACTCGCTCTCGTCGCCGGCCTGCGGCCCGACCGCACGGGCGCCGGCCACGGCACCGCGAGCAGAGGCGGAGTGCGCCAGGGCGTCGAGACGGGTGAGGTGGCGAGTGTGGTGGGTCGAGAGCGCGAACTTCTGGAGCGTGTCGAGTCCGGCGATCCCCGCCACGGAGATGGCGTTCGGCACCGACGGGGGTGCGTCGTTGGCGATGAACTGGACGTTCTTGTACACGTAGTCGCTGATGGCGACGTGGAGGAGGCTGTCGAGCTGGGCCACCGTCCCGCTCGCCGTGAAGTAGTCACCGCCCGCCGAACGCGTCTCGATCGTGAGGCCGCCGCCGGTGAGCCAGTGGGCGACGGCGGCGCTCTGCGCCGCCGTCACGCCGAAGCGCGCCTGGAACTGCGCCGGGGTGAGGAAGTGGTGGTACTGCGCGCTGTGAGGGTCGGACTGCTCGTGGTAGAGCGAGAGCTCGCCGGCGGTGTTGGGGCGCTGCACCTCGACGGCGATCCTCATCACCCGGCCGGCGGGCGCCGCGCCGAGCTTGGTGGCGAGGTTCAGACCCGCGAGGTACCCGGGCACCATGTGGATGCCCGAGGCGCTGCTCGCGCTCGCCGTCGCGCCGGCCACCAGGCCTCCGCCTGCCGCGAGGGCACCGAGGCCCGTCACGACGAGGGCAGCGATGCCCCTTCGGCGCAACGCGCGCGTGATCGAGGTATTGCTCCGCCGTCCGTGCATTCCCGCGCTCCTGGATCGATTCCCACCGTTGCCGGCTTCGGCCGCCCCTGCGGCACTCGCCGGCATCACGTCCTGACGAACCCAGTAAACGAGCGCGTTCACGAGATGTCAAGCGCGGACCGGGCCGCGAGAGCCGCCGCGGGCTATGCCGACCGCCGAGAGGGATCCGTTCGGGGCGCCCCGGCGGGAACCGCCCACCCTCGTCCGGGGCGGGACCGGCCAACCCCGGCGGCGCTAATCTCCACCCCCACCACCGAGGGCGCGTAGCTCAGTGGGAGAGCGCTCGCTTCACACGCGAGAGGTCGCTGGTTCGAGCCCAGCCGTGCCCATCCGCTGTTGCCGGGACTTCAGCGAGTTCGCGCCGGGGAGGGTGCCGGCCGGTGGCGAGACGGGCGAAGGAGCGGGCGGGCGGCGTCGATCAGCGCCGCGCGCAGTTCGGCGGCGTCGGCGTCGGGGTACTGCGCGATCACGCCGCCGATGCCCCGGAACGCCATGGTGACGCGGACCTGATCCCGAAAATCGCGGTCCTCGCCGGCGAGCATCGCCTGCATGCGCGCGTTGCGCTCAGCGCTTCCGGTGGCGATCGCGGGGTGGGCGACGATCGCCAGATCGCTCACCATGTAGGCGATCAGGCGTCGCTGGCCGAGCAGGTAGTCGAGGTAGTCCTCGATGAACCGGCGACGCTGGACGGGACTGTCGGGCCGTGCCTCGTGGGTGCGCAGGAGCTCCTCCAGACCGGCGATGGCCGGCGTGAGGAGCGCTTCGAGGAGCTCGTCCTTGGAGCGGAAGTGGTAGTAGAGCGCCGCCTTGGTGAAGCCGAGCCGGTCGGCGATCTGCTGCAGCGTCGTGCCGTCGAAGCCGTGCTCTGAGAAGAGCTCCAGGGCGGCATCGAGGATGCGCGTGCGGGTATCGGGAGGGGCGAGGGCGTTCATGTCTGGTTGACAAGGCGGTGTGCGTGCCCTGATACCGTATCAGCTGACTAGCCAGCTGGCAAGCATTTACCTGCCAGCCGGTTAGGACTTACTTGACAGCTGGTAAGTCGTGTGAAATGGTCCGCTCATCAATCGACCGTCCATCGTCTCTTCCCGGCGATGCTCGGCCTCATCGACATCATTCGGAGAGCTTCATGAGATCAATCGCCAGCTGGTGCGTGACGCATCGCCGGATGGTGCTGGCCGGCTGGCTGGTCGCCGTGGTGGCACTGAGCGCGCTCAGCCTGAGCGCCGGCACCGACTACAAGAACAGCTTCAGCCTGAACGGCACGCAGAGCTTCGAGGCCCAGACCCTGCTCCAGAAGGCAGCGCCGAAGGCCTCGGGCGACAAGGAGCAGATCGTGCTCGCGGTCGACCGCGAGCGGGTGACCGATCCGGCCGTCAGAGCGCGGGCCGAGGCGGTCCTCGGCAAGGTCGCCAAGCTCGGGGATGTGGCCGCGGTCGCCTCGCCCTACGCCGCCGGGGGTGGAGCCCAGATCTCACCGTCGGGGCAGGTCGCGTTCGCCGACGTGACGCTGACCGGGCTGGCGAGCACGTACTCCACCAGTCAGGCGCAGCGGTTCGTCAATACGGCGCGAGCGGGTGCCGGTGACGGACTGCAGGTGCAGGTCGAGGGTCAGGTCGCGGAGCTCGCGAACAAGACCCGTATCAACGGCGTCGGCCTCGGCGCCTTCGCGGCGCTGCTCGTGCTCCTGATCGTGTTCGGCTCGTTGCTCGCGGCCGCGCTGCCGCTGATCACCGCGGGGCTCGCGCTGGGTGCCGGGACGGCGACGATCGGGCTGCTCTCCCACGTCGTGAACATGGCGTCGTTCAGCTCGCAGCTGTCGCTGCTGATCGGCCTCGGGGTCGGTGTCGATTACGCGCTGTTCATCGTCACCCGCTACCGGCAGGGGCTGCAGCGCGGCAAGAGCGTCCAGGACGCGATCGTCGACGCCGTCGACACCTCCGGCCGAGCGGTGATGTTCGCCGGGATCACCGTCTGCATCGCGCTGTTGGGCATGTTCGCCCTCGGGGTCAGCTTCCTCTACGGCGTCGCGATCGCCGCCTCTGTCGTGGTCGCGTTCACGGTTCTCGCCGCCCTCACGCTGCTCCCCGCGACCCTCGGCTTCTTCGGCCTGCGCGTGCTGGGCCGCAAGGCCCGCCGCGCGCTCGCCGACGGGCATCTGACCACGAGCGACGGGTCGGGTTGGTGGGATCGCTGGACACGTGTGCTGCCGAGGCGCCCGGCGCTGATCGCGACCGCCGCCGTGCTCGTGATGGCCGTGATCGCGATCCCGTTCTTCTCGATGCGTCTCGGCTCCTCCGACGCGGGCTCTGACCCCGCCGGCAGCACGACCCGCCAGGCCTATGACCTGCTGGCCAAGGGCTTCGGTCCGGGGTACAACGGGCCGCTGCAACTCGTCGCCCGGGTCGACGGCCCCCGCCAGCAGGCCGCGTTCGCGAGGATCGCCGGCGCCGTCGCCCACACCAAGGGCGTCGTGCGCGTCACCGCGCCCGTCACGATCCCCGGCCGCGACGGAGCGCCGGGAGTGGCGATCGCCAACGCCTACCCGGTCGGCTCCCCCCAGGCGGCCTCGACCAGCAGCCTGCTCACCACGCTGCGGGGCCAGGTGGTCCCGCGGGCCAGCGCCGGGAGCGGCGTGCGCGTTCTGATCGGCGGACAGACCGCGATCTTCGCGGACTTCTCGAGCGTGCTCTCCAGCAAGCTGCCGCTGTTCATCGGAGTCGTCGTCCTCCTCTCGTTCCTGCTGCTCGCCGCGGTGTTCCGCAGCCTCGTGATCCCCGCCACCGCGGCGGTGATGAACCTGCTTTCGGCGGGGGCGGCGTTCGGAGTGATCACCGCGGTCTTCCAGCTCGGCTGGTTCTCTTCGCTGCTGGGGATCCAGCCCGGCCCGATCGAGGCATTCATCCCGGTGATGATGTTCGCGATCCTGTTCGGGCTCTCGATGGACTACGAGGTGTTTCTCGTCGCCCGCATCTACGAGGAATGGCACAAGACACGCGACAACCAGCTCGCCGTCACCCGCGGGCTCGCCTCGACCGGCCGCACGATCACCGCCGCCGCCACGATCATGGTCCTCGTATTCGCCTCCTTCATCCTCGGCGGCCAGGTGATCATCGAGATGTTCGGACTTGGACTCGCGAGCGCCGTGCTGATCGACGCGGTGATCGTGCGCTCGATCCTCGTCCCCGGGCTGATGCTGATACTCGGAAAGGCCAACTGGTGGCTGCCACGTTCCCTGGACCGGGTGCTCCCGCACCTCAACGTCGAAGGCGACGTCAGCGAGGATTCTCCGCTGGAGCCGGATTCCGCCCAGCTCCCCGGAGGGCGGTTGCCTGTGCCCAGCACGGTCTGAGCCCGCAACCCCGTCGGTGTCACCGTCACCGGCGGACACAAAGTCAATAGAGTCAACGTGACTGATGGACTCGGGTGCCAATCCGGCCCGCCGAGGCGTGTCACAGCTGTCCTCGATCAGGCGAACGCCAACCGGGGGGCGCCGGATACTCGCCGGACTGGCCGCGGTCGTGGCGCTCGCCGGTTGCGGCTCCGCCTCCTCACGGGTGGCGCCGCTGCACCGGCTGCCCGCCGACTACATCCCGATGACGATCGGGAGCGGCACACGGTTCCGTCCCCCCGCCCGCACCGCCGCCGTGCGCGCCGAGCGGCCCGTCGATGGGCTGCGCTGCGGGACCTCGCCGGGCCCGCGCGACGGAGCCCATCTGGAGATGTTCGCCCACCAGCACGTGGTCGCGATCCCCACCGGGATCGGGATCACCCCACCGCTGGTACTGAGCGAGTCACGGGTCACGCACGGGCGCTGCTACTACCCGGTGATGACGACCGACCCCACCGGTGTGCTGGAGATCCGCACGGGCGCCCGGCTCACGCTCGGGTCGCTGTTCGACGTCTGGGGCCAGCCGCTGTCCCGCCGCGGCGCCGTCGGCTTCCGGCTGCCCGCCGGAGCGACCGTGGTCGCCTACGTCGGCACCCGTCGCTGGCGGGGAAATCCGCGCGCGATCCCGCTGCGGCGGCACACCCGGGTCGTGCTCGAGCTCTGGAGCCACATACCCCCGCACCGCGCCTACGACTTCCCGCCGGGACTGTGATCAGCCTCGTGCGGGAACCGCCCGGCCCCGCAGCACACGAGCGGTGATCCCGCCGGCCAGCAGCAGGAGCACCGCCGCCGGGATCACGATCACGATCACCGAGCCACCGCCGCCGCTCGAGGCGCCGCCGAGCGACGGCGGCGCGATCGGATGGCCGTTGGCCTCGGCGATCGCCTCGACCGCCGTGACCGCCGTGCGCGCCAGTCCAGCCGAGCCGTCTGAGCGATCGACCGTCACCTTCGCCAAGGCCCCGGTCGGGCCGGCGTCCCGCGCCGCGAGTCCGTCCGGCATCACCACGAGCAGCGGCTGCGGCCTCCGGTAGGAGAGCTCGGTGTCGAGGAACCTCGCGTACTGAGTGACGTGGCCGAACAGCTCGGGGATCCCGCCAAGATCGACGGGACTGCCGATGATCGCCACGTCGAGCCGGATCCCCTGGGCGCGAATCTCCTTCAGCGCCGTCCCCAGCGCCGACTGGAGCGCCGGCGGCGTGCTCGGCGTGTACGGGTAGAAGGCGTCCTGGACGAGCAGCGTGTCACTCGCCGGATCGGCGTCGGCCCGGGCCGCCGGGGCCCGCCCCGTGAGCGCGACCCCGGCGAGTAGGCACGCGATCAGGACGAGCCCGGCGAGCCTCCTCCCTACAGCCATTCCGCTCCGCTCGATCCGCACACCCGCAGCCCGAGCCGATGGGCCGTCGCCTGCGCGCTGAGCGCCTCCTGGGATGACGCGTTGGCGTCGTTCATGTCCTGCGTCTCGCTCGCGGTGCCAGCGGCCTCGCTGGTGGAGCTGGACCGGCTCTGCGCGAGGACGAAGTTCCGCACCGAGGATCCGACGAGTGCGATGTACTTCCCGGCCGGCGCGGCCTGAACGGTGGGCGGCGAGAGCGCCTCGAGTCGCTTCAGTGCCGCGGAGGTCGCGTTGACGAGGTCCTGCATCTCCCCCTCCTGCGCAACGACCGTCGTCGCCTTGGCGGCGATCCCGCGGACCGTGGCGCGGTAATTGGTGCAGACGGCATCCGCTGATGCCACGAACGCCTCGTCCGTCCCGCCGGTGTGGGCGAAATGCACCGGCTTCACCGCGGAGGCGGCATTCGCGCCATTGCCCTTGGCGTCGGTGCCGCCGGGAACGCTCGCCGCCAGCGACTTGAGCGCGCCCGGCCGTCCCGTGGCGGTGGCCGCGAACTTCGCGGTGCCTCCGTGCGCGACCAAGGGCTTTGCGTGCGAGCGCCGATGCGCCACGCGGGTGCGGTGCGCCGCGTGCCGCGGGCGTGCGTCGGCGTTCGCGGCGGCGAGCGTCGGCGTGACCGGCCCCGCCGCAGAAACCTTGGAGGTCGATTTCGAGCCGCCACACCCGGCAAGGGCCACGACCAGCGCCGTGACTCCGAATGCGAGTCCCACTCTGCGGTGCGTCATTTCGACTTCGACCTCCTCTTGGCGAGCGCGGCGATCTTGGCGCGCAGGGCCTTCGCGGCCTTGCTGTCGCCATCGGTTCCGCCGCCCGCCGGGTTCTGGATCGGGGCTTGATAGTCGCCTTGGGCGCTTTCTGAGCCGGCGGAGCCACCGGTGAGGTTGATGTCAAGCGGCGAGAACAGCTCCGGCGACGCGGGCTCCCACGCGCCGTCCTCGAAGAACTGCCCTTCGTACGGCTCTCCGGGGTCGCCACCCCCCGTCGGAATGAGGTTGTCCGGGAGGAACTGGGCGAGGATCACCCGGAAGATGAGCGTGCCGTCGGCGGGGTCGGCGTCGTCCCACGGTGAGGTCGCGATCCTGCTGAAGATCCCGGGACGCCTGAGGCGGCGGACGATCTCAGCGGGGCTGTCGCCGTGCACCATGCCGTAGGCCAGCGCCTGCCCGGCCACGAAGCCGCCGAGGCCCGGCACGGTCGCCAGCTCCCCGACGACCTGCGGGACGAGCTCCGCGTACAGCGATGCGTCACTCGCCGTCGGATCGACATCGGTGACCGCTCGCACCTGACCCTCGATGCCGAGCTCGCCGCTGTCGATCACGAACCGCTCAGTGGCCAGCCGCTGCGGGACGATGATCGGCGCCGGGTTGATCGTCTTGGACGTCTCCGCCCCGACCGTGCGCATCGCCGCGGTGAGCTGGTTGAACGGGGCATCGGCCCAGATCCCCAGCCACTTCGTCGCGGGCAGCGCGTCCCGCAGCCGCGCAGCCAGCCCCGGTCCGTCACCGGGGAACACGTGCACGGTGACGTGGTAGGGCCGGACGCCGGCCTCCAGACCCTCGAGCCGTTCCCGCGCGGCGAGATCGTCGGTGACCAGCGCCGCGACCTGGCGCGCCGCCGACGGGTCCGACGGCACGCCGATGCGGCCGATGTACTGACCGGCGGCGTAGCCCTCGGCATACGGGTTGGGCGCCATCCGGAACACCATCCGTCCCTGGGTGACGGGAACGTCGTCGTCGGCGACGATCGTCGGGATCCGGTTGCCGACGGCGGCGATCGCCGCCTGGGCGCCCTGGCCGCACGGCGCCAGGAAGGCCACCGGATGCATCCGCGCGAGCTCCAGCGCCTCGCTGCGGGCGAGCGCCGGATTGCCCTCGTCGTCGAGCACCTCCTGGTGGATCTTGTTGCCGTTGACGCCGCCGGAGGCGTTCATCAACTCGATCGAGATCAGGGCTCCCAGCTCCTGCGAGCGGCAGTCGGTGGCGTCCGGACCGGAGAGGTCGGCCACCGAGGCCACGGTCACCGGCGTCGAGCCCGGCGTGGAGATGTCTCCGACGGTGAACGTCGGACTGCCCACCGTCGGCTTGCCGTTCTCGGTCAGCTCGGTGCTGTAGGTGCCGTCGCGCGGCAGGGCGACCTCGGCCGACCATGCCCCGCTCGGTCCGGCCGGACCGGGGTGCAACGTCACGTGGAACGACAGCGCGTCCTGCCGGCAGCCGCACGCGAACGCCACCGACACCGACTTCGGCGCCGCCGGGGGCGAGCTGCCGCTCTGGTTGGGCTCCACGTTGGACACCGAGATCCGGTTCAGCCCCACCGCGGCCGGGGCCAGCGTCAGCTGTCCGGTGGCGTTCTTCAGCGCGACGTCGGCGAAGCCGGCACCAGGCAGCAACACCCCGCGCTGCGATGGGAGCGTCTGGCCTCGGCCCTGGAGCGTCCCGGCGAGCAGTGCGGCGACAGCGACGACGACGACCGCCATCACCGCCTCGGCGCGCATGAAGCGCCCGGCGCGCCGATGGTCGGCAACGGTCGCCGCACCGCGGCTGAGCGCCCGCCGCGCGAGTACGGTGCTCACGGCGCCGAGCAGGATCACCGCGCCGACGACCGCGGCCTTGATGATCAGCAGGTGGCCATAGGAGGACCACCGCAGGAAGTACCAGCGGCTGACCTCGCGCACGGCGGCGATCACGCCGGTGACGATCGTCACCGCCGCGGCGCCGATCGCGATCGGGGCATAGGAACGGACGGCCGTGAGCAGCGCATCGGCGCGGGCCCCCGCCACCGTGGCCGGCACGACGCACACCGCCAGCACGATCGCCGCGCCCATCCAGATCCCGCCCGAGAGCAGGTGCAGCACCATTCCCAGGGCCGCCAGGACGGGGGCGCTGTGGACGGTCGCGACGTGGCCGTCGACCGCCAGCGCGCTCAGCGTCAGCGCACCGGTCAGCCCGAACAGGAAGATCCGCAGGCGGGGCCTGGCGCGGCGCAGGAGCACGACGACGACCAGCACGGCGAGCAGCAGCACTGCGAGCCGCACGACGATCGCCACGCCGCTGGTGGCCCCCGTGAGCAGCGAGAGGCTCAACCCATGCGGGCCGTCGGAACGCTTGATCGCCTCCATCAGCGAGCCGGCCAGCGCCAGCAGCACAGCGGCCGGCGCCAGCCGCAGCCATCGCCGCTCGGCGTCGTCGCGGAGGCCCTCTGCCAGGCGCCCGCGAATACGGGCGAACAGAGCGAACGCGCCGAGCAGCGCGAACGCGGCCACCGCCGCGATCCAGCGCCCGACGACGGAGATCAGGCTCTCGGTCGGCGCCGATTCGACGCTCGTGGCGGTGGTGGCCAGGAGCTTCGCCGCGCCGGGTGGCGGGGCGCCGGAGGCGCTCGGCACGCCGAACTGGTAGGCGCCCTCGACGGTGTGCCCGTCGTTGCCGTAGGCGATCCAGTTGACCGTGTAGACGCCCTCGGGAAGCTTGGGGATCGCGGCGGTCATCGCGTTGCCGCCGAGCGCCGCCCGGATCCGGCCGACCTGGACGGTCTGGCCGCCGTTGCTCTTGATCGAGATCGAGCAGCCCTTGATCACGAGCCCTTCGGTGAAGGCGAGCTGGATGCTCGTCGGCGCCTGCGAGGCGACGACCCCGCTCTGCGGCGTGGAGGCGATGAGATAGGGGTGCGCCGAGGCCGCCGACGCGAACGTCAGCGACCCCAGCACGGCGACGGTGGTGGCGATTACTCGCCACCACCGCCGCACTGCCCAGCTGCGGGCCGGCCGTCTCACCCGGCTGCGCTCGGTATGTCGTCCGCGCAGTCCGTCGGCGGGCAGACCCACGTCATCGCGTGTGGCTTGTAGAAGCCCTGGTCCGGCAGGCCGTACCAGTCGCGCCGATTGAAGTCGACGCCGATGCTCCCGTCTTCCTCATCCACGAAGTTCTTGTCGTAGGTGAGGTTGCCGTTGCGCGCGATGTCCACCACGTAGAGCCGGTGGTCTCCGTCGACGCCGGTGCGAGCGACGAAGTAATCGTCGAACGCCATCCGGGTCGGGAAGCCATCACTGTCGATGGAGTGGTTGTCCAGCGCACCCCAGTGGGGTCCGCCGGTCGTCGGGTCGTGGACGATCAGTACGTCGAGCAGAACCGGGCAGTCCCCGATCTCCGTCTTCGGACTCTCGGCGTACTGAGCGGTGTCGTTCTGGGCGTTGCCGCTCGGGACGACGTTGTTGGCGATCTCCGCCTCCGCGAGCCCCGTCTTGATCCCGGCGTACGGTCCGCTCTTGACCGTGGCGTTCATGTCGCAGTTCACGACACCCTTCTCGCCATCCTTGACGAGGTGGGAGATGTCGAGCACGTACACCATCTTCTCCTCGCCCTGGTCGAAGTAGTTGTCGGCCAGCGGGACACGGCCCTGCACGGTGTGGAACAGCCAGCGGTTGTTGGGGCTGGTCTGGACCCACGCACCGCCGGAGCAGCCGCCGGGCTCGTCCTCGAACCCACCGTTGACGTTGTTGGCACCGCTGTTGTCACCGGTGGAGTTCGTCGCGAGCTGCGAGAACCCGTCGTCCCACACCTGATGCCACTCGTTCGTGGACACCGGGGGCAGGTCCGTGACGTTCGGCGTCCAGAACACCCCGCCGCCGCACATCGACTCCGCGAAGAAGCCCTTCGAAGGCAGGAAGTAGCCGTTGTAGGCCTTCGTCGTCCCATACGTGCCGTCCGGCGCGGCATGGGTCTTGGCGCCCTCCATGATCCCGATGTTGGTGTGAGCCGGGTTCGCCGGGTCACGCCAGGTGATCGGCATGTGGGCGATCGAGGTCTCCACCGGGTGCAGCGGGTTCTTGATGTTCCAGATGCGTACCGTCGGACGGAATGCGTAGATGTCCGGCGGCTTGATCGGATCGAGGACGATCTCCCGGGGCTCCGCGTAGTCGTCGGTGACCATCGTGCCGAGGTCCGGACGCGCCTGGACGCCGTGCGGGTTGGCGCAGGTGCCGACGGGCTCGGCCTCGAGCACGTTGCAGGCCGCCGCCTCACGCGGGTCGGTGAGGATCTGACCGATGCTGCCGGCCGGCGTTACCGAGAGGATGTGCCCGGAGCCGTCGAGGGTCGCCAGCGCACCGGGTGAACCGCCGAAGTTGTACAGCGGTCCGCCCATCCACGTGCCGATGTATTCGTCGTTGGCGTGGTTGGCGTTGTCGTACTTGACGGCGTCGAACGCGTCCGGGATCGACCCCTGCACGACCGACAGCGGCGTGTTGGTGACGAGCGCGGAGACGTTGGGGATGTCCTTCACCGAGACGCCGAACGTCCACGAGGAGAACAGGCACCCCAGGATCAGGTTCTCGCCGTTGATCCAGTCGTACTGCGTGTGGTGCGGCTCGCACTCGACGCCACCGTCGACGTTGAGCGTGGCGAGATTGACGACGTGACCGTAGTACGGATTGAGGGTGTGATCGGCGTTGTACTTGCGGGCGTCGATGACGGCAAGCGCATCGAGTCCCGGAGCGAACTGCGGAATCGCCATCTCGCTCAGGCCCTCGGGGTTGATCGTCATGTTCTGGATCAGGTCACTGATGTCAGTCCCGTCGACGTCGGCGGCGTTCTGCTTGCCGGCCCAGACGACGATGTACTCCTGCCGGCAGTACGTCGCCTGGGAGGCGTTGGGCATGTTCCGCGGGCACGCCGCGTTGTTCTGGTCCCGTGCGGTGATCGCGCCCGGCACCGTGTGGTTGGTCCACTGCCCGAGGTTCGCCGCTGACTTGACCGTGTTGAGCAGCCAGTTCGGGTCGATGGGCAGATCGGACGTGCCGGAGGTCTCGGTGGAGCCCGGATCGGTGCCGAGCGTCTGCCCGATCTGCTGCGCGACGGTGGGCAGACCCGGCAGCGGGTTGGGGGTTGTCCCCGTCGCCGCGAGCGCCGGCCCTGCGGCGGCGAACAGCAGCCCCGCGGCGACGGAGGCGATCCCGCAGAGGCGCAGCAGCCATCGCCACCTCCCCCCCGCGGTGCCTGTTGTATGCGATTCCCTTGCCATGCGAACGTTCCTCCTCGACGAAGCGTCGACGGTCGGCCGCCCAACATGCTTCTCCCGCGGGCGGTCTATATGTAAGTGCGCCATAAGAGTAGGCAAGCATCTCAATAAAAACAGTGGTGATTGGGACCGTCGTGCGCCGCTACATCTGTCACTGTCACTTCAGCCCGGCAGATGTCCCGAAGTGCCCGGGATCCGCCGTGTCACTGTTACCTGGTATCCCAAAACGGGACAGTTGCGGGCGCCGGTGTCCCCGAGTGCCCACACGGGTCACTTTCCGCCTCCGTGAGGCCTTCCGCGCCGCGTCCGGTGCAGGCTATATTGCCCGGCCATGACACTGAAAGCACCCGCCACAATCGCGGCCGTCACCCTCGGGCTCGTCGTGAGCGGCTGTGGCGCAAGCTCCGGAACGTCGACGGTCGGTCCGGGCGGCAAGCCCGCCGCCTCGATCCAGCTGACCAAGGCCCCCGCGGTCAACGAGGTCGCGCTCGTCACCGGCAGTGCGCCTCAACAGAT
The DNA here is from genome assembly GCA_963839085.1 of uncultured Solirubrobacterales bacterium. Taxonomy (GTDB): domain Bacteria; phylum Actinomycetota; class Thermoleophilia; order Solirubrobacterales; family Solirubrobacteraceae; genus Palsa-465. Next base: position 175,527 of record CAWITN010000002.1, read on the forward strand.
CACGGCCACGATCCAGGCCTTCTACCGCGCGACGTGGCAGAACCACGGTCCCGCGGCCTGCTCGCTGTTCTCCCCCGCCGGAGAGCGCGGCTTCATGGCGGCCGCCACGGTCGCCTTCCCGGAGACGGTCAACACCACCACCACTTGCCCTCAGGTGATGGCGTACTTCGCCGCCGACCTGTCGGACTCCGCCGACAACCTGCAGCAGTCGGGCGTCAACGTCTCGGGCAACATCCTTGACAAGGTCGGTGTCAGCCATATCAAGATCAGCGGCAGCAACGCCACCGCACAGGCGCCCGAGGGCGTGGAGGAGTTCATCAAGCCGAAGATCTTCCTGCTGACCCACACGGGCGGCCGGTGGCTGATCAGCGGCTCCAAGAAGATCGGCCAGACCCTGGCGCAGATGCTGGCCGCCGCCAAGGCGCAGGGCAAGCTCTACCGTAAGTCCACGCCGTAGCCCGGGCCGCGGGCGGCCCTACCGCAGGACCCTCCCGCCACGGGGGGCCGCCGCCACGGGGGGCCGCCGCTGGGGGCGCCGCGGCAGCTCTCAGCTCAGTTCAGCTCGCCGCGAACCGCAGCGGCGACGGCCTGGCAGCGCGTTCGGGCGCCCGCCCGGCGCACGGCGCGCTGGATCAGCTTGCGCACCGCGCTCTCGGAGAGGTTCAGCTCCAGCGCGATCTCGGCGTCGCGCATCCCGTCGGCGAGGAGCTCCAGCGCGCGCTGGGCGGGCTCGCCGAGCGGCGAGGGGACGGGCGCGGCGGGAGCGGTGAACACCGGCAGCGCACGGGGGAGCAGGCGCATCCCGGCTCGGCCGGCGACGAGCGCCAGGCGGAGCATCCGGGGCTCGACGTCGTCCCGGATCAGGACCGCGTCGGCGTCGTCCCGCAACCCCGGCCCGAGGGGGGCGCCAGCCGAGGCGAGCAGCACGATCACCGAGGCGCCGAGCGTGCGGGTTGCGACGGCGACGCGCTCCGCGTCGGCGGCCTCGGCATCGATCACCGTCGCGCTGAACGACCCCCACGGGCGCTCCTCCACGTCGCCGACGCCGTCGACGATCACGGCCTGAGGACGCAGGCTCTCCGGAAGGAGCCCGACCAGTCCCTGGGCGATCAGGTGCTGTTCGGAGTACACGAGCACGACCGGCGCCCCCGCCGGCTGCAGCTCATCCACGGCGATCCATCAGCCCGCGGAGGCGGTCCAAGTCGTCGTCGCGCACCCCTCGGCGCCGTTGGTGAAGGTGCCCTGCACCGCGCCCGCGCCGGTGAAGCGGCCAGTGAACACGGCCTGATCGCCCTCCTGCCAGGCGGTGTTTCCGAACGTGCCGTCGGAGGCGACGAACAGCGTCTGGGTGGTGGCGTAGGCGCAGATGTCGGCCGACGAGGGGGTACAGGTGCCGACCCCGCACGATTGGGTGAACGCGCCGAAGGCGATCGAGGCCTGGGCACTCCCGTCCGCGGGAGGGTGCGCGGGCTCCTCGAGTGCCCGCCCGCCGGCCACCAGGTCCAGCGCGACGGGCTCGCTGGTGAGCGTCTGCCCCCGCCACTCCTTATCGGACCGGTTCACGCGGTGGCCCGGCGTGCCGGAGAGACGGACGCTGCCCGTGTTGCACACCTCGGTGGTGCCGTCGAAGTCGTTCGGCGTCCGCGTGACGTGGCGGTAGCGCAGGGTCACCCGCCGCCCGACGATCCGACCGCTCACGGACGTGCCGGCGCCGTGCCTGATCGCGCCGGTGGAGAAGTCACCGGCCCGGGAGAGCGCAACGCGGGCGGAGATCACCTCCACGTCGATCGGGACCGCCGGCGTCGGGGAGTTGGCGCAGGTGATCGGCGCCTGGACGGTGAGATCCTCGATCGTCCGCTTCTGCCCGGCGCTCGCCTCGGCGAAGCTCGCCCGCGCCGCGCCGCGACCGGCCAGCTCCCAGTCGGTCGGCGCCCGGTGCGTGGAGGCCCGGTGCGTGGAGGCCCCGGCCGCCACCGGGCCGGCCAGACCGACGCTCAGCAGGCCGGCGCTCAGCAGCGCGACGAGCAGCGCAGACCGCCTCACAGCAGGCCATCCCGCGCCGCGCGCGCGACCGTCTGGGTGCGAGTGCGTGCCTCGAGCCGTAGCTGAGCAGTGGCGAGGTGCTTGCGCACCGAGCTGACGCTGATCCCCAGGCGGGCGGCGATCTCGTCGTCATGGAGTCCTTCGGCCAAGGCCTGGAGGACCTCGAGGCAGCGCTCGGTGATGAGTGGCCTCCCGCCCGGGCGCCCGCCCAGCGGCGGGAGCTCGGCGGGAATTGCCGGCACCCCGGCCTCGGCGGCCTCGAGCGCGCCGCGCAGCTCCTCGACGCCGGCCCGCTCGATCAGCATGCAGCCATCCGCTCCGGCGGCGAGCGCGGCGCGGATCAGCGCGGGATCGGTGCGGTCGAATACGAACAGGACGGTCGGGCTGATCCGGCGAGCCTGCGCCAGCAGCGCAGCCGGGTCATCGCCGCTGCGCAGTCCCAGCAGGAGCGCGCGCGGCTCCGCATCGAGGAAGCGCACGGCGGTGGCGGCACGCTCGAGGTCGGTCAGCGGCAGCGCGCCCGTCCCGAACGCACGGCGCGCGATGCCCGCCAATCCGGACCTCAGCAGCGGACGGCTGTCCACGGCGAAGATCCGAATGCCGGCGGCCATCTCCACCGTCCAGGCGGAGTCGTGAACGGTGGCCAAGGAGCCGTGCGGCGGCTCGATCGGGCGCAGGGGCGCTGGTTCAGCCAGAGCGCTCGCCGCCCCAGCGCTGGAAATGGTCATTTGCAGTTGTTCTCCCTTGCCGGGCGCACCGCCGCCCTGAACGATCGACCGTGCGCCTATGCCGTCATGAGTTGGTGCGTTCCCTTGGCCCCGGCAGACATGACCGGGGCCCGCTCCGTGCGTGAGAATACTATCTCAATTGACTTTGTGAGGTTTTTCCTGGGCGGTTCCTCGGATGCCGCCCGCCGCGCCGGTGCCCGAGGTCTCGCGGGCCTATTTGTGGGCAGCCAGCTGGGCCAGCCGCGTCATCGACGTGCTGATGATCCGGCGTTGGCCGTCGAGGCGGTGCGCCTCGCTGTCGGGGATCTCCACGTCGACGGTGATCCGGGTGCCTGCGCCGGCGGGCTCCAGGCGCCATTCGAAGCGCAGGTCGGAGACGAGGCAGGAGACGGTCACGCGCTGCTGGGCCTGGTGGGTCTCGAGCAGCTGGGCCATCGGGAAGTCGGGGTAACCGTCCGGGTACATGGTGTACTCGCCGTCGCTTCCGGTCTCGACGGTCTCGATCCCGGCCCACCAGTCAGGGAAGCGGGATGGGTCGTAGAGCAGCTTCCAGACGTCCTCCGGCGGCGCCGCCGAGTTCGTGGTGTCATGAAACGACGGCACTGAGCCCCGCTTGGTGGATCGCCTGCAGTTCGGCGCGGGCTCGCTTGAGCTCGCGCTCGGGTTCAACGAGGCCGACCACGGGCCGGCCGAGGTCGGCGAGGACGGTCGTGATGCTGTCCGCGCGCAGGGTGCGTTCGAGCAACCGCTCCCAGCCGGCGACCGACTCCTCCAGTCGCCGCTCGGCCTCGAGCCGCTTCCCGCCGGCGAGCGCGATCAGTCCCTGGACGCGTGCGAGCCTCGGCACGAGCGCTTCGGGGAAGTCGCTGGGCCGGACCGGCTCGAGCACGGTCGCGCGGATCTCCTCGGTGGCTCGCTCGGGCCGTCCGCTCCCCGCGAGCGCCTCGGCCAGCGCCAGGCGCGTCAGCGGGCGGCTGAGCGGCGCTCCCTCGACGAGCGACGCGGCGAGCAGCGTCGCGGCACGCGCGTGATCGCCCTCCTGGAGCGCGATCATGCCGCGGTCGTGGCTTGCCATCGCCAGCAGCTCCGGGTGCGCCAGCTGCTCGGCCAGCGTCTGCTCGGCCTCGGCCGCTGCGCGCGCCTGCCCCAGCAGGTCAGCGCTGCTCAGCACGAACGACTTCGCTGCCAGCAGATGGATCTCAAGGCTCTGCAGCCCGTGCCCGGCGATCGCCGCCGTGCCCCGGTCGAGGAACTCCAGCGCTCGCCGGTGCTCACCGGCCGCGACCGCAGCGCTGGCGGCGTTCGCCCAGCACCCATAGGCGAGATCGGGTCGGCCTGCGTTGTCGATCGCGTCCCCGGCGGCGATCGACGGTCCGTAGGACTCGATGAACCGGCCGCGGCGCATCAGCGTCAGCGCCCGCGCGTGACCGGCGTCATAGGTGCGCAGCAGGTCTCCCGCGGCCTCGTCGGCGCTGAGCTCCGCGAGCAGGCGCTCCGCCTCCTCGACGCTGCCGGCGACCGCCTCGGCCCACGCCCACGCGGCGAGCGCCTCGCTGCGCTCCGCCGGCGCCGGCTGCTCGCTGCGATCGAGGAGGTCGAGCGCGGTCCTCGCACTGATGAGCACGGCGCGGGGGATGCAGATCGGTCCGTGGTAGGCCCGGGCGCGCCGTAGCCACGCGCGCGCACGCGCGAGCGGCTCGGCGTCCTGGAGCAGGCTCGTGGCCCGCTCGAAGGCCGCGTCTGCCTCGTCGCGGCGGACCAGCCACGCTTGGAGCTCGCCGAGCTCCAGCCACACGCCGGCGAGGTCGGGGGCGATCGCGAGCGCCTCCTCCAGATAGCCAACCGCCTGCTCGAGCGCCGCGAGCCCGCGGGCGTCGGCCGCGGCCCGCACGAGCTGCGGGACCGCTTCCAGGTCGGCACCGGCGAGCCGAAGGTGGCGGGCGGCCTCAGCCGGACGTGGGATCCCGCCCGCCTGCTCGGCGGCCAGCATGGCGTGCGCCCAGCGCTGGTGCAGCGTGCGGCGGCGTGGCTCGGCGATCTCCTCATAGACCGCGTCGCGCAGGAGCGCGTGGTGGAAGGCGACGGCGCGGTCGGCTCCCGACAGCAGGCCGCTCTGAAGCGCTTCGCCCGCGGCGTCATCGGGGTCGTCGAGCGGGAGCTGCGCGAGTTCGACCGGCGCCAGCGGGCGCGCCGCCACGGCGGCGATCTCGACCAGCCTGCGGACCTCGCCCGCCATCGGGCTGAGCATCGCCCGCACCGATCCGCGCAGGCTCGGGGCGACGTCGCCGATCCCGCGGGCGAGCGCTCTCGCCGTCTCGACGGCGAGCAGCGGATTGCCTTCGGCGCGCTCCACCACGTGCCGGACCTCCGGGTCGGTCAGCCTCGCCGCGGTGCGAGCCAGCTGCGCGACCGGAGCGGCCGGCAGCGGCCCCAGGTCGATCTCGCAGCCCATCAGTCCTCGGGCGCGGAGCGCATGCTCGAGACGGTCGGCGGCGGCGCTGGGCGGAAGCTCGCGCCGGGTGATCAGGATCATCACGCGCAGCCCCGCGATGCGTCGGGCGGCATACCCGGCCAGCTCGAGGCTTGGGCCGTCGGCGCTGTGCGCATCCTCGAGCACGAGCAGCAGCGGAGCGTGGCGCGCGGCCCAGCCGAGCAGCGCGACGACCGCCTCGAACAGGCGCGTGCGCTGAAGGTCCGGCGCGACCGTCCTCTGCGTCGGGGCGCCGCGCGCGAAGTGCGCGGGGAGCTCGGCGGCCAGCCCCGCCAGATCATCCGGCCAGGCGGCATCGGAGGGTGGCGCGGGCAGCGACGGCAACAGCTCGCGGATCAGCTCGGCCCACAGGCTCAACGGAGCCATCCCGCCGAGGTCGAGGGCCGCGCACGCCGCGGTCTGGGCGCCGGCTTGGCTGGCATGCGCGCGTAGCTCCGTCGCCAGCCTCGTCTTCCCGATCCCCGCTTCGCCGCGGATCACGGCGGCGGCTCCCGCGCCCGGAGCGACGGCGCTCCACACGTGCTCGAGCTCGGCCAGCTCGCGGTCGCGGCCGAGCAGCGGCAGCAGCCCGCGGATCGCCACCGGCGGGCCACGCTCCTCCGGTGCCGCCGGCGCGGGAGCTCGGAGAGCTTCGATCAGCTCGCGCGTCTGGCTCGAGGGCGCCACGCCGAGCTCTCGGCGCAGACGCTCGGCCATGGTCCGGTAGGTGCGCATCGCCGCGGCGCGATCGCCGCTCGCATCCAACCGGCTGATCAGCCGCCGGTGGGCCGCCTCGTCGAAGGGGTCGCGCCCGATCTGACGGCGGGTCAGCTCGATCGCCTCGGGCACATCGCCCCGCTGCTCGGCGGCCTGCGCGAGTCGCTCCAACAGCACGATCACGCGCTCGCGGTGGCGCTCGCGGGCGGACAGCGCCCACTCGTCGTCGAGCCCTTCGAGCAACTCGCCGCGGCAGAGCTCCAGCGCGCCGTCCGGATCGATGTCGGCGAGACGGTCGAACTCGTGGACGTCGATCCAGATTCCCTGCGAGTCGTGCAGCCCGACCCGCTCGCCGTCGACCACGAGCGCGTCCCCGAGCTGGCGGCGCAGCGCCCACAACGCGCTGCGCAGGCTCGCACGCGCACTCTGATCCAGGACATCGGGCCAGAACCGCACGGCCAGCTCCCCGCGGCCGACCGGGCGCGAGGCGAGCGCCAGGAAGGCGAACAGCGCCCACGGCCGCTGCGACGGCGATGAGCTGATCGCGGTCCCGTTGAGCTCAATCTCGAGCGCCCCAAGCAGGCGTGCTCGCAGCACGACGTCAAAGCCTACTCCGCCCCTTTTGACGCTCGTTTGACGACCTTGAGACGGGCCGCTGGAAGCCTCCTCGGGCATGGCACACCAATCGACCAAGGAGGACGCCATGAGCACCATCACCACGTTCGATCTCGACCGCTTCGCCCGGGCCGCCGAGGAACGCGACGCCGCCACGCAGCTGTCGATGTACGGGCCGAACGCGACCGTCACGATCGCCGACAAGATCACCCAGCCGGGCGCGCCGCGGGTGCTGCGCACGCGGGAGGAGATCAAGAGCTGGCTCGAGGACACCTACGGCCGCGACATGACCCATACGGTCCGCCACCGCGTCAAGGACGACACCGGCGCCGCCTACACCCAGGCGTGCCGGTACCCCGACGGCACCAACGTCCTGTGCGCCACGGTGATCGAGCTCGACGCCGGTCAGATCGCCGGCCAGACCGTGGTCCAGGTCTGGGACGAGAACTGAGAGGGATCATCGATGTCCACCACCACACCGCCAATCGATCAAGCCAAGCTCGACGAGTTCATGGGCCGCTTCGTCGGCGACCTCGGCGCCGCGATCAGCGCCGCCCTCGTCGTGATCGGCGACAAGCTCGGGCTCTACCGCGCGATGGGCGACGGTGAGCCCCTCACCGCCGACGAGCTCGCATCGCGCACCGGCACCGACGCCCGCTACGTGCGCGAATGGCTCTCGAACCAGGCCGCCGGCGGCTACGTCGGGTACGACCCGGCCGGCGAGCGGTTCTTCCTGACCCCGGAGCAGTCGCTCGCGCTGGCCCAAGAGGGCAGCCCGGCGTTCGTCCCCGGCGCATTCCAGCTCGCGACGTCGCTGATCAAGGACGAGGAGACGATCGCCGGCGCGTTCCGGAGTGGCCGCGGCGTGGGCTGGCACGAGCACCACCATGACCTGTTCACCGGCACCGAGCGGTTCTTCCGCCCTGGATACGCCGCCAACCTGGTCACGTCGTGGATCCCGGCGCTCGACGGGGTGCAGGCCAAGCTCGAGGCCGGCGCGCTGGTCGCGGACGTCGGCTGCGGGCACGGCGCCTCGACCCTCCTGATGGCCCAGGCATACCCGCGCTCGGAGTTCGTCGGCTTCGACTACCACGAGCCGTCGATCGCGCACGCGCGCGACGCGGCGGCACAGGCCGGACTCGACCGTCGCGTCAGCTTCGAGGTCGCTCCCGCCAAGCAGTTCCCCGGCGACGGCTACGACCTGGTGGCGATGTTCGACTGCCTGCACGACATGGGCGACCCCGTCGGGGCGGCCGCCCACGTGCTCGGTGCGCTCACCGCTGACGGCACGTGGATGATCGTGGAGCCATACGCGGGAGACCGGCTCGAGGACAACCTCAATCCCGTCGGCCGCGTGTTCTACGGCGCCTCCACGCTGGTGTGCACCCCTGCCTCGCGCGACCAGGAGGTCGGGCTCGCGCTCGGCGCCCAGGCCGGCGAGGCACGGCTGCGCGACGTCGTCACCAGCGGCGGGTTCACGCGGTTTCGCCGCGCGACCGAGACGCCGTTCAACCTGGTGCTCGAAGCCAGGCCATGAGTGTGCCCCGCTCCGTAGCGTGCGTCTGCGCTACGGAGCGCTCCGCTCCGCCTGGAGCGCCGGCGCCGGCGAGCGCTCAGCCTGATCACGACGTCCTCGCGGCCACGGGCGCGACCCCAAGCTAGGGATGCCCCGCGCCGGCGTCCTCGCCCGCCAGCACGGCGGGGCCGAGGACTCCGGCGAGGGTCAGCGCGCAGGTCAGCTCGATCGGTCGCTCGGTCACCTTGCGCCCGAGCAACTCCTCGGCGCGCTTGACCCGGTAGGCGACGGTGTTCTGGTGCACGTAGAGCCCCTTGGCGACCCTTGTCGCGCTGCCCCCGGAGCTCATGAACGCCAGGACGGTCTCACGCAGGCGCTGCATCGGCTCGGCCGTCGCGGCGAGCGGCCCGAGCTCCCGGGCGACGAACGATCGCGCACGCCCCAGATCGCCGGCGAGCAGCGACACCAGCTCGACCTTCGCATAGCTCGTCACCGTCGCGCCGCCGGCCAGCGATCCGATCCGGGCCGCCTGGAGCGCTTCGGAGTGCGAGCTGCGAAATCCGGCCAGCCCGCGCCGGGCCGTGCCGAAGGCGACGAGGACCCCGGGCGGTGGCTGGTAGCCCTCGAGCGCGTCGGTCGCGGGCGCCCCGAACGACCCGCACCAGACGTCGAAGCGCACCGCACCCGACGGGACCACCAGCGGCTGCCCGGCGCCAACGGCCGCTGCGGCTTCGTCGACCGCACGCTCCAGCCCCTGGATCTCGCTTCCCGTGCTGGCGATCCGCAGCGCGATGTGATCCCGCCCGAGCTGATACCCGAGCCGGCGCGAAGCGACCTCTTCGTCGAGCGGCTCACCGGCCAGGACCGTGCGCACCGTCTCGGCGCGCAGCTGGGAGGCGCTGCGCATCATCCGCTCGCGCTCTGACCCGAACTCCGCCACGAGGAGATCCGAGACCTTGTCGACGTAGGCGAACATGAATGCCGACGTCTGATCCTGGCCGGCGGCGAGCTCGCCGGAGTCCTCGATTCGCTCCGACAGCGCCTGCGACCAACGCTCCCACAGCCACGCGTGGCCGAGGCGGTAGGAGCGCAGCAACGCGGCCAGCGGAATCCCGCGGCGCACGTTGCCGCGCAGGAACTCGAGCGCCCCGTGGGGGACGACGACATCGTCCGGGCTCGCGCCGTGCGCCAGCAGTTGCAGGACCTGGCCGATGTTGGCCTCGGTGCTACCGCGCAGCTCCGCGCGCAGCTCCTCGTCCCGGCTCGCACTGAGCTCGGGGATCGCCGCGTACAGATGCTCGGCCATCCCGCGAGCCAGCTCGGGCGTTTGACGCAGCAACTCACCCGCGAGCTCTCTCACCGCCGACCTGCTCATGGACTGCGGGGCGACCGCACCCATCTCCACGCCGATCGTATCGCGACGTTTGTGGCCTGATCACAAAGGAATCCGCGAACCTTGGTCCCTCGCCCATGGGCGCCGCGGGACGCCGGGCGTAGCTTGCGGCCATGCCCACACAGAGCCACACCACGAACGGCGCCGCAGCCGACGGTCGCGCTCGGCGGCGCGGCGCCCGCGCCGGCGCCCAGGCAGGACTCGACGTGCTGCTCACCGACGCGGCGGTCGGGCTCGGCACGCGGCGGTTCATCCAGCCACGGGCCGTCGCCGGCGTCGGCGCCGGCGCCGTGCGTCATCCACGCAGCGTGGTGCGCCGGGCCACCGGCCTCGGAGCCGAGCTGGCGCGCGTCGCCACCGGCCGTTCGACGCAGGCGCCCGCCAAGGGCGACCGTCGCTTCGCCGATCCGGCGTGGGAGAAGAACTGGCTGCTGCGCCGGGTGCTGCAGGGCTACCTTGCCGTGGGCGAGACCGTCGATGGCGTGATCTCCGACTCGCAGCTCGACTGGGAGACCGAACGCCAGGCGCGCTTCGCGGCCGGCAACGTCCTCGACGCGCTGGCGCCGACGAACTTCCCGCTGTCGAATCCGGCCGTGCTGCGGGCCATCGTCGACGAAGGTGGCGCCAACCTCACCCGCGGCGCCCGGCGCTTCGCCGCCGATGTCTCCTGGCCGCCACGCCTGCCGCAGAGCGTTGACACGGACGGGTTCGAGCTCGGCGGCAACCTGGCCGCCACGCGTGGCTCGGTCGTGCTTCGGACGGAGGTGTTCGAGCTGATCCAGTACACGCCCACCACCGCTGAGGTTCGCGAGGTGCCCCTGCTGATGGCGCCGCCGACGATCAACAAGTACTACATCCTCGACCTCGCCCCCGGCCGCAGCCTCGTCGAGCACCTCGTCGCCTCGGGCCAGCAGGTGTTCATGATCTCGTGGCGCAACCCCGGCGAGGCACAGGGCCACTTCGACCTCGATACCTACGCCGACGCCGTGCTCGAGGCGCGCGCGGCCGTCGCCGACATCACCGGCCAACGCGCCGTGCATATGAACGCCGCGTGCTCGGGCGGGATCGTGACCGCCGGAGCGCTCGGACACCTCGCCGCCGAGGGGACCCTCGGCGACGTCGCCAGCCTGACCCTGTTCGTGTGCGCGCTGGACAACCAGCGGGCCGGCACCGTGAGCGCGCTGGCGAGCCGCGAGGCGGCCGCCGCGGCGGTGGCGGAGTCCGCCCGGCGGGGCTACCTCGACGGCCAGGCGCTCGCCGGGGTGTTCGCGTGGCTGCGACCGAACGACCTGGTGTGGAACTACGTCGTCAACAACTACCTGCTCGGCAAGAAGCCGCCGGCGTTCGACGTGCTCTACTGGAACCAGGACGCCGTTCGGCTCGCCGCCGGGCTGCACCGCGACTTCGTGCGCCTCGCGCTCGACAACTCGCTGATCCGCGCCGGCGGGCTCGAGGTCCTCGGCTCGCCGGTCGACCTGCAGCGGGTCGATCTCGACAGCTACATCGTCGCCGGCGTCAAGGACCACATCGTCCCATGGGAGAACGCGTACCGGAGCACGCACCTTCTCGGCGGCGAGAAGCGCTTCGTGCTCTCGACGAGCGGCCACATCCAGGCGCTCGTCAACCCGCCCACGGCGGACTCGCGCTCCAGCTACCGCGTCGCCGGCGAGTACCCCGCCGACCCGCAGGAGTTCCTGGAGCAGGCGGCCAAGGTGCCCGGGAGCTGGTGGCCCGACTACGTGGAGTGGCTCGGGCAGCGCTCGGGCGCGATGCGTCCGGCGCCGAAGGCCCTCGGCGGCGGCGGACATCGCGCGCTCGGCCGGGCGCCCGGTACCTACGTCCGGGCGAGCTGACCATGGCCACCTCTTCGGTTCCCTATCAGCATCTCGGCGAGGCGCTCGCCACCGACTACTTCCTCGTGCGCGAGCAGTTCAGCGACGAGCAGTGGGACCACTTCCTGCGCACGCGGAGGTTCGTCGACCAGGAGGTGCTGCCTCAGATCAACGCCTACTGGGAGACCGCGCAGCTGGCCTGGCCCCTGTTCCAGCGGCTCGGCGAGCTCGGCCTGGTCGGCGACGACATCGAGGGCCACGGCTGTCCGGGGATGAGCGCGCTCGCCTGGGGCCTCGTGCACATGGAGGTCAACCGCGGCGACGGCAGCCTCGGGACCTTTCTCGGCGTGCAGGCCGGCCTGGCCATGCGCTCGATCAACCTGCTCGGCTCCGAGGAGCAGCGCGAGCGCTGGCTTCCCGGGCTGGCCCGGGTGGAGCTGACCGGCGCGTTCGCCCTCACCGAGCCCGACCACGGCTCGGACTCGGTGGCGCTCGAGACGCGTGCGAGGCGCGATGGCGGCGAGTACGTCATCGACGGCGCAAAGCGCTGGATCGGCAACGGCTCGGTCGCCGACGTCGTGGTCGTGTGGGCCCGTGATGATGCCGACGGTCAGGTCAAGGGCTTCCTCGTCGAGACGGACAGGCCCGGCTACGAGGCGACGCCGATGGCCGGCAAGGCCTCGGTGCGCGCCATCTGGCAGGCCGACATCGTTCTCGACTCCGTGCGGATCCCGGCGGAGAACAAGCTCCCGGGCGCGAACACGTTCAAGGACACGACTCGCGTGCTCGTGGCCACCCGTGGCGTCTGCGCCTGGGCGGCGCTCGGCCACGCGATGGCCGCCTACGACACCGCGCTCACCTACGCGCTCCAGCGCGAGCAGTTCGGGCGGCCGCTGGCGTGCAACCAGATCGTGCAGGATCGGCTCGTCAAGATGCTCGCCGAGGTGACGGCGATGCAGCTCTACTGCATGCAGCTCGCGCGCCTCGAGTCCGTGGGCAGGATGTCGGACACCATCGCCGGCCTCGCGAAGCTCAACAACACCCGCAAGGCACGGTGGGTGATCTCGGAGGCGCGCGACCTGCTCGGCGGCAACGGCATCCTCCTGGAGAACCACGTGATGCGGCACATGTGCGACATCGAGGCGATCCACACCTTCGAGGGCACCGAGACGATGCAGACGCTCATCGTCGGCCGCGACATCACCGGTATCGGCGCGTTCCGGTGAGAGAGCTGACGCCAGTACCGGCGGAGTGGCTCGGCCGGCCGCTCGCCGAGACCCGCTGGGCGCTCGAGCTCACGCGGCTGTTCTTCGACCCGGTCGCCTACGGCCGCGGCGTGCCGCACGGCGACGGGCGGCCAGTCGTCGTGGTGCCCGGGTTCCTGGCGTCGGATGACAGCCTGCTGCTGCTTCGGAGCTGGCTGCGGTTGATCGGGTTCACGCCGCACACCGCCGGATTCGTGTTCAACGTCGACTGCGCGGACCGGGCGGTGGAGCGAGTGGAGCGGCTGGCGGAGGCGATCCACGCCACGACCGGCCGCCGCGTCGCGATCGTCGGGCACAGCCGGGGCGGCCACCTGGCGCGCGCCACTGCGGCCCGCCGTCCCGAGCTCGTCTCCCACGCGATCTCGCTGGGCGCCGACCTGCAGGGTCTGTTCGGGATCAGCTCGCCGACGCGGGCGGCGGTCGGGCTCGCGCGGCGCAGCGTGCACATCGCTCGCCGCAGCCGCGACCCGGACTGCTTCCGCGCGCATTGCCACTGCGGCTTCATCCGGGACTACACGGCGGAGTTCCCGGTCGACCGCGTGCGCCTCACATCGATCTACACCAAGGGCGACGGCGTGGTCCGCTGGGAGCGTGCGATCGTGGAGGAGGCCGACTGCGTCGAGGTGACGGGCAGTCACATCGGGCTGATCGCCAACCGCAACGCGTACCGAGCGATTGCCGCCGCGCTCGCTCGCCCGGAGCTCTCGGGTGCAGACGCGAAGTAGACCGCGGCTGTTCGTGACCGACCGCGGTCACGGCGAGCCGGTGCTGCTGATCACCGGCTGGACGATCTCCTCGGCCGTGTTCGATCCCGTCGCGCGTCTGTACCTCCCGCACGTCCGGATCGTCGCCTACGACCACCGTGGCAGCGGACGCTCGGCGCCGTGGCTCGCGCCGGTGTCGATGGCCGTGCTCGCCGCGGATGCGGCCCGCGTGCTCGACGATCGCGCGATCGAGCGTGCGCACGTGATCGGACTGTCCCTGGGGGCGGCGGTCGCTCTCGAGCTGGCGATCCGGATGCCGCACCGCCTCAAGAGCCTGATCCTCGTCGGCGGCGCCGCCGGCGGCCCGACGATGGCACGGCCGGCCCTTGGCGCGGCAGCCGGCACCGTCGGCACGGTGCTGTCAGACAGCGTGAGCCACCGGCATGCGTGGCCCGCGGCGGCCCTGTTCTCGGACCGCTTCAGGGAGGAGCACCCGGAGACGGTCGCCGAGTACATGCCGTACTTTGCCCGTCACCGTGCGCCCCCATGGATGACGGGATGGCAGGCGCTGGCGGCCGCGTGCTTCGGCCGCCGCGGATCGCTGGCCCGCGTGAGCGCTCCGACGCTCGTGCTCCATGGAGAGTCCGATGCGATGGCTCCGGTCGCCAACGCCCGAGCGCTCGCGGCCGGCATCCCGGGCGCCGTGCTGCACGTGATGCCGGACTCGGGACACGCGGTCCCGCTCGAGCACCCCGAGGCATCCGCCCGCCTGCTGATCAGCTGGGTCAAAAGTCATGCACTTCTCGAGCCGGCCGCGCCTCGCCGTCTCGATCTCATCGGCGAGCGCATCACGCGTCCGGTGTCGCTGCCGGCGGGCAGCTTGCGCAACGTCGGCGATGCCGCGGGGCTGCTCGCGGGCCGGCTTCGGCGCCGGCCACAGAGACCGGGCGACGCGCCCGCAGAAACCATCAGCTCGCCTGCGGCGGGCGCGCGGGAGCCGGCGCCACCGTCCTGACCATCACGGTGTTCTTCGTCCCCTTCGGGCGATCGAAGCGAAACCCCGCCTGCTCGAAGAGGTGCCGAGTGCCGCTGTAGAGGTGCGACGCGGATGCCCGCTTGCCCTGGGTGTCATGGGGATAGCCCTCCACGACTCCCCCGCCTGCCTTGGCGATGAGGTCGAGCGCCCCCTGTAACGCCACGGCCGCGACACCCCTGCGCCGGTAGCGCTTGTCGATGAACATGCACGTCAGCCGGTAATCCGGCAGCCGGCCGGCCGTGGCCTCGTACTCCTTGCGGTGGAAGATGTGGGGCAGCTCCTCCGGCGTCCCGTACTGGCACCAGCCGACGGCGACGTCGCCGTCGAAGACCACGGCGGCGTGGGCGCGACCCTCGCGCACGAGGCGCTCCTTGATCTTCCGGTTGTTCTCGTAGCCGCCGCGACCCTCGGCGGCCGAGGTGGAGAACCAAGTGCACCAGCAGCTTCCCCACACGCCGTTGTGGCGCTCGATCAGCTCCGCGTACGCCGGCCACGTCTCGGCACAGAGGGGTTTGACCGTCAGCGAGCTCAGTCGCGCAGCCTCAGTGCCCATGGCGGCAGATTAGCCTCGATCCCGCGCCTCAAATTCTCAGCGGCGCCTCAGCACAGGCTTAACCGTTCTTAAAGAGGTGCCGCGACGATTGGCCTGGTGCCAGGAGAGTCCGGCGAAACCAGACGGCGTCCGTCCCCGCCGCTGGCGTTCTCCCCCGGCGCACCGACTTCGGCGCGACAGCTCGAGAGGGCGAGCGCGAGCGTGAATCGCCCGCCCGTAGCGCGGGTGGCACGCCTCCGAGGCCCGCGGGTGCTGGTGATCGCCGGCGTCGTCGTGGTGGCCGGGGCCGCGGGCACGGCGCATGCGCTCCGCGCACACCGCCGCTCCTCGCACCCCGCCCCGGTTCAGATCGCGCGCACGGCGGCCGCCCACCATCCCGCCGCCGCGCACAAGCTCTCGCCGGGCAATCCGTTCCGGTCGGGTTCGCTCCTGCGCTATCTGCACGGACGCCAGGACGCGACGGCCGCCGCCGTGGAGGACCTACGCACGCGTCGCGTGTGGACATATCACCCCGACCGCCGCGAACAGACCGCGAGCATCATGAAGGTCGACATCCTCGAAACACTGCTGCACGAGCGCCAGGACGACGGCGGGCTGAGCGCCGCCGAGACCGAGCTCGCCGAGGACATGATCGAGAACAGCAACAACGACGACGCCCAGGACCTGTGGGACGACGAGGGGGGCAGCGGTGCGGTTGGCGCCTACGACAGGCTCGCCGGGATGACCAATACGACCCCGAACCCAAGCGGCGCTTGGGGCCTGTCGCTCACGACCGCGCCCGACCAGATCGCGCTCCTGCGCCAGCTGATCGTCCACGACGAGATTCTCAGCCGGAGCTCGCAGGACGACGAGCTGACGCTGATGGGCAACGTCGAGGCCGATCAGCGCTGGGGCGTCAGCGGCGGAGTCCCGGCCGGCACCAAGGTCGCGCTCAAGAACGGATGGCTGCCGGTGACGGCCGGCTGGCAGGTCAACAGCATCGGCCGCGTGAGCGGCCACGGCCGCCGCTACCTGATCGCCGTGCTCACCGAGAGCAACCCCACCGAGGCGTACGGGATCGACACGATCACGCACGTCTCCGCGTTCATCTGGCGAAGGCTCGCGGCGTAGCGCACCCGCGAGCCACCGGGTGAGCGGCTCCCCCGAGCGAGCCCGGCCATCACGGCGCTGACGGCCGCGGCCCGGGAAGCAGGCGGTGGCCGTCGACGACGGCGGCGGCGAGGTCGATCACTCGCCGGTTGTCGACCCGCGACTGCTCGCGGAGCATCTCGAACGCGCGGTGCTCGTCGATCGAGTGTCGTTCCATGAGGATCCCCTTGGCACGCTCGATCAGCGCCCGGCGTCCGAACGCGCCCTTGAGGTCGTGATACTCGGCGAAGCGCCTCAGGACGATGTCGATCGAGCTCTGCCAGTCCTCGACGTCGGTATCGCTGATGTGCGCGAACACGCCGCGTTTGGACGCCTCTCTGACGAAGGCCGGGTCGGGGCCGTGGAGGAGCACGATGACCGGGCAGGCGGCCTCGTGGACGATCTTGTCGATCAGGCCGAGGGCGTGCGCGGAGCTCGCGCCGAGGCCGACGAGTGCGACGTCGGGGCGCTCGCGGGCGGTCACCGGCCCGACGTCCTGGACGTCGATCTCGTGCGCGATCACCGTGTGGCCGAGGGCGGTGACCACGGGAGCAACGAGCGCCAGCCGGTCCTTTCGCTCGTTGGCGATGAGGACCCGGAGATGGTCACTCCGTTCCGGGGGCGGATCCACTTCACGTCGAGTCTAGTTCGCGAGCCGGGCTGCGAGGAGGTGTACGATGGGTTCGAGCCTCGCCTCAACATCTCGGCGGGCTCGGACTCTCCGGCTTCACGCACTCGGCCGGCCCCGGCGCAGCGACCTTCACGGGTCGGCGCCCCGTCACGCATCGGAGCCGAGTGATGTCACGCCGTACCGTACCAGCAGCCGGAATCCCCCACCTCAGCGCCGCGGCCCAGGCCGCCGGCCGGACCGATCGCACCGTGTGCCGCGTCACGGGAGAGTGCCGATGACGATCGTGATCGCCTACGACGGATCGCCCGACGCGCAGGCCGCTATCGACTGCGCCGGACGCGTGATGGCCGGCGCGGATGCGACCGTGCTCTCGATCTGGGAGCCGTTCCTGGACTCGATGGAGCGCAGCGGGGCGATCGGCGCCGGGCTCGGCTTCGTTCCCGGATACCTCGACGACGATGGCAAGATCGACGCCGCCAACGAGCAGCTGGCGCTGCGTCGAGCGACCGAGGGCGCAGAGCGCGCCACGGCGGCCGGGCTCACCGCGGAGCCGCGCATCGCTCGCCGGCAGGGCACCATCGCCCGGGAGATCCTCGCCGTGTCCGATGACGTGGACGCGGACGTGGTCGTGGTCGGGACCCGCGGGCTCGGCGGGATCCGATCCCTCCTGCTCGGCAGTGTCTCCCAGGCGGTCGTCCACCACGCCGGCCGCGCGGTTCTCATCGTCCCCTCCCCCACGCCCGCCGAGCCGCACGACAGCGTGGCTCGAATGACCGACGCCGCCGCCGGTGTCGCATGAGCGCCACCCCGCCGCGGCGACCGCCGACCGAAGGCCCGTGACCCGATGCTCGTCCTCGGCCTCGTCCTTGTCGCGATCGCCCTCGTGCTGTTGCTCGCCGAGGCGCATCTCAGCACGGGCGGACTGATGGCGGTCGGAGCCGTCGTGGCGCTCGTCTGCGGCGTGGCGCTGCTGGCGGCCGGGGCGGCGGCGGGGTTGCTCGCGGTGCTCGCTGTCTCAACGGGATGCTGCGTCCTCTCATTTGGTGGCCTCGTGCTGCTCGGCCGCCGGCTGCCCCCGATCCGGCGCCAGCGCCCCCGATCCGGCCCCCAGGCCATGGTCGGGCACGCCGGCACCATGCGGGTCACCGACACGACCTCCCGGGTGATGGTCGACGGTGCCCTGTGGCGGGCCAAGGCCAGTCCGCTGGACGACCCCGATGGGCTGCACGATGGCGATCGGGTGGTTGTCGAACATGTCAATGGCCTCACGGTGTCGGTGCGCCGGGCCGAGGAACTGGAGCTGAACTGATGATCATCGTTCTCGTTGTGCTGCTTGTCCTGGTGTTCGTAGGATTGGTCGTCGCGGCCAACTCGGTGCACATCCTGCGCGAGTACGAGCGCGGGGTGGTGTTCCGCCTCGGGCGCCTCAGCGCGCTCAAGGGCCCCGGCGTGGTGATCCTCGCGCCGTTCATCAACCGCGTCGTGCGTGTGAGCCTGCGCACCGTGACCCTGCAGGTTCCCCCGCAGGAAGTGATCACGCGCGACAACGTCCCCGCCCGAGTGACCGCCGTCGCCTACTTCCGCGTCGTCGACCCCGACAAATCGATCGTCGAGATCCAGGACGTCCTCTCGGCCACGTCCCAGATCGCGCAGACGACGCTGCGCTCCGTGCTCGGCAAGGCCGAGCTCGACACGCTGCTCTCGGAGCGCGAGAAGCTCAACGAGGACCTCCAGCACATCATCGATGACCAGACCGAACCGTGGGGCATCAAGGTCACGACGGTCGAGATCAAGGACGTCGAGATCCCCGAGCAGATGCAGCACTCGATGGCCCGTCAGGCCGAAGCCGAACGCGAGCGCCGCGCCAAGATCATCGACGCCGAGGGCGAGTTCCAGGCCGCGGCCAAGCTGCTCGAGGCCGCCGATCTGATCAGCCGCAACCCCGTCACGATCCAGCTGCGCTACCTGCAGACCCTGCGCGAGATCGGCGACAACGAGAACAACACGATCGTGTTCCCGTTCCCGCTCGACCTGCTGCAGAAGATGCAGAGCAGCCTCACCGCCGCGGGCAGCGCCGAGCCGGCTGCCGCGCCGGTGGCCGCGCTCACCCCCAGCGCCACCACCAACGGCACCCGCCGACACCCCACCGACCCCGCCGCCTGAGCCCGCCCGCGCCAGCGAAAGCCGCCCTCATGACGACCTCACTGACCCCCACCGCGCCGCCCGCGACGACGCCGCACCTCTCAGAGGCGCAGACACACGCGATCGATGCCTACTGGCGGGCGGCGAACTACCTCTCCGTCGGCCAGATCTACCTGCTCGACAACCCGCTGTTGCGCGAGCCGCTGCGACTGGAGCACATCAAGCCGCGCCTGCTCGGCCACTGGGGAACGACGCCGGGGCTCAATCTGATCTACGCCCACCTCAACCGCGTGATCTCAGCCCGGGATCTCGACGCGATCTTCGTGACGGGACCGGGACATGGCGGCCCGGGGCTCATCGCCAACACGTACCTGGAGGGAACCTACAGCGAGGTCTATCCGGAGATCGGATTTCACGAGGAGGGGCTGCGAAAGCTGTTTCGCCAGTTCTCGTTCCCGGGCGGGATCCCCAGCCATGTCGCTCCGGAGACCCCGGGTTCGATCCACGAGGGCGGCGAGCTCGGCTATGC
The DNA here is from genome assembly GCA_963839085.1 of uncultured Solirubrobacterales bacterium. Classification (GTDB taxonomy): domain Bacteria; phylum Actinomycetota; class Thermoleophilia; order Solirubrobacterales; family Solirubrobacteraceae; genus Palsa-465. The sequence continues at coordinate 194,829 of CAWITN010000002.1, forward strand.
GCTCGTGCACGCCTTCGGCGCGGCGTTCGACAACCCGGACCTGCTCGTGTGCTGCGTGGTCGGCGACGGCGAGGCGGAGACCGGTCCGCTCGCGGCGAGCTGGCACTCGAACAAGTTCCTCAACGCCGCGCGCGACGGAGCGGTCCTCCCGGTCCTGCACCTCAACGGGTACAAGATCGCCAATCCGACGGTGCTGGCGCGGATCGGGCACGAGGAGCTGCGCTCCCTGCTGATCGGCTACGGCTACTCGCCGCGTTTCGTCGCGGGCGACGATCCCGACACGGTGCACGAGCTGATGGCCGCGGCACTCGACGAGGCGGTCGATGAGATCGAGCAGATCCAGCACCGAGCCCGCGTCGAGGGCGATCCCAGCCGCCCCCGATGGCCGATGATCGTGCTGGAGACCCCGAAGGGATGGACCGGTCCCAAGGAGGTCGACGGGCTTGCAGTGGAGGGCACCTGGCGGGCGCATCAGGTTCCCCTCTCCCAGCTGGCCGAGCACCCCGAGCACATCGAGATCCTGGAGCGGTGGATGCGCTCCTACCGTCCCGCGGAGCTGTTCGACGACGACGGCGCGGTCGGGGCGGAGCTGCGCTCGCTCGCGCCGCTGGGCGAGCGGCGGATGGGCGCCAACCCGCACGCCAACGGCGGCCTGCTCACTCGCCCGCTCACGCTGCCCCCCTTCCGCGACTACGCCGTCGACGTGCCGGCGCCCGGGACCGTCACGAGCGAGGCGACCCGCGTGCTCGGCGGATGGCTGCGCGACGTGATCCGCGCCAACCCGGAGAACTTCCGGATCATGGGCCCCGACGAGACCGCGTCGAACCGGCTCGGGGCGGTGCTCGAGGCCACGGGCCGAACGTGGGAGGCGGAGGTCCTCGCCACCGACGAGCATCTCGCCCGCGACGGCCGGGTGATGGAGGTGCTCTCCGAGCATCTCTGTCAGGGCTGGCTGGAGGGTTACCTGCTGACCGGTCGTCACGGGCTCTTCAACTGCTACGAGGCGTTCATCCACATCATCGACTCGATGTTCAACCAGCACGCCAAGTGGTTGAAGGTGACCCGCGACATTCCCTGGCGGCGCCCGATCCCCTCGCTCACCTATCTCCTCAGCTCCCATGTGTGGCGCCAGGACAACAACGGCTTCTCCCACCAGGACCCCGGCTTCATCGATCACGTCATCAACAAGAAGGCCGAGATCGTCCGCGTCTACCTTCCGCCGGACGCCAACTGCCTGCTGTCCGTCGCCGACCACTGTCTGCGCAGCCGCGACTACGTGAACGTGATCGTCGCCGGTAAGCAGCCGGCGCTCACCTACCTGACCATGGATGAGGCGATCGCCCACTGCACGCGCGGGATCGGGATCTGGGAGTGGGCGAGCAACGACGCCGGGCACGAGCCGGACGTGGTGCTGGGCTGCGCGGGCGACATCCCGACGCTGGAGACGCTCGCCGCCGCGGCGATCCTCCGCCGGGAGCTCGCCGAGCTGCGCGTCCGCGTCGTCAACGTCGTCGATCTGATGCGCCTGGAACCCTCGGCCGAGCATCCCCACGGTCTCTCCGACCACGAGTTCGACGCCCTGTTCACCGCCTCCCAGCCGGTGATCTTCGCCTTCCACGGCTACCCGGCGCTGATTCACCGCCTCACCTACCGCCGCCACAACCATCCGCAGATGCACGTGCGTGGCTACAAGGAGGAGGGCACGACGACGACGCCGTTCGACATGGTGATGCTCAACGACCTCGATCGGTACCACCTCGTCATCGACGTGATCGATCGCGTGCCGGGGCTGGCCGAGCGGGCCGCCCACCTGCGCCAGCAGATGGTCGACGAGCGGCTGCGCCATCGCGCCTACACGCGAGCGGTGGGCGACGACTCCCCGGAGCTCCGCCACTGGATCTGGCCCGCCGGCGCCGAGACCTGAGCGCCCCGATGCGTTTGCTGGTCGTCAACGCCGGCTCGAGCAGCATCAAGCTGAGCGTGCTGGACGGCGATCGCCTCCTCGCCGCCCGCGAGCTGCCGTCCGAACGGGCTCAGATCGACGCCGACGCGGTGGCGGCGGCGGTGACGGAGCTGGGGGCGGTCGACGCCGTCGGTCACCGGATCGTCCATGGCGGCGCGCGCTTTCGCGATCCCGTCCGCGTCGATCCCGAGGTGGTGGGCGCCCTCACCGAGCTCTCGGCGCTCGCGCCGCTGCACCAGGCCAAGTCGCTTGCCGCGCTGCGGGCGGTCAGCGAAGTCCAGCGAGACGTGCCCGCGGTGGCGTGCTTCGACACCGCCTTTCACGCCACGCTGCCGGCGGCCGCCTACACCTATGCGCTGCCTGAGGAATGGCGTCGGCGGTGGGGTCTGCGGCGCTACGGCTTCCATGGCCTCGCCCACGCGTCGGCGGCGCGCCGGGCCGGCGAGTTGCTCGACCAGCCGCTCGAGGGACTGCGCATCGTCACCTGCCACCTCGGTGCCGGCGCGTCACTGGCCGCCGTCGAGGACGGCCGTTCGGTCGACACCACGATGGGCTTCACTCCCCTCGACGGCCTGGTGATGGCCACGCGATCGGGGAGCATCGATCCCGGCCTGCTGCTGTGGCTGCTGGAGCACACCGGCCTGAACGAGCACGCGATGGCGGAGGCGCTCGAGCACGAGTCAGGTCTGCTCGCCGTCGCCGGCAGCGCGGACATGCGGACGATCCTGCAGCTCGTCGCCGAGGGCGATCGCCGCGCGATCCTCGCCGTCGAGGTCTACGAGCATCGTCTGCGCGCGGGGATCGCGGCGATGACCGCCGCGATGGGCGGAATCGACGTGCTCGTGTTCTGCGGCGGCGTCGGAGAGCACGCCGCCCCAGTACGGAGCCGGGCCGCGGACGGGCTCGCGTTCCTCGGGATCGGGGTCGCCGGGGACGCCAACGAGCGCACGACTGGGGACCGGGAGATCAGCGGCCTGGGCAGCCGCGTCCGCACGCTGGTCGTGGAGGCTCGTGAGGACCTGGAGATCGCGCGTCAGGTCCGCGGGCTCCTGGTGGCGAGCGCGGTCACATGACCGCCGCCGCCGTGTACCCGGTTGAGGAATCGATCGACGTCGCGCTGCGCGACGGCTCGAGCGTGCACGTCCGCCCGGTGCGCGAAGACGACCTCACGGCGATCCGGAGCTTTCTCGGCGGCCTGTGCGCCGAGTCGGTCGCCCTGCGCTTCTTCGGCGCCGCCGACCTCGACTGGGCGTCGCGCTGGTCGGTTGCCGTCGACTACTCCGACACCTATGCGCTGGTTGCGACAGTCCGCCCTGACGGCGCGATCATTGCGCACGCCGCGTACGTGCGCGAGGCCGCCGACCGCGCCGAGATGGCGTTCGTGGTCGCCGACGCCTACCACGAACTGGGGATCGCCACGATCCTGCTCCGGCGGCTCGCGAGGCTGGCCCGGGCGCACCGGATCTCGGTGCTCACCGCGGTCGTCCTGCCCTACAACCACCACATGACCGACGTGTTCCGCGACAGCGGCTATCCGGTCCAGCTCGCCACCGTCGACGGCGAGACCCGCGTCGAGATGGCCACCTCGACCGCCTACGTGGAGCCGTGGCCGGGCGGCGGCTGGGCGGTGAAGCTCGTCGGTCACCCCACGCCGATCTCACGTCACGACACCGAGGACGAGGCGCAGGCCAAGGCCACCTCATATCAGCGGGGCCTGGACCGGACGCACGGCGGATCGTCCGTCGAGGGCGGCGCGGCCGTTGCCGTGAGCTGACCCGGGCCACCGGGGGCCGCTGGGGGCGCCCGCGCCAACGGCGCCCGCGCGTTCGTGCTTGCCGAGGCACGGCCGCGTAGGAGATGATCACGGCACGATGGCGGATTCGGTCTACGACTCAGACGCCGCGGCGGAGCCGACGAGGCATTCGTGCCTGGACGGCTGCATCACGCCATCGCCGGCAACCACGGGCGGCTCCTCGACGCGCGCCGCACACCGCTGTCCATCGTCGGGGTGATCCCGGAGCGCGGCGAGTTTGAGGTGCGCATCGAGGCGTTCGAGGACCGCGGAGCGTTCTGGCGGCTCCCTGTGTGGGAGATCACCCGGGTGCAGTTCACCGCCGACAGCGCCCACGCTCCGCGCAGGGGTCGTCGCGAGCCTCCAGGAGGCGGTCGGCCGATTCGCCCGCGCGCTGGTCGTCGAAGCCGACCCGCGCGCCGCGGAGGAGACTCGTGGTCGGATCGAGCAGACGCGGAGAGCGCTGCGCGGGCAGCTGACCGATGTCGGCCGCTCGATCGACCTGGCCGGCAACATCCGGGATCGCCGGGGCGACCCACGTCTCTTCGCGGCCCTGGAGCGTGTCCTGGCCCAACACGATCTCGTCGACCTCGATCGGCGGTTCGTGCAAACGATGGTCAGCAACCCGCACTCCGGGGAGCTCGTCAAGGGCCACGCGATCGTTCTCGCCGAGCTGGGGCTGTGCGGCTACCACGGATCCGTCGTCCGAGACCCCTCCCTGTTCGGAACCGGATGGACCCGCCGGCGGCGTGCCCAGCACCTGATCGTGCGTCTCGCCTTCGCCCGCGAGATGTGGCGCGCCGTGGCTGCCGACCCTCCCACGCTGTACCGCGCGGCTGCCGTCGATGGCCGGCTTCCGGCGGCTCGGCCCGAGTCATTCGTCTCGTGCACGTTCTCCGAGCCGGTGGCCGCGGCTCACTTCGTGGGCGGAACCACCACGCAGACCGCTGTGATGTGGCGCCGGGCGGTCGACCCGAATCGTCTGCTCATGACCTTCCTGGAGACGGCGGCGATGAACGACGCCTACACAGAGGCCGAGGCGATCCTCGTCGGGGACGCGGCCAATCACGCCTTCTGAGAGGCGCGCGTGTCAGGGCGCCCGTGGCGGGACGCCAACATGTCCTCATGCGACGGATCGTGATCTTCGGACGGGGTGGCGCGGGTAAGACCACGCTGGCGTCCAGGCTCAGCGAGGCGCTTGGCGTGCCGACTGCCGAGCTCGACGCGCTGTACTGGCGCGATGACGCAACGGCGATTCCGACGAGCGCCTGGGTGACCCTTCAGGAGGAGTTGCTCGCCCAGGATCGCTGGATCCTCGACGGCGACCTCGGCCCCACCGACGTCGTCGCGCCGCGGCTCCGGGCGGCGGACACGATCATCATTCTCGACCCACCGGCGTACCTGTGCGTCTGGCGCGCGCTGCGGCGCTCGCGTGAGGGGCCTGACTTCTGGCGGTGGATGGCGAGCTGGAGGCGACGGTCCCTGCCCGCGCTGATGCAGGCGATCGAGCGCCAGGCGACCGACGCCAGCGTGGTGCGGCTGCGCAGCACGAGGGACATCGACGACTTCCTCGCGCAGGCTGACGGATCACCGCAAACGGGTTGAGTCTGCCTCGCTCCACGCCGGCACGGTGGCCGCCTCGCACGGCCCTGGTCAGCGCCTGCCGCGACGGCGCTGCCGGGACCCCGACCAGCTGATTCGTGAGACTCCGGCACTGAGCCGAAGCACGACCTCGCCCCGCCGGCTGGCGGGCAGAGTCCGGGTCGGGGAATGGACCACGGTACCGGCGGGAAGGCGTGTCAGCGCCAGCGTGGTCGGCCCATCAGTGGTGACTGTCGCGGTTCCCTGGCGAAGCTTCGCCGCGGCGGTGTCGACGGTGAGACCGGCGACGTTGGTGAGCGTGAGGGCGAGGGTGGCCTGGGGCGTCGGGAGAGCGCCGGGGCGCCAGCTGCCGGTCGTCACCAGCATCGCCGGTGCATCCGGAGGGATAACCACGCCGGCGCTGACATGCTCGGTTTCCGGCGGCTCCGGGATGGCGGCGTCGTCGGCCACGATGTGCGCCACGGCCGAGCCGGCTGAGGTGTCACGTTCCACAGGCGCCGAGAGCCAGTAGATGTGGGTCGGTCCGAGCCCGAGCTCACGGTTGACGGCGTCCGGGCACCACGTGTAATCGATCGTGCCCGGATCGGTCGCCGCCGCCGGCGTTCCGGCCAGGGCCGCGATCTGGTCCGAAAAGCCGTCAGTGAGGTCGGTCGTCACGTGCTCCGGCGTGGAGGTGGAGAACAGGGTGACACGGTCGTCGGCCGACAGGTACCGGTCGAAGTTCGCCACCTCGATCGGCGACGGAGAGAGCTCGTCGGTATCGCTGTTGGAGATGACGAACGGCACCCACCGCACGTTCGCGGTGCGGTCCGCGGCGGCGGCGAGATCGAATTGCGTGGTCCCCTCCCCCGATGCGCTGCTGCACCCGTCGTCGAACCCGCCGTCGAGCGGCATGGACTCGCTGAAATCAGACGGATAGGTGGTCGGCAGGACGAAGCTGCCCAGCCCGCCCATCGAGTATCCGCTCATGACGGTGCGGTTCGCATCGACCTTGTAGGCGAGCGCGACCTGTCGCCAGATCTGCCAGAAGTCTTGTTCGGCGATGCCGACGTACAGCCCGTCCCCGCCGAAGCCCTCCGAGCTGGCGCAGATGGAATTGCGAGCCTGGCATTCCTCCTGGACGAGACGCGGGTTGATGGCGCCGTACTGGTTGTAGTTGGCGTCCGCCGAATGGAGCATCCACGTGAGGGGCAAGGCGTGACGGCTGGAGAGGTCCGTCGGGATGTAGACGGCGTAGGGCTGAACGCGCCCGAGGAAGGCCGGGTTGGCCTCCGATGCGCCACTCACGCCCTGTCCAAGGTTCAGGTCGGTGACGTACCAGCGATCGCTCCAACCCGTCACGAGGGGCGGGTTCGTCCGCTTGTGCTCGGCGAGCCCCCTCCAGTCGAGCACCTGGGAAAACTTCGAGACGTCGCCCGTCGCGAGGGTGTCGGCCTGATCGTCCTCGCTCCAGGCGTTGCCGTTGGCCAGCGCCGTCGCAGCGCTGGCCACGCCGGATCCGAGCTCCGGAATCGCCTGAAGGTACGCCTGCAGACGTGCGATCTCGCTACTGGTCTGCCCGTCGGCGTATTGCGCCGGCTCCTGGGCGGCGGTCCGGAACGTGATGTTGTACACGCGCGGCGCACTCGCGGACGCTGCTCCGCCGCTGAGGGTCGGCACCGCGAACGCGGTGCCGCTGGGGTTGGCCAATCCGGCGGCCAGCCGGATCCGCCACCGGCCTCGCACCGGCATGAGCTTCCGGGGAACGCTGACGAGGAACGACCGGGCCTTGGCGTCGACCGTCGTCCGGAAGGTGGCGATCGTCCTGCCCGTGATTGCGTCGATCAACTCGGCGCCGCGGGCCGAGACGACGAGCGCCCTCTCGATGCCCGGGGATGAGACGTTCGCCTGAGCTGGCCACTCCGAGGCCCCGGTGCGAGAGTTGTCGTCCGTGTCGAAGGTCCATTCGGCAAGCGGGACCGACGGGTCGACGAGCGTGTTCCAGTCGACCCGCCAGATCGTGGCGGTCCGGGTCAGGCCGACGGCGGCGCGGAAGATGTCCGCTCCATCGTCGTCAGCCGGTCCAGACGGATATATGTCATCGCCCCGGGCCGGCGCCAGCGCGTCCGCGCTCGCGGTGATCGTGTTCACTGCCACGTCCGCGGGGGTCGAAGCGCCGTAGTCGTCGTACACCCAGTCGGTCCACTCGAACGCGCCGCCGATCGTCCGACCTGTACCGGAGGTCCGCGAGAACGCATTCGGGAACTTCCAGCCAGTGGGAGCGGGCAGCGCGGGCTCCAGGCGAAGCGCGGCCGCAGCGACGCCGGCGGGAAGTCCGGCAACGGCGCTCCCGCGCCCCCACGCGTTGCCCGTGAGGCCCACCAGAGCGAGCATCCCGACCACGCCCAGCGCGGCGAGGACGCGCCCGGTCCGCGCGCCTAGGGGCCCCGGAGTCGCTTGCGAGTGATGGCACGCGTCGCGGCTCACGGGATCGGAGCCTCCTCCCCGACCGGCTGCCCCTGCGCGAGCCCGGTCCAGATGTAGCGGGAGGCGAGGTCGGCAAGACGGTCGATCGTGAGCTCGGGGTTGCGTCGCCACCAGCGAGCAAGCTGCTCCCCGGACCCCGAGGCGGCGTGAGCGAACGCCAGGACGGTGAGGTCGTCCATGCCGGCGGGCATGTAGCGCCGGATGATCTGCGCCAGCACCTCGACCGTCCGGTTGCGCAGGTCGGCGATCTCATCCGCGATCGGACCGGCGGTCGCTGCGCCGGGCCCGTAGAGCATGTCCCAGCGGCTGGGCGAAGTGGCGAGAAACTCGAAGTACGCGTGAATGATGCTGTCCATGACCTCGTGTCCCGCCGTGGCCGACTGGCTGCCGGCCCTGGCGAGATGCTGGTCAAGCTCCGTGCGGGCGCGGCGGTAGCAGGCCAGGTAGAGGCCCTCCTTGCCGCCGAAGTAGGTGTAGATGAGTGGCCGCTTGATCCCCGCGCGGCGGGTGATCTCCTCGATCGAGCCGGCGTCGAACCCGCATTCGGTGAATACCGCTTCGGCGACGTCGAGAAGTTGCTGCTCGCGCAGCTCACGCGGCACGCGGCCGTGCCTATAGCCCTCGATCTCGGGCCGTGGGGGTAGAGGCTCAACGGCGGCGGACTCCATCTGACGATGTGTACCGTACAGCGTTGACATGTACAGCGGTGTACCTTACAGTCCTGTACGTCGAACGGATGTGAGGCGAGGAGAGGTATGAGAGTCACACGGGATCGTTCATGCCCAGACGAGACGGGACGATGAGCGCGGCACCGATCGCCGATCTGCGCGGGGCGAACGTTCTGCTGACGGGCGCTGCCGGCGCGCTTGGCACGGCGACCGCGCGGCTATTCGCCCAGGCGGGGGCGCATCTTGCCCTGTCCGACCGCGACGCCCACCCCCTGCGGCGAACGGCTGAGATGGCTTCCGAGTTCGGTGCGCGCGTGGCAGCTCTCGAGTGCGATGTCCTCGACGACGATCAGCTCGGGGGGCTCGTGTCCCGGGCCGAGGCGGAGCTCGGTCCGCTCGACGTCATCGTCTCAAGCGCGGGAATCGAGTTCAACGCCTACTTTGACGCGGTGCCGTTCGCGGAACTTGATCGCCAGCTCGCGATCCATCTGCGCTCCCCGATGGCCTTGATCCACTCGGCGATCCCCGGAATGCTCGAGCGCGGACGGGGCCATGTCGTGGTGGTTTCGAGCCTCAACGGGAAGGTTCCGTTTCCGTGCAAGGTGCCGTACTCGGCGGCGAAGGCCGGCTCGATCGCGATGGTCCATGCACTGCGACGGGAGTATCGAGACCGGGGGATCGGCTTCTCGGTCGTCATGCCGGCGCTGGTCACCGGCGACGGCCAGGCGGCACGAGCGATGGCGAGCTCGGGCATCACGCCGCCGAACGGCGCGCCCGTGGCAACAGCCGAGCAATGCGCCGAGGCGATCCGCGACGCGGTCCTGCAGAACCGGCCTGAGTCGGCGGTCAGCTCCCGTCCCACCGCGCTGATCGCAGCGCTGCAGTGGTCGCTGCCGACGGTCGCGGACCGGCTGTTGGAGCGGAGCGGGATGCCCGACTTCTGGCGAAAGGTCGCCGCGACGAGGCAAGAACGGCCGGCATGACGGCAAGCGCCGACCTGAAGCTGACCACGCTGGATCTCGAGCAACGCGGACGCGTGCTGATCGTCCGCATCGTGGATCCGCCATACAACTACATGACCGCGCGGATGCAGAGAGACCTCGATGCCCTGACGCGCTCCGTCGACCGCGACCGGTCGGTGGGCGCGGTGGTCGTCACCGGCGGCGTCGAGCACCGTTTCATCACGCACTTCGACATCGGCGACATCCTCGCTGCCGCGGAGGCGGGGCGCAGGGGACTCTCGGAGCCGGCCATGCGCATGCTGATGCGTGCCGTCGAGGCGGCTCAGCGGATCCCGGGAGGAGGAACCGTGATCGAGGGCAGCCCGGTCAGCGGGATTCTCAACGTCAGCCGCTTCAACGACGTCGTGCTGCGGATCATGCGCTCCCCGGCGGTGTGGATCGCCGCCGTGAACGGCCCGTGCGGGGGTGGCGGGATCGAGATGTCGGTGTGCTTCGACGTCCGGGTCGCCGCCGAGGAGGAAGCGTCGATCATCCTGCCCGAGCTCCTCATCGGATTGACCACGACCGTCGGAGCCCAGCGGCTGGTGCAGCTGATCGGGCCCGCGCGGGCGCTGGAGATGCTGCTGGAGGGCCGCCCGTACTCCGCCCGGGAAGGCCGTGAGATGGGTCTCGTCGGACACGTCGTTCCGGACGCGCAACTGCTCGAAACGGCGATCGAGATGGGCGCCCGCTACGCGACGCGCAACCGGGACACGATCGCGGCGCAGAAGCGGATCTTCAACGAGTACGCGTTTCTCTCGCCGGCCGACAGCCTCCGAGCCGAGGGCGCGGCGAACGCCGCCGGAGTCGTCTCCGGCGTCGCGCCCAAGGCGCTGCGGCGGTGGGTCGAGAGGCAAGCCGAGCTCGGCGGCGAATCGGTGTTCCTGGCTGACCTCGAGCCATGGCGGCGGGGTGAAGCCGTGGATCTCAACGACGATGTGGAGGGCGGGCGATGATCGGTCATTTCGGAGCGGCGGACGCGGGTTCACGGATCTCCCGGGCGGTGCTGCTGCTCGGGCTGGTCGTCGGCCTGCTCACGGCCGGACTGGCGAGTCCCGCCGGCTCGCGTGCGGCCGTCATCTGGCTGTGCCATCCGGGGATGGCGGCCACCACGGATCCGTGCGAGATCCCGCTCGACACGACCGTGATCGCACCCAGCGGCGGCCGCAGCGTGCTCACGCCCGAGCGCATCCCCGAATCACGCCGGCCGATCGACTGCTTCTACGTCTACCCCACCGTCTCCAATCAGGTGGGCCCGTACGCCACGCAGACTCCGGCTCCAGAGGTCGTGTCGGAGACCGAGTATCAGGCGGCACGGTTCTCGAGCGTCTGCCGGATGTTCGTGCCGCTCTACCGGCAGGCCACGGTCGCGGCGATCGCGCTCAATGGTGAACCGGGCGGGCTGAATGAGCCATACGCCGACATCCTCGAGGCCTGGCAAAGCTACCTCGCCCACGACAACGACGGCCGTGGGTTCATCCTCATCGGCCACTCGCAGGGCTCGCTGCTGCTCCGCGAGTTGATCCGCACCCAGATCGATCCCAACCCGTCGCTCCGACGCCGGCTCGTCGGCGCGTTTCTCCTCGGCGGCCAGGTCACCACCCGGGCTGGAGAGACGACGGGCGGCGACTTCCAGCACGTCCCGATCTGCACCGGGCGAGGCGAGTTCGGTTGCGTCGTGGCGTACTCGACCTTTCCCGATGACCCCAACGCAACCTCGCTGTACGGCGACAGCCAGACGGATGACCTGTCGGGCGCATTCGGAGAGCCCCACGGCTCCGGCTACGAGGTCGCCTGCACTGACCCGGGGCTGCTCAGTGGCGAGACCGGCCCGTTTCCGCTCACCGTCCCGACCGCGCCGTTCGCGCCCGGATTCATCGCCGACTCGATTGCGGAGAACACCGGCCCGCTTCCCACCGCCGCCACCGCCTGGGTCTCGACCTACGACTACACCGGCTCCTGCCAGACGATCGACGGCCATCACGTGTACCGCTACAACCCGGTGGGCTCCAGCCCGGCGATGAAGGAATTCCCGCCCGGCTTCGGAACCCACCTGCTCGACTTCAACCTCGGCCCGGATCGTCTCGTCGAGATCGCCGCGCTGCAGACCCACGCGTGGCTGGCGAGCGGACTCACGGCGCCCGTCGTTCATGACATGAAGCGACGCGGGACCGCTCGGCTGACGCTCACCCTTCCGGGTGCCGGAACAGCGCGGGTCTCCGCGCCCGGCAGGATGCGCCTCGCCCACGTGAGGGTCGGCCGGCCACGCACCGTGACGCTTTCGATCGTGCCAACGCGGGCGATCGCGCGCCGACTGCGGGCGCATCACCGCCTGCGTGTGAGGGTCACCATCGCCTACACGCCGGGCGGCGGCGGCGTGATCATCGAACGTCGCGTGATCAGACTCGTCCGGCGCTGAGCTGAGACGACGGCGGAACGCCTTGCACCACTCTCCGAGAGGAAGCCCATGAGAACTTCAGGTTGCACCCGTCGTGCCGCTCTGCGGCGTTCCGTGCGCGTGCTTGCCGCCGGCGTCGTGGTGGCGGCGTCGATGCCGGGCGTGGCGGGGGCCAACGTGAGTGCACCGTCCAGCGACCCGTTCTACGCCTACTCGGGGTCGCTGCGGGACGTGGCGCCAGGAACCGTGCTGCGCACCCGGTCGGTCGAGATCGCCGCGGCGGGGGTGCTGCCCGCGTTGACGGCGACGCAGGTGCTCTATCGCACGCAGGGCCAGCTCGGCCAGCCCGATGCGACCGTCGCGACGATCATCCGGCCTGCCGAATCGAGCGGTCCGACGAAGCTGGTGTCCTACCAGACCTTCTACGACGGCGACGCGAGCACGTGCCGCCCGTCGTACACGCTGCAGGGCGGGGACCCGAGCAACAGCGGCGCCAGCCTCGACGAGACCCTGATGCTCGACTACGTCGCGCAGGGGTTCACCGTGGTGACCTCCGACTATGAGGGCTCGACCGACGACTACGGCGCGGGCCGCCAGTCCGGATGGGAGACGCTCGACGCGATCCGTGCCGCCGAGCACGAGCTCAAGCTCACGCCGGCCGGCACGCCGGTCGGGATGGTCGGCTACTCCGGCGGTGCGATCGCGAGCGAATGGGCGAGTGAGCTACAGCCCGGCTATGCGCCCGAACTCCACATCGTCGGCGTCGCCGAGGGCGGTATCCCGGTCGACTTCACCCACAATCTGGCCTATATCGACGGGAGCTCGGACTGGGCCGGCGCGATCCCATCCGTCTTCCTCGGGCTCGCTCGCGCCTACAAGCTCGACCTGGGCAAGTACCTGAGCTCGGAGGGCAACCAGATCATCCAGCAGGTCTCGAAGGGCTGCCTGAACCCCACCGCCTACCCCGGCCTCACGCTCGCGGATCTGCTCAAGCCGCAGTACAAGGACTGGCAGAAGGTCCCCATCTTCGTGAAGACGTTCAACGACTCGATCATGGGCCGATCCGGCACCCCCCGGGAACCTCTGCTGATGGGCGTCGGAGACGCCGACGGAACCGGTGACGGGGTCATGATCGACAAGGACGTCCAGGAGCTCGCCCACATCTACTGCGGGCGCGGCGTATCGGTCCAGTTCCATGTCTACCCGAACTCCAACCACGATGAGGCGGCTCTGCAGTTCGAACCCCAAGCGCTCGCGTTCCTCCAGCAGCGCTTGAGCGGGCAGAACGTCACCGACGGATGCAGCTCGATCGCGGCGGGCAACCCGCTCACACCACTTCCCGAACCCGTTCAGCCCAAGGCGCCGCGGATCGTCGTCAAGGTCCTGCGCCTCGGCTCGACTCCGCACCGACTGGCGCTCCGGGTCTCGACCACGACGGGATCGATACGTGGGGTCACGGTCCGGCTCATGCGGGGTCGGAAGGTCGAAGCCAGGGCGGAGGTGAGGCGCATCTCGACGCGCCCCCGCCACGTCGTTCTCCGCCTGCGCCACAGGGCGGCGCTGCGGGGCCGCTACACGCTTCGCGTCACCGTGAAGCGCACGACACTCGTGCGCCGGACGATCACGATCCGGGCGACGGGAGGGCGCTGAGAAATGCGGCACACCGAAGACCGGGGCAGGATCCGGACAGGGCCCCGCCGCGACGTGACCCCACATTCGAGCCAATCCTTGGCCCGGCTGCTCCTGCTCGTGCTGGTCGGGCTCACCGCGCTGACCGCGGTCCCGGGCGCATCCGCGCACGGGGGTGCCCAGGGCAGGCTCGCCGTCTGCCCGCGGACGCGGTGGATCGAGAGCTGGGAAGCGCCCCCGTCCGACAGTGACAGCGTGGGGGACGCCCGGCTGGTGTCGTTCGTCCACGGGCCCGACCAGACATTGCGGATGATCATCACCCCGCACTACGGCGGCTCGCTGATACGCGTGCGGCTATCGAATGCATTCGGATCGGGACCGGTCACGTTCGACGCCGCGGGCATCGCTGTCGGCCAGGGCGGCGCCGCGTTGGTGCCAGGCACCTCACGGCCCGTCCTCTTTGCCGGCAGGCCGTCGGTCACGGTTCCGGCGGGCGGCGAAGCGGTCAGCGACCCGGTTCGGTTCACCTTCTCGGCGTTCGAGAACCTCGCGGTCAGCATGTTCCTGAAGGGCAGCTACATCCCGACTGAGCACTTCGCCGGCCGCCAGATCTCCTACGGCACGATGCCGCTGGCCGGCGATCAAGTGACTGACCCAAGTGCCAACGCGTTCAGCCAGACCACGACCGCCCGCTACTTCCTGAGCGGTCTCGACGTCCAGGCTCCCGGGCACACCGGCACCGTGGTGGCCTTCGGGGATTCGATCACCGACGGGTTTCAAGGCGGTCCGTCGCTCGTCCCGGAGACGACGAGCACCCTGAACCTCAACGCCCGCTACCCGGACTGGCTCGCCCGCCGATTGCTTGCCGCCCACATCGCCCTATCGGTCGCCAACGCCGGGATCAGCGGTAACCGCATCCTCCAGAACGGGCAGATTCCCATGTTCGGCGCCAGCGCGCTGAGCCGATTCACGGGGGACGCGATCGACGTCCCGGGCGTTTCCACGATCATCATCCTGGAAGGCGCGAACGACATCGGCCAGTCGGATGCCGACGCGAGCCAGATCATCGGCGGGCTCACCCAACTCGTCGACATGGCCAAGGCCGCCCACATCCACGTCCTGCTCGGCACCCTGACACCGATGGAAGACGCCACCGAGCCCGGCACCTATAGCGGGATGACATCGAACGCAATCCGACTCGCCGTCAACGCGTGGATCCGCAGCCAGCACATCAGCGACGGTTACATCGACTTCTCGCAGGCGGTGCAAGACCCCTCCGACCCGGGCACCATGGCGCCGGCCTACAACGGCGGCGACGGCCTGCACTTCACGCCCGCCGGGTACAAGGCGCTGGCTGGGGCGGTCAACCTGTCGCAACTCAGCGGTCCGGCCTGCGGGGCGCCGTCCCTCAGGCTGGCGATCAACCCCCGCCATCTCCAAACGCACCGCTCCACTGTGCTGCGGCTCCGTGTCACCGCCTCCGCCGCCGGTCACCGGACTCCCGTGCGCGGAGCAGTCGTCTTCGTCGGCCACCACCGCCTTCACACCAACGCACACGGGCGCACCAGCATCAGGTTGCGCTTCAACCATTCCGCACGCATCCGGATCCGCGTCAGGGCAACCGGATACGCACCGGCCGAGACCACCCTCAGGGTGCGGACCCGTAGAGCACGGTGATTGGCCCCGTGCCCCGCCCAGCCGCTGCGGTCCTCACCCCGGAGCGTTCGCCTCGCCCCAGGGCACGGTCGCCTGCAGCACCGCCTCGGTCAGCGCTTCGGTGCGCAGATGGGTCACGCGCTGGTACTCGGGGTCATGGACCATCGCGCTGAAGGCCGCGCGGCTCGGGTAGCGCACCACGAGCAACGCGTCCCACCCCCATTCCGGGGGCGCGACGAGCACCGTCGAGCAGTCGCCGACGTAGAGCACTTCGGCGCCGATCCGGGGCAGATAGCCGGCGAGCGCATCGGTGTAGGCGCGGTAGCTCGCCTCACCATCCGGGCGGTAGCGGAGCAGGTTCAGCATCACCACCGGGCCGCCGGGGTCCTCCTCCAGGTAGCGCTTCAGGTCCTGTCCGGTGGGGTCGACGGGCATCTCACTCCTCGCTCATGAAAAGGCAGGCGAGCACGATAGACCCGGGCGAGGATTTCCGGTCCGGCCGTCGCGGCGCTGGTAGCGTGCGGCGTCGATGTCCGATGCGCCGACGCTCCCCCCCTACGAGGAGTGGGCCGCCACCTGCGACACGCTGCACGCCCTCACGCAGCTGCTCGGGAAGCTGGCGGTGGCGCTCGCGCCGCCCGAGCCCCAGCTCCAGCACGCGGCGCTGCGACTCACGGCCCGCGGGTGGGAGACCGGTCCGCTCCCCGCGCCGGACGGGTCGGGAGCCCTCGTCGTCGCGCTTGACCTCCGCACGCACGAGGCGCTCGTCGAGCACACCGCAGGCGACGGCGAGCGGATCGCGCTCACGGGGGGCCGCTCCGTCGGTGAGGTGACGGGCGCGGTGCTCGCCGCCGCCCGCGCGCTCGCGGGAGCCGTCGAGATCGATCCCCGCCCCCAGGAGGTCGCGTGGACGGCGCCGCTCGACGAGGACGACGGGCACGCGAGCTATGACCCGGCGCAGGTCGGCGCGTACTTCGCCGCCGCCACCCAGGCCGCGCTCGCGCTCGCCGCCTTCCGTGCCCCCTACCGGGGCCGTTCGACGCCCGTCAACGCGTGGTGGGGGTCGTTCGACCTCGCCGTGAGCCTGTTCTCCGGCGCATCCGCGGAGCCCCCGTCAGGCGACTTCATCATGCGCAACGCGATGGACGCGCAGGAGGTGGCGATCGGATGGTGGCCGGGCGACGCCCGCCACGGGGAGGCCGCGTTCTACGCCTACGCCCACCCCGCGCCGGACGGCTTCTCGGACGCCGAGCTGGAGCCCGAGGCGGCCCGGTGGGAGCCGGATCTCGGCGAGCACATTCTCGACTGGAGCGATGCCTGCGCCACCGGGGATCCGCGAGCCGCCGGGCTCGCCTTCGCACGGTCGGCGTTCCGCCGCGCCTGCGCGCTGTGCGACTGGGATCCGGCGCTCACGGCGAGCGCCGACGGAACCCCACCGCCGGTGCACTGAGCCTCCGCGCGCTCCCCGCCGCCGTCCGCGCGATGTGCGTCGTCACGGCCGTGGACGCACTGCCCGGTCCGCTGAGATCGAAGGTGTCGAACAGGAGGCCGCCGGTGGAGGACGCCGCCACCGCGAACAGCTCCGATCCGTCCGGCGTGAGCGCGAGGCCGTGCGGCAGGACCTCCTGGATGCCGTTCGGGGCCGGGTTGGTGTTCGCGGTGAAGATCGCCTGCGGGACCCCGAACTTGAACACGCTGATGTCGGGCGTGCCGAGATCGAGCCCGGTGGCCAGCAGATCGGAGGACGAAGTGGCGACGGCGTCCGGGTACGGCTGCGCCGGGTAGATGAGCCCGTCGGGCTGCAGCGTGGACGCGCTCAGCTCCTGGAACTCATACGGAGATCCGGCCGCCGGGATGACCCGGGTGCCGTCGGGCGACACCGCCATGTCCTGGATGTTCGAATCGTCCTCACGGACGTCCAGAGTCTCAGTGGCCGGGTTGGTGGCGACGTCGAAGGCGTAGATCTCCCCGGGGGATTGGCCGTCCTCGTCGACGTAGAGGGTCTTGGGGTTGCCGGGCGCGGCAGCCAGGTCGGGATAGTCGATTTCGACCGGAATCGGCGTCACCGCTCCGGTGGAGGGGTTGATCGAGACGACACTGTCCTCCCACTGCCCGTCGTCGCCGGCCAGCGCCACCCAGAGCTTGCCGCCGGCGCCCACCAGCTCACTCGGCTCGTTGAGACCGCTCGCCACGGTGGCCGGGGGATTGGCGCCGCTGAGCGTCAGGCGGACGACCTCGCCGGTCGTGCTCTCGGCGACGTACAGATACGGGCCCACGACGACCATGCCCCAGGCGCCATAGACGTGGGGGATCGTCCCGAGGAGATCACCGCTCTCGTCGAAGACGTCGATCGCGTTGGCGCTCGGCAGGGAGACGAACACGTGGTGGTGCGCAGCGTCGACGACGACCGCGCCGAACGCCGGCTGGGCGGCCGGACGCACGGCCGGGCGCGCCGCCGCTGTCGCAGCCGGGCGCGCCGCTGTCGCAGCCGGGCGCACCGCCGCCGCCGCGGCCGGGACCGCGGCGCACGCCGCCGCCGCCACCGCCGCTACGCCGCCCGCTGCCAGCCGGCGCCCGCGCCGCGCCATCGCCGCTCGTCCGCCAGTTCGCCTGCTCATCGTCGCCGACCCCCCCATCTCCGTGAACGTCCGATCCCCGCCGCGATCGTACTTAGGACCCCCCGGCTCGGCAAGCGGGAACGGTTCGCCCGAAGACCGACCGCGCCTCAGCTCACGGGTCGGGGACGTCAGAGGCCGCCAGCCCCGGTGAGGCCACGGCGGGAGCGGGCCGGCCCAGGCGCTCGACGACGAGCACGGCGGTGTCGTCGCGCTGGGGGCCGTGGGCGAAGGCGCTGAGCGCCGACTCCACCCGGTCGATCGCATCGTCGGCGTCGGCAGCGTCGCGGAGCGTCTCGACGAGCCGCTCCTCGCCGAAGCGGTCGCGCTCGCCGAAGGTGTCGATCACGCCGTCGGTGTAGAGCACGAGCAGGTCCCCCGGCTCGAGCGTCACCTCGGCCGTCCGAAAGCGGCAGTCGTCGTCGATGCCGAGCAGCGACGACGTCGCGCCCGCCGCCGTCAGCTCGCCGCCCCGGACGCGGAACGCGGTCGGATGCCCGGCCAACAGCACGTCCGCCGACGCCCGCCCGTCGCTGATCCGCAGCGCGGCGCAGCAGAGGCTGACGAGCGACAGCTGGGGCAGCTCGCGCAGCGCCCGGTTGAGCTGATCGACGACCGCGACCGGATCGCCGAGGAGCCGGGCGGCGGTTCGCAGCGTGTAGCGGGAGAGTGCGGTGAGCGCGGCGGCCTCCGCGCCGTGACCGGTGACGTCGCCGACCAGCACCATCCAGCCGTCGGTGACCGGGAAGGCGTCGTAGAAGTCCCCGCCCACCTCGCTCTGCGCCCCCGCCGGGCGGTAGAGGCTGGCGAGGCGGAACCCGGGCACCTCGGGCAGCTCCGGCGGGAGCAGACCGCGCTGAAGTGCCGTGGCGATCCGAGAGCGCTCGGTGTAGAGACGGGCATTCTCCACCGCCGTCCCGGCCCGTCGCCCCAGCTCCTCGGCGACCGCCAGGTCCTCTTTGTCGAACGTCCGCCCTGACTCGGCCATCACGAGCGTCAACGTCCCGAACGGCACCCGGCCCGGAATGACCAGGGGCACGATGATGACCGAGCGCATCCCCAGCTCGCGCACGATCCGGAGCTGCTCCTCGGTGGCGGTGCTGGCCGCGATCACCTCGTCGGTGATCACGGGCACCATCTGGGGCGCACCGGAGCGGATCACCTCGGCGGCGCCCGATCGGGAGTCGGTGCGCGTGGGATAGCGCTCGCCCCACTCGCGCGCGAGCGCCACCTTGTCCGGGTCGATGTGGGCCACGGCCACCTGCTGCAGGACCTCCCCCTCGGCCCGGATCGACACCCCGCACCAATCGGCCA
This sequence comes from uncultured Solirubrobacterales bacterium, assembly GCA_963839085.1. Taxonomy (GTDB): domain Bacteria; phylum Actinomycetota; class Thermoleophilia; order Solirubrobacterales; family Solirubrobacteraceae; genus Palsa-465. Next base: position 213,933 of record CAWITN010000002.1, read on the forward strand.
GCCCCGGAACGGCGAGCCGGGCCACGCGCTGGAGGGTCTGCTCGTAGTCGAGCGAGGAGAACAGCGTCCGGCCCGCCTCGGCCAACAGCCCCTGGGCCAGCTCCGCGCGCTTCTGATCGGTGACGTCCTCGATCACGTTGACGACCATCGAGAGGGCACCCTGCTCGTCGAACACGGGCGTGGCCTTGTGCAGCAGCCAGCGAACCACGCCGGTGCGGCGGCTGAGGCTGCGCATGACGAGCGGCAGCGGACGCTCGCCGCGGAGGGCGCGCATCGACGGCAACTCCTCGAACGCCACCGGCCGTCCCGCCTCGTCCCGAGCTTCGAAGAACTCGTTGAGCCCGGCCGGCGTCGAGGCGAACAGCTCCTCGACGGAGGCGGCGCCGACCAGCTCGGCCGCGGCGGGATTGGCGATCAGCATCCGGCCGGTGGGCGAGCGCACGACGACGCCGGCGGCGAGGTTGGCGAGGGTCGCCTCCAGCCGGCGCTCGAGACCGCTCACGGTCTGTGACAGCCCGGCGTTGTCGAGCGCGAGCCCGATCCGGCTGCCGAGCGCCTCGCCGAGTTGCAGATCCTCTTCGGAGAACCGGCGCTGTCCACCGCGGACGCTGCACGCGAGGACGCCGAGGGTCCGGCCGCGCGCGGCGAGCGGCACGTACATCGTCGCCCGCAGGTCGAGCGCGCTGAGCATCGCGAAGTCCTCGTCGCTCGTCGCGATCGCCCGGAGCGTCGCCTGGGTGATCGGTGCGACCAGCTGACTCTCTCCGAGCTCGACCGTCCGCAACACGCCGACGGTCGGGTCGCCCGACTGATGGCGCCGCAGCAGCCCCAGCTCCAGCGCCGGGTCCTTGGGGTTCTCCACCCGCGCCCCGAGCCGGCGCATCTCGCCCGTCGTCGAGGTGACGTCCATCGTGGCGACGTCGGCGAAGACGGGGACGATGATGTCGAGCAATCGCTGCACCGTCTCGCCGAGCAGCCCGGTGCCGTCGCTCACCTCGCCAACGGCCGCGAGCAGGCGGAAGCGATCCCCCGGCGTCGCCACGCTCATGGGGCGCTCGCCCTTCCCCCCCGGTCGGTGATCGTCCCCATCACGGCCCGGCAACGTTATGGGCCAGCCCGGCCCACCGCAACAATGAGGGGGAATGTGTCACGCGCGGCGGCCGGAGCCGCGTCGCCTCCGCGCCGCCTTGGCCTCCCGGCCGCACTCCTCCATCGAGCACCACCGGCGGTTGCCCCGGCGGGTGGTGTCCAGAAAGAACCATCCGCAGTGCTCGCCCGGACACTGCTTCAACCGCTCACCGGGATCGGCGGCGAGCAGCTCCAGGCCGGCCACGACGGCGGTGTGACGCACGCTGGCGAGGCGGTCCGGATCCCACTGCCAGCCCAGTCGGCCGGCGTCATCGGCCGCCAGACGGCCGGCCCGGTAGGCGGCGGCACCGAGCGCGGAGAGCCGTCCGAGCGCATCGGGAGCGGGCGTGCGGCCCGTGACCCGGGCGAGGAACAACGCGTAGAGGAGCTCGCGCGCATCGCGCGCGTGACGGAGCTCGGCCCGTCCGTCGGTCCCGGTGCCTGCCGCCGGCGTGAGCACGCCGGAGCGCTCGCCCCAGCAGCGGAGATCGGCGACCGTGAGCAGAGCGTCGCCCGCGTCCGGGTGCCCGCGCTCCTCGGCCGTGTTGACGAAGTCGAGCGCGACGTTGCCGGCCACGAACGGGAGCGTTTCCAAGGTCTGCATCCCGGAGCACAGCGTACCAGCAAAACTGCGTTTGCCGGAGCACTGTTCTGGCAAAGCTTAGTTTGCCGGAACGTGTTTGACGTCCACCGAGCCGTGGAGGTGCTCCGATGTTGATCCTGCTCGCCGTCATCGCCGCCGTGGCGTGGGGAGCCTCCGACTACTTCGGGGGCGCCTCCCGGCGCGGCGCGTCGGTGTTCGCGGTGGTGGCGATCTCCCAGCTGCTGGGGCTCGTCCTGCTCATTCCCGTGCTCCTGGTCCACGGCCGCCCCCTCCCGAGCGATCCGCATCTCTGGTACGCCTGCGTCGCCGGGCTCGGCGTGACGCTCGAGCTCCGCCTCGTGTACTACGCGATCAGCCGAGGCGACGCATTCATCACCGCGCCCGTGGGGGCGCTCGGAGCCGCGATTGCGGTGCTCGTCGGTCTGATCGGCGGCGATCATCTCGATCTCGCCATCGCCGCCGGACTGCTGTGCGCGGTGATCGGCGGCGGCGTGTGCGCCTGGAGCGGCGGCGAGAGCGGGGGCACCGGGCGACGGCAGCGGTGGGCCACGGCGGCGATCTGCGCGGGGGCGGCGATCGGCGTCGCAACGATGCTCGTCTCCTTCCACGCCGCCGGCCGGGTCGACCCGTACTGGGCGACGTCGCTCGTCGACGCGAGCACCGCGCTGCCCGCCACCGTCGCCGCACTCGCGTTCGAACGCTCGCCGCTGCGCTCGCGGCTGCCCCACCCCCGGCACCTGCCGTCGCTCGCGCTGGTCGCCGGGGCGGGGATCTCCGGCGATCTCGCGTACGCCGCGGCGTCCCGTCAGGCGGCGCTGAGCATCGTCTCGGCGATCTCCTCGCTGTACCCGGTCGCGACGATTCTCCTCGGCGTCACGCTTCAGCGCCGGCGGGCGGCCGGCCTGCAGGCGGTGGGCATCGCGCTGGCGCTGGCGGGGGCGGTGCTGCTCGGCGCCGCCACCCGCTGAGGCGGGACGCCACCGCCGAGGCGCGGGGGTTCCGCGCGCGCCGCTACGACGGCGTCGCCCCGCGCAGCCGCTCCAGCACCAGGTAGACCATCGCCACGAGCAGCGCCGGAGCGAGCGTGTCGCTGGGGATCGGCGAGGCGTGGATGATCCCGCCGGCGATGAACGCCACGGCCATGATCGTGGCGAGCACCACCGCCGTGGGGAGGATCAGCCGGTGGCGGAGGAGCAGCACACCGCCGATCGTCTCCAGGGCGCCGACGATCGGCTCGAGCACCGCCGAGGCGGGGATCCCGAAATCCCGGAAGGCGTGGAGCTCCCAGTGGTGGAAGACGAACTTGACCAGGCCGGCAGGAATGAAGATCAGCCCGCTGATGAGGGCGACCCGTCGCTCCGGTGAGCTCCGGCGCCACAGCATCTCGAGGCGACGAGCCATCTCCGGATCCTCGCAGGCTCTCGCCGGCCCGTGAGCCGGTGGGGAGCCAACCCGGTGCGCCGGCGCGGCGCCGTGTGGGCGACAATCGTCGTGGTGCCGCGCGCGTCGCTGTTCATCACCTGCCTCGGGGACACCCTGTTCCCGGAGTCCGGCCGGGCGACGGTGGCCCTGCTCGAGCGACTCGGCGTCGAAGTCGACTTCCCCCTGGAGCAGACGTGCTGCGGGCAGATGCACTTCAACACCGGCTACGCCGATGAGACCGTCGCCCTGGTGAAGCGGTTCGTGAGAGCGTTCGCCGACAGTGACCGAGTCGTCTCGCCGTCGGCCTCGTGCGCCGGCATGGTCCGCCAGCAGTATCGGCGCATCGCCCGGCGAAGCGGTGATGCGGGGCTGGTACGTGAGGTGGCGGCCCTCGCGCCGCGCATGCTCGAGCTCAGCGAGTATCTCGTCGACGAGCTCGGCGTGGAGGACGTGGGGGCGTTCTTCCCCCATCGCGTCACCTACCACCCGACGTGCCACAGCCTGCGCATGCTCTGCGTCGGCGACCGTCCGCTGCGGCTGCTGCGCGCCGTGCGGGGGCTCGAGCTGCTCGAGCTCGCCGAGGCCGAGCAGTGCTGTGGCTTCGGAGGGACCTTCGCGGTCAAGAACGCCGACACCTCGACCGCGATGCTCACCGACAAGTTGCGCGCCGTGCTCGACACGCGAGCCGAGGTGCTCGTCGCCGCCGACAGCTCGTGCCTCATGCACATGGGTGGTGGGCTGCGGCGTCAGCGCGCCGGCGTGCGCCCGCTGCACCTCGCCGAGGTGCTCGCCACCACGGAGGAGCGATGACCCCGTTCCCCGAGGCGGCCCGTGACGCGCTCGCCGATGCCCAGCTGCGGCACAACCTCTCGCACGCGACCCACACGATCCGGGCCAAGCGCGCGGAGGCGGTCGCCGAGCTGCCCGACTGGGAAGAGCTGCGCGAGGCGGGGCGGGCGATCAAGGAGCGCACGCTGCGTCATCTCGACACCTACCTCCTGCAGCTTGAGGGGGCGGTGACGCAGGCCGGCGGCCACGTGCACTGGGCGCGCGACGGCACGGAGGGCACCCGCATCATCGGCGACATCGTCGCGGCGCGCGGCGTCACCGAGGTCGTCAAGGCGAAGTCGCTCACCACCGAGGAGATGTGCCTCAACGAGGCGCTCGGCGAGCGCGGGATCACCGCCTGGGAGACCGACCTGGCCCAGCTGATCGTCCAGCTCGCCGACGACACGCCGTCGCACATCCTCGTCCCCGCCATCCACCGCAACCGGGAGGAGATCCGCGAGCTCTTCCTGCGCACGCTCGATGACCCGCCGGATGACCTCTCCGACGATCCCCGGGCGCTCGCCGAGGCGGCGCGGACGCACCTGCGGGCGCGCTTCCTGCGCTCCGAGATAGGGATCACCGGCGTCAACTTCGCCGTCGCCGAGACCGGAACGGTGTCCGTGGTGGAGTCCGAGGGCAACGGGCGGATGGTCACGACGCTGCCCGACGTGCTCATCAGCGTGATGGGGATCGAGAAGGTGATCCCCGCCTGGGATGACCTGGAGGTGATGTTGCAGCTGCTCCCCCGCTCCTCGACGGCGGAGAGGATGAACCCATACACGTCGTTGTGGACGGGCGTCCACGCCGGAGACGGCCCCCGGGAGTTCCACCTCGTGCTGCTCGACAACGGCCGCACGAACGTCCTCGCCGACGAGGTCGGCCGGCAGGCGCTGAACTGCATCCGCTGCTCGGCGTGCCTCAACGTCTGCCCGGTCTACGAGCGCACCGGTGGCCATGCCTATGGCTCGACGTACCCGGGCCCGATCGGGGCGATCCTCACTCCGATGCTGAGCGACCTGCGTAGCCACACCTCGCTGCCCTACGCCTCGAGCCTGTGCGGCGCCTGCGCCGACGTGTGCCCGGTGAAGATCGACATCCCGGAGGTCCTCGTCCACCTCCGCCACGAGGTGGTGAGTCGCAAGTCCCGCACCGATCCCGAGCGGGTGGCGATGGGCGCCATGGCCCGCGTGTTCGCCTCGCGCCGCCTCTACGAGGCCGCCCAACGCATCGGGCGCGTGGCCCAGCGACCGCTCGTCCGACGCGGGACGATCTCCCGGTTGCCGGGACCGCTCGGCGGCTGGACGGTGAGCCGCGAGCTCCCCCCGCTCGCGCCGGAGAGCTTCCGGGACTGGTGGCGGCGCCGGTCGTGAGCCCGGCCGCTCGTGAGGAGATCCTCGCCCGCGTGCGCGGGGCGCTGCACGACGTGCCGGCCGGCGAGCGCCCCGAGGACGTCGTGATCGCCCGCCGCTATCGCCGGGAGGTTCCCGCCCCCGAGGAGGGACTCACGGCGCGGTTTGCCTCGCGTCTGCGCGATTACGGATCGGAGGTGCGGGAGCTCGCCGAGGGCGACGTCGCGGCGCATGTCGCCGAGGCGTGCGCCCAGCGCGGGCTGCAGCGCCTCGTCGTCCCGCCCGCGCTCCCGCCGGCATGGCGGCCCGACGGCGTGGAGCTCGTCCTCGACACAGGGCTCCCGCCGGCCGAGCTCGACGCGATGGACGGGGTGCTCAGCGGCTGCGCGCTGGCCATCGCGGAGACGGGCACGCTCGTCCTCGACGGCCGCGGCATCAGCGGACGGCGGGCGATCACGCTCGTCCCCGACCACCACATCTGCGTCGTCGCGGCCGCCCAGGTCGTCGCCGCCGTGCCGGAGGCGGTGAGGGCACTCGGCACCGCCGTGCGCGGCCAGCGGGTCCCCGTCACGCTCGTGTCAGGGCCCTCGGCGAGCTCGGACATCGAGCTCTCCCGGGTGGAGGGCGTGCACGGGCCGCGCGACCTGCTGGTGCTGCTCACCCACTGAACGAGCCCGCGGCGATCGGCTACGCTGCGGCGCAGAGTGGACACAGATGCGCAGAGCGCACAGCGGTCCTTCGTCCGCTCGCTCGAGCGCGGACTGGCCGTGATCCGCGCCCTCAACGTCCCCGGCCGCGGCCAGACGCTCTCCGAGGTGGCGGGGTCGACGGGCCTCTCGCGAGCCTCCGCGCGGCGGTTCCTGCTCACGCTCGAGGAGCTCGGTTACGTCCGCGCCGAGGACCGGCGCTTCGTCCTCACGCCGCGGGTGCTCGAGCTGGGCCACGCCTACCTCTCGAGCCTCAGCCTTCCCGAGATCGCCCAGCCGCACCTCCGCGCCCTGGTCGGCCGCGTCGAGGAATCGTGCTCGCTGTCGGTCCTCGACGGCACCGACATCGTCTACGTCGCGCGCGAGCCCACGCGGCGGATCATGACCGTGGCGATCTCCATCGGCACCCGCTTTCCCGCCTACGCCACCTCGATGGGCCGGGTCCTGCTCGCCGGCCTGAGCGAAGACGAGCTCGCCGACCACCTGCGCGCCTCCCCGCTTCACCCCCTCACGCGGCATACCCTGACCGATCCCGGCGCGCTCGTCGAGGAGATCGGGCGCGTCCGCAAGCAGGGCTGGGCGCTCGTCGATCAGGAGCTCGAGGATGGGCTGCGCTCGGCGGCCGCGCCGGTGCACGGCCCCGCCGGCGACGTCCTCGCCGCCGTGAACGTCTCCACCGGTGCCAGCCGCACTCCGCTCGCCACGCTGCGCGAGACGATGCTCCCGGCCCTGCGCGAAACCGCCGCCGCGATCGAGCGGGACGTTCTGGCTGGTGATCCGGGGGGCCGCACCAACGCTGGGCGGGTTACGGGATATATGCGCCCCTGAGGCGCCCACCGATCACCCAGCGGGGGACCAGGAGAGCGACGTGGTTCCGGCGCCGAGACGGACCACGGCCCGCCCCGCGCGTCCGACGCGGACCGTCCCGGCGGGCAGGCGCACGACGGTGCCACGGGCGAGGTGCAGGAGCGTGAGCACGGTGGCCCCGTCGCTGGTCACCGTCGCGCCGGCCGCGGGCAGCCGAGCCGCCCGTGCGTCGACGCTCAGGGCGGCGACATTCGTGAGCGTGAGCGTCAGCGTGGGTGCCGGAGCCGGCGTCGGGCCGGGCGCCCAGGTGCCGCTCGTCTCCTCCATCGGCGGACCGTCGGGCGGGGCGACGATGCCGCTCGTCACGTGCTCGGCCTCCGCCGGCGTGGGGAGCGCACCGTCATCGGCCACGATGCGCGAGGTCGTACCGGCGGATGTGGTTCGCTCCGAGAGCCCTGAGAGCCAGTACAGCGACGTGGGTCCCAGGCCGAGGTGCGCGCTCACCGCCTGCGGGCACCACGTGTAGTCGATCGTCCCGGGTGCGGCGACGGCGACCGGCGTGCCGTGCAGGGCGGCCACCTGGGTGGCGAAGCCGTCGGCAAGGTCGGTCGTGACGTGCTCGGGCGTCGTGGTGGAGAAGAAGGTGAAGCGATCGCCGGCGGATTGCAGGCGCGAGATCTCGTCGAGCTCCTCGGGGTAGGGCGAGAGCTCGTCGGTGAGCGAGTCCGAGATGACGAGCGGGACCCAGCGCACGTTCGCCGCGCGGTCCGGCGCCGCGGCGATGTCGAGCTGCGCCCCACCGGTCCCGGCGGTGCTGCAGGCCTCGTCGAAGCCGCCGTCGAGCGGCATCGCCTCGCTGAACACCGACGGGTACGTGCTCGGCAGGACGAAGCTCGCCAGGCCGCCCATCGAGTAGCCGGTGACGACGGTGCGATCGGCGCTCAGCCGGAAGGCGAGCGCGAGCTGCCGCCACACCTGCCAGAAGTCGTTCTCGGCGTCGCTCACGTACAGCCCGTCGCCGCCGAACCCCTCGGGGCTCGCGCAGATCGTCTCGCGCGCCTGGCAGACCTCGGCCACGAGGCGCGGGTTGATGGCGCCGTACTGGTTGTAGTCGACGTCGGCGGAGTGGAGCGTCCAGGTGAGCGGAAGCGCGGCGCGGAGGCTCGCGCCGGTGGGGACATAGACGGCATAGGGCTGCACGCGTGAGAGGAAGGCCGGGTTCGCCGAGGGCGAGACCCCTTGGCCGAGGTCGAGGCCGGTGACATACCAACGGTCGCTCCAGCCGCGCAGGAGTGGCGGGGCGGTCGTGCGCCGGCGGGCGAGCGCACGCCAGTTCACCACCGCCGAGAAGCGAGACACGTCCCCGGTGGCGAGCGTGTCGGCCTGGTCGTCCTCGGACCAGAAGTTCGCCGTGACGAGGTCGGAGAGCGCGCCGCTGTAGGAGGCGAGCACCGGCGAGCCGCCGACCGCGGCGTGGAGGCGGGCGAGGAACGCGTCGTCGGCGGAGTCCGAGTAGCTCGCCGGCTCCTGCGCGGCGGTCCGGAAGGTGATGTTGTACACGCGCGGCGCGGTCGAGGAGGCAGGGGCGCCCCCGCTCAGGGTCGGGACGGCGAAGCCGGTGCCGGCGGCGTCGGCGAGGCCGGCGGCGAGGCGGATCCGCCAGCGACCGCGGACGGGCAGCACTCGCCGTGGCACCCACACGATGAACGACTGCGCGGCGCGGCCGACGCGCGTCCGGAACCTGGCGAGGATCCGGCCGCTGACGGCATCGATGAGCTGCGCGCCGCGGGCGGAGACGACGAGCGCCCGCTCGATGCCCGGCGAGCTCACGTTGGCGGCGGCCGGCCACGTGGACGCGCCGGTGCGCGCGTCGTCGTCGGTGTCGAAGGTCCACTCCGCGATCGGCACGCGTGGGTCGGCCAGCGTGTTCCAGTCGACCCGCCAGATGCTCGCGGTGCGCGTGAGACCGACCGCGGCGCGGAAGATGTCGGCGCCGTCGTCGTCGGCTGCCCCGGCGGGGTAGACGTCGTCACCGCGGGCCGGGGAGAGCGCGTCGGCGGCGCTGGTGATCGAGTTCAGCGGCAGGGGTCCGGCGGTCGACTCGCCGTAGTCGTCGAACACCCAGTCCGTCCACTCGAACGCCCCCCGGATCAGCCGGCCGGTGCCCGAGGTGCGCGAGAACGCGTCGGGAAACGGCCAGCCCGAGGGCACCGGCAGGCGTGGTTCGCCGCGCAGCGCCGCGGCCGCGACACCCGCCGGCAGACCCGCCGGCGCGCGGGGCGCCGAGCGCGCCGCGGCAGCGGCCGAGACGGCGCCGGCGAGCAGAATCGCCACCAGTACCGACAAGCCAAGCCGGAAACCGCGACTCGGATCGCTCATCCCGGGTACATTCTCCCAGAATGTCTCATGTGGGACGTTGAGCGCCGACGTCCAAGGACGAAGTCAGGGAGAGATCGATGTCAGGGACCGCACCCACCAGCTCGACGCGTAGGACCATCGTCGGCCGTCAGATTCTGAGGCGCGCAACCGCGCTGCTCGCCGGCACCGCGCTGGTCACGGCCGTGGCCGTGGCGCCTGCGGGCGCCACGACGCCGCCGCCGCCCGCCGGCGCCCCCGCGGTGGAGTCCGCGCCCTCCACGCTCGTGGGGCTCGATCCCGAGCTGCCCTCGGGCGTCGTCGCCGCGAGCGCCTCGCCCCACAGCACGTGGAAGCCCGAGAAGGCCGTCTACGGCACGGCGTCGATCAACGATATCGCCCTCAAGGGGGCCGGCGGGACGACGATCCGGGTCAACGAGATCTATCCGACGACGGCATCGGGCAAGGCGGCGCCCGGGAAGTTCCCCGTGCTGCTCACGATGACCCCGTACGGCAAGGGCCAGGGCGGCTCGAGCAAGCCGGGCTCGGCGGCCGCGCCCGGCGGCGGCTCGGCCACCGGCGGCGCCGACAACTACCTCGCCCAGCGCGGGTACATCGAGATCGTCGAGGACGTCCGCGGGACCGGCGACTCGAACGGCAGCTGGGGGCTGTTCGACCCGATCCAGCAGGAGGATGCGATCCACGTCCTGAAGTGGGCCGCCAACCTCCCCCACTCCGACGGCCGCGTCGGCACGTACGGCCCGTCCTATCTCGGGATCGATCAGGTGCTGCTGGCGGGGGCCGTCGGCAGGCATTCGCCGCTCAAGGCGATCTTCCCGATGGTCACCGGCAACGACCTCTACCGCGACACGTCGTTCATGGGCGGCCTGCTCGACTTCGAGTTCAGCGAGACGTACCTCGGCCTCACCGGTGCCCTCAACACGGCGAACCCGATCAGCGACACGGCCAGCGATCCGGCGCTGCTCTCCGACCTCGCCGGCATCGAGACCGACCACATCGACGGCCTGGCCAGCTACCACGCCGCCACCACCGAGAACGTCCTCGGCGGCGGCGATGAGGCCTATGACGGGAGCTACTGGCAGGCCCGCAATCCGCAGAACGTGCTTCAGAAGGTCGTGTCCAACGGGATTCCCGCCTATCTCGTCGGCGGCGAGTTCGACATCTTCCAGCGCGGCGAGCCGACCAACTACGCCGGGCTGCAGAACGCCTGGGACCACCGCAGCGTGACGGCGCCGATGGCGCCTGGGCAACGCACGACCGGCCGCTATCAGCTGATCGACGGCCCGTGGGAGCACCTCAACGGCTCGAGCGTCGACGTCGACCAGCTGGAGCTCGAGTGGTTCGACACCTGGCTCAAGCACGAGCACACCGGGATGGCAAAGACGCCCACTCCGCTCCACTACTACGACCTGGGCACCGGCAACTTCGACGAGACGACGACGTACCCGTTCACCGGCGGCACCCCGACGCGCCTCTACCTCGGCGCCGGGAACACCCTCACCGCCACGGCGCCGCCGCGGATCGCCACGGCGGACACCCTCATCTGGAGCCCGGTCGGCAACCCGTGCGGGCGGCCGATCGACCAGTGGTCGATGGGCGGGATCTCGATCCCCGCGCACGAGGCCGGCCTGCTCGCTCCGTGCGCCGACAACGACGAGTACTCGCAGACCGGTCCGTGGACGACGAGCTACACGACGGCACCGTTCAGCCGGCCGGAGGCGGTCGCCGGACCCGTCACCGCCACCGTCTACGCCAGCTCGACGACGCCGCAGACCGAGCTCGTCGCCGAGCTGGAGGACGTGACGCCCAGCGGCTCCTCGTATCCGCTCACCGAGGGCGCGCTGCTCGGCTCCCTGCGGGCCGTCGACACGGGCCGCTCGTGGACCGCGGGCGGGATGACCCTGCTGCCCTACCACCCCTACACACAGGCCTCCGCGCAACCTGTGCCCCGGGGAGCGGTGACGGAGTACCAGATCGAGATCTATCCGACCCTGGCCACGATCGCGGCCGGGGACCGGCTTCGCCTCACGCTCTCGACGACGGACACCCCGCACCTGGTCCCGATCCCGGAGCAGCTCTCGCAGCTGATCGGCGGCGTGTACACGATCGATCGCTCGGCGGCGGCCCCGTCGTCGCTCACGATGGAGATGCTCGGCGGCTGATGGCCTGATCGCTCAGCCGGCGGGCGCCAGGCCGACGTAGTTCTCGGCCAGCGACCGCGCCGCGGCGGTGCTCGCGCACACGTAGCGCAGCTGCGAGCGCTGGAGCTCGGCGCCATAGGCGTCGTCGCGCGTATCGACGTGGAGCATCGAGGTCATCCACCACGAGAAGTGCTGGGCCCGCCAGACGCGGGACAGGCACCGCTCCGAGTACCCGTCGAGGCCGGAATCGTCACCGGCGAGAAAGTGGTCGGTGAGCGCCTCGGCGAGCACGGCGACATCGGCCACGGCGAGGTTGAGCCCCTTGGCTCCGGTCGGCGGCACGATATGGGCGGCGTCGCCGGCGAGGAACAGCCGACCACAGCGCATCGGCGCGGCCACGAAGCTCCGCATCGGCGTGATCGACTTCTCGCTCACCGGACCGTGCCGGAGGGTCCAGTCCTCGGCCGCGAGCCGCACGTCGAGCTCCTCCCAGATCCGCTCGTCGGGCCAGTCACCGAGCACCGCGTCGGGCTCGACCTGCACGTAGAGCCGGCTCACGGTGGGTGAGCGCATGGAGTGCAGGGCGAAGCCGCGCTCGTGGCGGGCGTAGATCAGCTCATCGGTCGAGGGGGCGACATCGGCGAGGATCCCCAGCCAGGCGAACGGGTACATCCGCTCCCAGGTCCGCAGCACACCGGCCGGAAGGCATGGCCGGCAGACGCCATGAAAGCCGTCGCAACCGGCCACCACGTCGGGTGCCAGCACGCGCTCCTCGCCGTCGGCGACGTAGCGCACGAGCGGATGGTCGCCCTCGATCCCCTCCACGCGCACGTCGGAGACCTCGAAGCGCAGCGGGGCGCCGCTGCCGATGCGCGCGGCGATCAGGTCCTTGACCACTTCGGTCTGTCCGTAGATCGTCACCACCCGCCCGCCCGTGAGCTCGTCCATGGGGATGTGATGGCTCTCGCCGTCGAAGCGCAGGTGGATGCCACCGTGGACGAGCCCCTCGCGCTCCATCCGCTCCCCCACCCCGATCGCGATCAGCAGCTCGCGCGTGCCGTGCTCGAGGACCCCCGCCCGGATCCGGGCCTCGCAGTACGCCCGCGTGCGCGCCTCCAGGATCACCGTCTCGATCCCCTGGCGGCTGAGCAGATGGCCGAGCAGGAGGCCGGCCGGTCCCGCGCCGATGATCGCCACCTGTGTCCGTTCCGGCGCGGTCATCGCCGACAGGCTACGCCCGCGCAGCCGCACCGACCTCGCCGACCCGCCGATGAGATCGGCTGCGCGGCGCCGTCCCAGGGACGTGGACGGAGAGCTGCCGGTCTTGCATGTGAGGATCCGCCTGCCGGTGGCGCTCGAGGACGTCCCCGGTCTCTGCCACCGCCTCGAGCCCTGCCTGGCCCGGGCGCCGGTGACCGCGGTGTGTGATTTCGACGGACCGGGCGAGCCGGACCTGGCCGCGATCGAGGCGCTGGCCCGCCTCGGGCTGCTCGCGCAGCGCCACGGCTGCCGGCTCCGGCTGGGCGACGTTCCGCCATGCGTCGCCGAGCTCGTGAAGCTGGCCGGCCTGGAGGACGTGCTGGCCTGAGCCGGCCTCCTCGATGGCGTCGGCGACACCGTTTCTTGTCCTATGGGACAAGGGTCTGCGCGCGAGGTCCTCGACCGCTTCCCAGCCCCGAGGAGACTGGCGCGTCAGCCGTCGAGCCGCGCGGGCAGGCCGGCGCGGGCGAGCAGGCGCTCGGGCTCCAGGAAGAACGTCAGCTCCCCGATCCCGTCCCGATGCATCTCGACCACCATCAGCGCCCACGGGTCATAGCCACGGCCCGACTCGCTCGGCTTGTACTGGCCGAAGGCCACCGTGCCGTTGACGTTCGGCGCAGGAAGCAGACGGGAGCCGCGGCAGCCGATGCCCGGACCGAGCCACCAGCGGAAGATGTCCTCACGGCCGCGGAGCCACAGGTCGAACGGCGGCATCGACTGGACCGCGTCCTCGCGGATGAGGGCGGTGAGCGCCTCGATGTCGTACGCCTCGAACGCCTTCACGTAGCGCTCCAGCAGCGCCCGTTCGTGGTGGCCGAGATCATCCGCCAAGAGCGCCGGCTCCGCCATGGGCTCGGCGTCGGCCAGCGTCGCCCTCGCCCGCTGCAGCGCGCTGTTGACCGAGGCGAGCGACGTGTCCAGCAGGTCGGCGGCCTCCTGGGCGCGCCAGTGGAGGACCTCACAGAGGATCAGTGCCGCGCGCTGACGCGGGGGCAGACGCTGGAGTGCCGCGACGAAGGCGAGGCGCAGCGTCTCCCGCGCCTGGGCGACGTCGGCGGGATCGCCGTCCTCGGACACCAGCGCGTCCGGGATCGGCTGGATCCACGTCACCTCGCTGGGCACGTTGAGGTTTCCCATCACCGGCTCGCGCGCGGGGCCGAGGTCCATCGGGCGAGCGCGCTTGGAGCCGGCGCGCAGCATGTCGAAGCACACGTTGGTGGCGATCCGGTACAGCCACGAGCCGAGCGCCGCCCGTCCCTCGAAGGCGTCACGGGCACGCCAGGCGCGCAGGAACGTCTCCTGCACGGCATCCTCGGCCTCGTGTGGCGTCCCGAGCATCCGGTAGCAGTAGCCGGTGAGCCGGCGCCGGTGCTGCTCGAGCTGGCGGTCGATATCTGCGGTGGCGGTCGCCTGCGGCGTCACGAGGGCCATGCTATTCCCCGTCCGCGACGAGTGTGAGGATGACCGTGTCACCGGCGCGCTGGGTCTCGGTGATTTGCAGCGTCTGCGCCTCACCGAGGTCGAACAGGCGCCGGCCGGCGCCGAGCAGCGCCGGGAAGACCATCAGCCGGTACTCGTCGACGAGCCGCAACTCGGTGAGGGCGCGCACCAGCGTCAGGCTCCCGTTCACCAGCACATCTCCCGCGTAGCGGTCGGTGAGCTCGCGCACGGCGTCGGGCAGCTCGCCATCGACGCGGGAGGAGTTCTCCCACGGCGGCTCGAGCGGCGAGCTCGTCACCACGTGCTTGGGCATCGCGTTGAACTTCTCGCCGAAGTCGTCGCCGCGCATGTTCGGCCAGGCGCGGGCGAAGCCGTCGTAGGTCGTCCGGCCGAGGAGCTGCGCATCGGCCGCCATCAGCTCCGTGAACTTGAAACGATCGCCCTCCTCCCCCCGGTTGAAGCGGAACGCCCAGCCGCCGCGCTCGGTCCCCTCGGCGCCGCCGGGGTCCTCGGCGACCCCGTCCAGCGTGATGAACTCCGTGACGACGAGCCGTCCCATCGCATCTCCTTCCCCGAAGGCGGCGGTGACGCCGCATGACCGCACTGCACTATCGACGCGACGCGCCGGCGAAACTCATCGCCGGCTCGCCGAGATGGCCTCAGTCGGCGGCGGCGCAGGCGGGCAGGAGCTCTTCGAGCGGGGCCGGCCGGCCGAGATGGAAGCCCTGGCCGTAGTCGACGCCGAGGCTGCGCAGCTCCTCGACGGTGACGTCGTCACTGACGAACTCGGCGATCGTCTGCGCCGACAGCCCGCGGGCGATGTCGACCAGCGAGGTGACGACGAGCCGGTCTGTGGGATTCGTCGGCAGCGACCGGATGAACTCCCCGTCGATCTTCAGGTAGTCGAACTCGACATGCTTGAGATAGAGGAACGACGCGAAGCCGGCGCCGAAGTCGTCCAGCGCGACGCGACAGCCTCGTTCCCGCAGGGCGGCCGCGACGGCCTTCGCGCGGTCGAGGTTGACGAGCGCCGCCGTCTCGGTGATCTCGACCGTGAGCCGCCCCGGCGGGACCGGGGTGCGGTCGAGGATCGCCCCGATGTCGGCGACGATCCGGGCGTCGCACAGCGTCTTGGCCGACATGTTGACGCTGAGGCTGAGTTCGAGCCCGCGGGCATGGTGCAGCGCGAGCAGCCGCGCGGCCTGGGCGAAGACCCAGCGATCGAGCGGCTGGATCAGGTCGAAGCGCTCCGCCGTGGGCAGAAAGTCCTTCGGGGAGATCAACCCATCATCCCCCGGCAGGCGAAGGAGCAGCTCGTAGAGCGGCGCCTCCGGTGCGCTGATGGCCTTGATCGGCTGGGCCAGGAGCACGAAGCGCTCCTGCTCGAGCGCCGCCCGCAGTCGCTCCAACAGGCCATGGGTGACGAGCGCCGAGCCGCTTCTGCCCTCACGCGTGTAGCCGCACACGCGATCCTTGCCGCCGTCCTTGGCTGCCAGCAGGGCCAGGTCGGCCTCGATCAGCAGGTCGTCGGCGCAGCGTGGAGCCGTGCGGTCGAACAGGCTGAGCCCGATCGATGCCGTCGCGTTCATGCGTTGCCCGTCGCACAGGACGTGCCCCTCGTTGCGGAGAACGGCGAGCATCCGCTCGGCCATCTGGTTCGCCTGCTGCCCGTTGGCCCCGCGCAGGACCACCGCGAACTCATCGCTCCCGAGCCGGGCGACCACGTCGTCGCTCTGCACGCCGTTGCGCAGCAGACGCGCGACGCGAACGATCAGCTCATCGCCGGCGCGATGGCCAAAGCAGTCGTTGAGTTGCGTGAAGCCGTCGAGGTCGACGAGCAGCAGCGCGCCGGGGCCACCGTCATCATGTGCCCTGTCGATCGCGCGCGAGAGCTCCTCCTCCAGGCGCCGGCGGTTGAGCAGGCCGGTGAGCGTGTCGTGGTCGGCGAGGTCGCGGAGGCGGGACTCGAGGCGCTTGAGCTCGGTGACGTCCTCGATGTGGGAGACGAAATGCAGCGGAGCGCCGTCGGCGCCGCGCACGATCGAGACCGTCAGCTTGATCCACACCACCCGACCGTCGGCGTGGAGGTAGCGCTTGTGGAGCTGGTAGCCATCGCGCTCGCCGGCCAGGACGGCGCGCACGAGCTCGAGGTCCGCGTCGAGATCATCCGGATGGGTGATCTCCTGGAAGGTGAGTCCGAGCAGCTCTTCGGCGGAATAGCCGACGATCTCGCACACCGCGCGGTTGACCCGCAGCCAGCGGCCGTCCAGGGAGACGAGGGCCATCCCGATCGGAGCGTCGTCGAAGGTGCTGCGGAAGCGCTCCTCGGCCACGCGCTGCCACGACGGCGAGACGCCGTCGCTCCGCCACCGCAGCTCGCCTGCATCGTCGCTCCACGTCGCCG
The DNA here is from genome assembly GCA_963839085.1 of uncultured Solirubrobacterales bacterium. GTDB lineage: Bacteria > Actinomycetota > Thermoleophilia > Solirubrobacterales > Solirubrobacteraceae > Palsa-465. The sequence goes on from CAWITN010000002.1 coordinate 230,399, forward strand.
CAGGGTGCGTGAGCCTCCGGGGCGCTATGGCCACCGCCTTCCCTCCCTTACCGGTCAATGCTTCCCAGTGCATGTTCGACGTTGATGCCCGGTGATCTGAAGCGAACGGCCGCTTCGCACGGGTTTACGACGGGAGGCGGTGCAGAGGCAGAGCGCAGAGCGCCGCCCTGCGTGACACTTCACACAAGCGCGTCGGACAGCTGCGCCCAGTCACGCCGCGGGACGTCGGCGGCATGGGCGCCGATCGCCTGCAGCACGACACTGGTGGCTCCGGCGTCGAGATGCTCGCGCACCCGGGCGGCGGCGGCGTCGAGCCCGCGCGGGACGAGCGCCTCCTTGAGGCGCTCCGAGCCGCCGCGGACGAAGTCCTCCTCCCCGAAGCCCTGGCGCAGCCACGAGTTGCGGTAGTTGGGCAGGCCCGTGTAGATCTCCAGGTGCCAGTGGGCCCGCTCCCGCCACGTCTCGGCATCGTCGGCGAGCACCACGGCCTGCTCCACGACGAGCAGCGGTTCGGGACCGAGCCGCTCCCGTGCCTGCGCGGTGTGCGCGGGAAGGGTGAGGTACGGGTGGGCGCCGGCGGTCCGGTCGCGGGCGAGATCGAGCATGCGCGGTCCGAGTGCGGCGAGGACGATCGGCGGCAGCTCCGAGGTGCCGGCGACCATGTACGGCGCCTTCTCGAACGCGTCGAGGTACTCGCGCATCGCCGTCACCGGCTTGCCGTAGCTGTGGCCGCGCATCCGCTCGACGAGCGGCGCATGGCTGACCCCGAGGCCGAGTACGAAGCGGTCGGGGTACGCCGCGTGCAGCGTGCGGGCCGCGGCGGCGGCGGCGACCGCGTCACGCCCATAGATGCTGGCGATCCCGGTGCCGATGACCATTCGCGCGCTCGCGCCCAGGTACAGCTGAGCGGCGGTGAACGCCTCACGGCCGTAGGCCTCGCCGAACCACAGCGAGCCCCACCCCCGGGCGTCGAGCGCGGCGACGAGCTCCCGGGCCTGGCCGACGTCGAGCGCGTCGAGTGTCGTCGTCCAGATGCCGACGCGGCCGAGGTCCATGGGGTGAGTGTGACCGATCCGCGGGCGCAGTAGGGTGCCCTGGTGGCCGCAGGCACCGAACCGACACCGCCGCTGGCGGACCCCGACGGGCCGTCGCTGCCGCTGCCCGAGCGTGAGCGCGTGCTCGAGCACGCCACCGACCTGATCCTCTCCGCGTGGCAGAGCTTCGACCACGCGCGGCCGGGTCAGCCGCTGCCCGGCGCATGGCACGAGGCGCTGCTGACCCGGCCACTCCCGCGTGAGTCAAGCGACCCGCGGGAGGCGCTCGATGCCGCGGCGGCCGTCCTCGACGTCTCGCTCTCGCAGTCACGGCCCCGCTACTTCGCCTACATCGGCTCCTCCGGCCTGGAGATCGGTGTGCTCGCCGACGCGCTGATGGCCTCTCACGACGTCAACGTGGCGGTGAGCGCCGGTGCGGCCGACATGCTCGAGGCCCAGACGATTCGCTGGGTCGGCCAGTTCGTCGGCTTCTCCGACGACGCCAAGGGCGTCCTCGCCGCGGGCGGGACGATCTCCAACCTCACCGCCCTCACCGCCGCGCGAGAGAGCGCCATGCCGGGCGTCCGCCAGGCCGGGACCGCGGGCCGGCGGATGGCCCTGTACTGCTCCGCCGAGGCCCACTACTCGGTGCGCCGAGCCGCCGAGCTGCTGGGGATCGGCGCCGCCGGCGTGCGCTCGATCCCCATCGACGATCAACGGCGCATGGACCCGGCGGCGTGCGCGGCGGCGATCGACGACGATCTGGCCGAGGGGATCGTCCCGGTGGCCGTGGTGGCGACGTCGGGCACGACGCTCAGCGGCGCCGTCGATCCGCTCGGCGCGCTCGCCGACGTGTGCGAGCCGCGGGGAGTGTGGCTTCACGTCGACGGCGCCTACGGGCTGCCGGCCGCCTGCTCGACGCGCGCCGGAGACCGCTTCACCGGCCTCTCCCGCGCCGACTCGGCCACCGTCGACGCCCACAAGTGGCTCTACGTCCCGAAGTCGTGCAGCGTGCTGCTCGTCCACGATCCCGACGCGCTCACCCGCACCTTCTCCCACTACGAGGGCTACATCCCCCACGGCGAGCACCTGCACGCCGTCGATCGCAGCCTGGAGTACTCGCGCCCGCTCTCGGCGCTCAAGCTGTGGCTGGCGTTCACCGTGCACGGCGCCGACCGGATCCGCGCCGCGATCGAGCGCAACCTGGAGGAGGCGGAGCTGCTGGCCTCGCTGCTGCGCGCGGACGGCCGCTTCGAGCTGCTGATGGACCCGCCGCTGTCGGTGGTCTGCTTCCGCCGGGCCGGGGTGAGCGACCCCGATGCCCACACCGCCGCGCTCGCCGATGCGCTCGCCCGCGACGGGCGCCTGCTGATCGCGCCCGCGGTGGCCGACGGGGCAAGCTGGCTGCGGGCGTGCCTCGTCAACCACCGCACCTCGGAGCTCGACGTCCGGGCGATCCCGGAGATCGTCGGCGAGGTCTCCGACGCGCTGCGGCGAGACGCCTGAGGCTTCGTCGCTGTCCCGCATCGAGGTGTCCTTCGGGGGCCTCGCCGTTCGTCGTCGGGATGAGAGCAATCACCGGCGGCTGATCAGGAGGCCCCATGCGACGCAGGATCGAGAGCAGGCATTGGCGGATCGCCCAGCGCGTTCAGGAGACGCGCGAGCGCCAGGTGCGGGAGTACGGCGATCCCCGCGCGCTGCGCGCGCGGTAGCAGTACGGCGATCCCCGCGCGCTGCGCGCGCGGTAGGGCACATCGCAGGAGACCCGATAGAGGAGACCTGAATTGCACTATCTCTTGTTCATCTGCAGCGACGGCGCCCCGACGGAGGAGAAGGCGCGTGTCATGAGCAGCGAGGTGCCGACGTGGGTGGCGGACACCGAGGAGCGCGGCATTCGCCGGTTCGGTAACGAGCTCGCCCCGGTGAGCGAGGCGGTCACGGTGCGGGTGCGCGATGGGCAGACGGTCGTCACCGACGGCCCATTCGCCGAGAGCAAGGAGTTCGTGGCGGGCTTCGACGTGATCGATGCCGCCGATCTCGACGAGGCGCTCGCGGTCGCCGCGGCGCATCCGGTGTCGTGGTTTCACGCCATCGAGGTGCGGCCTTTCGCGGGCGACCCGCCGCAGCCGAGCCCCGCGCGGGAGGCGACGGACCTGACACCGACCGCCGAGGGGGTCGGCGAACCCGCCCCCGGCCGGCGGCGCTACCTGCTGCTCATGTGCGTCGACGGGATTCCCGCCTCCGACGAGGAGGAGGCCGCGCTCCGCCGCGGCGGCCAGAGCTGGCTCGAGCGTGCGGAGGCGAGCGGCGCCCCGGTGTGCGGACACGCGCTGGAGCACGCCGAAACGGCGTCGACCGTCCGGGTACGGGGTGGCGAGACGCTCGTCAGCGACGGGCCGTTCGTGGAGGCGAAGGAGTTCATCGGCGGCTTCGCCATCGTCGAGTGCGCGAGCCGTGAGGAGGCGATCGCGCTCGCCGCGGCGCACCCACTCGCCCGCCACCACCTGATCGAGGTGCGCCCGTTCGCGGAGTAGCCCGGCGAAGCGGCCCTCACCCCGTCGCGACCCCGGGTCCCTCGCTGAGCGGCGGCACACCCTGGTGCTCCTCGGCGTGGCGGGCGGCGAGACGCACCCGCGCCGGCCGCGCCAGCTGCAGATAGGCGAACCACACGACGACCAGCCCCGCGGCGACGGCGGCGAAGATGATCCCTCGATCGTTGGGATAGGTCGGGAACGGGTGAAGCGAGCCGTAGTAGGCGAGCACCGGCGTCGCCAGCCCGGCGGCGGCGACGAGCAGCCGCCACACCCGGGCCACGCCGCCGCTCGTGCGCCAGATCAGCACGAAGGCGGCGAGCGCGAGCATCGCGTAGACGAACTCGATCAGGAACGACCCCGCCGCGGCGCTGATCGAGAACGCCTCGATGTCGTTGGGGAGCTTGGCCGCCGCCCCGTAGCTCGACAGGCGCCCGAACAGCAGCGCCGCGACGCCCGCCGCGAGGATCACCAGGTTGCCGCCCAGCGGGGTGTCGCGCCGGCTCGTGCGGGCGAGCAGCGGCGGCAGCAGGCCGTCGCGGGCGAGCGCGAAGAACACGCGGGACCCGGTGACCACGAACGCGATGGCCACCGAGATCGAGTCGAGCAGCACGACGAGGTCGATCAGCGTCGAGAGCCCCTTGCCCACGTAGCGCTGCGCGAGCGCGCCCATCGGCGAGGGATCCGCCGGCCATGCGGTGGCCGCCCCCTTGACGCCGAAGCCGATCGCCGCCGCGTAGCAGACGACGAGGTAGAACAGCCCGGCCAGCGCCACCGAGCCGATCAGCGCGATCGGGATCGACCGATGCGGGTCGTGCGATTCCTCGCCGATCGACGCCGCGGCCTCGAAGCCGATGAACAGCGTGACGGCGAACAGGATCCCGTGGAACACCCCGTTCCACGAGCTGCTCGCGGTGCCGAACACCGACAGCGTGTTGCCGGCGTCGCCGCCCTTGGCGATGATCGCCACGGCGAGGACGAGAAACGGGATCACCGAGATGCAGGCGAGCGCGAGCACGCCGCGGATGGCCAGGCGGACGCCGAAGTGGTTGAGCCCGACGGCGATGGCGAGGGCGACGGCACCCCAGATCCACCACGTGACGTCGAAGTGCAGGTGGGTCTGGAAGAAGCTCTCGGCAAGGAAGCCGTTGGCGATGAACACCCCGCCGCCACCGAGGAACAGGACGCCGAGGCCGTAGAGCCCGGCGCCGAACACGCCGACGCTCGGGTGGGCGCCATGGACGAGGTACTCATAGATCGCCCCCGCGCCGGAGAACCGCCGCGCGAACACGGAGATGACGTAGGCCAGGCACAGCGCCCCGATCGCCCCGAGCAGCACCGCCAGCGGCGAGCTGAACCCCGCCACGCTCGCCACCAGCCCGGTGAGCAGGCCGGCCGAGAACATCGGCCCGATGGCCAGCGACTGGCCGATGGCGTGAATCGAGGTGAGCCGCCGCTCACCCAGGTGTCCTGATGCCTCCATCGTGCTCTCCTCTCCTCTCCTCTCTAGGTGGCCCTGCACCAGTCGACGACGAACCGCGCGAGCACCTCCGCGCAGCGCATCATCGAGGCGATCGACACGCGCTCGTCGATCCCGTGGATGTCCTGCGCCAACGGTCCGAAGCAGACCGCCGGGATGCCGCTGCGGATGAAGTGCCGCGCGTCGGTGGTGGCCGTCGTCGGGCGCAGCGCCGGCGCCTTGCCGTGCACGGCGGCGTAGGCGTGACAGAGCCCGCGGACCAGCGGCTCCTCGGCGGAGACCACCGAGCCCTCGCAGACGAAGCCGTCGTAGCGGACGCGCGGCGGGTTCTCGCGCAGGAACGGATCGCGCTCGGCAGCCCGGGCCACCGCCGCCTCCACGTCGCGCTGCAGGGCATGGGGCTGGATCCCGGGGTACATGGCCAGACGGCAGGACAGCGTGCAGTGCGCCGCCACCGTCGAGGCCCAATCGCCGCCGCTGACGATCCCCGGGTTCAGGTGGATCGGATGCTCGAGGGCGTCGTACGGCCAGGGGCGGTGAGCGTTGCACCCCGCCTCCAGGACGCGGAGCTCGGCGAGCACGGTGTGGACGGCGTCGATCGCGTTGTGGCCCGTTCCGGCGTAGGCGGCGTGGGCGGGGCGCCCGACGACCTCGACGTGGAACCACAGCACCCCCACCTGGGCGATCGTGAGGTGGTCGGGGTGGGGCTCGGCGAGCACGCAGGCATCGGCGCGGGCGCCATCGATCAGGCATTGCAGCGACCCGTTGCCGGTGCACTCCTCCTCCACGACGGACTGGAGGTGGAGATCGCCGGCGAGCGCCACGCCGGCGCCCCGGAGCGCCCTGACGGCTCCGCAGATCGCCACCAGACCGGCCTTCATGTCGCCGGCTCCCCGGCCGTAGAGCCAGTCGCCCTCCCGCCGCGGCTCGTACGGCGGCGAGCTCCACAGGCTCGCGTCGGCGGGGGGCACCACGTCGATGTGCCCATTGAGGATCAGCGAGCGCCCGCCCCCGGTCCCCGGCCGCGTGGCGACGACGTTACGCTTGCCCTCCACCGACCACGAGAACGGCGAGGCGTGGCGGTGGGCACGGAGCGCATCGGCGTCGAGCGGCACGCTCCGCGGCGTCAGGCCACAGTCGGCGAACGCGCGCTCCATCACCACCTGCCCGAGCTCCTCGTCGCCGAGCTCGGTCCGAGCGCGGACGAGCTCGCCGAGCAGCTCCACCATCCACTCCTCCTGCGCGGCGACGGCCTCGGCCAGCGCTCCGGCGGCGGCGCTCACCCGACGCTCCCGTCGAGGATCTGCAGCGTCTTGAGGTCGGAGTAGAAGTCGAGCGCGTAGTCACCGCCCTCACGCCCGATCCCGGAGATTCCGGCGCCGCCGAACGGCGCCGTGAGGTCCCGGACGAGGAACGTGTTGACCCACACGATCCCGGCGCGCACGCCGCGCCCCACGCGGTCGGCCCGGCCCATGCTCTGCGTGTAGATCATCCCGCTGAGGCCGTAGCGCGTCGAGTTGGCCAGGGCGATCGCCTCGGCCTCGCCGGCGAAGGTCTGGAGCGTGAGCACCGGACCGAACACCTCCCGCTGGACGATCTCGGCGTCGTTGGAGAGCGGCTCGAACAGAGTCGGCTCGTAGAACAGCCCCTCCAGCCGGTGCCCGCCGCGCACGAGGCGGTGGCCCTCGGCCTGCGCGCGCCGCACGAAGCCGTCGACCCGCTCCACGTGGTCGGGGTGGATCATCGGCGCGATCGTCGTGGCGTCCTCCCGCGGATCGCCGAGAACGTGGGCGTCGACGGCGGCGTGGAAGCGCTCCAGGAACGCCTCCTTGACCGAGGCCTGGACGAGCAGGCGCGTGCCGGCCAGGCACACCTGGCCTGCGTCGTCGTACTGGCCGGCCGCGTTGGTGGCGGCGGCGTCGAGGTCGGCGTCGTCGAACACGATCAGCGGCCCCTTGCCGCCGAGCTCGCCGGTGAAGGGGACGAGATTGCGCGCCGCCGAGACGCCGATCTGCCGCGCCGCCTCGGGCGAGCCGGTGAACGACACGCGGCGGATGAGGGGATGGGCGACGAGCGCCGCTCCGGCCTCCTCGCCGATCCCCTGCACGACGTTGAGCACCCCGGGCGGGAAGCCCGCCTGCTCGGCGAGCTCGGCGAGCAGCGAGCACGACAGCGGCGACCACTCGGCCGGCTTGAGCACCACGGGGCAGCCGGCGGCGAGCGCGGGCGCCACCTTCCAGGTCGAGAGCATGAACGGTGCGTTCCACGGCGTGATCACCGCGGCCGGTCCCGCCGGCATCCGCTGGACCCGGTTCCAGGTGCCGCCCGAGCGCCAGTCGCGCTCCTCGTAGGCGACGGCGAGGTCGGCGTAGTTGCGGAAGTTCCGCGCTCCCCGGGCGACCACCCGCGCCCGCAGCGAGCGCAGGAGCATCGCCATGTCGGCGCACTCGACGACGGCGAGCCGCTCGACGTTCGCGTCGATCAGGTCGGCGAGACGGTGCAGGTGGGCGGCCCGGCCGGCCGGCCCGAGGGCGGCCCATCCCGGGAAGGCCTCGAGCGCGGCGCGCACGGCCCGGTCGACGTCGGCCGCATCGGCCCGGGAGACCTCGGCGAGCACGCTGCCGTCGATCGGCGAGATCGTCTCGAAGCGCCGCCGGCTCGCCACCCGCTCGCCGCCGATGAAGTGATCGGGCGAGACGTCGATGCCGGTCAGGACGCTCATCGCCGCCCGCCCGTGGCGCACAAACTGGCAGGGAGGCCGGCGCGGCCCCGGGGTGTCAGGTCGTGCGTCACATGGACGCCTTTCCCGGCAGGGCGCGGAGGATCAGGCCACCGTGTCAGGTGATGCGTCATCTCAGAGGTCCCTCACCGACTCGAGGTCGTCGACCGTGTAGGCGAAGGTGAAGCGATAGCCGCGGCTCACCCGCTGCGGGGCGAGCAACACGTGCTCCTCGCCGGGGGCGTCGAACAGCTGCAGCTCGGCCTCCCCCTCCCACACCTCCGAGACCGAGCGGTCGCGGCTGCGCGCGCGGACGAGCTCGTGGACGGCCGGCTCGCCGTGGCGCCCCGCGGCCAGCCGCGGGAAGTGGCGGACGTTGACGATCGGCGGCGCGGTGTGGAGGGAGCCGCTCTCGCTGGAGCGCTCGAGCGAGACGGTCGCTCGCGCGACCTGGCGGCCGCGGGCCGAGCAGGTGGCGCCGAAGCGCGAGCCGGCGGCGACCCCGGGGGCGGCGCGGCAGGTGAGCGCGAAGGTGCGCGTCATCCACACCTCGCCGAGCTTCTTGGGGAAGCCCTGGATCCATCCGCGGGCCAGCGCGAAGTCCTGATCGACCCAGATGAACGGGCAGGTCGTCACCTCCTCGCCGTCGAGCAGTCCGCTCACGAGCAGATAGAACTCGCGGTACTGCGAGCGCACGGGATCGAGCAGCTCCTCGCCGGCGTCCGCGCACGACTGCCAGTCGACGAACACGCCCGCGCAGCGTCCCGGGTCGGGGTGCGGCTCGAGGCCCTCGGGGAGCAGCGAGACGGCGGCCTCGGGGTCGGCGTGGAAGTCGACGACGAGGAAGTCGCCGACGTAGTGCCACGGCGGGGGCGGGACGAGGCTCGCCCGGCCCTCCGGCGTGCGGGGGATCGTGTAGCCGTGCAACGTCATTTCGTCACCTCCGGGGTGAGGACGGGCTCCAGCGGCACGCCGAGCATCTCCAGGCTGTCGCGCTCGGAGGCGATCGCCGCCTCGTCGAAGCGGAAGTACGAGCGCGGCGGCAGCGGCCCCCACGTGTTCGACGAGTACCGATCGTCGGGCCAGCGCCGCGGCACGTGGTCGGCGGCGAGTTGCTCCATGTCGCAGTAGAGCTCGACGAAGCACGCCTCCTCGACGATCCGCACGTAGGCGGCGATGTTGCCGCCGATCCCGTGGCGGACGGGCCCCCACCCGAGCCACCGGCCGTGGCGGCCGAGATGGTCAAGGGCGTCGCGCATCTGGCCGATGTCGACGAGCTCGAAGGCGAGGTGGTGGAAGTGAGGGGCGGGCGGGGATGGTTGCTCCACCAGCGCCATCACGTGGTGGTCGGTGCCGATATGCAGCCACACGCCGCCGTCGCCGAGCCAGTCGGTCACCCGCATGCCGAGGACCTCGGTGAAGAAGCCGAGCTGCTCGTGCAGGGCGCCGGTGAGGAAGTTGACGTGCCCGAGGCGGCGGGGGTGCCCGACGGGGGCCGTCCCGCCGGGGCGCGCGTGCGGGACGAGGCGCGAGGCGGGCTCCCGATACGGCGCCAGCTCGATCCGCTGGCCCTCCGGGTCGGCCAGCCACAGGGCGCCGTCGTGCTCCTGGCAGGCGAGGCCGAACCCCTCCAGGTGCTCCCGCGCGAGCACGAGCGGGCAGTCCGCCGCGAGCTGCCAGCACACGTGATGCAGCCCGGCACGCTCGCCGGCGATCAGCTCCACGGCGCACGGCTCGTCGTCGCAGGCGAGGGTGACGCGGTCCACCGCGTGCTCGCGGACGGTGAGCCCGAACTGGAGCGCCCAGCGCTCGGCCGCCTCGGCGGGGTCACGCACGGCGAGCGCGACGTGGTCGAGGCGGCGCAGCGTGATCATCGCGGCGTCACGCGGACGGGCATCCGCTTGATGCCGTTGAAGAAGTTCGAGCGCAGCCGCTCGGGGGGCCCGGCGAGCTCGATCTCGACGCCGCGTGCGAGCAGCTCCTCGAAGGTGATCCGGATCTCCATCCGGGCGAGATGGGCGCCGAGGCAGTGGTGGATGCCGCCGGGGCCGAAGGTCATGTGCGGGTTCGGGGTGCGGCCGACGTCGAAGGCGTCGGGGTCGGCGAACACCGCCTCGTCGCGGTTGCCGGAGACGAACCACGTCGTCACCTTGTCGCCGGCCCGGATCGTCGTGCCGGCCAGCTCGGTGTCCGACGCGGCGGTGCGGCGGAAGTGGTGGACGGGCGTGGCCCAGCGGAGCATCTCCTCGGCCGCGGTCTTGCCCAGCGACGGATCGCTGCGCAACCGCTCGAGCTCGTCGCGGTGCTCGAGCAGGGCGAGCAGCCCGTGGCTGATCGTGTGGCGGGTCGTCTCGTTGCCGGCCGTGCCGAGCAGGACGAAGTAGACGTCCATCTCCTGCTGCGTCAACCCGGCCTCGACGAGCTGGGTCATGACGTCGTCGCGCGGCTCGCGGCGGCGCGCGTCGGCCAGCTCCCGTCCGAACGCGAACATGTCGAGCGCGGCGGGGCTCGAGAACGGGAGGTGGCGATGGGCCTCGTCGCCCGCCTCGCCCTGGTACTCGGGGTCGGCGTTGCCGAGCAGCCGGTCGCCGATCTCGATGATCTCCCGGCGGCGCGACTGCGGCACGCCGAGGATCTCGGCGAACACCTGCATGGGGATCTCGGAGGCGATCTCGGCCACGAAGTCGAACTCCCGCTTCGGGAGCGCCGCGTCGATCACCTCACGCGCGACCGTGCGCACCTGGTCCTCCCACACCGTCACCGCCCGCGGCGTGAAGCGCCGGTTGACGATCGCCCGCAGCTGATCGTGACGGGGCGGGTCCATGTCGATCATCGACTTGCGCGCCTCGATGTGCTCGGGCTCCAGGTCCTCCAGCGAGGTGCCGCCGATCTCGGAGGAGAACACCTGCGGCGTGCGATGCACGGTGCGGATGTCCTCGTAGCGGGTGACGGCCCAGAAGCCGCGGCCGCCCGGCTCGGGGTTCCAGTGGACGGGATCCTCCCGGCGCAGGAGGGCGAACGCCGCGTGGGGCACCGCCTCGACGAACAGGTCGTGGTCGGAGAGGTCGATCGACTCGGTGGTGGTGCTCACAGGGGCTCCCGGCTCACAGATGGTGGAGGTACTCGTCGATCTCCCAGTCCGACGTCCACGCCCGGTGGCGGTCGATCTCGAAGCGCTTCATGGCCAGGAAGGTCTCGACGATCGCCTCGCCGAGGCCTTCGCGGATCAGCGGATCGGCCTCGAGCGCATCGAGCGAGGCCTCGAGCGTCTTCGGCAGCTCCTCGCCGATCAGCTCGGGGTCGGCCCGGTAGGCGTCGCCGCCGACCGCCGCCGGCGGCGTGAGCTCGTCGCGGACTCCCTTGGCGCCGGCGATCAGCACGGCGGCGACGGCCAGGTACGGATTGGCTGAGCCGTCGCCGACGCGGATCTCGATCCGGGTGGCGCCGCCCCGCTCGGGCGGGATGCGGATGAACGTGGCGCGGTTGTCCCAGCCCCAGTTGGCGTGGGTCGGCGCGAGCGAATCGGGCTGGATACGGCGGTAGGCGTTGATCGTCGGGTTCAGGAACGCCATCAGGGCCGGCGCGTGGCGGAGCACACCGGCGGTGAACGCGGCCAGCTCGGGGCTCGTGCCGTGCTCGGCGTCGGGCGCGTCGAAGCAGTTGCGTCCCTCGCGGCCGAGCGAGATGTGGAGATGGGTGCCGGAGCCGCCCTGATCGTTGAACGGCTTGCCCATGAACGTCGCCACCAGGCCGTGCTGGGCGGCGATGTCCTTCACCGCCGTCTTCAGGCGGAAGGCGCGGTCGGCCGCGGAGAGCGCATCGGAGTGGCGCAGGTTGATCTCGTACTGCGAGTTCATGAACTCGTGGTTGACGGCGAACACGTCGAGCCCGAGTGCCGACAGGTCCTCGGTCATCTTGCGCACGATGCCGCCCGGATCGGCCTGCGGACCCACCGTGTAGACCATGCTCAGGTGGTCGACGTGGCGGCGCAGGCCGTTCGGCGCACTCGGGTCCCGGGCGAGCAGGAAGAACTCGAGCTCGGGGCCGACGATCGGCTCCAGGCCGAGGCCGCGCACGTCCTCCACCGCCCGGCGCAGCGTGCCGCGGGGGTCGCAGATGGCCACCCCCGGCGTGGCCGGCTCGAGGTGGGCCAGGCAGCTGGCCACGCCGGGCTCCCAGGGCAGCGCGACCATCGTCGAGAGCTCGGGGCGGGCGATCAGATCGGGATAGCCCGCCTCACCGCCGACGACCGGCGTGTGGCGCAGGTCGGTCCCCATCACGGCGGCGCAGAAGCACAGCCCCTTCTCGATCACGTGGTCGAACTCGGCGGCGGGAACGTCCTTGCCCCGGGCGACGCCGTGCAGGTCGGGGTACAGCAGACGCACGGAGGTGATCCCGTCGCCTGACGCGTTCGCCGCGCGCGAGGCGAGCTCGGCTGCCGTGGTGGTGGTCACGTTGCTCCTCTCTCTCGGTGGGAGGACGCCCTCTCCCGGAAGGCGTCGAACAGCCGGAAGGCCGCGTGCCGCGCCGCCTCGGCGTGGCCGCGGCCGGACTCGACGAGCGCTTCGCCGTCGGCGATCCCGTGCTCGCGGAGGCGATCCGCGTCGAGCCGGGCCCATTCGCAGACGATCTCGATCGTGCTCTCGGGATGGAACTGGACGCCGATGTGAGGGCCGGCGGCGAACGCCTGCAGGGCCCGCTCCGAGCGCGCGAGCTCCTCGGCCTGCGGCGGCAGCGTGAAGCGGTCGTAGTGCCACTGCAGCCATGGCCCGTCGTCGAGGAACTCGGGCGCCGCGGACGTCAGCTCGTGCCAGCCGAGCTCGGGCTCGGGAGCCCGCTCGACCTTTCCGCCCAGGGCGGTGGCGAGCATCTGTCCGCCGTAGCAGAGGCCGAGCACCGCAACGTCGTCGCCGAGCGCCCGCCCCAGCAGGTCGAGCTCGGCGGCGACCTCGGGCACGTCGCGGTCGAGCGGGCTGTACTTCGAGCCGAGCGAGACCACGAAGGGACGGCCGGCCGGGTCCGGGAGCCGATCGTCGAGATCGACGCGGTGGACCTCCAGATCGATCCCGCGCTCGCCGGCCCAGTCTCCGAGCAATCCGGGCGGTCCCCAGTCGCCGTGCTGCAGGACGAGGGCGGCCGGGCTCATCGCAGCGCCCCCACCGGCGGCCCGAGCGCCGCGGCGTCCGCGCCGATCTCCGTCCGCAGCGCCTCGATGCGCACCGGGCCGGCGGCGAGCCCGCGGCGGTGGATCGCGAGCCGCTTGGCGGCGTTCCAGGCGATCACTCCCACCACGTGGCCGTCGCGGGAACCGGCGGCGACGAGCCGATCGCCGTCGGGCGACTGCTCGAGGATCTCGAGCCGGTCGGCCAGCACGGGGAAGCCGACGGCCTGGATCTTGCACTCGTACTGATCCGACCAGAAGTACGGCGGCGCGACGTGGGCGGCTCGCGCGGCCGGGTCGAGCAGAGCGTTGCGACCCGCGAGCTGACCGTGCTCGGCCGCCGTGGTCCAGTGCTCGACGCGGACGGGGATCCCGGCCAGCGGGTGCGGCCACGCCGCCAGGTCGCCGGCAGCGAGCACGTCGTCGTCGCCGAGCGCGGTGAGCGTCGCGTCGCAGGCGACGCCGCCGGCGACGTCGAGCCCGCTGGCGGCCAGCCACTCCGTGTTCGGCTGCGCGCCGAGCGCGAGCAGCACGATCTCGGCGGGGACCTCGTCCCCGTCGGTGAGCCGAACCGCACGCACGCGCCCCTCACCGAGGATCGCCTCGATGCCGGTGAGCATCCGCATCTCGACCCCTCGCTCCTCGTGCAGGCGCGCGCAGCGGGCCCCGAGCTCGGGTCCGAGCGGAAGCAGCGGATGAGGCGCGACGTCGATCACCGTCACCGCCGCGCCGAGCCGGCGGGCGCTCGCCGCCACCTCACAGCCGATGAAGCCCGCTCCGACGATCACGAGCCGGGGCGCCGGGGGACCCGCGGTGAGGGCGGTGCGCAGCGCGAGGGCATCGTCGAGACCGCGCAGGGTGTGGACGCCCGCCAGCTCGGCGCCGGGCCCGCTCCACGCCCGCGCACGGGAGCCGGTGGCCACGATCAGCCGGTCGTAGCCGATCGAGGCGCCGTCGGCGAGCTCGACGCGGTGGCCGGAGCGATCGAGCCCGGTGGCGGGCACGCCGAGCCGCCAGGTCGCCTGCAGGCCGCGGTCGGGCAGACCGCAGCCCTCGGGCGTCTGGGCGCCGGCGAGCAGCTCCTTGGAGAGCGGGGGGCGGGTGTAGGGCCGGTGCTGCTCGTCGCCGATCATCACCAGCTCGCCTGCGAAGCCGGCGGCACGCGCCGCCTGAGCGGCCCGGAGCCCGGCCAGCGAGGCCCCGACGACGACCAGGCGATCCATCGGCGCGGCTCAGTCCTCGATCGTGATCGCCATCATCGGGCAGGCGTCGACGGCCGCCTCCATCTCGGCGCGCCGAGCGTCCTCGACGTCCTCCTTCCAGGTGAGCACGTCGTCGTCGCCGAGATCGAAGATGTCGGGCGCGATCGTCACGCATTCGCCGTGGCTCTGGCACAGGTTCATGTCGACGTGGACCTTCATGGGGTGCGGCTCCTCTCGACCATGCGCTCGGCCTCGTCCTCGGGGATCGTGAGCGCAACGTGCAGGGTGTTGGCGGATATCGCGGGCTGCTCGCCGGCCGCGGTCAGATCGACGTCCCAGTCCACGACCGTGTTCTCGACGCGGCCGAGCCCGTCGATCTCGACGGCGACGACGTCGCCGGGTTCCATCGGCCGGGAGTGCGCGGGGGTCCCGGTGAGCAGGACGTCCCCGGGCTCCAGGGTGATCAGCCGGCAGAGGTCCGCGAGCTGGTAGGCGACCCCCCAGATGAGGTCCTCGTGGCTCCCCTCCTGGACGACCTCGCCGTTGAGGTAGGTGCGCAGCGTGAAGTCGGTCGGGTCGAACTCGGCGGCCGGCGTCACCCACGGGCCGATCGGCAGGAAGCCGTCCTGGCCCTTGACGCGGAGCATCGAGCCGCGATCGGCGTGGCGGAAGTCGTGCAGGCCGACGTCGTTGGCGGGCGCGTAGCCGGCGACGTGACTGAGCGCGTCGTCGATCGCCACCCCCTTCATCCGCTTGCCGACGACCACGGCCAGCTCGCCCTCGTAGTTGAGGAAGCGCGCGCCGCGGGGACGGCGGAGCTCGCCGCGGTGCCCGTTCAGCGTCGTCGTCGGCTTCATGAAGTACGACGGCTCGGCGGGCACGCGGGCCGCGTACTCGTCGATCCGGCTGCGATAGGTGAGGTGCACGGCGAGGATCTTCGTCGGGGTCACGGGCGCGAGGTAGCGCGCCTGCGGCTCGGCGATCGAGCGACCGTCCTCGAGCACGATCGTCTCCCCGGCGAGCCGGCCCCAGAGGGCAACGCCGTCGACCTCGACTCGGACTCTCCGCTCGCTCACGCCTCCCATCGTCCTCCCGCGGGGGTGTCGATTGCAAGCCGAACGCGCGCACGATTGATCGCGCGGCGCGATAATCGGATGGCATGGACCTGCGTCAGCTCCGTTACTTCGTCACCGTCGCCGAGGAACTCCACTTCTCCCGTGCGGCTGGACGTCTGCACCTGGCGCAGTCGGCCCTCTCGGCCCAGATCCGCCACCTGGAGGCGGAGCTCGGGGGGCCGCTGTTCGTGCGCAGCACGCGCAGGGTGGAGCTCACCGCCGCGGGCGAGGCGCTGCTCGTCGACGGGCGCTCGATCCTCGCCGAGGCCGACCGCGCGCTCGAGCGGGCGCGCGCACTGGCCCGCGGGGTGGGGAGCTCGCTGGTCATCGGCTCGCTCGGACCCGCCCCGGGGGCGCTGCTCTCGCCGCTGCTCGCCCGCTTCGGCGGGCGGCATCCCGACGTCCGAGTCGAGATCCGCGCCTTTGACTTCACCGACACCGTGGCCGGGCTGCGCGAGGGGCGCGCCCAGCTCGCGTTCCTGTACGCGCCGCTCCACGAGCCCGACCTGGTGCTCACCCCGCTGCTCGCCGAGCAGCGGGTGGTGGTGCTGCCCCGCGCCCACCGGCTGGCCGGACGGCGGGAAGTCCGCCCCGCCGATCTCGCCGGCGAGATCTTCGTCACCCAGCCCGAGTCGACTCCCCAGGAGTGGCGCGACTTCTGGATGCTCGTCGACGAGCTCGGGCACCGCCCGTCGGTGAGCCCGTACGTCGGCGACAAGCTCGAGGAGTAGCTGCACCTGATCGGCCGCGGCGAGGGCATCGACACCTGCCCGGCGATCATCGCCCGCTACTACGCGTGGCCCGACGTGACGTTCGTCCCGCTCGTCGAGGCCGCGCCGACGACGCTCGTGCTCGCCCATCACCGCGAGGCGACCCAGCCGCTGATCGGCGAGTTCGTCTCGCTCGCCGTCGAGGTCGCCGCGACCGCGGCGCGCAACCCGGATACGGCGTACGCGTTGGCCGGGTGAGCCGCCCTGGCCGCCGGGGCGGCTCAGCCCGCGCGCGCGGCCCGGGCTGATTGCCGCGGCCGCGAGCGCCCGCGCCGCGTGCACGGCGCTCCGCCGGCCGGCCTGGGGCGAGCCCGGGGCGGCGGGTCGGGAGTCGCCTCCTCAGCGCGGGATCCCCAGGCGCTGAGCAGGATGCCGCCGAGCACCGCGGTGGCGCCCAGGGCGAGCCCGAGCCCGGCCCCGTCGCCGAACAGCAGCCATCCCACGCCGGCGCCGATGACCGGCTCGAGGTTCACGTAGACCCCGGCGAGCTGTGCGGGCACGCGCGCCTGCCCGAAGGCGAACAGCCAGAACGGCAGCACGGTGCCCGCGACGGCCAGCGTGGCCAGCGCCAGGACGGGCGTCGGCCCACCCGGCGCGCCCGGCAGCCCGCGGGCGAGCAGCGCCACCGGCGCGGCGAACAGCGCCCCGGCGCCGAACTGGACGGCGGTCACGGCGGCAGCGTCGCGCCCATGCAGCAGGCGCGGCTGAACGGCGATGAAGCCCGCGGAGAGCGCGGCGGAGGCGAGCACGAGCAGATCGCCGAGCGGGCTCGACCCATGACCGCCGCTGCCGGCGACGAGGCCGACCCCGCCCAGGGCGAGCAGGTAGCCGAGCCACGCGCGCGGTCCGCTCGCCGGCTGCCCGAGCGCCGTCGCCAGCAGCGCGACGAGCACGGGCACGGCGCCCATCAGCATCGCCGCGTGGGTCACGCTCGTCATCTCGACGCCGACGTTCTGGAGCACCATCACCGCGCCGAACCCGACCGCGCCGGCCAGGGCGACCTCACCGCTGAGCGCCCCGCGCTTCACCCGCAGTTCTTGCCGGATAGCGCGAGTGTCTGCGGGCGCGGTGCGCGTCCGCAGGCCGTGGCGACCGGCCAGCGCGAGCACGGGCGCGGCGAAGACGAAGCGCGCCACCGTCAGCCACCAGGGCCCGAGCCAGCCCAGCGAGAGCTTCGAGAGGGGGATCGTCACGCCCCACAGCGCCCCGGCGAGGGCGAGCGAGGCGTGGGCGTTGCGGGTCTTGGTCATCACCACCTCATCATGACCTCGCGACCCCGCTATCCGGCCCAAAATTGGCTCTATCGGCTCAGATACGATATATTATTTTGTGCAATGGCTATTTCACTAGACTTAATCGACCTCCAGCTGCTGTCCGAGCTGCAGCGAGACGCCGATCGGCCCAATGTCGAGCTCGCCCGGCTCGTCAAGCTGTCGCCCGCCGCGACGCTCAACCGCGTCAAGCGGCTCAAGGAGTCAGGGGTCGTCCGCGGGATCGTCGCGTGGATCGACCCCAGCGCCGCCGGCTTCCCGCTGGAGGTCTACGTCGCCGTCACCCTCGATCGCCACGATGACGCCGCCCACCGCCGCTTCGCCGCCGCCGTGCGCGGGATGCCGGAGGTCATCGGGGCCGATTGGGTGACCGGCGAGACCGACGCCATGCTGATGGTGGTGGCCCGTCAGGTGGCCGAGCTCCAGCGCGTCCTCGTCCGGCTCTCCACCCGCGGCGGTGCGGCCCGGGTGACCACCCTGTTGCGCCTGGAGGAGCTCAAGCCGCGCTCGCCGCTGCCCCTCGGCCAGGCC
Organism: uncultured Solirubrobacterales bacterium; assembly: GCA_963839085.1. Taxonomy (GTDB): domain Bacteria; phylum Actinomycetota; class Thermoleophilia; order Solirubrobacterales; family Solirubrobacteraceae; genus Palsa-465. Next base: position 248,213 of record CAWITN010000002.1, read on the forward strand.
TGAACCCCGCCGTACAGTCAAGGCTTAAAACGGTCGGGTTGGGGTATTATCCGCGCGGGTGCGTGCGTGGACACGTGCCCTCGACGGATCGACAAAGGGAGACGCACGTGAGAGGTCGCAGAGTTCTTTCGTTCGCCGCGGTGCTCGCCGCCGCACTGATCCTCGCCCCCGCGGCGCTCGCCGCCACTTCGGGGACCACGGCCTGGCGGGTCTCGGGCGCTCGGAATCTCGGCGCCATGGCGTCACGCCCGATGACGATCACGTTTGCGCTCACGCCGCGTGACGCCACCGGCCTCAACGCCCTGGTGAGCCGCCCGCACGCCGCGCTCTCCCGCACGGCCTTCCTCAGCCGCTATGCCCCCTCGTCGGCGAGCGTACGAGCGATCCGCTCGTGGGCTCGCGCCTCCGGGCTCCGCGTCACCAGCGTCTCGGCCGACCGGCTGCTCGTCAGCGTCTCCGGGTCCTCGACGCAGATCGGCCGGGCTCTGCACACGAGCTTCGCCCAGTTCAGCGCCTCGGCGACCGGGCGCTTCTTTTCGATCACCCGCGCGGCGAAGCTGCCGCGCGCCGTCGCGGGCCACGTGGACTCCGTTCTCGGCCTCTCCAGCCTGGACCGCTTCTCCATCCCCCGCCCCGCCGTGCGAACCGCAGGCGCGCTCAAGATCGTCCTCGGCGCGGTGAGCAAGCTGGGTGCCAAGCTCGGGCTCCCGACGTCGCTGTCGTATCCCTCGGAGTACACCCCGCAGGACTTCTGGTCGATGTACGACGCGCCGGCGAGCGAGACCGGGAGCGGTCAGCAGCTCTCGATCATCACCGAAGGCGACGTCAGCCAACCTGAGAAGGACCTCGCCACGTTCGAGGCCAAGTACGGACTGCCCACCGTGACGTGGAACCAGATCAACGTGGGAACGCCCTCGACGGACACCTCGGGCGACGACGAATGGGATCTCGACAGCCAGTATTCCACCGGGTTCGCGCCCGGCGTGGGCCAGCTCAACGTCTACGTCGCGTCCTCGCTCGACGACTCGGACATCGCCACCACGGTCGATCGCTTCGTCACCGATGACACGGGCCGGCAGGCCAGCTTCTCGGCCGGCGAGTGCGAGGTCCTCGCCAAGGTGGCCGGCTTCACCAAGACGCTCGACACGATCCTGGAGGAGGCCGACGCCCACGGCCAGACGATGTTCTTCGCCAGCGGCGACACAGGCGCGTTCTGCCCCGCGATCGTCGGCGAGAACGGCGTTCCCGCAGGCCTCCCCAACGTCGATTACCCGGCGTCGAGCCCGTACGGGATCGGCGTCGGCGGCACCAGCGTGCTGTCGCCGACCGGTCCCAACGAGATCGCCTGGTATGCCGGCGGCGGAGGCGAGAGCCTGTTCGAGTCGACGCCGAGCTTCCAGGCCGGCACCAAAGTCGGCGGCGAGGTGCCGCTCGTCAAGCGCGGCGTGCCCGACGTGAGCCTGGACGCGGATCCCGAGAGCGGCTACGACGTGGTCGTCGACGGCAAGGTCGAGGTGATCGGCGGCACGAGCGCGTCGACGCCCTCGTGGCAGGGGATCTGGGCCCGAGCGGAGGCCGCCCATTCGGGCAGCCTCGGGTTCGCCGGTCCGATCCTCTACACCACCGAGCCCAAGACCGCCTACCACGACATCACGCTCGGGGCCAACCCCCTCCCGGCGCTGCCCGGCTACGACCTCGTGACGGGGCTCGGCACGCCGGACATCGCCGCCTTCGTCGCCGGCGCCTGACCGACGCGATGGGCCGCGCCGGGTTGCCGGCGCGGCCCCGTCGCGCTCGGATCGGTCCTCCGCGGATCGGTGAGACGACGGCTGCTTGGGGAAACGAGTAGTACTTCGGTCCCGCGTCACGAGAAAGGAACAGGACATGGAGGCAGCGAGCACCACCGAAGAGCAGGCCGCGGCCGGCGAGGGCACCGACGCCGTCACCCCGGCCGACAGCGGTGAGCCGACGCTGTTCTCCCTCGAGCTGACCCAGGATCAGAAGGACATCCGGGAGTGGGTGCACGGCTTCGCCGAGGGGACGGTTCGTCCCGCGGCGGCCGAGTGGGACGAGCGCGAGGAGACCCCGTGGCCGGTCATCCAGGAGGCGGCGAAGATCGGCCTCTACAGCCTGGAGGGGATCGCCCAGTTCTGGTTCGACAACACCGGGATCCTGTTCCCGATCGTCAACGAGGAGCTGTTCTGGGGCGACGCCGGCATCGGCATGTCGATCATGGGCACGACGCTCGCGGTGGCCGGGATCCAGGCCAACGGCACCCCCGAGCAGTGGGGCGAGTGGCTGCCCCAGTGCTTCGGCACGGAATCCGAGCCCCAGGTGGCCGCCTTCTGCGTCTCCGAGCCCGACGCCGGCTCCGACGTCTCGAGCCTGCGGACGCGGGCGAAGTACGACGAGGCCAAGGACGAATGGGTGCTCAACGGGCAGAAGGCGTGGGCCACGAACGGCGGCATCGCCAACGTGCACGTCGTCGTCGCCCAGGTCGATCCCGAGCTCGGTGCCCGCGGCCACGCCTCGTTCGTGATCCCCGCCGGAACGAAGGGCCTGGAGATGGGCACCAAGGTCAAGAAGCACGGCCTGCGCGCGTCCCACACCGCCGACGTGTTCCTCGACGACGTGACGATCCCCGGGTCGTGCCTGCTCGGCGGCAAGGAGAAGCTCGACGAGCGCCTCGCCCGCGCCCGTGAGGGGCAACGGTCCCGGGGGCAGGCGGCGATGCGGACCTTCGAGCTCAGCCGTCCGACGGTCGGCGCCCAGGCGATCGGCATCGCGCGGGCCGCCTACGAGTACGCGCTCGGCTACGCCAAGGAGCGGGTCCAGTTCGGGCGCGCGATCATCGAGAACCAGGCGATCGCCTTCGCCCTCGCCGACATGAAGATGGAGATCGACGCCGCCCGGCTGCTCGTGTGGCGCGCGGCGTGGATGGGCAAGAACGGCCACGACTTCGAGAACGCCGAGGGGTCGATGAGCAAGCTCAAGGCGGGCGAGGTGGCCGTCTGGGCCACCGAGCGCGCGATCCAGATCCTCGGCGGCAACGGCTACACCCGCGAGTTCCCCGTCGAGCGGTGGCACCGCGACGCGAAGATCTACACGATCTTCGAGGGCACCTCCGAGATCCAGCGGCTCGTCATCGCCCGGGCGATCTCCGGGATGCAGATCCGCTGAGCCACCCGCCCCACGCGTTCGCGCAGATCGAGGCGCCGGCCGCGGTGCGGCAGCCGGCCGCGGACCGCGAGAGGGTGCTCAGCGCCCCAGCACCAGGTAGCAGAAGCCGAGCACGCCGCGATAGACGTCGAGATACTCCAGCACCCCCTGCTGGAGCTCCTCGCCCAGCTTCGGCGCGGCGGCGCCGTCGGGGTGCTCGGCGAGCCACCGGTGGCGCGAGACCCTCCAGGTCGACTCGAAGTCGTCCCACTCGCGCTGATCGGCTTCGCTGAGGTGAAAGACCTGCCAGCCGGTGGCGTGCGCCACGCGGACGAGCTCGCCGAGCGCCACCACCTGCTCGCCGAAGATCTCCACCGCGCGTTCTCCGGGCTCGCGCTGCCAGAACCCGTCTCCGAACAGCAGGCGCCCGCCCGGCTTGACCGCCCCCGCCAGCGCAGCGAGGGCGTCCGCGGTCCCTCCCCACGCGTGGCTCGCGCCGATGCACAGGACCCGGTCCGCGGGCTCGCTCCAGCCCACCGCCGATGCCTCGACGAACCGCACGCGGTCCGCCACATCTCGCTCGGCCGCAGCCCGCCGACCCCGGTCCAGGTCCGGCGCATGGGTGTCGACGCCGATCCCCGTGACGGAGGCCTCGGTGGACGCGACGGCCCGGATCAGCAGCTCGCCCCAGCCACAGCCCAGGTCCAGCACCGACCCGTGCGCCGGAATCTCCAACCGGTGCAGCAGCAGCTCGGCATGAGCCGCGGACAGCGGCGTGTTCCACCGCATCGCGGCGTGTGCGTCGGGCGGGCCGACGTCGCCGGCTGGCGCGTCCTCGGCCACCCGCGCGCTAGACGTAGACGCGGGCGAGCGTCTCGGCGACGCACACGGGCTTCTCGCCGCGGTCGCTCTCGAGCGTCGCCGTGCGGACGATCTGCAGCCCGCCGGGAATGTCGTCGGCGGCGTCGATCGTCGAGCGCATGCGCACGCTCGCGCCGACGAACAGCGGCGCCGGGAAGCGAACCCGGCCGAGGCCGTAGTTGAGCGCGAAGGAGAAGCCCGTGAACTCGACGGTGTCGTAGGAGAAGCGCGGGATCAGCGACAGCGTGTAGAAGCCGTGGGCGATCGTCCCGCCGAGGGGCGTCTCCTTGGCACGCTCGGGATCGACGTGGATGAACTGGTCGTCCCCGGTCACCCGGGCGAACGTGTCGATGTCCTCCTGGGTGACGAGGTGCCAGTCGCTCACCGGCAGCTCCTGCCCCACCAGCTCCCGCACCTCGTCCACTCCGTTGACAGTCAGCATGCCGGCGCGACAATACCGGCTGCCACCCGGCTCCGCGTCCCGTAACCCGCTGGGTGGGAGCCGGCACGGTTTGAGGTAGGTTCGCCGCAGTGACGAGCAACGACGCAACGGGCCACGACGACGAGACCGAGCGGCTCGCGCCGGTCCGCTCCTCGACGCGGCGCGCGACCCCCGCGCTCCGCTTCACCGGCGAGGACGACGAGCTCCAGCCGCGGCCCCCGAGCGCCGAGGCGGCCCGGCGCGCGCGCGCTGCCGCCGCTGCGGAGGCGGCGCGCCGGCGCCTGGCCGCGGGGACGACCGAGCGTCGCCGCCGCGTCGCCGACACCTCCGACCCGCGAGCGATCCCTCCCACCAACCCGACGATCCTGCGGCCGGCCCGGCGCCACGCGGGCGCTCCCGAGGACACCGAGGAGGAGAGCGCCACAGGGCGGCGACTGTGGCCGCGCGCGCTCGCGCTGGTGGTGCTGGCGGCGGTGATCGCCGGTGCTGTCGTGCTGATCGGCCTCGGAGGGCGCAGCACCCACTCCCACCGGCCTCGGTCCGCGGTGGCCAAGCCCCGGGCGCCCGTTCGTCATGCCGCCGCACGTCCGGCCCAGCCGACGTACCGTGGCGCCGTCTACTCCGCGCGCTATCCCCGCGGCTGGCGCGTCGTGGAGAAGGACGTGAGCATCAACGGCGCCTACACGGAGACGCGCTTCGTCAATCCCCGGGGGACGGCGGAGATCGACATCGATCGCAGCACGACCGGGCCGCTCACGCCCGAGGCCATCGCCGGCGGGATCATGCGCGCCTCCGAGGCCGAGGCCGGCTACCACGAGCTGAGCTTCGCGGCGACGACCCTGGCCGGGCGCCCGGCATGGGAGTGGGTGTTCACCTCGCCGGCGGGCGGGCGGATCACCCTGGCCGGCTACCACGTCGATCTGTTCCGCACGATCGGGTCGGGGCGCTACGCGACGCTCGGGGTCGGCGCCCACCGCGCCGTGGTCGAGCGTCAGGCCCGCGCCGTGGCGGCGTCGATCACCGCCCGGTAGGGGTGGCTGTCTAACCTCGACGGGAGGATGTCGCCGCTCGCCGATCGCCCCCAGCCACACCTCGCCGGGATGTCGCTGGACCGCGCCTCCAGCGCGCGCAAGGACCCCCGCTGGGTGGCCGAGCAGCTGCGCGACCCCGGCGCCCGGGCGCTGGCCGCGACGAGCGACGCCGTGCTCATCGACCCCGAGAATCCCACCCGCCTGCATCGCGGCGGCGTGGAGGGGATCGCGGCGAATGACGCGGTCCTCATCGGTCTCGACGGGGCGCAGCCGCTGTTCGCGCTCGATCTGGAAGCACGAGAGGCGCCGCCGAGCAACGCTCCGCAGCGTCGCGAGGGTCGCCTCGTCGCCCTGCGCGACGCGGGGCCGGCGCTGTCAGACGGCGAGGGAGGCCTCGCCGCCTGCGTCGTGGCGCTGCTCAACTGGCATCGTGCGAACCCCCACTGCGCCGTGTGCGGGGCGTCCACCGAGATCATCGAGGGCGGCTACGCCCGTCGGTGCCCGCGCTGCGGCGCCCACCACTTCCCGCGCACCGACCCCGCCGTGATCATGCTCGTCGAGAACGGCGACGAGGTTCTCCTCGGCCGCCGTCCCGGGTGGCCGGCGCGGCGGTATTCGGTGCTGGCCGGCTTCGTCTCCCCCGGTGAGTCGCTGGAGGAGGCGGTCGTGCGCGAGGTGCGGGAGGAAGCCGGCATCGAGGCCCACGATCCCCGCTTCGTCGCGTCGCAGCCGTGGCCCTTCCCCTCTTCGCTCATGCTCGGCTTCGTCGCCTCCGCGGAGGGCGGAGAGCCGAGGACGCTCGACGGCGAGCTGGAGGACGTCCGCTGGTTCGGGTGGGGTGAGGTCGCCGCCGCGCTCGACGGCCGCAACGACGAGCTGGGCCTGCCGTACCCGGTGTCGATCGCCCACCTGCTGATCGAGCGCTGGGTGGCCGAGCGACGCTCCGACGGCGCCTGAGCCGCTCGGCCGCCGGCGCCCGACCCCCACTCAGGCCGCCGGCGCCTGACCCCTCAGGCCGCCGGCGCCTGACCCCTCAGGCCGCCGGCGCCTGACCCGGGCGCTCGGCGAGCTGGGAGCGCAGCCCCACCACCGCCACGGCGACGCCGCCGACCCCCAGGCCGCGGCGGAACCAGTTGACGCCGTCGAACATCTCCTGATAGCCCCACACGATCATCGCCGCTCCGGCCACGCCGTTCGCCCCGCGGGAGACCCGCCCGCTGGTGGCCACCGCGACGGCGGTGGCGAGCATCGCCGTGGCGAGCGAGCGGTTCGGCCATTGCGCGACGGTGAGGCCTCGGATCGTGATCATCGGTTCTCTCCCGTGTCGATCGGGTCGGCGAGGTTGCCGGCCAGCTGGTCGTGAGCTCCGTCCGATTCTCGCAGCGGGCGGGCCGTGAGGTCGGCGGCGGCCTCCCGCACGTCGGCGGAGCCGGCGTCGCGACGCCCGAGCTCGACGAAGCGGCACATCCGCTCGCCCGTGCTGCGCAGGAACACGGTGCGCTCGTGGGGCCCGACGAGCCGGAAGCCGAGCGCGACGATCGGGTTGGCGATCTTCGCCGGGCGCGAGATCGCGTGGACGCGGAAGTCGACGTCCCCCGTGTCCAGCCACTTCCACACCTCCCAGCTCATCTCGCCCTGCTCCATGTGCCCCCCGAGCGTGCCGTAACGCCAGCCCCACCGCCGCACCGGACGGCCGTCGTGCTCGCAGGACTCGTCGATGACGTCGAGCACGCGCACGCCGACGTACACCTGCACGAGCCCGAGCGCCCGCAGCCGCAGCAGCATCGTGCGCCCCTGGAGCGAGTGGTCGGGGTCGTAGTAGGCGCGCACGATCGAGGGATCGGCGAACTCGTAGCCGCGGATCAGGCGCTGCGCGATCTCGAAGCTGCCGCCGGGCTCCGGCGCCCCAGGTCCCTCGGCGGGAAGCGGACGCCGGATGTCGTCCATGCGCCAGCCGGTGCCGGGAGCGTCGCGCAGCGCGGCGCGATCGAAGTTCAGCGGCGCCGCGGCGAGGCGCTCGAGCCGGCGCTGGATCCGCTCCGGGCCGCGGAGCGGATGCCCGCTGCTCACGCGGCGTGCTCCCGGGCGCGCGGGCGGACCTCGGCCCCGGGCTCGTCCCGCTGCGCCGGGCGGCGTGGCTCGTCGGCCCCCAGTCGGTGGGTGGTGACGTGGATCCCACCCGTCATCGTGCCTCCGGCGAGCTTGATCACGCGCTCCAGGAACGAGATCCACATATGGAACTGGACTTCCTTGGCCATGCGGAGCTTGTGGTACAGCAGATTGGAGAATCCGCCCGAGCTCCGCGCCCACGACTCGATCTCGAAGCGCAGCCGACCCTCGGCCTCGTCGGCGGCGCGGAACTCGATCTGTCCCGCCTCGAGATGGCCGGACAGCGTCGCGAGCCGAAACGAGCGCGGGCGGCGGTCGACGACCCGCACCGGCCCGTCCCACGGTCCCGGCATCCTCACCACGTACTCGTCGCCGACCGCGAGGCGCCCGCGTTCCCCGGAAACCTTCTGAAATCGTGCGAAGGTGGTGGGCGCCGCCCGATTGACGTCCTCGCCGATCGCGTCGATCAGCGCCTCGGGGGTCATCTCGGTGTCCCGGATGACGGTCGCATAGCACCGGTGGAACAGTGGCCCGCGCCCGTCGTCCGGACCGATCACGTCATCACCGTCGACGTCCGAAGGGTATGGGGGCGGCAGGTGGGCCTCGACGTCCTCGCCGTCGAGCTCGCGCCGGTGCAGCGGCGTCGAGCGCCACATGTAGTCCCACGACGTGAGCGCGATGCCCAGCGGCCAGGTCGCGGCGGTCGCCCAGCGGTGGGCGAAGTTCGGTCTCCGGGGCACTGGTGAGAGCTACCCGGCCAGCGCGGCGCTACACAAGGTGACGCGTTCCGCCGCGCTCTGTTTGAAACGGCGGCGCAGCGGCGAGAACGAACCCATGCTCACGGGTCTGCTCTACCGATGCGGCCTTCGGCCGTGGCAGATGCAGGTGCTGTCGCTCAGCGCCATCAACCTCTGCATCGCCCTGTGGATCCGCGCGAAGACGGTCGACCAGGATGAGCGCGGCAACGCCGAGCGCCGGGCGCTGTTCGTGGGCCTGTGGCCGCCGATGTTCTGGCTGATCGGCGACTCGCTGCGCCCCGAAGACTGAGCGCGGGCCTCGGCCGCCGGCCGCCCCGCCGGCTCCGGCGCTGGCTCAGGAGCCCCCGGCGGTACCCGTGGTGGTGGGGGCCGTCGTCGTGGTCGTGGTGGGGGCGGTGCTCGTGCCGACCGGCTGCGCCGGAACCGTCGGTGCCACCCCGCCGGTGGGACCGGTCGATGAGGTTGCCACGGTGCCGGTGACCGCGCCCGGCGTGGTGCTCGTCGAGCTCGTCGAGTGCGTCCCCGGGGCGTGGGCGACGGTCGCGGTGGTGGGCGTGGCCACCGGGGTCGTGGGCGCCCCGGGCGTGGTCGGGGTGGTCGCCGTCGTGGGCGTGGTGGGCGTCGTCGCGGCGGCGCTCGCGGTCCGCCGGCGGGCGCTCCGCGCGTTCTGCGACGATGCGCGGCGGGGCGAGGCCGCCGGCGCGGCGGCGAGAACCGGCGCTCCCCCGGTGGGCCCGTCGGGCCGGGCGGCCGATGTGAGCGAGGGCGGCGATGAGGACGGCTTCGGGCGCCGGTGCGCGGGGCCGCCGCCGTCGACGGCGGCGACGCCGGCGACGCCGATCACCGCAGCGGTGAGACCCACCGCGGCCTTACCGGCGAGGCCGCCGAGCCCGGCGGAGACGAGGCCGGCGGTCCCCGAGCCTCCGAGCGCCGTGCTCGCCCCGGCGCCGGCCCCCGCGCCCGCCGCCGTCGCGGTCGCGGTCGAGCCGGCCCGGGCGCCGTGCAGGAACTGCGTGAGCGCGAACCGCCGCAAGGCGAGCACCGGGGCCAGCGGCGCCAGCGGCCAGAACGCGCGCGCCGCCGCCGCGGGCTCGCAGGGAACGGGCAGGCTGGCGCACCGCGGGCAGGCTCCGAGGTGGCGCCTGACGACACGGCTCATCCGCTGGCGGCGACCGAGATGGCACTCGCCGAGCTCGCTCATCGCCTCCACGCAGGTCAGCGTTCGGGCCTCGGCGGATTCGGCGAGCCCGCGCCGGGCCCGGATGAGCAGCGACTTGACGCTCGGAATGGTCTTGTCCATCACGTGGGCGATCTGCTCGTAGGAGAGCGCCTCCATCTCCCGCAGGAGCAGGGCGCTGCGCTGCGACTCGGGAAGCTGCTGGATATCGCCGACCAGCTGCCAGAGATCCTCCCGGCGCTGGACGGCGTCGGAGGTGCTGGGGACGTGATCGGAGACGTGGTCCTCGATCGAGTCGACGCCGATCGCGCTCATCCGCCGGAGGTGGTTCAGGCAGCGGTTGCGCGCGATGCGGTACAGCCAGGGGCGGACGCTGATCGGTCGTTCGTCGGCGATCATCGCCTTGAAGGCCGACGCGAACACGTCCTGGAGCACGTCCTCGGCGTCCTCGCGAGAGCGCAGCAGATGGCGGCAGAACGCGAGCAACCGCGACTGATAGCGCGCGACGAGCGCGTCGAAGGCCGCGTGGTTGCCGCGGCGCACGAGCGTGACCAGGCGCTCGTCGGACTGGAGCTTCAGCAGCGGACTGCGCCGCATGCCCACGCCGAGGCGCCGCTGCTTGAGCGCGGATGCCTCCATCAGCCCTGGCGCTCCCCGGCCCCCGCAACCGGGCACGTGGGACGTTCGTACGGCAAGACCATTCCCTTCTCTTGTCGGCGCCTGCGAGGTTAGCTGCCGGGCTCGCGCGGGGTGGAAGTCCGCGCTACGTCGTCGTGACGACGATTCGCCCCCGGACCCGAAGCGGTCCAGTGGGTCCCCCGCTCCGCGCGGCCGGGGCCGTGCGGACTCGGCTGATCATGAGTCACGTAAGGGTAACGGAGCCCCGCACCGGGCGCGAGGGGCGACCCGGCTCCGCGGAAGCGAGCGGGAATTCGCGCTGGGACGGGTCGCAACGGGGTATGGTTAATCGCGCGGTGGCTCGGCGGGGCGCGGTTCGCGCACCTCGGAGAGCCGGGTCCGCGCACTGCCCCCAGCGAAGGGTCTCCGGAGTATGAGCACCCTGACGGCTACTCGTCAGCTTTCCGGCGCTGCTGCCGCAGCGGACTCCGAGATGCTGTTCCGCCGCTGGGCAGAGGGTCGTGACCGGCGCGCGCGCGACGAGCTGATCAAGCGCTACCTGCCGCTCGCCCACCGTCTCGCCCGCCGGTACGGGAATGCCGGGGAGCCTCACGAGGATCTCTTCCAGATCGCCAGCCTCGGTCTGGTCAAGGCCGTCGAGCGCTTCGATCCCGCCCGTGGCTACGCCTTCACGACCTTCGCGGTGCCCACGATCGTCGGCGAGCTCAAGCGCTACTTCCGCGACGCGAGCTGGGCGTTGCACGTCGATCGCGGCGCAAAGGAGCGCTCGCGACAGATCGGCGAGGCGCAGCGCGAGCTCACGACACTGACGGGACGGGCGCCGACGGTGCAGGAGCTGGCCCACTACACCGAGCGCAGCGAAGAGGACATCCTGGAGGGACTGCAGACGGCGTCGGCGTACGAGGCGCTGTCGCTCGACGCCCCCGCCGGCGCGAGTGACGGCGATCCGGTGACCCGGCTCGAGACGATCGGGGAGCTCGACGAGCGGCTCGAGCTGGTCGACGACGCCACGACCTTGTTCGCGGCGGCACGCCACCTTCCGCGGCGTGAGCGTCAGGTCCTGTACCTGCGCTTCGGCGAGGACCTGCCCCAGACGGAGATCGCCCGGAGGATCGGGATCTCGCAGATGCACGTCTCACGCCTGCTGCGCAATTCGCTGGCGCGGCTGCGCGAGCTCACCGACGCGTCCTGAGCGCGCGCTCCGCCTCGCGGTCCTCCCGGCTCGGTCGTGGGTCGGACAGCCGGATGAGCAGCGTCTCGCGCCCGCCGCTCGCCACCGCGCGCAGCTCGTCGCTCAACAGCTCGAGCACCGTGTCCGATCGCCCGGGCTGACGGGAGCGGAAGCGCTCCCAGCTCCCCGAGGGCAGGGGACCGAGGCGCAGGTCCAGCTGGCGCAGGCCCGGCCGCGCGGTGCAGACGACAGCGGACACGCCGCTCGTCGAGCGCATCAGGGCACCGAGCTCGTCGCACACGATCCTCACGTCGGCGTGGCGATCCACGGTGAAGCTGGCCTGCACCGCGAGCGCGGCCGCGATCCGCCCGACGACCTCCTCCACGAGCGCCACCGGCGCGATCTCGGCCACCACGTCCCCGGCGGCGAGTGCGGCCTGGTCCGGCGCCCACGGCGGTGGCGGCTCGAACGGCTCGGATGGCTCGGGCGGCTCCGGTGGCTCGATCTGCTCGGTCGGCTCGGTCGGCTCGGTCGGCCCGGTCAGCCCGGTCGGCTCGGTCGGCGCCTCCACGCCGGGGAAGGACATCCGCACCTCGGTGCCTCCGCCCTCCCGTCCCAGCACCTCCGCCCGATCGGCGAGGGCGCTGAGCAGGGCCAGCCCGACGCGCATGCGATTGCGCGAGGAGATGATCTGCCGGATCCCGCGTCCGCGGTCGAGCACGCGGATCTGCAGCGCCACGGGATCGAGCTCCAGCCGCACCTCCATCGGCCCCCCCTCGCCGTCGTAGGCGTGCAGGACGACGTTGCTGCAGGCCTCGCTGACGGCGGTGCGGAGGTCGTCGAACCGCGCACGCTCGATGCCGGCCGCGTCGGCCACGCCGGCGATCATCGCTCGCACCACGATCAGGCTTTCGGCACGGCTCTCGAGCGCAAGGCGCACGGAGGCGCGAACCTGGGGCACTGGATCGGACACGGCGCCAGAGTTTTCCTCGAACGACAGGTCCGTACACACGACTTTCGACCGCTCGAGGGACCACTAGATTCCCTGTCGGTGGACTTTCCGGGGTCATCGGAGGACGCGAACGAGAGCGGGCACGGCCCGCCCGAGCTGCTCGCGGACGACAGCCTCCCCGGCCGCTGGCAAGCCCAATGGGCGCGCTCACCGGCCTGGCCGCAGCTCCGTGACATCGACGATCGCTGGCTGACGAGCGACGAGCTCGCCGAACGCTCCCACGCCGTCGCGCGGCGACTGCTGGCGGCGGGGATGCGCGCCGGCGAGCGCTTCGTCATCTGCGCACCGAGCTCCGCCGAGCTCGTGCTCGCCTACATGGGGGCGCTGCGGGCCGGGCTCGTGGTCGTGCCTCTCAACCCCGGCTACACCCGTGCCGAGGTGAGCCGGATCGTGCGCGACGCCGACCCGGCCGGCGCGGCCGTGGCCGACGACGAGCACGCCGCCTGGATCAGGGAGGCGGCCCCGGCGGCGGGGATCGCCGTCACCGGCATCGAGATCGGGCTCCCCGACCCGGGCGGCGAGCCCGCCGGGGCGATCGACGCCGCCCGCAGCGAGGATCCCGCGGTGCTGATCTACACCTCAGGGACCACCGGCGCGCCGAAGGGGGCGCGGCTGACCCACGGCAATCTGCTGGCGAGCGCGACCGCGGTCGCGCAGGCGTGGGAGTGGACGCCCGGGGACCGCCTGCTGCTCACCCTCCCTCTGTTCCACGTCCACGGCCTCGGCGTGGGACTCAACGGCACCCTGTGCGCCGGCGCCTCGCTCGAGCTGCGTCCCCGCTTCGACGCCGGCGACGTCCTGTCGCGGTGCGCCGCGGGCGGGGGGATCTCGCTCCTGTTCGGGGTCCCGACGATGTACGCGCGGCTCGCCGCGACGGCCCGGGCGAGCGAGCTGGCGGCGCTGCGGTTGGCCGTGTCGGGTTCGGCGCCGCTTCCGCCGTCGCTGGCCGAGTCGCTGCGCGAGGCGACGGGCCAGGTTCCGCTCGAGCGCTACGGGATGACCGAGACGATCATGCTCACCTCGAACCCGCTCCACGGTGAGCGCCGGCCGGGGACCGTCGGCTTCCCGTTCCCCGGCGTGGAGCTGCGGCTCTCCGGAGAGGGGGGTGTGGCCGATCGATGTCGCTCAGCGGGACGGATCGGCCAAGGCCCCGAGGAGACCGCGGAGATCCAGGTGCGCGGACCCAACGTGATCGCCGAATACTGGCGCCGTCCCGACGCCACTGCTGAGGCGTTCACCCCGGACGGGTGGTTTCGCACCGGCGACCTCGGCGCGCTCGACGCGGACGGCTACCTGCGGATCGTCGGCCGCAGCAAGGAGCTCATCATCTCCGGCGGCTTCAACGTCTACCCGCGTGAGGTCGAGGAGCGGCTGCTCGAGCACCCGGCGGTGGCCGAGGTGGCGGTGATCGGGCGCCCCAGCGACGAATGGGGCGAGGAGGTCACGGCGGTCGTGGTGGCCGAGCACGAGGTCGATCCCGAGGTGCTGCGCCGCCACGCGGCCGAGGGGCTCGCCGCCTACAAGGTGCCCAAGCGCTACGAGTTCGCCGCCGAGCTGCCGCGCAACGCGCTCGGCAAGGTCGTCCGCTCCGAGCTCTGATCAGCGTCCGCGGAAACGGGGCGGGCGCCGCTCCGCCGTGGCGCGCACCCCCTCCCGGAAGTCGTCGCTGGCGAACAGCTCGCGCTGGTGCTCGGCCTCCCGTGCGGTGGCCCGCCGCACCTCCTCGGCGAGGCCGGCGCGCAGGGTGGCCCGGATCGCCCGCACCGCGAGCGGCGCCCCGCCGGCGAGCTGCGCGGCCAGCTCCCGAGCGCCGATGCGCAGCTCGGCCTCCGGCGCCAGGCGGTCGCAGAGCCCCATCGCCAGGGCCTGTTCGCCGCGGACCGGTCCCCCGAGCAGGAGCAGCTCGGCCGCCCGCTGCTCGCCGAGGACGCGCGGCAGCGTGACGCTCAGCCCGAAGCCCTGGTGGATGCCGAGCCGGGCGAAGTTGGCCTGCAGGCGCGTCGATGCCGTCGCGACGCGGAAGTCCGCCGACAGCGCGAGCCCCAGGCCGCCGCCGATCGCCGCGCCCTGGACGGCCGCCACGACGGGCAGGCCGGCGGCGAACAGCCGGTGGGCCTGCGCGTAGAAGGCGTCCACCGCGGTCGCCTCCGCGGTGGCGAAGTCGGCGCCGGCGCAGAAGTGCCGCCCGGTCGAGCAGAGGAGGATCGCCCGGGCGCCGCGGTCCCGGTCGAGGCGCTCGTAGGCGTCCGCCAGCCCGCGCAGCAGGTCGAGGTCGATGTGGTTGTGGGGCGGGTGGTCGAACTCGACGACCGCGACGTGATCGTCGGGGTCGAGCCTCACGGTGACCGGCACCGGGCGGACCCTACCGCGCGACTGCGTCAGCCCGCCCCGAGTTCGGCGCCGACGCGCAGGGCCGAGACGACTCCGTCCTCGTGAAAGCCCCAGCCCCAGTACGCGCCGCAGAAGTGGGTGCGCCGGACGCCGCTGATCTCCCCCACGCGCGCCTGCGCCCGCACGCCCGCGGCCGTGTAGACGGGATGGGCGTAGTCGATCACGCGGATGATCCGGCCGGGGTCGATCTCATCGGTGCGGTTGAGCGTGACGAGGAACCGGGTCTGCGTGCGCAGCGACTGCAGCCGGTTCATGTCGTAGGTCACCGTGGTGAACGGCTTGGGCTCGGCGAGCAGGTGATAGTTCCAGCTCGCCCAGGCGCGGCGCCGGCGGGGGAGCATCCGGACGTCCGTGTGCAGCGTCGCCTCGTTGCGTTGGTAGGGGATCGCCCCCAGCAGCTCGCGCTCGCGCTCGGAGGGATCGCTGAGCGCGGCCAGCGCCTGATCGGAGTGACAGGCGAACACCACCGCGTCGAAGCGCTCGGGCTCGGCCCCGCGGGCGGTGACCGTCACGTGGTCCCCGGCCCGGTCCACGGACTCCACCGGCGAGCCGAGGCGCAGCCGCTCGCGCCACGGCGCCGTGAGCGCCTCCACGTAGCGTGCCGAGCCGCCGCGCACGACCCGCCACCTCGGCCTCCCGGTGAAGCCGAGCATCCCGTGGTGGTGGAAGAACTCGACGAGGAACCGGGCGGGAAACTCCCACATCCCACGCGGATCGGCCGACCACACGGCGGAGGCCTGCGGGACGATCAGCCGCTCGATGAACGGCTGCGAGAAGCGCTGCTGCTCCAGCCACGCCCCCAGCGATGGGCCGTCGCCGGGGAGCGAGAGCAGCCGCGGAGCGATCCGGTTGAAGCGCGCGAGGTCGAGGATCATGCGGTGAAACCACGGCTCGGCGAGGTGGGCCCGGTTGGCGAACAGCCCGTTCAGCGACCCCCCGCTGTACTCGAACTCGCCCCGCCCGTCGCTCACGCTGAAGCTCATGTCCGACGGCTGCCAGGGGACGCGGATGCGCGCCAGCAGCCGCTCGAAGTTCGGATAGTTGCGATCGTTGAAGACGATGAAGCCGGTGTCGACGTCGAGCGTCTCCTCGGCGGTATCGACCCGAATCGTGTTGGTGTGACCGCCCGCGTACGCGTTCGCCTCGTAGACGACGAAGTCGTGCCGAGGGGCGAGCAGGTGGGCGACGGTGAGGCCGGAGATCCCGGCGCCGACGATCGCCACCCTCATCGGGGGGCTCCGGGGGACATCAGGCACCTATTCGGCCGGGGATCACGTCCGGATCATCGCGCCGTAACGCCAGGCTGTGCGGCGTGTATCGCCTGACGGAACCCTTACCATTTTCCTAAGTGACGTCGGCTACCGTTAGCGGCGCAGAATCAGCTTCTCACCTCTTCCAGGAGCAACACAGATGCCGACCTATGACCAACTTGCCTACCGCGGCGTCGGGGTCCCCCGCGAACGCACCCGTGAGGTCTTCGGCGAGACGATGGGTCTCGTCGCGCTCACGGTCGGCTTCGCCGCCCTCGGCGCCTACATCGGACGGGACCTGCAGACGAGCTTCGTCTTCTTCCTCCTCCCGTTCGCCTGCATCTTCGGAGTGCAGTTCGCGGTCCGCCGCCAGCACCAGCAGCTCGCCATCGCATTCCTGTTCGCGATGGGCCTGCTGCTCGGCATGGCCGTCGGAGCCGTCATCAACTACTACGCCCAGACGCAGCCCGACGCCCTGTACCAGGCGACGGGATCGACCGCCCTGTTCACGGGCGGCCTCGGCGCCTACGGCTACGCGACGCGCCGTGATCTGAGCGGGTGGTGGAAGCCGCTGCTGTTCGCGCTGCTCGCCCTGATCGTGTTCGGGCTCATCGCCACGCTGGTGGCGATCCCCGGCGGCAACGTCATCTACTCCGTCCTCGGGCTGGCGGTCTTCGGCGCCCTCGTGGTGTTCGACTTCAATCGCCTCGCCCGCACGCAGGTGAGCCCGGTGTTGATCGCGGCGTCGATCTTCCTCGACGTGTTCAACATCTTCCTGTTCTTCCTCACCCTGTTCGGCGGCGGCGGCCGTCGCTAGAGGTATCCGGCCGGCCGGCGGGCGCGTCGTTCAGCGCTCGCCGGCCCCGCCGCTGCGCTCACGCAGTGCGCCCGCGTCGAGCACGGTGATCTTCCGGTGCTCGGTCGTGACCCAGCCCAGGCGCCGCATCAGCCGCAGGGCCCGGGACACCGTCTCCCGCGTCGCCCCCGTCCACCGGGCCAGCTCGTCCTGGGTGAGCGACAGCTCGGTCCCCCCTTCGGGGTGGGGGGTCCCGTGGGCCGCGGAGAGCTCGAGCAGGCGCTTGGCGATTCGCCCCACGCTGTCCTGGGTGGCGAGGTCGACGCCGACCTGCGTCGCTTCGGCGAGCCGCTGGACGAGCATCCGGATCAGCACCAGCGCGGCGTCGGGGTGGTCGCGCAGGTAGGCCCGGAACTCGGCTCCGGTCATGAACACGGCCTCCACCGGCTCGAGCGCGACCACGGTGGCGGTCCGGCGCCCGCCGCCGAGCGCCGCCATCTCGCCGAGCAGCTCGCCCGGCCCGCGGATGGCGAGCAGCACCTCGCGCTCTCCCGCTCCGTAGCCGATGAGCTGCACTCGGCCGCTGAGGACGACGGCGACCGCGTCGCCCGGCGCGCCGGCGTGCAGGATCGTGTCGGAGCGGTCGTAGCGCCGTCGGCGGGAGGCGACGACGAGCGCACCGGCATCGTCCGGGCCGAGCTGGCGCAGGAAGGACGGGGAACGCTCGCTCATCGGCCGCTGTGGAGCACGCTCATGTGAGAAATGTCGCATCTCGTCCCATCACACGGCGCTTAGGCTGCGGGCCGTGGACTCCCGCCCGACGACCCCGCAGGAGCCTTGGCAGGTCATGAGGCCACCCCGGCGGGTCGCGGTGGGGACATCACCCGCTGGTGGAGGGCTGGGGCAAAGGGACCGCGGAGAGCAGGAGAAGGGGCGCACACGCGTGCCGGGGGGCAGGCACGGCGCGGGCGACCGGCGGGACCGGGCGCCTGACGGCGGCTGAAGGGTAGGCGGACGGACCGGTCAGATCGCTCCAGGCGGCCACGCGCCGTCTGGAGCGACCGCGCCGTTGCACCGGTACCGTCTCGGGGCGTATGTCGCGTCGCCTGCCGGCCCTGCTGACACTGCTCGCCGCGCTGCTCGCGGGATGCGGGAGCTCAGCCGCCACGCATTCCCCTGGGGGCGGGTCAGCCGGGACGACGACCAGGACCGGGACGAGCACGGGGGCGACGAGCACCACGAGCACGGGGGCGACGAGCACCACGAGCACGGCGGGGAGCACCGGAGCGCAGATGGGCTTTGAGAACGTCCCCATCGAGGCCGGTCCGCCGATCGCCCCCGCCAGCACGACGGGACGCGCCAAGGTGGACGGGATCAGCTGCGCGCCGGTCGAGCAGCTCGTCTACCACATCCACGCCCACCTGGCGGTGTTCCTCGATGGCGCCGCGCGCTCGCTCCCCGGCGGGATCGGCATCCCGGGCTCCCAGGTGATGGAGACGACCGAGGGACCGGTCGCGATTCCGGGATCGAGCAGCTGCTACTACTGGCTCCACACGCACGCTCCCGACGGGGTGATCCACATCGAGTCGCCGACCCGGCGCATCTACACGCTGGGGGACTTCTTCGACGTCTGGCGCCAGCCGCTCACGCGCACGCGGATCGGTTCGATCACCGGGACCCAGTCATGGCTCGTCAACGGACGGCCGTGGACGCGCAACCCCCGCGACATCCGCCTCCTCCCCCACGCCGTGATCCAGGTCAGCGTGGGTCAGCCGGTGGTGCCGTATCACTCGGTGGACTGGGCGAGGACCGGGCTCTGACCGTTCTCGCCCGCGTCCGGCGCCGCGCGATCGAGCCGACGAGCAGCCCGACGATGACGAGCACCCCGAACCCGATGATCAGCGCGGTGCCGGCGTCGTTGACGAGATCGACGACGGGCGGTCCGACGAAGTAGGCGGAGAGGCCGATCCCCAGGGTCCACAGGACGGCGCTGGCCGCGTTCAGGGGCAGGTAGAGCGCCGAGCGAACGTGGTGGATCCCGCACACCCAGGAGGGGGCGAGCAGCACGGAGAGGGCCGGCGCGCGCTGGAAGACCTCCTCGCCGCGCCGCAGGGCGCGCAGGCGCAGGCGCAGGAGCGGCCCCCGGCGCTCCATCAGCGCCCGGCCGCCCTTCATCCCCGCGATCCAGCCGACCACGCCCCCGATCGTGGCCGCGACGAAGGCGGTGAGGAGCACCGCCTCGAGCGAGAGCTTGCCCCGCGCCGCGAGTACGGCGGCGCCGATCAGCAACGGCTCACCCGGCCCGGGCACGCCGGCCCAACTGGCGAAGGCACCGATCGCGAGTCCGACCATCCCCACCGACTGCAGGTGGTGATGGTGGTGGTGATGGGCGTGGCCGGCGACTGCCGTGACGAGCGCCACGAGGGCGACGCCGCGAACTGAGCGCACGAGATTCACCACGCCGATCGTGTCAGACGCCGGGTCGCCCCCGACTCGCTCGGCGGCGATGTCCTGCAAGGAGCGCGGCGGCCCGACCCGCCGCAGGAGGCCAGGAGCAGGGCACGCGGCCGGCGGCCCTGTGCCCGGGCGGCCCGTGGTTCGCCCGCCGCCTCCGAGGCCTCCGTTTGGCCGGATGGACAGCGCAGTCGGTGCCCTTGTCCCAATGTCCAGGGGCCCCCTCCGTTTGCTGGACCCACGGCTATAGGCCCCGCGAGGGCCCGAAGGCACCCTTATGCGCACTCTTGGCCGTTAGGCCATGCCGCCGACCGAGGTGGTCGGGGTTCGGACCCCCTCACCCAAAAGGAGAACTGACTTGCTCCCATACCCCACCTGGCTCAGCCCTGGTGACAACGCCTGGCAGATGACCGCTGCGACGCTCGTCGGCTTGATGAGCGTCCCCGGCCTGGTCGTGCTGTACGGCGGGGTCATGCAGAAGCGCTGGTCAATCAACAGCATGATGCTGACCTTCGCGGCGTTCGCCGTCGTGCTGATCGTCTGGGTCCTGTGGGCCTTCAAGATGGGCTTTGGCACGCCGATCGGGCACGGCACCGGCTTCTTCTCGACCTTCATCGGGAAGCCGGCGTCGATCCTCACCCCGGCCTCCGAACAGGGGCGGGCGGCCATCCCGCTGGTGAGCGGAACCGGCGGTATGCCGGCCTTCCGCTTCCCCATGGCCTCGCTCGCGTACTTCCAGTTCGTGTTCGCGGCGATCACGCCAATCCTGATGCTCGGCTCGGTACTGGGCCGCATCAACTTCAAGGCGTGGATCCCGTTCGTGGCGCTGTGGTCCTCGCTCATCTACACCGTCAACGCGTTCCTCATCTGGGGCGGCGGCTTCTTCGCCCACAACGGTGCGATCGACTTCTCCGGCGGCTACGTCATCCACCTCTCGGCCGGTGTGTCGGGGTTCGTCGCCGCGGCGGTCATCGGTCCTCGCCTGCAACGCGATCGTGAGGTCGACGCTCCGAACAACGTGGCCATGGTCGCGGTGGGAGCCGGACTGCTGTGGCTCGGTTGGAACGGCTTCAACGGAGGCGACCCGTACTTCGCCGGGGCCTCCGCCTCAGCCGCGGTGCTCAACACGAACCTGTGCACCGCCGTGGCGTTCATGGTCTGGGTGGCCTGGGACTACATCACCGGGCGTAAGCCGGGACTCATCTCCGGCGTCAACGGCATGATCGTCGGCCTGGTGGCGATCACGCCGGCGGCCGGCTACGTCAACGGCTGGGGCGCGATCATGATGGGCGTCATCGCCTCCTCGATCGTGTATCTGGCGCTCAACTACCTCAGCCGGTTGCGACCCTTCCGCAACGTGGACGACACCCTGGGGGTGATCTACACGCACGGATTCGCCGGACTCGCGGGCGGGTTGCTGGTCGGCTTCTTCGCGGATCCGGGGATGGCGGTGTACAACGCCAACGGCAAGACCCCCGGCTTCTCGGCCACGGGCGTGTTCTTCGGCAACTGGACGCTGCTCAAGTGGCAGGTGCTGGCCGGGCTGTGGGTGATCGTGTTCTCCGGTGTGGGAACGTTCATCCTGCTCAAGCTGGTCGGTCTGTTCATCCCCCTGCGGATGTCGCAGGAGAACATGGAGATCGGCGATACGGCCGAGCACGGGCACGAGGTGTACCCCTCCGACATCCCGTCCCTCGGGTACCCGAACGGCATACCCGGCCTCGGGCGCGAGGAGCCGGCCACGACGGTCGCATGACCCGGCCCGCGGGACACCCAGCGTGCTCGCGCGGCCACCATGCATCGCGCGCGGTCCGCTGAGCGCGAGCTGAGTGCACGGGAGCTCCGGGGAGCGGCTGCGGCCGCTCCCCGGGCCACCCCGCTCACGCTCGTGTCCGCCGCCGTCGCCGGCGACGGCCTGAGCGGCGTGGCCGCGTCGGCGGCCACGGGGGCGGGCTGCACGGTGGCGATCGTGCTCCCCGGCCACCCGAAGGGATTCGTCGTGCGCCCGGAGGGGGCCATCGACGAGGCGGGCGCGGACGAGCTCCTCGCCCACGTCACGAGCGTCGTGGCCGGGGGGCCGGCCACGACCGACTGGGGGGAGGCGATCCCGGTGCGGATCGGGGCCGAGGTCGTCGGCCTCGTACTCGCGCTCGGCGAACCGGCCGGAGTGGCGGAGCGCCGAGCCTGGTTGGAGGCCGCCGCGGCGGCGGCGAGCGTGGCCGCGGTCCTGGAGGACGGCTCCGAGGCGGCCGTGGCGGGGGCGCGCCGCGCCTTCCTGCTCGCGATGGTGGCCTCGCCGCCGAGCGACGGCGGAGCCGTGATCGCGCAGGGACAGCGCCTCGGCGTCGACCTCAGCGCCGGCGCGACCGCCATCTGCGCGCAGGTGGGCGACGAGGACGGCTCGCTCCTCGACACGCCGGGGATCATCAGCGCCGAGGTGGCCGAGGGCCGGGTGCTCGGGCTCGTACCGCTCACTCCGGCGGGGGACGCCGAGGCGGTGCTGGAGCCCCTGCGCTCCCGCGGCCTCCCGGTCGCCGCCTCACTTCCGCAGCGCGACCCGGTGCTCCTCCACGAGGCACTGCGCGAGGCCGAGCTGATGCTGGGGCTGGTGTGCGAGCCCGAGCGTCTCGCCGACGCCCAGCTCGACACCTATCGCCTGCTCATCCGGGTGCTCCTGCGCGACCCCGACGAGCTCGAGAAGCTCCGGACGCACACGGTGTCGACGCTCGAGCGCTACGACGCCGACCACGACACCGAGCTGCTCGCCACGCTGCGCTGCTTCCTGGACCACCACGGCTCGACGACGGAGACCGCCGAGGCGATGAGCCTGCATCGCCACACCGTCGGCTACCGGCTGTCCCGCGTGCTGGAGGTCTCCGGGCTCTCGCCCTACGAGTCCGACGGGCGCGAGCGGCTCAGCCTGGGCCTCAAGGCCCACCGCATCATCTCCGCCGACCGGCGCCGGCAGACGCCCTAGCGCTCAGCCGAGCACGAGCTCGGCGGCGGTGCGGATCGTCTGGGCGTCGCCGCCGACAAGCAGTGTGCTCACCACGGAGGCACGCCAGGCGGCGAGCTCTTCGCGGATCTTCTCCGCCGGGCCGATCAGCGCCAGATCCTCCACCAAGCGCGTCGGGACGGCCGCGGCGGCCTCCTCCTTGCGCCCGTCGAGGTAGAGCGCCTGGATGCGCTTCACCTCGGCCTCGTAGCCCATCCGGATCGCGGCGTCGGCGTGGAAGTTCTGCTCACGCGCGCCCATCCCGCCGAAGTACAGCGCGTACATCGGCCGCAGCCAGTCGGCCGCCTGCTCGACGTCGCGGTTGACGATCAGCGGCACCGTCGCGGCGACCTCGAAGGTGGCGGGCGTGCGGCGCGCGGTCGGGCGGCCGAAGCCCTCGGCCAGGGCCTCCCGGTAGATCTCGTCGTGGTAGGGGGAGACGAACAACGGCAGCCAGCCGTCGCACAGCTCGGCGGCCAGCGCGACGTTCTTCGGTCCCTGCGCGGCGAGCAGGATCGGGATGTCCGCGCGCAGCGGCCGGATGTTCGCCTTCAGCGGCTTGCCGAGGCCGGTGCCCTCACGCAGCGGCAGCGGGTAGTGAGGCCCGTCGTTGCGCACGGGTGCCTCCCGGGCCCAGATGTCGCGCAGCACGCCGATGTACTCGCGCGTGCGCGCGAGCGGTTTGGCGAACTGCTGCCCGTACCAGCCCTCCACGACCTGGGGGCCGGAGACACCGAGGCCGAGCAGCAAGCGCCCGCCGGAGAGATGGTCGAGCGTCATCGCCGTCATCGCGGTGGCGGCGGGCGTGCGAGCGGAGATCTGGGCGATCGCCGTGCCGAGCCTCACGCGCTCGGTCCGCGAACCCCACCACGCCAGCGGGGTGAACACGTCGGAGCCGTAGGACTCGGCGGTCCAGATCGAGTCCACGCCCACCTCCTCGGCGGCCTTCACCGCCTCGGCCACGTCGGGCGGTGGGCCCCCGGCCCAGTAGCCGAGGTTGACCCCGAGCTTCAGCTCTCCGCTCATCGCGGGGGGAGCCTAGTCGTTTCGAGACCGACCCCCGGTGATCCGCTGGAGCGCACGGCGAAGCCGGCCGGGCGCCCGCGGCGGCTCGTGCAGGGTCTCCCACTCGCGGCGCGTCGGCAGGCGGCCCGCCCGTCGCGCCGCCATCACGCAGGCGCTGTGGGCGTGGCGGCGGCGGGAGTGGTCGCCCTCGGGGAACATGAGCATGTGCTCGCTCAGCGCGGGCAGGTGCGCGCCGCACAGCGGGCAGCGGTAGGTCGCCGGTTTTCGGTTCTGCGCCGCGCGGATCTCCCACCAGCGCGGCTTCTGGCCTCTGGCCATGTGTCCAGGATCGCAGCCCCGCGCGGAGGCGTTCGGCTACCTTCCCCGCCATGGATCAACGTGAGGAGCGGATCGTCGTCGAGACAGCGCGCTACCGGATCACCGGTTTGCTCACCCTGCCGCGCGACGGGTATCGCAGCCGGCTGACCGATTACCTGAACGCCGGGGAGCGCATGTTCCTGCCTCTCACCGATGTCGAGCTGACCTCGCTCGAACGCGGGTCGAGCGAGCGCTGCGAGTTCCTCGCCCTCGCCGTCAGCCAGATCGTCTTCGCGCGCCCCGCCGAGCCCGGCTCGGCCGACTGAGGCGAGGCGGGCGGCTGCGGGCGCGAAACCCGCCCCGCGCACGCGGGTATCCTGTCGGTATGAGCACTGGAGTGGAAGAGCCCACGCGAGCCCATTCGGGCGAGGAGCTCCCCACGCTCTCCCCCGGGCACCCGTCGAACTACCTGGAGCATCCGACCGACTTGTCCGGTCTGCGCCGGACCGAGGTGCTGCGGGCCTCGCCCCGCATGTTCGACACGCCGCTGCTCGACCGGGTCTCCCGCGTGCATCCGAGCGTCCCGCCGATCCTCTTCCTGCCCACCATCGCGGTCCTGTTCATTCTCGGCCTGGTGCACGGCTCGGGCGCCGCGACGCCGCTGTGGCTGCTCGGCGGCTATCTGTTCTGGACCCTCACCGAGTACTGGCTGCACCGCATCGTGTTCCACTTCGAGCCGGAGAAGGGCATCGGCGCGCGCCTGCACTGGATCATCCACGGCGTCCACCACGACCACCCGAACGACCCGATGCGGCTCGTGATGCCGCCGTCGGTGAGCGTGCCGCTCGCCGTCGTGTTCGTGTTCGGCTTCTACGCGGTGCTCGGCAGCCCCGGCTTCCTCCCCTTCGCCTCGGGGTTCCTCGCCGGCTACCTCCTCTACGACATGCTGCACTACCACATGCACCACCACCGCCCGAAGACGGCGCTCGGACGGCGGCTGCGTGAGCTGCACATGCGCCATCACTTCCAGAACCACGACCGCGGCTATGGCGTCAGCGCGCCGTTCTGGGACCACGTCTTCGGCACGGCGCCGAGCCAGCGCCCCGACTGAGCCCCTTCCCCCCGGGCCACGACGCGCGAGCCCCGGCCCCATGGTGAGGGCAGGGGATCGGACGTCATGGCGGAGAGGGCGGGATTCGAACCCGCGAAGGAGGTTTCCCCCCTTACTCGCTTAGCAGGCGAGTGCCTTCAGCCACTCGGCCACCTCTCCGGGAGGAGCGACGCAGTCTAAAGCCTCCCCACTCAGCAGTACCATCACGCGCCCAGGAGGGGTGGCAGAGTGGTCGAATGCATCGGTCTTGAAAACCGAAGTCCGTTCACGCGGACCGCGGGTTCGAATCCCGCCCCCTCCGCTTTCGACCGTCAGGCGAGCTCATCCCGCGTCGTGCCCTCGCGCACCGGCTGGGCCAGCCCGATGAGGTTGCCCTCGCTGTCGTAGAAGAACGCGCCGAGCTCGCCGGCGCCCTTGCTCGGGTAGTTGTCCGGGGCGGCGATCGTCTCGCCGCGGACGCCGAAGCCGGGCATCTCGAAGCGCTCGAAGGTCACGCCCCGGGTTCGCAGGTCGGCCATCGCCGACTCCAGGTCCTCCACCTCGAATCCCATCTGGGTCGATTCGCCCGACGGCGCCCCCGCCGAGCTGAAGAGATGGAACTCGGTCGCCCCGCAGACGTACCGCAGGCCCCCGGTCCGCTCCTCCACCGGCTCGAGCCCGAGCTTGTCGCGGTAGAACGCGCGGGCCCGTTCGAGGTCCTGCGCGGGGAGCTTGGTGACGGTGTGCGCGTTGCCGAGCGGTCCGGTCATGATCGTCGTCTCCTGGGCTGATCGCAGGGGTCGCACGAGGCTGCCACACCTCGGGCGCCTCGGTCTACAGCCCGTTGAGCAGCCCGCGCAGGGTGTCGGTGTAGGCGTCCAGGGCCACGCGACCCCGGCGGGTCAGCGCCACCGAGGTGCGCGACGCCGGCCCGTTCCCGGTCTTCTCGCTGGTGAGGTAGTCGGCGTCCTCGAGCTTGCGCAGGTGCGTGATCAGGTTGCCGGGGGTCAGCCCGATCATCTCCTGCAGACGGGTGAACGACAGCGCGTCCCCGTCGGGCAAGGCGGCCAGCGTCGCCACGATCTGCAGTCGCGCGGGGACGTGGATCAGCGGGTCGAGCGCGTCCGCCGTCATACGTCTGATCGGGACGCGTGGAGCAGCCAGGCCTGGGTGGCGCCGGCTCCGAGGAGCACGACGCAGAGGCCGACGCCGTCGCTCAGCCACATTCCGCGGGGTCCGGCGAGCGCGATTGCCGCCGCCACGACCATGACCGCGATCGAGACACCAAGTCCCGGCCAGTCCTCGCGCACCGCCGAGCGCGCGGCCCAGAAGGCGGCGAGCACGATCAGGGTTGCCGTGACGCCATACACCCAGGAGAAGACCGCATGGCCCGCCCCGTCGTGCACCAGTGCCGCCATCAGCACGTAGACGGCGATCAGCGCCACCGCCAAGCCGGCCGCCTCCGCGCGTCGCAGCCGCACCGAGCGCCCGCTGACGCCGGCGCTGGCGCGGCTGTGGGCATACAGCACCGTCCCGATCCGGATCAGCACCAGCGCGTACAGGACCACCAGCGACGCCGCGGTCGGACCCTTGAAGGGATGCTGTGCGCGGACCGACAGCCACACCGCGCCGAAGCCGATCAACACCACGGCGGCCGCGACCAGCGAGAGCCACGGCGACCTGAAGTCCAATCCGCGCTGCGCCTGCCGTTGGGTCCGCTCCAGCAGACTCGCCGCTCCACGGGGATCCAGTCCGCCTTCGTCCTCGTACGTCTCCGCTTGCCCATGTCGGACATCCCGTTCATCTTTCCTCGCTCCCTCTTGGACTTTGCGATGCAAACCTACTACGCTTTGCAGCGCAAAGTCAAGGCCCGGGCGGCCAACGATCGATCACGCCCATCGCATCCCATCCGCGCGCAGATCTCGGCAGCGTGGGGGCTCGTGGGCCTGTGAGGCCAACCAGCCCCCACGCCCGCCCGGCGAACCGACGGTTGGGGCCTCGTGGGCGTCCATCAGCTCCGGCACGGATGCCGAAAACCCGGAACCCCACGAACGGCACCACCCGCTACGAATGCCGCATGCTCCAAAGCCAGTCGCGCCGGCGGGCGGCTCGCGCCGATGAGCCTGAGGAGCGAAGCCGGGCGCTACCCGGCGGCCTCCGCCGCGATCTCGCCGAGCAGTGACGCCATGGCGTCGAGCGTCGTGGCCCGCCGGCTCACGTCGTAGGAGCGAGCGAGCTCCCGGGGATCGTTGTAGCCGACGACGACCGCATCGCCGCGATCCCATATGAGCACGCGGAGAGGAAGCTCGATCCCGACCCGCGGATCCTCCTGCATCAGCGGCGTGCCGGCACGCGGATTGCCGAACACCACGACCGCCTCATCGGCCAGCTCCAGGTCAACCTCTCGCGCCGCCGCGGCATGGTCGATCTGGGCGAACACCGTCAGGCCGCGGCCCGCGATCGCCGCGAGCAGCCGATCCAGCGTCTCGGCGTAACCCGACGAACTGAGAACCTCAAGCACAACACCATTGTCGCGGGGCATCTCCCGGAACACCAGCTTCTCGAGGAAGATGACGTCAAAGCCGGCAAGCCGCCCGCGCCCGACCTCTCGGTAGCCGGCGCGGCGATACAGCATCTGGGCGCCGACCTGGCGGTTGGTCGTGTCGAGCCGAAGCCTCCGGTATCCCAGTTCACCCGCGCGGCGCTCCAGCTGATCGAGCACGAGGCGGCCAAAGCCACGACGCTGGAAACGCGGATGGACGCGCATCCGCTTGACTTCGGCCACGGAGTCGCTGAGGCGGCGAACTCCGCCCATGGCCACCAGCCGCCCGTTCACCAGGCCGACGAGAAATTCGCCGTTGGCCTCGAGATAGGCGGTGCGGATCGCCCGAAGGTCGTCATCCCACGGCCCGTTCCCGGCATGGGCACCGACATCTTCGAGCGCCACGTTGTGGAGCTCCCACACCTCAGGCGCGTCCTCGTCTTCGAAGCGACGCAGCTCCAGCATCGCCACATGTTCCCAGCGGCAGCGACGATCGAGGTTGCGAGGCGCACTCCGAAGCGGCGCTTGAACGAACTCGCCGCTGCCATCTGTCCAGATTTGCCCACCGGTACCCATATCGCGCGTAAACGGAGTAGAGTCACAAGTCAGCTGGCCCTGCGGCCAGGATTCCTCCTCAGGTCCGAATGCCACCGACGGCGCAACGCGCCACAAGGCGGGAGGCCTGGGTCACCGGTTTTGACTGCGGGGCTGGTTCCGTACCCTGACGCGTTCTCCTCGGGCTTGGTGTACGCGTCCCACTGATTGATCGTGCCCGGCAGTCACGCCCTGCTGCCATCGCCCCGAGAGAGGGATTGAAGGCTTGCAGCTCGTGGCACAGATGAAAACGTAGTCGGACACGCGCGCGACGCGAGTTGGCATGCGATTACGAATCGCTGCGCTCGCGACCATGTGACGCCGGTGAGACGGCTGCACTGACACACGCGTAACGCGTGCATCCCGCGATCGAACTGACACCAGTGAGATCGGACTAGAGGAGACAGCAATGGCAGCCAAGCAGAAGGTGACCGTATCCGTGTATCCGACGAAGCCACAACCAAGCTCCGCCCAACGCCTCGCCGCGCGCACCGCGGCCGTGGCGGAGAAGCAGGCGGAGCTCAAGCGCGAAGCAGCGGAGCGGCGCGCCAAGCGCGCCTCCGAGAGCGAGGCCCCGGCGACGTCGACGCCGCGCAAATCGACCACCGCGAGGCGCCGCGCCCGCTGATCGGCGGGCGGCTTCCGGCGGGGCCTGGGCGTTTTTCGCTACCAGGAGTAGCGCTAAACGCCCACCCCCTCCGCTCAGCTGTCGGCGCTGACCGCGGAAGCTAGACCCTGACCGTGTCTCGACGGTAGGCCCACGCTGCGCCCGCCGCGAGGATCACCGTCCACGCCGCGACGGTGATCCAGCCGCGGGCGCCCCAGGCATGGCCGTTGAGCGCGATGTCACGGGCCTGGACGAGCCACCACGACGGGAGAAATTGTCCGAACGCATGAAGGAAGCCGCTGGTGATCGCGAACCAGGTGCCGCCGAGGAAGGCGAGGATCGACACCAGGCCGCCCATCAGCGGGCCGACCGAGTCGGTGTTCACGAGATGGCCGACGAGGACGCCGAGCGCGGCGAACGGCAGCAGGCCGACCATGATCAGGCCGGTCATGGCCAGCCAGCGCCCCGCGGACAGGCTGACGCCGAGCAATGCCCCCGAGATGTACAGCAGGAGGAGGCTCGACAGGGCCATTCCGTATCCGGTCAGCACCTTGGCGCGGAAGTACGCCCGCACCGACAGCGGGCTGATCCGCAGCTGCCGGGTCCACCCGACCTGGCGCTCCCCGGCGATGCGGGCGCCGGTCGAGATCATCGCCATCATCGTCCCGAACGACGCCAGCGACACCATGTAGTAGGTGGCAAAGGTGAGTCCGGTGCCGCTGATCATCTTGTTGTGCTGCGGCGCGGCGATCAGCCAGAAGAAGACCAGCGGAAAGCCCAGCGAGAAGAGGAAGAACCGGCGGTTGCGGAACGTGCGCAGCAGCTCGTATCGGGTGTAGGCGATCCCGTTCATGGCGCCCTCAGCTCCGGTTCGTCGGCGTCGGCCTCGCCGGTCAGCTCCAGGAACGCCTCCTCGAGGCTCCCGCCGGCGATCTCGATGTCCTTCGCCGCCGGATATTGCTCCAGCAGCGCTCGGATGCTCTGGTCGGAGTCCGTGCAGCTCAGGATCACCGCGGCACCGTGCCGCTCGGCCGCGGCGACCCCCGGGAGGCCGGACAGGAGCGACGGATCGACGCCCGGCAGCGTCGCGCGGATCGTCCGCCTCCCCACG
The DNA here is from genome assembly GCA_963839085.1 of uncultured Solirubrobacterales bacterium. Classification (GTDB taxonomy): domain Bacteria; phylum Actinomycetota; class Thermoleophilia; order Solirubrobacterales; family Solirubrobacteraceae; genus Palsa-465. The sequence goes on from CAWITN010000002.1 coordinate 277,725, forward strand.
CGCGCCTTGATCTCGGTCGTCGGCCCGTCGGCGACGATTCGCCCGTGGGCCATCAGGATCGCGCGGTCGGCGTTGGCGTCGGCCTCCTCGAGGTAGTGGGTGGCGAACAGCACTGTCTTGCCCCGGGAAGCGAACCCGCGCATGATGCTCCAGAACTCGCGGCGGCCCTCGACGTCCAGCGCGACGGTCGGCTCGTCGAGCACCAGCAACTCCGGGTTGCTGACGATCGCCAGCGCGAAGCGGACGCGCTGGGTCTGGCCGCCCGAGAGCTTGTGAGTGCGCTGACCGGCGATCTCGTTCAGCCCGGTGACGTCGAGCGCCTCCTCGACCGCCATCGGGTCCGGATAGAGCGAGGCCATCATCGCGACGAGCTCGCGCACCGAAAGATCGCGGATCAGCTCGCCCGTCTGCAGCATCGCGCCAACTTGGCCGGCGTCGACGGCCTCGCGCGGCGAGCGGCCGAACACCGAGACGGTGCCGTCATCCGGGTGGGAGAGGCCGAGCAGCATGTCGATCGTCGTGGACTTGCCGGCGCCATTGGGGCCGAGCAGCGCCACGGTCTCGCCCGCCGCGATCGCGACGTCGATGCCGCGCACCGCGCGGATCGGGCCCCGCGGACCCCGGTAGGTCTTGACCAGCCCGTGGAGGCCGATGCCGCCGGTGGTCTCGGTGACAGCGGGCTCCGGCTGCGTGAAGAAGCGCCGCGGATCCAAGAGAGTCGCCCGAGACGCCATCGTCAAGTTGTAGCCAAAAAACCGGCCCTGGACTACGCGAGCACGGGCAGGCGGCGGAGGTCGGGGTCAACCCAAGCCGCTCGGGCCCGGGCGTCGAAGAGCCGCTCAGGCGAGTAGAAGTGCTCGATCAACTTGCGATCCAAGAGGTCTGGGTTGGCCTCGAGGAACGCGTCGAAGCTTTCGGCACCCCAGCGTTGCATGTGGACCGCGACGAACCGAAGCCACGCCCGCGTGATCGTCTCGTGGTACTTGTCCTCGGCGCCGTGGCGGAGCGCGACGTGTCGCACGGCGTCGGTCATCGCCCCGGCTGCCTCGTCCACGGGATAGAGGCGCAGGTACGTCCACGCGAGCTCCAGGTGCTCACGATGGCCGAAGCCGCCGCGGGACCGCAGGATCGCCTCCAGAACCTCCAGATCGCCCGGCCGCATGGCACGACGGTAGCTGCGGTGCCGGGGGCACGCAAGACGGGAACTGCCGCCGTCATGCAGTGCGGGCAGCCTCGCTGGGCACGCGTCCCGATGGCTGCATCGTCAAAGCCGCCGCCGCCGGCGACCGCGACGCGATCCCCAGCGAGACGAGCGCCCCCAGCAGCGAGATTCCGGCGCACGCCGCCAGCGCCGGCTTCAGCCCGGCGACGACCGCGGCCGGCGAACCGAGGCCGCCCGACCCGGAGAAGATCGCGGTGGCCGTGGCGGTCGCGAATACGGCGCCGAAGCGCTGCATCGTCATCGCCATGCCCGATGCCTTGCCGATCTCGACTCGGTCAACGGCGCTCAACACCGCCGTCGGTGCCGTCGGCAGGGCCATCGAGATCCCGATCCCGGCCAGCAGCAGGCTCGCGGCCAGTTCGAGGTAGCTGAGCCCGGCTCCGACGTGGAAGGCGATCCACGCGAATCCGGCCGCTTGCAGCGTCAGTCCGACGACGATCAGCGGCCGCGGGCCGATTCGGTCGCCCAGCGAGCCTGCGAGCGGAGAGACCAGGATCGGTGTGACCAGCCAGGGCAGCAGCCGCACGCCGGTCATCACGGGCGAGTAGCCGCGCGCGATCTGGACGTATTGGATGATCAGGAACGCCGCCGCGAAGATCGATCCGGACATCAGGAACTGGGTCGCGCTGCCGAACGCGAAGCTCCGGCGGCGGAACAGCCGCAACGGGATCATCGGCGCTGCCGCGACGGTCTCCCACGCCACGAATGCCGCCAGTAGCGCGACGCCGCCGACGAGCGTCCCGAGCACCTCCAGGCTGCTCCAACCGATCGCGCCTGAGCGCACCAGTCCCCAGATGAGGCTGACCGATCCGGCGCTCATGAGCGCCACGCCCGGGACGTCGAGTCGCTCACGTGGGCCGTGGCTCTCGGGCAGCAGCCGTGCCGACAGCGCCGCGGTCAGCACGCCGATGGGGACGTTGATCCAGAAGATCCAGTGCCAGTCGAGGCCCTGGATGACGGCGCCGCCGATGAGCGGACCGCAGGCGGTCGCCAATCCCGCCAGGCCTCCGTACATCCCGACCACCGCTCCGCGGCGCTCGGGCGGAAACGCGTCGGTGAGGATCGTCAGGCTGACCGTGATCGTGGCGGCGCCGCCGAGTCCCTGGAGCGCGCCTGCCGCGATCAGCACGCCGCTGTCGCCTGCCACACCACAGGCAGCCGATGCGGCGGTGAAGAGCGCGATTCCGGCCAGAAAGACCCGCCGGCGTCCGAACCGGTCACCGAGCGCGGCGGCGGTGATGATTCCGGCGGCTATCGCGATCCCGTAGGCGTTCACGGTCCACTGCAGCGTCTGCAGGCCGGCGTGCAGATCGCGGCCGATCGACGGCAGCGCGGTCACCACCACGAGCGCGTCGAGCACCGCCATGAAGTACGCGGCCGAGGTCAGCCCCAGCACCGCGCCCAGCTTTGGTCGTTCCATCGTCGTCCCTCCAGGTTGGTGTCTGGGGGCTCTGACACCACGACGACGATCCAGGTGGCGCGCCCCGTTTTGATCGGGGCCGGTGTCAAGGAGGACAATGACCCGCACTGTGACCACCGCCGTGCTCGAGCGAGCCGTTCGCGGCGACGAGGCGGCCTTCCGCGAGCTGACCAATCCGCTCCGCGGCGAGCTCGAGTTCCACTGCTATCGCATGCTCGGTTCGCTTCAGGACGCCGAGGACGTGCTGCAGGAGACGATGCTGGCCGCCTGGCGCAGCCTCGGCAACTTCGAGCGGCGCTCGAGTCTGAGGACCTGGCTGTATCGGATCGCCACCAACCGCTGCCTGAACGCGCTGCGCGACGCTTCACGGCGCCCGCCGACTCCGCCGACTCCCCCGTTTCCCCTCCCGGAGGCGACGCGGACGGCGGACCCCCACTGGCTTGAGCCCTATCCGGAGGACCGGCTCGGCTGGCTGGCCGACGACGCCCCCGGGCCGGCGGCCCGCTATGAGACCCGCGAGGCGGTCGAGATCACCTTCATCGCCGCCCTCCAGCACCTCTCCGGGCGCCAACGGGCCGTCCTGGTCCTCCGCGACGTGCTCGGCTTCCACGCCGATGAGACCGCCGCGATGCTCGACACCTCGATCGAGGCGGTCAAGAGCGCACTCAAGCGCGCCCGCGCGGCGCTGGCCGGAGAGCTGCCCGAGCGGCTCACGCCCCCGGCGCCTTCCTCCCCCGAGGAGAGGGCGCTGCTCGCGCGCTTCGCCGAGGCGTTTCTCGCCGACGACGTCGACGGCATGGTCAGCCTGGTCACCGAGCACGCGTGGTTCCGGATGCCGCCGTCGAACCTCGAGTATCAGGGCGCGGAGCAGATCAGGCACCTGCTCACGGCGATCACCGACTACCGCGCCGGCCAGCCGAGCCGGCTGCTGGCGACCCGCGCCAACGGCCAGCCGGCCTATGGCATGTACCGGCTCGATCCGGCCTCGGGCCTGGCTCACCCGACCGGTCTGCTTCTGCTCAGCCTGGCGGGCAGGCGTATTGCTGCGCTGACCTGGTTCGTCGGCACCGGCGCGCTGGCGGGCCTCGGGCTGCCGGCCGCCCCCTCGGCGCCCGAACTGGTGTCAAAGGCCTTGTAACCAACCACCGCCGGCCCGGCCGGCCAGAGCCACGAGGCCCACATGCCCAGTTATCTGCTCAGCTTCCGCACCCCGAGCGACTACACCTCCACCCCGGACGCCCAGGCCGGCTGGCAGGAGTTCTTCGAAGGGATCAGCACCCATCTGAAGGACATCGGCAACCCGATCTTCAGCCGCCAGTCGCTCGGCCAGACCGGCGCCGGCACGATGCTCGGCGGCTACAGCCTGATCGACGCCGGCAGCCTCGAGGAGGCCCGTGAACTGGCCGCCGGCTGCCCGCTGGTCGAGCTCGGAGGCGGCGTCGAGGTCGGCGAGGTCACGCCGCTGAGCGAGATCAACGCACCCCTGCAGGCCAGCGGCCGGGCGACGAGCGCCTGAGCCGTGCTTCCGGGAGCCGGTCCGGCGGATCGGCTCCCGGTCCCAAGCGCCGGCGGCGCCCCCGCGCGACGCCGGCGGCGCCCCCCGCGCCACGGGTTAGGATCGGCGGTCAATGGAGCCCGCGATCGCGACGATCCCGGAGGTCATCGCTCGGATGGGGCAGATCGACGCGTCGTTGCCGCGCAAGGACGGCGTCGCCTACTTCAACCGGCTGTACCTCCAGGTGACCAAGTCGGTCGACGCGGCCAGTGCCGACACCACGTTCGAAGACCCGCTGTTCCTGGAGCGGCTCGATGTCGTGTTCGCCGGCCTGTACTTCGATGCCGAGGCGACGATCGGCCTCGGGGGAGATTGCCCGGAGGTGTGGCGCCCGCTCGTGCAGGCGCGGGCGGAGCATCGTGAGCCGATCCAGTTCGCCCTGGCCGGGATGAGCGCCCACATTCACCACGATCTGCCGCTCGCGTTGATCCAGACGTGCCTTGAGCAGGGCCTGGCGCCCGAGGACGACACCGCGGTGCACCGTGACTACCAGCGGGTCGACGCGATCCTCGCCCGCGTCGAGCAACAGGTCGCGGGCTGGTTCGATACCGGGTTGATCGCCGACATCGAGGATGTGACGCCGCTCAAGACCGACGAGGCATTGGCGATGTGGTCGATCGTCGGTGCCCGCGACCTCTCCTGGGACACCGCCAAGGTGATCTGGCACCTACGCAGGGAGACTCGGCTGGAGGACGCGTACCTGTCAGTGCTGTCGCGCACGACCGAGCTTGCCGCCCGGGCCATGCTCGTCTGAAGTCCCAGACGCCATTTCCGTCAAGGGCTTGGCTCGCGCGCTTGACGCCGCAGCGCGGGACCGAATAGCGTCCGCCCGGCGACCATTTGAGGATGCGTGGGCACGAACAGGCAACGCTGGGCTTCGGGGGCGGCGGCGTGAAGGGCATCGGGCATGAGCACGCGGCCCGCATCGCCGCGACCCGCCCTGCCGGCGTTATACGGCCGCGCACGAACGGACCCCGAGATGCCCAACGTTGAAGGCAAAGCCACCGCGATCACCGTCCTGACCCCGATCAAGCGCGAGGGGCCGCTGGTGCTGTGGGTGGTCTTCTGGGCCGGCCGGCACATCAGGGAGACGCTGCTCAAGCTCCAACAGCTTTCTTTCATCCACTACGCCCGGTGGGTGGTGATCGACCGCTTTCCCGACGCGGGCGATGGCGAGAAGCTGGGCCACGAGTACCTGCTGTTCGAGAGCAACTTCAACGGCACGTGGGATCAGTACATCGATGCCTTCTCGGAGGTCGTCCCATTCCGCATGAAGGCGATCTGGGGCACGTCCTACGGGTTCCCAGGCCCGAACCCGGTGGAGCCGTTCAAGGATTACATCCGCCGCAACGAGTACGTGGCCAACCACTACTGGTCTGCCTATCCCGGCTTCACGACGACCGAGATCATCTCGGCCCAGCACGTCGAAGCGGCCCTGAGCGAGTTCTGCGAGCACGCCGCCGGGCTCGAGCCCGAGGCCTTCGCGGCGGCGTACGAGTCTCTGCTGACGACGATCCAGCACGACCTGTGAGCCGCGCCCACAACATCTCCGGCCAGGCCTACTCGCTGACCGTCCTCACTCCGATCGTGGACGGCCAGGAGGCTCGGCTCGTCCGGTACCTGAACGGCCTGGAGAGCCGCGAGCGGAGCCCGCTGGCCGGTGTGCGCGGGACTCATTTCGCCCGCTGGGTGGTCATCGACGACGTCATCTTCGAGGGGCCGGACGAGGGCGACCGCGAGCACCTCAAGCATGCGCGCCTGCTGTTCACGAGCAACTTCGACGGGGAGCTCGACCCCTACCTCGAGGCACTGCGCACCGGCCTGGGCGACAGCGCCGACGCGATCTGGGGCAGCTGCATCGGCTATCCGGGGTCGGGGGAGGCGCGGGCGTTCGCCGACTACATGCGCCACCACCAGATCGACAGCTCGCTGTTCTTCGCCGCGTACGGAGACCGCACGGTGGAGGACGTGCAGCGCAGCCTCGCGCTGCGGATCAAGTTCGTCGAGTTCGCGCTCAAAGCGCAGGGTCTCCCGCCGTCCGAGCTGAAGGCCGCGTTCCTTCAGGAGTTTCCGGCGTGACCGCGTTGGACCTCGACCGCATCCAGGGCTTCGTCGTGCGCGGCTACCGCCTGCAGCTGACGCGGTACATCTTCCTGCGCATCGACGATCCCGCCGCCGCCGGAGCGTGGATCTCCGAGATCGCCGGCGACGTTCTCACGGCCGCTCCGTGGTCGCAAAAGCCCGCCTCCGGGCTGAATATCGCCTTCAGTTACGCCGGCTTGGCCGCGCTGGCGCTGCCGAGCCAGACGCTGGCGAGCTTCCCCGAGGAGTTCCGCGAGGGCATGGCCGCCCGCGCGAGCCTGCTCGGCGATGAGGACCTCAGCGCTCCGGCGAACTGGGAGGCGCCGCTCGGCACGCCGGCCGTCCACGTGCTGGTGATCATCTCGGCCGCCCATCCGGAGGCGCTGAACGCCCACGACCAGCGCATCCGGGCGAGCATCGAGCACTCCGGCGGGCTGACCGTCGTCCTCGACGATCTCGGCAGCTTCATGCTCGGTTTCCGGGAGCACTTCGGCTACGCCGACGGGTTCGCCCAGCCGGACATCGAAGGTGCCGGCCTCCCGTCGCAGCCCGGCGGCGGCGCTCCCCTGGGCGGCGAGCACTGGCGGCCGATCCGCGCCGGTGAGTTCATCCTGGGCTATCCCGACGAGGAGAACGCGCTGCCCGACGCGCCGACGCCCGACCAGCTCGCCACGAACGGCTCCTTCCTCGTCTACCGAAAGCTCCACCAGGACGTCGCCGCCTTCCGGGCCCAGCTTGCGCAGGCGGCGCGGCTCTATCCCGGTGGCGAGGAGCTGCTCGCGGCCAAGATCGTCGGGCGCTGGCGCGACGGCACGCCGATCGACCTCTCGCCCGAGCGTCCCGACCCGGCCATCGTGGCCGACGGCAACCGCAACAACGCGTTCTCGTACACCACCGACAGCGACGGCCTGCGCTGCCCCGTCGGCGCCCACGTCCGCCGTACCAACCCGCGCGACAGCCTCCCCTTCGAAGGCAAGCTGGTCAATCGCCACCGCTTGGTCCGGCGGGGCGTCCCGTACGGCGATCCCCTTCCCGAGGGCGCCGCCGATGACGGCCAGGATCGCGGGGTGATCTTCATGTGCCTGCAGGCGAGCATCGCCCGCCAGTTCGAGTTCATCCAGGGCCAGTGGCTGAACGGCGGCAACGCCTTCACGCTCGGCGAGGATCAGGACGTGCTCGTCGGGGCGCAGGACGCCGACGGGCCGCACAAGATGACGGTCCCGGGCAACCCGCCGTTCTTCCTCGGACCGTTGCAGCGTGTGGTCACGGTCAAGGGCGGCGAGTACTTCTTCGTGCCGGGCATCAACGGGCTGGAGTTCCTCGCTTCGGCGGCGGGCAGCGGAGCGGAATGAGGCCGGCCACTCGCTCCGCAGGACCTCGGCCGGCCGGATTCTGCTGATCAGATACGACACCGTCGCGCTCCCGAAAGCGGCAATCAGGAGGATGCCGACCAGGGCGGCGAGGATGTCGGCCACATCCTCCCAGTGACCGGGCAGACGTGATGAACTGTGGTGAGGGAGGAGACCCGACGATGTCCGAGCAGGATCCATCGAGACCGCGCACAGGGGGCCGCAGAAGCTTTGAGCTGGCGCTGACCCGACGACAGGCCCTGGCGGGCACGGCCGCGCTTGGCCTGTCCGCGGCGGTGGGCGGAATGCGCGTCTCCGGAGCGCGTGCGGCGCGACCCCGGCAACAGCCGATCCCGCTTCCGACGCCGGCTCAGGTCAAGGCAGATTTTCAGCGGATGGTCGACTTCGGGCCGCGGCTGACCGGGACCGACGCCCACAATGCGTACATCGCCTGGCTGGAGCAGGAGTTCACGGCGGCCGGACTGCAACTGGTCCCCTGTGACGTGTACGAGACGGAGCGTTGGCTGGCCCAGGACTATGGGCTCGACGTGCTCGAAGGAACCGGGGCCGGCCAGGTGAAGGTCGCCGCCTACTACCCCCGCTCCCAGCAGACCTCGGCGGCGGGTGTCACCGGTCCGCTCGTCTACGGTGGCGTCGCTCCGGCGCCGAGCATCAGCGGCGACGACCCCGCTGCGCTCGAGGACGCAATCGCGGCCTATCCGGGCCAGGTGGAATCCTGGGCCAGCGGCCTCAGCGGCACACTGGGCTCCACCCTGCAGGGAGCGGTGCTGCTGATCGACGTACCGGCGCCGGTGCCCGCGACGACGGCGATCTTCCTGCCGCCGTACTCGACCTACCTGAACTGGCCGGGGCACAGCGAGGCCGACTGGGTCGGGGCCGACTACAAGCGTCCGTGGCTGCTGCCCGGAGTGGCGATGGTCCCGACATCGCCCTTCGAGGAGCTTGGCGCGGCTGCCGTGGTGTTCATCGTCGACGCGTCCTACGACGCGTTCAAGGGCTGCTATGGCCCGTTCGAGTCGGGGTTCCAGGACCTGCCGGCCCTGTACGTCGATCGGGATACGGGCGCGACGCTCCGCTCGCAGGCCGCGTCACGGCCGAGCACCCGCGTGACGTTGACCGCGACGCTCGACAAGGTCCCATCGGCGGCTGTCACCGCGGTGCTTCCGGGCGCGAGCGACGAGGTCATCATCTTCAACACGCACACCGACGGGACGGGATTCGTCGAGGAGAACGGCGGCGTCGCATTCGTCCACCTGGCGCGGTACTTCGCCACGCTTCCACCGGCCAAGCGGCTCAAGCGGACGCTGGTGTTCGCGGCATGGCCGGGCCACTTCTCCGCCGACCTGCCGCAGTGCCAGGGCTGGATCGATGCCCATCCGGACATCGTGAAGCGGGCGGCGGCTGCGCTGACGGTCGAGCACCTGGGGTGTACCGAGTGGGATGACAAGCTCGACGGCGGCTACCAGCCGACCGGATTGCCCGAGGCATGGGCGATCTGGACGACTCAGGGCCAGATGGAGGAGATCACCCAAGCGGCGGTGATCGCGCACGATCTCCCGCGCACGGCGCTGATGCGCCCGCCGGCGCAGTTCGGAGTCGGTGGCGCCTTCCAGTCGTACGGCATTCCACAGATCGGGGCGATCGCCGGCCCGTACTACCTGGTCACGATCAGCGATAACGGCGACATGGACAAGCTCGACCCGTCGCTGGCCGCCACCCAGATCGAGTTCCTCGCCGATCTGGCGACTCGGCTTGACCCGATCCCGGCGGAGACCCTGCGCGAGGGCGACCCGACGCTGGGCTACGGTGGCACCGCCGGGGGCCCGAACACGGCCAAGGAGGAGGTCTGCACTCCCCCGCCACCGGATTGCCCGGCCGCGACGGGGAAGCTGAGCGGCAGGACGCTCGGCCTGGTGCGCCTCGGGATGACCCGTGCGCAGGCGCGGGCGGCCTACCGGCACAGCTCCAACCGGGGGAAGACCTACGAGGATTTCTTCTGCCTGACGCCCATCGGAGTGCGTGTCGGCTACGCCTCACGGGCACTCCTGACGACCCTCACCGAAGCTCAGCGCAAACGGTTCAAAGGACGCGTCGTGTGGGCTTCGACCTCCAACGACTACTACGACCTCCACGGCGTCCGACCCGGGGACACCCTTGCCGCCGCCCGCCGGCGGCTCCGGCTCACCGGTCCGTTCCACATCGGTCTGAACCACTGGTACCTGACGCCCAATGGACCGTCCACCGGTGTCCTCAAGGTCCGACACGGGACTGTTGAGGAGATCGGGATCGCCACCAAGTCGCTCACCCAGGACCACGCCGCTCAGCGCACGTTTCTCAAGAGCTTCTCCTGAGCGGATCAGAACGCGCGCACAGCTGCGTCAGCGGACTCGGCGAGATCGATCAGCGTGGTGAAGAACCCCCTCGACTGACCCTTGAACAGCCCGGTCCTGGTGAGGAACTTGACCGTTGCCACGGCGCCCCCATTCTGGGAGAGCGTCGGGCGGATGATCGAGCAGTCGGGGAGGTCGCCGCTGATGAACTCACACGGCCGGGGGAAGATGTTGTTCGGTCGCGTGGTCCCCATTTGCTGCGCCTTGAGATTGGGGAAGAACGTCCCCGTCTCGGGATCTTTGACCCCGGACAGTGGTGGCTCGACCGCATTGGCGGCAGTGTCCTGCCAGACCCCGAAGTGATCGACCTCGGTGCCGCCGATGCTGACGACGATCCGCAGGACCTCGACATCCGTCACCTGCAGCGACAGCGTGCTGTACAGGCTCGAGCCCCCCTGCTCGATCATCGCGAAGTGGAACGCCGCGCTGTTCGCGATCGCCTGCATCCGTTCCTCCTTGGGCGTCTTCGGAGGCACGGGCTGCGGCATGTTCGGCGGCGTGTCCTGGTCGTTGAGCGGGATCGTCGGCTGGTGATTGATCGTCACCGCCTGCCCGAACGTGGCTCCGAAGTCAGGGTTAGCCGTAGAGCGGTAACGCAGGTACCAGCTCGTATCGACGTTGAGGTCCAACAGGTTCGTGAGCCGCGGCTGGTCCTTGGCGCCCGTCGCTTGGCTCCCCCGGAGGGTGCGGAACGGATCCAGGCTGACCGGCGGGGCTCCCTTGGAAATCAGGTAGGCGTTGAGGAAGTCCGCGTGGCTGCGCTCGTCACGCGTGTTGCCGGAGATGTACGCCGGCTGGTCAGAGTCGATGTTCTCCATTGCGCTGACGTACGCCGGGTTGCCGCCGTCGGCCCCGCCCAGCTCGTTGTACTGCTGCCACAGGTCCGTCTCCAGGATCTCCGCCGCCGCGAGGAACCTCAGGATGGCGATGTCGCCTGCGGTCGGCCCGCTCGATTCCGCGCCGGCGGACGACGCCGCGAGCGCCGACACCGGCACCGTCGCAGCGCCCGCGAGAGCCGCCTGCTTCAGGAACGAGCGTCTCCCGACGACTCGCTGCCACAACGCCTGCAGCTCCTGATCCTGCGCAGAGGTCTCCGGCGCGCCGGGGCGCACGACTTGCCGAGTCATGTGTGTCCTCCCTTGTGAAGACGGTTATCGGTTGTTACTACCTGGTGCTCACGCGGGCGTCACCCAGCCACCCCGATGCCAGTGCGTTGAGTCACGGGATCTTCAGCCTTATCTCTCCCAGACGCCGCCCCCGCTGGTTCCTTCCCGAATTTTTTCGCTCGCTTGTCACTCCAGCCGTGACTCACCTGGTCACCGAGGTGAGTCACCGTACGGTTGATCCTGCTCGGTGGCGATGGTGCGAACTGCACTGGTCGGGGGGAACCCGCCCGCAGGAGCGATCGGCTAGCGCTGACGGCTGAGCGCTCGATCACCGATCCAATAACGCGGCCCGGGCCCTCGGGCGGCGGCACGGTCATCGGGATTGGCGAGACGGCAACGGTCGAGCGAAAGACAGCCGCATCCGATGCAATCGGTGAGCCCGTTCTTCAGGCGTTGGAGTTCGGCGATGCGGTCGTCGATCCGGCGCGACCACTCCGTCGAGAGACGCGACCAATCGCGGCTGGTGGGAGCGTGGTTGGCGGGCAGCTTGGCCAGCTCCGTGCCGATCTCCTCGAGCGTGAGCCCGACGCGTTGCGCGTAGACGATGAACGCGATCCGGCGCAGGACGGGCCGGGGGTAGCGGCGATGTCCGGAGCCGGCGCGCTCAGAGGTGATCAGCCCGCGGTCCTCGTAGAAGCGAAGCGCGGAGGCCGCCACGCCGCTGCGGCGGGCGATTTCGCTGATCGGAAGAAGTTCGGGCATCGTCCCTTGACTTCAAGCTTAGTTGAACTTGTAGGTTGCGCGGTATCGACCTGTTCAACACGAGGAGACCCTCCCATGACCACCACCGACCCGCGCACGGCCCCGTCTGCCAGCCCTGGCCAACGGATCACCGCCGAAGTCACGTCCTGGCCGGGTGTCACGGCCGGCCCCGGGCGCCGCGGCGAGTTCGCGTTCACGGTCGGGCGACGCCAACTCGGCCACCTGCACGGCGACCACGCGGCTCATTTCAGCTTCCCCAAGGACGTATGGGCGCACCTGCGCGACGAGGGCCGCATCACCGATCACCCGGTCTTCCCCGGCAAGCAGGGCCCGGCGGCGCGCCGCATCGAGAGCGAGGCCGACGTCCAGGACGTGATCGCGCTGCTGCGGCTCAACTACGATCGCGCGACCGGGTGAGCGCGCGCGCACGGTCCGTCCGGTGTGCTGTCCGCGCACGGGGCGGTGTGCGGTAGTGGAAGCTGCCTGAACCGGCGCGCGCAGGCGGCTGCGGTGAGGCGGGCATTGGCAATTCCGTCTCTCGATCACGCGGCGAATAGCACGCAGGCGTGGTGCAGCAGGTAAGTGGTTCGTCCGATCTGGAGGTGTTGGCGGATCTGCAGGCCGGCCGCCACCGCGGCCAGCCTCACGCCGGACGCGCTTTGCCGAGCGCGTAATGAGGTTGGCGGTCAGGAGCAGGACGACCCGATGCTTGAACCGTGCCCGTTGCTTGGCGGGGGAGCTCTGCGAGCACCTTCGGGGCGGGATAGCCGGCGCGGATCCCCGTCGGGGTCAGGCAGTAGACGTCAAGGTAACGGCCGCGGCGGCTACGGGGGAACCGCTTACGAGCAGCGGCGCGGGTCATTCCGAGTCGCAGCGGCCCGAGCGCGTGGCGCGTGACCGTGCCCGTCGCGGTCGGGCACGGTTCAGCTTCAGGCGGTAGCACCGGCAGCAGCAGTCGCGAGCCGTCGGCGCCGCCGACAGTGACACTGTTGACCGCCGGGATCGCTGGAAGTGAGAACGCGATGCTCCCAACAGTGTCACCCGGATCCGGTCACCGGCGCGGAACTCGTTGCCGATCGGCCAGAACGCGAGCTGGTAGGTCCGAGGGGTGCCGGCGCGGTGGCGACTGTGTCCGTGAAGTCGTTCCACGGCGCCACGACGGCGCCCTGCGCGTCGGTGAGGGATTGACTGGCGATGATGTCCGGGAATTCGCTGTTCAGTCGGCCGCTGCCGACGGGGTGGCTGGTGCCGTCGGGCCATACGTCGGAGATGACCGCCCAGATGTCGGTGGCCTTGGCCGTGCTGGCGAGGCGAATGTCGAGCGCCGCCGGCCCGGCGACCATCAGGTTCGAGTCCAGCGGCGAGGTGGTGTAGGTCAGCCCGAGCGGCTCCGCCAGGTTGGTGTCGGTCAGCAGCGGGAGCGTCTCCGAGACGGTGTTGAGTCCGAAGCCGCCGAGGAATGCCGTGGTCGGCTCATCGCTCATCGTCGCTACCGAGGGGATCGCGATGTAGGACTGGGTCGTCGCGGTCGCCGGCATCGTCGACGTCAGCGAGCCGTCGTTCAGCGACGAGCTGCTGCCGCTGCTACGAGTCGCACTGAGTGCCAGCGACTCCCACTGGGTGCCCGGTACCGGCCAGTTGCCGGCGTTGTACCGGACGTAGTGGCCCTCCATGTAGGTCTCGCGGCTGCCGTCGGACATCAGCATCTGCACCCGCGGCTGCCGAGTGATCCCGTTCTGGATCCCAAGCAGGTAGTGGTCGAACCAGTCCTTGATGTCGGCAACGCCGCCGTCAGTGCCGGTCGGATAGCCGTCGTGTCCGGCGACCACCAGGAGGTGGTCGCCGACGCCACGCAACAACGCCTGGAAGGCCTTGAACGCGCCCTGGGACTCCACGTCGTAGAAGCTGTCGACCATCAGGATCGGGACGTGGTTGGCGTCGCCCTGGTACTGGCGCTGCTGCCAGAAGGGGTCGAGCGTCGGATGGTCGAGGTCCTCGAGGCCAAGGTCGACCAGGCCGACACCCGTGTCGAACCCATTGATCAAGCCGGTCACCGGGCTGTCTCCGGGCGCGCCGCCGCGAGCGCAGCGCCACTGATACTTGAGAGCAGACCAGGGCCGGGCACAAGGCTCTTGGCGCCGACGGGGTAGATCAGGCCGCGATACAGCAGACTACGAGGATCCACGCCGTGCCAGGGGAGGCTCTGGTGCAGCGAGTTGTAGATGGTGATCGCCTGGCCGAGAACCCGTCAGCCGAGGTTGCCGTTGCTCCACGGTTGATGGCACGCCCAGCTCAGCGTCTGCTGCACGTCCTGCTGGGTCGGGGGCCGAGCGCGTCCCACGCGCCGGGGCTGTCGCCGGTTCCGGTCCTGGATCAGCAGGTAGTTGTACGCGGTGCCGTCGTAGCTGGTAGCGGTGCCGGGCCCGTACGGCGTGAACTCGACGATCACCGGACGGGGCGTGAGCGGCGCCTGGCCGGTGATCGTCGCGGCCAGGCTGACGCCGTCGACATCGTCACGTGCGTGTTCAGCGTCGCCGTGCTCGCCTGCGCGACGGTGCCGACCGAGGAAGCTGCCAGCGCTCGGCGAACGCCACTGCGGCCCGAACCCTGCATACCGCTCCTCCTCTCGCCACCGACGAAGCAACCAGCCGGCTCGGCAAGCGAGCCTCGCCGAAGTCGTGAACACTGGTGTTCTTACCTAGCGGATCGCGTACGCTATGACGACTGATGCCCCCACGCGATGGCGACTCGGGTCAGGCCTCGCTCTCCAGCCGGCGCGGAGAGGGTCTGACGATGCTCCCGCACGGACGCACAGTTGCCGCGCGAAGAGGTCGTGCGCTCCAGCGCGGCCGGCTGCTGAGGGCGATCGCCGAAGCGATGGCAGAGTGTGGCTACGCGGAGACCACGGTCGCCGATGTCCTGCGGCGCGCGCGGGTTTCGCGGGATACCTTCTACCAGCAGTTCTCATCCAAGCAGGACTGCTTCATCGCTGCCTACGAGGCGGCGGCGGTGTGGTGCTGGCACTGCTGGAGCAGGAGGCGGCCACGCCCGGTACTCCGGTCGAGCGGTTCGACCGCACCATCGCGACCTACCTGGACGCGCTGGCCGCCGAGCCGCGTTCGCGCGCCTGTTCATGATCGAGGTGTACGCCGGCGGTGACGAGGTGCTCGCGACCCGGGCCGAGATCCAGCGACGGTTCGTGGAACTGGTGATCGACGCATTCGAGGCCCAGGACCGACGGCCGGTTCGCCTGCGAGGCGCTCGAGGCCGCGATCATCACGATGGTCACCTCGCACCTGGCGGCGCGGGACGTCGACGGGCGGGGAGCCCGACGGCCGTTGGTCGAACTCGTGCGCGTCGCGCTCCCTCACGCGCCAGAGCACAGAAGCCAAGCCGCATCACGACATCGCTAGGCCATCGCCCAGGGCTTGGACGCCCGTCGAGTAGATACCCTCGAGTCATGGGGACGGCCGCGCAGGAGTCGCCGGCAACGCGCCATCGGGAGCGTCTGCTCGAGGGTTTGGCGGCGTCGATTCGTGAGCGTGGGCTGGCTGAGACGCAGGTCACGGATATCGTCCGGCACGCCCGGGCGTCGCGCACCACGTCTATAACTGCTTTGCCGACAAGGAGTCGTGCTTTGTCGAGCTGGTCCGTGAGGCGACCACGTTGGGGATCGCGTTTGTGGAGTCGGCGATCGATCCGAGCGCGCCGTGGAGGCAGCAGGTCGATGAGGGGGTTGAGGCGTATCGCGGCGCTGATGGCCGATCCCGCTATCGCGGTCGCCGTGTCCCGGGACCTCGCGCTCTCGGTGCGCGGGGAGTGGCCGTCGAGCAGGAGGGGGTGAGCGCTACGCCGAGGTCCTGTGCCGGCTGACGGACCGCGATGCGATGCGCGGCGCCGGGGTGACGGGGCTATCGATGGACGCTGCAGTGCTGCTTGTGGCGGGCATCAACGCGATGGTCGTGCGCGCGATCGAGCGCGGTGATGGCAGGCGAGCCACCGCGCGAAGCGGGCGGTGTCGGGATGCTCGACGGTGAGTTGAAGCAAGTATGGAGTAAGGTGGGAGGAGTAGGTGCAGCCGATCACCACACCGAGCGATCCGACCGAGCCCCGCCCATCGATCGACGGACTTCCGCCGGGACCGCGGATGCCGATGCCGCTTCAGACGCTCGCGATGGTCACCCGCCAGCGCCCATTCCTCGAGCGGGCCAGACGGCGCTTCGGCGCGGCCTTCACCGTGCGGGTGCTCGGGCTCGGGAACGTCGTCGTCGTATCAGACCCGGATCTGATCAAGCAGGTCTTCCGTGCTGATCCAGGGACGCTGCACGCCGGCACGGACAGCCCGCTGCGCACCGTCCTGGGCCCCAACTCGCTGCTGGGGATCGACGAAGAGCAGCACATGCAGCAGCGAAAGCTGCTCCTGCCCCCATTCAAAGGCCAGCGGATGAAGCACTACGAAGGCCTGATCGCGGAGATCGCCGCAGCAGAGATCGACTCCTGGTCGGAAGGCGTCGAGCTCGAGACCGCCCGCCCGATGCAGCGCATCACCCTCCAGGCCATCCTGCGGGCCGTGTTCGGCGCCGAAGGCGCCCGACTGGAGGCGCTCGAGCGCCTGATCCCACAATGGACGGCACTCGGGTCGCGGCTGTCGACCCTGCAGTGGCTTCAACACGATCTTGGACGCTGGTCTCCGTGGGGACGATTCCTGCGGCTTCGCTCACGCATCGACGACGTCCTCGACGACTTGATCGCCGTCGCGAAGGCCGATCCTCAACTCCAGACGCGCCCAGACGTGCTCGCCCTCCTCGTGCAAGCGCGGCACGACGACGGCAGCCCGATGAGCAATGCGGAGATCCGCGACGAGCTCGTGACCATGCTCGCGGCCGGACACGAGACGACCGCCACCACGCTCGCCTGGGCGGTCGAGCGCCTGACGCGCCACCCCCACGTGCTCCAGCGCCTCGTCGATGAGGTCGACACCGGCGGCGACGCGCTTCGGCACGCGACCATCCGTGAGATTCAACGGGCTCGGCCGGTCATCTCCTTCGCCGGGCGAAGCGTCCGCCAGCCATTCGAGCTGGGCGGCTACCGCCTTCCGATCGGCACGCGGATCTTCCTCGCCGCCTGCCTGACCCACTACGACCCTCAGCTCTTCCCCCACCCGGATCGATTCGATCCAGACCGCTTCCTGGAGAAGCTCCCCGACACGTACTCCTGGATCCCGTTCGGCGGTGGCGTTCGGCGTTGCATCGGAGCGACCTTTGCCCACATGGAGATCGACGTCGTCCTACGCACCCTGCTCGCGCGAGCTGAACTCGACGCCACCAGCCAGCCCGACGAGGGCTGGACGTTCCGGGGCGTCGCCTGGGCGCCCGCCTCCGGCGGCAAGGCGATCGTTCGACGCCGCATCCGAGAGCCGCAAGCGTCAGCCGTGCCGAGCCAGTCGCTATCGGCAACCACAGCCGGTTTGTGACGCCAGCGGCGCCCGCAGGACTACTTGGGATCGGTGCGCTTATCGAGCGGCTGAGAGCGCCGGGAGTACAGGGCCAGACCGCCGTAGCCGAGCGTGTAGAAGACGACAACGCCAACCAGGCCGACTAACCAGCCGGGGGCGAACGCGACCGAGACCACCAGCACCAGCAGGGCCAGCGGAAACAGCCACGGAAGCAGTGCCGGAGAGATGCCCCGGGCGTGGTGCATCCGGCTAACATCGCACACTGAGGGAAGTCCCCTGAAACCCGGTCCGTGACGATAGGCTGCGCGCTCGATGACGCGCGTGCTGTTCCGGGATGAGCTGCTTGATGCTCAGCTCCTGCGCGTGCTCGGATCCGCGACGTACGGTGGTGCGGATATCGGTGAGTGCCTGGAGGCGGCGCGGCGTGCTCGGGAGGACGATCTCGGGAGCTGGTATGACGCCTGGCGCGGCCTGGGTGACCGGGTCCTGTCGCTGGCTCGTGACGAGGAAGCCGCCGGCCGGATCGAAACGGCACGGCTCGCGTATCTGCGCGCGTGCAGCTATCACCGAACGTCCGGAGTGATGTTGCTCGGGGCGCCGATCGATCCGCGTCTGGTCAGTGCTCATCGCGCACAGAAGGCTGCGTTCCAGGGGGCGATGCGACTCGCGACCCTGCCGGCCGAGACCGTGGAGATCCCGTTCGACGGCGCGCAGCTGCCGGCTACTACTTCCGTGCGACCGATGCTGCGGGATGTCGCGCCACGGTGATCCTGATCGGCGGCTACGACGGCACGTCCGAGGAGCTCTACCTCCTCACCGGTGCGGCGGCGCTGCACCGCGGGTACAACGTCCTGGCTGTCGACGGGCCTGGCCAGGGATCAGCGCTGATCGAGCACGGGCTGACACTCCGGCCCGATTGGGAGAACGTGATCGCGGCGATGATCGAGCATCTGATCACGCGACGAGAGGTCGACGCTGACCGGATCGCCGTGATCGGACTGAGCCTCGGTGCACGCCTCGCGCCGCGCGCCGCGAGCGGCGAAGGCCGTCTCGCCGCGTGCATCGCGGACTGCGGCAGCTACGACCTCTACGAGGCCGCACTCGAGCGGATGCCAACGCCGCTCGCGCAAGGACTCCGCGACGGGAAGTGGTGGGCTCGCCTCGTCATCCGCCCGATCCTCCAAGTGCCGGTGAGGAGCCACTGGTCGGGTGGGCTGGCCGTCCGGGGGAGGCTCGTTCACGGCGTCGCGAGGCCACTGGCATACCTCGACTCCCTGCGCGAATTCACGCTCCGTGGACACGCGGAGCGGATCGCCTGCCCCACGTGGGTCTGTAACGCCGAGGAGGACGAGATCAGCGCCTCCGCCCCGCAGCTCATCAACGCCCTGCGCTGCCCCAAGACGTTCGTTCAGTTCACGACCGCCGAGGGCGCTGGAGACCACTGCGAACAAGGGGCACGAGCGCTCTATCACGCCCGCTCGTTCGCCTGACTCGACGACCTCCTCCACCGAGCCAGGCGTCAAGGGCGCGTCAGTGAGGGCAGGGCGAAGGCGCCGGAACATCGCCCATATGGGCGATGGTGAAGCGCCGATGCATGGCCGATAGTTCGAGAACGGACCGGCGAACAGCCAGATGTGTCGTCCCCCAGCGCCCTTGTTTCGACCCCGACGAATCAGTGACATCTTCGTGCGTTGGCCCGAAGCTGAACTTCGCAGGTGCTTGCGATCGCAGGTGACGATCGCGGAGCGTGCCGAGGTGCCGAACGCGCGCCTGTCTCCCACGCCGTTCGTCGATTTCCAGACGCCCGAGGCCAGGGCGGAGAAGGCCGCGGAGATCGAGTTCGCGCATCGCGAGATGGAACGGCTCTGCGAGGTGCTCGCAGAGTCGCAGCGTCACGCCGGCCAGGTGCTGGCGACATTGGAGACCTTGCTCTCGAGCGTCCCGGTCGGAGTCGCGTTCGTGGATCTCGATTTCCGAATCCGTTACATCAATGCGATCCTGGCATCGGTCAACGGGGCGTCGGTTGAGGAGCAACTTGGTCGACCGGTGCCGGACGTGGTCCCGGAGCTCTGGCCGCAGCTCGAGCCGATCTACCGAACGGTCATCGAGACCGAGATGCCTGTACTGAACCGAGAGGTGGAGCGGCCGAACGCGGCAGCGCCTCACGAGCATCGCGTGTGGTTGGCGAGCTATTACCCGGTCCGGGTCGACGCGCGGCTCATAGGCGTCGGGGCGATCGTCGCCGATATCACGGACGGAAGAGAAGCTGAGGAGTTCCGGGCCACGGTGCTCGAGAACATGGCGGAGGGGTTGTGTGTCCTCGACCGGGAGAGTCGGCTCGTGATGATGAACAGCGCAGCCTCGACGATGCTCGGCTACGAGAAGCGCGAACTCGTCGGTAAGGCCCTCCACCCCGCCATCCATTTCCAGCATGCCGACGGTTCGCCCTATCCCGAGCGAGAGTGTCAGCTGCTCCAAGCCCACAGGGAGGGGAGAACCATTCGTACGAGCGACGAGGTCTTCACTCGAAAGGACGGGACGATCTTCCCGGTCGCCTACTCAGCCTCCCCGCTCCGTCGCGGCGACAGGGTTCGCGGCGCCGTAGTCGTGTTCCGCGACGTCACCAAGGAGAAGGCGGAGCAGGCGTTCGTCCAGCGCAAGCTGGATGGTCTGACCTGGGTCGGCCGCATTCGCGATGCGCTCGCCGAGGGCAGGATGGTCCTGTACGCCCAGCCGATCGCGCCCCTGAAGAATGGAGACGGACGCGAGGAGCTCCTGCTTCGGATGCTCGGACGTGGCGGCGAGGTGATCGCGCCAGGCGAGTTCCTGCCGACGGCGGAGAAGTCCGGCATGATCGCAGAGATCGATCGCTGGGTCCTCGGTGAGTCGATCCAGCTCGCGGCGACCGGCCGCCGGGTTCATGTGAACGTCTCTGCGGAGTCCGTGGGCGACCCAGATTTTCTGGCGCTCGTGCGGGAGCTACTGCAGCGGACTCAGGCTGATCCTTCGAATATCACCTTTGAGATCACCGAGACGGCCGTGATGCACGATCTCAATGAAGCCGTCATCTTCGCGCGCTGCGTAACCGGGCTCGGGTGCCAGCTCGCGCTCGATGATTTCGGGACAGGCTTCGGTAGCCTCACGTACCTCAAGCGGTTGCCGTTCCGCTACCTCAAGATTGACCAGGAGTTCGTTCGCGGCCTCGTCTCAAGCCCGACGAACCAGCACATCGTCAAAGCGATCTTGAACCTCGCCGAGGGCTTCGGCCAGGAGACGATCGCGGAGGGCGTCGAGGATGAGGCAACGCTCGACCTTCTCCGACAATACGGCGTCGGCTTTGCTCAGGGCTTCCACGTTGGCCGCCCCACGGGTCTTCTATCGGATTGAATCGTGCCGTGAACCGTCACCGGACAGGCGACATCGATATGACCGCCGCCGCCCTGAGCGCGGCATTCCGGCTCGCCCGAGAGCGTGGAAGCCCCACCGCGGCACTCGATGAAGCGGGCATCGATCTCCCTGACACCGCGCGATTCGGAGACATGGAGAGCGAAGACCCGAGGCTGCGCGGCCAGGCCGCGCTCAATGACCCCCATCGAGAAGCCATCGCCTTCGGTTTTCTCGCGGGGTGCTCCGTCCGCCGGAACCGTGGCTGGACACTTCCCGACCCGACGGCATTCGTCATGGACCAGGATCTGGTTGTCCGCGGCGCCGAGGGAGATTCAATCCTCCGCCTTCCGTGGTTTGACGAGCAACTGTTCGTCGGACGCCAGTTGCCCGACATCCAGGAGATCCCGACCCCGGTCCGGTCGCTCGCCGTCCAGAAATACCGCGCTGCGCTGGCGGGCGAGCACACGGACTATGCGTTCACCAGCTACGGCCACGCCTACTCCGTGGACGCCATCCCGATCCGCGCCGACAACGGATCGATAGCTGCCGTGCTCGCCGTCGCGCTCCCCCGGCAGGCGCGGCGATGTGATCGACCCCAGCTGACGGCACGCGAGCGTGAGGTCCTGACCCTCGCTTCCCATGGCATGAACTACTCGGAGATCGCGACGGAGCTCTTCCTGACGCATGCCACGGTCAAAACGCACCTCGCCCACATCTACGCCAAGCTGGACGTGCGCGACAAGGCCGCGGCTGTCGCCGTCGCGCTGCGCTGCGGCCTGATCGAGTAGCCGCGCCTCGAGACCGGCGGCGGCCGCTGCGACGCGCAGGATCCGCGAGCACTATCGCTCACTGACCTTCGGCGAGCACCACCTCGGTGAGCTCTCGGGTGACCTTGACCAGCTGGTCTATGTCGCTGCGCTGCGTCTGCCAGTTGACGATCGCCGGCCGTAGGGCGGTCTTGCCGTCGTAGGTCGTGGAGCCGACGAAGACGCGGCCGTCGACGCGCACGGCTTCCCCGAGCCGTGAGTTGAGCGCGTCGAGCTCCGGCTCCGCCATCCCGCGCGGGTGCGCTCTGAAGCACACGATGTTCAGCGGTACGTCCGCGAGCCGCTCGAGCTCGGGCGAGTCGTCCACCAGAGCGGCGAGGTGCTGTGCCAGCGACAAATGGCGCTCGACCATCTGCCTGTAGCCGCCACGGCCGTAGGCGCGCAGCGTTGCCCACACGGCGAGCGATCGGGCTCTGCGCGAGTTCTCGGCTGAGAGGAAGCCGAAGTTCGGGTGCGGATCGTCGGCCGCGGGCAGGTAGGCGGCGCCGACATTCAGCGCCCGCGGCAACCGTTCCGGCTCTCGCACAAACGCGAACCCGCAGTCGTAGGGGACATTGAGCCATTTGTGCCCGTCCGAGATGACCGAGTCGGCGCGCTCGACACCTTCGGTCAGCGCCCGAGTCTGCGGACTGATGCGCGCGAACAGTCCGAACGCTCCATCAACGTGTAGCCACGCGTGATGCCGTTCGCACAGCTCGGCGATGTCCGCGATTGGATCGAAGTCTCCGGTGTTGACCTCGCCGGCGTTGGCGATCACGATCGCCGAACCCGCCTGGCTCAACTCCCGCGCCAGCGCGCCGAGGTCGAGGTGCCCTACCGCGTCCGTCGTCAACCGCCGGATGTTCTCCCGGCCGAGGCCGAGCATCCCGACCGCCTGCACCGCGCTCGGGTGCACATACCCGCTCGAGAGGATCCGCGGCGGCGGGAGGCTCGCGAGCCCGCGCGCCTCGACATCGATCCCGTGCCGCTCACCCCACCAGTTCCGCGCCGCCGCCAACGAGACGAAGTTGGCCATCGTGGCGCCCGTCGTCAGCACCCCGCCGAACTGATCCGGAAGCTCGAACAGCTGGCGCAACCAGTCGACTGCGACCTGTTCCAAGCGCGCGGCAAACGGCGAGGACGCCCATGCGAATGCGACCTGATCGTAGGCCGACGTAAGCCAGTCGGCCGCGAGCGCGGCCGGCGTGCCCCCGCCCATGACGAAATGGAAGAACCGTGGTCCGCTCGACCGCATGGCCGACTCGCGCGCCCGCTCAGCGAGCTCGCTCAAAGCAGTGAGGGTTCCGGCGCCATCCTCTGGCATCGGGTCACGCCAGCGCTCAATCGCAGCCTCACTCCCCGCGATCACCACATCGTCGTCTGCGAGCCGTTCCAGATAGGACCCGGCGGCCTGCGCGGCAAACTCGATGGCCGCAACCAACTGATCGCGCTCAACCAACGGCTCTACCACGGCGCCATCATCGCACACGCCCGGAGCTGCGATTTGCACGCGCTTCCAAGAAGCCGCACAACGCTTCACGGATGGGGTTGAATGATGCTCTCGAACCTGGGTGAGAGTGGACCATGGGCGCGTCGTCGATTCCGCAGGTGGTTGGTCCGTTGTGGTTGCGACGTTGGCTGCGCGCGGTCGGTGCGCACCGGCCACGGCCCAACAGCACCGTGCTCGATGAGGTCGATCGCCGGCGATGGCAGAGCTTCCTGGAGCGTGCGTGGTGGCGCATCAGGCGAGCGCCGGCGGCCTTGCATCCCCCCAGCCGCTACTTCCCACGGACGCTCGTCTACCGCTCGGAGCCGCGAGCGGCGCTGCTGTGGGGGATCTTCGCGGTCGTTTTCGCAGCGGCGCTGGTCGGCCTGGCAGCCCTTGTCGGGTTCGGCGCTGTGCACGTTCACGTCGCGGTCATCGACTCGATCGCGACGACGGTCACCATGCCGGCCGTCGCCGTGCCGCTCGCCTTGGCGCTGCTGACCGCCGTGGCGGGTTGTTGCCGTGGAGCGCGGCTCGGTTGGCTCGCGTGGCGGCCAGGGGCGGTGGTGGTGGCTGACTTCGACCAGTTCGGCACGATCGACGACACGACGCCGGCGAAGGTCACGTCGCTGTTCCGCGACAGACTGGCGCTCCTGCGTGTGGACTCCGCGGGGCCCTCGCCGGGCGCGCCGCCGCAGACCAGCTTCCTCGGTGTCCTGAAGTCAGCCGGTGTCTCCTCGGGTGACCTCCTGAGCACTCTTCTCTCCGTCGTTCAAGCATCGTGGCCGACATATGCCTTCGAGATCCACGGCGCGCTCCAGCAGCGCGACCAGCCTCCGCGCTGCGGGATCACCCTGCACGCCAAGCGACTCCCGAATGAGCCGGTCGCCCACATCGAGGTGTGGGAGAGCAGCTGGGAGGAGGCAGCGCAGCAGGCGGTGGATGGCGCGGTGGCCGCGCTGCTGCCGCGGACGCGCCTGTGCATTGGACCGTGGGCCTACTGGAAGCGCTTCCGCCTGCCGGCGGACCTGGTCACGGCCTATCGGGAGGCGGCGACCTTCGAACAGGACCGGCGCTACGACGAGGCCCTCCGTCGCTACGACGATGCGCTGGCGCTCGATCCGACGAACTTGACCATCGCCCTGCAGCTGGGACAGCTCCAGGAGAAGATCGGGTTCTTCGTCGGGGCGCTGACGACCTACCAGCGAATCCTCGCCCTGGACAATCCCGGGCGCGAGCCGGTGCCCCGGGGCGTCTACTCGCGCCATGCCAGGCGAGAGTGGCGCCGCGCGGTCGCAGCGGCCAAGTACCGCCAGATCGTGCTGCTGGGCCAGGAGGCGCTGCCGCGGGAGTGGATCGGCTTCGGCGGGGACCCGGAGGGTTACCGGGAGGGGCTGCGCGAATACTTCTGGCCGAAGCTGTCGTCGCTCGCTCAGCGTCGGAGCGACCCGGCGGGCGACGTGATCTCCAACGCCATCAACAAGCTGATCGGCACGGAGCCGAACCCCCCGCCGATGACGGTCGAGGACGCGCAGCGGGAGCTGATCCCGCTGGCCTACCGGGCGACCTACGAGCTTCAGCGCTCGCTGTGGCGATGGGAGCGCCGCCCGTGGGATCTCCCCGTATCGCGAAGGACGCTCGGGCTGGCGCTCGCGTCTCTCCGTTGGCGGGCTGAGCTCGCGGCGGGCCTGCCCGAGGATGTGCAGTGGTCGGGGCTGGTCAAGGAGTTGGATTCGGCGGCGCGCTGGGCGGGCAGCAGCCCCGCCCCGTGGTTCGGCTGGCGCCCCGGGTCGGTGCGGCGTTGGACCTGGCAACAGCACTACTGCGCCGCTTGTCTCTTCGCCATCCCGCTGGCGCGCCGGCACGACGAGCTGCTCGTGGCCGCGCTCGAGGCCGAAGCGCAGGGAGGGGAGCGTCCGGAGGCGGAGGCCCCTTCCGGAGCGGAGGGCGAACTCGCCCGGCGGGCGGTCGATCGCCTGGAGCGCGCCGCCGCCCGAGCAGACAACGAGTTCGTCGCCACCCGCGGCGATTGGGTCGTGGAGGAGGATCCCGAGCTGCGCGGACTCCGCACGTTCCGGGAATTCGACGCCTTCGTCATCCAGTACTTCCCGGGCCATGACCGGGCGTCGGCGCAGAAGCCCACGGCGGCGGACCGCTCTCCGGCCCAGGTCGGCCAGACCGAGTATGCCCGCGGTCTGCTCGGCGCCGTCGCGACGCAGTGGCACGAGGTCTGGCATCAACGAGCGGGGCAAGAAGCGATCGACCCCCACGCGCTCAAGCGCTGGTGGAGCGAGGAGCGGGAGATCTGGACGCTGTTCGGAAAGGTCGCCAGGGAGTGTCTGAACTGGGAGGGCCGGATGCGCCTGCTGAGCAAGGCCAACGAACTGCTGAAGCACAACGGCATCGAACCCGTCGTTGCCCGCTACGGGCGAAACGGCCATGATCCTGTCGAGGCGACGGGCCCCGCGGACGGGTCCCCGCTCGTGGTGGAGTGGGCCGCGACTCCGACGACGGTCCTTCTCTCCGGGATCGAGCGCGACGTGCTCGACATGCTCACGCTCCCTGCCGAGGAGCAGTTCGAGCACCGCATCGGGCTCCTGCGGCGGGTCGATGCGGAGTCCCTTCGCCTCGTGACCCGGAGACAGCACAGGCGGATGTGCCTGCTTCAGGCGGCCGTGTGGGGGACGCTCAGTGAGTGGCTGTCCGGTGACCGCGATGACGGTCAGCTGGCCTCGGGCGAGGTGCTTCGCTTCCTGGAGGCGACGGCGGTGCTGTGGGCTCGGGCAGAGCGCCAACTGAATATCCACTCACAGGTGCGCACGACCACCGAGCGCGTGCTCGTCAACCTGACCGGTATCCGCAGGCCTCCGGCCGCAGGCTGACCTCCCCCGCTTTCGCTCCTGCCGAAGCGCCAGCGAGCTTTCCTCGATGCTCGCCAGGAGCGTGGACCGGGCAGACTGCCGGTCGTGTCCCACGTCGTCGTCTCCAGTCTCGTCTACGCGCACCCGGGCGGCGACGTGCTGTTTTCCGACGTCTCGTTCAAGCTCGGGCCGGGACAGCACGCCGGACTGGTCGGAGCCAACGGAGTCGGCAAGAGCACCTTGTTCCGCGTGCTCGCCGGGCAGTTGCCGGCCACCGACGGCGACTTCCATCTTGGTTCGTTTGCCTATATGCCACAGGACGTCGGCGTGGGCGGGCACGCCCGCGGCGCCACGGTGCGGAGGCTGCTGCTCGAGGCAGCTCCCGCCCGCCTGCGGGACGCCGGCGAACGCGTGCTGGTGGGCGAGCACGAACTCGCGCACGGCGCCGATCCCGCCGGTGCCGGGATGCGACTCGGGGAGGCGATGGCCGACTGGTCGGAGCTGGGCGGCTACGAGCTGGAGGGGCGCTGGGACGCCGCGTGCCGGCGGATCGTGCGGGCGGGTCTGGACGAGGTCGGCCCCCGTGCGGTGACGGAGCTGGCCGGCGGCGAGCGCAAGCGGCTCGTCCTGGAGGTGCTCTTCCAGGGCGACGCGTCGGTGCTGCTGCTCGACGAGCCCGACAACTTCCTCGACGTGCCCGCCAAGCTCGAGCTCGAGGCCCGTATCGCGCGGTCCAAGAAGACGATCCTGGTGATCAGCCACGACCGCGACCTGCTCGGTGCGGCCACCAACGCCATCCTCACGCTCGAGGCCAACGGGACGTGGCTGCACGGCGGCTCCTACCGCACCTACCCCGAGGCGCGCGAGCGCCGACAGGAGCGGCTGGGCGACCGACTCGAGCAGTGGAAGCGCGAGGAGCGGCGCCTGTTCCACTTCTACAAGACGATGAAGCAGCGAGCGCAGATATCCGACGTGCTCGCCAAGCGGGCGGACGCCGCGGAGACGCGCTGGCAGCGCTTCGTCGACGCCGGACCGCCGCCCGCACCAGCTCGGGATCAGCAGATCGTCGTGCGCATGCCCGGCGGCGACTCGGCGCGAATCGTCGTCGCCCTGCGCGGCGTCGGCATCGACGGGCTCCTCATGCCATTCGAGGACGAGATCCACTTCGGCGAGCGCGTGGGGCTGATCGGACCGAACGGCTCAGGCAAAACCCACCTCATTCGCCTGCTGGCCGGCGAGAACATCCCCCACGACGGGGAGCTGAGGATCGGCAACCGCGTGTCCGTGGGCGTGTTCACGCAGCTCAACACCCGGCCGGACCTCGAGGGACGCGTCGTGCTCGACGTGGCGCGCGACCGAGTACGCGGTGAGCTGGAGCCGGCGATGCGGGCGCTCGCCCGCTACCGCATTCAAGAGGCCGCCGATCGCAGCACGGACACGCTGTCGGGCGGCCAGCGGGCACGGCTGGAGATCCTCTGCTTGGAGCTCGAGGGCCACAACCTGCTGTTGCTCGACGAGCCCACCGACAACCTGGACATCGGCTCCGCGGAGGCGCTGGAGGCCGCGCTGGAGTCGTTCACCGGCACGGTCGTCGCGGTCTCCCACGACCGCGCGTTCCTGCGCCGGCTCGACCGCTTCCTGCTGCTCGCCCACGATGGCGCGGTCTACGCGCTGCCGGACGCCGAGACCGCATTGGAGGCGCTCGCGGATCCGGAGCACGTCGACGGCGCCCGGCTCGCGAAGCGCCTCACCCCCCGGTAGCGGCCGGTTCGGCTTTCCCCTGGCCAGTGCGATCCCCGTTTCTACGGGGCTTTGAGGTGCTCTGACGTGTGCGGGCGCCGTGTTCGGCGGGGCTTGTACCGATGAGAAGCGGACACCGCTCCCGTCGGAAGCCGTGCGTGGACAAACCCTCTCGCTAAATTCGAAAGGGAGGCGAGGGAGACACGCAGACCGACCAAATCCGACCCAGGGCCCCTGATGACCGCGACGCAGATCCCAGACCAGAACGCCGCACCCGCCGAGAACAGGATCGACCGCGCGCTGCTGCTCGTCGCCGGCGTTGTCGTGCTCGGCACGATCATGTCGATCCTCGATACGACGGTCGTCAACGTCGCGATCAACACGCTCGCCAGCCGTTTCCACACGACGCTGACGACGATCCAGTGGGTGGCGACCGGCTACACGCTCGCTCTCGCCACCGTCATCCCGCTCAGCGGCTGGATCGCCGATCGCTTCGGCACCAAGCGCCTGTACATGATCTCGATCGCCCTGTTCGTCCTCGGCTCGGCGCTGTCGGGGATCTCGTCGTCGACCGGCGAGATCATCGTCTTCCGCATCCTCCAGGGCCTCGGCGGCGGCATGATCATGCCGGCCGGGATGACGATTCTGACCCGGGCCGCGGGTCCTCAGCGGATCGGGCGTGTGATGGCGATCATCGGCGTGCCGATGATGATCGGGCCGATCCTCGGTCCCGTGCTCGGCGGCTGGCTCGTCTCCGACGTCGGCTGGCGCTGGATCTTCTTCATCAACGCCCCGATCGGCGTGATCGCGCTGCTCAGCGCGGCACGCGTGCTCCCGCGCGACGTCCCCTCGCACGAGCAGAAGCTCGACCTCGTTGATTTCGCCCTGCTCTCGCCGGGGCTCGCGATCCTCATCTACGGGCTCGCCGAGTCGAACTCGAGCGGCGGGTTCGGCGCGACGAAGGTGTTCGTCCCGCTCATCGCCGGCGTCGTCCTACTCGCGGCGTTCGTCTGGCACGGCCTGCGCACGACGCACCCGCTCGTCGACCTGCGCCTGTTCAAGGACCGCACGTTCGCGACCTCGTCGATCACGCTCGTGCTCGTCGTCATCTCCGTGTTCGGCTCCTTCCTGCTGCTGCCGCTCTACTTCCAGGCGGTCCGCGGCGAATCGGCGCTCGACAGCGGGCTGCTGCTCATTCCCCAGGGGCTCGGATCGATGCTGACCATGCCGATCGCCGGAACCCTGTCGGACAGGATCGGTCCTGGGCGGATCGTCCCCTTCGGCCTGGTCGGGATCCTCGCCACGATGCTGTGGCTCACGCAGCTCGGCCCGCACACCTCCTACGTGGCGATAAGCGTCGACCTGTTCGTCTTCGGGCTCGCCATGGGCTTCACGATGATGCCGGTGTTCAGCGGCGCGATGCAGTCGATCCGGGGCGCCGCCGTCGCCCGCGCGAGCACGGCGCTGAACATCCTCCAACAAGCGGGCGCATCGGTCGGCACCGCGGTGCTCTCGGTGATCCTCGCCTCGGCGCTCGCCAGCAAGCTCGGGCACGGCCGCGGCACGATCGGCTCCACCGCCCATATCTCGGCCGCTGCGCGCGCCCACGTCGCGCCGCCGATGGCGGCGGCGTTCGGCCAGACCTTCTGGTGGGCCGCGGGCCTCGTCGTCGTCGCCCTCCTCGCCTCCCTCGCCCTCCCGCGCACGAAGCCCGTTCTGCCGGAGGGCGATGCGGCGCCGGCGCCGCTGCCGATCTGATTCGTCGCGAGGAGCACATCGCAGGCGCGGCCGCGACAAACGAGCCGTAGCGGGCGCCGCGGGCGCGGGAGGCCGCTACCCCGCCTTGAAGCTGGCGAGGAAGCGCTGCTGCGTTGCGCGCGAGCCGGAGGTGAGCCGGCGATTCGCAATCCCCACCTCCTGGATGATCCCGCCCCGCACCTTCAACACGGCCCGGCTCACACCGTCCGGGGCGAGATACCAGGTGTTCGTGCCGATGCGGAAGCCTCGCCCGACGTGGAGCGCGTGCGCGGCGCTGCGCAGGGACATCCCGGGCCGGACTCCGCGCAGCGCGTAGTACGGGTTGGCGGTGAGGCCGAGGACCACGTGCTTGGCGAACCGGCGAGCGGCCGGCAGCGTCCGCATCAGCCGGCTCGATGGATATCCGACGCGGATTCCCCAGCCTCCGTAGAGGCAGAAGTTGTCGAAGTCGTTGTGGGTGACGACGTAGCGCTTTAGCCGGTGCCGGGCCTGCCCGCGGCTGAGGCCAAGGCCGAGCGGTCCGATCTTCGTGCCCGTGATGCGGCCCGTCGGCTTGGGGCAGTTCAGCGTGCCGGGTTCGGCTATGACCGTACCGGCGCTGGTGGCAGGGATGCCGGGTCCGGTGGGGTTCGCCGCGGTGACCGTGCAGGTGAGGTCAGCCGCCTCATCGGCGATGGCGACCGGGTAGGCCGACGTCGCCGCTGCTGTCGCCGTCCCGTTCCGGCGCCAGCGGTAGGCGTAGGAAGTGGGGTCGTGCGTCCAGCTTCCGGTGGAGCACCGCAGCGTATGTCCCGGTGTCGGCGTGCCGCTGATTGTCGGCGGGGTCACATTGACGGGAACGCTCCCTGCCGGCGGCGTCGTCGTCGGCGGTCCCGGGGTCGGAACCAGCACCGGAGCGCTCGTCGCCGGCGCGCTCGGACCGGCCGGGTCCGATGCGATCACGGTGCAGGTGAGCGATGTGCCCTCGTCTGCTGTCGCGACGGTGTAGGTCGAATGAGTGGCACCGGAGATCGTCGTGCCGTTCCGGCTCCACGTGTAGGCGTACGCGGTCGGCGTCGGGGACCACGTCCCCGGGTTGCAGGTGAGCGCATTGCCCGGTGCCGGCGTCCCGGTGATCACCGGTTGTCCCGTGAGGACCGGGACCTTTCCGGAGGCGGCGTACAGCGTGACGACCTGGCTTGCGTATTGCGGTGTGTACTCGCTGGCGGCGGGACCGCTGAGGCTGGCGAAGGTCCCGGTGATCGGCGCGCTGTTGCTGAGCACGATGTCGGCCACCGCGCTGCCGGGGGAAGGCGGGGTGTAACCCGGGGCGTCGGAAAGGCTGAGCGTTCCGCCGATCGTCTGGCCGCCGGTGCCGTTGAGCGCCAGAAGGCTGGTATCCGTGCCGTTGACGGTCACCGCCAGCGTGCCTCCCGCCTGCTGGGCGTAGGTGCCGTCGATCGTCAGCTGGTCCCCGGCGCTTCCCGTCGGGACCGTCACGGTGCCCGACTCATTGGTGACGTTTCCCATGTCCCCGACTCCGGTGAGCGTCCCTCCGGTCAGGGTCGTGCTGTTCAGTCCACCTCCGCCGAGCGTCGTGCCGCCGTCCTGGACGAACGTGCCGCCCTCGATCGCGATCGTGCCGACCTCCAGGTTGCCGTTCACGGGCACCGTGGTCGTGCCCCCGGTAAGAACGAGACCCGCGTCCCAGAAGCCGTAGTTGCCCGTCTGCGATGCAAGTCCGGTGGCGGTGAAGGTCGTACTCGGGTCGAGCCCGCTCAGCTGGAGGTTCGCCCCAAGCGTGATCGTGCTCGTCGTGGTCAGCGACTCCGCCCCCGTGGAGGAGAAATTCTGGTTCTCGATGCTGACCGGGCTCGTCGTGGAGATCGTCCCCCCAGTGAAGTCGGGACCGCCGAGGCCGCCGCTACCGTCGATCGTGAACGACCCGCCGCCCGTCTGAACGATTTTGGCGTCGAGCTGTGGGGAGGCGGTGCCGGCCCCCCACTCGAAGCTCCCTGTGACGGTCGTCGTCTGCCCCGTGGCAGTGAGGTCGCCGGTGCCGTCGAGCGCCAGATCCTGCACGGTGGAGTCGTTCGTGGACGAAGCGAGGGCGAGCGTTCCCGCCGTCACGGTCAGCGACCCGCCCTGTACCGAGTCGGCCGTTGCAGCGGCGTCGGAGACGACGATCGTGCCCGCTGACCAACAGGCGACGTCGCCGGCGCCGGGAACGGCATGCATGTTGCTCGCCGTGGTCCAGTTCGCCGCGGTCTGCCACAGTCCGCCGCTCGGACCGGTGAACGTGTCCGTGCACGTCGGCGCGGCCGCTGCCGTGGCGCCAATCGCGCCGGCGATGGCCGTCGCCCCTAACGCGGCAATCGCCGCTGCCCGGCGCACGCGGCGTCCGTATCGGTTCGGGCGCCGCATCCAGTGCCGCCGTGGGGAAGAGGCAGGAATCGCATCATTGGCTCGCATGGGGCGAGTCTTGAGGACCTGCGCGCGTCGCTGTAGGGGTGAACTCCCTTGATCTCCCTCCGCCCCCACCGGGTCGAGGGCCTCTCGGCGTCATCGGCAGCCGGGCGTGGCGGACGTTCGCTGCCGGCCTGTCGCGTCGGCTTCCTCGGCTCCGGCCGCCCGCAACACCGTGAGCATGACCAACTCACATGCAGCGTGACCTTGAATGCCCCCCCCACCGTCGTCGCTGGCGGTCACGCTGAAGGGCGGCGATGTCGCGTGAGCCGCCTTCACGGCCCCGGCCCACGCGACTCGCCGGTCCTCGCACCACACCTGCACCTGCGCCTGCGCCTGCCCCGTCCGCGAAGCGGTTGCGCCCTACCGCATCGGGACCGGCCGTCAATGGCTGTCGTTCAGGACCTTCGCCTTCTGCGCGGAGAACTCCTCATCGGTGAGGACACCACGGTCGTGGAGTGCGGCGAGCTTGCTCAGTTGCTCGGCCGGGTCGGCGGCCGGCTGGGCGCCCGCCACCATGGCCTGGAGGCTCTGGCCTCCGATCATGATGTTGGGCGCTCCCGCCGTGACCACTGCGTCGATGACGGCCTGGCTCGGCGCGTCCCGGGCGACCATGACCTTGTGCGGCATGCCGGCCGAGCCGGCCGCGGCCACGTTTTGCGCCGCCGCCTTCATGTACTTGCTCTTGGCTCCGTCCATCGGCAGGTAGAGGATCAGGAGCTGGCGGTCGTCGGGCACGCGGCTCACCGCACCGGCGGCGCCGGACCCCTGTTTGACGAGGAAGCCCTCCCGGTTCCAGGACTTGAGGATCTTGCCCGCGACGAGCTTGCCGTCGGTGTGCTTGTCCTCAAGGGCGTGGATCTGGGTGGCCGTGACGGCGAGCACGAAGCTGTCCGGCAGCCCCGCTGTCTTCATGTTGTTCAGATCGCTGCCCAAGCGCGGCATCATCACCCGGTTCATGGCCTTCATGCCCTTCATAAGGCCACGGTTGACGCCGCCGACACCTGCCGCCGCGAGCTGCTGGCTCTCGGTCACCTGCTCACAGCGCGTCGCCGCGAGCACCGTCTCACGCAGCACCGACGTGGCGGTGTTGACGGCGTCCTGGTTCATCCGCAGTTCATCGTCGGACAGTGGCTTCATGTTTCCTCCTGGTATGGGCAACGCGTACGGCGTCCCGGTGTTGGGCTGACGATCGTGGAGCGCAGCGAACGTGAGCTGCGCTCATCTCTGTGAGTTGATGGCAGTGCTGTGATGACGCCGTTCTCGCTCCACGCCCCCGGCGATATGACTGGCCCGGCGAACCCGCTCACGCGATCCTCACTTCGGTGACTTCGCGGGCCTCTGAGCGCTCGCTGACATAGGGCGGGAGTTGTTGAAGTGCGGCGCGCTCGTCTGTGGCCTGGGCTGTCCACCAGATCTCGTGCACCGGTGTGTTCCCGGGCGCACCTGCGCGGTGGGGCGGGTGGCGGGCGCACGTCGATTGCACCGTCCCGCCGCGCAACGGGCTGTCGAAGCCGCGCCAGGCGGCGTATGCGATCGCACATTCGGCAGCGGTATGGCGATGGATCAGTACGAACGTCTTCACGGGAGCGAGCCTGAACTGCCGTGCGCAGGCGCTGTAGGGGGGAACACCCTTGTTTCCCCGGTGCCCCCCGGAGGGAGTAACGTGAGGCGTGGCTCTATCGCGGGGACCGACGCCGGTGGGCATGCAGACGACACACGTGGTCGGACGCGCGAGCGAGCTCGCGGCCGTTCAGCGCGCGCTCGGCGAGGTCGAGGCCGGCGAATGGAGGGTGCTCGCGATCAGTGGCGAGCCGGGGATCGGCAAGACGCGGCTGCTCTCAGAGCTCGCCGCGCGCGCGGCGCAGCACGGCAACACCGTGCTCTCAGGCCAGGGAACGGAACTGGAACAGGAGGTGCCGTTCGCCGCCCTGATCGAGGCGCTCGATGAGTTCCTCGGCTCGCTCGGGCGGGGGCGTCTGCAGGCGCTCGCCGCGCGCCTGCCCCACCTCGCCGGGGTGTTCCCGGCGCTGGGTGGCCTGACTGCGCTCCCGACCGGTCTGGGGACCGAGCGCTACCACCACCACCGTGCGATCCGAGCGCTCGTCACCGAGCTGGCGTCGCCACGGCCCTTGGTGCTCGTGCTCGACGACGTTCACTGGGCGGACCCGGCGTCGGTGGAGGCGATCGCGCACCTGCTCAGGCGCCCGCCCGCGGCCGCGATCCTGCTCGCGCTCTCGTTCCGCACCGGCCAGGCCTCGCCGATGCTCGTCACCGCACTCGAGGCCGCCGCGCGGGAGACGCACACCGAACAGCTGCTGATCGGGGCGCTCACCGAAGATGAGTGTGCCGGGCTGCTCGCCCACGAGAGCGACGCGGAGCGCCACCGGATCTTCGCCGAGAGCGGGGGCAACCCGTTCTACATCGAGCAGCTCCGCAGGGCCGACGCCACCGCAGGCACTCGCACCGGCGCGGGGGCGGTTCGCCTCGACGGCGCGATCCCCGCCACCGTCCTGGCTGCGATCGAGCAGGAGCTGAGCCACCTCCCGCTTGACGCGCGCCGGATGCTCGAAGGCGCCGCGGTGGCCGGGGAGCCGTTCGAACCGGAGCTCGCCGCCGAGACGGCCGGGCTGGACCCGGCGCTCTCGCTCGCCCTGCTCGACGAACTCACCGCACGCGACTGCGTCCGCGCCGAGCCCACCCCGCGGCGGTTTCGCTTCCGGCACCCGATCGTGCGCCGCGCGGTCTACGACTCGATCCCGCCCGGCCGCCGGCTCGCCGCACATCGGCGCGCGGCCGAGGCGCTCGGCGCACTGGGCGCGCCGGTGACCGCGCGCGCGCACCACATCGCCCTCTCAGCGCGACCCGGTGACGAGTCCGCGATCGCGGCGCTCAGCGATGCGGCGCGCCAGGTCGCCGCCAGCGCCCCCGCCTCGGCCGCGCAGTGGCTCGTCGTTACTCTCTCCCTGCTCGCCTCCGAGGACGTCAGCCACCGTCTTGCCCTGCTCTCTCGGTTAGCCGAGGCTCAGGCCGCCGCTGGCGCCCTTCCCGACGCCGCCCGCACGCTCGTCGAGATCACCGCCGCGCTTCCCGCTGGCTCGGACTCGAGGTGGGCGAAGGCCGTCGCGGCATCGGCAGCGGTCGAGCTCGAGCTGGGTCGTCACGGCGGTGCCCGCACGCGGCTGCAGACCGCGCTGGAGCAGACCGGCGTCCGCGGCACCGTGCAGGCCGTCCCGCTGCTGCTCGCGCTCGCGCTGGACCTCGCCTACCAGAGCGGCGAGTTCCTGAAGGCGGTGGAACTCTGCCATGAGGCACTGGAGGCCGCGGTCGCCGACGGCGATCCGGTGCTGCGCGCTGCGGCACGGTCGGTTCTCGCCGCCGTGAGGCCGTGCGCCGGGGAGATCAGGCAGGCCGCCGACTGTGCAGTCACGGCGGCGGCGGAGCTCGATGCGCTGAGCGACGAGCAGCTCATCCACGGGCTCGAGGTGCCCTATCGGCTCGGTCAGGCGGAGACCTTCCTCGAGCGCTTCGAGGATGGCGCGCGGCACCTGGAGCGGGGAGTGGCTATCGCCACGGCTTGCGGTAACAGCCAGTTCGTCGTCCCGACCCGTACCTTCCTCGCCTACTGCCTGTTCCACCTCGGCCGGATCGATGACACGCTGCGCGTCGCCGAAGAAGCCGCGGAGACCGGCCGGCTCCTGCGGCTACCGGCCGGTCTGGCGTTCGCGCTGGCGGTGGCGGCTCTGGGTTGGAGCGTGGTCGACTCCCACCAGACTCTCGGCCTGGGAGAGGAGGCCGTCTCGGTGCTCGCGGACGTCGACGACAGCATCATCACCGACGCTACGCACGCGCATTTC
This sequence comes from uncultured Solirubrobacterales bacterium, assembly GCA_963839085.1. Lineage (GTDB taxonomy): Bacteria > Actinomycetota > Thermoleophilia > Solirubrobacterales > Solirubrobacteraceae > Palsa-465. The sequence goes on from CAWITN010000002.1 coordinate 313,427, forward strand.
GCGTGGGCGTGCGCGAACGTCGGCGAGCACAAGCGATGCATCGAGCACATGCAGCTCGCCGGCGCGCCTGACTTCGAGCGCTTTCAACCCGGCCAGAGATGCTTCCTCACCGAGTCGCTCGTGCGGTCCCATCTCGCCATGGAACGGCGCGATGAGGCTCGCCTCTGGGTGGCACGAGGCGTCGGATTCGCCTCCGGCCTCGGTCTGCCGGTCGCAGAGTCCGCGGTACGGCGGGCGCAGGCGATGCTCTTGCTTGCCGACGGAAGTGCCGATGCGGCGGCCGAACTCGCGCTACAGGCCGCCGAGATCGCCGCCGAGCATGCCGCCGAGATCGAAGCGGCTCGCTCGCGCATCATCGCCGGCCGCGCGCTGGCCGCCGCCGGCCGACGCGACCACGCGATCACGCAGCTCCGCCTCGCCCGTACCGATATGGCTCGCTGCGGCGCGCGTCGGGTCGACCAGGAGGCGGCCCGCGAGCTGCGGCTGCTCGGGGCGGCGGCTCCCGCAGCCGTCGGCCGCCGCGCCGGAGACGCCGGCACCACCCGCCTCAGCGATCGCGAGCTGGAGATCGCGATCCTGGTGGCCGCCGGCAACACCAACCCACAGATCGCCGCGACGTTGTATCTCTCGCCGAAGACGATCGAGGGTCACATGCACCGCATCTTCGAGAAGCTGCACGTCACCTCCCGCGCCCAGGTCGCCGCCACGATCGCCGGCCAGGAACAGGTGCTGCGCGAGGGGCCAACGAGCGGCGTTCGCTGAGCCGGGTTGCGACTGGCGTTCGTTGAGCCGGGTTGCGACCGTTCGTGTGTCTGTGAACTACCGGCGGACGAGCCCCCTACGCGACTTAGGGGTACGGGGAGACAGCACGCCGGCGACCGGCGACCGGCGACCGGGGCGGAGGCAGGCCTGCCGGCGTGTCCCGGCTCACGTTGGTTCCATCCCGGGCCGACCGCAGCCGTGCGTGGGAAAACCGCGAACGCCGGGGCCACCGGCCGAAGTTCGTCCGGCGTATCGCATGACCCGCGATCTCTTCCGTGCGTCGCTGGCGCTCACCGAGTCAAGTCGATCCGCCGCTCCCTGTCACAAGAGCGGGGCGATGAGCTTGCCGGTTTCGTGATCCTCATAGGCTGTCGACAGCCGCAGGTGGTTCATGACATTGACCTCCAACCCATAGGTGACGATCGGGACGATCAGCCAGCCGATGTACAGGCTCCAGACGATCGCACGACGATATTCGAGCCAGGATTCCTCGAAGGACGGAACCTGCCCCACTCCTTCTCGGCCGAGGCAATCCAGGTAATAGCGAAGCAGTTCGCGCTCATGCTCACGGCGTTTCTCGATCGGAAGGCCGGTGATGATCAGATAGTTGACGTCATGCATATGGTGGCTTCGGCACATCAGCTGCCAGTCCGTCAGCCCACCCGTCCCATCCGGCAGCAAGTACGTGTTACCGATATGCATGTCACCTTCGACGATGGTCTGCGGCAGGGTCTCTCGATGGCGAAACATGGCGATCATGTTCGCTCGAAGTTCGTCGCCGCTCGTGCGCAGCCGCTGAACCATCTCACGCTTGTGCTGAACGGTGTCGATCTGGTTTTGAATCACCGGCGGGGAGTGTTTGAGATAGTGATCGGCGAGCGGCCCCTTGAGATGAGTCTGCACCCATTCGAGATCGCCGCCCGGTTTGAACCGCGGGCTGTCCCAAAAGTGCGCGTGGAGCTTGGCCTGCATGCCCAGCAAAGACTTGAGGCTGTCGAGGCTGACATCGGTTGTGACGTTGGGGAAGACCGCGCCGCGAAGGCGCAGATCCTCCAGCACCAGCGCGAAAGAGCCCGACTCGGAATCGTAAGCAGCGCCGAAAGCGCGCGGAGCCTCGAGGCCCAGCTCGGATCTGAGCCGGCTGTAGAAATCAACCTCATTGGCGTACAGCGACGCCATGTTTCTTTCCACTCCGGGCGCCAGCTTTATCATGAGACGGCTGGGGAGGCCTGCAGGTGACCCAGCGGCGTAACTGACATCAATGGTCACGCGGCCGGTGGTGGAGACGAACTGCTCGCCAAACGTCTTTTGTTCCACAACGTCGAAGTCGCTGATGCGTACGTCGGGCGAAAGCTGCGCCATCAAGCTGTTGACATAGTCCAGCGTGACGCCTTCCGCCGAGAAAGGGTGGACCGTGGCCTCTTTTTTCGCGAAACTCATCCGTGTCTCCAGCCTGGAAAGCGCTCCGCGCTCCTTCTGGTCAGAGCGCCTTATCGATTTGCGCGAAACCGGTGGCGCCGCTCCAGCAAGCGTCATCGCATTTCGGCGTTTCGTTTTGAGAACCCCGGCAGGCTACCGTAACGGAGCGTTCTCGGGCCCGTTTTGACGACCGCCCGAATCGACGGAAACCTTGGCCAAAGATGCCGTGCGTCCGCGACTCAGATGTGACTCGCCTGTGGGTGGCGTCCTCGGAGGTGGCAGCGCCGCGTGCAGCGCGGCGGCGCCAGCAGCGGTCTCAGAGGCAACTCGTGGGCGAGCCGTCCGGCGGCAACACGCCCGCGGTGCTAGCGGGGTTTGCAGCGCGCCCGGAGAGATTCGAACTCCCGACCTTCGGTTCCGTAGTTCGCCCTGAGAGGTACGATCCCAGTGTCTACGGGGCTTTGAGGTGCTCTGACGTGTCCCGAGAGGGGGTCAGAAATGCTCAGTTCGGGACATCTCCCGGGACACGCCGGCTGACATGTGGCCAGACAGCTTTGAGGAGGCGCTGCAGCAGTGGCCGGTGCGGCTGTGACGCCGTCGCTTCGGGCGGGGGAGGGGGAGGGATCGAAGCCGTGGCGCGCTTGGCCTCCGTCACCAGCTGGGTTGTCGGGCGACGCGGCCGGCCGTTCGCGCTGTGGTAGAGCCGGTGACAGGCTCGGCAGAGCACGGCGAGGTCGCTGGCGAGCTCGTTACCGAGACGCTCGTAGTTGTTGTGGTAAACCCCGAGACCCGCGGTGTGCGCGCGATCAAGTATGCACCGGTTGCCGGCCCGTTCCAGAGCCCTCGCGCGTGTCCGGCGCCACTCTCGCGTTCGGAGACAGTCGGGGTAGGGCATGGCACGTAGCTCAGCGAGGCGCTCCGTCGGGACCGCCTCCGGACTCACCGGCTGCGCTTCGGCCGTCCCGGGCTCTACGAGACGCCACACACTCCACCGAGGGTTCTCGACGAGGCCCTCGCCTTTGAGGTTCGTCAGCGCCCAAGAGAGGCGGTAGTCAACGAACGTCGCGTATTTGTCACGAACCTTCTCCGGAGGTAGTGCAGCCAACTCGCGCGCGGTGAACCCACCCTCGGCGCGAGGGCGAGCCAAGACGTCGCGTCGGCTTACCTCGCCGCCGGCCGCCTGCAACGCTGCGAGAACGGGGTCAGGTGACGGCATCGCGGAGCAGTCGATGACGCCAGTCGTGAGGTCCGCGCGGAGGTGACCGCTTCGCTTCCGCTGAGGATCTCGCTGGCGCTCGATGAGGTGGGCGCGACCCAGTTCTCGGTGCCGAGCGAGCGTGGCTTGCCCCCTCGTGCTCGCCACCATGGCGATCGTCCATCCCCCCGAGCCGATCCAGTCGGAGAGGAACGATCCCGTCATTGCCGCATAGGCCTGTGCGCTCCGGCGGCGGGGGGTGCCAAAGACGATCTCCCCACCGGCATCGTTGAGACGCGGTGGTTACCGGTTCCATAGCCCTGAAGACGGTCCTTCTCGGGTGACGGCGGCCATGAGAACCTCCCCACGGGCGGCCACTGGAACTCCCCACTGACGGCCAGGATTTCTCCCCGTGGGCGGCCATCTTTCTCCCCACGGTTTTCCTGAATCTGTCGGTTGCCACGCTGCCGGGCTCGAACTCGAGCTCTGAGGCGTGGAGGCCGCGTGAAGAAACCGGAGGAAGTGATGGAGATCTTGGAGGCATACGATCTGGCCGGGTCGCTGCGGGGAGCGGCGCAGCTGGCCGGCTGTGATCACAAGACGGTGGCGCACTGGGTGCGCCAGCGAGACCTCGGACTGCTGCCGCGGGTCGATCGGCAGCGGCCGGCGATGCACGGTCAGTTCCAGCAGAAGATCGACGAGTTGGTCGACCGCTCGCACGGGAAGATCCGGGCGGACAAGGCGCACGAGAAGCTGATCGCGCTCGGCTACCTGGGAGCGCCTCGCACGACGCGGCGGTGGGTCGCGGTCTCGAAGCGTCGTTGGCGGCGCGAGCACGGGCGGGTGACCCGGCCGTGGACGCCGGAGCCGGGTCTGTGGATGCAGTTCGACTACGGCGACGGGCCGGTCATCGATGGTCGCAGGACGGTGCTGTTCTGCGCATGGCTGGCGTGGTCGCGGTTCCGGGTTGTCGTGCCGCTGCGTGACAAGACGCTGCCGTCGGTGGTGGTCGGCCTGGACCGGGCGCTGCGTGCGTTCGGTGGCGCGCCGACCTACGTGCTGACCGACAACGAGAAGACGGTGTCCGTCGATCATGTGTGCGGGATCGCGGTCCGCAACCCGCAGATCGTCTCGGTCGCCCGTCATTACGGGGTGACGATCACGACGTGCGTGCCGGCCGATCCCCAGTCAAAGGGCGGCAGCGAGGCGACAGTCCGGGTCGCGAAGGCCGATCTGCTGCCTTCCGATCACAATCTCCGCCCGGCCTACGGATCGTGGGCGGAGCTCGAGGCGGCGTGCGAGCAGTGGATGGCCGATGTGAACACCCGGTCGCACCGCTCGACGATGGAGCCGCCCGTGATCCGGCTGGCGACTGAGCACGAGCGGTTGCACCGTCTCCCGCGGGTGCCGCACACCGTGTGTTTCGGGGAGACGCGGAAGGTGAACTGGCAGTCGGTGATTTCGGTCGGGAGTGCCCGCTACTCGGTGCCGCACGAGCTGATCGACCAGCGCGTCTGGGCGCGGGTCGATGGTGAGGAGCTGATCGTGATCCACGTGCACCCCGACCGCGGGCCGGCGGAGGTCGCCCGACACGCGCTGACCACACCGGGCCGCCCGGCGATCCGCGATGAGCACTATCCGCCCAAGCCGCCGGGTGCGCTTGAGCGGCGGCCTCGCGCTCAGAGCGCCGAGGAGCAGGCGTTCCTTCAGATCGGCCCGGCCGCGGAGGGCTGGTTGATCAAGGCCGCCGCGGCGGGGACGCAGCGGCTGCGGCGCAAGCTCGCCGAGGCGGTCGACCTCGCCAAGCTGCACGGAGGCGAGGAAGTCAACCGGGCGCTGGAGACGTGCGCTCGTGCGGGCCGGTTCGCCGATGGGGATCTCGCGAGCATCCTCGCTCATCAGCAGCGGACCGGTGGCGGGGAGCTCGTGCTGTTCCCCGCGCGCGAGAACGCATCGCTGCAGCGCTCCACCCGCGCGTGGGACGGATTCGGGAGCGGGGCATGACGGTCCGAACCCCGCCACCCCCGCCGCTGCCCGACGAACTCGACCGACTCCTCAGACGGCTACGGCTCCCCTACGTGAGACGAGCAGCGCCCGACGTGATCGCGACCGCGGCCAGCCAACGCTGGGAACCCGCCGAGGTCCTCCGGGTGCTGCTCGCCGAGGAGGCCGCCGGCCGTGACCACGCGACGATCTCGATGCGCCGCAAGGCGTCCGGGCTGCCGGCCGGCAAGACGTTCGACGCGTGGGAGCCCGAGGCCTCAGCGATTCCGCAGGCGACCCAGAACGCGCTGCGGACCCTGGAGTGGCTCGACCGGGCAGAAGTACTGGTCGTGTGCGGCCCGAGCGGGACCGGCAAGTCGCACTTCATCGAGGCGCTCGGGCATCTCGCGATCGACAAGGGCCGCACCGTCGCGTGGCACACACTCGAGACGCTCGCGATGCTCGTCCGCCGCCACCGCGCCGATGACAGCATCAACAAGGCGATCGCGAAGCTGATCCGCGCCGATCTCGTGCTCATCGATGACGTGGGGCTGCTGCCCGTGTCCGCGGACGCGGCCGAGGCGCTGTTCCGAGTGATCGACGCCGCCTACGAGAAACGCTCGATCGCCATCTCGTCGAACATCCACCCGTCCGGGTTCGACGAGCTGATGCCCAAAACGATCGCGACCGCGACCGTCGACCGGCTCATGCACCACGCCCACGTCCTGATCACCGACACGGCCGAGAGCTACCGACTCGCCCAGGCAACCGCCGGAAAGGGGGTCAAGCCCCTGCCCTGACCACGACCAACGGCTGGGGAGCTTCGTGGCCACCAGCCGCTCAACAACCCTGACCGGTGGGGAGCTTCGTGGCCACCAATGGGGAGAAAAGATGGCCACCAGTGGGGAGAAAACGTGGCCGCGGATGGGGAGTTCTCGATGGCCATTGACACTCGGGCCGTTTATCCGTAAGCCGCGTGCGTGACGGAAGCAGGCTCCGAACCTGATATCGGCGGGGCTTTATGCCTCGGGGTTCAGCCTCGTGAATCGTGGCTCAACCAGCGCGCTGACCTGGCTGACTCGATAGACGCCGTCAGAACTCTTCCCCAGATGGAGCCTGGTCGCGGTCCCTTGGCGGCCAGCAACGTCCGTGTAGGCAACCTCCACGACCAGATCCTCGTTCGACTCGAGCAGTAGGGCAAGCCAGCCGCGCTCGTCATGCGCCTCGTCGTCAGATGAGAACGTCAGAACCGTCAACTGACCGGGAGCCACGACGCGGGATCGCTCGACGCGCACCGATAGCGATGGTGAGAGGTCCCGGACATAGGTCAGCACGTAGCGTTGCAGGCGAGCCGCGCCCTGTCCTACGTTCTGCATCCGGAGCGTCAGCATCGTTCGGTGATCCGCAATGTCCCAGTAGATCGCAGATGCATCAGATTCAGAAGCCTGTGCGGCGGTTCCCTTTTGGGTAGCTGCCGCAGTGCGCTGTCTACTCGGTGGTACCCGCAAAATCGTTCCGAACGGAACGTCTACAAGGAGCGGTTGCACCGAGGCGTTGAGCGCGGCTTCAGCTGCCGTGCTTTGCCGAGCCGCAGCTTCAGTCTGCTGTCGTAAGAGCTCGACCTGCTGAGCAGTCGCCTCGGCCTGAGCCTTGACCGCATCTGATTGATCCACGATCGCTCGGGTCTGCCGCTCAAGCACGCGCCCCTGCTCCACCGCCTGCGCTACCTCGTCCTGTGCTGCCTTAGCTGTGTCTCGAGTCTCACGTCCGAGCCAGTAGGTAGCTCCAGCCAACCCAATCGTGCCCGCGGCGGTAGCGGCGGTCGCATATGCCGCGATGTACGTGATTGTCGGCGTGTCCATTAGCGACTGGATGATCCCTAAGGCCGCGGACGGCGAGTCGAGACGTGACTCTCTCGATCCCCCGTCCGCGAGATCGCAGGCGACGTTCTCAAAGCGCGTACGTCTGGGGGCGGCTGGTCGGCAACTTCTTCCGTGGCAACGAGTTGGTGTTCGAGTACTTCGGGCGAGATCCTCGACGACCGTCCCGGAGCCGATTACCGCTGCCCGTCCAGCCCCGGCGGCTTGCCCGGGCGGTGCTGCCGGGGTGCGGGGCATCATCTGAGGACCATGCCCATACTCGGTCCTCTCAACCCGTTGGAGTTGGCGCGCAGCGCGCGAGGCGCGGTCGCCGCGGCCGGTCGCCGGGTCAGGCCCGATCATCTCCCGATCCGCCAGCGGGCCGTCCAGTGGCACGTCGGCGGGTCGATGACGCACTTCTTCCTCTATGCCGTGGTCGCCCCGAGCCGCTCGGCGCCACGGGCATTCGATGACGGTCAGGTCAGACGGGCGAAGGCGTTCGCGGCCGCGGCGTTCCTAGACGTATTCCCGCAGACGCCTGTGTGGGCGGACGATCGGTTCACCCTGTTTGCGGTCGAGGATCCCGACGGTGGCCGCTTGCATCAGCTCTACGTGCATCGCACCGGGCTGATCGAACTGCTCTGGCCATTGACACCCAACCAGCCCGATGACGACGACTCGGCGCTCGTGCTCGACGCGGGAGAGATCGTGCGCGTGGTCGATCAGTTGGCCGGCGCTGTGGCAAGCGACGGCTACCATGAGATCTCTCGGGCAGGGCGAGGGCGGCGGCGGTTTGCCCGACGGTCTGGGTCAGCCTCCCCCGGTGGGGGTGAAGTGTATGAAGCCAGCAAATGGGCGAGAACGCGCGGGCGCGCGCCGGCTCGCATCAGGGCGAGCGCCGCCGCCGCCTTTGTCGCCGCCGAGGCGCTGGACATCGCCAGCGGTTATTCGCCCGACCCACCGCTTGCCCTCGAGCGAGCCATCGTCGGACGGCGGACGGCTGAAGCGGTCCTATCCCAGGGACAGATGGTCCTGGTCCCCGGTGGCCCTTTCGCCGTAGATGGCGAGCGCGTCGAGACCGTGGCGCTTGGGGACGGGATGGGGTGCCAGGATCGCGTAGACCCGACCAGCGACGATGGATGTTGGGTGCGTGCGGGTGATGACGAGCAGGGCATGGACCAGAACTTCGGCGATCCACGGATCGCGCCACGTCTGGCGCCACAGGTCGAGCCCGTCACCCGTACGGTCACCCGGGTCGGCGACCCGTGACACCAGCCGTCGCAGCTCTTCCTGACCGTCGACCCCCTGTAAGACGAAATGCTCCGCAATCGTGGCGTCGTGCTGAACCCACCCCGCCAACACTCCGACGGCGTAGCGCGCGAGAGCCTCAGAGACTTCAGGTGTCTCGAAGCCGGCCACAAGAACGAGTGTGTGGGAGGTCGGGCTCGTGTCCTCCTGAAAGCTCAGTGCCCCGGCCAAGTTGTCGAGCGCACCGTCAAGAAGCTCCTTCGGTGTTGTCACGGGGATACAGCTTGCCGTATCACGGCACCCCCCCGCCCTTAAGCCGCAACCGTGGCTAGCTCCAGTCGCTCGGTGATACCCCTCCCTGGTCCGCGCCACCGCTCGTTCGGTTGTGACGGTTAATGCGGAACGTGCGCTAGCGGACCGGGCTCAGGTGAGCGTGTCTATCTCCGCTTGGGGAATTGATCCGTGGCGAGCGAGTGCATCCTCGAACCGATGCGTTAGCCATCTGAAGGCTTCCGGGGAGAGCCTGACGTCTGCCTTCCGGGCCAGGGACTGACGTGGGTTGACGTCGGCCTCCCCTGCGCGAGCTCGCTCCTGAGTACTCAGGAAGGAGTCAGCTTGTAGCTCGTCCATCAGTTCATCCAAGGAGATTCCGTCCCCGAGAACGCCGTTGATGAACACCGGGTGGTGGACACGCACGAGAAACGGAAATTCCTCGAGCCACTCGCGCTCCCTGATCTCCGCCGTGGTGGCGACGTCCTTCTCGTCGTCATGCTCGATCCCAGTCGCTCTGCCGATGATTCGGTGGTCGTTGGGCGTGTGGGTCATGCGACTGAGGAACATCGTGTCGCCATCCCAGACTCGTCGGATGTGCCCCCCTCCCTTCGGATAGCTGCAGAACTTGAAGGAGCCAGAGCGGTCGATCTCGTCGAGGACTCGCGTGTCCAGCGGCGAGCGCTCCCGGCCGCGGCCGGCGAACTTGATGAATGCCCGCTGGCTCTCTGCCGTCCAGCCCTCGTTGCTGGCGTCGACTGCGGGCGCGACGCGGACGGGTGGGGCCGGCGGCCGTGATGGAGCCGCGCCATAGTCAGGCAACGACCCAAGCGGATCCCTCCCGGCCCTTCGCAAACTGTCGTTGACGGTCGCCTGCCACTCATCGAGCTTGTCAGGGTCCAACGGCTCGCTCTCTCTGTGCAGGCGCGTGACGTACGAGTCGCAAGCTGCGACGAAATCTCCGTCGGTCGAGATGCACCCGAACTCCGGATTCCGCGCAAGGCCGGCTTCCGTCAGGTTCGCGGAGGTGACCATTGCGCACGCGCTGCCGAACACGAAGACCTTCGAGTGCAGGTCTTGCAGGCCACGGACATCGGCGCCTGCGTCGTCGAGCACTTCCAGAGCGCCGATGTCGCTGACCCCGTGCGCGAAGTCAGAAAGAGAGAACCGCGTGACCACGGTGATCGAGTCGAGGTTGGTCCGCTGAACCAGTCGCGTGATCACGCTCTCTTTGATGAATGGGCAAACGAAACGCAGGGTGGGCCCGCCGAGCTTGATCGCGGCGCGAAGCTCGCGTTCCCACTCGGCATGGACCAGGCGGGTGCTCACTGCTGGGCGGGCGTCGGCTGGCGGCGGGTCATCTGGCCGATGACCTGCTGAGCTTCGGAAGAGATCTGCAAGAGGCCGGACCGCGAGACCGCCGACAGCGCTTGCGCCGAGTACTCCGCGACCTCCCGAGCAAGGACAGAATCGAAGCTGCGCTGCTGAAGCGGCCGCTGGCCTTCGACCACAGCGAGCGCACCCAATCCCGAGGCGCTCTCGGCCGCGCTCGCCGCGGCAGCAACAACCTCGGCTTGGATCTCATCGCAATCAACCAGGTATTCCTCACGCATCAGCTGAGCGGCGTAGCCGAGAGCGTCGGGGCTGCCAAGGTCGAGGCTGTCGATACCAAGCGCCCTGCCGTAGGTTTCTGGCCGAGAGTTGAGGGCCGCTCGAGCCCATCGACGGATGGCGGCGTTCGCCAACACGAGCGCCCGATCCCGTTCGTTGGCTTCGCTGAACACCTGCAGTCCTGCGTTCTCAGCAAGGGTCACGAGCTGGCGTCTCACCTGGTCCGGCTGATCCTCCGCACTGGCATAGAGGAAGCGCTCCGGGATGCTCAATCCCCCCGGCCCAGCGACCATCTGAGCGAACCGGTCCAGCACGTGGCGGTAGAGCTCCTCACCAGCCTGGGTGATTGTGTAGTCCCCGATGAAGCTCGCGGGATCCGCAGCCCACCCGCGCTCGCCCACGCGAATCATGCCCCGCCGGACGCCGATCTCTAACGGCTCGTGGAGGTCGCTGGCGACACAGCCCAGCGCGTTTGCCAAGCTTTGACAGTCGAGGGCACCCTCCCGCCCCAGTACCTGGAGGACGTCAATGACTAACACCACCGCCACCTTCTACCACGCAGTAGCGGAAGGCGCCAGGCCCTTTAGCAGCGGCGGCGTCGCCTTGGCGCGGGCTGACTAGTTCGTCGGCGACCGACGGAGATCCTTCCGACGAGCACGTGCGGCGAGCCCACGTTTGCTCTGGTCGCGGCGATAGGCCCGTCGCGTCAACCTCATCGAGCGCCAGCGAGATCCCCAGCGGTAGCGAAGCGGTTACCTCGCGCGTACCCCCGCGGCGGCCGTTCATTCGAGTGCTCTCGTGGCTGTCGTCGAATCACGCCACACGGTCGTTCGGCATCCGACGGCATCAAGACTTCCTAGCCTCCGCGAGCTAGCCAGGGAAGCGCCGGGAGACCGTGCTCCGACGCGCCCGACAGACCATGCGACGGATCGCTTGGCATGCGTCCGAACAGGCACACACTCGACGCACTACGTGCTGCGGCTTTGGGGACGCTTCGGGACACTCGCCGACTCACGAGAACTCCGGAGAGTTCCGGAAGTTCCAAACGCACTCAGCCGGGGACGCTTCGGGACGCTTCCAAACTATCGCCATTGATGGGGGGGGGGGGGGACGCTCGGGGACGCTTGACTCAGCGGACGCGTCGGCGGGGCTGACTGGGATTGGCTGCCGCCTGCTCGTACAGCGGTGCGGGGGCCATGTCGATGCCGTCGTCGGGTCAGGCGACCGTTCCGTCTTGAGTCGCGACCTTGGCGAATCGGGCGGTCGCGGAGCGGCTCGAAGCCGTCCCACCACTCCTGGGCATCGGGGGAGAGGTCGCCGACCTGCCGTCCTCGAAGAGAAGACGCAGCCTGTAGCCGCAGATCACGGATTGATGGCCTCCGCGGCGTAGGACGTTCGGGCGGGAATATCTGCGGGAGCTTCACGGGCGAACGCCTCGGCGACGAGGGCGGCGTCGTCGGGTCGGTGAGCGTAGTGGAGGTAGCGCATCGTCGTCTGGATGTCGGCGTGGCCCATCCACTCCTGGACGCGGCGGATATCGGCCTTCGCGATCATCCGCGTGCCGAAGGTGTGGCGCAGGTCGTGGAAGCGCAGCGGCCGCAGTCCGGCGCGGGCGAGGGCGACGCCGTAGCGCCGGCGGAGTGCGGAGCCGTCGAGATACTCGCCGGCGGCTCCGGGGAACACGAGGTCGTCGTCGGCGACGAAGGCGCCGCGCTGTCCGAGCCGGGCGAGCGCCTCGGCGACGTCGGGCGCCATCGGGACCGAGCGGACCTTCCCCGACTTCGGGGAGGTGAGGGCGCCGGCCGAATAGCTGGCGCGCACGCGGATCACCGATCCAGCGAAGTCGACGTCGCGCCAGCGGAGCGCAAGCAGCTCGCCGCGGCGCAGACCGGTGAACGCGGCCGTCAGGTAGATCGCGCCGTCCTGCTCTGACGCGGCGGCACGCACGAGGGCCATGACCTCCTCGGGCGAGAAGACCTCCAGGTCACCGCTCGAGCGCACGCGCTGCTTCTCGACGGCCGCGACCGGGTTGCCGGTCAGGCCCCACACGTGCGCCGCTCGTCGCATAACGCCGTGCATCACGACGAGCAGCTTGTTCTTCGTCCGTGGCGACAGCCCGGTCAACCCGGCCCGCCAACGGTCGATCGAGGCGGCCGTGATGTCCTCCAGCGGCACGTCCCCGAACCCGGGGAGCAGGTGCGCCTTCAGGTTGGAGCGGTAGTCCCGCAACGTGGACGGCTTGCAGCCGCGCTCGTCGGCGCAGTAGCGCAGGTACTCGGCGGCCGCGTCGGCGAAGGTCGCGCCGGTGCGCACCAGTCCGGGCAGCGTGCCGCGGCGGGCCTCGTCCAACGTTGAACGGAGCCAGTCCTCGGCCAGACGCTTCGTCACGTAGCCGGCGGGCGGGCGGCCACGCTCGGACCACGCCGGGCCGATCTTCTTCTGGACCTGCCGGCCGTCCGGCAGCCGGTACTTGGCGTACCAGATCGGCCCGCGGGCTCGATCGACCCGGAAGACATGTCCCGTCGGCGGCTGCAATCCCGCGCTCAAGAGCCAAAGTCTACGCCGAGCTCGGGACATATTCGGGACATATTTCGGAGTCGGCGTAACTCCGAGAACGAGAAAAGCCCCGCTGTGCGGGGCTTTTCTAGTACGCCCGGAGAGATTCGAACTCCCGACCTTCGGTTCCGTAGACCGACGCTCTATCCAGCTGAGCTACGGGCGCTCGGGCACGTGATCGTAGCGCCCGGGCGAGCCGACGGGCAGTGGAGCGTTGATCAGGGCACAGATCCGCTTGACGCGTGCGGAGGGGTCGAGCGCTGCTCCCGTCGCGACGATCGCGTCGCCCTCCGGGCCGAGCCGCGCAAGGGCCTGTCTGACGAAGGGGTAGCGCTCGTCGAACAGCGCCGCCACCCGATGCGTCGAGCGTTCGGCGACGATCGCCTGGTGAATGCCGGCCAGCTCGAGCATCTCTGGATCCCGACCGGCACGCGCGAGCGCCGGCATGAGGTTGATGGCAGCCATCTCGACGACCGCTTGATCGCCGACGAGCTCCGCGTGTGTCAGGACGCGCGTGTACCGGTCGAAGGCGTCCGCGTGCTCGCCACGGACGCTCGACAGCTGAGCGTGGATGAGCTCGATGGTGTCCCGGGCTTCGGACCGCAGCGACCCCGCTGATGCGTCTGCGGCGAGCAGCGCGATCTCGGCTTCGTCATAGCGCCCGGCCTCGAGCAACGTGTCGGCTCTCACCGCCAGGGTCGACGCCTCGGCGAGCGGACCGAGCTCGCGTCCCAACGCCAACGCTCGCTCGTTCCAGGCCAGCGCATCGTCAAACCGGCTCTCCCACGTCAACGTGATCGAGATGTTCGTCGCGCAGAGGTGAAGGGCGTGGGGGTCGGTCAGTTCGGCGAACAGCGATAACAGGCCGTCCGCGCCATCGTGACCCGCGGCCGTCGCACCATGCAGGAGCGCGTGCTCGCGCACGAGGTCGGCCACCCGCGGCTCGTCGCCTGGATCCGCGAGCAGGCGGTCGAGCAGGGCGCGCTGCTCCTGAACTGCCCCGGCTCGATTCGCGAGCGCGTATCGAGCCACGGCGATCTCGCGCCAGAGCTGGCGGTCGTGCGCCCAGGCCCATGCGAGCGCGGCCTGCGTATCCGCCGCCGCCGCGTGCGCCCGCTCGACCCGACGCGACTCGACGATCTCATAGATCCGAATGGGCCACACCAGATCGTGCTGCCATGCGGCGTGCGCGCGTCGCCACACGTCCGCATCGTGCGCATCGAGGCGGTGAGACGCCTCCTGCCGAACCGCTTCGGGGAAGCCGAAGCGCATTACACCGTCGCCCGTCTCGACGCGGCGGAGCAGCGCGACGTCGAGCAGCGTCGCGACCGCCGAGACGACATCGATGCCATCGACGCCGGTCACCGCCTCGATGTCCTCCAGCTCGACCGGCCCGGCGAACACGCCAAGACGCGTGAACAGTTCCCTCGCATCGGGGTCGAGCAGCCCGAGCGTCCAATCGAGCGCCGCGGTCAGGGACCGCTGATGATCAGCACGCGCCCGATCCTGGAGGATCGTGGTCGATGCCCGGAGCCGGCGGACAAGCTCCCGCGGGCGAAACAGCCGCAATCGGCCCGCCGCCAGCTCGATCGCGAGTGGCAGCCCGTCGAGCAGCCCGACCAGCTCAGCGCAGGCCGGATCATCGTCGAGGGGCACATCGAGCCGAGTCGCGCAGCGCGACAGCAGCGCCAGCGCGTCGGCCGGCTGCAGGCAATCCAGCTGAAGCCGCCGCTCGCGGCGGCAGCGCAATGGCAGCTGCGAGGTGGCGAGCACGGACAACTGCGGCAACCGCTCCAGCAGCGAGTCCAGCAACGTGGCCGCATCCGCGATTCCCTCGAGGTTGTCGAGGACGAGCAGCAGCCGGCCCCGGGACTGCAGATCGGTGACCAGAGCCTCTTCGGTCGGGCCCTCGAGCTTGATCCGGCAGGTGCGCGCGATCAGGGCGCACAGCCCCTCGGCGTCACGCTCCTGGTTCGCCTCGATCCACCACACGCCCCCGTCGTACTCCTCGAACAGACCGTTCGCCGCTGCGAGCCCCAGGCTCGTCTTCCCCACCCCACCGCGCCCCAACAGGGTGACCAGACGCTCACCATCGCGCCGGAGCGCTTCCCGGATGCGCTCGAGCTCGTGCTCGCGTCCGATCAGCGTCGTGCGCGGGGCCGGGACGTTGCCGTCGCGCAACGCCAGCGTGCGCGGCGGGGGGAACGCCGCCGCGCCGCGCCCATCGACGACGGCACAGAAGAGCGCGATCGGCGCCGGGAAATCCTTCAGTCGATGCGCCCCAAGCGCCTGACTGGGCACGACGTCTCGCAACAGCTCGCTGGCGATGCCCGTCATCAGGATCTGCCCGCCGTGCGCGGCCGCCCCGACGCGCGCGGCACGATGAATCTCGAGGCCGGCATAGCCATGACGTGCCCGCTGAACGTGGCCGACGTGAAGACCCACGCGCACCATCAGCTCGCCGACTGCGGCCGGCCACGAATGTGCACGCAGCTCGCGTTGGATCGCCACCGCCGCGCGTCCCGCGGCGGGCACATCGCCGAATGTGACGAAGAAGCCGTCGCCGGCCGTCCCGTCCACCCAGCCCCCCGCCGCACGGACGACCCGGTTGACGATCTCGTGATACGCCTCGAGGACCCCGGCCCACTCATCCCCGAGCGCGGCCGCCAGACGCGTCGAGCCCTCCACGTCGGCGAACAACATCGCGATCAACCCGCTCGGAGGCTCGGCGGCAGGAAGCTCCATCGGTTCGCCGGGATTGTCGCAATCGAACCTCAGGTTCGTTGGATGGGTGCCGATACAGCCGCTGTGAGTGCGACGACGCGCCTTCCCGCGCGGGCCGGGCCCGTGCCGGATCGTCTGACGATCTGGCCGGTCGACGACGGCCGCTACGGGCTGGACGCCACCTTCCAGGGCGTCAGCGGCTACGAGCGTGCCGAGCACCACCAGCGCGAGCTGAGGGAGCGCAACGTGCCGCACAGCTTCCGTCAGGAACTCGACGGCGGGTGGACGCTCCGTTTCGGACCGCTCAGGGCGATCGACATCGCTGCGGCGATGTCCGCGTTCGTGTACTGATGATTCGCACGTTCGCCGCCGCCCGATCCGGATCGCCGCGATGATTACGTCATGGCCGACGCTCCGACGCTCCGCCACGTCGATCCCTACCAGCGGCGCGGTCGCCTGTATCGCGCGGTGTGCCGGTTGTCCACCGCGGCGGCGGGCCGCTGGCTCGCCGAAAAGGTCGCCTGGCAGCTCGACCCGCTGCTGCTGAGGCTCACCGGGGGCCGGTTCAGCACCACGGGACCGGTCGCGTCAGCGTTGCTCGAGACGCGCGGCGCGCGGACGGGTCGGCCGCGCCGGAGCGCCACCCTGTACTTCCACGACGGCGACCGCTTGACGATCATCGCCTCCAAGCAGGGACGGCCGGAACATCCCGCGTGGTACCACAACATTCGCGAGCATCCCGACGTCGTCTACGGCGGGCTGCCGTTCCGGGCCGAGATCGTGGAGGACGACGCAGAGCGGCAACGCCTGTGGGATCTCGCCGATCGCGTCTTCCCTCAGTTCGTGACGTACCGCGAGTGGGCCGCGGAGGCGGGGCGGACGATTCCGATCGTTCAGCTGGTTCCTCGTCAGCAGCCGGAGTGACGGCAGCGCCGCCCGGCGGCAGCGCCACCACCCTCGCGTGCAATTCGTCAGTTGCCGGAGGGGGTCGGTGGGACGGGGTGCGCGAAGGCGACGAGCTTGACCGGCTTGGCGTCCGCTGGGCGCAGCTGCTTCTTCAGGACACGCTCGCGATAGCGGCCGAACAGTTCGGCGATCTCTTCGCCGAGATCGGCCATCTCCTCGGCCGTGAGGTAGGTGACCGAGTCGGAGGTGAAGGCATTCTCGCGCCAGACCGCCGGGTACGAGGCCCGTCGGGTCCGCCATTCGCGCAGACGCGAGAACGCCTGATCGGCGAACACGGATTCCAGAGCATCACCCGCTGCCTCGGCGTCGGGATCCTCGGGGGCTGCCTGGAAGCGGTTCGAGGCCGACGCGAGCCGCCACGGGCGACTGCGGCCCTTGCCGCCCCCGGCCTCCTCCACATAGCCGTACTTGGCCAATGTCTGCAGGTGCCACGACATGTTGCCCGGGCTCTCGTCGAGCATCTCCGCCGCGCGGGTGGCGGTCAGCTCGCCCTCGCGGCCGAGCGCTTCGAGGAGGGCGAGGCGGACCGGGTGGGCCAATGCCCGCATCGTGCGGGGATCGGAGATGACCCGCCGTTCAACGGGGCCGTCGATCGGTCCCCCCTCGGCGCCCACCTCGCGGGGGGTCATCGAACCGAACCGGCACGCGCCGGCGGGAGGACGAGGCGCAGGCCGACGCTCACGAGGAACCAGCCGACCGCCCGCTGAGGCCCGGCCGGGCGTGGGCGCCGCCGCGCCGGCGCGGACGTGCGGGCCGCACAGCCACCACGCCGCATCTGATCTCTGTCCCGAGCCGCCATCTCCAGTAGGGCCGAATTCGTCATCGCTCCTCCTTTCACAAGTTGTCTTGTCACAAGACTACTCGTCACAAGAATCCTTGTCAAGAGGTCCCGGGGCGTTACGCCTCGGCGGTCCGGCCGTGGATCGGGCCGGTGGTGTCCCGCAGCGGGGCGGCCTCGCGATGGGCCCGTGAGGCGATGATCTCCGCCAGCACGGAGACCGCGGTCTCCTCGGCGGTGCGGCTGCCGATGTCGAGCCCGCACGGAGAGTGGATGCGGGCGATGCCGGCGTCTGAGACGCCCGCGCGGCGCAGGCGCTCCGCGCGGTCGGCGGCGGTCCGGCGGCTGCCGAGGGCGCCGATGTAGCCGGCATCGGTGGCCAGCGCGGCGAGCAGGGCGGGCTCATCGAACTTGGCGTCATGGGTGAAGACGAGGATGGCGTCGCGCTGGCCGAGCTGGATGCCCCGCATCACCTCCTGGGGCCAGCCGACCACGACGCGGGCGGCCGACGCGAAGCGCGCCGAGCTGGCGAAGCGCTCACGCGCGTCGCAGATGGTCACCTCGTAGCCGATCTGGGCGGCGAACGGGGCGAGCGCGGCTGAGAAGTCGATGGCGCCGAAGATGACCATGCGTGGCGGAGGAGCGAAGGAGCGGATGTGCACGCGCAACTCGTCGCCGAGCGTGGCTCCGTCGGCGCCGAAGCGCCGCAGCGTCGTCTTGGCCTCCTCCAGCAGCCCGCGCGTCTCGCGGGTGACGTTGCGATCGAGCAGCTCGGTGCTGCCCAGGCCGCCCTGCGCGCGACCGTCGATCACGGCGAGCCGGCTTCCCGCGCCGTCACCGTCGAGCAGCGTGGCGATCGCCGCCGGGCGCCCGTCCGCGTGGGCGGACAGGACGGCGCGCTCGACCTCTCCGGCCTCGGCATCGAGCGCACAGACGAAGATGTAGACGATCCCGCCGCAGGTCAGCCCCACGCTCCCGGCGAGCTCGTCGGAGATTCCGTAGCGGAGGACCTTGGCCCCCGAGCGACCGGCGAGGATCGCCTCGGCCTCCTCGACGACCGCGCCCTCGACGCAACCGCCGGTGAGCGAGCCCTCGATGTTGCCATGCTCGTCGATCAGCATCATCGCCCCGGCCGGCAGCGGCGCCGAGCCCTCCACGTCGACGAGCAGGGCCTGGACGCAGCGCCGGCCCTCGGCGAGCCAGTCGAGGGCGACGCGCTGGGTGGCCCTGACCGTGGCGGAGTCGAGGAGCGTCTCAGGAAGCACCGGCCAGCACCGCCCGGTAGTCCTCCCACGTGTCGATGTCACGTGGGATGCGGCCCGCGATCGGCACGTCGACGACGTCGGCGGCGTGACGCTCGAGCAGCTTCCAAACCGCCTTGTCGCCGTGCATGCCGCGCAGCTCGTCGAACATGGCGCGCCCGAACTGCAGCGGGTGCCCGCGGCCATCCTCGTACCGGCACGCTGCCAGCCTCGCATCGCGCCCACCGGCGATCAACGCAGCGACGGCATCGGCGCTCACGCCGGGCTGGTCACCGAGCAGCAGGACGAGACCCTCCGAGCGCGGGTCGACGGCACCGAGGGCGGCCGCGATCGACGACGAGCAGCCCTCGCCGAAGGATGGGTTCTCGACCGTGGTAACCCCCGTGAAGTCGATCTCCTCCCGGACCTGTTCCATGCCCCCGCCGAGCACGCACAGCAGCTGGTGAAAACGGCACGCGCGGGCGGTGTTCAGCACGTGGGCGAGCAGCGGCAGCGCTCCGAGCCTGAGCAGCTGCTTGGGTTGGCCGAGGCGCCGTGACCCGCCGGCGGCGAGGACCAGGCCGGTCACGGGAGGGCTAGTGAGCGGCACCGGCGTCGGCATGCTCACGGGCGTAGCGCTCACGACAACCATCGCCGCAGAAGAAGATGGTCTCCGCGCCCTCGCGCAGCTGTGGGGTGGCGTCGGTCGCCGCCACGCGCATGCCACACACGGGGTCGATCGCCTCGGAGGGCGGTCCTGACGCCCGCACGTCCTCTGGCGCCTGTGGGCGGGAGTGCCGCTCGGACACGATCTCGGCCAGGATCGAGATCGCGGTCTCCTCCGGTGCGCGCGCGTCGATCGCCAGGCCCGCGGGCGTGTGCAGCCGGGCGCGGAGCAGCTCGGGGACGTCCAGCCCGGCCCGCACGGCGGCGCCGCGCTTCTCGCTGGCCACCAGGGCCACGTACGGCACGCCCGCCTCCAGGGCGGCGGCCAGCACGTCCTCCTCGTTGTTGCCGTGCGAGGCGACCACGACGGCCGCGGCGTCCTCGATCGCCTCGACGGCGCCCGCGTCAGCGCGCCGGCTGGCGTAGCCCGCGGCCTCACCGATGCGCTCGAGCGCGCGGGCGATCGGCGAGTCGCCGACCACGATCAGGCGCTCGGCGGGCAGGTGAGGCTCCAGGAACAGGTCAATCGCGCCCCCGCTCAGACACGGGTTGTGCTCCACCACCGCCCCGTCGGCGCTCGCCGGCAGCGCGTCCTCCTCGCCGTCCCCGGGGATCAGGCGCAGCAATACCGGCTCGCCGGTCTCCAGCGCCCGCAGCGCGTGCAGGCGGACCGAGGACGTGGCGCAGACGCCGCCGACGAAGCCCTCGATCGTCCCATCGGCGAGCACCACCGCGCTGTCGCCGGGCCGGGCGCTCGTGGGTCGCCGGGCGCTGACCACGGTGGCCATGACGAACGGTTCACGTTCGGCGATGAGTCGCTGCAATTCGGTGAGCAACTCGGTTCTGAGCATGTCTCCTCCTCACCTCACCTTACACACGGGCCACCATCGCGAAGACGCCGTGCAGCGCGCGCTGCAGCCGGTGTCATCAGTTACCCGCTCCGGAGCGGCCGCCGCGCCGGCTCCACGGGCAGCTCGGCCGCGATGTTCACCGTCCGGCAGCGCGCGCAGCGGACGCGGACGCGCCGGGTCATGTACTCGGGCGCCATGCCCGCGGCGAGCAGACTGCCGCACGCGACGCACACGTAGTCGAAGCCGCCGTTGCCGCTGAACACGGGCCGGTCGGGACTCTCCTGCACCGCGGTGCCGCCGTCGACGGGGATTTCGTCGGGCCGCACGGCGCGCATCTTCCTCGTCGTCGCCATGCCGTCCTCAGAGCGCGGCCAGCTTCTCGGTGAAGTCCTTGATGAGCGCATCGAGCACCGTTCCGACGACGCCCTCTCCCATCGAGGCCGCCTTGCCGGTGATCTGCGCCGCGGTGTGGACGGTGCCGCCGCCGTCGTTCAGGGTGAAGACGACGTCGGCGTTGGCGTGCCCCTGGCCGCCGGCCTCGCGGGACTTGACCTGGAGGACGGCCCGGTGGTGCTCGGCGTCCTGCTCGGTGACGGTGACGGTGCCGGTGAACTTCATCGACATCGCGCCCATCTTGACCTTGATCTGCGCCTTGACCGACTCGGGCCCTGTCCGCTCGAGGACCGATCCACCCTCCACGCACGGGATCAACCGCTCGAGGTCGAGGATCGCGTTCCAGGTCTCGTCGATCGGCTTGGGCATCGTGAAGGGATGGTCGAGCTCAACCATGTCCGGGGCTCCTTCCGCGTGTATTTTCTGAGGCGTCGTCGTTGCTGAGGAGAGGGTGAGGTTCGCCGATGTCGATCACGCCGGGCACCTACAGGCTGGGTCCGGACACGGGAACCCTGTCGGTGAAGACGGGACGCAGCGGCGCGATCGCCAAGGTCGGCCACGATCTGCTGATCGAGGTCGGCGCGTGGACGGCCACGGCCGAGATCGGTGCCGATCCCGACGCCAGCGCGCTCGAGCTGAGCGCCGACTCGCGGTCGCTGACGGTGCGGGAGGGCACGGGCGGGATGAACGCGCTCGACGACGACGACCTCGCCAACATCACCCAGACGATCGACGAGGAGGTCCTCAAGGGGACGGCGATCGTGTTCCGCTCGCGGAGCGTCCGCTCGAGCGGGGAGGGGCGGCTGAGCGCCGAGGGCGATCTGGAGCTGTGGGGCAGCGCCCGACCCGTCGCGTTCGATCTGTCGCTGGACGACGACCTGCATCTCAGCGGGGAGGCCGTCATCAAGCAGACCGACTGGGGCGTGAAGCCGTACACGGCTCTGTTCGGGACGCTGAAGGTCGCCGACGAGGTGAAGATCCTCGTCGACGGCCGTCTTTCCCCGGTCTGAGGCACCGTCTCAGTCCCGGTACACCGTCTGGGCGTCGAGGCCGCCCTCGACCCCGGGAGGCAGCGCGCCGGTGCCGTGGGCGTACATGGCCAGATCGGCGATCGTTCGCGCCGAGGTGCCGTTGTCCGAGGCGACGAAGGCGCCGTCCCGCCACTGCAACGCCTCGCTGGATGTCTCCAGGGCGGCGCCGGCGAGCAGCCGTGCCTTGTCCCGGATCTTGTCCGCCGCGCTGAGCACGGCGGCCGCCGTCCCCTCCGACGGGGTGGTGTTGAACCCGTGTCCGGTGCCGAAGCGGTCCGTGTCGGCCGGCACGACCTTGACGTCGAGGGACGGGATCCCGAGCTCCTCGGCGACGAGGCGCCCGTACTCCGCCTCGCGGCCATCGGCCTCGGTCGTCAGGCTGAGCACCATCTTCCCGGTGGGGTGCACCCGCAGGAACACCGCGCGGTACGCCTCATTGGCCATCGTGTGGAACCTCCTGGGCAGAGAGCTGTCGATGCGGTTGTGGCGAGGAGAGGCCCCGTGCGGGCCCGACGCCATCGCCGGCCCGGCGCCGGCGCTCCTGGTGAGCGGTGAGCGCGTTGTGCTCCTCCAGATCACAGAAGCTGGGCTGCGGACCGCCGAGCACGTGCGCCGGGACCGCCGGGCGCCCACAGCCTGGGTAGATGCACAGCTTCTCGGCGGGTTGGCCCGTGCTCATCCGCTTCCCCAGCCCGGCGTCGTGCGCCCGCGGCTCGGCCCGTACCCGCTCGGCATCGCCACCGAGCTGCCCGGGACGGGCGTGGCGCTGGCCCAGGTCTCCTCCTCGGCGCCGGGCTCCGAGACCGAAGGGGGTCGCCAGCCGGTGGCCGGCAGGGTGTCGTCCCGGTGCTCGGCCCCGATCGCCGCGATCACCCCGCTCAGCGCCGTGAGGCTGTGGCCGCTGAGGAGGGCGTCGCAGTGGGGCAGCGCGGCGGCCATCCCGCCGGCGCGGGGGGAGAAGCCAGGCGCGGCCGCGCGCGGGTTGACCCACACGATCCGGTAGGCCAACCGGGCGAGCCGCTCCATCTCCCGGCCGACCACGCCGGGATCGCCCCGCTCCCAGCCGTCGGAGAGGATCACCACGACCGCCCCGCGGGCCATCCCGCGGCGCCCGTGGAGGTCATTGAAGGTCTTCAGCGCGTCGCCGATGCGCGTTCCGCTCGACCAATCCGGCGCGGCCGCCGCCGCCTGCTGGATGGCTCGCTCGGGATGGCGAGAGTGAAGGGCGCGGGTCAGCCGGGTCAGGCGCGTGGCGAACACGAAGGCCTCGTTGCGATTCCCCGCCACCCCGCTGCCGGCGGCACAGGTCAGGAATTGCAGGTAGGCGCGCGCGTAGGGCTCCATCGAGCCCGAGATGTCACACAGCAGGACGATCGGGCGTCGCCGCATGCGCCGGCGCCGGCGGGCGAGGTGGATCGGGTCCCCGCCGGTGCGCAGACTGCTCCGCAGCGTCCGCCGCACGTCGACGCGTGACCCGTGGCTCGCGCGCTCCGCGCGACGGGTCCGCCGCTGCGGTGCGGCCAGGGAGAGCTCGGCCATCAGTCGGTAGATGCGGGCCAGCTCGTCGGGCGCGAGGGCGTCGAAGCGCTTGGCCCACAATGACTCCTCCTCGCTGGCGAGGGTGGGCACGGGAACCGCCCGCGCGCCGGGCGTCTCCGCCGACGGGTCGACCGCGTTGAGAGAACCGGCCGAGCGCGCCGCCTCGAGCGATTCCTCAGCCGTTGCGGAGCCCGGCTCGGCCGTGCCGTCCGCGTCGAGCGGAGCGGACACCTCGTCGATGTCCACGGCATCGATCATCGGAGCCGGCGGCGCGCTGCCGAACACCTCCCGGAACACGGCATCGAACGCCCTCACCTGGGAGGGGTCGGTGACGAACACACCGCGCGCCGTCCAGTAGAGCCGCCGGCGGGCCACCGGCCGGACCACGTCCAGGGCCTCAGCGAAGCGAGCCGCGCGCTCGGCGCTCACCGGCAATCCCGCCTCGTGCAGGCGACGTCCGAAGCCGCCCACCACCGCCGGCAGATCCAGCCTCACCGTCTCGACGCCGAACGCCCGCTGCGGCACGCCGGTTCCTCAGTCCCGCCCGCTCGCCAGGGTCGCGAGGCCCCCGGCCCGGATGACGTCCTGGTCCTCGCGGTACTTCAGCACCGAGCCCAGGGTGCGGTCGATCGCCGTCGCGTCGAGCACGGAGACCCCGAGGACCTCGAGCGCGGCCAGCCAGTCGATCGCCTCGGCGATCCCGGGAGGCTTCTGAACGTCGGAGCCGCGCATCCGGGAGACGGCGTCGGCGACCTGCACGGCGAGGGTGGCGGTGGCGCCCTTCACGCGCCGGCGGATGATCTCGACCTCACGCTCGGCGCTCGGATAGTCGATCCACTGGTAGAGGCAGCGGCGCTTGACGGCATCGTGCAGGTCACGCGTACGATTGGAGGTGAGCACGATCGCGGGCGGATGGGTGGCGCGGATCGTGCCGAGCTCCGGGATCGTGACGGTGGCCTCGGCCAGCAGCTCGAGCAGGAACGCCTCGAAGTCGTCGTCGGCGCGGTCGATCTCGTCGATCAGGAGCACCGCCGGGAGCGGGCCGGGGTGCTGCAGCGCCCGCAGGAGGGGACGCTTGATGAGGTAGTCGCTGCCGAACAGCTCGTCCTCACGCAGCTCGGCGCCGCGGGCCTCGGCGAGGCGGATCGCGAGCAGCTGGCGGGGGTAGTTCCACTCGTAGAGTGCCTCCGCGGCGTCGATCCCCTCGTAGCACTGCAGCCGGATCAGAGGTGTCCCGAGCACGGTGGCGAGCGCCTTGGCGGCCTCGGTCTTGCCGACGCCGGCGTGGCCCTCGAGCAGGAGCGGCTGGCCGAGGCGGAGGCTGAGGAAGATCGAGGTGGCGAGCCCTTCGTCGACGAGATAGTCGACGCTCGCCAAGCGGATCGCGAGCGTCTCGACGTCGGGGACGCGCTGGGCGATCTCCGCGGCGCCGAGATCGCCCTCGCCGAGCGTCTCCTCAGCCGCCATCATTGCGGCGGTTGGGGCCGCCCCTGCATCGCCGCCCACACGCGAGCGGGGTTGCACGGCATGTCGATGTGATCCACGCCGTGGGTCTGGTGCAGGGCGTCGATGACCGCGTTGACGATCGCCGGCGGGGATCCGACGTTCGGCGACTCGCCCACTCCCTTGGCCCCGAGCGGGTGATGCGGGCACGGGGTGACCGTCGCCCCGAGCTCGAAGTCCGGGCACTCGAGGGCGGTGGGGATCAGGTAGTCCATGAACGACGAATTGAGGCAGTTGCCCTCCTCGTCGAAGCTGATCAGCTCCATCAGCGCGATCCCGATGCCCTCGGCCAGGCCACCGTGGATCTGACCGTCGACGATCATCGGATTGATGCGCACGCCGCAGTCGTCGACGGCGATGAAGCGCCGCACCGTCACCTGGGCGGTGTCGGGGTCGATGTCGACGACCGCGATGTACGCGCCGTAGGGGTAGGTGAGGTTCGGCGGGTCGTAGATCACCTGAGCGTCGAGGCCGCCCTCCATGCCCTCGGGCATCGGCTGGCCGCTGTAGGCGTAGGCGGCGATCTCCTCGATCATCGCGCCCTGCTCGGGGTCGCCCTTGACGTACCAGCGCCCCTTCTCCCAGGCCAGGTCCTCCGCCCGCGTCTCCAGCATCGTGGCCGCGATCTGCCGCGCCCGGTCGCGGACCTTGCGGGAGACGACCGCCACCGCGGCGCCGGAGACCGGGGTGGAGCGGCTGCCGTAGGTGCCGAGGCCGTATGGCGTGCGGTCGGTGTCGCCGTGGCGCACCTGGATGTCCTCCGGCGGGATGCCGAGCTCCTCGGCGACGATCTGGGCGAAGGTCGTCTCGTGCCCCTGGCCCTGGGTCTGGGCGCTGATCGACACCACGGCCTTGCCCGAGGGATGCACCCGCAGGTCGGCGCCGTCGTTCATCGACATGCCGAGGATGTCCATGTGCTTGCGGGGGCCGGCGCCGACGCCCTCGGTGAAGAACGACACGCCGATGCCCATCAGCTCGCCGCGCTCACGCTTCTCGGCCTGCTCGCGGCGGAGCTCGTCGTAGCCGGCGATGTCCATCGCCACCTTCATCGTCTCGGCGTAGTTCCCCGAGTCGTACGTCCAGCCGGTCGTCGTCTCGTAGGGGAACTGCTCGGGAGCGATGAAGCTGCCCATGCGCAGGTCGATCTCGTCGACGCCCATCTCGATCGCCAGCGCCTTGACCATCCGCTCGACCAGGTACACGGCCTCGGTGATCCGGAACGAGCAGCGGTACGCCACGCCGCCGGGGGCCTTGTTGGTGTACACCGCCTTGACCTTGACGTGGGCGGCCTGGAGGTCGTAGGACCCGCAGCAGATGTGGAAGAACCCGGCGGGGAACTTCGTCGGCTGAGCGGTCGAGTCGAAGGCCCCGTGATCGGCGATCGCGTCGACGCGCAGGCCGGTGATCTTGCCGTCCTTGGCGCAGATGTCGGCGTGCATGATGTAGTCGCGGGCAAAACCGGTGGACAGGAGGTTCTCCGAGCGATCCTCCACCCACTTGACCGGCACGCCGGCGACGATCGAGCCGGCGATGGCGCACACGTATCCGGGATAGACGGGAACCTTGTTGCCGAAGCCGCCACCGATGTCGTTGCAGCGGATCCGGATCATGTGCTCGGCCAACCCGGCCACGTGGGCGTACACCGTGCGGTGCACGTTGGGCGCCTGGTTGCCGTTGTAGATGTCGAGCTGCCCGGTCTCCGGGTTGAAGTCCGCGATCATCCCGCACGTCTCCAGCGGAGCCGGATGGCAGCGGGGGTAGATGATGTCGCGGCTGACGATCGTGTCGGCCTCGGCGAAGGCCCGGTCGGTGGCCTGCTCGTCGCCCGCCTCCCAGGTGGGGCTGGCCAGGTTGTCGACCTGCCCGGCCTTGTCGTCGCGGATCAGCGGCGCGTCGGGATCGAGCGCCTTGCGGGCGTTGACGATCGCGGGCAGCGGCTCGTACTCGACGTCGATCAGCGCCAGGGCGTCCCGCGCGATGTACTCGTCGGTGGCGATCACGAAGGCGACCTCCTGCCCCTGGAAGCGGACCTTGTCGCCGGCCAGCACCGCCTGGGTGTCGTAGGAGATCGTCGGCATCCAGGCGAGGCCGAGGGTCTCCAGGTCCTTGGCCGTCACGACCGCGGCCACGCCCGGGAGCGCCAGCGCCTCGGAGGTATCGATCGAGACGATCCTGGCGTGGGCGTAGGGACTGCGCAGCATCGCCCCGTGGACCATCCCGGGCAGGCGGATGTCGTCGAGATAGGTGCCCTTGCCGCGGATGAAGCGAGCGTCCTCCTTGCGCTTCAGGCGGCCGAATCCGATCGGGCGCTCCTGGCCCGGGCTGGGCAGATTCCGAAGCGTGGCCATGTCTAGATCTCCTGTCGGGTGACGGCTTCGTGCTCGGCCGCCCAGCGGATGGCGGCGACGATGTTCTTGTAGCCCGTGCACCGGCAGATGGCGCCCGAGATCGCCGTGCGGATCTCCAGCTCGCTGGGATCCGGGTTCTCGTCCAGCAGCGCGCGAGCGGTCATCAGCATCCCGGGGGTGCAGAAACCGCAGTGCAGGGCGTGGGTCTCGTGGAACCCCTGCTGCACGGGATCGAGCCGGCCGTCGACCTCGAGCGATTCGACGGTCCGGATCTCGTGGCCCTCGCACATGACAGCCAGGGTCGTGCACGACTTGACGGGCTGCCCGTCCATCAGCACCACGCAGGCGCCGCAGTTGGAGGTGTCACAGCCCCAGTGGGTACCGGTCAGGCCGGGGGTGTCGCGGATGAAGTGCACGAGCAGCAGCCGTGGTTCGACCTCCCGCGAGATCTCCTGGCCGTTGATGGTGATCGTCACCTGCCTCGTCTGGACCACCGTCATGCCTCCTGTCTGAGCGCGCGGCCGGTGGCACGACGGAGTGCCCGGCCGGCGAGGACTCCGGCGAGGTGGCGCTTGTAGTCGACCGGGCCACGCCCGTCGGCCGACGGTGAGCAGTCCGTCGAGGCGATCTCCGCGGCTTGCGCGAACAGCGCCTCCGACGGCGGCTCGCCCCGCAGCAGCTCCTCGGCCCGGACGACGTGGACGGTGGTGGGACCCACCGCGCTGAGGGCGAGGCCGACATCGGCGATCCGGCCGCCCTCGATCCACACCGCCGCCGAGGCGGCCGCGATCGCCCAGTCACCGGCGCGGCGCTCGACCTTCTCGTGGGCGCTGCCGCCGCCGGGCCGCAGCGGGATCCTGATCTCGGTGAGCATCTCGCCGTCGCCCACCGCGGTCACGTAGGGACCGACGTGGAACTCGTCCATCGCCACCACCCGCTCGCCGTCGCTGCCGCGGATGACGACCTTGGCCTTGACGGCCGAGCACACCGCGCTGAGGTCCTCGGCCGCGTCAGCCTGGCAGAGGCTGCCCCCGATCGTCCCGCGGTTGCGGACCACCGGGTCGGCGATCACCCGCTCGGCGTCGGCGAACACCGGGAAGTGCCGCGCCAGCAGCTCGGATCTCAGCAGCTCGACGTGACGCGTCAGCGCGCCGATCCGGATCTCGGCGCCGACCTCGTCGATGTAGGCGAGCTCATCGAGGTCGTTGATGTCGATCAGGTGCTCGGGCTGGGCCAGCCGCAGCTTCATCATCGGCAGCAGGCTGTGGCCGCCCGCGATGATCCGCGCGTCCGAGCCCAGCCTCGCCAGCGACGCGATCGCGCCGTCCACGCTCGTCGCCCGCTCGTAGTCGAATGGGGCCGGCGTCTGCACCTCAGGTCCTCTCCTGGGTGGCGGACCCGCCGCCTGCCCACCGCCGGCGCGGGCCCCCGACCTCCTCGTCGGGGTCGTATTGCACGGGGGAGTCATGGCCGATGACCGGAGAGCGCGGCAGCTGCTCCGGCTTGTCGTGGCGGACGGAGGAGTAGAGGGTGCGCGCCGCCGAGCTGCCGTAGGCGGGATTGCGCAGCGCGGGCCCGTGGGGCGAGGCGGCCGCGATCGGCGCCTCGCGTCCCAGCCGGGCCAGCGTGAGCGTCCCCCGGGTGTAGACCTCGCTGATCCTCGGCGCCTTGACGGTGCGGCTGTCCGGGAAGTTGCGCAGGCCCTCGGCCCCGGCGCCCGGATAGACGCCCTCGATCAAGCCGACCGCATCCCCCAGCCCCGCCTTCTTGACCAGGAGCCCCTCGAGCAGGTCGACACCGGCATCGAGGGTGCCGTTGATCGTTCCCACCACCTGGTTGACGGGCGCGGACTTGTCGATGATCTGCCCGACGGCGCCGATCGCCTCGTCGAGACCGGAGGCGATCTGCCGCAGGGCGAGGATCGTGGACAGCAGGAAGTAGACGACGGCGGCGACGATCGCCACGACGGCGACGATCATCACCACGCCGGCGGCCGGCATGAGCTAGGCCTCCCCTGCGTCGTCGAGGATCACGTCGAGCGAGCCACCGTAATCGGCGGCGGCCTCGATGGTGGCGATCGTCTGCTGCTGGGTGATCAGCAGCAGGGGCACGGCGTCCAGATCCGCCGATCCCCGTCTCGCCGCGGCCGTGACACGACCCACGATCGGCACGATCTCCTGCGCGGCCGTCAGAACCCCACGAAGGAGGTAGATGACGACCGGGAGCAGCACGACGATGAGGATCGCGTCGCCGATCCACTCGAGGGTCATCGCGGCCTCCGGTCGGCGACGACTGCCGCCTTGGCGGCGATGCCGGGAAGCGCTCCGACGATCACGTCGAACTGGGCGTTGATGGCTTTGACGGCCGGCTCGAGCGGCCGCAGGTGCTGTGACTCGACGGTCTCGAGCGCCGCCGCGAGGGTGGCCAGCTTGGCCGCCGTGGACTGCAGACCGATCCGGATCAGGATCAGCGCCCCGGCCAGGACCACGACGACGATCACCGCCAGGATCACGCTGAGGATCGTCAGGGTGGTGGCGCTCATCGTGTCCGGCTCGCCGTCATGGGCTCGCGGGCGGCGCTCACGCGGGCTGCTCCGGTGCGTGGCTGGTGGCCGGGGCGGGGCCGCCGTAGCCATCGGTGAGCGCGTTCATGTAGCCGTCCTGGACGACTGCCTCGTCGACGATCTGACCGAGGACCGGTGCCGTGGCCCGAAGTTGCGGGATGAACGACGTGTTGGCGGCGACCTGGCCGGCGACATCAAGCAGTGCGCCGGCCGACCGGTCGATCGCCTGGACGGTCCTGATCAGCACGGCCAGCAGTGCGGCGACGGCCAGCGCCGCCACCAGCCCGATGATCAGGGCGAGCTCCCAGGCGCCGTGGTTGGAGAGGCTGGCGGAGACGACCATCAGTGACCCACCGCGACCTTTCTCAGCGCTCGCGCGGCGTGCAGGATGCGCACGCCGGAGTCGTTGATCCGCGCCACCCCGTCCAGTCCGCCCGTCTGCTCGCGGACCTTCTCGACGCCGGCGACGGCGGTCTTCGCCTGTCCGGAGATCCGGAGGGCCAGGACGAGAATCGTGATCACGATCGCCGCGGCGACGAGCACCACGACGACGCCGAGCACGAGCCCGATCGCCCAGCCGCCGGAGGCGCCGAACGCCGTCATCCACAGCTCCCGTCAGGTGCTGCCAAAAGGTGCAATAGCCCTCTCGCTCAGTCGTGCACGGCGCCGACGCTGTGCCGGCGGCCGCCTCCTTCCTCGCTTCTCAGCATAACCACCGCTACTCCTCGGCGGGGAGGCTTTCCCGCGCCCCGAGCCGCGGTGCGCTGATTGCCCCCACCGGCATGGTGGGTAGACCAGAATGCGGCTATCCCACCGCTACAGGAGGAGGGCCCGGATGGGCGACACCGACGAGCCAGGCGCCGTGGCGCCGAGCGAGCAGCGAGGCGGGAGCACACCCGACGCCGAGGAGGCCCGCGAGAAGGGCCCGTGGGCGGCCAAGGCGGCCGAGGGCATCGTGCCCGCGGAGCTCGGCGGCTCCGACGCTTCGGAGAACCTCCAGGCCGATGATCCCGAGCTCGGCTCGTCGGTTCTCGGCGCCACCACCGGCTCCGAGGAACCCGCCACGGAGAGCGGCATCGATCTCCATGCCGGCGACAGCGCCGACGCGACCTCCGACGGCGGTCCGGCGCCCGCGGCGGGCGAGGAGCCGGATGTGAAGGACGCCGCCGCGGGTCCGCGTCAGGCCGACCGCGAGTCGGCGCAGTAGCCCGGTCGTCGGCCTCTACATCAAGAGCTGCATCGCGGCGAGCATGTACGCCATGCCGAGCGTCATCGCACACACGGAGACGTGCAGGTCGCGATAGCCGATCAGCGGCGCGGCCGCCGTCCGGCCGACGGCGTGACCGGCGTGATCGCGATGCCCCGGACCGCGCATGGCGATCGACGCCCTGCATCCGATCACCCACCCACGCCGGTTCACCGTCCGGCCGATGATCCAGGCGATGCTCAGCAGCGTGCCGGCGGCGAATGCCAGCTGCCAGACACCTCTCGGCGGATCGAACTGCGCGATCCACGAGCCGGCGGGTGCCCTCCCGTGGCACCATCGACCGATGACGCGACTCGTCGGCATCAACCACATCGCGCTCGAGGTCGGTGACATCGAGGCGGCGCTCACCTGGTACGGGCGGTTCTTCGCGTTCGAGCTGCGCGGACGCGTGGGAGATCGGATGGCGTTCATCGACATGGGCGATCAGTTCATCGCGCTCGCGGCCGGGCGCACCCAGCCGCCCGACGGCGCGCGTCACTTCGGGCTCGTCGTCGATGACAAGGAGGCGGTGAGGACGGCGATGCAGGGCGCCGGCCTCGACGTGGGGGCCACTGGCTCGCTCGACTTCACCGACCCGTGGGGCAATCACGTCCAGGTCGTCGACTACCGGGAGATCCAGTTCACGAAGACGGCCGGGGTGCTCGACGCGATGGGCCTCGGCGGCGTGGAGAAGAGCGAGGCGGCCCGGCGCGAGCTGCGCGAGAAGGGGCTGAGCGACTGAGGCGGCCGGGGCGCGGCCGCCTGACATCATCGGCGTGTGCGCGTCGGCCTGCTGCATCCAGGAGAGATGGGCGCAGCGATCGGCAGCCAGCTGGTGAAGCGCGGCCACGACGTGCGGTGGCTGCCGGCCGGACGCGGCCAGGCGACGGCACGCCGCGCGCGCGAAGCCGGATTGACGGCAGCCGAGAACCTCTCGGACGTCGAGGTGATCCTCTCCGTCTGTCCTCCGCACGCGGCGCTGGACGTCGCGCAGACGCTGCGCGGCACGCCCGCGCTGGTGATCGACGCCAACGCCATCTCGCCTGCGACGGCGCGTCAGGTGGGAGAGGTGATCGGCGAACGCTGGGCCGACGGATCCATCGTCGGCCCGCCGCCGGAGCGCGCGGGGACGACGCGGCTGTACCTCTCCGGCCCCGGCGCGGGCGAGGCGTCACGGCTGTTCGACGGGACCGCGCTGGAAGCGGTGACGCTGACGGGCTCGCCGGTGGCGGCGTCGGCGGTGAAGATGGCCTACGCCGCGTGGACGAAGGGATCGGCGGCGCTGCTGCTCGGTGCGCTCGCCAGCGCGCGGGCGAACGGCGTCGAGGACGCCCTGCGGGCCGAGTGGCGACGCTCCCAGCCCGAGCTGGAGGACCGGGTGAGGCGGGCCGGGGAGTCGGCGGCGAGCAAGGGCTGGCGCTGGGTCGCCGAGATGGAGGAGATCGCCGCCACATTCGCCGACGCCGGGCTGCCCTCCGGGTTCCACGAGGCGGCCGCCGAGATGTTCGAGCGGGCCGCTCGGGCCGAGGGCATCGACTCGCCGCCCCACATGCCGAGGCGCCCCGGCGAGCCGTGAGCGCCATCACCGAAGGAGTCGCCACGTGAGCGCCGAGAACCCCGCCCCCCTCGACCCGGCCCGGACCGCCCTGGTGGTGATGGACTATCAGAACGGCCTGTTCGGGCGCATCGAGGGCGGCGATGCGCTGCTGGCCGGCGCCAAGGCGGCGATCCGCCTGATCCGGGACCACGGCGGCACGATCGCCTACGTCCGCGTGGGCTTCGCCGACGGCGAGGCGCCAAGCGGCGGTATGGGACGGCGAATCGGCCGCGAGGCGGCGCTGAGCACGTTCCACGCCGACGCCCCAGCGACGCAGATCCACGACGAGATCGCGCCGCAGGCTGACGACATCGTCGTCCGCAAGACCCGCGTCGGCCCGTTCGGCACCACCGATCTCCACGAGCAGCTCCAGGCTCGGGGAATCGACACGCTGATCCTCGCCGGGATCTCGACCAGCGGCGTCGTCCTCTCCGCCGTGCGCGACGCCCACGATCGTGACTACCGGCTGATCGTCCTCTCCGACCTGTGCGCCGATCCCGAGGCCGACGTCCACGCCTTCCTCGTCGAGCGGATCTTCCCCCGCCAGGCCGAGGTGATCACGAGCGCCGCGCTCCACGAGCGGCTTGCCTAGCGCTCACGCGACGGGTCTCTCCGACGGCGGGCGGTCCGCCGACAGGCTCACCGCGGCGAATCGACGCCGAGCTCCGCGATCAGGCTCGCCGCCCGTGGCCCCTTCTCGCCGATCCGATCGGGGACGGGCGCTCCGGCGGCGAGCAGGATCCTGACGATCTCGGCGTAGGGCTCCTTGGGGATCTCGTCGAGGATCTGCATCGTCGGGCCTCCCTCGGGGTCATGGCAGTGGCGGGACCCGTGCAGCGCGGCGCCGATGGCGGTACCGCCGTCACGGAAGCGCAGCGCGGCGCCGCGCGCGAGGAGCTCCCGCGTCTCCTCGGCGCGGCCGCGCCAGCAGGCCTCGCCGAGCGGGATCTCCTCGGCCTCCGGGTCACCGTCGGGACGGGCGCCCGCGTCGAGCAGCCGCCTGACCGTCTGAGCGTGGCCACCCTGGATCGAGACGATCACCATCGCGTCGAGGTCGGCGGGTGAGAACCTCGGCGGAACGCCACCGCTCCCGCTCGCGAGGTACGTGCCGAGGACGTGATCGGAGTCCACGACCGCGGCGTCGTCCGCGCCCCGTTCGCGCAGGAGCGCGGCGACCGCCGCCTCGCCCCAGCGCACGGCGATCCGCAGCGGCGTGAGGCCGTGCTCGTCGCGTCCCTCGATCGGCGCCCCGGCGTCGAGCAGCGCCGCGATCGTGCGCGGCGGCCGGCGGCACCACACCGCCTGGAGCAGGTGGTCGGCGGTCGGCCGCGCTCCACCCGCGCAGAACACCTCGATCATCTCGGGGCGGGGGAAGTTCAGGGCCCGCCCGAGGTCGTGATCCAGGTGATCCTGGCGGGCGCCGGCCTCGATCACGAGCCGCGCGCAGGCCGGGTCGGAGAACTCGCAGGCGTGGTAGAGGACCTCGTTGCCGTGGAGGCCGTCGCGGTCGTCGGTCGGGCCCGCTCCGGCCTCGAGCAGCAGGCGCGTCAGCTCGGGGTCGCCGGCGATGCCGGCCGCCCCGTAGAGCGCGACCTGGAGCCACTCGCCCTTGACGAACGACGCGTTCGGATCGGCCCCGGCGGCGAGGAGGCGCCTCACCACCTCCCGGATCCCCGGCGCTCGTCCGGGGTCACCACGCAGCAGCCGGGAGAAGCAGGCGTAGAGGATCGGCGCCCAGTCGTACGGTCCCGTCGGCTCGCTCGCCGCCGCCGGACGCGCGGCCAAGCGCCGTGACACCTCCTCCACCTCGCCGGTGGCGCACGCGCACGCCAGGTCGTGGTGCGCCAGGGCAGGATCGGCCGCGAGCAGCCCCCGGGCTCGCCGCAGATCGGCCGAGGTCGCCGATGCGACCAGAGCGCTCGCCCGCTCGCCGGCGGGGAGGGCGAGGAGGCGGCGCAGTCCGGGACGGGTGGGCAGCGGGCGGGGCTCGGACATCTCTGACCTGTCTACACGACCCGGCGCGCCGCAGGCGGAAAACGGGTCGCACCCTCCTCCGCTCGGCAGGCGGATCGCGTCACCGCTCGCGCGAACGGGCACCGAGGGCACCGCTCCGCGCCGCGCTCAGACGGCGACGCCAACCGCCGCCGCCACGAGCACGAGGGCCGTGCTCCAGACGATGATGGTGGCGATCAGACGCTGGTCGAGCCCGAAGGCGTGGCCGACGATGAGCGAGTTGATCCCCGACGGCATCGCCGCCTGCAGAAGGTAGGCGGACGGGATCCCCACCCCCACCGCGGAGGCGAGGAGCAGCAGCAGCGGGTTGACGCCGAAGCGCAGCGCCATGGCAACGCCGACGCGCCGGTCCGGTCGCTCGAGCAGCGGGGCCCGCTCGGCGCGCCGCTCGGAGGACAGGAAGACGCCGACGGCGAAGAAGCCGAGCACGAGCAGGCCGTCGACGACGCCGTGCGCGGCCAGCACGAGGACGTGGGGCGCCCATGCCCGCGGCACGATCAGCCCGGCCACCGCGGCGACGAGCGGAGGGTTGCGCGTGAGGAAGACGGTCAGCCGGCCGCGCAGCGAGGTGTGCCCGCGGGTGCCGAACGCCGCTCCCACCGCGAAGCCGACGGTGAACACCATCGGTCCGCTCACGATCTGGTCGTAGGCCACGGCGTGGCTCAGAGCCCGCCCGCCGAGCAGGGCGACCGACATCGGCAGACCGAGGTAGCCGGTGTTGGCGAGGATGACCGTGCAGACCAGGGCGCCGAGCGCCGCGCCGTCGAGGCCGAGCCGGCGACCGAGCGCCCAGGCGAGGAGCCCGGCGGCGCCGAGTCCCACGTAGGCGAGGCCGAGCCCGACGCCGGCGCCGAGCGAAAGCGTCAGGTGCGCGAAGCTCACGTAGGAGACGAACGGGACGAGGACGTAGAGCATCGCGGTCAGGGCCAGCCGCGCGGCCCGGCCGGCGAGCGCGGTGCGGTGCTCCGCGAGCACGCCGGCAGCCGTGGCGGCGAGGACGGCGGCGATGACGAGGATCACGTGGGGACGACCGATCGGCTCACGGTCACGGTCGGCTCAGGCGAGGGCGTCGAGCCGGCAGGCCACCGCCGCGCACGCTCCGGGCAGCGCGATCGGCCGCGGCGAGAGCAGCCGGTACTCGGGACTCGGTCCGAGGACGAGCTGCCGGCGCCACAGCGACGTTCCCGCGGACTCGAGGAGCGGCGCGAGCTCCGAGGCGAAGCTCGAGTAGCTCACGCCCGGGGGCTTGCCGAGGTACCGGCAGTGAACGCCCGCCGCCGCGCCGTCGCCCGCCTGCAGTGCGTAGAGCGCCCCCACCCCGTAGCCCGCCGCGTGGGCGACGGCGTCGTGGGCGGCGATCCGCCGAGCATCGACCGCGGCGTCGTTCAGCGTGCCGAGGGCGGCGTAATCCTCCACCATGTAGCAGTCCTCGTAGCCCGCCGCCGGCATCCAGGGCAGCCGTTCG
The DNA here is from genome assembly GCA_963839085.1 of uncultured Solirubrobacterales bacterium. Lineage (GTDB taxonomy): Bacteria > Actinomycetota > Thermoleophilia > Solirubrobacterales > Solirubrobacteraceae > Palsa-465. Next base: position 349,254 of record CAWITN010000002.1, read on the forward strand.
ACGCGTGATGTCCGGGCCGCCAGCAGCCCCGCGGCGCCGACCGCCACGAGGTTCGCCTGGAACGCGAGCAGGGCCGCCTCGTAGCCGGCTCGGTCATGACCGTCCGCGGGGGCGTGCCAGAACAGGTAGGCGAGCATCGCAGGAGAGGATGCCGCACCCGCCGGGGACGCCCTGTCCGGGGAGGGCCCCCGCGGACGCCCGCCCGGGGAGCCCCCCGGGGACGCCCGTCCGGGGAGGCCCCCTGGGGACGCCCGCCCCGGGACGCCCGCCCGCCCCGGGACCCCCGCCCGCCCCGGCGCAAGGTGAACCGCCCGGCACGCGTCGCGAGATGTCTATAACCTCTGCGTTATGGATGTGTTCGAGGCGGTGGCCGATCCGACCCGGCGCAAGCTGCTCGCGCACCTCGCCGCGGGCCCCCGGAGCGCCGGGGCGCTGCTCGATGCGTTCACGATCAGCCAGCCCGCGGTCTCCCGGCATCTGCGCGTGCTGCGCGACGCCGGTCTCGTCAGCGCGACGACCGCCGCGGAGGACGGGCGGATCCGGATCTACCGGCTGGACCCGCGCCCGCTGCGCGAGATCGAGCGATGGCTGGGCGGCTTCTGGCAGGGCCAGCTCGACTCGTTCGCCCGCTACGTGGAGGAACAGCGATGAACGAGGTGCGCGCCGAGGTCGTCGTCGCCACCGATCCGGAGCGGGCGTTCGTCCTGTTCACCCGGGACATCGACCGCTGGTGGCGCCGTGGTGAGCGCTATGGCGGCACCGACGTCCTCGGGCACCGCATCGACCCATGGGTCGGCGGCCGCTTCGTCGAGGTGCTGGCCGACGGCGAGCACGCGCTCGGGGACATCGTCGCCTGGGAGCCGCCGTCGCGCCTCGCCTTCACCTGGCGACAGTCGAACTGGCGCGAGCACGAGATCACCCGCGTCGAGGTCAGCTTCACGCCGGTGTCCTCGGGCACTCGCGTCCTGCTGTGCCACAGCGGGTTTGTCCAGATCACGAGCGACGTCGGGTGTGACGTGGGCTACGCCGCCGGCTGGCGGGAGCTCATGAGCTGGTACGCCGCATCCATCCCCCACGCAGAGGAGCCACAACGATGTACGTGAGCCTGTCGACGATGACGCCGAACCCGGGACACGAGCAGGACACCGCCGGGTCGATGCAGCGGTTCGCCGCCGCGGCCCGCGGGCAGGAGGGCCTCGTCCTCTGCTCGACGTTCAAGGACATGGACACGAGCGAGCTCGTCGGCATCGCCGTGTGGGAGTCCGAGGCCGCCGCGACAGCCGCCGGGCCGGCGCTGATGGCCGCCGTCGAGAACGACGACTTCGACGCCTGGGTCGCCACGATGACGAACCGAAGGCTGCACGAGGTCTGAGCGCGCCGTGGCCCCACGCGGGTCACAGCTCCCGCTCGCCGAGATGTCACGATGGACGTGTGAGCACGCAGCGCCGGACACCGCACTGGATCGAGCTCGACGGCACCGCCAACGCCCGGGCCGTCGTTCCGGGCGTGCTGCTGCGCTCGGACAACCTGCAGTCGCTGAGCGCCGAGGACGTCCGCCGGCTGGTGGACGACGAGCGGCTCGAGGCGGTGCTCGATCTGCGCACCGACGTCGAGGTGGCGCTCGAGGGTCCCGGGCCGCTCACCCGTGAGCCCTCGGTGCGGATCGAGCACCGCTCGCTGTACCCGGACACCGGGGGCACCACCGACCTCGACGCCGACACCGTCAAGCCATGGGGCAGTCCCGACCAGGAGGAGTCGCCCGACGAGCCGCCGGTCGTGCGGTCCTACATGAGCTATCTGCGCCGCCGCCCGGACTCGATCGTCGGCGCCATCCGCACGATCGCGCGCGCCGAAGGAGCGGTGCTCGTCCACTGCGCCGCGGGCAAGGACCGTACCGGGGTCGTGGTGGCGCTGGCGCTCGATGCCGCCGGTGTCCCCCGTGAGGCGATCGTCAGCGACTACCTGGCGACGGAGGAGCGCATCGACGACATCTTCGATCGCCTGCTCAGCTCGCCGACGTACCGCCCGGAGCTGGAGGGCCACGACCCGAGCCGTCATGCCCCGGTCCCCGGAGCGATGGAGCGCGTCCTCGCCCTGGTTGACGAGCGCCACGGCGGCGCGGCCGCCTGGCTCACCAGCCATGGGCTGAGCGAGGAGGACCTGACGCGCCTGCGCGACCGTCTCGCCTCGATCAGCGCCGACAGCTGAGCGGAGGGGGTGGGCGTTTAGCGCTACTCCTGGTAGCGAAAAACGCCCACCCCCCGCCGGAAGCCGCCCGCCGAGCCGGTCGAGTGGGCCCGGACGGCGCGGCGCCGCGGTCCGCGTCGCGCGAGCTCAGCCTCGGAGCAGCCCGGACGCCCGCCGGACCCGGGTGAGGTACGGCAGCACCACCGAGTCTCGACCGCGCAGCTCGGGCTCCTCGTCCCATAGGCTCCGCAGGCGCGCGAGGATCGGCGCGCGTTCGGCGTCGCTGAGCCGCGCGAGGCCGCTGCGCGAGAGGGCCAGGTCGACCATCCGCTCACGATCGATGGTCTGCTCGTGCGGGAACCCCCGATCCTCGACGGTGGCGAACCAGTTGCCGAGCTCGTCCTCGCCGGGCCAGTGACCGGCACGGCCCAGCCGGCTGCCGCCGAGGATCTCCCGCATCCGCAGGACCCAGTTGGCTGAGGCGTCGAAGCCGTTGCCGAGCAGCCCGAGGACCCCGGGCCCGCGGAGGATCCGCGCGATCTCCGGAAACGCGCGCGAGCGATCGAACCAGTGGAAGGCCGCCCCTGCCACGACGGCGTCGACACTCCCGTCGCCCAGCCCCGTCGCCTCGGCGCTCCCCTCCCGCACCTCGGCCCCGGCGGCGCGGAGGCCGAGCAGCGCCCGCATCTCCTCGAGCGGCTCGACGGCGATGACGCGATGGCCGGCCGCGAGCAGGCCGACGGTGAGCTTGCCGGTCCCGGCTCCGAGGTCGGCAACGGTCAGCGGCTCCTCGCCGAGCAGCCAGCGAATCGCCGCCGCGGGGTATCCGGGCCGGCCACGGTCGTACTCCGCGGCGACGCGCCCGAAGGAACGCGCGGGCTCGATCACCTCAGGCGAAGACGTCCACCCAGGCCAGGACCTGGTTGCTCTCGCCTCGGTACACCGGGACGGCGCGGTAGCGCCGGCGGCCCGGTCGCCGCTCCTCGGCGGCGCGGACCGCGCGGAGCACGGTGTCGAGCTGGGGGCGCTCACACGTCTCAGGCACCCGCACCGCGACCCCCTCGACGACGAAGTGGACGGTCGTGTCGAACATCGCCTGGGGGGCGGGATCGCGGGGCTCGACCTCAAACCCGGCGGCGCTCAGGTGCTCGCCGAGATCGGCCGCAAAGCCCGGGTCGGCGCCCTTGCTGTTGTCGACCACCACCTTCACGATGCGGACCGTAGCAACCAGATGAGGCGGTCGAACCGGCCCCCGGGCGTGCTCTCGGACCGTCGCGAGCGGCCCTGGCGTCGGCTACCCTGGCCGCTTGCGCACCCGGCTGCTGGCCCTCGCCGTCCTCCTCAGCCTGGCGCTTGCCATCTCCGCGGCCCCCGGGGGCGCCGACGCGGCCGACATCGGGTTCTCGGTGTCGCTCGCGCCGAAGCCGCTGCGCCCGATCAGCACCGGGTTCCTCGGACTCGCGCTCGAGTACCGCTCGATCCCGGAGTACGTGCCCGGGTCGGGGCCGGTCGACCCGGTGCTGCTCGCGCTGGTGCGCGCGATGACCCCGCAGGGCGGCACGGTCATTCGCATCGGGGGGCAGAGCACGGACCGGACGTGGTGGCCGATCAGCCACTATCGCCAGCCGCCCGGAATCACCTACGACCTCTCCGAGAGCTGGCTGACCGACACGACGGACCTGATCAAGGCCACGGGCGCCCGGGTCATCCTCGGCATCGAGCTGGAGGCGAACCAGCCGAAGATCGCCTCGGTCGAGGCCAACCACCTGCTGGCACTCGGTCGCCCGAACATCGAGGCGATGGAGATCGGCAACGAACCGAACCTCTACGACACGATCCCCTGGTACCGGGAGTTGAACGGCCGTCCGATCCCGTGGTACAGCCATGACGGCACGCCCGTGTACGCGCGCGGGCGCGGGTACGGGCCGGCGCAGTACCGGGCGGACCTCACGCGGGAGGCGAAGGCGATCCCGGACATCCCGCTCGCGGGACCCGATGCGGGCACGATCGCGATGCTCGACAACTTCGGGCAGCTGGTCTCGCCCCACTCGCAGGAGCGCATCATCACCTGGCACGACTATGGCCTCAACCAGTGCGTGACCAACCCGCGCTCGCCCCAGTACCCGACGGTCCCCCACCTGCTCACCACCTTCGCCTCCCGCGGGCCGCTGTCGGGCATCGGCCCCGAGGTGGCGCTGGCGCACCGCAACGGCGCCACGTTCCGGATCGACGAGATGGGCTCGATCACCTGCAACGGACGCGCCGGGGTGAGCAACACCTTCGCCTCCGCCCTGTGGGTGATGGACGCCCTGTTCGCGATCGCGAACGATGGGATCGACGGCGTCAACCTTCACACGTTTCCCGGTCTCGTCAACGACCTGTTCGACTTCGCCCGCCGCCATGGCCGGTGGATCGGGATGGTCCGGCCCCTGTTCTACGGGGTGATGATGTTCGCGCGCGCGGCGCCCCCGGGATCTCGGCTGGTGACGATCCGCTCCGACGATGCCGGGGCGGTGCGGGCGTGGGCCACCCTCGGCACCGACCACGCCGTCCGGGTGCTGCTGATCAACGACAACCTCCGTGGCTCGGACACCGTTCGGATCACGGTTCCCGGCAGGACCGCGAACGCTTCGCTTGAGCGTCTCAGCGCCCCGAGCGCGTACGCCACCGGTCACGTATCGATCGGCGGCCGGGGCTTCGGCCCGGCCACGAGCACGGGGACGCTGCGTCCGGCGAAGCTGCAGACGGTGACGGCGCGCAGCGGCTATACGGTGTCGCTTCCCGCGGCGAGCGCCGCCCTGCTCACCGTCCCGTCAAACGCAAGCGCAGGCCGGTGACCCGGCCGATCCGCCAACCGCGTCGCGCGCTCGCGGCGATCGCGCTCGGGGCGCTGCTCGTCCTCGCCGCCGGGCCCGGCCGTGCCGGTGCCGGGACGGCGAGCACCACGGTCACCGTCACCCGGGAGGTGTCGAGTCCGGCGATCCCCGCCGGCTTCGTGTCCCCGTCGTTCGAGCTCACCGCCCTGCTCACGTATGCCGGAAAGGACCCGCAGGCGGTCGACTCCGTGTTCGAGCAGCTCGTGCGCAACCTCGCCCCGCAGCATCCCGTGATCCGCCTGGGCGGCGACTCGACCGACTGGAGCTGGTATCCCGTCGCGGGCATGAAGCGCCCGCCGTGGGTGCGCTACACGCTCACCCCGCTGTGGATGCAGGTGGCGCGGGCACTCGCGGCCGGGCTCGGCGGCAAGCTCATCCTCGGCGTCAACCTGGAGGCCGACAGCTCCCGCATTGCCGGCACCGAGGCGCGGGCGATGACCGAGCAGATCGGACGGAGCGCGATCGCCGGGCTCGAGCTCGGGAACGAGCCGGAGCTCTACGGGAGCTTCAACTGGTATCGCAACGCCCGGCACGTGGGCATCCGCGGGCGGGGACCGGGGTACGACGTCGCGGCGTTCTCGCAGGAGTTCGGGCAGATCGCCCGCGCCCTGCCCGCCGGTGTGCCCGTCGCCGGACCCTCGATCGGGTCTCCGCTCTGGTCGCAGTCGCTGGGAGGCTTCCTCGCCGCCAACCGGCGGGTGTCCGTCGCGACGCTTCACCGCTATCCCCTGCAGCGCTGCGAGGCGACGACTCACGTGAGCGCCGCGCAGCTCCTGGCCGCGGACAGCTCGGACGGCCTCGCCGCCGGGGTCGCGCCGTACGTGAGCATCGCCCGGCGCTTCGGGGCCCACCTGCGCATCGACGAGATGAACTCCGTCTCCTGCGGCGGTGAGCCCGGCGTCTCGAACTCCTTCGCCTCGGCGCTGTGGGCGCTCGACGCGATGTTCGCGCTCGCCCGCGCCGGGGTCAGCGGCGTCAACATCCACACGACGCCCGGGGCGGTCAACCAGCTGTTCTCGCTGGCAGAGGCGGGGACGGCGTGGTCGGCCCGCGTGGCGCCGATCTACTACGGCCTGCTCGCCTTCGCGCAGGCGGCGCCGGCGGGCTCGCAGCTGCTGCGGGTCGACGGCGCCCCCAGCGGGCCACTGCGGATGTGGGCCGACCGCTCGCCGGGCCGGTCGATCCATGTCGTGCTGATCGACACCTCGCCGAGGACCGGAGGCTCGATCACCGTCCGGATCCCGGCCGGGGTCGGGCCGGCGGTGCTGCAGCAGCTTCGCGCCCCGGGGCTGGGCGCCACGGGCGGCGTCACCTTCAGCGGCCAGAGCTTCGGCTCGGTCACCACCACGGGGAAGCTCACCGGCCCCGTCAGCGCCCGACTCGTGGAGCCGGCGCGAGGGGCCTATCGCGTCGAGGTTCCGGCCGCGAGCGCGGAGATCCTGACGGTTGGCTCGTAACCCGCGCGCGCGCTCGCCGGTCCTGATGGGTAGCCGGGCCGCATGAGCGAGTTCGAGCCGGGCGATCGGGTCACGTGGAGCTCGCACGGAGGCGAGGCGGTCGGCGTCGTCGAGCGCAGGATCACCTCGGACACCGAGGCGGCCGGACGCACCGTTCGCGCCTCGCCGCAGGAGCCGCAGTACCTCGTGCGCAGCGAGAAGTCGGGCGGCACGGCGGTGCACAAGCCCGGCGCCTTGCGTCGGGCCTGACGGGGCCCGGCGAAGGGCGCCGCCGGCGCCCATACACTGGCCGAGTGGAAGCAGGCGGTCCGGGCCAGCAGCACAAGCCGCCGGTGACCGTGCCGTGCCTGCACAACGCCGGCCATCAGGACGTCGCCGAGCATCTGGCGGCCGGACGCTTCTTCTGGCTCGACCTGGACAACCCCAGCGACGAGGAGCTGGGGGCGCTCGGAGACAGGCTCAAGCTGCACCCGCTGAGCGTCGACGACGCGCGCGCGTTCCACGAGCGCCCCAAGCTCGAGCAGTTCGAGACCTACGCCTACCTGGTCCTCTACGGCGTCGACCCCGAAGCCGCGTCGGGGACGCGGCTGCTGCGCGAAGTCCACATGATCATCTCGGGCGATTACGTGGTGACGATCCACCACGGAGCGATGGCCGCCCTGGCCGACCTGCGCAAGCGCACGGCGGAGACACCGCTGCGGACCGAGCAGTTCATGATCTACAAGGTCCTCGACGCGGTCATCGGGACGTTCATCCCCGTCCTGCAGAAGACCGACGACGACATCGACGAGATCGAGGAGCAGGTCATCGCCAAGCCCGATGAGGAGAGCCTGCGCCGGATCTTCGGGCTCAAGCGGGACCTCGTGGCCATGCGCCGGGTGGTGACCCCGCTGCGCGACGTGTTCGCCCGCGACGCCGACCGGATCATCGATCTCCCCGGACTGCAGGCGGATTCCAGCCCCTACTTCCGGGACATCTACGACTCGCTGATCCGCGTCTCGGACCTGATCGACTCCTACCGGGATCTGCTCTCCGGCGCCACCGACATGTACCTCTCGACGGTGGCCAACCGCCAGGGCGAGATCTCCAAGCAGCTCACCATCATCGCCACCGTGTTCCTGCCGCTCAGCTTCCTCACCGGCTTCTTCGGCCAGAACTTCAGCTTCCTCACCGGCAAGGTCCTGAACACGACGCTGTCGTTCTACCTCCTCGGCGTCGGGCTGCTCGTCCTGTCGATCGCCCTCCTCGTGGTGTTCTTCTGGCGCCGCGGCTGGCTGGGGCAGGACACCCCTGTCGTCGAAGCCGCCGGACGCGACAGCGGGCCGTGAGGAGCGGCGTCCAGGCGCCGCCCGCCGGTGCCGCAGGCCCACCCATCGGAGGCCGTGGCCGATCGGTGTCGCTGAGCGATACATATCGGCCACACCCCTCTTCCGCCGGCCCGTCCACCGGCTGACGACGGGTCAGCCGAGCGTGGTGGCGGGGCGGCTCGAGCGCCCGGCGGGCGTCGCCGGCTCGGCCGGCGCGGGCGGCGCGGGCGGCGCGGGCGGCGCGGAGGCGATCTCGGCGGACCGCTGACCCCGCCGGCGCGGCCGCCACACGCGGGCGTACTCGGCGGCGACATAGGAGCCGAGGACGAGCAGAAGGGCGAGCGCCTGGGCGACGATCGTCTGGACATTGGCGAACAGGGAGAACCACGTGCCGGCCCAGCCGGGGAAGTGCAGGCCGGGAATCCGCGTGCTCGCGATCCAGCCCGCCAGCTGCATCTCGTTGATCTCCTCGCCGACCATCACGAACAACACGGCGACGAGCATCACCCCGGTGATGATCAGCAGCCGCCGGTAGGGCAGCCGCTCGTGCAGGACGAAGGTGAGCACCCCGACCGCCGCGGTGAACAGCAGGCCGAGCACCACGCCCTCCAGCACCACGCTCGATCCCTGCACGACGCGGAGGCCCTGGAGGAACACGACGACCTCGAAGCCCTCCCGGTAGACCGAGGTGAAGCCGAGCAGACCCAGGCCGAGGAGCATCGAGCGGGTGGCCGGGTGACCGGGTGTCGGCAGCAGGCTGCGGCGGCGCTTGTGATGGTGGGAGATCCAGCCGGTCCAGTAGACCTTGTGGAAGAACCAGTTCATCACGATCAGCAGCACGACGATCGCGGGGATCCCGGTGGCGGCCTGCACGGTCAGCCCGTTGCCGCCGAATATCCCGATGAACCAGATCGCCACGAACCACGTGCCGACCGAGGCGAGCAGCGCGAGCCCTCCGCCGACGGCGACGGGGCGCCGGTAGACCTTGTTGCCGCCGAGGAAGCTGGCAGTGATGGCGGCCAGCACGAGGATCGTCTCGAGTCCCTCGCGGAACACGAGCACGGCACTGTCGATCACCGCCGTGCCCCGGCTCATGTGGTTGGACGGGCTCGACGGATCCGGCGTCCCGCCGCTGGAGTGCCAGCTCAGGATCACCGCCGCCACGGCCACGCCGAGCACGACCGTGACCCACACCAGCGTGCTCAACGAGTGCTGCCGGCCCCGGCGGGAGCGCGAAGTCGCCTTCGAGGTCGCCATACGTGGCCGACCATACCACCAATTAGGGGACCCTAATTAGGTGGACCTAACCCGATCGTGCCGGCCACCGAACCGGGGCGTTCTCCCCGCGGCGCCGTGTACGGTGTGGAGAGGCGCCTCACGGTGCCGACGAGGCAGGGTTTAGCAACATCTTGTTTGCATTTTCGCTACAAGTCGTGCTCTAGGATCCCCGGCGTGTCCGACATCCGCGATCCCCGTGAGGCCGAACGCCTCGCCCACGTCGCCCCGGAGGCGTACCACACCCGGCGGGAGTTCCTCCAGCGCACCGCTGTGACGGCCGGGCTCACGGCCGGGCTCGGCCTCGCCCTCAGCCCCGACACGGTGCTCGCCGAAGCGGCGCGGCGACAACGGCGGCAGGCGATCCCGTCACCGCGCAACATGCCGATCGACACCTTCGTCGTGCTGATGATGGAAAACCGCTCCTTCGACCACTACCTCGGCTGGCTGCCCCACGCCGACGGGCGACAGGCCGGGCTCGAGTACACGGACACGCACGGCGTCAAGCACGCCACCCACCGCCTCGTCGACTTCTACCAGTCGTGCGGGTTCCTGGATCCCGACCACTCCTGGCAGGGCGGGCGCACCGAGCTCGACAACGGCCGCCTGGACGGCTTCCTGAAGTCCGACAGCGACGTGTTCGCGATCGGCTACTACGGGGAGCACGACCTCCCCTTCACGCCCTTCAATGCGAAGGCGTTCACGGCCTTCGACCGCTTCTTCTGCTCGCTGCTGTCCTCGACGTACCCGAACCGGGAGTACATGCACGCGGCTCAGTCCTACGGCATGACCGACAACACGATCCCGATCGCCGAGGGTGGGTTCCCGGACACGACGATCTTCGCGGCGCTGAAGAACGCCGGGATCTCGAACCAGTACTTCTTCACCGACATCCCGGTGTCCGCGCTGTGGGGAGCGCCCGGGCTCGCGCGCTCCAGCCAGGTCCAGGAGTTCTACGAGCTCGCCGCCGCCGGCAAGCTGCCGGCGCTGTCGTTCGTCGATCCGTCCTTCCAGGGCGAGGATCAGGGGACCTCGGGCGACGAGCACCCGCTGGCCGACGTGCGGATCGGCCAGGCGTTCATGGCCGACATCGTCCACGCCGTGATGGAATCGCCGCAGTGGCCGCGGACGGCGCTGTTCTGCGTCTACGACGAGTGGGGCGGGTTCTTCGACCACGTCGTGCCGCCGCGCGTGCCCGATCTGCGCTCGAGCCCGAACCTGGCTGACGACTTCGGCCAGATGGGCTTCCGGATCCCCGCGGTGCTCGTCTCCCCCTACGCGCGGCGCGGCCACGTCGACCACTCGATCTACGGCTTCGAGTCGATCCTCAAGATGATCCGCTACCGCTACGGGCTGCCGCCGCTCACCCCCCGCGACCTGTACGCGAACAACATCGCCGCCGCGTTCGACTGGGAGTCCAAGCCGCAGCTCGACCTGCCGCCGCTCCCGACGCCGCCGGAGATCGTGGTCACCGAGTGCAAGGGGACTCCGCCTGTCGACAGCGGCGGCGTCGGCATCGACGGCGGCGCCCTCGGTGGCGGGGCGCCCGGTGACCTTCCCCTGGAGCGCAAGCCCCACGACCTCTACACCATGGTCACCTCCGGCTACCTCGAGCGCCTCGGCTTCGACTACCGCCCGGCGACCCCGGCCACGACCTTCCGCCATCCGTCGACCCTGGGGCTGAAGGGGTGAGGCCGCGCGTGACGCGACTCGCCATGGGAACCGCGCTGGCGCTGACGCTGGCCGGCGGCGCGTCCGTGAGCGCCGGCGCCGACAGCTTCACGCCGGTGACGATGAGCGTCCACGTCGCCCCGGTCGCTCGGCGGGGACAGTCGCTGCGGATCTCGATCGCCGTCCGCGCGGATGCCGACGCCCTCGACGCCGGAGAGACCCTGTGGATGCAGGTCAAGCTGGCCACCGAGTGCGGAGGGACGTTCTCGGGAACGCCGGGCACGCAGCTCATCGACCGCCCGCTCTCGCCCCAGCCCAGCACCGGCCATCCCTACGCCGGGACGGTCAAGGGCTCCGGGAAGCCACGGCGCTACGGGTTGCAGACTGTCTGCGTGTTCCTGGAGACGCAGGGCGACGACCGTGAGTACGCGACGAGCCAGTCCCTTGAAGTCGATGTCTCGCGCTCGTGCACGCGCACGGCCGCGCGGTATGACGCCGCCCGCCGCTCCCTCGCCCGGGCCCGGCGACACCATCACGGCGTCCACGCCGCCGCGGCACGCGTTCGGCGCGATCACCGCACGGCGGCGCGCGCCTGCGGCCGGGGGGTGAAGTTGTGAGCTTTCGTCCCGTGAGGTTGCGCCACCTGCTGGCGCTGACCGTCCTCGTCGGCCTCGTCGGCTGCGGCTCGGCGATCGGCCACGGCTCGGCGGGGCACGCCGTCCGCCGGGCGGCCACCTCCGCCAGCGCCAGTGACCCGACGCAACCCGCCATCCGGCACGTGTTCATCATCGTGCTGGAGAACGAATCGGACTCGACGACGTTCGGGCCGAACTCGCCGGCGCCCTACCTGTCCAAGACGCTCACCTCCGAGGGCGCCTACCTTCCCGACTACTACGGGGTCGGCCACAACAGCCTCGACAACTACATCGCGATGATCTCCGGCCAGGCTCCGAACGTCGAGACCTCGTCGGACTGCCAGTTCTACACCAGCGTCACGCCGGGGACGATCGGCGCCGACGGTCAGGCGGTCGGCGAGGGCTGCGTCTACCCGACCGACGTGCCGACGATCGCCTCGCAGCTCACCTCCGCCGGACTGACGTGGCGCGACTACAACGACGGGATGGGCGCCGACCCCACGCGAGAGTCGGCCGAGTGCGGCCACCCGCCCCTCAACAGCCGGGACAACACCCAGACGGCGACGGCGACCGACCAGTACGCCACCCGCCACGATCCGTTCGTCTACTTCCACGCGATCATCGACGACACCACGTTGTGCGACTCGCACGTCGTCAACCTCGACCTCCTCCCCCACGACCTCGCCGAGGCCTCGACGACGCCGAACTACGTGTTCATCACGCCGAACCTGTGTGACGACGGCCACGACGCCACGTGCGCCAACGGCGGCCCGGGGGGCCTGCAGCAGGTGAACACCTTCCTGCAGGAGTGGGTGCCCCGGATCACCTCCTCGCCCGCCTTCCGCACCCAGAACGGGTTGCTCATCATCAACTTCGACGAGGCCTCGACCAGCGATTCGAGCGCCTGCTGCGGCGAGATCGCCGGGCCGGGCGACCCCGAGCCGGGAGAGAGCGGACCGGGCGGCGGGGACACCGGAGCCGTGCTGCTGTCCCCCTGCATCGCGCCCGGCACGGTCACCCACACGCCGTACAACCACTACTCGATGCTGCGCAGCGTGGAGGACATCTTCGGCCTCTCCCACATCGGCTACGCCCAGCTCAGCGGTGAGACGGCGTTCGGGTCCGACATCTACACCCGCCACTGCGCCGCGGCGTCTTCGATCGCCCCGGGGGTCCGCCTCCGCGCTGGTCCCGGGCACCGCCGAGGCTCGCGCCGGTCATTCACGCTGCGGTGGTCGGCGACACGCGCCCCGGCGACGAGCTACGAGGTCCAGACCCGCGAACTGGCGCCGCACCACGGCCGGTGGCGGACGCTGCTGCGGCGCACCACGCGCCACTCCCTGCGCGTGACCGTCCGCCGGGGTCAGCGCGACGCCTACCGCGTCCGCGCCACCGGACCGGCCGGCACGGGCCGGTGGGCGACGGTGCGGCTCGCCGACCGCTGACGACGGTCACACGGTCGGCAGCGCCGGCGCCTGCGTGAGGTCGAGCGCGTCGAGCGGCGACGGGTGGGCGACGTGGAAGCCCTGGGCGTAGTCGACGCCGTAGGTGCGCAGGAGGTCCAGCGTCGCGGCGTCGGAGACGAACTCGGCGATCGTCCGCTTGCCGAGGCCCCGGGAGATGTCGACCACGGAGCGCACGACGAGCTGGTTGACGTGACTGTCGGGGAGCGTGCGGATGAACTCTCCGTCGATCTTCACGTAGTCGAACACCATGTGCTTGAGGTAGTAGAACGAGGCGAAGCCGGCGCCGAAGTCGTCGAGGGCGAACTCGCAGCCGAGATCGGCGAGCCGATGCGCGAACTGGCGCGCGCGGTCGACGTTGACGATCGCCGCGGTCTCGGTCACCTCGACGCACAGGCCGGTGCCGTCGATCCCGGCGTTGGCGAGCTCGGCGGCCACGAAGTCCGGCAGCTCGGGGTCGGTGATCGACTTCGCCGACAGGTTCACCTCCAGCAGCAGCCGGCGGGAGCGCCGCTTCTCCCGCGCCAGCAGCGCGATCGCCTGGGTGAGGACCCAGCGATCGATCCGCTGGATGAGGTCGAAGCGCTCGGCGACGTAGAGGAACGTCGCCGGTGGGATCAGGTCATCGTGCTCGCCGACCATCCGGATGAGCAACTCGTGACGGGGGACGGTGTCCTCGCACAGCGAGGCGATCGGCTGAGCGTGCAGGACGAAGCGGTCCTCCTCCAGCGCGTCCTTGATCCGGTCGGCCCACGCCAGGCGGACCTGCATCCGCACCTGGCGGTCCTGAGCTGAGTCGTACGCCCGGACGCAGTCGCGGCCGGCCTCCTTGGCGTCGTACATGGCGATGTCGGCCTCGACCAGCTTCTCCTCGGCAGTCGCGCCGTTGGCATCGAACGGCGCCAAGCCGATCGAGGCGGTGACACGCCGCGGCTGGCCGTCCTTGAGGCCCGGACCGGCCCTCACATGCTCGTGAAGCCCAGCGAGGAGCCCCTCGGCGACGCTCATCGCGTCCTCCTGCGTCGTCTGGGGCAGGATGACCGCGAACTCGTCGCCGCCCAGGCGCGCGAGCGTGTCGGTGCTGCGCAGGCGCTCGCGGAACATCCGCCCGACGGAAGTGATGAGCTTGTCCCCGGCGGAGTGCCCGAGCGTGTCGTTGACGTACTTGAAGTGATCGAGGTCGATCGCCAGGACGGCCCCGCCGCCTTCGTAGCGCGCCACCCGCGCGAGCTCGCGATCGAGCTCCTCCTCGAAGCGCCGGCGGTTGAACGTCCCGGTGAGCGGGTCGTGGTCGGCGAGGTACTGGAGCTGGCCCTCGAAGCGCTTGCGCTCCGTCATGTCGTTGACCTGCGCGAGCAGATGCCGCGGCGCCCCGCCGGCGTCGTGGACGACGGCGACGCTCATATCGACCGGCACGAGCTGCCCGGAGGCGTGGATCAACCGCCGCTCGGCTCGGTAGCGCTCGCCGTCGCCGGCGACGAGGCGGCCCATCTCCTGCGCATCCTCGCTCGCGTCGCCGGGGTGGGTGATGGCGGAGGCGGTTGACGCCTCGAGCTCGGCGCGGGAGCGGCCGACGATGTCGCACAGCGCGCGGTTGACCTGGAGCAGGCCGCCGTCGAGCCCGACGAGCGCCATCCCGACCGGCGCCTCCTCGAACGCGGTGCGGAACTGCTCCTCGGCGTCGCGCAGGGCCGCCTCGGCGCGCCGGCGCTCACTGATGTCGCGGATCGCCGCCGACACGAGCATCCCCTGATCGGTCTGCAGCGGACCGAGGCTGATCTCCACCGGGAACTCGCTGCCGTCCTGGCGGCGTCCGAACAGCTCCAGCCCCGACCCCATGCCGCGGGGGTTGGCGTCGTGCAGGTAGCCCTTCAGGTGATCGCGGTGCCGGGAGCGGAATCGCTCCGGGATCAGCTCACCCACGTTCTGCCCGATCAGCTCCTCGCGGGGCCACCCGAAGATCCGCTCGGCCTGCGCGTTGACGAGCTGGATGTGCCCGTGCCAGTCGACGATCACCATCGCGTCAGGCGCGGCCTCGAGCAACGCGCGGAACTTCCGCTCCGACCGCGCGACGAGCTGGTCCCGGCGCAGCAGCCACGCGAGGGCGCGTTGATAGACGCGGCCGATGAACCGGCCCAGTGCCACCAGGCTGAAGCCGAGCCAGCGGATGATCTCTCCGAGCGTGCCCATCTCGGTCTGTCAGTCCGGCCAGCGCTTCGTGTAGCCGCTGGTCAGCTCCGGCTCGGGATGGCGCCACTCGGGCTCGCGATCGTAGTGCTTGGAGAGGTTGCGGCCGCGGAAGTAGCGGAAGATCGGCCCGTAGGTGAAGCGCTGGAAGTTCGCCGCGGCATTGCCCCAGCGGTCGGGCTCCATGAACGGCATGAACTTGTCGGGGAAGCCGGGCATCGTGCAGGCGATACAGATCCCGCCGACGTTCGGGCAGCCGCCGACACCCGCCACCCAGCCGCGGATGGGGACGTTGCACCGCGCCACGGGCCCTTTGCACCCGAGCTTGACCAGACAGCGCGGGTCCGATCCGTAATCGGTGGCGAAATTGCCCTGCTCGGTGAACCCGGCGCGGTTGCAGCCCTCACGCGTGGTGCGCCCGAACAGCCACGTCGGTCGCAGCTGCGCGTCGAGCTCAGGCGCCGGCGCCTGGCCGCCGAGGTGCAGCACGAGCGCGAGGAGGACCTCGGTGAGGTTGTCCGGCTGGGTGGGGCAGCCGGGCACGCAGACGATCGGCAGCCCGGTGCGGGTCCGCCAGCTCCAGCCCAGGTAGTCGGGCAGGCCCATCGCCCCGGTGGGATTCCCGCGCATCGCCGGCACGCCGCCGTAGGTGGCGCAGGTGCCGACCGCCATCACCGCGGCCGCCTTGGGAGCGAGCCGGTCGACCCACTCGTTCGTCGTGATCGGCTGGCCGGTGTCCGGGTTGCTCCCGAAGCCCGACCAGTGTCCGTCGCCGTTGATCCGCTCGTTGCCGAGGGCCCCCTCCAGCACGAGCACGAACGGATCGAGCTGGCCCAGCTCGGCCTCGTAGAACGCGTCAAGGAAATCGTCGCCGACGTGGTAGGCGAGCAGCGGGTTGTGCAGGACGACGCGGGGACATCCAGGGATCGTCTGGTCGAGCAGGGACTCGAGGCTCGGCGACACGGCGCTGGTCAGGGCTACGGACTCGCCGTCGCAGCCGAGGCCGCTCGACATCCACAGCACGTTGACGATCAGCGATTCGCGTTGCCGATGCCCGGCATACGCGTCAGACAGCATTAGGGAACCATCGACAGAATTCGGACACTACTTGAGCGATTATGCGGTTCGGGCCAGACATAGCCGCGTTCTCTGGGGGAGCTCGAGCACGCCACCGGCGGCATCGATCACGTCGGCGATGGCGGCGAGCAGCGCCTCCAGGCGCTCGGGTGGGAGCCGGCCGTGGTCGGAGTGCGTGCGCAGGAGCGCCACGTACTCCTCGGCTCGGTAACGGCTCGGCCACGGGTAGCTCCGCACCTCGGCGTCGGTGAACCCATCCCGCTGGGCCATCTCGTCGGCCCACCTGTCGCCCTCATCGTGGGGAGCCGGCAGCGGGCGCATCGGATTGCCGAGCTCCAACTCGGGGGCATGACGAACGTAGGCCTCATCAAGCGGCTCGCGCAGCGTGCACGCCGGCCAGTCGGGACGGTTCCAGAACGCCGCCAGCACCCCGCCCTGGCGCAGGGCGGAGCGAGCGACGGGATACGCCCGCGCCGCGTCGACCCAGTGCCAGGCCTGCGCGCTGAACAGGAGGTCGTGGCGGACATCCCGTGGGCGCCACTCCTCGAACGCCGCCTCCGTCACCCGCACGTGGGCGAGGTCCCGAAGGTTGCGGCGGGCGATGGCCGCCATCTCATGGCTCGGCTCAATCGCCTCGACCGCCACCCCGCGGGCGGCGAACAGCCGGGTCGCCTTGCCCGTGCCGGCACCGACCTCCACCGCGCGCACCTGCTCTCCCTGCTCTCCCTGCTCTCCCGGCCTCCGGGCGAGGGCGATCACGTCATCGACGAGCGCGGCGGGATAGCTCGGCCGCCACCGGTCGTAGAGCTCGGCCACCCCTCCGAAGGAGAGTCGGCGCGCCTCGTATTCGTCGTGTTCCATGGCTCAATTGGACCATGCCGCCGCGAGCTCGGGTGGGCTCGCCACCTGCGCGAGCTCGCCCTCGGTGTAGTGCCCGGCCACCTCGCCGAGGATCTGCAGCATCGTCCGCGCCGCCGGGGTGACTCCCGGCCCGGGGATAGTGGCCGCGAGCACACGGCGCCGCGGGCTCCGCGGCGAGAGAGCGCGCACGACGATCCCGGGATGGACCCGGGTGAGCGCCAGGCGCGGGATCAAGGCGACGCCGACGCCGGCGGCGACGAGACCCTGGACGGTGTCGTAGTCGTCGGACTCGAAGCTCACCCGCGGCTGAAAGCCGGCCGCCAGGCAGGAGCGGATCACGTGGCGCGCGCATGGGCTCTCCGACGATGTCTGCACCCAATCCTCGTCGCGCAGGTCGGCGAGGGTGAGCCGCTCGCGGGCGGCGAGGGGGTGGGAGGCGGCGAGCGCGAGGTGGAGCGGATCCTCGAGCAGGTCGACGGCGCGCAGGCCGGCGATCGGATGCGCGCGGACCTCCGCCTCCTCGGCGCCGAAGCTGAACAGGAGGGCGAGGTCGAACTCGCCGGCGCGCAGGCGCGGGGCGATGTCCTCCGGCTCCCCCTCCGCCAGCGACAGGGTCACCTCGGGATGGCGGGCGCGGAATGTGGCGATGGCGAGCGGCATCAGCGTCGCGCCGGCCGAGGGGAACGAGGCGACCCGGAGCCGGCCACCGCGCACCCCGAGCACGGCGGCGAGCTCGTCCTCGGCCGCCTGCACCTGGGCGAAGATCGCCTCGGCATGGTCGATCAGCGTCGCTCCGGCGGCGGTCGGGCGCACGCCGCCCCGGTCCCGGATCAACAGCGGCGCCCCTGATTCGGCCTCCAGCCGAGCGATCGCCTGGGAGACCGCGGACTGCGTGTAGGCGAGCGACTCCGCGGCCGCCGAGAACGAGCCTCGCCGAGCCACCTCACAGAGGACCTTGAGCCGGTTGAGGTTTAGCATCAGTAGAGCTTATCGTAGCTATCGCTTCATTCACTTGTGCTGATGGCCCCGGGGTGGGAAGCTACATGAAGAAACCGCTGCTAAAAGCGCAAGACCTTTTACGAAACAAGAGGAGATACGGATATGTCCACCCACGCGATCGTCTCCTACGACGACACTCTCAACGATCATGACGCGCTCGCCCTCGCGCGCGTCCTCGCCGATGCCGGCGCCGATCTGACCCTCGCCTACGTGCGCCACGCCGCCGGCGACGCGGTCAGCCGCGAGCGGCTCGAGGAGGACGAGGCCAAGGCTCTGCTCGAGCGCGGCGCCCGCTGGCTCGGCAACCTCGACGTCGACCGCCGAGTCGTCATGCACGCCTCCACCAGCGAGGGCCTCAAGGCGCTCGCCGACCAGCAGCACGCTGACCTGATCGTGTTCGGATCCGACTACCGCACCGCCGCGGGTCACGTCGCCCCCCAGGCGAGCACCCACCGTCTGCTCGACGGCGGGCGCACGGCGGTCGCCATCGCCCCCGCCGGCTACCGGGCTCGGGCGAGCCATCAGATCGACACCATCGGGCTGATCACGAGCGGGCACGACCACGCCGCGATCGAGACCGCTCACCGGCTCGCTGAGCGCCTCGGCGCGACCGTCGTCGACCGTCAGATCGGCGTCGATCTGCTCATCGTCGGCTCCCGCGCGGAGGCCAGCCATGGCGACGTGCTGGTGTCCTCCAGCGCGCTGAACACGATCGAGGACTCGACGGTCCCCGTGCTCGTGATCGCCAAGGGCGTTCCGCTGCAGTTCGCCGCACCCCTCTACGTCGCCTAGCGGCGCGTTTGCGGAGGGCTCCCCGTCCACGCGGCGTCCACGAGTATCGTGGCGCCGCGTGCCGCGGACCCTCGTGATCTCCGATCTCCACCTCGGGGGCCGCTTCTTCCACGGAGTCCTCACGCGGCAGGAGCCGCTCCAGGCGCTCCTGCGGGGCCTCGACGACGTCGAGCGCCTCGTCCTGCTCGGGGACATCGTCGAGCTCGCCGAGCGCCGGCCGGCCCGGGCGATGGCCACGGCGGAGCCGGTGCTGCGGGCGATCGGCGCGCGCCTCGGCCCCAGCCGGGAGGTCGTGCTCGTGCCGGGCAATCACGATTTCGCCCTCGTCCGTCCCTGGGTGAGGGCGACCGGCTCACGCCTGCTTCCGGCGACCGCGGTGCCCGTCGACGCGAGCCTGGCGCTCGGCGCGGTCGTCTCGTGGCTGGCTCCGGCCCGGGTCCGGGTGAGCTATCCGGGCGTGTGGCTGAGCGACGGTGTCTGGGCCACCCACGGGCACTACCTGAATCTCCATCTGCGTCCGGTGTCCTCCTACGGACGCGCACGGGGGGATCTCCGCTCGCCCGCGCACGATCGCGTCGACCCGGTCGCCTACGAGCGCGGCCGCCGGCGCGCCCGGCGCCAGGAGGGCGCCAGCTCGCTCACCGGAACGGTGCGACAGGCGCTCTCGACGCAGATCAAGGAGCGCGCCCTGCGCCCGCAGCTCGCCCCGCTCACCTCGGCGGTGCTGCGCGCCCAGATGCACCACGCCGCGCTTCCCGCCCTCGCCCGGGTGGCGGGGCGCCTCGGGCTCGAGGCGGAAGCGATCGTCTTCGGCCACGTCCACCGGCTCGGCCCGCTGCCCGATGACCCCGAGCGGCTGTGGCAGGGACCCGACGGCACCCTCCGCCTCTACAACACCGGCTCATGGCTCTACGAGCCGCTGCTCATCACCCACGCCCAGCCGCCCCACCCGCACTGGCCGGGCGGAGCGATCCGGCTCGATCCGGGTCAGGCCCCGCAGGCCATCGGGATGCTCGACCACCTCTCGCACGGCGACGTGCGCCCGTGATCACGGCATCGCCCGCCGCCGCGCGCGGTCACGGCCTCGCCCACCGAAGCCCGTGATCACGGCCATCGCTGGGCGAGTAAAGGGATATATATGCCCTTTAGTCGCCCAGAGATGAGCCGGCCTACCGCGGCGGCAGGATCAGATGGCTGTCCCCGAACTCGTGGAACAGATAGCCCTCGGCGAGAGCGGACGCATAGGACGCGGCGAGGAGATCCTCTCCGGCCAGCGCCGCCAGCAGGTCGAGGTGGGAGGCCTCGGGTTCGTGCCAGCCGGTGATCATGCCGTCGACGGCGCGGACGCCGCGATCGGGTGAGATGACGAGATCCGTCCACCCCGCGCCGGCGACGACCTCGCCGCGCGGGCCTGCGACGGTCTCCAGCGCACGGACCGCGGTCGTCCCGACGGCGATCACACGGCCGCCCCCGCCCCGCGTGCGGGCGATCGCTCGTGCGGTCGCGGTCGGGACCTCGTAGGGCTCGGGCATCGGCGGTTCATGGCGTTCGGGCGAGGAGACGCCGCAGTGCAGGACGATCCGCGCCACGCCGACGCCCCGCTGCCTCAGGGCGCCGAGCACACGACGGCTCAGCGGTCGCCCCGCGCTGGGCATCTCCGAGCTGCCGGGGACCCGCGCGAAGATGGTCTGGTAGTACCTCAGCGGCCAGCGGCCCCGGGTGTAGCCGTAGCGGATCGGCTCGCCGTGACGGTGCAGGTGACGCTCGAGGCTGATCGCCCCGTCGAAGCGGGCCAGGCTCAGCCGCTCGCTGCCCCGGAACGGCTCGGCAAGGGTGAGCCGCGCGCCACCGTCGAGGTCGAGCGCCGCGCCGAATCGCGGCGGGAGCGGGTCCGCGCCATCCGGCGTGCGCAGCTCGACGATCCGCCAGTCGCCCCGCCGATTTGGCGCGCGCGTCGAGACGTGGATGCGCACCGGCTCGCCGTCGAGAACCGCGCCGATCGCGGCCGGCAACGTGGCCGAGACGTTGACGACGAGGAGGTCACCGCGGCGCAGGTGCCCCGCCAGGTGCTCGAACCGAGTGTGATGCAGAGGCTCACCCTCGGCCGCCACCATCAGGCGGACCTCGTCGCGGCGCAGTCCGCGCTCCTCGGGCGGAGACGTCGCCTCGAGCCGCGGCGGCAGCGCGAAGCCGAGCGCGCTCACCGCACCGCTCCCGCCGGCGCCGAGGACCGCGCCCGGTATCGCCCGCTCGGCCGGCCGCCGACGATCAGCTCCAGCAGGCCGGGGACGCTCTCGTCGGGCAGGGGGCGGTCGGAGATGTCCTCCCCGGGGAATGCCTGCTGGTGCATCCGTGTGCGCATGTCGCCGGGGTCGACGGCGTAGATCCGGAGCTCGGGGTGTTCGGCGCCGAGGATCGCGCTCAGCTGATCGAGCGCGGCCTTCGAGGCGCCGTAGCCGCCCCACCCCGGGTAGGCCTCGAGCGCGGCGTCGGAGGAGACGTTCACGATCACGGCACCCTCGGGAAGCCGTGGCAGCGTGAGCTGCACGAGCGCCAGCGGCGCGATCAGGTTGACGGCGAGGATCCGCTCGAGCTGCGAGAGCCCAAGCTCCGTCAGCGGTGGCAGCGGACTCGGCCCGAGCTCGCTGGCGTTGTTGACGAGCAGGTCGATGCGAGGCTCGCAGGCGTCGAGCAGCGCGCGACGGTGGCCGGGATCGGCGACGTCCCCGGCGACGGTGGTCACGGTCGTGAGGGCGCGGAGCTCGTCGCCGGCGCGCTCCAGGTCGCCGGTGTTCCGGCCGTCGATGGTGAGCGACCAACCGCGCTCGGCGAGCGCGCCGGCGAGGCTGCGTCCGAGCCCGTGGGAGGCTCCGGTGATGAGTGCGTGTGACATGCGCCGACGGTAAGGCGCCGGGCGTCCCGCTCTCCAGGCGACTTTGGTCCTAGGACCCGGTCGGGTCGCCGCTCGCGACGAGCCCGTCACGGACGGCGAGGAGCGCCGCCTGCGTGCGATCGCTCACGCCGAGCTTCTCGAGCACGCGCGAGACGTGGGACTTCACCGTCTTCTCGGCGATCCCGAGCTCCACGGCGATGCGCTTGTTGGCCCGGCCCGCGACGATCAGCTCGAGCACCTCGGTCTCCCGCGGCGTCAGCCGCTGCGGATCGGCGGCGATGGCCGCCGGGCCCGACAGCGCGCTCACGAGCCGCGCGGCGACGGTGGGATCGATCAGCGCCTGTCCGGCGTGAGCGGCGCGGATGGCGCGCACGAGCTCGCCCGGCTCCGCGTTCTTGAGCAGGTATCCGGCCGCCCCGGCGCGCAGCGCCGGCAGCAGCCGTTCGTCGTCCAGGAAGCTCGTGAGCACGATCACGCGAAGCGCCGGGAGCTCGGCGCGCAGCGCTCGCATCGCCTCGACGCCGTCCGTGCCCGGCATGACGAGATCCATCAGCACGACGTCGGGGACGAGCTCTCGAGCCCGCAGAATCGCCTCCGCTCCGTCCGAGGCCTCCCCCACCACCTCGATCTCGCCGTGGAGGCCGAGGAACGCCCGCAGCCCTTCGCGCACGACCGCGTGGTCGTCGACGACGAGCACGCGGATGCCCGTCACAGCTCGAGCCTCACCGTCGTTCCCTCGCCCGGGCGTGAGTCGATCGACAGCCGTCCGCCGAGCTCGGCGGCGCGCTCCTCCATCGACGTGAGCCCGAGGTGATGCGAGCGCAGCGAGGCGTCGGAGGGATCGAAGCCGCCCCCGTCGTCGGAGATCTCGACGCCGCCCGCGTGCAGGCGGACCGTGATCCGTTCCGCGGCGGCATGGCGCAGGGCGTTGTGGAGGGCCTCGTCGACGATCCGCAGGATCGCGAGGTCGCGGTCGGTGTCGGCGGGCGGGGGCGCCGGGCCGCCGAGGAGCTCCACGTGGGCGCCGTGCGCGCGCGCGAGCAGCTCGATCTCCTTGCGCAGCGCCTCCCGCAGTCCGTCACGCTCGAGTTCAGGCGGCCGCAGGCCCATGATCAGTGCGCGCAGCTCCTCGAGGGCTTCCCGCGCCAGCCCGACCATCCGCTCGGCGGGAACCCGGGCGGCCGCCGGATCGTCGCCGAGACGCTCGAGCACCACCTCGCCCTGGAGGATCAGGCCGAACAGCTTCTGCGAGACGACGTCGTGGAGCTCGAGCGCGAGCCGGTTGCGCTCCGAGATGATCGACAGCTCCCGGCTGCGCTCATACAGCCGGGCATTGGTGATGGCGATGGCGGCATGAGCGGCGAGCAGCTCGATCAGCTGCTGGTCGTCGTCGCTGAAGCGCCCGTCGCCGATCTTCTCGGTCAGGTAGAAGGCTCCGATCACCTCCCCCTCGGCGGTGATCGGCACGCCGAGGAACGAGCGCATGTCGGGGTGCCCCGCGGGCCACCAGCCGCGGAAGCGGGGATGCGCGTGGATGTCCTCGGTCCGGTAGGGGCCGGCGGTCTCCAGCATCGCCCCGAGCATCCCGTGTCGGCGCGGGAGAGGCCCGAGTGAGGCGATCAGCTCCTCGCCCATCCCGGAGACGAGGAAGCGGACGAAGCCGCCCTCCTCGTCAGGGATGCCGAGGGCCGCGTACCGGGCGCCGGCGAGCTCCCGCGCACTGTCCACCAGCCGCTGGAGGACCTCCTCGACCGACTGCTGCGCCGCGACGGCGAGGACCGCGTCGCTGACCGTCCGTAGGGCGGGGTTGAGGCTCGCCTCCACACCGGCTGACGATACCGGCGCTCACGCGCCGACCGGCTGCGCCACCCGCCCCGGACCACGCCGGTCCGGTCCTCGGCGCGCCGAGCCGGTACCGTCAGGCGGGCCGATGCCGAGGTTCTGGATCTACCTGCAGGTACTGATCGTCGTGTTCGTGCTGGCCGGCATCGTCATCGCCATCGTCAGGCTGTCCGCGTAGGCCGGGCGGGCCGTGTTCGCCTCGATCGTCGTCGGCACCGATGGCTCGGACACCGCGAGCACCGCGGTGCGCTACGCGATCGACCTCGCTCGTGAGCTCGGCGCCCGGCTGCAGATCGTCAGCGCCTACGAGCCCGTCCCGGCACCCCGCGTCCGGGAGCGCACGGTGCTCCAATCCGGTGACGCCCAGTGGGCGGTGTCCGATCGGGAGGACGTGATGGCGCTGCTCCAAGCCGCCGGCGAGGACGCCAAGCTCGCCGGCGTCGACACCGAGCTGTTCGCCCGCCAGGGGGACGCCGCCGACGCGATCATCGACGTCGCCGAGGAGCAGCACGCGGACCTGATCGTGGTCGGCAACCGGGGGATGACCGGCGCGCGGCGCTTTCTGCTCGGGTCGGTGCCGAACCGGGTCTCGCACCACGCGCCCTGCTCGGTCCTCATCGTCCGCACGTCCTAGGTCACGGCGAACGCTTCAGAGGATCCTCGCTAGCCCGTGGTCGCCGTCGGGCTGGGGGTCGTCGTGGTCGTCGTCGGGCTGGGAGTGGTGGTCGTGCCCGTGGTCGTCGTGCCGGGCGCAGGCGCGGGCGCCGTCGCCGCCCCGGCGTCGACGAGGCCGTAGCCGTAGTCGGCGTTCGGCCGCGTGCGCCCTAGCGGCGCGGCGGTCTGCTCGAGGCGGGAGAGCACCGCCGCCGGGCTGGGGTGGCGGCCGATCACGTCGCTGGCGATGATCAGCGCGGCGGTGGCGGAGACATCCGGGGCGGCCATCGAGGTCCCGTACCACCCGCCGGGCAGCCCGAAGTGTGCGGGGTTCGACGGGTTGTAGAAGGTCTCCTGGTTGATGTCCGGCAGCGACGCGTCGGGGCGGCAGTCGGGATCGTCGGACAGGGCGGCGTCGTCGCCGCCGCCGGGCGCGACGAGGTCGAGATGGCTGCTGGTGTTCGAGTAGTTGGCAAGGCATCGGTCACGCGTCGTCGCGCCGACGGAGATGACCGTGGTCGCCCGCGCCGGATAGGCGATCGTCGTCCCGCTGTCGTTGCCGGCCGCGGCGACGACCACCACCCCGCGATCATGCGCGTAGCGCAGCGCGGACATGACCTCCGGGAGCTGCGAGGCACCGACCCCCAGGCCGAACTCCAGGCTGAGGTTGATCACCTGGGCGCCGTGGGCGACGGCGTAACGGATGCCCCGGGCGATCGTCACGGCATCGCCGTCGCCGTTGCGGTCGAGCACGCGCACCGGCATGATGCTCGCGCCGTAGGCGAGGCCGGTGAGGCCGATCCCGTTGTTCGTCGCCTCGGCGATCGTGCCGGCGACGAACGTGCCGTGCCCCTCCCGGTCGAGCGGATACGGGTTGTTGGCGATGAAGTCGTAGGGGGAGACGAAGCGGATCCCGCCGAAGTCCGGGGAGCGGCGGAAGTTCTTCCAGTTGCGGTAGGCGATCCCGGTGTCCAGGACCGCGACCGTGACCCCGCTGCCGCCCGGGTGCCCGGCGGCGATCAGGTTCGACCATGCCGTGGGGGCGTCGACGCCGTCGGTGGCGAGGAAGTTCCACTGCACCGTCTGCCATCCGCCCGCCGTCGTTCCGCGCCCCGGATCGTCGGGGATGTAGGTGCCCGCCACGTGAGCCGCGTAGTCGGGCACGGCGTAGGCGACGTCACGGCGCCCGCGCAGGCGGGCGAGCGCGTGGGCCACGCTGGTGCCGCGCGGGAGGCGCAGCAGTTGGACGGAGGTGGCGGCGGCCGGTGACGCGGCAGCCGGCGCCCGCACGCCGAGGCGGCGCTCCACGTCGGCGCTGGCCGCGAACGACGGGCGGGTGTAGCCGACGACGACCCGGCCGGGCAGGTAGGTGGCCCGCGTGGGCACCCCTCGCGCAGCCGCCCGCCCGGACCGGGCGGACATGACCTGAGCACGCGCGCGCGGCGCCCCCGCGGCGGCCACGGCGGCCACGGCGGCGGCCAGCAGGACCGACGCGAGCGCTGCGAGCAGCACCCGCGGGCGCCACGAGCGGAGGATGAGGTGGGGCATGGTCAAGGAGGTCGGGGCGGAGTCCCCGGAGTTAAGACATCATCGTGGTGCGAAAGTTTCTCTCGCCCTCGCCGCTTCCATGCCGGTTCCCCCCGTTCCGTCACATTTCTTCCCGCGTGACGAGTACTTCATGCGCCTCGCGCTGAGGGAGGCGGGCCGCGCGCTCGAGCACGACGACGTCCCGATCGGGGCGGTCGTCGTCAGGGAGGGGGAGGTCATCGGCCAGGGACACAACGAGCGCGAGCTGCGCGAGGACCCGACCGCCCACGCGGAGATGGTCGCGCTACGCGAGGCGGCGCAGGCGCTCGGGAGCTGGCGGGTGCTCGACGCCGTCATGTACGTGACGCTCGAGCCGTGCGCGATGTGCGCCGGCGCGATCGTACTCGCCCGGGTGCCCCGGGTGGTGTTCGGCGCCGCGGATTCCAAGGCGGGCGCGGCAGGCAGCGTGCTCGACGTCCTCGCCACCCCTCAGCTCAACCACCGTCCCCAGGTGGCCGGGGGCCTGCTCGCCGAGGACTGCGCCGGGCTGCTGCGGGCGTTCTTCGCCGAGCGCCGTCGCTGAGGTTCGATCGGCGGCCGCGCGCGCAGAAGACTTCCGTAGAGGTAGGGAACTGCGCAGCGACCCGCGCCAGGCGTCCCGTTCGCCAACGCACCGCTAGATTTGTCGGTCGCCGATCACCCCGGAGAGGTGGCAGAGCGGTTGAATGCGCCGGTCTCGAAAACCGGTATGGGCTTTCAGTCCATCGGGGGTTCGAATCCCCCCCTCTCCGTTGCATTCCGCCGCGCCGGACACGGCGGGCGCGGGCCGTCGACCGCGGCAACCCATGCCGTCCTGCGCCCCCGTGGGGGCAGAGGGCCGCCAGCGGGACGACGCCACGATCGCCCCGCACAATCGGTGTGGCGAACGCTCGAGTCGGTGCTCACGGGCGGGCGCCCGCGGGGGCCTCAGAAGGCGAGCAGCATCAGGCCGACGGTGACGCCCGGGCCGACGGTGACCATCAGGCCCCAGTCGCCTTGGTCGGGCCGGTGCCGGCTGATGGTCTGTTCGAGCACGTAGAAGATCGAGGGGGTGCCGACGTTGCCGCGGGCGCCCAGCACGTCGTAGCTGACCTCGACCTGGGCGTGGGTGAGCGCGAGCGCTTCGCTCAGGCAGTCGAGGATCCGCCGTCCGCCGGGATGCACGATCCAGTGGTCGATGTCGCTGCGCGTGAGCGCCACCGATCCCAGGAAGGCGTCGATCAGCGCGGGCACACCGGCGGCGGCGACATCGGGAAGATCACGATCCAGATGCAGGTAGCTGTCGGCGTCGCTGAGCTCCATCCTGACCGCGCCAAGCGTCCCCTCGATCTGGTGCACGGTCGAGCTCACGACCGCGGGTCCGGTGGTCCCCCGCTCGATCACCGCCGCCGCGCATCCGTCGCCGAAGATCGCAGAGCCGACGGTCTTGGCGCGGTGATCGCCGTCCGCGCCCCTCATCAGGAGGCCGCTCATGCTCTCGGCCGCCACGATCAGCGCCTTCTTCTCCGGGTGGTGGTCGAGCAGCGGGATGACCAGGCGTACGAGCGGCACGGCGCTCGCGCAGCCCACCCCGACGACGTGGTACTTGTCGGTCGCCGGGTCCATCCCGAACCGCTCGACGAGGCGATGGGCGAGCGTCGGGCCGCCGAGCGAGTACAGGCTGGAGGTCACGACCGTCCCGATCTCGGCCAGATCGACGCCGAGTTGCTCCACCGCACTGACGCCGTAGTCGAACAGCTGGTCCTCGGTTGTGGAGGTTCGGCCCTGCAGCGTGCGGGACAGGGTCGCCGCGGACAGGCCGAGGCTGCGGGTCCTCACCGCCGCACGGTGAAACACACCCTGCGCGAACTCGTCCCCGTCCAAGCCAAGCAGCGCGAGCGCGTCGAGCTGGGAGACGGCCACATCGACGTCGGTGACCGACAGCGCGCTGATCCGCGGGAGCCCGCTCAAGTGGCCGCGCCCTGCGTGGCCTGCCAGGACTCCAGCGTCGTGATCGCGCCGGCGATCACCCGGTCGAGGAAGGTCGCCCGGTCATTGGCGTGGGGGAGCGGCTCGGCCGGAACCTCGACACCCAAGAACGCGCACAACGGCTCCCACCCCTCGGTGACCTCCCAGACGAGCAGTCGCTCCGCCGGGACGTTGCGCTTCACCGCCTCGTTGTGGGCAATGAAGGCGTCGATCAGTTCGCCGGGCTCGTGGCCGCCGGGGAACGTCCCCTGCTCCGACCAGAACATCCGCGCCACGAAGTCCAGGTAGCCGCGCCACGTGGGGTCGACTTGCGCGCGAGCGCTCGACAGCAGCCGGATCAGCGACTCGCCGTAGCACATGTCGACGATCGTCTCGCGGAAACTCCGCTCCCAGCGCTCCGGGTCGCGCACGCTCAGCAGCACCTTGGCCTCCGGATACGCGTCCATCAACTGCCGGTAGAAGTGTCCTCCCGGCCAGTCCGCGGTCGAGCGATAACCCTCGAGGATGGTTGCCGGCTCGACGCTCCCGTCCATCGCACCGTCCCACAGCGGAACCTGCCCGTCGAGGTCGGCCAGGATGTCGACCCAGTGGTAGCACGGTCCGACGCCCAGCATCTCCAGCGCCACCTTCTGTGTCAGCGTGCCCGTCCGAGGCAGCCCCGCTCCGATCAGCTCGACCATCTAGTGTCCCGTCCGGTTCGTTCGTGGCACCGAGAGGTGCCACTGGTGGATGCCTGGCGAGGACGCAGGACCCGACGTGTAGCAGCGCTACACGAGGGTCCGAGGACAAAGCCAGGCGCCGCCAGGGGTGCCTCGAATGCAAGCGGATGAGCCGGACGGGGCACTAAGCCACCGCCAGATCCGCTGGTGCGCGGGTCGGCCGCAGCGCCGCCGTCAACTCGAGCATCAGGCGCCCGACCCCCTCGAACTGGTCGGCGATCCGCGCCGACGGCCCGACGACGCCGATCGCCGCCCGCGGTCTGCCGCCGTCGAACAGCACCGGTACGGCGACCCCGGAGACACCATCGACGTACTCTTCCTCGCCGACCGAGAACCCACGCGATCGTGCCACGGCGATCTCGTCGCTCAGCGCCGCCCGGTCGGTATGGCTCTTGCTGGTCAAGGCAGGCAGCGCCAGCCTGGACAGCAGACACTCGGCGTCTGACGCGGGAAGCCCCAGCAACAGCGCCTTGGCCAGACATCCCGGAGGCATCGCCATCCGCTCGCCCGTCGGGGGGACCACCGACAGCGTCTGCTGGCTCACGCGCGCATCGACGATCATCAGCTCCCACGCATCCCAGTCCGCGGCCCCGACCATCACCGTCTCCTCGGTAGCGGCGGCCAGTGCGTCGACAGCTGACGAGCACGCCGTCACCACATCAAGACTCGTTCGCGCCAGCGCACCCAGCTCGCTCAGTCTCAGCCCCAACGCGTAGCCCCCATCGTCGCCGTGCTCCATGAACCCCATCGCCACCAGCGAACCGGCGAGACGATACACCGTCGCCTTTGGCAACCCGACCCGCGCCGCCAGGTCGCCCAGGCTCAACCGGCGCTCCCCCACCGAGAACGCCGACAGGACCGCACACACGCGCTCCACCGTCCTCGTCACATGGGTTCCGGTCTCTGCCGGTGAAACTCGTTTCATTCGACGGGAAGAATACAGGCGCCGGACCCTCTTAGCCCGCAAGCGAGCCGTCGACGGCAAGCGTCCCGTCGAGCGGCGCCGCCTCGGCCGCGTGCCTGCGAGCCGGGATCAGCACTCCGGCCACGCAGCAGACGATCAGGAATCCGGTCGCCATCGCGTAGCTCTGGGTGAAACCGGTGACCGTCGGCAGCCCATGGCGGGTGTGGTCGATGATGAACGTGGCCGACAGCTGACCGCCGAGCCCTCCGCCGAGCGTCCGCATCACGGTGTTCATGCCGCTCGCGACGCCGGTCTGCTCGGCCGGCACCGCTCCCACGATCAGGTTGCCGAGCGCGGAGAAGGCGAATCCGATCCCGATGCCGAGCAGCGACGTCGTGATCAGCATGTCGTAGACGTGGGCATGCTGGACGGCGGCGAAGCCGAAGGCCACCGCCGTGATGCCCGATCCGAGGATCAGCGCGAACTTCGAGCCGAAGCGACGCGCGACGCGACCGGCGGCTGCGCCGAGCAGGCTCATCCCGAGCGCCGCCGGCAGCAGGTACAGGCTGGAGACCACGATCGAGGAGCCGAATCCGAACCCGGTGCTCTTCGGCAGCTGAGCGAACTCAGGGAAGGTCAGGAAGGAGGAGTACATGCCCGCGCCGAGCAGGAAGGCCGCCAGGTTGGTCGTCCACACACCGCGGAACCGCATCATCGTCATGTCGATCAGCGGCACACTGCTCCGCACCTCGATCGCCACCCACACACCGCAGACCACGAGCCCGGCGGCCATCAACCCGAGGGTCTTGGCACTCCCCCAGCCCCAGACGGTCGTCTCGGAGATCGCGATCAGCAGCAGGGAGAACCCGACGCTCATGACGGCCGCGGCAAGCCAGTTCACCCGGCCGGGCGATCGGACGGGAGATTCCGGGACGTACCGCCACGTGGCGGCGGCCGCCAGCAGCGTGAGCGCCAGCGGGATCCAGAACAACCAGTGGTAGCCGAGGTGCTGGACGATCAGCCCACCGACGACGAGGCCGCAGCCGGCTCCGGCGCCGAGGATCGAGGACATCAGCCCGATGCTGCCGGCGACGCGTTCGGGCGGGAACTCGTCACGGGCGATCGCGAAGGCGAGCGGGAAGATGCCGCCGGCGACACCCTGGATGAGCCGGGCGACGATCAGCAGGGGCAGCGAACTTGCCACCGCCGCCAGTAGCGTGCCCGCGGCGAGGATCAGCAGCGTCCAGAGCAGCAGGCGCTCCTTGCCGTAGATGTCGCCGAGGCGACCGATGATCGACGTTCCCACCGAGGCGGAGAGCAGGAAGCCGGTCAGCAGCCACGCCACCCCCGTCTCGCTGGTATGCAGGCTGTGCTGAAAGGTCGGCAGCGCCGGGATCACGGCAGACGACAGCACCGAGTACGCCAGACCCGCCAGCGACAGGACCGCGAGAATCAGATTTGGGTGGACTTCGTGAGCCGAGGACGCCGGCTCGGGTGCGTGAACGCTTTCTGAAGAGATGCTGAAAACTCTACCGGAATGGTCATTCCGGCACGGGGACGACGATGCATCCCGGACACCCGCGGCGGCGAGCTAGGCTCGGCCGGATGAGCGAGCCGTCGGCCACGTACGCGTCCTACCTGAGGCTCGACGAGCTGCTCGGCGCGCAGCGACCGGCGTCGGTCGAGCACGACGAGCTGCTGTTCATCGTCATCCACCAGGTGTACGAGCTGTGGTTCAAGCAGCTCCTGCACGAGGGCGCGCGCCTCAGCGAGCGCCTGATGGCGGGTGACACCTCGCACGCGCTCCACACGCTGAAGCGGATCCTCACGATCCTCAAGACCGTGGTGGCGCAGATCGACGTGCTGGAGACGATGACGCCGAGCCAGTTCCTCTCCTTCCGGGATCGGCTCGACGCCGCCAGCGGCTTCCAATCTGCCCAGTTCCGCGAGCTGGAGGCGTGGCTGGGGCGGCGCGACCCGGCGATGCCGCGGGCCTACGAAGCCGGCTCGCCCGAGCATGCGCGGATCACGCAGGCGATGCGGCAGCCCTCGCTGTTCGACTGCCTGCTGCGCTACCTGGATCGCCACGGCTACGCCGTACCGGCGTCCCTGCTCGAGCGGGACGTCGCCCAGCCGCTCGCACCCTCAGCCGAGGTGCAGAGCGCCGTGCTCGCGGCCTACCGCGACGACGGCGGCGCGGCGCAGGTGTGCGAGCGGATGGTCGATCTCGACGAGGGGGTGATGGAGTGGCGCTACCGGCACGTGCAGATGGTCCGCCGCACGATCGGCGACCGCCGCGGCACCGGCGGCTCCTCCGGCGCGCAGTACCTCGCCGGGACGCTGCTCACTCCCGCCTTCCCGGACCTGTGGGCGGTGCGCACCGCGCTGTGAGCCCGCCCGCGTCAGGCCGCGGTCAGCGTCCGGGCCCAGAACTCACCGCCGGCAACCTCTTCGGCGTCCGTTGCCACCTTGCCGGACACCGTGACGTAGGTGCCACCACCGGCGACGTTGAAGGTCAGTGTGACGTTCTCACCGTTGATCTTGTGGGACAGGGCGACCAGCACGGGCCAACTCCACTGCGGGCCGAACCCCAGCGAGTGTGACTTCTCGTCGACGAGGTGCAGGCCCGCCGCGTCGCGCAGCTGCTCGATCACCGCGTCCCGCACGCGGGCCTGGGCCTTGATCGGGGAGTCCGGCATGGTGAGGTCATACGAGAACGAGTGCGACATGGCGATCCTCCTGGGAGCCAGATGGGTGCGTTCACGCACGTGAACGTCAGGTCACGCGCTTCACACCGGCCATGGCTTGGAGCCGGACATCTCACGCCCCCGGGGGTTGGAGCGGGCGCTCGGGCGACGATACTCCGGATCAGGCCCCGGTCGTCACCACCATTGCGGCCTGAACGGCGGCGTCGAGGGTGAGCGCCCGTCCCCGCGCGTACGCCGCGCGGGCGTCTTGACTCTCCAGCGCCGCACGCGACGTGCGCACAGCCTCGTCGAGCAGGTTCTTGTACCACCTGTTCACGGCAGGTCCGGCGGTCTGGCGAACGGAGGCGGCCCAGCCGGCGGCCTCGAGCGCCTCGTGGTGGCGGCCCAGGCCTGAGAGCGAGATGGTGATCCCCTCGAGCTGGTAGGCCACCGTTGGCGTCTGCGCGCGCTCACGGGCGCTCGAGAGCGCCGCCCGGAATCCCGCCAGCGCGGTCGCGTAGTCACCGCTGAGCAACCGGCAGTCGGGCCAGCAGTACGGCGCCGTCCACCCCGCGAAGTCCGCTCGCGTGTGGTCCTCGGCGAGGGCGGCCCAGATCGCATCCGCTTCGGCGTAGTCCCCTTCGCAGTAGCCGAGGATGTAGGGCTCCAGGCCGTCGACCAGGGCGATCATCTCGCGATCGTCCAGCTCGACGGCACGCAGCGAGAGGACCGAGTGCTCGTCGCGCACCCCGTCGGTCGCGCCGCCGAGCACCCGGAAGACGATCGAGCAGGCACGCATGAGACATGCGAGCCAGGGATCCGCGGCCTCCTCGGCGGCCGCGATCGCCGCGCTGAAGCGGACGTGGGCGAGCTCCACGTCCTCGCGCTGGAAGGCGACGAGACTCGCCGCCAGTAGAAGCCATGTCCGCGCCGGGCCGGTGACCGCGTAGTTCTCCACGGCGTGCTCGATCAGGTTGCTCCACGGCGACAGCTTGCCGGTGAACAGGAGCGCGGCCGCGGCACCACCCGCCAGCCGTGCGAAGCATTCCGCGTCGGCGCCGGCCGCCCACGTGAGCGCCCGCCCGATGTCGGACTCCGCCCCCAGGACCTGTGACTCGACCGCGCCGACGTCGAACAGGATGCGGCGGCCCCATATCTCGCCGGCGTCCGCGAACGCCTCGCCGTGGCGACGGGCGAGCTCATCGCCTTCGCCGGCCTCCGCGAGCTTGTCGCGCGCATAGCGCTGCACAGCGGCGTGGAGGACCAGCCGTCCGTCACCCTCGCGCGTGACGAGCGCGAGGTCGACCAGCCGGGCCAGCGGCTCGAGGAGATCGGCGCCGTTTCCGCACACGCGCTCGATCCGATCGAGCGACACCGGTCCGGCGAACGTTCCGAGCCGCCGCAGCAGTCTCGCCTCGTCTTCGCCCAGCAAGCTGTGGGTCCAGTCGAGCGCGGCACGAAGCCCTCGCTGGCGCGCGGGCAGATCGCGCGAGCCTCGGCCGATCGCCTCGATCCCGTCACCGAGGTGGGTCAGCAGCTCGCTCGGGGACACCACCGCGAGGCGGGCCGCTGCGAGCTCGAGCGCCAGCGGTAAGCCGCCGAGCGCACGGCAGAGTCGTGCCACGGCGCCGGCGTTGTCGATGGTCAGCTCGAAGCGGGGATCCGCCTCCCGCGCACGCTGGACCAGGAGGCGGGTCGCGGCCGCGGCCGCGACGCTCGTCCGATCGTCCGACCGTGCCAGCTCGAGCGGCCCGAGGCGGATGACGTGCTCGCCACGCACCCGGAGCGGTGCCTGGCTGGTCACGATCATGCGGAGCCGGGGCGCCTGGGCGAGAACGTCGCAGAGCAGCGGCGCCGCGTCGAGGACGTGCTCGAAGTTGTCGAGCACGATCAGGAGCTCGCGATCCGACAGAGCGACACCGATCGTGTGCCCATCGTCGCTGCCGGCTGGCAGGTGGATGCCGAGCGGTGCGGCGATCGCGGCCGCGACGGCCTCGGGTTCGCTGATCCGCGCGAGCGCGACCAGGAACGCGCCGTCGGCGAGGACGTCGACAGCGGCATGGGCCACCGCGAGGGCGAGGCGCGTCTTGCCCGAACCGCCGGGGCCGGTGATCGTGACGAGGCGGCGCTCGGGATCCTCCAGGGCGGCCACCAGCTGATCCCGCTCACCGTCGCGACCGATGAGCTCACCCGTGGGGGCGGGAATGTTGGTCCGAAGGGGATCACCGGAGCGCGGCCGTCGATGGGGTCCGGGGCCGAGCCCGAACAGCCGTCGCGGGACCGCGAAGTCGGCAAGCCCGTGCTCGCCGAGATCGACCAGGTCATGGTCGTGCGCGAGCGCCGCGGTGGCGGCCGACACGAGGACCTGCCCGCCGTGGGCGGCGTCGGCCAAGCGGGCCGCGTAGTGGACGTCCTCGCCCCAGAAGCCGCGGGCGCTCATCCGCAGCCGGCCGCTGTGCACCCCCACCCGGACGCGAACGTCCGCCCCACCGGGCCACGTGACGGTGCGGGACGCGGCGCACGCCTCGGACGCGGCGTCGAGCGCCGTCTGGGGGAAGGGGAAGACGGCGAGTGAGCCGTACCGCTCTCGGGTGACCTCGAGCGCAGCATGACGTGACCACACGCCGCGCAGCAAGTCGTCGACCACGCTCGCGACCTCGGGCCCGGCGTCCCCGGGTCCATCGACGAGGGTCGCCGGACGGTGGATCTGAGCGATCACCATCGTCACCACCTCACCGGAGATGGTTCCGTCGCGCGCCGGCCATCGCGGTTGCGAGACGCCCTCGTCGAGCGCCGGAGACTGGTCGAGGATCTGCCTCTGCAATGTCCTCAGCCTCGGACCGGGCTCCAAGCCGAGCTCGCCGACCAGGTGCGCCCGCGTTCGTTCGTAGACCTCCAGCGCCGCGGCCTGCCGGCCCGACCGGTACAGGGCGAGCATCAACAGACCGGCCAGGGGCTCGCGGGTGGGGTGGCGGGCCAGCAGCGACCGCAGCTCGCCGACCAGGCCCGCGGACTCGCCGAGCTGAAGGTCGGCGTCGAGACGTCCCTCGAGCGCGAGCAGCCGCAGCTCCTCGAGACGCTCGATCTCGCTCTGGGCGAACTCCTCGAAGCGCACGTCGGCGAGCGCCGGCCCACGCCACAGACCAAGCGCTGCTCGCAACCGCTCACCCGCCCTGCCGGGCTCACCGACATCGAGCGCGGCCACACCCTCGTTGACCAGTTCCTCGAACCGGATGGCGTCGAGCTCGCCGGCGCCGAGCGACAGCATGTAGCCGCCGTCAACCGTTTGCAGCGGCGACGGGCCATCGGCGGCGATCGGCTCGAGCGCGCGGCGCAGCCTCGCGATCGCGACGCTGAGCCGCTTGCTCGCGCCGGTGCCGTTGGCTCCCCACACCCCGTGGATCAACGTGTCGCTCGCCACCGCTCGATTGGCGTGGAGAACGAGGAAGGCCAGCAGCGTCCGCTGGCGGGGCCCATGGATCGCGACCGGCTGACTCCCGGACCAGACGCGAACCGGTCCCAGGATCCCGAACTTCGAAGATAGCCCCGTCACTCCAAGAACACCCACCGATCCGGCGAGTTCACCGTTCCGACGCGAACCCCCGACCGAAGACGATGCCGCATGTTGCCGCGCTGTTGCCGACGCCGGAGATAGTACCGGCGTCGTCAGAGAAGATCGGTCAACGGAGGGAAACGGGGCGTCATGCGAACCACCGACGATGCGTCAACGGGACAGAACGGCGGCCGCATCGCGGTGGCGAGACGAATCGTGAGCATCGGGCCGCGCCATGGCCTCGCCGGGGCGGCGACGGTCATCGTGGTGGCTCTCACGGCGCTGCTGACAGCGGCTCCGGCGCTCGCCCACGGGCGGACAGCGACGCGCGCGGCGCACACCGGCCGGGGTGCGCCCGCGCAGTCGTGCGACACGTCCTGGCTGGGCGGATCGGGGGACTGGGACAACCCCGGCAACTGGTCGGCCGGGGTGCCGACTCCGACGACCACTGCGTGCATCACCGCGCCAGGGACCTACACGGTCACCAGCGACGGCGGCGAGCAGAACCCGGGGGCGTTGACGCTCGGCGGGTCCTCCGGGCATCAGACGCTCGCCTTGAACGCGACCTGCATCTATGGGGAGAGCGAGTCGCTGAACCTCAACGGCGACAGCACGATCAACGCCAACGGCGAACTGGACCTCTACGGCTGCCCCACCGCCGACGTCGCCGTAACCCAGCTGCAGATGGGCGGCGGTGACACGATGACCAACTCCGGCACGATCGTGACCGAAGGAACCGGCGAGCAGCCACTGATCCAGGGCGATCTCACCAACGCGGGCGGGACGATCGACATCCAGATCGACACCACCATGGGCAGCGGCGAGTTCGGCAGCGTCCTGGACAACGCCGGCACGATCAACCTCGGCGCCAACGTGCTCTCGGTGGACGAGGGGTCGGCGATCGACGACACGGGCGGCTCGATCTCCAACAACGCCAGCACCGGCAGCATGGACATGAACAACTCGACCTACGAGCAGGGCGCCGGGACCACCAGCCCCGACACGCCCGACCCCAGCAACCCGGCGGTGATCGTCAGCGGCTCGATCCAGTACACCGGCAGCGGCGCCAGCTCGATCGTGCTCTCGGACGCCTCCTCCTCGCTCACCGGCAACATCGCCGCCGATCAGAACCTCACCCTGCAGGCCAACTGCAGCGGCGGCGACGGCGAGTACGCGGTCGCCAACGTCCCCGGCGACTCCAGCCTCACCCTCGCCGGCACGATCATCCTCGACCACCTCGGCAGTTGCACCGACGGCCAGAGCGCGCTCGAGATCGGCGGTGGCTCCACCGTGACGATCACCACCGGCGGGCTCCTGCAGACCCAGCAGACCACCACCGGCCCCGAGCCCGAGCTCACCGGGAACATCACCACCACCGGCGGCACCATCAACATCGACACCCCCACCGACTACGACGGTCCGGGAACGCTCGACATCGGCGGCCCGCTCAACCTCGGCGCCAACACGCTGACCGCGGCAGGCAACGGCGTCGCGGTGATCGATGACAGCGGCGGGTCGATCAGCAACGGCGGCAGCACCGGCTCGATCCAGGTATCGGGCAGCTACGCCCAAGGCGCCGGCACCACTACCCCCGACACCCCCAACCCCACCAACCCTGCCGTCGTCGTGGACGGCCCGATCTCCTACACCGGCACCGGCGCCAGCTCGATCGTGTTCACCGACGCCGCCGCGGACCTCACCGGCAACATCGCCGCCGGCCAGAACCTCACCCTCGAAGGCAACTGCACCTCCGGCGACTACGCGATTCTCTACCCGCAGCAGTCAAGCTTCACCAGTGCGGGCACGATCACCTTCACCCATGTCGGCGGCGGCACCTGCAGTGGAGGTGAGGACGCGATCGAGCTGCCCGGCGGCGACACCATGACCAACAGCGGCAAGATCTCGGCCGTCGGCGAAACGACGACGAACGCCGACACGATCGACGGCATCCTGACGAACCCCGGCACGGTGAGCGTCGCGTCCGGCAACCCGCTCGTGCTGAGCGGAACCCTCACCAACTACAACAGCTCGACGAGCACCCTGAGCGGCGGGATCTACGCGCTCTCGGGCACCTTCCAGTACGACGGCAGCGGGTTCACCGCCAGCGGGATCGTCAACGACGGCTCCACGATCGTCCTCAGGGGCGGCGAGTTCGAGGATGCCAATGGCGCCAACGCGCTGCGCAACGTGGCGACCATCCTCACCCACGCTGTGCTCGCGTACACGACCGCGGCCTCGACCTCGGGCTCGTTGTCCAACGCCGGGACGCTCGTGCTCGCCGGGAGCGCGAAGCTGAGCGTGAACGGCAACTACACCCAGACCTCGACGGGGACCTGGAGCGAGCGGCCGACCACGCCCACCAAGTACGGGGTGCTCGACGCCACCGGGCAGAGCAACCTGGCCGGCAAGCTGGTCATCGACGCCTCCGCCGGGTTCACCGGCGGCAACGGCGACGTGCTCACCCCACTCGTCTCGAGCAGCCGCACCGGGACGTTCTCGAGCGTAACGGGGACCGGGGCGGGCAGCACGGGCGACTACTTCACTGTCGCCTACCCCACGACGGGGTTCACGCTCACGGTCCACACCGCGACGCTCGCCCTGACGCCGCACAGCGGCACACCGGGCAGCGGGTTCACCGTCACCGGCTCGGGGTGGGCGCACGGCGAGCGGGTGACGATCACCTTCGGCACGACGACGCTCACCCCGGCGACAGCGAGCTCGAGCGGCACGATCGACCAGTCCGAGACGGTGCCCTCGGTCTCCGCGGGCAGCTATACGGTCACCGCCACCGGGCAGACCAGCGGGGCGACGGACACGGCGACGTTCACTGTCACCTGACCGGGGGCGCCCCGGCCGGCCGGGCACCGGGGCCGGCCGGCCGGCCGGGGCGCCGTCGGCCGACCGGGGCACCGGCCGCTCGGGCACCCGCCGGAGCGGCCGGTCGCGCGGCGCTCAGGTGCGCCGCGCGAGCACCGCGGCGGTGAGCGCGCCCGCCACGCCCGCCGCCCCGAGGAGCGCCGGACGGTGGGTGGCCGCCCACAGCTGCGGGCTGTCGTTGTGGGTGCGATCGGTGAACGGGCCGTCCGCGCCGTGGTCCGCGTCGGTGTCGACCGGCTCGAACAGGTAGTCGCGGCGGTCGGGCGCCGCCGGGTGGTCGGTCTGCTGGGCGCTGATGCCACTGCGCGCCAGGTACCACTCGGCGAGCCACGGCGCGAGCCGGTTGCCGATGATCGTCATCACCGTGGATGCGCCGACCCACAGCTCGCGCCGGCGG
This sequence comes from uncultured Solirubrobacterales bacterium, assembly GCA_963839085.1. GTDB lineage: Bacteria > Actinomycetota > Thermoleophilia > Solirubrobacterales > Solirubrobacteraceae > Palsa-465. The sequence continues at coordinate 388,101 of CAWITN010000002.1, forward strand.
CGGTGCTCGGCGGCCCACACGATTCCCTTCGCGGCAAGCTCGGCGCTGTAGATCGGCGCGACGGGCTGGGGCTCGTTGGGGACGTGAAGGCGCACCCAGCTGAACTGGGTGGTGTTCATCCCGGGCAGGTGGACGATGGTCAGGCCGACGTGGCTGCCGTGGGCGCGCAGCTCGCAGCGCAGCGACTCGTAGAAGCCCTGGATGGCGTGCTTGGCGGCGCAGTAGGTGGCCTGCAGGGGGATGCCGCGCCGCGCCAGCGCCGAGCCCACGAGGATGATGTGGCCGCGGTCACGAGGCAGCATCCGGCGCAGGGCCGCCTGCGTCCCGTGGACGGCGCCGAGGTAGGTGACCTCGGTGACGCGGCGGAACTCGTCCGCGCTGGTGTCCTTCACCTCGCCGAGGACCGCGGCCATGGCGTTGTTGACCCAGATGTCGATCGGCCCGAAGGCCGCCTCGACCTGGTCGGCGGCCGCCTCCACGGCAGCCGCGTCGGCGACGTCGACGGAGATCGCGAGTGCCTCGCCGCCGAGCCGCCGGACGTCTTCGGCCGCCGCGTCGAGGCCGGCCTGGCCGCGGGCGAGCAGGGCGACGCGGTCGCCCCGGGCGGCGAAACGGCGGGCGACGGCGCGGCCGACGCCGGCTGACGCTCCGGTGATGACAACGGTCTGCGGCATGTCAACGGCTCCTTGTTCGCGTTCAGCGTGCTGTGCGGGTGGCGGCGAGAGGGCCAGCGGCCGCGACCCGCTTGTCCCCCAGGCGCTCGGCCAGACGGGAGGCGAGCGCCATGATGGTCAGGGCGGGGTTGGCGGCCCCCTGGGTGGGCATCACGCTGCCGTCGCACACGAACAGGTTGGGCACCTCCCAGGCGCGGTGGTCGGCATCGACCACCGAGTCCTCCGGCGTCGTGCCCATGCGGCAGCCGCCGACGAGGTGGGCGTAGCGGTCGATGCTGAGGGTGTCCTGGGCGTCCGCCGCCTCCCAGATCCGCTGCAGTACCCGCTTGCCGTACGCGATGTTGGCGCGGTCGTTGTCGCACTGCGAGTAGGCGAAGTGGGCCACCGGAAGCCCGTGCCCGTCGGTCTCGTCGGCCAGGGTGACGCGATTCTCGGGCAGCGGCAGCAGCTCGCAGAGCAGGCCGATGGTCGTCCAATGGGCGTAGTCGCGCATGTACTCGCGCAGCGCGTGACCCCAGTGGCCGTCGGCGACCACGTGCTCGGCCCAGGCGATCGGCAGCGGCCCGATGGTCTGGATCGAGAACCCGCGCGCGAACCCGCGTGAGGGGTCGGTCTCGTAGAAGTCCTCGGAGGAGATCTCGGGCGGCGGCCCCTTGTACTGGTGCATCGCCTCGGGGAAACGACCCGCCACCTGGGAGGCGCCCTGCACCATCACGTAGCGGCCGACCTGGTCCTCTCCGTTCGCGAGGCCGTACGGGAAGCGGGCGCTCGCCGAGTTGAGCAGCAGGCGCGGGGTCTCGATCGAGTAGCCCGCCACGACGACGACGGCGGCCCGCTGGAAGCGCTGCTCGCCGGCGTGGTCATAGAGGACACCGGTCGCGCGGCCGGCCGCGTCGGTCTCGATCCGCATCGCGTGCGCGCCGGCGCGAACCTCGACGCCGTGGGCGATCGCGTCGGGAAGGTGGGTGACGAGCGGGGAGGCCTTGGCGTTGACCTTGCACGCCTGCAGGCAGAAGCCCCGGTAGATGCAGTGCGGCCGGTTGCCGAACGTCCCGTTGGTGATCCCGACGGGGCCGACGCGCATCCGGATGCCCGCGCGGCGCGCGCCCTCCCACGCCACCTCGGCGGCGCCGGAGATCGGGTGCGCCGCATGGGGGTAGCTGTGGGGATCCCCCCACGGCCAGTCCTGTCCGGCCACCGGGAGCTCACACTCGACGCGCTCGTAGTGGGGCTTCAGCTCGGCGTAGTCGATCGGCCAGTCGGCCCCGACGCCGTCCTGCGAGCGCGTCTGGAAGTCGGAGGGGTGGAAGCGCGGGGTGTAGCCGGCGTAGTGGATCATCGAACCGCCGACGCCGTGGCCTGAGTTGTTCTTGCCGAGCTCCACCGGGTCCTCGCCCCCGATCACCCGGGGGGCATTCCAGAACAGGTGGTGCTGCCCGGCCTCGTCGGAGACCCAATCGCGGTCGGGATCCCAGAACGGCCCGGACTCCAGGATCACGATCCGCCAGCCGCGCCGGGCGAGCCGCTGGGCCAGCGTCGAGCCGCCGGCGCCCGCGCCGACGATCACCATGTCGACCTCGTCGCCGTCGTCGTAGCGGCGCATCGTCGCGGCGCCGGGAATCCCCCGCCGGTGGACATCGAGCAGAAACGCCGAGTCGTTCTCCGGCGGCATCCGCGAGCCGAGCGCCCAGCGCCGTCTCACGAGCGCTCCTCAACATCGCTCACCGGGTCGACGTCGAACGCCTCCTGGGGCTCATCGGGCTCGGTCCCCGACGGTCCCATGTTGCGCCGCATGTATCCGCGCGGGTAGGCGGGGCCGCGGAACCCGATCTCGTTGAACGCCCACGGGTGCGAGTAGAAGGCGGAGATGGCGCCGCGCGTGATCACGCTCCAGGCGCGCTTGACGTTGATCTCCCCCGCCGGCAGCGACCCGGCGGCGAACTCGGCCACCATGCGGTGCCGGGCGTCCGCGTCGAGCTCGGCGAAGCCGTCGAGCGCCCGGGCCACGCGGCGCCACGTCTCGCCGTCGTCGGGCATGTCCTCGTAGCGGTAGCCGTCGAGCTGACCGGCATGGAGCTTGGCGTCGATCATGGCCAGCACGGGGATCCGGGGCTCGCGGTCCTGGGCGAGAAGGACATCGAGGAACGCGCCGAGGGTGGTCCGTTCGCGCTCGTCGAAGAACCGGTACGGCGGGATCTCGCTCACCCGGCGCTTGAGCAGCTCCCGGGTCACCGGGTCCCAATGACGGCGGTGGCTCATCACGTCGAAGTCCGGGAAGCGGCCGTGCATCTGCGGCGTCGTGCCGGCGCGCTGCCGGGGCAGCGCATCGGGGTCGGCCGGTTCCCCGCCGCTGTTGTGGGGCAGGTGCCCGGCGCTGCGAAACGAGCTCGCCACGACGCGGTCAGCCCTCCCGGCGCATCACCGCGGCCATCAGCCCGATGCCGCCGATCATCGCCAGCGACCCGGGCGCGAGCGCCGGCGGGCCCATCACCAGGTTGTAGGTCGGCTCACGAAAGCCCCCGGGCTTGCGGGCGATCCCGCGCGCGTGGAAGTACACGCCGGCGAGGCCGTCGAGCAGGAACACCGCGGACAGGGCCGGCAGCACTGTGCGCGCCGCGCGCTCGGACACCACCCCGGCGATGCCCGCGGCGCTGAGCGCCGGCGAGAGCGCGACCGGCGTCCACATCCACTTGTTGCCGAACGAGCCTCCGTAGTGGTTGATGTAGATCTCCACCCCCATCGGCAGGGCGCTCGCGGCGGTGGCCGCGCTGAGCAGCCGCTGGGCGCGCCCCTGACGCAGGTTCTCGATCACGCGGCTCACCGACCGGCCCCTCTCGTGTGGCTCATGGCTCCTGCCTCCTCTGATCGTCGATCGCCTCGCTCAGCGTCGCCGCACACTCCAGCAGCAGAGCATGGACGAAGGCCTGGGGAAGGTTGCCCCGCATCTGGCGCTGGCGGAGGTCGAACTCCTCGGTGAGCAGGCCGGGTGACCCGCACGCGCTGCGGCTGCGCTCGAACCAGTGCGCCGCCTCCAGGTGGCGCCCGCACGCGTCCATGGCGAGCGCCATCGCGAACCCGCACATGAGAAACGCGCCCTCCGCTTCGCCGAGCGGGCGATGGTCAGGCCGGAAGCGGTAGACGCAGAAGTCCTCGGAGAGCTCCGCCTCGACGGCGTGGATCGTCGCCACGGTGCGGGGATCCCCGGCGGGGACCGCACCTCGGAAGCCCGGCAGCAGAAGGGCCGCATCGACGCGCTCGTCGTCGGGGGCGCGCCACCAGTGCCCGGCCTTGGCGACGCTCGCCCCGCTCCAGGCCACGAGCTCGTCCGCCAGAGCCAGCCAGTCCGGCGCGCGCGATCCGGCGGCGGGGCGTCCGGCCGCGGCGCGCAGGCCGGCGGCGCAGATGAGCCGGCTGTGAACCCACTGCCGGTTCTCGAGCTCCCAGATCCCGGCCTCAGGCTCCTCCCAGCGCTTGGAGATCGCCGCTGCGGCCACCTCGATCGCCCGCCAGGTCTCCGCGTCGGCGTGGTCCTGCTCGTCGGCGGCGACCAGGCACAGCATGGCCTCGCCGAAGGCATCGAGCTGGAACTGGTCGTTGGCGTGGTTGCCGGCGACGTCGTCGCCTCCGGGGTAGCCGGGCAGATCGACATGGCGCTCGTCGGGCACCCGCCCGCCCGACACGGTGTAGGCGGGGGCCAGGTCGGGGCCGTCGTCGAGCAGGCGCGCGCAGAGGAAGCCATGGGCGCTGTCGAGCAGGTCGCCGGAGCCGGCCCGGGCGGCCGCCTGGCCCATCATCGCCTGGTCGCGAACCCAGGCGAAGCGGTAGTCGTAGGCGCGTCCGCGGCTGGCCCGCTCCGGGAGCGCCATCGTGGCTGCGGCGACCATCCCCCCGGCCGACGACGTGAGGCCGCGCAGCACGGCGCGCGCGTGACGGGCGTCGCGGGCGGCGAGGCTCAGGGGAAGCTCGGGCGCCGCCTCGGCCCACGCCGTCTCCGTGGCGCTCCAGGCCGCGTCGGGGTCGACCGAGGCGAGCTCACCGCCGAGCACGAGCACGAGGTCGTGATGGGTCCCGGGCTCCAGCTCGAGCCCGCAGCACAGCTCGCCGTCGTCGTTCGGCGCGGCGTCCGCGCCGCCCTGCCAGCGAAACGCGTGCTCGCCGAAGCGCCCGCTCCACACGCCGTCCGTGCAGCGCAACCGCGTCGCGCGACGATGTCCGAAGCGTCCGGCGAGCCCGCAGCGCACGTCGAGCGAGGCCGGTCCCGACACCGCCATGACCCGCCGCAGGATCACGGCCTGCGCGCGATCGCCCGGGAACGCGAGCGCATCGCGCGACTCGACGGTCCCGGTCTCGGTGACCCAGCGCGAGCGCCAGATCAGGCTGCCCGGCTCGTAGTAGCCGCCCCACACGTAGCGCCCCCGGGGCGTGACCGCGTAGCACCCGAGTCCGCCCATGAAGCTCGCCAGCACGGCGTCGTCGGCCCAGCCGGGGAAGCACAGCCACGACATGTCCCCGCGCGGGCCGATCAGCGCACCGCGCTCACCGTCGGCGATCAGCGCGTAGTCGCGAAGGACGTGCGGACTCTCCACACGACGCCCTCTTCCCGGGTCGCACGAGGTTCAAGCCCCAGCGGACGGTTAAGCAGGGCCGTCGGCCGGACGAAGTCCACGGGGCCAGCAGCCGGACGCCGTCCGCAGGGCCGCCAGCCGGACGACGTCCGCAGAGCGATCAGCCGGACGACGTCCGCACGGCGATCAGCCGGACGACGTCCGCAGGGCCCGGCGGAGCGCCGCCTCCAGCTCGAACCCCGCCGCGGGGTCGTCGAGCTGCTCGCCGAGGAGCTCGCGGAGCCGGTTGATCCGGTAACGCGCCGTCTGCGGATGGATGTGCAGGGCGCGGGCCATGGCGGGGGCGTTGGCGCGGTGCTGCAGGTAGGCGAGCGCGGTCACCAGCGTGCGCTCGCGAGCGGCGGGGGTGAGGCCGTGCAGGCCGGCGAGCCGGTGCTCGACGATCCGCTCGACGACGTCGGCCGCGTCGTGCAGGAGGAGCTCCGCAAGGTGCGCGTCGGCCCAGTCCACGCCGGCGTCGTCGCCGCGGATCTCCATCGTGCCCCGGGCCAGTCCCCACGAGCGGTGAAGGTCACTCAGGGCGCCGTTCGGGCCGATGGACGCCGGGCGCGCCCCACACGCCGCTCGCAGCGCATCGCGGCGTCCCGGAGCCTCGGCGTCGGGGACGATCGCGCAGCCGATCCCGTCGATGCGCGCCGCCAGGACCTCGGCGCCGAGCCGGCGCGCCAGCCGCGCCGCGTCCTCGGGTTCGCAGGCGAGCGCGGCGGCGGTCGCCGGCGGCGTCCAGCTCGCCTCCTCGGCGAGCCGGGCGAGCTCGTGAGGCGGCGTCGAGGGCCGCAGCAGGGCCTCGGCGAGGACGCGACGCCGACGCTGGCGCTCGCCTGCCAGCTCGGACTGGGCCTGGGCGAATCCCTCGACGGACTCCGCCGAGAGCTCGTCGATGTAGGCGAACATCGCGTCGGCCAGCCCGGCGAGGTTCTCCGGGGCGACGCCCGCCGCAATGCTCACCGCGGCGATCCGCCGCCAGGCCACGCGCGCCCCCACGCGATATGCCGCCTGCAGGGCGTCGAGCGTGCGTCCCGCGCGGAACTCGTCGCGGCCGAGCGCGACGTACGGGCGGCGCAGCTCGGGATCCGATACCAGCGGATCGCGGATCAGCGCGAGGAAGCGCTCGAGCGCCTGCGTGACGCCGGCGCGCACCCCGCGACCGAAGGCGCCGCCCAGCGGCCGCATGTACTCCGGCACCTCCTCGCCGATCGTGCGGACGATCTCGTCCGAGATGCCGGGCAGCTCCGGCGCCAGGAGGTCCGCAAACGCGGGGGGCAGTTCAACGGGTGCCCCGAAAGTTGTCATCCCCGTCAGCATAAACCTGGGGAACTTCGTCGACTGGACAGGAGAAAATCGGCACCTCGCTCGGTACCGTTTCGTACGTGACCCGTGCCGAGAAGATCGCCAATCTCGCCGGCGTGGTCGTCCCCTTCGTCGGGGTCCTGGTCGCCGTCGTCCTGCTGTGGAGCTCCTGGGTCGACGTCGCGGACCTCGGCCTGCTGGTCGGCTTCTACCTCCTCACGGCGATCGGGATCACCGTCGGCTTCCACCGGCTGCTCACGCACCGCTCGTTTCAGACCTACCCCTGGCTCGAGCGCGTGTTGGCGACGCTCGGCTCGCTCGCCGTGCAGGGCTCGGTGCTCGACTGGGTGGCCGATCACCGCAAGCACCACGCCCACACCGACGAAGAGGGCGATCCCCACTCGCCGCACGTCGGTCACGGGAGCGGGCTGCGCGGGCTGTGGCACGCCCATGCCGGGTGGCTGACCGAGACCCAGGGCCAGGCCGACTGGAAGCGCTACGCCCGCGACCTCTACGACGACCCGGCGATGCGGCGGATCGGCCGGGGCTTCCCGGCGCTCGCCGGCCTGTCACTGCTCCTGCCGACGCTGGCCGGATTCGCGATCCACGGCTTCACGCTCGAGGGGGCCGTCCGCGGCCTCGTCTGGGGGGGCCTCGTGCGCATCTTCCTCGTTCACCACGTCACCTGGTCGGTCAATTCCGTCTGCCACTTCTTCGGCTCGCGGCGCTTCGAGGTGGAGGACCGCTCGACCAACGTCGCGTGGCTCGCGCTCCCCTCGCTCGGCGAGTCCTGGCATCACAACCACCACGCGTTTCCCCGCAGCGCCGTGCACGGCCTGCGCTGGTACGAGCTCGATCCCTCCGCGGCGATCATCCGCGGACTGGAGCGGGCGCACCTGGCGTGGAACGTCGTGCGGATCGATCCCGAGCGCCAGGCCGCGCGGCTGTCCACCGGGCACCGGCTGTCTTCGCCGCCGGCTCGCGCGGCGGCCTGAGCGGCGGCGAACCGGGAGTCGCCGGGCTCGGCGCCCGCGGCGCCCGCCGTCAGGGGACCTTCCGGTCGAGGTTCTCGACGTGGACCAAGGACTGCTCCCCGATGGCGAGGAGCCGAAGTGTCGCCTTCAGCGTCGCTCGTCCCGTTCCCAGCGTGTCGGTCTCGATGCCCCGCGCGCTCCGCTCAGTGGCCAGCAACCTCTTCTGGAGCGCCACGAGCGTGTCCAGATCACGCAATCCGCTCACGGCGCGGGTGACGAGGCGCTCGCTCGTGACGGCGCTGGCAAGAGCGCTGAGCTGGGAGAGGGAGCGCGCCGCGCTCGGCGCCTCGTCGAGGAGGGGGATCAGCCGGGGGATGACGCCCTCTCGGTTGGCCGTGGAAACGAGCGTGTCGACCCCGGCGACGGTGCTCGAGAGTCCGTCCGCGGACAGGGCCTCGAGGAACCGCCGCGCCTGCGCCACGAGCTGCGCGGCGGCCGACGCACGTGAGGTGATCGTCGTGCTCCGTCGGGGAACGGCACCGAGAACGGGTGCCAGGCTCCGCAGCGCGCCCGTCGCCTGGCCGACCAACGTCCCGAGCTGCCGGTTGAGGAGCACGGTCCGCTGTCGCTGACTGATGAGGGTGACGGTGGTCAACGCGAGCAGGAGGACGACGATCGTGAACCCGGCGATCAGGCCGGTCCATGCGCGCGCCGGCAGGGCGAGGCGCACCGCGGACGGTCCCGCCGTCGCGTCGTCGGCCCCCGCGCGGAGCGCGGCGGGAGGCGGCGTCACAGCTTGTCTCGAACCCGGCGGGAGTGAGACGTCTCCCCGTGGAGCGGGGAGTCGGGTCGGGCGTCACAAGTCGTCTGGCACGCCTACCCGGTCCCGGGCCGGGAAAACCCGCGGATCGCCCGCCTCAGTACGCGCTCGCCGGCAGCCGGGCCGCCCGACGGTGGAGCCAGGCTCGCAGCGGGAGGTTGGCGAGCGCGGAGCTGTCGCCGGCGTACAGGCGGTAGCGCCCGCGGGGAACGACCCAGTCGTGGCGAGCGTCGCTCCAGTGGGCGAAGGAGATCTCCGGGAGCGGGATCGTCACCCGCACCGAGCGGCCGGGCGCCAGCGCGACGCGCTCGTCGCCCTCGAGCTGGCGCGGCGGCTCGCCGGCCGAACGCGGGTCCCCGACGTAGACCTGGGCGACGTCGGCGCCGGCCACGGACCCGGTGTTCGTCACCGTGAAGCTGACGGACGGGGCGTGGCGGCGGGCGGCGTTCACGTGGAGCCGGGAGAAGCGGAACGATGTGTAGGAGAGCCCGTAGCCGAACGGGAACAGCGGCGTCACGTGCTTGCTGTCGAACCACCGATAGCCGACGAGCAGCCCCTCGCTGTAGGTCGAATGCGGTCCGGCGCTGTCGCCCGGCTCGTTCACTCCGGGCCACTGGGCCGTGGTCTGGATCGGCATCTGCGTCTCCGACGCCGGGAAGGTCTCGGTGAGGTGCCCCGAGGGGTCGGCGTCGCCGAACAGCAGCGCCGCCACGACGTTGCCGTCCTGCTCGCCGGGATACCAGGTCTCGATCAGCCCCTTGACGGCACCGAGCCACGGCATCAGGACCGGGCCGCCCGTCTGGAGCACGACGATGGTGTTCGGGTTCGCCGCCGCCACCGCGGAGATCAGCGCGTTCTGATCGACGGTCTGCGGGGTGCAGCCGACGAGCTCGCAGGTGCCCCCGGTGAGCGTGAGGTTGGGGCGGTCGATGCCCTCGCTCTCGGAGTCGCCGACGACGACGACCGCGACCTTCGCCGCCTTGGCCGCCACGACGGCATCGGCGATCGCGGTGCCGTCGGCGTAGAGCACGGTGTCGCCGTCCGAAGCGGCGCGCTGGGTGACCCCCTGGAGGGGGCTCACGGCGGGGATGTCGCCGATCTCCGGGACGTGGCCGCTGCCGTTGCCGCCGTACTCGAGCTCGGCCCCGGCAGCGCCCGCGGCGGGTCCGATCAGCGCGATCGTCCGCCCCCGCCCGGCGAGCGGCAGGACGGAGTCCGCGTCCTTGAGCAGGACCGAGCCCTCCTCGCCGATCTCCCGCGAGAGCGCCACGTGGGCGGGCGTCGAGACGTCGGCGGCGGCGGCCGCCGGCTGGGCGGCGGGCGGATGGTCGAAGACGCCGACGCGGAACATCGAGCGCAGGATCCGCAGAACCATCCCGTTGAGCGTGGCCATCGGCACCTGACCGGCCGTCACGGCCTTCTCCAGGGCGGGCCCGAAGTAGGTCCCGGGTGTGGTGTTCATCTCGATGTCGAGCCCCGCCTTCGCCGAGGACACGGTGGAGTGCGTCGCGCCCCAGTCGGAGACGACGAAGCCGCCAAAGCCGAACTGGTGGTCGAGGATGCCGAGCGTCTGAGGGTTCTGGCACGACTGGACGCCGTTGATCCGGTTGTAGGAGCACATCACGCCGGCGGCGCCGCCCTGGTGGATGGCGACGTCGTACTGCGGCGCATACATCTCCTCCAGCGTGCGCAGGCTCACGTCGGAGGAGTCCGCCGCGCCGCCCGACCCGCGGTCGGTCTCCTGGCTGTTGGCGATGAAGTGCTTGAGGGTGACGATCACGTGCTGGGACTGGATCCCGCGCACCTCGGCGGTGGCCGTCTGCCCGGTGAGGAACGGGTCCTCGCTGGCGTACTCCCAGTTGCGTCCGTTCATCGGCACGCGCTGGGTCTCGACGCCGGGCGCGAGCTGGACGTCGATCCCCTTCCCCCACGCCTCCTGCCCGAGGGCGACCCCGAACGCGTACTGCAGCGAGGGGTCCCAGCTCGACGCCTGCGCGATCGAGGCGGGGAACGCCGTCGTCCCGACCTGGCCGTCTCCCACCCCCTGGCCGGCATCGTTCATGACCAGGTCGGGGATGCACAGGCTCGGGATCGCCGGGATCCAGCCGGCCGCCCCGTAGTGGACGTCCATCGGGTACTGCTGGTAGGTCAGGGCCACCTTCTGCGAGATCGACATGGCGCCGAGGAGCATCTCGGCACGGGTCCCCGCCGGCAGCGAGGGGTTCATCCACGGACAACTCGCCGCGGCCGCGGGGCCGGTGCCCACGGTGACGGCGAGGACGGCGGCGATCGCGGCGCCGAGGCTCGCGGCACGCCATCTCAGACGCGGGTGCGCTCTCATCGTCGCTACGCCGCCGCGCGGACGCCGCCGAAGCGGTAGTCGTCGAGGTCGAAGCGGGCGCTCCGCCAAGCCGTCTCGAGGGTCGGGGAGGGCCGGAACGGCACATCTCCGTGGCTGTCGAAGTAGTAGCTGTTGGCGAGCGAGCAGCTGTCCTGCCAGACGATCTGGGTGTGCCGGCGCGCCAGCATCTGGGCGAAGAAGCGATCGTTGGCCTCGCGGCGAACCTCCACCCGGGTCGCCCGCTGACGCTCCGCTCGCCGGAGCACGCGAAGGATGTGCCGCGTCTGGGTCTCGATCAGGTTGAAGTACGAGGAGCCGTTGTAGCCGTAGGGACCGAGGATGGTGAAGAAGTTCGGGAAGCCGGGGACGCTGACCCCTTCGTACGCCTGCAGACGGTGCTCGTTCCACCACGTCTCGAGGTCGACACCGGCGGCCCCCTGCACCGGGAACGGCGGCATGTTCCCGTGCTCGAAGACCTTGAAGCCGGTGGCGAGGATGAGGACGTCGAGCGCGTGCTCGTTCCCGGTGCTGGTGCGGATCCCGCGGGCCACCGCCCGCTCGATCGGATCCGTCTCCAGCACGACGTTCGGCCGGTTGAAGGTGGCGAGGTAGGAGTTGTGAAAGCTCGGCCGCTTGCAGCCGACGGCATAGCGCGGCGTCAGCCGTCTCCGCAGTTCGGGGTCGTGGACCTGACGGCGCAGATGCGCCCGGCCGGCGCGCTCGGCGAGCTTGCCGACGGGGACGATCCCGCCCCAGTGCAGCGGCAGCGGGAACGTCGCCTCGACGAACGCCTGACTCGCCCATCGTCCGGGCAGGTCGGCCATCGGCACGGCGCGCATCGCCCGTTTCATGATCGCCGGCAGCGCGGCGTCGAACTTGGGCAGGCACCAGATCGGCGTGCGCTGGAACACGGTGAGCCGCTTCACCAGCGGCGCGATCTCGGGGATCACCTGGACGGCCGAGGCGCCGGTGCCGATGATCCCGACGCTGCGGTCGTGGAGGTCGAGGTCCTCATCCCAGCGCGCGGTGTGGACGGTCGTTCCGGTGAAGTCCGTCAGGCCGGGGAGCTCCGGGTGCTTGGGCTGGGTGAGCACACCGGTGGCGCCGATCACGAACCGGGACGTGATCTCCTGGCCGGTCGAGGTCTCCAGATGCCAGAGATCGCTCTCGTCGTCGAAGCGCGCCCCCAGCACGCGGGTGTGGAAGCGCACGCGCTCCCGCACGCCGTACTTCTCGGCGCAGTGACGGGCATAGGCGTACAGCTCGCGGCCGGGGGCATAGATCCGCGACCAGTCGGTGCGCCGCTCGAACGAGAACTGGTAGCTGAACGAGGGAATGTCGACGGCGACGCCGGGATAGCGGTTCCAGTACCACGTGCCGCCGACGTCGTCGCCCTCCTCGAGGAGGATGTGATCGTCGATCCCGGCGCGGGAGAGACGGATCGAGGCGCCGATTCCGGAGAAGCCGGCGCCCACGATCACCACCTCGTGATCCGGCGCGATCATCCCTTCGTCTCCACGTGCTCCCCGCCTCTTCGCTCGGTCGGCTCGAACCAGCGAGCCCACTCTATTGAACGGCGACGATCACATCAGGCGGCTGGGCCTACGGCAGCGTCACCGCGACGACCTCGCCGCCGGTGCCGTCGCCGGCGGAGGACACTCCGTCGTTGCTGACGTACGCGGTGTCGCCGACGACCGCCATCCCCGTCGGATACGTGAGGCCACGGGAGACGAGGGTCGTGCGGTGCCCGCCGGAGACGCGGATGATCGCGCCGGAGGCGGGCTTGCCGTCGTTGAAGCCCGGATCGTCCAGGCCCCTGCGGTCGATCTCGAGCACGTCGAGCCGACCGGCGGAGTCGAAGGCCATGTCCTCGATCGCGGTGAAGCCGCGAGCCCACACCGTCGCCCGGTGCCCGGGGACGATGCGGAAGATGTCAGAGGTCCCGGTGCGAAACGGCGAGCCACCGAGCTCGCCGACGTACAGCGCGCCGTCGGGGCCGACGGCAACCGCGGTGGGAACGGCCTGCGCCCTCGCCTCGATCGCCTTCCTCTGCCGGCTTCCGAACGTGCCCGCACCGGCTCGCTCGCGGATCGTCGGGAGCACGGCGAGCACGCTGACCTTCCCGGTCCGCGACACCTCGAGCACGTCGTTGGCCGCCGCGTCGCAGATCACCTCGCCGCCGCGGTAGGCGACGAACGAGTAGGGGTCGCTGGCGATCGCCTCGTCCTCGCCGTAGCGCACGTCGGTGCCGGCGCCGTGATCGGGGTCGTGCGCGGCCTCGAAGGCGCCGAAGTCCGCCACGGTGACGTGGCCGGTGGCGGTGAAGGCGTCGAGGTCGCCGAGCTCGTCGCCGTCGTTGCCGAAGATCTCCGCTCCCGTGCGGCGGGTCATCGTGCTGTCCTGGAACAGCACCTGGAGCCGTCCGTCGATGTCGGCCGCCTCGGCGGGGCCGGTGGCCTGGTCCTCCCCGGAGGCGCCGGACGAGACCGAGGACAGGCCGCTGAGCAGGGGGACGACGGTGCCGGCCGGGCTGATCGCGTCGACGCCGCCGGTGCGGCTCGCGCACGAGACCTGCTCGCCGGTCCGGCAGCTCTTCGGCGCCGCGCCGCTCCCGGACAGGGCGACGATCAGGGCGCCGTTCGGCGCGACGGTGATCTTCTTCGGCTGGTTCAGATGCTCGGCGATCACCCGGATGCGGGCGGCGGCGATCGCCGCCGGCGGCGTGAGCGCGCAGAGGGTGACCACGGCGAGCGTGAGCGCCGCCGGGGCGAGCCTCCGCGGCCGGGCGGCGGCCGGGGGATGGACGAGCGGTACGGGCATGGTCGGTTCGGAGACGGCCGCGCCGAGGGGAACTCACGCCGCCGGACCTAAGAGCAACGTCGGATCGTGTGAGTTCTCGGCGCCTGCGGCGTCACCGTCTCGAAGCACCGTCCTGCGCCCAGAACCGAGAACCCGAGACCGTCATGACCCGTCACCCCCAGGGCCGCCGCGCCCGCCGCCTGCTCCTCGCCGGCCTCACCCTCGCCGCCGTCCTCGCCTTCCCTGCGCTCCCGCGCGCGAGCGCGAGCGCGAGCGCGAGCGCGGGCGCGGGCGGGGGCGTCACCACGATCACCAGCGACAACTGGGCGGGCTATGCCGCCCATGGCCACGGAGTGAAGTTCCAGCGGGCCGCGGCAACGTGGCGGGAGCCGGCCGCGATCTGCACGACTGGCGAGGAGTCCTACTCGGCGTTCTGGATCGGCATCGGCGGCTACAGCCGCAGCTCGGAGGCGCTCGAGCAGATCGGCACGGAGCTCGACTGCACGGCGAGCGGCCGCGCGACGATGAGTGCCTGGTACGAGCTCCTCCCCGCGCCGACTCGGGCGGTGCGGATGGCGGTCCGCGCCGGCGACCTGATGACCGCGGGCGTGAGCATCCGCGGCCGGCGGGTGACGCTCCGGATCGCCGACGAGACGCGGCGCGAGACCTTCGCCAGGACGATCGTCGACCACTCGATCGACGCGACCTCGGCGGAGTGGATCGCCGAGGCGCCATCGGACTGCTCGAAGTCCGGCGCGTGCACGACGCTGCCGCTCACGGATTTCGACGGCGTCGACTTCTCCGGTGCCACGGCCACGACGACGACGGGGACGACGTCGGGGATCGACGATCCCGCGTGGACGACGACGAAGCTCCTGCTCGGCTACCGGAGGAGCGGCACGGCGTTCGTGGCCAAGGCGACGAGCGCGCGGGCGACCCCCACGGGGCTGACGGACGGCGGGCGGGTGTTCCGGGTCGATTTCTCGGCCGCGACGAGCACGTCGTCGAGCGGCTCGGGCACGAGTGGGTCCGGCGGCGGCTCGAGCACCGGGGGCTCGGGGACCGGCGGCTCGGGGACCGGCGGCTCAGGCACCGGCGGCTCGGGCGGCGGACCCGGACCCGGCGGTGGGCCGGGTGGCGGCGGCGGGCCACCCGGCCCGTCCGGCCTGCTGCGCACCTGACCGCCGAGGCGTCGCCGATCGAGCTCACCTGCAGTTCTTTACCCACAGGGTAAGTTTCTGCAGGTCGAGTGGTGGAGATCACGCGCCCGCTGCGCGCGCGGGCGGCGTATCGTCCGGGCCGACGATGAGCTTCGAGAACTGGCAGGCCTCGGCCCTCCTGCACTGGCCGGAGGAGGTCACGAACCTGGAGACGAAGCTCGCGGTCGCGCACACGCTGGCCGGGCGCGCGAGCGACGGACAGTGCATCGGCATCGGCTCGGGATCGGCGACGTACCTGACCCTCTGGGCGATCGGAGACCGGGCGAAGCGGGAGGGGCTCGACCTGAGCGTGATCACGAGCTCGTACGAGACCGAGATCGCGGCGGCGACGCTGGGGTTGACGATCGTCGGGCTCGGCCGGACCACTCCCGCGTGGTCGGTCGACGGCGCCGACGAGGTCGATGGTGAGGGACGCATCCTCAAGGGACGGGGCGGGGCGCTGTTCCGGGAGAAGATGCTGTGGAGCGCCTCGCCGCACATGGTGCTCGCCATCGACCGCTCCAAGCACGTCGAGCGACTCGGCAGCCGCTTCCCCCTCCCCATCGAGGTGCATCCGCACGCCCTCAGCAGCGTGTCGGAGTTCCTCACCGAGAGAGGCTGCCGGGACGCTCGTCTGCGCACCGGCACGGGCAAGGACGGCCCGGTGATCACCGAGCTCGGCTGCCTGATCATCGACGCCTCCTTCGACGAGATTCCGCGCGGCCTGAACGCCGAGCTCAAGCAGGTGCCCGGGGTGATCGAGACCGGGCTGTTCGAGGGCTACACCTACGAGGTGGCGGAGGAGGCGGCGAGCGGGTGAGCGACGCGGCCGGGCACCGGTTCACCTTCGGCCTGTGGACCGTCGGCAACCCCGGCCGCGATCCCTTCGGCGAGCCGACGCGCAAGCCGCTCGATCCCGTCGAGAGCGTCGGGCGGCTGTCCGAGCTCGGCGCCTGGGGGGTGTCGCTGCACGACGACGACCTCGTGCCCCCGGGATCCGGGGCGGCCGAGCGCGACCGCATCGTCGCGCGCTTCCGCCGGGCGCTCGACGCCGGCGGCCTGCACGTGGGGATGGCGACGACCAACCTGTTCGCCCACCCCGCCTTCAAGGACGGGGCGTTCACCTCGAACGACCGGCGCGTCCGGCGGGCGGCGATCGGCAAGGCGATGCGCGCGATCGACCTGGGGGCCGAGCTCGGCGCGGGCGTCTACGTGTTCTGGGGCGGGCGCGAGGGGACCGACGCCGGGGTCGCCAAGGACCCGCGCGATGCCCTGGAGCGCTATCGGGAGGCCCTCGACGTCCTCGCCGACTACGTCGTGAGCCAGGGCTACGAGCTGCGCTTCGCGGTCGAGCCGAAGCCGAACGAGCCGCGCGCGGACATCTTCCTGCCCACCGTGGGGCACGCGCTGCACTTCATCAGCACCCTCGTCCGTCCGGACATGGTCGGCGTCAACCCGGAGCTCGCCCACGAGACGATGGCCGGGCTGTCCTTCCACCACGCCGTCGGCCAGGCGCTGTGGGCGGGCAAGCTGTTCCACATCGACTTGAACGGCCAGCGGACCGGCCGCTTCGACCAGGACCTCCGCTTCGGTGCCGAGGATCTCAAGGAGGCCTTCCTGCTCGTGCGGCTGCTCGAGCGCTCCGGCTACGACGGGCCGCTCAACTTCGACGCCCACGCGGTGCGCGCCGAGAACGCCGAGGGCGTGTGGCAGTTCGCCGCCGGCTGCATGCGGACCTACGAGGCGCTGGCCGAGCGGGCACGCCACTTCGACGAGCTGCCCGAGGTCCGCGAGGCGCTGGTGAACGCCTCCGCCCCGGAGCTCGCCGAGCCCACAGTGGCGGCGGGCGAGGATCCCGCCGCGCTGAAGGCCGCCGCGGCGGATCTCGACGCGCTCGCCGCCCGCGGCTACTTCAACGAGGCGCTTGACCAGCTGCTCGTCGAGGTCCTGCTCGGCTTGCGCTGACCCCGGGGTTAGTTGAGCATCGCCCGCAGCGACTGCTTCAGCGAGCCGGCGGTGGCGAGCGCCGCCGTCGGCTCGTAGCCGCAGTGGGCCATGCAGTTGTCGCAGCGCGGATCGCGGCCGCGGCCGTAGGCGTCCCAGTCGGTCGTCTCGATGAGCTCCTTGTAGGTGTCCACGTACCCGTCGGCCATCAGGTAGCAGGGCCGCTGCCAGCCGTACAGGCTGTAGCTGGGGATCCCCCACGCGGTGCACCCGAAGTCGACCTTCCCCTCCAGGAAGTCGAGGAACAGGGGCGAGTGGTTGAGCCGCCACTTCTTGCGCCGCCCGTCGGCGAACGCCTCCTGGAAGAGCTCGTGCGTCTGGCGCACGCCGAGGAAGTGCTCCTGGTCGGGCGCCTTCTCGTAGGCGTAGGCCGGCGAGATCATCATCTGGTCGACCTTCAGCTCGTCGTTGAGGTAGTCGAGCACCTGGCGGACGGTGTCCGGCGAGTCGTGGGTGAAGAAGGTGGTGTTCGTGGTCACCCGGAAGCCCGCCTCCTGCGCCATCCGGATCGCCGCCACCGCCTTGTCGAAGACGCCCTCGCGGCACACGGAGTCGTCGTGGCGCTCGCGCAGGCCGTCGATGTGGACGGCCCAGGCGAAGTACGGCGAGGGAGCGAAGCGGTCCAGCTTCTTCTCCATCAGCAGCGCGTTCGTGCACAGGTAGACGAACTTCTTGCGGGCGAGGAGCTGGCGGACGATCTCGTCGATCTCGGGATGGATGAGCGGCTCGCCGCCGGCGATCGAGACCATCGGCGCGCCGCACTCCTCGATCGCCCCGATCGCCTGCTCCACGGGCATCCGCCGCCGAAGCACGGGATCGGGCTGCTGGATCTTGCCGCACCCGGCGCAGGCCAGGTTGCACTGGAACAGCGGCTCGAGCTCGACGAGCAAGGGGAACTTCTCACGCCGGCGCAGCTTCTGCGTGGCGAGGTAGCTGCCGATGCGCAGCGACTGTCTCAGCGGAACGGCCATTGGGCGCCTCTATCCCTCTGCCGGGGCCTGAACCCCGAGCGGTAGCCTGAACGAGATCTCTTCGCGCGTGACCGAGCGCTCGCGCAGCTCGGCGCCGCCGAGACCGGCGATCGCGCTCACCACACCCGTCACGAGCTCCTCCGGCGCCGACGCGCCGGCCGTGATGCCGATGCGCCTCGCCTCCGCCACGTGCTCCAGATGCAGCTCGCCGGCGTCCTCGATCAGCACCGCAGAGCGCCCGGCGCGCTCGGCGACCTCGACGAGACGGCGCGAATTGGATGAATTGGGCGACCCCACGACCACGATCGCTTCACATTCTAAAGTAAGGCCCTTGACGCCGTCCTGACGGTTCTGCGTGGCGTAGCAGATGTCGCTGCGGCCGGGGGCGATGATCGCCGGGAAACGCCGGCGCAGGGCGGCGACGATCTGCTCGGTCTCGTCGACGGCCAGCGTCGTCTGGGTGAGGTAGGCGACCCGCTCGGGGTCGGCCAGCCGCAGCGCGTCGACGGCGGCCACGTCGGCCACGAGGTGGATCCGCTCGGGCGCCTCCCCGAGGGTCCCCTCCACCTCCTCGTGGGCGCGGTGCCCGATCAGGACGATCTCGTAGCCGGCGGCGGCGAAGCGCCGGGCCTCGGCGTGCACCTTGGCCACGAGCGGACAGGTGGCGTCGATCACCGTGAGCTCGCGCTCCTGCGCCTGAGAGCGCACGGCCGGCGCGACACCATGGGCGGAGAACACCACCGTGGCGCCCTCCGGGACCTCGTCGAGCTCGGTGACGAAGTGGGCGCCGCGGCGCTCGAGCTCGGCGACGACGTGGGAGTTGTGGACGATCTGGCGCCGGACGTAGAGCGGCGCGCCGCGGTCCGCCAGCGCGAGCTCCACCGTCTCCACCGCCCGCCGCACGCCGGCGCACGAGGCCCGCGGCGCGGCGAGCACGAGGGTGCGCGGGGCGAGCGCCCGGGCCCATGGCTCGAGCAGCGAGGCGGCCCGGCGCAGCGAGCGCAGCGCCGCGCGCGTCGCCGCGGCGGTCATCAGGAGCCGGTAGGGCTCGCTGCCCTCGGTGTCCAGCACGACGCGGAGCACGGCCAGCGGGGGCGTGCCGAGACACGGGGCGAGGAACGCCGACTCCATGTCGACGGCGAGGGCGCCCGTGGCGGCGAGCTCCCGGCGCCGGGCGCCGGTGATGATGTGCGGGCTGGAGACGATCGGCCCGGTGTGGACCGTCAGCCCGCCCCGGCGCAGCACGCCGGCGAGGATCGTCGGGTCCGCGCAGCTGACCGTCCCATCGGGACCGCGGAGCTCGGTGGCGAGGACGACGTCCCCGGCCCTCAGCCCGGCCGACAGGCCGCCGCAGACGCCGGCGATCAGCGCGGGGCCCTCCACGGGCGCCCGGCGCACGCTCGCCACCGCGCGCCGAGGTCCCATGCCGACCCGGCGCACGCTCGCCCACGGCGCGCCGGCGCGCAGCGCGCGCGCCTCCAGACCGAGCGGCGCGAGCACGGTGAGCGGGGTCATGCCGCCACCCCGGGCGCCGCGGCGGGTGCGACGGCGCGACCGTCGATCAGGCGGGCGAGCGCGGCGAGCGCCTCATCGGCGGCGGCGCGTCCGCTGCGGACCGCTCCCTCCATCGTCGCCGGCCAGCCCGTGTCGGTCCAGGCGCCGGCGAGCACGAGGCCGGGGAGTGCCGTCCGCGGCGGTGGGCGCCGGGCGCGCGCCCCGGGGACCGCGCGGAAGGTGGCGGCGTGCTCACGGGTGACGAGAAAGCGCTCCAGCCGCGCCTCCCGCGCCGCCGGGAGCAGCTCCCGGAGGGCGTTCAGGCAGCGGTCGCGGAGCTCGTCGGCCGGCAGCGAGAGCTCCTCGTCGGCGGCCGAAAGGGTGACCGCGAGATACTGCCCGCGCGCGCCGGCGGCACCGAGGCTTCCGCTGCGGTCGAAGAGCCACTGCAGCGGCGAGTCGATCGCCGCCGCGAACGGGACGTCGAGCACCCGGCGGTCGAGCACGGCGTGGAGGTTGACGATCGGCGAGCTGCCGAGCGCGGCGAGGTCCTGGGCCTCCACCCCGCTGCCCGCCGGCAGCAGCTGCCCCGTCCGACTCGGCGGAGCGGCGAGGATGACCGCGTCGGCCCGCAGCGGCGGGCCGTCGCGGCCGACGGCAAGCCGGAAGCCCCCGTCGGGCTCGCGGGCGACCCCGGTCACCCCACTGCGCAGCCGCACCGTCACCCCGGCCGCCGCGAGGGCGCGCCGGGCCGCGCGGTCGTGGATCTCCGACAGCGGCACGGTCGCGTAGCCGACGTCGGCGGCGGCGGGATTGGAGAGCAGCCCGACCTGGAACACCTGCGCCGCCTGGGCGAGCGAGGCGTCGTCGGCGCGGAGGTTGATGGTGGGGCGGACGATGAGCTCCCAGATCGCCTCCACCGCCCGGGGCCCCTGACGGTGCTCGCGCAGCCAGTCGCCGAAGCTGACGGCATCGTTGGCCGGATCGTCCACGTCGACGGCCCGCAGCGCCTGCATCGCACGCGCCACGCCGATCCGTTCGGTCAGGCTGAGGTACGGATAGCGCAGCACCGATCCGGCAAGGTGCAGCGGCGCCGGCAGGCCGGCCCGGCGCAGCTCGGCGCGCCGGCCGCCCGGCGCGAGCACGGGGATCGCGAGGCGTGGCTGGATCGTCACCATCGACGTCGCCCCGATCTCGGCGAGCAGCGACCGATAGGCCTCGCAGCAGCGCAGGAACACGTGCTGGCCGTTGTCGAGCTCGAACCCGTCGCGGGCGAACGAGTACACCGCGCCGCCGAGGCGCCCGCGCGACTCGAGCAGCGTCACCTCGGCGCCGCCGCGGGCGCAGGCGAGCGCGGCGGCGGTTCCGGCGAGGCCGCCGCCGACGATCGCCACCCGGGCTCCGATGGCCACGCGAGACCCCGTCACGGCACCCCCGCCCGCACGAGCGTGTGCGCACCGGTGAGGCTCCGGCCCGCCACCCACACCTTCTCCCACACCGACAGCGACAGCCGCCCGCGCACGATCTCCAGCGGGTGCGCTTCGATCCGGGACAGGATCCGGCGGTAGATCCCGGTCATCGCGAGCAGGCAGCTCGCGCTGCGCGGCTCCAGCAGCGGGGCGAGACCCATTCCGCGGTCGAACCACTCGCGCGCCCGCACGGTCTCACGCTGCACCAGGGCGGCGACGCGATCGGGGGGCGCGCTCATCACATCGGGGCAGCCGCAGGCCTCGAGATCCTCGCGCGGCAGGTACACCCGCCCGCGGGCGGCGTCCTCTCTGACGTCGCGGAGGATGTTGGTGAGCTGCATCGCCACGCCGAGGTCGTCGGCGAGCGAATCGGCCTCGGCGCTCACGCCGCCGGACGCGCCGTCGACGTCGGCGGCAGGGCGGCCGGCGAAGATCGCGAGGCACAGGCGCCCGATCGATCCGGCCACCGCGCGGCAGTACAGGACCAGCTCGTCGATGGTCGCGTAGCTGCGGCCGGTGACATCCATCTCGACCCCGTCGACGAGCAGCGCCAGGGCGTCGAGGGGCAGGGTGAAGACGCCGTGTGCGTGGGCGAGGGCGACGGCGACCGGATCGGCCAGGGGCGGATCCTCGCCACGGGCGAGGGACTCGACGAGCGCACGCTCGGCGGCCAGGCCGGCAAGTCGCACGGCGGGCTCCATCCCCTCATCGTCGCCGATGTCGTCGACACGGCGGGCAAAGGCGTACACGGCGCTCATCGCGCGCCGTTTGGAGAACGGAAGCAGGCGGATCCCGTAGGAGAAGTTCGCGGCCGCCTCGCGGGTGGCGCGCTCGCAGTGCCGGTAGGCGAGGTCGGTCTCGACGGCCGCGGCCCTCATCGACCGACCCAGGCGACGAGGACTGACCGCGCGAGGAGTCCGCGCGAGGGCCGCCGAGGCCCCCCGCACACGTCGAGGCCCGCGCGCTCCAGCGCCTGCAGCGCGCTGCGGCCACCGCCGAGGAACCCGGCGACGGCGATCCGCGCCCGCGGTGGGAGCCGCCGGACGAGGGGCGCTCCGGCGTCGAGCAGGGCGTGGGCGCGTTCCGCCTGCCGCGCGGCAACGCGGCGCAGCGCCGGGCTCGCCACCGGCGCGCCGAGCTCCTCCTCCGAGCATCCGCAGGCACGCAGGTCCTCCTGCGGGAGGTAGACCCGTCCCCGGGCATGGTCCTCGGCGACGTCCTGGAGGTGCTCGATCACCTGGAGCGCCGAGCAGATCCGGTTCGACAGCGCGACGCGATCGGGAGTGGCCACCGCGAACACGTGGAGGACGAGCTCGCCGACGGGATCGGCGCTCAGCCGGCAGTAGGAGAGCAGGTCGTCGAAGGTCTCGTAGCGGGTGATCACCTGATCCCGGCGATTTGCCTCGACGAGGCGGCGCAGCGGCTCGGCGGGGATGCGGCGAGCCGCGACGGTGGCGGCCAGCGCCCGCAGCAGCGGGTGCTCCACGGGGGCGCCGGCGTAGATGCGGTCGAGCTGACCGTCGACCCAGTCGAGCAGCGCCGGGCGATCCCCCGCTGCCTCGTCCCCGAGATCGTCGACGAGGCGGGCGTAGCCGTAGATCGCCATCAGGTCCGCCGCCCGGCGACGGCCGAGCACGCGGAGCGCGACGGGGAAGTTCTCCTGCGCCGCCTGCCGGATGACCTGCTCCGGAGCCGGCAGCGCCGGGGGGCTCAGCGTAGGCACCGTCCGAGAGCCATGATCGGGAACACGAGCCGGTAGAGGTGGTAGTTGATGTAGAAGTCCGAGGGGAAGCCGGTGCCGGTGAACTGCGGCTCGTCCCAGCCACCGTCGTCGCGCTGAGCGGCGACGAGCCAGTCGATCCCGCGCGTGACCGACGCCGAGCGCTCGCCGGCGGCGTGGAGGGCGAGCAGCGCCCAGGCGGTCTGCGAGGGGGTGCTCTCGCCGCGTCCGATCCAGGCGGGGTCGTCGTAGGAGCGGGCATCCTCGCCCCAGCCGCCATCGGGGTTCTGATGGGTCTCCAGCCAGTGCACGGCACGTCGGATGGCGCCGGCTTCGGGAGGGACGCCGGCGACGACGAGGGCCGGCAGGACCGCCCCGGTCCCGTACACGTGGTTGACGCCCCAGCGACCGAACCACGAGCCGTCGTCCTCCTGGTGCTCGAGCAGCCACTCGACGCCGCGCCGCGCCGCGACGGTGTCGCCATGCCCGCAGCGCGCGAGCATCTCGACGGCATGGGCGGTGACGTCGGCGCTCGGTGGGTCGATCACCTCGCCGAAGTCGCAGAACGGCAGGTCGCGCACGAGCGCCCGGCAGTTGTCGGCGTCGAACGCCCCCCACCCGCCGTCCGAGCTCTGCATCCCGATGACCCAGTCGATGCCGCGCTCGAGGGCCACGCTGACGCGCCGTGACTCGGGGTCGGCGACGGCATCGAGGGCGAGCACCACCTCGGCGGTGTCGTCGACGTCCGGGTAGTTCACGTTGGCGAACTCGAACGCCCACCCACCGGGCGCCAGATCGGGCCGGCGAATCGCCCAGTCGCCCCGGCTGAGGATCTGCTCGCCGAGCAGCCACTCGCTCGCCGCCGTCAGCGCGGGCGCATCCGCGGGCACCCCGGCGTCGGCGAGCGCGAGGAGCGACAGCGCCGTGTCCCACACGGGCGACTGGCACGCCTCCAGGCGGCGGTGACCATCCTCGATGGTGAACGTGCGCAGGCCGGCCAGACCGCGTGCCATCACCGGGTGGTCGAGCGCGTAGCCGCGCAGCGAGAGGGCGATCAGCGAGTACACCCACGGTGGCTGGATCCCGCCCCACGAGCCGTCGACCTCCTGGCGATCGACGATCCAGCGCTCGGCGCGGGCGAGGGCGGCCTCACGCAGCGGCTTGAGCGGCATGTGGTGGTAGACGTGGAGGACCTTGTCCAGCACGAGCATGGCGCGGCCGCCGAGCGTCGTGGCCTTCGGCGGGCGCCAGGCGTCGGGTCCGCTCAGCTCCGGGAGCGCGAACGGCAGCGGGCACCGCGGCCGGTAGGTGAGCACGACGGCGAGTGCGACGATCGTCTGCCGGGCCCAGCACGCGAAGTCGTAGACGTTGAGCGGCACCCAGCTCGGCAGCAGCATCAGCTCGGGGGGCAGCACCGGCACCCGTTCCCACGACCACAGGCCGAACATGGCGAGCCAGATGTGGGTGAACACGCGGGCCTGCTCGAGCCCCCCGTGCTCGCGCGTGAACGCCGACGCGGCCCGCATGTGGCGGGCGTCGACCGGATCGCCGGCCAGGCGCAGGGCGACGTAGGCCTCGATCGTCGTCGACAGGTCGCCGGGGCCGCCCCAGAAGTTGGCCCACGAGCCGTCCTCGCGCTGCTGGGAGCGAATCCACTCGGCAGCGCGGGAGGTGGTCGCCGCGTCGCGGATGCCGAGGAACTCGCGCAGGAGCAGGTCCTCGGCGTCCATCGTCACGTTCGTCTCGAGCTCGGCCTTCCAGAATCCGTCGGACTCCTGGCGCGAAAGCAGGTGCTCGATGCCGCGGCGCAGCGCCTCGGCGCCGTCGCCGTCATCGGTCGGCCCCTGCCCGGGAAGGGATGCATCCGTCGCAATGGACACGGGCGGTTTTATACCGCCCGTTCAGCCTGATCGTTGAGCGGTCAGGGAAATCCTGTCACCGCGCCGACGTTTTTCCGGCCGTGAGCGTGCGCCGGCCGAGTCCGATTCCGAGGCTGGCGTAGCTGCGCAGCAGCCGCCGCTCGGCCCGCTGCAGCACCTCCTCCAGAGCCGCTGCGAACCGCCGGATCTCCGTCTCCTCGATGGTCAGCGGAGGCAGCGCCTTGATCACGTTCATGTGGTGGCCGGCGACCTGGGTGAGGATCCGATGCTCGTGGAACAGCGGCACGATCACCATCTGCGCGAACAGCCCGGGTTGGCGGCGCTCGATCGCCTCCCACACCCGCCGGCCCGCCCGCCCGGCCGGGGGGCCGAGCTCGATTCCCCACATCAGCCCGCGGCCCCGCACGTCGGTGACGATCTCATAGCGCTCGACGAGCGGCCGCGTGAGCTCCATCAGCAGCTCCCCGACGCGCTCCGCCCGCGCGGTGAGCCCGTCACGGTCGATGAGCGCGATCGTGGCCAGCGCGGCCGCCGCGGCGAAGTCCCCGTTGCCGAAGGTGGACCCGTGGACGACGCTGCGCTCCATCGAGTCGAACGTGCCGTCGATCACCTCCCGGCTGGCCAGCACGGCGCCGATCGGCACATAGCCCCCCGACAGCGCCTTGGAGAGCGTCACCATGTCCGGCGCCACGCCCCAGTGCTCCAGGGCGAGGAACCGTCCGGTCCGTCCGAGTCCCGTCTGCACCTCGTCGAGGATCAGCAGCGCGCCGTGCGCGTGGCAGAGCTCCTGGGCGCGCAGCAGGTAGCCGTCGGGCGGGAGGTAGACCCCCTTGCCCTGGATCGGCTCGACGATGAACGCGGCGACGTCCCCGGCGCGCAGCTCGTGCTCGAGCGCCGCGGCATCGCCGAACGGGACGGCGGCGAAGCCCGGCAGCAGCGCTCCGAAGCGCTCACGGAACTCGTCGTTGCCGTTGGCCGACAGCGACCCGAGCGTGAGGCCGTGGAAGCCACGGTCGCAGTAGAGCACCCGCCCGCGGCCGGTGGCCGCGCGGGCGAGCTTGAGCGCCGCCTCGACGGCCTCGGTCCCCGAGCTCGTGAGCACGGCGGCGTCGAGCGAGGCGGGCGCCCGCGCGACGAGGGCCTCGGCCAGCACGCCGGGCAGCGTGGCCACCCCGAGCTGGGGCAGCGACGGCGTGTCGGCCTCCAGCACCGCCTGGAGCTGGCGCTTGACGTAGGGGTGGTTGCGACCGACGGCGAACATCCCGTAGCCGGCGAGCAGATCGAGATAGCGCTCGCCCTGGCGGTCGATGAGATGCGAGCCGTGGCCGGCCACCCAGTCGCGATCGAAGCCGAGCGTCCTGACGACGCGGCCGAGCTGGGGGTTGAGGAAGCGCTGGTTGAGGATCATCGCCTCGCCGGCGCGCAGGCGGAGCAGGTCCGCCACGTCCGGCGGCTCCGCCACGGCCGGATCCGCGGAACCATCCGCGGGCGGTGGGAGCTCCGGCGCCGACCCGGGGGAGGACACCCGCCCGAGTGACCTGGCGACGGAGAACCACATGCCAGGCACGGTACTCCGCCACCTCCCGGGACGCCGCTGCGATACAAGACGCGGATGGCCGACACCCTGTACGTCGTCGAGGTCGACGACCGCTGCGAACCGCGGTTGACGGGTCACGGGGGCTGCAGCTACGCCTCGCCGCCGCAGCCGGCGACCCAGGCGCTCGCACTGGTGCGGCTGCTGCTCGGCTGCCCGCAGGAAGAGCTTCGCGTCGCCGGAGGGCCGTGGCGATGCGCGATCGCCGGCGGCAAGCGCACGATCCGTCTCCATGCCACGGCTGCCGACGGACAACTCCACCTCTGATCCTCAGCCCAGCGCCGAGACCGCGAGCCGGCAGAGGACGGCGCCGAGCGCGCCGCCGAGGAGCAGGCCGCCCCAGAACACGGCCGGCCGGGCGAGCGCCTCGGCGAGCCGCCCACGTCGCCGGGCGGGGGCCAGCGCAAGCAGCCGGGGAGCGGCGGGCACGAAGCGCAGCGGCGGCGGCTCATCGCTCGCCGCCGGCCTGACACGTGCCACGCTCATCGCGAGCGACATGGTGCCGGGCACCCCGGACGTCACCGGGGGCTGGGCGTTTCGCGCTACTCCTGGTAGCGAAATACGCCCAACCCCCCTCGCGGCTCACGCGGCGCGGCGGCGGGGGCCCCGGCGGACGGGCATCTCGCCGCCGGCGTCGGCCAGCGCGGCCTTGAGGCGCTCGGGCTGGTAGCCGGGGTCGAGCAGCTCGGAGACCTCGAAGCCGGCGCGGGCGAGGTGGCTGGCGAGCAGCGACGCGCTGCGCTCGCGGTCTCCCGCCTTGCAGGCGTCGAGGATGTCCCGGTGCTGGGCCGTCGCCCACGCGCTCGGGCCGGCCCCGATGTGCAGCCGTCGGTAGCGCTCGGCGTGGTCGAACATCTGCCCCAGCACGAAGCCCACCCGCTCGCCGGCGTGCACGGTGAGCGCCCGGTGGAAGCGATGGTGGGGAACCGTCCACCGCACGTAGTCCTTCTCGGCGGCGAAGTGCGACATCTCGGCCATGTGGCCCTCGAGCCGGGCGAGGTCCTCGGAGGTCATGTGCGGGACCGACAGGCGCAATGCCTCGGCCTCCAGCGTGATCCGCATCACGTAGAGCTCCTCCAGATCACGGGCGGTCATCGGCGCCACCCGGACGCGGCGGTTCGGCTCGCCCTCCACGAGGCCCTCGCTCTGGAGCATGCGCAGCGCCTCTCGCAGCGGCGTGCGGCTGATGCCGAGCTCCTCGGCGAGCGCCACCTGCGACATCACGGTGCCGGGGGCGAGGTCGCCGTCGAGGATCGCGTTGCGCACCCGCTCGTAGACGGCCTCGGTGTGCTGACCGTTCTCGGGCATCGGCTCAGGCCAGTCTACAGGAGCTTTACACACAGATCTGAAATCTGTATGCAAAGAGCCGAGAGCTGAGACCGGCCCGACCGCGCGCCGTTCCCGGGAGACTTCCCGCCGTGTGGCATCCTCCCGAGCGCGAGGAAAGGATCGGCACGCGAAGGGAGCAGAGGTGGGCGCCGGCACCAGAGGCGAAGCGATATGCGGCAGCTGCGGCGCTTCGAATCCCGGAGCCTCGCGCTTCTGCAACCGATGTGGCGGCGCCATTCCGACGGCGTGCCCGGGCTGCGGCGAGCCGATGGTGCCCGGCGCCCGCTTCTGCACCGGCTGCGGCATGCGGCTCGATGCCGACAGCAGATCTTCCGCGCCCGCAGAGGCTCCGGCGCGCGCCCCGGTGGCCGAGCGACGGCTCGTGTCGGTGCTGTTCGCCGACCTCGTCGGCTTCACCACGCTCTCCGAGCACCGCGACCCCGAGGCGGTCCGCGAGCTCCTCTCGGAGTACTTCGAGCGCTGCCGGATGCTGATCGAACGCTACGGCGGAACGGTGGAGAAGTTCATCGGCGACGCCGTCATGGCCGTCTGGGGCAGCCCGATCGCGCGTGAGGACGACGCCGAGCGAGCCGTCCGCGCCGCGCTCAGCCTCACCGGGGCGGTGAGCGCGCTCGGTGAGGAGGTCGGCATGCCCGAGCTGCGCGTCCGCGCCGGCGTGCTCACCGGCAACGCCGCGGTCGAGCTCGGGGCAGAGGGCGAGGGCATGGTCCTGGGTGACACCGTCAACACCGCTTCGCGCCTGCAGTCGATCGCCCAACCGGGCACCGTGCTCGTCGACGACGTCACCCGCCGCGCCTCCGAGGCCGCGATCGCCTACGAGGACGCCGGCACGCACCAGGTCAAGGGCCGAGAGCGGCCGGTGCGGGCGTGGACGGCGCTGCGAGTGGTGGCCGGCACCGGAGGCTTCGGGCGCGTCGTCGGCGTCGAGGCTCCGTTCCGGGGCCGCGACGCCGCACTGCAAGCGCTGACCGCTGCCGCTGAGCGAAGCGCGCGCGAGGGCCGGGCCGAGCTGATCGCCGTCGTCGGCGAGGCGGGCTCCGGCAAGTCGAGGCTGCTGTGGGAGTACTTCAAGCACCTCGACGGCATCCAGGAGGTGCGCTGGTGGCAGGAGGGGCGCTGCCTCTCCTACGGCGAGGGGGTCGCCTACTGGGCCCTGGCGGAGATGATCCGCACCCGCGCGCGGATCGCCGAGGAGGATCCGCCCGGCGTCGCGCGGGAGAAGCTGCGGGCAGCCGTCGAGGAGCACGTGCCCGACGAGCGCGAGCGCCGGCTCGTGGAGCCGCGCCTCGCCCACCTCCTCCGGCTCGAGGAGCGCCCCGAGGCCGACCGGGCCGACCTGTTCTCCGGCTGGCGGCTGTTCCTGGAGCGGATGGCCGGCCAGCATCCGCTGATCCTCGCCTTCGAGGACCTGCAATGGGCCGACTCGGGTCTGCTCGAATTCATCGACTACCTGCTCGAGTGGTCGGCCGAGTTCCCCATCTTCATCATCGCTCTCGGTCGCACCGAGCTGCGTGAACGCCGCCCGGCCTGGGACCCGATCGCGCTCGAGCCGCTTGCCGCCGAGCACCTGCGCGCGATCCTCGACGGACTCGTCCCCGGCCTCCCCGATCACGTGGTGGCGGAGATCGTCATCCGGGCCGACGGCATTCCCCTCTACGCCGTGGAGACGGTCCGGATGCTCCAGGACCGCGGGCTGCTCGTCCAGGAGGGCGCCCAGTACCGCCTCACCCGGGAGGTCGACGACCTGGAGATCCCGGAGACCCTCCAGGCCCTCGTCGCCTCCCGTCTCGACGGGCTCGACCCCCAGGAGCGGACGCTGCTCCAGACCGCATCGGTGCTCGGGCAGACCTTCGCCCCGGCGGCGCTGGCGGCGCTCAGCGACCGGCGCGAGGAGGAGGTCCGCACCCTCCTCGACGGCCTCGTGAGCAAGCAGATCATCTCCCGCGACGACGACCCGATCTCGCCCGAGCGAGGGCAGTACTCGTTCCTGCAGGCACTGGTGCGCACCGTCGCCTACGGCACCCTCGGCCGCCGCACCCGTAAGACGCTCCATCTCGCCGCCGCCCGATACATGCGCGAGAGCTGGCCGGGCGAGGTCTCGGAGATCGCCGAGGTGCTCGCCGCGCACTACCTCGAGGCGATCCGCACCGATCCGGAGGCCGCCGACGTCGGCGAGCTCCGCGCCCACGCCCGTGAGACGCTCACCGCGGCCGGACGTGCCGCCGCCTCGCTCACGCTGGGCGTCGAGGCCGACCGCTACTTCGCCCACGCCGCGGAGCTCGCCGAGGACGATGCCGAACGCGCTGCGCTCGTCGAGCAGGCCGGAATCGCGCTGATGCACAGCGGCGAGCTCACGCAGGCCGAGGAGCGCCTGCGCCGTGCCCTGGAGCTCGCCCGGGCGGCCGGCGATGCGACGGGGGGCTCGGCCGCCGTCGAGCTGGCGACGGTCCTCGGCCTGCTCGGCGGCAACGTCGAGGCGAGCGAGCTGCTCGCGCCCTATCGCCACCCCGAGGCCGTCGAGCGGTCGGTGCTCAGCGCCCGGGCGTTCATGCGGCTGGCACTCGACCTGATGGCGAGCGGCTCCCCGGAGGGGGCCGGAGAGCTCATGGAGCACGCGCTGACCATCCTCGAGGATCAGCAGGAGTGGACGGAGCTGGCCACTGCCTTCGTCGCCCGCGGCGTCTACCTCACCTATCTGCGCCGGGTCCAGGAGGCGCTGGCCGCGCTCCGCCATGCGCTCCTGCTCGCCGAGGAGCACGACGCCCCGGCGGTGGCGATCCGCGCGCACTACAACCTCGCCGGCGTGTACGTCTGGCAGCAGCGCTTCGAGCCCGCGCTGCAGGAGGTGGAGGCGGGGCTGGCCCTGGCGCGTGATCGGGGTGACCACAGCTGGGAGAACGCCCTGCGCTCCCAGTCGATGTACCCACTGCTCGTCGTCGGACGCTGGGACGACATGCTCCGCGGTGGCGTCTCCCTGCTGGACTCCGACGACAAGCTTTCGGTCGTGATGGCGGCGATGGCGCTCGCGCTCGTGGCCGGCGGCCGTGGCGATGACGCGCTCGGCGAACGCGTGAGGCAGCAGGCCGAGGAGCACCGCGAGCACACGACGCTGGACATCCGCGGCGGCGCGCTGGTCGCGCTCGCGAGCCTCGCCCACCAGCAGGGCGACGCGGCCGCCGCGATCAAGCTCGCGCAGGAGGGGGAGGAGACGGCGCATGCCGACGAGGCGGTCACCGAGGCGATCCGGATTCGCATCGAGTGCCTGCTGAGCGCGGGCGACCTCGCGGACATGGACGCGATGGTGAGCGCGAGCGAGGCCAAGTCGCCGGCGCGGCGAACACCGATCGTGCGCTCGGGCTGCGCCCGCCTGCGCGCCGAGGCGGCGCACATCCGGGGCGAGGAGGACGAGGCGCTGGGCGCCGAACACGAGGCGGAGGAGCTCCTCCGGAGCATCGGCGCCCGAACGCTGCTCGCGCTCGCACTGCTCGATCGTGTCCGCCGCCGGGACGATCCGGCCGCCCGCCAGGAGGCGCACGCGATCCTCACCGAGCTCGGCGCCGTCCGCTGGCTCGCGCAGTTGGACGAGGCGGCCGGGCAGGTGGGCGTCTCCCGAGCGCCCGCGGGCTGAGCGGGACGCGAGGCGCTCGCCGTAGCCTGAATCGGGTGAGCCGAGAGCCGGCCCCGACGACCTCCCCCACGGCCCGGCCCGAGCGGCCTCGACGGTCCGAGGCCTACCCGGGGTCCCGGTCGATCGCCCTCGCCGGGCGGATCGTCGACGCGGCAGCTGCTCCGTCGCCGTGGACGATCGTTGGGGGAGCGCTCGTCCTCGTGGCGGCGGATCAGGCCTACCGGCACGTGGGGGGCGACGGGCTGCAAGCCGGGGTGCTCGACGAGACGGCCCATCTGCTCACCGGGTTCCTGCTGCTGGCGGCGCTGTTCCGGCGGGCGTCGCGCCCCTTCGCGCTCGGCCTGCTCGTCGCCTCGGTGGCGATCGACGTCGACCACATCCCGCAGCACCTGGGCACCGACATCATCACCGCGGGTACCGCCCGGCCCTATTCCCATTCGCTGCTCACCGTGGTGGTGCTCCTGGCGCTGGCGCTGCACCGGCGCTGGCGCACGTGCCTGCTCGGCGCCGCAGTCGGTCTGCTGGGGCACTTCGGCCGGGACATGTGCGAGAACAACGCCGGCGTTCCGCTGCTGTGGCCGTTCACCGACCACTCCTACACGGCGCCGCCGGCCGCCTACTTCGTCGTCATCGGTCTGCTGACGCTCACCGCCGTCCTGCGCGCCTCCGCCAGGGCCGACCGGCGGCCGCACAGCCTCACGCCCGGCGCGACGGCCGGTCGATCTCACGCTGGGGGCGAGACGAGCAGGTGAGGAGCGCCCAGGCCTCCTGCACCCGCAGACCGGCACCCGTCGACCAGCAGCCCCTCCAGGAGGACCAGGCGACCGCCCGGGGCGAGCAGGGCAAGAAGGGGGCCTGTGTCCGATCAGGGCGCTCCAGGGACACGATCGGACACACCCCTCAAGCGCCCGGTGCCGTGACCGGGCGAGCCGGGCCAGCTCGGCCGATAGTCAGAAATGCGGCTGTGGATCTCGAAAGGTGTGTCGCCGTTAGCCTTCCACGTGCGGGATGGCACAAACAAGGGTCCTCTATGAGCGCGAGCATGAGCTGTCGGTAGCCGACGGCGCGATCGCACTCGCGGCGGAGGGCGAGGGTTCGCTGCTCCTGATCGAGGGGCCGCCGGGCATCGGGAAGACCCAGCTGCTGAGCGCTGTGCGCGAGCGAGCGAGCGGCGCCGGCCTGGCCGTTGCCGCCGCGCGCGGCGGCGTGCTCGACGCCGAGCATGCCTACGGCGCCACGCGGACGCTGCTCGGGCTGCTCGTGAAGCGCGGGCGCGAAGCGGGCGAGGAAATGCCTCTCATCACGGGCGCCGCCACGTGGCTGTTCGATCCCAGCGCGCCACCGGCGCCCGGTCGTCCCGGCGAGCCGTCTCACGCGGTGCTGACGGCATTGTGCGAGATCGTTCTTCACGCGGCGCGGACGCAGCCGCTGCTCCTCTCGCTCGACGACGCGCAGTGGGTCGATGCCGAGACGCTGCGCCTCCTCACGTCGCTTGCCCGCCACCTCCAGGAGGCCGGCGTGCTCCTGGCCGTGGGCGCCCACGAGCGAGGGTCGGACCGAGCGCGGCAGCAGCTCGCCGTGCTGGCGAGCGATCCCGCCACGACGGCGCTGCGTCTCTCGCCCCTGTCACGACACGGCGTCGCGTCGCTGCTCGCCGGCGCGCTCGGCGAGACGCCTGACATGGCGTTCGTCGCCGCCTGCGAGACCGCGACGGGAGGCAACCCGTTTCTCCTCACCGAGCTGATCCGCACGCTGGCCGCTGATCGCCTGCGTCCGATTGCCGGAAACGTCGCCAAGGTGTCGGGCTACCTGCCACCCGGCATCTCCCGCGCGGTGCTGGCGCGTCTCGCGCGCCTCACACCGGAGGCGCGTCGCGTCGCCGCCGCGCTGGCGGTGCTCGGGGGCAAGGCCGATTGGAACGTCCTCGCCGATATCGCCGAACTCGACCGCGACGAGGTCGCCGAGGCGTTCGACCTGCTCGATCACGCGGGCGTCGTCCTCGACGGCGAATCGCCCGGCTTTTCCCATCCCATCATCCGCGCGGCGATCTACGAGGACCTGCCGCGCCACGAACGCGACCGAGCCCACCGCCGCGCCGCTCGCCGGCTCGCCGAGGCGCCCGGCGCCGGCCACGAGGACATCGCCGCCCACCTCCTTGCCGCTCGGCCAGGAGGCGACCCCTGGGTGGTGGGGCGCCTGCGCGAGGCCGGTGACCGCGCCCTGGCGCAGGGCGCCGCCGAAACGGCCTGCCGCTACCTGCGGCGGGCGCTCGCCGAGCCGCCGCCCACAGCCCTCGCCGGCGAGCTCCTCGCGCGACTGAGCGAGGCCCATTCCCGCCTCGGCGATGCCCAGGCCGCGGCGGCGTCGGCTCAGGCGGCCCTCGACGCCACCGAGGATCCGGCCGCCCGCGGTCAGATCGCCCTCGCCGTGTCCTCCGCGCTCGTCCGCGCGAACCGCCCGCGGGAGGCGATCACCGTGCTTCACGAAGCGATCGCCGCGCTACCGGAGAGCGAGGAGTCGCTCGGACGCCGGATGGAGAGCGAGCTGGAAGTGATCTCGCACCTGAGCGGCCTGGCGGGGCGGACGGTGCGCGGGCGCGAGGCGCGGTTCCCGCCGGGAGCCGACGAGACCCCCAGGGACCAATCCGATCGGCTCGCCCTGGCCGGGCAGGCCGACGCCGAGATGAACCGGGGCCGCGCCGAGGAGGCGGGCCGGCTCGCCCTCCTCGCCCTTGACGACGAGGCCCTGCTCCGCGACGAAGGGGCGCGCAGCGTCCTGTTCTTCTCCACCGCGATCGTGCTCCTGTATTCCGATCATCTCGACGAGGCCGAGCGCGCCTACACCGAGGCGCTCGGCTATGCCCGGGAGGCCGGCCTGCCCGGCATCGCGATGGCCGCCGAGGGATTCCTGGCCGGCGTCGCGCATCGGCGCGGATCCCTGCGCGACGCCGAGGACCACGCACGATCGGCGCTCACCGGGATCACGGTGAGCGAGTCCCCGCTGCGCGGCGTCTTCGCCACCGCGTTCCTCGTCAACGCGCTCGTCGACCGCGGCGAGCTCGGACACGCCCTCCGGGCCCTCGAGCAGACCGGTGCCGACGGAGCACTTCCCGACGCGCTCATCACCAACATCCTCCAGCACGCACGCGGACGGCTGCGCTCGGCCACCGGTGACCATGCCGCGGCACTTGCGGACCACCTTGCGTGTGGACGGCGCGCCGAGGAGTGGGCGATGCACACGCCAGCGGTGGAGAATTGGCACTCACTGGCCGCCACCGAGCTGGCGGCGCTTGGACGCCGCGAGGAGGCGCTCGCCCATGCAACAGCGGGAACGGAGGTCGCCCGGGCGTTCAACTCGCCGCGGGCGCTGGGCGCAGCGCTCATCACGGAGGGGTCGCTGCGGGGCGAGACCCCGCTCCTGGAGGAGGCCGCCGGTGTCCTTGAGGGATCCCCGGCTCGGCTCGTCCACGCCCACGCCCTCGTGGCCCTCGGCGCCGCCGAGCGCCGCGCCGGCCGTCGGGCCCGCGCCCGGGAGATTCTCACCCACGGGCTGCGGCTGGCCCGGGTGTGCGGAGCGGTCCCGCTCGCCCGCGAGGCGGATGCCGAGCTCACCGTTCTCGGGTCGCGCAGCCGGCGGATGGTGCGCGCCGGCGTCGCCGAGCTGACGGCGAGCGAGCGACGCGTGGCCGAGCTCGCCGCCAATGGGCTCGCCAATCAGCAGATCGCCGAGGCGCTCGTGGTCTCGGTCCGCACTGTCGAGACCCATCTCGCCCATACCTACCAGAAGCTCGACATCTCCAGCCGCCGGGCGCTGGCGGGCGCCCTGGGCCGAACCCCCCCGGGCGAGGCGCAGGCACCAGCCGAAGCCGGCGCAGCCTAGTCACCCGCCGCGCCGCGCCGCGCCGCGCCGCGGCGCGCCGCGGCGCGACCCGAGCGCGGGCCGCGACCTACGTAGTGGGAAGGCAGTAGTCACCACCGACGCGAAGGGCTGCGGATGGGGGCACAGTGATCCTCGATGGCCGACACGGTCCGCATGGTGCTCGAACTGGAGCAAGGCTCTGATCCCGTCGTAGGGCACCTGCAGCGAGACGGCGGCCCGTCGCTCCATTTCGACGGCTACGTACAGCTGATCGGCCTGCTGGAGACCATCAACCTGCGGAGCGCCGAGGCGCCCGAGCCGACCACCGAGAGGGGAGCCCCGGATGCACCGACCCGATGAGCCGAGCGGGAGGGCGCACGCGCGCCGGCTGAGGGCGGCACTGCTGGGACTGGCCATTCTGGGCTGCGTCCTGGCGCTGTCCGGCACGACCGCCGCCGCCGGAAGCGGGACGGCGCCGCTGGCCCCGGTGATCTCTCCTGACAACGACCCGGGGGCGTTGCGCTTCCTCGCCCCGGGCAACGAGACGCTCCTCATGAGCCACTCGCTGACGGTCGTTCTGCGCGCGAAACGAGGCGTGAGTGCGATCAGCCTGGGCCTGGACGGCCGGCGGACGATCCGGCTACAGCGGAGCGCCGGCGGCCGGCTCACGGGGCGGGTGAGCCGACTCGGCGTCGGGTCCCACGTGCTCGTGGCACGGGGGCGTCTGGCGAATGGCCGCTCGACGCTCGCCGCGGCGGCGTTCGTGGTCGGGCGCAGGACCGGCTCGCTGCTCAGGGTAACGGCGCCGCGGAGCGTGTCCGGCGCGCGGCCGGTGACCGTCGAACTCCATCTGCGCGGCGAGGTCCAGACGATCGATGCGTCCCTCAACGGCAGATCGGTGGATTCCTCCCTGGTCACCGTGAGGGCCGCGCGCCGAACCCTGCAACTCGGGCTCTCGCAGGGCCTGCACCGGGGGGTCAACCTGCTGCGCGTCACCGCCTACCGTTCGGATGGCGCCTACGGGACCGAGACCCGCCGGATCGTGATGAGCCGTACGCGTCCTCTGGCCGGCGCCGGACCGGATCTCCGCGCCGTCGGTTCGGGACGGCTCACCCTGCACGGCGCCGCAAGCGCAGTGCGCCGCGGCGCCAAGCTCGTGGTGAGCTGGCGCATCGTGAGCCGGCCGCGCGGCTCCCGGGCCCGGCTCCTGCGTGCCCACAGCCTCCGGCCGCGGCTGATCTTCGACATCCACGGCCGCTACGTCGTACGGGAGACCGTGCGCGAGCGCGGAGGTCGCGGCGCACATGCCGCCGGTGCGTTCTCAAGCAGCGACGACGCGGACGTGAACGTCGTACTCGACAGCCCGATGATCCCGATCGACACGATGGCGAACGCGGCCAATGGGGCCAACGACCTGTCGATCCAGGGTCAGACGGAGGCCGACCCCAGCGAGAACGGGAGCGCCCACCTCGTGGTGTTCAACCGCCAGACCCTTCAGGTCATCGACAACGCGAGCTA
Organism: uncultured Solirubrobacterales bacterium; assembly: GCA_963839085.1. Lineage (GTDB taxonomy): Bacteria > Actinomycetota > Thermoleophilia > Solirubrobacterales > Solirubrobacteraceae > Palsa-465. The sequence goes on from CAWITN010000002.1 coordinate 424,309, forward strand.
TTGCGTCAGCACGGCCTGTAGTCAGAGCGGAACCCTCCAGGAGTACCTCGCGTCATTGGGCTCGAACGATCTGGTCGTGCTCTCCGTCCCGCCTGACAGCTTCGCGCTGCCGATCGAGGGCTCGGACGCCGAGCAGCTGTTCAACCAGGTGATCAACGAGATCGGTGGCACCTCGCTGCCGCAGTACAACCTCCAGCAGCCCTACTCCACGGCGGCAGGCTTCTCGATCATCGGCATCCCGGGCATCCCGGTGGGGCAGGCGTACGAGAACTTCGGGCTGGGGTCCACCGACACGAGCTCGCCGGCGGGGGACCTGGCCGGCGAGCTCGAGCTCGACAGCGCCTGCTCGGTCGCCTCGACCGACGAGTGCGGCTACAAGTTCGTCCCGCGCGACTACGTGCCCTTCTCCACCGCCGCGCCGAGCGCGGCCAGCGCCTCGATCACCGTCGGCTCCCAGCCTCCGATCCTCGTCACCGACGCGTCCGGACCCGGCTTCCTCGTCGCCGTCTACGACGCGGGCACGCTGGCCCCGGTCACCCACGGCTTCTTCGCCGTCGACCCGGCCGGGGTCCCGAGCGCGCAGGCGATCGGCCAGATGAGCTCGTTCCTCGGCTCCTACAGCGACGACCCGGGCAAGGTCGTGATCATCCAGAGCTTCGGCGACCCGACCCCGGGGAGCGAGACAGCGGCCAGGACCGCCTGGGGGCAGCTGTCGACCGACATCGAGTCGCTGCACGGCAACCGCGACGTGTTCAACACCCTCAACGGCACGGGGAACTACGCGCTCGTGGGCGGCAACGGCGCCGACGTCCCCACCGCCGAGGTGAGCCAGTCCGAGCTCCACAACGCCAACCTGCCGCTCGGGCCGGGGTCGCTCGAGGGGATCCTGGGGCGTGACAACGACTACCGCTTCCATGCCCTGCTCGCCGATCCGGCCTCCGGCTCCGACTTCCGGATGCTGCCGATCGCCTACCAGCCCTCCACGCCCTGGCCGGACTCGAGCGGTGACGATCAGCTGGCGGCCGACTACATCGCCACCCAGCTCGGCGGCACCCTGGACGAGCCGTGGACGACCGTGGCGCAGCTGCGGACCGCCTACTGGAATTCGGATGACATCGACTGGGAGACCGTCGCGCAGGACACGGCGCAGACCCAGCAGGGCTCCTCCCAGTGCCAGATCGAATATCCCCGCACCCCGCCCGCGAGCTGGGCGAGCAGCTCCGACGGCGGGCCGTCGATGAGCGAGTTCGACTCGGTGTGCGTGAACCTCGCCGCCGAGCTCAACGAGGTCAACAAGGTGATCGACCTGTTCGGCCAGCCGGGCAAGGCGTCCACCGGTGACCTCCCCGGGGCGTTCTCCAACCCCACGAGCACGGCGGTCATCGAGTCCGACCTGAACACCCAGGCGACGAGCATCAACGATGCGCTCAATCCGCCGGACGTCGACACTCAGGTCGACTCGGGTGGGCTCGCCTACGGCGCCCTCGAGCTCACCGCCGAGCTGACCGGCGAAGCGCTCGCGCCCGAGCTGGGGCTGGCGATGGCCGGCCTGGAGATCACCAACGCGCTCTCCGACAACGGCACCGGCGCCACGGGCCAGGTGGTCCAGACGGCGGCGAACAGCGCAGCGAGCACGGTCGCCGGCAACATCGCGACGAGCGGCGCCACGCTCAACCTCCTCGGTGAGGTGCTCGTCTCCGACCCCGCCAAGCTCGCTGCGGCCGCCTCCGACTACGGAGAGGTGTGGGACCCCAACTCCAGTCCGGGGCTCATCGGCTCAGCCGTGCTCGACGCTGCCATCCAGACGGATTACACGACGATCCTCGGTGCCGTCTACTCCGGGTACACGTACTTCCAGTCGGGTACCACGAACGCCGCGAACTTCCAGTGCTACGGCGACGGGCTCAACGGGGCCGACATCAATCTCTTCGATGGCGAAGGGCCCGACGGCCAGATGCAGTGGCTGGCGGACTGGGACTCGAGCGGGAATCCCATCGACCTCACCTTCGCGCTGACCCACACGGTCCCGCTCGGCGGTGAGAGCGGGATGGCGCACAGCAATACGGATGCTCCACCGGAGAGCGTGATGGCGAAGGTGTTCGCGCCGTTCGGCTCCGGAGGCGCCGGCTTCCTGCAACCGCAGTTCTTCGAGGACGCCATGCCGCACACGCAGGTGTACTGCTCACCGCACCACGACACTGGGTTGGGCTACACCGTCCAGGTGGGTCCCACCTCCCCGCCCGGCGGGATGACCTACCCGCTCTTCCCGCCCTATCCGAATCCCCCCGACGGCTCGTGATGATGGTGTCCGCCGGCGTTCCCGCCGAGCCGAGCGCGGTGACCCGCCGCAGCCCGCTGATGGCGTTCGTGCCGTGGCTGGTGTTCGGCGTCGTGGCCAAGCGCGCCTCGGTCGAGCTCGGAGCGGGCGCGGGGCTGCTGGCCGCGATCGCCGTCAGCGTCCCCTCGCTGCGCGCGCGCCGGCCGAAGCTGCTCGAGCTGGCGAGCATCGTCGCCTTCGTCGTGCTGCTCGCCGTCGCCCTGGCCACCGACCCCGGTCAGGGAAGCGTGCTGGCGCGCTACGCCCGCGCGTTCGCGGCCGGCGCGCTGGCGGTGATCGCCTTCGGCTCGCTGCTGTTCGTTCCCTTCACCGAGCAGTACGCACGGGAGACCGCTCCGGCCGAGGTCTGGCACACCGCGCGCTTCCGGCACACGAACCGTCTCTTCACCGCCGTGTGGGGTGGCGTCTTCGCCGCGATGGCGCTCTCCCACGTGATCGCCGGCGAGATCGACACTGGCCGCGCAAACACGATCGGCAACTGGGGGATCCCGATCCTGCTGGTGATCGGAATGCTGCGGTGGATGGACCGCTATCGGGCCTCACTGCCCCCGGCCAGCGGCGCCGGCGCCGCGCCGGCGTGAGCTGACGAGGCGGTACCGCGATGATTCGACGGAGCAGGGCCGGCGTAATCTGACGTCGCCGGCGATTCTGAGGAGGTCAGGACGCGGTCACGGCAGCTGGGGGCGCGGCGACGAAGCCGGGCGGCGTCCCGTGGCGCCGAGGTCGAGATCGACGGCATCGGGCGGATCGAGAACCGCTTCGTGGCGGAGTCCGCCGGCGCCTGAGCGCGCCGCACGAGCGCTCGCGCCCGTCCTCCATCGCGCCGGCGCTCAGCGAAGATCGCTGATGGGCGAGGCCCTGCCGGCAATCAGTGGAGTCTGGCCGCTTTTCGTCACGGTCGTCGCCCTGCGGCCGATACAAATGCGTGGAGTCGCTGGAGAACATTCGTCCGAACAAGCGCTTGATGGCGTACACCGCGTCGGCGATGTACGGGGCGGCGGCGCTCGACGGGCTGATTGAGGGCTTCCTCCCCGGCGATCCGCGATTCTCGATCGTCCCGGTGCTCGTGGTGGTCGTCATGTTCGTGGCGCTGCTGGCGGTCGGTCCGCGGCTTCCGCACTGGGGCTTCCCCCTGCTCGGCCCGCTGGGGGTGGCGTTGATCGCCTACGCGCTGGCGACCACGCCGGGACCTGGCGACGGCGCCGTCCTGTACGCGCTGCCGGTCCTGTGGACCACGCTGTTCTTCGGCCGGCGAGGCGCGATCGCGATCATCGCGTGCGTCGGACTCGGGCACGTCATCAGCCTGCTGTCGCTGCCGGCGGCGAGCGCCTACCCGGGCCGGTGGGTGGACGTGATGGTGTCGGTGAGCGCGATCGCCGTCGTCGTGCTCGCACTCCGAGGGAGCAATGAGCTGCTGCTCACGCAGCTCGCCGACGAGGCGCGCACCGATTCGCTGACCGGCCTGCTCAATCGTCGCGGCTTTGACGAACGCGCAACGGTCGAGCTGGCCCACGCCAGACGCAATGCCGGTGCGGTCGCGCTGGCCACCTTCGACATCGACTACTTCAAGCACGTCAACGACGAGTGGGGCCACGAGACCGGCGACCGGGTGCTCGTCCGGATGGGTGTGCTGCTCGTCGCCGCATCCAGGGAGACCGACGTGATCGCTCGTCTGGGGGGCGAGGAGTTCAGCGTCCTACTGCCCGGGAGCGACAGCGCCGGAGCTGAGGCGTTCACCCAGCGGGTTCGCGTTGCGCTCGCCACGAGCGACCCCGCGGGGCTGCCCTCGGTGCGGATCAGCGCAGGCGTTCACGCTGCCATTGCCCCGGCGGACGTGCAGACGATGATGAAGAGCGCCGACACCGCGCTCTACCACGCCAAGCGGGGCGGACGAGACCAAACCGTGGCGTTCGGGACCGGGCTCCGCGTCCCCGACGCGGCCGGTTCCACGAGCCGGTTGCGCCCCGCTGCGGAACCTCGGCTGCCCTGAGCCACGCCGCCCCCTGATCGGGGCACAGACCTCCTCCGCGTGCGGACCGGCAGCGTCGAGACGCGCGTCAGGACACGGTCACGGCCGGCGACGGCGCGACGGTGAACCCCGGAAGCCAGAGCTCGACGCGGGCCCCGCCGCGGATCCCGTCGTTCCCCGCTGACGCCTCCCCGCCATGCGCCTCGGCGATGGCCCTGACGATGGCGAGCCCGAGGCCGGCGCCCGCGCGGTCTGCCGCGCGCTCACTCTCGGCCCGGTGGAAGCGCTCGAAGACCCGCTCCTCCTGACCGCGGGGGATGCCCGGCCCGTCATCGAGCACGACCAGGCGGATGCCCCCGTCGCCGGTCGCCTCCGCTTCGAGCTTCACGATCCCGGTGCGTGGAGCGGTGTGGTCGATCGCGTTGCGGATCAGGTTGCGCAGCGCCTGGGCAAGACGGTCGGGGTCGGCGAACAGCCAGCCGCGGGGGATCGCGCCGCGCTCGAAGCGCCGGTCGGCGATCAGGGTGGCGTCATCGTGAAGCTGGACGAGGAAGCGCGGGAGCTCAACCGGCTCACGGCGCAGGAAGTCACTGCGATCGGACTGGGCGAGAAGCAGGAGGTCATCGACGATCCGGCGCATGCGCTCCGTCTCCGCGCGCACCAGCCGCTCGACTCGCCTCACGTCTTCGGGATCCGGGGCCTCGCGGGCGGCGAGCACCTCGAGCTGTCCCTGGACGATGGTGAGCGGCGTGCGGAGCTCGTGGGAGGCCTCGGCGACGAACTCGCGCTGGGCGCGAAATGCGCGTTCGAGCCGGCCGAGCATATGGTTGAAGGCGAGGGCGAGCACGCCGACCTCGTCGGCCCGGCCTCCGGCTCCAACCTCCATGCGCGGCTCCAGATCGCCGGCGTCGACCTGGGAGGCGATGCGGGCCATGCGACGCAGCGGCGCGGTCACCCCGCTGCCGACGAGATAGGAGCCGAGCAGGACCGCGAGCACGATGAACGCGCCGGCCACCAGGAACGAGCCGACGACGCCGTGCTGGGCCCGCTCGACGATCGACAGTGGCTGCGCGGCGGCGAGGATCACGGAGCGCCCGGCGACATCGACCCGGCGCTCGTACAGCGTCACGGGGCCGACGTCGGGCACGAAGCGCTGTGACGCGCCGAGGTGGGGCCGGCGCAGCTCAGCGCTCGCCGCGTTCTCGCGCCGCTGCTCGGCGGCACTCTCGCCGTCATCGGGCCTCACCGGGTCGACCAGCTCGGGATAGTTGCTCACCGGCCGCGCTCCGGGGACGATCGCGAAGAGCACCGTGGAGACGGAGCTGAACGGCTCGGCGCCCACGTACGCGCGGGCCGCCTCGGTCAGGCGCGCCGGCGATCCCCCGCCGGCGAGGTCGAGCGACCGTGCGAACTGGGCGGTGTCCACGTTCACCTGTCCGTCGAGCTGCGCGCGCAGCCGCGAGCCGGTCTGGCGATAGATGATGGTGAAGCTGATCCCGACGGCCACGATGAGGACCAGAGAGATCCACACACTGAATCGCCAGCGGATGCTCCGGCGGATCGTGCGCAGCACCAAGCTCATCCAGGCGGAGTATCGTCGAGCCGGTAGCCCACCGAACGGATCGTCACGAGCGGCAGCTCGTGATCCTCGTTGCGGAGCTTGCGTCGGAGGTATCCGATGTACACCTCCAGGCCGTTGGTGCCCGGGTCATGGTCGTAGCCCCACACCGCGCGGAGGATCTGCGGACGGCTGAGCACGCGGCCGCGATTCTGAACGAAGTACTGCAGCAGCTGGAACTCGGTGCTCGACAGGTGAACCGGTTGCCCGCTGACCCACGCGCGGCGCGTGAGCAGATCGACCTCGATGGCTCCCGAGCGCAGCCGCGTCGCCTGGGTGCTCTCGACCTGCCGCAGCTGAGCTCGGATCCGCGCGACGAGCTCGCGCACCGAGAACGGCTTGACCACGTAGTCATTCGCGCCGGCGTCGAGTCCGCGGATGCGGTCGTCGGTCTCGCCGAGCGCCGTGAGCACGATCACGGGGAGCTGCGGGCGAGCGGCGCGGAGCTCCGCGAGGACGTCGAGCCCGGCTCGGCCGGGGAGCATCAGGTCAAGGACGACGAGCGAGATCGACTCGCGCAGGGCGAGCGACATGCCAGCCTCGCCGTCGGGGGCCGCGGCGACGGCGAATCCGGCATCCCGCAGCCCCTGCTCGACGAAGTCGCGGATGCCGGGTTCGTCCTCGATCAGGAGTATCGACCGCCGGCTGCCGTCCTCCGGCGCGAGGGGCGGCGACGGCTCAGCGCCCACCGTCCGGCGTCTCCTCGATCACGATGGCCAGTGTCGGACAGCCGTCGGCGGCCATTCTCGTGAGTCTCTCCAGGCGAGGTGGAACGATCGGGACATCGACGATCGGGTACCCCCAGTCGTCCAAGCGGAATACCTCGGGCAGGATCTCGACGCACAGGCCGCGAGCGTCACAGGCGATCGGGTTGACGCGGACGCGCAGGCTCACCGCAGTCCCACCGGCGCCCGGTGCGATCGCCGCGACGATCGCAGCCCGGGGAGGCCCGCATCGCGCGCCCGGCAACGCTCGCGGGCGTGGCGGTCGATCTCGCCGCCGAATGCGGCGAGGGCGCTTCGCACGAGGCGGACGGCGCCGTTGGGGTGGTGGCAGGCACCGCGGCCCTCGATCTCGGCGCTCCATCGCAGCAGCCGCTCGCGATCGTCTGGCCGGGCACCGCCGGTGGCGAGCGCAGCCGTCGCCTGGGCCAGCGCCGCCAGCCCGTGAAGGCACGGACCGCACTGCCCGGCCGATTGCTCGGCCAGGTAGCGCGTCAGCGCGGCGGTCGCGCACAGGCCGCAGGCGCTCTCACCGAGCGCGAACAGGACGCCGGCGCCCAGGGCGTGACCGGCGCCGAGCAGGCTCGTGCGGTCCAGGCACAGTGACCCGGCCTCCGCCGCCGTGACCCAGGTGCCGAAGTAGCCGCCGAGCAGGAGCGCCTCGAGCGGCTCGGTGGAGCCGCCGGCGGCCTCGAGCAACCGCGGCACCGGCGTTCCGAAGGCGATCTCGTAGACGCCGGGGGCAGCCACGGCGCCCCCGACCGTGACGAGCACCGTGCCCGGGTCCTCCTTGGTGCCGAACTCCCGGAACCAGCTTCCGCCGAAGCGTGCCACGAGCGCGAGATGCGCGAGCGTCTCGGCGTTCTGGACGAGCGTGGGCGCGCGTCGGTAGCCGCGCTCATAGGGCCGCGGGGGGACGAAGCGCGGCTTGGCCGGTCCGCCGCCGAGGAGGTTGATGATCGCGCTCTCCTCGCCGGTCACGTAGCCTGCCGGCGCTTCGAGGACCGACACCCCGATGTCCTCCGGGCGGACCTGGGCGGCGGCGCGCAGCGCTGTCGCGGCATCGGACGAGCGGGGTCCGACGACGGCGATCACCTCGGGGGCGCCGACCGCCCGCGCCGCGGCGATGGCGCCGTCGAGCACGAGGTGGGGCAGCGCCGACATGAGCAGGCGATCCTTGGCGCTCGCCGGCTCCGCTTCCGCGCCGTTGACGATGACGGCGCTGGCCGAACGCCGCTCGGCCACCGCCGCCAGCTTGCGCGCCGTGGGAAAGTCCGCTCCGCCGCGTCCGCGCAGGCCGCTGCGCTCCGTCTCGGAGATCAGCCACCGCGGCTCGACCGGCGGCAACGATCCGTAGGCGCGCTCGTGGGCGGCGTGCCCCGCCGTCCCTCCGCGCGGATCCAGGCCCGCGAGCAGGCGAGGCAACGTGGGGGTTCCGGGCCGGCTCATGGCCGCGTGGACGTTCCGTCGAGACGCCCGGTCACGGTTCCCCGGAAGGCATCGACCCGGAGCGAGACGTCCACCGTCCAGCGGCTCCCCGTGCTCTGCACCAGCTGGGCGCGCAACACGGTCCCGCGCAGGGCGACGACGCGCCCGGCCATCACCCCGCCGAGCGCGGGAGCGGAGAGGTCCACCTGGCTGCCGATGAGCGAGAGTCCACCCGCCCCGACGGGCCGACCGCCGAGTCGTACCCGCAGCGTCCCCGCCTCGCCGCCGGTGAGGGCGAGGTCGAGGTCGATGATCCGACCACCCGGCGCGGCGCTCTGGCGCAGCGTCCCCCGCACCTCGGCGGCGAACGAGTGAACTGTCGTCGTCGTCGCCGTCCGGGAGGCCGTGACGTGATGGCCGAGCAGGTCGACCGGCGTCCCCGCCCGGGCCGCCCACCCGCTCTGGAGCGGTCCCAGCAGCGCGAAGACGGCGATCCCCAGGGCAGTGGCGAGCGTCAGCGCCGCGCCGCCGGCGCGCGCTCGCTCGGGCATCCCGTGCGTGCGCTGCACGCGGACGAGCACGGCGAGGACGGCGGCGATCACGCAGGCCGCGGTGAGCCACACGAGCCAGGCCGTGCCGGCGTCGCTTCCGGTCCCGAGTCCATGCAGGACGGCGACGGGCCAGCACGCGTAGGCCGTCCAATGCACCCAGCGCCAGCGCTCGTAGCCGAGCCGGCGCCGGACGAGGCTCGTGAGGACGAGTGCCACGAGGAGGTCGAAGGCGAGCGCCCCCAGACCGACCCAGATCGAGCGGTAGCTCGAGTGCAGCGGGAGGACGGCGTCGAGCCATCCGATCGGTGCGAAGGGATCGAGAACGCTCGTGACGATATGGACCGCGAGCACGGCGACGGCGAGCAGCGACAGATCCCGGTGCAGCGAGCCGACGACGAAGCGGGGCCACCGTCCGCCCGTGGCGATACGCGCCGGGCCGAGCACGCCGAGCAGGAGCACCGCGGTGAGGAGCAGCAAGGAAACGGCGCCGCTGGCTCGCGTGAGGTACCAGAGAGCCCGGCTGGTGGCGAACGGCGTCATCTGCAGGCGCCCGGATCAGGAGCCGCCGGAGGTGACCGGCGCGGGCGGCGGCGCCGGCTGGGGCGCCGGTACCGTGGGGCTCGGAGCGGCGGTCGTCCCCGCCGGCGCGGTGCTCGTGGCGGCGGCGGTCGTGGTTCCCGTCGTGCCCGTGTGCGATGCGCGGGGCGGACGGGCGGCGCGCAGCCCGAGCTGGGTCGGCGTGGCCAGCCGGGGGAGTGCCGCGGCGGCCGGGGCGTCGCTGCGGTGCGCCGAGCCGCGACCGGGTGCCACGTCGGCGACGAGGCCGGCGAAGGCCGCGGTGAGGGCTGCCGCGCCCCCGATCGCCACCGTCCGCGCACGGATCAGCCGCCGCAGGGCGGCGTCCCGGCTGCGGATCGCCACCTGGCGAGCATCGGAGCGCCGCGGGCGCCGGCGCCGTGTTGGCTGGAGATCCGTCATGGGGTGACTCTCCAGTGAGCAAATCAGAGCCGCGTAAGTCGGATATGAGAATCCGTCAAGCTCCTGCCGGCCAGCCTCCGAGCAGGGTCGCCGACCCGGTGGCGTCGACGAGGCGCGCGGCGAGGCCCTGAGCGTCGAGCCACGCCTCCGCGCGCTCACCCATGACGATCGCCCCGGTGCTGGCGATATTCGCATCCACGCAGCAGGCGGCAACGACGCTCACGGTACGCCACGGCCCGGCCGTGGGATGGCCGGAAGCCGGATCCAGGATGTGATGGGCGATCCTGCCGCCGTGGCGCCAGCGGCGGGTGACCGTGCTGGAGGTCGCGAGCCCTCCGGCGTCGATGGCCACTGTCTGCCCCGGTGCGTCGGGGCCGGCACGATGATCCTCGGCGACATGGATGCGCCACCCTCCCGGCGGCGAGGCGCCGGCGACGGCGATGTCACCGCCGAGGGCGACGAGTGCGCCACCGCCCGCTGCGCGTGTCGCCGCCTGGGCAGCCCGGTCGGCGGCGAGCGCCTTCGCCGTGGCGCCGAGGTCGAGCTCGACGCCACCCGGTATGAGCACCGTCGGAGGATCGCCCTGGAGGCGCACCTGCTGCCAGGCGCCCGTCCGCCGTGCGAACAGCCGGGGCGGGGCCGGCGGCGCGCGCTCAGCCTCCCCTGCCGCGGGATGCTCGAGTTCGGCGAAGTCGCGGTCGTACCCGGCGATCCGCAGCGCCCCGCCGATCGTCGGATCGACCGCGCCGGCGGTCAGCTCGGCGGCGCGGAGGGCCACAGCGATCGCCTGCGCGAGCAGCGGGCCGATCCGTGTGGGCGCTCCCGCCCGCCGATTGACCTCGGCGAGCTCGGAGTCCTCGCGAAAGCGGCTCGCGGCGAGATCGATCCGCGCCAGCTCGTCCGCGACCGCCACGCGCGCTGCGTCAAGCGTCGCAGGGTCGATCACCCGGACCAGAGCGGTCGTCCCCAGCGCCTCCCACCGAGCCGTGCAGAGGTCGATGGCACGCCCTCCGCTAATCCACGCGAAAGGCCTGCTCACCCGTGAGCGCCGCACCGATGACGAGCGCGTGGACGTCAGCGGTGCCCTCGTAGGTGACGACCGACTCGAGGTTGTTCATGTGGCGGATCACGGGGTACTCGAGCGTGATCCCGTTGGCGCCGAGCACCTGCCGGGCGGTGCGGGCCACCGTCAGCGCCGCGTTGACGTTGGCCAGCTTGCCCATGCTCACCTGCTCGGGGGCGAGCAGCCCCTCGTCCTTGAGCCGTCCCAGGTGCAGCGCCATCAGCGTTCCCTGGTTGACCGCGACGGCCATGTCGGCGAGCTTCTGCTGCTGCAGCTGGGTCGCGGCGATCGGCCGGCCGAACACGATCCGCTCACGGCTGTAGGCGAGCGCGGCCTCGAAGCAGGCCCGGGCGGCGCCGACGGCACCCCAGACGATGCCGTAGCGAGCCTCGTTGAGGCAGGAGAGCGGGCCGCGCAGCGAGGTCGCCTCCGGCAGCACGGCGCCCGCCGGGAGGCGCACGTCGTCGAGCAGGAGCTCGGAGGTGACCGACGCCCGGAGGGACAGCTTCTTGTGGATGTCCTGGGTGGTGAAGCCCTTCGTGCCGCGGGGGACGACGAAGCCCCGGATGCCGTCGTCGGCCCGCGCCCACACCACCGCCACGTCGGCCACCGAGCCGTTGGTGATCCACATCTTCTGCCCGTTGAGAATCCAATCCTCGCCGTCGCGGCGCGCGCGGGTGCGCATCGCGCCCGGGTCCGAGCCGGCGTCCGGCTCGGTCAGACCGAAGCAGCCGATCGCCTCCCCGGCGGCCATCCGCGGCAGCCACTCCTGCTTCTGCTCCTCCGAGCCCCACCGATGGATCGCGAACATGGCCAGCGAGCCCTGGACCGAGACGAGGCTGCGGATGCCGCTGTCGCCCGCCTCCAGCTCCATGCAGGCGAGGCCGTAGGACGTGGCGCTCGCTCCCGCGCAGCCGTAGCCGTGCAGGTGCATCCCGAGCAGACCCAGCTTGCCGAGCTCCCGCGCGAGCTCGATCGGGATCGTCCCCGCCTCGAACCAGTCCCCGACGTCTGGCAGCACGCGATCGGCGACGAAGCTCCGGACCATGTCACGGATGTCGCGCTCCTCGTCGGAGAGCATGTGCTCGACATTGAGAAAGTCGCTGGGCTGGATGGCGGGGCGCGTCCTCACGCTCATGGAAAACAGCTCCCTCGTTCGCGGGCTCTTGGCCGCTTAAACCTAGTGGTCGCGCCGCCGGTGGCGGTGCACGTCCCGGATCAGCCCGCGCCGGGCTCGGTGGCGGTGGCTTCGGTGGCGGCCGCTTCGGTGGCGGCGGCTTCGGTGGCGGCGGCGTCCGAGGCCGCAGCGGTGGCGACGTCGCGCTCGTAGGGCCGCCCGCAGCGGACCAGGAACACGGCGGCGGCGGCGAGCGTCACCAGCATCGCCACGAACGTCAACTCGAGGCCCGTGGCGGTGTTCGATGACACGTACCCGGTGTGGGTCCCGATCGGCGCCTGGCGGGGCACGAACCCGGCGACGAGCTCCGAGATCCCCCCGAAGACGAGCGGGGCCAGGGCCTGCATGAGCGAGCGGATGAACGTCCGCACCCCTTCGGCGCGCCCCCACAGGACCGCGGGCATGATGTCCAGGCGGGCCGCGTTCAGCGGCGGGTTGGCGGCGGAGATGAGGGCCGCGCCGCCGGCGTCGAGCCACAGCGACGGGTAGAGGGAATGCGACAGGAAGCCCGGTATGAGCAGGATCACCGCCAGGCCGTAGCAGATCGCCGGAACCCACACACGAGCGCCGAGGAAGCCGCGGCGCAGGAGCACGTCGCTCAGCTGGCCGCCGGCGATCGTCCCGATGAGGGCCCCGAGGACGAGCATCGCCAGGATGAACTCGGAGGTCGCCTGGCTCGCGTGGTACTGGCCGCGGACGAACAGCAGGGCGAAGGTCTGCAGGCCGGAGAAGAAGAAGTACCCGAGCGAGGAGGAGACGATCATCAGCCAGTTGCTGGGGATCGAGAGGATGTAGGCGACGGCGCCGGTGAGCGTCAGCGAGCTGGTGTCGGGATCGAGGATCCGCTCGCCGACGGGGCGGATGCCGCGGCGGCGGGCGATCACGCGGGCCACCTCCGCGTCGGCTTCGACCGCGGCCCCCTGCCGGGGCGTCGGCGCCACCGGGGAGCCCGCGGCGCCCTGCACCGTGACGATCGTCAGCGCGCCCGGCTCCAGGTGGCTCTGTCCCCCCCGCAGCGGCTCGGGCACGGTGCGCCACAGCGCGCGGGCCAGGAACAGGCCGGGGATGGCGAGCAGCACGAACGGCACCCGCCAGGAGATCAGGCTGGCCAGGCTGCCGCTGATGATGAAGCCGAACGCCGCGCCGGCGGTCTCCCCGGCGAGGATGTAGGCGTAGACGCGTCCCCGTTCGTTGGCGGGGAAGTAATCCCCGGTGAGCGAGGCGATCGCGGGGCCGGCGGTCGCCGTCACCGCCCCGAGGGCCAGGCGGGTGAGCAGCAGGTCTGAGTAGTTGGCCGCGAACGCGCTGGCCAGCGACGCGAGCCCCCACAGGACGATACTCCCGGCGAGCAACGGGATGCGGCGGGAGCGGTCGACGAACAGCCCCACCGGGACGGTGAACACCGCCCCCACGAGCAGCGCCACCGAGCTGAGCAGGCCGATCCTGGCGTTGCCGATGTGCAAGGCGTGCTCCAGCTGAGGGGCCATCGCCCCGATCGTGGCCGTGTCCGCACCGCTGAGGGCGAGCACGGCGCCGAACAGGAAGATGACCCGCGCCCGCGCCGGGCCGCCGACGAGCTCCACGACGTTGCCCCGGATCCGGCGGCCGATCCAGGCCAGCGCCCGCGCCAGTGCGCGTAGGACGGCCATCACAGGGGCGCTCCGAGGCGGCTCGGCCACAGCCGTGACTGTAGGGAGCCTGGGGGTCGGCCGGCGTTCTCAGCCGATGCGCAGCGCGGCGCCCGAGCTGGCGACGTTTCCGCTGACGTCGGTCGCCCGCGCGAGGATGCGGTAGCTCCCGTGCGGCAGCTCTCGCCGCAGCCCGAGCGACCAGTGCTTCGTCCCCCGCGCCGTCAGCCAGCGAGGCGACGCGCACGCCCGGGGGGCGCCGAACCGGCCGCTCGGGGTGAGGAACGCGCAGCGGCCTCGGGCCTCGCGGCGGCTGATCGCCACCTGCACGCGGCGCAGGCGAGCGACCGGCACGCCGCAGTCACGCGGCGTGGCCGTGCCCGACGCCCCCCGCCGCGAGACATGGCGCACCCGCGTGGTGGGATATTCGGCGTAGATGCAGGCCGGTTCGGGCGGGAACGGCCGATGCCCGAGGATCTCGTCGGCCTGCTGGTAGGTCGGCCGGTTGACCCACTGCATGAGCGGCTGGCTGATCGCGCCGAGGGCGCGGAAGGTGATGGCGTCCCAGCACACCTGATCGCCGGCCTTGCATCCCGTGTAGCCGGGGTACACCTCCGTGGCCGGCTCGGCGACCGCCTGCGCGAGCGTCGCCTCGAGCTCGGAGCGGCAGGCGGCGAGCTTGCCACGCCCGCAGTAGCGCAGCTGGAGCGCCCCGACCGGGTGCAGCCCGAGCACGTCCTTCAGATCGGTCTGCACGGTGCCGTAGAAGCCGATGTCCCAGGCCGAGCCGGCGTGCTGCACGCCACCGCCGCCCGGCGAGGTCACCTGCTGCTCCGGGGGCTGGTCGCTGGGGTCGACCTCCTCCAGGGCGGCGAACGCGGCGGGGCCGATGACCGGCTCGTAGATCGCCTTGACGAGCAGCGGCCACCACGCGTCCATGATCTGGATCGCCGACGCGTCCTCGTAGGGGGCCATGTAGGAGGGCGAGAAGCGATGCGCGCCGGCGGCCGCCCAGGCCCGGAGCTCGGATACCGCGGTCTGCAGGGCCGGGTTGGCCGGCGTGCCGATCACCTTGAGCAGATACGGAAGCACGGCCGACCCCCGCAGATCGACGGTGCCGGCGTTCTCCATCACCTGGATGAGCTGCGCGAGGGTCATCTTGTGGTGGTGCGCGAGGTCGTGCTCGATGCCGGTGTCGAGCAGCTGGGAGCGCCACACCGAGGAGTAGTTGGTGAGGTCGTCGGCACCGCTGTAGCCCGGCGCCTCCTTGTTGTTCCAGCTGGTCAGGAACGACTGGTCGATCACCTGCGGGTGGGCGTCGGCCGCGAGGTCCTCGGAGGTGTTGTCAGCCGGGTTGAAGCCGACCCACGGATAGGCCGCCATCGTCGGGTACAGGGGGTTGGTGTGGGGGTGGCGGATCGGCAGCAGGCCGGAGTTGAAGTAGGCGATGTGCTTGTCGTCCGCATACCACCAGTTGAACGCGTAGCCGATGTGGGAGGCGGCGCGCTGGAAGGCGGCGGCATCGGTCATCTCCGCCGGCTCGTTGAACAGCATGAAGCCGATCGCGGAGTCGAGCTCGTGGTCATAGGTGGAGCGATCCTGCACGTAGGCGACGGGGCGGCCGTGGATCGTGGCGCGCGCCTCGACGAGACCGAGCTCGGTCCGGTACGCGGTGAGGGTCTGCGAGCCGGCCGGCGTCGGATCGGCGGGATTGGGCTTCCAGCTCTCGGTGCGCTGCAGGATGTCCATGGGCAGGCAGCGGCCCTTCAGCTCGTAGTCGTCGGAGTTGATCGACACCGCGCCGCCGGCGGGGTTGCAGAGCGGAACGGCGAACGTGCTGACGACGCCCTCGTAGCCGGAGGTGGCGCTCCACGCATAGTCCTCGCCGCGACCGAGCTCCACGTACTGGCTGATGCCGGGGATCGAGGCTCCCTCGGCGTCGACGCCGGGCCCGTGGAGGTCCTGCTCCATGATCAGCTCCGGCGAGAAGTAGCCGAGCTGCGGCCCCATCACCGCGAGCGGGTGGCCGGAGACGGAGTCCCGCGCGGAGACGAGCAGGGCGTTCGAGTCGCCCGACGGGAGCATCGCGCCGAAGCGCTCGCGCTCGGTGAGGACGGTGAGCGCGCTCGTCCGCTTCACCTCCGGGGCGGAGGCGTTGACCTTCTCGATGATCGCCTGCAGCGGCGCGGACTGGACGCTGCCGGGATCGGGAATCGCCTCGCTGCCCTTGATCACCTTCTTCGGCGGGGTGTCGTAGGGGAAGCGAACACCGTGGACCGAGGTCGGGGTGGCGGGATCGTCGATCGAGTGGAAGTCGGCGAACGCCTTGTATCCCCGCTTGGCCCCCAAGCTGTGTTCCAGGTCCTGCATCAGCATCGTCCAGGGGAGCTCGTCGCCGCCGCCGACGCCCTCCTCGCCCGCGATCGCCGAGGCGATCGCCACGAGGTCGGCGGGCACGAAGTCGCTCGGCCCGCTCGGCATGCCCAGGGCCAGGTACTCGCCCGGCATCAGCGTGAGCGGGCTCTTGCGCGCGGCGGCGATGTACGCGTTGATGCCGGCGATGTAGTTCACGCCGTCGGCGACGGCCTGGGCGCCGAGCGGACCGGACTGCTGCAGGGCGGTGACCTGATTCGCGAGGTCCTGCTCGGTGTACGGCGCCACCGCCCACTGGAGGGCGTCCTGGGTGGCGTTGGCGCCACCCGCGAACTGGGCCAGATCGGCCCGGCCGACGTGACGCAGGGCGTCCATCTCGAACAGGCGCGTCTGCGCCGCCGCGTAGCCGGCGCCGAACATCAGCTCCGGCCGCGTGTCGCCGTAGATGTGGGGAATCCCGTACTCGTCGTACTCGATCGCCACCCCCGGCTCCGGCGAGGAGGTCGAGGTCACGTCGCCGGGCTTGACGCCGAAGGTGGCGTCGGTGAAGTACTCGGGGATGGTCGCGTCGGTGAGGCTGCTCGCCCCCCACAGCAGGTTCTGGTACATCGCGAGCTGGTCACTCGTGTGCGGCGGGACGGCCTTCGTGGCCTCGAAGGCGGCGAGCTGCGAGTCGGAGTCGAACCCCTGGTTGCCCGGCGGCAGGATGCTCCGGAAGCCGCCGTAGTCGTTCGTTGCGTACGGCTGCACCTGCGCCACCGCCTGACCGCACAGCGCGAGGGCTGCGCCCAGCACGGCGAGCAGCGCGGCCAGGTGGGAGCGTCGGCGGCTCACAGCTCGGAGAGCACCTCGCCGGCGGCCCGCTGCCCGGAGCTGATGGCGCCGTCCATGTAGCCGTTCCAGTACGTGGCGGTCTCGGTCCCGGCCCAGTGCACGAGCCCGAAGGGGACGATCAGGTTGGGCAGGAACTCGGTCACCACTCCCGGCCCCACGACGGATACCGGGCACCCGCGTGACCACTGCTCCGAGGTCCAGTCCTGCTCGAAGTAGGCCGTCGGATTGAGCGCGCGCTGGCCGAAGGCCTGGGCGAAGTCGCCGAGCGCGGCCTGGCGGCGTCCTGCGGGATCGTTGGCGTACTGGCGCCACGCGTGCCCGCCGTGGAAGCCCATCAGCACCCCCGGCGTGCCCTCGGACGGGGTGTTGTCGAACATCTCCGGCACGCAGCCGCCGATCTTCAAGGCCATCCACACGCCCGGATCCTGGCGCCAGAACGGCTCCGGGTAGACGGCATGGATCTTCATCAGCGTTCCCAGGGTCATGCGCCGGCGCATCGCGTCCTGGATCGCCGGCATCAGCGGATTCCAGACGATGTCCGCCGCGAGCTGGGGCGGCGTGGCCACGATCACCCGCTTGGCCTTCCACACCCCGGCGTCGGAGGTGACGGTGGCGGTGCGGCCGCGCTGCTCGATCGAGCGCACGGGAGCATTGAGGATCACCCGCTTGCCGAGGTGATCGGCCGCGACCGTCGAGAGCAGCTGGCTGCCACCCACGAAGCGGCTGTCCTGGGCGCCGCCCTTGCTGGAGATCCCCCGTTCGATCGTGCCGACGTTCTGCGGGTCACCGAAGCCGGCGATCTGGGAGAGCACGTAGAGCATCGAGACCTCGCCCGCGATCGCGCCGTAGGCCGAGTCGAAGAACAGGTTCACGAGGTCGACCGCGTCCTGCGCATCGGGGGTGTTGGCGCGCACCCAGCTGTCGGCCGTCTGGTAGTCGTACCCCTGGGCCTCCGACCACGTCCACGGCGCGTCGACGGGAACCTTGGCGGCGAGCTGGTCCAGCTCGGTGACGAGGACGGCGAGGTCGACGATCCCGGCGGCGCCGGCCGACGGCAGGTCGCCGGTGTAGTAGGACACCTGGCCCTGGCCGTTGATGAAGGCGCTCCGCAGGTTCTGGTAGGCGGGGAACGTCCCCACGCCGAGCTCCTTGGCGAGCGCCAGGGTGTAGTCCTGGGTCGGACCGACGAACTCGCCGCCCACTTCGACGACCCGCCCGTTGCCGAGCGAATGGTTGAGCGTGCGCCCGCCGACGCGGTCGCGCGCCTCGAGCAGGGCGACGGACTTGCCGCGGCCGGCGATCGTGCGCGCGGCCGAGAGCCCGGCCAGACCGGCCCCCACGACGACGACGTCGACGTGGCGGACCCGCGGCTTGCTGTGCCGCTTGGCGTGCGGGTGCTTCTTCTTCTTCTCGTGCGCCTCCGCGTCGGCGGCGGGCAGCGCCACACCAGCGGCGGTGGCGGCGCTACCGGCGAGGAAGCGCCGGCGGCTGATCGAGGTTCCATCGGACATGTCCGGCTCCTTCAGACGTTCAGTGATGTGGACGGGTGCTCCGCCTTGACTGACGTCCGCTCCCTCACTCGGACACCGGAGACGGCGGGGTGTCGGCGGCGAACCGCTCGACGGTGGCGAGATCGAACTCGCCATGGTCACTGCCCAGCCCGGTGGCCACCAGCGCGGCGGTCGCGCACCCTAGCACCGCCGCCGCGCGGTGGTCGCGCTCGAGCGAGAGCCCCCGCAGGAAACCGGCGGAAAACGCATCGCCGCAACCGGTGGTGTCGACGACGTCGACGGTGAACGCCGGCACGTGCGCCACCGCGTGGGCGTCGACGACGACGGCACCGTCGGCTCCGGCGGTGGCCGCCACACAGCCGATCCCCCGAGCCACGAGCGCCCGCGCGCCGGCGATGAGATCGTCCTCGCCGGTCAACCCGCGCACCTGCTCGTCGTTGGGGAGCAGGTAGTCGAGGTGGGCGAACGCGGGGGCGATCCAGTCGAGGATCTGGGCCGCCTGGGCCCCGGGGGCGAGCAGGTCGGCGGACGTCGTGACCCCATTCTCCCGTGCGAAGGCGAGGATCTTCGCCGCCTCCTCGCCGCCCATGAACTCGGGGGCACCGAGATGCAGATGGGTGGCGCCCCGGATCTCCTCCCACGGCGCGTCGGCCGAGGAGTAGGTGGCGTTGGCCCCGACGACGTGGAAGGCCGGTCGCGAGCCATCAGGTCGGATCGGCAGCACGCTGGCAGAGGTCTGCACGCCGTCGCGGCGCACCAGCAGCGAGCCGTCGACGCCGTAGCGGGCGAGCAGCTCGAGCAGCACGTCGCCGAGGGCGTCGGTGCCGATCGCCCCCGCCGAGCGCACCTCGGCGCCGAGCTTGGCGAGCACGACCGCGGTTCCGCCCGCCGAACCCGCCGGCGTGATCCGGATCTCCTCGACGAGCTCGCCGCCCTGTCCCTCCGGGATCGCCTCGATCGGCCGGGCGAGCACGTCGACGACGTGCACGCCCAGGGCGATAGCGCGCATGGTCACGGATCGACCTGCTGGGGTGTGCCGTAGTTGCGCGCGAGCGCCGCCTCGGCGACCGCCGCCTGCTCCTCGGCGCCGAGCAGCCGCGGTTCGCCGATCATCGCGGCGCGCCAGTAGACGGTGCACACCCACTCGAGCAGGAGCGAGTTCTCGACGGCGTGCTCCAGACCGGTCCCCCACGCGACCGCGCCGTGGTTGGCCATCAGCACGGCGAGCTTTCCCTCCAGCGCCGCCACCGTCACCTCGGCGAGCTCCGGGGTCCCGAACGTGCGGTACGGCGCCACCGGCACCGCGCCGCCGAGCCCGAGCATCGCGTAGTGCACGCAGGGGAGCTCTTCGCGCAGCACACAGGCGAGCGCCGTGGCCATCGGGGCGTGCGTGTGCACGACGGCGCCGGCGGCGTAGCGGTCGTAGATCCCGAGGTGCAGCGCGATCTCCGAGCTGGGGGCGAGCTCGCCGTCGACGAGCGCTCCGCGCCGGTCGACGATCGTCACGTGCTCGGGCTCGGCGGTTTCCAGCACCACGCCCGAGGCGGTGACGGCGACGAGATCCCCATCGCGCTGTGAGATGTTGCCCGCGGTCCCGATCACCAGCCCGGCGGCGGCGAGCCGGCGCGCGGCGCCGGCCACACCCTCTCGCAGCGCGCTCAGGTCGGCCTCGCTCATCGCGGCGGGAGCCTAACGGGATTCTCCGGCCGGGAACCTCACCGGCGGGCCGGACAATAGGGAGCAGTGGTCGGACGCCGCAGCCGAGACTCGGATGCCGGAGTGATCGCCGCCTCGCTGGCGCGGCCGGAGCGCTTCGAGGCGATCTTCGGTCGCCATCACGCCGCCGTCCGGGCGTACCTGCACCGGCGCGTCGGGCCGGAGCGGGCCGACGACCTCGCCTCCGCGACGTTCGTGATCGCCTTCGAGCGCCGCGATGCGTTCCGCGCCGACGCGGACAGCGCACGGCCGTGGCTGCTCGGCATCGCCACGAACCTGCTGCGCAACGAGTGGCGCGCGGAGCGCCGCGCGCTTGAGCTGCTGAGTGCCCTGCGGGCCGATCTCGCCGGCAGCGGTGCGCCGGAGGAGAGCGACCACGCGGCGCTCGCCGCCGCGCTCGTCGGGCTCGATCCCGATCAACGGGATGTGCTCCTCCTGTTCGCCTGGGAGGACCTGAACTATCAGGAGATCGCTCGGGCGCTGGATGTGCCGATCGGCACCGTGCGCTCGCGCCTGGCACGGGCCCGGGCGCGCCTGACCGCGGCGCTCGAGGCCCACCACGAACAGGAGGTCCGATGATCGACGAGTTCAACGCGGTGCGCGAGCTGCGCCCGTCCGATCCCGCCGAGGACCCGGCAGCGCGGGCGAGCG
Source organism: uncultured Solirubrobacterales bacterium (assembly GCA_963839085.1). Lineage (GTDB taxonomy): Bacteria > Actinomycetota > Thermoleophilia > Solirubrobacterales > Solirubrobacteraceae > Palsa-465. The sequence continues at coordinate 444,866 of CAWITN010000002.1, forward strand.
CCCTGCGTGCGCTGCGCGCCGTGACGGGCCCCGGCCCCGAAGTGCCGGCCCGGCGGCGACGCCCCCGGCGGGTTCCCGGTGCCTTCGCGGTGGCGGCACTCGCCACGATCGCGGCGCTGCTCGTCGCCGGCGGGGCGCTCGTGCTCCTGCACGGCCGGCGCACCCCGGCACCGAGGGTGGCGGGGGCGACGGCCGGCGGACGGATCGTCGCCCCCGGCGGCGGGACCCTGCTCGCGCGGTCACACGGCCGCTTGCACATCACCCCGGCCGGGCGGGGCTTGCCGCTCGCCGGGGTCGCGCAGCACTACGGAAAGGCGCTGCGCGGGGGCGATGTCGTTCGCCTCGGCACCGATGCGGCTCTGCAGCGTGCCGGCGACGCGGCGCTCGCGCACTCCGTGGGCGTCAACGGCGGTAGCGGCGGGGCGTTCGTGGCCATGAACCCCGACACCGGGCAGGTGCTCGCCGTGGGCTCGCTCTCGCTCCGGGGAAGCCGGGCGGATCGCGCCATCGCCGATCCGGCGCCCGTGGGCGCCACGTTCACGCCGATCACGGCGCTCGCCGCCCTGGGCGGCGGACGCTGGACGCCGGGCGACACCTACGACGACACCGGCACGTTCTGCACCCACCGTGGGGTGTGCCGACGCAACGCGGGCGGGGCCGCGTACGGAGTGATCGACATGGTCAGCGCGCTGCGCGTGTCCGACAGCGTGTTCTTCGACAACCTCGGCGCGCTGCTCAACTCCTCCGCGCGCTACGGCGGCTGGCTGCAGGAGTGGGCGAGCACAGTCGGCCTCGGGCGGCGCACCGGCATCGACCTGCCCGGCGAGGCGGCGGGCAGCGTGCCGGCGCCCGACACCACGCGCGGCCCGTGGAAAACGGCCGACAACGTCGATCTCGCCGTCGGCCAGGGCGCCGACCTGCGCCTCACGCCGCTGCAGCTCGCCGTCGCCTACGCCGCGCTCGCCGACGGCCTGCGCGTACCGACGCCGCACCTCGCCGCGTCGATCGATGGCCCGCGCGGCACCGTCGTGCGGCGGATCACGGCGCAGGCCAACGCCAGCGTCACCGTCGGCCCGACCTTCCACGCCGTCATCGACGACGGTCTTCACGACTCCGCGCAATCCCCTGGCGGCACCTCGGCAGACGTCATGGGCAGCTTCCCGCTGCCCGTCGACGGCAAGGCGGGGACGGCGCAGGCGCTCTCCTCCGGCCCCGCCGCCAACAGCGCGTGGTACGCCTGCTTCGTCCCGGCCTCGGCGACGCACCGGCCGATCGTCGTCGTCGTGCGCGTCGATGGGGGCGGCTTCGGCGACGTCGCAGCGGCGCCGGTGGCGCGGCAGATCCTCTCGCAGTGGTTCCTGGGGCGTCCGGGGCCCTACCGCGCGGGGAGCTCGGCCACGTACTGATCGCGCGCCGCCCAGGCCTCACGGGTCATCCGCCAGCGCACCTCGACGCCCTCCTCGGCCGGCGCCTCCTTGCCGTTCGGCGCCTCGCCGAGTCGCTCGTAGCCGAGTGTCCGGGGGACGCCCGCCGAGGCGAGGTTGGCGCGGTCGTGATGGATCTCGACGTGGGTGATCTCCGGGAACGTGAACGACGCGTCGGTGAGCAGCCCGGAGGCACGGGTGGCGAGCCGGCGGCGCGTGAAGCCGGCGTGAACCCAGTAGCCGATCTCCAGCCCGTGGCGACCGAGGCGCCGATGCAGTCCGGCGCCGCCGGCGATCTGATCGTGGAGGAAGATCCCGAGCACGACGTCACCGCCGGCCAGGCGCCCCTCCTCCCAGCGTCGGAACATGGCCACCCGGGACGCCACGTCGCTCGGCTCGTTCGCCCACGGCATCCACGGCCGCAGGTGCTCACGGCTCTCCTCGACGGCGGCCTCGAGCGCCTCGGCGTCCTCGTCGCGCCAGGTGCGCAGAAGGAGGCCGTCAGGCCCCTCGATGCGGTCGGGGAGGATCATCGCCTCGAAGGGTAGGCGAGCGTGCGCACGACGCGGTCCTCCCCGTGAACCTTGGCGAGAAAGCTCTCGATGGAGACCTGAAGTGACAAAGAACGCCCGCGCCGTTCCACGGTGGGCCGCGGGCGATTAGGGTGCCCGGCGAGCCCTTCGACCAAGCGAGCGCCCATGAGCCCCGAGCAGATCCTCACCGACGTCGACGACGGCGTCCTCACGATCACGCTGAACCGCCCCGAGCGGCTCAACGCGTGGACCCCGACGATGGCCCAGGAGCTGATCGCCGCCTTCGACGCGGCCGACGGCGACGACGCGGTGCGCGCCGTGGTCATCACCGGCGCGGGGCGCGGCTTCTGCGCCGGCGCCGACCTCGCCGCCGGCGGGGCCACCTTCGACCTCCGCGCCCGCGGCCGCACCGAGGAGGTCCCCCGTGACGGCGGCGGCACGTTGACGATGCGCGTGTTCGAGTCGCGCAAGCCGGTGATCGCGGCGATCAACGGACCGGCCGTCGGGGTCGGGGCGACGATGACGCTGCCGATGGACATCCGCCTCGCCGCGCAGGACGCCCGCTTCGGATTCGTGTTCGCGCGGCGCGGGATCGTCCCCGAGGCGGCGTCGAGCTGGTTCCTGCCCCGCCTCGTGGGGATCAGCCGGGCCCTCGAATGGACGATGAGCGGGCGCGTGTTCGGCGCCGAGGAGGCCTACGAGGCAGGGCTCGTGCGAAGCCTCCACCCGAAGGACGAGCTGCTCGGCGCCGCGCAGGCGCTGGCCCGTGAGCTCACCGCCTCGAGCGCCCCGGTGTCGGTGGCGCTGGCCCGCCGGATGATGTGGACGATGCTGGGCGCCGATCACCCCATGCAGGCCCACCGGACCGATTCGCGCGCGATGCTCGCGCGGGGCCGCTCCGCGGATGCCGCCGAGGGCGTGACCTCGTTCCTGGAGAAGCGCGAGGCGCAGTTCCCCGACCGGGTGAGCGACGGCCTGCCCGACGTGCTCCCGGAGTGGACGCGGCAGGAGTTCGCCTGAGCCTCGACAACCGGCTCACCCGAGCCCCGCCTGCGCGCGGGCTGACCGGGCCGTCAGCCCGAGCCGTCGCTCAGGCGGTAGAAGTCGAGCGGGAGCTTCTCCACCTTGCCGGAGCGCAGCGCGGCGGCGAGTGCCTCTTCGAAGCTTCCCTCGTGCCAGCCGCCGGGCGCGGCCTGGCGCTTGAGGACATCGCGGCGCAGCACCCCGTAGGGGCGCAGGGCGTTGACGATCCTGCGCACCTCGGCCTGGGTGACGGCGTCGCCGTGGCCGGCGTGATGCCCGCTGCGCACGTCGCGGTCGTGCGAGACGTGCTTGTCGTCGTGTCCTGTGTCGCCGCCGCTCATATCCGACCGCGCCGAACCCTAGTGACTGGTCGCCGCACGGGCGTCAGCACGCGCTCCCGGGGCCTCATGTGGCGTCCGTCTGACGGGCGATCAGCTCGCGCTTGAGGATCTTGCCGGTCGGATTGCGCGGGAGCTCGTCGAGGAAGATCACGTCACGCGGGACCTTGAAGCGCGCCAGGTTCTCCTTGACGTACTCCCTGACGTCGTCCTCGTCGAGCGACTCGCCGTCCCGGATGACCACGAATGCGCGCAGCCGCTGTCCGAAGTCCTCGTCCTCCACCCCCACGACGGCGGCGTCGGCGACCGCCCGATGGTGGACGAGCAGCTCCTCCACCTCCCGGGGGAACACGTTCTCCCCGCCGGAGACGATCATCTCGTCGTCGCGCCCGTCGATGTACAGGCGGCCCTCGGCGTCGAAGTGGCCGAGGTCGCCGGTGGACAGCAGCCCGTCGATGATCTCCTTGTTGCCGCCGCCCGTGTAGCCCTCGAAGGGCATCGTCGAGGCGACGAACACCCGGCCCGTCTCCCCGGTCGGCACGGCGCGACCGTCATCGTCGAGGATCCTCACCCGGGAACCCAGCGTGGGCTTGCCCACGCAGGTCGGCGCCGCCCGGATGTCCTGCGGCGTGGCGAGGGTGGCCACGGCCACCTCGGTCGAGCCGTAGAGGTTGTAGATCACGTCGCCGAGCAGGTCCATCGTCTGGATCGCGACCTTGGCCGGGAGCTGCGATCCGGCGCAGAACACGACGCGTAAGGTGCCGAGCCGCCGCTGCCTGACCGCTTCCTCGTCGAGGGCGAGCACGCGCTGGAGCATCACCGGCACGACGCACACCCCCGTCGCGCGGTGGGTCTCGATGTCGTCGAGGAACGTCTCGGCGTCGAAGCGCCGGCGCAGCACCGTCTTGGACCCGAGCGCCACGCTGAGCAGCGCGATCATCAGCCCCGTGCCGTGGAACAGCGGCGGCCCGATCACGTTCGCCTCCCGGGCCTTCATCGGCATCCGCTCGAGCAGCGAGCCGGGGACCACGAAGCCGCGTGGCTCGGCGCGGGGAGCCCCCTTCGGGGTGCCGCTCGTGCCCGACGTCAGCAGGACGATCCGCCCGGGGCTCGGCGGGGCCGGGGGCAGCGCGGGATCGCCGCCCGCGACGAGCCGCGCCAGCTCGTCGGCCGACGGATCGTCGATCGCGCACGACAGCTTTCCGTTCGGCGGTTCGATCTCCGCCACGAGCTCGGCGAACTCCGCGTCGTGGATGAGCAGCTCGACGCCTTCGCGCTCGGCGACCTCACGAGCCTGGCGAGCCGAGAATGACGTGTTCAGCCAGATCGCCTTCATCCCCACGCGCGAGGCGGCGAAGGCGGCGATCAGCGGCCAGCGGTGGTTGCGACACAGGATCCCGACGCTGTCGCCGGCTCCGAGACCCTGCTCGCGCCAGGCGTTGGCGAGGCGGTTGATGAGCTCGTCGAACTCGCGATAGGTGATCTCACCGCCGTCGTCGGCGATCGCCGGATAGTCGCCGTGGCGCAGGGCCGACACGCGGGGCGCCCCGCCGAAGGGACCGTAGTCCCGCATCGCGCCGATGACCGGAATCAGCCGGTGTGGGAGCTCCACTCCCAGCACCCCGGCCCGGGTGAGGGCGACGAGCGCGCGCGCCTCGAGCCCGGCCCGGCGAGCCGGCTCCTCCACCATCCCCAGCAGATCCATGCGGTGTGCTCCTCTCAGGCGGATCGGCGACGAACGGCGCGAGTATCGCGGATGATCCGTTCGCCCGGCGTCCCCGAACCTCTGGCGAGATGACCGACGCGCTCCGTTACCGCATCCTCGACCGCGCCCTGCAGCACGGACTGCTCCCCGACTGGCTGCTCCGAGCGGGCTCGCGCTTCGGCGCCTGGGACCGCGAGCGCCGGGAGGGACGCGGCGGCGTCGCCGCCCAGGAGCGGCGATTCGTCGAGCTCGTGACGCACATGTCGAGCGGGCCGGTGGCCGAGGTCCCGGAGAAGGCCAACGAGCAGCACTACGAGCTGCCGGCAGAGTTCCTGGGGCTGATCCTGGGGCCGCGGCGCAAGTACTCGGGCTGCCTGTGGGACGCCGGGGTCGACTCACTCGCCGACGCCGAGGAGGCGATGCTCGCCCTGACCTGCGAGCGGGCGCGGGTGGCCGACGGGATGCGGATCCTCGATCTCGGCTGCGGCTGGGGATCGCTGTCGCTGTGGCTGGCCGAGCGCTACCCGAGCGCCGTGATCACCGGCGTCTCGAACTCCCATCGCCAGCGCGAGTGGATCGAGGCCCGGGCGGCCGAGCGAGGCCTCGCCAACCTGCGCATCGTCACCGCCGACGTCAACGACTTCACGCCGGCTGGGCGTTTCGACCGCGTGATGTCGATCGAGATGTTCGAGCACATGCGCAACTGGCGTGAGCTGCTCCGGCGCGTCGCGGGCTGGCTCGAGCCCGACGGGCTCGCCTTCGTCCACGTGTTCAGCCACCGCACGCTCCCCTACCGCTTCACCGGGACCTGGGCGGCCGAGCGCTTCTTCACCGCGGGCACGATGCCGAGCCACGAGCTGCTGCCGCGCTTCCAGGACGATCTCCGCGTGGCCGACTCGTGGATCGTGCCGGGCACGCACTACGCGCGCACGCTGGTCGCGTGGCTCGAGCGGCTCGACGCCCACCGCGACGAGGCGCTCGCGCTGCTGACCGCCGACGGACGGACACGGGCGCAGGCGCTCCGGCTCCTCGGCGGCTGGCGGCTGTTCCTCCTCTCCACGCAGGAGATCTGGCGCTACCGGCGGGGCAGCCGCTGGCTCGTCAGCCACTACCTGCTGGCGCCGCGCCCGGCCTGACGCGGCGGCAGCGGCACGAAGCCGGAGGTGCGGGCGATGTAGTCGCGGTACTGCGGGCGGCGCTCGGAGATGTCCTTCTCCAGCAGGGCCGCCCCCGAGACCCGGATCAGCAGCAGGCTCATCACGAGCGGCCCGACGAGCGTCCACCAGGTCCCGCCCGCCGGGAGGGCCACGAGCCACAGCCCCCACCACACGCAGAAGTCACCGAAGTAGTTCGGGTGGCGGGTGTAGCGCCAGAGCCCGCGGTCCATCACCTTGCCGCGATTCCCGGGGTCGGCCTTGAAGCGCCGCAGCTGCTCGTCGCCGACGGCCTCGAACCCGAGCCCGACGAGGAACACGACCACGCCGGGGATCGCCGTGGCGGCGAGCGAGCCGTGGGCCCGCGCCGCGACCTGGAGGGGCAGCGAGACGACGAGCACGAGCAGGCCCTGGAGGCCGAAGATCCCGTACAGGCTCCAGGCGACGAAGCCGTCGCCGCGGCGCTCGCGCATGGTGGCGTAGCGGCGGTCCTCCTCGGGATCGCCGAGCTTTCGCCGGGCCAGATGGGCGCCGAGACGGAGCCCCCAGGCGGCGGTCAGGGCGAGCAGGAGCCAGCGCCGGCCGGCGTCCCCGCCGCCGGTGAGCGCGACGACGAATGCCACCAGCACGAACGCGGGGCCCCACAGGGGATCGACGATCGAGACGTCGCGCAGGCGGACGGACACCGCCCAGGCCGCGAGCATGAGCCCGGCCACGGCCAGCGCGGCCCAGGCGGTGGGAGCCGCCGGGGCGGCGAACACGGTGCCCGGGGCGATCACCGGCGTGGCCGACGCTCAGTTCGGCAGCGCCGACTCGATCGCCGCGACGATCTTCGGATCGTCGGGCTTGACCTTCGTCGCCCAGCGCTCGATCAGCTTCCCGTCGGCCCCGACCAGGTACTTCGTGAAGTTCCACACCGGCGGCGCCGACCCGGGCTGGCGCGCCAGGTCGTCCCACAGCGGCGCCGGATCGGCCCGCACCGACATCTTCTCGGTGAGCGGGAAGGTGACGCCGTAGTTCTTCTGGCAGAACGCCCCGATCTCGGCGGCATCGTCGTATTCCTGTCCCGCGAAGTCCGCCGAGGGGGTGCCGATGATCTCGAGGCCACGCTCGTGGTAGCGCTCGTAGAGCGCCTCCAGCCCGGCGTACTGCGGCGTGAAGCCACACTTGCTGGCGGTGTTGACGACGAGCGTCGGGTGCCCGCGCAACGCCGCCAGGTCGAGCTCGCCGCCGTCGAGCAGAGTGACGCTGTGGCGATAGATGTCCGTCGGCTCGGACAGGGTCCGCGTCCGCTTGACGTACATCAGAAGGGTGGAGAGAAGGCTCATGATCAGTGGTACGTGGCCGGGGGCCGCGCGGGTCACCGGTGCAGCGCTGACGACTATTGTCCCGCACCGTCGCATGGCCATGTTCCCGCGCCTCCCGCTGGTCCCCGATCCGCTCGGACGAATCCACGTCCCCGACGACCTGCGGTCGATCACCACGACGGGCGAGGAGGTCGATCCCGAGTCCGTCGGGCTGAGCGAGCGGGAGGTGAAGCGGATCTGGGCGGCGGCCCGCGCGCTCTACCGCACCGGCGTCCACCCAGCCCTGCAGCTGTGCCTGCGCCGGCACGGGAAGGTCGTGCTCAACCGCGCGATCGGCCACGCCCGCGGTAACGGGCCGAACGACGACGCCTCGACTCCGAAGGTGAAGGTGACGCCCGACACGCCGTTCTGCGTGTACTCCGCGTCGAAGGGGATCACCGCGCTCGTCGTGCACATGCTCCACGAGCGCGGCGAGCTGGACATCTTCGATCGTGTGACGCGCTACATCCCCGAGTACGGCGTCCACGGCAAGGAGGGCACGACGATCGCCCACGTCCTCGCCCACCGCGCCGGCGTCCCCACGATCCCCAAGGCGATGCTCGACCTCGATCGGATCGCGGACCGGGAGTTCATCGTCAGCAGCCTGTCCGAGGCTCGGCCGTTCGTCAAGCCGGGGACGCTGCTCGCCTACCACGCGCTGTCGGGCGGCTTCCTGCTGGGGGAGATCGTCAACCGCGTGACCGGCCGATCGATCCGGGAGGTGCTCGGCGAGGCGATCCTTCAGCCGCTCGGCTTTCGCTGGGGCAACTACGGCGTCGCCCCCGAGGATGTCGGCAAGGTCGGGCTGTCCTACCGGACGGGCCCCCGGCTCCTGCCGCCGCTGTCGAACCTGGTGGCCCGCGCGCTCGCCGTCCCGATCGACGAGGCGGTCAGGATCTCGAACGACCCCCGCTTCCTCACCTCGGTGATCCCGGCCGCGTCGCTCATCACGAGCGCCGACGAGCTCGGTCGCTTCTTCGAGATCTTCCGCTGCGGCGGTGAGCTCGACGGCGTCCGGGTGATGAAGCCGGAGACGCTCACCCGCGCCCTCACCGAACAGTCCCGGCTGGAGATCGACCTCACGCTCGGGCTGCCGGGCCGTTTCTCCTACGGCCTCATGCTCGGGGCCAAGGTGGTGAGCATCTACGGCCTGGACACCGATCTCGCCTTCGGGCATCTCGGTCTGATCAACATCATGGGCTGGGCCGACCGCGAACGGGGCATCTCCTGCGGGCTGATCACGAGCGGAAAGGCGATCCTCTACCCGGAGATCCACCGGTTCTACGGGGTGATGCAGCGGATCGCCTCCGACGTGCCGAAGATCCCGGAGTCCGAGCGGCCGTTCTGACGCGCGGACCGGGCGGCTACGCGAGCGCGGGCTCCGGCTCGCGCCGCTGGGCCGGCGCGGGCGTGGGCGTGGTGCTGGCGCGCGTGGACTGAGGAGCGGGCTCGGACGCGCCGGCCTTCTGGCGGCCGGGCAGCGCGAGGCGACAGATCTTCTTCACCACCGACCCGAACTGGCTGTGCAGCGGCCCGGTGTTGTAGGGCAGGCCGTAGCGGGCGCAGATGTCGCGCACCTCGACGGCGATCTCCCCGTAGCGGTGCGCCGGGATGTCCGGGAACAGGTGATGCTCGATCTGGTGCGAGAGGTTCCCGGAGAGGATGTGGAACAGGCGCCCCCCGGTGAGGTTGGCCGAGCCGAGCATCTGGCGCAGGTACCACCCGCCCCGGGTCTCGTCCTCCACCTCCTCCTCGGAGAACTCCTCGACGCCCTCGGGGAAGTGGCCGCAGAAGATGATCATGAACGACCACACGTTGCGGGTCAGGTTGGCGGTCAGGTTGCCCGTGAACACGAACGGGGCGAAGGGACCGGCCAGCAGCGGGAACAGGACGTAGTCCTTGAGCACCTGGCGACGCCCCTTCTGCCAGATCGCCTGGAAGATGTCCCGCTTGTCGGCGAGCGAGATCTCCCCGGCCTCGATCCGCTCGACCTCCAGGTCGTGGACGGCGACGCCCCACTGGAACAGGACCATGAGCAGGAACGCATAGAGCGGGTTGGCGAGATCGCGCGGACGCCACTCCTGGTCCTCGCTCATCCGCAACACGCCGTAGCCGATGTCACGGTCCTTGCCCAGCACGTTCGTATGCGTGTGGTGCATGTAGTTGTGGGAGTGGCGCCACTGATCGCCCGGGCAGGCCGTATCCCACTCGAAGCGCTGGGAGTCGAGCGCCGGATCCTTCATCCAGTCGTACTGACCGTGCATGACGTTGTGGCCGATCTCCATGTTGTCGAGGATCTTCGACAGCGACAGAGCGGTCGTCCCGGCGATCCACGCCGGCGGCAGGAACCCGGCGAACAGCAGCGCGCGTCCGCCGACCTCCAGGCCGCGCTGGGCGGCGATCACGCGGCGGATGTACTGGGCATCACGCTCGCCAAGCTCGGCGCGCACGCGGTTGCGCAGCGCGTCGAGCTCCTGGCCGAGCGCCTCGATCTGCTCGAAGGTGAGTTGGGGGCGGGTGGTGGTCATGGCTTCCTCTCTCGTCAAGGATCAGAGCTGCAGGGCAACATCGCCGGCGGGGACTGAGATGCACAGCTGGATGTCCTCGTCCTCCTCGTGGGAGACCTCCCCGGTGAGGACGTTGCGGACCGGGCCGGCGGACTTCCGGCACGTGCACGTGTGGCAGATCCCCATCCGGCAGCCGAACTCGGGCGAGAGCCCGGCCGCCTCGGCCTGCTCGAGCAGCGTGCCGTCGGCGATCGGGGTGGCGAGGTCGCTGCGCAGGAACTGAAGCGTCCCCGCCGCCGTGGCCTCGCCGGCGAGGGAGATCGCCGGCGGGGTGAACGTCTCGCTCAGCACCCGCTCGGGGGTCTCGGCGTAGATCTCCCGGACGGCCTCGATCAGCCCCGGGGGTCCGCACACCGCGGCATGGCTGTCCGCCGTTCCGCCCCCGTCGCCGAACGCATCGGCGATCGCCTCGCCGTCGACGTGCCGGCCTCCCTCCCGCGTCGCTGCGAAGGCGACGCGGACGTTCGGATGCCGTGCCGCGAGCTCCCACACCTCGGGCGCGTAGAGCCAGTCGGCGGCGGTCCGCGCGTAGTGCAGAAAGGCGATCGGACCGTCGTGGCCCTCGGCGCACAATGTGCGCAGCATCGACAGGACCGGGGTGATCCCGCTCCCACCGCTCACGAGCGCGAGCCGTCGCGGCCGGGGCGAGGGCAGGACGAAGCTCCCGTCGGCCGCGCCGAGGTGGACGACCGTCCCCGGCGTGAGGCGGGTCCGGCAATGCCGGGAGACGAGGCCGCCGGGGTGCTCGGTGATGGTGAGCTCGAGCTCACGCTCCTGGGACCGGCCCGGGCGTCCGGCCTGCTCCGCGCACGCCGGGGAGTACGTGCGGGTGCGGCGCACGCCGTCGATCTCGACTCCGACGCGCACGAACTGTCCCGCCCGGAACCCCTGCCACGCCAGGTTCGGACGCAGCGTGACGGTCACGCTGCGGTCAGTCTGATGGCGCACCGCGACGACCTCGGCCCGGGCGTCGCGGACGGTCAGCTCGGGCCGGATCAACTCCAGGTAGCGGTCGATACCGTGCGGTCCGACGAGCAGGTCGACGAGGCCAGAGCGCAGAATCCGTCGGGTGGTAGTGGAAGCGAGCATCTCTCCGTTGACAATTAGTGGACAATCGTTCTCCAAGTAGACTAAAGACATGAACACCCGGCGGTCAAGGGATTTACGCCCTTCTGTGCGCACCTTCACACGTAGGCCATGAACAGGCGTACATCAATCGAGGACGACGGCTCAGCCGCTCCGGTGCCGCGTCCGCGGCGCACCCAGGCCGAGCGCCGCCAGCACACGCGCCAGGGTCTGCTCGACGCCGCGCTGTTGCAGATGGAGGCGGGCGAGAGCTTCGATGCCCTCAGCCTGCGCAGCGTCGCCCGGGCCGCGGGGGTCGTTCCGACCGCCTTCTACCGCTACTTCGCCTCGATGGACGAGCTCGGGCTGGCCCTGATCGAGGACTCGTTCCGCTCGCTGCGGGCGATGCTGCGCACCGCCCGGGAGGACGACACCCCGCCGGAGCGGATCGTCGCGCGGTCGGTCGAGATCCTCGTCGCCGAGGTGCGCGAGAACCGCCAGCACTTCGCCTTCGTCGCACGCATCCGCTCCACCGGCAACGGGATCCTGCGCCACGCCGTGCGCGCCGAGATCCGCCTGTTCGGCGGCGAGCTCGCCACCGACCTCACGCGCTTCCCGATCCTCTGCGACTGGAGCACGACCGACCTGCAGATGCTCGCCGGCCTGCTCGTGAACACGATGATCGCCACCGTCGAGGCGCTGCTCGACGCGCCGGCCGGCTCGCAGCAGAGCGAGCTGGAGATCACCCGCACCGCCGAGGCACAGCTGCGGTTGATCCTGCTCGGCGTCCCGCACTGGCAGACGCCGCGCCGGTAGCGTTGCCGGCCTGATGGCCGAGCGACCGCGCCGCCCGCCCCCGCCGCTGTCCTGGTGGGGCTGGGGCGATCCCGACGAGGTGCCCGAGCTGGGCGCGGAGGTCCTCCAGCTGCTGCGCGGTGCCCTCGGGGTGACCGGCGCGGCCGCGCCCCGGCCGGAGCTGGCCGAGATCGCGCTGCCGTCGCCGCGCCTGCCGGGGCCGCTGGCCGAGCGGCTCATCGCCGTCGTCGGCCCGGAGAGCGCCTCGGCCGATGACGAGGCACGCATCCGGCACACCCGGGGCAAGTCGACGCCCGACCTGCTCGCGCTGCGCGCCGGGGATGGGGCCGCCGCGCCCGACCTCGTGCTGGAACCGGCGAGCCACGAGCAGGTGCTCTCGCTGCTGCGCCTGTGCGCCGCCGAGCGCGTCGCCGTCGTCCCGTTCGGCGGCGGCACCTCGGTCGTCGGCGGGCTCGAGCCCGACGCCACCGCGTTCGCCGGCCTCGTGGCCCTCGACCTGCGCCGGCTCGACGCGCTGGTGGCCCTCGACGAGGAGTCGCGGCTCGCCGTGCTCGAGCCGGGGCTGCGCGGACCGCAGGCGGAGGCGCTGCTGCGCGCCCACGGCTACACGCTCGGGCACTTCCCCCAGTCCTATGAGTACGCGACGCTCGGCGGGTTCGCCGCGGCGCGCTCGAGCGGTCAGGCCTCGGCCGGATACGGACGCTTCGACGATCTCGTCCTCGGCGTGCGGCTGGCCACGCCGGCCGGCACGCTGGAGCTCGGGCGCGCGCCCCGCAGCGCCGCCGGCCCGGATCTCCGTCAGCTCGTGCTCGGCTCCGAGGGCGCCTTCGGCGTCATCACCGCCCTCACCCTGCAGGTGCGCCCGGTGCCCGAGGCCACGGCCTACGACGGCTGGCGGTTCCCCGACTTCACCACCGGCGCGCGGGCGCTCCGGCGCCTGGCCCAGGACGGGCCGCGGCCGACCGTGCTGCGCCTCTCCGACGAGGCCGAGACGGCGCTCAACCTGGCGCGCCCGAGCGAGCTCGGCAGCGGTGGCGAGGGTGGCGCGCTGGGCATCGTCGGGTTCGAGGGCTCGGCGGAGGCGGTCGCCGAGGGACGCGACCGGGCCGCCCGCGTGCTCGAGGCGCTGGGGGCGCGGCCCGAGCCCGATGCGGGCCGCCACTGGGCCCAGGATCGGTTCCGCGGACCGTATCTGCGCGACGCGCTGCTCGACGCCGGCGTGCTCGTGGAGACCCTGGAGACGGTGACGTTCTGGAGCCGGCTGAGCGCTCTCTACGCCGCCGTGTCCGGCGCGCTCCGGGACACGCTCGCCGCAGCCGGGACCCCGCCGGTGATCCTCTGCCACATCTCCCACGTCTATCCGGCCGGCGCGTCGCTGTACTTCACCGTCGGCTGCCGGGCGCTCGCCGACCCGATCGCCCAGTGGCGGGCCGCCAAGGCCGTCGCGAGCGCGGCGATCCTCGCCGCCGGGGGATCGATCAGCCACCACCACGGCGTCGGCCGCGACCACGGCGAACCGTTTGCCGCGGAGATCGGTGAGCTGGGCATGGCCGCGCTCGCCGCGGTCAAGGGCGTGCTCGATCCGGCCGGCATCCTCAACCCCGGCATACTCATCCCCTCGTGATGAGCCACGAGCGTGAGATCGAGGTGATGGCGGAGCTGCTCGTCCGCTTCGGCGCCAACGTGCAACCGGGTCAGGTCGTCGAGGTCACCTGCGAGCCCGGACAGGAGCCGATGGTCCGCGCGATCGCCGCCGCCGCCTACCGGGCCGGGGCGTTGTTCGTCGATCCGTTCACCTACGACCCGCACGTCAAGCGGGCCCGCGCGCTGGAGGCCGATCCGGAGACGCTCGGCTACGTCCCCCCCTGGTACGGCGCGCGGCTCGACGCACTCGGGGAGCTTCGCGGCGCGATGATCACCCTGCGGGGCCCGACCGCGCCGCACGTGCTCGACGGGATCGATCCCGCCCTGCTCGGGCGCGACATGCTCCCCCGGATCAAGGAGTCGCTCCGCCTGGTGCAGGAGCGCACGGTGAACTGGACGGTGGGACCGTGCCCGACGCTCGGATGGGCCGAGCTCGTCCACCCGGAACTGCGCGGCGAGGCGGCCCTGGCGCGGCTGTGGGAGGAAATCGCCGACATCTGCCGGCTCACCGAGCCCGACCCGGTCGCTGCCTGGGAGGAGCGGATGGCGCGGCTGCGCGAGGTGGCGGCGCGCCTGGACGGGCTGGCGCTCGACGCGCTGCGGCTGCGCGGTCCGGGAACCGACCTGACGGTCGGCCTGCTGCCCGGCAGCCGCTGGCTCGCCGCCAAGCTGGAGACGGTGGGCGGGATCGTTCACGCCGCCAACCTGCCGACCGAGGAGGTGTTCACCACGCCCGACCCCGAGCGCACGGAGGGGTTTGTCACGTCGACCAAGCCGCTGTTCGCCTCGGGCCGGACGATCACCGGGCTCCGGGTCCGGTTCGCGGGCGGTAGAGCGGTGGAGATCGAGGCCGACGAGGGCGCGGACACGCTGCGAGGCCTCACCGCGCGCGACGCCGGCGGCACGCGGCTCGGCGAGGTGGCGCTCGTCGACCGCGAGAGCCGGATCGGCCAGCTCGGCACGGTGTTCTTCGAAACCCTGCTCGACGAGAACGCCGCCAGCCACATCGCGCTCGGCCAGGGTCTCGGCTTTGCCGTGGAGGGTGAGGAGAGCAGCGCTCGAATCAACCGCAGCGAGATCCACATCGACTTCATGATCGGCAGCCCCGAGGTCGACGTCACCGGCATCACCCGCGACGGGAGCGAGATCCCGCTGCTGCACGAGGGCGCCTGGCAGCTGTAAGGCCCATGCCCCGGGACCGGGCCGGGCGCGGGGAGCGGCCGCCTCGCAGCGAGGCCTGGCGGCGGTGGCCCCGCTACGCTAGCCCTGCCCGGAGAGGTGCCGGAGTGGTTGAACGGGCGCGACTGGAAATCGCGTAACGGGGGTTACCTCGTTCGGGGGTTCGAATCCCCCCCTCTCCGCTGCCGTCGTCCGCTCGCTGGTCCGGGCGGAACGGACCTCAGAGCAATTGTGGGGCCGCGGGAAGGAATGCTCGCGTGTGGCGTCAGGGGCTGTAGGACGCCATCTACGAGAAGGGACCTGCTGTGCGCTTCACGCTTTCGGTCACCGCCCCACCGCGCCGCATCCGTCGCTCGATGCTCGGGGTGCTCGCCGTGGCAGCCGCCGCGCTGCTCGCTCCGCTCCCCTCGGCGCTGGCCGCGTCGATGCGGGCCGCGGGCACCAGTGGCTGGACCATCGCCTTTCCGCCGTTCCCCAAGCACGACAGCACGGTGCCGTACGCGCCGCTCGAGAGCATCACCGCCGTCTCGTCCAGCGATGCGTGGGCGGTCGGGGAGTCGACTGGCGGGCTCCTGAGCGACCACTGGGACGGGACGAGCTGGACCTCCGTGCCGTTCCCGGCCGGTAACCCGTGCACGATCTTCGAGAGCGATTGCAACCTGACCGGAGTGAGCGCGAGCGCCGCCGACGACGTGATCGCGGTCGGTGACGGGGAGATTCCCGGCCCCAGCGGCTGGGAGGTGCTCCCGATCGCGTTCGAGTGGACGGGCAGCGCATGGCGGCAGCTGACACTGCCGAGCCAAGCGGGGGACGGCATGTTCGAGCACATCCAGGTGTTCTCGCCGACGAACGCCTGGGCGGTCGGGACCGCGAGAGACGGCGTCGATCAGATCGCGACCGCCGAGCACTTCAACGGCACGACCTGGACGCTGGTTCCCACTCACGTCTCGATCGGCAATGCCGGACTCACCATCACCTCGATCGACGGCTCCTCGCCAAGCGACATCTGGGTCACCGGATTCACCGAGACCGGCGGCTACGGCGGCCGCACGTTCACCTCGGTGTTGATCCACTTCGACGGCCGTGCGTGGAGCACGCAATCGGTGCCGGACCAGACCGGGCTGCTCGACGTCGCCGCCGTGTCGCCGACCGATGCGTGGGCGATCGCCAACGACTACGCGATCCTCCACTGGAACGGGACGAGCTGGACGAAGGTGGCGACAGTGCCCTACGCGGTGCAGATCCAGGCGCTGTCGGCTCGCGACGTGTGGGCCGGTGGCATCGTCTCGCTCGCGCACTTCAACGGCACGACCTGGACCACGCAGCCGACGCCCAAGGGCATGGACCAGGTCGAAGGGAGCGCCTCGGTCGCTCCGAGCGACGTGTGGTTCTCCGGCGGGGCGTACCCGCCCGACGCCGACGAGACCCCGGCCGTCATCAGCACCACGACGGGCTGAGCCTCCCGTCGACGCTGAAGGGCCGCCCGCTCGCCTGCCCCGGCGGGCGGGCGGTCCGCGACGGCGGTCCCGGCGCCGGCTAGCGAAGCTCGCGCAGCCGGATGTCGCGCTCGAAGGCGACCGGGTTGCCCCGCCGGTCGGCCCAGCGGGTCATCCAGAGCACCGACACGACGAGTCCGACGAAGCCGACGATCATCAGGACGACGGCGAAGGTGTGCATGTCGAAGCCGCCGAGGGTGACGTTGACCGCGAAGCGCAGAACCGCCCCAAGGGCGATCAGGAACAGCGAGTTGCCAACCGTCATGGTGTTCTCCTCGTTCGGTGCGCCGTCGGGGCCAATCCCGGCGGAGGGGGTCGCATCCGGAGTAATCACGTGATTCCCCATCGCACCACTGGCTAATCACACCTCGGACATATGTCCAGCCCCCCTGCGCGCCCCATCGCCCCCGGCGCCCGTCCCCGTGTGGCTCGCCGGGGCGGCCCCCCGCCGCGGGTCGCGGCTCAGAGCGTTGAGGTGTCGCGGAGCGACTCGCTGCGCGAGATCTCGATCCGCACCCGCGGCGCTCCCACGCCGAGCGCCTCGAGCGTGCGGGCCGCGCCCCCGGCGTCGTCGCGCAGGAGCGCCCGCAGCAGGTCGAGCGCCGACAGCGCTCCCGAGCCCTGACCGGCGCGCTCCGCGAGCGCCTCCTCGATCACGCGGCGGGCGAACGGCGAGAGCACCGCGGTGGCGTCGCTGCGCTCCGCCGCGCCCGGCCGGGCGGACCTGAGCGACGCCTCGACCGTCGGCTGCACCGCCTCCCGCGCGAGCGTCAGCGTCACGCCGAGACGATCGAGCAGCTCGACCGTCGTCGGGTCACCGCACTGGAGCAGGCCGAGCAGCAGGTGCTCGGTCCCCACCGTCGGCTCGCCGCGGGCGACCGCCTCCTGACGCGCCACCCGCACCGCGCGGCGTGCCTCGGCGCGCACCAGCACCCGGCTGCCCTGGTGCTCGGCCTCGGCAGCCTCGTCGAGCTTGGCCACGTCATGGCTGTGGCGCCGGTGAGCAGTCTGCTTGGACACCCCCAGGGAGGCGCCGATCTGGCTCCACGAGAGGCCGGCGCGCAACGCGTTGGCCGCCAGCTCCGTCTCGGCCGCCTCCAACTCACGGCGCAACTGCGCCAGGGCTCGCAGTCGTTCCTCCGGATCGCCCACCGACACGACCTGAGCGAGCAGGGTCCGCAGCCGTGCGGGACGGTCCATGGGCGCAGATTAGCTTCGCGGCGTGGCGACCGCACCGCCGTCGCCGAGCCGGGGCGACGCACCGGCGCTCGCGGCGAGACGAACGAATAGGATCGCGGCCGTCGGCTTTCGGGAGAAGAGGTGACGATGCGGTGTCGAGGTGTGATCGGGATGGCGTGTGCGCTGGTCCTCGCCGTGGGCGCGCCCGGGGTGGCGCAGGCGGCCGCCGGCCCGGCGCCGCAGCCGTACGGCACGGACGACGCGGGCGGGTTCCTCAACGTCCTCCCGCCCGGGCAGAACGGAACCGACAACGCGATCCAGCTGGCCCAGTTCGAGGCCACCGGCGCCGTCCCCGCGCACTCCCGCGACCAGCTGCCGCTCTACGAGAACCTCCTCTACGCGGCGCCGACGCTCACCGACGCGGAGGTGCCGCTGTACTTCAAGGACGCCACCTTCGGCGTGAAGCCGGGGGATGTCGCCTCCACGGAGAGCCCGCGTTCGGACGTCACCATCGTGCGCGACTCCACCTACGGAGTGCCGCATGTCTATGGCTCCACGCGCGCGGGTGTGATGTTCGGCGCCGGCTACGCCGCGGCCGAGGATCGCCTGTTC
Source organism: uncultured Solirubrobacterales bacterium (assembly GCA_963839085.1). Taxonomy (GTDB): domain Bacteria; phylum Actinomycetota; class Thermoleophilia; order Solirubrobacterales; family Solirubrobacteraceae; genus Palsa-465. Next base: position 462,947 of record CAWITN010000002.1, read on the forward strand.
CTCATGGACGTGCTCCGGCACACGGCCGAGGCGAGCCTGTCGTCGTTCGTGGGCGGCTCGGCCGGGGATCAGGCGATGGACCAGGCCCAGTGGACGGTGGCGCCGTACACGCAGGCCGACCTCCAGGAGCAGCTGGGCGAGGCGCCGGCGCTGTACGGAGCGGCCGGCCAGCAGCTGGTGAGCGACGCCGACAACTACGTCGACGGCATCAACGCCTATATCCAGAAGGCGCTCCTCGATCCGGCGCTGCTGCCCGCCGAGTACGCGGCGATCGGCAAGCTGCCGACGATGTGGAACGCCACCGATGTGATCGCCGAGGCGTCGCTCATCGGCGCGATCTTCGGCAAGGGCGGCGGGGACGAGGTGCCGAGCGCGCTGCTCGAGGAGGCCTTCGTCAAGCGCTACGGCGCCAAGCGCGGCCGGGTGGCGTGGCGCGACTTCCGTGAGGCCAACGACCCCGAGGCCCCGACCACGGTGTCCAGGGCGTTCCCCTACGAGACGGGTTCGCCGTTCGCCAAGCGCGGACTGGCGATGCCGGTGGCCGGCTCGGTCGCCTACGTCTCACCCGGTCAGACGAATCCCGACACCGCGGAGGATGCCCCGGCCGGGCCCGCGGCGTTCGCTGCCGTGGCGGCGCATCCGACCCGCTATCTCGGCGTCAGCGACACGCCCGACCCGGTCGCCATCCCCGACGATCACTCGATCGGCTCGATGCTGCTTCGCGCCCTCTACGGCGGCCATCCGCTCGCATCCAACTGGGAGCTCATCAGCGCGTGGCACTCCGACGACCACCACTCGATCGCGGTGATGGGGCCCCAGGTCGGCTACTACATGCCCCAGATCCTTCTCGAGGAGGATCTCCACGGGCCGGGCATCTCCGCCGAGGGCGCGTCCTTCCCGGGCGTCAACCAGTACGTCGAGCTCGGGCACGGCGACGACTACGCCTGGAGCGCCACCACCGCCACGTCGGACAACGTCGACACGTTCGCGGAGGTCCTCTGCGGAGGCGACGACCATCACTATCTCTACAAGGGCCAGTGCGTCCCCATGCAGGAGCTCCAGCGCACGAACGACTGGACCCCGAACGTGGACGACCCGACCCCGCCGGGGTCGGCCACGCTGACCACCTACCGGACCGTGCACGGGCTCGTGTTCGCCTACGGCCGGGTCAACGGCGGCACGCCGGTGGCGTTCGTCACGGCGCGGACGACCTACTTCCACGAGGCCGACTCCGCGCTCGGGTTCTCCGAGCTCAACGACCCGGACTTCGTCCACTCGCCGCAGACCTTCCAGCGAGCGGCGGCGAACATCAACTTCGGCTTCAACTGGGCGTACGTCGACGCCAACCACATCGCCTACTTCGAGTCCGGTTGGTACCCGCAGCGCGCGCCGGGAACGTCGCCTGACTTCCCCATCCTCGGCACCGGCCAGTTCGACTGGCAGGGATTCAACCCCGATCTCCATACCGAGCGGGACATCCCGTTCTCCGCCCATCCGCAGGCCATCGACCCCGCCTACCTGGTCTCGTGGAACAACAAGCAGGCACCGCGCTGGGCCGCAGCCGACGACAACTACGGGTACGGGCCGCTCTACCGGATGCAGCTGATCCGCGATCACATCACCGCCGATCTGCGCGCCGGGCACGGACGGATGTCGATCGCCCAGCTCGTGTCGGCGATGGACCTGGCCGCCACCGAGGACATCCGGATCGAGAAGCTGTGGCCGATCCTCCGCCGGGTGATCGGAACGCCCCCGGCGAGCCAGCCCGCGCTCCGCGCGGCGGTCCGCGAGCTCCAGGCGTGGTACGAGGCCGGCGGTCATCGCTGGGATCTCACCCGGAGCGGCACCGACGCCAACGAGGCGGCGATCCAGATCATGGACGCGTGGTGGCCGCGGCTGCTCCAGGCCGAGTTCGAGCCGTCGCTCGGCAGCAGCGCGTTCACCCAGCTGGAAGGCGTGATCGGCTTCGGGGACGCCACGCCGGGCGGGCAGCCGAGTGCTCCTGACGAGGCGCAGGGGTGGTACGGCTTCGTCGACAAGGACCTGCGTGACCTGCTCGCCTCCCGCGGGGTCCTGCTCGACACGGGCGGGCGCCGGGTCGCCTCGGCCCGCGGGCTGGCCGCCTCCTCGCTGGCCGGCGGCGGCCCCGTCGTGGCAGAGACGGCGCGGGCGAAGCGGCGGCACCGCCCCAAGATCAGCCTGCGCTCGATTCCCGGGCACTACTCGCGCGTGTACTGCGGCCGGGGATCCCTGTCCGCCTGCCGCCGCGCGCTGCTCTCCTCGCTCGCCCAAGCGCTGGGGGAGTCCGCCCAGCAGGTCTACGGCCAGGGGATCTGCGCCTCGGATCCGACCGCGGAATGCTTCGATCAGAACCAGTCGGTCGAGGCGAGCGGGATCCCGCTGCCGCCATTTCCGTTCCAGAACCGACCGACGTTCCAGCAGGTGGTGCAGCTCACCCAGACCCTGCCCCGGTGAGCTCGGGAGCCCGCCAATGGCGAAATTCGTGGGCGAATCTCCCCCGGGGGATGGCGTTTTGCGTGCAAAGCGCCATCAACTCGAAGTTGACTAGACCGGCCGCCGGGGTATAGGGCATGATGTGTCCGTGCTCACCGAAGCGAAGACCGGGTCGCTGCGGCTCGTCCATAGCGCGCCAGAGACGGAATCCGAGAGTGTGTGGTTCTGCGGCAAATGTGCGCTGCAGACGGATTCCGCGTGGCTTCCCACCCCGAACAGCCGGGTCTGCCGCCGCTGCGGCCTCGGGCTGCTGCTCGAGGCCCGCGCTGACGTCTGCCCGCAACCGTCCGACGCCTTCCTGATCGTCGATGCGACCCTCTCGGTGCAGGCGCTCTCCAGCGGAGCCGAGCGTCTGCTCGGCCTCAGCGAGCCCGACGCGATCAACCGGCCGGTCGCCGAGCTGCTCACCCCGGCGACCAGTGAGAACCCGGACACGGGGGGATTCGTCCGCTCGATCACCGACGCCGCCACCGGCCTCGAGGATCCGCAGACGGTGTTCCTCCGCCCCCGCAACACCTTCGGCGTGCGCATGCGCACGGTGATCGGGGCGTGCGGTCCGCCGCGCGCCGCGCTGATCGTGCTCAAGGGCTGCCAGCCCGCGCTCCGCTCGATCTAGGTCCCGCCCGCCCCCGCGGCAGCGTCAGCCGGCATCCGCCGGCGCCAGCACCTCCGGCGCGCCGCAGCGCACGAGCGCCTGCGGCAGCCGCACCGAGCGATCGGGCTGCTGGCCGTTCTCGAGCAGGGCGATGATGGTCCGCCCGACGGCCACGGCGGTGCCGTTGAGCGTGTGCAGGGGAGCCGGGCGGCCGCCATCCGGGCGCAGACGGATGTCGAGGCGGCGAGCCTGGAAGTCGGTGGTGTTCGAGCACGAGGTCAGCTCGCGGTACTGGCCCTGACCGGGCAGCCACGCCTCCAGGTCGTACTTCTTGGCCGCGGAGGCCCCGAGGTCGTTCACCGCGATCGCCACGACGCGGTAGGGAATCTCCAGCTCCTGGAGGATCCCCTCCTCGATCGCCAGCAGCCGCTCGTGCTCGGTCGCCGATTCCGCCGGATCGACGAAGGCGAACATCTCGACCTTGTCGAACTGGTGGACCCGAAAGATCCCGCGCGTGTCGCGCCCCGCCGCCCCGGCCTCCCGCCGGAAGCAGCTGGAGAAGCCGGCGTAGCGCAGCGGCAGCTTCGCCGCGTCGATGATCTCCTCCTGGTGCAGTGAGGCGAGCGCCACCTCGGAGGTGCCGACGAGATACAGGTCGTCCTCCGGCAGCTTGTAGATCTGCTGCTCGGTGTCGGGGAGGAAGCCGGTGCCGAACAGCGCCCGCTCGCGCACGAGCACCGGCGGGATCACCGGCTCGAACCCCAGGCCGCCCACCTTCTCCAGCGCGTAGCGGACGAGGGCCAGCTCGAGCATCACGAGCTCGCCGCGCAGGTACGCGAAGCGTGAGCCGGACAGCCGCGAGCCGCGCTCCATGTCGATGCGCCCGCCCGCCAGCGCCAGGTGGTCGAGCCCCGTGGCCCCCGCCTCGCCCACCGTGCGGATGACGGTGTCCTCGTCGGGGGAGTCCGCGGCGGGCAGATTCGGCAGGCTCAGGAGCTCGGCGTCGAGCTCGGCGCGCGCGGCCGTCTCCGCGTCGCTCAGCTCGCGCCCCCGCGCCGCCAGCGCCGCCAGCTGCTCACGCTCCTCGGGCGTCGGCGCGCCGCGCCGTCCCTTCGAGGCGCGGTTCTGCTCGGCACGGAGCGTCTCGAGCTCCGCCGTCAGGGTGCGCCAGCGCTCGTCGGCCGCCAGCACGCGATCGACCGCCGCGGCGGCGTCCGGCCCGCGACGGGCGAGAGCCTCCCGGACGGCGTCCGGGTCCTCACGAAGGCGCCTGATGTCGAGCATGCCGCGCTGCCTCCGGCGCCGCGGCCTTACTTCTTCTTCTTCGGCTTGACCGGGAACTGCTTGACCTTCGTTCCCTTGGTCCGTGCCTTGTGGGCGCCGTTCTCGCTCTGGGTCGGCGTGGTGGTGCTCGACGGCGTCGTCGGAGTGCTCGGCGATGTCGGGCTCGTCGTCTGCTGCGAGGTGGTGGTGCCCGCGGTGGTCGCCGTCGTGTCGGCCTTGACGATGCTCGCGTACGCGCCCGAGCCCGACGGCGGGAGCGTCCCGATCTGCTGATCGATGCAGGGCTTGGTGCCCGGCTGGACCACCTGCTGGCGGCCGGCGTACTCCGAGACGAACATCGCGACATCACGCGCGTCCTGCCCGACGACGATGTTCTGCGGCATGTAGGCGCCGGAGAAGCCGCCGTTCTCGATCGCGTAGAGGATGCGGACGATCGGTCGCTCGCAGCGGACGTTGAAGTTCGGGCCGTTGATCGCCTGGCGATCGCGGACGTTCGACGCGGACCCGTGCGTGCCGGCGTAGGAGAGCGTGTGGCAACCCGCGCAGCGCTGGGAGAACAGGACCGCTCCCTGGTAGACGGCGGCGTTCGAGCGAGGGACCGAGATGCGCTGGGTGCCGCAGGCGGTCGTGGCCACGCAGACGAGCGTGAGGCTCGCCGCCAGGGCGATGAACTTGCGCGGCCTGGGCATGCGGTCGCGGATCATACGGAAGTACGATCGCGGGCATGCCGGCAGTGCGCGAGCCGACGTGCGGGGGCGCTGTCGCCGCCGTCCAGAGGGTCCGCCGCGGGCGAATCCTGCTGGCGCTGCTCGCGGCGCTCGGGCTCACCGCCTGCGGGCGCTCGCAGACCGTCGCGGCGGGCCACCCGCTCACCGTCGCGATCACCGAATACCGGCTCAACCCGAGCGCGGTGACGATCCCCGGCGGGGTCATCACAGTGATCGTGCGCAACGACGGACGGCTCACCCACGACCTCGTGATCGACGAGAACGGCCACCCCGAGCAGTCCTCCGGGCCGGTCGCTCCGGGGGAGGAGGCGACGATGTTCGTGTTCCTGCTCCCCGGGCACTACACGATGTCCTCGTCGACGTACATCGACGCCGACCTCGGTATCCGCGGCACCATCACCGTCAGGTGACCGGGGGCGCCCGCCGGGAGGAACCGCTCGTCGTCCGGCGAAAGGAGGAGGGTCCCGGCGCCGGCGTCAGACGTTCGCTCTTCATTTCAGCTCGCGATCGTCCTCCCATCGGCGGCAACCACAGGGGTCGGCGTCGGGACCCACCCCCGCTATAAACGGCGGGAGATGCCCACACCGCCACCCCCACCGGAGCTGTTCCGGGAGGTGTTCGGCCGCTTCGCCACCGGCGTGGCCGTGATCGCCGCTGAGGGACCGTCGGCCTCCGGCGGCATGACGGCCAACGCGCTCTGCTCGCTCTCGCTCGACCCGCTGCTCGTGCTCGTGTGCTTCGAGAACCGGGCCCGGACGCTGCCCATCGTCCGCGAGCACGGGCGCTTCTCGATCAACATCCTCTCGGCCGCCCAGCACTCGGTGGCCGGCGTGTTCGCCTCGAAGCTGCCGGAGGCGGAGAAGCTTCAGGCCGTGAGCTACCGGCTGCGCTCGGGCGCCCCGGTGATCGACGGGGTGCTCGCGTGGGCCGTGTGCGAGCTCAGCGAGCTGCTCGCCGGCGGCGACCATACGATCGCCGTCGGGAAGGTCGTCGACCTCGGGCTGGGCAGCGGCGAGCCGCTGCTGTGGTTCGAGGGGCGCTACCGGGCCGTGCACCCGGCCTCGGAGGGGGACGCGTAGACGTCTTTGGGCGCCTTACGGGATATATAGACCCCTAAGTCGCCCGGAGACGTCGCGGCACCGAACCGGCCGCGCCCTACGCGGTGCCCGCGGCGCGGATCAGGAGCACGACGATCACCAGCGCGGAGAGCGCCATCACCCCGACCTCCCGCTGGAGGATCGCCAGCACGATCTGCCGCTGCTCGCCGGCCTCCAGGCGCCCGACCGCGCGCGCGTTCTCGATCTCCCGCGCGTCGAGGATCATCTGCGCCGAGCTGAGCTTCAGCGTCTCGCCGATGAACGACACGGCGATCGGCAGCAGGCCGTAGAGCAGGTGCAGGTTCGAGACCTTGTCGCCGGTGGCGAGCAGGATGCCGCCGATGGCGGCCTCGACCACGATCACCGCCTGCCCGGCGCGCAGCAGGCCCCAGAACAGCCGGCTCTGACGGACGCGGTACCAGCACCAGGCTCCCCACAACCCGGCCAGCCCGTTGAGGGCCATGGCCAGGATCCCGATGACGATGTGGACGTCCTTCACAGTGGCGGCTCGCGATGAGGATTGATGACCTGGCTCAGGATGGGTAGCACGGGCCTGGCTCGCGCGGAGACGGGTCGGTCAAGCCCGATCAGCCTAGCCTCATTTCGCACTAAGTAACACTGTGTTACAAGCTCCCGGCCTGCAGTGCTATAACGACCATCGATGCTCCGCGACTATCTGCCCGCGATCGTGTTCCTCGTGCTCGGCGGAGCGGTCGGGTCGCTCTTCGCGGTGCTCAACCTGCTGGTGGGGGTCCGCGGCCGGAACTTCAAGTCGAAGACCGACCCCTACGAGTGCGGCCTGCCCTCCGAGGTCCGGCGCGGGTTCCGCTTCGGGATCAGCTTCTACCTCGTGGCGATGCTGTTCATCCTGTTCGACATCGAGGTGATCTTCATCTATCCGATCGCCGTCCAGCTGCGCGCCTTCGGGAGCTTCGCGATGGGCGAGACCATCGTCTTCGTCGTCCTGCTCATGATCGCCTTCGTGTACGTGTGGCGGAGGGGTGCGCTCGAATGGAGGTGAAGCGCCAGTCGCTCGGCAACCTGTCGACGGGTGGCCAGGTCCCAGAGGACTTCCGCGCCCGTCAGCTGCTCGCCCGGGACATGCTCCGCGGCGACCTGGAGGGGGAGGCGCTCGAGAAGTTCGTCGAGCAGAGCATCCTCACGACGACGCTCGACAAGGCGGTGTCGTGGGCGCGTGGCAACTCGTTCTTCCCGCTGACCTTCGGGCTCGCCTGCTGCGCGATCGAGATGATGTCGATCGTCGGCTCCCGGCTCGACATCGCGCGCTTCGGCTTCGAGGCCTTCCGCGCCTCGCCCCGCCAGGCCGACCTGCTCATCCTCTCCGGGCGCGTGTCGATCAAGATGGCCCCCGTCGTGCGGCGCATCTACGACCAGATGCTGGAGCCGAAGTTCGCCATCTCGATGGGCGCCTGCTGCTCCTCGACGGGCGTCTTCAACAACTACGCGCTCGTCCCGTCCGACAAGTTCATGCCGATCGACGTCCACGTCCCGGGCTGCCCGCCCCGCCCCGAGGCGCTCGCCCACGGAATCCTCCGCCTGCGCGAGATGGTTCACGGCAACGCCAAGGAGGGCTGGCGCGATCGCTACGAGGCCCAGGGCACGCCGGAGGTCCTCGACGATCAGCTCCAGAGCGCCGACATCTCCGTCTTCAAGCCCGGAGACACCGCCGGTGCCTGACGCCACCGGCCTCGAGCTGACCGCCCAGGAGCTCCGCGAGCACAACCCCGAGTCGATCCTCGGCACCGAGTTCGCCCACGAGCGCGCCGTGCTGCTCGCCGATCCCGGCCACGTGCACGAGGTCGTCGCCGCGCTCAAGGGGCGCGGCTACGCCTTCCTGGCCAGCCTGCACGGCGTCGACTACTACCCGGAGGAGCCGCGGCTCGGCGTGCTCTACGAGCTGCTCGACATGGATCGCATCGATCGCATCGCGGTCAAGACGCGGGTCCCGATCGATGCCGCCCGGGTGGCTTCGGTGACCGACCTGTTCCCGGGGGCGGACTTCCCGGAGCGCGAGGTCTACGACATGTTCGGCGTCGAGTTCGACGGCCATCCCGACCTGCGCCGGATCCTCATGCCCGAGGACTACGAGGGCTTCCCCCAGCGCCGGGACTTCCCGCTCGGCGGCGAGCCGGTGCTGTTCACCTACAACGAGGCCCAGAACTACGGGAAGTACCTGTGAGCGCCACCTCGGACTACCGCAAGCGCGAGGAGTCGATCACCCTCTCGGCCGAGCCGACCGGCCAGGGCGAGACCCACGAGCTGCTCACGCTCAACATCGGCCCGCACCATCCAGCCACCCACGGCGTGCTGCGCATCCTCGCCACCCTGGAGGGCGAGGTCGTGCGCGACATCCGCCCGATCATCGGCTACGTCCACACCGGCATCGAGAAGACGGCCGAGGACAAGTCGTACTGGAAGGCGATCCCCGTCGTCGAGCGGATGGACTACCTCGCCTACTTCTTCAACGCGATGGCCTACTGCGGCGCCGTCGAGGAGCTCCTCGGCCTGGAGGTCCCGCCGCGAGCACAGTATCTGCGGGTCATCCACATGGAGCTCAACCGGATCATGTCCCACCTCGTGTGGCTCGGGACGAGCGCGCTCGACCTCGGCGCGATCTCCATGTTCTGGTACTGCTTCCGCGAGCGCGAGACGATCCTCGACCTGTTCGAGTACTCGACCGGCCAGCGCATGCACACGCGCTACTTCCAGGTCGGCGGCGTGGCCGAGGACATCCCGAAGGGGTTCGAGTCGAAGCTCCGCGCCTTCCTCGCCGAGATGCCGACGCGGGCCGACCAGTACGCCGACATGCTGGAGAAGAACGAGATCGTCCTGCAGCGCCTGCGCGACACCTGTCCGCTCGACAAGGAGACGCTGCTGTCGCTCAGCGTCACCGGTCCGCTGCTGCGCGCGGCCGGCGTGCCGTGGGACCTGCGCAAGGCGCAGCCCTACAGCAGCTATGACCATTTCGCCTTCAAGGTGCCGGTGGGCACGGTCGGCGACAACTACGACCGCTACCGCGTCCGCCACGCCGAGATCTACGAGTCGGTGAAGATCATCGAGCAGGCGCTCGACGGCCTGCCCGAGGGTCCCCACATCACCACCGACCGCAAGGTCGCCCTGCCGCCACGCCACGAGCTGGCGACGTCGATGGAGGCGCTCATCCATCACTTCAAGCTCGTCACCGAGGGCTTCCGGGTCCCGCCCGGCGAGGTCTACTACCCGATCGAGGGGCCACGCGGCGAGTACGGCTGCTTCGTGCGCGCCGACGGCTCGGCGAAGCCGGCCCGCGTGCACATGCGCGACCCCAGCTTCACGAACCTCCAGGCGACGGCGCCGATGGTCCGCGGCTACCTGATCGCGGACCTGATCGCCACGCTGGCGATGATGGATCCTGTCCTGGGGGGGATCGACAGGTGACGCCCGTGTCGTTGATCGGTGGTGGGTCAATCCCCCTTGAGAGAAATCTCGCCACCCGCCCTGCCCTTCAGATCCTCACGGGAGATTTCTCCTGGGGGGCGGCGATCCGCTGATGTCCCCACAGCCGATTCAGGTTCCCCGCTACGGCCACGGCTCCCGCGTCCCCGGCTGGGACGAGGCCGTCGATCTCACCAAGCCGCCGGCGACGATCCCGGACCCGGCGCTGATCGACGTGCCCGCCGGCCTGCGGCGGGCGATCGAGGCGGCGATGGCGAAGTACCCGGACCGGCGCTCGGCGGCGATCCCGGCGCTGCACCTCGCCCAGCGCGAGCACGGCTGGTGCTCCCCGGAGGCGATCGCCCAGGTCGCCGCTGTGATGGACCTCACGCCGGCCTACCTCACCTCGGTGGCGACCTTCTACGACATGTTCTCGACCGTTCCCAAGCCGGCGAACGACGTGTTCGTGTGCACGAACATCTCCTGCGCGCTGCGCGGGGGCGACGAGTTCTTCGCCGCGATGCTGGAGGCCGCCGAGGGCGCCGACGTCGACGTGCGCTCGTTCGAGTGCCTCGGCGCCTGCGACATCGCGCCGATGGCGTCGGTCAACGGCGAGTACGTCGGTCCGCTGAGCATGGAGGACGCCGCGCGGATCGTCGAGGACCTCCAGGCGCGCCGCCCGGTGCTCGAGCACAAGCAGCTGCGCTACCGCCGCTGCGCCGACCCGGGGGTCGACGCGGGCGCCGACGACTTCAGCCCCCCGGACCGGGCCACCACCGAGATGACCGACACCGCCGGGCTGGGGCCCGAAGGCGACGCGGTCGACCGGCCCGGGCCGAGCGCGCCGATCGAGCTGACCCCGGAGCAGAAGGACGAGGACGCGTGAAGATCCTGTTCGACCGCATCGACGAGCCGGGGCTGAACACGCTCGCCGTGTACGAGCGACGCGGCGGATACGACTCGCTGCGCAAGGCGCTCGAGATGGAGCCGACCGACGTCGTCGAGCAGATCTCCAAGTCCGGGCTGCGCGGTCGCGGCGGCGCCGGCTTCCCCACCGGGCGCAAGGCGTCGTTCCTGCCCAAGGGGGACATGGACAAGTACCTCGTGTGCAACGCGGACGAGTCCGAGCCGGGGACGTTCAAGGACCGCGAGCTGATGCAGAAGAACCCGCACATGCTGATCGAGGGGATCGCCATCGCCTGCTGGGCGACGGGCATCAGCCGGGCCTTCATCTACATCCGCGGCGAGTACGCCCACCAGGCCGACATCCTGGAGGCGGCGATCGCCGAGGCCGAGGCAGCCGGCTATGTCGGCGAGCGGATCCTCGGCTCCGAGCTCAGCATGAGCCTCGTCCTGCACCGCGGCGCCGGGGCCTACATCTGCGGCGAGGAGACGGGCCTGCTCGATTCGCTGGAGGGCAAGCGCGGCAACCCGCGCCTGAAGCCGCCGTTCCCGGCGATCGAGGGCCTCTACCACGGCCCGACGCTGATCAACAACGTGGAGACGCTGGCCACGATTCCGGCCATCGTCCGGATGGGCGGCGAGGCGTACGCCGAGCACGGCGTGGAGAACTCCGCCGGCACGAAGCTCGTGTCGATCTCCGGCGACGTCAAGCGGCCGGGCAACTACGAGGTCGAGCTCGGGACGCCGTCACGCGAGCTGATCTACGACCTGGCCGGCGGCCCGCCCGACGGGCGCGAGATCCTGCTCTGGTTCCCCGGCGGATCGAGCTCGCCCGTGCTCACCAAGGACGACCTCGACCTCCCCTACGACTTCGACACGCTGGCGAAGGCGGGGACGATGCTCGGCTCCGGCGCGATCATCGTCGTCGACGACAGCCACCACCCGCTCGAGGTGGCGCTCAAGCTCGCCAAGTTCTACGCCCACGAATCGTGCGGCAAGTGCGTCCCCTGCCGCGAGGGCACGAACTGGACCCACAAGATGCTCGAGCGGATCCAGACCGGCGAGGCGACGCCCATGGACCTCGACATCATGGCCTCCGTCCAGGAGCAGATCATGGGCAACTGCCTGTGCGTGCTCGGCGACGCGATGGCGATGCCGGTGGGCTCGATCGTGGAGAAGTTCCGCGCTGAGCTCGAGGCCGAGATCGAGGCCGCGCGCGAACGCGCCGACGCGGGCTCGCTGGACGACGTCGTCGCGCTCGGCGTGGCCGACGAGCACGCGGGCCCGATGCCGGTCCACTAGAACTCCCGCCCGACGCACGCATGCCCCGTCCCGAAGAGAAGATCATCACGCTGACCATCGACGGCCGAGAGGTGGGCGCCGTCGAGGGCTCGATGCTCGTCGATGCCGCCAAGCAGGCCGACGTCGAGATCCCGTACTTCTGCTACGAGCCGAAGCTCGGCAATCCGGTCGGCGCCTGCCGCATGTGCCTGGTGGAGATCGAGGGGATCCCGAAGCTCCAGACGTCGTGCTCGACGCCGGTGAAGGACGGGATGGTGGTGCACACGCAGACCGACCGGGTGCGCGGGGCGCAGAACGCGATCGTCGAGTTCCTGCTCGTCAACCACCCGCTCGACTGCCCGGTGTGCGACAAGGGCGGCGAGTGCCCGCTGCAGGACATCACCTTCGGCTGGGGGCTCGGGCGCTCGCGCTTCATCGAGCCCAAGCGCCACTTCGTCAAGCCGCTCGCGCTCTCGCCGCTCGTGGCCATCGATCGCGAGCGCTGCATCCTGTGCTACCGCTGCGTGCGCTTCTCGCAGGAGATCTCCGAGGACTACCAGCTGATCTTCACCGAGCGCGGCGCGCACACCTTCGTCGGCACCCACGATGGCCATCCCTACGTGGCCCCGTTCAGCGGCAACATCATCGAGCTGTGCCCGGTCGGGGCGCTGACCAGCCAGCCGTATCGCTTCCGGGCGCGTCCGTGGGACATCGAGGGCGCCGGCGGGATCTGCACGCTGTGCCCGTCGCAGTGCAACGTGACCTTCACGGTCCGGGACGAGAAGGTGCTGCGGGTGCTCGCCCGTGAGCCCAAGCACGAGGGGGTCGACGACGGCTGGCTGTGCGACAAGGGCCGCTTCGCGTATCAGGCGATCCACGTCGACGAGCGGATCACGGAGCCGCTCGTGCGCGACGGCGGGGAGCTGCGGCCCGTCTCCTGGGAGCGGGCGCTGTCGACCGCCGCGGGGATCGCGCGCCACCGGGGGCGCACCGCGGCACTCGTCGGCGGCCAGGCCACCAACGAGGAGGGCTTCCTGCTCCAGCGCCTGCTGCGCGAGGGACTGGACTCCCATGACATCGACTCCCGGCGCACCGGCGCGGTGCCCCTCGGCCTCACCCGCGCGCTCGCCGCGCCCGCCCTGCAGGCCTCGGTGCCCGACATCGAGTTCGCGCACACCGTGCTCGTCGTCGGCTGCGAGCCGCTCGACGAGGCACCGATCCTCGATCTGCGGATCCGCAAGGGCGTGCGCCGCCACGGAGTCAAGCTCGCCGTCGCCTCGGCCCGCCCGAGCGCACTCGACGCCAACGCGGCCTTCACGCACCGCTACGACCCGGCCGATGAGGCGGGCTTCCTCGCCGCACTCGAGTCGGCGATCACCGGCGAGGACGGCGGTGACCCGGCGCATCGTGAGCTCGCCGAGCTGCTCACCGGCGGGGGCGAGGACGTGGTCATCCTGTACGGCGAGCGGCTCGGACCCGACGCGCTCGCGACGCTGCTGCGGATCGCCGAGCGCCTCGGCCTGGCCGATCGCGACGGCGCCGGCCTGCTGGAGATTCCCGCCGGCGCCAATGGCCGCGGGCTGCGCGAGGCGGGCTGCCTGCCCGTCGCCGGCCCGGGCTACGGCGAACCCGTCAAAGCAGGTCGCTCCGCCGCCGAGATCGCCGCCGCGGCCGCCGCCGGCGAGGTCACCGCCCTCTACCTGATGCAGACCGACCCGGTCCGGGAGCACCCCGACCGCGCCGCCTGGAACGCCGCCCTGCACCACGCCGCGCTCGTCGTCGCCCACGCCTCCGTGCTCACCGAGGGGCTGCGCGAGCACGCCACCGTCATCTTCCCGGCCGAGTCCCACGCCGAGAAGGAGGGAACCGTCGTCCACCCAGACGGACGCCTGCAGCGCCTGCGCACCGCGATCGCCCGCCCGGGCGAGGTGCGCTCCGGCTGGCAGGTGATCGCCGAGGTCTCCCGTCGCGCGGGTTGCGATCCGGGTGTGCTCACGAGCCCGATGGCGTTCCGCCAGCTCGTCGACGCCGTGCCGTTCTACGCCGGGCTGACGCTCGAGGAGATCGGCGGCCGCGGGGTCCGCTGGCCGGTCTCGGAGTCGGCCGGGGCGATGCCCAGCGCTGACTCCACCGACGCGAGCGGCCCGCGGGCGCCCACGCCCGTCTCGGTGGCGCTGAGCTCGGCGGCGGGGACGAGCTCCTCGAACGGTCACGGCGAGTCCGCCGGCGATCATGCCCTGCGGCTCGGCACCTACCGCTCGATCTGGGCCGCCCCGGAGGTCGAGATCTCTCCCGCGCTTCACTTCACGATCGCCGAGCAGCTGGTCGAGCTCTCGCCCGCGGATGCGCGCCGGCTCGGGATCGCCGAGGGGGCCGAGATCACCGTCGGCCAGAACGGGACGCGGGTCACGGGCCGCGCGGCCATCCGCACCGGAATCACGGAGGGGACCGCGTTCCTCGCCGAGGGGATCGCCACCGAGTCCGCCAACGCGCTCACCGGCGGGGTCGTGGAGATCGAACCCCTGGAGGTGGCGCAGCGGTGACGGCCTTCGGCGACATCAACTACTTCGAGCCCTGGTGGATCCAGATCATCAAGGCGCTGCTCATCTTCGCCGGCGTGTTCGCGGTCCTGCCGGTGCTGATCGTCTACGAGCGCAAGCTGCTCGGCCGCTTTCAGAACCGCTACGGCCCGAACCGCGTCGGCCCCTTCGGCCTGATGCAGCCGCTGGCGGAGATCCTCAAGTTCGCCACCAAGGAGGCGTTCCGCCCCACCACCTCGGTCGGCTACATCTTCCGGGCGGCGCCGATCATCGCCATCCTCACCGCGGTGACGGGCCTCGCCCTGATCCCGTTCGGCAACGTGCAGAACATCTTCGGGCGACCGGTCGGGCTGTACGGCATCGATGTCTCGATCGGGCCGCTGTTCGTGTTCGCCTTCGCCGGGATCTCGTTCTACGGGATCATGCTCGGCGGCTGGGCGTCGGGCTCCAAGTACTCGTTCCTCGGCGCCATGCGCGGCGCCGCGCAGCTGATCTCCTACGAGGTCTCGCAGGGACTCGCGCTCGTCGGCGTGATCATCACTTCGCAGACGCTGTCGCTCACCGGCATCGTCCACGCCCAGCGGGGCATGTGGTTCGTGGTCCCGCAGCTCGTCGGCTTCCTGATCTTCACCGTGGCGTCGTTCGCGGAGACCAACCGGCCGCCGTTCGACCTCGTCGAAGCCGATGCCGAGCTCGTCGGCGGCTACTTCACCGAGTACGGAGGCACCGGCTGGGTGGCCTACATGTTCGCCGAGTACGCGAACATGATCACCGTCTCGGGCATCGCCGTGACGGTGTTCCTCGGCGGCTGGCTGATCCCGGGAAATCCGCACGTGCCCGGGTGGATCGACCCGATCGTGGTGATCGTCAAGATGTTCCTGTTCTTCACCTTCTTCATCTGGATCCGCGCCACGCTGCCCCGCCTGCGCTACGACCAGCTGATGTCCTTCGGGTGGAAGATCCTGCTCCCGCTGGCCACCCTCAACCTGCTCGTCACCGCGATCATCGTGGGCTAGGAGACGCTGATGGTTTACGACCCTGGTGACGACGTCGTCGAGGTGATCCGCTACCCGTCCCGCAGCGCGGCCGCGGGCGCCTACCGGATCTTCGGCGAGACCCTGCGTGGGCTGAAGACGACGATGGCGCGGGTGATCGAGGGACCGACGACGATCCAGTACCCGGAGGAGAAGACGCCGGTCTACCCGCGCTTCCGCGGCCGTCACAAGCTCCACCGCTTCGAGGACAGCGGGCTGGAGAAGTGCGTCGGCTGCTCGCTGTGCGCCGCGGCCTGCCCCGTCGACTGCATCCGCGTGGTGGCCGCCGAGAACACGCCCGAGCACCGCATCTCGGCGGGCGAGCGCTACGCGGCGGTGTACGAGATCAACCTCAGCCGCTGCATCTTCTGCGGCTACTGCGAGCTCGCCTGCCCGTTCGACGCGATCACCATGGGCCACGACTACGAGATGTCGGACTACACCCGCTCGGACCTCATCTTCACCAAGGAGATGCTGCTCGCCGAGCCGATCGAGCGCACGCCGCTCCGGAACGAGGGCGAGTAGGCGGTGAGCGCGGTCTTCTTCTTCCTCGCCGCGATCGGGGCGATCTCCGGCGCGATCGGCGTGGTGATGCTGCGCAACCCGTTCTACAGCGTGCTCGCGCTCGTCTTCCACCTCATCTGCCTGGCCGCCCTGTTCCTGCTCCTGCGGGCGGAGTTCGTCGCCGCCGCCCAGGTCGTCGTCTACGCCGGCGCGGTGATGGTGCTCTACGTGTTCGTCGTCGCCTACGTCGGCGGCGGCGAGGAACATGCCGCCGGGCTCCTCCTGCGCGTGCTCGGGCCGCTGTTCGCCCTCGCCGTGGCGATCGAGCTGTGCCTGGCGATGCTCGGCTCGGCGCTCAAGGGCATCAACAGCCGGGGGGCGGCCTATGTGCTCGGCTTCGGCACGCCGGCGCACATCGGCAAGCTGTTCCTCACGACGTACCTGTTCCCGTTCGAGGTGGCCTCGCTGCTGCTGCTCGTGGCGGCGATCGGCGCCGTGCTGCTCGCCCGCCGCCGCCGCGGCCTCGACGACGGCGAGGTCGCCGAATTCGATCGCCTGATCCACGTTCCGCGGCCCGAGGGGACGGGCACGATGGCCGAGGCCGGCGGCATCCGTCAGGTGATCTCGGCGATCGAGCGCTCCGCCCCGGCCTTCACCGAGGAGACCGAGCGTGACGAGGACGGCACCCCCCAGCGCCGGCCGCCGGTCGGCACCGACCGGAGAGGTGGCTGGTGAACATCGGCTGGTATCTGACCGTCTCCGCGATCATCTTCGCGATCGGGGCCGGCGGCGTGCTCACGCGGCGCAATCCGCTCGTGGTGCTGCTGTGCCTGGAGCTGATGCTCAACGCGGCCAACCTCGCGCTGGTGGCGTTCGCCCGGATGCACGGCAACGAGTCGGGCCAGATCTTCGCCCTGATCGTGATGGTGGTGGCCGCCTGCGAGGTGGTCGTCGGGCTGGGGCTGATCGTGGCCATCCACCGGCGCAACCTCCCGATCGACGTCGACGAGCTCTCCCAGCTGAACGGATGACCGTCGTGCCGTCTTCACCACGCCGCCGAAACGGCGGGAGCGCGGCATGAGCCCGACCGCCTGGGGATGGCTCGTCCTCGCCTGCCCGCTGGCGGGCACGGCGCTGATCGCCTTCGGCTGGCCCCGCTGGCGCGGTACGAGCGCGGGCTGGGTGGCCACGCTGGCGATCGCGCTCTCGTTCGTGTGCTCGATCGGCGCCCTGCTCACGCTTCTTGACCGCGCCCCGGCCCACCGCGAGGTCACCTCGACGCTGTGGAACTACGCGGTCACCTCGGGCCTCGACGCGAAGCTCCAGATCCTCGTCGACCCGTTGTCGGTGTTCATGATCCTCGTCGTCTCCGGGGTCTCGACGCTGATCCACCTGTACTCGATCTCCTACATGCGCTCGGATCGGGGCTTCGTCAGGTACTTCGCGTACCTCAACTACTTCGTCCTCTCGATGCTCGTGCTCGTGCTGGCGGGCAACTTCGTCCTGCTCATCGTCGGGTGGGCGTTCGTCGGCGCGGCGTCCTACCTGCTGATCTCGTTCTGGTACCGCCGCACCACCGCCACCCGGGCCGGCATCAAGGCGTTCGTGATCAACGTCGTCGGCGACGCCGGCCTCGTCCTCGGCACCTTCTTCATCTTCAAGCACACCGGCACCGTCGACTTCCAGAAGACGTTCGCGGCCGCGCCCCACGTGTTCGCCCACAACTCGCCGGATCTCGTCGCCGGCTGCATCCTGCTGCTCGTCGGCGCGTTCGCGAAGTCGGCCCAGATCCCGCTGCACACGTGGCTGCCGGACGCGATGGAGGGCCCGACGCCGGTCTCCTCGCTGATCCACGCCGCGACCATGGTCACCGCCGGCGTCTACCTGATCGCGCGGATGCACCCGCTGCTCCTGATCGCGCAGACCGCCGCCGACGTCGGCGCCGTCATCGGATGCCTGACGCTGATCGTGGCGGCGACGATCGCGATCGTGCAGGTCGACATCAAGCGCGTGATCGCGTACTCGACGATGTCCCAGATCGGCTACATGATCATGGCCGTCTCCTCCGGGGCCTACGTCGGTGGCCTGTTCCACCTGATGACCCACGCGTTCTTCAAGGCGCTGCTGTTCATGGCCGCCGGCTCGGTGATCGGCGCGATGGGCGGCGGTCAGTCGATGGACGAGATGCGGGGCTTCCGCAAGGCGATGCCGTTCACGTTCGTGTGCTTCCTCGTCGGCGGTCTCGCCCTCGCCGGCTTCCCGCCGTTCTCCGGCTGGCTCTCCAAGGACGACATCCTCGCCTACCTCGACCACCGCCACGGCGGCTTCGAGATCCTCGGCATCGCCGGCTACGTCGGCGCACTGCTCACCGGCATCTACACGTTCCGGCTGATCTTCCGGGTGTTCCTCGGCGACCCGTGCGAGCCCGCGCGCGAGCTGGAGCAGGGCCACCTCCACCACGCCGAGCATCCGTTCAACCCGGCCACCGGCGAGGAGGAGGACAACGAGATCGGCTTCCCCGGGCCCGAGCACGTCATCGCCGAGCGCGAGTGGCCGATGAAGATCGCCATGGGCGGCCTGGCCGTGCTGGCGCTGATCGGCGGCGTCCTGCAGATCCCGGGCGTCGACGACAAGGTCTCGACGTTCCTCGACCCGGCCTTCGCCCACGATCGGCTGGCCTACATCGAGCCGAGCACCTCCTCGGCCTGGATCGGGCTGATCATCGGGGCGGTGGTGTCGGTGATCGGGATCGCCGTCGCCTACCGCGTCTGGGTCCGCGCACCGCAGACGGCGCCGGCGCTCCAGCGCCGCCTGGGTCCGCTGCACTCGTTCCTGTTCCACAAGTGGTACTTCGACGAGCTGATCGACCTCGCGGTCGTCCGCCCGGCGCTGTGGTTCGGCCGCTTCGCCGATACCGTGCTCGAGCGGATCGTCATCGGCGGGACGATCACCGGCGGGACCACCGGAGTGGTTCGCGCCGGATCGGCCGTCGTGCGGCGCGCGCAGACCGGCTTTTTGCGCTACTACGCCGCGCTCGTCGTCGTCGGCCTGTTCGGTGTCGCCCTGTACTTCCTGATCTCGGCCGTCTAGTGACCCTCTCGATCCTCATCTGGCTTCCGCTGGCGATCTCGGTGATCGCCACCCAGCTGCCGCAGCGCGTCATCGGCAAGTTCACGGCGGTCGTGAGCTTCCTGCCGCTGGGGATCGCGATCTCGTTCCTCGCCCGCTTCCATTCGGGCGTCGCCGGCCTGCAGTTCGTCACCGACCACGTGTGGGTCGGCGCCCTCGGGATCCACTACAAGCTCGGCCTCGACGGTCTCAACGTGTCGCTCGTGGTGCTCACGACGGCGCTGTTCAGCGCCTCGTTCGTGTGGTCCTCGTTTCGCGAGTCGGAGCGCCCCGGGCTCTACTACCTGTTCTACGGACTGGCGGAATCCGCCGTTCTCGGCGCCTTCTGCGCGCAGGACCTGGCGCTGTTCGTCGCCTTCTTCGACCTGATGCTGATCCCGTTCTACTTCCTCGTCGGGATGTACGGCTCCGGCGAGCGCGTCAGGGCCACGACGAAGCTCGTCATCTACACGCTCGTTGGCTCGTTCTTCATGCTCGTCGCGGCGATCGCCACCGGCGTGATCGCCTCCTCGGACCATGGCACGGGGCTCACCTTCGTCCTCTCGGCGCTGCGTGGCCTGCCGCTGGCCCACGGGACCCAGGACTGGATCTTCCTGTGCTTCGGAATCGCCTTCCTCGTGAAGATGCCGCTCGTGCCGTTCCACGGCTGGCTGGCCGACGGCTACAAGGCGATGCCGATCCCGGCGGTGGCGGTGTTCTCCGCCATCCTCTCCAAGGTGGCGGCCTACGGGTTCCTGCGCATCGTGCTGCCCCTGTTCCCGTACGCCACGCGCCACTTCCAGCTCCTGATGCTGCTGATCGCGCTGGTGTCGATCATCTGGGCCACCGCGATGGCCTTCACGACCCCCGACGCCCGTCTGGTGATCGCCTATTCGAGCGTCGCCCAGCTCGGCTTCATCGTGCTGGGGATCTTCTCGCTCCGCACCCAGGGCGCTCAGGGGGCGCTGCTGCAGATGGTCAACCACGGCCTGGTCACCGCCCCCGCGTTCTTCATCGTCGCCGCCGCGGCGGCCCGCACCGGAGGCTCGGAGCGGCTGCGGGACATGGGCGGGATCGCCATGCGCGCGCCCGTGCTGGCGAGCCTGTTCCTGATCGTCGCGCTGGCCACTCTCGCGATGCCGGGCTCGTCGAACTTCATCGGCGAGTTCCTCATCCTGCTCGGCCTGTTCCACACCAAGATGGTGATCGCGATCATCGCCTTCACCGGTGTCGTCGGCGCCTCGGTGTACGCGCTGCGCCTGTTCATCACCTCGATGCACAACCGGCAGGGCCCCGGAGTGCGCTCGCGTGAGATCCTCGCCGCCGAGGCGCTGGCGATCGTTCCCCTCGTGGCCGTCATCCTCGCCCTCGCCTTCTATCCCCAATTCGGCCTGGTCCGCTCGCAGGCGACCGTCAAGCAGACGATCGCCGCCACCCGCTCCGAGCCGAACACCCGCGTCGTCGCCGCGAGGGCGCCATGAGCCCGCTGGCCGCCGTCACCACGCTTCACCACATCCGCGGTCCGCACATCGACTGGGCGTCGCTCAGCCCGATCGTCGTACTCGCCGGCGGGGCGCTCGTCGTGCTCCTCGTCGGCCTGATCGCGGCGCGCTTCGTCCGCGCCCGGGTGGTTCCCCTCATCACCATCCTCGTTCTGGCCGGCGCCATCGCCGCCGAGATCGCCCGCTACCACCACAGCGTGGCGATCATCGCCGGCGCCCTGAAGATCGACGACCTGGCGCTCACCGTGGACATGATCTGCGCCGCCAGCGCGATCGCCGCCACGATGCTGGCGCTGCGCGGCCGCGCGGTGGAGGAGGCCGGCCACGGCGAGTTTCACTCCCTGCTGCTGTTCAGCGTGATGGGGATGGCCGTGTTCATCTCCGCCCAGGACCTGATCACGCTGTTCATCGGGATCGAGCTGCTGTCGATCCCCCTCTACGTCCTGTGCGCCGCCGAGCATCGCCGCGAGGGATCCCTGGAATCCGGGCTCAAGTATCTGGTCATCGGCTCGGTCGGCTCGGCCACGCTGGTCTACGGCCTGGCCATGATCTACGGCGCCACTGGCTCGACGAGCTTCGCCGGGATCGCCGCCGGGCTCGCCCACCATCCCGACCACGGCGGTGTGCTCGGTGATCCGCTGATGTTCGTCGGCCTCGCGCTGGCCGTCGTCGGCTTCGCCTTCAAGGCGTCCGTGGCGCCATTTCATCAGTGGACCCCCGACGTCTACGAGGGCGCCCCCACCCCGGTGACCGCGTTCATGGCGACGGCCACCAAGGCGGCGGCGCTGGCGGTGTTCCTGCGGTTCTTCGACGTGGCCGCCCTGGGTGCCCGCGGCACGTGGGCGCCGCTGCTCGCCACCGTGGCCGCGATCACGATCATCGTCGGCAACGCCGGCGCGCTCGGGCAGTCGTCGCTCAAGCGAATGCTCGGCTACTCGGGCGTCGCCCAGGCGGGCTACATGCTCTCCGGCGTGATCGTCGGCACCCGGCTCGGGGTGAACGCCACGGTCCTCTACCTGATCGTCTACGCGCTGATGAACCTCGCCGCGTTCGCGGCCATCGTCGGCGTGGAGCTCGAGTCCGGCAGCGACGACATCGGCGCCATCGCCGGGTTGGGCGCCCGGCGGCCATGGCTGGCGTGGCCGCTCACCGTGGCCATGCTCGCCCTCGCCGGGATCCCGGGGACGGTCGGCTTCATCGGGAAGTTCCAGCTGATCCACGCGCTCGTCAACGGCAACTACACCTGGCTGGCGATCGTGCTGGTGATCGGGTCGATGATCTCGCTCGGCTACTACCTGCGGGTGATCGCCGCGATGTGGATGGGGCGCTCGCAGACCGAGGACTCCGCCTACGCCGCGCCGGCGATCGAGCTCGCTCCGATCGCCGGTGGATCGCCGGAGGCCGACGACTGGCCGCTGCCGCCGATCGCCGGGGGATCGGTGAGCGCCGACGCCGGCGGCGCTCCCCGCCGGGCTGACCCGCATCGCGCCTCACGCATGATCGAGTTCCCGGAGGTCGCGCTCGTGGCGGCCGTCTTCGGGGCGGCCACGGTGGTCTTCGGGATCATCCCGGGACCGCTGTTCCACCTCGCCGCCCACGCGGGCGCCGCGCTCACCGGCCTGCTCTGAGCGCTCGCAACGCGCCGCGTCAGGCGGACGGACCGTAGGGGCCCGGAAGGCTTTCTGCCACAGCGGACCGCCGGGGTCTATGGTGCCGTCGGGATCAAGTTGGAGGGGCGATCGGGACGATGCGGGCCTGGAACAAGTTTGAGGGAGTGCTGCGTTGGCTCGTCAAAGGCAACGCAGGCCCCCTCATCACCGTCCTCCTCGCTCTGGTTACCGCCGTGGCCGGCACTCTGCTCACGGCTCTTGCAACCGAACAGCAAGCTCAATCGAACGCAGTCCAGGCCGCAAAAGGCGTCGCCCGGTCCTTTCTCGTCATATACGAGCAGATGCAAAATGGACTCGATAGCGACATCGAATACGGTCAGAAGATCGCGTCCCCCGTATCTGGGGCCAAATGGGACCTGAGCCTCGATGACTTGGAGGCCCTCGGCATTGTGTTGAAGCCGAGGGCGCTGTTTGGGGTTGAGCGAGCCGCGCAGCAGCTCGACAGCGTGTTTGGCAAATTCTCCGGGGAGCCCAATCAATCGAAAAAGGCGATTCTTGCCTTTGACCGGTACGCGCCGGACATTCAAGACGCCGACGACGACGTCCGGTGCGCCGTCATCTATGTTGAGAATCAAAGGCGTTGCCCTTCCACCCCCAAGCTGGGCGAATGGGCCGAGAGCGAACGCTGAGCTTCAACGCTGCCTGAAGTACCCCGGAGGCGAATTGACGCCGGCGGTTGAACCTCTCGGCCAGGCATCCGTGAGGTTTGATCGGCATCGTTGCCACACCATCGGTTACCGGTTCAACGCGCGTGCACTGAGACAGCAGGCGCCGCTGAAATCGCAGGCTCGGCAAGCCCAGTTGGAAGTGCGCCTCTGCACCCGCCCTCCCAAGAAACACTCCCGCCCGCGTCGCTGATCACGTGCGATCGAGACCGAGGGTGCCGGTAGCATCGGCCGCCCCATGGAGTACCCGGTCGAGACCTTCACCGCGGACGAGCTGGCCCGGCTGCGTCCGCACTTCACGAACGTCGACCGTCCGGTGTTCGCGCTCGTCGACCTGCCCGAGACGGTGAAGGGCGCGCTGTTCGCGCGCTATTCACGCTATCCGGGGACGCTGCGGCGGCTGTTCCTGGATGAGTTCGCCGACGACGTCCCGCCCGCCCCCGCCCACGACCCCGGCGAGGGCTCCCGGGCGGCAGCTCTCTACGAGCGGATCTTCCTCGGCTACGGCGACGACTCGGTGGCCCAGCTCGGCGGCGCCCACGTCGCCTGTGAGTGGGCGTCGAACGTGCTCACGAAGATCCTCCAGCGCCCGCGGCTGGGCGCCTACCTCGAGCAGTCGACGCGCTACATCGCCTACGACCGGCCGATGCCCGGCGGCGGCTACCGCTATCTGCGCGAGCCGGAGCTCGGCGCCGAGTTCACGCGGGCGATGGACGCGCTGTTCGGCCTCTACGCCGCCGCTCTGCCCCGCGTCGAGGCCTGGGCGGCCCAGGCTTTCCCGCGCCGCGACGGGGAACCGGAGCCGGTGCACGCCCGGGCGATCCGCGCCAAGGCGCTCGACCTGCTGCGGGGCCTGCTCCCCGCCTCCACCCTCTCGCACATGGGGATCTTCGCCTCCGGGCAGACCTACGAGTCGCTCATCCTCCATCTCCTCGCGCACCCGCTGCCGGAGGCCCGCCGCACCGGTGAGGCGATCCTCACCGAGCTCCAGGCGGTGATCCCGAGCTTCGTCTCCCGCATCCCGCGCCCCGACCGCGGCGGCGCCTGGGTCGAGTACCTGCAGGCCCGCCGGGAGGCCGGCGAGCGCTGGGCCCGGCGTCTGGCCACCGACGAGCCCGACGGGGAGGGCGGCGGTCCAGCGGTCCGCCTGCTCCACGCCGAGGGCGAGGAGGACGACCTGCTGTGCGCGCTGCTGTTCGAGACCTCCGCGCTCGGCGAGGGCGAGATCCGTGACGCGCTGGCCCGGCTGGACGCCGACGAGCGGGCGGTGCTGCTGTCCGATCTCGTCGGCGAGCGGAGCAATCGGCGCCACCGCCCCGGGCGCGGGTTCGAGGTCCTGCGCTACCGGTTCGAGGTGGTGGCCGACTACGGCGCCTTCCGGGACCTTCAGCGCCACCGGATGCTGACGATTCAGTGGCAGGCGCTCACCCCCGACCTCGGTGCGGGCGTCCCGGAGCAGATCGACCTCGCCGGCTGCGGCGAGGACTATCGCCGGGCGCTCGAGATCTCCCACCGCGAATACGAGCGCATCCACGCCGCCGGCCATCCCCACGCCGCGCCCTACGCGCTGTGCCTGGGGTACCGGATCCGCTTCATCCTGGACCTCAACGCCCGTGAGGCGATGCAGCTGATCGAGCTGCGCTCCGGCCGGGAGGGCCACCCCAGCTATCGCGCCGTGGCCCACGAGATGCACGCGCAGATCGCCGCCGTGCATCCCGCCGTGGCGGCGGCGATGACGCACCTGGACACCGAGACCGAGCCACGGCTGGAGCGGATCCTCGCGGAGCTCCGCACCCACGCCCGCGCCTGAACGGTCGCGCGAGCGAGGACCGCCCGGCCTCCGCGTCGCGCTGGCGGAGCTCTGATCCCGCGGCTCTGGCTAGGACCGCCCGGCCTCCGCGTCACGCTGGCGGAGCTCTGATCCCGCGGATCTCGCTAGGACCGCCCGGCCTCCGCGTCACGCTGGCGGAGCTCTGATCCCGCGGATCTCGCTAGGACCGCCCGGCCTCCGCGTCACGCTGGCGGAGCTCGATCCGGCGGATCTTGCCGGTGAGCGTCTTCGGCAGCTCGTCGATGAACTCGATCACGCGCGGATAGGCGTAGGCGGAGAGGTGGCCGCGGACGAAGCCCTTGATGTCCTCGGCGAGGGAGTCGCTGGCCTCGTGACCGGCGGCGAGCACGACGAACGCCTTGACGACGTTCCCGCGGCGCTCGTCGGGGAACGCCACGGCGGCCGCCTCGGCCACGGCCGGGTGCTCGAGGCACGCGGACTCGACCTCGAACGGGCCGATGCGGTAGCCGGCCGCGATGATCACGTCGTCGGCGCGGCCCTCGTACCAGAAGTAGCCGTCCTCATCCTGACTGGCGGCATCCCGGCTGTGGAACCACTCCCCGCCGAAGGTCTCCTCGGTCTCCTGCGGGTGGTTCCAGTAGCCGAGCGGATAGTGCGGGTTGGTCCGCGCCTTGAGGCAGATCTCGCCGCGCTCGCCCTGGGCCACCGGCCGCTCGTCCTCGTCGAGGATCGCCACCTCCCAGCCCGGGAGCGGCTTGCCCATCGATCCCTCGCGCACCTCCATGAAGGGGAAGTTGCCGCACAGCGGATAGGACTCGGTGAGCCCGTAGAAGTCGAGCACGGTGACGTCGTACTGCTCACGGAACCACCGGATCGCCTCCGGGTTGAGCGGCTCGCCGGCCGAGCACACGATCCGGAACTGCTGCGGGTAGCGGGTGCGGGCGTCGGAGATCGACATCATCGAACGGATCGCCGTCGGCGTGCCGAACACGTTCGTCACCTTGTGCCGGGAGAGGAAGTCGAGCTGCTGCTGAGGATCGAAGCCCCCTTGGCGCTCCAGGACGACCTGCTCGGCGCCGTAGCGCCACGGCCCGATCAACGGGCAGATGCCCGCCGCCCAGGCCCACTCGCCCATCCCGTGAAAGCGCTCCCCGTCCCTCACGTCGTGGCAGTAGACGAACTCCTCGTGGGCGAGGATGTAACGGTGGGCGTGGAGGATCCCCTTCGCGAGCCCGGTCGTCCCCGACGTGTAGTAGAGCTGGGCCGGGTCGTCGGCGAGCGTGTCGGCGGTGGTGAACTCGGTCGAGCCCTGGGAGAGGAGGTGGTCGTCGAGGATCAGCACCTGCTCGACGAGCTCGCGCTCGATCCGCCCCGCGTTGGCCTGGTTGGTGACGAGCACCTTGGCCTGCGAATCGCGCACGCGGTGGCGGATCCCGTCGTCGCCGTAGAGGACCGACATGGAGAGCAGGATCGCGCCGACCTTCCACGTGCCGAGGAACGCGGCGGCCGTCTCGGGCTCCGGCGGCAGCAGCATCGCCACCCGGTCTCCCTTCTGCACGCCGTGGGCGACGAGCACGTTGGCGAACCGGTTGGCGAGGTCCTGCATCTCGCCCCAGGTGAGCCGGCGGATCTGCCCGTCGTAGCGCTCGTGGATCATCGCCGGCTTCTCACGGGGGTGCTTGTCGCACACCTCGGCGGCGATGTTGAAGCGCTCGGGAACGCGCCACTCGTGCTCGGCGCACGCCTCCTCGTAGCTGGCGAAGCGATGGCTCGTCGTGCTCACGGTTCTCCTCTCGGACCCTCTCCTGTCGGAGGGGACGCTACCCCACCGCCGGGGCGCCGACGCCGCGGTTTCCGAGCCTGGAGCGTGGGTAGCGCCGCTGCGACGTGAGCGATGGGCACACCCACGACGGCCGCATCCCCGCTGAGGCCACGGTCGCCCGTGTCATGCTGCGGCCGATCGGCTCGCCGCTGCCCCTGGGGGCGTTCACGCTCGTCCCCTCGGGCATGCTCGTCGCCGGCTACCAGCTCGGCTGGTTCCCCGCCTCCGACGGCCGGTCGATCGCCTTCGTGCTGCTCGGGTTCGCCGTGCCGCTCCAGTTCCTCTCCAGCGTGCTCGCGTTCCTCGGCCGGGACGCCCTCGTCGGGTCGGGCTTCGGCGTGTTCACGGGCACCTGGCTCAGCTTCGCCCTGTCGCTGCTCACGAGCAAGCCGGGAGCCACCAGTCCGGTGCTCGGCGTCTTCTTCCTGTCCATCGGCGCGATCTTCATCCTGCTGATGGGCGGCGGTGCCGTCGGCGGCAAGGTCGCCGCCGGCGCGATGATCCTCACGGGCTCGGCTCGCTTCATCCTCTCCGGGCTCTACGAGCTGACGTCGTCGACCGGCGTGGAGCACGCGTCGGGGATCATCGGCCTGGTGTTCGTCGGCGCCGCCGCCTACGTCGGGTTGGCCGCCCTGCTGGAGGACAGCGCCCGCCGCACGATGCTCCCGCTCGGCCGCCGCGGCGACGCCCGCGCCGCGCTTCGCTCAGGCCTCGACGCCCAGCTCAGCCAGCTGGAGCACGAGGCCGGAGTGCGCGAGCAGCTCTGACCGGCCTGAGACGGAGCGGACGATCGGCGCCACCTGCGCATCGCGCGGGAAGCTACCCGCCGCCTCCGGTCGGTCTGCCTACACGCCGCTGATCGTGGGCTCGGCGGGGTCCGGCAGTCGCAACCCGAGCCCTTCGGGCACGTGGAGGGCGAGCATCGCGGCCGATGGGTCGAGCCGCCGCGGGTCCCGCAGGGAGACGGCGATCATGACCAGGAAGGCGGCGGGAACCGTGACCAGGGCCGGCTGGGCGAGGAGCGCTCCGGGCCCGGTCTCCGGGTCGCCGAGGGCGAGTCCGGTGACGATCGCCGCGGTGGCGAGGACGGCGCCCGTGGCCATTCCCGCCGCCGCGCCGCGCGCCGTGAGCCGCGTCCACCAGATGCCGAGCAGGAACAGGGGGCAGAACGTGCTCGCGGCGATCGCGAACGCCCAGCCGACGAGGATCGAGATGTCGACCGAGCGCGCGAGCAGCCCGAGCGCCACCACGGGCAGCATCGCCAGGATCGCCGCGACCCGGAACCGGCGACGGCGCAGATTGACGCCCCGGCGCTCACGGTGCTCCGAGCCGCGCCGGCCGATCCCGCGGCCGGCCAGGCGCGGCCAGACGTCATGACTGAGCGTGCCGGCGAGGGACACGAGCAGCCCTGACGACGTCGACAGGAACGCCGCGAACGCGCCGGCGGCGACGAGCGCGCCGAGGAGCGTTCCCACCGCCCCCGGCCAGGCCAGCTGGGGCAGCCGCAGGACGACGTCATCGGTCTGGCCGGTGATGTAGAGCTGCGGCGTGAGCGCTCGGCCGAGCGCGCCGTAGAAGGCCGGGAACAGGTAGAACAGACCGAGCAGGCTGAGCACGCGAACGGTGGTGTGACGCGCGGCGTGCCCGTCGGGGTTGGTGTAGAAGCGCACGAGGATGTGGGGCAGCCCCATGGTGCCGAGGAAGGTGGCGATCAGCAGGGAGTAGACGAGCAGCGGGGAGGCCGCGCCGCCCCCTCCCACCGGGCGCGACCAGGCGACCCCGCGCTGGGCGACGATCCCGTGCGCCATCGGGACGATCCCGCCGGGGGGAAGGCGGACGCGTCCGGCGGGGAGCGTCAGCGTGGCGCCCGCCCCGGCGTGGAGCGTTTGACCCCGGACGATGACGCGGCCGGCCGCCGGGAATGTCACCCGCTCACGCGCGGGGAGCGTGACGGCGAGGCCGTGCGCGCCCGCGTGGGGGAAGCGCTTGCCGAACAGGACCGAGCGCTCGGGCAGCCCGCCGAAGTGGATCAGCAGCACGATCACCGGGACGGAGATGGCGAACACCTTGATCCAGAACTGGAACGCCTGGACGTAGGTGATCCCCCGCATCCCGCCGATCGCCACGTTGACGGCGACGATCCCGCCGACGACGACCACCCCCACCCAGTACGGCGCCCCGGTGACGACATTGAGCGCCAGGCCGGCGCCCTTGAGCTGGGGCAGGAGGTAGAAGCCCCCGATCAGGAGCACGATCGCCGCCGCCAGCATCCGCAGGGCGGGGCTCCCGAGTCGGGCCTCGGCGAAGTCCGGGATCGTGTAGGAGCCGAAGCGCCGCAGCGGGGCGGCGACGAACAGCAGCAGCGCGAGGTAGCCGGCGGTGAAGCCGAGCGCCTGCCAGAGCGCGCTCGCCCCCAGCTTGAGCTCCAGCCCCGCGATGCCGAGGAAGCTCGCCGCCGAGAGGTACTCGCCGGAGATGGCGGCGGCGTTCCACCACGCCGTGACCGCGCGCGAGGCGACGAGGAGGTCCGACGTCGTGCGCACGAAGCGCACCCCCCACGCCCCCAGGCCGAGCGTTCCGGTGGTGACCGCCGCCACCGCCAGGAGCGCGATCATCCCCTCACCCCGAGCGCTCGAGGCGCGTCAGCGGCCCACCCCGCGAGGATCGCCCCCAAGGCGATTCTCGCAAGGTCATTCGCCCCAGCGAGCTACCCATCGACCAGGTCCCGGAAGGCGCTGTCGAGGGCTTCGGCGCGGCGGGCGTAGAGCCAGCCGATGGCGAGGAACAGCGGCGAAGCCGGGACGACGAGGATCCACAGGGCGACCGGGATCCCCAGCAGCGTGACGCGGTGCAGGTGAGGCAGCAGGTATAGCGTGATCGGCAGGACCCCGAAGATCGCTCCGAAGGCGATCAGGGCAACGAGCGAGAGCCCCAGCTGCGCCCGTCGCAGCCGCCGCAGGTAGACGCCGCCGTGGGCGGTGGAGTCGATCAGCTCCTCGCGCGGTGGGCGCAGCCGCGACGCCCGCGGCGGCCGCGCCCCCGAGCTCATCGAGCGCCTCCGCAACCGGCGTCTCACACGCGAAGCCTCCGGCGCAGATCGGCGACCTGCCGGCGGGCGACCGGCACCTCGCTTCCCTCGGCCATGACGACGGTGGCACCGCCCCCCAGCTCGGGACGGATCTCCGACGCCCGGCGCAGGTTGACGACGTAGGAGCGGTGCACGCGAACGAAGCCGTGACCTTCCCAGCGGCGCTCGAAATCGGCCAGGGCGCCGCGGACGAGGAAGCGCCCGCCGTCGGCGAACAGCCGCACGTAGTCGCCCTCCGCCTTGAGGTACACGACCGAGCTGCGCGCCAGGAGCCGCGTCGCTCCGCCGCGCTGGCGCTCGACGGGGATGATCTCCTCGCCGTCGTCCGACGGCCTGGCCGGGGTGGTTCGCGGAGGAGCGCTCGTGCGGTCGGTGAGGACCCGGTCGAGCGCATGGGAGATGCGCGCCCGTGACACGGGCTTCATCAGGTAGTCGAGGACGTGGAGCTCCAGCTCGAACGCCCCCACGGCGCCGTCCTCGTGAGCGGAGACGAACACGAGCGATGGCGGATCGGCGAACTGACCGAGCAGGCGGGCGAGCTCCAGCCCGTCGAGATCCGGCATCCGCACGTCGAGGAACAGCGCATCGAGCCGCCGCTCGGCGAGCACGTGCAGGGCCTCGCGGCCGCTCTGGGCCGTGAGCACCTCGACGACCTGGGGCGCCTGCTCGAGGATCCGCGCCAGGTCCTCGAGCGCCGGACGCTCGTCGTCGACCGCCAGCACCCGGAGGCCGGGCCGGTTCATGCGGCGCGAACTCCCGCGCGGAACTTCGGCAGCGTCATCGTCACCAGCGTCCCGTGACCGGGCTTGGTGTCGATCTCGAGCCCGTAGTCGGGGCCGAAGGTTCCCTGCAGACGGGTCTGGACGTTGACGATCCCGACGCCGCCGCCGGCACCGCTGAGCAGGCGCTGCGCCCGCTCGGGCTCCATCCCGACGCCGTCGTCGATGACCTGGAGCTCGACGTCGGCATCGATGTCCCGCCCGACGATCTCGATCCGACCGTGGCCCTGCTGCTCGACGCCGTGGCGCACGGCGTTCTCCACCAGCGGCTGCACGGAGAGCACCGGCACGACGGCCTGCAGGACCTCCGGCGCCACCTCGATCCTCACCGTGAGACGGTCGCCGAACCGCGCACGCTCCAGCCGCAGGTACTTCTCCACGTAGCGCAGCTCGTCGGCAAGCGTGACGTACGGGCTCTGCCCCCGGAACGCGTAGCGGATGAACTCCGCGAACTCGGTGAGCAGCTCGCGCGCCTCGTCGGGGTTGGAGTGGATGTAGCTGGCGATCGCCGCCAGGGCGTTGTAGATGAAGTGCGGCGAGATCTGCGCACGCAGCGCCCGCAGCTCGGCCCCCGCGAGCCGCTCGGTCTGCGACTCGAGCTCGGCGAGCGCGAGCTGGGCCGAGACGAGGCTCGCCGCCTCGTCGACGGTCCGCGTGTCGTCGGGGGTGAGGTGGCGGCCCCGCGGGAACATCGCGACGAACGACCCGATGCGCTCGCCCTGGACGATCAGCGGCGCGATCGCCGCCGCACCGAGCGGACAGCCGGGCACGCGGCAGGCGATCTTCGACTCCACGTGCAGCCGGTCGTCGCGGCCGGGGTTGGCGAGGCTCACGAGCAGGTCGCCGCGCGTGTGATGATCGGCCCCGTCGCCCTCGAAGGAGAGGATCCGGTCGCGATCGGTGACGGCGACGGCGAGCGCCTGGGTGAGCACCCGGAGATGGGGTGCCGTCGTCGCGGCCGACTCCGCCGAGAGGCCGCGGCGCAGATGCGGCAGGGTGACCGTGGCGGCGTGGAGCGCCTCCTGCATCGCACGCACCTCCCCCGAGATCACGTGCGGCGGTCGCAGCAGGCGCAGGGCGGCGATCACCGACGCGGCAATCGCCCATCCGAGCAGCACCCCGAGAAAGACCTCCACTCTGGGAGGGAGGATATTGCGTGCGGGGGTCGGCCGAGCGGCGTGCGGCCCGACGAGTGGGCGCCGCTCGTCGCGCTCAAGCCACCGTCCGTCGCGCCAGCGGCGCCGCTGCCCGATTTCCCGTGCCCGAGCGGAGGCCGAGGCATAGATTGATTCTCAGGCGCTGGCGCCGGCGAGGCACTGCCTCCGGTGCGCCGCAGTAGCGCCCCGTGGGTGTCTCCCACGGATCGACTCCAGGAGAGAGGAGACGTGATGGCGACAGTTCAAGGTCCCGCGCGTACGGAGACGGCCCCGGCCAGCGTAGCCGCCGGGGGGTGGGTTCCAGCCAACCCGGCACCGCTCGGGCTGATGGCGTTCGGCACGACGACGTTCGTGCTCAGCATGATGAACGCCAACCTCGTGAGCTTCAGCAAGAACCTGCCGGTCGTGCTCGGCATGGCGATCGCATTCGGCGGTCTCGGCCAGTTCGTGGCCGGGATGTGGGAGTTCCGCACCGGCAACACCTTCGGCGCCGTGGCGTTCACGGCCTACGGGGCGTTCTGGATCTCGTTCTACTTCCTCGTTCAGGTGCAGTTGCCCGCGATCGCCAAGGGCGGCGATGCCGGTGCGGCCCTCGGGCTCTACCTGTGGGCTTGGGGCATCTTCACCGGGGTGATGTTCCTGTGCTCGTTCGCCGCCGCGCGAGCGGTATCGGTGGTGTTCATCCTGCTGACGGCGACGTTCGTCCTGCTCGGCATCGGGAACAGCGGCGGTGACACCTCGATCATCCATATCGGCGGCTTCGTCGGCCTGGCCACCGCGGCCGCAGCCGTGTACACCGCCGCGGGGGAGATCATGGCCAGCGCCTACGGTCGCGATGTGGTGCCACTCGGACGGCCAACCGGGGTGGTCGGCGGACGGCCGCCGCTCGGACGGTCCGACCCCCGGGGGTGAGACCACTCGTCCCGCGCAACGCGCAGTGGTATGACCTGAGCTCAGGGCTCAGCTGAACTGGCGCCGCGGGCGCCCGGTGACCACCGGGCGCCCGCGGCCACGACAGGACTCGAGGAGAGACATGGCGACTGAGGAGCAGACCGGCACCGCGCAGGAACTCGAGCACGAGCTCGCCTCGCTGCTCGACGTCGAACGTTTCGAGCCGCCGTCCGGCTTTCGCGAGCACGCGCTGCTCAGCGACCCGGCGGTCTACGAGGAGGCGGAGCGCGACTGGCAGGGCTGGTGGGCCAAGAACGCCGAGCAGCTGGACTGGTTCGAGAAGTGGGACCAGGTGCTCGACGATTCCAACCCGCCCTTCTACAAGTGGTTCATCGGAGGCAAGCTGAACGTCTCCTACAACTGCGTCGACCGGCACGTCGAGGCGGGCAACGGAGATCGCGTCGCCTTCCACTGGCACGGCGAGGACGGGGACACCCGGACCATCACCTACGCCGACCTGCACGGTGACGTCCAGCGCTTCGCCAACGCGCTGCGCGACCTGGGGATCGAGAAGGGGGACATCGTCGGGATCTACCTGCCGATGATCCCGGAGGTGGCGGTGGCGATGCTCGCGTGCGCGCGCATCGGCGCCGTGCACAACGTCGTCTTCGGCGGCTTCTCGGCTGAGTCCGTCCGCGAGCGGATGGAGTTCTCCGAGGCCAAGGCGCTGATCACCGTCAACGGTGCCGCGCGCAAGGGCAAGACCGCGCCCGTCAAGCAGAACGTCGACGACGTGATGGGCGACCTCGCCTCGCTGCAGCACATCGTCGTGGTCCGCTCCAAGGACATCGACTGCCCGATGAAGGACGGGCGCGACGTGTTCTACGACGAGATCATGGAGAAGGCCGACGCGGAGTGCCCGGCCGAGCCGATGGACGCCGAGGACCCCCTGTTCGTCCTCTACACGTCGGGCTCGACGGCGAAGCCGAAGGGGATCCTCCACACCACGGGCGGGTATCTCACCGGCGCCTCCACGACCCACCGCTACGTGTTCGACCTGCATCCCGAGCAGGACGTCTACTGGTGCTCGGCCGACGTCGGCTGGGTCACCGGGCACTCCTACATCGTGTACGGACCGCTGTCCAACGGCGCGACGTCGATCATGTACGAGGGTGCGCCCGACTATCCCCACAAGGGGATCTGGTGGGAGCTCTGCGAGAAGTACAAGGCGACGATCTTCTACACCGCGCCGACGGCGATCCGTGCCTGCATCAAGTGGGGCGCGGAGCACCCCCGCAAGTTCGACCTCTCATCGCTGCGCCTGCTCGGCACGGTGGGCGAGCCGATCAACCCCAAGGCGTGGCTGTGGTACTACAAGGTCATCGGCGGCGAGCACTGCCCGATCGTCGACACCTGGTG
The DNA here is from genome assembly GCA_963839085.1 of uncultured Solirubrobacterales bacterium. Lineage (GTDB taxonomy): Bacteria > Actinomycetota > Thermoleophilia > Solirubrobacterales > Solirubrobacteraceae > Palsa-465. Next base: position 496,755 of record CAWITN010000002.1, read on the forward strand.
GCAGACCGAGACCGGCGCGATCATGATCACCCCCCTGCCGGGGATCACCGAGACGAAGCCCGGCTCCGCGACGCAGCCGTTCCCGGGCATCAAAGCCGAGGTGTTCGACGAGCGAGAGGGGACGCCGATCGACGAGGGTCAGGGTCTGCTCGTGCTGACGCGGCCGTGGCCGTCGATGCTGCGCACGTTGTACAAGGACGACGAGCGCTTCGTGGAGACCTACTGGAAGCGCTTCGGCAAGGAGATCTACCTGGTCGGCGACGCCGCGCGCAAGGACAAGGACGGCTACTTCTGGGTCATCGGTCGAATCGACGACGTCGTCAACGTCTCCGGCCATCGCCTCTCGACGGCCGAGGTGGAATCGGCCATCGTCGCCCACGATCAGGTCGCCGAGGCGGCCGTGATCGGCCAGCACGACGAGGACACCGGTCAGGCGATCTGCGCCTTCGTCACGCTCCAGGGCGACCTGGAGGGGACGCAGCAGATCGTCGACGGGATTCGGGAGACCGTCGCCAAGCGAATCGGAAAGTTCGCTCGGCCCAAGCGGATCATCTGGGCCGACGATCTCCCGAAGACGCGTTCGGGCAAGATCATGCGCCGCCTGCTGCGCGACATCGCCGACGGCCGCGCGCTGGGTGACGTCACCACGCTCCGCGACCCGGACGTGATGGCGAAGCTGGAGACGAAGATCAACCAGGAGCAGGCCGCGGTCGAGGAGTAGCCGCACCGGGGGGCTTGGCCGATCGGTGTCGCTCAGCGAGACTGATCGGCCAAACCCCCCCCACGCGGACGACGTCCGAGCCGCGGTCGGCCGCTCGGACGGACGGTCGTTTCTCCTAGCGCCGGCGCTTGCGCTTGCGCTTGGGCGTGCCCGACCGCGTGCGGGCGGCCCCGGCATCCGCCGCGTCGTCCTCGACGGCGGTCGCGGTGCTGGTGACGGCGGCCGGCTCTGGTTGGGGCGCGCCCCGGCCGCGAGGCCGGCCCGGCCCCGCGTTGCGACGCTCGCGCAGCTCGGCGCTCGTCGGCCACCGCTCCGCCCGGCCGCTCGTCCAGGCGGCGGGGAGCCCGGCCGGCCAGCGGCCGGCGAACAACAGGGCGAGGGCGAGCAGCCACAGCGCCTGGAGCACGAGCCCGGCGTAGCCGAAGACCTGGAACAGGACGAGGACGCCGGCGACCATCCCGCCGTACCCCAGCCCCTTGGTGAGCAGGCCGACGCGCATTCCGTTGAGCACGACCCACACGAACCCGGCGGTGACGAGCAGCAGCCCGAGGTCGAGCAGGATGCTGACGACGGGGATGATGGCGCCGCCGGTCGCGGCGTTGGCCTGCATGTACGTCTCCAGGCCGGTCTTCACGAACTTCGAGGCGTCGGACATGATGATCACCTGGTAGGCGATCACAGCGATCGCCAGCAGCGGCGCGCCGATCAGGTTGAAATAGCGGATGAACGGCGGAATGGCCGGATTGCGCGCGCGTGAGACGCGATACAGCCAGTCGAGCGAGAGGCCGAGGCCGACATAGGCGAGCCCGCGGCAGACCGCACCGAGGAGGTCGAGGCCCGCCCGCTTGTGGACCTCGATCAACCCGATCGTGGCCTCGTCGACGTTGGAGTGCGGGCCGGCGAGACCGGTCACCGCGGCGACGACGAGCAGCAGCGCGGCCACAGCCGCCGCGACGCCGTAGGCGACCTTGACGCGGCCCTCGTAGGCGAGCTGATCGTGCGCGGTGGCGGACATCGAGCCGACATGCTAGTGGACCGATCCGCAAGTCCTGCGCCGCTCGAGCGGCCCCTTCGGCGGGCGCCGGCCCGGTCAGCGTGGCGGCAGCCCGCGCGGCGCCGACTCACCCTCGCCGGGCATCCGCGCCGGCACGTAGGCGGGATCGTCGGGCTCGAGCAGGCGGGAGACGCGGTCGCCGACGGCGAGCACGAGGTCAAGGACGGGCGAGGCGATCCGGATCAGGGTCACGATCCGACCGCCCCTGCCGCGCTGGGCGCTCCCGGGGGCCATCGCTGTCAGGCAGTCTAGTGTCGTGGTCCTTCGCCCAACGGTGGGCGACTAATCGGGCTATATGTCCGGTAAGGCGCCCACCGATGCAAATCCTGAAACGCGGCACCACGGCCGGCGCCGCCGGTCCGGCACACTCGGATCGTGGCCACGGCGATCCCCGACATGTGTCCCGCCTGCGGCGGCGAGCTGCGCGACTGGATCACCGTCCCGTCCTCGGACCCGGCCCTGGGGACGGAGCGGATCCCGCTGCGGCGCTGCCTGCGCTGCGGGACCGCGGTGACGACCGGGACGCCGCCGCCGGCGCGGCACGACTCCGGCGCCTACAGCGCCGGGGTCCCGCGCCTGCACCGCTGGGTCCTGCCGCTGCTGCGGGCCTACGACGCCCAGCGCCTCACCCTTCTGCGTGACCTCGCCCCCCCGGGCTCCTCGCTGCTCGACGTGGGATCCGGGCGGGGCCGCTTCGTCGCCGCGGCGCGGACCGCGGGCTATCGGGCCAGCGGCATCGAACCGTCGGATCGTGGCGTGGCCGCGGCCCGGGCGATCGGCGCCCCCGTCACGCAGACGGCCGTCGAGCGCGCCGAGCTCGATCCCGGCTCACTGGACGCCGCGACGCTGTGGCACGTGCTCGAGCACCTCGACGACCCGGGGGCGGCCGTCGAGCGGGTGGCGGGCTGGCTGCGTCCCGGGGGCACGCTGCTCGTCGGCGTGCCGAATCTCGAGAGTCTCCAGGCCCGGGTCGGCGGAGAGCGCTGGTACCACCTCGACGTCCCCCGCCACCGCGTGCACTTCACGCCGACCGGGGTGAGCCGGCTGCTCAACGCCCACGGATTCACCGTGCTGCGCATCCACCACGTCCTGCTGGAGCACAACCCCTTCGGGCTGTGGCAGTCGGTCGTCAACCGGCTCACCACGCAACCCTCCTACCTGTACAACCTGCTCAAGCGCAACGCCGACTGGCGCTCGGCCGATCTGGCGGTGACGGCGGCGGCGCTGCCGCTGGTCCCGCTCGCCGCGCTCGCCGAGCTGGCCGCCGGGGCGACCCGGCACGGCGGCACGATCGCGGTGATCGCGGCCCGCAACCCACGGTGAGTACCATGACGGTATGGAAGGAAGTGGATTCGGCGGCCTGTTCGGAGACCCCGACGACCTGCAGCGCCGGCTCGGCGAGTTCGCCGAGCAGATGCAGGGCGCCCAGCGCCTCGCGTGGGCCGACAACGCGATCAAGCTGGCGGTGGACCTGACCGTCGCCTCGCTTCAGAGGGTCAACATCCAGGGCACCACCGAGCAGCAGGCGGAACAGCTGCGCATGGTGATGGCCGTCGTGTTCCCCGAGGCGGTCACCCTCGTGCGCGAAGCGCGCGAGGGCCTTCAGTAACCGCTCTGAGGAGCGGGTGGAACTCGCTCTGAGTTGCGCCTGGCGCACATCGATCCGGCGAACCTCCGGGAGGTGGCGACGTTCCACGGCATCTACGTGGAGGTCGGGCGGTTCGACAATCCGGACGGGTTCGTCGCGTCCCCGGTGGAGGAGATCGCGGAGTGCCTGCGAGCCCCTACGGATCGCTTCTCGTTCGCGGCGTTCCTCGGATGGGCCGGCGAGGAGGCGGTGGCGTCAGGCTGGGCTGCGGCGGATGTCAAGGACGATGCTCGGCTGATCCACCTGCTGCCGCGCGTTCTCCCCGGACACCGCCAAGCGGGCCTTGGCAGCGCCATGTTGGAACTCATGGAGGAGTACGCGACCAGGCTCGGGCGCACGCTGTTTCATTCCACCGGAGTCTGGGATGCCTCACACGGGCCGGATGGCGTTGGCTCGGCGCCCGTCGAGTTCGCTGCGAAGCACGGCTGGAAGCTGGGCCTGACCAGCACCCGATTCAGGCTCCTCCTGCCGACACGCACCGAGCGCCTCGACGCGCTGGGCGCCGAGCGCAAGGCGCGCCGCCAGGGCTACACGATCAGAGCATGGAGCGGCCCCGTGCCCGACGAGCTGCTGTCGGACTGGGCGCTTCTGGAGGCCAGGCTCTCGGAGGATGCCCCGCGCGGGTCGCTGGCGTCACGAACCGAGACCGCGAGCACGGAGGCCGTCCGCGACGACGAGCGGATCCTGGCCCGGACCGGGCGCGTGAAGTTCAACGCCGTCGCGATCTCCCCCGGTGGGGAGCTCGTCGCCTACTCCAACGTGATCGTCCGTGCCGCGACATCGGAGCCGGGATTTCAGTGGGGCACGTTCGTGCGCAGAGAGCACCGCGGGCGTGGCCTCGGAGCGGCGGTGAAGATCGCCGCGCTGGGGCTGCTGGAACGTAGTCGTCCCGACGTCCCCGCCGTCATCACCGAGAACGCCCGGTCCAACCGGCACATGATCCGCCTGAACCAGGCCCTCGGGTGCGTGCCCGTCCTGTACTCGGGGCAATTTCAGAAGCACGCGGCGTGAGCTGGCGGGGCGGTGCTAACCCGCCAGCGCGGCGAGCACCTTGGCGTCGTGCTCGGCCGGCTTGACCTTGCGGAACACGTGGGTGACGGTCCCGTCCGGGCCGATCACGAACGTCGAGCGCTCCATGCCCATGTACGTCCGACCGTACATCGACTTCTCGACCCAGGTTCCGTACTGCTCGGCCACCGTGTGGTGCTCGTCGGAGAGCAGCGGGAAGCCGAGCGTGAACTTCGCGTCGAAGGCGGCGATCTTCTTGACCGGATCGGGCGAGACGCCGAGGACGACGGCGTCGCTGCCCTCGTAGTCGGCGCGGTGGTCGCGCACGCCGCACGCCTGGGTGGTGCACCCGGGGGTGTCGGCCTTGGGATAGAAGTAGAGGACCACGCTGCGGCCGCGCAGGCCGGACAGCGAGACCTCCGTGCCGTCCTGGTCGGGGAGCGTGAAGTCGGGAGCCGGATCGCCGGGTTCGGGTGCCATGGCCGGAAGACTATTTGAGTAGGCGCGAGAGCCGCCGGTCCTTGAGCAGCTTGCCGTCGGTCTGGCAGGTCGGGCAGTAGCACATCACGTAATCCTCGTAGAAGACGGCCTCCAGGCGGTCGCCGCAGCGCGGGCACGGCTCTCCGTGACGACGGTGCACGGTGAGCGGCATGGGGAGCTTGTCGGGGATCGGCAACGCGACGTTCTGCTCGTAGTAGGCGATCGCCGCTCCCAGGGTCTCGACGATGGCGGTGCGCAGGCTCTCGGCCTCGCCGGCATCCAGGTCGGCGCCGCGGCGAAACGGAGAAAGACGAGCGCCGTGGAGGATCTCATCGACCCACGATCGTCCGATCCCGGCGATGGTGTGCTGATCGCGCAGGAGCGCGTAGAGGGGGCGCGGCTGATCGAGCAGCGGGCCGAGCGCCGGCGGATCGGGCCACGCCTCGGGCCCGAGCTCGGCGAGCGTCTCCTCGCGCGCGAGCGACTCGGCGCTGAGCAGCTTCAGCCACGCGCGCTGCCGCGTGCCGAACTCGCGCAGGCGCAGCTCACGGCCGTCCGTGAGCCGGATGAGCATCCGGGAGGTCCTGTCGCGCAGCGATGCCCGCGTGTCGAACAGCTGCAGGCGCCCGGCCGACATCAGGTGCACGAGCACCGTCAGCTCGCCCTCGGCGCCGATCAGGAACAGCTTGCCACGGCGGGTGATGCCGGTGAGCGCCCGTCCGTGCAGCTGTGAGACCGGCGGGTCGAACGTCTTCAGCGCGTTGATGCCGGGCGTCATCACCGACTCCACGACGGCGCCGGCGACGGCGTCTCCGATCAGGCGGGCGGTGATCTCGACCTCGGGCAGCTCGGGCATGACGTCGACACTCCAGGTTAGTGACACTTGTTCACCCCGCTTGAGCCATCGTTTACGCGCGCGGCAGAGACTGCGGCCATGAAAGACGTACTGGCCATCGCCGGCGACATGAGTGACGACGAGCTCGTCGAGCTCGTCGCCTCGCACCACCCCACGCGGGTGACGGTGCTGATCCCGGGCGACACACCCGCCTGGGCGCTCGACGAGTCGCCCGCGGGCCACGCGGTCTCGGACCGGCTCGCCGCGCTGCTGGCCGCGATGGAGCGCGTCACCGGCGCCACGGTCGTCGGGATCGCGGGCAGCCGCGAGCAGTTGCGCGGCTGGCGCTTCGACTGTGAGCTCGGCGCCCGTCCGCTGCTCGCCGCCTAGTGCCCTGACTCGCTACTAGCGGCCCGTCACCAGCTACCCGGCGAGGATCTCGATCCGGTTGCCCCACGGGTCGGCGGTGAAGAAGCGCCGCACGTCCGCAAGCGCCTCATCCCACGTGACCTGACAGCCGCCCTCGACGAGCCGCCGGGCGAGCTCGTCGATGTCCTGGGGTGTGCAGCGCAGCGCGGGGTGGGCCTTGCGCGCGGGCTCGAACGCAGGGTCGACGCCGACGTGGAGCTGCTGGGGGCCGAGCGCGAACCAGGCCCCGCCGCGAGCGCGCAGCGGGCCGGGCTTTTCCAGCTCCGGCAGGCCGAGCAGCCCGCCGTAGAAGCGGCGCGCCTGCGCCTCGCAGTCGCTCGGGGCGGCGACCTGGACATGGTCGAGACCGACGATCGGCATCGGGCCCGCACCGTACACCGATGCCGGTAGCCTGCACCCTCCCGATGCCCACCGCGCTCGCCCCCGACGACATCGTCAGGACCTCCGCCGACCGCACCGCGGATGCCCGCGAGCCGCTGCTCGTGATGGAGCCCCTGCTCGCCTTCCTCGCCGGTGCGGGGCTCGAGGCTCCCGATGACCTCGACGTGGCGCCGGTGGGCGACGGGCACTCCAACGTCACCTTCGCGCTGTCCACAGGGGTGGTTCTGCGCCGGCCCCCGAGAGGACCGTTGCCGCCGAGCGCGCATGACGTGCTGCGCGAGGCGCGGCTGCTGACGGCGCTCGAGCCAACCCCGGTACGCACGCCCCGTGTGCTCGCGGTGTGTGACGACCTCGAGGTGATCGGTGCGCCCTTCTACGTGATGGAACAGGTCGCCGGCGACGTCGTCACCACCGAACTGCCGTCAGCCCTCAACACCCCCGCGGAGCGGGACCGGATCGCCGATGAGCTGATCGCCGCGCTCGTCGAGCTGCACGAGGTCGACTGGCGCGCGATCGGACTCGAGGGCTTCGGCAAGCCCACCGGCTACCTCGAGCGCCAGCTGCGCCGGTTCCTCGGCCTGTGGGAGCACAACCGGACACGCGAGCTGCCGGAGGTCGAGCAGGTGGCGAACTGGCTACGCGAGAACATGCCGGAGTCGCCCGCGGCCACGATCGTCCACGGCGACTACCGCCTCGGCAACACGATGCTCGCCCACGGCGCCCCGGCCCGGCTGATCTCGATCTTCGACTGGGAGATGGCGACGATCGGCGACCCGCTCGCCGACGTCGGCTACATGATGATCCACTGGATCCAGGCCGACGACCCGAAGGGCCGCTTCACGCTGCAGAGCGTCACCGATCTCCCCGGCTTCCCGACCCGCCAGGAGCTCGTCGCCCGCTACGAGCGCCGCTCGGGGCGCTCGGTGCAGCAGCTCGACTGGTACGTCGCGCTCGCGCTGTGGAAAGCGGTGGTGTTCATGGAGGGCAACTACAAGCGCGCGGTCTCCGGCGCGACCGACGACCCGTACCTGAAGACCTTCGGGGAGGGCGTCGCCGAGCTCGCCCGCCGCGCCCTGGACGTCACCGAACATGGCTTCTGACTCACACAGCCGGCCGCGCGGCCTGCTGATCGACTGGGGCGGCGTCCTGACCAGCAATCTGTTCGAGTCGTTCAACGCATTCTGCGAGATCGAGGGGCTCGAACCGAACGTGATCGGTCAGCGCTTCCGCACCGACCGCGAGGCCCGGGAGCTGGTGATCGGGCTGGAGACGGGGGCGATCCCCGAGGAGGAGTTCGAGACGCGCTTTGCGGCGATGCTCGGCGTCGATGCCCCCGGCCTGATTGAGCGGCTGATGAAGGGGGCGCTTCCCGACGAGCCGATGCTGGAGGCGGTCCGCCGCGCCCACGAGGCCGGCATCTCCACCGGCCTGATCTCCAACTCGTGGGGAACCTCGCGCTACGACCGCGCCCTGCTCGGCTCGGTGTTCGACGGAATCGTCATCTCGGGCGAGGTCGGGATGCGCAAGCCGGCCCCGGAGATGTACACGCGGGGGGCGGCGGCGATCGACCTCCCGCCGGAAGCCTGCGTGTTCGTCGACGATCTGCCCTTCAACCTCGAGCCCGCCCGGGAGCTGGGGATGCGCACCGTCCACCACGTGTCCGCCGATGAGACGATTCCGCAGCTGGAGGAGCTCTTCGGCGTCCCGCTGCGGTGACGCGTCGCATGCGCTGCGTGCTGCTCGCGGCGCTCCTCGCGCTCGCCACGGCCGGCTGCGGCGCCACGCCGCTGAGCACGGCGGCCCTGCGGAGCCGCGCCACCCACATTTGCCGCACCGCGCTGGCACGCGAGAGCCGAATCCGCACGCCGACCTCGCCGTCACAGGGGGTGGCCTTCCTGCGACGGGGCGTCGCCGTGCTCACCCCGGAGCTTCGCGCGCTGCGCCGGCTCGACGCCGGCGGACGCAGCGCCCCCGAGGTCCACGCCGCCGTGCTCGCGCTCGCCGACGAGCTGCAGGACCTGCGCGGGAGCGCCGCCGCACTTGCCGGCGGGTCTGATCCCGTACAGGAGCTCCGTACGCTCGAGCAGCAGCTCGCTCCCCTTCAGGCACGCGCCGATGCCGCCTGGCACGAGCTCGGGATCTCCGCCTGCGCGGCGAGCTGAGGTCATCCGCGCGGCAGGTCGGGCACTCCAAGACCCGGACGAAGCCCGCCCCTCCGGCCGAGGGGCGGGCTCCTCACCCGTCTGCTTCGTTGGCGTCGAAGCTACTGCTTGGCCGTCGCCGCCACCGGCGGCAGGACCACCTTCAGGTGCTCGGTGCAGCTGTAATGCTCCGAGTCCGTCGTGGCGCAGGCCATCTTGCCCTTGCCGACGATGCCCTTGAACGCCGCGGTTCCGCCCAGGACCTTGACGGTCCCGGAGTAGCTCTGCGTGTCGAACGTCGTGATCGAGGTCGGCTGGGAGTCCGCCGGCTGGAGCACGAACGTGCCCTTGACCTGCCCGGAGCCGTAGTACTGCTTGAACGTCCCCTTCAGGTTGCCGCTGCCCTCCAGCGTGAACGTGAAGTGGCCGACGCCTGAGCCGAGCACCGAGCCACACGCGGCCCGGCCGTACATGTCCCCGGACTGGGCGGGGAGGGCGATCTGGGGCGAGCCGGCCGGAACCGCATCCGACATCGCCAGCTTGCAGTGGACCTTGGTCTTGTGGATCGCCGCGTGCTTCGACGACGCCGCGGCCGCCGAAGCCAGACCCACGCCGAGAACGAGGCAGATGACGGCGACGACGGCGGTCAGGCCGACCCGGATGCTCGTGCGAGAACCGGACCTCACTAGATCTCACCTGCCGATCGCTTGTCGGCCGAGAGCACGTTCTTCGGGAGCTTCGCGAAGTCGAGGTTCTCGCCGAACGCCTGGCCGCGGCCGATGGCGTACTGCACGAACGACTTCAGCAGCGAACCCTGCTTCGGGTCGGTGGGCACGATGGCGTAGGTGAAGGTCGAGATCGGATAGGCGATCTTGGCCTTCTTTCCGGGATCGACGATCGACAGCGCGTTGTTCGAGGGCACGTGCTTGACCGTCAGGCCCGCGTTCTCGATGTTGGCCAGATTCGGGTACTCGAAGCGACCCGCGGCGTTCTCGATCGCGGCGGCGGGAACCTGATGCGCGATCAGGTAGGACACCGCGATGTAGGCGATCGCCCCGTTGGTCGACTGCAGGACGCTCGTCACGCCCGAGTTGCCCTTGCCGCTGACGCCGCCGGGGAACGACACCGAGGTGCCGTAGCCGACGCTGTGCGACCACGTCCCGCTCACCTTCGAGAGGTAGTTGGTGAACGCGTACGTGTCGCCCGACCCGTCGCTGCGGAACACAGGCGTGATCGCCAGGTTCGGCAGATGCGTGCCCTTGTTCAGCTTGGCGATGGCGGAGCTGTCCCAGTTGGTGATCTGCTTCAGGTAGATCTGCGCCAGCACCGAGCCCGAGAGCTTGAGGTGCCGGACGCCGCGGATGTTGAAGCCGATTCCGGTGGCCGACAGGGCCCACGGGATCTGGTGGCAACCGCACGCCGAGTACTGCGAGGACGTCATCGGCGCGTCGGAAGCACCGAAGTCGACGAGACGCTGGGTGATGTCGCTGATCCCGGTTCCGGAACCGACGGCGCTGTAGGTGACGGTGTCACCGGGGTTGGCGCTCTCCCAGCCCTGCGCCCACTCGGCCTCGAGCGGTGCGACGAGCGTCGAGCCGGCGCCGGTGAGCGCGCCCGAGGCGAGCGCCGTGGCGGGAACGGAGCACATCGCACACGCGAGTGCCCCCATGACCGCCAGGCAGATGAACTTGATCCGATGCAACGTCAGCCCCTTTCAAAGGCTTGGAGGTAGAAGGCTCCGACGGGCCGGCCGCCCTCCTTGGAGCGCCGCCAAGGATCGCCGCCCGGCGATGCCCTGCCTGTCACCGACTCGTTATCGAGATTTCAAATTCTTGTGAACGCCGCCTCGCGGGTGCACGCGCGTGGATGGCGCCCATTACGCTGGCGCGCCGGTGTCGTCAGGGACAGATACGACAACAACCTCTGAGGGGGCGATGGCGCTGCTTCGCCTCCGGCGGCCCCGCTTCGACAGCGCGGGAGACGCCGTGCTGTTCGGACTGTGCGTGGCCGCCGGCCTCCTCGCAGCGGTCGTGCTCGTCAGCGTGGTCTACGAGCTCGTATCCGGCACGCGCCTCGCCTACGACACCTTCGGCCTCGGCTTCCTCGGCCGCGTCGCCTGGGCGCCGAACTTCGGCCGCTTCGGGGCCGCCGTCGCCCTCTACGGAACCGCCGTGACCTCGGCGCTGGCGCTGGTGATCGCGATCCCGCTGTCGGCCGGCATCGCGGTCTATCTCGCCCTCATCGCCTCGCCCCGGGCACGAGCGGTGGTGGGGCCGCTCGTCGAGATGCTCGCGGCGATCCCCAGCGTCATCCTCGGGTTCTGGGGGATCCTCGTGCTCGCCCCCTTTCTCGAGGCGCACGTGGAGCCGGCGCTGCACTCAGTGCTCGGCTTCATCCCGATCTTCGGGGAGCCCCAGACGACCGGCCTGTCGATCTTCACGGCCGGGGTGATCCTGTCGATCATGGTCATCCCGATCATCGCGTCGCTCAGCCGGGACCTGTTCCTCACCGTTCCCGGCGAGCTCATCGACGGTGCCGCCGCGCTGGGAGCCACGCGCTGGGAGATCATCCGCGGTGTCGTGCTCCCAAGCACGGCGCCGGGCGTGACGGCAGCCGTCATGCTCGGCCTGGGGCGGGCCCTCGGCGAGGCGATCGCGGTCACCCAGGTGATCGGCGACGCCAGCACGATCCACTCGAACCTGTTCGACACCGGCCAGAGTGCCGCGAGCCGAATCGCCACCGACGCGCTCGACATCGTCTCGCCGCTTCAGCGCTCGTCGCTGTTCTACCTCGCGATCGTGCTGCTCGTGTTCGCGGTGGCCACGAACTTCATCGCCGACCTGATCTCGAGCCGCCTCGGCGTGTACCGGAGGCTCTGATGGGCGGAGCCGACAGCACGCCCCTGTTCGATCCGGCGGCACCCCTCACGGCGACCGGGAACCTCCGCCGCCGCGAGCTCGTCAGCCGCAGTGTCGACAGCCTCGCCGTCGCCGCCGCCGTCATCGCGGTCGCGGCGCTGGTCCTCGTCGTGGCCTCCGTCGTCGCGCACGGAGCGGGCCAGATCACGTGGAGCTTCCTCACCACCAACCCGCCCCCGGTGGGGGGTGCCGGCGGAATCGGCTCGGCGATCGTGGGAACCGTTGTGATCGTGGCCATCGCCACCGTGATGGCGGTGCCGGTGGGCGTGCTGCTCGCCCTCTACCTCACCGAGTTCGCCGGCACGGGCCGCTCCGCCCGGCTGCTCACGCTCGCCCTCGACCTCACCCAGGGCCTGCCGACGATCGTCGTCGGCATCTTCGTCTTCGGGTTGATGGTGGCCGGCCACTTCATCACCCATGGCGACAGCGGTCTCGCCGCCTCGGTGGCGCTCGCCATCATCATGCTGCCGCTGATCGCCCGCTCGAGCCAGGGCGTGCTGCTCCGCGTGCCGTCGAGCCTGCGGGAGGCCGGTGACTCCCTCGGCGTGAGCCGCTGGCGGACCGTCGTCGGCGTCGTGCTGCCGGGCGCGCTGCCTGGGATCATCACCGGCACGATCCTGTCCGTGGCCCGAGCCGCGGGCGAGACCGCGCCGATCATCCTCGTCGATTCGCTCGCCAATCCGGCTGTCACCTCCGCCAATCCGCTGCACGCGCTGCCGACCATCCCCTACGCGATCTTCTCCCTCTCCGAGCAGCCCGTGCCCAACGGCTTCGCCGAGGCCTGGGGCGCCGCCCTCGTCCTGATGGTGGTGATCCTCGTCGCCAACGTCGGGGCCCGGCTGCTGCTCGCCGCCAGCCGACGCCGTTCCGGCGTGTGAGGATCATTTCGCCGTGCACCACCGACCCCGGAAGGCCATTCTGATGACCGCCACCCACTTCGATCCCGGCCAGGAGCCGCCGGAGGTCAGGCCGCGCCGGCGCCTCGTCGCACCCGACGACCCGCGGGCGCTCGTGACCCGGTCCGGGGGCCCGCCGGCCGTCCGCCGCGAGGCGGTGTTCGACATCCGCGACATGTCGGTGACCTACGGCCGCAAGCAGGCTCTGGTCGACACCACGATGCAGATCCACCGGCACCTGATCACCGCGGTCATCGGACCGTCGGGATGCGGCAAGTCGACCTTCCTGCGCAGCCTCAACCGCATGAACGACTCGATCCGCGGCTTCTCCCTCGGTGGCCAGGTGCTGTATTACGGCCACGACGTCTACGCGTCGGAGACGAACCGCGTGGAGGTGCGCCGGCGGATCGGGATGGTGTTCCAGAAGCCGAACCCGTTCGCCAAGTCGATCTACGACAATGTCGCCTGGGCGCCCCGCAACCTCGGACTGCGGGATGGCCTCGACGAGCGCGTCGAGCGGGCGCTGCGGGACGCCGCGCTGTGGGATGAGGTCAAGGGCCGGTTGCGCGACAGCGCGCTCAGCCTCTCCGGCGGCCAGCAGCAGCGCCTGTGCATCGCGCGGGCGCTCGCCGTCGAGCCCGACGTGCTGCTGCTCGACGAGCCGGCCTCCGCGCTCGATCCGATCGCCACCGCCGCGATCGAGGACCTCATGCTCAGCCTCAAGGATCGCTACACCCTCGTGATCGTCACCCACAACATGCAGCAGGCGGCACGCGTGGCCGATCGCACGGCCTTCTTCAGCCTCGACAGCCTCCACCCGGTGGGGACCCTGATCGAGTACGACGACACGAGGAAGATCTTCGGCCACGCGGACGATCCGCGGACCCGCGCGTACGTGTCCGGCGAATTCGGCTAGCGGCGGGCGGGGTCAGAGCGAGCGGGCGACCGCTTCCGCGGGCACCTGCTGGAGGATCGTGTTCCCGCACTGCCAGCAGTACGCGGCGCCGAGCGAGTGGGGCGCGCCACACTGCCCGCACGTTCCCGCCGTGGAGGTCTGCTCGAGGCGGATGATGCGCTCCACCTCGGCCAGCTCGGCCTCCGCGCCCTGGAGATGGGCGGCGCGCTGGACGATCACCTCGAGCTTGATCTGGTCGCGGATCGCCATGTCGTAGACGAGCCCGCCGAGATCGAACTGGAGCTCGGCCACCCGAGCGTTGAGCTGATCGCGGCGGCGCTGGAGATCGAGCGCGCCCTCGGTTCCGGGCCGGGCCGCGTCACGCGTGAGCGGTGGCGCCCCCGTCGCCCGCGGCAGCTCCGTCGTCCGGCCCGCACCGCGACGCCGGAGGGCGCGCGGGAGGCTGGGTCGCTTCGCCATCAGCCGCCGCCGAAGAAGTTGCCGGTGAAATGGCCGTTCTGGTAGCCGGCCCCCGACCCCTTGGCCCCGGTCGTCACCGTCGCCGGGGCGAGCTTGGCGGACCCGCCCGTGACCTTCTGCGCCGCCGCATTGGCCTTGACGACCACCTTCTTGCTCACCTGGGCCTTCGCCGAGGACGAGGTCCCGTGGTGGTGGGACTTCGACGTGCCGGAGGAGCCGCTCGCGCCGCTGCCGGCTCCGCCGACGTGGATGTTGATCGGGGACTGCGAGGCGGCCACGCGGGGCGTCCCCGTCGAGCCCGAGCCGCCCGCCGTGTCATGGCCGATGAGGACGCCGACCCCGAGGGCGAGTAGGAGCGTGGCGACCCCGGCGACGAGGGTCGTGCCCGAGGACACCGCCCGGTGCCGGCGCGCCGTGCCCGCTGGGGCGACGGAGGCCTCGGCGGCCGGGCGCGAGACGTCGTCGAAGGAGAAGCGGGGACGGCCCCGGCGCTCGCCGCAGTTGACGCAGTACCGCTGGTCGCTGGCGAGCCGAGCGTCGCAGTTGGTGCACGTCTCGCCTCCCGGCGCTCGCACGAGTGTGTCGTATGCCTCGATCGTCACGGTTCAGCCCCCACGGGCCGCGGCGGCCCGCATCGGGCGCCGAGTATGAAAGCGCGCCGGCCTCCACATGTGAACAGCTGGTGAATCGCCAGGCCAGACGCCGAATCGACGGGTCACAGGATCGTCACGTCTGCGCGCCGGAGCTCCGGGACACTTCGGCGGCCCGGGCGCTGCGGCGGTCGCATGCCCGCGCGCGAACGTCCGATGGACGAGCCCCAGACCGAATCCCGCTGCCCCGAGTGCGAGGCCCTCATGGCCCCGTTCGCACGCTACTGCCTGCACTGTGGCGCGCGCCGGGGTCCGCTTCCGGGTCACGTCGAGCGACTGCTCGCGAGCCTGCGGGGCGGCGCCGCGGGGGGATCCCCCGGCGCGGCCGGGGAACCGCCGACGCCAGGTGGGCCGCCGGCACCACCGCCACCGCGTCCGCCGCTGGCGGCGATGCTCCTCGACCGCACACCCAGCCCGCGCGCCGTCGCCGTCGCCGTGCTGGCGATGCTCGGCTTCGGCGTCGTGATCGGGTCGCTCGGCCCGGCCGCGGCGGTCACGACCCTGGTGGCGTCGCGCCCGCCGCTGAACATCCAGGTCGCCCTCCCGCACCAACACGCGGGAGGTGGCGGCGGGGGCGGCGGGGGCACCGCTCAGCCCGTCACGCGCACGATCTACGAGACGGCGCCCGCCACCCCGGCCGCCACCTCGAGCGCGCCGGCGAGCACCACGGCGGGCACGACCACGACAACTCCGAGCACGACGACGAGCCCGAGCACGACCCCGACGCTCCCCCAGATCAAGCACGTGTTCCTGATCGTGCTCACCGGCCACGGCTTCAACCAGACGTTCTCGCCCGCGGCGATCGGAGGTACCCCGTACTTCAAGCGGACGCTGCCGGCGCAGGGCGAGCTCGTCGAGAACTTCTACGCCGTCACGACGGGCTCGCTGGCCAACGAGATCGCCCTCCTGAGCGGTCAGGGACCGACGCCGCAGACGAACGCCGACTGCCCTCAGTACACGGCCTTCGCCCAGACCGGCACGGGCAGCTACCACCAGGCGCTCGGCTCCGGCTGCGTCCTTCCCACCACCGTCGGCACCCTTCCCGCGCAGCTCACCGACGCCGACGACAGCTGGAAGGCGTACGTGCAGGGCATCGACTCAGGGCCGGCGGGGACGGCGAAGACGTGCCGTCACCCCGCCCTCGGCGCGGCCGACCCGAATGCCGCGCCGAGCGTCGGGGATCCCTACCTCACGTGGCGCAACCCCCTGGTCTACTTCGCGGGTCTGACCGGCCGCGGGTGCGACCAGCTCGACGTCGGGCTCGGCCGGCTCGCCCACGACCTGCGCTCGCAGCAGTCCACGCCGTCGCTCAGCTACATCGCCGCCGACGCGTGCGATGACGGTGACGACACGCCATGCCGGCCCGGGGCCGCCGCCGGCTTGCCCGCCGCGGCGACGTTCCTGCGCCGGGTGGTCGGCGAGATCAAGGCGTCGGCCGCCTACCGGGCCGGCGGGCTGATCGCCATCACCTTCGACGAGGCGCCGCAGACCGGCGCGGACGCCGACGAGAGCTCGTGCTGCGACGACCCCACCTTCCCCAACCTGCCCGCGGCGCCGAGCACGACGCCGACGACGAGCACCACCCCCACGACGCCCACGACGACGACGCCGACGACCCCGACGCCGACGACCACCACCCCCACGACCCCGACGACCACCACGCCCACGACCCCGACGACCACGACGCCGACGACCACCACCCCGACCACCACCCCGACGTCGTCGAGCGGGAGCTCCTCCAGCTCGACGGGGGGCGGCGGTCAGGTCGGCCTGCTCCTGATCTCGAAGTACGTCAAGCCGGGCAGCGTCGACCTGTTCGACTACTACGACGACTTCTCGCTGCTGGCCAGCATCGAGAAGCTGTTCGGCCTGCCCCGCATCGGCTACGCCGCTGACCGGCAGCTGCCGGTGTTCGACGCGGCGCTGTTCAACGGCAAGGGTCCCTAACCGAGGGCAATCAGCACGAGGCCGGCGACCGCTGCGGCCACGCCGACCTCCTGCAGCGGGCTGACCCGCTCGCGCAGGATCACTCGAGCCAGGACCACCGTGGCCACCGGATACAGCGACGCGGCCACGGCGACGATCGAGAGCTCCCCGTGGCGGGTGGCGAGCGCGTAGAGGGCGTTGGCGGAGAGGTCGAGCGTGCCCACCGCGGCGAGTGCGAGCAGGGTTCGCCCCCGGGCCGAGCGCGGCAGTGGCGGCGGCTGGCGCCACAGGAACCACCCCAGGAGCAGGAGCGTCGAACCCACACGCGCGGCGGCGAGCGACCATACGACGTCGAAGCGAGCGCTGTAGCGCATGCCGACGAAGTAGCTGCCGAACCCGAGCGCGGCCACCAGCGCGAGGAGGATGCTCTGGCGCCCGGCCCGCATCACCGCGCTCGCCGGCGAGCGACTCGCCGCGACCACGCCGAGGGCGGCCGCCACGACGCCGACGAGCTGGAGCGCCGCCGGGTGGTTCCCGGTGAGCAGGCCCACGATCACGGGCACCGCCACCCCGGTCGCCGACACGGGTGCCACGATGCTCATCTGGCCGATGGCCAGCGCGCGATAGAACGCGGCCAGGGCGAGTGCTCCGGCACAGCCGGCGCCGGCCGCGGGGAGCAGGTCCACGATCGACGGCGCAGCCGTGCCGGTGATCAGGATCGCCCCCACGATCAGCACCAGGCCGAAGCTCTGGCTGAGGAGCAGCAGGCGCAGCAGCGGGATCCGCCGCGCCTGCAGGCCTCCGACGAAGTCAGACACCCCCCAGGCCAGGGAGGAGGCCAACGCGAGCGCGACCGCCAGCATTCCCGCTGCCGTGCGGGGCTCGGCGCTCAGGCGCCCGCGGAGGTCATCCCAGGTCGATCGAGGTGATCTCGGGCGGGTCCTTGGGGCGGTCCTGCGCCCCGGTGGGAAGCGCCTCGATGGCGTCCACCGTCTCCATCCCGCTCGTCACCTCACCGAACACGGTGTGCTTGCCGTCGAGCCAGGGAGCGCTCGCGGTGGTGACGATGAAGAACTGGGAGCCGTTCGTGTTCGGGCCGGCATTGGCCATCGCGAGCGCGCCGCGGACGATCTTGTGGTCGTTGAACTCGTCCTCGAAGGTGTAGCCCGGGCCGCCGGTGCCGGTGCCCTTGGGGCATCCGCTCTGGATCATGAAGTCGCGGATCACCCGGTGGAAGATGATCCCGTCGTAGAAGCCCTCGCCGGCCAACTTCTTGAAGTTGGCCACCGTCTTGGGGGCGTCGTCGTCGAACAGCTCGAGCTCGATCGTCCCGGCTGTCGTGTGCATGGTGGCTGTGCTCATGCCGCCCACGTTACGGATTCGCCCGGTCCGCCGCAGCGCGGCGGACCCGGCGCCGGCGAGCGCGGTTCAGCCCGCCGAGGGCAGCGTGGTGTTCCCACCCGTCTGCAGCGCGTTGATCGACGTGCTGGCCTGGACGGTGGGTGCGGTGCCCGTTCCCGTGACCGACTGCGTGCAGCTGACCGACTCGGTCTCCTGGGCGGAGTTGGACGACTGCGTGAGGACGAGCGGAATCGAGCCCGACGCCGTCTGGTTGACCGCGGAGAGGTTGAACGTCGCCGTCCGGGTCTGGCCGGTCCCGGGCAGGGGGCCCGCGCCGATCGTGCACGAGACCGACACCTGCTGATCGCTGCCGGCGGTCCCGGTGACCTGGATGTACGGCGAGGCGAGCACGAGGTAGGAGGTCTCGCCGGAGAGCACCTCGGAGGCCACCGTGGTCGCGTTCGTGCCGACGCTCACCGAGTTGGCGTTCGCGGTGTCGAACTCCGACGGCAGGACGCCCTGGCAGGTGGGCTGGCCGTGGACGTCGATGGCGACGATCGCCGAGTGGCCGGTCGTGCACGTGTTGAGCACGCGCGCCTGGACCGTCTTCGGATTGATGCGGGCGATCCCCACCGTATCGGGGGCGATCTTCTTGTAGTTGACCGCGTTGTTGCGGATCTGGGACCGGCCGACGCTGTTCGCCGGAAGGCTCGTGGCGGCGTAGCCGACACCGCCGAGGGCGACGAACAGGGCGAGTGTCGCCACGACCATCGCGGCGGAGGGACGGCGAGCGAGCAGCTTCCGTGGGTGCATGGAAAACCTCCGGAGAAGGGGAGCGTGCCCTCTTCGGAACACCTCGGGCGTCCCCGAGTTGTGCGTGCCGGTTAGGCCGGGAGGCGGCTAGACGGAGGCCGGCTCGATGCGCAGCGGGCGACCGCCCAGCTCGGCGCCGTCCAGCGCCTCGGTGAGCCGGTCGGCGTCTGACTCGGGGACCTCGACGAGGCTGAACTGCTCGAGCACGCGGACGTTGCGGACCGCCTCGCCGTCGAGGCCGCCGACCGCGGTGAGGACGTGGAACAGATCCGAGGGCTCGATGCCCTGCGCGCGGCCACCGGCGACGATCAGCTTGCGGGCCTTGCCGTCCCCGTTGGCGGTGGCGTGCGGCTTGGAGTGGCGGGGCGGGCGGCGCGGCGTGACCGGCGTGGGGGCCACGCGCGCGTCCTTCACCCAGGGCGAGAGCTTCACGCCCGCGTGCCTCTCGATCGCCTCCACCTCGCGCTTCTGGCGCGGCTCGTAGAAGGTGATGGCACGCCCGCTGCGGCCGACGCGCCCGGTGCGGCCGATGCGGTGGACGTAGACGTCGTCAGAGGTCGGAACGTCGTAGTTGATGACGTGTGAGACGCCGGAGATGTCGAGCCCCCGGGACGCGACGTCGGTCGCCACGAGCAGGGGCAGCCGGCCGTTCTTGAAAGAGATCATCACGCCGTCACGCGAGCCCTGCGACATGTCCCCGTGCAGGGCCTTGACGTTCATCCCGCGGTCGCGCAGGATGCGGTGGAGCTGGTCGCAGCGGATCTTCGTGCGGACGAAGATGATCGCCTGCTCGGGCCGTTCCGCCTCCAGCACCTCGGCGAGCGCCTCCGGCTTGTCGCGCTGGGAGACCTCCCGCGCGAACTGCTCGACGGTGTCGACGGTGAGCGTCGCCGCCTTGACCTTCACCACCACCGGGTCGTACAGGTACTGGTCGGCCAGCCGGCGGATCTCCGGCGGCATCGTGGCCGAGAACAGCGCGCTCTGGCGGCTCGACGGGGTGAGCGAGAGGATCCGCTCCACGTCCTCCAGGAAGCCGAGGTCGAGCATCTCGTCGGCCTCGTCGAGGACCACGAAGCGGCAACTGTGGAGCATCAGCGAGTGGCGGGAGATGAGGTCCTTGACGCGGCCCACCGTGCCGACGACGACGTGGCCGCCGGCGCGGAGCTGGGCCTGCTGGGAGCGGATCGGGGCACCGCCGAACACGGCGACGACGTCGACTCCCTTGTGGCTCCCGTAGGTCCGCAGCGCCTGGGTCACCTGGATGCAGAGCTCGCGCGTCGGCGTCAGCACGAGAGCCTGCACCTCGTGCTCGGAGGGATCGACGTACTGGAGCAGCGGCAACCCGAACGCGGCAGTCTTGCCCGACCCCGTCTGGGCCTGCCCGATCACGTCGCGACCCTCGAGCAGCAGGGGAATCGCCTGCTCCTGGATCGGGCTCGGCGACTCGTAGCCCACGTCCGCGAGAGCGGCGAGGAGTTCCGGGGAGAGGCCGAGCTCGGCGAAGGTGGTCATCTACGTCTAGCGTAGTCGCTGTCGGAGCACGACCGTTGCCGTTCGGTGCCTAAACATTTGGTACCTTATGTTCTCCCCGTCCTCGGCGGACCACCATGGACACAGACAGCGGCAAGATCGAGAGAACCGTCTGGATCATCAGCGGCGTCGCCATGCTCGGCGCCGTCATGTCGATCCTCGACACGACGATCGTCAACGTCGCGCTCGACACCCTGGGGCGCGACCTCCACGCGAAGATCAGCGAGATCCAGTGGGTCGTGACGGGCTACATGCTGTCGCTGGCGGCCGTGATCCCGGTCACGGGGTGGGCCGCCCGCCGCTTCGGCGCCCGGCGGGTCTTCGTGGTCTCCGTGATCCTGTTCACGCTGGGTTCCGCACTGTGCGGCCTCGCCACCTCCAGCACCGAGCTGATCGGCTTCCGGGTCCTGCAGGGGGTGGGCGGCGGCATGATCATGCCGGTCGCGCAGCTGATCATGGCCCAGGCGGCCGGACCGAAGCGGATGGGGCGCGTGATGAGCCTCGTCGCGGTGCCGATGATGCTCGCGCCGATCCTCGGCCCGACCCTCGGCGGTCTGATCATCCAGAGCCTCGGGTGGCGCTGGATCTTTTACGTCAACCTGCCGGTCGGGCTGATCACGGTGCCGCTCGCGCTGCGCCTCCTGCCGTCGGTCGATCCCGCCCCGACCAACCGTCTCGACGTCATCGGCCTCGGCCTGATGTCCTCCGGCCTGGTCGGGATCACCTATGGGCTCGCCGAGATTGGCACGCTTGGGAGCTTCGACTCGGTGAAGGTGTACCTGCCAATCGCCGCGGGCGTGCTGCTGGTGGCCGCCTTCGCCGTGCGCGCCCTGCGCATCCGCAACCCCCTCCTGGACCTGAAGCTGTACCGGCGGTGGGACTTCTCGGCCGCCTCCCTCGCCATGTTCGCCCTCGGGGCGGCCGTGTTCGGCGCGATGATCCTGATGCCTCTCTACTGGCAGAACGTGCGGCACGAGAGCGTCATCGACACCGGCCTGCTCACCGCCCCGCAGGGCCTCGGAATGGCGCTGGTGATGCCGATCGCCGGGAGGTTCAGCGAGCGCTTCGGCGGCGGCCCGGTGGCCCTGGCCGGCGTCATCCTCTCGACCGTGACCACGATCCCCTTCGGGCTGATCGCGGCGCACACGAGCGTCCCCTATCTCGCCGTCGTGATGATGGTCCGCGGCGTCGGCCTCGGCTTCAGCTTCATGCCGGCGATGACGGCGGCGTTCGCGACGCTCGAGCGCCACGAGCTCTCGGATGCGACCCCACAGCTGAACGTGCTCAACCGCGTCGGCGGCTCGATCGGCACCGCGATCCTGGCCGTCGTGCTCCAGCGCGCGGAGGTCGGCGCCCACACCCTCGGTGCGACCGCGCACGCATACGGCACGGCGTTCTGGTGGTCGATGGGGCTGACCGCGCTCGCCATCATCCCCTGCGTCGTGCTCACGCGCGCGGAGCGTGGTGCGCGCCGACGCGCGCTGGCCGCGGACCAGACCCGGCCCGCCGAGACCGATCCGGCGGCCGTCGCCGAGGCGCTCGCGTGAGCACGAGGACGGCGCCGTCTGCGTCTCCGTCGGCCGAAGCGCTCGACGGTGTGGGGCGCTCGTTCAAGGCCGCGACGGGCGCGGTGCGCCGGCTGCGCGGCCGCGAGACCCAGCATCCCGGCGAGCTCTCCTACGCGCAGTTCGGTCTGCTGTTCGGGCTCGCCGAGCAGGGCCGGCTCTCGGCCCGCGAGCTTGCCGTGGCCGCCGACCTCTCCCCCGCCACGGTCACGCCGATGCTCGACGCGCTCGATGCGCAGGGTCTCGTCACCCGCGTCCGCTCGACCGAGGACCGACGGGTCGTGCTGAGCGCCCTCACCGAGCGGGGCCGGCACCTCGTCGAGGAGCGCCGCGCGAGGTTCGAGACGGGCTGGCGTGAGGCGCTCGCCTCATTCAGCGACGCGCAGCTGGCCGACGCCGCCGCGGTACTGGACCGCCTGGCCGCCCTGTTCGACGAGCTCGAGTGACGGCCGTTCAGGCGGGCACGATGCGCCCGTCGAGGTGCGGCGTGCCCTTGGCGGCGTCGCGGACCCCGAAGGCGATCTCGCGCCCCTCGGTCGCCTCGGCGAAGCTCACGCTCGCCGGCAGCAGGATCGGGCGGCGGAAGGCGGCCTCCACGGCGAACGCGCCGGGCAACCGCTCCTGCAGCGCCGCCAGGCAGCGGGCCTTGGTCCACATGCCGTGGGCGATCGCGGTGGGAAAGCCGAACAGGCGGGCGGTGAGCGGATGGACGTGGATCGGGTTGAGATCGCCGGAGACGCCGCCGTAGCGGCGCCCGAGGTCGCCGCGCAGCTTCCAGGTGGCGACGGCGGGGAGCTCGTCGGCGCCCGTGACCGACGGCGCGCTCGCCGACTCGTCCCCGCGGCCGCGGCGGAGGTTCGTCGAGACCTCCTCCCACACGAGCTCGCCGCCCGCCCGCGCCTCGCTGCGCAGCGAGAACTGCTGCCCGCGCGGATGGGGCTCGATCGGCTCTGAGAAGACCCGGAGCGAGAGCCGCTCGGAGGCCTCGATCGGCCGGTGCTGGACGATCCGGTTGAAGATGTGGACGAGGCCGATGGCCGGCAGCGGGAACGCCGGATCGGTCATCAGCGCCAGCTGCAGGGGGAACGCGAGCATGTGGGGGTAGGTCGCGGGCAGCGTGTCGCGCAGCGAGAAACCGCACACCCGGTCGTAGGCGGCGAGGCGCTCGCGCTCGACGGCGACGTCGTTCAGCGTCAGCGTGAGCGCCGGGACCTCGCCTCCCCCGCCCCCCACGAACGGCAGCCGGGCGGCGCCGGGGATCATCGCCACCCCGGCGCGCGCGAACATCGGCAGCATCCCGGGCGAAGCGCTGAGCTCGCGCTCCTCGCGCTGGCGCTCGGGCTCGGGCTCGGGCTCGGCGGGGGTCACCGTCAGGCCCCCAGGAGACTCTGGCCGCACACCCTGACGACGTTGCCGTTGACCCCGCGCGAGGCCGGGTTGGCGTACCAGGCGATCGTCTCGGCGACGTCGACGGGGAGGCCGCCCTGGGACATGCTGTTCATCCGCCGGCCCGCCTCACGCAGGGTGATCGGCATCGCCGCGGTCATCTGCGTCTCGATGAAGCCCGGAGCGACGGCGTTGATCGTCGCCCCCCGCGCCGCCACCGAGGTCGCGTGCGCCCTCACCATGCCGATCACCCCCGCCTTCGAGGTGGCGTAGTTGGTCTGCCCGGCATTGCCGGCGATCCCGCTGATCGAGGACACGCACACGACGCGGCCGTTGTCGTTGACGACGCCCCGCTCGAACAGCTCCTCGTCGATCCGCTGCTCGGCCCCGAGGTTGATGTCGAGCACCATCCTCCACAGGTCCTCGGTCATCCGCCCGAGCGTCTTGTCACGCGTGACGCCCGCGTTGTGGACGACGACGTCGACGCCGCCATGGGCGTCCTGGAGGGCCCCGGCGATCGTCCGCGGCGCCTCGGCGTGGGTGATGTCGACGGTCAGTGACGAGCCGCCGATGCGCTGCGCCACGGCGGCGAGGTCCTCGGCCTGACCGGCGACGTCGAGCCCCACCACGTGGGCGCCGTCCCGCGCCAGCACCTCGGCGATCGCGGCGCCGATACCGCGGGAGGCACCGGTGACCAGCGCGACCTTGCCGTCCAGCGGGTGCTCCCAGTCGAGCCCGCCGACGTCCGCCTGCCGCGGGGGAGCGCTGATCCGGATGACCTGCGCGGAGACGTAGGCCGACTTTGGCGAGAGCAGGAAGCGCAGCGTGGACTCGAGCTCGTCCTCGGCGCCGGGGGCGACATAGACGAGCTGGGCGGTGGCGCCGCGGCCGACCTCCTTGCCCACCGAGCGGACGAAGCCCTCCAACGCGCGCTGGGCGAGCGCCTCACGCGGGGCCTTGACGTCCTCCGGCGCCGTGCCGAGGACGATCACCCGGCCGCTCGGGCGCACGCGCCGGATCGAGGGATGGAAGAACTCGTACAGGGCGACGAGCTCCTCGCTCGAGCCGATCCCCGTGGCGTCGAACACCAGCGCCTTGAACGTCTGCTCGCCGGAGGCGACGTCCGGGTTCCACACCTTGGCGTCGATCCCGGCGTCGGCGGCGGCCGTACGCAGCTCGTCGCGCAGCGCCGTGTGGACCTCGGCGCCGATCCGGGACAGGACGCCGGCGGCGGCGGGAACGACCCGGGAGCCGTCGGCGGCGCCGAGCAGCACGGGGCCCTCGATCGTGCGGGTGCGATCGGCCGTCCAGCGCTCGAGCGGGATCGGTCGCGGCAGCCCGACCTGCTTGGAGATGAACCTGCCGACGGGGTTGTTGACGAGCTGGGTGTAGGTGTCGGGCATCAGGCTGCGGCCTCCATGATCGCGGTCACTCCGAGTCCTCCGGCGGCGCAGACCGAGATCAGGCCGCGACCGTGGCGGTCGGGGTGGTGGGTGGGACCCCCTTCTGCGAGCAGCTTGGCGAGGTTGGCGACGATCCGCCCGCCGGTGGCGCCGAACGGGTGCCCGGCGCCGAGCGAGCCGCCGGCGACGTTCAGCTTGTCGCGGTCGATCTCGCCGAGCGGCTGCTCGAGGCCGAGGCGCTCGCGGCAGAACACCGGGTCCTGCCAGGCCTTCAGCGTGCAGAGGACCTGGGCGGCGAAGGCCTCGTGGATCTCGTAGAAGTCGAAGTCCTGCAGCGTGAGCCCGTTGCGGGCCAGCAGGCGGGGGACGGCGTAGGCGGGCGCCATCAACAGGCCCTCGCGCTTGTGGACGTGGTCGACCGCCGCGGTCTGGGCGTCGACGAAGTACGCCAGCACCGGCAGTGAATGCGCCTGCGCCCACTCGTCGGTGCCGAGCAGCACCGCGGAGGCCCCGTCGGACAGCGGCGTCGAGTTGCCGGCGGTCATCGTGCCCTCCGGGCCGCCGAACACCGGCCGCAGCTTGGCCAGCTTCTCGAGGCTCGAGTCGGGCCGCAGATTCTGGTCGCGCTCCTGGCCGAGATAGGGCATCACGAGGTCGTCCTGGAAGCCGCGGTCGTAGGCGGCGGCGAGCTTGTGGTGACTGTTGACGGCGAGCTCGTCCTGCTCCTCACGCCCGATCCCCCACTCCTGGGCCATCAGCGCCGTGTGCTCGCCCATCGAGAGGCCGGTGCGCGGCTCGGCGTTGCGGGGGATCTCGGGGACGATCTGCTGGGGGCGGATCCGGGCCAGGGCGCGCATCCGGCCGGCGTTCGTCTTCGCCCGCTTGGCGTCGAGCAGCACCCCGCGGAGATCCTCGTTGAGCGCGAGCGGCGCGTCCGAGGTGGTGTCGACGCCGCCGGCGATCGCCGAGTCGATCTGGCCGAGGGCGACCTTGTTGGCGGTGAGGATCGTCGCCTCCAGCCCGGTCCCGCACGCCTGCTGGACGTCGTAGGCCGGGGTCTCCGGGGCGAGCTTGGTCCCGAGCACGGACTCGCGCGCGAGGTTGAAGTCACGACTGTGCTTGAGGACGGCGCCGGCGGCGACTTCACCAACGGCCTCGCCCGCGAGGCCGAAGCGGTCCACGAGGCCGTCGAGGGTGGCGGTCAGCATGTCCTGGTTGGACGCGCGCGCGTAGGGACCGTCCTGGCGGGCGAAGGGAATCCGGAGGCCGCCGAGCACGGCGACACGGCGGGCGGCTCTGTTCATGGCTTGAAGTACTCCCTCATACCTGGATTACAGAGGTGTAGGTTAGCCACTCGATGCCGCTCGCCCCGGCGCCGCCGGCCACCGCCGCTCCTGGCCGCCGCCGGGATGTCCCGTCAGTCGTGGTGCGCCGTCGCCGTCGTGAAGGCGCCACCGGCGATCGCCCGCCGCACGACCCCGGGCACGAGGATCCGCGCCGCGGCGGCGAGCCAGTAGGGCCGTGGGACGTAGCGCTCCGCGCGCGCCCCGGGGCCGGTCGCCCAGATCGCCTCGGCGACGGCGTCGGGCTCGGAGACGATCCAGCGGGTGTATGGCTTGACGAGGAGCTCCTCGGCGGGGAACCCCTCGGTGCGCACGAATCCGGGCAGAACGAGGCCGACATGGACTCCGTGCGGCAGCTCCTCGACGTAGAGCGCATCGCTCCACCCGGCCAGGGCCATCTTCGAGGCCGAGTAGGCGCCCGAGCGCGGGCGCGAGACCCGGGCGGCCGTCGAGGCGACGTTGACGATCGAGGCGGACGCGGCGCCTCCGCCGGCCTGGGCCGCCGTCTCGCGCAGCAGTGGGAGCAGCGCCTCGGTGAGGCGCACGGGCGCCTCGAAGTTGAGCTTCATGTGACGCTCGACGCCCTCCCAGCCGAGCTCGGCGAAGCTCCCCCGCCAGGCGGCGCCGGCGTTGTTGACGAGCAGGTGGAGGGCTCCGTGCTCGGCCCTGACGGCCTCGGCGATCCGGGCCGGAGCGGCGGGATCGGTCAGATCGGCGGCGATCACCTGCGCCGGCTGATCGGTCTCCAACTCCTCGGCGAGGGCGCGGAGCCGCTCCTCGCGGCGAGCCACGAGCACCAGGCGGGCGCCGGGCTCCCGGCCGATCCGGCGGGCCGTCGCCTCGCCGATCCCGCTCGAGGCGCCCGTGACGAGGGCGACGAAGCTCATCGGTCGGGCAGCGTATCGGTAGGTTCGCCCTCACGTGAGTGAGAGCACGCTGGCGCTGATCTCGGTTCCCTTCGTCACCGGCGCGATCGGCTACGTCACGAACTGGACCGGGGTGGTGATGCTGTTCTACCCCGTGCACTTCCGCGGGGTGCGCTCACGCTGGCTGCTCGCCATGGCCGAGATCCTCCCCCGGCGCCTGCAGCAGATCCCCGGGGTGATGCTCGGCGGGATCGGCTGGCAGGGCATCGTCCCCTCGCGCGCGGCGAAGATGGGCAGCCTCGCCGTCGACGTCGGGATCGCCAAGCTGGGGACGCCGGCCGAGTTCTTCGCCCAGCTCGATCCCGACCGGATCGCGCGGCACATCGTCGAGCGCACCCGCGGGGAGATCCCGGCGATCGTCGAGAAGGTGATGGCGCGGGAGATCCCGCGGCTGTGGGAGGAGCTGCCGGCTCGGATCAAGAGCCTCGTCAGCGCCCGTGTGCAACAGCAGCTGCCCACCGTGGCGGCAGATCTCACCGGCCAGATCGCCGAGCACATCGACCAGCTCGTCGACGTGAAGCTGATGGTCATCCACCGCTTCGACCCCGAGCTCGCCAACCGCGTCTTCCTCGACATCGGCTCCCGTGAGCTGCGCTTCATCAGGAACTTCGGGTTCGCGTTCGGCTTCGCGCTGGGGATCCCGCTCGCCGTGCTCACCCACTTCGTGTCGTTCTGGTGGCTGCTGCCGCTGATGGGCATCGGCGTCGGATACGTCACCAACTGGGTGGCGCTGTGGATGATCTACGAACCCGCCGAGCCGCGCCGGGTCGGGCCGCTGCGCCTCCAGGGGCTGTTCATCCGCCGGCAGTCAGAGGTCGCCGAGGTGTACGCGCGGATCGTGGCGGAGGAGATCGTCACCGTGGCCAACTTCGGCGACGAGCTCCTGCACGGTCCGCAGTCGGACCGCACCCGGGCGCTGATCGAGCAGGCGCTGCGACCGGCGATCGACCGCGCGGTGGGACGGGCGGGGCCGGCGATCCGCCTGGCGGTGGGGACGCGCGAGTACGCGGCGATCCGGCGGGCGTTCGCCGCCGAGCCGGCCGAGACGATCATGCGGCCGCTGGGCGATCCGGAGTTTTCGCGCGAGCAGGGCGCCGCCATCCGTAAGCTGATCACGGAGCGGATGAGAGGAATGAGCCCCGGCGAATTCGGCGAGATGCTGCGCACGGCCACACGGGAGGACGAGTGGCTGTTGCTGCTGCACGGCGCCGTCCTTGGCTTCGTCGGGGGGCTCATCCACCTGGGGCTGTTCGGATGACCGTGCAGGCCGAACGCGGAGCCCCACGGACGGAGTCGATGCGGACCGTTCGGCCCAGGGCGCAGGAGCCGCCTCCCACCGAGGGATCGGAGTCACTGCCGTCGATCGCCCGGGTGGCGGCGGGGGCGTGGCTGCGCCTGGCCACCTGGGGGCTCGCCCAGTCGCTGCGAGCGGGGACGCAGGCACTCCGGGTGGCCACGGATCCGAACGCCGCCGCCGGCCTCGTGGAGGAGATCTCCGACGGTCTGCGCGCCTATGCGCGGGAGTTCCTCGGCGTCAGCGAGCTCGACGACCGCATCCGGCGTCTGGCCCCTCCGGCCGCCTCGCCGACCACCCGGGAGGTCTCGACCGCAGAGCTCCTGCGCGCCCGTGGCACCGAGCTGCTCCAGCAGGCCGCCGACGTCCACTTCGACGGCGAGGCCCATCCCGCCTACGGCCGGATCCTCATGGAGATCGTCCCCGACGAGGCCCGCATCCTGCGCCTGCTCGCGATGAGCGGACCGCAGCCGGCGGTCGACGTGCGCGCGGGCAACCTGATCGGCGTCGGTTCGCAGCTCGTCGCCGCGCGCCTCAACATGATCGGCGCCGAGGCCGGCCTGCGCCACCGCGAGCGCGTCGGCGCCTACCTCTCCAACCTGTTCCGCCTCGGGCTCGTGGCGTTCGCCGAGGAGCCGCTCGACGACCTGGTCGCCTACCAGGTGCTGGAGGCCCAGCCCGAGGTCATGTCACTGATCCGGGAGACGACGCGCGCGCGCATCGCGCGCCACAGCGTGCGGCTGACCGAGCTCGGCGCCGACTTCTGCCGGGTGTGCCTGCCCCTCGACGAGCTGAGCGCGCCCGAAGCGCAGCCGGCGATCGCCGCGGCGCCCGATCCCGCCCGTCTCCCGCCCGGGGAGGCGTAGTGCCGCCGTTCGGCTATCGCCTCGGCCGTCGCACGATCGTCCGTTGCCGCGCCGGGCACCTGTTCGAGACGATCTGGATCCCCGGAGCGTCATTCAAGTCGATTCGCCTCGGCCCGGCGCGGTTCCAGCGCTGCCCGGTGGGCCGGCACTGGAGCCTCGTCACGCCGGTGCGGGAGGACACCCTCAGCGACGAGGAGCTCCGGAAGGCCCACGCCACGCGCGACGTGCGCGTGCCCTGACGGCTACAGCCCGAAGTCCGAGCGCAGCGCGAAGTACAGGGCGGGAAACAGCGCGTCGCGGCCCGGGACGCCGACGAGCGTCTTGCCGAGGTTGACGCCGGGGACGACGCGCACCAGCTCGTCGCGCATCCGGCGGATGAGCAGCGCCGGGTTGTCCGGAACCTTCTCGTAGTCGATCACCAGCACCTGGACGTCGCCGTCGAGCCGGCCGGCTTCGACGTAGGTCCGGAAGCCGAAGGCGCTGCGTCCGTCGCCTGCGTCCTCGGTCGAGTACAGCGGCCAGACGATCTTCGCCGGCCACCGCGCGCTCGGGCGCAGCGTGTTCGATCCTTCGTGGGAGTCGCGATCGAAGCTCTTGCCGAGCCACGGCATCCACGCGTCGGTGATCGCCGACAGCACCCGGTCGGCGAGCGGATGCAGCGTCCAGGAGACGAGCACGCCCTCGGTCCGGCCCCGGACGTCATCCGCCGGCTGGCCGCAGCGGAACAGCTCATCGAGCGCCTCGTGGGCGTCGGCCCGCCGATCCCGGGCCTGCTCCCCGAGCTCCTCGATCCACGCCCAGGCCTCCTCGCGCGCGGCCACCGGGTCGCTCACCGCGCACGTGCGCAGCTTCGCCACGCGCTCGCCGACCGGACCCGACCGAGGCGGCAAGGCTCCGGCGGCGTCGATCTCGCGATGCTCGGGTGGTGCTGGATCAGCCACCTTGCAAGGCTAACCGGGTTGCGCCGGGCTCAATCCGCGGCGGGCCCGCAGCGCCAGCGCGAGCTCGAAGCGCCCATCCGGCGTGTCGAGCCCGTCGCCGAGGAGCTCGTGCAGACGGCGCATCCGGTAGCGCACCGTCTGAGGATGAACATGGAGCGCCGCCGCGATCGCCGGGGTGTGGCGCTGATGGTCGAGCCACGCCTCGAGCGTCTCCAGCAGCCGCTCACGATCGGCGCCGCCGAGACCGGCCAGCGCGCCGAGCCGGCGCTCGAGGATCGCCGCCGCGAGGTCGCCGTCCCCGAGCACGACGAGCGCGGCCAGGTTCTCGGAGGCGCGGGCCGGCGCGCCAGGCGGGATCGCCCCCCGCGCCGCGAGCCCGAGCGTGGCCCGCGCCCACTCGAGCGAGCGCCGGGCCTCGGCGGGCGGGACGGTCGGGCCGAGCGCCGTGGCCACCCCCGTCGCCGCGGCGGCATGCTCCAGGCGCCGAGGACGCCCCGGACCATCGGGATCGGGCACGATCAGCCACGCCCCCTCGGCGTCGGCTCCCGCCAGGGCGTCGACGTCGAGCCGGCGGGTGAGGGCGACGGGCGAGTCGGCCGCGATCGCCAGCACGGCGAGCGTGCGCGGGACCGACCAGCGGGCCAGCGCCGCCGCCCGCTCGAGCGTCTCGGGATCGGGGCCGGCGGCGCTCGCGTCGAGCAGCAGCGTCGCCAAGCGCCGCCGCCGGCGCTCCTGCTCCCCCGCCGCGTCGGACTGCGCGCGCAGGTAGCCCTCCACGACGTCGGTGGCCAGCTCGTCGGTGTAGACGAAGATCGCCTCGGCGAGCGTGATCACCAGCGAGGCCGAGATCCCGGCCGCGGCGGCGAGATCGGCCGCGCCGCGCCACGCCGCGCGCGTTCCCGTGCGGAAGGCGGTCCGCAGCGCATCGAGCCCACGGCCCTGCTGGTACTCCGCCTCGCCGAGCCGGCGCCACAGCTCGCCGGCCTCGGAGGCGCCGGAGGCGGCGTCGTCGCCGCGCTCGGCCGCGTCGAGAAAGGTGCGGACCGCCTGCTCGATGCCCAGCCGGATCCCGATCCCGTCAGGTCCGCCGAGCACCTCGGCGTAGACGGGGTTCTCCCGGCGGACCGCCGCGACGATCTCCTCGACGAGAGTGGTGAGCTCGGCTCTGACGACGGAGATCGCATCCGGCGGCAGGGGTCCCGGCCGCCATGAGGGCGTGGTCATTGTCACATCGTGACAAAAACCCGCGACGAAGACGTTGTGCGAGGACGAGACCGCCGGCCACCCCGGGCGTAGGCTGTGCGCCAGTCGAGAGAGAGGCCCCGATGTCTGCCCCCACCCCATCGCGTTCGGCGAAGGCGTCCCCCCAGCGTTCGGCGCCGGCCGAACCGGCCAGGACGGCGAAGCCGCCCCGTCGCCGCAGCATCACCGAGACCCACGAGCGGATCGCGCAGCTCGGCTGGGAGCCGACCTACCACGACCCGGCGATCCGGTACCCGACGCGGTACCGCTTCCCGCACCGGGCCAAGGACCCGATGAAGCACATCATGCGGGAGTACCTGCCGATGGAGCTCGAGAAGGACGAACGGGTCTACGGCGGCCTCGACGCCGCCGTCCGCGCCGACATGCCGAACACCGCCAGCGAGCGCTGGCTGGAGATCCTCAAGCCGTTCATCACGATCACCAACTTCGCCGAGGTCGGCGCCGGGCGGTGCATGTCGATGCTGATGAGCGCGGTCCCGAACAACGAGCTGCGCAACGGCTACCACGTCCAGTTCGTCGACGAGATCCGGCACACCGGGATGCAGATGTCCCTGGCCCGCTGGTACGCCAAGCACGTGCCCGATCCCGCCGGGTGGAACCTCGGGCCGAAGGCGTT
The DNA here is from genome assembly GCA_963839085.1 of uncultured Solirubrobacterales bacterium. Taxonomy (GTDB): domain Bacteria; phylum Actinomycetota; class Thermoleophilia; order Solirubrobacterales; family Solirubrobacteraceae; genus Palsa-465. The sequence continues at coordinate 528,504 of CAWITN010000002.1, forward strand.
CCAGGGCTCGGTGCTCACCAATCCGGGGCTGAACATGCTCTCGCACTTCCTCGTCGGCGACCCGATCCAGTGCGCGTTCACGCTCCAGGTGGTGGCCGAGACGGCGTTCACCAACATCGTGTTCGTCGCCCTGCCGGACGTCGCCGCGCGCAACGGCGACTTCACGCTGCCGACGACGTATCTGAGCGTGCAGTCCGACGAGGCGCGGCACATCTCCAACGGCTACGCGACGCTGCTCACCGTGCTGCAGGACGACCACAACGCGCCCTTGATCGAGCGGGACCTCCAGCAGGCGTTCTGGATCACCCACGCCTTCATCGACATCTTCTCCGGCGTCGTCACGGAGTACTTCACCCGGGATCGCTCCGACCCCGAGTCATACCTCGACAAGTGGGATCGCTGGGTGCGCGACGACTGGCACCGGGCCTACGTGATGAAGCTCGGCAAGCTCGGCCTCGACATCCCCACCGACATCTTCGAGCGCGCCCGGGAGCGGATCGTCGCCGGGGTCATCCACCGCCACGCGATCCTCGCCTTCGCCGCCTGGCCGCTCGCGCACTGGCGCTTCGACCCGCTCGACGAGCGCGACTTCGAGTGGTTCGAGAACAAGTACCCGGGCTGGTACGCCGAATACGGCGCCTTCTGGGAGGCGTTCCGGCGCGGGACGCGGCCGCAGGACGGGTTCCTGCCGCTGGAGTTCATCAACATGGCGCCGCCGTTCTGCTGGACCTGCCAGGCGCTGTGCGTGAGTGAGGCCGACCGCTGCCACCAGGTGGTCGGCGAGCGCACCCGGTTCTACTGCTCGCCCGAGTGCCGCTGGCTCGACGACTCCAATCCGGGGCGTTACACGGGCGACCGCAACTACCTCGACCGCTACCACGGCTGGGAGGCCTCCGAGGTGGTCCGGGACCTCGGCTTCGTGCGTGCCGACGGCGAGACCCTCATCGGCCAGCCGCACCTCCGGCCCGAGGACCGCTGGACGCTGTCCGACATCCGCGCCCACGGCCTGCAGCTGACCAGCCCGAACATCCGCGTGGCCCGAGAGCTGGGGCTCCCGAGCGGCGACTGGAGCGGCGCCGTGGCGGGTGACGGAGCGGTGGCGCCCGGCGACGCGGCCAGCGACCTGCTGACCGGGGTCTCACTGTCGTGAAGGTCCACTTCGAGCCGGTCGGACTGGACATCGACTGCGCCGCCGGCGAGACGATCCTCGACGCCGCCTTCCGCCAGGGCGTGAACCTCGTCTACGGCTGCCGGGAGGGGCAGTGCTCGGCCTGCAAGTGCTTCCTGACCGAGGGCGAGGTGACGCTCAAGCGCTACTCCAACTTCGCGCTGTCGGACTCCGAGCAGGCGAGCGGCTACTCGCTGATGTGCCGGGCGATGCCCGAGCAGGACCTCGTCGTCGAGCTGCTCCACTACGACGCCGACGCGCTGCGCCTGGAGCACGCGATCCGGGACGGCGAGGCGGTCGTCGAGTCGATCGAGGCGCTCACCCACGACATCAGGCGGCTCGTCCTCCGCGCCGAGGAGTTCGCCTTCACGGCGGGCCAGTACGTCGACCTCCACGTGCCCGGCGAGGACGACCCGCCCGCCCGGCGCTCGTTCTCGATGGCGAACCTGCCCGGCGAGGACCGCATCGAGCTGATCATCAAGCGCTACCCGGGCGGCCGCTTCTCCTCGCTCCTCGACGGAAGCCTGGCCGTGGGCGATCGGCTCGGGTTCACCGGTCCCTACGGATCGCTGCGCATGCGCCCGGGCGAGCGGCCGATCGTGATGGTCGCCGGCGGCTCGGGAATGGCGCCGATCCTCTCGCTGCTGCGGGGCCTCGCCGCCGAGGGCTCGCGGCGTCCGGTTCGCTTCTTCTTCGGCGCGCGCGCCGAGGAGGACCTGTTCGCCGATGCGGAGATCGCCGAGCTCGCCGAGCGGCTGCCGGACTTCCGCTTCACCCCGGTGGTCGGCCGCTTCGTCCACGAAGCCGTCGACGCGTATCTGGCCGATGGGGAGCTCGCCGAGCCCGACGTCTACCTGTGCGGCCCGCCGCCGATGATCGAGGCCGCCGAGGCGATGCTGATCGACACCCACGGCATCGACGAGGCGCGGATCTTCGCCGATCGCTTCGTCACCAGCGCCGCCGCCGGCGGCACGGAGGCCGCGGCCGCCGATGGGCCCCCGATCAAGCGGCTCGGCGATGCGCCGGCCGAGGACGGGAGCGCCGCCGAGCGGCAGTTCGAGTGGTTCACCCCGCGCCGCCGCCGCGCCTCGCTCTACGAGGACGTCACGATCGACACCCAGCCGTCGGTCCACCGGCACCTCACCCGCGGCTGGCCGCTCTCCTTCGCGGACGGCCGCGGCACCTGGAACGACGCGTCGACGGCGCTGCGGAGCAGCGACTGGTTCGCCTTCCGAGATCCCGGCGAGCAATGGGAGCGGCCCTTCTACCAGGCCGGCAACGCCGCCGAGCAGACGATCGAGGCGGCGCTCCGCTCCGCCCGCGCCGAGGGGCTGCTCGACGACTTCGCCCCCGGCTGGAGCGACTTCCTGCGCTCGTTCCTGCAGGTGCCGGCGTACGTCGAGCACGGTCTCTGGTTCGCCATGGCGACGATCGCGCGCGACTGCCTGTCGGACTCGGTCGCCACCGTCGTCTGCCTCCAGGCGGCGATGAAGCAGCGCTCCGCGCAGGCGATCGTCCTCTACGCGCTCGACCTCGAGTCCCACCTCGGCCCGTTCCCGATCGAGGAGGCGCGCGACGCGTTCCTGGAGGACCCCGCGTGGCAGCCGGCGCGGCGCTACCTGGAGCGGCTCGCCGCCGCCCACGACTGGGGCGAGGTGATCGTCGCCGCCAACCTGTGCCTGGAGCCGGTCCTCGGCACGCTCATCCGCCGCGAGCTGGGGATGCGGGCCGCCTCGGCCAACGGCGACACCGTCACTCCGGTGCTGGCGCGGGCGGCGAGCCGGGAGTGGGAATGGGTGCGGGCGTGGAGCACCGAGCTGTGCCGGATGCTGCTCGACGATCCCGCGCACGGCGACGCCAATCGGGAGCGCATCGCCGGTTGGGTCGGCGACTGGCTGCCGGAGGCGTTCGCCGCCGCCGAGGCGCTCGCGCCGGTGGCGGCGCAAGTGGTCCGGGGTGCCCGGTTCGCTCACACGCTCGACGGTCTCCGGGTGTACGCGGCGGAGGTGCTCGCCGAGGCCGGGCTGCCGGAGCTGGGCGAGAGCCTCGGCGTCGAGAGCCGGCCCACCGAACAGCCCGCCCCGCGCGAGGCGCCGGCGCCCGTGCGGCGCACCCGCCCCCCGCGGGCGCCCCGCTCGCAGCCGACGCTGCCCCCACCCGCCGAGGGAGGCGGTGAGGCGACGTTCGACTTCGTGGGGATCGTGATGGCCAAGAGCGCCGAGGGCGACGCCGTGGCGGAGATCCTCGGCCGGCGGCCGGAGGTGGAGGTGCGCGAGCAGCCGGCGTTCTGGGACATCCGCGCCGAGCACCGGCTGGAGGTTCCCTATGCCGAGGTCTCCGAGGCCCTCGGCTATGAGATCGACGCGTACTCGATCCAGCACGAGATGTCGACCCACTACGGGCGGATGGTGGCCTCCGATGAGGCGCTGATGCTGTTCTCCGACCCCACCGAGGCGATGCAGTACCTGATGTCGTGAGCGCTCTCGCCGAGCGCGGGCGCACGCGGGCGCGAGCGCTGCTCGCCCGCGGCGGCGACCGCCTCGCCGACGTCGCCACGCGCCCGCAGGGGGAGTGGCTCGTCCTGCGCGCATTGCCGAGCGTCCTCGCCCGTCGCTTCGATCCCGCCAGCGCCGGCGACCTCGACGCGGAGTTCGAGCTCCACGTGCGCGGCGGGCGCTCCGCGCGCTTCGCGGTCCGGATCGCCGACAGGCGGTGCACGGTGCGGCCCGGTGCGGCGCGTGATCCCGGCGCCACCGTCGAGCTGAGTGCCGACGACGCCATCCGGTTGGTCAGCGGCGCTGTCGGATGGCCGGAGCTGCTGGCCGGCCACCGCCTCGCCCTCGGCGGCGATGCCTTCCTGGCGCTGCGCTTCCCGCCGCTGTTCGCGCTGCCGGCGGGTCCGCTCGGTCAGACCTCGGGCGTGGAGGTCGCCGGGCGCGGCAGGCCGTGAGGCCCGGGGAACGCGGTGTCCCCGCAGTGCACCTCCCGGCGCGGGTTCTCGATGCCGACGAGCGCGACCACGCCGCCGAGGATCACGAGCAGGGCGGCGATCCCCATGCCGATGCGGAAGCTGTGGACGGAGGCGTCGACGAGCGCGGCGCGCAGCTCGGCGCGCTCTGGCGCGGGTGCTCCGCTCGTGCTGATGACGAGCGGACGCGCACGGGCGCGGGCGACGACCGCCGACCCCGCGGGCGTGAGCGGCCGCCCGGCCAGGTCGTGAACGACCCGAGCCTGGAAGCTCGAGGCGATGACGGCGCCGAGCGCGGCGATGGCGAGCAGCCCGGCGACCCGCGCGACGGCGTTGTTCACCCCGCTGGCCAGCCCGGAATGTCCGGGCTCCACCGACGCGAGCACGGTCGCCGTGAGCGGCGCGACCGTCGCCGCGAGACCGAGCCCGAACACTACGACCCCCGGGAGCACCTCGGTGACGTAGTCGGCTCCGGGGCCGACCCGCACGAGCAGCAGCAGCCCGGTGCCGGCCACGATCGGCCCGCCCGCCATGAAGCGATGTGGCCCGATGCGATCGGCGAGGCGGCCGAAGCGCCGCGCCATCGCGAACACGAGCAGGGTGATCGGGAGCAGGCCGACCCCCGCCTCGAGCGGGGTGTAGCCCCCGACCTGCTGGATGAACAGGACGAGGAAGAACATCGCCACCCCGAGGCCGGCGTAGAGCGCCAGCGTGGTGAGGTTGCCGATGACGAAGTTCCGGATCCCGAACAGCCCCAGCGGGACCATCGGGTTGCGGATCCGCCGCTCCCACACGAGGAACACCGCGAGCACCGCCAGGCCGCCGAGCAGCGTCCCGAGCACGAGCGGATCGCCCCAGCCGCGGCTTGGCTGCTCGATCAGCGCGAACACCGGTCCGGCCAGCCCGAGCGCGCACAGCGCCCCGCCGACGAAATCGACCCGGCCCTGCGTGCGCGGTGACTCGGGCACCCGGCGCAGGAGCACGAGCGTGATCGCCACGGGCAGCAGGTTGATGGCGAAGATCCATCGCCACGAGGCGAACTCGATCAGGGCGCCGCCGCCGAGCGGTCCGAGGAGGTTGAAGATCCCCGTCCACGCCGTCCACGCGCCGATCGCCTCGGCACGCTCGTGGTCGGAGAAGGTGTCCATGATCAGGGCCAGCGTGCTCGGCACGAGCATCGCCCCGAAGATCCCCTGCACCGCCCGCGCGGCGATCAGCAGCTCGGAGCTCGGCGCGAGCGCGCACAGCAGCGAGCACGCGCCGAAGCCGACCAGCCCGACCGAGAACACCCGCCGGCGCCCGAGCAGGTCGCCGAGCGAGCCGCCGACCAGCAGCAGCGAGGCGAGCGTGAGCAGGTAGGCCTCGACGACCCACTGCTGTGCGGCGAGATCGCCGTGCAGTCCGGCGCGGATCGCCGGCAGCGCGACGTTGACGATCGTCCCGTCGAGGAAGACGATGCCGGAGCCGAGGATCGCCGCCACCAGCGCGGACCGCTTGGCCGTGTCGGCGGCGGGCACCTCAGCGGACCCTCTCGCCGGCGACCACTAGTTCACGCCCTCGCCGAACAGCGCGTTCGGCTCATACCCACCGAAGGTGACGCTGCGGGCGAACGGCAGCTTGTCCCGGACGACCACGCAGTAGGTCTGCGTCCGGTCGGTGCTCGGCACGCACATGCGGTAGATGCTCCCGGCCTGGATCGTGAACGTGCTCACGTACTGCAGGTCGCGGCGGAAGCGGGCGGGCGCGCGGTCGCCGATGTACGCCTGAGCGCGACGGATCGCGTCGGCCATCGTGGCGCGGTCCTGCTCGAGCCGGGCGTGGTGGAGCGCCCCGAGCACGAGCAGCAACGCCGTGATCGCGATCATCACCGTCGTGCCGGCGTAATCGCCGGCCACCACCCGGGGGAGGTCGGGGCGACGGCGGCGCAGCGCGATCCGCAGCGGCACCGACAGCAGGACGATCCCGATCAGGTTGACCACCGCGCCGAACAGGCCGGCGCCGATCGGATCCCATCCGTCCCCGGCGGGGGGCAGCACCGTCCCGATCACGGCATCGAGCACGGTGAGCGCGAGGAACGTGGGCCACATCCACGCTCCGCGTCGGCGCCAACGGATCCGCCCCAAAGTGCCGGCGTCCATGTCCGAGAGGGTAAACGCGCCTTCGCCCCGCCCGCCCGGGGCGTTAGAGTGAGCCTCGTTTCACCGGTCTGACGGGCGGGAGATCCCCGACCGTCCCACCGTCCGAGCGAGGCGGAGATCCCGCCGAGCTGTTGCGAGACACGAGGAGTGAGATGGCGACCCACATGGCTGACCCCGCCGCGGGTGCGGCGGCCAGTGCCGAGCACCTGACGCTCGGCGACCGCGTTGAGCTACTGCGCACGATGCTGATGATGCGCGGGCTCGAGGAGCGCGCGATGAACCTGTACCGGCAGGGCAAGGTTCCCGGCTCCTTCTACGACGGCTTCGGCCAGGAGGCGGTGTCGGCGGGCGCGGCCTTCGCGATGGGCCCGGCCGACCGGCTGTGCATCCTGCACCGCGACCTCGGCGCCCACCTCGTGCGCGGCGTGAGCCCGGCGCGGATCCTCGCCCAGTACATGGGCCGGGCCACCGGCATCACCGCGGGCCGGGACGGGAACGTCCACTTCGGCGACCGGCACCTGGGATGCGTCGGGATGGTGTCGATGCTCCCGGACATGATGCTCGTCGCCACCGGGATGGCGATGGCGTTCAAGCTCCGCGGCGAGCCGCGCTGCGCGCTCACCTGGTTCGGCGACGGCTCCACCTCCCGCGGCGACTTCCACGAGGCGCTCAACTGGGCCGGGGTCCAGCGGCTGCCCGTGATCTTCGTGCTGGAGAACAACCAGTACGCCTACTCCACGCCGCTCAGCAAGCAGTTCGCGGTCGACCCCGTCGAGCGGGCGGCGGCCTACGGCCTGGTCGGCGCGAAGGTGGACGGCAACGACGCGGAGGCGATGTTCGAGCTCACGCGCGAGGCGCGTGAGCGAGCCGTCGGCGGCGGCGGTCCGACCCTGATCGAGGCCGAGACGATGCGCATGCACGGCCACGCCGCGCACGACGACATGAAGTACGTCCCCAAGGAGCAGGTCGAGCAGTGGCGCGCGCGGGACCCGATCGATCGCCAGGAGGCGCGGCTGCGCGAGCTGGGGGTCGACCTCGACGCGCTGCACGCCGAGGTCACCGCCGAGATCCAGGCCGCCACCGAGGAGGCCCTCGCCGCCCCGATGCCCGACCCGGGAACGGTGCTCGACGGCGTCTTCGCCGAGGGCGAGGCGGAACCGCTCGGCGACGGGCGCGCACCCTGGAGCGGCTTTCAGCAGGCGGTGTCGCGATGAGCACGATGACCTACCTGCAGGCGATCTCATCGGCGCTGCGCGATGAGCTGCGCGACGACGACCGGGTGCTGGTGATGGGCGAGGACATCGGCGTGTTCGGCGGCGCCTTCAAGGTCACCGACGGGTTCGTCGAGGAGTTCGGGACCGACCGCGTGATGGACACCCCGCTGGCCGAGTCGGGAATCATCGGCACGGCCATCGGCGCCGCCGTCGTGGGCATGCGCCCGGTATGCGAGATGCAGTTCTCCGACTTCATCTCCTGCGGCTTCGACCAGCTCGTCAACGTCGCCGGCAAGATGCACTACCGCCAGGGACTCGCGGTGCCGATCACGGTCCGGCTGCCCTCCGGCGGAGGGTTCTCCGGCGGCCCGTTCCACTCGCAGAACCCGGAGGCGTGGTTCATGCACTCGCCGGGGATCAAGATCGTCGCGCCGTCGACGGCCGAGGACGCGAAGGGGCTGCTGCACGCCGCCATCCGCGACCCGAACCCGGTCTGCTTCATGGAGCACAAGCACCTCTACCGCCGGGTGAAGGGCGACGTCCCCGAGGGGATCTTCGAGACGCCGTTCACGGCGCGCGTGGCCCGGAGCGGCACCGACCTCGTCGTCATCACCTACGGCGCGATGGTCGGCGTCGCGCTCGAAGCCACCGAGGACCTCGACGGCGCCTCGGTGGAGGTCCTCGACCTCCGCTCGCTCGTCCCGCTCGACGAGGAGGCGATCCTCGACGCGGTCGCCCGCTGCTCGAAGGTGGTGATCGTCGACGAGGCGAACGCCACCTGCGCCGCCGGAGCCCAGGTCGCCTCCCTGATCGCCGAGCGCGGCTTCGAGGATCTCGACGGACCGGTCGTCCGGGTGGCCAGCCCTGACGTCCCGATCCCGTTCTCGCCGCCATTGGAGGCGGCCGTGCTGCCCGGCGTCGAGCGTGTGAAGGAGGCGTGCCGTGAGCTCCTCGCGTACTGAGGTCGCGCTGATCGACGTGACGATGCCCCAGATGGGCGTCTCCGTCGCCGAGGGCACGATCGTCGCCTGGCACGTCGAGCCGGGGGACCGGATCGCCGCCGATCAGACGATCTGCGAGATCTCCACCGACAAGATCGACACCGAGCTCCCCTCCCCGGCGAGCGGCGTCCTGGCCGAGATCGTCGTACCGGTCGGAGAGACGGTGGAGGTGGGCACGGTCCTGGCCCGGATCGCCGGCGGTGACGGCGGTGACGGCGAGCTCGCCGGCGGCGATGGCGCGGCCGGCGCCGCCAACGGAGCGGCCGCTCCCGCTGCGGCGGCCTCGGGCGCTTCCGCCCCGCCCGCGGGCGCCAACGGCCGCCGTTACTCGCCCGTCGTCCAGCGGATCGCCGCCGAGCACGACGTCGACCTGGCCCAGGTGACGGGCACCGGCCGGGGAGGCCGCGTGCGCAAGCCCGATGTGCTGGCCTACATCGCCGAGCACCCGGACGGCCGCGACGCCTCCGCCGGCGAGGATCCGCCGCTGCACATCGAGAGCCCGTACCGGCCCGATCCGGTCCCGGCCACTCCGCCGCCGCGCCCCCAGGCCACTCCGCCGCCGCGCCCGCAGGCCGCCCCGGTCCCGGGCGGGGAGGGGACCCTCTCGCGCATGCGCCGCCAGATCGGCGAGCACATGAAGCGCTCGCTCGACACGGCGGCCACGTGCACGACGTGGATCGAGGCCGACATGAGCCGCGTCGAGGCGGCCCGCGCGCAGTCTCGCCTCACGGCCCTGCCGTTCGTCGCCCGCGCCACGATCGCGGCGCTGCGCGAGTTCCCGGCCCTCAACGCCACGCTCGAGGGCGAGCACTACGAGCGCCCGCACGCGGTCCATCTCGGCATCGCCGTCTCGCTCGGCGAGGACGGCCTGATCGTTCCCGTGGTTCACGGCGCCCACGAGCTCTCCGTGGAGGGGCTCGCGGCCCGGATCAGGGACCTGGCCCGGCGCGCGCGCTCGCGGGAGCTGACCCCGGACGAGGTGCGGGGCGGGACGTTCACGATCACCAACCCGGGTCAGTTCGGGTCGATCATGGCCACGCCGATCATCAACCAGCCGCAGGTGGCGATCCTCGACCTGGAGGCGGTCGTCAAGCGGCCGGTCGTCATCACCGACGCGGCCGGCAACGACTCGATCGCCATCCGACCGATGACGATCCTCGGCCTGAGCTGGGACCACCGCGCGCTCGACGGGGCCCAGTCGGCCCAGTTCCTCGCCAGCCTCAAGCGGAATCTCGAGACGCTCACGGCGGCGTGACTACGCTCTCTCCCGTGAGACGCGACGAGCTGTGGGTGTGCCACCTCGGCCGGCTCGACTACGCCACCGGCCTGGCGCTGCAGGAGCGTGTGCGCGCGGCACGCCAGCAGGAGCTGATCCCCGACGTGCTGCTCATGCTCGAGCACTGGCCGGTGCTCACCCAGGGGCGCCGCTCGGGCGATGGCGAGCTGCCGATGGGTCGGTCGTGGTACGAGATGCAGGGCATCGAGGTGGTCGCCACCGACCGTGGCGGCAAGGTCACCTACCACGGGCCCGGGCAGCTCGTCGGCTACCCGATCGTGCGGGTCGACGACGTCGTCGCCTACGTGCGCACGCTCGAGCAGGCGCTGGTGGCCGCGCTCGCCGAGGAGGGCGTGACGGCACGAGCCCGGCCGCAGGACGGTCCCGACTACACCGGCGTGTGGGTTCAGGAGCGCAAGATCGCCTCGATCGGCGTCCACGTGGCCCGCGGAGTGACCACGCACGGCTTCGCCGTCAACGTGGAGAACGACCTGCAGCCGTTCAGCTGGATCGTGCCGTGCGGGCTCGACGGCGTCCGCATGACCTCGCTGATCAGGGAGACGGAGCGCGGCTGCGGCCAGCTGCAGTGCTTTCGGCGCCGCGCGGCGTACGCCGTGGCCGAGGCGCTCGGGCGCCGGCAGCGGCTCGTGTCGCTGCCCCGGCTGGAGGGCGCGATCCGCCTCCCGGCCACCGCGCAGCCGGTCAACGCGTAGCGACATCGCGTCTGCGTCAGCCGCTGAGCACGCCGGCCTCGGTGCGCTCCCGCACCAGGCCGACGATCATCCTCACCAGCCGCGCGCGCTCGTCGCGCAGCTGCCACCAGGTGACGGGGACGGGAAGCCAGCCCGCGGCGATCAGTCGCTGATCGTCGCGCGTGTTTCGCTCGAACGCGGCGCGGGCGCGGTGGAAGCGCCATCCGTCGGGCAGGACGACGACCCGCTGCTGGGGCCACATCATGTCCGGCTGGATCGCCGGGCCGCCGTCGTCCAGCACGATCCACCGGTTCTTCACCGGCCGGGGGATATCGGTGGCCTCGAGGGCCTCGAGCAGCGCGTCCTCGAACTCGCTCCACACCGCGCCCAGGTCGACCTTCCATCCGTCGAGGACGACGGCCAGCCGTGCGGCGCCGATCCGGCCGGGATTCCGCGCGATCTGATCGCGCAGGGCGATCAGGTCGAACACGCCCATCACCTCGGCCTGCTCGAGCACCCGGGCGAGCTCACGGGGGCGCAGCACCTCGGCGAGGTCGAGGATCGTTCGTGCGATGCAGGTCACCGGGATGTTCCGGATGACGACGACGTCCTGGGGCGTGAGCGTCAGCGAGCGGTGGATGTCGATGCCTGGGCGGCTGCGATGCGTACGACAGGGGAGGATCACGTCGTAGGCCTGGCGGGCGTTGCGGCGGAGCTCGTGGAAGGCGCCGGCGTCGCGGAAGCCGAGCGCGGCTGCCGGCCCGCACGCGAGGACGGCGGCCAGCCGGTTGCCGTCGAGGGAGAGCATCGAAGGGGGCACGAGGGAGTAGACGCCGACATGGACGCGGTGCAGCCGGGACCTCGCGCACCGAGCCCGCACCGCGACGGCCGGCAGACCGATCGCCTCGAGCTGCTCGAGGTGGAAGACGAGGTGCTGCGCCTCGGCCAGGGCGCTCAACGCCTCATCCACGGGGGGGTGGGCGTTTAGCGCTACTCCTGGTAGCGGAAAACGCCCAACCCCCCCTCGATAGCCCATGCGAGAGAGCGTGCCGGAGAACCTGTGACGTGTGGGTAGCGCAGCGTGCCGAAATGCCGCAGGAGTACCCTCAGAAACGTGACGACACGTTCACGCTCGAACCCCGGCGGCATCGCGGACGTGCTCACGCTCCTCGGCGGCGAGGTTCAGCCCTACAAGGGCCGTAAGCCGCCGTGGTTCAAGGTTCCGGCTCCCGGCGGCCAGCGCTACCGGGAGCTGCAGGCGCGGATCGAGGCCGAGAACCTCCACACCGTGTGCCAGGAGGCGGCGTGCCCGAACATCGGCGAGTGCTGGCAGCGCGGCACCGCGACGTTCATGATCCTCGGCGACACCTGCACCCGCCGCTGCGGCTTCTGCAACGTGAAGACGGGCAAGCCGACGTGGAACGATCCGCTCGAGCCCGCCCGCGTGGCCCGCAGCGTCGCCCGCATGGGGCTGCGCCACGCCGTCATCACCTCGGTGGACCGCGACGACATGCCCGACCTCGGCGCCCATGCCTTCGTCGGCGTCATCCGCCAGATCCGCCGCCAGGCGCCGCGCTGCAAGGTGGAGGTGCTCACGCCGGACTTCCGCGGCCAGGAGATGCCGCTCGCCAAGGTGATCGCCGAGCGGCCCGACGTGTTCAACCACAACGTCGAGGTCGCCCCTCGCCTCTATCCGGTGGCCCGCCGCGGCTCGACGTGGGAGCGCTCGCTGCGTGTCCTGCGCAACGCCAAGGAGATGGGCGGCGACACCGTCACGACCAAGTCCGGGCTGATGGTCGGGCTCGGTGAGTCCTTCGAGGAGATGGTCGATGCGCTCGGGCAGCTGCGCGAGCATCACGTGCAGGTCCTCACGGTCGGCCAGTACCTGCGTCCCACCGAGCGCCACCTGCCGATCGTCCGCTACTGGCATCCCGACGAGTTCGCCGCGCTGGAGGCCCGCGCCTACGAGCTCGGCTTCAGCCACGTCGCGGCCGGCCCGCTGGTGCGCTCGAGCTACCACGCCGATCAGCACGTCGTCCAGGACGAGCCGGGCGAGGGCCCACTCGCGGCCGCTCCCGACGAGCTGGTGGCGGTATGAGCCCGCGCCGCCGCCGCACGCTCCTCGTCCTGCTCGCGGTGCTCGGGCTCGCCCTGCTGCTGGCGCCCGCCGCGTTCGCCGGCGCCGGCGGCGGTTCGGCCGGCTTCAGTGGCGGCGGCGGAGGAGGCGGCGGCGGCGGGAGCGGCAAGGGCTTCGCCATCTACCTCATCATCCGGCTGCTGATCGACATCGCGCTGATCGGCCACGGCAAGGGCCTGATCGTGCTCGTCGTCCTCGGCCTGATCTACCTGTTCGTCGTCCGCTTCCTCCCCCGCCTCCGTGCGTGGTGGCAGGCCCGCCGGCAGCGCGGCACGGGGAGCCGGCGCGCCACCGCCAAGCGCGCGCGCCAGGTGGAGCTCGCGGCGGCCGAGGCCTCCGACGACGACCCCGTGTTCGCGCCCGACGCGGTCCGCCACGCCGCCCAGAACCTCTACACCTCGGTGCAGGCCGCCTGGAGCCGGGAGGACGTCATCGCCCTGCGCGGCCTCGTCGGACCCGGACTGCTGGCCGAATGGGAGCGACGCCTGGACGACATGCGCTCGCGCGGGTGGACCAACCGCGTCGAGGTGCTCGATCCCCCCGAGGTCCACTACGTCGGGCTGCGCAACCGCGGCTCGGCCGACGAGGACGAGGTCACCGTCCGCATCGACGCCCGCCTGCGCGACTACGTCGTCGACGGCAACGGCCGCCACATCAAGCGCGCCGGGGCGTTCACCGAGACGGTCCGCGTGCGGGAGTTCTGGACGCTGCAACGGCGCGGTGAGCACTGGATCCTCGCCTCCATCGAGCAGGGCGCCGAGGGCCGCCATGCGCTCGAGGACGAGGTCGTGGCCACGCCCTGGTCCGACGAGAAGCGCATGCGCGACGAAGCGCTCGTGGAGGGCGCCGTCGCCGACGCCGTCCCGGAGGGGACGCCGATCGCCGAGCTGGCGGACCTGCAGTTCGAGGGCGACGGCCGCGCCGCCGCCAACGACCTCAGCCTGGCCGACGGCCGCTTCGCCCCCGACGTGCTGGAGGTCGCCGCGCGCCGCGCCGTCGAGGCGTGGGCCCGCGCCGTCGACGGCGACGAGCGCGCGCTGCGGACCATCGCCGACCGCGGCGCGGTCGACGAGCTGCTGTATCCCGGAGACCCGAACCGGCGCACCCGCCTCGTCGTCCGCGGTCCGGCGGTGAGCCAGATTCGCATCCACGGCCTCGATGCCGCCGCGCAGCCGCCGACGATGACGCTCGACGTCGAGGTGTCGGGCCGGCGCTACCTCCAGGACCGGGACACCACCGCGATCGTGAGCGGCAGCCAGACGAAGGTGACGAAGTTCACCGAGCGCTGGACGATGGCGCTCAGCGGCGACGAGGCCCAGCCGTGGCGGCTCACCGCGGTGGACACGCCCGTCGGCCGTGCCTGAGCCCGCCGGCCAGCCGGTGCGCCCCCAGCTGATCGAGTTTCCCGCCGACGACCCTCGGCGGGCGCGGCGATTCTGGGAGGGCCTGCTCGACGCCGAGCTCGCCGAGCGAAGCCCCGAGCAGGGCAGTGGCTGGGTGACCGGTGAGGACGCGCCGGCCGTCGGCGTCCACGAACGCGGGCGCGGGCCGGGCGACACCCACGCGCTCGCCTACTTCGCGGTGGCGGACCTCGACGCCGCGCTCGACCGCGTGCGCGCGCTCGGCGGCAGCGTCATCCATCCCGGCGAGTCGTTCGCCGTCTGCCGCGACTCCGAGGGAACGCCCTTCGGACTCATGCGCCGCGTCTAGACCATGCGCGTGCTCGTGCTCGTCGTCGTGCTGGCGTTCCTCGCCGTGCTCGCTTCGCTGACGATCGACGACATCGTCGTCAACGGCCTCTCCCCGCTCGACGTGATCGCCTTCCTCATCCTCGGACTGTTCTCCTTCGGGATCGTCGGCGCGCTGTGGAGCCCGCACCGTGCGGATCCGCTCGAGTCCGCGCGGCCCGCTCGGCGCGAGCCCGGGGCGACCGCCGACCAGCAACCGCCCCGGGCGCCCGCCGCCGAGGACCGGACGCAACCGCCGCGGTCCTGACCCGTATCCTGCCGCCGATGAGCACGCTGAACGGAACTTCGAGCGCGGAGATCGACGCCCCGCTCGCGCAGGTGTGGAAGATCGTCGAGGACGTCGAGATCGCGCCCGAGTGGCAGGGTGGGCTCAACACGCTCACCCCGATCGAGCGCGACGAGCAGGGTCGCGGCACCCTGTGCAAGGTCGGTGTCGACATCAAGGTGCGGACCGCGAACACGCTGGTGCGCTTCAGCTACGACGGTCCCACCGAGCTGCGCTGGACCCAGGAGAAGGGCGACGTGAAGTCGCTCGACGGCAGCTGGGTGCTCGAGGATCTCGGCGGCGAGCGCACGCGCGCGACCTACACCGTCGACGTCGACCTCGGCCGGATGCTCAGCATGATCGTGCGGGGCCCGCTCGTCGACGGGCTGCGCCACATGCTCGCGGGCGCCCGCGCCGACGAGCTGAAGGCACGCGTCGAGGCCGGCTGAGCCCGGGCCGACCGGCCGACCCGCCGACCGGCCCAGCGGCCGGCGGGGCGCTCAGGCGCCGGCGATGGCCTGATCGCGCCGTCGTGGAGCGCTCCCGCGCAGGTGGCGCAGGACGATCGCGCCGGCGAGCGCGGCGATGAAGCAGGTGACGGCGCCGAGGCCGAGGCCGGCGCGCGCGCCGAGGCCGGCCATCACCGCGCCCACGATGGGGCCGCCGATCGGCGTCGATCCCTGGAAGGCGACGAACCACAGCGCCATGACGCGGCCGCGCATCTCCGGCGCGGAGCCGAGCTGGAGCGTCGAGTTGCCCGACGACATGAAGAAGATCGAGGTGGCGCCGACGAGCATCAGCGCGATCAGCTCGAAGGCGACGGTGGGGGCCGCGGTGGCGAGCAGCATCGTGATGCCGTACCCGAAGGCGGCGAGGATGAGGATGCGCAGCCCGGTCTTTCCCCGCGACGCCATCACGAGCCCGCCGCCGACGGCGCCGACGCCCATCGCCGCCGTCATGAATCCATAGGCGCTCGCGCCGCCGTGGAGGCCCCGGCTCGCCATCACCGGCAGCGAGACCTGGAACTCATAGGTGAGGCAGCCGACCAGCGCCATCATCAGCAGCGGCACGGCAAGGCCCGGCGTGGAGCCGATGTAGCGGAGCCCCTCCCGCAGCTGGCCCTTGGCCCGCGGCGCCGGCGGGGTCGGATTGAGCAGGGCGGTGTTCATGCGCCCGAGCGAGTAGACGACGGCGACGAAGCTCGCGGCGTTGGCCAAGAAGCAGACGCCGCCGCCGACGGTGGAGATGAGGATGCCGGCCACCGCCGGGCCGATCGTCCGGGCGACGTTGACGAGCACCGAGTTGAGCGTGACCGCGTTGCGCAGGTGCTCGGGGCCGACGAGCTCCAGCATGAAGGACTGGCGTGAGGGGTTCTCGAAGGCGTTGTTCAGGCCGAGCAGGACGGCCAGCGCGCCGATCTCGAAGACGGTCACCGAGCCGGTCACCGTCAGCACGCCGAGGATCAGCGCCTGCACTCCCATCGCGCCCTGCAGGGCGATCATCATCTTGCGCTTGTCGACCCGGTCGGCGATGACGCCGCCGTAGGGGGCGAGCAGCAGCACCGGCAGCGTCTGCAGCGCCACGACCACGCCGAGCAGGGTGCTCGACCCCGTGAGCGAGTACACGAGCCACGACTGCGCCGTCATCTGCATCCAGGTGCCGATCAGCGAGATCGCCTGGCCGCCGTAGTAGAGGCGGTAGTTGGGGACGGCGAGCGCAGCGAAGGTGTCGTGGCTGATCCGGCGCACGCGGGTCATCGCTGGGCCTCCCCGAGCAGCTCGGCGAGGGCGGCGAGGGCCGGCATCGCGGCGACGAGCTGGGCACGCTCCGCGGCACTGAGCTGGTGCATCGCGCCGCGCACGGCCTCGGTGCGTTCGCGCCGGATCCGCTCGGCGAGCTCCCGGGCGGCGTCCGTGGGCTGAACCCAGGCGGCACGGCGGTCGGCGTCGTCGGAGGTGCGCTCGATCAGGCCCGCGTCGAGCAGATTGGAGATCGCGCGGGAGAGCATCGTCGGGTTGATGCCCTCGGCGGCGGCGAGGTCGGCGATCCGGGTGCGGCCGCCGCGAACGACCGCGAGCAGGATGGCCACCTTGGTCGGGGTGAGGCCGGCCAGCGAGGCGGCCGTGGTGGGGCGCAGGCGGCGGGAGAGGCGGCCGAGCACCTCGCGTAGTTCGGTGGCGGTGTCGAGATCGAGAGAGGGCACGAAGATAATTGCTTGCTGGCAAGCATGTTAGCATGAGGCGGGCCTGAGAGAATCTCGGCCCGCACAGGCCGGAGGGCGACTTTCCGGCCTCTCAGCTGTCTTACCTCTTGCCATGCGCTCCCTTTGGCTCACAACCTCTCTCGCTGGTCTGATGCTCGCGTTCGCGCCCGTGGCGACGGGCACCACGGCCTCGGCCGGCGCCGCGACGAGCTCCAACTGGTCGGGCTATGCCGTGCACGCCCCCGGCGTGGCCTTCACGCGGGCGAGCGGGACGTGGACGCTCCCGCACGCCAACTGTGCCGCGGCCTCCCCCGCGTACTCGGCGGCATGGGTGGGCATCGGCGGCTATGCGCTGACCGCGCCGGCGCTCGAGCAGGTCGGCACCGAGACCGACTGCACGCGCAGCGGCCGGATGACCACGTCGGCGTGGTACGAGATCGTCCCGGCGCCGTCGCGCCGGCTCGATCTCATCGTGCGGCCCGGCAACACGGTCACCGCGACCGTCGACGTGATCGGGCATCACGTGGTGCTCACGCTGCGCGACGTGACCCGCCACCGCGCGGTGTCGAAGTCACTCGCCCCCCGGACCGTCGACGTCGGCTCGGCCGAGTGGATCGTCGAGGCGCCGGAGCAGTGCCTCGGCGCAAGCAAGTGCCGCACGCTGCCACTGGCCGACTTCGGCGCCGTGACGTTCCGCGGCGCCCACGCCCGTGACGCCGCCGGCGTGACGGGAGCGATCCGAAGCAACCACTGGACGCGAACGAAGATCACGCTCGCCCAGAGCGAGGACCGTCTCGTGTCGGGCAGGACGCTGGCGGATGCCGTGCCGAGCACGCTCAGCGCCTCCGGCGCACGCTTCCGCGTCACCTACGCCGACGGCGCGGTCGCCTCCACGGCGCGCGCCACCCGGATGGGGACGCGGGCGGTGTCCGCCGCTGCCGGGACGCAGCCGGGCGGGCGGCGCCGCTGAGCGCGCGGCCGGCGGCGGCCTCGCCGGCGCGCGGACCGCTGCCCTGGCGTGCGTCAACCTGCCGCGGGCGCCGCACGCAACGTGCGCAGCGCCGCTTCGGTGCGCAGCAGCGCATCGAGCATCGTGCGGGCGGCCTCGACCTGGAGGTCGCTGGCCCGGAACTCGCCGTCGCTGATCGCGTCGCGGACGAACGGGATGATCACCCCGGCGTTGACCGGAACGACGTTGAGAGCGCTGAGGACGGGCTTGAGTGACTGGACCGCGCGGGTTCCCCCGGCGACGCCGCCGTAGCTGACGAAGCCCAGCGGCTTGTGCTCCCACTCGGCGTGGAGATAGTCGAAGGCGTTCTTCAGGGGCGCCGTGTAGCCGTAGTTGTACTCGGGGATGACCCACACGAACGCGTCGGCGGCGGCCACGCTGGCGCTCCAGCGCTTGGTGTGCTCGTGCTCATAGCGACCGAGCCGCGGGTGGTTGGGCTCGTTCATCATCGGAAGATCGAGCTCGAGCAGGTCGACGACGTCGATCTCGAAGCCGCCGTGAGCCCGGGCTTGCGCCTCCACCCAGCGGCCAACCGGTTCGCCGACGCGTCCGGGACGGGTGCTGGCGATGAGGATCTGAAGCAATGGCATGGCGAGGAGCGAGACTACCCGGAGCACGCCGGCTCACTATGGATCGGTGACTAGGATCGGGGGGATGCCGCCTCTGGCCGCCGCCGACACCGAGACCCGACGCTGCTTCGAGCCCGTGCTGGCGGAGGCACCGAGCGGCTGGGGATGGTTGCCGCGACTGCTCGCCGCCGCTCCGCTCGGGCCGGCGCGGCTGGGCGAGCTGACCGAGAACCCCGGATGGCTGCACGGCGACCTCACGCTGCCCGCGCTCGAGGGCCGGCGCACGTGCTTCGAGTACCCGGTGGCGCCGCCGGATCGGCTCGTGGACTGGTTCATCGACCATCCCGACAGGCTCACGTGGCCGGCCGACGCTCCGCCGAGCGGAGCCGAGGAGGTCCTGCGCCGGGCGCTCGTGCTCGACGATCCCCCGGGTTCACGAGCGCGGGCGCAGGCCCGTGCGCGGGAGATCGCCCCCAGGCGCTCGGCGTTCGCGCGGGAGTGGTGGCGCTTCGAGGAGACCTACGAACCGGACTGCCTGCTCGCCGGCGACCGGCTCGTGATCGTGATCGTCGCGGCCGCCGACCGTCTGGTCCCCGTCACCCCGTGGTACCCGCCGCGCTCGACGCTCGTGCGCGGGCTGGAGACCGCGACGCGCCTGGCCGACGAGCGCCAATGGGGCGCGCTGCTCCTCTCCGAGACGCCGATCGAGGTCGCTCCCGCCACGCTGGCCGACCCTGCCCAGGCGCCGCACCTGTCGCCCGCCGAGCGTGACGCCCTCGCCGCCGGCTACCTCGGCAACCTCACCTGGGAGCAGGCGGGCGCGCTCCTGACGCCGTAGGCCTCACCCCGTGGCAACGCGGCGGTAGCGCAGGACGGCGATCGGCACGAGCACGGCGAGCAGGGCGACCGACCACAGCAGCGAGCCGAGCACAGGGTGGGCCAGGGCCCACGACGTGTGGGCGGTGACCTGGTCGGGGTTGTGGAAGAGCCTCCGCACGGCGGCGATCGTCGCGCTCAACGGGTTCCACTCCGCGAAGGTACGCAGGCCGCCGGGCAGAACGCCGAGCGGGACGAACGAATTGGCGATGAAGGTGAGCGGGAACATGACGACGAAGGCGATCCCCTGGGCGGCATCCGGGGCTCGGACCATCGTGCCGAGCACCACCCCGAGCCAGCTCATCACATAGGCGAACAGGACGAGCACGGCGTAGCCGCCGATCACCTCGCCGACCCCGCCGGCCGGGCGCCAGCCGGCGATCAGCCCGGCGGCGCTGAGGACGGCGACGCCGATGAGCGAGGAGAGCAGGTCGGATCCCGTGCGGCCGATGAGCACCGCGGCGCGAGCCATCGGCAGCGAGCGGAACCGGTCGATGGCACCACTCGTGAGGTCCTCGGCGATGCTCACCGCCGTGCTCGCGGAGGCGAAGGCGAGCGACTGGACGAAGATCCCCGCCATCAGGAAGTCGGCGTAGTGGCCGCCGGGCACGTGGATGGCACGGCCGAACACGTACACGAACAGCAGCACGAACATGACCGGCTGGACGGTGACGTCGATGAGCTTCTCCGGCACGTAGCGCACGTGCGTGAGGTTCCGGCGCGTCATCGTCAGCACGTCGGCGGCGCCCCAGCGCAGGCGTGTGAGCAGGCCCTCGGCGCTGCTCGGGACGGGCGGGGTGGTGATGGTGCTCATACGAGCACCTCCTCAGGGTCGGCGACCGGCGCGGCGGCGTGGCCGGTCAGGGTCAGGAACACGTCGTCGAGCGTCGGCGTGCGGCGACTCACGTCGGTGGCCGGCACGCCCGCGGCATCGAGCGCGCGGACGAGCTCCAGCAGGGAGGCGCCCGGAGCGACCGCGACGCTCACCTGCCGGTGCTCCACATCGACGTCGGCCTGGCCGAGCGCGAGTGGTGCCAGCGCCTCGGCGGCGTCGGGAAGCCGAGCCGGATCCCCGACGCTCACCGAGATCCGCTCCTCACCGAGGTCGCGCTTCAGCTCCGCGGGCGTGCCGTGGGCGATCTCCCGTCCGCGGTCGACGACCACGACGGCATCACAGAGCTGGTCGGCCTCCTCCAGGTACTGGGTGGTGAGCAGGATGGTCGTACCGCCCGCGACGAGCTCACGCAGGACGTCCCAGAGGTCGTTGCGGCTGTGGGGATCGAGGCCCGTCGTGGGCTCGTCGAGGAAGCACACAGCGGGCCGGGCGAACAGCGCGGCAGCGAGGTCGAGGCGGCGGCGCATGCCGCCGGAGTAGGTGCGCACCTGCCGACCGGCCGCATCGGTGAGCGCGAGGCGCTCGAGCAGTTCGTCGGCACGACGGCGCACCTCGGCGCGGGGCAGGTGATAGAGGCGACCGACCATCTCCAGGTTCGCCCGGCCGGTGAGGATCTCGTCGACGCTCGCCGCCTGCCCCGCGAGGCCGATCTGCTCCCGGACGCGCCGGGGCTGGGTCACGACGTCGTAGCCGCCCACGCTGGCGTGCCCCGTGTCGGGGCGGAGCAGCGTGGTGAGGATCCGCACGGCGGTCGTCTTGCCCGCGCCGTTTGGCCCGAGGAGTCCCAGCACGGAGCCGGCCGGCACCTCGAGATCGAGGTCGCGCAGCGCCCACTGGGTGCCGTAGCGCTTGCCGAGCCCACCGGCCACGATCACCGGAGACGTCGAAGAGAATGGAGGCATTGCGGGATCCTTTGCACGTTGTACGCAACCGTACGATGTACGGAGTTCGTACGTTGTACCATGTCGCTCGGCGATGTCAAGGCACCAGGACACGATCTGGGAACGTCAGCTGCCCGCACCTCGGGAGCGCCGCGCGCCGCTGACCCGTGAGGACATCGCTGCGGCGGCGATCGCGCTCGTCGACCGCGAGGGCCCGGACGCGCTGACCATGCGGCGCGTGGCTGCCGAAGCCGGCATCCCGACGATGACGCTCTACTCCTACGTCCGGGACAAGCAGGAGCTGCTCGACCTCGGCGCCAACGAGATGTGCGCCGCGATGGTGGTCCCCGACGGCGAGCTCCCCACGGACTGGCGTGCCGCGCTGACCGAGATCGCCTGGCGCACCTACCGCTTCTTCCTCGGCCACCCGTGGATCCTCGCCTTCATGGACCACCCGGATCCGATCGCAGGCCCGAACATCATCAAGCACATGGAGCAGACCCTGGCGGCGGTGTCGACGTTGCCGCTGGACCCTGAGCTCCGGCGTGCCGTGCCGCACATCGTCGATCACTACGTGTTCGGCACCGCCATGCAGGTGATCGACCAGCGCCACCAGCAGGACATCCGCCAGCGCACCCCACGCGAGCGTCAGCGCCTGGAGCAGGGGATGGCGTTCCTGGACCGGATGGTGGCCAGCGGCGCGTACCCCCATCTCGCCGCGGAGATGAAGCAGCGCCCGGGGTACCCGACGTTCGGCGAGCCGGACGTCGACGTCGACGCGCGCTTCGAGCTCGGCCTGCGCTGGCTGCTCGACGGAATCGACGGCGAGCTCAGGCGATCGCGTCGATCGTGAGCCGCCGAGCGCCCGACGGCGTGCGCACCTCGACGACCTCGCCCACGCGGGCTCCGACGAGCGCCTGGGCCACCGGCGAACTGCTCGACAACGTGCCCTCGCTCGGCTTGGCGTCGTTGGGCGAGACGATCTTGAACGTCTGAGTCCGGTTGTCCTTCTGCGGCTCGGTGAACGTCACCGTGCTGCCGTGCTGAACGCGATCGGTGCCGGCCGCGGCCTCCACCACCTCCGCGTTGCGCACCTGCTCGCGCAGGCGCAGGATCTGTGTCTCCAGGTGGGCCTGCGCTTCCTTGGCGGCGTGGTACTCGGCGTTCTCCTTGAGGTCGCCCCACTCGCGTGCGGTCTTGATCCGGGCCGCGATCTCGGAGCGCCCGGCCGTCTCCAACTGGCCGAGCTCGGCCTGTAGGGCGCCGAGCTCCTCCGCGGTCATCGAGATGGTGTCCATCGTTCCCACTTTCGTTTGCCGTCCTTCAGTGAATCGGAAGCGAGAGCTGCTCGCGCGGCGGACGGCCCTCACGGGCCTCGTCGGCCACCGCCACCTCGGCAGAGGCCCGGGGACGACCGGTCCTGCGCCAGTGCCCGATGACCTCCCGCGCGGACGCGTGCCGCCAACCCGCCGCTGCCGACAGCGGACGGAAGTGGACGGTGCCGTCCGTGATCTCGCTCACCTCACCATAGATGCGCCGGCCCCTGATCGAGCAGAGCACGATGTCGCCGACCGCCACGCGCTCGATCCTCATCGCCGACCTTGCCGCATCCCGGGCATCCGCGCATGTTCGCAGCCCGGCCGCCGCGGCCCCTCGTCAGGCGCGCGCTTCCCCGCCGCGCCGGAGCGCCGCCGCCGCCTCCTCCAGACGGTCGTCGCCCCAGAACAGCTTGTCGCCGACGATCAGGGTCGGCACGCCGAACACGCCCCGCTCGTGGGCGCGGTCGGTCGCCTCGCGCAGCTCACGTTTGACCGCGGGGTGGCCCACCGCGCGCGCGAGCTCGGCCGGATCGATCCCGGCCGCCTGCCCGGCCCGGAGCACGTGAACCGGGTCCGAGAGCGCGCGCCCCTCCGAGAAGGCGAGGCGAAATGCGGCCCGGGCGAACTCCTCCCCGCGCCCGCGGGCGCCGGCGGCGGTGGCGGCGCGCATGGCGTACAGGTAGTCGCCCGGCCAGGGATCGGGCCAGCGCAGGGGAGGCAGCCCGTAGGCGGCCGCGCGGCGCTCCACCTCGGCGATCCCCACGCGGCGGTCCGCCGCGTCGCCCACCGCCCACGAACGGCGTCCGCTCAGCTTGAACAGCCCGCCCAGCAGCACGGGATGCCAGCGGACCGGCCGATCGATCACCGCGTCGAGCCGCTCAGCGGCGAGGTAGGCGTACGGCGAGCCGAGATCGAACACGAACACGGGCTCGTCCATCGTCCTCCAGACTAGATGAGCGGCCCGCGCCGGCCGCGGCGCGGCAATAGAGTCCGGCCCCGCGATGGAGCGTTCCCGGATCTTCCGTGACGGGCTGCTCGCCGGGCAGGTCGTTCTGCTCAGCGGCGGCGGGTCCGGCCTCGGACGGGCCGCAGCACTCGAGCTGGCCGGTCTCGGCGCCACCGTGACGATCTGCGGCCGGCGCGAGGAGCCGCTGCAGGAGACCGTGGCGATGGCGCCGGACGGGCGAATCGAGGCCGCCGCGTGCGACGTCCGCGAGGAGGAGGAGGTGACCGCACTGGTCGCCGGCGTGATGGCGCGCCACGGGCGGATCGACACCCTCGTCAACAACGCGGGGGGACAATTCCTCGCGCCCGCGGAATCGATCACTCCGAAGGGCTTCCGCACCGTGATCCGGCTCAACGTGGAGAGCGCGTGGCTGATGTCGCACGCCGTCGCCACCGCCGCGATGATCGGTGACGCCGAGCGCCCGCCGCCGGGCGGCCGGATCATCAACGTCACGCTGTCACCCCACCACGGCCTCCCCGGCATGGTCCACTCCGCCGCCGCACGCGCCGCCGTGGAGAACATGACTCGGACGCTGTCGATCGAGTGGGCCCGCTTCGGGATCCGCGTCAACGCGATCGCCCCCGGGCAGATCGCCACCGACACGTTCCTCACCAAGTATCCGCCGCAGCTGGTCTCCGCGATGGCCTCGACGATCCCGCTCGGGCGCCTCGGCACGGCGGAGGAGATCGCCTGGCAGATCGCCTATCTCGCCTCGCCCGCCGGCGACTTCACGTCGGGGGCGGTGTTCACCGTCGACGGAGCGCGCGACAACTGGCAGGGCGCCTGGCCGCCGCAGTCGCTGCTCGACGACGCGGGCCGGCCGGTGTCCGAGCAGCGACGGCGCTGAGGTGACGCCGGCGAACCCCCGGTGATCGTGCTGCTCCATCCGCCCGCGCGCGTAGCGTCAAGGCCGATGGAGCGGATCGCGGTCATCGGTTGTGGCGGCGCGGGCAAGACGACGCTCTCCCGCCGGCTCGGAGCCGCGCTCGGGATTCCCGTCGTCCACATCGACGGCGAGTACTGGCGTGAGGTCGGGGGACGCCGCGTCGAGTCGACGCCGTCCGAGTGGGCACAGCGGCACCGGGAGCTCATCGCCCGGGATCGCTGGGTGATCGACGGGATGAAGCTCGGTGTCCTGGCCGAGCGCCTGGCGGCCGCCGACGCCGTGGTGTTCCTCGACGTCTCAACACCCGCCTGCCTGTGGGGAATCGCCCGTCGCCGGCTGCGCCTCCGCGGCCGGTCGTGTCCCGAGCTGGGCGTCTATGACCGCATCTCCTGGGCGTTCGTCAAATGGATCGTGTCCTTCCGCCGCCACCAGCGCCCGAGGATCCTCGACCTCCTCGGCGGCTACGACGGAAGGGTGATCATCGTGCGCCGGCGGCAGGAGACCGAGTCGGTTCTCCAGGTCCTGGGGGGCGCATGAGCCTGCGTCTGCGCCCCTTCCGGCTCGAGGACGAGGACGCCGCGCGCGCCGCCCACGAGGAGCTCGCCGCCGACGACTTCACCTTCCTCCTGGCGTGGGAGCCCGACCAGCCGTGGGCGCGCTACCTGGAGCGGATGCGCGACATGCGGCAGGGCATCGGCCTGCGCTACGACTGGGTCCCCTCGAGCTTCCTCGCGGCCGACGTGGGCGGCGAGCTCGTCGGCCGCGTGTCGATCCGCCACGAGCTCAATCGGTGGCTCGTCAACTACGGGGGGCACATCGGCTACGCCGTCCGCCCCGCCCACCGGCGTCGCGGCTATGCATTGGAGATCCTCCGCCAGTCTCTCGTCATCGCCCGCGCGGAGGGCGTCGACGACGTGCTCGTCACCTGCGACGACCGCAACGTCGCCTCGGCGGCCGTGATCGAACGGTGTGGCGGCGTGCTGGAGGACGTCCGCCCCGCCGAGGGCGTGATGGGCCGCCGGTACTGGATCCGCTGAGCCGCCCGCCCGGCGATTTCGTTACCCGCTCGTCGCACGACGCGGTCAGGGCCGCTCGTGGTGAGCACGGTTGACAATGGACTCACCGATGCGCGTCGCCCTCGTCACCAACTACCTCACCGGGTACCGACTGCCGCTCTACGAGCGGCTCGCCGCCAGGATCGGGCTGGAGGTGCTGTGCGTGGGAGGTGGCGAGCGCTACATCCCGGCCTGGTTCGCCGACCTGGAAGGCCAGCTCGGCACGGCCCCGTTCCCGGCCCGGCGGATCGCCGCTCCCACCGAGCTGTACGCGCGCGCGGGCGACTACGACGTCGTGATCGCGGGGATCGCCGGCGGGCTCGCCCCGTTCGCCGCCTACGCCGGCGCGCGCCGGCGCCGCCGTGGCTTCGTCCTGTGGGCGTCGGTGTGGGCGCAGCCGCGCTCGGCGGCCCACCTGCTCGCTCTGCCCGCCAGCCGGTGGATCTACCGGCACGCCGACGCGGTGCTCGCCTACGGCGCTCACGCCGAGCGGTTCATCGCGCCGTTTCGCACCTCGCCGGACGACATCTTCATCGCCCCGCAGGCGGTGGAGGCCGACCTGTTCGGGCGCCAGGTGAGCGCCGAGGAGATCACCGCATTCCGCGCCGAGCATGGGCTCGGGCCGGGGCCGCTGGCCCTCTTCAGCGGGCGCCTCGTCCCCGAGAAGGGCGTGGGGGTGCTGCTCGACGCCTGGTCACGGCTCGGAGCCGACGCGACGCTCGTGATCGCGGGGGACGGCCCACTTGCCGAGCGGGCGGCAGCGACGCCGCGGGTGGCCCTGCTCGGTCCCGTCGCGCGCACGGCGCTGCCCGTGGCCTATGCGGCCGCCGTCTGCGCGGTCCTGCCGTCGATCCCGACGCCGCGCTTCCGCGAGCCGTGGGGGCTCGTCTGCAACGAGGCGATGCACCAGGGCCGTCCGGTCATCGTCACCACCGCCGTGGGCGCTGCCGCGGGGGGGCTGGTGAGGGACATGGAGACCGGGCTGGTGGTGGCGCCGGCCGATCCCGCCGCGCTCGCGGCGGCGATCCGCCGGCTGCTCGCCGACGCCCCGCTGCGGGCCCGGCTAGGCGCGGCTGCCCGCGCCGCGGTGATCCCCTACAACCACGACGCCATGGCCGACGCCTTCGTCGCCGCGGTGTACCGTGCCCGGCGATGCTCGTAGCCGTCACCGATCATGCGGCCGAGCGCTTCCGCCAGCGCGTCAGGGGCACGCTCGACGACAAGCTGGAGGTCGCCTCCCGCGTCGCGCGGGCCCATGCCGCCGGCCGCATCGAGCCCGGGGAGCGCGGCGCCATCCTCGTGCGGGATCTGGAGCGCCGGGACGTCATCTACGTGTGCCGACCCGAGGGCCCGGACGAGCTCGTCGTGATCACGCTGTGGGAGCAGGGCGACGGCGCTCAGGTCCCGCGGCGCTTCACCGACGCGCTGCGCCGCGACGACGGAGCCCGCCCCCGGACGATGGGTAGGGTGCGAGCACCATGAAGATCGTCTACACCCACACCGACGAGGCGCCGGCGCTGGCCACCCAGTCGCTGCTCCCGATCCTCCGCGCCTTCGCCGGCGCCGCGGGAATCGAGATCGAGCTGCGCGACATCTCCCTCGCGGGTCGCATCCTGGCCCAGTTCCCCGACCGGCTGAAGGACGACCAGCGCGTCGCCGACGCGCTCTCCGAGCTCGGCGCGCTCGCCCAGACGCCGGAGGCGAACATCATCAAGCTGCCGAACATCAGCGCCTCGGTGCCCCAGCTGCGGGCCGCCATCCGGGAGCTTCAGCAGCAGGGATACGCCGTCCCCGATTACCCCTCCGAACCGGCCGACGACGAGCAGCGCGAGCACCGCGCACGCTATGACCGCGTCAAGGGCAGCGCGGTCAACCCCGTCCTGAGGGAGGGCAACTCCGATCGCCGCGCCCCCGCGTCAGTCAAGGAGTATGCGCGCCGGCACCCACACTCGATGGGTGACTGGTCAGCGGAATCGAAATCCCATGTGGCGACGATGGAGGACGGCGACTTCCGCTCGACCGAGCGCTCGGTCACCGTGGGCAGCGCGGGCGCGGTGCGGATCGAGCACGTCGACGCCGATGGGACCGCCACGCCGCTGCGGGACCCGGTGGAGGTCCAGGAGGGCGAGGTCCTCGACGCGGCGGTGATGCGCCGGGCGGCGCTCGACGCCTTTCTGCGCGAGCAGGTGGCCGAGGCCAAGGATCAGGGCGTGCTCTTCTCCGTTCACCTCAAGGCGACGATGATGAAGGTGTCGGACCCGATCATCTTCGGCCACGCGGTGAAGGCGTTCTTCCCGGCCGTGTTCGCCGAGCACGGCGAGGCGCTCGCGCGCGCCGGGGTGAGCCCCAACGACGGCCTCGCCGCGTTGCTGGCCGCCCTCGACGAGCTTCCCGAGGACGAGCGCGAGGCGGTGCGGGGAGCGATCCAGCACGCCTACGAGGAGGGCCCGCGGCTCGCGATGGTCGACTCCGACCGGGGCATCACCAATCTGCACGTGCCGAGCGACGTGATCATCGACGCCTCGATGCCCGCCGCGATCCGCTCCTCGGGGCAGATGTGGAACGTGTCAGGCGAGCAGCAGGACGCGAAGTTCGTGATCCCCGATCACTCCTACGCCCCGCTCTACGCCGAGGCCGTCGAGCACTGCCGGCGCCACGGCGCCTTCGACCCCGCCACCATGGGCACGACGCCGAACGTGGGGCTGATGGCGCAGCAGGCGGAGGAGTACGGCTCGCACGACAAGACCTTCGAGATCGAGGCGCCGGGCGTGGTGAGGGTCGTGAACGAGGACAACGACGAGGTGCTGCTGGAGCACGAGGTGCAGGAGGGCGACATCTGGCGCATGTGCCAGACGAAGGACGCCGCGATTCAGGACTGGGTGGCGCTCGCGGTGAGGCGAGCGAAGGCGACGGGATGGCCCGCCGTGTTCTGGCTCGACGAGACGCGGCCCCACGACCGCGAGCTGCTGGCCAAGGTGCATCCGGCGCTGGAGGGGCAGGACACCGAGGGGACGACGATCGAGATCAGGGACGTCGCCGACGCGACGCGCTTCACCCTCGAGCGGGCACGGCGCGGTGAGGACACGATCTCCGTCACCGGAAACGTGCTGCGCGACTATCTCACCGACCTGTTCCCGATCCTCGAGCTGGGGACGAGCGCGAAGATGCTCTCGATCGTCCCGCTGATGGACGGCGGCGGCCTGTTCGAGACCGGCGCCGGCGGCTCGGCGCCCAAGCACGTCCAGCAGTTCGTCGCCGAGAACCACCTGCGGTGGGATTCGCTCGGGGAGTTCCTCGCGCTGGCGGTGTCCTTGGAGATGCTCGGCGAGAAGACCGAGGATCCCCGCGCCACCCTGCTCGGCCAGACGCTCGACCGCGCCACCGGGCGGGTGTTGGAGGAGGGCCGGTCCCCGTCGCGCCGAACGGGCGAGCTCGACAACCGCGGCAGCCACTTCTACCTGGCGCTTTACTGGGCAGAGGAGCTCGCCGGCCAGAACGAGGATGCCGAGCTGGCGGAGCGGTTCGGGCCTCTGGCCAGTGAGCTGTCGTCGAGCGAGCAGGCGATCGTCGACGAGTTGGCTCACGTTCAGGGAGCCGAGGTCGACATCGGCGGCTACTACCACCCGGACGCCGAGCTCGCCGCGGCGGCGATGCGGCCGAGCGGGACCCTCAACGACATCATCTCCTCGCTGTGAGTGGCGCGCCCCTGCGCCCCGCCGTGAGTGGCGCACGTCTGCGCGTCGCGGCGTTCTTCCTCACCTCCGGGACGCTTCACCTCACACTCCTGCGCCGGTTCTTCGAGCGGATCGTGCCGCCGTGGATCCCGGTTCCGCGCAAGCTCGTCAACGAGGCAGCCGGCGTGGCGGAGATCGCCGGCGGCGTGCTGGCGGTGGTGCCCGGGGCCGAGCGAATCGCGCGGAGCTATCTCACCCTGCTGCTGCTCGCCGTGTTCCCGGCCAACATCCACATGGCGGTTCGCCCCGGGGACGTGGGCGCCGAGCAGCTCCCCCGCTGGGCGCTGTGGGCACGGCTGCCGCTTCAGTTCACGATCGTCCGCTGGGTGAACCGGGCGCTCACACGCGCCGGCCCGGTGCCAGCGCCAGGAGCACCCGGGCGATGAGGGTGCCGACGAGCGCATAGACGATCGCGGCGATGCCCCAGTTGACGATGATCGCCAGCTTGGGCTTCTTGATCGAGAACAGGTTGTGCGCGGGACCGACGAGGTCCCGTCCCCACTGATGGATCTGCGAGACCACGGAGTTGTGCCCGTTGGCGCCAACCACCCGCAGCACGATCGCCGCCACGATCACGGCGGCGAGCACGAGGAACACCAGGCGGACGATCCGAGCCAGGGTGACCATCACGCCACCGGCCGCCGCGGCTCCGCGTCCGGAGCGTCCGGGACCGCGTCTCGTGGTTGCCATCCGCCGTCGTGGACGCTGCGCTGCATAAGCCACCCGAGCTCCTCCTCTTCGATTGCTGCGAGATTCGGTACCCGCTCGGGAACTTGCGTCAAACGTCACATTCCCCGTCGTCAGCCGATCAGGACGCGGGCCAGCTCGGCCCACTGTCGTTCGGGGACGCCGGTGACGCCGACGGCCTGCACGCACACGTGGTCGGCGCCGGCGTCGAGATGCTCGCGCACGACGCGGGCGACGCGCGCGGCGTCGCCCTGCGGGACGATCGTGTCGAGCAGCCGGTCCGAGCCGCCGTCGGCGACGTCGGCCTCATCGAAGCCGGAGCGCAGGAGGGCGTTGCGGTAGTTGCTCAGCGAGAGGTAGGGGGCGGCGTACGTCTCGGCGGCGGCGCGGGCTCGCGCCGGATCGTCGTCGAGCACGCACGCGAGCTCGGGCGCGACGAGCTTGTCCGGGCCGACGGCCTCACGGGCGACGCGAGTGTGAGCGGGCGGTGTGAAGTAGGGGTGGGTCCCGCGCGTGCGCTCGGCGCTCAGCTGGAGCATCTTCGGCCCGAGCGCCGCCAGGCACAGCGCCTCGGCAGGAATGGGATGGCGAGCGGCGGCCAGGCCGTCGAGGAAGCCGCGCATCTTCCGGAGTGGCTTCTCGTACTCCTGCGTCGCCTCCGGGTGCCCGATCCCCAGGCCGACGAGCAGCCGCTCGGGATAGTCGCGGCCCAGGCCGACGTATTCGGCGGCGAGCTGCTCGGGCTCGTAGGCCCAGACGTTGATGATCCCGGTGGCGATGACGATCCGCTCGGTGGCGGCGAGCAACGCCCCCATCTCGCTGAGCCGCGGCGAGCCGCCGAGCCAGAACGCGCCGAACCCGAGGCGCTCGGCGACCTGCGCCGCCTCGATGAGCGCTCCGCCGACGGTGCGCTTGCTGGTGAACACGCCTGGCGCTGTGAGGTTCATACCCCAAGCCCGCCAGACGGCGGGCTCCCGAGCTCCGTCACAGGAGCGGGGGGTCGCTGAGGTTGGTGTTGATGCGCTCCGACAGCGCCTGCGAGGCCGCCCGCACGGCGGCGAGGCGCTCACGCTCGTCGGCGTCGCGCATCACCGCATCCTGGTAGGCGGCGGCGACGGCTTCGAAGCGCTCGCGCTCGCGCTCGGTGTCGGCGGCGGCGCGGTGGCGCATCTCCTCCGCGCGCTCGGTCACCGCCGCACCGGGTTCGTCGCCCGAGTGCACCTCACGCTCCGCCACCTCGACCCCGAAGGTGAAGCGATCCTCGCCGACGGGCAGCGGCCGATAGAGCACCCGCTCGATCTCGATCGACCCGTCCTCCCTGACCGAGGTCGTGACCTTCCAGCGGGGATACGGCTGAACCTGCCGCAGCCAGCCCAGGCGGGACTCCTCAAGCTCTCGATCGCGCCGCTCCGTGAGCCGGTTGGCCGTCACCTCGGCCACATGCACCCATCCCCAGTGGGTGCCGGCGAGCGCGGCGCCGAGCCCGAGCCCGACGATTCCGGCGGTCCCCACGCCGCCGGAGACGATGGCCACGATCGCCAGCAGCATCAACGCGATCCCGCCGATCAGGGTGGCGGCGGTGAGGGTAACGCCGACGGCGACGATCCGCTCGTGGGCGGGATCGGGCGGAGCCTCCATCGGACGCCCCACCTCGAGCGGCAGCAACGCGTCGGCACGCTCCAGGAGCACGGGATCGGGCCGCCGTTGCAGGAGCGCGGCGAGCTCGTCATCGCGCAGCATGAGCACACGGTATATCCCCGTCCGCGCCGCGGGGGCCGGAGGGGGCCGCGGCGAGCGGCCTGGGTCACGGGGACGGGTGGCGAGAGCCGCCGGCGTCAGGACACCTTGAGGGTGCCTCGCATGCCCGCCGCCTCGTGTCCGGGCACCGGGCAGAAGAACGTGTAGGAGCCGCGCTTCACCGTGGCGGTCACCTGGGAGGTGTGGCCGGGGCCGACGATCGGGCCGATCTTCCTGACGCCGTGGCCGCTGAGGGCGATGCCGTGGCTCATCCCCGAATCGGACGGGTTGTGCATGACCAGCGTGACGCGGCCGGGGTGGGCGCGCAGCTCCGAGGTGGTGAAGCGCAGGACCATGTGCCCCTTCGCGGAGAGATTGAGGATCTGGGTCGAGGAGGCGATCGCCGAGGCGCCGGTGAGGGCGATCAGCGCGCCCGTCGCGACGAAGGCGGCGAACAGGGCACAGCTGCGAAGCGACGGCGGACGGGTCATGGCTCTCCTTTGCGAGCGGGACGAGGGGGGTCTCGCTGTCTTGGGACGCGGGCGGTGGCGAAACCTTCCCCGGCGGTGAGCCGGGGGGAATCTCCCTGCCGAGGGAGCGGTGAATCTAGACTGGGTCCATGCCCTTCTTTTTCTTCACCGTTGAGCAGAACGAGCGCGCCGTGGTCGAGCGCTTCGGCAAGTTCGTCCGCGTGGCCGGCCCGGGGCTGCAGATGAAGACGCCGTTCGTCCAGCGGGTTGCCGGGCGGATGTCGCTGCAGGTCGAGCAGTTGAACTCCGAGATCGAGACGAAGACGAGGGACAACGTGTTCGTCCGCGTCAAGCTCGCGGTCCAGTACAAGGTCGGCGCCACCGAGCAGCAGGTGCAGGACGCCTACTACAAGCTCGACGATCCGCAGCTCCAGATCCAGTCCTACGCGTTCGACGTCGTGCGCTCGCACATCCCCAGCATGGGCCTCGACGACGCGTACGCAGATGCGGACACGATCGCGGCGCACATCCAGGAAACGCTGCACCGCCAGATGGCCGACTACGGCTACGAGATCGTCAAGGCGCTGATCACGAACATCGAGCCCGACCAGAAGGTCAAGGACGCGATGAACAACATCAACGCGGCCCAACGCAACCAGGTCGCGGCCGCCGCCCAGGGCGACGCCCAGAAGACGATCGCGGTGAAGAAGGCCGAGGGCGAGCGGGAGACCATGCGCCTCCAGGGCGAGGGCGTCGCCGCCGAGCGCAAGGCGATCGCCGAGGGCCTTCACGAATCGCTCGAGATCATCGCCCAGCACGGGCTCGATCCCAAGGAGGCGATGGCGCTCGTCGCGCTCACGCAGTACACCGACATGATCCGCGCGCTCGGCGAGGGCTCGCAGACGAACACCATCCTCCTCCCCCACTCGCCGAACGCGGTCGGGGAGCTGATGGATCAGATCCGCAACGGGATCCTCACCGCCGACGTGGCCGGGGACCAGGCCAAGAACGCCAACAGCGGCCGGCACCTTCCGCGCGGCACCTGAGGGGGACGGCGTCGCCGTCCTGGCGAGTTCGGCCGGCGCCGAACTCAGGGGGGGCGGCTTCGCCGTCCTGGCGAGTTGCGGCGAACTTGAGGGGGACGGCGTCGCCGTCGTGCGGGCCCGGCGCGGCTACGACGGGCGCCCGCGGGTCATCTCGCCCGCGATGACGAGCTGCTGGATCTGGCTCGTGCCCTCGTAGATCCGGAACAGCCGCACGTCACGGTAGAAGCGCTCGACGGCGATCCCGCGGATGTAGCCGGCGCCGCCGTGAATCTGCACCGCCCGGTCGGCCACCCGGCCGACCATCTCGGAGGCGTAGAGCTTGGCGCAGGCGGGACCGAGGCGGCGGTCGCTGCCGTCCTCGAAGGCACGCGCCGCCTCGCGCACGAGCGAGCGGCCCGCCATCAGCTCGGTCTGGGAGTCGGCGAGCATCGCGGCGACGAGCTGGTACTGG
Source organism: uncultured Solirubrobacterales bacterium (assembly GCA_963839085.1). Classification (GTDB taxonomy): domain Bacteria; phylum Actinomycetota; class Thermoleophilia; order Solirubrobacterales; family Solirubrobacteraceae; genus Palsa-465. The sequence continues at coordinate 561,935 of CAWITN010000002.1, forward strand.
GCGATCGGCCGTCCGCCCTGGCGGCGCTCCGTCGCCCACGCGAGCGACTCCTCCACGAGCCGGGCGGCGGTGCCCACGCACACCGCGGCGATGTGGAGGCGGCCGTGGGCGAGGCATCCGAGCGCGGTCCGGTAGCCGCGGCCCTCCGTCCCGCCGACGAGGGCCTCGGGACCGACCCGGACGTCGGAGAAGATGACGTCGGAGGTCCAGGCGCCCATCTGGCCCATCTTGTGATCGCGCGGGGGGACCTCCAGCCCGGGCGTGCCCGCGGGCACGGCGAACGCGGAGATGCCGTCGGCGGGCCGGTCGGCCTTCGACGTGCGGGCGAAGACCATGAACATGTCGGCGATCGGCGCGTTGGTGATCCAGCGCTTGGTGCCGTTGAGCACCCACGCGTCGCCGTCGCGGACCGCCTCGGTGGTCAGGTCGGCGGGACTCGACCCGGCCTCCGGCTCCGTGAGCGCGAACGAGGCGGTGATCTCGCCGCTCGCGAGCTTGGGGAGCAGGTCCCGCTTCTGCTCGTCGGTGCCGCCGAGCATCAGCACCTGGCCCGCGATCCCGTTGTTGGTGCCGAACATCGAGCGGAAGGCGGGGGTGGTCCACCCGAGCTCGTAGGCGAGCTCCACCTCTTGGGTCATCGAGAGGCCGATGCCCCCGTGCTCGGGCGGGATCGCGAAGCCGAACAGGCCGAGCTCCTTGGCCTGCTGGCGGATCCGCTCCGGGATCTCGTCCGTCTCGTCGATCTCGCTCTCCAGCGGCACCACCTGCTCGCGCACGAAGCGGCGGATCTCGCGGACCATCTCGGTGAAGTCGTCGGGGTCGACCGGGCTCATGCGCGCAGACTAATGGGAACCGCCGGGGCGGCGGCGCGGGACGGGCGAGCCGGCGGCGGCGGGCCGCCGGCTCGCGTGCATCAGCAGCTCCAGGCCGAGGCGCCCTGGCTGGCGTAGATCTTCGCGGCGATCGCGTTCTGCTCCGCCGGCGGGGCATCCTGCGGGAGGCCCTGTCCGCCGTACTCCGCCCACGTCGAGGGGAGGATCTGGTACGCGCCGCCTGCGCCGCTCGACGGGTTCACCGCCGAGTAGTCACCGCCGGACTCGCACTGCACGATGCCGCTCGGGATCGAGTAGCCGCCCGAGCCGGCATCGGCGGCCGAGGTCTCGGTGCCCGCCGTCGATGAGGGGGCCTGGATGTGGAACAGGGCGTCCCACGTCTGCGGCCCGACGACGCCGTCGACCTGGAGGCCGTCACGGCGCTGGAAGGCCACCACGGCGCGCTCGGTGCCGCCGTTGAAGCGGCCGCTCGCACCGACGTGCAGGGCGCGCTGGACCTCGCGCACCGTCGAGCCCGTGCTCCCCTCGTGGAGGTAGGAGCCGGTGAGCGGCGCATGCGCGGCGGCGGCGGGGGCCGCAGCCGCGAGTACGCCTGCGCTGAGAGCGGCGGCGGTGATGCCGGCGCCCCGGCGGGTGGCACGGCGAGGCGCGGGATCGAATGGGGGCCGGTGGCTGACGAACTCCACCGGCGCGGGTTTGCGGCGCACGCGCGCGCCTTGATGGGTGGTGGGCATGGGGAGCCTCCTTCTTTCTCATGCCTACGGGGTGAGCTGACGGGCTCGCGCGAGAAAGTGCGCTACGCCGCTGATGCGGCGATTCGCCCCTGGCGACTCGGTCGCCGTGGGGTCCCCCGTTCTCCGCCGCGTCGGAAATGGATCAGCTGGCGGAGATTCGGCGTGGGTGAGCGGGTCACCGTAGCAAACACAGCGTCCGTTTCGGCACTGCGTGTTGTGAGATCCGTCACAAAACAATTCGGATTGCCACAGGGACGCTGCGGCGGACCGTGGCTCAGCGCCACCAGGCGTCGAGCACGCGGCGCCAGTTGCCCCAGGCGATGGCTTCGACCTCGGCCGGCGAGAAGCCGTCGGCGGCGAGCGCGTCGAGGACCCGGGGCAGCCCGGCGACGTCGCCAACGCCGGCGGGGACCGTGGTGCCGTCGAAGTCCGAGCCGAGCGCCACGTGGGCGACTCCGATCCGGTCGGCGACGTAGCGGGCGTGGGCGACGATGAGCTCGATCGGCGTATCGGCGTCGACGGCGAAGTCGGCGCGCAGGAAGGGGCACGCGAAGACGATCCCGACCAGGCCGCCGCTCGCGCCGATGGCGTCGAGCTGAGCGTCGGTGAGGTTGCGCGACGCCGGCGCCAGGGCGTGGACGCCGGCGTGGCTGGCGACCAGGGGGCCGGCGTCGAGGCGGGCGACGTCCCAGAACCCGGCTTCGTTCATGTGGCTGAGGTCGACGGCGATGCCGAGCTCGGCACAGCGCCGCACGAGCGCCGACCCCGGCTCGGTGAGGCCTGGGCCGGTGTCCGGGGAGGAGGGGAACACGAACGGCACGCCGTGACCGAAGTCGGTCGACCGGCTCCACACCGGGCCGAGCGAGCGCAACCCGGCCGCGTGCCAGTGCTCGAGGGCCTCGAGGCCCACGTCGATCGCCTCGGCTCCCTCCAGGTGGAGCACCGCGACGGGCGGGCCGTCGTGGCGGGCGCGATCGACGTCGCCGATGGAGCGGGCGATGACGAGCTCTCCGGCCCGCTCCAGGGCGTGCAGCCGCCCGGCTGCGCGCGTGGCCTCCCCCGCCGCGTAGACGTACGGGATCGGCTCCGGAAGCGGGACCGCCATCGCGCCGTCCTCGCGCCGCTCCGCGTGGGCGAACGAGCCGCCGTCGCCGGGGTTCTCGGTGAAGACAGCGAAGATCCCGCCGCGCATCCCCCCGGCGCGCATGCGCGGCAGGTCGAGATGAGCGCCGGCGCACGGCCCGGCCAGCGAGGTGTAGCCCTCACGCGTGAGGGCGTCGTTGTGGCCGTCGAAGACGGGGATCGGATCCGCGGGTGAGCTCACCACGGCCGATGATCGCATCGTGGGATGATCCGGCGCGTGAGCGATGCGGGAGCCATGATCGGCCGCCCCACCACAGCCGTGATCGGCGCCGGGATCAGCGGCCTGGTCGCCGGCAAGATGCTCAGCGACTACCGGATCCCGTACACGTGCTTCGAGAGTGGGGACCGGATCGGCGGCAACTGGGCGTTCAAGAACCCGAACGGTCACTCGAGCGCCTACGCCTCGCTGCACATCGACACCTCGAAGGAGGCGCTGCGCTTCCGGGACTTCCCGATCTCCGACGCGTTCCCTGACTACCCCCACCACTCCCAGATCAAGTCCTACCTCGACGAATACGCCGACGCCTTTGCGCTGCGGGAGCGGATCCGCTTCGAGAGCCCCGTCGAGCACTGCGCGCGAGCGCCCGGGGGCGGCTGGGAGCTCACCATCGCGGGCGGCGAGCGCCATCGTTGCGACGTGCTCGTGGTCGCCAACGGGCACCACTGGGACCCCCGTCTGCCCGACTTCCCGGGGACGTTCGACGGGCCGACGATCCATTCCCACCACTACATCGATCCGGACGATCCGCTGCCGCTGCGCGGCAAGCGCGTGCTCGTCGTGGGAATCGGCAACAGCGCCTCGGACATCGTCTCGGAGCTGTCGCTGCGCTCCAACGCGGCGAAGGTCTACCTCTCCACGCGCTCGAGCGCGTGGGTGGTGCCGAAGTACGTCCTCGGCCGTCCGCTCGATCAGGTGGTGAAGACGATCCCGTGGCTTCCCGCGGGGCCCCAGCGGCGGCTGGCCCGGCTGCTGCCCAAGCTCGCGTCGGGCGACATGCGCGGCTACGGGCTTCCGGAGCCCGACCACCACTTCCTGGAGTCCCACCCCACCGTCTCCAGCGAGCTGCTGCTGCGGCTCGGCTCGGGCGACGCGGTCGCCAAGCCGAACGTCGAGCGCCTGGAGGGAGACCGGGTCAGGTTCGTCGACGGCAGCGACGAAGCGGTCGACGTGATCATCTACGCCACCGGCTACAACATCAGCTTCCCCTTCTTCGACCCGGACTTCATCAGCGCGCCGGGCAATCGGATCCGGCTGTTCAAGCGGATGCTGATGCCGGGGATCGACGATCTCGTGTTCATCGGGCTCGCCCAGTCGCTGCCGACGCTGTTCCCGTTCGTCGAGCTCCAGGCCCAGGTGCTCGCGCGCCTGCTCGCGGGCACCTACCGCCCCCCGGAGCGCGACGAGATGGAGCGCGCGATCGAGGAGGACGAGCGCGTGCACGTCGCGCACTTCAAGCCGGTGGCCCGGAACACCCAGGAGGTCGACTGGCCGATCTACGACTGGGACATGCGCCGCCACGAGCTCCCCGCGGGGCGCCGGCGCGCCGAGCGCCTCGGGCCGCTGCCGCTGGCCGGGCGCGCGGGCGCGGCGGGCGCGGCGGGCGACGCGGGCGCGGCGGGCGCCGCGGGCGCCGCGGGCGCCGCGGGCGCCGCGGGCGCGGCGAGCGCGGCGAGCGCGGCGGGCGCACGATGAGCCTCACCGCCTCCCCGGGCGAGGTGCGGATCGGGGTGGCCGGGGAGGAGCTCGGCGCCGATCATCTCCCCGCCCGCGGCGATACGGGGCTCGGCGCCTGCATCGTCATGGCCCACGGCTTCGCCGGCACGCGCGACTCGGGGCTTCCCGGCTTCGCCGAGCGGCTGTCGGAGGCCGGCTTCGACGTGCTGTCGTTCGACTACCGCGGCTTCGGCACGAGTTCGGGCGAGCCCCGCCAGGACATCCTCCCCGCCCGCCAGCGCGAGGACTTCCACGCCGCGATCGCCCATGCCCGCGGACTGCCGGGAATCGAGCGGATCGTCCTCTGGGGGGTGTCGTATTCCGGGGGTCACGTCCTGTCGGTGGCCGCCGAGGATGGCGCCATCGCCGCCGTGATCGCGCTCACGCCCGCACCGGACGGGCTTGCCGCCTTCGCCAGGGCATTGCGCAACGGCGGCCCCGGATCCATTCGCCTCACGCTCGCCGGGCTCCGCGACGAGCTGGCGCGCGCCCGCGGCCGCGAGCGCGTCACGATCCCGGCGATCGGCGAGCCGGGGAGCCTCGCCCCGATGACCGCGCCCGGCGCGCTCGAGGGGATGCGGCGAATCGCGGGGCCCAGCTGGCGCAACGAGGTCACCGCCCGGATCGCCCTCATCGCCGGCGCCTACCGCCCGGTGCGTGACGCCGAGCGGCTGCGCTGCCCCGTGCTCGTCCAGGTCGCCGACGAGGATCGGACCGCGCCCGTGTCGGCGGCGATGCGGGCGGCGTGGCTCGCGCGCGCCGAGGTGCGACACCTCCCGTGCGACCACTTCGACGTGTACCCCGGGGGCCCGTGGTTCGAGGCCGCCGTCGAGGACGAGATCCACTTCCTGCGTCGCCACCTCGCCTGAGCCCGCGCCGGCGCGGAGTCTCGCGAGCGACGATCCCGGGTCGCCTCCGCCGACTGGGCCACGCCTGTCGGCGTCGGTTATCGGGCGCGATCGTCACGCCCAAAAGGCCCCACGCGTCACGGCATCCGCGAACGGTGGGGCCTCGTGGGCCTCACAGGCCCACGAGGCCCCACGCGCGAGGGTTTTGCGGATGGTTGGGACGTGGTGGGCGTGCCGCACGCGGGGGTGCGCCTCACGCCCGCCTCCCGCCCCGGCGTCGCTGAGGTAGAACCTGACGCACCTGGACACGGCGATCGGCCGCCCGCGGCGTTGGCGAGTGTTCGGGGCACGGCGGGCGTCGCGCGGGCGCAAACGGCAGAAGCCGGGCTGTTGCCAGCCTGACCGCGGGCCGCCGGCAAGTGGTTAGACACCGGGCTTGGTGGACAGCCTATATCTGCGTGGGGGCGACGCACATCCCGTCCGCGCCCGCATTGAGATACTTGCGCCCGCAAGCTACAATTCGATCATCTTCGAACAAACGAACTTTGGAGCCGTTCTGAATACCAAGACCACACCGCGCTCTCGAGGAGAGCATGCTGCGGTGGAGACCAAGCGACGCCGGCCCAGGGCCCCGCAGGCCCCTGTGCGCCGTCGGCGCGGCGCGCATGCCGAGGCCGCGGACGCGGCCCGGCGTGACGAGACTGCCGTCGGTTCGCTGGACTCCCTGGAGCTGTTCTTCCGCCAGGCGCGCACACACGCACTACTGACCGCAGCCGAGGAGATCGAGCTGGCGAAGCGGATCGAGCGCGGCGACCTCGCCGCCAAGGACCGCATGATCAACGCCAACCTCCGTCTCGTCGTCTCGCAGGCCCGCCGCTACCAGGGCCACGGACTGCCGATCGAGGATCTCGTGCAGGAGGGGATGCTCGGGCTGATCCGTGCCGTGGAGAAGTTCGACTGGCGCAAGGGATTCAAGTTCTCGACCTACGGGACGCTGTGGATCCGCCAGGCGATCCAGCGTGGGCTGCAGAACTCGGGCCGGACGATCCGGATCCCGGTCAACATCGCGCAGCGTCAGGTCAAGGTCCGCAAGACCGAGGCCGCGCTCAACCTCAGGCTGGGGCGCGAGCCGACCGACGAGGAGATCGCCGTCGCCGCCGAGCTGCCGCTCGAGCAGGTGCTGGAGATCCGTGAGCTGAGCCGCAGCCTCGCCTCGCTTGACCAGCCGGTCACCGAGGACGGCGAGTCGGCACTGGGTGACCTGCTTCCGAGCGATCGTCCCGACCCCGTCGAGGAGGTCGCCGATCGCCTTCAGGAGCAGCAGGTGGCCGAAGTGGTGGCCCGCCTGCCGGAGAACGAGCGGCAGGTCATCAGCCTCCGCTTCGGACTCACCGGAGACGAGCCCCGCACGGTGCATCAGACCGGGCGCGAGCTCGGGCTGACCCAGGCGCAGACGAGCGCGCTGGAGGCGCGGGCGCTGAGCCGCCTCGCCGACAGCCGCGAGCTGGACGCGCTGCGCCCGGCCGCGTGAGCGCCCTCCAACTGAGCCGCCTCATCGCCGGGGCCCGGAGAGATCCGGGCCCCGGCGCTTGAGTGAGGCGGCTCTGGGCGGGGTAACGGAAGCTCTCGATGGCCGATTCGTCGACTTCACGCCCCTCGAACCGCGTGCTCGTCCTGTTCGGGGCCACCGGCGACCTCGCCGCCCGCAAGCTGTATCCGGGCTTCTTCCACCTCTACCGCGAGGGCCTGATGCCCGAGGACTTCCGGATCATCGGCTCCGGCCGGCACTCGCCGGGCAGCGACGACGAGTTCCGCCAGCAGATCTGCGAGGCGCTCGATGAGCACGGCCGGGGTGAGCTCGACGAGCGCTGGGAGGAGTTCGCGGCACGAAACTCGTTCGTCGTCTCGAGCGCCGAGGACGGCAGCGACCTCGCCGAGGCGGTGAGGCGCGCCGAGGAGGAGATCGGCGCCGAGGGCGAGCGCCTCGTCTACCTGTCGGTGCCGCCGTCGGCGATGGAGGCGATGGTCGGCATGCTCGGGAAGACGGGCATCGCCGAGCGCTGCTCGCTCGTCGTGGAGAAGCCGTTCGGGCATGACGTGGAGAGCGCGCGGAAGCTCAACGCGGCGCTTCACGAGGTGCTGGCCGAGGAGTCGATCTACCGCATCGATCACTTCCTCGGCAAGGAGGCGGCCCAGAACATCCTCGCCCTGCGGTTCGCCAACGGCATGCTCGAGCCGATCTGGAACCGCGACCACATCTCCTACGTGCAGATCGACGTCCCCGAGGCGATCGACATCCAGGGCCGCGCCGCCTTCTATGAGGAGACCGGCGCCTTCCGGGACATGGTCGTCACCCACCTGCTGCAGATCCTCGGCATCGTCGCCCTGGAGGCCCCCTCGAGCATCGAGGCCGAGCCGCTGCACCTGGAGCGGACGAAGCTGTTCCAGTCGCTGCGGCCGCTCGATCCGGAGCGGGTCGTGTTCGGGCAGTACGAGGGCTACCGAGACGAGGACGACGTCGCCGACGATTCCCGCAGCGAGACGTTCGCCGCGCTCGAGGCGCGCGTCGACTCGTGGCGGTGGAGCGGAGTTCCCTTCTACCTGCGCACCGGCAAGGCGCTCGCCGAGGGCCGCCGGACGGTGACGATCGGCTTCACGGAGGCGCCCCTGCGGATCTTCCCCGACGGCGGCGAGGCGGGCTCCGCGCGCCCGAGCGAGCTGGTGTTCGAGCTCTCCGACGACCCGACGGTGCGGATCGAGCTCCAGGCGAAGATCCCCGGCCCGGCGATGGCGCTCGGGCGCGCCGCGCTCACGCTCGACGTGGAGGCGGCGTTCGACGGATCCGACGGCCTGGAGGCGTACGAGCGCCTGCTCCACGACGTGATGCTCGGCGACCGCCTGCTGTTCACGCGGGCCGAGCAGATCGAGCGACTGTGGGAGGTGTGCCAACCCGTGCTCGAACACCCGCCGGAGCCGCTTCCCTACGCACGCGGTTCATGGGGGCCCGACGCCGCCGCGAAGCTGCCCGGCGGCCCGGGCTGGCGCCTGCCCGACAGCGAGCAGTGAGCCCGCCGCGGCGGGCGACCTCGGCCGGGGCCGTGTCGAACGCGCCCGCGTGAGGCGCCGGCGGTAGCGTGGGGCGCCATGAGCACGAACTCCGGCTACCGGTACGACCCGAGCGCCTTCCGCGCGGTCTTCGAGCGGCACTTCACGCTGCTCGCCGGCGTGCGCCGCAACAGCCGGCGCTTCGCCTCGCGGCCCGCGCTGCACGATCCCCTCACGGGACGCCGCTGGACCTACGCCGAGCTGTGGGAGCAGACGGGACGGCTCGCCCGCGGCCTGAGCGACGCCGGCGTGCGCCGCGGCGAGGTCGTCTGCTTCTCGCTGTTCAACGGCCCCGAGTTCGCGTTCACGTGGCTCGCCGCCCAGCGCCTCGGCGCGATCGCCGCACCGATCAATTTCCGCCTCGCCGCGGGCGAGATCGCCCACGTCCTGGGTGACTCGACGCCCGCCGCGTTCATCTTCGACGTGACCCTCGGCGCCGTGGCGGCCGAGGCACTCGGGCGCTCGGCGCACCGCCCGCCGCTCGTGGCCGTGGTCGACCCCGACGGCGGCCGGGCCACCGGCGGGCACGGAGCGGCATTCGCCGAGCTGATGGAGGGCGCCGGGGCCCCGCCGGAACCGACTGACCCGTCCGTCTACGAGGAGACGACGCGCCTGTACACGTCGGGCACGACGGGGCTGCCCAAGGGCGTCTCGCTCAACGGCCTCGTCGAGGTCCTCTCCGCCCACGACGTGATCATGCACTTCCCGCTCACCCCGGAGGACCGCACGCTCAACATGACGCCGTGGTTTCATCGCGGCGGTCTCTACTCGGGCGGTCCGAACCCCGTCTTCTACGTCGGGGCCGAGGCGGTCCCGTTGCGGGCCTTCGATCCCGCCACGGTCCTCGATTGGGTGGCCGAGCACGGGCTCACCTTCCTCGTCGGCGCCCCGACCAACCTGGCCCTGCTCGCCGCCGAGCAGGCCGAGCGGCCGCGGGACCTCTCCAGCCTGCGCGGGATCGTGACGATGGGCGCCCCGCTCGATCGCCGCGCCTGCCTGCGCTATCAGGAGCTGCTCACGCCCCGGATCTTCAACGGCTACGGCACCACGGAGGCGTTCTGGAACACGTTCCTGCGACCCGCCGACCTCCCCGAGCACGCGGGCTCCGCCGGACGTGCGTGCACCGACGACGACGTCGCCGTCGTGCGCGTCTACGAGGACCGCACGGCGCGCCCCGACGATCTCGCCGCCGCCGACGGATCCGAGGTGGGCGAGGTGATCGTCCGCTCCCCCAAGTCCGGCTACGCGTACGTCAACCAGCCCGACGAGCAGGCGGCGCGCTTCCGCGACGGCTGGCTGTACATCGGTGACCTCGCCACGTGGGACGCCGAGGGGTACGTGACGATCGTCGGCCGCAAGGACGACATGATCATCAGCGGCGGCGAGAACGTCCATCCCGTCCAGGTGGAAGCGGTGCTCGCCGAGCATCCCGGCGTCGCCGACTGCGCCGTCGTCGGCGTCCCTGACGAGCGCTGGGGGGAGCTCGTCGTCGCCTACGTCGTCCGGGCCGACGCCGAGCTCGACGCCGCCGCCTGCGAGGCGCACTGCCACGGTCATCCGATGCTCGCGGCCTACAAGCGCCCCCGCGCCTACCGCTTCGTCGACGCGCTCCCGATGACGGCGACGGGCAAGAAGCTCCACTACCGGCTGCGCGAGCAGGCGCGCGAGGATCTCGACGCCGGCCGCTTCGAGCGTCCATGAGCGGCCCCCGGCACGCCGGCGACCCCGTGGTGACGGGCATCGGCGCCCTCACGCCGCTCGGGCTCGACGCCGCCGCGAGCTGGCGCGGCCTGGTCGCCGGAGCCTCCGGCGTCCGGCCGATCTCGCACTTCGACGCGTCCGGGCTGTCGGTGCGCATCGCCGGTGAGGTGCGGGGGTTCGACGGCGAGGCGGTGGTGGGCGTCAAGCGCGCTCGCCGGACGGCGCGCTTCTCGCAGCTGGCGATCGCCGCCGCGCGCCAGGCGCTCGCCGACGCGGGCGTTCAGGTGACCGGCGGGGGTGAGCGGATCGGCATCGTCGTCAACACCGCGGTGGCCGGGGTCCCCGAGACCGAGGCCGCCGTCCGCGCGCTGGTCACCGACGGGCCGCGCGCCGTCAGCCCGTTCTACGTTCCCACGACGATCCCCAACATGCCGGCCTGCGAGGTGGCGATCGACCTCGGGATCCACGGGCCCGTGAGCGCGAGTGCGCTCGCCTGCGCGAGCGGCAATGCCGCGCTGCTCGAGGCCCGCCGGGTGATCCTTGCCGGCGAGGCCGACGTGGTCATCGCCGGAGGCACCGACGCCGGCATCTGCGAGGCGATGTTCGCAGGGCTGGCGAACATGGGGCCGATGTCGGAGCGCAACGACGAGCCGGCGCGGGCGAGCCGGCCGTTCGACGCCGACCGCGACGGGTTCGTGTTCGGCGAGGGCGCCGTCCTGCTCGTCGTCGAGGCCGCCGAGCACGCCGCTGCCCGCGGAGCGGAGATCTACGGCACGGTGGCCGGCGGGGCGCTCACCTGCGACGCCTTCCACATGAGCGCGCCGGAGCCGTCGGGGGCGCAGGCGGCCCGGGCCATGCGGCTGGCCCTCGAACGCACCGGCACGGCGCCGGAGGAGGTCGACTACATCTGCGCCCACGGGACCGGCACCCGCGCCAACGACGCCGGCGAGACCCGGGCGATCCGCCGCGCGCTCGGCGCGGCGGCGGAGTCGGTGCCGATCAGCTCGCCGAAGTCGATGGTCGGCCACCTGATCGCCGCCGCGGGCTCGCTGTCAGCGATGGTGTGCCTGCTCGCGATGCGCGACGGGGTGATCCCGCCGACGACCAACCTGGAACGCCCGGACCCGGAGTGCGACCTCGACTTCGTGCCGCTCCACGCTCGTCAGGTGCCGGTGCGGACGGCCCTGGTGAACGCGTTCGGCTTCGGCGGGCAGAACTGCGTCGTCGTGCTGCGGGGGCCCGGCGGATAGGAAAACCGCACGACCGCGCCCGTCGGATGGGAACCCGCAGGCGCGTGCCCCTGGCGCACGGGACGCCAAGGATCGCGTCGTGCCGGGGGCTTACCGCACCTCGCCGGTGCCTACCGGGCCGCCACGCAGGGGGCGACCGTCGATGGCCCGCTGCTCGTTGTCGCGCAACCGCGGCTCGTAGTGGGTGAAGAAGACCTTCGCCACGAGGTCCCGCCGGCTGCGAACTCCGCTCTTGTCGAAGATCCCCTTAAGGTGCTGCTGGACCGTGTTCGGCGAGATCAGCAGCGTGCGAGCGATCTCGGAGGTGGAGCAGCCGCCCAGGACGAGGCGGGCAACCTCCTGCTCGCGCTCGGAGAACCCGTAGGCCGCCATCAGCAGGGGGGAGATCCTGGCCGGATGTGCGGGCTCGACGATCACCGCCACGCGGCGGGCGCCGCTCGCCTCGAGCACGGCTCCGTGCAACACGACCCAGCGGCCGGTGCGCGAGAGCACCCGCGCGAACGCCACCTCGCCGAGACCCTCGCCGTGCGCGGCTCGCAGCGCCTGCGCAGCCACTGAGACGACGGCCGGGGGAAGCTCCTCCGGCGCCCGCTCGCCGCCGGGAAGCTCATCGAGCCAGCGGTCGACGCCCGGGGTGAGCGAATCGGGCTCGAGCGTATCGCTGAGGACCACGAGCCCAGGCGCCTCGGGACCCTCCGGCTCCCTCGCCTCGCCGAGCAGCAGGCCGCGCCGCGCTCCCTCGGCGAGGTGGGGGGCGAGCGCCTGCAAGAGCTCGCGCTCCTCGCGGGAGAACTCGGGCTGACCGGGGGCGCGGTACAGGGCGAGCACGCCCCACGTCCCCCCCTCACGCGTGCGCAGGGCGAGGAACAGCTCCTGCTCACCGCCGTAGGGCTCGACGAAGCGCTTGAACCGAAGGCTGCGGGAGGGGTCCCCGTCGCTCGCCTCGTGAAGCGTCGAGATCCCGTCGTCACGTCGGGCCACCTCGCCAAGGTTGTGGGGGCTCTCGGCCCGGTACTCGAGCGCGAGCCAGTCCGCCGGCAGCTGGGGGATCATGCCGTGGTCGTAATGGCTGGTCACGAGCAGGGACGCCGGATCCAGGGTGTACCAGCAGGGCGTCAGGTGGTAGGGCATGGCCGGCGCGAGCGCATCGCGCGCCTCCTCCCAGAACCCCACGAGATCGAGGCCGCGGCCCGCCGCCTGCGCAGTTCGCTCGATCGCCCGCTCCCTCGCATACCAGCCCACGGCGTGGAGCCTACGCCCCGGCTCTCTGCGCGCAATGCCAGGAAGGTGGTATTGGCGCCGATGCGGTGGCGGCCTAGCTTGCCCCCACGGCAACCACGAAGGGAGACATGATGACTGGCGCAGCAATCGGGACGGCCATTGATGCGATCGCGGCCGATGAGGGCGAGGCCCGCTGGTGGTGGGGCAACCTCGCCGTGCTGAAGACGACGGGTGCGCACACCCACGGCGCTCTGACGATCGTCGAGCTGACGATGGGACCGGACAGGATGGTGCCGCCCCACGTTCACCACCGCGAGGACGAGACGTTCCTCGTGACGCGCGGGCATCTCACCTTCCAGATCGGCGAGGAGACGGTCGAGGCCGATCCGGGCGACATCGTCGTCGGCACGCGTGACATCCCCCACCGGTTCAAGGCGGGTCCCGAGGGCGCCACGGTCCTGTTCCTGCTCGCGCCGGCCGGTCTGGAGGGTCTGATCCGCGAGCAGAGCGTTCCCGCCAGCCGGCGGGAGCTCCCCCGGCCTGAGGACCTCCCGCGGCCTGATCTGGAGAAGATGGCCCAGATCGCGGTGAGCTACGGGTGCGAGTTGCTGATGTAGACCGGCCGCTGCTGCGGGGGGTGGCGGTCAGGCGCCGGCGCGGAGCCGCACCTCCACCACCCCACCCAGGCGGCGCGGCCGGAGTCGAACACCGTCTGATCGGGGCCGACTCCGCGCCGCAGCGAGAGCCGACGGCCCCGCACCCCGGAGCCGACGGCACCGGCGCCCGGCTCAGTCGCCGAACTGGGCCGACCGAGCGTTGAGGTGGAGGTTCCAGCTCTCCGCGACCGTCCAGCCCGTCGCGCGGTAGAGCGGCTCCCCGGCCGGCGTCGCGCCGAGCAGCCCGACGGTGGCACCGTCGCGCGCGGCCCAGCCGAGCACGGCACCGAGCAGGGCTCGGCCGTAGCCACGACGGGCGAACTGCGGCGGGGTGGCCATGCACCACAGCGAGACGGTGTCCTCGATACGGCAGGTGAGGACGGTGGACACGGGCTCGCCCTCATCCTCGAGCAGCCATAGCATCGTGCGCCCGGGATCCCGGAGCACATGGGAGACGATGACCTGGATCTCACCGGGGTCGATCCCGAAGGCCTCGCTCATGAGACGGCTGATGACGCCGGTGTCATCGGAGCCGGCCTGGCGCACGCGTGGGTCCGCGGCCGTCGCGGTCAGATGGCTGGTCATGATCGGCATGGCGCCGACCGCACTCCATTGCGCGGGGAGCCGATCCGCGAGCTCCGCGGCCCCTCCGGCGAGCATGAGCAGCGTCGGGCAACCGACCTCGTCGACGCGGGCCATGACCTGCGCCAGCGCCGGTTCGTCGGGATCGTGGATCAGCGCCATGTTCATGTCGGCGCTCGGGAGGCCGCTCAGCGCAAGCCACCACCCCGGCCGCACCTCGCTCACCGCACCGTCGATGCCGAGCATGGCCGTGACCGCCCGCCCCATGTGAGTCCTGAGCCGGTTCAGATCAGCCATCACATCGTGAGGGTCATCACCGGCCGAGGACCTCGTCGAGGAAGGCGACCGCGCGCGGGTAGGCGTCGAGGCGGTTCGCCAGCCGGGCGAGGCCGTGGCCCTCGTCCTCGTAGATCGCGAGCTCACAGCGGATGCCGCGGCGGCCCAGGCTCTCCACGAGCTGCTCGGCCTCGCTCACGGGGACCCGCGGATCGTTGCGGCCGTGGATGGCGAACAGTGGCGCGCACATGTCCTCGACGTGGCGCAGCGGCGAGGCGGCGGCGAGGAACTCGCGGTCGCGGGTGAGCGATCCGTACTCGCGCTCGCGGTGGGCACGGCGATAGTCGGAGGTGTTCTCCAGGAAGGTGACGAGGTCGGAGATGCCGACGATGTCGACGCCGGCCGCCCACAGCCGAGGATGGAAGGCGAGGCCGGCGAGGACCATGTAGCCGCCGTAGGACCCTCCCCACAGCACCGCGCGGTCCGGGTCGAGGCCGAGCCCGCCGAGATGGCCGTGGATGGCGGCGAGGTCGCCGACCGAGTCGAGGCGCCGCGTGGTGTCGTCGAGCGCGGCATACCGCTTGCCGTATCCGGTCGAGCCGCGGACGTTGGGCACGAGCACGGCGTAGCCGGCGGCCAGCAACCCCTGCACGATCGGGTTGAAGGTGAGCATCGCCTGCGCCTCCGGCCCGCCGTGAACGACGATCACCACCGGCGGGGGCTCATCGCCGGCGGCGGGGGGACGGAACACGAACACGGGGATCGACTCGCCGTCGAAGCTCTCGACGCGAGTGATCTCCGGCTGGACCATCGTCTTCGGATCGAGCTCCAGCGGGCTGTCGGTGAGACGCGTGACCTCGCCGCTCGTCGTGTCGGCGCAGAACACGTCGCCGGGCAGGCCCGGGCCGGACAGCGTGAAGTAGGCGCGCTCCCCGTCGGCCGACAGCCGCGGAAGCCCGAACGCCCACCACGACGCGACGCCCAGCGCCGGGAGGCGGATCTCAGCGGCCGGCGCCCCGGTGTGCGGGTCGATCAGCCGGAGCACGCTTGCCCCGTCGCGGTTCTCGGCGACGAGTGCGGTGCTCCCGTCCCGGCTGGTCACGACGTCGATGTCGCACTCGTCCCAGCCCGGCAGGGGGTGCGTCTCCCCCGTGGTGAGATCGTGGCGGAACAGGCCGATCAGATCGCGCCCGACGTTCGCGCTGACGAAGAAGCTCGTCGGGTCGATCCACGCGGGCGGTCCCACCTGCGCGGCCTCCTCGGGGTGGGGCAGGATCTCCTGGACCTCGCCGGTGGCGATCTCGACGAGCAGAAGCTCCTCGTCGAGTGGCCGCTCGCCCGGGCGGATGAGCGAGATCAGGCGGCCGTCGGGCGAGAAGCCGGAGGCCGCGTGCAGCCACGAGCCGTCGGCGAGCAGGAGACGGTGCTCACCGGTGGGGAGATCCAATAGCCACAGGTCGAAGTCGATGCCGTTCGCGCGGTTCGAGGTGTAGGCGATCGTCGCGCCGTCCGATGAGACGCCGGCGATGTAGTGCCCCGCGGTGGGGGTATCGGTGAGGGCCTCGAGCGCCTCGAACGACCGCACCGGCTGCTCACGCGCCGCATCGAGGTCGATGAGATGGAGGCCGTAGCGTTCGTTGCCGCCGGAGTCGATCTCGAGCACGGCGCGACGGTGGCTCAGGTACCGCGCGCTGCCGACCGGCTCGGGCAGCTCCGTGAGGGCGTGGAGCTCACCGCCGTCGTACTCGTGGAGCTGCATCGTCCCGGAGAGGTCGGAGCGCACGAGCAGGCGCTCGCGTGGTGCCGAAGCGAGATCGACGTCGGCGAGCAGGGCCATACGGCTGCGCAGCAGGGCGCGGAAGGGTTCGAGGCGGTCGCTCATCACATCCGAAAGATGCCGTAGCCGGTCTCCACGTGCGGCGTGCCCGCCGCACACGCGGCGAGCGCGCGGGCGAGCACGGTGCGCGTCTGGCGGGGGTCGATCACGCCGTCGTCCCACAGCCGCGCCGTCGAGTACCAGGGTCGGCCCTCGCGCTCGTACTGCTCGCGCAGCTGCGCGCCCGTCTCCGGCTGGCCGACCTCGCGCATCACCACCCCGGCCTGCTCGCCGCCCATGACGCTGATCCGCGCGTTCGGCCACATGAACAGGAACCGCGGCGAGTAGGCGCGACCGCACATGCCGTAGTTGCCGGCGCCGAAGCTGCCGCCGACGATCACGGTGAGCTTCGGCACCCTGGCGCAGGAGACGGCGGTGACGAGCTTGGCGCCGTCCTTGGCGATGCCGCCCGCCTCGTAGTCGCGCCCGACCATGAAGCCGGTGATGTTCTGCACGAACACGAGGGGGATCCCGCGCCGGTCACACAGCTCGATGAAGTGCGCACCCTTGAGGGCGGACTGGCTGAACAGGATGCCGTTGTTGGCGAGGATTCCGACCTCGTGGCCGTCGAGGTGGGCGAACGCGCACACGAGCGTCTCGCCGTAGAGGGCCTTGAACTCGCGCAGCTCGGAGCCGTCGACGACATGCCGCAGGAGATCGCGCACGTCGTAGGGGGTGCGGGTGTCGAGCGGGACGAGATCGAGCACGCCATCGGGATCGAGCGCCGGCGGCCGCGGCGGCCGCCGCTCCCACGGCGGCGCTTCCGGGGCGGGCAGGGTGGCGACGATCCCGCGGACGATCTCCAGGGCGTGGTCGTCGTCCTCGGCGAGATGGTCGACGACGCCCGAGGTCCGAGCGTGCAGCTCGCCGCCGCCGAGCTCCTCCGCCGTCACCTCCTCGCCGGTGGCGGCCTTCACGAGCGGGGGGCCGCCGAGGAAGATCGTTCCCTGCTCGCGGACGATGACCGTCTCGTCGCTCATCGCGGGGACGTAGGCGCCGCCGGCCGTGCACGAGCCCATCACGCAGGCGATCTGGGGGATCGCCCGCTCGGACATCGTCGCCTGGTTGAAGAAGATCCGCCCGAAGTGCTCGCGGTCGGGGAACACCTCGGCCTGCATCGGCAGGAAGGCGCCGCCGGAGTCGACGAGGTAGATGCAGGGCAGCCGGTTGTGGAGGGCGATCTCCTGGGCCCGCAGGTGCTTCTTGACGGTCATCGGGTAGTACGTGCCGCCCTTGACGGTGGCGTCGTTGGCGACGACCACGCACCGGCGTCCGTGGACGACGCCGACGCCGGTCACGATGCCGGCGGCGGGCGCCACGCCGTCGTAGAGGTCCTCGGCGGCGAGCGGGGAGAGCTCCAGGAACGGCGTGCCGGGGTCGCACAGGCGCTCGACGCGGTCGCGCACGGGCAGCTTGCCGCGCTCGACGTGCCGCGCCCGGGCGCGCTCGCCGCCGCCGGCCCGCGCGCGGACGAGCCGTCGCTCGAGCTCGTCGATCAGCTCCAGATGCCCGTCGCGGTGGCTCATGCCGTCACCGCCAACAGCGGCTGCCCGAGCTCCACGCGGTCGCCCGGGGACAGCGTCAGGCCCTCGACGACACCGTCGTGCGGCGCGGTGATCGAGAGCTCCATCTTCATCGACTCGAGCACGACGAGGACGTCGCCGGTGCCGACGGCGTCGCCGTCGGACACCCGCACCTGCAGGACGGTGCCCGGCATCGGCGCCGCCAGCGAGCCGGCGGGGGACATCACGCCGGAGCGGTCGGCCACATGGTCGCGGGCGTGGAGGTGATGACCGTCCCGGCCCACCCACAGCTCGCCGTCGCCGACGACGACCGCGTAGCGGCGGACGATTCCGTCGAGCTCGACCGCGTAGGCGTTCTCCCCCAGCGCGCGGAGCTCGGCTGCCCGTTCCCGGCCCTCGACGCTCACCCGCCCGTCGGCGATCCGCACCTCGCCGGTGGCGAAGCGCCGGCGCCACGGGCCCTCCGGGCGAGCCGTCCCCGCCGCCACGAGCGCCCCCGCGGCGAGCAGGTCGTCCGGTGTGCCGGGCGCCGACTGGGTGACCGGCTGGTCGGGCGCGTCGGGTGCATCGGGCGCATCGGGCGCAGCGGGCGCCGGCTCGGCGAGGACGCGCTCGAGCAGCCCGGTGTCCTGCTCCCCCGCCCGCACGTCGTCGCGGCCGATCAGGGCGCGCGAGAACGCCGCGTTCGTGCTCACGCCGAGGAGCTCGAGCTCGGCGAGGGCGCGGTCGAGCCGGCTCAGCGCCTGGGCACGGTCGGGCCCATGGGCGATGACCTTGGCCAGCAGCGGATCGAACTCGGTGCCGACGTCGCTGCCGGTGGCGATCCCGGCGTCGACACGCACTCCCGTGGGCAGCCGGAGGTGGCGGACGGTGCCGGTGGCGGGGAGGAACCCGGCGGCCGGGTCCTCGGCGTACAACCGCGCCTCTACCGCGTGTCCGCGCGGGACGAGCTGCGCCTGGCCGAAGGGCAGCGGCTCGCCGGCGGCGACGCGCAGCTGCAGCTCGACGAGGTCGACGCCGTACACGAGCTCGGTCACCGGGTGCTCCACCTGCAGGCGGGTGTTCATCTCCAGGAAGAAGAACTCCTCCGCCGTCCGCGGGGTGATGAACTCGACCGTGCCCGCCCCTTCATAGCCGCAGGCGGAGGCGAGCGCCACCGCCGCCGCCCCCATGCGCGTGCGCACCTCCGCCGAGAGCACCGGTGACGGCGCCTCCTCGATCACCTTCTGGTGGCGGCGCTGCAGAGAGCATTCGCGCTCGCCGAGGTGGACGACGTGGCCGTGGCGGTCGGCGAGCACCTGGATCTCGATGTGCCGCGGGCGCTCGATCCACCGCTCGATCATCACCCGGTCATCGCCGAAGGCCGCCATGGCCTCGCGCTGTGCCGCCTGCGTCGCCTCGGCCAGGTCCTCGGCGCGGCTCACGACGCGCATGCCCTTGCCGCCGCCCCCGGCGAGCGCCTTGACGACGACGGGGAAGGCACCGTCCTCGCCGGCGGGCACGATCGGCACCCCGGCCGCCTCGGCCGCACGCTTGGCGGCGCCCTTGTCGCCCATCAGCCTGATCGCCTCCGGCGGCGGGCCGACCCACACGAGCCCGGCGGCGATCACCGCCGCGGCGAAGTCGGCGTTCTCGGACAGGAAGCCGTAGCCGGGATGGACCGCGCGCGTGCCGGTGCGCCGCGCCGCGTCGAGGAGGTCCTCGATCGACAGGTAGGAGCCGATCCGCGCCGCGGAGTCGACGGCGTCGATGTGGGGCGAGCGGCCGGCGGCGTCGGCGGCGGTGAACACGCCCACGGTGGGCAGGCCGAGCCCGTGGGCGGTCAGCGCGATCCGCCGGGCGATCTCGCCGCGGTTGGCGATCAGGAGGGGAGCGAGCTCACGCATGGAGGCGCGGCGGCCTCCTCACGCGCCGAGCGCGCGGGCGATGACCATCTGCTGGACCTCGTCGGTCCCCTCGCCGATGGTGAGGATCTTCGCGTCGCGATAGAAGCGGCACACCGGGTACTCCTCGATGTAGCCGTAGCCGCCGTGGATCTGGACCGCCTCCTCGCTGGCGCGGACGGCGAGGCGCCCCGTCTTCAGCTTCGCCTGCGCGGCGGTGAGGGTGAAGCTCCGCCCCTGGTCCTTGAGCACCGCCGCCTTGTAGGTGAGCAGCCGGGCCGCCTCGATCTCGGTGGCCATGTCGGCGAGCTTGGCCTGGATCGCCTGGAACTTGGCGATCGGCTGGCCGAACGCCCGGCGCTCCTTGGCGTAGGCGAGAGCCTGGTCCAGCGCGCCCTGAGCGAGCCCGACCCCCATCGCGGACACGCCGATCCGCCCGATGTCCAGCACCTCCAGGAACTGCTTGAAGCCGGCGCCGCGCGGGCCGAGCAGGTTCTCCTGAGGGACCCGGCACTCGTCGAAGGCCAGCGGGCGCGTGTCCGAGGCGTTCCAGCCCATCTTCCGGTACGGCTCGCCGACCGCGTAGCCGGCCGTTCCGTTCTCGACGATGAGGTTGGAGATCTCGTCCTCGCCCGTCCGCGCCGTGATCGCCACGTGGCCCGAGATGTCGGTGCCCGCGTTGGTGATGAACTGCTTGGCGCCGTCGATCACCCACTCGCCGTCCTCCAGACGGGCCCGCGTGCGGGTGTTGCCGGCGTCGCTGCCGGCCTCCGGCTCGGTGAGCCCGAAGGCCCCGAGCCGACGGCCGGCGCACAGATCGGGCATCAGGCGCTGCTTCTGCTCCTCGGAGCCGAAGCGGAAGATCGGCTGCGTTCCCAGCGAGGTGTGCGCGCACATCGTGATCGCCACCGAGGAGTCGACCCGCGTGAGCTCCTCGACCGCGACGGCGTACTGCAGCGACGTGCCGCCGGAGCCGCCGTACTCCTCGGGGAAGGGGATCCCCATCCACCCGAGCGCGCCCATCTCGGCGACGAGCTCGTACGGGAACGCCTTGGTGCGATCGAGCGTCTCGGCGACCGGGGCCACCTCGCCCTCGGCGAACTCCCGCACGGTGCGCTGCAGTAACCGCGTCTCGTCGTCGAGGTCGAACAGCACGGCGGCGATCATAGCGCGAACGCCGCTTCAAAGTTCGAATGGGCGTTCGGGGCGCGGGGCGATAGGATCCGGCACCGATGCCTCCTCGCTCCGAACGCGTTGTGCTGCGCGAGCGCTACGACCGCCGCCAGGCCGACTTCGTGCTCGCCGCCGCGCGCGTGTTCGCGCGGCGCGGGTACGACCAGACGTCGGTCCCGGAGCTCGCCGAGGTCCTCGGCCTCTCCGCCGGCAGCCTGTACCACTACTTCCGCGGCAAGGAGGAGCTGCTGATCGCGGTGTGCGATCAGCTCATGGAGCCGCTGCTCGCCCAGGCCGAGGCGCTGGCGAGCACGCCGGCGGCGCCCGAGGCGCAGCTGCGTGACGTCGTCCGCCTCTGGGTGGCGCACGTCATCCGCCACCGCGACCACATGCTCGTCTTCCAGCAGGAGCGCCACCTGATCGAGCACGGCGCGCAGTGGCGCAAGGTCCGCGAGGATCGCAAGCGCTTCGAGCGCCTCGTCGGCGAGCTGCTGCAGGCGACCCACGACGCCGGCGGTGCGCGGCTCAGGGACCCGCGGCTCACGCTGTCGGCCCTGCTGGGGATGGTCAACCACACCGCCCAGTGGCACCGCACCCGTGGGCGCCTGTCGCCGCGGGAGATCGCCGACGGCTACCTGCGCCTGATCCTCGCTTAGGGGTTCCCGGCAGATCGTGGCCGTGGCCGGTGGGTCTGCCAACGCCCCTGCGCGGGCCCCTCAGAGCCGACGTTGGCCCGCGTCTCCTCGGGGGTCTTGGCAGATCTGTCCCGCATACGGGGTGCGATCTGCCAAAGCCCCCCGCGGGGGCCCCGGCAAAGCCCACGGCGCCCCGGCGCTCAGGTGGAGATGCGCTCCAGGGCGAGGCCGCTCGCCTTCGGGCCCGCGAGCGCGACGATCCCGGCGATCAGGCCGGTGATCCCGATCAGCGTGAAGCCGGCGAAGAACGACAGGCTGGCGACGATCGTCGGCAGCAGCAGGCCGCCGAGCGCTCCGCCGCCGTGGCCGATCCCGTCGCACAGCGCGAAGCCGCTCGTGCGCGCGCGCGTGGGGAAGCTCTCGGCGGTGTAGGTGTAGCCGGCCTGGAGGAACATGCCAAGGCCGGTGGAGGCGAGGAAGGCGCCGACGATCACCACCGCCTCGCTCTTGGCGGCGCCGACGAGCAGCATCGCCACCAGCCACACGACGGTCGAGCCGAGTAGGAGCAGCTTGCGCTCGAAGCGGTCGATGCCGAAGATCATCACGACCGCGCCGACGGGATAGCCGATGGCGCCGATGGCCAGGTACGTCGTGCCCGCGGTGAGCCCCTGGTTCTTGAACAGGGTGGCCGCGTCGCCGAGGAAGCCGTAGTTGCCGATGTACCAGAAGAACCACATCACGAGGAACACGATGACCCGCCGCAGATAGGGAGGCCGGAGCAGCTCGATATACGGGAAGCCGGCGCGCGTGTCGACCTCGGAGATGTCCGGCTCGGCCAGCGGGTCCCCGCGCCCGCCGGCGCGCTCCTCCATCTCGGTGACGAGATCGTCGGCCTCGTCGAGGCGCCCGTGGAGGGCGAGCCAGCGCGGCGACTCGGGCAGCTCGAAGCGCGCCACGAGGGCGATCACCGCGATCGCGCCGCCGATGATGAACAGCCAGCGCCACCCGTTGTGCAGCGACGGGATGAGCGCCAGGGCGATCAGCGGCGTCACCGCCTGACCGATGATCCCCACGAGGAACGTCGTCACCGAGATCCGTCCGCGCAGCCGCGCCGGGGCGAGCTCGCCGATGTAGGTGGAGACGAGATTGAGGTCGGCCCCGACGCCCATGCCGGTGACGAACCGGAACAGGATGAGGACGGCGAGGCTCCCCGAGGCGGCGTCGCCGAAGGAGCCGATGGCGGTGAGGATGATCGTCGCGATCAGGAGCCGAAAGCGACCGAAGCGATCGGCCAGGGCGCCGATCAGCACCGAGCCGACGGCATAGCCGATCAGCCCGATCGAAAGCGCGAGGAACGTCGTCTCGTGCCCCGAGAGGTGGAACTGCGTCTGGACCTGCGGCGCCGCGAAGCCGATGTCCGAGATGTCGTAGAAGGTGAAGAAGTACCCGGTGCCGATGATGGCCAGGTAGCGCCACGGCAGCCCCCACTTCTGGATCCGATCCTGCCGAGCGAGGATCTCCGCAGCCCGCCGGCCGCCCGCAGCGTCCGAAACCTCCTCCTCCATGGCGAGGGCCATACCCAGGCCCGCGCCGACGCAACCGCGACGCGGCCCCTAGGGACAGAGCGGGCGGTCCTGCGCCGCGCGCAGCGCGAAGGCGCGGTCCTCCCGCGCGCCCGCGAGGATGAACAGGTCCGGCTGCTCGCCCGGCATGCGGCGATCGGCGAGGAAGGCGATCCACGGGTCGCCCGAGTAGGCGAGGCGGGCGGGGCAGCGCCGCGCGGCCGCCACGCTCCGGGCGACCGCGGCGCGGCTCTCCGTCCACCGCAGTCCCGCGCGGGCGAACGGGCGCGTGGCGATCGCCGGATCGCCCGGGCTCACGAGCAGCGACACGGTCTGCGCGAGCAGGAGGGCTCCGAGCAGGAGCACCACCGCCCACGCCGCGGTGCAGCGGCGCCAGCCGCGCGCCACGGCGGCGGCCGACAGCACGACGAGCGGCGGCTCGGCCACCGCGAGCACGTCGATGTAGGAGCCGCGCTTGAACAGCGTGAGCGCGAGCAGCAGGCCGCCGAGCGAGGCGGCGCTCATCGTCCGCACGAGCCGGGGAACCGGCGGCCGGCGCAACGCCGCGATCACGAAGGCCAACGCTCCGGCGAGCAGCGGCAGCTCGTTCCAGGCCGCCTGCGCGAGCAGGCCGGCGACGTAGTGGATGCCGGCCCGCCCGATCTGGAGCTGGGCGAGGATCGCCTCTCTCCAGACCCCGAGCCCGAACACCGCGATCGACACACCGAACAGCCCGATCGCCGCTCCCGCGAGCAGCACCACCAGCCGGCGGCGCTCGGGCACCGAGAGCACGATCGCCAGCGCCGGGATCACGAACGCGACCTTGCACAGGACCGCCAGCGCGAGCAGCAGGGCACCCCATCCGGCGCGGCGTGGCGTCGCACAGAGGATCGCGCCGCCGAGCACGAGCGGGGCGGCGAGCGTCTCCGGCACGAGCTGGGCGTGGCCGGCGAGGGTGATCGGCACGAGCGGGGCGAGCAGACCCGCCGCCAGCGCCGGCACGCGCCGGCGCTCCAGGCGCCACACCGCGAGCGCGACGAGTGCGGCGGTGAGGAGATCGATCGCTCCGAGACCGATGTGGAGGGCCGCAGGCCCGTCGTCGATCGCCAGCAGCAGCGCGCCGAGGAGGAACACCGGCGGCGGTTGTGCGGCGGCCACCTGCTTGTAGGGGACGAACCCGTGCAGGAACTCCCGCGCGGTCTCCGCGTAGACGCCGTTCGAGAACCCCCAGTCCGCGTTGCCCTGCCAGATCGCGAGCAGCGTGAACTCGACGGCCGCGAGCAGGACGGCGAGGATCACGGCCGGCCGGCCGCTGCGCCCCGCCGCGGCCGTCACGCCGGAGCGGCCGTCATGCCGCAGCAGGCGGAGCGTCGGAGCCGGCCGGGCTGAGGATGATGACCGGGATCTCGCGCTCGGTGCGACGCTGATAGGTGTCGTAGTCGGGGTAGCCGTTCACCAGCTCGGGCCACAGGCGCTCCCGCTCCTGCGGCGTCGCCAGGCGGGCGAGGACCTCGCGCCGTTTGCCGCGGATCTCGACGGTGACGCGCGGCTCCGCCTGGAGATTGAGCCACCATGCCGGAGTCGCCGGGGAGCCCCCGCGCGAGGCGACGATGACGAGGTCCTCGCCGTCGGGCAGGAACAGGAGCGGCGTGGTGCGCCGCTGGCCGCTGCGGCGCCCGACGTGTTCGAGCAGGAGCAGTTCGAGGTTCTTCATGCGCCCGCCGACCCGTCCGCCGCTGAGGCGGTACACGAGGACGTTGAGCTGCGTACCGAGATTGACCACGCGCAGCGCGAGCGAGCCGGGCGCGGGGACGGGAGGTGGTGTGGGCATGGCCCGGCACGCTATCCGAACTTCTCCGCGGCGTAGGCCGATCTGCGAGTGTTACGCCATGAAGCTGCATACGGGGCGCTGGACCGCCGATCCCGAGGGCGAGGTCGTGGTGTTCCTGATCGGCATGCGGATCAACCGGCCGTGGAAGGTGCGTCAGTGGTGGCCGGTGTTCATCGCGATGCCGCGGATGCTGATGTGGCTCGACAAGCACCCCCAGGCGGGGCTGCTCTCCTACCACTTCGCGCTCCAGGGCCCGCTCAGCCCGATGGTCGTCCAGTACTGGCGCTCATTCGAGGAGCTCGAGCGGTTCGCCCG
Source organism: uncultured Solirubrobacterales bacterium (assembly GCA_963839085.1). GTDB lineage: Bacteria > Actinomycetota > Thermoleophilia > Solirubrobacterales > Solirubrobacteraceae > Palsa-465. The sequence goes on from CAWITN010000002.1 coordinate 586,796, forward strand.
CTCGCCCGAGGCGCCGCACCTGGACGCCTGGAAGGCCTTCAACGCCCGGATCAGCGACAGCGGCGACGTCGGGATCTGGCACGAGACCTACCGCGCGGCGGCGGGGAAGCGCGAGACGATCTACGGCAACATGCCGGCGACCGGGCTGGGGGCGGCGACCGAGGTGCACCCGATCGGCTCGACGGCGGCCACGGCGGCGCGCCGGATCGGCGTCCGCGCCGACGACACGCCGCCGGTCACGGGCTACTGACGGCTCGCCCGCGCTGATCGCTCACCGTGCGGCGCGCTCGGCGAGTGACGGGGTCAGCTCCCCGACCACGGCGATGCTCGCCGCGGCGAGCGCGAGGGCGTCCTGATCCGGTGGGAAGTGCTCGTTGGGCACCGCCACCACGGTCATCCCCGCGGCCGCCGCCGCGCGCAGGCCGTTGCTCGAATCCTCCACCGCCAGGCAGTCGGCGGGTGGCACATCGAGCCGGCGGGCCGCCTCCAGGTAGACGTCCGGCGCCGGCTTGCCGCGTGCCACCTCCTCCGAGGAGACGGTGACGGCGAATGCGTCGCCGAAGTCGCTGCGCGCGAGCACGAGGTCGATGATCTCCCGGTTCGAGGAGGAGGCGAGGCCGAGCGGCCACCGCGCGGCGAGCGCCTTCACCGCCTGCGACGCGCCCGGCAGCAGCGGCAGACGCTCGCGGTAGAGCTCGGTGAGGCGCTCGACGACGCGCCGGTTGATCTCGTCAACGGGCAGCGACACCCCGAGCTCGTCACGGAGGTAGGCCGACCATTCGGGGGAGCTCATGCCCATCATCGCCGTGCCGGCGTCCTCGCGCCAGCGCCCGCCCGCGGCGACGACGAGCTCGTGCTTGGCCTGCGTCCACAGCTGCTCGGAATCGAGGAGCACGCCATCGAGGTCGAAGATCACCGCGCGGAGCGCCACGCGGCAGGTTCTACAGCAGACGGACCCTCGGCAAGCGGCCGTTGCGGATCTCGACGCCGACCCGCTCGACGCGGTAGCCGGGCTTGGCGATCGCGATGACGATCCGATCGCCGGCACGGTAGCGGTGCCCGTCGAGGCGGCGCAGGAGGCGACGCAGTCCCGAGCGCCCGGCGTGCATCGCGCGGGGTCCGCACCCGCGGCCCCGGCAGCTCACGGCGACGGTCGCGCGGCGCGGCAGGCGAGTGACCGTGATGCGGTGCAGCCGGGTTGTCGCGTGATCCCACGTCCAGTCGATGGTCATCCTCACGTGCAGGCGACCGAGCCGCGGGATGCGCGTCGCCGTCGGGGAGAGGACGACGGGAGCGCTCGGCGCGATGCTCGGCGGGCTGGGGCGCGGCACCGTCGTCGTGGCGGTGGGGCAGGCCTGGAAAGCGGCCGGCTGGAACTGGCTCGCTCCCGTGGCGCGGTGAGCGTTCGTAGCGCTCGACCACACGGCCTGGCCGCCGCTGCCGTAGACGACGAGGTTGCCATCGTCCTGGAGGCTCACGTGGTCGCCCGAGTCGGAGTCGGTGTGGGTCAGCCAGGCATCGTGACCCGCGCCGTCCACGACGACGAAGTTCCCGTCCGAGCGCAGCTCGGCGAAGGTGCCCGTGCCACTGGTGCCGCTCGACCACAGCTCGTTGGCCCCGGGGCCGTCGAGGACGAGGTCGCCGTCGCTCGACATCTGCAGCTCGTACTGCTCGTTCGGCGAGAAGATCCGCTGCCCCGCGGTGAGCTTGTCGCGGGAGACGAGCTTCGAGTCCACCGTCCCGCTCGCCCACACCGCCTTGGTGTGGTCGTAGAGCACGAGGTTGCCGTCGTCCTGGAGGACGAGGTTCGCGCAGCCGACGCCGCTCGTGTCCGTCGACCACAGCACCTGCCCTCCCGAGGACACGAGCGCCATGTCGCCGTCGTCCTGCAGGACGGCGTGATCGCCCTTGTCGCCCGAGGTGTGGCTCGACCACAGCGCGCGACCGAGCGCGCCGTCGTTGCGGACGTAGAGCACCAGGTTGCCGTCGCTCTGCATCGAGAGCTCGAAGTGACCGTCGCCCGAGAGCAGGGTCTGGCCGGCGGCCAGCGTCTGGTTGTCGAGCAGGGTGTCGCCCGTGTCCGCCAGCGCCGGACCGGCCAGCGCGGCGAGGCCGGCCGCAACGGTGACGAGGACGGTCAGGACGCGCCGCGGAATCATCGCCGCCTGCTCCGGTGCCGGTGGCGGTGCCGGCGCGCTCGAGCGAGGGCGATCGCCGGCTTGCGCCCGTCGCGGATCCGGATCATCACGGTCTCGGTGGCGTAGCCGCGCTGGGAGATGGCGAGGCGGAGCCGGTCGCCGGCGCGGAAGGTCACACCCCTGAGCTCACGCACGAGGCCGCCGACGTGGCGCACGCGCCGCAGGATGCGACGGGGGCATCCGCCGCCCCGGCAGCTGATCGCGGCGCGGGCGTGGTGGGAGACGTGCGAGACGCGGATGACGTCGAGGTGGGTGACCGAGTGATCCCACGTCCACGCGAGCGTGAGATGCACACGCAGCCGCGGCACCGGAGTCCGCGTCGGCACGAGCACCACCGGAGGGTGCGAGGTCGACGATGTCGCCGGGGGTGGCGGAGTCGCCGGCGGGCACGAGGCGAACGCCGGGGGCGAGAACTGCGGGGTCCCCGCGGCCCGGGCGCCCGAGGTGCCGGTGAACCACTCGGCGACGCCCCCGTCGTAGATGACGAAGTTGCCGTCGTCCTGGAGCGCCGCGGTGTCACCGGAATCGCCCGCGGTCCCGCTCCACCACAGCGCGCGCCCCAGGCTCGTGTAGACGACGAGGTTGCCGTCGCTCTGGAGGATCGCGTAGTTGCCCGGGATCCCGTAGGTGCCGCTCGACCACAGCGCCCCCGTCGGCCCGTAGAGCACGAGGTTGCCGTCGCTCTGCATCGCCAGCTGGTACTGCTCGTGGGCGGCGTAGATGGCCTGGCCGGCGACGAGCTCGTCGCCGTCGTGGAGCGTGGTGTCGGTGGTCCCCGTCGAGAACACCGCGTGGCCGGTGCCGTTGTAGAGGACGAGGTTGCCGTCGTCCTGGACGACGAGGTTGGTGCAGCCGGCGCCGCTCGTGTTGCTCGACCACAGCGCCTCGTTGGAGGCGTCGTAGAGGACGAGGTTGCCGTCGCTCTGGAGCACGGCCCGGGCGCCGTCGTCCCCCGCGGTTGCGGTCGACCACAGCGCGCGATCGATCGTGCTCCCGTTGAGCTGGTAGAGGACGAGGTTGCCGTCGCTCTGCATCGAGAGCTGGTAATGGCCGTCTCCGGAGGCGAGCGTTTGGCCCGGGCTCAGGGTCTCGCCGCCGAGCAGGGTGTCGCTCGCCCACGCGGGGGCGGCGCCGAGCAGGAGCACGAGGACGAGGCCGAGGAGAACGGCCAGGCGCGGGCGCGCGCCTGTCACGAGCCCACCGCCGGCAGCGTGCGGGCGTAACTGGCGGGATCGCCGAGGGCGGCGGCGGTGTAGCGGCGTGCCCCCGCGTACTGCTCGGCGAAGTACGGCTCGGAGAGCGAGTCCACCTTCACCTGCTGGCCGGTCTCCGGAGCGTCGATGAACCTGCCGTCCCCGATGTACAGGCCGACGTGGTGCACGTAGCCGTTCTGGGCGAAGAACACGGCGTCACCCGGCCGCAGATGGTCCCGCGCGACGGGGATCCCGACGTCGAACTGCTGCGCCGCGACGCGGGGCAGCTCGATTCCGATCTGGGCGTAGGAGTACTGGACCAGGCCGGAGCAGTCGAAGCCGGTCGTCGGGCTCGCGCCGCCCCACTGATACGGCGTTCCCAGGTACTTCGTGGCGACGTCGAGCGCCTCCTTGCCCGGCGATTCGAGGTGGAGGTGGTGGTCGACGATCGGGCTGAGGTCGGCGTCGCGCAGGAGCGCGCGGGCGGTGTCCAGCTGCAGCTGGTAGCGGAAGCGGTACTGGGCGGCCGGCTGCTCCACGTTGGCCACCCACTCGCCCCACGTGCCCGGGTTGCCGGCGAGCGACGGGTCCTCCGCCTTGGCCTCCAGCGCGTGCTCGATGAACCACTTCATCTGCAGCTCGGGGTGGTCCGGATAGCCGGCGTAGGGGCCCTCGTTCCAGATCCCCAGGCGCATCTGGAAGAAGCCGACGGAGTCGCGGTCCCCGTAGTCGAGGTTGCGCAGGCCGGACTCGGTGAGCGCCGCCATCACGGGCAGCTCCGGGGGGATCCCGGCCCGCTTGGCGTGTGCGGCCATCCATCCGGCGAGCTGCTCCGGCGTCGCGTTGTCGCCCGGATAGCGCAGGAGCTCGGCAGCGGTGGGGCCATGCGGGGCGGCGTGGGCGAGGGGATCGTGGCCGGCGCCGGCGTGGTGTGAGCCGGCGTGGTGTGAGCCGGCGAGGGCCGCGCCCGCGGGCGCCGACGCAGCGCTCCCGGTCCTGGACGTGGGCGGCGCATGGCCGGCCGACGTCGCGGAGGCCGCCGCCGCGTCGGGCGCCGCCGCTCCCGATGCCGCGACGACGCTTGGTGTCGCCTTGACCGACGCAGACGCCGACGCCGTGGCGGCCGGCGCCTTCGGAGCCGTGGCCTTGTGGCGGCGCAGGCTCTTGACGATCCGGTCGAGGAGGTGGCCCGCGTCGCGCTCCAGGCCGGGAGCCGCCCGGGCGGCGAGATGCGAGAAGTCGACGCCCTCGGCGGCGGCGGCGACCATCACTCCAGCGAGGCTGGAGCGCGACTCGCGGAGCTCGAGCGTCATCAGGGCCGACTCGCCCCGCCCGAGGTCCCCGGCGAGCTCGGGCAGGCCGTGCTCGACGAGCACCGCCGCCGGGTCCGCCCGGAAGCGGCGACGCAGACCCGGGTCGGCCAGCAGCCGCTCGATCAGCGCCGCGCTGCGTTCCAGTTCGGTTCGCTCGGCCATCACGCTCCCCTCACAACAGCTTGACCCGCGGCAAAGTTCCGGTGCGGATGAGCACGTGGACGCGCTCGGGCGCGTAGGCGCGTGCGCTCACCGTGATCGAGAGCCGGTCGCCGGCGCGGAACTCCGTGCCGGACAGGTCCCGGAGCGCCCGCCGCAGCCTGCGGCGCCCCTTCACATGGAGGTCATGCAGGCCGCAGCCACGGCCGCGGCAGACGATGCGCAGGGCGAGACGCGGGTGGTGGCCTGCGAGGCGAAGTGAGCGCAGCCGCGTGTGCCGGTGGCGCCACGTCCACGTGAGCGAGATGCGCACGCGGAGCCGGCGGCGCCCCGCCTGCGGAGCGGGCTCGGGCACGGGGGAGCTCACCGGCGTGCTCTGCACGGCGGCCGGCGGCGGCGGGGTGGCCTGGAAGGCGACCTCGTAGCCACCACTCGGCAGCGCGGCGATGCTCGGGCTCGTTCCCGGGGCGACCCCCAGCCCGGTGTCAGCCGTCCCCGCCGAGCCGTAGACCCAGAGATGGTCGGTGCCGTAGGCGGTGAAGGCGACCTCGAAGCCGCCGTGGGCGAGCGCTGCGATGCTCGGGCTGGTTCCGGGCTCGAGCCCCAGGTCGGTCTCGCCGCCACCGGCGCTGCCCGTCAGGTAGAGGTGCCCCGTGTTCGCCTGGAAGGCCTCCTCGGTGCCGCCGGTGGCGAGCTCCGTGACCGCCGGGCTGGTTTCCCCGGCCATGCCCAGCTTGGTGTTGCTCGACGTGCCGGGCACGTAGGTGTACAGCGTGTCGATGTTCGCCTCGAAGGTCGCGAGGTAGCTCGAGCCATCGGGCGCGATGCTCGGGCTGCTCGACCCGTTCATGCCCTGGTCGGTGTTCGTCGTGTCCGCGCTGCCCGCCGTCCACAGCTGCGTCGTATTGGCCTGAAAGGCGGTCTCGTAGCCACCACCGGCGAGCGCGGTGATCGACGGGCTCGTCCCGGGCCGCATGCCGAGCGTCCAGTTGCGGCTGCCGTCGCTGCCCGTCGTCCACAGCGCGGTCGTGTTGGCCTGGAAGGCCACCTCGTAGCCGTTGCCGCCCGTCGCGGCGATCGCCGGGCTCGTGCCCGCGGCCATCCCGAGGCGCAGACCGCCCGTCCCGCCGGGCCCGACGACGGTGAGCTCTCCGGTCGGGCTCTGGTAGGCCTCCTCGGTGCCAGAGGACAGGGCGGCGATCGCCGGCTGCGTGCCCGCCATCGCCGCGAGCCCGGTGTCCCCGCTGCCGGCGGTGCCATAGAGCCACACGTCGCCGCCGGCCGCGAGAGCGGCCGCGGGCGCTCCGAGCGCCACGCAGGCGACCAGTGCGAACGCGGTACACGCTCGCCGGCATTCCCCACCGAATGCCCTTCCCATGAACCGGATTATGGCGGGTGGCGAGAAGCCCAGCGCCGGGCTTGCCGCAGCTCCTACAATCCCCCGCATGCGATTGGTGGGGATCGCGGTGGTCTGCGCAGCGGCGGCCTTCGGAGCCGCGTTCCTCGTCGCGCGGGCGGTGAACCCGCCGGCCGGCTCCGCGCGCCCGCAGCTCGTCCACGCCACCGTCCCGACGCTGAAGACGACGGCCGACCCGGAGCTCGGTTCCGAGTTCTCGCCCACCTTCAGCTCGCTGCACTGGGTGAAGGTCCGCCATCGCCGCCCGCACCACAGGACATCCTCGCCGGCCGGCGCCGTCGCGGCGCCGGAGACGTCGGCCGCCGCCTCACCCGCCGGCTCGACGCCGGCGACCGAACCGCCGATCACGAGCCCGTCCTCGGGCAGCGGATCCTCCGGCTCTTCCTCGGGCAGCTCGGGCTCGGGCACCACGTCGGTCGGCGGCAAGCACAAGAGCAACAGCGGCACCGGCACGACGAGCGTCGGCTGAGCCGGCGGCGCACGCCGGCGGCGCCGTCTAGCTCAGCTCGTCGGCGCGCACGATGCTCGTGCTGAGCGCTCGCTCGGCGAGCAGCAGCCGCTTCTGGTTCTGGGGCGCGTCGTCGAGTCCGAAGCGGCCGAACAGGATCCGCAGGTGGCCCTTCACCGCGGACAGGCTGAGCACGAGGTCCTCCGCGATCTGCTCGTTGGTGGCCGGCGCCGCCGAGTCGCTCGCGGCGAGCGGGCGGCACAGGGCCACGAGCACCCGTCGCTGGGCTTCGGAGACCTCGGGGGCGGGGACCGTGGGCACCGAGACCGTGGCCATCACCTGCGAGGGCTCGGGGTCCCGAAATCCGAGCGGGGTGTCGCCCACCGCGATCACGTCTCCGTCGCGCAGCGGACGCTGACCGCGCAGGCGATCGCCGTTGACGAACGTCCCGTTGCGCGAGAGCCCGTCGTCCTCGATCACCCACAGCGGGCCGCGCCGCTCCAGGTACGCGTGGATCCCCGAGACGCGCAGGTCCCAACCGATCTCCAGGTCGCTCCCCGGCGCGCGACCGATCACCATGCGCTCCTCCACGAGCGGGACGAGCCGCTGCGCGCCGCCCTCCTGGCGGAGGAACAGGTACGGCTCGCCGCGCCGATCGGCGCGGATCAGCTGCTGCAGCTCGGTCGGGCTCACGGCGGTCCCCAAAACCGCTCGTTCCTGAGCGCGCACGCCCCGAGACTAGCGTTTGATCTCGACGCCGTCCGATCCTTGCGCACGCGTCGAGCTCGGGCACCGCGCGCCGTCGCCTCACTCCGGTTCGTCGCCGAGCGGCACGCTCGCGAGCAGCACTGCGCCGCGGCATTCCTCCGCCGCCGCCGAGAAGTCGTCGAGCACGAGGAACGCCTGGCGGCGCAGCGCCGCGATCGTCGCTTCTGCCTCCTCGGCCCGGACCTGCCAGGCACGGCTCGTCGCCTCCGGCTGCACCCACAGCACGCGCACGAGCCGCTGCTCGGCCTCGCCGAGCTGCGCGACGATCGCCGCGAACGCGGCCTGGAGCTCCGTGAGCTCGGGCTCGTAGGCGCGCAGCGCCTGCGCGGCATCCCCGAACGCGGCGCGCAGGCGATCGAGCGGGCGGGGCAGCCGTCGCGCTGTGACGCGAAACGCCCCGGCGGCGCGTCCGCTCCAGACTCCCTGATCCGACACCGCCCGCAGACCGGCGACGGTCGTCTCGCAGCGCTCGGCGGCCGAGGCGAGGTGCGCCGCGAGCGCGGCGACGTCGTCGGGCTGGGCGCCGAGCAGCAGCGGGGACCGCGGGTCCGTGAGCGGATCGTCCACGCCGGGCCGGCTCATCCGATGGTGACGGTGCCCGAGCCGGTGCCGCTGTGGCTGCCCGTCCGCCGGGGGCCCGAGCCGCCCGTGCTCGTCGTCGAGCCGCCACCGCCGCCGATCGTCGTCGTTCCCGATCCGGAGCCCGCGGGAGCGCCCGGGCGATGAGCGGGCGGGGAGCCGGGTCCGCTCGCCACCACTTTGACGCCGTGGGGCCCGACCGAGATGATCGCCCAGCCGCTGCCGGAGTGGCGGGCGGCCGCGTCGGCGCGCTCGTAGGCCGCCGCCGCGGCGGCGAGGCCGCGCATCACGCCGTCGATGCGCTCGCCGAGTCTCACGGCGTCGGCGCGGCAGGTCGCGGAGAACGCCGCCACCTGCGCCTCGAGCGCCGGGCTGCCGAGGCCGCCTTCGTAACCGCCGGCCACCGCCGGGATCGCCAGCAGCTGGTGGTGCAGGGCGCCGAGCGTGTCGCGGACGTCGAGGAGCGTCGAGGCATCGACGAGGAACCCGGGCATGGCGCGAGTATCGGGTCGGGAGCGGGCACGCGGAAGTGGCCGGGGGTATCGACCGAGCAGCACCCGTGGCCGGTTTCCCACCCTTCCGGCCCGCGGTACGCTGGGGCGCGGCGAGGATGCGCGTCGTGCTCGACACCCCAACCGGCGAGCTTGCCGACCTGGAGCTCCGCCTGGGACGCGAGGACGCGACCGTCGGCGACCTGCTCGACGCGCTGCAGGACGAATCCCCAGATGCCGTCCTGGCGCGAGGGATCGTCGTCGACGGCCGCTTCTGCCACGTCGACCTCGCCCTGTCGGAGATCGGGCTCTACGAGGGGGCCACGATCCACCTCGCCGACGCACCGCCCGCCGACGAGGGGCCGGCCCCCGGCGCGCTCGAGTTGCGGGTGGTGGCCGGGTTCGATGCCGGGCGGCGCGTCACGTTGCCACCGGGCGGTCTCGTCGTCGGCCGCGACGCCGACTGCGAGGTGCCGGTGACCGACGAGGGGGTCTCCCGCCGCCATCTCCGGATCGAGCCCGGGGCGGGCGGCCTGCGCGCCACGGTCACCGACCTCGGATCGATCAACGGGACCTGGGTGGAGGGGCGGCGCATCCGCAACCCGGCCGACATCGCCCCGGAGACGCTGTTCGAGGCGGGCGACCTGGCGTTCACGATCGCGCCCGCCGTCCCCGGCATGCCCGTCGACCCCGTGCGTCAGGCGAGCCTCGCCGGGACGATCGGCTTCAACCGGCCGCCCCGGGCCCGCGGGACGATGGAGGAGACGCCGCTCACGCTGCCCGATGAGCCGGGGCAACCGCAGAAAGCCCGGTTCAGCTGGGCCTCGGCGCTCGGTCCCCTCGTGCTCGGCGGGGTCATGGTCCTGCTGTTGCACAGCATCCTCTATGCGCTGTTCATGCTGCTCAGCCCGGTGATGGTGATCGGCAGCTACATCGAGCAGCGCCGGAGCGCCAAGCGAACCTCACGCGGCGACCGACGCGAGTACGAGCGCAAGATGGAGGAGCTCCGGCGCGAGGTCACCCGCCGCCAGGCCGAGGCGCTCACGCGGGCGCGGGCGGGGCAACCCGATCTCGCGGAGATCGTCCGGCGGGCCACCGCCCCCGACCCGCGGCTGTGGGAGCGGCGTCCCGACCACGAGGACTTCCTCACCCTCGGCGCCGGCTACGGCGAGCTGCCGTACCGCCCGAGGATCCAGCAGCGCCTGGATTCCGCACCGGCCGCCGACGAGGTCCTCGCCGCCCACGGCACGCTCCAGCTCGCTCCGGTGCCCGTGCCGCTGGCCGACGGCGGCGTCGTGGGGATCGTCGGGCCGCGAGAGCGCGCCGTGGCGGTGGCCCGGAGCCTGCTCTGCCAGGCGGCCGTCCTCCACGGGCCGGCCGACCTGTCGGTGGCGGTGTTCACGGAGGCGCCGGCGCGCGAGGACTGGGATTTCGTCAAGTGGCTGCCGCACACGCGGGATGCCGCCGGGGCCTCCGGGCGGCTGCTCGCGGTCGGGCCGAGCGCGGGCGCCTCGCTCGCCGGCGACCTCTCCGCGCGCGACGAGGACGACCCTCGCCGGCTGCTCGCCGTGCTCGACGCACCGACGCTGATCGAGGGCCGCGGTGCCGCGGGACGGATGTTGCTGCGGTCGGGTCCCGCGGTGAGCGGCATCGTCCTCGCCCGGTCGAGCGAGCGGCTCCCGGCGGCGTGCACGACGGTGATCGAGCTCGCCGACGAGGGCGGCGAAGCCCGGCTGGTGCGACCGCAGACGAGCGAACGCGTCGACCCGCTGCTCGTCACCGGAGCCTCGGGCGAGACGGCGCGCGAGTGCGCGCTCGCGCTGGCGCGCTTCGAGGACGCCGACCTCCAGCTCGCGGGTGGCGCCCTCCCCGATCACGTGGCGCTGTTCGCCCTGCTCGGGCTGATCGAGCCCGACGCCGCGGCGATGCGCGAGCGCTGGCGCGCGTCCTCGGGTCAGACCAGGCTGGAGGCCACCTTCGCGCTCTCCGAGGACGGGCCGCTGGAGATCGACCTCGTCAGCGACGGCCCTCACGGCCTCGTCGCGGGCACGACCGGCGCGGGCAAGAGCGAGCTGCTGCGCAGCCTCGTGTCGTCGCTCGCGGCGCGCCACCCTCCGAGCCGGGTCAACTTCGTGCTGATCGACTACAAGGGCGGGAGTGCGTTCGCCGAGTGCGCGGAGCTCCCGCACACCGTCGGGCTCGTCACCGACCTCGACGAGCACCTCGGCGAGCGGGCGCTGCGCAGCCTGGAGGCGGAGCTGCGCCACCGCGAGCGCGTGCTCCGCGAGCATCGCGCCTCCGATCTGATCGAGCACGACCGGCTCGTCGCCGAGGGACGCGCCTCACCCCTCCCCCGTCTGCTCGTGGTCATCGACGAGTTCGCCACGCTCGCCTCCGAGCTGACCGACTTCGTTCCCTCGCTCGTCGGCATCGCACAGCGCGGCCGCAGTCTCGGCGTGCACATGATCCTCGCCACCCAGCGCCCGTCCGGCGCCGTGAACGAGAACATCCGGGCCAATACGAACCTCCGCATCTGCCTGCGGGTCCAGGCCAACCAGGACTCGATCGACGTGATCGACGACCCCGCGGCGGCGAAGATCCCGCGGAAGCAACCCGGCCGCGCCTATCTGCGACTCGGCCCGTCGGAGCTCGTCCCCGTGCAGACGGCGCTCGTCACGGGCGACTCCGCCGCCGGGCCGTCGGCGGCGGTCGCGATGACGCCGTTCGAGATGCCGGAGGGCAGCGAGGACGGATCCGCGCCGGTCGCCGAGCCCGAGGCGGCGGGCTCCGATCTCCAGCGCCTCGTCGCCGCCGTGAGCGACGCCTGCGCCGACGAGCCGCCGCCGCGGCGGCCGTGGCTCCCGCCGCTGGGAGGCGACGTGGCCCAGGAGGAGCTGCTCGCGCTGGGGCCCCCGCGCCCGCTGGCCGGCGAGCGCGGCCTCGTCGTGCCGCTGGCGCTCGCCGACGATCCGGATGCCCAGGCCCAGTATCCCGTCGGCTGGAACCTGAGCGCCGGCAACCTGCTCCTGTACGGGATCGGCGGCAGCGGCACGACGACGACCCTGGCGAGCATCGCCACCGGCCTGGCGGCGATCGCCGAGCCCATCCACGCGCATGTGTACGTCCTCGATTTCGGTGCCGGCGAGCTGGCGGCACTCGCCGGGCTGCCGCACGTGGGGGCGGTGATCGGGACCGCCGAGCACGAGCGCCAGCGGCGCCTGCTGCGGCGGCTGCGCGGCGAGCTCGGGATGCGCCGCGGGCTCGATCCCGCGGCGCGCGCCGCGCTGCCCCGGATCGTCGTCGTGCTCGACAACTTCGCCGGCTTCATGGCCGAGCACGGCGACGCCGCCGGCGATGCCCTGCGCGAGGCGTTCGCCCGCGTCTGGGCCGACGGCCCGGAGCTCGGCATCCACACCGTGATCGCCGCCGACCGGCTCGGCGCGGTGCCGATGGCGCTCGCCTCGCTCGCGCAGCAGCGGCTCGCCTTCCAGCTCGCCGACCCCGCGGACTTCGCGCAGTTCGGCGTCAAGCGGGGGTCGATCCCGAGCTTCGTGCCCGGCCGCGCGATCGTCGGCGGCTCGGGGCAGGTGATCCAGGTGGCGCGAGCGCGCGCCGGGCTCGATGCGGCGGTCGAGCGCCTGCGCGGGCGGGTCGCGGCGTCAGGCGCGACCGGCGGCCCGCCCCCGATCGGGGTGCTGCCGGAGAGCGTCGGAATCGAGGCGCTCCTCGGCGCCGGACGCGACGTTCGCGAGCCGCTGTTCATCCCGATCGGGATCGGCGACGAGACGCTCGAGCCGGCCGGCCTGGAGCTCTACGAGGCCGATCACGCGCTGATCGCCGGTCCCGCGCGCAGTGGGCGCACGACCGCGCTGCTCGTCGTCGCCGAGGTGGTCTCGCGGCTGTACCCCGACATCGAGCTGCTCGGCGTCGCGTCCCGCCGCTCGGTGCTCAGGGAATCGGCAGCGCTCTCCCGGGTGATCGCCGGCGCCGAGGAGATGGCAGAGCTGGCGGCGGAGATCGCCGCCGCCGAGCACCCACAGCTGCTGCTGATCGACGATGCCGACGTACTCGACGATCCCACCCGCGCGCTCACCAACCTGTTCGCCACGCCGCTCGCCCACCTTCACGCGATCGTGGCCGGCCGGGCGGACGCGCTGCGCTCGCTCGGGCACTGGAGCGTCGGAGTCCGCCGCTCACGGGTCGGGGTGCTGCTCCAACCCGACCTCCAGGTGGACGGTCCGCTGCTCGGCGTCACCCTGCCGCGGCGTCCGGCCCCGCCGGCGCGCCCGGGGTGCGGCTACCGGATCGATCCCGGCGGCTTCGAGCTCGTGCAGCTCGCCGCGGCCCTCGGGGGTCACGAAAAAGCGCCGGGCGCTCCGCAGAGCGCCCGGCGCTGATGCTCCTGTGGTGCGGGCGAGGACGATCTAGAAGGTCGAGCGGATCGCGTCCTCGGTGGACTGATACTGCGTCCCGGCGTTGTTGAGCAGGCGGGAGATCCCGTCGAGCGCGTCCTTGAGACCGGCGGCCGAACGCTGCCACTCCTGGTAGAGGGCCTCGAACTGGCCGGACGCCGAGCCCTGCCAGCTCGGGCCGACGACGTTGGCGACCTGGCCGCGCAGCGTGTTGAGCTGGTCCTGGATGCTGTTGGAGCCGGCCTGCACCTGCCCTGAGAGGCTGTGAAGATCCTCTGCGGTGACCAAGATGTGACTCATGTGAACCCTCCGAACAAGTTGATGTGTGCCTCACGCCGCACCACACGGTGCACGATCATCATGGAGGGGATACGGAGGTCCGGGTAGTGACCGGGGGTATCGATCGCGCAGTACCCGCTCAGAGCTTCGTCACGAGGGCGGCGACCTGCCTCTGGGCGGCACGGGCGGCGGTTCCCGCGCGGGTGAAGCGGCGCTCCTTGCCCGCCCGGCGGGCCGCCGCGAGCGCACCGTAGTCGCCCGCCGTGCGAGTGAGCGCCGCGACGAGCGGCGCGGCCGCCGGGGTCTGTGATTCGAGCGCCTTCACCGCCTTCGCCGCGCCCGCGTACACCTTCTGCTCGGCGGTCGCGGCGCTCTCCTGGGCGCGTGGCGTGCGGGCGTTGGCGAGCGCGATCCCGTCGCGGACCTGCGTCGGCGCGAGTGCGGTCACGATCTTCTTCAGGCGCGTGTCGGCGGCGCTCTCCCGCTTCACCGCCGCCGCCTGCTGGGCCGCGCGCTGCTGTGCCCGGCGCTGCGCGGCGGTCTCGCCGCGGTGCGCCGGCGACTTGGCCGCGGACGCCGCGAGCACGCCGCCGACGGCCGCGGCGGCGACGAGCAGGGCGACGGCCAGGCCGATGAGCGTCCGGCGCCGGGAGACGTCGCGGGCGTCCGCCTCCGGGTCCGCCTCGTCGTGGTGGCGGCGCGCGATCCGGAACTGCGTGGTGACCCGGGGACGGGGGCCGCGGCGGGGGGCGACCGTCTCCCCCGGTCCGGCCGGCAGGTCGGTCACCGTGTCGGGGACGAGCGGCTGGGGACCCTCGCCGCCGCTCGGGAGCGAGATCTCGTCGGGCGGCGTCAGGGCCGGCTCGGCGGGCGTGCCGGACGGCGTCGGCTCAGATGGGCGCTCCGGCGGCGGGGTGAGCACGGCGGCGCCGCCCCGCTGCAGCGGCGCGGGCGAGCGCGTCGTGCGCGCGCTGCGCCCGGCGACGACGAGACGGGCTTCGCGCCGCCATCGCGGACCGAGCAGATCGAGGACGATGTCCTCCAGCTCCTCCCACGCCGCGTCGGCGGTCGGGAAGCGGTCGCTCGGCCGTTTGGCGAGCACCTTCTGGAGCCATGTGGCGAGCGTCGGATCGACCTCGGGCGCGACCGTGCGAACCGACGGGATCTCCTCGTGGACCTGCCGGTACAGGACGGCCACCGGGGTCTCCGTCCCGTCGAAGGGGACCTGCCCCGTGAGCATCTCCCAGGCGACGATGCCGAGCGAATAGAGGTCGGTGGCGGCGGTCAGCTCCTGGCCCTGCGCCTGCTCGGGCGACATGTAGGCCGGGGTTCCGATCGTCGTGCCCTCCACCGTCACCACCGCGCGCGTGACCGCCTTGTTGTACGCCCGCGCGACGCCGAAGTCGGCGATCTTCACCCGCCCGTCCAGGGCGACGAGGAGGTTCTCGGGCTTGAGGTCGCGGTGCACGATGCCGTGGGCCTCGCCGTGGGAGAGACCGGCCAGCACCCCCTCCAGCACCCCCACGATCTGCGCCATGCTCAGCTGTCCGATGTACTGGCGCAGCGATCCGTACGGGAGGTACTCCATCGCGATGTACGGCACGCCGCCGTCTTCGAAGAACTCGTGGACGGTGACGACGTTGGCGTGGTTCATCGAGCCCGCCAGGCGGGACTCCTCCACGAAGCGCTCCGCGAAGCTCGTGTCGGTGGACAGGTAGGGCGCCAGCTCCTTGAGCGCCACGTGGCGCTGAAGATCTCTCTGGTGCGCGAGGTAGACGACCGCAGCCCCCCCGCGGCCGATCACCTCGAGAACGTCGTAGCGGCCCACCCGCTTGAGCGCCTCTGGCATCGCTGGACCCAGTCTGCCACCGTTTCCGGCCGGGATGCTCTGCTCGGTCTGCCACCGCCAGATCCGCCGCACGGACGCGCGCTGCCGGGCCTGCGGGACCCCGCTGCGGGGAACCCACCACCTCGACCTCGTCCTTCCGAGCGGCGAGCGCGTTCCGCTGGAGCGCTCGCTGTCGCTCGGCCGCGCCCCCGCCAGTGATCTGCGCCTGGAGGATCCGAGCGTGTCTCGCGCCCATGCGCGGATCGAGCTGTCCGGCGAGCAGGCGGAGCTGTCGGACGCGGGGTCGAGCTACGGCACGTACGTGGATGGCCGGCGAATTCGCGCTCCGGTCACGCTGGCGCCGGGGATGCGGATCGAGCTCGGCGACTGCGGGCTCCTGGTCGCCGAGCGCGTCGACCGGCGGGCAGCCTCGTTCACCGTCTCCGTCCCGGCGGGGATGAGTCTCGTCGTGACGACGCCATCGGTGAGCCGACAGCGTCTCGACGGCCACAGCGCCCGGCATCCGCGGCTGCGCTCGGGGTGGTCGCTCAAGCGCCTCGATGCGGAGGAGGGCGAGGATCGCTACGTGCTCAAGGACCACCACTCGCGCACCGTCATGCGGCTGTCGGAGATCGACGCCGAGCTGCTGCGCCACCTCGACGGGACGCGGGATCTCGTCGAGCTGGTCGCGCAGGCGAGCGCCGAGGCCGGCCCGGAGGGACCGGCGCGCCTCGCCCGCCTGCTCGCCGAGCTGGCCGACCGCGGGCTGCTGGCCGGCGTGGAGGGTCCCGGGCAGGCGTCGACCCCACCGAGCTGGCTGCGCCGCCTGGCCACGCCGCGGGAGCGAACGATCGGCTGGCTGCCACCGGCGATCGCCGCCCTCTACCGCCGCGGCGGCTTCCTGCTCTTCACCCGCGTGGCCCGGGTCGGGCTCGGCGCGCTCGCGCTGGCCGGCCTGGTGGCATTCGGATGGCTCGTCGCCGGGCGCTACGGCACTCCGTTCGTCGTCGCGCGGCGGGTGGGGCTCGGCGCGCTCGTGTTCGTGCTCGGGCGCCTGCTGCTCGTGCTCTGCCACGAGATGGCACACGGCCTGATCGCGGAGTCCTACGGGCGGCCGGTGTCCCGGGCCGGGATCAAGTTCGCGTTCGTGTTCCCCTACGCCTTCGTCGACACCACCGATGCCTGGTTCGAGGCTCGAGGCCGCCGGATCGCCATCAGCCTGGCCGGCCCGGCGAGCGACCTCGCGCTCGGGGGGGCGTTCGCGATCGCGTGCCTCGTCTCCCCCGCCGGCGGGGTCCGCGACGTGCTCTTCCAGGTCGCCTTCGGCGGCTACGTGGCGGCGCTGTTCAACCTCAACCCGCTGCTCGAGCGCGACGGCTACCACGCCCTCGTCGACGTGACCCGCGAGCCGGGGCTGCGCCGGCGGGCGGCGCGCCGGCTGGCCGACAGCCTCTCGGGACATCGCCACGCCGAGGAGCCGGGAGCGAGCCGCCTGCTCGTCTACGCGGTGGCCTCGCTCGTGTGGTCGGCCGGGATGGTGGCGTTCGTCGTGGTGCTCTCGCTGCGCTACTACCGCCGCCTCGTCGCGCTCGCGCCTCCGGGGGTCGTGTGGACGCTGCTGGCGGCGTTCTACATCGTGCTCGCGCTGCCGCTCGCCGTCCAGCTGCTGCGCCCGCTGTGGCTGCGGGCCACGGCGGCCCCGTCCGGGGTGTGACGTGCGTGGCTCGGGGTCTCTGCGCCGGTAGGGTGGCCGCCATGAATGACGTGGGCGCCGAGCTGGGGATGGCTGCCGGCGGCGGGCTGGCGATCGTCGCCGTGGCGCGCCTGCGGGGCACCGACACCCACGGCCGCTGGCCATGGGCCGCCGCCGCGCTGGCGCCGCCGCTCAGCGTCGCCGCGGTCAGGTTCGGGAGTCGCCTCGCCGGCCCCGGCGCCCGGCCGCTCGCCGTCGCGCTGCCGCTGCTGCTGTGGCATCAGACGGAGGAGTGGGTCCTGCCGGGCGGCTTCCTACCGTGGTTCAACCGCTCCGTGTGGCGCAGCGAGGACGATGAGTTCCCGCTCACGCCGCCGATCGCCCTGCGCGTCAATGTCGTCGGCGGATGGGGCGTGAGCGTGGCCGCGGCGGCCACTGCCGCGCCGGCTCCCGGGCTGGCCGGCGCGCTGCTCGCCTCGCACGTGGCCAACGCGGCGCTGCACCTCGGCCGGGCACGGGTGGAGCGCGCGTACAACCCCGGCCTCCTGACCGCGGGGCCACTCGGCGCGGTCGGCGTCTGGGGCGTGCTCAGCCTGGCCGCGGATTGCCGAGCCCGCCGGCGCGGCGCGCTCGCCGGCGTGCTCGCCGGTCTCGCCGCCTCGGCCGCGCTGCCGCTGGCCCTCGGCCGCCGGGTGCGGACGGCGCGCGAGCGGCGACCCTAGCCTGAGGCGTCAATCCGCGTCCGCCCGGTAGGCGGCCACTCACGGGCGAGGATCGCGTACAGCCGCAGGGTCGACCATTCCCCCTTGAACCAGTCGGCGTCGACGAGGCGCCCTTCGCACCGGAGGCCGACTCGCTCGAGCAGCCGATGAACAGAGTCGTTGCGCTCGTCGGTGCGCGCGAACGCGCGGTGCATGGCGTGCCGCTCGAACAGCACCGTGATCAGCCCGCGCAGCGCCTCGGTGGCGAGGCCGCGGCCGCGGGCGGCGGGCGAGAGCGTGATCCCGATCTCGGCGCTGGCGGGCTGATCGCCGGCGACGCGGACCGCGCAGTCGCCCCAGAGCACCGCGGCCGCACGATCGACGATCGCCAGCTGCACCCAGTGCGGCGGCTCGCCGAACCTGGCAGCGCGCTGGTCGGCGAGGAACCGCTCCGCATCGGCGAGCGAGTAGGTCGGCTCCCACGACTGGTAGCGCGCCGTGCCCGGATCTCGCCGGTACGCGACGAAGGCGGGAAGGTCAGCGGCGGTTAGCCGCCGCAGGACCAGGCGCTCGGTCTCCACCACCGCCCTCACGGAGCGATCCTGTCAGCTCATGCGTCACACGGCGACCCGTCCACCGTCGGCGGCCAGCACCGTCCCGAGCACGAAGCTGGCCTCGTCGGAGGCGAGGAAGGCCACCGTGGCCGCGATCTCGTCAACCGTGGCAGCGTGTCCCACCGGCGTGGACGCCGCCAGCTGGTCGAACATGTCGCCCATCGCCGCGCTGGCGGAGGTCCGGGTCGGTCCCGGCGAGACCGCGTTCACGCGCACACCGCCGCCGGCGTACTCGGCAGTCCACGCCCGGGTGAGGGACTCCATGGCGGCCTTCGACGCACCGTAGGCGGCCAGGCCGGCCATCCCGATGTCGGCGGCCATGCTCGAGATGTTGATGATCGCGCCGCCCCCGTTCGCTGCCATCCGCGGGGCCAGCAGCCCGACCAGGAAGAACGCCGCCCTGACATTGACGTCGAAGGTCAGGTCGAAGTCGCCTTCGCTCATGTCGGCGGTGGCGCCCCCGGGGAACACCCCGGCGTTGTTGACGAGGATGTCGACCGCGCCGGCCGCCCGGCCGAGCGCGCGGACGTCGGAGATCTGCGCCAGGTCGGCGCGCACGAAGCGCGCCTCACCCCCTGCCGCCCGGATCTCCTCGGCCACCGCCTCGCCCCGCTCGGCGTCCCGGCCGCTCACCACCACCTTCGCCCCGTCGCGCGCGAGGCGCCGGGCGATCGCCTCGCCGATGCCGATGGTGCTGCCGGTCACGAGTGCGGTCCTGCCGTCAAGGGTCATGCGTACGGCCTCCAAATGGCGTGTTCAGGCCAAAATAGCCGAGACAGGATTGGCTTGTCAAGGCCAGAAGTTCTAAACTGGCGGGAGATGAGCACTCATGAGACGGCCGGCGGCACGCAGCGGTGGACGGCGAAGGGACGCGCCACCCGCACCCGGATCGTCGAGCGCGCGGCAGAGCTGATGTACCGCCAGGGCGTCGCCGCGACGAGCACGGAGGAGATCCTCGCCGCGGCCGGGGTGAGCAACTCCCAGCTCTACCACTACTTCGCCGACAAGCAGGACCTCACCCGAGCGGTGATCGCGCACCAGATCGAGGCCGTGCTCAGACCCCAGGAGACGATGCTCGACGGGCTCGACTCGTTCGCCGCGCTCGAACGATGGCGCGACGATGTCGTCGCCTTCGCCGCGCAGCCCGAGCACCAGGGAGGCTGCCCGATCGGCTCGCTGGCGAGCGAGCTGGCGAACCTGGACGAGGCCGCTCGGGTCGATCTCGCCGCCGGCCTCGAGCGGTGGGAGACGGCCATCCGGCTCGGTCTGGGCGCCATGCGCGATCGCGGGGAGCTGCGCTCCGACGCCGATCCCGAGCACCTGGCGCTCGCCACGCTCGCCGCGCTGCAGGGCGGGCTGCTGCTGGTCCAGACAAGCAAGGACGCCACCCCACTCCGAGCCGGGCTCGACGCTGCGCTCGGATACATCCGCACTTTCGCGGCCGACGGGCCGGGCTGACGCATCGCCGGCCCAGCGCCCGGCACCGCGAGAATGTCGGGATGACCGATTTCCCCGCTTCCCACGGCGACCTGCTCGACGGGCAGCTCGCCACCCTGGCCACCATCGACGGCCACGGCTTTCCCCAGATGACCGAAGTGTGGTTCCTCCACGAGGACGGCGAGCTGCGGCTCTCGCTGAACACGAGCCGGCTGAAGACGCGCAACCTCGCCAAGCGTCCCCAGTGCGGGCTGCTCCTGCTCGACCTCGCCGGCGGCTACCGGTACCTCGAGGTCCGCGGCACGGCCCGGATCGAGCCCGACGAGGACGGGGCGTTCGCCCGCCGCGTCGGCGCCAAGTACGACGCCGATCTCAGCGAGCACGACGGCCCCGGCGAGACGCGGGTCGTGGTGACGATCGAGCCGGCGAACGTCTACGCGGTCGACATGACCGGCTGATCGCGCCCGCGTTCGAAAGCGCGGCGATGCCCGCGCCGACAGCTCACGCCGCCCGGTGGGCGACGACGAAGATGCGCAGAAACCCGAACACCGTCCCGTAGGGCCGTGCGGGGTAGGCCTCGCGCAGCAGGCCCGCGTACTCGGTCACGAATGCCTCGGCCTCGTCGGGCGCCAGCGCGCCGAGCACGGGCCGCAACCCCGTGCCACGGACCCATTCGAGAACCGGGTCGGAGCCGGTGAGCACGTGCTGGTACTCGGTCTGCCAGGCGTCGACGGCGAGTCCCTCGCGGGCGAGGAGGTCGAGATACGCCGCCGGGGAGAGGACGGATTCGGTGCCGCGCAGCACGCCGGCGAGCCGCTCGCGCCAGCGCGGCGAGTCCGCCAGCTCCCGCATCAGCACGTGCGACGGCGCGCCGAAGTTGGCCGGAACCTGGAAGGCCAGCCAGCCGTCGTCGTTGAGCTCGCGCGCCCAGCGGGTGAGGAGCGCATCGTGGCCGGGCACCCACTGGAGCACGGCGTTGGAGACGAGGACGTCGACACCCTCGGCGCTCGCCTCGCGGGCATCCCCGAGCGCGAAGCTCACCCCCGTCTCGCCCGGGGCCCGGTCGATCATCGCCGCCGAGGAGTCGATCCCCATGACCCGTGCCCCGGGCCAGCGCTCGGCGAGGCTCACCGTCAGCTCGCCGGAGCCGCAGCCGACGTCGAGCACACTGCCCGGCGCGTCGGCGCCGATCCGCCCGGTGAGATCGAAGAACGGGCGCGAGCGCTCGTCGGAGTAGCGGGCGTACTGCGCAGGATCCCAGCGCATGCCGGGGCATCCTATGGTGTGATGGAAGCGGCGTCGGAGCGTATGGTTAGACGAGATGCCGCGGAGGAGGAGGGTGATCGTGGTGATGTGTGCACTCGCGCTGGCGGCCGGCGCGCCGATCGCCCTCGGCGCGGGCTCTCCGTACGGCAACGCGACGGCCAACCGCCAGGCGGCGCAGACGGCGGCGCCGCAGCTGCTGGCGCTGCTGCAGATGCCGCCCGGCACGACCATGTCCGCCAGCGATCCCGCGCCCGACGGTGCGCTCAGCCAGATCGGCTACAACGAGGCGACCCCGAACCTCGTCGACGCCGACGCGTTCTGGACGACCGGCGACTCCGCGAGCGAGGTGCTCGCCTACGTGAAGGCCCACCTGCCGAGCGACGCCAAGGCCGCCGGGTACTCCGGAATAAGCGGTCCGAACCAGCCGAGCGACAGCTCGTATTTCTGGGCGCTGCCCCCGGTGCCCGGGGTGCTCGGGCAGCGCGTGCTCGCTCTGTCGCTGACCGAGCTGAGCGGTGGTCAGGTGGCGGCGCGCACCGACGGTGAGGCCGTGTGGCTGACCCCGCGCCCGAGCTGGGAGCGGATCCCCGCCGGCGTCCAGTCGGTCACCTTCGTCGTCCGGGGCACGAGCCCGAGCGGCCGGCCCGGCCCCCCCTCCTCGCAGCGGACCCTGCGCGGCGCCCGGGCACGGCGGCTGACGGCGATGATCAACCGGCTGGGAGTCGTGCAGCCCGGCGCCTACTCCTGTCCGGCGAGCTTCGCGAGCTCGGTCCGGCTGCGCTTCTCCGCGCGGGGGCGAACGGTCGCCCGGGCAACCGAGCAGCCCACCGGGTGCGCCTCGGTCCAGTTGACGGTCGGCGGCCGGCGCGGCCGGGCGCTCCAGGACTCCCCGAGCGTCACCGACGACCTCATCCGGCTTGGGGCGATCCCCACCTGCCCTCGTGGCGCGCTCGAGGCGTCGCTGTCCCGGCCCGGGCGCGACGGCGGCCCCATGACCCGGGGCACCGAGGTGAAGGTCATCAACCGCTCCGCCTCGGTCTGCCGGCTGCGCGGCTACCCGGGTGTCGGCCTGCTCGGTGCCGACGGCGCCGGCCTGCCCGCCCGCGTCCACCGCGTGGGCGCGCGCTTCCTCCGCGGCGAGGGCGTCGAAGCCGACGTGGTGCTGGGCGCCGGGGGGGCCGCGAACTTCTCTCTGCAGTGGACGGCCTGCCACGTCACGCCGGCCCGCCTCCTCCGCTTCTCCCTCCCGCGAGTGGCCGGCGCGTTCGTGGTGCCGGTCCGGGGCACGATCGCGCCGTGCGGCGGCCGCCTCGGCGTCGGCGACCTCACGCTCCTGCCGTAGACTCGCGCGGGAGCGTCGTGCCCGACTTCAACAGCCAGGTGATCGAGGAGTTCCGTGCCAACGGCGGCGTCGTCGGCGGGATGTTCGAGGGCATGGACATGCTCCTCCTGCACCACGTCGGCGCGAAGTCCGGCGAGGAGCGCGTCGCCCCCCTCGCCTACCTGCAGGACGGCGACGGGTACGCGGTCTTCGCGTCCAAGGCGGGCGCGCCGACGAACCCGGCCTGGTACCACAACCTCAAGGCGCACCCGGAGACGACGATCGAGCTGGGCAGCGAGACGCTGCCGGTGGTCGCCGCCGAGGCGACCGGTGAGGAACGCGACCGCATCTACAACGAGCAGGCGGCGCGCCGGCCGCAGTTCGCCGAGTACGAGAAGAAGACCAGCCGGGTGATCCCGGTGGTCCTGCTGGTGCCGACGGGCTGACCGACCGTCACCCGCAGAAACTTACCTACGAGGTAACTTTCTGCAGGTGGTGAGCCGCCGTCAGCTTCGCATCGCGCGGTAGCGGCGGATGAGGGCGTTCGTCGAGCTGTCGTGCGCGAGCTCGGGCTCGGATTCGCTCTTCAGCTCCGGGATGATCCGCTGCGCGAGCGCCTTGCCGAGCTCGACGCCCCACTGATCGAAGGAGTCGATCTCCCAGATCACCCCCTGGGTGAAGACGCTGTGCTCGTAGAGCGCGATGAGGGCTCCGAGGATCCGCGGCGTGAGCTCCCGGGCGAGGATCGTGTTCGTCGGGCGATTGCCCTCCATCACGCGGTGCGGAATCACCTCGGGAGCCGTTCCCTCCTCACGCAGCTGCTCCTCGGTCTTGCCGAAGGCGAGCGCCTCGGCCTGCGCGAACACGTTGCTCGTCAGCAGGTCGTGGTGATCGCGCAGCGGGTTGAGGGCGTTGGCGAAGCCGATCAGATCGACCGGGATCAGCTTCGTGCCCTGGTGGATGAGCTGGTAGAAGCTGTGCTGGCCGTTCGTCCCCGGCTCGCCCCAGAAGATCGCCCCCGTCTCGTAGTCGACGTGCCGGCCATCCAGGGTGACGTGCTTGCCGTTGGACTCCATCGTCAGCTGCTGCAGGTAGGCGGGGAAGCGCTTGAGGTACTGCTCGTAGGGCATCACCCCGACCGTCTGCGCGCCGAAGAAGTCCCCGTACCAGACGCACAGCAGCGCCATGAGCACGGGAAGGTTGCGTTCGTAGGGGGTGTGGCGGAAGTGCTCGTCCATCTCGTGAAAGCCGGCGAGCATCTCCCGGAAGCCCGCGGGACCGACCGCGAGCATCGTCGAGAGTCCGATCGCGGCGTCCATCGAGTAACGCCCGCCGACCCACTCCCAGAAGCCGAACATGTTGTCGGTGTCGATCCCGAACTCCGAGACCTTCTCGGCGTTGGTGGAGACGGCGACGAAGTGCTTGGCGATCGCCGAATCGTCACCCAGCGCGGCCAGCGTCCACTCGCGGGCCGAGCGGGCGTTGGTCATCGTCTCGAGCGTCGTGAACGTCTTCGAGGAGACGATGAACAGCGTCTCCTCGGGGTCGAGGTCCCGCGTGGCCTCGACGAAGTCGGTGGAGTCGACGTTGGAGACGAAGCGGAACGTGAGCTCGCGCTGGGAGTAGTGGCGCAGCGCCTCGTAGGCCATCACCGGACCGAGGTCCGAGCCACCGATCCCGATGTTGACGATCGCGCGGATCGGCTTGCCGGTATGCCCGCGCCACTCGCCCGAGCGGACGCGCTCGGCGAACGCCGACTTCCGGTCGAGGACCTCGTGCACCTGGGCGACGACGTCCTTTCCCTCGACGGTCAGCGAGGTGCCCTTCGGCATGCGCAGGGCGACGTGGAGCACCGAGCGGTTCTCCGAGACGTTGATCCGCTCGCCGCTGAACATCGCCTCGGTGCGCTCCGGCAGCCCAGACTGACGAGCGAGCTCGACGAGCAGCCTCAGCGTCTCGTCGGTGATGCGGTTCTTGGAGAAGTCGAGGAACAGACCCGCACCCTCGGCGGTGAGCCGCTCGCCGCGCCCGGCGTCCTGCGCGAACAGCTCGCGCAGATGAAGCTCGCGGATCTCGGCGTGATGGCGCTCGAGCTCGGCCCACGCGGGGCGGTCGCGCAGCGGCGGAACGTGACTCGTGCTCATCGGGGCCTCCAGGGGATCAGGATTCGGGCGCCCGGCGACGGGCGGTGAACCGAAGGATTCCACGCGGAGCTACCCGACCCGGCAGCCGGTTGCTCTCGCCGGGGCGAGACGCCGTCGACATCGGCACCGCGGGGCCCTAATCTTCCCGCTTGGGTGAGGTGATCCGACGCGGGAGGGACGAGGTGCGGAAGGTTCTCGAAGTCATCGCACGCCATCGACGTCTGGCGGCGCTCTCGGTGGTGGCCGAAGTGGCGGCGGCGCTCGTGCTGGCGCTCTCCGGGGGCGGACACGCCCTCACCCTGCCCACCCTGCCGACCAACGACCTGCAGAACCTGCTCGCGCTCACCGGGACCGCGACGCCGCCTCAGGCACCGGTCCAGGAGAGCGCCAGCCCGGCGATCGCCCCGGTTCCGCGCGCGGCGTGCGGGGCCGGATCCCGGCCGCTGGCCGGAGAGCAGGGGCGAGTGACGGGGGCGGACATCGACTCCCCCGCCGCAGCCCAGGGCTGGACGTGCAACGTCAGCGAGGTCGGCCACTTCGCGACCCCGGGCGGCTTTCGCGTGTGGCGCTACGTCGACCCGGAGGGTCACGTGTGCGCCTACTACGACACGTCGCTGTTCTCGCCCGCGAACGTCGTCAGCCTGGCGGCGGGGCCCTCCCCCGGGGTCGAGGTGCTCGACATGGCGAATCCCGCGCATCCCGTGCAGACGGCGCTGCTCACCTCGCTGCCGATGGAGCTGCCCCACGAGTCGCTCAACCTCAACGCCAAGCGTGGCCTGCTCGCGGCCGAGTTGGGCAACGGCGGCTCCTACCCCGGGCTGATGTCGATCTACAGCCTCAGCCAGGACTGCCGGCATCCGGTGCTCGACGCCACCTATCAGGCCGCCCGCTTCGGCCACGAGAGCGGATTCGCGCCGGACGGGCGGACGTTCTACATCGCCGGTGGCGAGGGGATCGCCGCCGTCGACGTGAGCGACCCCCACCATCCGAAGACGATCTGGCAGGGCAACGTCTTCGCCCACGGCCTCAACCTCTCCGGCGACGGCGACACGCTCTACGACTCGGATCCGATCGACGGCGACGAGATCCTGCTGAACGTGTCGCAGATCCAGGCGCGCAAGCCGCATCCGGTGGTCACCGAGATCAGCCGCCTCAGCTGGCCGTCGGTGTCGATCCCCCAGAACACCAACCCGTTCACGATCGGCGGGCACCACTACCTGCTCGAGTTCGACGAGTTCGCGTTCCGCTTCAATCCCGCCACGATCGACGACGACACCCCGGGAGCCGCCCGGATCATCAACATCGACAACCCACAGAAGCCGTATGTCGTCTCGAACCTCCGCCTGCAGGTGAACATGCCGGCCAACCACAAGGCGGCGGACGGCGATCCCTCGGCGCTGCCCGCGCCGAACTTCAATTACGCCGCGCACTACTGCAACATCCCTCGCGAGGTCGACCCGGAGATCGCGGTCTGCTCGTTCATCAACTCGGGTCTGCGGATCTTCAACATCGAGGACCCGGCGCATCCGCGGGAGGTGGGCTACTTCATCTCCCCGCCGAAGGCCCAGGCGAACGGGGACAACGGTGACCTGGCCATGAGCCAGCCGGCCTTCGACCCGGCCCGGCGGGAGGTCTGGTACACCGACGCCACGAGCGGGTTCTACGTGCTGAAGCTGTCGGACGCGACGTGGCCGGATCCGACCGCGCTGCCGAGCGCCCGCGCGCCCCGGCGCCGGAAGCCGAAGCATCACCACCGCCACCACTCACACCACCATCGGAGCTGAGCACGCCCCTCGGCGCGCGCGGGAGAGGAGCATCGCGCCGAAGGCGAGCGAGATCACGCCCAAGGACTGCTCACCGGCCGATTGCGGGTAGCTAGCGGATCGACGACCTTCCCCGCATCCAGGAGCCCCGACAGATGAGCACGTCAATCACCGAGCAGCAGGCCCGCCAGGTCGCCGAGGAGGCGCGAGAGAGCGAGTGGAAGCTGCCCTCGTTCGGCAAGGAGCTGTTCCTCGGGAACTTCCGGCTCGACCTGATCCATCCCCAGCCGCAGCTCGAGCCCGAGGCGGTGGAGCGGGGCGAGCGATTCCTCGCCACGCTGCGCGAGTTCCTGGAGTCCGAGGTCGACCCGTTGGAGATCGAGCGCGAGTCGAAGATCCCCGACGACGTGATCGACGGTTTCAAGCGGATCGGCGCGTTCGGCATGAAGGTGTCGCAGGAGTACGGCGGACTCGGGCTCTCTCAGGTCTACTACAACCAGGCGCTGGCGATGGTCGGCGTCTGGAACGCCTCGCTCGGCGCCCTGCTCAGCGCCCATCAGTCGATTGGCGTGGCCGAGCCGCTGCGGATGTTCGGCACCGAGGAGCAGAAGCGGAAGTGGCTGCCGCTGGTGGCCAAGGACCACGTGAGCGCGTTCCTGCTCACCGAGCCCGACGTCGGCTCGGATCCCGCCCGCCTCGCCTGCCAGGCGATTCCCGTGGAGGGAGGATACGAGCTCACCGGCCGCAAGCTGTGGGCCACCAACGGCTATATCGCCGACATCGTCGTGGTGATGGCCAAGGTGCCCAAGGAGGAGGGCCACCGCGGCGGGATCAGCGCCTTCGTGCTCCCCTACGACGCCGACGGGATCACGGTCGAGCACCGTAACCAGTTCATGGGGCTGCGCGGGATCGAGAATTCCGTCACGCGCCTGGAGAAGGTGTTCGTCCCGGAGGAGAACCGGATCGGGCGCGAGGGTGAGGGCCTGAAGATCGCCCTCTCCACGCTCAACACGGGCCGCCTGGCGCTGCCGGCGATCTGCGTCGGCGCCGCCAAGTGGGCGACGAAGATCGGCCGTGAGTGGAGCAATGAGCGTGAGCAGTGGGGCCGTCCCGTCGGCCGCCACGACGCTGTGGCGCAGAAGCTCGCGTTCATCGCCGGCAGTGCGTTCGGCCTGGAGGCGATGCTCGACGTCGCCAGCCGCCTCGCCGACAACAAGTCCAACGACATCCGCATCGAGGCGGCCCTGGCCAAGCTGTACGGGTCCGAGCTGGGCTGGAAGGTCATCGACGAGCTGGTCCAGATCCGCGGCGGCCGCGGCTACGAGACCGCCGAGTCGCTGAAGGCCAGGGGCGAGAAGCCCGTGCCCGTCGAGCAGGCCTTCCGGGACATGCGGATCAACCGCACCTTCGAGGGCTCGACCGAGATCATGCACCTGCTGATCGCGCGCGAGGCGGTCGACCAGCACCTGCAGGTGGCCGGCGACATCCTCGACCCGGACACCGAGCTGCGGGACAAGGCGCAGGCCGCCGTCGCCGCCGGGCGCTTCTACGCCAAGTGGCTGCCCCAGCTCGCCGTCGGAGAGGGCCTCAAGCCCGGTTCCTACGACGAGCTCGGTGCCAATGCGGCGCATCTGCGCTACGTCGAGCGGGCGTCGCGCAAGCTGGCCCGGAGCACCTTCTACGGGATGAGCCGCTGGCAGGCCAAGCTCGAGTTCCGCCAGTCCTTCCTGGGACGGATCGTCGACATCGGGGCCGAATTGTTCGCTGTCGCCTCGGCGGTGGTCTACGCCGACACGATCGGCCGTGAGCATCCCGAGCGCCGCGAGCAGGCAGCCGAGCTCGCCGACCTGTTCTGCCTGCAGGCTCGCCGCCGGGCCGACGGCCTGTTCCACGCGCTGTGGGCCAACGACGATGATGCGGGCAAGGCGGCGGCCGACAAGCTGCTCGACGGTCGCTACACGTGGCTGGAGGACGGCATCGCCGATCCGTCGGGCGAGGGCCCGATGATGCCGGCCGAGGCCATCGCCCAGCCCACCGCCGGCGCCGCGTCCTGACGGGGCGCGTGTCCTGACGCGCCGGGCCGAGGTGGACGCCGAGCGGCTGATCGAGGAGGCGCGGTCGATCTGCGCGGTGCCGGCGCCACCGTTCGGCGAGGAGGCGCGCGCAGCCTTCGTCGCCGAGCGGCTGGCCGCGGCGGGGCTGGCGGCAGATCGCGACGCCACCGGCAA
The DNA here is from genome assembly GCA_963839085.1 of uncultured Solirubrobacterales bacterium. Classification (GTDB taxonomy): domain Bacteria; phylum Actinomycetota; class Thermoleophilia; order Solirubrobacterales; family Solirubrobacteraceae; genus Palsa-465. The sequence continues at coordinate 615,048 of CAWITN010000002.1, forward strand.
CGTCATCGCCCGCCTCGGTCCCACCAGCGGCGAGACGATCGTCCTCGCCGCCCACCTGGACACCGTGTTCGCGGCCAACACGGAGATCGTCTTCCGCGAAGCGGACGGGCGGCTGTGCGCTCCCGGCCTGGGAGACAACTCGCTCGCCGTCGCCACCCTGCTCCACCTCGCGCGGCGGTTCCGAGGGCAAGCGCTGCGCCGCCCGGTGCTGTTGGCGGCCACCGTGGGGGAAGAGGGCCTCGGCGACCTGCGCGGCACGAAGGCGCTCCTCGACGCGGAGCCGTGCGCGATGTTCGTCGCGCTGGAGGGACAGCTCCTCGACCGCCTGGGCGTCCAGGCGGTCGGGTCGATCCGCTTCGGGGTCGTGGTACGGGGCCCGGGCGGGCACCCGTGGAGCGATCACGGGCACCCGAGCGCGATCCATGCCCTGTTGCCGCAGCTCGCGGCGGTGGTGGACGCCGCGACGCAGGACGGCATGATCGTCAACGTCGGCACGCTCTCCGGCGGCACCGTGATCAACGCGATCGCCTCCGAGATGCGCGCCGAGCTGGAGCTGCGCTGCGCCGACGATGCCCGCCTGTCGGCCGCCGCGGAAGTCACCGCGGCGCTGCTCGGCGACATCGCGCCGCCGCTGACGGTGGAGGTCACGCGCCTCGGGCACCGGCCGGGTGGACGCATCGCCCCTGACCACGAGCTCCTCCGGGCCGCCCGGCGGGCGCGCGAGCGCACCGGCCTGCCGCCGGCCACCGAGGACGCCTCGTCGACCGACGCCAACGCCGCGCACGGCCGCGGGATCCCGGCGATCTGCGTCGGGGTCAGCACCGGCGGCAACGCCCACCGCCTCGACGAGTACATCGACCTCGCCCCGATCCCGGACGGGCTGGCGATGCTCGAGGCGCTCGTCGAGGAGCTGGCCGCCTAATCGTGCTGGATCACGGTGAGGCCGTCCGGGTCGGGCCCGGCCATCGGCAACGGTGAGCTCAGCCGCCGGACGAACGCCGTCCCCACGCGGCGGGCGTGGGACTTCGCCAGCTCCGCGCGCTCGCCGGCGAACAGCTCGTCGACGGTCATCCCCCACAGCCACAGCCAGCGCTCGAAGTGACCGGGGCGCAGCGGCACCTTGGCATTGAGCTCGGCGTGGGGCCGGAAGGCGCCTCCGCTGTAGGACTGGGCGCCGAGCAGAATCGTCTCCCAGAACGAGGCGATCCGCGGCACGTGGGCCTCCACGTCGAGCTTCGCCACGTCGGTGAAGATCCAGCCGAGGAACCGGTCGGAGAGCACGCGGGTGTAGAACATCCGCACGAGCCGCTCGCAATCCTCGCGCGTGTCGATGTCGGTGAGCTCGCTCACCCTCCCGAGGATAGGTGGCGAGGGCTCCTCAGCCGACGGGCAGCGGCACCGCCGGCTCCGCCACGCGCTCGCCGACCGCCGCGGGGAAGCGCACGTCCACTTCCAGCCCGCCCCCGGTCCGCGGGGTGAGCCGGAGCTCGGCATCGTGGGCGTCGGCCACGGCGGCGACGATCGAGAGGCCGAGTCCGTGGCCCGCGGCGGAGCCGAGACGCTCGGCGGTGAGCCGCTGGAACGGCTGCAGGAGCCGCGCGATCTCCGCCGCCGGCACGTCGTCTCCCGTGTTGTCGATGCGCAGGCTCGCGCCGCCGGGCTCGGAGCCGGCGACGGCCACCTCCACCTCTCCGCCGTCGTGGTTGTGGACGATGGCGTTGTCGACGAGGTTCGCCACGAGCCGCTCGAGCAGGCGACGGTCGCCCGCCACCGTGACGGGCTCCAGGTGGGTGACCACGGTGACGCCGCGCGCCGCCGCCTCCGCCGCGCGGGACTCCGCCACCTCGCCGGCGAGCGCGGCGAGGTCGATCCGCTCGCGCCGCTCGACGCCGCGCCGACCGAGCGCGAGGGCGAGCAGCGCATCGATCAGCGCCTCCTGATGCTCGGATTCCTCCAGGACCTGGGCGCACGCCTCGCGGAAGCCGGCCACGGTGGCATGGGGGTCGCTCATCACCATCTCCAGCAGGACGCGGACGGTGCTGAGCGGCGTGCGGAGCTCGTGCGAGGCGTTGGCGACGAACCGCCGCTGCGAGTCGAAGGCGCCCTCCAGTCGCGCGAGCAGCTCGTCGATCGTCTCGGCCAGCTCGCGGAGCTCATCCCGCGGACCGCGCAGTGCCAGGCGGCGATCGAGGCTGGCGGCGGAGATCTCCCGCGTGGTGGACGTCATCTCACGCAGGGGGCGCAGCACGCGCCCGGCCACGATCCATCCGAGCAGCGCCGAGAGCACGGCCATGATCGCAAGCGCGATCCCTGACTCGATGATCAGGCTGTGGAGATCGTAGCTCCGCTGGTTGAAGCCCACGATGCTCACGGCGACCTGCCCGCCGGGGGTCTTGAGAAGCCTTCGGAGCACTGGCGGAGCGGTGATGAAATTGGTCGAGGGAGGAGTAGTGCGGAGATCGGCGCGCCCGGCCGGAAACGCCTGGATCGGCGCCGTCTGGCATACGTGAGTCTTGGCGCAGAAGCCCTTGAGGCCCGGCCCCCTCACCGCGCCGATGGCGCCGCCACCGCCGCCAATGGGAGCGTGGGCGACGAGCACGTAGGTGACGGCGAGCAGCGCGGCCCCGGAGACGAGGAACAACCCGCCGTAGAGCAGGGTCAGCCGCCAGCGGACCGTCGTCGGGACCCAGCGGCGCCTCATGCCGGCGCGCCGATCCGGTAACCGACGGGCGTCACCGTGTCGATCACGGGAGGATCGCCCAGCTTCGCCCGCAGACGGCTGACGGTCATCCGCACCGCGTTGGTGAACGGATCGGTGGCGTCATCCCACGCCCGCTCGAGGATCTGCTCGGTCGAGACGACCGTGCCCTCGGCCGACAGCAGCAGCTCGAGCACCGCGAACTCCTTGGGACTGAGGGCGAGATCGCGGCCGCCCCGGGTCACGAGCCGGCGCGCGGGATCGAGCTCCAGGTCTCCGTGGGCGAGCACGGGCGGGATCACGCGGCGCGAGCGCCGTGCCAGGGCTCGGATCCTCGCGACGAGCTCGACGATGTGGAAGGGCTTGGGCAGATAGTCGTCGGCGCCGAGCCCGAGGCCGGCCACGCGCGCCTCCACCCCCGCCGCCGCCGTGAGCATCAGCACCGCGCTGGTGCTGCGCTCGGCCACGAGCGTTCGGCACACCACGTCCCCGTGGAGCTGCGGCAGGTCGCGGTCGAGCACGATCACGTCGTAGTCGGTCAGGCGCGCGCGCTCGAGACCCTCGCGTCCGTCGTAGGCGACGTCGACGGCCATTCCCTCACGCCGCAGCACCTTTGCCACGGTGTCGGCCAACCTGGGGTGATCTTCCACGACGAGAACCCTCATCCGTCCGTCCGCCACGTTGGCGAGGGGCGCATAACAGCCACATAACGACGTTACGGGCCCGTGCACGCCTATGACGGAGAGTACGCGGCGCCCCGAGACCCCTGCGGAAGGAGAGGCGATGTTGAGCTCACGGACGATCCCCGGCTCCCTGCTGTGCGCGGTCCTGTGCGCCCTCGCCGTCACCGCCTGCGGAGGCTCGGGGTCCACCGTCACCGGCACCGCCACGCACGCCACGGGCTACGCCTCGCCGATCGGGCTGTCGAAGTGCATGCGGGCGAACGGCCTGCCGAGCTTCCCGGACCCCACCAACAGTCCCGGGGGCGAGGGCTTCAACGGCATCGGCGTTCCCGTCGGCGGGGCCCTGGACTCGATCATCGTCGACGGCAGGACATTCTCCGGTCCGGCCGCCGCCCGGGCGATCAAGGCGTGCGCGAAGTACGTCGAGCCGAACGGGCCGCCGCCCGCCCCGACCGCGAAGCAGAAGGCGCAGGCGCTCGCCATGGCACGCTGCATGCGGGCCAACGGCGTGCCCAACTTCCCGGATCCGGACTTCTCCGGCGCCGCCGAGCCCATCCGGGCGAACCTCGACCCGAATTCGCCGGCCTTCAAGCACGCGGTCAACGTCTGCGGGCGGCACGGATTCCTGAGCCTGAACGGATAGCGATGCGATCGCTCAGCTCGATGCCTTCTGGGACGATGGTGCCATGAGCACGCGCCATCGCCTGCTCGCCCTGCTCGCTGTGGCCGGCACGGCCGCCATCGTCGTTGTTGTCGTGCTCCTCGCCGGCTCCTCGCACTCGAGAGGCTCGTCAGGATCGACGAGAGCGAGCGCGGGTGCGGCGACGGTGGAGCGCCACAATCTCGTGCTCAGCGACACCGAGTCGGGCACCGTCAGCTACAGCAATCCACAGACGGTCTACGACCGGCTGAGCGGGACGATCACGTGGCTGCCGGCGGTCGGAGCACGCATCTCACCGGGCCAGCCCCTGTTCCGCGTCGATGGTCAGCCCGTGCTGCTGATGAATGGTGGCGCGCCCGCCTACCGCACCCTGAGCGCATCCGACACGAGCGGGCCTGACGTGCTGGAGCTCAACCGGAACCTGATCGCGCTCGGCTTCGGCGCCGACGCGCTCGTCGCCGACGATGAGTGGCAGGCGGGAACGACGGCCGGCATCGACGCCCTGCAGGCATCGCTCGGCGAGGAGCAGACCGGCGCGCTTCCGCTGGGACAGATCGTGTTCCTGCCCGGGGATCAGCTGGTCTCCGCCCAGGAGGTCACCGTCGGTTCGAGCGGCACCGGCGGCAACAGCGCTCCTCAGCCCGCCTCCCTCATCGACCCGCCGGCCGCCCCTGAGTTCGTCGGACTCGACACGCCGATCGCCACGCCCCCCGCGACGCGCCACGGCAAGGCGAAGCGGCGCCACCGGAAGAAGCACCTCACCCGCGCCGAGGAGATCGCGGAGCTGATCGCGGCGCTCAAGGCCGAGTCCGCGGCGCTGAAGGCGGCGCGCTCGGAGCCGGCGAGCGCTTCCTCACACAGCAGCGCCTCGAACCACTCCGGCTCGCACGGGACAGCGAGTCACGCAGGCGGCTCTTCGAGCGGAGCCGGCGCCGGCGGAGGCGACGCCGCGGCCGCCGGAGTTGCCGTCCTGCAGACGACCTCCACGCACCTGATCGTCACCGTCGAGCTTCCGGCCAGCTCCCAGAGCGAGGCGAAGGTGCACGAGCACGTCGGCGTCGAGCTGCCCGACGGCAGCACGGTCCCCGGCACGATCACCGCCGTCAGCGCGGTGGCGGCGAGCTCGGGCAGCTCGGGCTCGGGCTCGGGCTCGAGTGGCGCATCCGGCGCGGGCAGTGGCTCAGGCGGCTCGGGGGCGGGTGGCTCGGGCTCCGGGTCAGCGTCGACGATCCCGGTGACGATCGCCCTGCGCGGGCATTACCCCAGGACCGGGCTCGACGAGGCCGCGGTGAGCGTCAACTTCGTCCAGCAGAAGGCGCGCAACGTCCTCTCGGTGCCGGTGACGGCGCTCCTCGCCACCTCCGGGAACAGCTACGCCGTACAGGAGTCCGAGCCGCCGCACAGGCTGATCCCGGTCACCACCGGGCTGTTCGCCGCCGGCTACGTGGAGATCTCCGGAGCGGGGATCCGTCCCGGCCTGCAGGTGACGGACTCCCAGGGATGAGCGCACTGCGCCTCCGCCAGGTGGTCAAGGAGTATCCGGGCGACGTCCGGGCGCTCGACGACGTGAGCATCGACATCGCCGACGGCGAACGGGTGGCGGTGGTCGGCCCCTCGGGGTCGGGGAAGACGACGATGCTGACCGTGCTCGGGACGCTCGAACGCGCCACCAGCGGGGCGGTCACGGTGGCCGGGCAGGACGTCGGAGAGGCGAGCGACGGCCAGCTGGCGGGGCTGCGGGCTCACGCGATCGGGTTCGTCTTCCAGAGCTTCCACCTCCAGGACTGGATGTCGGCGCTCGACAACGTCGCCGACGGCATGCTCTACACCGGCCGCCCGCGGCGCGATCGGCGCGCCGCCGCCGGCGAGGCGCTCGAGCGCGTCGGCCTCGCCCACCGGATGGGGCATCGTCCGCCGCAGCTGTCGGGCGGCGAGCGTCAGCGCGTGGCGATCGCCCGGGCGCTGGCCAAAGGACCCCGGATCATCCTCGCCGACGAGCCGACGGGGAACCTCGACTCCCACTCCGGAGCCCAGATCATCTCCCTCCTGCACGAGCTGGCCGGCGACGGGGCAACGCTCGCGCTCATCACCCACGACGCCGACATCGCGGCCACGTTCGCCCGGCGGATCGTGATGCGCGATGGCGAGATCGTCGCCGACGAGCGCTCATGAGCGCCCCCTCGGCCGCGGTCGCCCCCGCGCGGCTCCCCGCTCGCGAGTTGCTCGGGGCGGCCCTGCGCGGCCTGCGCCTGCGACGTCTGCGTGCCGCGCTGTCCGCGCTCGGGATCGCCATCGGGATCGGCGCGATGGTCGCCGTCGTCGGGGTCTCGGCCTCGAGCCAGGCGAAGCTGCTGGCGGTGATCGACTCGCTCGGCACCAACCTGCTCACCGTCACCCCGGGCCAAGGCCTCACGGGGCAGACCGAGAACCTGCCGCCGACGTCGGTGCCGATGATCGCGGGGATGCCCCACGTCCTGCGCGACGTCGCCGTGTACTCCGTGGGCAACGCCAACGTCCTGCGCACCCCCTACGTCCCGTCGGAGGAGACGGGCGGGATCGGCGTCGACGCCGCCGGGCCGAACCTCCCCGCCGTGCTCGGCACCTCGATGAGCTCCGGCCACTTCCTGAACGCGGTGAGCGACCGCTATCCCGAGGTGGTGCTCGGCGCCGAGGCCGCCGCCACGCTGCAGATCACCTCAGCCGCCGGGCATGTCCAGGTGTACCTGGGCAACACGTGGTTCACCGTCGTCGGGGTGATGAAGCCCGCGCTGCTCGACTCCACCCTCGACACCACGGCCTTCATCAGCCTCTCCGTGGCCGAACGGCTGTTCCAGGTCACGCCGGACCCCTCGGAGATCTACGTGCGCAGCAACGAGAACGACGTCGTGGGGGTGGCGAACCTGCTCGGGGCGACCGCCGATCCCGCCGACCCCAGCGGGACGAGCGTGAGCCGTCCCTCCGACGTCCTGGAGGCCCGCGCCGCCGCACAGGGCCAGTTCACGACACTGCTCCTGGGCCTCGGCGCCGTCGCCCTGCTCGTGGGGGCGATCGGGATCGCCAACATCATGGTCATCTCCGTGCTCGAGCGGCGGGGGGAGATCGGCCTGCGGCGCGCGCTCGGCGCGACGCGCGGGCACGTGAGCGCGCAGTTCCTCGCCGAGTCGGCGGTGCTCGCCGCCCTCGGGGGCGTGGCCGGACTGGCCCTCGGCGCCGGCGCCACGCTGATCTACGCGGTGGGCCAGCACGAGCCTTTCGTGGTGCCCATCTACGCGCTCGTGGCCGCCCCCGCCTCCGGCCTCGTGATCGGCGCCCTGGCCGGGCTCTATCCCGCCGCCAAGGCGGCGCGACTCAGCCCGACCGAGGCGCTGCGCGCGTAGCCGCGCCGGTCGCTCACGGCTCCGCGACGTCGTAGACGTCCTCAGGGCGCGCGGCCATCACCCGCGCCGCCATCTCCGCCTTCATCTCGGTCAGGCGCCGCTCCTGCGCCTCGCTGCGATCCGGATGGCGCGTCAGGTCGATGAAGGCGTCGGAGACGAAGCCGTCACGCAGGACGAGCAGCGCCTCGCGCTCGCCGAGGCTCAGACGGAAGACGAACCGCTCCCGGGCACGCCCGAGCTCGGGCCGCGCGAGCGTGGCGTCGACGACGAATCTCCGATCGCCCACGGCGCGCGTGACGAGCTCGAATCCGTCCCGCGCGCCCGGTCCCCCGAACGCGGTGGCGATGTGGATGGCGCGGCGGTCGACGGGGCTGCCGTCTCCGAGCAGCGGCAGCCCCCGCTCGAGAACCTTGAAGGCGTGGGCGACCCCACCCGGGGAGCCACCCCCGCCGTGGTAGCGGAGCAGGTCAGCGAACGAGAACGACACGATCGCGTCGCCGTCGCGCAGCACGAGCTCGGCCTCCTCGCCGTCCGCGGGAACGCCGCCCGTCCGCAGCGGGCGGCGCATCGCCACCCCGAACCGCCCGCGCCCGCGCCCGGCCACCGAGAACCCCATCCGGGTGTACAAACGCACCGCGGGGTTGCGGAGATGGACGTTGAGCCCGAGCGCGTCGAACCGCTCGCCGGCTCGCCTCGCCAGCGCCTCGACGAGCTCGCCGCCGACCCCGTGCCCCCGCGCATCCTCCTCGACCGCCACGATCATCTCCGGCACCGCCCGGCCGCCGGCATCGGTGAGCAGCGGCGGCTCGTGCCAGTGCCACCAGGCCGCTCCGAGGCGCCGGCCGCCCTCGTCGGTCGCCACCAGCACCGCGTCGGGTCCCGGCGGCAGGACGTCGCGGACGACGGCTTCCTGCGCCCCGGGGAGCGGGCGCTCCTCGATCGTGCCGGCGTGCCGCGCCATCTCGACGATGAAGCGCTCGTCCCCGGCGGTTGCGTGGCGGAGGATCGTCATCTCACGACTCTCGCGCATCGGACGCCCACGGTGGGCTCTACGAGACTCCGGCGGCGCACGGGTCGATGCGAGCTGCTCCGGTCGTGACAGCACGCCCGTTTCATCCCAACCGTTCACCGGCCGCCCGTGCGTGGGGTCTCATCGGCCCGTGAGGCCCATCACCCCCCAACCATCGCCCGAGCGGGAGCGCGTGGGACGTCGTGGGCGTGGCGCTCGCTCCCACGTCGCCGCACACGGGCTCGACGGCACGGCGCGCGGAGGCGCAGGGGCTGCACCGGCCGGGCTCGGGCGCGGCTCCGCTAGCGTGCGCCCGTCCGGCCACCAGCAAGGAGGAGACGGGAATGACTTTCGAGCGCCAGACGAGACAGCCTGAGACGTGGTGGCGCCGATGACGGAGGCGCTGGTGCTGGGAGGCGGCGGCGTCGGCGGGATCGCCTGGATGACCGGTCTGCTCACCGGCCTGGCCGACTCCGGTCGGGACATCTCGGGCGCCGACGTGCTCGTCGGCACGTCGGCCGGGGCGACGGTGGCAGCCCAGCTCGGCAGTGGCTCGAGCCTGGAGGAGCTGTACGCGCGACAGGTCGAACCGGGCCTCCAGAGTGCCGAGATCGCCGTCGACATCGACATGGAGGCCTGGGCGCGCGAGCTTGCCGAGGTGATGGCGAGGGCCAGGACCGGGGGCGAGATGCGCCGGGCCGCCGGTGCGTTCGCGCTCGGCGCCACGACGGTGAGCGAGCGCGAGCGCCGGGCGGTGATCGAGTCGCGGCTGCCGGCGACGCGATGGCCGGAGCGCACGCTGCGCATCGTCGCCGTCGATGCGCTCGACGGCGCGACGCGGGTGTTCGACCGGACGTCGGGCGTGAGCCTCGTCGACGCCGTCGCGGCGAGCTGCGCCGTGCCCGGTGTGTGGCCCCCGGTGACGATCGACGGCCGTCGCTACGTCGACGGGGGCGTGCGCTCGACCGCGAACGCCGACTGCGTCCCGCGCGTCTCCCGGGTCACGGTGATCGTGCCGCTCGGCGCGGAGGAGGTGCTGCCGACGGATGTGCCACTGGAGGCGGCGGTGAGCGCCCTCCGGACGGGCGGGGCGGAGGTGTCGATCATCGCGCCCGACGAGCGGTCGCACGACGCGATCGGCGGCAACCCGCTGGACCCCGCGACACGCGGCCCGGCTGCCGCGGCGGGGCGGGAGCAGGGGCGTCGCCTCGCCGGCGGCGCACCCGCGGCCTGACGCGCGCCGGGAGGGCTACCCCGCGCGGAGCGCCGGGGCGACCTCGCCGGCGAACAACTCGAGCGTGCGCCTGTCCATCGGCGGGCGAGCGCCCAGGAGGAAGTCGCTCGCCCCGCGCTCGACGTAGGGGCGCAGCCGATCGGTCAGCTGCTCGGGCGTCGCCGCGATCAGCCCCCGCTCGCGCAACGCATCGGGCTCCAGGCCCAGCGCGGCGGCGCGGCGGCGCAGCTGCTCGGTCGCCTCGCGCTCGTCGGCGCCGAGGACCGCCTGGAGGACGAGCTGGATGCGGATGTCGCGGCGCTCGCGGCCGACGTCGTCGCAGTGCGCCTCCAGCACGCTCAGCTTGTGGTCGAACTCGTCGAGCGGGCCGAGGAACGTGTTCCAGCCGTCGGCCTCGGCGGCGACGTGGCGCAGCGTCACGCGCTCACCGGAGCCGCCGATCCACAGCGGGATCCGCGGCGACTGCAGCGGCTTGGGCTCGCACATGGCGTCCTTGAGCTGGTAGTGGCGGCCGCTGAACGTCGTGCGCTCCTCGGTCCACAACGACTTGAGGATCTGGGCCGCCTCCCCCATCATCGCCAGTCGCTCGCCGATCCGCGGAAACGGGATCCCGTACTGGTTGTGCTCGAGCTCGTACCAGGCGCCGCCGATGCCGAGCTCGAGCCGACCGCCGGAGATGTGGTCGATGGTCGCGGCCATCTTCGCCAGCAGCGCCGGCGAGCGATAGGTGACCCCGACGACGATGATCCCGCAGCGCAGGCGCTCGGTGTGCGCGGCCATCGCCGCGAGCAGCGTCAGCCCCTCGAAGCATGGTCCGGTCGGATCCGCCTGGATCGGCATGAAGTGGTCGAACACCGACGCCCAGTCGAGGCCGAGCTCCTCGGCGGTGCGCCACAGCTCGAGGTAGCCGGGGAAGTCGCTGTACTGCTGGCCGGCGTGGATGCCGAAGCGCAGATCATCTGGGAACAGGCTCATCGGCGTGATCCTAGCCATCGCCCTCAGCGGCGACGCCCGAACGCGGCCGGCGCGCGCAGGATTCGCTCTCGGTGGTCCGCGGCCCGGATGCTCCGCACCCGGGCCTCGAGCAGATCCACCAGCTCGAGCTCGCCGACGACCGCACCGGATCCGGTCCGCTCACGCACCCGCAGGCGGGTGACGCCGGTGGCGGCGAAGGTGTCGGCGGCCTCACGGAGCGTGCTGTCGGCGAGCACCTCGGCGTCGGGGAGGCCCGCCTCTGCCGCGGCTGAGGCCTGTCCGCCGGGCGCGCGCATCACCTCCCGCACGAGGGTCACCGCGAGCGGATCGACCGAGTACTCCAAGCTGAGATGGCGCCCCCGCCGGGCGACCTTCTCGGTGAGGATCGAGCGCTTGAGCACGAGCGCCGAGATGGCGTAGGCGGCGGTCGAAGCGATCAGCAGTGGCAGCAGCAGCGGCCAGGCATGGGTGAGCTCGAGCGGGAACAGGACCCCGGTGAGCGGGGCGCGCATCACTCCCCCCAGAACGGCCGCGAGGCCGGCCATCGCCCAGAATCCAGGGAGCACCGACGGCAGGATGTGGGCCTCCAGCCCCCCCAGAGCCGCGCCGATCATGAACGTCGGCGCGAGCACGCCGGCGGAGGTTCCCGAGCCGATCGACAGACCGAAGATGAGCGTCTTGACGATGAGGATCCCGACGACGAGTGACAGCGCCGCGCGACCGGTGAGCAGCTCACCGATGACGTCATAGCCAACGCCCAGTGCCCGCGGCTCGATCAGCCCGCCCACGCCGATGATGAGGCCGCCGATGGCCGGCCACCACATCCAGTGGATCGGCAGGCGATGGAAGACGTCCTCCGAGCCGTAGACGAGGGCGGTGAGGACGATCGCCAGGAGCCCGCCGGTGATCGCCGGGACCAGGCACAGCAGGTCGTCGACGGGCGCGATGCTGACGTGGATCGGGGCGGTGGCGAAGATCGCTCCCGTCCCGAGCAGCCAGCCACGCACGACGGTGCTGACCGCCACCGAGCACGCCACCGGAACCAGGCTGCGCGGCCTCCACTCGAACAGGAGCAGCTCGATCGCCAGGAGCACCGAGGCCATCGGGGCGTTGAACACCGCCGCCATCCCGCCGGCCGCGCCCGCCACGAGCAGGGCCTTCCGCTCGTCGGCACTCAGGTGCACGAACTGCGCGAGGATCGATCCCGCGGCGCCGCCGGTCATGATGATCGGTCCCTCGGCGCCGAAGGGACCCCCCGTGCCGATGCTGATCGCCGCCGAGATCGGCTTGAGCAGCGCCAAGCGTGGCTGGACCCGGCTGCCCCCGACGAGGATCGACTCGATCGCCTCGGGCATGCCGTGGCCACGGATCCTGTCGCTCCCCCACCGGGCCATCGCCCCCACGATCAATCCGCCCACGATCGGAGCGAGAAGGATGAGCAGCCAGCTGTGATGGCCATCCCCGGGCGCGACGAGGTTGGTCCGCAGGCGGTGGTAGAAGACGAGGTTGGTGATCAGTCCGATCAACCGGAGCAGGCACCAGGCGAGGCCGGCGCTGACGAGGCCGACGGGAAGGGCGAGGGCCGCGATGAGGAGCATTCGCGGCCCGACGTCGAAGTCGCGCAGCTGCTCGGTGCGCTCCCGCAGCTCGGGCGGCGCCCAGCCGCTCGGGTTCGGCGGCCCCCCGAACCCGGTCCGCAGAGGCCGGGTCAGTTTGCTGAAATCATATCGTGACGCGATATCGCAGTAAGATATCAGCGATGGCGCCCGCCCGGAGGCCCCGTACCCCGACCGACCTCGACTACCAGCGCCTGCTCGACTTCCGCACGACGCTCCGCCGTTTTCTCCACTGGAGCGAGGAGCAGGCGCGCGGAGCGGACCTCACCCCCGCCCAGCACCAGCTGCTGCTGGCGATCCGGGGGCACGCGGATCCCCGTGGGCCCTCCGTCGGCGAGGTCGCCGACTATCTCGTGCTCCGCCACCACAGCGCGGTGGGGTTGATCGACCGGGCGGCGTCGGCCGGACTCGTGCTGCGGGTGCCCGATCCGCGGCGGCCGGGCACGGTGCGTCTGGCGCTCACGGAGCTGGGTGAGCGTCGCCTGGAGGACCTGGCCGCCGTGACGCTCGAGGAGCTCGAGCGGCTGGCCCCGACGATCGAGGCCTACTGGCGGGCCGTCACCAATCGCTAAAGCTGACGAGGCGGCTAGGCGGGAAGGACGCAGCTCCCGACCAGCCGCGCCAGCACGGGGCGGGCGGCGAGCGGGGCGGGAAGGCGGTGAAGGATCGGAGCGGCCCCGGGCTGGCGCGCGAACTGCTGCTCGGTGGCGATCAGGCGCCCGGCCGCGGCGACCACCCCAGGGTCGAGGTCGGCGCCGGCGTGGAGCTGAAGGTCGAGGAGCGCCTGATCGTGTGGAAGCGTTGCGGTGCCCGTGGCGGTGAGCGCGCTCCACGCGGCCGCCGTGGCGAGGATCCGGCTGCCGAGCGGGATGAGCCCACCCTCCAGCTGCGCGGGGGCGCCGTGGCCGTCGTAGCGCTCGAAGGCGTGCATGGTGAGGAACCGGGCCTCGCCGAGGTCGTGAAGCCCGGCGCCCGAGGGCTCGCCGCCGGCGAGCATCTGCGCGGCGAGCACCGCCCGCCGGCGCTCGCGCCGGTCGAGCCGGAGCTCGCTGGCCAGCGCGCGCGTGTAGAGAACGGTGGCCGCGCCGGGTGAGCGCTCGCTCACCGGGCGCATCCGGGTGAGGGCGGCGGCCAGCTGCGGCACGAGGACGAGCGGCGAGACGAGCAGCAGCGCGCTGGTGCCGATGATCGGCAGCAGCCGCGGCGATCGCCGCCGCGAGCACGAGGGTGCCGAGGATCGCGGGGAGGTCGACGGAGAGGAACTCGGGCGCGATCTGCCCACCCGCTTGCCATTCCAGAGCACCTGGTGGACGAGACGTGCCACCACGAAGTTGACGGCGATGTACGCGAGACCGGCCGGAATCACGAGCATCGCAGTGAGAAGCGGCGGGGAAGCGACGCCGGCCGCCGAAGTGCAGCACCCAATCGGCCGCGGCGATCCCCGCGACGTAGGAGGCGCAGTTGGCGAGAAGGCCGGTGCTGCGCAGGGGGAATCCGGGAACGCGCAGCACGGTACGGCTCACCAGGTCCGGCAGGACGAGCATGGCGAGGGTCGGGAGCGGCCCCGCGACCAAGAGGGCGAGCGGCACGAGCGCGAGCTCGGCGTCGAAGTGGCCGGCAGCAACGCCGAAGCGCACCTGCCCCTGCAGGGCGACGACAGGCCATCAGCCACAGCGCTGCGATGAGGACCGGGTGGTGCCATCCGCTGGTGAGACCGAGCGTCGGCAGAAGGGCGGCGAGAACGCTCGCGTACACGATCAGGGCGAGCGCCTTCTGACCGCGGCGCGACGTCCGCGAGTTCATCGCTATTCGAGTAGCCCCCATCCTCGAGCCATCGTACAGGACGGTGCCTCGGACGAACGTGAAAAATTGTGCGGTTTCTTACCTACGGCCGGAGCGGAATGTCATCTCAAACCTCCTTATTGCTCACTATTTCACGACAAACTAGAGCAAAGCTACTCCGTTCCGGTGTTAAGGACAAGGTGTCTGGACGACTTATGGCCGCGCCGTCCACCGGGGCCGGACACCCACCGCGGCGAGCACCCGTACGGCGCGTGGACGCCTCAGTCGCGCAGTGGAGCCGCCGCGTCGAGGCGCGGGGCGAGCTCGGCCGGCTCCGTGAGCCGGGCGGGTGCCCGATCGGCGGCGAGCCGCGCCGTCAGGCGGACGAGGTCGAGCTCCGGCACGGCACAGGCGGCGAGCACCGTGTTCCCGCCCCGGCCTCCGAGCGCGAACACGCGGGCAGACGCCGGTGCGCGCTCCCGGTAGCCCTGGCGAAGGGCGGCGCCGATGCGGCCCACCTCGGCGCCCGACCGGGCGTCGAGGACGTTGACGAGCGCCAGCGGGGCGACCCGCGCGAGCTCCCGGGCGCCCTCGACGGTGACGAGCTGCCTCGGCACGCGGGCTCCCACGAAGGCGTCAACCACGACCGCGTCATAGGCGTCGGCCGGGCAGCGCGAGAGGAAGGCGCGCCCTTCGACGTGGCGCACGCGGAGGCCCGGGCCGCGCCGCAGGCCGAGGTGCTCGCGCGCCAGGGCGAGCACGGCCTGGCTTGACTCGCACACGTCGTGATGGCTCGACCGATCGCCGGCGAGCAGCGCACGGGCCAGTGCGCAGCCGCCGCCTCCGATGTGCAGGACTCGTCGGGGGGAGACGAGTCGCAGCACCTCCCCCATCCAGCGCAGGTAATCGAACTCGATGTGGCGCGGGTCGGAGAGATCGACATAGGACGCGTCCATGCCATCGGCCTGCAGCAGCCGGCCGCTCGGGTCACGGGGGTCTCGCACCACCGCGAGCTCCCCGACCCGCGCCAGAATCTCCGGTCGGGCGCGCCGTCTCGTCATCCCTCCGCCGCGCGGGGCGCTACGGGCAGGTGTGGTGGGTCCGCTTCGCGACTGCCTTGACCGCGTCGATCACCGGGGTGTCGAACGACTTCTTGCCGGGCAGGAAGTCGCTGGCGAACAGCACACAGCGCCCCTGGACCCAGTAGATGTCCGTCACCTGCTTCTTCACCCCGTGGGTCTTCTTCTTCGACGTGAAGGCATAGCCGCTTGCGCTCGAGACGCCCGGGACCTTGATCTTGACGTAGGTGCCGGCGCCGAGATCCTTGGCGTGGGAGATCGCCTGCTGATCGAGCGACTTGGCGCCCGACGAGTTCTTCATCTCGATGACGTCCGATCCGCCCCCGCCCCCCTTGGTGTGCAGGACCTCCTCCTCGGCCCGCTCGAACCCCGCGGCCTCCAGCGTCTTGGCGTCGGCCTGCTTGTTCTTGTCGGTGGACAGGAACTGCAGGGCGGTGCTCGCGGTCGTCACGTGTCCGGGCGTGAACCCCGGCATCTCGCCCTTCTTGACGAGATATGACTTCAGTGAGCTTCCGCCCGCGATCGCCGCCGCGGGCACACAGAGAGCCAGCCCGGCGACGGCGACGAGCACGAGACGACGAATGTTGCCGCGGCGAGGCGACGGTTGCAGGTTCATCACGTTTCTTCCCCCTGTTGATGTGCGAGCTGCATCATCCTGTCAACTCGACGGCGCGACGACAAGACCGGGCCGTTAGGGTCCGGGGAGTGAGCGGGGTCCTGCGGCGTGTGGCGGTCGCCTGCGTGCTCCTGGCCGCGGGGGCTCCCGGCACGGCGGCGGGCGCTCCGCTGCTCGCGCTGCACTCGGTGCGCGGCAACGATCCCGCGATCGTCGACTCCGCGGGACGGCAGGTGTTGCTGCGCGGAGTGGACGTGGACGCGCTCGGGCAGTACTACCAGCAGTATCCGGCGTATCCCGCCGTGCTGCCGCTCACGCGAGCCGACTTCACCGAGATGGCCGGACTGGGGTTCAACGTGGTCCGGCTGGTCCTGAGCTGGTCTCGTCTGGAGCCGACTCCCGGCAGCTTCGACCTCGGCTACGTTGCCGAGATCCGCCGCGCCGTGGGCTGGGCGGCAGCCCACGGCATCTACACCGTGCTCGACATGCACCAGGACGCGTGGGGAATCGGGGTCGCCGGTCATGCGGGCGAGAGCTGCCCGTCCGGGTCCTCCCCGCCCGTCGGCTTCGACGGCGCACCGGGGTGGGCGACACAGACGGACGGGATGCCCACCTGCGCGATCGCCGGAGTGCGGGAGATCTCGCCGGCCGACGAGGCGGCGTGGCAGAACTTCTACGACAACGCCGACGGCATCCAATCGCAGCTCATCGACACCTGGGCGAAGCTGGCCGGGCAGTTCGCGGCCGATCCCGCCGTGGCCGGATATGACCTGCTCAACGAGCCAAATCCCGGCCTCACCCTCGGCGAGGCCAACGGGCTCCTCGGCCTGTTCTACACCCGCGTGCTCAGCGCGATCCGCACCGCCGAGCATGCGGCCCCCGGCGGGTTCTCGCACATCGCGTTCTTCGAGCCCGGCGTCGAGTGGTCGCTCCTGGGGACCAGCCCACCGGTCGAGGGATCGTTCACGAGTGACCCGAACATCGTCTTCGCGCCTCACCTCTACGCGGGCTCGCTGGCACTCCCATCCGTCGACCAGGGCTACGCCGATGCCGCGTCGGCCGCGCAGGGCTATCGCACGACTGTGTGGGGCGGGGAGTACGGCTGGTACGGCGATCCCGCACGGGACGAGGCCGACATCGCCGAGTTCGCCCACCAGCAGGACGCGCACGTGTGGGGCGGGGCGTGGTGGCAGTGGAAGCAGGCCTGCGGGTCGCCGAGCACCGTCGGCGCCTTCGGCCAGCGCCCACCGGCACAGACGAACAGCCTGGTGCGGATCACGTGCGCGCCCGGCACACCGAGCAGCCGGCTGGTGAGCACGACCGCCCTGGCGATCCCGCGCAGCACCGAGGCCCTCGTCGGCCGCGCGACGGTGACGGCGGCCCCCGGACGGCTCGACTCCCTCCTCAGCGACCCCGGGCGCGGCGCCGTCTCAGCGAGTGGATCGGCCCCCCTCACCGGCGCCGGCATCGGCTGCGAGCTGGAGGCATGGGTGCCGGGCCGCGGCGTGCCGCGGTTCACCACGACGGGGATCGTCCGCCTGCACGCCACGCGGGTCCGCGGCGGGTACGCGATCGCCGGCTGCGCGCACGGCGCCTGGACGCTGCGCCTGCTGACCCGGGAGCGCCCCGGACCCCGCTGCGCGGCCGCGCTCCGCCTCCGCGCGGTGCGCCTTCGGAGTCGCTCCGTTCGCCTCGTCCTCTCCGAGCGAGCCGGCGCCGACGCCCCGTGTGCCGGTCGCCTCACCGTCCGCCACCGCCGCACCCTTCTCGCCCGGCGCGGCTTCGCCCTCTCCCCGGGCCACCGCGAGACGCTGACGATCCACCACCACGGCCGGCAGCGGATCACCGCCGTCCTGCGCGGCCACGACGTCGACGCGAACGCCTTTCACCTGACCCTGCGCCGCACCGTGTAGCCGGGGACGGGGCCCGCCGGCGGCGCGGGGGTGGTGACCGGCGGGACGGGCGTGCTCGTGACGGGCGGGGCGGGGGTGCTCGTGATCGTGAGCGCGTGCGGAACGAGCAGGCCGGAGGGGTCCTTGGAGTAGGTCAGCTGCACGCCGTCGCCCAGCTGCACACCGGCGATCAGCTCGGGCACGAGCGTCGTGGCGAAGGTGAGGGTGGAGCCGCTCGAGGTCTCCACGTTCACGGCTCCCACTCCGAGCGCGGTGACCGTCCCGCTCACCGTCTCGCTGCCGCGGTACGCGAGCGTGCGGGCGAGCATGATCCCCGTCCTCGCCTCGGCGAAGGTCACCGTGACGCGATCGCCGAGCTCGGCGCCGAGGACGAGGGCGGGGTCGCTGCTCGTCTCGAACGTGTAGTCGTGGCCGTAGCTCGTGCGATCCCGCAGCACCGACGACACCAGGTGATACCGCTTGAAGTGCCGGTTGTAGGCGTCCGGGGCCCCGTCGTACAGCCACCCCGCGCCGCCCCGGGAATCGCCGCCGCCGCCGCCGTCGGAGGTTCCGAAGAAGCGACCGTCGATGTTCATGAAGATATGGACGCCGGGATCGTCGTACAGGGTCACCTCGCTCGGTCCCCGGCCGGCGCCCGCCGCGAGCAGGCGCTCGGCGCGCAGCTGCGCGATCACGCCGGCATCGTTGGGAACGCCGCTGCCCGGAGCCCAGAGCCCGGCCGCGGCGAGGACGGCGGCGACGGCGCCCGAGCAGTCGAAGCCGATCCGCCTGCCGTTCGCGCCCGGGCCACCCTTGTCCCCGGTACTCGGCACGCCCGCCTGCCCGTGGCCTCCGCCCCATACGTAGGGCAGATCCCGGGCGGTGACCGCGGTGGCCCCCTCGGTGAGTGCGTTGATCACGCCGACGAGCCGACCGTGCGTCTGGAGCGTGACCACCGCGTCGTCGAGGCCGACGATCGTGCCGGTGACGGCGCCGGTGGCGAGGTGTGCGCTCCCGGCGAGTGAGGAGGCGGGAGCGAGCAGCCCCACGGCGAGGACGGAGAGAACGGTGGCAAACCGCTTCAACATTCGGTGCTCATCGGCCGCCGGGCGGCCTCCCCTGAGCGGAGGTCAGCGTTCGAACGAGGGAGCGACCGAACGCTCGCGCCCTCACGCCGTGGCGGCCCGGCCGAGCAGCTCGAGGGCCAGCTGGAGGTCGACCCGGGTCCCCGCGTCGCGCAGGTCGCGCCCCAGCAGCTTCTCGATGCGCATGACGCGGTGGCGCAGCGTGTTGACGTGCACCCCGAGTCGCCGGGCCGTCGTCTCGAGCTGGCCGACCGACTCCAGGTACGCGGCGAGCGTGACGACGAGCTCGCCCCCCCGGGCCGAGCCCTCGCGCAGCGGCGCAAGGAGCCGCTCGGCGGCACGCCGCACCTCATCGGTGCGCGGCGCGGCGAGCAGCAACTGCCGCAGCTCGAGCTCGCCGGCGAGGGCGACGGCCGGGCGTCCCGGCAGCGCCCGGGCCGCCTGCAGTGCCTGCTGGGCCTCGCGCACCGCCTGGGCGAGCCCGGCCGGATCGGGGCTCCGGCGACTGATGCCGACCGCGACCTCGATCCCCGTCCACGCGCGAGCCTGCTCGACGAGTCGCTCGCCGATCTCCCGAAGACCGAGCTCGCTGCCGTCGGCGAGAAGCGCGAGCACGGAACCCGAACGAGGCGCGATGATCGCCTCGCAGCCGCACCGCTCGAGCCCGGAGCGCACCGTCCGTGCGAGATAGATGAAGGTGGAGCGGTCGGCGGCCAGCTCGGGCCCCTGGAGCGGCGACACGGCGATCGCCACCGTGAGCGTGGCGAGCTCGTGACCGAACCGCGTGACCCGCCGGGAGAGGAGCTCGAGGTCGACGGAGGGGGAGTCGAGAAGCTCGTCGATCAGCGATCCCCGCAGGCGGTGCTCCACCTCCTCGGCGTTGCCGCGCATGGCCAGGTGCAGGGCGAACGACGTCGCGGCCTGCTCGACGGCCATCTCCCGGATCGGCTCCGAGCGGTCCGTCCCCTCGACGACCAGATAGCCCTCGACGGCATCCCCGAGCTCGAGCGCGCGGACGATCAGCTCGGCGGCGGGCGCCGCCGCCCGCCGGGACAGCTCCTCGCGGCTTTCCGCGGCGACGCTGCGCCCCTGCCAGTCGGCCCGCGCGATCGTCTGCCCACTCCAGTCGAACAGGGCCACCGGGGCTCGGATCGTGTGGGCGAGCACATCGGCCAGCGCGGCGGCATCCTCGCGCACGAGCATCAGGCCGAGAAGACGATTCTGGATGTCCCGCGCCTGGAGGGTCGACCACGCGGTCGTCGCCTGATCGACAAACAACCGCAGCAGGTTGACCCGCCGCTCGCTGGGGATCCGACGGTCGAGCGGGTCCTCCACCACCACCACTCCGACGAGGGCACCGCCGATGCCATGGGCGGGAACGAGCAGGCAGTGGTCGCTCCAGCCGAACCGCCCTCGTCCGTTGCGCCGTGAGCGGGGACCAGCTCCCGGGTCACCGAACAGCGTCTCGGCGGCGACCAGCCACGTCCCGGACCGCTCGCGACTCGGCGTCATCGCCGCTCGCAGCCGATCGGCGGACACGCGCGCCGGCACCCGGCTGCGCGGATTCCAGCCGCGGGTGTTGGTGAGCACGAACTCGCCCTCCCGCTCACCTCCGTAGATCGCGATCCGCTCGAAGCCGAGCTGCTCGACGACGGTGTCGGCGACGACCTCGCCGAGCCGCGCGCGGGTGGCGGCCAGGCTGACTCGCGTAGAGGCGGCGAGCAGCCGCGTGCTCATCGTGCCGAGGATCTCGTCCTCGGCGCGATCACGCGCGCTCTCCAGAGCCTGCTCGGCGTGTGAGCAGATCGCCCTCAGCAACCGCAGCTCGTCGTCCCCGGGACGGCACCCGCTCTCAGGCTCGTCGACCGAGAGGAAGCCGAGCGGTCCGCCCTTCGTGTCGACGAGCGGCACGATCAGTCCGTCCTCCGCCCGCCAGGCCCGCGGGTCGTCGAGGGCCGGGAGATCGGGGACGAAGGTCCCGTCGGAGATCCATCCCGGGGACTCGGCGGTGAGAAAGTAGGTTCCGGCGACCCGCTGCTCGGTCCCCTGGAGCAGACGCTCCAACTCCTCGGCCGGCATCCGCCGCCCGCGCAGCGCATCGGACATCTCGACGCTGCCCCTGATGAGGACGACCTCGTACTCGTCCCACGCCGGGCGGTACACGTTCAGCGCCAGCGCCCGGAAATTGCACGATTCGGACACGGCCTGGGCGACGGCCTCCAACACCTTGGGAGGGGGATCCTCCCGAGCGCTGCGGGCCAGGCCGACTAGCTGCTCCAGGGGCTCCCTGCCCGTTCCGTCCGACGGTGGGGTCGAAATCGCCATGCTCAAGCGCAAACTGTACGAGACCTACGAGAAGTCGGCAAAGATCTGGACGAATCCCACGATGACAGGCAGCACGTCCATGTCCACACTTCGGATGGATGTCCAGACTGATGCTGCTGGCGATCAAGGTCGCCGAGGATTTCGACGCCTTCGGCGGGGCCAGCCTGGAACTCGCGGCGTGGGAGCTGGGGCTCGACCACGACGCGGTCAACGCCGTGTGGCGTCAGGCGGTCGCCGAGGGGCTGCTCGTGGCCGCGCCTCGCGACGAGGTGCTGGGCGAGGAGATGTGGCGCATCACCGAGCGTGGGCGCCAGGCGCTGCGCCGCCGCCGGGTCGCCGTCGGCTGAACCGACGCGCGGTGCGGTCGCCGTCGGCTGAGCCGACGTGCGCGGGTCTCACACGCCGCCGCGGCACCCGGACCCCGTGAGCGGGATCCGGGTGCGCACGACTGCGTGGGCGCTCAGATCAGTGCCAGACCCAGCGGGCCAGGTGAATCGTCGTGGTCGCGTGCTGACCGGTCGAGGTGTCGACGTTGACCGTCACCGGCAGCAGGTGGAACACGTGGTTGTACTTGAGCAGCTCGCTCTCGCCATAGGACGAGATCTTGATGTTCTGGAAGCCGCCGGTGTTCGCGGCGATCCCGAAGTCCCGCTGCCCGAGGATGTGGCTTCCGTACTTGATCTCCACGTGCCCGGTGCAGCGGACCGTGCCACCGAGGCAGTCGGCCTCGACGCCGATCACGCGGCCCGGGGAGACGAATCCCTCACGTCCGATGAACGCGACGTGGGACTGGATCGACACCGGACTACCGGTCCCCGTGGTGAACGTGGCGTCGCCGCCCAGGACGGTGTTGGTCCCGCTCACCGCGACGAGGCGATAGTGATAGGTCGTATCCGGCGTCAGGCCCGAGATGCCCGCGTTCACGCTGACCGCGGTGTGTCCCGTGCCGGCGTTCTCCGATGGGGTCTCGAAGCCGTAGTTGCTCGTCGGCCCGTACTCGAAGTAGTAGTGGGTGGACGTGCCGGCGGGGGTCACGGTCCCGGTCAGGGTGGCGCCGTCCGACGCGACGCTCGAGGTTCCGCCGGTGGTGACGGTCGGGGCCTGCGTCGGCGGGGGAGCCGTCCCGTTGGTCGTGAACGTCATGTCCGCGCCGACCGAGGTCCCGGAGGCGTTGATGGCGATGATCCGGAAGTGGTAGGTCGTGCCGGACATCAGGCCGTCGAGGCCGGCGTTCTCCGACAGGGTGTTGGTGGAGGCTCCGGCGGAGGCCAGCCGCGTCTCGTGGCCGTAGCCACTCGTCGGCCCCCACTGGAACGCGTAGCTCGTCTGCTCTCCGTTGGCGTTCACGCTGCCGTTGAGAGTGGCCTGCGAGCCTGTCAGGTTGGTGGCCGCGGCGGTCGTCACGGTCGGCGGGGACGAGGCGGCGCCGGAGGCGAGGGCGATCGGGATGCACACGATCACGGCGATGGCCGCGATCATCGCGGCGATGCGCGTTGAGCGCATGGGCACTCCCTTCATGAGTCGAGGGTTGTCACGAGCAGAAACAGCTGAAGAGCAGGGAAGTTTCGGCCTCGTGGACCCCACGTCCGACCGATGACCGCAGGCGCCCATCCCGCGCAACATCGGCCCCCCTCGCCGGTTAAGGAAGGGGCATCGGCGCCGACTCCGCGGCGGGTCGTCGGCTGCCCTGGCGGCTCTCCGCTGCGCTCGCGTTCGTTCGCGCGCGGAAAGGCCCCACCTCGCCGAACCGGGCAGCCCTGCGCGCCGAACGCTCCCCGGACGCTTCCTACTTCTCGTAAGCTAACCTTCACGTCAACGTCATGTTGGTAGGGCCCAGGATCCCCTCCCATCCCTCAGTCGAGAGGCAGCCGTGAGCACCAGACATCCAGCGTCAGCCAACGGAGTGAGCAGCTCCCCCGAGCCCCGCCGCGATGCGTCGGGAGCGGTCGTCCCCGACCACTACAAATGGCTCGCCCTCTCGAACACGACGCTCGGCGTCCTCATCGCCACGATCAACGCCTCGATCCTGCTCATCTCGCTGCCGGACATCTTCAAGGGCATCGGGATCAATCCGCTGCTGCCGAGCAACACGAACTACCTGCTGTGGTTGATCCTCGGCTTCCTCGTCGTCACCGCGGTGCTGGTGGTGAGCCTCGGCCGGCTCGGCGACATCTACGGCCGCGCGCGCACGTACAACCTCGGCTTCGCCGTCTTCACGGTGTTCAGCGTGCTGCTGTCGGTGACGTGGATGAAGGGAAGCTCGGGCGCCCTGTGGCTGATCATCATGCGCGCGCTGCAGGGGGTGGGAGGAGCGATGCTGTTCGCCAACTCGAGCGCGATCATCACCGACGCCTTCCCGGCCGAGCAGCGCGGCCTCGCCCTCGGCATCAACGGCGTCGCCGCCGTGGCGGGGTCCTCGATCGGCCTCGTCCTCGGAGGCGTGCTGGCGCCGGTGGCGTGGCGCGCCGTGTTCCTCGTCTCCGTCCCGTTCGGGGTGTTCGGCACCGTGTGGGGCTTCATGAAGCTCCGCGACCTCTCCGAGCGGGGCAAGGCCAAGATCGACTGGTGGGGCAACGCCACCTTCGCGATCGGCCTGGTGGCGATCATGGTCGGCATCACCTACGGCATTCAGCCCTACGGCCACCACACGATGGGCTGGACGAGCCCCAAGGTGATCGCCGAGATCGGCGGCGGCATCCTCGTCCTGATCGTGTTCTGCTTCATCGAGACCCGCGTCGAGCAGCCGATGTTCCACATCGACCTGTTCAAGGTCCGCGCCTTCGCCGCCGGCAACATCGCCTCCCTGCTGTCCGGCATCGGGCGCGGCGGCCTGCAGTTCGTGCTGATCATCTGGCTCCAGGGGATCTACCTGCCCCGCCACGGCTACAGCTTCGCCGACACGCCCCTGTACGCGGGCATCTTCCTCCTGCCCCTGGTCGGCGGGATGCTGTTCGCCGGGCCGATCGCCGGCGCGATGTCCGACCGGGTGGGCCCACGGCCGTTCGCGGTCGCGGGCATGCTCCTGGCAGCAGCCTCGTTCCTGCTGCTGGCGCTGCTGCCGGTGAACTTCTCCTATCCGGTGTTCGCCCTCGTGATCGTGCTCAACGGACTCGGCATGGGGATCTTCTTCTCCCCCAATCGCGCGAGCATCATGAACAGCCTGCCGCCGAATCAGCGCGGCGCCGGCGGGGGGATGGCGGCGACGTTCATGAACTCGGCGATGGTGCTCTCCATCGGTGTGTTCTTCAGCCTGATGATCGTCGGCCTCTCCGGCGGTCTTCACCACTCGCTGTACGTCGGGCTGCGCGCCCACGGCGTCGCCAAGGCGGCCGCGTCGAAGGCGGCCGCGCTCCCGCCGGTGGCGACCCTGTTCGCCGCGTTCCTCGGCTACAACCCGGTGAAGACGCTGCTCGGGCCGGGCATCAATACGGCCTCCGCGGCGCAGCGCAAGATCCTCCTCGGGCACTCGTTCTTCCCGTCGGTGATCTCGCATCCGTTCGCGAGCGCGCTCTCCTCGGCGTTCACGTTCGGCCTCATCGCGTGTCTGATCGCCGCGATCGCCTCGGTGGTCCCGGCGCGTGGGGTTCCCTTCATCGCCCGTCGGCGTGGCGAGTCGAGTCCGACGGCGGCCGAGAGCGATCTCCAGGTCCTCCCCGCGGGTGCGACGTTGGAGTATGCGGGCGCCGATGTCAGCCCTCCCCGCGAGCGCGACTAGCGTCCTGATTCACGCTTGTTCGGTGGCGGCCTCGCGGCGTCTGCTCGGACGCCGGCCCTCCCGGCACCGGACTCGTTTGCGTGCCGCGTCCCACCCGTCCTGCTGCCGAACGGGCGGCGATGACCCCGCCGACGGCGTCGGCGGGCGAGTAAGTGGCTCATATATCCGGTTTCTCGCCCACCGATGGCGGACCCCGGTACACCTCGGGTCATCGCCACCGGTCAGCCACGCCGGGCCGCTCCTGAGCCTGCTCGCGAATTTCCGACTCACGACGTCAGCCCGACTCGCGCTCACGAGACCGGGTGCACCACCCAGACGTTCGGCTCCCAGTAGGAGCCGCGGTCGGCCGCCGTCTCGATCGCCACGGGAGCGAGCCCGCGCGGGAACGTGTACTCGCCGTCGTCAGGGAACCGCATTCCCACCCAGCGCTCCCACTCCCCGATGGTGCCGGTGATCCGCATCGACTGGGGGATCGGCCGGTCGATCCGCCCGCCCCGGCGCACATGCACCCGCAGCCAGGGGTCGAAGGGCTCGCCGTCGTCACGGACCCACCGCACGTACCGGTCGATCGGCACGAGTGGATAGAGCTCCTTGAGGCTCGGCCGGACGGGCGCGATCAGGTGAGCGAGGCCCGCCCCCCGGGCGAGGCTCCCCATCGCCTCCAGGGTCAGACCCGCCAATCCGCGCCCCTGGGCGGCGGGCGTGACCTCCGCCGCCATCGCACACAGCGCGTTCGCGGGGGGCGTGTCGGCAGCGGGGGCGACCGCGCGGACGAGCATCTCGTCGATCCCCGAGCCGAGCCCGTCGGAGGTGCCGTCCCAGTGCACGGGGGCGGTGTGCACCTCGGCCAGCACGTCCCCTGCGCCCGGCTCGCACAGCGTCAGCTGAAACTCCGGGAAGACATCGAACAGCCGGGGCCAATGGACGCCCACCACGTCTCCGTGGCGGTTGTACTCGGGCCACACCGTCTCGCCGCGCTCGTCCGAGTCCTCCCACAGCTCCGGACGCTCCGCGTAGCTGTGGATCGCCGGCTGGAACCCTGTCCGCCGAGCGCTCACGGCACCGTGAAGCGACCCGACTCGTAGATCGTCGTCTCGCTGCCGTCGCGGAGCACGGCGGTCACCGTGCGGTCGGTGGTCGAGACGATGTCGGTGTGGATCACCGCCTCGTTGAAGCCGAGCCGCTCCCAGTCCTCCTCGCTGAGCCCGGACGGGTCGCCGTCGTAGCAGTGCTGCAGCGACTTGCCGACGGCGATGTGGGTGTTGCCGAACGGGCCGCCGACGTTCTCGTCGAACAGCGTCTCGGCCATGAAGCGGGTGATGCGGGACAGGCGGGAGTCCGTGAGCGAGAACTCGCCGACCCGGTTGGCGCCCTCGGCGCCCATCATCTCCCGCAGCAGCTCGTCTCCCTCGGCGGCGCTCACGTGGGTGGCGACGCCGTCGCGGAACTCGAGCTCGATCCCGGTGATGAGCGTCCCGTAGACGTACAGCGGCTCGCTGAAGCGGATCCTCCCCTCCGTGCCGCGCCAGTCGGGGCTGGTGAAGATCTCGAAGCTGGGGATGTTGCGCCCGCCCCCGCCGATCCACTTGCGCTTCTCGCCCAGCGTGACCCACAGATCGACGTCCTCACCCTCCACGTGCAGGCGGTCGATCGGCAGCGCGTTGAGCGCCGAGATGATCTCGTTCATCTGCCCCGTCACCTCCCGCCAGCGCACCTTCGGATCCTCTTGATCGAGGAAGCAGGCAGCCACGATCTGCTCCCAGTACTCATCGAGCGACATCCGTGCCTCGCTCGCCATCGCCTCGGTTCCGTAGAGGACGATGGTCCAGGTGAAGCGGCCCGCGCTCTCCTTCGCGGTCTGCCACTCGACGAGCGGCTTGAAGGCCCCCTGGTGGGCGATCAGCTTCGCCGGATCGACGTCGCTGAGCGCTCGCGGATCGACGGTCGACGACACGTATACGAGGTGGTCGGCCGAGTCGATCACGCCGCGAAAGTACGCGCTCGGGAAGAAGCTCACCTGGTCCTCGTCGGCGATGGAGTAGAAGTCACGGGTGAGGTTGATGGAGCCGTTGTCGTCGTCGGGTCGGTAGTCCCCGATCACGTGTCCGCCGGCGCGCCACACCTCCCGGCACACCTCCGCGTAGAGCGGCTTCGCGCTCTCCGGGGCGAGAACCCGGACGACGTCGCCCCGGCTGATGCCATCGCCGTTGCCGAGGGCGAAGTTGACGACCAGGTCGGCGTAGCGCCTGAGGTACTCGGCGGACGGCTGATATCCCATGGCGGCTCTCTCCTGTGCTGGTGGTTCGCGCTCGGGCACGCCGGGGCGGCGGCGTTGGCAGTCTCTCACGGGCGCGTCGTCCGTCGGGCGTCGTCCGCCTGCGTCCGCCATCGAGTACGGTCGCGCGCGTGAACCCCGTCGCGCGGCGTGAGAGCGAACCGATCGTGCTCATCCACGCGGGGGCGGGTCGGATGGGCGAGGAGCTCCGCGACGAGGCGGAGCCGGTGCGCCGGGGGCTGCTCGAGGCGCTCGGCCGCGCTCGTGCCGTCCTGGAGGCCGGAGGCGATGCGACCACGGCCGTGATCGCGGCGGTGACGATGATGGAGGACGTGCCGGTGTTCAACGCGGGTCTCGGCTCGGCCCTGTGCGCCGACGGGAGCGTCGAGCTGAGCGCGGCGCTCATGCGCGGCGAGGACCGGGCGGCGGGCGCCGTCGCCGGGCTGCGAACGGTCGTCCACCCGATCGCCGCCGCCCGGGCGGTGCTCGACAGCCGTCAGGTGCTCATGATCGGCGAGGCGGCGGAGGCGCTGGCCACCGACGCGCGCCTCGAGCGGCGGCCCAACGACGCATTCGTCACCCCGCGCCAGCGCGAGCGCCTGCGAGCCGCACAGCCACCCGAGCAGGAGCACGGCACGGTCGGCGCGGTGTGCCGTGACGACCGCGGCCACCTGGCCGCCGCCACGTCCACGGGCGGGATCTCCGGTCAGCCCGCGGGACGCGTCGGCGACTCGCCGCTCCTCGGCGCGGGCACGTGGGCCGACGAGCTCGTGGCGATCTCCTGCACCGGCGACGGCGAGGCGTTCATCCGCACCGGCGTCGCCCGCCACGTCGCCACGCTGCTCGGCTGCGGCCGGGACCTCGAGGCCGCCACGGCGGACGCGCTGGACGCGGTGCGCCGGCACGGCGGCCGCGGCGGGCTGATCGCGCTCGGTGCGGATGGCGCGACCGCGATGCCGTTCAACAGCGAGGCGATGCTCCGGGCGTGCTGGCGGCCCGGCGAGCCGCCCCAGGCCTGGGTCAGCTGAGTCGCTCCAGGCGGACCGGCAGGCCGTCGGAGGGAGTCGGTCCCGTGCCGTAATGCAACGGCGGCTCGTAGTGCCGCGGCACGCTCCAGCGGTAGCGCAGCAGCATGCCGTGCACGATCGCCTTCACCTCCATGCTGGCGAAGTGCATGCCGATGCACTTGTGCGCGCCGCCGCCGAACGGCGCCCACGCATAGCGGTGCGAGCGGTCCTCGCGCCGGTGCTCGGCGAACCGCTCGGGATCGAAGCGATCGGGATCGCGCCACCACGGCTCCATCCGCTGGGTCGGGAAGATGCTGGCGATGACGTAGGTCCCTGCCGGAATGTGGTGGCCGAGCAGCTGCGTGTCGGCGACCGTCTCCCGGAACAGGGCCCCCACGGGGGCGTTGATCCGCAGCGTCTCCCTCATGACGAGATCGAGGGAGACGAGCTGCTCGAGGTCGTCGAAGGCGAGGTGCTCGGCGTCCAGGGCCAGCGACTCGCGGCGGACGCGCTCCTGCCACTCGGGATGGCGACCGAGCTGGTAGGCGATCATCGCCACCGTCGTCGTGCTCGTGTCGTGAGCCGCCATCAGGGTGAAGATCATGTGGTTGACGACGTCCTCGTCGCTGAAGCGGTGCCCGTCCTCGGACTCGGCATGGCACAGGACGGAGAACAGATCCTCGCCGTCGCCGCGGCGCTTGCTGGGCAGCTGGGCGCGGAAGTGCTCCTCGAGCGTCGCCCGGCCGCGCAGGCCCCGCCACCAGCGCCCGCCGGGGACGGGGGCCCGGACGATGGCCTGGCCGCCGAGGACGGCATCGACGAAGGCACGGTTGAGCCGGTCGGCCTCGGCCCCGGGGCC
Organism: uncultured Solirubrobacterales bacterium; assembly: GCA_963839085.1. Taxonomy (GTDB): domain Bacteria; phylum Actinomycetota; class Thermoleophilia; order Solirubrobacterales; family Solirubrobacteraceae; genus Palsa-465. The sequence goes on from CAWITN010000002.1 coordinate 643,936, forward strand.
CGCGCCGACGAATACCTCGCTGCCGACCGCGAGCGTGAGCTGCTTGGCGCGGGAGTAGATCGGGAAGCGAGGCCCGGGCCGCCACGCCTCCAGGCCCTCCGCGATGCCCTCGTGCATCGCCTCCAGGTAGCTCCGCAACCGGGCCCGCGTGAACGCCTGCTGCATGATCCGCCGGTGGTGCAGGTGCTCGTCGAAGTCGAGCAGCATCACGCCGCGGTGGAAGAACGGCCCGATCAGGTACTCGTAGAAGCCGGCGTTGCCGAACGCGCGATCGCGATTGACGGCCACCGCCTCGATCGCCTCCGGCCCGAGCGCCGACACCGCGCGGGTCCCCAGCACACCGCCCCAGCTGACCGGCCCGTAGCGGGCGTAGCGTCGGCGGGAGAAGCCGACCATGTCGCCGTTCATGCTCAGCAGATGACCGGCGATCGGCAGTCCATAGTCCCCCATCACCGGCCGTAGACCGGACCCGGCGGGTGGGTCGGCGAGCGGCGCCGTCGCCGAGGGCACCTGCTCCAGTGCGCGACCGACGAGGTAGCGCGCGGTGTGGGCGAGCGACGCCGAGCTGAGCGACGTTGCCGGGAGCCCCGGCAGCCCCGGTAGGGCGACGTTCGGCAGCCCAGGCACGGCATCTGACAGCGGCATCTGTCAGAAGTGTAGATCCGGCTTCATCCGGCTGTCAAGATCCGGAGGCGATGCCGCCGGCCACCCGCAGCTACCGAGGCATGAGCGCCGAGGCCCGCCGGAGCGCGCGGCGGCTGCAATTGCTTGACGCCTCGCTCGACGTGCTCGGCCGAAACGGGCTCTCGAACACCACCATGACCGCGATCTGCGTCGAGGCGGGGCTGACGGAGCGCTACTTCTACGAGAGCTTCCGCAACCTCGACGACCTGCTCCGCGCGCTGTTCGACAGCGTCGCCGCCGAGGCCGGGCGAGCGGTCGAGCAAGCCCTGGAGGCGGCGCCCCCCGATCTCTACGAACGCTGCCGCGCCGCCACCGAGGCGATGATCGGAGTGCTTGCCGACGACCGGCGCAAGGCGCGGACGTTCGTCGAGGCGATCGGCAGCCCGGCGCTGTGGACGCGCCGCGAGGCCTCGATCCACGCCTATGCCGCCGTCCTGGCGGCGCAGATGCGCCTGCTCGCCGGGCTCGACGAGCCCGTCGAGGATGCCCGCCTGGCGTTCGTGACCACGATGCTCGTGGGCGGCATGCTGGAGGCGATCGTCGGCTGGCTGGCCGGCACCGTCGATCTCACCCGCCAGCAGCTGATCGACGACGTCGCCCGGGTATCGGTCGCCGCCGCGTCGACGCTCACCGGATAGGGCTCGTCCCGTGTGAGGAGTTGCTCCGCAGTGGGTATGCGAAGTGACACACGTCACGCACCACACGAGAGGAGAGAGCCTGATGGCCAATACCAAGGAGCAGGACCTCATCAAGCGGTTGCATGCCAGTGGGATCCGGAAGCGCTCCGCGGAGCTCATCGCCCGTTCGACCGACGGACGCCGTAAGCCCGCCAAGCAGGTGCGGCGGGTACTCGACGACCTGAGCACTGTGCTGAGCGAGGCCGAGGACCGCGTGACCGGGGGACCCGCGAAGCGGAAGGTCGCCGCGAAGAAGGCGGCTCAGACCCGGAAGCGGAACGCCCTCAAGCGCAGCACGGCGGCGAAGAAGGCCGCGCGCACGCGCGCCAAGTCGGGGTCTTGATCCCGGTGCCCGGTCGGCGCTGAGCGCCGACCGGAGCACGCTCGACCGCCGACCGGAGCGCGCTCAACCGCCGACGATCTCCGCGAACGCGGGTCGCTCGCGGAGTGCCGCCAGGTCGTCGTCGTCCCGCGCGAGTGCGGCAAGCTCGGGCGAGAGCTCGATCGCCCGTCGGAGATGGTCCAGCGCCGCGTCGGTCCGTCCGGCGCGGCTCTCGAAGCAGGCGGTGTTGTAGTACGGCGCGCCGTGGGACGGGTTGCCGGCAAGGAGTTCCTGGGCCCGGTCGGCGCCCTCTGCGTAGTCGCCGGACGCGAACAGGGGGAACAGCGGCGCCCACCGCTCCCAGTCCGTGACCTCGTAGGGCCGGCCAGGCGGCGCTGCACCGATCGAGAGGACCGTCGTGCCGGCCTCCTCGGCGAACGCGGTCCGCTTGATGCCCGCCGGGACGTGGACGAGCGTCCCCGCCGGCGCGTCCCGGGTCTCCCCGTCCACCACGAAGCGCGCGTGCCCGGAGGTCACGACGTACAGCTCCTCGCTGGAGCCGGGCTCGGCTTCGTCGTGCTCGTTGATGAGCCGGTCGCCGTCCGAGCGGGCGGTCATCGCGTTGACGCCGAACGTCGTGATCCCGAAGTGCTGGCGCACCGGGCGAAACGGGCAGCGCGCGTCGTCGATCACGTCAATCTCGTCGAGCCGGGCGATCCCGAAGCTCGCCATGTCTCCCTCTCTCCCTCGTTTCACTCAGTCATCTGGCTGGGCGCCGAGGGTACCGGCAGCCGGCTGCAGCTTGGCGGACCACCGTTCCTCGACGTGCCCGAATCTCCAGAACGCGAGCGCCGCGGACCAGGTGACGACGAACATCCCGACGATGACGAAGCCGGCCTTGTTGATGTCGAAGCCGGCCATGTAATGCCAGAAGCCGCCGTGGAGGCCGCCGATCTCCGTCGGCAGCAGCCCGAGGACCTCGATCGTGCCGATGAAGAAGCAGATCGCCACGGACAGGCCGGTGATCGCGAGGTTGTAATAGACCTTGCGGACCGGGTTGAAGAACGCCCACGAGTAGGCGAAGTTCATGAAGATGCCGTCGAGCGTGTCCATCACGCTCATGCCGGCGGTGAACAGGACGGGCAGGCAGATGATGGCGTAGAACGGGAGGTTCTGCGTGGCCTCGAGCGCGACCGTGGCGAGCAGCGCGACCTCGGTGGCGGTGTCGAACCCCATCCCGAACACGACGCCGACGGGGTACATCTGCCATTCGCGGGTGATCGCCCGCATCCACTTGCCGAAGAAGCGGTACATCAATCCGCGGCTCTGGAGTTGGCGTTCGAGCTCCGCCTCGTCGTAGGTGCCCCGGCGCATCGCGCGGAAGACGCGGAAGATGCCGGCCAGGATCACGATGTTGAGCAGGGCGATGAGGTACAGGAACGAGGCGGACACGACGGTTCCGAAGATCCCGCCGAACTGCTCGAGGTCGGAGTGGTGATTGGACACGGCGCCGTAGACGGCCTTCTCGGCGACGACGATCCCGACGCCGATCGCGATCACGACCGTGGAGTGGCCGAGCGAGAACCAGAAGCCGAGGCTGAGCGGCCGTTTGCCCTCGTTCATCAGCTTGCGGGTGGTGTTGTCGATCGCGGAGATGTGGTCGGCGTCGAACGCGTGGCGCAGCCCGAGCGTGTAGGCGGTGGCGGCGACCCCGATGCCGAGTCCCTTGTAGTGCGACGGGACGACGAACAGGATGAACGTGGCGAAACCGATCGCGTGGAGGGACGCGATCGTGATCAGCATGAACCCCGCGCGCCGTCGTTCGGCCGGGGTCAGCGCCCGGGCGACCTGCGTGACGTATCCGAGGATTCCGCTTCCGGCGCTCGGCGGCGTGCTGAGGCTCGTCATTCGCTCCGACCCTATACGCAGCCGAATCCTTATTGCGAGTAATTCGTGACTAGCCGTGACGCCGTCCGGTGCGCACCCCCCCACGACGCGGCGGATCGGCTTGCCGAGTGCGCGAGAATCTCTCGTATGACCGCCTCGCCGGACGCCCCACCGTTGCGGTTCGACACCTTTGACGAGGCCGTGGAGGCACTGCGGCAGTCGGGCCTGCGACTCTCCACTCCGCGGCGGTTGATCCTGCAGGCGCTGTTCGCCGCCGACGGACCTGTCTCCGCCGCGCACCTCACCCGGGAGCTGCTGATCGACGAGTCGTCGGTCTACCGCAACCTCGAGATCCTCGAGCAGCACGGCGTCGTGCGTCACGTCCACCTCGGCCACTCGCCCGGCCTGTACGGCCTCGTCACCGAGGAGCGAGTGGAGTACCTCTACTGCCAGCGCTGCGACAAGGTCACGGCGACGGCCCCTGACCGGCTCGAGAACGTCCGAGCCCTGATCAAGGCAGAGTTCGGCTACGACGCCCGGTTCACCCACTTCGCGATCGTCGGCGTCTGCGCGGAGTGCTCAGAGAGCCGGCCGGGCAGCGCCGGGGACGACGTCGGGATGCTGCACAGCCACGGCGACCGCATCCACGCGCACGCCCACAGCTCGCCGCACGAGCACTGAGCCTTCACGGGCGGCCCGAGGTCGCGTCCCCGGGGGCGGAGGCGGGCCCCGATGCCGCGCGACCGTCAGTGCTCGTGCTGGTGCGGGTGCTCGAGGCCCTTCTCGTGGACGTGTTCGTGGGTGTGGGTCACTTCGTCGTGCGTGTGCTCGCGCTCGTGCTCGACGTGCTCGTGATCGTGATCGGTGTGCGCGTGGACGTGCGTCACGTCGCGGTGCTGATGCTCATGAGCGTGCGGTGCTTCGTGGGTGTGGGGTGAGGTCATGCTGCTCCAATCGCTGATCGGTGAGTCGGGATGAGCTCGGAGGGCTCCGGGGACGCGGCACCGAGGTGGTCGATGTGGCGCAGTGCCTCGTCGAGCAGCACGGCCACGTGTGGGTCGTACAGCCCGTAGACGGTCTGCCGACCGACGCGCGCTCCGACGACGAGATCGAGGTCCCGCAGAATCCGGAGCTGCTGCGAGACCGCCGGCTGAGCCATCGCCACCGCCTCGCACAATTCGCCGACGCTGCACGGCCCTTCCCGCAGCCGGCCGAGGATCAACACGCGAGAGCTCGTGGCGAGCGCGGCCATGACCTTCGCGATCCGCCTCGCCGCCAACGTCCACGGGGGCCGCTCCAGAGGCGCGTCACCGGTTCTCGGCACCCTCGCCGGCATGGGCTTTCGAGGGGGTTGGGCGTTTTCCGCTATCAGGAGTAGCGCTAAACGCCCAGCCCCCCAGCGGATGAGGGCCGCTACAGGCCGACCAGCGCCAGCGCGCAGACGACCGTGAAGACCCGGGAGACGAGCCGGAGGCTGGAGGCACGATCCGGCGCCGCCGGTGCCAGCCTCGGACGATGCGCGCGACGAGCGCCCGCACGGGTCCGGCGACTCGTGGCGGCCCGACGGTGAGCGCCGTGCGCCGACGTGGGCGCGGCGGCGCGGCGGCCGGAGGACCTCGCCACGTGGTGGCGCGGCGGCGAGCCGGACACCGGCGCGAGCGGCAGCGGCTTACCGGCGAGCGCCATCAGCGCCTCCCCGGTGACCCACACCGGCGCCTGCACCACCCCGCGCGCGTAGTCGATCGAGCCGTTCGACGTGATCAGCGAGCGCAGGTACGCGAGCGGCGACGCCGACCCGTGGTCGTGGAGCGAGGCCGGATCGACGCCAGCGGCGATGAGCCCCTGGATCGCCCATGCGGTCGACTGCGCGTTGGACTCGCCGCCGGGGCTCGACGGGAACCCGCCGTCGTGGTTCTGCGCGCGGCGGATGAAGGCGACCGCTCGCCGGCGGACGGATGACGCATCGGTGCCGGCGAGCGCCTCGAGCGCGGCGCCGGTGTCGTCGACGTCGCTGGCGGCGCCGGCCATCGCGAAGCTGAAGCCACCGTCGCGGTTCTGCTGGCGCTCGAGCCACGCGAGCGTCCGGGGTGCCGGGCTGACGCCGGCCGCGCGCAGCGCCAGCACCGCGAATGTGGTCCAGTTGACCTGCTCGGAGACGGACCCGTCCCGACGGACGTCGCTCTCCAGGGCGGCGAGCAGGTCGTGTCCGCCGAAGCTGCGAACCGCCTCGCCGGCGGCCCGGGCGACGATGATCGTCCGCTCCAGCGAGCCCGGATCCGACAGCGATCCGCCGGCGCCGGCCGCGACGTAGGCGAGCAGGCTCGTCCCCCCGCCCTTGGTGACGTTGGCGGGGTCGATGCCCTCGGCGGCGAGCCCGAGCGCCGCCCAGCCCGCGTACAAGCCCGCCGATGGCTGGCCCGCGGCGGCGCCGAAGCCGCCGTCGGCGTTCTGGGCGCCGAGCAGGTAGCTCGTGGGGCTGGGTGCGGCAGTGGCCCGAGCACCTCCGAGCCCGACGGCGATCGCGGTGCCCAGCGCGAGCGCGACCAGCATCGAGGCGATCCCGCTCGGCGGGCTCCAGGTGACCTGAAGCCGGCGCGAGAATCGCTGGATGGAACGCAGCAGCGCCGGCCCGAACGCGAGCGCGAACAGCAGACAGCCGACCGCGTCGATGACGTCGAAGCCGAGGCCGGTCCCGACGTAGGTCAGCAGCTGGGCGGCGCTGTGGTCGCTGTAGGTGACCCAGTCACCGACGTCCTGCACGACGGTGAAGGCGAAGCCGATCACGGTGCAGACGACAGCCAGCGGCAGGCGGCCGATCCGGTTGCGGGTGATCAACGCGAGCCCGGCGCCGGTCATCCCCGTCACCCCCCATGCCGCCATCTGCCAGGGGGTCCACGGACCCTGTCCGAAGAAGAAGTTCGACACCAACCCGGTGACCGCGCCGACCGCGAACCCTGGCCCGCCGCCGAGCGCGTAGCCCGACACGAGCACGATGTCGGTCGTCGGCTTGACGTTCGGGATCGCCGCGAACGCGATCCGCCCCACCGTGGCCAGGGCCGCGAGCGTGGCCACGAGCGCGACGACCCGCGCGTCGGCTCGCGTGCGCTCATACCAGCCGAAGCCGCCGGCGAGCGCGAGCATCAGCACGAGCAGCGATCCGGCCTGCCAGGTCATGTCACCGTCACCTTCGGCGCCTGGCGGCGCGTGATGACCGCGGCCCCCTGCTCGGGAGTCAGCGCCGCTCCGGCGCCGCCGAGGATCCGGGCCGTCTCCGTCACGAAGTAGCTGCCGCCTGCCAACACCTCGGCCACCGGCCCGTCGGCGATCGTCATCCCGTCGGCGATCAGCACGACGCGCTGGGCGAAGGCGGCGACGAACTCGGGGTCGTGGGTGGCGACCACGACGGCGATCCCGAGGCCGGAGAGGAGCGCGGCGAGCTCGTCCTTGAGCCCGCGGTCCATCCCCCGCGTGGGCTCGTCGAGCAGGACGGCGGCGGGCTCGGCGTCTGACCCCGCGTCGCCCAGGACGATCGCCAGCGCGAGCCGCTGCTTCTCGCCGCCGGAGAGGTCGCGAGGATGGCGGCCGGCGAACCGATGCAGGTCCAGGCCCACGCGGGACAGGGCGGCGAGCGAAGTCTCCTGCTCGACGCGATCGTGCACGAGGTAGTCCGTCGGGTTCTGGAGGAGCAGCGCGACCCGCCCGGCTGCGCTCACGCGCCCGCGGGTCGGTTTCATCAACCCGGCTGCGTGCCGCAGCAGCGTCGACTTGCCCGCCCCGTTGCGTCCCATCAGCGCCACGAGCTCGCCGGGGGCGACGGTCAGCGAGAGATCCCGGAGGATCGTCGCGCCGCCGCGCAGCTCGTGCCAGACGTGGCCGAGGACGAGCGCCGGCGCCGGTCCGTCGCGGGCCGCGCGGGCCCACCGGCGCGGCCGGCTCACCGTGGTCGACGGTCGATCCTCGGCGCTATGCGGACCCGGCGCCAACGAATCCGGGGCCCGGGAGCCCAGCTCGTCTAGCGCCACCCCCGCCGTCCGAAGCGTGGTCCGCGCCGCCTTGACCCCGGCGACCGGCGTCAGCCCGAGACGGTGCAGCAGCGCCGCGCCGGGGGTCTGCATCGCGGGGGCCGCATGGCCCGCCCAGGCCAGGAAGTCCGCCGGCGGGGCATCGCAGGCGATCCGGCCCTCGACCATCGCGATCACCCGGTCGGCCGACGCGAGGCACCGTTCCAGCCGGTGCTCGGCCAGCAGGATCGTGGTGTCGGAGTCCTCGTTGAGGCGGCGCAGCAATCCGATCAGCTCGTCGCCGGCGACCGGATCGAGCTGCGAGGTCGGCTCGTCGAGCACGATCAGCGCCGGTCGCCCCGCGAGCGCGGCGCCGAGCGCCACCCGCTGAAGCTCACCGCCTGAGAGCTCGCTCGTGGAGCGGTCCAGCAGGTGCGCGATGCCGAGCGCGAGCGCCGCCTCCTCCACCGCCCGCGCCACGGTCGCCGGCGCCTCGCCGCGGTTCTCCAGGCCGAATCCCAGCTCGGCGCGGACGGTGCCCATCACCACCTGGGACTCCGGGTCCTGGAACAGCGTGCCGACGGCGGCCGCCAGCTCGCCCGGTCCGTGGTGCCGCGTGTCCATCCCGGCCACCACGACGCGGCCGGCGAGCTCGCCACCGCGGAAATGCGGCACGAGTCCGCTGGCGGTGTGCAGCAGCGTCGATTTGCCCGACCCGGAGGCGCCGGCGACCACCACCAGCTCACCGGCGGCGACGTTCACGCTGACGTCGCGCAGCGCGGGCTGCGCGGCGCCGGGATAGGTGTAGGTGACGCGGTCGAGGCGCAGGCTCATCACGCCACGCCCCGGCGGTCGGCGAACGGCAGCCAGCTCACGACGATCAGCGCCACCGCGAGCGCGATCACCGAGGCGCCGACCGGCAGCCGCAGAGACGGATAGGCCCGGAAGGGCGCCAGCTCGGCGACCCGGGAGAGAATCGCCAGGGCGGCGATCCCCACGCCGCTCGCGGCAAACGCGAGGTCGTGGCGTGAGAAGCTGCGCCGTGCCCCCGGGGGCCGGCGCGCCTGTGAATAGCCACGCACCTCGAGCGCGGCGGCGACATCGAGCGCGCGGTCGAGCACGCTCGACGTGGTGGCGTGCATCACCTGCCACCGAGACGGGGAAGGCCCCGGACGGCAGCGTTGCGCGTCCGCCAGCCGACCGGCGTCCCGCACTAACAGCGGCACCATCCGCGTGGCCAGCGTGGCGGTCAACGCCGAGCGGAACGAGACCCGCCGGAACAGCCGCAGGATCTCGTCGGGATCGACGGCCGTCGTGTAGAGCGCAGCGACGAGGATCAGCACCAGCGCGCGGAGACCGAGCACCGCGCCGTAGACCGTCGCCTCCAGGGTGATGTCGGTCTGACCGTAGAGCGGAACGTCGCCGAGCCGGGCGATCACCGTGATCCCCTCCCGTGAGACGAGCGCGTTGATCACGCAGATCATCAGCATCAACGGGACCGCGAACCGCGCGGCGCGCCGGAGCTCACGGCCGACGCCGGCCGCCGCCGCGATGCCGGCGACGGCGATCGTCTCCGCCGCCAGGGCGATCGGGTTGGCGAAGATCAGCGCTGCGGCCGCGAGCGCGAGGCAGTAGAGGCAGGCCACCCCCGCCCGCGCGGCGTGCAGCGGCGTCGGGCGTCGCCGGTAGCTCACGAGGCCGCATCCGATGGCACCGGCAGCGAGCTCGCGCCGGTGACCGCGAGGGCGAAGTGATCGTGCAGCCGGCCGGCGTCGAGCGCGGCGGCAGCGGCGTCGACCCCGGCGACGTCGGTGCCGGCGACCACCCAGGTGGGAAGCCCGGACCCGGTCCGCGAGGTCGCCGCGATCAGCCCCGCGCCGGTGCCGAGCTCCCGGACGGCGTCTCCCTGCGGATCGAGCAGATCGAGCTTCTGCCCGCCGGCGGTGAAGCGGGCGTAGACGCCGCTGCCGGCGGGGCCGTGCGCGAGCACGCCGGCGGCACTCACACCCTGGAGGTCCCGCCACGTACCGACCAGGAGCCCGACACTGCCCGCCGGCACCCCGCTGCCGAGGCGGCGCTGCGTGACGGCGGCGCCGATCCGGGCGAGTTGGCGCTGAACGCGGCGACACGCCACCTGCGCCGCGGCGGCACATTCGAGCGTGGTCGGATCGCGCCGGCCCCCGGCCGCGAACGGCGCCGGATATGAGCCGACGACGGCGGGGATCGAGTCGGTCGCGGTCCAGTCGTGCAGGTCCCACCAGATCCGGTCGCCGCGTTCCACGGCCGTCGTCCCCGCACCTTGTGGGGCCTCGATGCCGTTGACGTAGTAGAACCAATCACGGTGGGCCGAGGTGCCCGACAGTCCGTCGATCGACTCGACGAACCCGCCGCCGTACTCCACCCCGATCCGGAAGTGGCGCTCCAGGAGTGCGAGCACCGTCTCCGACCCGGGAACCCGGGACTCGGCGACAGTCCTGACCGGGGTGGTCCCGAAGTCCCGGGTCACGGTCACGGTCACGCTGACATCGAAGCTGCCCGGCCCGGCACCGAGGCCACAGCCGGCGATCGCCAACGTCAGGACGACGGCGATCGCCAGCCGTGCGGCGAGACCTCGGAGCGGCATGGGGTCCTGCGGCCTACGACGTCACGCGCAGCTTCACCGCCGCAGCACGGACGTAGCCGCTCTTGGCTGCGAACAGCGACACGGTGCCGGCGTGCGACGCGGTCACGGTCGCGACTCCGCGTGCGTTCGTCGTCGCGGTCCCGCCCGCGCCGGTGACGGCGACGCCCGAGAGCGGCTTGGCGACGCCCTTGCCGGTGTAGTAGACGACCTTTACGGCGAATGGGTGACCTGCCACCACGTGCGACGGGGCCTTCAGGGCGAGCGGGTAGCCCCTCGCCGTCAGCGAGACCGCGGCGAACACGATCTGCTCTCCGGGATGGAGCTTGATCTCGCACGCCCCGGTCGACGCCGCGACGTTGTCGACCAGGATGTCCCAGTACGCCTTCGTGCCGCTCTCCTTCTGGCCGAGGATCGAGGTGATGAGGTAGTCCTTGTAGGTCGACGAGTAGCTGCCGCTCCACTTGCCCTTGGTCGCCGCGTTCAGCACCCCGGCGGCGCTGGCGTCCGGGCAGACGCCGCTCGGGGCGCCGTCCTTGGTGATGAACCCGGACCCGACGGTCACCTTGGTCGTCTTGAGCAGCGTCTTGTGGGCGCCTTCGATGCGGATCGTGACCTTCGGTGAGGTCGCGACCGCGGCCGGTGCGACCGCCAGTGCCAGTCCGCAGCCAAGAAGCGCCGCTGACGAGATGATGGGCTTGCGATGCATGAGAGCCTCCCCTTTCCACGAGGGATGTTGGCTTGATGGTCGGAGCCGGTCTCCTGGCTTACGGGCCTACTCGCCGCGCCTTCCCGGCTGGATGGGTCCAGCCAGTGGCGTGTCAACGACGAGCGTCCCCGAACACAGTGGCGGGTCCGCGCCGGAATCGAACCGGCTTCCCGTTGCCACCGACCTTGAACGCGGCGGATCTTACCGCGGGACCCCCGGCCGCACCGCGGCCGAGCGCGACGGCGGGCGGCCTTCGCCCGGGAGTTGTTCTTTAGAATTTTCCTGATGGGCGCTTTCGCGGAGGGGTGGGGACCGCGGCACCTCATCCACGTGGGCTTCCCAAAAGCGGCATCGACGTCGTTGCAGGCGTGGTTCACCGCGCACCCGGACCTGATCTTCCATCAGCACGGGCTGGCGGGCTACCACGGCGCGCGGGAGCTCGCCCGCGATGTCGCCCGGGACCGCAGCGCCGCGTGGTACGTGACGAGCTGCGAGGACCTCGTGATCCCGAAACTCCCAGGCCACACGTTCGACGTGGGACCGAGGCCGACGGCCGAGTCTCGCCGCCAAGCCTGCGAGTTGCTGCACAGCCTGTTCACGAACGCGATGATCCTGATCGTCACCCGCAGCCACAGCACCGTGCTCAAATCGGGCTACTCCGAGTACCTGCGGCACGGAGGACACCTCAGCATGACCCGTCTGGAAGGGTACGATTTCAGCCAGGCGCAGGTGGAGGAGGACTGGGACTACGACGCGACGCTCACCCTGTACGAGAGCGTGTTCGGCCCGGAGAACGTGATCGTGCTGCCCTACGAGCTGCTCGTCGACGACGCGGCCCAATTCACGCGGATCCTGGAGGACCGGCTGGGAATCGCGCACGCCGAGATCGAGATGCCGCGGCTCAATACCAGCCTGACCAGCGCCGAGCTGCGCTGGTATCCGCGGTTCGCGAGCGTTGCCGCCTATGCCCGCGCCCGGCTTGGGGCCCCCGGGCGCCGGCTCGCCGCCGCCTACTACGCGCGGATCGGTCACCCTCGCCTGCGCCGGGCCGTGTCGCTGCTGGCAAAGGTCATCCCCGAGCCTCACGTCGACGTCGAAGTCCCCCCCGGACTCCTCGCGAGCTACCGTCGCCACGCCGTCGCCCTCGCCCGACGCGCCGAATACGAGGCCTACCGGACCACCTACCTCGGCACCGACGCCGCGACCGCGGTCTGACGAGAACGCCGTCCGAGGGACGGCGGACTTGATTATGGGGGACATCATCTTTTAGGATTCTCTTATGGGCGCTTTAGGGGCAGGTGCGGAGCCGCGACACCTCATTCACGTGGGCTTTCCGAAAGCGGCGTCGACGTCGTTGCAGGCGTGGTTCGCGGCGCACCCGGATCTGATCTTCGATCCGAACGGGGTGGCGGGCTACCACATGGTGACGGAGCTGGCCCGTGACGTCGCGAGGCACCGTCGGGCGGCGTGGTATGTGACGAGCTGCGAGGGCCTCGTGCACCCGAAACTCCCGGAGCAGACGTTCGACGCCGGGCCGCGGCCGACAGCCGAGCATCGCCGCCAGACCTGCGAGGTGCTGCACGGCCTGTTCAGTCGCGCCACGATCCTGATCGTCACCCGCAGCCACAGCACCGTGCTCAAATCGGGCTACTCCCAGTACCTGCGGCGCGGAGGACATCTCAGCATGGCCCGCCTGGAAGCGTTCGAGTTCAGCGAGGCGCAGGTCGAGGACGATTGGGACTACGACGAGACGGTCACCCTGTACGAGAGCGTGTTCGGTGCCGAGAACGTGATCGTGCTGCCCTACGAGTTGCTCGTCGACGACACGGCGCGATTCACGCGGATCCTGGAGGACCGGCTGGGAATCTCGCACGCCGGGATCGAGATGCCGCGGCTCAACACGAGCCTGACGAATGCCGAGCTCCGCTGGTACCCCCGGCTGTCACGCGCCGCCGCCTACGCCCGCACCCGGCTCGGGCCCCCCGGCCGCCGATTCGCCGCCGCCTATTACGCGCGGATCGGTCACCCTCGCCTGCGCCGGGCGGTGGCGCTGCTGGCGAAGGTCATCCCCGAGCCACGCGTCGACATCGAGATCCCCCCCGAGCTCCTCGCCAGCTACCGCCGCCACGCGGCCGCCCTCGCCCATCGGGCGGAGTACGAGTCCTACCGGACCACCTACCTCGGCACCGACGCCGCGACGGCGGTCTGACGAGATCGCCGCCGCAGGCGGAGGCTGGGCGGCTCAGCGACGCTCACCGAGCACGAGCAGCCATTCCCGTGAGTGGGCGATGTGGCCGTTGGTGCGATGGCGGGACTCGAAGAAGTCCACCCACGCCCGGTGCAGATCGTCCCGGCGCTCCCCGAGGCCGTCGGCGAGCGTCTTGGTCGGGCCGTAGCTGGTGGAGAAGAGCTCCCAGTACTCCTCGCCGGAGGCGAATTCCACGACGGAGTCGTGACGCTCGAAGGTGAGCGTGAATGTGTCGGCGAGGAGCTCGCGGACCGTGTCCTCGTCCCCCCAGTCGAACGGATTGCTCGGCGGCGGTCCGGGCTGGAACGGCGCCATCAGCTTGAAGATGTCGGCGACGCCGCTGCTCGGGGTCCAGCCGGCGAGGGCGAGTCGCCCGCCGGGCCGCAGCACGCGAGCGAGCTCGCCCGCCACCGCCTCGTGATCGGGCGCGAACATGATCCCGAACGTAGACGAGACGACATCGACGCTCGCGTCGGGGAGCTCCAGCGCTTCGCAGTCGCCGACGCGGTAGTCGATCTCGAGGTCCCGTTCGATGGCGCGGGTGCGGGCGGTCTCGATCAGCGCCGGGGCGAGATCGATCCCGATCACCGGCGCGCCGAGCGCGGCGGCCCGTTCGGCGACGGCACCGGTGCCGCAGGCGAGGTCGAGCCAGGCCTGGTCGGCCTGCGGGCCGAGCCGGTCGATCACCAGCTCGTGGATGTCCTCCAGCGTCTCGGTGATCCGCTGGTAGGGGCCGGTTCCCCACACCACGCTGTGTCGCTGCTTGAGCTCCTCGTAGGCCACGGTTGCCTCCTGTTCGACGACGATGGGTCGAACGGCAACCTACTTCGGGGCCCCCGGGGCTACATCGGTGAGATTGCCGTGTTTTGGCGGCGGCTACCGTGTCGCGCCGGCGAGTAGGCCGAGCTCGGCGGCGCGGCGCGCCGCGTCGGCGCGGGAGCGACAGTCGAGCTTGCGCAGGATGTTGCGCACGTGCATGTCGACGGTGCGAACGCTGAGGAACAGCTCGCCTGCGATCTCCCGATTCGTGTGGCCGACGGCGAGCAGACGGACCACCTGCAGCTCACGTCGCGTGAGCTGCTCCTGGGCGAGCTGATCGGCCTGCCGGCGGCTCAGCCGACGGTCGACCCGCTCGCCGAGCTCGGCGAGGCTCACCCCGACACGCTGGATTGACGGTCGCACCCGTAGCCGGCGGGCGATGCGATAGGCGGTCAGGAGCTGCTCGATCGCCTCCTCACGGCGACCCGCGAGCAGCAATGCCGCGGCGCCCCGCCGCTCGGACTCCAACCGCTCGTACGGGGCGCCGACGTCGCGCAGCAGGTCGACCGCGCGCCCGAAGTGCAGGACGGCCTGCTCGGCGTCGCCGTCGAGCATCGCCGTCTCGCCGAGTGCGTGCGCCAGCGCCGATGTGGCCTCCGGCGTTCCGGCCTCGGCGGCGATCTGCGCCAGCGCGGCGGCACAGGTCCGCGCCCCCTCCGCATCGCCCGATTCGGCGAGCACCGACACCACCCAGCGAAGCGGGGAGATCACGTAGTGACGCTCCTCGGTCTGCTGCCAGGCGCGGAGGATCACGTGACAGCGCTCGATCGCGGTTTCCGGCGTCTCACGGATGTGGGCGAGGATCCCGAGACCCCAGGCGCTGACCAGCTCGGCAGCGGTCAGCTCGATCCGGCGGGCCAGCGAGCTCGCGTCGAGCAGCAGCGCTCGCGCCTGGTCCACGTCACCGCGCAGGGCGTGGATCACCCCGAGCGTGCAGCCGCCGGCGGCGATCGCGTGGGGAGTGGAGGCCGGCGAGTCGATCACTCGTCGTGCCAGGGTCATCGCCCGCGTCCAGTCTCCGGCTTGCCGCAACACGACAGCGAGGCAGGCGAAGCACAGCTCCACCGTGGAGTCCGCCCCCGTCGCGGCGCAGTAGGCAGCGGCATCGTCGTAGGTCGCCCGCGCCGCGGCGTAGTCGCCGCGATGCTCGAGTGAATCGGCGAGGCGTTGATAGATCTCCGCCGCCTCCGCGGTGAGGTTGGCCTGGAGCGCTTCGGTCAGCGCGCCGCGCACCATCTCCACCCCGCGCTCGGCATCGCCGGTCCGGGCGCGCACGTTTCCCTGGAGGGCGCGGATCCTCAGCTGGAGGTCGGCCCGCTCGGCCACCGCCGCGTCACGGGCGGCGAGCTCGAGCAGCCGCGTCGCGGCCTGGAAGCTCGCGGCCGAGCGGAGGTGCGCGGCAGCGGCGAGTCGCTCCAACGCCGCCTCGGCGACCGCTCCGGCCGCCGCGAACGCGACCGCCGATGCCTCCCGCGCAGCCAGCGCCTCCTCCCAGCGGCCGAGCATCTCGAGCGCCCCGGCCTGCCGGCGCCACGCCTCGGCGCCGCGCAGTGGCTCATCCTCGCCGCTGGTCTCCGCGATTTCCCGCCACGCCCGCGCCGCCTCGCTGACATCCCCGGCCAGCCCGGCACACATGGCGATTCCCTCGAGGGCCCGCAGGTGGGATGAGCGGTGCTCATGCGACAGCTCGAGCGCGCGACGAGCGGCATGGGCGCCGTCGCGATAGGCGTGCACGGCGCAGCACGCGTCGACGGCGGCGAGGAAGCTCCGACTGGCCGCCACAGGCTCACCCGCGAGCGCCCAGTGCTCGGCAACCGTCCGGGCCGGCGCACCGTCCGCCTGCAGCCGTCGCGCGACTGACCTGTGCAGTTCCGCGCGCCGTCGCGAGGGGATCTCTCCGTAGAACGCCTCGCGCACGAGCGCGTGCCGGAACGCCATCTGTCCGGCGCCGGCGTCGGTCACGACGCCGTGCCCGGCCAGCTCATCGGGCCACGCCTCGGCTCCGGCGATCGACATCACCGACTCGAGGTCGAACATCTGACCGCAGACCGCCGCGACGTCCAACAGGCCACGCGCCGCCGCGGAGATCCCCGCCGCTCGCAGCAGCACGCTGTCACGCACGCTGTCGGGGAGGGGGAGATCCTCGCCACCGCTCAACTCCACGCCGCCGGCTCCATCGTCCAACCGCCCGCCGGCGCGCAGCGCTTCGCCCAGCTCCTCGACGAAGAACGGGACTCCGCCGGTGCGAGCGAGCACCGCGCCCAGCAGCGCCCCCGCCGGCGGGCGTCCGAGCACCCGCTCGAGCAGCGCCGCCGTCTCATCGACGCCCAGCGGCCTCAGCGCCACCTCCCGGAGTCGCTGATCACGCCGCAGCTCGCTGCGCAATCGCCGGATCGGATGGCCGCGCGGGGTCTCGTCCTCCCGGAACGCGACGAGCACCAGCACCGGTTCGCCCTGGAGCGCGCGACACAGAGCCGGCAGCAGGCCGAGGGTGGCCTCGTCCCCCCAGTGCATGTCATCGAGCAGCAGCGCGAACGGCCGCCGCGCCGCGGCGGCGGCCAGCGTTTCACGAACCGCCTCGAAGAGATCCGACGCGTCGGGGGCTCCGCTCGCCCCGCCGAGCTCGGGCAGCAGGGCGGACAGCGCCCGGCGAGGCCCGCCGGCGGGCACGACGACATCCGTCACGCGGCGAGCGAGCCCGCGCAACGCGTCGATCAGCGGGGCGTAGGCCATCGCGCCCTCGCGAACGCCGAATCCCTCGATCCGCTCCAGCCCGGATTCGTCGAGCACGCACCGCGCCAGCGTCGTCTTGCCCACGCCGGCCTCGCCCCCGAGCAACACGATGGAGCCTTCCCCCTGCAGCGCTCGCTCCGCCTGTGCCAGGAGCGCGGAACGCTCCGTCTGCCGGCCGATCAGCGTATTTCCCGACGTCATGGCGCCTCAACTATCGACGATCGCGTCACGCAAAGCCACACGAGTGCGCAACCCTTTCCCGCATGCCGAGGCTCCTGCGCAGCATGATGCCGCCGACCCCGATCGCGCGAAGGCTCGCGTTGCAGTCGCTGCTGTTCGCAACCGCGCAGGGTGCGTTCAACACGGGAAGCGCGGTGTTCTTCACGGAGGTGGTCGGCCTGACCGCCTCCAAGATCGGCCTGGGCATGACGATCGCGGGTGTGGTGTCGTTCTTCGTCGCCTATCCGGCCGGCAAGCTCGTGGACAGGGCCGGGCCGAAGAAGATGTGGGCGGTGGGCACGCTGGCCAGCGCGGCCGCCTTCGCGTTCTGGCCGTGGATCCGCGGGTTCACCGCGTACGTGGCGATGAGCATGGCCTTCGAGATCGTGCAGAACGCCGGCGGGGCGGGTTACAACGCATACATCCTCGACGTCCTCCCCGAGCAGGAGCGGATCCAGACCCAGGCCCACCTGTACTCCGCGCTCAACCTCGGTTTCACGCTCGGGGCGATGATCAGCGGCGTCGCGCTGGCGTTCCATGATGTGGAGGTGATCCGGTGGATCCCGATGCTGTCGGTCGCGGTCGGCGTCGGGAACGCGTTCGCGATCACGCGGCTGCCCAAGGCTCCCCACGACCTCCGCGCCGCATCGCGTGAGGAGAGGGCCGAGCGACGCGCCGACACTCCGAAGCCGATCAGGAACCGGGGCTGGATCGCCACGTCCTTCTTCACGGGCATCCTGTGGACGAACCAGGTGCTCCTCACGGTGGTGATCCCGCTGTGGCTGGTCCAGCGCACCGACGCGCCTCACTGGCTGCTGGCATGGCTGTTCGGGACCAACACGGTGCTGTGCATCTTTCTCCCCGCCTTCACCTCGCGCGGGGTCCACACGATCGGCGACGCGCTCCGCCGCGCGCGGTACTCGACCGGATTCTTCGTTCTCGCCTGCCTGATCACCCTGTTCAGCCATTCGACCGTCGGCCTTCTCACCGCGTTACTGGTGTGGCTGGGCCACGTCGCGGTGACCGGTGCCGAGCTTGCGATCGGCTCGGGTAACTGGGCGTTCCAGGCCCAGCTGATGGACCCCCAGCGCCGCGGGGAATACGGCGGGCTGTCGGAGGTGGCGCGCACCGTCGGCCAGTTCTGGGCGCCGGCGGCCTACACCTTCGTGGTGATGCACTGGGGCGCCCCCGGCTGGCTGGCGATCGCCGGGCTGATCGTCGTCGCCGGTGCCGGTCTGCATCCGTCCGCCAAGGCGGCCGAGCGGTTCGCGGTGCGCAACTTCGCGCGCCCACTCGACGCCGATCAGGCGCTCAGGTAGGCGCTGCCGTGGGTTCGGAGCGCCGTCGTGAAGCTGCCGGGATCCTCGTCGGCGCGGTATCCGTCGAGCCCGCAGTGTTCGCAGCGTGCGGTGTAGGCCCCCAGCAGCAACCCCCACGCGGTGATCTGAGCTCGCTCGCGCGCCGTCACCGGAGTCACGCGGTTGGCGCCGTACTCGTCGATGAACGCGCCCATCTCCGCAGGGTCGGGCGCTCGCATGACGTCGGGCAGATCGAAGTTGGTCGTGAACGTCATCGCGGCGACGCCGACGACGTTGGCCTCGGTTCGGATGGCCAGGCTGTCCCAGTCGTAGATCGCCGTGATCACTCCGTCGGCGAACCGGAAGTGCTTCCCGCTCCAGTCGCTGTGAGCCGCGATCGTCGGTCCGTCCGGGTCGATCAGCCGCTTCGCATGGACGCCGATCTCGTCGATCCATTCCGCGCCGGCGCTCGTGGCGTCGAGCGCGAAGATCGGTGCGTGCGCCTCGCGGGGCCACAGCCGGCCTGCTTCGTACAGGCTCCACCCCCCGGTGAGCCCCGGCGGGGCAGCTCGACGCCCCGTGATCTCCACATGCCAGGCGAGCGCTTCGGCGATCCGGCGCCGGCACGTCAGATCGTGGGTGTCGCGCACCTCCCCGGCGTCGATCAGCGATTCGGCGACGATCAGCGATTCGGCGACGGCGTGGCCATGGCCCAGGCTCACCGGACCGGCCAACGGTTGCGGGCATGGCAGTCCGGCGACGAACATCGCCCGCTGAACCTCATGCACGGCCTCCAATCTGGCGCGCGTCTCGCGCGGCTGATGGGCCTTGACGACAACCCGCCGTCCGTCCGCCAACCGAGCTCCGATGACGACGCCGACGCTCGTGGCGCGAAACAGGACCTCCGCGATCCCCGCCCCGAGCTCGGCGACGCAGAAGCCATCGACGACCAGATCGATCGCGGCGAGATCCCGCGTTCCGAACACCAGCTGCTCGACGACGCCTCCTCGTCGCAGCCCCGCGTGCGGCCCGTCGTCGGGCTCCATGAGACCCGTCAGCTGGCGGATTCGCCGGCCAGCGACACCTCGCCGGCGACCGGCGGCGCCAGGTGCGCCGTGACCCAGTCGGTGATCGTCGTGACGACGAGCCGGGTGTCATCCCACATCGGCACGTGTCCGACGCCCGGCAGGACCCGGAACTCGGCCCCGGGGATCTCTCGCTGAAAGCGCGCCGAGCAGGTTGCGAGCGGGAGGATCCGGTCGCGCTCGGCCCAGGCGATGAGCGTCGGGGCGGCGACCCGATCGAGATCCTCCACGTGCGCGCGACCGGCGCGCAGGCTCGTCAGGACGTCGCTCACGACCGTGCAGCCGAGCGGATCGAGGCTGAGATCGACGGCATCCGGCGGTGGGATCAGCTCGCCGTGGCGCATGATGTCCCGCAACGCCAGCTTGCGCGCGCCGGGCCGGCGCATGAGCCGCGGCATCTGCCGGCGCGAGGCGCGGACCATCCGCATCTGGCGCGCGAAGAACCGCGCGATCCGTTCCGGCTCGGGGCTGCCGAGCTCCCAGCCGCCGCCTGGCGAGAACGCGACGACGCTCCGTGCGCGCCCGCGCTTGGCGAGCTCGATCGCGAGCGATCCGCCCATCGAGTTCCCCACGAAATGCGCGGTGCCGACGCCGAGCTCATCGAGATGACGCTCCAGCGAGTCGCCGGCGTCCGCGACCTTCTCCAGACCCATGCCGCTCGGGTACGCCGGTCCGCCGGTGTGCCCCGACAGCGTCGGCGCGATCACCTCGTAACGCGCCACGAGATCCGCCAGCACCGGCTTCCAATGACGCCAGTGTCCGGTGAACCCGTGGAGGAGGACCACCGGCTCGCCCTCGCCGGCGCGGTACAGGGACGATGAGATCTCAGCCATTGCCGGCGAATCCTAGTGCGAATCGGAACCAGCCCGAGGCGGTTCGCTCTCGCAGCCGTCTCCCCCCGACCGGGGGCTGCGGTGTTGTTGGCCGCGTTTGCCGGGACTATGCTCGCCGCTCATCCTCAGAAGGAGGCATGGAGATGATCACGCAGGACATCGAGGCGCTGCGGACCGAGAACGATGAGCTGCGTCGACTGCTCGAGAAGCATCAATGGAGCGGGCTCACGCCTACGAAGTCCGGCGGCGTGTGCCCGGAATGTTGTGCCTCTGCGCGCTCTGGACATCATCTGCCCGGATGCGCGATCGGACAGGCGCTGGCGCAGGCGGACTGATCGATCGCGCCGCGGCCGCGTTGCCCTGCCGTCGCCGCGGCGTGCGCGGGGACGCTGCGCTAGTCCGCGAGACTGACGCTGGCACGCTCCAGCAGCTTCCCGAGCTGCGCGTAGGTGTCCTCGCCGAGCAGTTCGCGTAGGCGCAGCTCGAGCCTCTCCTCGCGGCGGTTGCCTTCGGCCTGGGCGGCTTTGCCGGCGGCAGTGAGATGGAGGCCTACGCCGCGGCCGGGCCCGACGCGCCGTTCGACGTAGCCGAGCTTCTCGAGCTTTGCGACGAGCTGGCTGATGGCCTGCTGGGATTTGGGGTTGCGGCGGGAGAGCTCCGCTGCCGTGGAGCCCGGCCAGGTGCTGACCATGTCGAGCGTGCCGGCGAGCGACAGGGTCAGCTCGGTGTCGGCGAACAGCTCGTCCGCCAGCGGAACCATCCGGGCGTAGCACTCCCACAGCAGGTGATGGACGTGATGGAAGCTGGGGGAATCAGGTTCGGTCACGAGCTCCCGGGAATCTACCGAGCCGACACAAGTGGTTGCTAAGTAAAGGTCTTGTTGTCACAAGCACTTGTGATAGGGTTCGACCCATGACCACTGCCACCGCTGTCGAAGCCCCGCACAAGCACTGGACGCTGCTCGCCGTCTGTCTCGGCACCTTCATGCTGCTGATCGACATCACGATCGTCGTCGTCGCGCTCCCGGACATCCGCTCCTCCCTGCATACGAGCTTCTCCGACGTGCAGTGGACCGTCGACGCGTACTCGCTCTCCCTCGCCGCGCTGCTGCTGCCGACGGGATCGCTCGCCGACATCCTGGGACGGCGCCGGGTGTTCGCGCTCGGACTGGGCATATTCACGCTCGGGTCGTTGCTGTGCGGCCTGTCCGGCTCCGGGACCGAGCTGATCCTCTGGCGGGCCATACAGGGGATCGGCGGCGCGATCGTGTTCGCCACGTCGCTGGCACTCCTGGCCCAGACCTTCCACGGGCGCGAGCGCGGCTTCGCGTTTGGCGTCTGGGGGGCGGTGACAGGCGTCTCGACCGCCCTCGGCCCGTTGATCGGCGGCGCCCTGACCACCGGCCTCAGCTGGCACTGGATCTTCTACGTGAACCTGCCGATCGGCATCTTCGCGATCGTGATCACGCTTACGCGGGTTCAAGAGTTCCGCCCGCCGCACCACCGCCGGATCGATCCCGTCGGATTCGTCCTGTTCACGCTCGGCCTGACCGCGCTGGTCTACGGGCTGATCGAGTCCGGCTTCAAGGGCTGGGGCAGCCTCGAGGTGGTCCTCTCGCTGATCATCGCCGGCGTGTCACTGGCCGCGTTCCCGGTGGCCGAGCACCTCATCTCCCAGCCGATGTTCAACCTGGCGCTGTTCAGGAAGCCGACCTTCGTCGGTGGCTCGATCGCGGCCTTCGGCATGAACGGGTCGCTGTACGCGCTGTTCCTCTACATCGTCCTGTACTTCCAGAACGCCGAGCACTTCTCGGCCCTGGGTTGTGGCTGGCGGCTGGCGATCATCACCGCCGGCGCACTGGTCACGGCGATCCCCGCCGGGCGGCTGTCCGCTCGGATCCCGGTCCGTTTCCTGATCGGCCCGGGGCTTCTCCTGGTCGGCATCGGGCTGCTGTTGATGCGCGGGTTGTCAGCCGACTCCAGCTGGACCCACCTGATCCCGGGCTTCATCGTCGCCGGAATCGGCAGCGGCCTGGTCAACGCGCCGCTGGCGTCCACCGCGATCGGGGTTGTCCAGCCCCAGGATGCCGGCATGGCGAGCGGCATCAACACGACCTTCCGCCAGATCGGCATCGCGACGGCGATCGCGGCGCTCGGCTCCGTCTTCGCCACGAAGCTGAGCGGCGTCACCCACGCCACGCTGGGCGCCCACTACGCGAGTGCGCTGAACGAGCTGGAGCTGATCACGGGCTTGCTGGCGCTCGTCGCCGGCCTCTGCACGCTGGTGCTGATCCGGCCGAAGGACTTCATCGTCCAGGCGCCGGCGCCGGCGCCGGCGGCGGCGAGCCAGGGGTCCCCGGTCCCGGCGATGGACTGAGGTGCGCGCCCGCCGCGACAGGGCTGCTTTTGCCCGGTGACTCCCCGCTCGGCCGACCGGGCGCTAGAACTGCGATTCGGTGCGCGCCTGAGCGCGGGTGTACGCGGCTCGCGCCTGCAGGCGGTCGAGGTACCCCACGACGTGCGCAGGTGCCGCGCCGAGCACGTCGACGTACCGTGAGGCGGCGAGGACGCCGCCGAGCACGATGTCCGCGGCGGTGAGCGTGTCCCCGAGCAGGAACGGCTGGTCGGCCAGCTCATCGCCGACGGCGGCGCAGGCCCGCGTGAACGCGTCCAGCTGGCGCTGCCGGTACTCGTCTTCGACGTGCCGGGTCATCTTCCAGGCGCCGAGCGCCCTGTTCTCGAGCTCGGTCATCGCCATGATCGACCACTCGTACACCTGGCCGCGCAGCGCGGAACCGAGCGGACCGGTGAGCCCGGCGTCAGGGTAGAGGTCGGCGATCGCCAGCACGATCGCCGTCGACTCGAACAGGACCTGACCGTCGTCGAGCTCGAGCGCGGGGACCCGGCCGAGCGGGTGACGGCGTCGGTGTGCGTCATCCACGCACTCGTCGGCGGAGAGCACGACCGCCTCATAGTCGACCCCGATCTCCTCCAGCGCCCACGCCACGCGCAGCGGCCGTCCGGTCCGTGCCCGGTAGAAGAGGCGCATGGCCTGCAAGCCTATGCGCCGGCCGAGGTCGACGTGCGGACACGGCTCGGATCACCCGGGGATTAGGCACCGCTGCTAGCTTGGACGTCAGGGAGTACCGGCCTGACGCGGGCGCCTGCGAGTGACAGCGCCACTCTGATTCTCCGGAACCGCTAAACGCCGGAGGCCCGCGTTGTCGCTCGAGCTTCACCCGTCGACCGTTGGCGAGGCTGACGAACGGGATATCCGCCTCTCGTCCTTTCGCCGACGCATCGCGCTGAGCGCTCTCGGTGCACTCGTCGTCAGCGGGATGCTGGCCTTCGTGCTCGCCGGACGGGCAGGACAGTTCAGTCACGCGCTCCGGACTGCTCCGAGCGCGCTGCTGGCGGTCGCGGTGCTGCTGCAGATCACCGCGCTGCTGGCGCGCAGCGAGGCGTGGAACGTCTGCGTCCGCGCCGCCGGCGGGACGATGAGCCGCCGCGTGCTGTTCCGCGCCGCCGCCATCGGCTATGTGGCGAGCGTGCTCAACGGATCGTTCGGAATGGCCGCGCGGATCGCGTCGCTGCGCCGCAGCGCGCCGCGGAGCACTCCGCGTGTGCCGGCGCTGGTCGCTGCGGAGCTGCCGATCATCACCGTCGAGCTTGCGCTGGTGGCCATCTTCTCGTTCACGCTGGTGTCACCGCTCGGCGTCCCCTGGTGGGTTCCGGTGATCGTCGTCGCGGTCACGGCCGCGGCTGTCGCGGCTCTGTTCCGGGTCTCGAAACGGCATCGAACGGGCCTCGGATCTGGGCTGGCGATCCTGCGCATTCCGGGCCGGTGGCGCCTGATCACGTTTGCGGTGCTGGCGGTATGCGCGCAGGTGGCGCGCAACTGGCTGATGCTGCGCGCGATCGGCGTGAACGTCTCCATCTTCGATGCCATGGCCCTCCTGATCGTGATGTTCACGGTGGGCCAGCTTCCGATCGGACCGAGTACCGGTCCTGCCGCGGCCGTCCTCATCCTCGGCGTCCACGGCGTCGCCGCGACTGCGGCCGCCGGCGTGCTGCTGACGGTCACCGGCATCGTCGGCTCCTTCTGCTACGCCGCGTGGGCGGTCACCGACCGGCTCGTCGGTGGCCGGCCTGACGGGCGTGCAGACGTTGGTGTGCCACCCGTCGCTGCGGCGCCCACCCGAGCCTGAATCTCGGGGGTGACGGGCTGAGGCGCCGCCTGGTCAGCCAGCGGGCGAGCGCCGGGGTCGCCGGACGGGCAGTGCGCTTGACCTGTACCGTCGGAAACCGTTATAACGAGATCCGAGTCATTGATGCCCCGTCTGCGCTCGCTGTTCGAACTGGCCATCACGGTTGCCGTGGCGATCGCTCTCGCCCTGCTGATCCAGGCGTTCGTCGTCAAGCCGTACCGGATCCCCACCGGATCGATGCTGCCGACGCTGGCGCTCGGGCAGCGGATCCTGGTCGACCGGATGGAAGCGCACCCCGGAATCGGCGACGTGGTCGTGTTCCATCCACCCCACGGTGAAGACCTCGGGCCGGGCCAGTGCGGCGACCATGAGGAGGGGTTCAATGCGGATGGGGCTGCGCTGGGCCGGCCGTGTGACCGGCCGCTGGCCAGTGAGTCGGACCAGACCTTGGTCAAGCGCGTGGTCGGCCTCCCCGGCGATGTGCTCCGGATCGCGGGCGGGCACGTGATCCGCAACGGCAGGCCGGAGCCGGACGCCTTCATCACCGCCTGCGGCGGCGCGGCCGAGTGCACCTTTCCCCGCCCGATCCGGGTTCCCGCCGGCGACTACTACATGATGGGCGACAATCGCGGGGACTCCGACGACAGCCGCTACTGGGGGCCGGTTCGACAGCGCTACATCATCGGCGTTGCGTTCTTCACCTACTGGCCCGTCGACAGGATCGGCGTACTCTGAGTCACAGCATGCGGTTGGCCGATCGCAGCGTCCTTGTCCTGACCAGCCTTGCCGGCGGTGATCGCCACGGCTATGCGCTGATCAAGGACATCGAGAGCTTCTCCGGTGTTGCCCTGTCACCAGGCACGTTGTACGGAGCGCTGGCCAGGCTCGAGGCCGACGGCTTCGTCCAGCGCCTGCCGGCCGACGACCGGCGCAACCCGTACAGGCTGACTCCGGCGGGCCGGGCGGCGCTGGCCGAGCGTTTGGCCGAATCCGCCCGGATCGCGAGCCTGGGGCTCGAGCGGATCGCACTGGGTGGCGCATGAGGCACCGCGTGGCGTCCGCGATCCTGCTGCTCTACCCGCGACGGATGCGCGAGGGTCACGGCGCGGAGATCGTGGCACTGATCGACGACCTGATCGCGCACGATGGACGCTCGCACACCCGGCTGTTCGTACGTCTGGCCGTGGACGGGTTGGCCTCTCGCATCGCCTCCACCGCCGCCGTCTGGACCGTGGTGGCGGCGCTGGCGACAACCGGCGTCGGCGCGCTCGCGATCTCCAATCTCGCTGCCGCCGAAGCGCTCCATGTGCCGCGAACGGTGCACACGGTGGCGCCCGGACGGGGCGCGCACCAGACCCCGCACCGCTCGCACTCGAGCTCACGCCGGTCGGCTCACCGCTGCGCCGGTCACCCGGATCGCCCGCGGGTGACGAGGAGCGGTGGGACGAGCGGAGATCAGAGACGGGTTGACACCGTGCGTGGTCGCACGCGCGGGAAGTCCACAGGCAGGATCAGAGTCCTCCCGTGTGGGCCGGCGCCGCCCGGCAGCTCCATCAAGACGGTCGGCACGCCCGCAGTCTGATGGACCGGGGAGCCGATGCCGGGATCGAACCGGCGGACGCCTGATTTCAGAGACTCCCCATGAACTCAACGATCGCCGCGTTGACGAGCTCGGGGTGGGTGAGCGCCAGGACATGACGTCCGCCCGAGGCATGGGTGGGAGAGCACGATCGCTGGAGCGTCGCCGCCGGTGTCTTCGTAATAGAGGCGGCTATCGTCGAGGTCGGCAAATGGCACCGCGGCGTCCCTTCCCTTTCGCTGGCGAGATCCTATACCGATGAAACGGCGGGTTTTCGCGACCGGTCCTTCGGAATCTGTGGTGGCGATGATGCGACGCCGGTCCACTCGCGACGTGGTCACGGTGTACCAGGCGCTGCTGGGTCGGGAGCCCACGGACGCCGAGCTCGAGCGTCATCTCCAAAGCGGCGCTCCGATCGGGGTGATGGCGAGGACGATTCTCAACAGTCCGGAATACGCGGGGAGAGAGGCCAGCCATCCGCTGATCAACTTCTTCTCGCCGGAGACGCGAGCGTGGACGCATCGGCCGGGGACGCGGTCCCGCGATGGCCAGTGCATCGTGGGTCGTGACGGGTGGTTGTTCCTGCTCGACGGCACCAACGACGGGTTCAAGTATTTCACCGGCCGCCGGCAGGTCGCCGACGGGTGGCTTGAACACTGGCGGGAGCTGGGGCGGGAGCGCACTCGCGATCTCGCGGCGGCGGACCTCTCGAGCGTCTGGGTGATCGTGCCGGACAAGCTGGCGGTCTACGAGCGGTTCTTCCCCGACCGTTTGGATGGCGGGTCGGTCGATCGGCCCATCCGGCAGCTGCTCGCCGAGACGGACTTGCCGATCGTGTACCCGTTGGACTCGCTCAAGGCCGAGTCGGAGAGCCGCGAGGTGTTTCTCCGGACCGATACGCATCTCTCGCTGTGGGGCAACGACGTGCTGCAACGCGAGGTGTTAGCGGCCCTGGGTGTGCCCCCGGTGGCGTTTGGTGAGTTCCTCCCGCTGCGCTATCCCGACAGTGGCGATCTGGGCAGCAAATTCGAACCGAAGATCATGGAGCTGGTCGAGGGGTTCGGTCACCTCGGCGACGCCGAGGTGATCGACACCAACCGTGACGCGTTCGAAGGAACCGGGCGCCACGTCGGTCAGCGGGCGGTGTTTCGCAATCGAACCGCGCCGGATGACCGCACCGTCGTCGTCTTCGGTGACTCCTACGCGTGGAGCAACTGGTCCACCCCCGGCTCCCCGTGGGTGGTGGGGCACCACCAGGGGCTGACCTGGTCACTCGCCCAGACCTTCCGCGAGACCCATTTCGTCTGGATACCGTTCGGATGGGACCCCGTCTACACCGAACAGGCGGGCGCCTCGGTCGTCGTGTTCGAAACCGCAGAGCGCTTCATCGTCTCCCCGCCCGCCATCAGATCAGACTTTCAGGACGTCTCCCGCCGGGCCCTGGCCGGCCCGCGCCGCATCGGCGACTCGTGAGGTGCCACCCCCTCGCCGCGAGCGAGTTGGACGCGAAGCAAGGCGTCTGGGGGTCGTGCTCGGAGACTTTCTTGGCGCGCGCTGTAACGATTTGGACTGGAATCGACAGTAGGGCCCATGACGACGGATCCCCAGAGCGATCGCAACGCAGTTGAGGCCCGGTTCGCCAAGATTTTCGCGCAGCTGGACTTCATAGCCGGATACGCGCGCCGTCGGGGCGCACGCGATCCGGACGGCCTCGCGGCCGAGGTGATGGCGATTGCCTGGCGTCGGCTCGTGGATGTCCCAACCGCCGATGCCCGGCCGTGGCTCATCGTCACGGCTCGCAACCTGCTCCTCGCCGAGCGCCGGAGCGAGCCGGAGACCGGGAGAGCGCCGCTGGGCGACATCGACCTTGCCGCGCCAGCCGAGCCACTGCCGTCCGAGTTGGATCTCGACCCCGACCTCGCGCGTGGGCTACGAGCGCTTCCCGAGAAGGATCGCGAAGCGCTGCTGCTCATCGCCTGGGAGGACCTGACCCCGGCCCTGGCCGCGGCGAGCCTTGGGATCTCCTCGACGGCATTCCGGGTGCGGCTACATCGCGCTCGGCGCCGGCTGAGCGATCTCCTGACCCAGCAGGCCCCGGTGAAGCCCGTCTCGGCACATCCCGTCTCAGCACAGCAACCCAATTGGAGGCAGACATGAAGGATGACCGTTTGATGCGCCGTCTTCGCGCGGCCGGGCGAGCGACCGCGGAGCCCGGCGATCACGCCGCACTGTTCGCGCAGATCGTCGCCAAGCCGGGAGATCCCCGCTTGGGCAACGCCCCGCACGAGCGCTCGTCCCGGCTGCTTGGTCGAAAGGTGCCGTGGACACGTGCCCGCCCGCGGGTCTTCGCAGGGAGCACGCTCGGCCTGGCGGGGATCGGCGCGGCGCTCCTGCTCGCTCTCGGCGGGTCGGCGGCCCCACCGGCGTACGCCATCACGCAGAAAGCCGACGGCACGGTGTTCGTGCAGATCAACTTCGCCGGGCGCCAGACCCTTCTCGCGGCGGACGGCATGCTCGTCGCGAAGTACCACGAGACGGCCCTGATCAACATTGCGTCCGGGCCGGCGACCGTCGAGGGCCCGGTCAGCTGCGCGCCGACACCGGACCCGGCTGCGCCGGGCGATCCGAGTCCGTCGGGACCGGCGGTGACGATCCTCCTGGGCCAGAACGGTACGGCGACGATTCCGTCGGGTGACACGGGCGCCGGCACGGTGCACCTGACCAGCTGCCAGACCTACGTGAGCTACCCCCACAGCAACACCGGCAACACCGGCAACAGCGGGAACACTTGATCAGGTGACGGCCGCCGGCGCTCGCCCGGCGATAGCGCGGTTGACGGTCCGGCCCCCGAAAGGGGGCCGGACCGCTTCGTGGTTGCCGTGGTCGATCGTCGCGGCGGCGGTCGGGTGGAACCTCGTCAGTCTGCGGGCGCTGACGGTCGGGGTCGCGTACCTGGACGACAGCTCGCTGCACGAGCAGATGGTGCGCTTCGCGACGGCGCAGCTGCGCGCTGGACACTTGCCGCTCACCGCCTGGTTTCCGTACCTGGGGCTCGGTTCGCCCCAGTTCCTGCACTATCAGAGCCTGCCCGCAATGCTCACCGGCGCGCTCGGTTTGCTGATCGGACCTGACGTCGCGTTTCGCTGGACGCTGTACCTGCTGCTGTCGCTGTGGCCGATCAGCGTCTACCTGGCGGCGCGGGCGTTCGGTGCGGGCAGACCGGCGGCGGCCGCTTCGGCGGCGATGGCCCCGTTCCTGGTCAGCGCCACGGGGGTCGGCTACGAGCAGCACGCCTACCTCTGGACGGGGTTCGGTGTCTGGACGCAGCTGTGGGCGTCCTGGACGTTGCCGCTCGCATGGGGCTACAGCTGGCGAGCGATCCGCGACGGCCGCGGCTACCTCAAAGCGGTCCTGCTGATCACGCTCACCGTGGCGCTGCACTTCGAGACCGGGTACCTGGCGCTCTCGGTGCTGCTCGTCTGGCCGCTGGTCGCCGGCAGACCGTTACTGGTCCGAATACGGCGGGCCGCGATCCTGCTCGGGGGTTCGCTGCTCGCGTCGGCGTGGGTGATCGTCCCACTCATCGAGCAGCGGCGGTGGGCGGCCGTCAACGAGCCGCTCCAGGGCACCGGACTCGTCAACGGCTACGGCGCGCATCGCGTGCTCGACTGGCTGGTGTCAGGGCAGCTGCTCGACCACGGCCGGCTGCCCGTCGTGACCGTGTTCGCGGCGCTCGGGTTGGGATTGGCATGGCTTGCGTGGTCCTCGGACGCCGACGCCCGCGCGCTGCTGGTCGCGCTCGCCGTGTGCCTGCTGCTCGCGTTCGGTCGCACGACGTTCGGGTCGCTCGTCGACGTGATCCCGGGGAGCGGCGACATCTTCTTCCGCCGCTTCACGATGGGCGTGCAGCTCGCGGCGCTGCTGCTCGCCGGTCGCGGGGCGGCGTGGCTGGCGGCCGGCTGCATGCGGCGGCTCGAAGCCCGGATCCCGCGGTGGCCTCCCCGCCTCTCCCCGGCCATCGTGCTGGTAGGAGCGATCGCCGTGCTCGCGCCCGCGTGGCTTCAGCTCGGCGCCTACGACCGCCACGACAGCGCCGCGATCGCGGCCCAGCACCGCGCGGATGACACCGACGGCGCCCAGCTCGATCGCCTCATCGCGGTGATCGAGCGCGACGGCGGCGGCCGGACATACGCCGGGATGCCGTCCAACTGGGGCCAGAACTTCACCGTCGGAGCGGTGCCGGTGTTCAAATACCTGGAGAGCCGCGACGTCGACGAGGTCGGATACACGCTGCGGACGGCATCGCTGATGACCGACCCGGAGTTCTACTTCGACGACCGCGACCCCTCCGACTACCGGCTGTTCGGGGTCCGCTACCTCATCATCGCCACCGGCTCGAGACCCCCCGTCCCCGCCCGGCTCGCGCTCCGGGCCGGCCCTTACTCGCTGTGGACGCTGCCGGGCGCCGGTGGCGTCCTGCACGCCGGCGCGATCGTCGGTCGCCTGACCGCCAACCGGACCGACATCGGCACGCGGACGCTTCCCGTACTCCACTCCGAGCTGGCCCGACACGAGGGCTACGTGCAGGTGCGCTTCGACCAGCCCGGCTCCGGCCTCCCGGCCCAGTCCTCGCGATCGGCGACCGTGCCGCCCCCCCGACGCCCGGCGGGCACCGTCGTCTCGCAAGCCGACCATCTCACCGCGGGCCAGGCCGCGGCGACCGTCGTGATGCGCCGGAGCGGCGTCGTCGTCCTGAGCGCTTCGTTCGACCCCGGCTGGACGGCGACCGTCGACGGACGCTCACAGTCCACCGAAATGGTCGCGCCCGCACTGGTTGCGACGACCGTCAAAGCCGGAACACATCGCGTCATCTTCCGCTACCGCGGCTTTCGTGAATATCCGCCGCTGTTCGCCCTCGGCGCGGCGGCGCTGCTCGCCCTCCTGTGCGCGCAGGTCGCGCGGCCGCACATCGCAGCACGGCGCAAGGCCTAACGCCCAAACACCGCTCTCTAGAGCCCGAGCCCGCGCACGCCCTTCTCGTCCCAACCGAGGTGGTGGGCGAGTTCGTGGCGAAGGGTGCGGGTGACCTCGGCCCGTAGTCGCTGTGGATCCTGGCCGTAATCGTGCGTGAGCGTGTCACGGAAGATCACGATGCGGTCTGGCAGAGCGCTGCGCGACGGCGCACCGATGATGAAGGAACCCCGGCTGGCGTATCCGATGTAGAGGCCGTACAGTGGCTGGCGCCGGCCGTTGACCCGCTGCACTGAACCCTGGTCGGAGACCACCACCGCGACGTGATCGAGCGCGTGAAGGAACTCCGGTGGCAGATCGTCGATCGCCTCCCGCACGAGCTCGCTGAAGCCATCCTCGTCACTCGCCCGCGCAATCGTCGGCCTGCCGCCTGGTCGAGCAGCAGCACCGTCCGAAGGCCTTGGGAATGTCGTCCGCGGACGGTCCTCGACGGTTGAAGCTTGACGGTCAACCGCGTCCTCGAGCGCGTCGAACTCAGCATCGGACATCCGCCGATCCGCGTGTGGCATGTGCGGCTGCACCGGTGACACAGGCGGCACATGCACCGCCGTTTGGTCGTTGGGCTCACGATGAGCGAACAGTGCGATCGCGATCGCCGCGATCAGAGGCGGGATGGCATACAGCGCGACGATCGCTCCACCCTGCTCGGGCAACATCACGACCAGAGCCACGACCCCGTACCCGGCGGCCAACAGCACAGCTCCCCAGGTCAAGGTCCGCGGCAGCGGATCCATCGTCTCCCAGAACAGACGCACCCGGATGCTCGGAGCAAGATGCGGCTTCCGCGGGCGCGCCGGAACCCCCCGGCTGCGCGGTCGACGATGGCTGGAGAACGCCGTCCCCATCACGTGATTCCACCGGTCACGGCCACGCCGAGAACCGTACGTCTCAGAGCAGCCGCGCGCGGTTGCGCTCCAGCCAGCCGCGCAGACGCCCCGGCGGACGGCCGAGGACCTGCTCGACTGTCGGCTGAATCTCCGACTCGTACCGCGGGTGGCTGCGGAAGATGTCGAACTGCGCGTCGGCGTACGCCTGGCCCAGCTGTGCGGGGAGCGTCGCCCGGGCCTCGTCGTCGGCAACGGCCTCGAAGCGCAGCTCGCGTTCCAGGACCTCGCCGAGAATGGCGACCTGATCGGCCGGCGTCAGCGCCTCGGGTCCGCTGACGCGATAGGTCTCACCGGCCTGCCCGGCCTCAAGGAGCGCGGCCGCGAGAACCGCGGCCACGTCCGCTGGGTCGATCATCGCGACGGCGACGTCGCCGAACGGCGCACGGATGACCTCGCCCGCGTCGAGTTGATCCTTCCAGCGCGTCAGGTTCGACTGCATCGAGCACGGGCGCACGATCGTCCACGCCGCGTCCGAGGCCTTGACCGCTTCCTCGGAGTCGCGATGGTAGGCCGCCATCGCGTTGCCGCCGTCGGCGAGCGGGACCGAACTTGACGAGAGCAAGGCCACGTGCCCGCCGCCGAGATCTGCCAGCAGCTGGGCCTCCGCGGCATAGCCGCTCATCAGGAACACCCCGTCCATGCCAGCGGCAGCGCCCGCGAGCGACGCTGGATCGTTCGCGTCGCCGACCACGCCCTGAACGCCGTCGGGCCAGGTCCGCGCGTCGCGGCTGATCGCGTGCACGCGGACGTCACGCGCGCGCAGCAACTCGACGAGCGCGCTGCCCACGTTGCCGGTAGCTCCCAGCACGAGCGCGTCGATGGTTTGACGATATCGGCGGGCGCCAGTTGCCCATCACGTACGCATCGTGCCCCGCACGCCTGCCATCAGATGGGAGGAGGCCGGCGTCGCCCTACCAGCAGGCGAAACGTCGACCGCCGGCCCCGCACGACCATCGTCGTGCTCGTTAGTACGGGTCTCAGAACGAGCTGTAGTGACCGTTGCCGATGATGAACCCGTGGTTGTTGCCGTTGAAGCACAGCACGGTCGCCTCGGCGACGTGACACGTCACGCCGAGCTGGTTCCACAGCCGGCCGCGCCCGAGCTTCGTCGTCTTGCCGGGCACGAATGAGTCCTGGCTGAGGCGCAGCCGCTGAGGGCCTCCGACGACCGCGATCTGCACAAAGCCGCCGTCGCCCACCCCCCGTCCCTTCGGCGCCGGGATCCCCTGTGCCGCGCAGAGCACCTCGCGCGCCGGAGCGGACGCTGCGTGGATTTCGATGCCACAGGTGACCTTGTTGCCGAGCGCCTCAAAGCTCGTGGCCTTGGAGATCGGGGCTGCCGCGGCGGCCGGAGCGACCGCCGCCGTCCCGGCGCAGATCGCCAGCGCGACGAATGACTTGACTCTGCTCATCTGGATCCTCTCCTCGGACGCCGCGGCCTGATCCGCGGCCGGACCGAATCTACCCGGCTCGGCACCCTGTGGGGGCATCGGCATTCCGATGCGCGGATGGGGCGTGCGCTCGGCGATCGGCCAAAGGACCGAGCCCGCTTCCTTGCCGGCTCGCCGCGAAACGGACCCGGAAGGGGCTCAAGCCTCATTGGCCTCCCTCGCCGCGGCGGCCGCACGGTCGGCGTCGGGGGTGGGAACCTGCGCGGGCGTGCGAAAGATCCGCACCTCCTGCGGCCAGTCGCAGGCCACGGCGATCCGCCCCGCCCAATAGCGGGCCGCGGCCTCGTCTGCAACATCGACAGCGGCGAAACCGCCAATGACCTCCTTGGTCTCGGCGTAGGGCCCGTCGGTGAATACCGGTGTGCCACCTCCAGGCTCGACGTGGAAGACCTGCGCGTGGTTGTCGAGTCCGCCGGAGAAGATGAAGACCCCCGCCGCCTTCATCTCGGCGATCACGGCCCATACGTCGCGTGAGCGCTGCTGCCATCCCGCGTCGGTGGCTTCGGTGACCCATTCGTCGTTGAAGAAGATCAGGTACTCAGGCATCACAACTCCTCAGGTTTCGTGGAGGTCCGATCGACCCCCTTCCATCCTGTCGACGAACGGGATCCACCGATCAGGACACCGGACCGAGAAGAAAGCATGTCTCCGGCACGCCAACGAGAAAAGGCTCGCACTGGCGGCCTTGGCCGACGCTCAGCCGAAGCTGCGGAGGAACCGGTTCGCCGAACGGCGGCTGGACGTCAGCTTTCGGTTGGCGATGCCGATCTCCTGAATCGCTCCGTGGCGGACCTTGAGGATGCCCCGGCCCCGGCCATCGCGCAGCAGGTACCAGTCGTTGAGCCCGACGTGGAACGGTCCGGTCAACCGGCATTTTCGCGCTGCGGCCTTGAGCGGCGTGCCGGGACGGATACCGCGAAGAGCGTAGAACCGGTTGGCGGTGAGCAGGAGCACGACCCTGTCGCGCAGCCGGGCGCGTTGGTCGGCGGGGAGCGTGGTGAGGAGCTTCGGCGACGCGTACCCGGCACGGATGCCGCGTGGGGTCAGGCAGAAGAAGTCCATGTCGCGTCGGCCTCGTCTGGTGCTGCTGGAGAAGGCCCTCCGCGCACGTGCGCGCGTCATCCCGAGGCTGGCCGGCCCGAGCGTCGTGGCGGTCAGGCGCCCGTGCGCCGCTGGACAGCCACGCCGGTGGCGCGGTTGCTTGGGTCGAGGCCTGCCCGAGCAGGGCCACGCGGTATTGGCGAGCGTGAACTGCGAGAAGAAGGCCCACGACATGACGGCGGCGCTCGGGCCCTTGGGGTCGGTGAAGTCGTGCCACTCAGGGTCACTGGAGCCTCCGGACCAGAAGTGGTTCATCCCGTGGACGAGGACACGCTGCCCGATGAGGCAACCGTGCCCATCGAGATAGTTGCTCACCGTATACGAGTAGCCGGCGGGGACCTGTCCGTGCGTGACCGACGCGGGGGTGAGTGGGATCGGCGTGGTCTGGCTGCCGTCGATCACCAGGTTGTCGGTCCTCAGACCCTGGAGCAGCGCCTTGTCGGCGCAGGCGGGCGGGATCCCCTGATCGGCGTCGCCCCCGATCACAAAGCGCGGGACGACGCGGGCGCGCGGGCCCATCTCCTGAAACGCGAGCTGCGCGCTTGTCTGGACCGGCAGCGAGGCGTCGCTGGTGAACAGGCACGTCCCATCGGCGTACGCCCCGCCCGCGTTCTCGCCCGACGCCGCGTACAGATCGGGGTACTCCGCGGCAACATCAGCACTGAGGAACGCGCCACCGGACATGCCCATCACGTAGACGCGCTGCGGATCGATCTTCCAGCCCGCCATGACCGCCTGCGTGATCGCCGCGACCGCGGCGCCGTCGCCCTGCCCACGTTGCCAGTCCTGCGGGTCGGGAAACTGCCAGCAGCGTTGCGTCGGACCGGGTTGCGCATTCTCGATCGCGTCGGTGTCCGGGTAGACGACAACGAAACCCTGCTTGTCGGCCAGCGGGTTGTAGAGGTTGGCCTCCATCTGCTGGTAGGCCGTTGTCTCGCAGCCATGGAGCATCACGAGCAGCGGCAGCCGACGGCCCGGTCTGTAGCTCGTCGGCGTATAGACGAGGTAGGGATGGGCAGTCTCCCCGGAGCCATAGGTGAAGGTCTGGACCTTGCCCGGGGCCGGGCTCGCGACGGCGTGCGCCGGGAGCGCGAGCGAGAGGGCAAGCAGGAGGAACACCCACACCCGCATCGCTGAGCGCCAGTGCCCAGCGCGTAGGTCGGATGCAGAGTTCATGGCGGTTAGCGCGGACAGCATGTGACGGCACCCCTCGCAGCCGACCATACCGGACTTGGTGTACCAAAGTCAAGACGATAGTACACTCAATGTAGGTTAGGATCCGGGCGGATATGAAGGTCGTCAGCACCTTGAACTACCTCGGCTCGGTCGACCCCGCACCCTCACGCTTCTCAGCGCGCCAAGAGCAGGTACTCGACGTCGTCGAGGCAGTGTTCCTGCGCGAGGGCATCCGCGCCGTCCGAATGGGACAACTCGCCGACGAAGCGTCTTGTTCTCGGAGCACTCTCTACGAGATCGCGCCGAGCAGGGAGGAGCTCCTTCTCCTCGTGCTCGACCGCATGATGCGACGGATCACACGACGCGGCGCCGTAGCGATCGCGCGCACCGATGACCCAGTCGAGCAGATCCGGGCGATGATGACCAGCGGCGCACTGGACTTCGCCGAGCTCGGCCCCCATTTCCTCGCCGCGGTCCGCGAACATCCACCCGCCAGGCTGCTGTTCGATCGATGGCTCACCGCCGGGCTCCATGTACTCGAGTCGCTCATCGATGACGCCGTCCGCACGCAAGCCTTCCGCCCCGTCAACGCCACCGTCATCGCCGAAGCCATCTGCGCGGTCGTCATCCGCTTCACCGACCCCGACTTCGCCCGCACGACCAACATCAGCTCCGACACCGGCCTGGCCCAACTCGTCGGCGTCCTCCTCGACGGACTCCGAGCGCCACGCCACCCCACCCCGCCGCTCCCATAACACGAGTTCCTCAAAGAATCAGTTCGTGCCCGGCCAGCGCGGGCTGCGGCTCGCGGATCGTGGTCTTGGCGACCGCGTCGGACAACTCGTCGCGGCGGACGAGCGCGAAGATCGCCGGGACGGCGAGCAGCGCGATCACGCCGAGCACCCAGAGCGCCTGCTGGAAGCCGCCGGTGAGGGCCGCGGGCGCGGCGTTGCCGGCGTGCACCAACGTCTGGGTATGGCTCGCCGCCACGCTTGAGGCGATCGCGATCCCGAGCGCTCCGCCGAGCTGCTGCGAGGTGTTGAGGAGCCCGGACGCGAGCCCGGCCTGGTGCTCTGGGACGCCGGCGAGCGCGGCGATCGAGATCGGGATGAACGCGAACGCGGTCCCGGCGCCGGTAACGACGAACGGGCCGGCGAGGTTGGCGAGGAAGTGTCCGTGGACCGGCACCTGGGTCGCCCACAGCACGCCCGCGCCGATCAGCGTCATTCCGACCGCCATCACGACCTTGGCGCCGCCGCGGGTGACCAATGCCTGCGAGACGCCAGCGAGGGCGACAGAGGTCAGCGACGTGGCCAGCCACGCGAGACCGGTCTGCAGGGCGCTGTAGTGCAGCACCTGCTGCATGTAGAGGGTGCCGACGAAGATGCACGCGAAGAAGCTGCCGCCCAATAGCAGCCCCGCCACGTTCGCGCCGGCGAGCGTGCGCAGCCGGAAGATCGACAGCGGCAGCACCGGCTCCTTTGCCCGGGCTTCGATCACCAGGAACGCGGTGAACAGCGCCGCAGATGCCGCCAGCAGAGCGATCGTCCGCGTGGCGCCCCAGCCGTACTGGGGCGCCTGGGCGATCACGTCGACCAGCAGCACCAGCCCGCCCGTGCCCGCGGTCGCACCGAGTGCGTCAAACCGCCGGTGCGTGGTGGCGAGTCGGCTGTCGGGCACGATCCTGGGTGCGAGCGCCAGGGCGGCGACGCCGATCGGGACGTTCAGATAGAAGATGTACTGCCACCCGGCGTAGCGAGTGAGAAGCCCGCCGGCGATCACCCCAACAGTCGCCCCGCCGGCACCGAGCCCGCCCCAGATCCCGAGCGCCTTGTTGCGGTCGGCGCCCTCGGCGAACATGTTCATCACGATCGACAGGGCGGCGGGCAGCATGATCGCGGCGCCAAGCCCTTGAACGGCCCTCGCCACGATCAGGGAGACCTCGCCGGTCGACAGCGCGGCTCCCAGCGACGCCGCCGTAAAGATCGAGAGCCCGACCATCAGGATCCGGCGGCGGCCGAGCAGGTCCGCCGCACGACCGCCGAGCAACATGAAGCCGCCGAACGTGAGCGCGTACGCGGTCACCACCCACTGCAGGCTGGTCGCGCTGAAGTGCAGATCGCGACCGATCGTGGGCAACGAGACGTTGACGATCGTCAGATCGATAATCGTCATGAAGAACGACACCGCCAGCAGCGCGAACGCGCGCCAGCGATTGATGTTCGGGGACCTGGACGTCATCGGACCTCCAGCGATCGGAACACGGAACGAAGGTTGGGTGCTGGCGGGGTGTTGCATCACTGCCTCCTTTCGGGGTTGTCGTCGCTACGACGAATGGGAGGTTGTGATGGGGACAACGTGGCGGTCATCTCGCTGCCCTCCCGGGTCGTGTGATCGCTACGCAGTGACGACGACTGGGCGGGCGCCGAGGGACAGCCACGGCCGCGGCCGGCTGTTGCTCGGAGCGGTCTACAGCTCGGCGATCCGGCGCGCGAGGAAGCGACGCTCGGGCTCTGTGCCGGCGAGCTCGAACGCCCGCTCATACGCCGCACGCGCCTCGATGGTCCGGCCGAGGCGGCGCAGCAACTCGCCGCGCGTCGAGTGCAGGTACTGGTAGTCGCCGAGCTCGAGGCCGTCGACAATCTCAAGCGCCTGCTCGGTTGACCCGGCCTGGGCGATTGCGACCGCGCGGTTCAGCTCGACGACGGGCGAGCGGGTCGTCTGCGCGAGCTGGTCGTGCAGCGAGGCGACCTCATTCCAGTCGATCCGCTCCTCCGTCTGCAGCGAGGCGATCGCAGCCTGGAGCACGTACGGCCCGCGCCCGCGCAGGGCGAGCGCGAGCTCCAGCGCGGTGCGCCCGGCGACGATCTCGTCCGCATCCCACAGCGACTGATCCTGGTCCTCGAGCAACACCAGCTCGTCGCCGGAGAACCGCGCCTTGCGCCGCGCGTGATGGATCTGCATCAGCGCCAGCAGTCCGTGCACCTCTGGCTCGTCAGGCATCAGCGCGGCGAGCACACGGCCCAGCCTGATCGCCTCGCCCGCCAGGTCGATACGGCCCGAGTAGCCCTCGTTGTAGATCAGGTACACGACTGCCAGCACCGCATCCACGCGGTCGGGCAGCAGATGCTCGGCCGGGACGGCGAACGGAATCCCGGTCGCCTTGATCTTCGCCTTCACGCGCGAGAGGCGCCGCTTCATCGTCTCCTCGGAGACCAGGAACGCGCGCGCGATCTCCTCCGTCGTGAGCCCACCGAGCGCCCGCAGCGTGAGCGAAACCTGCGCCTCGAGCGCCAGCGCGGGGTGGCAGCAGGTGAAGATCAGCTCGAGCCGCTCGTCCTCGATCACCGTGTCGTCAAGTTCGTCCATCGTCAATTCGGGCACCTCCAGCTGACGGGCCTTCTCGGCTAGCGCCCGCTCGCGTCGGATCCGGTCGATCGCGCGGTTGCGCGCGGTGACCGTCAGCCAAGCGCCGGGGTTGGTCGGGACGCCGTCACGCGGCCAGCGCTCCGCGGCGACCGCGAACGCCTCCTGGGCGGCCTCCTCGGCAAGATCGAAATCGCCGAGGAAACCGACCAGCGAGGCCAAGACCCGCCCCCACTCGTCCCGGAAAACCTCGTCCAGCAGCGCTAGCGCTCCACCAGCGGCCGGACCTCGATCGCGCCGTCGAACCGGGCCGCCGGAATCCGCGCCGCGAGCTCGATCGCCTCGTCGAGGTTGTCCGCCTCGAACACGTAATAGCCACCGAACACCTCCTTGGTGTCGGCGTACGGGCCGTCGGTAGTCAGCGTCTGGCCGTCCCGCACGCGAACCGTCGTGGCGGTCTCGATCGGCTGGAGCTGCGCACCGCCCCGGGCGCGCGGGTCCTCCGCCAGCGCCATGTACTCGGCGGACACGGCCCTTTGCTCGTCCTCAGCCAGCGCCTCGAAAGAGCCGGGCTTTTCGTGGATCAACATGGCGTACTTCATCTGGAACCTCCTACCGAGGAGAGTGGATTGTCGCCCCAACGACGAACGGGCGCACGCTGAGGGGACAGCTTTCATGCGAACCGGTGGCGCTGCCGGCTCGGAACGAACTCAGCGATCTCGTGGCCCGGGCGTCACCGCGGAAGTTCTGTCCCCTGCGGTGGTGTCTGTTCGTCGTAGGGTGGACAACGATCTTCAAGGAGGGCGTATGCAATTCGCGGTATTGGTCTATGAGAAGCCAGGTGCCTACGAGGCGCTGAGCGCTGCGGAGCTGGAGCAGATGACTCGCGAGTATCTGGAGATCGCCCAGCTCCCGGGTTACATCGGGGGTGCTCAGCTGCAGTCGACTGAGACAGCGAGCGCGGTGCGAATCGAGGGCGGCGAGACGTTGATCACAGACGGCCCGTTTGCGAATACCAAGGAGGTCTTTGGCGGCTTCTACCTCTTCGAGGCGGAGAGTCTCGATCCGGTGCTCGAGATCGCGGCTCTTTGCCCCGCAGCTCGGCTCGGCGGAGTGGTGGAGGTCCGTCCGTTGGTGCATCTCCACGGCGTGGAAGACGCTGGTTGATCGAGCGTCTCTTCGCGGCCTGGCCAGCATGATTCCTCTGGCCCGAGGACAGAGCCTCCCCGATTCGACGGGATCTACCTCGTGGTCCCACCCGGCCAGTGGTCGCGAGCCAGCGAGATCGTCGACAACCTCGAATGAGCCGGCAGCGGACACATCGCGCTCCGATTGACGCCGCGGCCCGATCCCCTCGTCGCGGGACGCGGCTGGGATAAGCTCGGCTCATGGACGTGATGACCGCAGGCGAGCTTGTATCGGTGGCCGGTGGCGGCCCCGTTCTCGACGGGATTGTGTTCGACACCCCGAGTAGCTCCAAGGCCGTCGTGGCAGTGGTCGATCCAAAGCGCGGGCCGCTGTTCCGCACGGTCGATCCGAAGACGCTCACCCCGCGGGAGCAGGAAGGTCCGCATGACCGTGCGCTGCATCAGCTGATCCGGCGCACGCCGTCTCCCGCTCACGGCGCCGCCCGCGTCGAGGCCGTCAGCCGGGGAGGACGCTCCGGTTTCCAGCGCGGAGCGCGGCACCGGACCACCGGTAAGTAGCACCGGGCAGGTGCCGCGCGAGGACCTCCTCAGCCCTGGCGCCGCGAATGAGTTGTCGGCTCGCGACGCTCGCGACCAGATGTGTCCCGCTCGCGCGGCAAGGCCGGCTGTGAAGGTTGGGAGCGGGCGGGCTAGCTGAGGTGACTTCCGGGGTCGACCCTCAGCGCCAGCTCCCGGGGCGCGCCCCGGTCGCACGACCGCGCAGGGGCAGGCACCTGCACCGGATCGGCGGCAAACAGCACCGCATCCGTCACCGTAGATCGCGCCCCGGACGTCACGTTGCCCGGCCGTGAAAAGCCAGATGACACCCCGGTCGAGGGGAGAACGGGCGAAGCGGGCGAGCCTCTGCCGCTACGGCCAAAAAAAAAAACGGTCCGGGGGCGTCGACCGTGCCTGCTCTCGCGCGTAGCCTGCGCACGAAATAAGCCTTGTCGATCGCCTTCGAGAGCCGCTTCGCTTGGCTGTCGCTAGCTGAGCTCTCTCCCGAACCGCGAGACGCACGTTAAGTCACGCCCCACCGCGACCGCAAGTCAATCTTCTCCTCGACCCCGCAATTTCAGGGAAAAACGACGTCGAGCGGCGGCATCAGGAAGTATCTGGCCCAACAAAGGACGATGGTTGGGGATTCAGCGCCTGGCTGCCTCGCGGCCTGCAGGGAGCGCTGACGTGAGCGTGCGCGTGGTGCTCGCCGACGATCAGCATCTGATCCGGACCGGATTTCGGATGATCCTCGCCTCCGAGCCCGACATCGAAGTCGTCGGAGAGGCTGCCACCGGCGCCTCGAGGACGTCCCGGCCGACCAGCTCGCAGCCAGCGTTCGCGCGATCGGCGCAGGCGATGCGCTGCTCGCGCGTGAAGCGCTCCGTTGGATCCTCGCTCGTACGTACGCAGGAGACCGGATGGGAGCTGCTCCGGATCCCGCGTCCTCGGGCGCGGCAACCGTGACGAGGCG
Source organism: uncultured Solirubrobacterales bacterium (assembly GCA_963839085.1). GTDB lineage: Bacteria > Actinomycetota > Thermoleophilia > Solirubrobacterales > Solirubrobacteraceae > Palsa-465. The sequence continues at coordinate 685,527 of CAWITN010000002.1, forward strand.
GATCAAGAGCCGATGCCGCTGGCCGCGGAAGGGTCTGTGCAGCGGCGGCCGCCGGTCTGGGCGGCGGACGGTGGTGCAGCGGTGGCGGCGGCGGTGGTGCTGACGCCGCTCAGTTGGGGCAGGGAGGAGAGCAGCGAGCTCTCGCGGGAGATCGCCTGGTCGAGGAGTTCGTTGTTGCCGATCAGCATCAGCGTGATCTTGTCGCGCGGAACCTCGATCAGGGATCCAGTGTTGTCGTCGCCGAGATCCGCTTCGTGGCGCTTGGCGCAGACCTCGCCGACGTAGACCTGGTTGGAGGAGGCCGAGATGTAGAGGCCGGCGAGCGGCCGGCCGTCGTCGGTCACGATCACGACCGGCCGGACCTGGGGCGCCTCCGCCGTGCGCGACGCGCCACTGCACATCCCGAACAGCGCCGTCGTCCCCATCGCGACGAGGAGGAACTTCTGGAAGGGAGCCGAGGAGTCACCGGCGTAGATCACTGCGATGAGCGCCAGCACCAGGGCGATCACGGCGATCAGCAGCATCGAGAGGACGGTGCGGCGCTGGGCGAGGAAGCCGTCGGCGATCACCGCGACCGGGACCGCCAGCAGCGTGGTGGTCACCCGCACGCGGGTGACCAACTCCTCCCGGGAGGCCTTGTGAGCGTCGGCATACCGGGATAGGCGGCCCAGCAGTCCAATCTCGATTGTGCCGCCGACCGCGCCCTCCAACAGGTAGAGCGCCACCGCCTCGACGATGAGGATCGCCATGAACGGGAGCAGCTCCCGGACACCGAGGACCAGCAGCTGGCTGTGCGTGAGGTCGGCGACGGACTCGTCGGCGGGGAGGCCGGCGGAGGAGAAGCGCCACCAGTAGCTGGCGCCACCGACGACCGCAACGAAGCCGAGCACGCCGACACCGGTCGCAACAACGCCCGCGACCCGGGCGACGAGCTTGCGCAGCGACGCGAGATCCCGATCGGTTGGCAGGGCCCCAGCTTCCATCCGGCGACCGCGAAGGTAGCCCTCGGGCCGGACGTTCCACCCCGGCGCTTTCCGCGCGGAGGAGGGGTCCTGGCAATCCAGGTGCAGATGCTCGTCGGCCGGCGAACGCAGGTCCGCGCCGCGTGCCGGATCCAGCCGACCGGGGAAGTGTGCCGGGGCAGACTGTGAGCCCCGTGGGCGTTCTGCCTTGTTCGTGGAGGCAGCCGCCTGGCCCGCGGCGGATCATCATTTGGAGTAACGCTTCGGCCCTGGTGTGGGAGTCTGTGCGATCGTGACTGAGGATTGGGCGACCGTTTTCGACGAGACGTTCTCTGCGCCGCCCTCAGTGGTGCAGGCTCGGGTCTGGGCAGTGGTGTTCGGTGATGAGTACATGCCGAGCCTTGAGACGTTCAGCTATGTTCGCGGAGCGAGCTGCGTCGCGTTGTGGACGAGTTGCGGGTGGGATCTGGCGATCGGATCGCGGATGTGGGGTGTGGGCGTGGCGGACCGTCTCTCTGGGTGTGTGGGCAGACGGGCGCTGATGTGATCGGTGTCGACATTGCGGAGAGCGCGGTTCGATGCGGGCGCGCCCGCGCGACGGCGCTCAGCCTCGCGCAGCGGGCCGCGTTCGTGACCGGAACGTTCGAGGGCCTCCCGTGTCGACGGCGTCGATCGACGGCGCGATGAGCATCGATGCCCTGCTCTTCACGCCCGATAAGGCGACCGCGTTGCGTGAGCTCGCGCGTGTATTGCGTCCGGGGGCACGTCTGGTGTTGACGACGTGGGATTACTCTCGCCAGCCGCCGAACAGGCCGCCGCAGGTCGAAGATCACCGGCCGCTGCTTGACGCTGCGGGCTTCGCGGTGGAGTCCTACGAGGAGACCGTTGATTGGAAGCGCCGTCAGAGACCAAGGCGGGTGTAGAGGGACGATCTTGGCGTGGCGTTGCGCTCGCGCGCGCTTGCGGGTGCGCGTGATCTTCGTCGCCGATGCGAAGGGCCATCCTGCAGCGGCCAGTCCTGAACGCGGTAGCCACGTCAATCGGAATCGGTTCACGCGCAGGCGCCGTAAGGGAACTCGATAACGCTGTTCGCACGCGGGCGCTCTTCGGGGTTGCGCGCAATGTCCTGAGGCGAGATTGGAAGCGAGACAGTCGCGCGAGCGCGGCGCAGGCCGAACTCGCCCGTGATCTGCACGGCGTTCAACGCCAGATACCGGAGGACGATCCGGTAAGTGCGGCCCTCCAGGAACTGTCTCCGATAGACCGCGAGATCATTGAGATGCTGGCCTGGGACCAGCTCGCCCCCCGCGAGGTCGCAGCGATCCTGGAACCGTCGCCCAACGTGGTCCGTATTCGCGCGCACCGCGCACGCCTCAAACTACGCGAGAAACTCAAAGCCAGAGCGCCCCGTTTGTCCCACGAACGGTTGAACTGACTTCTCCGTCGCCGCTTTCCCGCTGGACCTCAGAAAGGGCAGACCCATAAAGCCCCCGCGTGAGAAGCGCCGCATGCGACTGGAACTCAGCCCAAAGCCCGGGGTGTTCGCGCTGAGCTCCCCTCGATAATCGAGGCGGCAGCCGTGGACTGGGTTACGCGCGTTATCCCGGTCGCCGCGGGGCAGCTCGGCACCCGGGTTCTTGGCCGGAGTCGGTGGCTGATGATCACGTCATGCAATCGTGGCCACTCCCCCAGTCTAGGTTGACGCTGTCTGCAGGAGAGATCGAGCGGCGTTGAGCGCGATCCGTAGCTGCTCGGGATCGCGCCGGACCTGGGCGAGGAGGAGGCCGCCTTGGAGAAGTGCCATCGTGGCGGTCGCGAGCTGGCTTGGGTCAGCGGCTGGAACGAGGGATCCGTCACTCTGCATCTGTTCGAGTCCGTCTCGCAGGCGACCTTCCCAGCGATCGAAGCCGCCGGCCAGCGCGACACGGGCCAGTGGGTCGCGTTCTGCGAGCTGGCCGACGAGTGATCCGATCGGGCAGCCTCCGCGGGCTTCGCGCTGGAGCTGGATCGCGTGGAGCGCAGCGAACCAGCGGTCGATCCCGTCCCAGCTGTCGAGGTCGCTGAGGAGTTCGTCCTGGGCGGCGAGGACCGTGTTGGTTGTGGCATCGATTACCGCTCGCATCAGGTCATCGCGGTCCTCGAAGTAGTGGTAGAGCTGGCTGCGGCTGGCATTTGCGCGGGCACCTACCTCGTCGAGGCTCATCGCTGCCGCCCCTACCTCGGCGACCAGCTCCGCGGCGGCCTGGACGATACGCGCCCGCGTGAGGCGCCCTCTGGCGGTGGCCGGCTCGGAGGCGGGCATCACGTCAGTCTATGCAGAGTGGACTTGACAGTCCACTCTGCTTGCGCTTTGCTGCGTGAAAAATGGACCGAACAGTCCAAGCAGGCCCGACGTCAGGAGCGCCGCATGAGCCCGACCATCCAAGAGCAGTCCGAGCAAGTGAAGGCCGTGTCAGCTGGGCGCCTCCCGGCCGAGGTGTTGAACACCTTTGCGCGGGACCAGGCGGCCTTGAGGGCCAAGGGTCGGCCGGCTGATGCGGTCGCCGTCGGCGACGTGCTGAGCGACTTCACGCTCCCCGACGCGACCGGCCGGGACATTTCGCTGTCAGAGCTGGTCGGCGACGGTCCGGCGGTGCTTGTGTTCTACCGGGGCGGGTGGTGCCCCTATTGCAACCTCGCCCTCCACCAGTACCAGTCAGAGCTCGTTCCCCGACTCGCGAGCTACGGCGCGACGCTCGCCGCGATCAGTCCACAGAAGCCGGACGAGTCACTGACCACAGCCGAGAGGCACAACCTCCAGTTCGCCGTCCTCTCCGACGCCGGCGCCCGCGTCGCCAGGCAGCTCGGGATCGCCTTTGAGCCCGCCGAAGACGTGTTGGAGGCACAGCAGGCGCTCGGCCTTGATATCCGCGACGGGAACGCCGACGGATCCCCCGAGCTGCCGATGCCAACCGTGCTCATCGTCGACCACGACTGCACTGTCCAATTCGCTGACGTCCAGGCGGACTACACCAGCCGCACAGAGGTCTCCGAGATCCTCGACGCGCTGAAGCGTCTGCGGTGAGTCGACCTCCGGCACTGGCTGCCGGCAACTAGAACCGGCACCCGCGTGTGCATCAGCGTCCCGATCGCGGCCTGAACGGGCAGTTACCAGTCAACGCCTGTATCGCCGAAGCAGGGCACGCAGCGTTGAGCCGTTGCGGTAGCCGACCGTCACGGCGACCTGATCGATTGACTGCTCGGTCGTCGCGAGCAGGTGCTCAGCTCGCTCGGCGCGGATGCGCTGGATCAGTTCCAGCGGAGTCATGTCGGCCGCCGCCCTTACCCGCCGCTCGAGCGTGCGTCGGGTTGTTGCAAGCGTGCGCGCCAACGGCTCAATCGGTAGAGGGCCGGCGAGGTTGGCGCGGACATGGCGCTCGAAATCGAGCACCAGCGTGTCGTTGTGGCTGACGTGGTCGATCGCGACGTACATGCTCTGTGCTGCGCGTCGGTCGATCAGCAGATGACGCGCGACGCGATCGGCGAGCTCCATGGACACGGTCCGCACGAGTGCGAGCGCGAGGTCGATGTGCGCGAATGCCGCGCCGGCCGTCATGATGCCGCCGTCATTCACGACCATCCGGTCCGCGTCCAGCTCGACGGTCGGATATCGAGCCCTGAAAAGCGACGCGAGCCACCAAGACGTCGTGGCGCGCCGCCCATCCAGCAGGCCGGCCTCGGCCAAAACGAACGTCCCGGTACAGGCCCCAGCGAAGACCCGGTCGCCGTCCATGGCTCGGAGCGCGGCGATCAATCCAACGCTCGCCGGCGCGCTCAGAACGGCCTGAATCTCGTGCTCGTCGCAGGCCCCAAGCGCCGGCACCACGACGACGTCAGCGGCATCGAGCTGCTCCGGCCTCATTGTGGTGGGGATCGCCAGTCCAGAGGCGCTTCGGATCATGGGCTGCTCGCCGGCGACCAGGAGGCGGATCTCCGGGATCGTCGGATCGTGCTTCACGCGCAGCACCTCGGCGACGCCCAGCGTGTCGTGAAGCAAGGTGAATCCCGATGACAAAACCCCGTCTGCGACGACAATGCCAAACAGCATGTCGTGATCAGTATCACATCCGTCGGAGCTGCGGTGGCCAAGCAATGCCCCAGGGGCTAGCGTGCTGCGTGCAACGCGGCAACCTGATGAGGAGACATCGTGAGCACACCTTTTGCATTCGTGGCCCGGATCGAAGCCAAGCCCGACAAGGCCGACGACGTGGCCGCACTGCTGGCTGGGGCATTGCCGCTCGCCGAGGCAGAGCCGGGCACCGTCGCTTGGTACGCGGCACGGACCTCGCCGACCACGTTCTGGATTTTCGACACCTTCGGCAGCGAAGACGCGCGCCACGCGCACATCAACGGCGAGATCGCTGCGGCGCTGATGGCCAACGCCGACGAACTTCTCGCCAAGCCACCCGAGATCCTGCCCGCCGACGTGCTCGCCAGCAAATAGGCAATGCGCCTATGCCCCACACAATGCGGGGCCGTCAGCGGCTCTTGTGTCAGGCCCAACCGAGGCCGCTCTCGCCTCGGCCATGACGACCGGTACTGGCCGGAACTCAGCGCACGTGGTAGGCGAAGCGGGCGACGATGGCGCTGCGATGAGGGAATCCGGTCGGAGGATGGCACGCTCCCTGGGCTGGGCAGGCGAAGCCAACCGTGTAGGTGACCGTTCCCTCGTAGAGCCCGGGGCACCAGCCTTCGGGACCGCCATCACCACGAGCGGGGTCGAGCGCAGCCTGCACCCGGCTCCCGGCACTGCTGTCAGGGAAGCCGCTGGAGCGGTTGTTGACACAGTCGCTTTGCGGCTGGACGCGCTGGGCCGCCAGGTCGTAACTGCGTCTGACCTTCCCGAAGACGCCGGTGGCCTGGCGCGCGGTGATCGTCACGACGACGCGTTTGTGTTTGCCTGTTACCGATGCGGCGAGCCGCAGTTGGCTCGGGAGATGCGATACGCCCGGGATCCCCGTCGCGCGCGGCCTGTGGTTGTGAGCGACTACTGCGGCGCCGGCGATGATCAAAGCCGCCAGCACGCCCATTGCCAGCAGCCGCCGTCGGCGAGTTCGAGCGCGTTGCCACGCCTCATCAAAGAGCTTGCGGAGACGCCCGCGGCTCCGATCAGTCGGGGAGACGGCATCCGGCATCGCCATGATGAAGCGACTATAGCTAGCACCATAAGGGATGTCGAGTCAGTCTCCGCGCGGGGTGCTACCGGCTGAGGAGATGGATCAGCACGACGCCACGCTCCGGGGTGCCGGTTACGTGGATCCCGCGACCGCGCCGGGGAGTCGAGTAAGTGCTTTGTGAGTGGAGCCAACCGGGATCGAACCGGGTGACCTCCTGCTTGCAAAGCAGATCAGTTTGTCCGCTCGTGACTCGCGGTGTCCCGAAAAGCCCTGCAAATCTAATTGTTCTGTTGGACACGAGGGGACACGGCAGGACGGCGCGAGACAATCTGATGCACCCCTGGTGCACCCCTCAGCGTGGCGTGCGTCCGGGCGGCGGGGAGCAGGGCAGCCATCGAAGGTGCGCCCGGCTGTGTCAACTGGTGGAGGTGGCCACGCCGTTCAGGGCCGCTCTCGCCTCGGCAATCGCCGTCTGCGCGTCGAGCCGCGGCATGTCCTCGAACTCGTCCATCACGTGCCCGTAGGTGCTGAGCGTGAGTCGAGCGTCGTGGCCGAGCTGACGAGCGACGTAAATCACCGAACGCCCCTCGTGAAGCAGCAGCGACGCGAACGAGTGCCTGAGGTCGTACGGACGGCCGTGCGCGAGCCCCGCCGCCTCGATCGCGCGCTTGAAGGCTCGCCGGCGCCACGACTGGTACGCCGCAAGCGTCCAGGGCGCGCCGGTCGCCGACGGGAAGATCAGCGAGGTTTCGGACGGCCGGCCACTTCTCAGCCGCCATTCTCGGAGGTCGACGGCGAGCGGCTGGAGCACACGCACCGTCCGGTGAGCTGCCGTCTTCGTGTCCTTCTCCTCGCCAAGCGAGATGGCGCGCTCCACCAGGATCGTCTGCTCGCGGATGTCGCGCCACTGGAGCGCCAGTGCCTCACCGGGTCTGAGGCCGGCGTACGCCAGGACGCTGATCAACGTCGCGTCGCGCGGCGAGCTCGCCGCGCGCATCCGTTCGATCGTTGCCGGCGCTAGGGGACGGACCTCAGTGCGGCGCGGCAGCGTCGCCTTCCGCACCGCTCGCGCGGGGTTCGACTGGATCTGGCCGTTTTCGAACGCACGCTGGAGGATCGCTCCGAGGAGGGTGAGCGCGTAGCGGACCGAGACGCGGCCGTAGCCCGCGGCGAGCCGCTCCGCCTGCCAGCGGCCGATCGTCTCCGGCCTGATCGCCCGGAGTTCGAGCGGACCGAGCGCCGGCAGGATGTGCTTGTTCAGAAGTTGCCGGTAGTGCATCCACGTCTTCGGTGAGAGCTGGGATGCGTACGCCTCACACCAGGTGCCGACCACGTAGTCGGCGAGCGTGACCCGGCCCATGTCCATCTCGGTGAGCGTCCCGAGCTGCTGCCGGCGCCGGAGTTCAGCACCGAACGTCACCGCATCACCCTTACGGTCGAACGTCTGTACCCGGTACCGCCCACCCTGCCGCCAGCGCACCCGCCACCGTACCGCCCCGTCCTTCAGAACCCGCCTCTGGATCTCCATGCTGCTTCCTCGCTGTCTGACTTCCTACAGCATGTCACTCTGCTCGGCACGTTCCGCTGAACCCCGACCTTCTCCAGCACTCGCCGCGCCTACCGCCCCGTATGCCCCGCCGCACACCAACGACACAAAGCTCGGGCCGAGCCCCTCTCAAATCTCCTTGTGCGGCGGGGCTTTTGGAGTCGTCACGGGTGGACTCCAAACCCACCCATCCGTCCACCCTTCTGTACACAACGCTGATACCATTTTGGTATGCGGGGTGGCGACTACGTGATGATGGCCCGGCGTCGCGCGGGACTGACGCAGCGCCAACTGGCCGAGCGCCTAGGACTCCGCCAGGCCACGATCGCGCGATGGGAACGCGGCGACCGCAGCGTCAGCCTCGATGACGTCGAGATGGTCGCGCATGCCTGCGGCCTGCAGCTTGACGCACATCTCCTGGTCGAGGATCGCAGCTGGTGGCCGCAGATCGCGATGCAGCTCGAACTTGATCCGCTCGAGCGAGTGCGGCGGCTCACCCCTCCGGGTGCTCCAGACATCGCAGCGGGGTTATCCGAGCTTGCCGCGGCGGGCGTGTTCGGGCTCGTCATCGGAGAGGTCGCTGGGGCGCTTCATGGCTGGCCGCTCGTACTCGGATCGTCAACGATCGAGGTATGTGGATTTGTCGACGGCGTGGGTTATCACCTCCGACAGATGGGCGCTCGGCGGACCCGGAGCGGCAGGCACATCTTGTCGGGCGGAGTGAGCATCGTCATCGACGAGGCGCCACCGGGCACGGCAGGCGAAGCGGACCTCGCGCGCAACCGGGTGGCGTTCGACACATCGGGCGGAGTTCTCGAAGCAGTTGGACTGATCGACCTGCTGAGGATCGCCGACGCGTCAGACGCTCGCACGGCCCGGCGCGACTCGCTCGCGCTTCAAGCCGTGCTCGACGTCCAACGCGAGCGCGAGGCCCCGCGCGCCACAGACGATCGGGCGGCGGGGGACAGGATTGCTGAATGGCTGAGCCAACAGACTCCGGTCGCGTGAGCCCTGCCATCGACGCTGAGCGCGAAGCGCTCCTGAAGGTTCTGGTCGATCACGACGTGCAGTTCGTCGTCATCGGCGGCGCCGGCATCCAGTCGCGTGGCCGTCGCTACGACACCCTCGACATCGATGTGACGCCCGATCGTGACGAGGCCAACCTGCACCGTCTCGCCGATGCGCTGAACGAGCTCGACTGCCGCCTCGTCACCGATCCGGCCAACACGGCCGCCTGGGTGCCGCTCCCACCGGGCTACTTCACGCCTCGCAGCCTCCTCGCCGCCACCGTCTGGAACCTCGCGACGCGACACGGCCAGCTCGACCTCAGTTTCGCCCCGAGCGGCTTCCCTGACGGCTACGGAGTCCTGGCGCCTCGCGCGGAGCGCTTGACGGTTGCCGGCACACGGATCGCCGTCCTGGTCGCATCCCTCGACGACATCCACAAGTCAAAGCGCGCGGCTGACAGACCGAAGGACCGCGCGTACTTCCTCGCTGCCGGCGAACCGGGGCGCGATTAGCAGCGTCGCGGACGCTGGGTCATCTCGCTCCGGTACTCATCCGGACCAGCGCTGCGAGGAACTCCTGTGGACAGCGCCGTCGATGATCAAGGCAGCAGGCGCACAAGTCAGCCGTCCGGCCGGCTGTCAGGCGGCGGCCGAGATTCAAACTCGACGGCGTTGACTTCGAGGCTCGCGTCGTCTGTCTCATCCCAGTTCGCGAACACGAATCGCCGGAGCGGCGCGTAGGCGGCCATCTCAGCCAGCGCATAGAGCTTCATGCCGACGGCGCGATGCTGCGTCATCGAGCCGACGCCTTTGAAGCAGAGCTCGTGGCTCCGTCCGCTCGCGCCGCGCACGACGACACACACGCCGTCGCCTTCAGATCGGACCTCGACGACCTCGCCGTCGTGAATATCCGAATCGCCTCGATACGCGATGAACTCGTCCGCCATCGGGTTTGATCGTAGGCCGCACAGTGCTCTCGGTGCCTGATCATTCCGGCAGTGGGCCCACCTCGTACAGGATCGTCATCCCGCCGAAGTACAGACCAGAGCTACGAAACGTCTCTACCGGCGAGGATGACTTCGTGTCGAGCGACAGCAACGCCCGGTCGCGGTCCCATGTGACGCCCGCCTCAAAAATCACCTGTGCGTCGAACTGCTCTGGCTTGGCGAAGGCCCACTCGACGAGCCCAGCGACCGTGATCCTTAAGGCCCGCCACGCCCACTCGTCGTGCCCATCCTGAGCATGCACATCGAGTGTGACGTTGGACCGCGCGAGATCGAAGCTCACGCTGCGTACCACGGCGTCGTGAAAGTCGTCCCTCCGCTCGATGAATGCGTCCGCGTCTGCCGGGTGAAGCTCTTCCATGTAGAGAGCTTGACGCTTCCCGGACTCCGACGCCATCGGCGTCACTGTCCTGAAGCTCCCCAAAGGGCCTCTGGAGCTGGGCTCGCTTTCGTTCCATGATGAGGCCGCCGCGCAAAGGTTCGCGAACTCGGTGGCTGCCGCAGAGCGACGCTGC
>CAWITN010000003.1:0-500589 GCA_963839085.1 uncultured Solirubrobacterales bacterium
GCTTCTCTGATAAGGAAGAGGTCCCAGGTTCGAGTCCTGGATCGCCCACTCGCCCGCTTGAGGAGGTGAAGTAGCCGTGACCAACCATCACCGCCTCACGCGCGAGCAGGTCATCTGGGACTTCGGGCCGAAGCTCGACCCGGTGCTCGAGGTCGAGCCCGGCGACGTCGTCACCTTCGAGACCAACGACTGCTTCAGCGGGCAGATCCAGTCAGAGGACGATCTGGTCACCGGGATCGACATGAGCAGGATCAACAGCGCCACCGGGCCGGTCGCGGTGCGGGGGGCCGAGCCCGGTGACTCGCTGATCGCCGAGATCCTCGACATCCGCCCGGTCCGCTTCGGGGTCGCGACGCTGATCCCCGGCTTCGGCCAGCTGATCGAGCAGGTCCAGTCGCCGCTCACGCGGATGTTCGAGGTCGTCGACGGAGAGATCCGGATGAACGACCGGGTGAGATTCCCCGCCCGGCCGATGGTGGGGGTGGTCGGCGTCGCCACTGACGGCGAGACCCTCTCGAACGGCCTGGCCGGCCGTCACGGCGGGAACCTCGACGACCATCTGCACGGGCCGGGCGCGCGGATCTTCTTCCCGGTGCGCCAGCCAGGTGGCCTGTTCGCGGTGGGGGACATGCACGCCTCGATGGGTGACGGCGAGATCTGCTTCACCGGGGTCGAGATCGCCGGTGAGGTCGACATCCGCTTCGAGCTGCTGAAGGGGCAGCAGGCGACATGGCCGGTGACCGAGCTGGCCGACCGATGGCTTCCCCACGCCACCGCCGAGAACTTCGACGAGGCGCTTGCGCTGGTCTCCGAGGAGGCCTGCCGGATGCTCGTCGACCAATGGGGCTTCTCGATGGAGGACGCCTTCATCTTTCTCTCGGTGGCCTGCGACGCCGGCGTCGCCCAGGCCTGCAAGCCGGCGCCTGGCGGCTTCGGGACGATCGCGCGGTTCTCGATCCCGAAGATCGAGGCGACGCCGGGGCCATTCAGACCGCGGAGCTGACCCTTGCCGGCTCTGCGGCGAGGGGTCAGCGGTGTGTGAGAGCGATGCGCAGCAGCTGCCCGTTGCGGTTGATCGCCCAGAGGGCGTCGGCGGTGACGGCGGTGAGCGTGGCTGACCTGGGTCCACGCAGGGCCTGGGCGCCGTGCGGTGGGGTGAGACGGAGCAGCCGGCCGTCGTTGTCGTCGCCCACGTATGCGCCGCCGTTGCCCAGCACCAGGGCGCGGACTTCGGGCGAGACGCGCCACTGATGCACGATCCGGCCGGTGCGAGGGTCGAGCGTGGTGAGGACCCCGACGCTGCTCGGATGGGTCAGGCTGGCCAGGAAGCTGGTCTCCGTTCCCAGGGCCCAGATCAATCCCGCTCCGTACGCGACGGCCCCGACGTCGACCGGTTGGCGGTCCCATGAGACGAGGTGGATCCCGACATGGTTGCCGCCGGGGGCAAACGTCCCGACGCCGTCGAGCTCGTCTGCGACCCACGTCAGCCCGGCCGCACTGGTCGAACTCGTGGCCTCGCTGGAGGTGAACACGACCCGGTCCAGTCGGGCCGTGCCCGGGTTGATCTCGGCAACGTAGCCAAGCCCGTCGGATGCCCAGATGCGTCCGGCTCCGAAACTGATCGCCGCCGGCTCGAATCGCCGGTAGCCGGTTGGCGAAATCGGCTTGGCGAGCTGGACATGAGTCGTCGCCGTGGTCTTCCCGGTTCGGGGGTCCAGGCGTGAGACGTCGCCGGTGGCGAAGTGCGCGACCCAGAGCGCGCCGGCACCGCTGGTCAGGGCCGTTGGGTCGGAGACCCGGAAGCGCTTGATCGGCCGGCCGGTGGCGGCGAGCTCGATGAGCTGGCCGGCGCTGGTCCTCGAAAACGGATCCGAACAGTGCCTCAGGCAGGTCAGCACCCACAGGCGGCCTTCGAGCATGGTGGTGTCCTGGACGACCCCGCCGAGGTGAAGCTGCTCGAACGTTCCCACCGTGACCGGTGGCGACCCAGCCGCCGGCCCGGACCACGAGTGGCCGCTGATGGCCCAGCCGAGCGCCGCGGCCAGCAGCATCACCGCGGCAAGGGTGAGGAGCCGGCGTTGGCGGCGCCGCTGGCGCCGCCGCGCGTCTCTGATGACCGCCCACCGCGACGGTGCCCAGGACCTGTCGATCGCTTCCGACATGACGCTAGTATCACTAGCACGATGTTGGAAGTCAAGATCGACCGCGACCGGCCGGTTCTCTTACACGACCAGGTCGCGGGGGAGATCCGCCGTGCGATCGCCGAGGGCGAGGCCGCCCCCGGAGAGCGGCTACCGCCCGCGCGTGACCTGGCTGCCGTGCTCCGGGTCAACACCAACACGGTGCTGCGAGCGCTCCGGATGCTGCGCGACGAGGGACTCCTGGAGTTCCGGCGCGGCCGCGGCATCCACGTCGCCGGCACCCCCGAGCGCGGCGCGGTGCTCGCCAAGGCCAGGGAGCTGGTGCAGCTCGGGCGCCGATACGGCTATGACCCGGAGGAGCTGATCGACCTGATCCGGCAGCTCGGTCCGTAGCGAACTCCGCCTGGCCCTCGCTGCAGCGTCGGGCGTCGGGCGCTGGTTGCCGTTGGCCCCGCCGGGATCGTGGTGTGCTTCCCTGCGGACAGCATGCGGCGGACGATCGTGGTGTCGGTGATCGTGGTGCTGGCGGCGTCCGCGGGGGCCGTGCTCGCCGCCACGCTCGGCGGGCGAAGCACTCGGCGGCCCTCCGCGCGCGGTGTCGTGTCCACGGGCGACAGCGTCGCCGGCCCGCTCCGGGCCCATCCGCAGGCGGTCGAGCCCACGGCCGGTGTCGCGGCGCCGGCCGCTCCGGTGACGAGCGCCCCGGTGGGCGACCCGACCGCGCATGCCGAGCCCCTCGCCGAGGTCAAGCGCGAGCTCGCGATCCTCAACCTGTGCGGCGGCGCCACCAGCAGCGCCTTCGCCCAGCCGGTGGTCACCGGCCACGGCCCCGGGTTCGTGGCGGATCCCGGGACGCAGCAGACCGAGGGGGTGCTACCGATCCTCACCGCGCGGCTGAACCAGCTCGCCGAGGCGCTCCACGTCACGATCTACGGGATCAGCGGTTACCGCACCCCACGGCAGAGCGTTGCGGTGGGCGGGTACGCCGACGATCCGCACACCAAGGGCGAGGCCGAGGACATCGGCGTGGGCAGCCTGCTGCGTTCGAGCGCGGCGCGGATCAGCGAGGCGGACCTGGCGCGCTACGGGCTCTACCGCCCGTTCGACCCGAGCGACGACTCCGCCAACACGGAGGTCAACCACATCCAGCTCATCCCCGCCGGCGGCCCGCTGTCGCTGGCGCAGGCAACCATGACCTGGAGCCGCGACCCCCGCTGCCGTTAGCCGGTTTGAACGCGCACGGCCGCGGGAACACCTGCGAGCCAGAGGGAGGTTCGAGGCATGCGTCGTCCATCGCGGTCGTTCGAGGCCGTCGGCTCAGTGCTCATCACGCTGCTCGCGCTCGCCGGTGGGGCGAGCGCGCACCGTCCGGCTCATCTCCGGCGCGCCGCTGTCGCTGACCACCCCCACGGGTCCCCGGACGGTGCGCCCTGGCCGGCCCGTCACGATCCCCTCCGCCCAGCCGCAGAGCATCCCCACCCCGGACCTCGTGCGGTGCCGCGCGGCGGGCGCCAGCGGCTCCGCGCCTGGCGCCCCGGCGCTCGCCGCCGTCGACGGCAGCCCGGCCACCGGGTGGTCACCGACGCGGGCGCCGGCCACGCTCACCGTGCCGCTCCACGCCGCCCGGACGATCCGGCGGATCGTCATCCTGTGGGGCCGCGAGTGGCCGGCCGCGCCGGCGCCGAACGTGAAACTGCCGCCGCGGCCGGTGCTGACGCGGCGCCCCATGCGCTACCTGCTTCAGGTGTCGCGCAACCGTCGCCGCTGGCGGACGCTCCGGACGGTCGGAGGACGCGCGGGAACACAGGACACCTTCCGCCTGCCCCGAGGGGTCACCGCGCGCTTTGTTCGCGTGAAGATCCTCACCGCATCACCGAAGCTGGCGCCTCTGCTGGAAGAGCTCAACGCCTTCAGTCGCTGACGCCCCCCGGACGCCGTCCGGGCCTCCGGTCTGCTGGCAACGGGCGCAGGGCAGGGCCTCCCTGTGGATAGGGGATCCCGGGGCGCCCTGACGAGGATCCGCAGGGGTGGATCCACCGGCGAGGAGCCGATGACCGGGCCACAGCGCCCTCCCTCGACGGTGTCGCTCGGCGGTTGAGGCGTGCCGCCGCGGGTATCCACAGGGCCATGGACAACGAGAACAAAAGCCAGCAGGCTCCTGTGGACACCTCGGAGGAACAGCTGGACCTCGGACAGGCCGTCAAGCCGCGCGGAAACCCCGACATCGATCCCGGCGAGGTCGATCGCGGCGAGGAGAAGCTCGAGCAAATCGTCGGCAACTGAGGCATTTCCGCGGCCTCGTGCCGCGTGCTCGGCCGCGCTCTCTCTCCAGCGGCCCGCCTCCGATCCCCCGGTGAAAGCCGGGGCGAAAGTCTTAACCTGCGATAAACCGTGGCGTCTTGACAACGTCCTCGCGGTGCTGTGAACATCACCCCAGCTGTTGACCTGACCTTCGCCCCTGGGGGGGAACCTTGCTTTCTGATGGACACGTCACGCCGAGAGGCGCTGCCTCGCGCCGCCGCTCTCGCTCCCTGCGCCGCCTGCTCGCCACGGCTCTGCCGCTGGCCGCGACCGCGCTGATCGTCGCCGCGTGCGGCAGCAGCTCGAGCGGTGGCTCGGGCAACGGAAATTCCGCCAACAAGGCCGCCACCAGCTACGGGACGACCCTGTACGGCACCCTGCCTCCGGCCGGTACCCCCGTGAAGGGCGGCACGATCACCATCGCGCAGCTCGCGGGGACCACGCCGACCTACATCTTCCCGATCGTGCCGGGAGCGGATACCTCGACGTCGACGATCGAGTTCATCAGCGACCAGTTCCTTCCGTTGTACTGGGGCCCGTACGGCGCCAAGCCGGCCTATGACCCCTCGCTCAGCCTCGCGGACGGCCCGCCTGTGGCCAGCAACGGGAACAAGACCTTCACGGTGAAGATCAAGCCCGGTTTCAAGTGGGCCAACGGGGCTCCTGTGGACGCCAACGACATGGTGTTCGAGGTCGATCTGCTCAAGGCGGCGATCACCGAGAGCCCGGCCAACTGGGGCCAGTTCGTCCCCGGCGGGTTCCCGTCCAACGTGGTCAGCGCCACAGCGCCGAGCCAGTACACGTTCCAGATGACGCTCAACGCGTCCTACAACGACGGTTACGTGCTCTACAACATGCTGCAGGACACGAACAACGTGTTCCCGCTCCCGAGCACGGCGTGGAACATCGCCGCCGCGAACGGGCCGCACCTCGACTACACGAACCCGGCCAACGCGAAGAAGATCTACGACTTCCTGAACAAGGCGGGTGCGTCGGTCAGCACCTTCGCCAGCAACCCGCTGTGGAAGGACGTCGACGGGGCGTTCAAGCTGAAGGACTTCAGCGCCACCAACTCGTCGTATGACCTCGTCCCCAATCCGACCTACGGCGGCTCGCCCAAGCCGGCGTACGACGACCTCTCGGTCCAGACCTACACCAGCGCGACGGCGCAGCTCAACGCCTTCAAGGCGGGCACCCTGGACATCGTCGGCCTCGACCCGTCTCAGCTCGCCCAGTCGGCGTCGCTGAAGAGCGCGGGCGCGAGCGTCTACGGCGGCCCGGGCTTCGGGTGGTTCGGCGGCATCATCAACTTCAAGGACACCGCAGACCACTTCGACAAGATCATCACGCAGACGTACGCCCGCGCGGCGATCATGCACCTGATCAACGACCCGGGCATCATCCAAGGCGTCTACAAGAACGCGGCCGTGCCGCAGTACGGCCCGGTGCCCTCGTCGCCGACGTCGAACTACACCCCGGCCAACGCCGTGACCCCGCCGTATCCCTACAGCCCGACGGCAGCGGTTGCGCTGCTCAAGTCCCACGGCTGGAAGGTCGTGCCGAACGGCCAGACGACGTGCGCCAAGGCGGGCTCGGGGGCCGGCGAGTGCGGCCCCGGGATTCCGGCCGGAACGCCGTTCACGTTCACGTGGGCCAACCAGCCCGAGGCGACGGCGACCACGGGCGTTCTCGAGTCCGAGGCGCTGGCGTCGGAGGCCAAGCAGGCCGCCGGCATCAACATCAATCTCCAGACGAAGACGTTCAACTTCCTCACCGCCAACTACAACGATCAGAACCCGGCGGCGGCGAAGTACACGAACGACTGGGGCGTCAACAACTTCGGCGGCATCTACCAGGATTACTACCCCACCCAGGACGGGATCGACAACGCCGGCGGCGGCTTCAACCTCGGGGACTACAACGACCCCACGGCTGCGAAGCTGATCAACGACTCGGTGCACAGCGGCAACCCGGACGCGGTCAAGACCGAGGCTGCCTACCTCACCACCAACCTGCCCGCGTTCTTCTTCCCGAACGCGGACATCCTGTACGCGGTGAGCAAGAAGGTGGGCGGACCCGCCACGTCGTGGCTGGTGCTGACCCAGCAGGCCGAAGATCCCCAGTACTGGTACCTCACCAAGTAACGACGGAGATCGGGACAGCCTGAACCGATGTACGGCGCCCTGAATGAGGCGTAAGGTGTGCGCACGGATGCGCTCCACGGCGTATGACGACGGCGAGCCGCGCGGATGACCGGATATCTCATCCGCCGGCTCGCCATCGCCGTCATCGTCGTCATCGGCATCACGTTCATCACGTTCTTCCTGCTCTATCTGCTGCAGCCAAGCCCCGTGTACGCGGTGCTGGGGGCGAAGGCCCAGCCCCTCGCGGTGAAGTCGTGGAACAGGATCCACGGCTACGACCGCTCCTTCTTCGTCCAGTTCCTCAGCTACCTGGGCGGGATCGCCCACCTCAACTTCGGCTATTCGTTCAAGTTGGACCAGAGCGTCAACGCCCTGTTCAAGGAGAACGCCGGCCGCAGCGCGTACCTGTCCGGGGCGGCGCTCGTCCTCTCACTGCTGATCGCGGTGCCGCTGGGGATCGCCCAGGCGGTCAAGCGCAACAGCGTCGGCGACTACACGGTCACGTCGTTCAACTTCATCCTCTACTCGATGCCGTCGTTCCTGCTCGGCCTCATCCTGATCCAGTTCTTCGCCCTCGACTGGCACATCTTCCCGCCGACGGTGAGCGATTCGATCACCTCGACGTGGGGAGCGGTCTCGCATCCAAAGCAGCTGTTCCTGCCGATCGTGACTTTGACGGCGATCAACATCGCCTCGTTCAGCCGCTACATGCGCTCGTCGGCGCTCGACAACCTCGCCCAGGACTACATCCGGCTCGCGCGGGCCAAGGGCCTCTCCCAGCGCGCCGTGCTGGTTCGCCATCTGCTCCGCAACGCGTGCCTGCCGATGATCACCCTCATCGGCCTGTCGATTCCGTCGCTGCTCGCGGGCAACCTGCTGATCGAGTCGCTGTTCAACTACCCGGGGCTCGGCAACCTGTTCTTCAACGCCCTCGGCAACGAGGACTACAACATCCTGCTCGCGTACACGATCCTCGGGGGGATCCTCACCGTGCTGGGAAATCTGATGGCTGACGTGGCGATCACCGTCGCCGACCCGAGGGTGCGCCTTGACTGATCAGCTACCTCCCGTCAGCAACCGCTTTGAGGAGCCGGGGGATGGGCACGCCTCCGGCTCGCTCACCCCCGGAGGGATCGTCCCGCTTGGCTCGCCCGACCAGGTCCTGGGGGCGCCTGACGGCGGCGACGTCCAGGTCATCGCCAGCGGATGGAAGCTCGCGCTCCGCGAGTTCATGGCCAACCGTCTGGCGGTCGTCGGCCTGGGCGTGCTCATCTTCTTCGTGCTGTTCTGCTTCGTCGGGCCGCTCATCTACCACACCAATCAGTCACTGACCAATCCGCTCGTCAGTGATTTCGCGCCCGGCACCGCCGGTCATCCGCTGGGTACGGACGAGAACGGCTTCGACGAGCTCGGGCGGATGATGTACGGCGGTCAGACGGCGCTGGAGATCGCCGCGTACTCGTCGCTCATCGCCACCGTCGTCGGGACGCTGTACGGCGCCATCTCCGGCCTCGCCGGCGGGATCGTCGACGGGATCATGATGCGCATCCTGGACATCCTGCTGTCGATCCCGCTGCTGCTGATCGTCCTCATCCTGGCCACGAAGTACAGCGCGACGGTCCTCGACGAGAGCCTCATCATCGGCTTCTCGTCCTGGCTCATCCCCGCGCGCCTCGTGCGCGGCGAGGTGCTCACGCTACGCGTGCGCGATTTCGTCTATGCCGCGCGGACAATGGGGAGCAAGCGCAGCCGGCTGGTCTACCGCCACCTGATCCCCAATGCCCTCTCGGTGGTCATCGTCAACGTCACCTTCCAGGTCGCCGACGCCATCCTGATCCTCGCCTACCTCGGATTCCTCGGCTTCGGGCTGGCGTATCCGACCGCATCATGGGGAGACATGCTGGGGAAGGCCGAGCAGTATCAGTCCTCCGGCTACTGGTGGCTGATCTATCCGGTTGGTGCCTGCCTGGTCCTCGTGGTGCTCGCCTGTAACCTCATCGGAGACGCGCTCAGGGACGCGCTGGACGTGCGGCTGCGCCGCCGATAGGAAGGAATCCGACGGATGCCCGCTGCCCTCGAGGTCGACGACCTCAGTACCCACATCCAGCTCAGCCGCTCGGTCGTGCAGGCCGTCGGCAACGTCGGCCTGAGCATCGGCCAGGGTGAGACGCTCGGCCTGGTCGGCGAGTCCGGTTGCGGGAAGTCGATGCTCGGGCTCTCGATCATGGGCCTGCTTCCGCCCGGAGGCCACATCGTCAATGGCTCGATCAAGCTTTCCGGCCGCGAGCTGGTCGGCATGAGCGAGCAGGAGCTCCGGAAGATCCGGGGCGACGATGTGGCCATGATCTTCCAGGACAGCCTCTCGTCGCTCAATCCGACCAAGACGATCGGCGAGCAGGTGGCCGAGCCCGTGCGGCTGCACCGGGGGGCGAACAAGCACGAGGCGATGCAGCGGGCGCTGGAGGTGCTCGACCTCGTCGGCCTGCCGCGCCCCAAGGAGCGGCTGAAGGACTATCCCCACCAGCTCTCCGGCGGTCTGCGCCAGCGCGTCATGATCGCCATCGCCCTCGCCTGCGAGCCGAAGGTGCTGCTGGCCGACGAGCCGACCACGGCGCTCGACGTGACGATCCAGGCGCAGATCCTCGCCCTGCTCGACGACCTGCGCGAGCGGCTGGGCATGGCGACGCTGCTCGTCACCCACGACATGGGCGTGGTCGCCGGCCGCACGAGCCGGATCAACGTGATGTATGCCGGACGGCTCGTCGAGACGGCGCCGACGGACGAGCTGTTCAGCGCCATGCGCCATCCCTACACCCAGGCGCTGCTCGGGTCGATCCCGCGCCTGGAGTCCGACAACACCAAGGCGCTCATCAGCGTCCCGGGGCTGCCGCCTGACCTCACCAGCCCGCCCCCCGGTTGCCGGTTCGCCGCGCGCTGCCCCCGCGCGACGCAGCAGTGCCTGGAGCAGGAGCCGCCGCTGAGCGGTGAGGATCCCGGCCACCTGTTCGCCTGCTGGCACCCCGTCGACGGCCCGGTCAAGCTCACCACGACGATCGTCCCCCGTGAGGCCCTGATCGCGAAGGAGGAGACGACCGGGACGCACCTGCTCGACGTGATCGACGCTGTCCGCGAGTACCCGGTGACCGCGGGAGCGATCCTCAAGCGCCAGGTGGGCTCGGTCAAGGCGGTCTCCGGTGTCTCGATTCACCTCGGCGTCGGTGAGACGTATGGCCTCGTCGGTGAGTCGGGGTGCGGCAAGACGACGCTCGGCAAGATGATCGTCGGGATCGAGAAGCCCGACGGTGGCGACATCACCCTGGATGGCACCCGGATCTTCAAGCTGCGGGGCCGCGCGCTGCGACGCGAGCGCCGCCACGTGCAGATGATGTTCCAGGATCCCTACGGCTCGCTGGACCCGCGGATGCGCGTGCAGGCGATCCTCAAGGAGCCCCTGGTGATCCAGAACGTCGGCGACCGCCGCGAGCAGGACCGCCGGGTGGTCAAGCTGCTCGACGAGGTGGGGCTGCCCACGAACGCCCTCGAGCGCTACCCGCACGAGTTCTCCGGTGGGCAGCGGCAGCGCATCGCGCTGGCGCGGGCGCTCGTGCTGGAGCCGAAGGTGATGGTGGCCGACGAGCCCGTGAGCGCCCTCGACGTGTCGATCCGCTCGCAGGTGCTCAACCTGATGAAGCGCCTGAAGGCCGAGCACGGCATGTCGATGGTGGTCATCTCGCACGACCTCGCGGTGGTCAAGTACCTGTCGGATCGGATCGGCGTGATGTACCTCGGCAAGCTCGTCGAGGAGGGCAACGGCGACGACATCTACCACCGGGCGGCCCACCCCTATACGGAGGCGCTGATCAAGACGATCCCGCTGCCCGATCCGGCGGCCGAGCGCGCCAAGACCGAGATCGGCATCCGTGGGGAGCTACCGAGCCCGATCCATCCGCCGTCCGGGTGTCGGTTCCGGACGCGCTGCCCCCGCGCGCAGGAGCTCTGTGCCGCCGAGGAGCCGGTGCTGCGCTCATTCGGCCTCGGCCACCGCGCCGCCTGCCACTTCCCGCTTCAGACCCCGACTGGCGAGCAGGCGGGCGAAACGGTGTCCGCGACGTCCTAGGCGCCGCGACCGGCCGGCAGCGGGTCGGGCCCGCAGCGGGGGTCGGCCGGGGATCCGGCGGAGACGTGGCTCAGGCCTGCTGGCGCTCTGCCGTGGCCCGCGCGAGCAGGTCCTCGTGGCGCACGAGCTTGACGCGGGGCCGCCCGTGGGGCTCTCCGGTGCTGCGCTCGTGCTCGTCGATCTGCTGCCAGCCGTCGTACTCCACGATCTCGGTGCCCCGCTCACGCAGGAGCTCGATCAGCGCGTCGGGTTCCCCGTCCGGCGCGGGCAGCCGCCCGGCGGCGAGATCCTCCAGCAGCAGAGTCGTCGTCTCCATGGCGTCCTTCTTGTTCGTCCCGATCACGCCCGAGGGCCCCCGCTTGATCCAGCCGGCGGCGTAGATGCCGGGCAGGGGGTCCCCCGTCTGTGGGTCGAGCACGCGCCCGCGATCATTGAGGATCGTGCCGCGGCGGGCGTCGAACGGGACGCTGGGGACCGGCGATCCGACGTAGCCGATCGAGCGCAGCACGAGCCCGGCCTCGATCGTCTCGCGCTCCCCCGTCGGCTGGGCGCGCATCGCGCCACCGCCGGCGTCGACGAGCTCGTTGCGCTCGATCACGACCCCGGTGACATGCTCTGACCCGAGCAGCTCGACCGGCGAGGCGAGGAAGCGCAGCACGATCCGCTTGGGCTTTCCGGCCGGTCCCGCCACGGCGTACTGCTGAAGGGTCTCGACGTTGCGACGGGTGGTGGCGTCGGCGGCGTCGCTGGCGAGGAACGTCCGGCTGCCCTCATCGAGCTCCACCTCGGCCGGGTCGACGACCACGTCGGCCTCGGCGAGCTCGGCGAGCTCGCGCAGCTCGGGGTTGGTGAAGGCGGCTTGCGCGGGGCCGCGGCGCCCCAGCACGACGATCTCCTCGACACGGCAGTGACGCAGCGCCTCCAGGGCATGGTCGGCGATGTCGGTGACGGCGAGCTCGTCGGGGCTCAGAGCGAGCATGCGCGCCACGTCGAGGGCGACGTTGCCGTTGCCGACCACCACGGCGCGCCGCGGCGTGAGGTCGAACGTCGCGTCGGCGTAGTCGGGATGGCCGTTGTACCACGCCACGAAGGTGGTGGCGGCGTGGCTGCCGGGGAGCTCCTCGCCGGGGATCCCCAGGCGCCGGTCGGCCGAGGTGCCGATCGCGTAGATGACCGCGCTGTAGTGGGCGAGCAGCTCGTCGTGCGAGACGTCACGGCCCACCTCGACGTTCCCGAGGAAGCGGAACCGGGGGTGTGCGGCGGTCTTCTCGTACACCCGCGTGACCGACTTGATCTTCGGATGGTCAGGCGCCACGCCGGCGCGCACCAGGCCCCACGGCGTGGCGAGGCGGTCGTAGAGGTCGACGTTCACCTCCGCGTCGGCGTGGGAGAGCAGCTGCCCGGCGGCATAGAAGCCGGCCGGGCCGGACCCGATGATGGCGACGCGTGGGCTGTCGGTCACGACTTCAGACTAGCCAGGATCAAAGGATGTTCACCGCCCGTGACACGACCAGGCCGACGATCAGCAGGGACACCAGGGACTGCAGGGCCATCAGGCCCTTGGCCTGCCGGCTGAGCGGCATCGTGTCGGTGGGGCTGAACGCCGTGGCGTTGGTGAACGAGACGTACAGATAGTCGATGAACATCGGTCGCCACCCTGGGGTCGAGAAACGCTCGTCGGCCATCTGCGGGAACAGGAAGTCAGGCAGGCCGTCACGGCCGGCGGCGCGCAACCCCGGGCCGCCCCGATCGACCTCCCAGTACCAGAGACCGAAGATGAAGACGTTGGTGAGCCAGATGAGCGTCCCGGAGATGATCAGTGCGCGTCCGTTGCTCACGTGGTGGCTGAGGAGCAGATGGATGAGCAGGACCAGCGAGACCGTGTTCGCGGCGCTCACGACGGCGGTGATGGTGAGCGCGAACAGGCGCCGGGTGCGGTGCGGGCTCTCGAGCTGCCTCGGGGTGGCGAGCGAGAGCCCGACGAACAGCGCCACCTCCAGGGCAGGGAGCAGCCAGCGCGGGCCAGCCGTCAACCGAGTGGGGAGCAGCAACTGCAGCGCGATCGCCGCGAGCACCCCGAGCTGCGTCGGCCAGTGGGGCTCCGCTCGAGGTGGGGGCGGCGTCCAGTCGCTCGGTGCGGCGCGCTCCGAGTGCCGGGTGGCTTCGAGCACACCCAGCACTGTAATCCAGCCCGATGACCCCCCGGGCGACCCGGGTTCACGCGCGCGCGAGCCAACCCGACGCGCACGGCTCCGGTGGGGTCGTGCCCTCAGCGCATCCGGGCGCGCAGCGGCCGCACCGGGATCGGCGGATCGACGTCCTCGGAAGGGTGATCGGCGTCGGCATAGTCCTCGGCGTGGTCGAACCACGTCCATCCGCGCCGGCCGAGCTCGTCCAGGGTCCGCGTCGGCGCGAACACCGGCGTGAGGCACAGGGCAATGCCGACGACCCCCACTGTGAGCGTGACAGCTTCAAAAGCGACCATGGCGGTCCATCCTTTCCATGCTTTCGGTCCGCAGCGCCCTCTCTCTGTCCTGTGCTCCCCACTCTACCTACGCAGATGTGACATACCAGCGCCGTGTGACGAGGCTCACAGCCTGCGGCCTCACGGACCGCGGGCTCACAGGCCGCGTGATCCCGCCGGCCCGCCGGCACGCCCCGGCGCGAAGGTCTCAAGCGCGAGCGTGAGGAAGGCCGCCGCGGCCGGGGTGCGGCGCCGCCCCTCGCGCCAGGCGATGCTGATGTCCCGGGTGAGGCGGGGCGCCTCGAGCGCCAGCACGGCCACCTCCGCGCCCTCGCCGACGCAATCCGAGCGGGGAAGAATGGCCACGCCGACCCCCCGTGCCACCAGCCGCCGCACCCGTCGGCTCTCGTTGGACTCGAGCGTGACCCGGGGCTCGAATCCGCTCGCGGCCGCCGCGGATACGAGCAGCTCGCGCAGGCGCGAGCCCGGGCGGTAGCTGATGAACTCCTCCCCGGCCAGCTGACCGAGGCGGATCGGGCCCCGGCCGGCGAGGCGGTGCGCCGGCGGCACGATCGCCACCAGCTCCTCCGAGACGAGCTGAACGAGCCCCAGCCCGTGGCTCTCCACCCGCTCGGTCACCGACAGGAACGCCAGGTCGAGCTCGTCGAGGCGGACCATGTCGGCGAGCTCCTCGCTCGACTGCTCTCGCACGGTGAGCTCCACCCCGGGGTGTCGCTGGTGGTACTCGGCGAGCGCGGCGGAGACGTCGACCGGCCCCATGGTGTGCATCGCTCCGATGTTCACCCGGCCCGTGAACGCCCCGCGCAACGCCTCGAGCTCCGCCTGGGCAGCCTCGACGTCGGCGAGGATCGCTCGCGCTCGCGCGACGAGGAGCGTCCCCGCCTCGGTGAGGGAGACCCGGCGGGTCGTCCGCTCGACGAGCGCCAGCCCGACCTCCTGCTCGAGCCGGCGCAGCTGCTGGGACAGGGCCGGCTGGGCGATGTGCTCGCGCGCCGCCGCCCGGGTGAAGTTCCCCTCGTCCGCGAGGGCGACCAGGTAGCGCAGCTGTCGAAGATCCATAACGACAGCTTATGAGTATGCGGCGATATACGTATTGGACAGCAGGCTCACCGAGCGGCATGATGCATCGCGTAGCACCTCTCTCCTCCCAGAGCGCGCCCCGCAGATCCGGCCTCATATCCCGCCGGTTCCGGGGCGTGACTCGCTTAAGGGGTCGCTCACGCGGGCGCCGCGCCTCGGAGTGCTCGATCATGTCGGTCGCCCTCGACGACGAGAGAGTCCTACTTTCCTCATCGACTTAGTAGCCTTGACGCGCCACCGAACCCGGAGAGTCAGATGAGCACCACCGATGACCTGCTTGCCAACAACGAGTCCTACGCGTCGTCGTTCGACAAGGGCGATCTGCCGATTCCGCCGAGCGGCAAGGTCGCGGTCGTCGCCTGCATGGACGCGCGCCTGAACGTCTACGCGCTGCTGGGCCTGGAGGATGGCCAGGCGCACGTGATCCGCAACGCCGGCGGCGCCGTCACCGACGACGCGATCCGCTCGCTGGCGATCTCGCAACGGCTGCTCGGAACCGAGGAGATCGTCCTCATCCACCACACCGGCTGCGGGATGCTCACCTTCACCGACGACGAGTTCAAGGGGTCGATCGAGAAGGACACCGGGATCCGCCCAACCTGGGCGGCCGAGGCGTTCGGCGATCTGGAGGCGGATGTCCGGCAGTCGATCGCCCGGATCAAGGCCTCGCCGTTCATTCCCCGCACGGACTCGGTCCGCGGCTTCGTCTACGACGTCGCCAGCGGGCGGCTGAACGAAGTGTCGTAGCCACGCGCTTTTCGCGCGCGCGCGTCAGTAGGCGATCAGCGCGTGAAGGACGTGGGGGGCCACGAACACCTCCCACAGGGCCGCGAGCACGAGGACGGGCAGGGCCACGGCCACCGTCACGAGGGTCGCCGCCAGCAGCTCGTCCCAGCCGTCGCGCCGGCTGGCGATGATCCACGCCGCGAGCGGGAGGAACAGGGCCACGAGCTCCGGAAGCGCGTGGGGCAGCAGGCCGAGCAGCAGGACGGCCGGCGATGCGTGAAGCGCCCCGGCGACGTCGGCGACGCTCGTGCCGAGGACGAGCGCCTGAGCGGAGAGGGAGAACGTCGTGGCCGCGATCACGAACAGGATCGCGAAGCGCCCTCCGCGCTCGTGGATCACCCGCGCCAGGCCACGGTGCTCCTGCGCCTGCAGCGGTAGGGAGCTGCCGGCGATGAAGCCTGCCACGCAGGCCATGGCGTGGAGGGCGAGCACGAGCAGGTTGCGGGCCAGGATGGCGAGAGCGTCGTGGAGCGTGCCGACCTGGAAGGGCGGCCGGTCGAGCTCGGCCGCGCCGTGGGCGGGGGCGAGGTAGCCGATGACGAGCACCGCCAGCAGGAGCAGAACCGCCGCGGCGAGGCTGCCGGCGATCCACGTGCCGAGGACGCGAAAGGGCCGCCGGTGCCACCGGGCGAGCGTCTCCCGCGTGCTCCGAACGCCGCTGATGAACGCGTAGCTCGATGCATCCATGCCCTGAACATCGACCTCGGCCGCCCCGAAGTTGAGACGCGGATGGCCCCGGACCCCCTGCCTATACTTGCCGGGACCCTACGTCAGGAGCGCTTCGTGCAGGAGATGGTGATCTACGGCGTGAGCTTCGACATGGTCGGCAAGCAGCCGATCGTCCTGCTGAAGACGATCGAGAACAACAAGTTCCTGCCGATCTGGATCGGGCACCCGGAGGCGGCGGCGATCCTGATGAAGCTGCAGGGCGCATCGACCCCTCGGCCGATGACCCATGACCTCCTCTCCGACATGCTGTCCGAGCTCGACGTGGAGTGCACGCGCGTGTCCGTCACGGAGCTCCGCGAGAACACGTTCTACGCCTCGATCAGCCTCCGCGTCGGCG
Source organism: uncultured Solirubrobacterales bacterium (assembly GCA_963839085.1). GTDB lineage: Bacteria > Actinomycetota > Thermoleophilia > Solirubrobacterales > Solirubrobacteraceae > Palsa-465. The sequence continues at coordinate 16,121 of CAWITN010000003.1, forward strand.
GCCGGGACATGGAGATCGACTCACGGCCGAGCGACGCCCTCGCGCTCGCCGTGCGCTCGGGCGCACCGATCTTCGCCGCGGACGAGGTGATCGCCGAATCGGCGATCGAGTTCGAGCACGAGGTGGAGGACACCGAGGAGGTCGTCGAGAAGTTCAAGGACTTCCTGGACCGCGTCACGCCGGAGGACTTCGCCGGCGGGGAGTGAGCGGGGCCGTCAGGTTCCCGCGGCAAGCTCAGCCGGCCGGGGCGCGGGTCAGCGCGGAGTCGAGGATGCGCCCGATCAGGCGGTCGAAGTCGATCCCGGCGGCGTCGGCGGCCTGCGGGAACAGGCTCGTCTCTGTGAGCCCGGGGATCGGGTTGAGCTCCAGCGCGTAGAGCTCGTCGCGGTCGGTGTCGAGCATCAGGTCGACCCGGGCGAAGCCGGCACATCCGAGGGTGGTGAACAGGGAGAGCGCCAGCTCGCTCGCGCGCGCGGCCGTCTCGGCCGCGAGGCGGGCGGGGCATTCGAAGCGAGTCCGGCCGATCTCGTAGCGGGCCTCGAAGTCGTAGAACGACTCCTGCTCCGGCACCGCTTCGACGATCGGCAGCGTCTGGGGGCCGTCGTCCCCGGCGAGGATCGCCACCGCCAGGTCACGCCCGCTGACATGGCGCTCCAGCAGCACCTTGCGGTCGTAGGAGAAGGCGGCCACCAGCGCCGCCGGCACGTCACCTGGAACGCGCGCGAACTTGATCCCGAGCGCCGAGCCCTGGCAGGCGGGCTTGACGACGATCGGGAACTGCAGGCGCGCCTCGATCGCGGGCAGCGCCTGCGCCGCTCCGAGCTCCTTGAACGCCGTCTCGCTGAACGCGTAGAAGTCGGGCGTCGGGATGCCGCGCTCGCGCATCGCGTGCTTGGCGAGGACCTTGTCCGAGGCCCGCATGCAGGCGGCCACCCCCGAGCCGGTGAAAGGGATGCCCATCACCTCGAGCAGCTCCTGCACGGTCCCGTCCTCGCCGTCGCGTCCGTGGAGGGCCACGAAGGCCACCTCGGGCTCGGCGGCCGAGAGACGGGAGACGAGATCACGCCCGACGTCGATCGCCGTGACCTCGTGCCCGAGGCGCTCGAGCGCCTCCTGAACGCGCCCACCGGACTTCAGGGAGACCTGTCGCTCGAGCGAGCGCCCGCCCTTGAGCACCGCCACGCGCGTCATCGCGGTCAGGCCCGTTTGCGGGTGAGGCGGAGCACCTTGCCGAGCTCACCCTCGACAGCCTCCGCCACCTCGTCATCGGCCGGCGCGGCCGCCGGCGCACCGGCGAGCCAGCGCCCCTCGGCGCCCCGCGGCGTTCCCGCGTCCGCCTCGCCGGTGAGCGTGCCGTACAGGGCCACCTGCTCGCGCAGGACCTCGCCGATGCGGCGGATACCCTCGCGGATTCGGGTCTCGTCCACGCCGGAGAAGTTCAAGCGCATCGAGCTTCCTCCGCGACCGTCGACGTAGGCGGCGCGCCCGGGGACGAATGCCACGTTCTCCTGCAGCGCCCGGGCCAACAGGTCTGTGGTGTCGATGTAGTCGGGCAGCGTCACCCAGATGAACAGGCCGCCCTGGGGGTGCGTCCAGTCGGCTTCGCGCGGGAAATGCTCGGCGAGCGCGTCGAGCATCACGTCGCGCCGGCGACGGTAGATGTCGGTCAGCGACCTCACGTAGTTCTCCCACGGCCCGGACTCGAAGTACGCGCTGACGAAATACTGGGAGATCGAGGACGAGCACAGGTCGGCGGCCTGCTTGCCGATGTTCATCTTCGCCGCCACCGGCGCCGGGGCCACCGCCCAGCCAAGCCGGACTCCCGGCGAGAGGATCTTGGAGAACGTGCTGGCGTAGATGACGAACTCGTCGTCGAGCGAGTACAGGGTCGGCAGGCGCTCGCCCTCGTAGCGCAGCAGCCCGTACGGGTTGTCCTCCAGCACGAGCAGCTCCCGCTCGCCGGCGATCCGCACGAGCTCGTGCCGGCGCTCCAGCGACATCGTCACGCCGGCCGGGTTGTGGAAGTTCGGCACCGTGTAGATGAACTTCGGCCGCCGGCCCTCGGTCTCCAGCCGGTCGAGCGTCGCCTCGAGCTCGTCGGTGCGCAGACCGTCGCGGTCCATCCTCACCTGCACGACGTCGGCCTCGTAGGCGCAGAACGTGGGCACCGCCCCCGGGTACGTGGGCGCCTCGGTGACCACGACGTCGCCCGGATTGAGCAGCGTCTTGCACACCAGGTCGATCACCTGCTGGCCGCCGGTCGTGACGAGCACGTCGTCGGGCTCGATGCTCATCTCCTCGGCGGCCATCACCTCGGTGATGCAGCGCTTGACGATCTGGAGGCCCTCGGTGGGCCCGTACTGGAGGGCGCGCGCGCACGACTGGGCCGCCACCGTCTTCATGAGCGAGGCGTAGGAGTCCGGCGGGAACGTCGAGGTGTCGGGGTTCCCGCCCGCCAGCGAGATCACGTCCTCCCGCTCGGTGAGGGCCATGATGTCCCGCATCGCGGAGGACTTCATGACCTTCGTGCGGTCGGCGAACAGCGCCGCGTAGCGCTCGATGTCCCGGACGGTGGAGCGCGCGCGCCTAGAGCTCATGTGAGAACCTCATGCCCGCGGTCCGCTCGTGATCCTGCTTCCCTCCGCCGGGATGCTCGCCCCGGGCGAGCTCCCAATGCCGGCGAGGCCGGCACCACGTGGTCTATCGTCACGTCTGGTCACGGTACAGCACGGTGCATCTGCTCTTCGACATCTTCCGCGGCGTGGGCGCCGCCGCCGCGATTGGCATCCGGCCGTTCCTGCCCGCCCTCGTGGTCGCCGCCCTGGCTGCGGGAAGCGCTGAGATCCACTTCAAGCACACGCACTTCAGTTTCCTGCAGGGCGTCCCATTCCTGCTTGTGCTCGTCGTCGGCACGGTGCTGCTCAGCCTGCTCGAGCGCCGTCTTTCGCCCGATCGGCTCGAGTCGCGACCGGCCGGGATCGTCCTCGCGCTCGCCTCTGCCGCGCTCGGGGCGCTGCTGTTCGCGGGCATCCTCTGCCAGGGGGGCTACACGGATTGGCCCGGGTTCGTCGGCGGGGTGGTCTGCGCGGCGATCGGCGCGGCGGCGACGCGACCGCTGTTCGCCCGCGTGCGCCGGCGTCTCGATGCCGCGGCCGGCGGCGCGCTGCCGCTGTACGCCGAGGCGGCGGGAGTGGTGCTCGCCGCTCTCTCCGTGGTCGCTCCCCCGGTCGGCGTGATCGGGCTGCTGGTGCTGTTGTGGCTGCTGTTCGCCGGGCGCCGGCGTGAGGGCCAGAAGTTCGCCGGACTGCGGATCCTCCGTTAGCCGTGACCGACGGAGCTCAAGGCCCCGAGGTCGACGGCACCCCGGAGAACGGTCCCCGCGGCGATCAGCCCGCCGGCGCCCAGGAGAATCGCCCCCAAGGCGATTCTCTCCAGGGACGAGCCGCCAGGCGAGTCCCCAAGCTCGTGCTCGTCGTGATCGACGCGCTCAAGCCGGAGATGCTGACCCGGGCGATCGCCTCCGGGCGGGCGCCGGCGCTGGCCCGCATCGCCGCCGAGGGATGCCTGGTCGAGGATTGCGCCGCCGCCTTCCCCTCGGTCACGCCGGTGTGCGCCGCCACCATCACCACCGGGGTCGGCCCCGACGAGCACCACATCCCGAGCATGAACTGGTACAGCCGCGAGGAGGGGCGCTACATCGAGTACGGCTCGAGCTTCTCCGCCACGCGGCAGTTCGGCGTCCTGCGATCGATGACCGACACCGTCTATCGGATGAACGCCGACCACCTCTCGCATGACGTCGAGACCGTGTTCGAGTCGCTCGACGATGCCGACATCCGCACGGCGGGCACGACCTACCTCATCTACCGGGGGCGCCATCAGCACGAGGTCTCCAACGAGTCGGCCCTCGCCCGGATCGTCACCTCGACGCTGTTCCGGCGCACGATCGACGGACCTCTCGAGCTCTTCTACGCCGACCTCTATGCCTCCCGCCGCACGGGGTGCCGCGGCCAGATGGGGATGCCCGGCGCGCGCGACCAGCACACCGGCTGCGTCGGCGCCTACCTCGTCGAGCACGACCTGTTCGACTTCATGCTGTTCTCGCTGCCCGACAACGACGCGTGGTCGCATCGCAACGGACCGCATGCGCAGGTCACCTCGATCGCCAACGCCGACCGCCAGCTCGAGCGCCTGATGCACGCCGCCGGAGGACCCGACGCCTTCCTGGAGGAGCACGCGGTGATCGTCACCTCCGATCACTCGCAGGCGTCCGTCGAGGCCCGGATCCGGCTCGACACCGCCTTCGAGGACTTCCGCGTGGCGACGAACAGCTCCAGCCGATCGGTGGGGGCCGAGGTCGCCCTCAGCCCCGCCCAGCGCTCAGCCATGATCTACGTGCTGGACGACGAGCATCGCGCCAGCCTGCAGACTCGGGCCGCCGAGGCGGCGGGCGGACTCGAGGGAGTGGATCTCGTGCTGTTCCTCGCCGGCGACGGCCGTGAGGAGGCGGTCGTCCGCAGCGTGCGCGGGGAGCTGCGGTTCGCTCCCGGGGGCGAGCTTCAGGATCTGCGCGGAGCGAGCTGGAGCGTGGAGGGGGATCTGGCCGCGCTCGGCGCCGAGACCCGCGATGGCCGCTTCCTCGCCCCCGACTATCCCGACGCGCTCGGCCGGGTGTGGTCGGCCCTCCGCTGCCGGACGGCGGGGGACATCCTGCTCTCCGCTGCTCCGGGCTATGAGTTCGTCGATTGGGGCGGCGCCGACCACGTCGGCGGTGGCTCCCACGGCTCGCTGCACCGCTCGGACTCGCTCGGGGCCCTGCTGTGGTCCGGAACCGGACCCGATAGCGCCGATGCGCGTGAGCAGTGGTCGCTCCGTGACGTCACACCGATGATCCGCCGCCACTTCGGCGTCGAAGAGAGAAATTAGGGACGGGTTAGTTCTGGTGCCGATACGGAGAGAAACGCCGAAGCGCGGTTACATTCAACCGCCGTGCCAGATGACATGACGACGACACTCGACTTCCCCGCGATCGACTTCCCCGACGCCGTCGACGGCGCCACCGACGATGGCGCCGTCGCTGACGCCGGAACCCTCCCGGTCGCCGCCGCCGCCGCCGCACCGCTGCCGCTGCACCACCGCCTGCGCCACGGCGTGCGCCACCCCGGCAACTGGCTTCAGCTCGTCCGCTTCGGCGTTGTCGGAGCGACCGGCTATCTCGTCAACCTGGCGGTGTTCGCCGCTGCGGTGCATCTCGGCGGGATCGACTATCGGGTAGCCTCGGTGGTGGCCTGGCTGGTTTCGGTGCTCAACAACTTCTGGCTCAACCGGCACTGGACATTCGACGCCAGGGAGCACCACGCGGGGCGCCAGGGGGTTCGCTTCTTCATCGTCTCGCTCGTGGCCTTCGGGTTCACCGAGGCGATCCTCATCGGGCTCGTCTCGGGCAGCGGGATGGAAAAGGTCACCGCGCAGGCGATCGCCGTCGGACTCAGCATGCCGTTGAACTTCCTGGGGCAGAAGCTCTGGAGCTTCAAGGCCTGAGTCTGCGCGCCGGACGCGTCCGCGGATTGACCGCGGGCGTGGCACTGACTCTGGCGCTCCTGTTCGTTCCGGCTGCCGCCGCGGCTCCGAGGCCGAAGGCCGGCTCGACCGGATCCGCGGTGCTCTCGCAGCGCACGACGCGCTCGGTCGCCGTGACGACGGCGGCGGCGAGCACAGGCTCTCCCCTGCTCGTCACCAACAAGACCACGCCGCCGGCGGGCTACCGGCTGAACGCCGACGAGGTGGAGCGGATCGCCGCCGCCAACCCGACGGTGATCGCGGAGCTCCATCGTCATCCCCGGCTCGTGCCCTACGAGTACACCAAGGGTGCCGGGCAATGGCAGGTGAGCTGGTTCACGCGGCCCGGCAAGGTCAAGCAGCGCGAGATGATCCAGGTCTATGTGAACGACGCCAGCGGCAAGGTGACGCAGGCGTGGACGGGCTTTCAGGTGGCGTGGACGATGGCCCGGGGCTATCCGGGAGCGTTCGGCCGCGTCGTCAACAGCTGGTGGCTGTGGCTCCCACTCTGCCTCCTGTTCGTGGCTCCGTTCGTGCCCTGGCGCCGGCGGCCCGCACTGCTGCACCTCGACCTGTTGATGCTGCTCGGCTTCTCCGTCTCGCTCGCGTTCTTCAACCACGCCGACATCGGCATGTCGGCGCCGCTCGTGTATCCCTTCCTGCTCTACGTGCTCGTGCGGATGCTGCTGCTCGCGTTCGGCCGGGGCCGCCCGCGTCAGCCGCTGCGGATCAACGTGCCGGTGGTGTGGCTGGCCGTCGCGATCGTGTTTCTGATGGGCTTCCGGATCGGTCTCAACATCGCCGACTCGAATGTCATCGACGTCGGTTATGCCGGCGTGATCGGGGCGCAGAAGCTCACCCACGATCAGCCGCTGTACGGCGGCTGGCCGAGCGACAATCTCAACGGAGACACCTACGGGCCGGTCAACTACGAGGCCTATGTCCCGGCGTACCTCGCCTTCGGCTGGAGCGGCCTGTGGGACGACCTCCCGGCCGCACACGCGGCGGCGATCGCCTTCGACGTGCTCACCCTGCTCGGCCTGTTCCTCCTCGGGCGGCGGGTCCGCGGTCCCTCGACGGGGATCGTGCTCGCCTACCTGTGGGCCGCGTATCCGTTCTCGCTCTACGCGCTGTCCTCCAACTCCAACGACTCGCTCGTCGCCTGCCTGCTCGTGTTCACGCTGCTCGTGATCACGTGGGCCCCTGCCCGGGGCGCTTTCAGCGCCCTGGCCGGGCTGACGAAGCTCGCGCCGCTCGCGCTCGCGCCGCTGTTCCTGCGCGGCGTGGGCCCACCGCCCCGCAGGCGGTCCATCATCACGTTCGTCCTCGCCTTCGCCGCCGTCTCGGTGGCGGCGTTCGCGCCGGTCCTCGCCCGGCACGATCTGCACTCGTTCTGGACGGACTCGGTCGTCTATCAGGCCAACCGCCCCGCACCCTTCTCCGTGTGGGGGCTCTACGGGGGCCTGTCGGTCGAGCAGCACATCGTCCAAGGGCTCGCCGTCGGTCTGGCGATCCTCGTCGCCTTCGTCCCTCGCCGGCGCACGATCGTCGAGGTCGCGGCACTCGGAGCGGCGATCATCATCGCCCTCCAGCTGGGCCTCGCGTATTGGTTCTACCTCTACATCCCGTGGTTCTTCCCCTTCGTGATCATCGCCCTGGTCTGCGCGCACCCCGGCTCGCGTCTGCAGCCCGCCCTGCAGGCGTTCGCCCAACCCGAGCTCGAACGCCACGGCTTCCCGATCGTCTCGGACTCGGAGGCGCTCGGAACCGTGGGCGCCTGAGACCGTCGCCGGCGTGCGCTGCGCCGAGCGCGCCCGATCCGTGCACGATGCGGGTAGCGCGCGCCGAGCGCGTTCGGCCGTCCACGACGCCTGCACCCGCGCCGAGCACGTCGGCCGTCCACGACGCGGCACCCGCACCGCGCCCACCCCCGACCACACCCATTTCGTCCCATCCGATGCCACTCGGCCGAAGGTTGGGGCCTGATGGGCGCCTGAGGCACCATTTGCCCCCAAGCCGCGCGCGCCGGGAGACGATTGGGGGCTGGTGGGCGTTGGACGAGCGTGGTGGTCGCGCGCGCGCCAGGTCGCGGCACCGGGCAGGTGCGCGACGGAGCGCGACGGAGCGCCGCCGAGCACCCGCACGCACGAGGCAGCGAACACGAGCCCGCGACCGAACGCGATCAGTCCGCCGTCGCCGGCTCCAGCACGGGCTCGATCGACGTCGCCCGCATCGGCTCGGTCGCCCGGATGAGCACGCCGTTCAGCCACGGGTCGACGTCGGAGGTCTCGAAGCGGACGGGCATCTTGGAGACCATCGCCTCCACCGCCTGCTCGCGCTTGACCCCGATGACGCCGCCACGCGGTCCCGTCATCCCGACGTCGGTGATGTAGGCCGTCCCACCGGGCAGCACCCGCGCGTCGTTCGTGGGGACGTGGGTGTGCGTGCCCACGACGGCGGTGACGCGACCGTCGAGATGCCAGCCCAGCCCGACCTTCTCGCTCGTCGCCTCGGCGTGCATGTCGACGAGGATGTAGTCGGCGCCCTCACGCTGAACGGCGGCGAGGGAGGCGTCGATCTCCGCGAAGGCGTGGCGGCCGGCGTTCATGAACAGGTTCCCCGACAGCGACACGACGCCGAGCCTCACGCCATCGCGCTCGACGACGCAGTGACCGTGGCCGGGCTGGCTGCGCAGGAAGTTCGCCGGGCGCAGGATGCGCCGCTCCTCGTCGAGGTAGGGGTAGATCTCCCGGTGGCGGTAGGTGTGGTTGCCGAGCGTGATCACATCGACGCCGGCGGCGAGCATCTCCCGGGCGAGCTTCGGCGTGATGCCGATGCCCCCGGCGACGTTCTCCCCGTTGACGACGACGAACCGCGGCGACAGGCGCTCGCGCAGGCGTGGCAGCAGCGACAGCAGCGTCCGCCGTCCGATCCCGCCGACGACGTCGCCGACGAACAGGATCCTCGTCTCTTGGGTCGCCTCGGGGTCCATCGCCTGCCCCATACTTCCACCTGCATGGATCCGACCGCCGTCCGCCCGCGCTGAGCTCCGCCTCCGCCACGCTCTCAGCCCGGGGGCTGAGCAAGCGCTTCGCTGCGCGCCAGGCCCTCAGCGCGGTTGACTTCGACGTCTTCGCCGGCGAGCGCGTGGCCGTGATCGGACCCAACGGAGCGGGCAAGACGACGCTCTTGTCGATCCTCGCCGGCGTCACGCCGCCGAGCGGCGGGGAGGTCCGTGCCGCACCGGGCGCGATCGGCTGGGTGCCCCAGCAGCCGGCGCTCTACAGCAAGCTCTCGGTGGCCGAGAACCTCCGTCTGTTCGCGCGGCTCGAGGGTCTGGCGGCGCCCGAGGCGGCGGTCGAGGCGATGCTCGCGCAGACGGGACTGGCCGACCGGGCGGGCGACCAGGTCGGCCGCCTCTCGGGCGGAAACCGGCAGCGCGTCAACATCGCCATCGGTCTGCTGTCCGCCCCGCCCGTGCTGCTCCTCGACGAGCCCTCCTCCTCGCTCGATCCGCGCCAGCGCGAGCGCCTGTGGGAGTTCGTCTCCGGTCTCGCCGACCGGGGCACGGCCGTCGTCTACTCCACCCACCACGTGGGCGAGGCCGAGCGATACGCCGATCGCGTGCTCGTGCTCGCCGGCGGAGAGCTCCTGTTCACCGGCACTCCGGCCGAGCTCCACATCGCCGCGGGGGGCGCCGGCGACTTCGAGGCGGCGTTCGTCGCCTACCTGCACCGGCGCGGTCACTGATGCGCTGGCTGCTGCTCAAGGACCTTCAGATCCTCCGGCGCTCGCCCCTGCTCAGCGGGATGCTCGTGGTGTATCCGATCGTGATCGCGCTGATGATCGGCTTCGCCCTCTCGAGCCCCGCGGGCAAGCCGAAGGTCGCCTTCTACACCGCGGTTCCACCCGGTCACGGCACGATCAACTTCGGCTCGCAGAAGATCGACGTCTCGAGCTACGCGAACGAGCTGCTGGGATCGATCCAGCCGCTGAAGGTGCACTCCGAGGCCGCCGCGGTGGCGGATGTGCGCAGCGGTCGCGCACTCGCGGCGGTGATCGTGCCCGCCGACATCACACGCCAGGTCCAGAGCCTCGTCCGTCAGGGCGTGGGGAGTCCGACGGTGCAGCTGATCCTCAATTCGGTCGATCCCGTCGAGCGCCAGTACGTCCAGGACGCCATCGACTCGCGCCTGGCCGAGGTCGAGAGCGCGGTCTCACGGCAGGTCCTCCACGTCGCCGTGACCGATCTCCAGCAGGTTCTGGGCGGTGGGGTGATCGCGTTCCTGGGCCAGGACTTCCACCTGCTCGGGTTGCGGCGCTCGAGGGCGATCGTCGATGCGACGATCGCCTCGCTGCCGCGGAGCTCGCCGCTCCTTCCCGCGTTGCGCCAGGTCTCCGCGTTCGCGGGCCTGGCGATCGACGGCCTCGCGTTCGCCAACCCGGTCCTCGGCTCGATCGGCTCGCCGCTCACCGTCGACGAGACACAGCTCGCCGGCCGGACCACACCGACGCGCTCCTACGCGGTGGCCATCGCCGTGATCGTGTCGCTGATGTTCGTCGCGGTGCTCCTCGCGGCCGGCTCGCTCGCGTTGGAGCGCTCCGAGAACGCCTACACGCGCCTCGTGCGGGGGCTCACCTCGCCGGGGATCCTGCTGTCGGAGAAGGTCGTGCTGGCGGCGGGCTGCGCCGCGGCCGTCGCGCTCGTCATGTCGGCCGCCGTCGCGGCCTTCGTGGGGCTGGAGTGGAGCCGCTTCGAGCTGTGGGTGGCGGCGATCGTGCTCGCCGCTGTCGCCTTCGCTGCCCTCGGGACGGCCATCGGGGCCCTCGCCCGGGAGGTGAGCGCGGCGTCGTTGATGGCCTTCCTCGTCGCCCTGCCGGTCGCGTTCGTCGCCCTCGTCCCCGCCGATGCGGTGTCCGGCGGCGTCAGGACCCTGCTCGCCGTCGTCGCCTTCCTGTTCCCGTTCAAGCCCGCCCTGGAGGCGATCGACAACGCCTTCACCGGAGTCGCTCCCGGGATCGGACTCCCGCTCCTGCACCTGGCCGTCCTGGGCGGCGTCTACTGGCTGGTGGCACGCGTCGGTCTGCGCCGGTTCGCCGCCGTGTGACGCTCCCCCGCTGCTCGCCCGCCGTCCGGGCGGCCGCCCGTCAGGACGAGACGGTGGCCCGGAACAAGCCCAGGCAGGCGAGCGCGACGATGATGAGGATGACGGGGATGCCGAAGCCCATCACGCCCGCCACGGCGAGCACCAGGGTGACGAAGCCGACGAGCCCGGATCCGGCACCGGCGACCACGAGCCGATAGGCGCGCCGCTCACGCGCGCGGCGGGGGGTGTAGCCGCCGCGCTTCTGGAGGTTCGCCATGCCGGGAGCCTAGCGCGCACGACCATGGGGATCCGAATAATCTCCGCCGGAGCGTGGCATCGATTCACCACATCCTGTTCTACGACTACGTGGAGGACATCCTCGAGCGTCGCGGCCCGCACCGGGAGGGGCACCTCGCCTGGATCGCCGCCGAGCACGCGGCGGGACGGGTCACGATCGCCGGGGCGCTCGGCGACCCCGTCCGGGGCGGAGTGATCGTGTTCCGCGAGCTCACCCCGGAGGCGGTCCTCGCCCGCTCCGACGACGATCCGTACTGGAAGGCCGGCCTGGTGGCGGACCGGCGGGTCGAGCCCTGGAACGTCGTCACGCCAACCTGAACGCGCCGCGGCCCGGAGTGGGCCCACGGCTATCCTCCAGAGCGATGGCCTTCCCGCAGACCCGCCTGCGCCGGCTGCGCTCCACCCGCGCGCTGCGCGGCCTGGTGCGCGAGACGCGGCTCGATCCCTCCGACTTCGTGTTCCCGATGTTCGTGGCCCATGGGATCGACCGCCGTGAACCGATCGAGGCGATGCCGGGAATCGACCGGCTGTCGATCGCCCACGCGGTCGCCGAGGCCGACGAGGCGGCTGCCCTGGGGATCCCCGCGGTGCTCCTGTTCGGACTGCCCGCCACCAAGGACGAGCTCGGCAGCGGCGCCTGGGACGACGAGGGCATCGTGCAGATGGCGACGCGGGCGATCAAGGACGCTCACCCCGAGCTGCTCGTGATCACCGATCTCTGCCTGTGCGAGTACACGAGCCACGGCCACTGTGGCGTGGTCCGGGACACCGGTCCCCACGCGCCCTTCGTCGACAACGACGCCACCCTCGAGCTGCTCGCCCGCACCGCGGTCTCCCAGGCGCGCGCCGGTGCCGACGTGATCGCTCCCAGCGACATGATGGACGGGCGGGTCGGCACGATCCGTGCGGCGCTCGACGAGGAGGGCCTGAGCGAGACGCCGATCCTCGCCTACTCGGCGAAGTTCGCCTCCGCCTTCTACGGGCCGTTCCGTGAGGCCGCCGATTCCGCGCCCGCGTTCGGGGACCGTCGCTCCTACCAGCTGGATCCCGCCAACGGTCACGAGGCGCTCCGCGAGGCGCGCCTGGACGTGGAGGAGGGCGCCGACATGGTGATGGTGAAGCCGGCGCTCCCGTACCTCGACCTGATCCGGACGATCAAGGACGACACCGGCCTGCCGCTGGCCGCGTACAACGTGAGCGGCGAGTACGCGATGCTCAAGGCGGCCGCCGCCGCCGGATACGTGGACGAGCGCGCGGCAATCCTGGAGACGCTCACCTCGATCCGCCGCGCGGGCGCCGACATCGTCATCACCTATCACGCCAAGGAGGCCGCGCGATGGCTGCAGTAGAGGGCGAGGCTCGCCCGCAGACCGGCTTCGGTCCCAAGCTCCGATCGCGCAAGGATGGCGCCGCCGTTCCGCTCGACGACCTCGATCGCCGCCTGCTCAACCTCATGCAGGGGAGCTTCCCGATCGCCGCACGGCCCTTCCAGCACGTCGCGTCGCTTGCTGAGATGACGGAGGATGAGGTCCTCGCCCGCGTCAAGCGGCTGCTCGACGAGCGGATCATCCGCCAGGTCACGCCGATCTTCGACACTCGGGCGCTCGGGTACTCCTCGATGCTCGTCGCGGCGAAGGTCGACCCCGAGAACCCGTGGCGGGCGGCGACGGTGATCAACGAGCATCCCGGGGTCTCGCACAACTACCTGCGCAACCACGAGTTCAACATCTGGTTCACGATCGCCACCGAGCCGGGATCGAAGCTCGGCCTGGAGGGCACCCTGGAGCGCCTCGGCGTGCTCGCCGGGGCGGAGTCGATCCGCCAGCTGCCGACGCTCAAGCTGTTCAAGATCCGCATGGATCTGGAGATGGAGGGCGGCACCGAGGCGTTGGCCCAGGCCGCCGAGGCCGTCGCGCCGGCCGAGATCGACGCCCAGCCCTACGACGAGTTCGACGTCTCGGTGATCCGCGCCCTGCAGGGCGACATGCCGATCGTGAGCGAGCCCTACGTGCCCGCCGCGGCCGAGCTGGGGATCCCCGTGGAGCAGCTCCTCTCGCACCTGGAGCAGATGCGAGAGCGCCGTCTGCTGCGGCGCGTGGCGGCGATCCTGTTCCATCGCCGGGCCGGATTCAGCGCCAACGGCATGGGCGTCTGGAAGGTGCCCGACGAGCGGATCGCCGAGCTCGGACCCCGGATGGCGGCGTTCCGGGGGATCTCCCACTGCTACCAGCGCCCGACCTACGCGGACTGGCCCTATTCGGTGTTCACCATGGCCCACGGCCGCTCCAAGGAGGAGTGCGACGCGATTCTCGACTCGATCGCCGCGGACACGGGCATCGATGAGCGCTCGACGCTGTACTCGTCGACCGAGTTCAAGAAGATCCGGTTGCTGTACTTCACCGGCGAGCACCGCGCCTGGGAACGCGAGCACGCCGGGACTTGACCGCCACGGAGCGTCATCTCGCCGGCCGCTCCGCAGCGCTCTACGCACGCGCTCAGCGCGTGCTGCCGGGGGGCGTCAACTCGCCCGTGCGGGCGATGCGCTCGATCGGGCGCGACCCGATCTTCATCGCCTCGGGCTCCGGCTCGCGGCTGCGTGACGTCGACGGCAAGGAGTACGTGGACTGGGTGAGCTCCTGGGGCCCCCTGGTCCTCGGCCACGCCCATCCTCAGGTGATCGACGCCGTCATCGCCGCGGCCTCTGCGGGGACGAGCTTCGGTGCTCCGACCGCGGGGGAGGTCGAGCTCGCCGAGCAGGTGGTCTCACGCGTCCCGTCGATCGAGATGCTCCGGATGACCTCATCGGGAACCGAGGCGTCGATGAGCGCGATCCGCCTGGCGCGTGCCCACACCGGCCGTGAGCAGGTGCTGAAGTTCGCCGGCGCCTATCACGGGCACGTCGACGGCCTGCTCGCCGAGGCCGGGTCGGGCCTGGCCACCCAGGGGATCCCGGCCAGCCCCGGCGTTCCGCAGTCCGCGGCCCGGGCGACCGTGATCGTGCCCTGGAACGATGCCGACGCCCTCGTCAGGGCGACCGAGCGTCACGAGCTGGCCGCGATCCTGGCCGAGCCGCTGCCGGCGAACATGGGCGTCGTCCCTCCCGCCCCGGGATTCCTCGAGCTGCTGCGCGAGCGAGCCTCGGCCACGGGCGCGCTGCTCGTCTTCGACGAGGTGATCAGCGGCTTCCGCGTCGGCCGCGGCGGGATGCAGGAGCGCTCCGGCGTGCTGCCGGACCTCACGATCCTCGGCAAGATCGTCGGTGGCGGCCTTCCCGCGGCCGCCTACGGCGGCTCCCGCGCGCTGATGGAGCGCATCGCACCGGCCGGCGACGTCTACCAGGCGGGCACGCTGTCGGGGAACCCGCTCGCGGTCGCCGCCGCGCGAGCCACCCTCGCCCACCTCGACGGGCCTGCCTACCACCGCCTGGAGCAGCTCACCGACCGGCTCGCCGAGGGTCTTCGCGACGCCGCCCGGGAGGCCGGACGGCCGCTGCAGGTGCAGACCGCCCCCGGGCTGCTCACCCCGTTCTTCTCGGCCGAGCCCGTGACCGACCTGGCGGGGGCGATGGCCTGCGATCTCGGCGCCTACGGCGCGTGGTGCCGGAGCCTGCTCGACCGTGGCGTCTATCCGCCTCCCTCGCAGTTCGAGGCCTGGTTTCCGTCGCTGGCTCATGACGAGGCCGACCTGGAACTGACGGTGGCAGCGGCCCGCGCCGCCTTCGCCGACCTGGAGTCGTGAGCGTGCGGAGTGCCGTCGATGGCTTCCAGGCGCTGCGCGACGCGCTGGCGCTGGAGGGGGGGACGTTGGCCGCGGCGGCCTCCGCGTCGAACGGCACGACTGCCGGCGAGGGCCCGGGCCCGGTTCAGCGCGGTATCGCCGGGCCTCGCGCACGCGGGCGCGAGAACGATTACGAGCTCCTGCTCGAGATGATCGCCGAGGGCGTGCTCCTGCACTACGGGCGGGCCCGCGTCGGCGTGGGCCAGGATGCGGACCTCGCCCTGCTCCTCGGCGACCAGCTCTTCGCGCTTGGTCTCACCCGCCTGGCGGCGCTCGGCGACCTGGAGGCGATCCGGGAGCTCGCCGACGTCATTTCGCTCATCTCGGAGGCCGGCGCGGCGGGCGACGACGAGCTCGTCGACGCGATCTGGGCAGCGGGCTGCGCCGCCGTCGGCTGGGGCGGCGATCCTCGCTACGAGCAGGCAAAAGCGAACGTGCGTGATGGCGCCCCCGAGGGGCTCCGCGAGTTGCGCGACGCCGTCCTCCGGCTCACCCGGGAGTCGCAAGCCAACCCGACCGGATCACCGACGGCACGCCCGCGATACCCTTAGCCGCGCCGTCCCTAAAGGTCACCTGAGCAGTAGGTAATCGTCGTGCCAGACAGACATCAGAAAGCCAAGTCCAAGTACACCGCCGACCGCGGGATGCCCGGTGCCTTCGAGGGCGAGACGATCAACCGCCGGCGGTTCATGACGGCCGTGACCCACGGGGCGGGCGGCGTCGCCGCGGCCGCGTTCACGCTCCCCGCACTCGGCTTCGCCCTCGGTCCGCTGTTCAGCCGGGAGCCGTTCCAGTGGCAGCCCGTGGGCACCCCGGATGACTTCAACGAGTACACCTACGTGACGAAGATCATCACGATCGTCGAGGGGATCGGCGAGGCGGGCAAGTCCGTGGCCTACATGCGCAAGCGCAATCCGGCGATCGACACGGAGCCGGCCGACAAGTACAACCAGTACATCGCGCTGTCCTCGCGCTGCATGCACCTCGGCTGCCCCGTCCGCTACGTGCAGGCGGCGGAGCGCTTCATCTGCCCTTGCCACGGCGGCGTCTACAACTTCCGCGGCGAGGTGGCCGGCGGCCCCCCGGTGCGTCCGCTCGACCGCTTCTACACCCGCTTTGACCCGAACAACGGGCTCGTCGAGCTCGGCCCCCGCTACTCGGTGAACTCCGAGCTGCAGCGCTTCTCACCGCGTGATCCCGGCCAGCCGCTCGACGGCATCGGCCAGTACCTCTACCCGAAGCGCTTCTCCACCTCCATCCTGCCTGGCCCGAACGCCGTTCAGTAGCGCATGCCCAAGCTTCCCGCCCCGCCCCTGCCCAAGGCCCTCCAGCCGCTTCCCCCCGTCCCGGGGAGCAGAACGGGCCGGCCACCCCGCTGGAGACCGCCGCCGAGGCGGGCATCAGCGTCGTCGACTGGATCGATGAGCGGACCTCGCTCTCTCCCGGTATCCGCTGGATGCTGTTCCGCAAGGTCCCGAAGGGCATCAACTGGTTCTACACGCTCGGCTCGGCGACGATGTTCGCGTTCCTCAACCAGGCCGTCACCGGCGTGTTCCTGGCCATGTACTACAACCCGAACATCAACGGCGGGGCGTACGAGTCGATCCGCTACATCAACGACCAGGCCTTCCTCGGCCAGCTCGTGCACGCGATGCACAAGTGGGGAGCCTCGGTCATGGTCATCCTCATCTTCCTGCACATGGCGCGGGTGTTCTTCTTCGGCGCCTACAAGTATCCGCGGGAGCTCACGTGGATCATCGGCGTGGTCCTGCTCATCCTCACGCTGGCCATGGGCTTCACCGGCTACCTGCTGCCGTTCGATCAGCGCTCCTACTGGGCGACCATCGTCGGCGTGAACATCAACAACACGGGCCCGTTCATCGGCCCCTACCTGGGGGACTTCCTCCGCGGCGGGCCCGAGTTCGGAGCGACGACGCTGTCGCGGTTCTACGCGATCCACATGATGCTCATCCCCGGCCTGATGGCCGCGCTGATCGGTCTGCACCTGTACCTCGTCACCAAGCTGGGCATCTCGGCACCGCCGTGGCTGAAGGCGGACGAGCCGGATATCCCGCGGGTCTCGGAAGTCTGAGACGGGGGCCACATGAACCAAGCTGAGAAGGAGGCCTACCTCCGCGAATACTCGGTCCTGAAGAACCAGGGCAAGCCGTTCTTCCCCTACGCGGTGGCCAAGGACGCCGTCATGTCGGTGATCGTGATGGTCGTGATCATCCTCCTGGCGCTCATGTTCGGGGCCGAGATGGGGCCGAAGGTCAACCCCATCTCCACCACGTACGTGCCGCGCCCTGACTGGTACTTCTTCTTCCTCTTCGAGGTCCTGCGCGTGATGCGCAACGTCCCGAAGTTCACGCCGATGGCGACGATCGGCGTGCCGACCATCTGCATGATCCTGCTGTTCCTGCTGCCGCTCTACGACCGCAGCGCAGAGCGCCGGATCGAGCGCCGGCCGGTCGCGCTCGTCTCCGGTCTCACCGTGATCGCGGCGATGGCGTTCCTCACCTACTCCGGCGCCAACACGGGCTCACCGAACGAGGTCAGCCTGTCCCCCCCGGCGAGCCTGAGCGCCCAGCAGAAGGCGACCTTCACCGCCGGCGAGCTCGTGGTGGGGCAGTCGGGCTGCCTCGCCTGCCATGTCATCGGAGACAACGGCAACAACGGCCCCGGGCCGCCCCTGACGGCGATCGGCGCCCGGATGCGGCCGCAGTCGATCGCCTCCACGCTGATCAACCCGACGGCCCCGATGCCGTCGTTCAAGGGTCTCGAGCAGCAGTACCCGCAGAAGTTCCAGAACCTGGTGAACTTCCTGTCCATGCTGCAGTAGCCGCGGCTGGTCGCGCTGCATGACAGCAAGCGCCCAGTCCGCGGCGGACCCCGGCTCGGTGGCTCCCGGCTTGTTGCCGGAGCCTCAGGTGCGGGCGATGTTCGACCGCATCGCCGGGATCTACGACGTCCTCAATCAGGTGATGACGGCCGGGCTGCACCATCGCTGGAGGGCCCGCGCCGTGGAGCTCGCCGCCGTCGGCGAGGGGGACCGTGTGCTCGACGTCGCCACCGGGACGGGGGATCTGGCCTTCGCCCTGGCGGGTCGCGTCGGCCCGCGGGGCGACGTGCTCGCCACCGACTTCAGCGAGCGGATGCTCGACGTTGCGCGGCAGAAGGCAGCGCGCCGGACGGTGCCGGCGCCGGTGCGCTTCGAGCAGGCCAACGCGCTGGAGCTCCCGTACCCCGACGGCGCCTTCGCCGCGGCGACCGTCGGCTTCGGGGTGCGCAACTTCAGTGATCTGCCGCGCGGACTGCACGAGCTGGCCCGCGTGGTCCGACCGGGCGGCCGCGTCGTCGTGCTCGAGATGACGACCCCCCGCCGACCGCCGCTGTCGACGTTCTTCTCGTTGTGGTTCGATCGGATCGTGCCAGTGCTCGGACGCCTGGCCGGGGATCCCGAGGCGTACAGCTACCTGCCGAGCTCGGTCAAGCGGTTTCCCGGCCCCGACCGTCTCGCCGAGATGATGTGGGAGGCGGGGCTGCGCGACGTGCGCTACGTCCTCACCGCGGGCGGCATCATCGCCCTCCACGCGGGTCAGGTGCCGGCATGAGCGTCAACACGACGGTGGAGACGCTGCGCGAAGCCGCCGGCGACGGGCTCTCCCGGCTGATGTCACGGGCCGAGGAGAGGATGCTCGAGCTCTCCGACGGCTACGGCACGGGACTGGCCGAGCACGCGGGGGCGACGATCGCCGCCGGCGGCAAGCGACTGCGACCGCTGCTCGTCTGCCTGGCGGCCGGCGTTCCCGTCCCGGAGTCCGACGGGCTCGTGCGCGCCGCGGTCGCCGTCGAGCTCATCCACGCCGCCACGCTCGTCCACGACGATGTCCTCGACGGCTCCGCGCTGCGTCGCGGCCAGCCCACCGTCGTCGCTTCCGCGGGCCGCTCGGCGGCGACCGCGACGGGCGACCTGCTGTTCTCGTGCGCGCTGGCCGAACTGGCCGCCGGCGGACGCGTGGCCTCGGTTCGCGTCCTCGCTCAGGCGAGCTCGGAGCTCGCCCAGGGAGAGCTCATGCAGCGCGCCGATGCGTGGAGAACCGACGTCACCGAGGCGCGCTACCTCGAGCGCTGCCGCCTCAAGACAGCCGCCCTGTTCCGCTCCGCCTGCGAGCTCGGGGCGCTGGAGGGCGGGAGCCGGGAACGGACCCTGGCGACCTTCGGCGAGCGGATCGGGCTGGCCTTCCAGCTCCTCGATGACGTCCTCGACGTCTCCGGGCCGTCCGACCGCACCGGTAAGCCGCGCGGGACCGATCTCCTCGACGGGACGGTCACGCTTCCGTTGATCGTCGCCCGTCACCGCGACCGGTCACTGGCCGGTGTCGACCTCCAGGACCTCGGCGCGCTCGAGGCGGCTGAGCTGTGCGACCGCATCGAGGCCACCGGCGCCCTGGAGCTGGCCCGCGAGCGAGCGTTCAAGATGGTGGCCGAGGCCAAGGACGCCCTCGTCGACCTGCCGGACGCTCAGCGCCTCGCCCTTGGTCAGGTGGCCGACGGCGTGGTCGACCGCTACGCGTGAGGCCCGCCTGAGGCGGATCTCCCGCGGAGAACCGCGGTCAGGCTGCCTAGAAGTCCTCGGGGAGGATCACGTCGGCGGCGAGCGCCCGTGAGAAGCGCTCGATCTCCTCGCTCATGTTCGCCTGCGTGAGTCGTTGGAGGTCGGCCAGCATCCCGGTGAGGCCCTCGTCGAGAAAGTCCTCCAGCCGCTCCACTTGGTCGCGGTCGAAGATCCCGGTCTCGCTCCAGCGGCAGTTGGGGCACTCGAGCTCGAGTTCCCAGCGATTGTGCGAGCGCTTGTTCCAACCCACGGGCTGGACGAGCGGCGAAGCGCAGCTCGGGCAGCAGTGAAGCGGCCGTGCAGGCGCCTCGGTGTCGTCGAATCTGACGACTTCGATCGCTCGGCCGCTTGGGAGGACGATGCGGCGGACGGTGTGGCCAGTGGGTTTGGGGCTCATCTGATTGTTCCCGTTGAGCCATCTATCGGCCGCGTCCGTATGACCCTTGAGGGCGAGGTCGTTCCTCTTACCTTGCTTGCGCCCGCTACGCTCTCCCCGAGGCCCACATGTTTCGATCACCATCCGCAGATCTGCTCATCGTCCTTGTGATCGTGCTCCTGTTCTTCGGACCGAAGCGACTGCCCGGACTCGGGCGCTCGATCGGCTCAGGGATCCGCGAGTTCAAGGACGGACTCAAGCCCGGCGGCTCGCACTCGTCAGACGAGGATCCAGAGGAGATCCCGTCCAAGAGCGACCCGGGCAGCTCGAGCTAGGCGCCCCCGCGCCGCGATCCCATGCCGAAGGTCCTGCGCCCGATAGGGCACGAAGACCGCTTGAGCGTCGTCGACCATCTCGATGAGCTCCGCACCCGGCTGATCAGCGCCGGGATCTTCCTCGTGATCATCTTCGCGGTCTGCTTCTGGCAGAACCACGCACTGCTCAACATCGTCAACAAGCCGCTTTCGCACGTCAACGCATCATCCGATCACCTCTCCGGCGTCACCAAGGATCAGGTGACCGAGCGCCACGGCCTGGCCGTGGCCGAGGCCGCCGCGGCGGGTCTCGCCGGCACCTCCTCGCTGACGGCGAGCGAGCGCGCCTACTTCGCCCAGCTGCATCGCGGGCTGGGCGAGGCGGTCAAGGCCCTTCCCCGTCACTCGGAGAAGGACAAGCCGATCACCATCGGGATCGGCGAGCCGTTCACCACCACGCTCACCGTCGTCGGCTACTTCTCGATCCTCATCGCGCTGCCGATGATCCTGTACCAGCTCTACGCGTTCGTCATACCCGCACTCTCGCCGAACGAGGCGAAGGTGGCGAAGCCGGTGATGATCGCCGCTCCAATCCTCTTCATCGCCGGCGTCGTGTTCACCTACTTCCTCGTGCTGCCCCCGGCCGTGGAGTTCCTCCAGGGCTACAACTCCAACCAGTTCGACAGCCTCGTCCAAGCGTCGCCGTACTACAAGTTCGAGATCCTCACGATGGGCGCGATCGGGCTCGCGTTCCAGGTTCCGCTCGGCCTCCTGGGCCTCCAGCGCATCGGCGTCGTCAATGGCAACACCTTGACCGGCAACTGGCGGTACGCTGTGCTCATCATCGCGGTGGTGGTGGCGGCGCTGCCAGGCGTCGACCCGGTGACGATGTTCTTCGAGATGCTGCCGCTGATCGCCCTCTACCTGGCGAGTATCGTCTTGCTCAAGATCGTCGACCGTCGAGACAGGAACAGGGCCGGCACCGAGGTGGTGCCGGTCGATCCGGGCGGCGACGAGACGGATTGACGCATCATGCTCTTCGACCTTCGCAGCCGCGGCCGGCGCCGCACCGTCCAGGTGATCTACCTGATCCTCGCGCTGATCATGCTCAGCGGCCTGCTGCTCGTCGGTGTCGGCACGGGGAGCGGCGGCGGCCTCCTCAACGCCTTCACCAACGGCAGCTCGGGCGGGAACGGAAGCGCCGTCGTCTCGGCGCAGGTGAAAGCGGCGCTCAAGGCGACCGCCAAGGATCCGTCGAACGCCGCCGCTTGGGATCAGCTCATCCAGTACCGCGCCGCGAGCGCTCAGCAGGCGCCGGACGTCACGAGCGCTGGCGCCCTCACGGCGGACGGCAAGCGCCAGGAGCAGGCGATCGGCCAGGACTGGCAGCACTACCTCACCCTGACCAAGACGCCCGACATCGGCACCGCGATCCTCGCCGCCCACGCCTACGAAGTGCTCGGCAACTTCGCCGACGCGTCGGACGCATGGGAGACCTGGGCGGGACAGAACGCCCACGTCGCCAAGGGCTTCGAATGCATGGCCGCCGACGCCTACGCCGCCAAGGACACCCGCAAGGGCGAGCTTGCCGCCACCCAGGCCGAGCAGCTGTCTCCCAAGGCCGTCCGCAGCCAGACCTCGCTCGCCATGGACACCGCCAAGTCCAGCTCCACGAACGCCCAGCAGGAGCTCGCCGAGCTCCAGTGCTGAGCCGCTGACGCGATCAGCGCCTCGCTAACATCAGCGCGTCGCCGGGCCGTTAGCTCAATTGGCAGAGCAGGGGACTCTTAATCCCAAGGTTGGAGGTTCGATTCCTCCACGGCCCACTTCGAAAGCCCCGCTCGGCGGGTGGCGAGCTGAGGGCCTGCCGCATCGTTGTCAAGCCGCCGTCACGTCGCGGTCGGTCGAAACTTGGACCGCGACGACGACTTCGGCGCAACTTTGGTCCGGGTCGCGACGTCTACACGTGTGGACGTGTCTCACCCGAGGGTCGGGCGCCGGCGCGAGCCCGACCGCGCGCAAACCAGTAACGGACTCCCATTCCACCATGACCCGACACGCACGCCGTTACATCTTGTCTGGCGGGGTCATGCTCAGCCTGCTCGTGCTGGGGAGCTCCGCGTCGGCCGAGTCCCGCTCGACGTCCAACTTCCCCTTCACGAAGACGACCCTGACCCACGCGGGTGTGGAGCGTCTGGTCGCACACGGAGAGCGTCTGCGGCTGGCCTCGAAGATCGCTGAGAAGACCGAAGTGCGGCTGTTCGTCTACGCGCGCGCGCTCGACCGCGGAGGACAGCGGCCCGTTCAGCCTCCCAATGAGAAGGTCTATATCTCGCCCGACACCCACGTCATCTTCGATCGCCCAGGCGCTCACTGGGTCACCCTTCACGTGAACGATGCGTATCGCGCGGCTCTGCTCCGTGCGGGCACGATCACCGAGGGCTACTTCTACGCCGGCTATGAGCTGAGCCACAACTCCGCGACGAGCAGACCGACCGCGAATACGAAGGCAGCGTCGGGAATCACGGACTCTTTCGCGACGATGAACGGCGTCATCGCGACCGGCGGCGCCGCCGTCAAGGAAGAGTTTTACTGGGGGGCAAAGGCCAGCCACCTCGTCAACATAACCCCGCTCCGGACGATCCAGGCCGGCTCGGGAACGGTCGGCGTCCAGGCCAAGACGAACAGCAAGCTGACGCCGGACAAGAAGTACTACTTTGAGCTCGTGGTCTTCTACCGGAACCCAGGTTCTCGCTCCTTCTCCAGGTACACGGCGGGCGGCTTCAAGAGCTTCACGACGAAGTCGCGGCGATAGATCCATCGGCTCCTGCGCGCAGTCTTCTCCTGCCACTGACTGTCGAGCACGCTCCGCTGACCCGGGCCAACCGTCCTGCTTTCGGTCGGCGGCGCCGGGTTGGCCGCTGACCACAAGCGCCCCGCTTCACGCGGAGGCCGCACCTGCTTCTGGCGAAACTGGGTCTTGCCTCGCGCGCGGAAAGCCCTGGTTCCACCTCCAGACGGGCATCCGCCGCCGTGGCGGTCTGTGGTCTGCCTGTGGCAAGGTTTCACCGACGGGAACCGTGGCCGCGCGACCGGACACTTATCGGTATGGACTCCCGCAGCGACCTCGAGCTTTGGAGGCTCGCCCGCGCCGACCCGGACGCTTTCGGCGTGCTGTTCGAGCGCCACGGGCGCGCTGTGCACGCGTTCTGCGCGCGACGCACGGCCGACCTCGCGCTCGCTGAGGACCTCACGAGCATCGTCTTCCTCGAGGCCTGGCGCCGTCGTAAGCGCACCGAGATCACCGGTGAGAGCCTGCTTCCGTGGCTGCTTGGGATCGCCCACAACGCGGTGCGCAATGCGCACCGCTCGCGGCGCCGCCACCGGGCCGCGCTCGCGCGCCTGCCGCCGGAGCCGCTTGAGGCCGCGGCGGATGACGTCGCCTCCCGTATTGACGCCGAGCGTGCGCTCGCGGATGCCCTGCAGGCAATTCGCACGTTGCCGGGCCGCGAACGTGACGTCGTCGTCCTCGTTCTCTGGAGCGGGCTGTCCTACGAGGACGCCGCGCTCGCCCTCGGCGTGCCCGCCGGCACCGTGCGCTCCCGTCTCTCGAGGGCCCGTGCCCGCCTCAGCGCTTCGCTGGTCAATCCCTTTTCGTCGACTCCTGGAGCCCTCAAATGATCGACCCAACCTCCGTTCCCGTTCCCTCCGACGCCTGGGTCGCGGCGCGCCGCGATCACCTGCTCGCCGAGCTCAGACGCACACCCGAGCGCCGCGCGCACCGCCGCCTGGTCGGCGGCATGGGTGCGCTTGCCGCCGCCGGGGCGGCGACCGCCGCCGTGCTGCTCATCTCCGGCGGTCCGGGCGCGTCCGCCGCGTTCGCCGGCTGGCGCGCGGCGCCCACGGCCGCGGCACCCGGCCAACTGCGGGCCGCTGCGGCGAGCTGCCCGGCCGGTGGGCCGAGCACGGGGGGCAAAGTCGGCCCCCCGGGGGCGGTGCCGTCGGGCCCGCCTGCGCTGTCGGAGGTGCGCGGCCCCTACTCGATGCTGCTCTACTTCGACGGCGACGGGGGCGGCACGCTGTGCATGAGCGGCGGCTCGTTCGTGCGCGTGCTACGCACGCCGGCGCCGACCGCGCCCGCGCCGCCCGCCGACGGCCTAGTGATTGACCGCCTCGCGAGTGGTGCCGTGACGTTCGTCGAGGGGCGCGTGGGCTCGGCGGTGACCGGCGCGGTGCTCACACTCGACGGCGGCACGCGGGTGACGGTGACCGTCGGCAAAGGGCACTTCATCGGCTGGTGGCCGGGCAGCGAGGGCATCGCGACGAGCACCGAGACCACGGCGTCTGGGAGCCAGAGCGGGACGGCCGATGTCGCCACCGACGCCATGCCCCAACCCTGTCGGTCCGGCACGGCGCCATGCAACCATGCGGTGCACCTGCTCCACCGCTCTGCGCCACCCCCTCATAAGGGCGGTTGATCCCTCCCACCAACGGCCGAGGCGCGAAGCGCGGCCAGAACCCGCCCTTCGCGCCTCGTCCGCGCGCGCGTGGCGATCGTGACCTCGGCGTCGTGCACCAGCTCTCCAACCACGCCCGAATCGCCTTCGCGGCGTCACCCGCGACTGAGTACGCCGACGACGAGCGGCTGCCGGCGATCAACCTGTGCGGCGCGATCCACGGCACCGACGCCTTCCTGCCGCGACTGGTCCCTACGTGACGGGCACCCGATCAACGCTCACTGAATGGGTCCATTGCCGGAGCTCGCCACCGCCGAAGGCACCGGCTTTGCCGCTCTCCACGGGGACCAGTCGCGGAGTGGGCCGTGGTCTCGTTTTGCATCGACGAGCGTCAGATCGACTGACGCCGCTCAGGCCGCGCCGACGGGGACGGCTGCGGCATCGCCGCCGGCGGCATCGCCGATGCGGGCCGCCCTTGCGTGTTCGCGGCTGTCGCGCGAGGAGATCAGCACGGTGGCGAGGATCGCTCCGGCGAGGGCGAAACCGGCGCCGACGAGGAACGCCCGGTCATACCCTTTGGTCAGCGCCACGGTCGAGCTGTGGATGCCGGCGTGGAACAGGCTTTGGGTGCGGCTGTTGGCGATGGTCGCGAGGATCGCGAGCCCGAGCGCGCCGCCGACCTGCTGGGAGGTGTTGATCAGGCCGGAGGCCAGGCCCGCCTCGTGTGGCTTGGTCCCGGTCACGGCGGCGATCGTCACCGGCACGAAGGCAAAGCCGAGGCCGAAGGCGGCGAGGATCGAGGGGCCGAGCACGTCCGCGGCGAACGAGCCGCCCGTCGCCGGCACCTGTGAGAACCACAGCAGGGCGCCGGCGACGAGCAGCATGCCGGCGATCAGGGGTGCTTTGAAGCCGACGCGCGTGACGAGCTGGGAGGCGACGCCCGCCGCGATGATGATCCCCACCGCCAGCGGCAGGTAGGCGATCCCGGTCTTGATCGGCGAGTAGCCCAGCACGTCCTGCAGGTAGAGCGAGATGAAGAAGAACATCGAGAACAGCGACATGCCGATCAGCAGCCCGACGATGTTGGCGCCGCGCAGGGTCCGCAGCCGGAAGATCGAGAACGGCATGAGCGGATCACGCTGGCGTCGTTCGATCGCCACGAAGGCGATCAGCAGCACCGCGGCCGCGGCCAGGCAGACGATCGTGCGGGGCGCCCCCCAGCCGACGTTGACCGCGTCGACGACGGCGTATACCAGTAGCGCCAGGCCGCTGGTGACGGCCACTGCCCCCGGGAAGTCGAAGGAGGTGCCGGCTGCTTCGCGGCGGCTCTCGCCGAGTGTGCGGGGGGCGAGCGCGGCGGCGATCAGCCCGATCGGGACGTTGACGAACAGCACCCAGCGCCAGCTCAGGCCGCTGGTCAGGATCCCGCCGAGCAGCACCCCGGCGGCACCGCCTGCTCCGGCGACCGCGCCCCAGATGCCGAGCGCCCGGTTGCGCTCGGCGCCGTCGGCGAACGTGGTGGTGATGATCGATAGCGCGGCGGGGGAGACAATCGCGGCGCCCAGGCCCTGGACGACGCGGGCAGCGATCAGCCACGTCTCGGACTGCGCCAGGCCACCGGCCAGCGAGGCGAGCGAGAACACCACCAGCCCGAGCATGAACATCCGGCGGCGTCCGAGTAGGTCGGCCATCCGCCCACCCAACAGCAAGAAGCCGCCGAACGTCAGCGTGTAAGCGTTCACGACCCAGGTGAGGTCGTCGCGGGAGAAGTGCAGGTGGGCGCCGATCGACGGCAGCGCGACATTGACAATCGAGGCGTCGATCACGATCACGAACTGCGTCATCGCCAGCAGCGCCAGCGCGAGATTCTTGGTGCGGGGCGTGAGCGCGCTCACAGGCTCATCCCCAGAATCCGGCCCAAGCTCGACAGCGACGCGAACGCAAATCGTTGCAGGCGCGAGGTCCGGATCGCGGTCGGGTGGGCTTGGAACAGCATCGCTACGTAGATCACTTGACGCGGACTGTGTGGAATTCCAGCGCCCATCCTCCCGGTCGACGCCAACGACGCCATGTCACGAAAGAACCCCTCGAAGTCGGCGGCGGGGCGGTGGCGATTGATGAAGCGCACCGGCTCGTCGTGACTGTTCTTCAGGGTGTGGCGGACACCAGGCGCAGCCGCGGCGCGCTCTCCCGGGCCATAGGTATGCCACGTGCCGTCGAGCTTGACGTCCAGCCGGCCGTCGAGGACCTCGAAGCTGTCTTCGGCGTTGTCGTGCACGTGCACTGGGGGGCTGGGGCTGCGGGGACCCAGCCAGGTGTTTGCCTGAAGGAATTCACCATCGGTGTCCACGCCGTCGCGGACGATCTCCCACCACATATCCATACCTGGGCGGAAGTCGATACGCCGAGTCGCAGTGGGGCGGTCTGCAGGGGCTAGAGAAGCAGGATTCATAAGGCTCCATAGAGGTCGTTGGTTCGTGATTTGTTGTCCGGCCTACGCCAGGCCTCGGGCTGAAGTTCGTGGGTGGGCGCGGGCTTCTACTTCTGAGAGATGATTGGCGCCTCGCATATGTGAGCGCCGGAGTCGATGACGTCGACGGCGAAATGGGCGACAGCCGCTCGGCTGATGGAGAACGACGGCTTGGGGCCGTGAACGTCGGTAACGGCGATGTTTCCGGTCCTCGCCTTGTTGTTCAGCGCGGCCGGCCTGAGCAGCGTCCAGTCCGTGTCTGTGTCGCGGATCTCGGCGTCGACGAGGTTGTGGTCGGCGTAGGTGTATTTGAGGTTGGTGCGTGTGAACATCCAACGCAGCGGAAGCGACGCGCTTGACAGCGAGTCGCCGACTCCGAACGCCGACACGACCGCGATGCGTCGGATTCCGCGTGCGGTCATCGCGTCTGTGGCGTTGGCGACGGAATCGGCCATCAGCCGCGGCGGACTGATGGGCTTGGCCCACGGCGTATCGGAGCGGCGAGTGCTGTTCAGCGCGACGATCACGGCGTCTGCACCATCGATTGCGCTGTCCACGTCGCTGCGGTTTACGGGGGTGCCCTGTACGGCGGTCAGCCCGGCGCGGGAGGTCAGCTTGGCGGGATCGCGCACGAGAGCCGTGACTGTGTGCCCCTTGCTCAGGGCGTAATCGATGATGTGGCCACCGGTACGCCCGGATCCGCCGAGAACGAAGAAGTGGGACATGAATCAGCCCCCGCGCGTCTCGTCACGCGCGGTCGACTCGGTGCCGAGCCGCCAGATCTTTGTCGTCATCAGGTACCTCCGATAGTTGCTAGATTGGTCAGGAAGCCTTGTAAGGCAGCCGGACAGTCAGGCAAGCTTATCAGGAGACTTGACTAAATGCCAAATGATTTCGGCTCCACACCGCACAACCCGTTCATTCGCCTGCTAGACGTAGCCTTTGCCGAATTCGACGCGGAACTGTCGCGGCGTCTCGCAGCAACCGACTACGCCGACATCCGCCCAACCCACGGATGCGTATTCGGATACGTCGATCCGGACGGCTCGCGCCTCACCGACCTCGCCGACCGCGCGAACATGACCAAGCAAGCCGTCAGCGAGGTCACCACCGATCTACAGCAACTCGGCTACGTCGAGCGGGTCCCCGACCCGAGCGACGGCCGCGCGAAGATCATTCGCCTCACCGCGCGCGGTCACCAAGCACAGGCGCTCAGCTGGGATCTGATCAACGAGATAGAGCGCGAGTGGGCCAAGCGGTTCGGGGCCGACCGGATCGCCGCACTCCGTCAGACACTCGAGGCAGTCACCGCAGAACGCCTCGGCACGACCCCACCTAACGAGTAACGGCGCGCCGTCATGTGACAGCGGCGGATCGGCGTGCACGGCCGGCACAGGTATGCAGGTCTTGGCCGCGGGATCCCCGGAGACCTGCATCTCCAGAAGCAGGAACCTGGCTGTCGCTTGGGCTCAGAGGAGCGGCGGCGCAGGTTCGTGAGACGTCGTCGAAGACCTTGTCCCGGGATATGTCCCGAACTCAGCAATTCGCTGGAGGTTCGATCCCTCCACGGCCTACTCCCGTTGAGATCCTGCCGTCTTCTGGCGGCCACTGCTAGCTGTGCGCAACCTCGCCGGAGACTCGCTCACCGGTACTGTGCGCGTGCTCGGGCGGGAGCTCGAAGCCGGCGATGATCACGCCGTTCGAGTCGGCCGCCTCGTGGCGGATGCCGATCACCGACTGGTACTCGGCGCAGTCATACCAGTGGCGTGCCGCCTCGACGGTCGGAAACTCGAGGATCGTGGTTCGGTTGCCGTGCCACTCGCCTTCCACCAGGCGCTCGGGAGCGCCGGCCACGAGGAGGTTCCCGCCGGCCTCGATGACGGATGGCGTTGCCGCTTGGATGTACTCGACCAGGCGTGTCTGGTCGCGTACGCTCGACGTGAAGATTGCGTATCCCTTGGGCATGGTGTCCTCCTGGATTGATTGACGAGCCGGTGGGTCAGGCGGTGAGTTGCGCGACGATCGCGGCGGTGTCGAGCCACACGTTCTCGCGTGACATGAGCCCGTCCCGGAACTCCCACACGTGGAGCAACCGGAAGGTGATCCGCTTTCCGTTGCCGGGGATGCCGAGCAGCTCGCCGACGACGGTCCCGGTGCAATCGTGTTCGATTACGCAGAAGGTGTCGCCGTACCAGGCGTGGTTGACGTCCATCCGCTCGGTCTTGAGGTTCGCGCTGAGGAAGTCGTAGAAGCCCTTTGCGGCCTGCGGGCCGTGTAGCGGGCCGGTTGGTGCACCGACGTCGTCGTGGATCACGTCGTCGGTGTACATCGCCACCGCGCCCTCAGTGTCGCCGGCCATCTCCGCGGCGATGTGCTGGTCGATGAGCTGGTTCATCTCGGCAGGCGTCATCGCCGCGCACTGCTCGATGACCTGATCCATCCCCGTTGAATGCTTCATCGTGTCTCCTCGTGTTGCCCGCTGGTGGGGGCCGTCGGTAGTTCGGGAAACTGCGGCGCGTCGCCGCCGATCTCGTCCCAGGCAGCCTTGTGGGCGACCTGGATGTGGAAGGCGGGCGTGAGCTTGAGGTCGTGGAGGACGCCGGCGCTGACGAAGTACGTGGTGCCGCTGTCGGTGTAGAGGCTTGACCCGCAGCGTCGGCAGAACGTGCGGACCGCGAATCCTTCGCCGCGGTAGTGGGCGAGGAACTCCCGGCCCTTGGTGACCTTGAAGTGCGCCGGAGCGACGACGACGACGGGGGCCGCGCCGGCACCGGTCCAACGCTGGCAGCGCGTGCAGTGGCACACCCCCATCGCCAGGCCGGGACCGAACTGGTAGGACGGCTGCACCTCGAACGCGACTTCTTCGCAGAGGCACGCGCCGTGGATGACCTCGCTGATCGCGGCCTCGCTTGGTTGTGGAGCTGAGCTGGTCGATTGCATGGGCGGCACGCTAGGTCGCCGACGGCGGCGGAACATCAGCCACCTGGCCTATTTCGCGGACGGAAGTGGCTACAGCGGAGATCGGTCCGCGTCCGGCCTGATGGCTGCGCCCCGGGCGGAAGAGCAAGCGACCAAGGGCGCTGTGGAAGAATCCTGCGATCATGGCGGTGCGGGGGGAAACCCGGGGCGCGGTGCCAACGGGGGTGGTGACACTCCTGATGACCGATGTGGAGGACTCCACGCGGCTGTGGGAGGCAGCGCCCGAAGCGATGGCGTCGGCGATCGGTCGCCATTACGAGCTGCTCGGCGAGGCGATTGAGCATCACGGAGGGGCGCGGCCGGTCGAGCAGGGCGAGGGCGACAGCGTTGTGGGAGCGTTTGCGCACGCGTCGGATGCCGTTGCGGCGGCACTCGACGCGCAGCTGGCGTTACGCGCTGAGCCGTGGCCGGCGGGCGCGGAGCTGAGGGTGCGAATGGCGCTGCACAGCGGTGAGGCCCGGCTACGCGACGAATCGAACTACATGGGTTCGGCGATCATCCGCTGCGCTCGGCTGCGCAGTCTGTGCCCCGGCGGACAGATCGCCGTTTCGGGAGCAGCACATGAGCTGGTCCGAGATGCGCTACCGGCCGGGACGACGCTGGTGGATCTGGGTGAGCGACCGTTGAAGGGGATCGAGCGTCCTGAACGCGTCTACGCGCTGATGCACCCCGAGTTGGATGGCCGCTGGGAGCTGCCGTTGCCGCCGGGCAATCTTCCCTCGGAGCTGACTCGGTTCGTTGGCCGCCAGCGGGAGGTGGCAGAGATCTCCACGGCGCTGCGGGACGCTCGTCTGCTCACCTTGACCGGACCCGGGGGGGCGGGTAAGACGCGGCTTGCGCTGCAGGTCGCGGCGCGGTGTTCCGGTTCGTTTGGAGACGGGGTCTGGTGGGTCGAGCTCGCACCCTTCCGTGATGGCAATACGGTGGTCGAAGCTCTGGCGAGTGTGCTCGGGGTGCGGCCATCGCCCGGTCGCGGGCTCGTGCAGGCAGTCATCGGCCGGCTGGCTGAGGGCCGTGCGCTCGTGGTTCTCGACAACTGCGAGCACCTGATCGAGGCCGCGGCGGACCTTTCCGAGGCATTGCTTCGTGGTTGCCCGAACGTCGTGGTACTGGCGACCAGCCGGGAGCCGTTGGGCGTTCCGGGGGAGAGCGATTGGCCAGTGCCTCCGCTGTCGCTGCCATTGCCGGTCGGGGTCGAGCCGCCCGCGGTGGTGGCGGGATCGGATGCCGGAGCTCTGTTCGTGGAACGGGCGAGGAAGGCGCGCCCGAGCTTTGAGCTCACGGACGGCAATGCGCCGGCGGTTGCGCGGATCTGCCGCGAGCTGGATGGGATTCCGCTGGCGATCGAGTTCGCGGCCGCTCGCGTGCGGATGCTGTCAGTGGAGCAGATCGCGTCCCAGCTGGGGGATCGGTTGCGGCTACTGACGGGCGGACCGCGGGGCGCCGATCTGCGTCAACGGACGTTGCGCGGATCGGTGGATTGGAGCTATGACCTGCTCTGCGATCAGGAGCGCCTGCTGTTCCGGCGATTGGCGGTGTTCGCGGGCGGCTGGTCGCTGGATGCGGCCAGGACGGTGTGCGGTGGGAATGGCGTGGAGGACGGCGCGATCCTGGACCTGCTGGCGTCGCTTATCGACAAGTCGCTGGTGCTGGCCGAGGAGCGTGGGCCTGTCGTGCGCTACCGGACGCTTGAGACCGTTCGCCAGTACGCAGCCGAGCTGTGCGAGGACAGCCGCGAGGCGCCACGGTTGCGCGAACGGCACCTCGAGTTCTTCCTGTCGTTGGCCGAGCGGGCCGAGGCGGAGCTGGAGATCCCGCGCAACCTCGAGTGGCTCGAGGTGCTCGAGCCTGAAGCGGCCAACCTCAGAGCCACCATCGACCATGGCGTCGCCGCGGATCCGGAGCGGGCGCTGCGCGTCACTGTGGCTCTGACGGCGTGGTGGGAGGTGAGCGGGCGGTTCTCCGCCGCCGAGGATGCGCTCGGTCGGGCGTTGGAGGCGGCTGATCCGTCCCCGAGCCAGCTGCGGGCGCGCGCGCTCTGGGCTCGCGGCCACTTCGCCCGTTACCTCCAGGCCGACACGGTCGCAAACGAGCTGTTCGAGCAGGCGCTCGACCTCGCCGAGGCGACCGGAGATGAGACGACGCAGGCGCGAGCGCTCCGAGCAAGGGGCCTGTGGCGCGCGTACCGCGATCCGGTCGGAGGTCGTCCTGACCTGCGGCGCGCGTTCGAGCTGGCCCAGAGCGCTGGCGACGTCTGGGCGCTGCGGTCGGCGGCGTCGTCGCTCGCCTGGTCCTATATCTGGACGGACGAGTTCGCGGAGACCGAACGGGTGTGCGACGAGGCACAGCAGGCGATGGAGCGCCTCGGGGTTCGGAGCAGAGCGTGGGCTCCGCTCGCGCTGGCATACCACGCGCTGGTCCGCGCCGATCACGAGCGCTGCGCCGAACTGTGCCGGCAGGCCGTGACGGCCGCGCGTGAGCTCGGGGACCCGGTCAACGAGGCTTTCGCGCACGCGTTCACAGCGTGGGACGAGACGGCGCAGGGAAGAGCTGACGCCGCGCTCGCCCGCGTGCTTCAAGCCGAGGCCCGGCTGACGGCCATCGGCGGGATGTCGGTCGTGCCCCTGAGGCAGCAGCAGGCGAACGCGCACGCCGCGCTCGGCAACCTTGACCGAGCGCATGAACTGCTCGAGCTGATCCTGGCCGGAGCGAGCGAGGATTGGGCCAGGCTCACGGCGCTGGCGGCACTCGGCGACGTGCTGCGCGCACGCGGCGACGCGGAGCGGGCGAAGGCGCGCGCCGGCGAGGCGCTCGAGCTGAGCGAGCGCATCGGTGCCCGCTCGTACGTCGCCGCCGCACGCGAGCTCCTCGGGCGCCTGGCCGTCGAACGGGAGGAGTGGAGCGAGGCGGACAGGTTGGCACACCAGGTGCTCGCCCAGCGCGTCGAGATTGGAGCACTGACGTCCCTGCCCCAGACGCTCGACCTACTCGCGCAGATCGCGGCCGGGCTCGAGTCACACATTGAGGCGGTACGGCTGCTCGGCGCCGCCGAGCGGGCTCGATCCGACCTCGAGCTGGTGCGCTGGCCACCCGATGCTCCCGCCTTCGAAGCGCTCGAGCAGTTGCTCGAAGATCGCCTCGGCTCCGAGCCGTACGCAGCTGCCCGGAGCGAGGGCGCGGCGATGTCACTGGACGAGGTGATCGGCTGGGTTCGTCGCGCCCGCGGGTCACGTAAGCGCCCGACAGGCGGCTGGGAGGCGCTCACCCCGACCGAGCTCCAGGTCGTCCAGCTCATCTCGGAGGGCCTCACCAACCCGCAGGTCGCGGAGCGGATGTTCATCTCGCGTGCGACCGTCAAGGCCCACCTGACGCACATCTTCCAGAAACTCGATGTCCGCTCCCGCTCGGGGCTCGCCGCGCTCGCGGCACGGCGAGCCCGCCCGATCTAGGCAGGTCCACCGGCGGAAAGCGGAATCCTGCACGGCGCATCTCGAAAGCCCGCTAGGCGGGCGCGCCAGGTCACTGTTAAGGCAGCGGTGCCGAAGGGCGGATAGTTGCTTCCCCGGAGCCACGCTGTTGGTTGGCCCGGAGCAGCAGTCCAGGGTGGCTGCCGGAAGGGCAACGGCGTGGAGGTTGGTGAGCGCCCTGGCATGTGTTCGACGGGCCGATGCGGACACTTCGGGGGAGGCGAACACCCCGGGAGCGGGGGCTCTCGAGCGCCCGAGGACTGTCAGCCGCCCCGGTTGTCCTGGTGGACGCCCGCGACCGCGAGCACGTCGTCGGCCAACTCGGCCGGCGAGAGCCTGTCGGAACGCAGCATGAGCGTCCCGGCCGGCTGCCTGGCGGCGGCGGCAAT
This sequence comes from uncultured Solirubrobacterales bacterium, assembly GCA_963839085.1. Classification (GTDB taxonomy): domain Bacteria; phylum Actinomycetota; class Thermoleophilia; order Solirubrobacterales; family Solirubrobacteraceae; genus Palsa-465. The sequence continues at coordinate 49,911 of CAWITN010000003.1, forward strand.
GGCCTGGTCCACACGGCGGAACGCCCAATCGCGGGCCGACTGATTCGCTCGCGGGTTGCCCGGGGGGCCGCCGCGGGCATCGAGTCGCTCTCGGAGCACGTCGACGTCCGCCTCCAGGAACACGTGGAGGACCTCCTCGCCCGCGTCGGCCAAGCCACTCAGGATCTCGACCCGATACGCGTCGCGGATGAGCGACATCGGGACGATCAGCGTGTCCGCGTGGTGCTTGCACAACGACACCGCCGTCGCGACGACCAGTTCCCGCCAGCTCGGCAGGTCCTGGAAGTCGTCGTTGGGCCCCAGCCACTTCCAGAGCATGAGGCCGACCTCCTCTGGGTCGTACACGACGGCGCCCGGAACTCTCCGGCGCAGTTCCTCGGCGAGCGTCGTCTTGCCCGCGCCGAACCCGCCGTTCAGCCAGATGATCATCAGCGGAAGCTATCCGGCACGGCCCTGTCGGGCCCGTCGAAGCATCCACCGTCCACCATCGGTGGATGAACGCGCCGCAGCCTCAGTAGTTCACGAGATCCAATGCCAGCCCGCGCTCGAAGTGGTTCGTGAACAGCGTCGAGGCGACATAGCAGCTGTCCTCACCGCTCGACCACCGCGGTAGCTTCACCGCAAGCACCGCCGGCAAACGCGCGCGCTCCTGGCCCTGACCACCCGCACCACCCGACGCGGAGCGATGGGATCCGCACGTCTCCTCCCACGAGATCTCAACCGGTGTACCGGTCGGACCCGTCGCCAGGACTTCGACGTGGTCCGGACGCACGATGACATGGGTGTTGGAAGCGTCGATGCCCGGAGGTGTGGCACGGAACGGGAAGGACGCGGCCACGTTCACGGACCCGGGATGGATGAAGTCGATCGTCCCGGGGGCAAGTCGTGCGGGCGCTAGGAAACTCACACCGTGCGTGGTCCGGCGGACGAACCGGCCCAGCAACACGACGCGCCGCCCACTCACGAAAACCTCCGTCAACGCCGGCCGACGATGGACGGTCCCACCGGTCGCTCCGCAACCGGCGACAAGCACGCTGGCGACAAGCGAGAGCACAGCGATCGATTGACGGCTCATGCGGTGGAGACTACGGCGACCGTCGAAGCTGGGTTGCTCCGCGCAAAGGCCTGGGCCCGGTGTGCCACGGCGTCTGGTCCTTTAGGGGGTGAGGTCCGTAGGCTCATTCCGATTGCTCGAAAGGTCATCGGTTCCGGGAGTGCCGGCATGGTGCGGGTGGAAGCAGCGTCGTGGAGTACCCGTTGAGACTCGTCCGAACAGTCATGGCGTGGGCCTCCGAGCCGGTCGGGGTCTTGCGCCACCACGTCATCCGCGCCGACACAGGCACGAAGTACAGGACCGCGTTCACGCGACAGCGGTGACTGCTGAACACGCCGCCGTCGCCTCGGACCGTTCGTTGGGTCTGGTGCAGCGCCGCGGTCGTGACATCGGGCAGCGGAAGCACCGCGACGTTGTCATGGACCGAGGCCGACGCGGGCGCGATCGCCGCCAGCCGCGCGCCGCTGCTGCGAGCGGGCACAAACCGCGACAGCTGCACCCGCGTGACACCGTCGGGGACGATGACGACGGCGCGGTTCAGCGAACCGCTGACATACATGATGATGATCGTTCCATGACGAGCGATCGCTGCCGGCGACACGGGATTGCCGACGGCGACGGAGCGGTTGTCGATGGCCGGGAACCCGCTGCGCACGTTGGGGCCTTGCACGGTGGCGACCAAGCCGGTCGTGCGACGGTCTGATGCGGGCCCGTGCACCGTCTCGGAGACCGGGATCAGCGTCAGCGTGTAGCCGCGGGTCTGAACAGTGCGCACCAGCGACCGGTCGACCTGTAGGTGCGACACCGGGGGGAGCGGGACATGTCCGGCGAGCTTGGACGCGTGGCCGCGGCGGAGCGCGCCGAGCTCCCCGAGCAGCTGCGCGCGGGCGGTGGCGACGCCGGGAGCGCCACCATCGCGTTGACCGCCGGGTGTGCCAACTCTCCGGTGGGCACCGCCGATCGTGAGCACGACGGCCAAAACCGCGACAGCGACCAGGATCGATGCGGTCGTGGCGATCTGCGCGCCCAGGCGGGGGCGCGGCCGAGTGAGACCGACGCGCGGCATACCGAGGCCGAAGTGCCGGCGACGACGCTCGGGGGTACGGGTCGCGGCAGCCTCGAGCAGCTGCCGACGGAACTCGGGCATCAGGGTCATCGTGTCTCCTCCAGGCTCTTGCGCAACGCGGCCAGGCCGCGGCTCACGCGCTTACGCACGACCAACTCACTGGTCTGCAACTCGCCAGCGATCTCGCCGTAGGGACGCTCGTCCAGGATTCGCGCGCGAACGGCCTCGCGCTGATCGTCGGGCAATCGTTCCAACAGCTTGGTGACCCATCCGGTCTGCGACACGGTCGACTCGATCCGGTCGAGCGCTTCATCGTCGTACTCGACCGGTTCGCGGAGCCCGAGCCGCCGGCGCGCGCGGCTCTCCACCTGACCCCGGCGGCGCGCGTCGGTCAGCTTGTTCTGGGCGATCGTGAACAGCCACGGCGCCGCAGACCCTCGATCCTTCGCTTCCGGCCGGTAGCGGCCAGCTGACTGAAGCGCCGTTGCGAACACCTCGCCCGCGAGGTCGATCGCCTGCTCGACGTCGACGGTCCGGCGAAGCAGATAGCCGACGACCGCCGTCTCAAACCGGTCATAGAACTCCCCGAACGCCTCCGGATCTGAACCGGTGGCAGCGAGAAGCTCGGCATCGGTGGCCTGCGACCAGCGCATACCTGCATAACGTCGCAGCTTGGAAGTTGTGACCGCCAACCTGCGCGGCCCCTGCCTCCACGGCAGTCATCTCACCGGCGGCGCACCGGACCGCGTACCGAAACCAAGGCGTCAGGACACTCACCGTGCGGCGTCAGTTTGGGTTGACAAGCGTGCTGCTGTCAATCTAGACTGACGGCCATGGATGCCGAAGACATCGCCTCCGCGACCGCGTCCAACGACCCGTCGCTGGGGCTCCGCGCCGCTCTCGCACTGCACCGGCTCGCGGAACGGGTCGAGGCCGACCACGTCGCGACCGCCCGCCAACAGGGGTGGTCTTGGCAGCAGATCGGTGACGCGCTCGGCGTGACCCGCCAATCAGTCCACGCCAAATACGGAAAGCGAGTTCCATGACCAGGCGTGAGAAACCAGCCGACGCCTATCACCCATGGCGCACGTACATCGACGCTCGCGAGGAGGCACGGCGCCGCGGTGACCGCAAGGTCGGCACCGAGCACCTGATACTCGGGCTGCTCAAGGAGCCAGTCCTGGCGCAGGCGCTCGGATGCGACCTCCAGACCGCCCGCGACGCGCTCGACGCGATGGATCACGACGCGCTTGCCGCAGTCGGGATCGGCTCTGCGTTCAACGCACCACCGATACCGATCGACGAGCCGATCAGACGTCCCCCGAGGCCGACGCTCAAAGCCGTCTTGCGAGACCGTCTGCCAATGACGCCCGCAGCCAAGAAAGCGCTGGAGAAGTCGTACAAGGAGATACGCCGTGGTCACGACATGCCCCGGCAACTGGTGCTCCTTACCGTCCTCGAGCTCGAGCCGCCTGATCCCGCCGCCGAGCTCATCGCCGCGCTCGCCATCGATCGCGCGGCGGCGCGGCAACGCCTCGGCCTTGGACGCGCCGCAGCGTGAGCAGACCTGTAGCGGGCGTTGCGCTCAGCGTCGGCGCGGGGCGGTCAGCGAGGCCATCCAGATCTTCCCCTGTATAGGTAGCCTCCACGAAGACGGCGGACGTGGTCAAGCCGAGCTCGTACGGATCTTCAGACTTGCCTGATACTGGCTCGCGTCCGGGTCGACCTTGTCGGGCAGAGGAATGACGAACTTCTGCGTCGGGCTGCTCAGCGACGCCGGGTCGCAGGACCTCGCGCAGCGACGGGATCTTCTCGGGGTCCTCACCGTCCTGTCCGTCTTCTCGCCCGGCTTGTCGTGGTGCTGACCACGTCCGCTGCTCGGACACACGCCTGCCGTAGGGGCAGATATGCTCCGCCACCACGGTTCGCCATCGGGCGTGGCGAGATCAACGAGCAGTTGGAGGAGGGGGAGCATGCGGGCGAGAAGAGTCGTGGTCGTTGCCGTGGTTGGGCTGCTTGTCGTGGCGGCTACGGCGTTCGCCGCCGCTGGAGCGACGGGTAATCGCCGGGCGATCGCGATCGCGCGCGCCGAGGCCCGCGCGTACAACCAGGTCCCGGCGGTTCGGTACCGACAGACGGGTTACATCGAGATGATCACGAATGACAAGAGGATTTTGTTTGACTTCGCGTGGGGGGAGACGAAGCTGCATCCCGGGTGGTCGTGGGCGACCGAGAACGGCACCATCGCCCTGCGGCACAACCACGTCGTGTGGTGGCGTGATGATCTCACCCCGCCGCGCTGCGCCGGACCCGGGGTCTGTCATCGCAGCCCCGTCGAGATCATCGCCGATGACCGCGGCGCGTTCTGGACCTTCGGAGACGCCTCCCGCCATTCGTGCTTCGCGCGTCTGACCGGCTCGCAACCTTTCCGGGTCGGACGTCAAGCCAACCGAGTGGGAACCGCTCACTTCTCCGCACCCCGCTTCGGCTCCAAGACGATCACCCTCACCTACAGCGGCCCGGACGGAAAGCTCACGGCCACGGAGACCGACACGCTCTCGCGCCGCACCGACCTGTTGGAGGCGAGCCGCACTGTCCTCACCGGTGGCCACACTATTCATCTCTCGCAGATCAACCTGAGTGCGACGCCGAAGGCGCCGGCGGTCAATCTCTGCCGCTGAGGGCGCGGTGAGGCACGGCGGGGGGTTTCACCCTTGGGGAGACTGAGCCGCATCCTCGGCGGGGGGAGCCGATGGATTCTGGTGCTGGGAGCGCTGTGCGCAACGTGCGGAGCCGCGGGCTCGTCGGTCGCGGTCGCGCAGTGCGTGCCGCCGCTGACGACCTGCCCACCGCCGGCGCCGGCGCCGACCGAGGAGCCCCTCGTTCAGGTGACGGCCCCCGTGGACGTGCGTGACACGACCGCGACGCTCACCGGCACGATCAACCCCGGCGGTCTCGCGACCACGTATCGATGGTCGTACTCCTACGACGGTCTGCTCGCGGCCACTGGCGAACAATCGCTGCCCGCCGGTACGACGCCCGTTTCGGTGCGCCTGCCGGTGAGCGGACTGCGCCCGGGGACGACGTACCAGCTGTGGCTCACGGCGTGGAACGCAAAGGGAACGACCGACGACCAGGAGACGCCCGCCGAATTCACGACCCCCGAGCACCCCAGGCTGCGCCTGACCGTGCGACGCCCATACTTCTTCATCGGGCAGACCTACCAGGTCACCGTGAAAGCGTCCGGAACCTACAACTCGCTCACGTCCGTTCACCTGTACGTCGCCAAGTACCCATACCGCCACTGGCAGAAGGCGGATGGGGATACGGCACCGAGGTACCACGGCCATTCGGTCACGCTGGAGCCGTGCACCACCATCGGGATCGTCGCCTGCGTGGGGCTGGAGCGCAACTTCAAGATCCGGGCGGTGCTCGGGCCCGCTACCTCGAACACCCGTCGCATCGACGTGCTGCCGTCCCTGCTGCTCACCACCCAGCGAGAGCAGTACGGGGAGTCACCTTGGGTCGACGCGACCTTGTCTGCGGTCGTGCACGAGATGAAGGGCCACTACCCAGCCGCTCGCGTCTTCTTTTATTCCGCCTCGACCCGCCGCGGACCCTTCACCCGAGTCGGGAGCGCCCGCTTTCACGTCGCGCACCGGTCCGGGATCTACGGCACCCAGCTGGCGGCGCTGCTACGGATCCGCAGCCCCGCCGCGATCGTCGTGAGAGCCTGCCTCCGGCGGCAACTGGTGTCGGACATGGGCGCGCCGTTCCTCGCCCGCTGGTGCGGAGGAGAGACGCTCCGCTAGACAGAGGCCGGTCGGATGCGCTGGAAACGAGACCGGCTGACCGAGATCCACGGCGGCGATAGAGGCCGGTGCGGCGACGAGTCACCTCGCTCGCGGCGGTTTCCGACGGCTCCGAGAGCGAGGTCTCGGATCGCGTGGTGGTGCTCAGGTTCGGGCGCGGGCGCGGGCGCGGGCGAGTGCGGGCTTCGGGCTGAGCGCCGGCCAGTGGCGGGCGCCGAGCTCGCGGGAGATTCCGCGCGCGGCGTCGCAGACCGCCTCGGGGATCGTCTTGGCCGGGCCGCGGGGCATGATCCGGTCGGTGTCGCCGACGATCCCGATCGCGCCGACGGCGTTGCCCGAGTGGTCGAAGATCGGGGCGGCGATGCTCGACTCGCCGAGCACCGCCTCGTCTCGCTCGCGGGCGAATCCGCACTCGCGGACTTCACCGAGCTCTCTGCGCAGGCTGGCCGGCGTGAGGGTCCGGCTGGTCAGTCGGGTGAGTGGTTCGGCGAGCAGGTCGGCGACGGATGCCTCGGGTGCGTAGGCGAGCATCGCCTTGCCGAGAGCGGATGCGTGGAGTGGCAGTTCGGCGCCGACTTCCAGAATTTGCAGGGTCGAGTCGGGCCGGAAGACGTGGTGGACGATCACGACGCTCGAGCCGTGCTTGACGCCGACGCGGACGGCGGCGTCTGTGCGGGTCGCGAGCCGCTCGGCGTGGATCAGCGAGCGGGATCTGAGCTCATTGAGGTCGAGGTAGGAATTCCCGAGCTGGACCAGACCGGCGCCGAGCTGGTACTTGTCCGAGTCGCGGTCCTGTTCCACGAAGCCGTGGGCCTGGAGGGTCTGGAGCAGCCCGTGGACGGTCGGCCGAGTGAGGTCCAGGCGATCGGCGATCTCGCTCACCCCGAGTCGCCTGGGCCCGCTGGCGAGGACCTTCAGGATCCGCGCGGCTCGGTCCACGGACTGGATCGTGGATCGTCGAGGAGGTGGCTTGTCGGAGCTGGCATTCGGCATTGTCGAATCCTCTTCGGTACTGTAGACTGCGGACGGTCAGTCCACAACCGAGGGAGACGTTCGTTGGTCGGCATCGTAGTTGTCTCACACAGCGCCGAACTCGCGCGTGGGGTCGCCGAGTTGGCGGGGCAGATGGCCGGTCCGTCCGTTCGCATTGAGGTGGCGGGCGGGGGCCCGGGTGGCAGCTTGGGGACCGACGATGGCCTTGTGCGCGATGCGATCCGGCGCGCCAATGAAGGTGACGGGGTGATCATTCTCGGGGATCTCGGGAGCGCGATCCTGACGATCCGCCACGTGCTCGAACGCAACGGCAACGGGCACGCGCGGCTCGTTGATGCCCCGCTGGTAGAGGGTGCCGTGGCCGCGGCCGTGATCGCCTCGGCCGGCTGCTCACTGGAGGATGTCGTGAGCGCAGCGGAGGAGGCACGCGGTGCGAACAAGCTTTGATGTTGCCGATGCTGCGGTCCGGTTGCCCGCGGGCGTCGACCTGCACGCCCGTCCAGCGGCGACGTTCGTCCGCGCAGCGATGGGCTTCACGGCAGCGATCACCGTGGCCAGCGACGGCCGTGAGGCGAACGCCAAGAGTCTGCTCGCGATCCTGGCGCTCGGCGCCAAGCGCGGCACGGAGCTGCGGCTACGCGCCGAGGGCGAGGACGCCGCCGTCGCGGTCGCCACCCTCGCCGCCGCTGTCGCCGGGCTCTCGGAGTAGCTCGGCGGCGACTGGCCGCGCCGCCCATTCGACCTCGTCCGCGGTGTCCATCGTCAGCGCCGAGCGCGCGAGCCCCCTGGTCTCGGCGTCGCGGAGCTGGCGGATCCACTCGCGGACTTGACCGACGCGTGCGGCCCCGACGCTGAGCTCATCGAGGCCGAGGCCGACGAGCAGCGGCACCATCAGGGCGTCTGATGCGGCCTCGCCGCACACCTCGATCCTGATGTCGGCGCGATGGGCGGCGGCCACGCTTGCCGCAACCGCACGCAGCACGAGGGGGTGGTGCGCGCACGCCGTATTGGTGGCGAACCGGTTCGCGCCGAGCGTGGTAGCGGTCAGATCGTTGGTCCCGATGCTGAGGAACTGACAGCCGGCGGCGATCTCGTCCGCGGCGTTCGCCGCTGTCGGTGTCTCGATCATCGCACCAACCGGCGGGACGCGTTCGTACTCACGCTCGTCGACGATCTGCTGGATCAGCGCGCGTGTCGCCTCGACCTGGCGGCCGGAGTCGACCATCGGCAAGAGAATCCGGATGTCGTGGTGTTGGGCGGCGAGCAGGATCGCGCGAAGCTGGAGTACGAACGCCTCTGGGTGGGAGAGCAGGAGCTCGAGCCCTCGCTCAGGCACGTGACGCAGGAACGGGGGGGCCTTGTCTGCGCCGAAGTCGAGAACGCGCACGATCGCAGGCAGGCGGCCCAGTCCGACCAGGATCGGCTCCAGTGCGTCGAGGTGCTCGCGCTCGGTGGGCCAGTCGGTCGCGTCCAGAAAAGCAAGCTCGGTCCGCAGCAGCCCGATGCCCTCAGCCCCGGCGCGCAGGCCGGCGGCCAGCTCCGCGGCGCTGGCGACGTTGGCTCGGACGGTCACCCGGGTACCGTCGCGCGTCAGTGCCGGCTGATCGCGCATCTCATGCGCGCGCTGTGCTGCCCGATGGCGCGCCCGCATGTCGTTGACGGCCTGCGCGCTGCGGTCGGCTCTCGGCGCGACGATCATGTCGCCGCCCGCGCCGTCCACTACGACCTGCTCCCCGTCGGGGATTCCGAGGACCGCCTCGGGGAGGCCGGTGACCATCGGCAGCCCGAGCGACCGGGCGACGATCGCCGCGTGCCCGGTCGGGCTGCCGCCGGCCAGGGCGATCCCGGCCAGCCACGGCGCCAGCTCGGCGACGTCGGCCGGTCCGAGCTCATGTGCGATCAGGATCGCTTCCTCACCGGGCGGGCGGCTGGCGCCCTCCCCGGTGGCGAGCCGGGCAGCGCGCCGGCCGAGGCTGCGGACGTCGTCGGCGCGGGCGGCCAGCGTCTCGTCGGGCAGCGCCGCGATCGCGTCGGCGTGCCGGCCGGTGGCCTCGAGGATCGCCTCCGGAGCTGACAGCCCGCCGTGGATGACGGTGTCCTCCACGCCCGCGATCAGGAGCGGGTCCTGGGCCATCAGCGCGCCGGTGTCGACGATCTCGGCTTCCTCGGCTGGCAGGCCGGCGGCGACGGCGAGCATCGCCTCGGCCGCGCGTGCGAGGGCGGCCACCGCCCGCTCGCGCTCGGCCCCGCGCAACGCCACCGGGACCTGGCCCGAGGTCCCTGGCGGCACGCGGTCGGACCGCCACACGGAGCCGCACGCGACCCCGGGGGACGCCGGAGTTCCGGTCAGCGATCGCTCAAACGCCACGCCCGTCCGTCCCGTTCAGATCGGCGTTGATGCAACGGCGTGGCTGAGGGCGGCCAGGATGATCGCCGCCGAGGTGGCGCCGGGATCCTGGTGGCCGATCGAGCGCTCTCCGAGGTAGGAAGCGCGGCCTTTGCGGGCCCGCATGGGGACAGTCCGCTCGGCTCCTTGGCGAGCGGCGTCCGCTGACGCCGACACAGCATCCTCCAGCGAGTGGCCCGCACCGAGCGCGCCGCGCAGCACGGTCGCGGCGGGAACGAGCGCGTCGACCATCGTCTTGTCACCCAACGCGGCCGCCCCCAGCTCGACGACCCCGTCGATCGCAGCGTCCAGCGCATCGGCGAGCTGGATGCCGTCAAAGCTCTCGGCACTGCCCAGTGAGCGGCCGGCGCGGCGGAGCGCCGAGCCCCACAGCGGACCGCTGGCGCCACCCACGGTCGCGACCAGCGTCTTGCCGGCCACGATCAGGAGCGGGCCGGGCAGGGTGGCGTCACCCTGCCCGGCGAGCGCCTTGCCGACGGCATCGAAGCCGCGGCGCATGTTGATGCCGTGATCACCGTCGCCGATCGCCGCGTCGAGCTGAGTGAGGTAGTCACTCTGCTGCCGGATCTGGTCCCCGGCTTCAGCCAGCCAGCTGCTGATCGTTTGTGCGCGCACGGTCGAATCGGTGATCACTGTCGGTCACGCTCCCCAGCGGAGCGCCGGCGTGTGGACCGGAGCATCCCAGAGCGACATCAGCTCGTCATCCAGCTCCAGCAATGTCACCGACGCCCCGGCCATCTCCAGCGACGTGATGTAGCTGCCGACCAGGTTGCGCACCGGCTTCAGCCCGGCCGCCCGTAGCTGGCTGTCGACCTCGTGATACAGGAGGTACAGCTCGATCAGCGGCGTACCGCCCATGCCGTTGACGAACGGCAGCACCCGAGCGCCCTGCGCCGGGTTCAGATCGGACAGGATCGCTTCCAGCGACACCTCGACGATCTCCCGCGCGGTGCGCATGTGCTCGCGCCGACGGCCCGGCTCGCCGTGGATCCCGATCCCGAGCTCGATCTCGCCGTCGGGCAGATCGAACATCGGCTTGCCGGCCGCCGGAGGCGTGCACGAGGACAGCGCCACACCGAACGAGCGGGCGCGATCGTTGACCCGCCGTGCCACGGCGGCCACAGCGGCCACCGCATCACCCCGGTCAGCGGCCGCGCCGGCGATCTTCTCCAACAGCACCGTCGCGCCCACGCCCCGGCGGCCGGCGGTATAGAGCGAATCCTCCACCGCCACGTCGTCATCGACGAGCACCGATTCGACGTCGATCCCCTCGTCGGCGGCGTCCTCGGCCGCCAACCTGAAGTTCATCACGTCACCGGTGTAGTTCTTGACGATGTGCACAACCCCAGCGCCGCCGTCGACCGCCTTCGTCGCCGCCAGCATCTGGTCTGGCACCGGCGAAGTGAACACTTCGCCGGGACACGCCGCATCCAGCATCCCAGGGCCGACGAACCCTCCGTGCAGCGGCTCGTGTCCCGAGCCTCCGCCGGAGACCAGCGCGACCTTGCCCCGGACCGGTGCGTCGGCGCGCACGACGATCTGTGCGGCCGCGTCGTAGCGCAGCAGATCGCCGTGGGCCGCTGCGAGGCCAGCCAACGACTCCTTCACCAGGTCGGCGGGATCGTTGAGGAACTTCTTCATCGTGGGGGTTATGGCTACAGCCATGATGCTCCTTTGTCAGACCGCCGCGGGGGTCCGGGGATCGGGGTCGGGATGGGACACTGCCTCGATCACCGGCTCGACGATCAGTCGCGGCTTGGCGATGAAGTCGTAGGCGACCGCAGCGATTCCCGAGCCGACGAGGCCGGGCAGGATGTACACGGGCAACAACTGGCCCCAATGCGTTGGGCCGCCGCCGATCGCTGCGACCAGCTCAGGACCGAACGCACGCGCGGGATTCAACGACGCGCCGGTGACCGGGCCGACCACCATGATGATCGCGATCACCACGCCGCCGATCACGATCCCGGCGAGATCGCTCGGAGAGCGCCCATCGACGATCCCGAGAATCGCGAACATCAGGATCGCGGTCCCAATGCCCTCCGCAAAGATCGCCTGACCCCAACCCGTGGTCGACTGGCTGAACGACGTCATCCCCATCCCGAGATTGATCGCCTGATGCCCGAACACAGCCCAGATCCCGAACGCGCCGATCACGGCGCCTACCACCTGCGCGGCCCAGTAGACCGGAACCTCGCTCCACGGAACTCGCTTGGTGACGGCCAACCCGAAGGTCACGGCCGGATTGATGTGGCAGCCCGACACCTTCCCGATGCAGTACACCATCGCCGCGATGATGAACCCGAAAGCGAACGAGATCCCAAGCAGATCCCCGCCGCGAATCGCCGGTACGGCCTTGCCCGCCAACTCCAGGGTCGCCACTACAGAGCCCGGTCCGACGAGCACCAGCAGCGCGGTTCCGACGACTTCGGCGCCGGCACGCTGCGCGAGATGAAACCTTTCCTCCACTGCGCCCTCCGTTGATCACGATTCGATAATGTCGAATCAGGTTTGGAGAACCTACTACCGCACGACGCATGTGTCAAGCGTTACTTGATGGCCAAGCGTCCAGGCCTGGTTTCTCGAATCTCGAGGTGCAGCTGCTCCACGACGGCCGCCCGAAGCCCTTCACGGTTGGCGTCGTGACTCGCCCCGGTTGCGCGACTACTACCGCGAGCTTGACCCCCGGACCTACCCGGCGACCACGACAGTCGCCGAGCTGCTCCCGGGTGCAACCATCGACGAAGAGTTCGAGTTCGGTCTCAACCTCATCATCGACGGACTCGAAACGTCGTTCCGCCACCACCGCGCACCGCGGGCATAGCTCCACTGAATGACGTGATCACTTCGGGTCGGCGGCCCCGCGACGGTTGTACAGGCGCACGGCCCAGAGGTAGCTGACGATGGCGATGCCCAGGCTCCACGCAACGGCAGCGATCGCGTGGCCGCCGGCCTCGGTGCCGGTGAGCAGCCCGCGCACGGTCTGTGTCACGGGGGTGTAGGGCTGGTACTCGGCGAACTGACGGAGTCCACCCGGCATCGTGCCCGTCGGGACGAATCCGCTGCTCAGCAAGGGCAGCAGCGTGAGGAACATCGGCGTGTTGCTGGCGGTCTCGACGCTCTTCGCGGCGAGGCCGAGTGCGGCGGAGAGACACACGAGCGCGAGCGCGAACAGGAGCAGCACCCCAGCCGCGCCCAGCCAGGCAAGCGGGTTGGCCGTCGGGCGGTATCCGATCGCCATGGCGACGCCGAGCACGATGGCGAGGCCAATGGTCGTCTGGACCAGGCTGCCGACCACATGCCCGGTCAGGACGGCGCCGCGGGCGATCGCCATGGTCCGGAACCGGTCGATGATGCCCTCGGTCATGTCCATGGCGACCGACAGCGCGGTCCCCAGGGCCGCCGAGGCCACGGTCATGATCAGGATGCCGGGCACGACGTAGGTGAGGTAGGCGGTCCGGTCGCCGCGTGGATGCGTACCGAGGCCGGCGCCGAGCTGGCCGCCGAAGACATAGACGAACAGCAACAGGAACACGATCGGCATCCCGACGAGCATCAGCGTCACCGACGGATAGCGCAGCTGGTGTTTGAGGTTGCGGCGCAGCATCGTCGCCGAGTCGGAGACGGTGTAGGCGAGCGAGGTCATCGCTGAAGTGCCTCCTCGCCGGAGTCACGGACGGTCGGGTGGCCGGTGACCGCGAAGAACACATCGTCGAGGTCGGGGGTGTGGATCGACAGGTCCTCGACGGTGATCCGGGCCTCGTCCAACCGCTCGAACAAGCCGCGCAGCGAGGCGACGGTGCCGTCGCCCGGCACCTGGAGCACGAGCTCCTCGTCCTCGGGCGGGGCGACGTCGAGCAGCACCGCGGCCTTGCGCAGCGCAGCGGGATCCGCGAACTGCAGCTCCACGTGGCCGCCGGGGATGCGGCGCTTGAGCTCGGCAGGGGTGCCTTCGGCGACGATCCGACCCTGTTCGAGCACCGCGATGCGGTTGGCCAACCGGTCGGCTTCGTCCAGGTACTGAGTGGTGAGAAAGATCGTGACGCCGTCGGCGACCAGCTCGCCGATGATCTGCCACATCGTGCGGCGGCTGCGCGGATCCAGTCCGGTGGTCGGCTCATCCAGGAACACCAGGCGCGGATCGCCGACCAGCGTCATCGCCAGGTCAAGGCGGCGGCGCATTCCTCCCGAATAGGTCGACAGCGGCTTGCCCGCCGCGTCGCCGAGCTCGAACCGTTCGAGCAGCTCGGTGACCCGCCGGCGCCCCGTGGCCCGGCCGAGGTGGCGCAGGTCGGCCATCAGGCGTAGGTTCTCGGCCCCCGTCAGCAGGTTGTCCACTGCGGAGAACTGGCCGGTGACTCCGATCACCGCTCGTACTGCGTCCGCCTCGGTTGCCAGGTCGTGCCCGGCGATGCGGATGTCCCCGGCGTCGGCCGGAACCAGGGTCGACAGGATGCGAACCATGGTGGTCTTGCCGGCACCGTTGGGGCCCAGCAGCGAGAAGATCGTGCCCTGTGCGACGGTGAGGTCCACGTCGGCGAGCACTCGGTGTTCGCCAAACGACTTGCCGACTCCGCGGGCGACGATCGCCGGCGTGGTCCGGCCGTCGCTCATCGTTCCTGATCGCGTCGGTCGGAGTGAACTGGGTCGTCGGGAAGCTCACCGGCGACGCGGAGCGCCTCGCGATGCGCGTTCCATTCCTGCTCCAACACGGGCAGCCGCTCGACGAGGAAGTCGGCGAACGCGGCGTACTCCAGCAGCACCGCCCGCCGTTCGGGCGGGGCGTCGGCGAGCACTTCAAGACCCTCCCGGGCGAGTTCACCTTGCTCCCGATACTCAGAGATGTCAAACCCCCACGCGCGTCGCGAGGTCCGGTCGATGCCCACCCGGTCCATCCGCTCCCCGGCGGCCCGCGAGCGGCGGACCAGACCCAGGGTCTCCAACGTGCTCACCGCCCCCGCGATCGCGCTGCGGCTCGCCAACAGCGCCTCCGCCAGCTCGCTGATGCTCTGCTCCCGTGACCCGCAGACCATCAGGTAGCCGAGCAGCCGGCCCACCATCGGTGCCATCCCGTAGCGGCGGGCGTAGAGACGCCCCGCGTGATCGGCGAACGTGATCTCAGCATCAGATGGCATTTGCGAAATATACCAGTGATCACCCAGATCACACAAATCTGTGTGATTTACATACTAGACCTGTCCGTCGGTGAAGCCCGACCGGGGGGCCTTCGGTGATCGTCTCGGTCAGGGGTCGGCCGGCAGCCGCAGCGTGAATCGGGCGCCGCCGGTCGGGGAGCTGTCGCAGGTCACGGTGCCGCCGTGTGATTCGATCGTCCGGCGGACGATCGCCAGCCCGAGGCCCGTGCCGCTGGGCGGGCTTCGGGGAAGGCGGACGAACGGCTCGAAGATCCGTTCGCGCTCATCGGCGGGGATCCCGGGGCCGTTGTCGGTCACCGAGATGGCCGGACCGTTCGCCGTCTGCGTGACTTCGACCACGACCGTGTCAGCGACCGCGCATGCGTTGTCGAGCAGGTTGAGGACGGCGCGCAGGAGCGCCGCGCGGTCACCGGTGGTGGGAACGGAGCCGGCGATGAGCAGTTGGACGCGAGCGGGCGGGTCGGCGCTGCGGGTGGCGGCCACTGCAGCCGACGTGAGGTCGGCGAGATCGACGGGTTCGCGATGCGGTTGCTCGCGGGCGTCGAGTCGTGCGAGGTTCAAGAGGTCGTCGATCAGGTGCCCGAGCCGATCGCTGTCTCGCGCGAGCTGCGCTTCGACAGCGTCGCGCGCGGGCCGCGCCGGCTGATCTCGCAAGAGCCTCTCGGCGGTCGCTTGAAGCGCGGCCACCGGCGTGCGGAGCTCGTGTGAGGCGTCGGCCAGGAACGTTCGCATTGCCGCCTCGGATGCGCGCGCCTCCGAGGCGGCGCGATCGAGCAGGACGAGTACGCGCGCGAGCACCGCCAGGAGCGCCAGTGCGATCACGCCGCCGATCGCTTCGGTGATCTCAAGGCTGTGGACCTGGCGGTCGATTCCGGCGCGGCTGCCGGTCAGCGTCGCGGGCACCTCCGCGCGCCCGACCGCGATCAGCTCGTGCACGGTCAGGAGCGCTTCGCCCGGGGTGGTGTGGAGGGTTCCGCCCTTGGCGGTCATCCCGGCGAGATCGACCGAGATGCCCTCAGCCGCGAGCGAGCCGAGCAACGACTTCAACGCCACGGGTGTGCGTGCCTCCCGGAGTCCGCTCGCCCCAGCTGTGAGGTCTGTGCGTAGGCGCTGTTCGAGCCCGTCGCGGTAGCGCACCGTGATGATCACGACGAAGGTCGCGAAGGCGGCGACCGTCATGAGTACCGAGGCGGCGATCAGCCGTGTGCGGGCGGGGCGGCCGCCGCTCACGGCGAGAATCGGTAGCCGATTCCGCGGACGGTGTGGATCAGGCGGGGGCCGTTGAGCTCAAGCTTTCGCCGCAGGGCGCTGATATGCACCTCCACGAGATTGTGGTCGTACGCGTCATAGCCCCAGACCTGGGTCAGCAGCTGGTCTTTGGATAGGGCCTGTCCGCGGTGGCGCATGAGAAATGCGAGCAGCCGAAGCTCGGTCGCGGTCAGCGCGAGGTCCCGACCGGCACGGGCGGCGAAGCCGTGTTCCTCATCGACGAGCAGGCGCTCGACCTCCAGGACCTGCGGGATCGCGCCTCGTCTGCGCAGGACAGCCCGGACACGCGCCATCAGCTCCTCGAGCGCGAACGGCTTCACGAGGTAATCGTCGGCGCCCAGCTCCAGTCCGGCGACTCGGTCGGCCACCGTGTCGCGGGCCGTGAGAAAGATGATCGGCAGCTCACGCTGCTGCCGGAGCAACCGGGCCAACTCAAAGCCGTTGCCGCTCGGCAGAAGCACATCGAGGATCGCCAGATCGGGCGCGACGGCGAACACGTCTCCGGGCGAGGGGAGATCCTCGAACGCGGTGGCGGTGAACTGCTCCGCGCGAAGCGCCGCGAGTACCGCATCGCGTACCCCCTCCTCGTCCTCGATCACCACCACTCGACCGATCGCGTCGCTCATCCTCGGGCGATTCTCCCCGAGGCTGCCTGAAGATCGACTGAAGAACCGGTGCGCTTCAGCATGAATTCAGCTTCCGCCGGGATGGTGAGCGTGCGCCAGCGGCCTGCGCCGGCTGGCGCTACGGAGAGCGCAAGGTGAAGAATCACAACGACCGGAACGCCCGGCTTCGGGACAACGTCACAGTCGCGCTCGTCGCGCTCGCCGCCGGCACGGGGATCGTGGCATGCGGCTCCCATTCGCCTACCGGTTCAGGCTCCGCGGGCAGCTCGGCTCTCAACCCGAGCCAGGCCCAGGCCCAGCCGGAGGGGCTGAGCTTCGCCCGTTGCATGCGCTCGCACGGGGTATCGCGCTTTCCTGACCCGAGCGCCAACGGCGGCGGATTCAATCTCAGCGCACCGGGGATCAACTCGTCCTCCCCGGCGTTCATGGCCGCTCAGACCGCCTGTAAGAACCTGCTGCCGGTGAAGCACGTCCCGTCGGAACCCCCGACCGCGCAGGCCTACGCGCGGCTGCTGCATTGGGCGAAGTGCCTGCGCGAGCATGGGATCTCCGGCCTTCCCGACCCCAAGCCCGATCCTCCCCCCGCGCCCGGGTCGCCCGCCACCGCCGGCATCGGCACGCTTATGGGAGACGGCGGCTACTGGGTCGGGATCCCGGCCACCGTCGACGCGCACTCGGCCGCGTTCGGCCGCCTGTCCACCGCCTGCGGCGAATCACCGGGTGGACACCGGCCCTAAGCCGCGACGACATCCCTCATGAGATCGTCACCGTCGTCGGTGGCGAGGCGATCCCGTTGGCGACCACGACCAGCGTGCTCGCGCCGGTGGGCGTGCTCGCGGGGAGGGTGAAGGCGGTCGATGAGCTGGTGCCGGGCGCGACCGAGACCGAGGTCCAGTCGTGGGTCCGCGCGTAGGTGACCACGCCGGTGGCGGTGTTGGTGATCCGTACCAACGGGAAGTTGGTGTTGTCCTGGACGTCGTCGCCGTAGGCGGCGCCCTGATCCAGCCCGGCGAGCTGGTTGCCGGATAGGCTGTAGGTGCCTCCGGGAGCGAGCGTGGTGGCGCTCAGCGACGTGATCGAGGGCTCCCACGCCGTGTTCGGGGTACCGCCGGCGGTGTACACCTCCATCTGGTTGCTGTTGTCGTCGAACAGCACCTGCCCGTTGGGGAGGGCCAGCATCCGCGTGTAGTAGCTCGAGTCGTTGGCCGCGTTGGGGACATCCGCGACCGTGCTCAGAGTGTTCGAGCTCGCGTTGTACAGGTAGAACGCCAGCGGGCTGTTGTACACACATGCGCTCACGTCGAACAGCACGTTTCCATCCGGGAGGACCGAGCCGGGGCCATCGGTGCTGTCGTACTCCTGGCCGTCGGTGGCCGGGATCTCCGGCCCGGCGACCCATGTGCCCGCGGTGCCGGCCTTGTACTGATAGAGCGCCGTCTGGGTCGGCTCATTCGTGGTGCACGGGGTTGGGGCCTCGTCCGTGCTCGTCCCGGCGCCGACGACGAACGTGTTACCGCCCGGCATCTCGACCTGCGGCCCGATCTCGACGACCGGCCACGGGTTGACGGGATTGCCGCTGGGGGCGGTGTCGCCCGAGAAGTACCAGGTCCCGTTTTGGGGGGCGAACAGCTGTGTGTTGCCGACTCCCCACGCGTCGAGAGTCAGCAGCGCGCCGTCCGGCTCGAGGGTCCACCCTTCCTCGTCGTTGGGATCGTTCTTGCCCGTCGCGGGGACCACCGTCCACGTCAGGTTCTTGGCGTTCAGCAGCGCATCGTCGACGGTGAGATCCGGATCGGTGACGCATGTGTTACACGGCTGCTGGAGCATGAACGTTCCGTTGCTCAGGACCTCGCTGGCGGCGTCGCCGATACTCGTCCAACCCTTCGGTGGTGCGACGGAGGTCCAGGTGTTGCTCGTCGGGTCGTAGACCTCGCCCTGGTTCGACCACACTCCGTTGTTCCCGATGTATTCGCCGCCCTCCACGATCATCCGCCCATCAGGCAGGATCGCCGAGGCGAAGTACTCGGGTTTGTAGCCCGACGGCATCGACGCGATCTGACTCCACGTCCCGTCGATGTAGCTGCCGTTCGAATCGGGCGTGAGCTTCCACCACGTGTTCGAACCCGCGGTGGTGCTGTTGTTCGGCTCGTCATGCACCAGCACCGTGCCGTCGCTCTCCAGCAGCATGGTGCCCGGCGTCCCGAACGGCGGCGGGTTGACCAGTGGCGTCCAGTCCGTCGACGACGGCCGCGGACGGAGGGAGCTCGGCACCCGTGACGGCGCGGGATGCAGATACGGCGTGAGGATCGGATGACCGACGGACGTGGCCGCCGAGGCGGCGATATGGCCCACATCGACCCGCCCGGCGGATCCCCGCGGCGAGGTACCGACGATCAGTGCTGCCACACCGGCAGCGATGACGGCCACAACGGCAAAGCGACGACGTATTGAGCCCACAGCCCCTCCGATAACTCTGCCTGACGCTGGTCAGGCGCGACCCTACCAGGGCTCGGCCGGGTCGTGTCAAGCCCTTGCCCGTTCAGAGCCCACGACTCCCGCGTCGCGGCAACACCTTCAGATGGTGTGAGACGGTCGGCCGGGAGAGCTCGAACAGCGGCGCCAGCTCGCAGACGCACTGCTCTCGCCAGCGCATAGGGTAGGCAGATGCCGCTCGCCAGCGAGCTCGACCTCCCACAGCTGAACCCGGCCGATCCCGTCTTGCGGGGGGAGGCGTATCGCCGGACGATGAGCCTGCTGCGCGGCCACGACGGCTGGCTGGCGGGCCAGCCGTTCGGCTACATGGTGTTGGACCGCGAGTCGGGTGAGTTCTTCCTTCGCCACCGCTCGGCGGAGTTCCCCGGCCTGGCCATCGCCGGACTGTTCGGGATCGAGGCCGGCCCGCTCAACGAGGAGATCGTCAAGAACATCATCACGCGCGGCGGTGCCGACCATGCCCGGCTCCGTCATCTCGTCAACCCCGCTCTCAGCCCGCGCCGCGTCGAGCGCTACCGACCGGCCATGCGCGCGTTCCTGGCAGACCTGTGGCGCAGGCTGCCCGACGGGCGCTGCGAGTTCGTCGATGCGTTTGCCAAGCCGTACCCCTCGCAGGTCATCGCGCACGTGATGGGCGCGCCGGTCGAGGACGCGCCGCGCCTTCACCACTGGTCGAACTGGATCCAGCGTCAGTTCGACGCTGCCAGCCTGGTCAGCGAACGCGATCAGATCGAGCAGGCCGTGAGCGAGTGCTACGAGTACGCCGATGCGCTGATCGAGGCACGGCGCAGCACCCCCCGCGACGACCTGATCACCGACCTACTCGCCGCCGAGTCACAGGGCGACCGTCTGAGTCACGATGAGCTGCGCAACCTGATCCTCAACATCCTGGTCGGCGGAGTCGACACCAGCCAGAGCCAGCTGGCGCACACGATGCGTCTTCTCGCCGGAGCGCCCGAGCAGTGGGCGGCGCTGCGGGACGACCCACGCGGTCTGGCGCTGCGTGCCGTCGACGAGGCGTTGCGTTACGAGCCGATCACGCCGTTCACGGCACGGATCACCACGGAGGAGCTCGTGCACCGCGGGGTCACGTTTCCGGCCGGCTCGATCATCCTGGTCTCAGCGTGGCACGCCAACCGTCAGACCGACGCCGGCGACGAATTCGACATCACCGCCGACCGCGGCAGTGCGAGGGCGCTCACCTTTGGGGCCGGGATCCATTACTGCGTGGGCGCCAACCTGGCTCGCGCCGAGATGGAGGAGGCGCTGGTTTTCCTGGCCGAGCGCGTGCAGCGGGTGCGTGTCGACGGGGAACCGGTGTTCGGCACCCCCTCCGGGATCTACGGTCTTGATGCGCTGCCCCTCGCCTTCGCGGGCTGAGTTCAGCTCTGCCTGATGCGACCGGGGAACGGCCAGGCCGCTAGACCGACGCGTTCGATGGGTTCCCCACCGTCACCGGATGCTTCGGTGCCGTGACGGCCGGGGCGTGGCCGAAGTCGCTCAGCGTCAGAGTCCCCTGCGTGTCGCCGCCCTTGCCGTCGTTACAGGCGTCGACTTTCCCACCGGGCTTGGTCGGACCGGTGGAGGTGAGCCGCAGCGGGTACGCCGGACCGGTCGCGGCCACCGCGAGCGTGCCGGGCGAACTCCCGGGCGCGTTGCCTGCCTGGTGCACGACGACGGCGGGTCGGCCCTCGACCGTGGTGATGCCGTCCCGGCTGAGCGTCCCCAGATCCTCGCCGAGGCACCGCGCGAGCGTGCTCGGCTCGAACGGTCCGAAGCCCGAGGTGAGCTGCTGGTTGGCGCTCGCCGGAAGCTCGATCCAGCGGTTGGCGAGGCTCGCGGCCCTTGGCCCGACCTGGGCGCTCCAGTACGCCTGATTGGCACGGATGTAAGTGGCTCCCGCCAACGCGATGAACTCGGCGCTCTTTCCGCTCTGGCTGAGCTTCACCTGAACCTTGTTCGTCCCCCCGTCGACGATCTGAAGCCGCATCGTCTGGCCGGCCTGGCGGAGATTGCCCGTCACGACGAAACCGTGCGCGGCGCGTAACGCGGTCTGCGCGGCGGCGACGATCTGAGCGGGCGGCTTCGAGGCCACGCCGTTGCCCCCGTGGGCAGTGGGCCGATTGGCGTGCGAGCTGCCCGACCCGCAGCCCGCGAGCACGAGCATGGCGCCGGCGGCGGCGAGGATGCCACCGCCGCCACACAGGCCGCGCGCGGGACACGGGTGCGACACACCGGATTCCATGATCGCCCACTACCCGATCCCGCAAATCGGCACCCCGCACAGGTCGACGCCGGGCGCCGAGCAGTTCCGGATTGAGCGCGCCTGGCTTGCCCGGTGGCGCTCAGCTCGAGGCGCTGACGAGCTCGCCGGCGACCCACTGCGCGACATGCTCGGGGTATGGCGCCGGGAGCCCGAGGACGATGTGTCGGAAGCCGGCGTCAACGGCCTGCGTGATCGAGTCCCGGGTCTTGGTGGGCTCCTCGTAGGACACCCGCAAGTGGATGGAGCGCGTGACTCGGCGAGGCTTCGGACCGCATCCGCGAACTCGAGGTAGGGCAGGCCGTGCGCCGGGTACTCGCGCCGGGCCTCCGGGGGGTTCGGCCGAGAGCCCACGCCGATGCCGAAATCGAGCCGTCCGTCGGACACGATGTCGACAGTCGCCGCGATCTTGGCCAGCATGGCCGGCGGCCGGAACCGGTTGCTGGTGACGAGAAGCCCGAGGCGCAGCCGTTCGGTCTGCGCCGCGAGGGCCGAGAGCAGCGTCCAGCCTTCGAAGATCGGACCATTCGGGTCGCCGGCGATCGGAAGGAGGTGGTCGAACAGCCACGCATGCTCGATCTGCGCAGTCGTGTCGGCCTCTCTCCAGACCTGGAGGATGTCGCGGTAGCTGACCTGTTGGGGGGCGGTCGCGATCCCGAAGCTGACCGCAGTGTCGGGGGCCGTCCGGCTCATTCGAGCTACAGGGTCTCGGGCTCGGGCACGACGAGCCCCGTCTCGTACGCTACGACCACGGCCTGGGCACGATCGCGCAGGCCGAGCTTGGCGAACACCCGACCCACGTGGGTCTTGACGGTGTTCTCGCCAACGACGAGCTCGGCGGCGATCTCGGCGTTGGAGCGTCCGCGGGCGATCAGTCGCAGCACGTCGAGCTCGCGTGCGGTGAGGTCGGCGAGCCGCTCGGGCAATGCGGCGTCGATGGGCCGCGCGACAGCGGCAAAGCGCTCCACGAGCCGCCGCGTGATCGCCGGCGCCAGCAGGGCATCGCCGGCCGCGGCCACCCGGATGGCGTCGAGCAGGCGGTCGGCTGGTGCGTCCTTGAGCAGGAAGCCGCTGGCGCCGAGGCGCAGCGCCTCATAGACGTAACGCTGGACGTCGAACGTCGTGAGCATGACGACGGCGCTCGTCAGCTCGGCGTCGCCCAAGATCGTCTCGGCGGCGCGTAAGCCGTCGAGGCCGGGCATGCGGATGTCCATGAGGACGACATCGGGTCGGCGGCGACGCACCACGTCGATGGCGGCCCACCCGTCGCCCGCCTCCCCCACGACCCGCAGATCGGGCTCGGCGTCGATGATGATGCGAAAGCCGGCCCTGAGCAGCGCCTGATCATCGGCTACGACGACCGTCGTGTTCCGGGTGTCGGTCGCGTCGAGCCGTGCCGGCCCGGCTGCGAAGACTGGCACGGTCCGGCGCAGCTCGGCTACCCGCACCCCACCCGCGGGCCGCAGCAGATGCGCCACCGGTCGGCCGGAGAGATGGGCGACCGCCTCGGTGACCAGCGCTTGGCCCGCCTCGGCCGCGGCACAGATCCGTTCGGCGACATCGACCGCCACGGCTGGCTCACCCGCGTCGACGCCCACCCGCGCAGCGCTCGCGTCACCGACGTCCACGAGCGCCGCTGCCGCGCGCACAGCGTCCGCGGGCGCGTCGAAGGCGGCGACCACACGGTCGGGCGACAGCAGCTCGCCGCCGTGAGACGCCACGACCTCATTCGCCCCAGGCCCAACATCGGCCGCCACCAACACCGTCCGCATCGTGCTCATGGGTGCATCATCGCGGCCCCGCCGGCAGGCAGCGGTCCAACCACAGGGTGACGCGCAGGCGGCAGGTCATTCCGGACGGTGACGACGCGTCGCCCTTCGTCGGCGACAGTGATCGGCGTCAACCCTCTTGTTAGCAAGGAGCCAACACGTAATGATCTCGTTCATGTCCACCGGGGGCCCGCGGATCGCGCGGCGTGACATTGCCATAGCGGTGCTCTTCGCCGTCCTCGCGGTGCCCTTCATCGGCTGGATGCAGGAGGACCACCACAGCCACACCCTGCCGGCCCGTCCTGTGATGGGCTTCCTCATCCTGCTCGCCGTCATCCCGGTGCTGTGGCGCCGGCGGGCTCCGCTGCTCGCCGCGGCCGGGACGCTGGTCGGCACCGCCATCCACGTCGGCGCCTACGGCATGATCACCCGTTGCGGGCTGATGTTGCCGCTGTTCTTCGTCGAGGCGTTCGCGGTCGCCGCCTGGCTGGAACGCCGCGAGGCGCTCGTCGGGCTCGCGATCGTGCTCGGCTCCTGCGTCGTCTGCCTCTCGGAAGACCAGGCCGCGCACTGGAGTGGCCTGACCATCGCGGTGCCGGTCAGCCTGGCGGTGTGGTTCATCGGGCGGGTCGTCCGCTCCCGCACGGGCATGGTGGTCCGCTTGCGCGAGCGCAATGCGGAGCTGCGTGCCCAGCGTGAGACCAACGCGCGTCTGGAGGTGGAGAGCGACCGGGTACGGCTGTCCGCCGAGCTCGACGAGCTGCTGCGCACCCGCCTGTCCGAGCTGACGCAACTCGCCGAGAGCGGGTCCAGGGACGACGAGGACGCCGGCCTGGCGCTCGCGCGGATCGAGGCCGAGAGCCGTGCCACGCTGGAGCAGATGCGGTCGGTGGTGGGCCTGCTGCGTGACGGGGACGGAGCCGCGACGGAGCCGCAGCCGACCCTCGCCCACCTCGACGCGTTGCTGCTCAACGCGAAGGGCACCGAGGCCCGCTTGACGGTCACCGGCGAACCGCGGGTGCTGCCCGTCGGTCTGGAGCTCTCGGCATACCGCGTGGTCGAGCACCTGCTCGGCGCCACGGACGACGCACCCGGAGTGAACGTCCACGTTGACTTCGCCGCCGACGCGCTCGAGGTGACGGTGAGCGGCCCCGCCCGGAGCAGCCGCCGGCGGAGCGAGGCTGCCCTCGACCGGGCCCGCGAGCGGCTGGCGCTGCACCACGGAAGCCTGGAGGCCGAGACCGCCGGCGGTCGCACGCGGGCGACGGCCGCCCTCCCGGTGCTCGTACCCGCATGATCCGCCGCGCTGCCGCGCCGCCCTTCCTCCTGGGAGCGGCGGCCGGCAGCTGCGCCGTACTTGTCGTGGGGGCGCTGGAGGGGCACGACATCTCATGGATGCTCCTGCTCCTCCCCTTCCTGGCGTTCCTGGCCGGCCGCGCACCCGCGTGGCCGGCCGGAGCGCTGGCGATCGGGCTCCTGCTCGGCGGGGTCGCGGCCGCTCAGGTCATCCACTTCGACAACGGCTCGCTCGTCCCCGAGATCATGCTTCCCTCCACCCTCTACCTGGCCGGCCTTGCCCTACGGGGCCGCGAGGCGCTCGCCGGGAGGCTCGCCGCGCAGGCCGACGAGCTCGAGGTCGAGCGCGACGCCTACGCCCGTCTGTCGGTCCGCTACGAGCGTGCCCGGATCGCCGCCGAGTTGCACGACGTCGTCGCCCACGCCATCTCGGTGATGGTCGTGCAGGCGAGCGCCGGCCAGCGCCTCGCCGTCCGCGAGCCCGCCCGCGCCGCCGAGACCTTCGACGTGATCGCCACCGCGGCCCGTCAAGCCCAGGCCGACCTCGACCGTCTTGCCGACCTGCTGGCGCAGGACGCCGCGCCCGATGGGGGCGCCGACCTCGGCCTCGTCCGTGAGATCATCGACACCGCTCGCGCCTCGGGGCTGCCGGTCACGCTGCGGGTCTCCGGCGACACCGCCGCCGTGCCGGGCGCAGTCGCCCATGCTGCGCTGCGGGTCGTGCAGGAGGGGCTGACGAACGCGCTCCGCTACGCACCGGGTGCGGTCGTCGAGGTGACTGTGGAGGTGCGCCCGGGTGCGCTCGAGCTTTCCGTCGTCAACGGCCGAGCGACCGCCCCAGCCCGCCTCGGACTCGGCTCGGGACGTGGGCTGACGGGGCTGCGCGAGCGGGTGGAGGCCTGCGGAGGGACCTTGGATGCGGGACCTGACGATGGGGGCGGGTGGACCGTGTGCGCCCGGATCGCCTGCTAGGCGGAAGGGCCGGTTACCTGGTTTGGCAGAGAGCGACGGGGTTGCCCTCGGGATCGGCCAGCGTCGCGATCGGCTCGCCCGAGGGCATGTCCTGGTTCGTCTATACGAAAACCAGGCGATCCCCCCGGTTCACAAGATCCCCTGACTGCGGTATTGCCTCGGCCCAGGGTCGCGGCGAAGATCGATCGTGTGTTGATCAGTGCGATCTAAATCGTCGTCGGGCTCCTCGCCCGGCGACGAAATCGAGCGCCTGTGCATGCACAACCTGCTCGCGAATCCTGAGGTAAGGCTGTTCTTCAAGGACCGGCAGGGCCGGTTTCTCCTCGTGAGCTCTGGATGGCTGGCCGCCGAGGGCCAGGGACGCTCACGCGGCGAGGTGGTCGGAAAGACGGTCTTCGACATCTTCACCAGACCACACGCGCTCGCTGCGTGTGACGACGACCAGCGGGTGCTGGCGACCGGAGAGGCGATCGTCACGAAGGTCGAGACCGACACGTCCGATGATCGGCCCGAGGTCTGTGTGTCGACGACCAAGCTGCCGCTACGCGACGAACACGGGAACATCATCGGCACCTGGGGGATCGCCCGCGACGTGACCGCGGGGAGAGCGGCCGAACGCGCGATGCGACGTCATGCCGAGGGGCAGGCGGAGATCGCCGGCCTCGGGCGCCTCGCCCTCCAGGGAGACTCGTTGCCGTCGCTCTTCGACCACGCGGTCCGGGGTGTGTCCCGGGTCCTTTCGGCCGACTGCGCCTGGCTGGTCGAGCGGCGACCCGATGCGTCGGACTTCGTGATCCGGGCGGCGATCGGGTGGGGCGATGAGCGCAGCCATGAGCGCATCCCGGTAGAGGCGAGCTCGATGTCGAGCTACGCGGTGCGGTCGCGTGGCCCGATCGTCGTGGAGGACTGGGAGCAGGAGCGGCGCTTTCAGCGCTCCCGCGTGCTGGCGGCTCGTGGGGTCCGCAGCAGCGTCGCCGTGCTCGTCGGTGACTCGGACTCTCCCTACGGCGTTCTCGCGGCCCACTACACCAAGACCCACGCAGCACCAGCGGACGCTCTGACGTTCCTCGACATGCTCGCGCATGTTCTGGCTGAAGCCATCGCGAGCCGCGACGCGCAGGAGACGAACCGCCAGCAGGCGCTTCACGACGGGCTGACCGGTCTACCCAACCGGACCCTGTTCCTCGACCGCGTCGCCCACGCGCTGGCTCGGAACGATCGGCGTCAGCGACGCCTGGCGGTGTTCTTTGTCGACCTCGCGGACTTCAAGCTCGTCAATGACAGCATCGGCCGCGACCAGGGCGACGAATTGCTGCGCCTCGTGGCCGCCCGGCTCGCCGGCGCGATCGGGAGAGGCGACACGCTTGCGGCCCTCGGCGGCGACGAGTTCGCGGTGCTGTGCGAGGACCTTGCCTCCGAGGTCGCCGCCACGCGTATCGCCCACGCGCTCCTGACCGCGCTCGAGGATCCATTCGTGCTGGGCGGCGATCAGCACATCGTCAGCGCGAGCATCGGGATCGCGCTCAGCACAGGAGAATCGAGCGCCACCGACATGCTCAGTGACGCCGACGCGGCGTTGCACCACGCCAAGAGGGCCGGCCGCGGTCGCTTTGAGCTGTTCGACGTTGAGATACGCGCTCGGGTGCTTGCTCGCGTTCGGACCGAGTCAGCGCTTCGCGCCGCGCTCGCCGACGACGAGCAGATCTACGTGCACTATCAGCCGCTCGTCTCGCTGCGCAGCGATCGAATCGTTGGCGCCGAGGCGCTCGTCCGCTGGCGAGAACCCGATCGCGGGGTGATGTTGCCGCTCGATTTCATCCCGGTCGCCGAGGACAGCGGACTGATCCACGAACTCGGCGCCACGGTCATCGCCCGAGCCGCACGCGAATCCGCCGGTTGGCAGGACAGCCAGGCATTCGCGGGCGTGGCCATCAACGTGTCAACGCGGCAACTCGTGGCGCCCGACGAGGTCCCGGGGCTGATGAGCCACGCGATCGCCAGGGAGGGCATCAGACCCGGATTCCTCACACTCGAGATCACCGAGAGCACGCTGATCGAGCAGCTCGAGCCCACGCAGGCCGCCCTCCGATCGCTCAAGAATCTCGGCGTCCGTCTCTCCCTCGACGACTTCGGTACCGGCTACAGCTCGCTGAGCTACCTGCGTGACCTCCCCTTCGACAGCGTCAAGATCGACCGCTCGCTGATCAGCAACGTCGTCGAGCACCCCCACGCCGCCCTGCTCGTCGGCGCCATCGTCCAGATGGGCCATGCGCTCGATCTCCAGGTCATCGCCGAAGGCGTCGAAACCGCAGCCCAGGTGGCTCGACTCAGGACGCTGGGGTGCGACGTTGCCCAGGGCTTTCACTTCGGGCAACCGATGGCACCCCAACAGCTCACCGCCCTGCTCCGCGACCAACCGAACTGAGCGCGCGACCCCCGGGCGCCTACCATCGGGGCAGATGACGATCCAGCGGATGGATCACGTGGGCATCGTCGTGGACGACCTCGCCGAGGCGGTGGCATTCTTCGGCGCGCTCGGGCTCGAGCCGCAGGGCGAGACGCCGGTCGAGGGCGATTGGGTGGACGGCATCGTCGGGCTTCAGGGCGTGCGGGCGCGGATCGCCATGCTCCAGACTCCGGACGGGCACGGGCGGCTCGAGCTGACGGAGTTTGATGCCCCGTCGAGCGTCGGCGGCGACGAGCGCGCGACGGCGAACGCCTCGGGCATCCGCCACGTCGCGTTCGCCGTCGACGATATCGACGCCGCTCTCGCTCGCCTCCGAGCCCGCGGTGCAGAGCTCGTCGGGGAGCTGGGACGCTACGAGGACCGCTACAGGCTCTGCTACGTCCGCGGCCCCGCGGGGATCATCGTCGAGCTGGCGGAGCAGATCGGCTGACCCGGTGCGCGCGGCGACAGCGCGGCGCTGACCGCGGCGTCAGCCTGCCGCCTTGTGGCCTGAGCCGATCAGGACCGAGCCCGCAAACACGAATCCGTCGGCTTCGCTGACCGCGACTTTCGTGGCGGACTGCATGGCGCGCTCACGGATCGCGTCGCGGACGTCAGCTTCCATCCCGGCCAGGGCGATCGCCAGCGGACCCGCCAGCTTGGGCACGCGTTGCCACCATTCCTCCAACGAGCCCGCGCGCATCGGCGTGGACATCGCCTCGACCTTCACGCCGTCAAGACCCCCATCCCGCAGAACGGTGCTCAGCACGTCGGGGGTGTCGAGCGAGAACGGGCCACGGACGTTCGGCGGTGGAAACGGCACGCCGAATTGCGCGCCCACGGCATCCAACACCAATCCGAGCCACGGGTTCGCCTCTCGGCGATCCCACGTCATCACCGCATAGCGCCCCCCGGCTCGCAGCACGCGCGCTGCCTCCGCAACGGCCTGCACGGGGTCTTCGACGAACATCAACCCGTGTCGATTGATCACCGCGTCGAAGCTGGCATCACCACAATCGATCGCGCTCTGGTCGAACACCGCGGTGCTCACCGGGGTCTCGCTGCTCGCCCGCTTCGCCGCGACGGCCACCATGTCGCCAGCGACGTCGGACAGCACCACCCGGCCGGTAGACCCGACCCGCTCAGCGGCGGCGAGACCGGCACCCCCGGGACCGGTCGCCAAGTCGAGAACCCGAGCGCCGTGCCCGATCTGTGCGGCGTCGAGCAGTGCCTCTGTCGCCTTCGCGAGCAGCGTGTCCACGAAGCCGGCGCTGGCCTCCCAACCCGGCGCGACGCTGTCCCACATCTCCGCCACCGCCATCAATCCTCCCACGTCAGCGGCGTCCGGTGGGATTCGGCTGTTGGCGGGCCAGTGGACCGGAGCCCGCAAACGATTTCCACGTTCCGTGGGCTGTCCGAAGACCGCTAACGGTCGGCGACGACGGCGAAGACCAGCCCGAAGCCGACGTTGTCGGCGATCTGCGGCCCGAGCGCATACCGTGTGAGCTCCGGGAACGCCCGCGGGGCGATCAGGCCCAGGTTGACGACCCCGAGCACGAGGCCGCCCGCGGCACCCCATGCGGCCGAATGCCGGTGCGGGAGCGACCGTGCGAGGAGCTCGGCGGCGCCCAGCGAGATGACGCCGTGCACGACCGAGCCGCGAATCAGTCCCGGCCGCCGCGGCGGGGCCATCGTGCCGACCGTACGAGTGACCTCGAGGGCATAGCGGACGGCCGAGCTCGGCGACTCGGTCACCGCTGCATGGCAGATCGACGGTGCCCCGCTGAGGACTCCCGCCACGACGGCGCCCTCCAGCACCCGGCGTCGGCTGCGGACGGGCACGTCCCACATCAGGGGCGCGGAGCCTCGCCGCGAACGGAGGCGCTCATGGCGCCCATTCTCGCGCGTTACGCTGCCCCACGATGCCGTTCCGCGTCGTGGTCCCCCGTGAGCTCGAATGGATCACTCGCCCGCATGAGGACGGCGAGCCGGCGCGTCACGTCGCCGAGCTGAGCGAGGTGGCCGACTTCGCGCACACGCGGGCCAATGTCTGGCGCTACGAACCCGGGGCGAGAGGACGCCGTCACCGCCATCCCACGCAGGAGGAGACGTTCGTCGTCCTGGACGGCACGCTGACGATGTACGTGGGGGAGCCACCCGAGCGCGTCGAGGTTCCACGGGGCGGCCTCGTCCACGTCGATGCGGGGACGCCGCTCCAGACGGTCAACCACGGCGCTGAGGACCTCGTGCTCTACGCCTACGGATACCCGCCGGAGGACGAGACCGCCGAGATCCTCGATCCGGCGCTGTAGCGAGCACGCGCGGCCTGCGCGCGGCCTGGTCCGGAGCCGGCTCAGCGGCCGGGCGCCGCGGCGTGGAGCGCGAGTTGCACCGCGTGTCCCGTGCAGGGATCGGACACCTTGATCGTGCCCGTGAGGTGCCGGTTGGAGCCGAACGTCGCCGACCACAGGGTTTCGACGCCGTTGATGTCCTGACCGCTCAGCGGCGAGGCAAAGGATCCGTTGGCGTGGATGAACTCGTAGGCCGGAACGCTGGCGAAGTTCTCGCTGGCCGGTGCCCCGCCGGCCGTCGAGCAGGTCAGGTTGCCGCTGAAGCCATTCATCACGCGACCCTGCGCCGCCACCGTGATGGTCAGGGTGCTTGTGACGATGTCGGCTCCGGTCATCGACCCCTGCCACACCCCGCTGGCCACCTTCCGCCGTCGCGCCGGGTGGACCGTCCAGCGGGAGAGCTTCGGCCAGCAGGCCAGCTTTCCGCTGGTGAGGAGCGAGAAGGTGCCGGTGTGCGAGCTGGGGAAGTCACCGCTCACCGTGAGGTCGAACCCCTGCTCGCGTCCGCTGAGCACCGCCGTCGATCCCGTCCGCTCCCCGGCGCCGGGGCCGAAGTAGGCGGGATGGGTGAGCGGCACCGTCTCCGTGTCGCGCGCCTGGGCCGGGCAGCTCTCGCCGAACCCCACGGTGACGTTCGTCGCCACCAGCCGTCCGTGCCGGCGCGCCAGGTCGAACGACAGCGGCAGCCCGTGCGCCGCCGTCCCCTCCCAGTCGCCCGTCCGGGGTGTCGCCGCCAGCGCGGTGGCGGCTGGGCCGAGCAGCATCGCGGCCACCACCAGGCTGAGTCCGGCGAGTCTCTTCGATCGCAGGCGACCAGGCATGGACGGGCGTGATCCTCTCATCCTGGAGTGTGCGCGGGCAAGCCCGTCGGCAATCTAGGCAGTGAGCTCGCGGATGCGTCCGGCGACCGCCTGCCACGCTCCCGTTCGCGGGTCGATGAGGGCGAAGTGCCCGACGCCGGCCTGTTCCAGGAGCTCGGCTCCGCGGGCGGTGGCGTAGCGGCGACTCTGCGCCACCGGAACCCGGTCGTCGGCATCGCCGTGAACAAGGAGGACGCGCGCGCCGTCCGGCGGGCCGGCGAGCGGGTCGGCGAGGGCGTAGCGCTCCGGCACCGCGTCGGGTCCGCCCCCCAGGAACTCGGCCACCGCGCCGCCGCCGATCCCCTCCCGGAAACCCGCCGTCAGGTCGCAGACGCCGGCGAGGGAGACCGCGAGCTGGACGTCCGGCAGCCGCGCCGCCCACAGTGCGAGCTGTCCCCCCGCGGAGTGACCGATGACGCACAGCTCGCGGCGGCGCAGCGGCTGCTCGGTCAGCGCGAGGGCCTCCAGCGCCGCGCCGACGTCCTCCAGCGTCTCGGGCACGCCCCCGCCGTTGCCGATCCGCCGGTACTCGACGTTCCACGTCGCCCAGCCCCGCTCGGCCAGGTCGACGGCCAGCGCCCACATCAGCGAGCACCTGTATGGAGCGCGCCAGAAGCCGCCGTGGAGGAGCACGGCGACGGGGTGCGGACCGGCGCTCGGCGGGAGCAACAGCTCGGCGCGCTGCTCCGGCGATGGCCCGTAGCTGGTCACCCGCCGGGGCGTGCGCAGCCGCGCGGCCGCCCACCGCTCGAGCTCATCCAGGAGCGTGTCGGCGTCGGCGGCGCTCAGCTCGGGCGCCCGTGGGGCGGGGTCGTCGACCGTGATGGCGGCAACCGTACCGCCGCGGCTATGCCGTCGGGCGCGGCGGCGAAGGGACGGGTGCGCCTGACACCATGCCGGGAATGGTCAACGTCTTCACATCAGCGGTCGAGTACGACGAGCAGGACCCCGACGGGTACCGCTGCGGAGTCTCCGCGGTCGGCCGCGAGGCCGGTGGGATCGCCAACATCGTCAAGGTCTACGAGCTCCCCCCGGGTCAGAGCATCTGCCCCTACCACTACGAGTACGAGGAGGAGTGGCTGCTGGTGCTCGCCGGCGAGGTGATCCTGCGCCGTCCCACCGGCGAGCACGAGCTGGCCGCCGGTGCGCTCGTCTGCTTTCCCGCCGGACCCGACGGCGCGCACAAGGCGACGAACCGCTCCTCGGCGACGGCGCGGGTGATGATGTTCTCCAGCGCGCGTGAGCCGGCCGTGTCGGTGTACCCGGACAGCGACAAGATCGGCGTGTTCCCGCCCGGCGAGCGGGACAGGCTCATGGTCAGACGGGAGAACGGCGCCGAGGACTACTTCGCCGGGGAGCTGTGAGCTGACGATCCCCCGCCGGCGGGGACAGGTTCCATGGTGGACTACAGATCGATGCCGCGGGCGCTGAGGTAGTCGCGCACGATGTCGGGCGGGTCGCCCTTCCACTCGGCCCGAGCGGCAAGCCTGAGCAGCTCGCTCGGCTCGGCGCCGACCTCGTCGCGGCGAAAGCTCAGGTAGGTGGTGAGCGCTCCGGCCATCGCCAGGCTGCCGTTGTTGATCGCCGGGTCGAGGTCCTGCAGCACGGTGGCGATGCGGGCGTCCAGATCGTCGATCGCCGTCACGGGCTCGTCCGCATCCTCGAACGCACGCTCGAACTCGCCGATGATCGCGTCCTGGTCGTCGGGATCGACGATCTGCGCGGAGCGGCGCACAAGTTCCGCGAGGGTGATGGGGGCGCGTTCCATGCCTACACCGTCATATTTCCTTGACGGCAGGCGCGGCAAACCTCAATGCGCGCGCGCTCGGGGCGAAATGCGGGTACCTGCAAGGAGAGACTTTCGACCGATTCGCGGCGGCCGGTGTCGTGGCGGCCGAACGGAAGCAGTCGGCACGCAGCCGACTGGTGCTCAATCCAAGGAGGAGAGATGTTCAGACGCACACGGGAAACGAATGGGGTGGGAACGGCCCAGGAGACACGGGTGGAGCGGGGCGCCAGCCTCGCCCGCGGACCGGCCCTCCTGCTCGGCACGATCCTGCTGGCCGCCGGTCTGTACTTTCTGTACAAGCAGGGCACGTTCACCCGGCTCGGCAACTTCCCGAACGGCGACGCCCCGGTTCGGCGCCGCGTCCTGTTCGGGATCTTCGGGGTCAACGGGTGGACCGGCGAGCTCACCGCGGTGGGCGGCGGGCTGCTGCTGTTCGGCGCCGCCCAGCACCTGCTCGCCAAGACGATGAGCCTGATCGTCGGCGTCGCGCTCGGCGCTGCGGCGATCATCGCAGCGATCAGCGGGAACGTGCTCGGTCTCGCCGCGGCGAACAGCTGGACGAAGATCGGTTGGGGCGTCGCCGCCATCATCCTGCTCTTCAACACCCTGATCCCGCGTCGCCGCCGCGAGGTCGTCGTGCCGGCCACCACCGCAGCGGGAACTCCCGCGGCGACCGGCGCGACGACGGGTGGCGGGACGATCATCCGCCGCCGGTCCGCGGTCAATGAGCCGGCGGCCGAGACCGGGGCGGCTGAGCCCGCGGTCGCGGAGCCTGCGAGCGACCGCGACGCCGAATCGCGCGTCTAGCGCCGTCGTCAGCGCGAGCCGGCCGAGATCGCCTCGGCCGGTTCGCCGACGCTCAACGCGGTCCGGCTGGCGCGGCGAACCACCGACCCGCTCGCGAGGTCACTGCGGCCATTCGCCGGTCATCGCCTCGTAGCCGTGGCGCGCCCCGTGCTCCACGGCCCCGCGCACGGCGGTGAAGATGGCCCCCTGGACGGCGAGCGCGAGCAGGAGCTTGAGGTGGCGCGCCTCGCGATCGTCGGGCGCCGGCGGATCGCCGGCGTCGAACCGCGCCCATAGCCGGTTGAACAGCTTCTCGCTGAGGCGGCCGGCGATCAGCCCGCTGAGGATGCCGAAGGGCTTGAACAGGAGGGTCATCGCGGCGACAGGCTTCCCGAAGTCTCGAAGGGCAAACCGGGCACAACCTACAGTGATGTAAGCTACAGTGTTGTAACGATGGATGTCCCACTCGAGCATCTCGACGTCCTGATCGTCGGCGCCGGACTCTCCGGGATCGGCGCCGCCCATCACCTGCAGGAGTGCTGCCCCGAGAAGACCTACGCGATCTTCGAAGCGCGGAGCGCCATCGGCGGCACGTGGGACCTGTTTCGCTATCCGGGCATCCGCTCGGACTCCGACATGTACACGCTCGGCTACTCGTTCCGGCCGTGGGAGAACGCCAAGGCGATTGCCGACGGCTCCTCGATTCTCGAGTACGTCCGTGACACCGCGCGCCGTGACGGCAGCGACGGCCGGGTCCGCTTCGATCATCGCGTCGTCCGCGCGGAGTGGAGCAGCGAGGATTCCCGCTGGACGGTGGCCGCGAGCGTCGGCGAGGACGGCGAGCAGGTCACGGTGACCTGCTCGTTCCTGTTCATGTGCAGCGGTTACTACCGCTACGACGAGGGCTTCACCCCGGACTTCCCCGGCATCGAGCGCTTCCGGGGGCAGATGATCCATCCTCAGCACTGGCCCGATGACCTCGACTACGCGGGGCGACGGGTGATCGTCATCGGGAGTGGAGCGACGGCGGTCACGCTCGTGCCGGCGATGGCCGGGGACGCCGCGCACGTGACGATGCTCCAGCGCTCGCCGAGCTACGTGGTCTCACTCCCGGCGGAGGACCCGATCGCCAACGCCCTGCGGCGCAGGCTGCCCCCGAAGGTGGCGTATTCGATCGTACGCTGGAAGAACGTGCTGATGACGATGGCGAGCTTTCAGCTCAGCCGCCGCCGGCCCCAGGTGATGAAGCGCCTGCTGCGGCGCTGGATCGCGACCCAGCTCCCGCGGGGCTTCGACATCGACACCCACTTCAAGCCCCGTTACAACCCATGGGAGCAGCGGCTCTGCCTCGTTCCCGACGGCGACCTCTTCCGAGCTCTGGCTGACGGCAGCGCCGAGATCGTCACCGACCGGATCCGCTCGTTCACGGAGACGGGAATCGAGCTCGAGTCGGGCGGCCGGCTCGACGCTGACATCGTCGTCACGGCGACGGGGCTCAACCTGATCGCGCTCGGCGGTATGCAGATCGCCGTCGACGGACGCGAGATCTCGCTGTCGGACACCGTCGGCTACAAGGGCATGATGCTCAGCGGCGTCCCGAACCTGGCCGTCGCGCTCGGGTACACGAACGCCTCGTGGACGCTCAAGTGTGATCTCACCTGCGAGTACGTGTGCCGGATCCTCGGGCACATGGACGCTCACGCGTACCGCCGCTGCGTACCGATCAACGCCGACCCCGATCTGGAGAAACTGCCGTTCATCGACTTCAACTCCGGTTACGTGCTGCGTGCGATCGACCAGTTCCCGAAGCAGGGGTCCAAGAAGCCGTGGCGGCTGAACCAGAACTACGCGTTGGACATCCTCTCGCTGCGGCGCGCGCCGTTGGAGGACGGCGTGCTGCAGTTCGATGGCGCCGACGCGCCGCCGCTCGCTGACGTCCCGCTTGCCGTGCCCGCGGGCGCCGCGGGCTGACGCGCCGTCGCGGTCGGCCCGCTAGCGTCCGCGCCATGCCACCGTTCACGCGCGCCACGCTCAGAACCGGCGCGGTGCTTGTGGCGGCGCTGGCCCTGTTCGCGCCGCCGGCCGCGGCCCGCCTCGTGCGGGTGGGAAGCGTCCCGCCGCTCACCATGGGGACGCGGCTGCTGGGCCCGTTGCCGGCCACGCTGCGTGTTCACGTCACCGTGGCCCTGCGCCCGCGCGACGGGCGCGCCCTCGGGCGCGAGGCGCTCGCTGTCGCCACGCCGGGCAACTCCGACTACCACCGGTACCTGACCCCGCGTGGGTTCGCGGCGCGCTTCGGCGCCACCACCGGCGAGATCCGTGCCGTCGACGCGGCGCTGCGGGCGCAGGGGCTCGTCCCCGGCCCGGCGAGCACCGATCGCCTGAGCATTCCCGTCACCGCCACCACCGGGGCGCTTGCGCGCGCCTTCTCGCTCGTGTTCAGCCGCGTGCGCCTGCCGAGCGGCGCCCAGGCCGTGGTCGACTCGCTGCCGCCGGCGCTCGACGCGCGGATCGCCGGGGACGTGACGGCGGTGATCGGCCTCTCGAGCCTCTCGCACGAGCGACCCCTGCTCTCCCGCCCCACGCTGCGGACCGTCGGCCGTCTCGCCGAGAACGACCGCGCGGCGACCCGGAGCGTCGCGCACGTCGCCACCGGGGGCCCGGAGCCGTGCGCGGCCGCCACGGGCGCCGCGGGCGCGCAATCGGCCTACACCGCCGACCAGATCGCCTCGGCGTACGGGTTCAGCGGCCTCTACCGGGCCGGCGACGAGGGTGCGGGAGTGACGATCGCGCTGTTCGAGCTCGAGCCGGACGAGCCATCGGACATCGCCGCCTACCAGGCCTGCTACGGCACCAAGGCACCGGTGAGCTACGCGCCCGTCGACGGCGGCGTGGGCAGCGGCCCCGGCGCCGGCGAGGCGGCACTCGACATCGAGCAGGTCATCGGCCTCGCTCCCCGCGCCAGCCTGCTCGTCTACCAGGGGCCCAACAGCAACGCCAACGGTCCCGGCTCGGGGCCATACGACACGCTCGCGGCGATCGTCGACCAGGACCGCGCACAGGTCGTGTCGACGTCGTGGGGGGCGTGCGAGGCTGACGAGGGCGCGGCCGATGCCCAAGCCGAGTCGACGCTGCTCACGCAGGCGGCGCTGCAGGGCCAGACCGTTGTCGCCGCCGCTGGGGACTCCGGGTCGGAGGACTGCGATGGTGGCTCGACCGTGCCCGACACGGCGCTCGCCGTCGACGATCCGGGGAGCCAGCCGTTCGTCACCGGCGTCGGTGGCACGTCGCTCACCGGGCTCGGTCCTCCGCCCACCGAGTCGGCCTGGAACAACGGCGGGAACCTCGCCGGCCTGATCGGTCTGGAGCCGGGCGCGGGCGGGGGTGGCGTCTCCTCGCTGTGGCCGATGCCCAGCTACCAATCCGGCGCCGCGTCCGCCCTCCACGTCACGCAGGCCGATTCCTCATCCGGCCCCTGCCGGGCGAGCGGAAGCGACTGTCGCGAGGTCCCCGACGTCTCGGCCGACGCCGACCCCGCCACCGGATACCTCATCTACTACAACGGCTCGGGAAGCCAGACCGGGGAGCCGTCGGGATGGCAGGCCGTCGGAGGGACGAGCGGCAGCTCGCCGCTGTGGGGTGCCCTGGTCGGCCTGGCCGACGCCTCCGGTACGTGCGCCGGAATCCCGGTCGGGTTCGCCAATCCGGGCCTGTATCACGCGGCCGGAGCGGACTACGGCCGCGTCTTCCACGATGTCACGAGCGGCAACAACGACTTCACCGGAACGAACGGCGGGCGCTACCCCGCTCTGCCCGGGTATGACATGGCGACCGGACTCGGCAGCCCGGACGCGGCATCCCTCGCGTCCGCCCTGTGCGCCGACAGCCTGCGCCTGCGCGATCCCGGTCGCGTCGCCTCGGCGCTGCACTCCTCCGTTCACTTCAAGCTGCTCCACCTCGGCGCCGCGCACGAGCACGTCAGCCTGACGGCGGCCGGCCTGCCGCGGGGACTGCACCTGGATGCGAGCACGGGAGAGATCACGGGGCGTCCCTCCCGCCGGGGGTCCTCCACCGTCCGGATCGGCGCGAGCGCCGCCGGAGGTGGTGCCAACGGCGTCACGTTCACCTGGACGATCACGGCGCCGCCATGGCTGAGCGCAGTCTCGCTCCGGGGCGCTCAGCGTCCGGTGCTCGCCTTCCGGGTGACCACGGGGCGGGGCGCTGCACCGCTGGTCTTGCTGGCGATCCGCCCGCCGGCGGGGCTGCGCTTCGCCTCGCGTCCGCGGCAGGTCAGCCTGACCGGCGCCGGAGGCCGGCGTCTGCGCTACCGCGCCACCGTGTCGGGTGGTGTGCTGCGGCTGCGCCTCGCCGCGGCAAGCCCGACGGCCGCGGTGACGATCCGCTTCCCCTCGGTGATCGTGACCTCGGCGCGGGGCTCGCGCCGCGTGCGGGTCAGCGCCACGGACGCCACGGGCGGCGTGAGCACGCTCGCGGCGAGCGCTCGGGGGGGCACGTAGGCCATGCCCGCGCGCAACGTCGAGGGTGACGGGGTGAGGCTGGCCGTCAACGACTACGGCGACCCACAGGCGCCCGCGCTGCTGCTCGTGCACGGATTCCCGGACACCCAGGCGCTGTGGGGCCCCGTCGTCGAGCGGCTCCGCGACCGCTTCCACGTCATCACCTACGACGTCCGGGGCGCGGGGGGCTCGAGCGTCCCCGCGGGCGAGCGTCCTTACGCGATGGAGCACCTCGCCCGTGACGCGGCGGCCGTCCTCGACGCCGTCGTCCCCGGCGAGCGCGTCCACCTCGTCGGGCACGACTGGGGCGCGATCCAGGGCTGGGAGTTCCTGTACGCCGACGCCACCCGCACGCGCTGGCGCTCCTACACCTGCGTGAGCGGCGCCTGCTTCGATCACGCCGGAGCGCTCCTGCGCGAGCGTCTCCGGCAGCGCGACCTCGTCGCCCTGGGGCACGCGCTGGGGCAGATGCGACGGTCGTGGTACATGCTCGTGCTGCAGCTGCCGCGACTGTTCACGCCGCTGTGGCGCCACGGGCTCGCGCCGCGCTGGGGACGGCTGCTGGCGCTGCGGGAGGGGATCGCGCCGAGCGCCGACTTTCCCGCCGCGACGATCGCCGACGACGGCGCCCATCTGGCCGGGCTCTACTGGCGCACCCCGCTCGAGCGCCTCGCGCGCCCGCGGCGGACCACCCCGGTGGAGATCCCGGTGCAGGTCATCCGTCCCGAGGGAGATCGCTTCCTCTCGCCGCACACGCTCGACGGCATCGAGCGCTTCGCGCCCCGCCTCACCCGGAGCTCGGTCCCCGGCGGGCACTGGGCCCCCCGCAGTGCGCCGGGCCGGCTCGCCGCCCTGATCGCCGAGCACGCGCTCGCCGCCGATGCGGCCGATGCGGCGGCGTCCGCGGCCAGCGGCGGCGCGGCGTGAACGCCTCGCGACTCGCCGCCGACGTCGACGCCGTGCTGGCGCGCGGGCTGGCGGCGGTGCCGCCGCGCGTGGCGCTCGCCCTCAGCGGGCGCCGGGAGCGCGTCGTCGACGGGCAGGTGCTCGATCCGGGGATCGCGCTCCTGCTGCGGGTGCTCGCGCTGCGCGGCAGCGGGTCGTTCATCGCCGCGGACGCCTCCGACGTGGAGGCCGCGCGCGCGCGAGTCAGGGCCGAGAGCCGCTCGGCCTCCCGCTGGCCGACGCCGGTCGCCGAGGTCCGGGAGCTCCGGGTCGATGGTGGCGCCGGGCCGCTCGGCGCGCGGCTGTACCGCGCGCCGGTGCCCGAGGCGCCGCTGCTCGTGTTCTTCCACGGCGGTGGCTGGGTCGTCGGTGACCTGGACACGCACGATGAGCCGTGTCGGATGCTCTGCCGTCACGGCTCCGTCCACGTTCTCTCGGTCGACTACCGGCTGGCGCCCGAGCACCCGTTCCCGGCGGCGGTGGAGGACGCGCTCGCCGCCACGCGCTGGGCGATCCGGAACGCCGAGGCGATCGGCGCCCGGCCCGATTCGGTCGCCGTCGGCGGGGACAGCGCCGGCGGCAACCTCGCCGCCGTCACCGCGCAGGAGCTGCGCGGCGAGGGGCTCGCGCTGCAGGTGCTGATCTATCCCGGCCTTGACCTGGCGACGACGGCGACGCGCTCCGGTGAGCTGTTCGCCCATGGGTTCTACCTCGACGACGCCTCCCGTGAGTGGTGTATGGAGCGCTACGTCCCCGCCGGCGCCGACCGCACCGACCCGCGCCTCTCGCCGCTGAGGGCCGCAGAGCTCGGCGGCGTGGCCCCCGCGGTCGTCGTCACCGCGGCGTTCGATCCGCTGCGGGATGAGGGCGAGGCCTACGCGGAGGCGCTGCGCCAGACCGGCGTGCATACCGTCGCGCTGCGGGCCGACGGCCTCATCCACGGCTTCATCAACCTCACCCAGGTCAATCGCCGGGCCCGGGAGGCGATGCTCGTCGCAATCGGTATGGTCCGCGCCGAGCTCCACCCGAGATGACCGCCGGCCGCTACACCTCACCGCTCGCCGAGTCGATCGCCCCCGACCTCCGGGAGCGCTTTCTGCGCTACGTGAGGATCGACACTCAGGCCAGATCTCCCCGCGAGGGCTCGCCGAGCAGCCCCGGGCAGCTCGAGCTCGGGGCGCTGCTGGTGGGCGAGCTGCGGGAGCTCGGCCTGGAGGATGTCGATCAGGATGACAACGGCTACGTCACGGCGACCGTGCCCGGCGGCGATGCCGACGCCCCGGTGATCGGGTTGATCGCCCACCTCGACACCTCACCCGATGCGCCGGGGGCCGGGGTGACGCCGATCGTCCACGAGCACTACGACGGCGGAGTGATCGAGCTCCCGCGCGGAGGCACTCGGCTCGATCCCGCGCGGATGCCCGAGCTGCGGGGCGGCCACGACATCATCACGGCGAGCGGCGACACCCTGCTCGGCGCCGACGACAAGGCCGGGGTGGCCGCGATCGTCGCCGCCTGCGCGCACCTCGTCGCCCACCCCGAGCTGCCGCGACCGAAGCTGCGGATCTGCTTCACGCCCGACGAGGAGATCGGCGAGGGCGCCACGCTGTTCGACATCCCCCGCTTCGGTGCCTGCTGTGCCTACACGATCGACGGTTCGGACATCGGGGAGCTCCAGGACGAGACGTTCAGCGCCGTCGAGGCGGTCATCCGGATCCACGGCGTCGACGTCCACCCGGGCCAGGCGACGGGCAAGCTCGTGAGCGCGCTTCGACTCGCCGGGCGGATCGTCGCGGCTCTGCCGGCCGAGCTCGCGCCGGAGACCACGGCGGATCGAGAGGGGTTCATCCATCCGACGCGCCTCTCGGCCACGGCGGCGAGCGCGGAGATCCGGTTCATCGTCCGCGACTTCGACGACGAGCTGCTCGACGCCCACGTCGCCCGCCTGGAGCGGATCGCCCGCGAGGTCGTGCAGACCGAGCCGCGGGCCGAGCTCGAATTCTCCACGCGCGTGCAGTACCGGAACATGCGCG
Source organism: uncultured Solirubrobacterales bacterium (assembly GCA_963839085.1). Taxonomy (GTDB): domain Bacteria; phylum Actinomycetota; class Thermoleophilia; order Solirubrobacterales; family Solirubrobacteraceae; genus Palsa-465. The sequence continues at coordinate 90,814 of CAWITN010000003.1, forward strand.
CCTTCCTCGCCGAGATGCCGGAGATCGTCGAGGCGGCGGCGGAGGCGATTCGCGCCGAGGGCATCGAGCCGGTGCGTACGCCGATCCGCGGCGGCACCGACGGATCGCGCCTGTCCGAGATGGGGCTGCCGACGCCGAACATCTTCAACGGCGGGCACGAGTATCACTCCGTGCGGGAGTGGGTCTCGCTGCAGGACATGGCCGCCGCCGCAGCGGTCATCGTGCGCCTCGCCGAGGTGTGGTCGCGCCAGACGGTGGCGGCGTAGCGCCTCCGGTAGCCTCGCTCGCGTGAGCCCCACGTCCCCCGGCTGCCTCGCCTCGCTGGACGGCGCCATCGCACCCGCGGCGGAGACGACGATTCCCGTCACCGACGAGGGGCTGCTGCGCGGTGACGGCGTGTTCGAGGCCGTGCGGGTCTACGACGGCCATCCGTTCCGACTCGAGGACCACCTGGCGCGGCTCGAGCGCTCGGCGCGCAACCTCCGCCTCCCCGTCGATCTCGAGGCGGTCCGCGCCGAGACCTACCGCCTGATCGCCGAGGCCGGCACCGGCCCCGAGCACGAGCAGGTGCGGATCGTGCTCACCCGCGGCGGGAGGCGCCTGATTCTCACCGAGCCGCGCGCGGAGCTGCCTGAGCGAATCCGCCTGCGCACCGTCGCCTACGCCCCCACGCGGGTGCTCGACGGGGTCAAGTCGCTCTCCTACGCGGCGAACATGCTCGCCTCGCGGCTCGCGCGCGAGCAGGGGGGCGACGAGGCACTGCTCGTCACCCCGCACGGCCGCGTGCTGGAGGCGCCGACGAGCTCGATCTTCTGGGTCGCTCCCGGCGGCGAGCTCCTGACGCCGCCGCTGGAGGACCACATCCTCGCCTCGATCACCCGGCAGATCCTCCTGGAGCTCACCGATGCCCGGGAGGCGGTGTGCACGCTCGACGACCTCCGCGCAGCCGACGAGGCGTTCCTCGCCTCGACCGTGCGTGAGGTGCTGCCGATCGCGTCGGTCGACGAGCACGAGTTCGCCCCGGCGTCCCCCGTCGCCGACGAGCTCGCACAGCGCTTCGCCGCCGTCGTCGCCGACGAGCTCGCCGCCGCCGGCTGAGGCGGGTCGCTCACGGGCCACCGCGTAGGTCGCCGAACCCGGTCTGGCTTTCGAGGATCGGCATTCGTGACAGGTGCGCGCCGCTTCGTGCGTCGCGGCTCTGCGGCAAACGCAGCGTTTGTCCGCCAGGGAGCTTCCGTGGCGCCGAGACTCGCCAGCTGCGCACGTGCATTTCGTCCCATCTGACGGAGATCCCGGCGGGCGTGGGGCCAAATGCACATCCGCTGGGCATTCGGCCCCCACGCTTCCGCCGCGGACGAACCGATGGGGCAAATGCACGCTCTCCGCCGGATCGAGCCGCCGGGAGCGGACGGCCCCGCCGCCAGGAGCGGAGGCGCCCCGTTCCCGCGCCAACATCGGGCCCGGTGAACGCCCACGAGGCCCCAACCGTCGGCTTGCCGGGCGGGCGTGGGGGCTGGTTGGCCTCACAGGCCTACGAGCCCCCACGTGTCACCGATCTGGGCGCGGAAGGGCTGCGATGGGCGTGATCGAGCCGCGGAAGCGGCGATGAACGCACCGCGAGCCCACGGAGAAGCGAGCCCCCAGACACGTCGAGAGAAAGCTCTTGACACCTCTCTCTCGAGAGAATACTCTCGACGAATGGAGGAGGAAAACCACCTTCCGGAGCTGCGGCGCGTCACCGACCCGCGCACGCTGCGCGCGCTCACCCACCCCGTCCGCATCGCCCTGATCGAGGAGCTGTCGCTGCACGGGCCGCTCACCGCCACCGAGGCGGGGGAGCGGATCGGCGAATCTCCCACCACCTGCTCGTTTCACCTTCGCCAGCTCGCGAAATACGGGTTCGTCGAGGAGGCGGGCGGCGGCACGGGCCGCGCCCGACCGTGGCGGATGACCTCGATCGGGATGCAGATCTCGGCGAGCGACGACGATCCCGCCGCCGCGCTGGCCGCCCATGCCCTGCACAGGATGCTGCGCGAGCGCCAGCTGGCCCGGTACTCGCAGTGGATCGAGTCGCGCGCCGGTTATCCCACCGAATGGCGCGAGGCGGCCAGCGACAGCGAGTACGTGTTCTATCTCACCGTCGAGGAGCTCGAGGCGCTGAACCGTGAGCTGTTCGCGTTTCTCGCCCCCCGCATGCGCGAGCGCTTGACAGACCCTGCCCGCCGTCCTCCGGGTGCGATCCCCGTGGAGATGCTCGTGCTGTCCTACCCGATCGAGCCCCCGCCCGCGGACCGGTAGCCGTGCGCTCGCTCCGGTCACTTCAGCCGCTTCGCACGCGGAGCTTCCGGCTGCTCGCCGGCGGGCAGCTGGCCTCGAACATCGGCGACATGTTCTACGGCGTCGCCCTCCCCTGGTACGTGCTGGCCACCCATGGGGGACCGCTGCTTCTCGGCACCGTGCTCGCGGCCTACGGGATCCCGCGCACCCTGCTGCTGGCGTTCGGCGGTCGTGCATCGGATCGCTGGCATCCGTGGAGGGCGATGATGCTGGCCGACATCGCCCGGGCGCTCGGGGCGGGTGCCCTGTGCGCGGTCGCCTCAAGCGGCCCTGCCGAGGCGGCGACGCTCGTCCCGATCGCCGCGCTGCTCGGCGCCGGAGCGGGACTGTTCCTTCCCGCCTCCTACGCGATCGCGCCCGTCCTGCTGCCCGAGGACGAGCTGCAGGCGGGCAACGGGCTGCTGATCGGCGCGACGCAGCTCTCGGTCCTCGTCGGACCGGCGATCGGTGGCATCCTCGTCGCCGCCACCGGGTCCGGGCCCGCCTTCGGGCTCGACGGCGCCTCCTTCGTCGTCTCGGCGGCGACACTCGCCGTGATCGGGCGGAGTGCCCGCGTGAGGCGGTCCCCGTCTGGCCCCGCTGCGGGCACCGCAGCGCAGACGCCCGGAACCGGTGATCGGCCTGGCGAGGCCCCGCCGCCGTGCGCGGCGGCGGTGCAGGCGCCGGTGCCCGGCGTGCTGGCGCTGCTGCGCTCCGAGCGCGTCCTCCAGGTCATCCTCGCCGTCACCCTGGCCGCGAACCTCGGCTCGGGAGCGATGTCCGAGGTCGCGCTTCCCGACCTCGCTCACGGCCCCCTGCACGCCGGCGCGTCCGGCTACGGGATCCTCCTCGCCGCGTTCGGCGCTGGGGCACTTGCCGGCACGCTGCTCGCCGGTCAGCTCGACCGCCTCGGCCGCCCGGCGGTGGTGGCATCGTGGAGCTTCGCCCTCTCGGGCGTGGCGATAGCGATCGTGCCGGCGTTCGGCGTCGTCGGCCTGAGCGCCGCTGCACTGGTGGTGGTGGGTGTGCTCAACGGCTTCGGCAACGTGCTCACCATCACGGCGTTCCAGCGCTGGGCGCCGCCGGCGATCCTCGGACGGCTGATGGGAGTACTGATGCTCGCCAGCACCGGGATCTTTCCGGTGTCGGTCCTGCTCGGCGGCCTCGTGGCGCACCGGTGGGGCCCCGGGCCGGTGTTCCCGATTGCCGGCGGGATCCTCATCGCCGCAGTGCTGTACGGACTCTCCCAGCCGGCCTGGCGAAGCTTCGGCGCGCCGCCGTCAGGCCGGGGCGGCGATGGCCTGGCCGACGAGACCCCGGCCGGCATCGGTCCAGATGATCTCCTCGCGCCCCGGCCCGACGCCGATCAGCGCGATCGGGACCTTGACGAAGTCGGAGATGAACTGGAGGTAGTCACGCGCCGTCTGCGGGAGGTCTGACTCGCTGCGGCACTCGGAGAGGTCCTCCTCCCAGCCCGGGAGCTCCTCGCCCTCGCCGACGACGTGGTGCAGGACGGACTGGTGATAGGGGAACTCGTGGAACAGGGCGTCCTCCTCGCCGCGGTAGCGGGTGCAGACGGGGATCGAGGGCAGGCCCGAGAGCACGTCGAGCTTCGTCACCGCCAGCGCGGTGAGGGAATTGATGCGGGAGGCGTAGCGCAGGGCGACGAGGTCGATCCATCCCACGCGCCGCGGCCGCCCGGTGGTCGTCCCGTACTCTCCCCCGCGCTCGCGCAGCCGGTCGGCGAGCTCGCCTTCCAGCTCGGTCGGGAACGGCCCGGCCCCGACCCGTGTCCCGTAGGCCTTGGTGATGCCGAGGACGTCGTCGATGTCCTTCGGCCCCACGCCGGCGCCGATGCAGGCGGACCCGGCGACGGGGTTCGAGGAGGTGACGAACGGATAGGTCCCGTGATCGATGTCGAGCAGCGTGCCCTGGGCCCCCTCGAACACGACCGCCTTGCCCTCGTCGAGCGCCCCGGTGACGAGCCGGCTGGTATCGGCGATGTGGGACTCGAGCCGATGCCCGTAGGTGAGGTACTCCTCGCTCATCGCCTGTAGGTCGAGGGCCGGGTCCTTGGCGAAGGGACGCAGCGACAGGCGCTTGGGCTCGAGCGCGGCGACGATCTTCTTCTTGAGGATCTTCTCGTCGAGGAGGTCCTGCATACGGATCCCGAGCCGCGCGGCCTTGTCCGCGTAGCACGGGCCGATCCCCCGCCGGGTGGTCCCGATCTGGAGCTTGCCGAGCTTCGCCTCGCCCGCGTGGTCCAGCATCATGTGGTACGGCATGATCAGGTGTGCGTTGGCGGAGATCTTCAGCCCGCTGACGTCGATCCGGCGCTTGCGCAGGTGCTCGAGCTCATCGGTGAGCACGCGCGGATCGATCACGACGCCGTTGCCGATCACGCACAGCTTGCCCGGGTGGAGGATCCCCGACGGCATCAGGTGGAGCTTCCACGTCTCGCCACCGCGGACGATCGTGTGCCCAGCGTTGTTGCCGCCCTGGAAGCGCACGACGGCATCGGCCCGCTCGGCGAGCAGGTCGGTGATCTTGCCCTTGCCCTCGTCGCCCCATTGGGCCCCGACGATCACGATTCCCGGCATCGTCTCCTGAGTCTACGGCGCGCCCAGGCAGCGGCGAGCGTTGCCGCGGCCAGCTCTGCGTGTGGGCGACCGGCCCGCAAAGCTGGGCGGCGACCGGCCCGCATCCGGCGATCGCCCCAACGTCGCGCACGGCACGCGGGGCGGCTACGCCGTCAGGCAGAACTCGCGGAACCCGCGGAAACGGGACGCAGCGCGGCTCACCCAAGCATGTGTGCCTGACGGCGCGGGCCGTCCCCGCGGGCGACGACCGCTTACGGGCGGACGAACGTATCCGGATCCGGGCCGATCCGCTCGCCGGCGTCAAGCTCGGCGATGCGCTCCATCTCCGCCTCGGAGAGCGTGAAGTCGAGCACATCGAAGTTCTCGGCGATCCGCTCCGGAGTGACCGACTTGGGGAACACGACGTTGCCGATCTGGATGTGCCAGCGCAGGACCACCTGGCCCGTCGTCTTGTCGTGCTCCTCGGCGATCTCCGTGATCACCGGGTCGTCGAGGACCGCGCCCTGTGCGAGCGGGCTCCACGCCTCGGTGACGATGCCGAGCTCCTCGTGCTCACGGCGCAGCCCGCGCTGCTGGAAGCGGGGATGCAGCTCGATCTGGTTCACGCTGGGGGTGACGCCGGTCTCCTCGATGATCCGGTGGAGGTGGGCGGGCTGGAAGTTCGACACGCCGATCGACCGGATGAGGCCCTGCTTCTGGAGGTCGATGAACGCCTGCCACGTTTCCACGTAGCGATCCTGGGAGGGCACGGGCCAGTGGATCAGGTACAGGTCGACGAACTCCATCTCGAGCCGGTCGAGGCTCTCCTTGAGCGCGCGCGTGGCCTGGTCGTAGCCGTGGTCGTCGTTGAAGCACTTCGTGGTGACGAACACCTTGTCGCGGGCCAGGCCGGCAGCGTGAATCGCCTGGCCGACGCCCGCCTCGTTGCGGTAAGCGGCCGCGGTGTCGATGTGGCGGTAGCCGACCTCCAGCGCGCGCGTGACCGCCTCGGCGGTGTCCTCCGGCGGGATCTGGAAGACCCCGAAGCCGAGCTGCGGGATCTTTTCGCCGTCGTTCAGGGTGATCTGGGGAACAGTTACTTGTGGGCTCATACCTCGAGGCTTTCCCGTATCGAGGCGACTCACACACCCACCCTTGGGAGCATGCGCGTCCGCGCCGTCGGTCCCGTTCGGGCGGCCTGAGCGGGCCGAGGGGCGTCGTCCTCAGCGGCGGAAGCCGAACTCGGCGCTCGTGGCGGGCGCCGCCTCCGGGACGTCGGGCTGCCAGCCCCGGTCGCCCCGGCGGTCCTCGCCGAGCAGCGGCAGCTCGTCGCACATCTCGGTGAGCCGGGAGACGGTGCGCTCGTGGATCTGCTCGCAGAGCCGCTCGCGGTCCAGGATGTTCGTGGTGATCAGCATCGAGCGCTGATCCTCGTAGCGCGCGTTGACGATCGAGTACAGCTCCTCCAGCACCCAGTCGTTGCTGCGCTCCGCGCCGACGTCGTCGATGTGCAGCAGGTCGACCGCGGTGAGGCGGTCGAGCAGGACGACGTGCGAGCGCTCGGCGCGGTAGGTGTCACGGATCTCGTTGAGGAGCCGGGGCAGCGAGTAGATCGCCACCGAGCGCCCCGCGTCGAGCGCGGCCTTGGAGACGAGCATCGCCAGCGTCGTCTTGCCCGTGCCCACCGGGCCCATCAGCCACAGGCCCCGGCCGGCGTCGAGGTGGGTCTCGATGCGGTCGGCGAAGCTCCGGGCGGCGCGGACGATCTGACGGTCGATATCGGTGACCGGCGGTCGTTCCCAGGCGACGTCCCGGTAGCGGCGGGGAATCACCGCGGACAGGCTGCGTGCCTTCTGGCGGGCGATGATCTGCCCCCGGCACGAGCAGTCGTAGGCGGTGTTCGTCTCCGCGTCGTAGAGGAAGCCGGAGCCGTCGCAGCGCTCGAAGGGGCAGGGGCTCACGCCGGGCCGTCGCAGCGGTCGATCGGGGAGGCGCTCACGCCGCGAACCGGTCGCCGGCGTAGTTCATGAACTTGGGGTACTCCTTCTGGAAGCTGAGCACGATCTCGCCGACGGGGCCGTTGCGGTGCTTGGCGATGATGATGTCCGCCTCGCCGGGTCGCTCGGACTCCTTGTCGTAGTACTCCTCGCGGTAGATGAACATGACGACGTCGGCGTCCTGCTCGATCGCGCCGCTTTCGCGCAGGTCGGAGAGGATCGGCTTCTTGTCGCCGCCGCGCTGCTCGACGGCGCGGCTGAGCTGGGAGAGGGCGATCACGGGGACCCCCAGCTCACGGGCGAGGCCCTTGAGCCCCCGGCTGATCTGGCTGACCTGCTCCACGCGGCTCTCCACGCGGCCCTCGTGGCGCATCAGCTGGAGGTAGTCGACGATGATCAGGCCGAGGCCGCCGGGGATCTGGTTGTGCAGCCGGCGCGACTTGGCCCGGATCTCCAGCGCTCCGGTGTCGCTCGAGTCATCGACGTACATCGGCGCCTGGGCCAGGCGTCCGGAGGCCTCCAGGATCTTCGGCCACTGCGACTCGGGGACCTTGCCGCGGCGCAGCGCCTCGCCCTTGATCCGGGCCTGCGAGGCGACGAAGCGCTGGGCGAGCTCCGACTCGGACATCTCGAGCGAGAACAGGGCCACGCCGTGCCCGGCGAGGACGGCGTTTTCGGCGATGTTGCACACGAGCGCCGACTTGCCCATCGAAGGACGGGCGGCGAGCACGACCAGGTTGCCGGGCTGGAAGCCGCCGGTGATCGAGTCGAGGTCCTTGAATCCGGACGGCGTCCCGGTCATCGCCGTCTTGGAGATCGACAGCCGATGGAGCTTGTCGATCTCGGTGTCGAGCACGTCGGAGATCGAGCGGATCTTCTTCTGGCGGTCGTCGTGGGCGACCTCCAGCATCAGTCGCTCGGCGTTCTCGACGAGCTCCCGCGGAGGCGCCTCCCGGGTGTTCACGCCCGCCTGGATCTCGTAGGTGGCCCGCAGCAGCTCGCGCAGCTGGGCGTTCTCGTGCACGATCCGCCCGTACTCCCGTGCGTGCCCCGCGGCCGGCACCCAGCCGCAGAGCTCGTCCACGGCCTCCGGTCCGCCGATCTCGGCGAGCTTGCCGCTCTCCCGCAGCACCTCGGCGACGGTCAGCGGGTCGATCTTCCGGTCACCGTTGTAGAGCTCGAGCATCGCCCCGAACACCGCACCGTGCTGCTCGCGGTAGAAGTGCTCGGGTCGCAGCTGCTCCTCCACGAGCAGCGAGTGGAGATGCCGCTCGTCGAGGAGCACCGCACCGAGCACCGACTTCTCGGCCTCCAGGTTGTGAGGCGGGGAGGCGGAGATCTGGACGGTGCTCATCGGCGTGTCCGAATATAGGTCGCGTCCAGGCGGCCGGATGTGGTCGTTGCCGCTCTCAGCACGAAAACGCGCGCGGCCGCCCGCATCGTCCCGCCGACCTCACCGCAGGTGCGCGCCGCAGCGCGCATCGCCCCGCCGACCTCACCGCAGCCGCGCCCGGCCGCAGCTGTGGTCGTGGAACACGCGGCCCATGCTCGGGATGATCCTCACCCTCGTGCAGGCCAGGAGGAAGGCACCGGGCGGCGCGCCGGCGGTGAGCGTGGCCTGGAGCTGGTATCCGGAGCGGTCCATCCGGGCGGCGCCGATGCGCCGGAACGGGCCGCGCGGGCTCCGCGCCGCGTAGAAGTAGGCGACGGGCCCTCGGGCCTCGGGGCGCACGCCTCCGCCGGCGGTGTAGGCGAGCTGGACGCGGCCCGGATCGCCGCCCACGCGGGCGCTGTACAGCTCGACGACCGGCTCGACGAACACGGTGAGCCAGCGGCTGCGCTGCCCCCCGAGGCGGACCTGGAAGCGGGTGTTGCGTGACGGGACGACGGGCAGGAAGCGAGCCACGCCTCCGGAGCTCACCGAAGTGTGGGCGAGGCTGGCGAGGCTGAGGGCGGGAAGTGACGGCTTGCTCACGAGCCGGGCGCGCGGAGACCCGTACTCACGGGTGTACAGGGCGACGGGTCCGCCAACGCGGTCCGTGATCGTCACGGCCGTCCCCGCCCTCACCGTCGTGCTCCGCGCGGCGGGACGGGACACGTCGAGGGTCGCTGACTCCGCGGGCGTGTCCAGGTCGCCCGTCGCCTCGCTCTCGCCCTGGGTGTTGTGGGCCACCAGCGCGATCACGTACGCGGAGGCGGGGAGCAGCCCGCTGATCTGAACGCTCACCGACTGTGCCGTGAAGCTCGCCGGCAGCGTCACCGGGGGCGTCGCCTGCACCGCGAGCCCTCGGGCCGGCGCGTAGGCGAATGCGTAGGTGGTCGCCAGCCCATCGGGGTCGACGAGGCCATGGAGCGTCGCGGAGGTCGGCGTCACGTCCGTGGAGGGCTGGATCTCAGCGGTCGGCGCCGACGGGGTGGCGGAGTCCGAGCACGACCCGAGCACCGGCGCGCAGAGCGCCCCCGCGCCCGAGGCGAGGGCCAGCGCCACGGCGGCGGTGGCCGCCAGGGCGGCGATGAGGAGTGACACGTGCCGGTGCCGGGACATCGGTCGGGACCTCTGGGACGAGCGGAAGGGGTGGACGGGCTGATCGCGGCCGTGACGACCGCGGCGGACGAACTAGTGTCCCGGCTCGCAGATTCGGTGGCAGCCGCTCCCGAGTCTGCTCACGAAACTCCGACTCACGGCACTAGCTGGCGACGACCATGGTCTTGATCGTCGCGGTCACGTCGTCGGTGACCTCGACCACGACCATGTACGTGCCGACGTTGCGGATCGGCTCGTCGAGATGGACCTTGCGCCGGTCGATCCGGATCCCGCGCGCGTCACGGATCGCGTCGGCGATGTCCTGCGTCGTCACCGAGCCGAACAGCCGCCCATCGTCTCCGGCCTGCTGCGGGATCGTGAGCACGGTGCGACCCAGAGTCGCCGCGTTCTCCCGAGCCCGATCCTCGGCTTCGCGCACGGCGCGCTCGGCCGCCTCACGCCGCCGGGTCGCGGCCTCGATCGATCCCCGCGTGGCGGGCTCGGCGAGCTGACGCGGCAGCAGGAAGTTCCGGAGATAGCCGGCCGAGACGTCGACGACCGTCCCGCGCTCGCCAAGGGCTTCCACGTCCTGGAGGAGGATCGCTTGAGGCATCGTTCGCTCCTCCGTTAACGGTCGCGGTCGCGATCCCGGTCCCGGCCGCCGCGCTCCCGGTGATCGCCCGAGGTTTCCGCCACGTACGGCAGCAGGGCCAGCTCGCGGGCACGCTTGACCGCACGCGCCACCTGGCTCTGATGCCGCCGGCAGGCGCCGGTGATCCGCCGCGAGCGAATCTTGCCGCGCTCGGACACGAAGCGACGAAGCGCGGAGATGTCCTTGTAGTCGACCTGCTCGATCTTGTCGCGGCAGTACGGGCACGGCTTGCGCCGGCCCGAAGTCGGGCCGCCCTTCCTGTCGCGCCGGCGAACCGGCCTTCTACGTTGCTTCGCCACTGGGCATCACCTAATCAGAGTTCTTCGTGCTCTTCCGCCGCGGCCTAGAACGGGATGTCGTCGTCGGCCACGGCCCCTGAGCCCACCGGCGCGGCTGTGAAATCGCTCTGGTCGATCGGGACGTCGCTCTCCACCGCGCGCACGCTGCTGGAGAACCCGTTCCCGTTGCCAGCAGCGTCATTGCCGCCACCGAGGAACTGCACGGTCTCAGCGATGATATCGACTGCCTGGCGCTTCTGCCCGTTGTTCTTGTCCTCCCACTCGCGCCACTGCAGCCGACCGTCGATGGCCACGCCCCGGCCCTTGCTGAGAAAGCGGTGGCAGTTCTCGCCCTGGGCCCCGAACACGGTGACGTCGAAGTAGTTGGGCTGATCCTCCCAGGCCCCGGTCTCCCGGTTCTTGCGGCGCCCGTTGCAGGCGATCCGCAGACCGCACACGGTCATGCCGCCGCCCGTCGAGCGCAGCTCAGGATCCCGGGTCAGGTTCCCCGTGATGATCACGCGATTGATATTGCTGCCAGCCATTTCGCGGCTCCTTTCGGACGTTCACAAAGCCTGGTCGCCGAGTCTAGGCTCGGATCAGGCGTCAACCCGCGCAGGGGCCGGAAAATGGGCGGAATCGTTGCGGAGCGCGCGCAGCTCCGTCACACGGCGAGGCGAAGTCGTCACGAATCGCCGTCGGATGCCGGCGCGGCGGCACCCGCGGTGGCGAGCACCGGCGGAGCGGCATCGGGAGCCGGCGGCGTGCCCGGCAGGACCTTGATGATCCGGAATCGCAGCACGTCATCGTTGATCCGCAGCGTGTGCGAGAGCGAGTCGAGCAATGAGGACGGGCCCGCGAACTGGATCAGGTGGTAGTCGCCCTCGCCCTGATGGCGAATCTCGAACGTCATCGGCCGCCGGCCCCAGTCGAGCTGACGCTCGACGCGCCCGCCGCCCTGCTCGATCGCGCCCGTCACATCGGTGACGGTCTTGGCGCGCGCCTCGTCTTCGGCTTCCGTGGAGAGGACGAGGACGAGGTCGTAGATGGTGGGTGGCTTGGCCATGGCAGAGCGCGACGCGCGCGACGGCCGAATATAGCAACGCGTCTGGGGCGCACCCGCCCGCTCGGCGCCCGCTCGGCCCCAGGCGCGCCGCCCGCGCGCCGCCCGCACCAGACCGCGCTGAGATACTGCGAGTCACCCCTGATCGGTGCGCCGAACGCGGATCGCGTCCCGGCAGCCCGGCATCAGGCCGTCACCAAGGAGGCGAGATGATCGTGGTCGTGGGTCGGGTCCGGACGGATGGCGAGAGACGTGCGAGGCTGATCGAGATCGGGCAGACGGTCGCGATCGCCTCACGGCAGGAGCCCGGGTGCATCGGCTATGCGCTGTATCAGGACACCGAGGACGAGAACGCGTTCGTGTTCGTGGAGGAGTGGGAGAGCGAGGCCGTGCTGCGCAAGCACTTCGCCAGCGCGCACATCGCCGAGTTTATGAGCGCGATTCCGGCGACGCTCGTGGAGGAGCCTGACGTCAGGTTTCACGCCGTCTCGTCCACGATGACCCTCGCGGACGTCAGTCGCCGCTGAAGGACGCCGGGGAGGCCCGTCGATGGAGGAGACCGAGCGCGGGGGCCTGCCGATCCTGGAGTTCGCCGACGCCGCGGGCTGGGAGCGGTGGCTCGAGGCACATCACGACGACGCGGCGGGGGTGTGGGTGAGGTTCGCCAAGCGGGGCGCCCCCCGAGCCACGCTGACCTTCTCCGAGGCGCTCGAGCAGGCGCTCTGCTTCGGCTGGATCGACGGCCAGATCAACCGCTACGACGACTTCTTCTACCTCCACCGCTTCACCCGGCGCCGGCCGCGCTCGCGGTGGTCGCAGATCAACCGGCGCGCCGCCACCGCCCTGATCGACGCGGGGCGGATGCGTCCGGCCGGGCTCGCCCAGGTCGACGCGGCCAAGGCCGACGGCCGCTGGGAGGCGGCGTATGAGCCACAGAGCCGGGCGACGGTGCCCGCGGATCTGCAGGCGGCGATCGATGCCGACCCCCGGGCGAAGGCGTTCTTCGCCTCCCTCACCGGGGCCGCGCGGTACGCGTTCATCTACCGCCTGACGACGATCCGCAAGCCCGAGACGCGCGCGCGGCGGATCGCCAGCTACGTCGAGCTCCTGCGCGAGGGCCGGACGCTGCACGATTGAGCGCGTCCGGCCGGGTCGCCCGCCGCCGGACGCCGACCCGCCGACCGCCGACCGCCGGACCCCCGACCGCCGACCCGCCGGACCGCCGGACCCCCGACCCCCGACCCGCCGGACCGCCGACCCGCCGGACGGACCCGTCCGTCAGGAGCGCAGCGTGCCCGACAGCGTGCCGCCGTCCGCCGAGCTCGGTTCCGTGCTCTCCTGGCCCTTGCGGGAGATGTCGGCGAGCTGGTCGTCGATCCAGTTCCCCGGATCCCGGGCGGTGACGATCGAGCGCAGGCCCTCGTGACGACGACGGCGCTCGTCGGGGTGCATCGTGAGCGCGGCGTGGATCGAGTCGGCGAGCTCCTGGATGTCGAACGGGTTGACCGACAGCGCGAACTCGCCGAGCTCCTCGTGGGCGCCGGTGTTCTCCGAGAGGATCGAGACGCCCGCGCGCTCGTTCACCATCGGGCCCTCCTTGGCGACGAGGTTCATGCCGTCGAACATCGCGTTGACCATCAGCACGTCGTAGTGCTTGTAGGCGGCGACGGCCTCCTCCAGGTCGTCCCGGAGCTTGAGCTGGATCGGCATCCAGTCCGGCGAGCCGTGGCGGTGGTTGACGACGGCGACCACGGCCTCGATGCGCTCGAGGTACTCGGCGTACTCGGCCACGTCGGTCCGGGACGGCATCAGCTGGGCGATGAACGTCACCTTCTCCCGGAACTCGGGATGCTGCTCCAGGAACGTGTCGAACGCGCTGAAGCCGCGCAGCACGTTCTTGGACAGGTCGGCCCGGTCGACGCGGAGGATGAGGTGATCGCGCCGGCGGCGCAGCAGCTCGGCCTCGAACTCCTTGGTGCGCTCGCGCCGGGCGACGCTCTGCACGGCGCCGGCGTCGATCGGCAGGGGATAGTTTCGGACCCACACCTCGCGGCCGTCCAGGGCGACGATCCCGCGCTCACGATCGACGTCGAGGTCCATCAGGTCCTCGCAGCACTGCAGGAAGTTGTTGCGGTAGTGACGGGTGTGGAAGCCGACGATGTCGTTGGACAGGATCCCCTGGTAGATCTGATCTCGCATCGACTTGGGCAGCACCCGCCAGGAGTCGGGCTGGCTCCACGGGATGTGCACGAAGTGATGGAGGAAGACATCGGGGCGGGCATGCCTGACGAGCTGCGGGAGCACATAGAGGTGGTAGTCGTGGACCATCACCACTGGATGCTCGACGCCTTCGATCTCCTCGAGCACCGCGTGCGCGAGGTCCTCGTTGACCGCGTTGTAGCCGAACTCGAACGCCTCGGTCTCGTGTCGGCGGATGTCCGGCGCGTTCGAGAGGTCCCACAGGTAGTGCTGGATGAACCACAGCATCGGGTTGGCGATGATGTTGTAGAAGCCCTCGTAGGCGTGGTCATCGGAGGACACGAGCTTCACCCGGTACTCGTCGCCCTCGGGCGTGCTCACCGGGAAGGGCCTGCCGCCGTGTCGCTCGGCCACTTCGACGTCCTCATCGCTCATCGCCGAGGCGATCCAGGTCACCTCCCGGTGCGAGGCGAGCCCGATCAGCGCCGTGACGAGCCCGCCCGTCCCACGCTTGAGGCCGCCGCCCGGCTGGAAGGTCACCGGACCGCGGTTCGACACCAGCACGAGCGGTCTTTCTGACATCAGCGGTCCTTCCCCTCGATCATGGCCTCACCATAGCTACCCACTTCGGCCGCCGGTGACGGCCGGATGGCCGAGCCTCACACCGGGACCTCGAGCGTGAACACGGTCTCCCCCGGGGCCGAATCGACGCGGAGCTCTCCCTCCATCCGCTCGGCGAGCTCACTGGCGATGGCGAGCCCGAGCCCCGATCCCTGGGCATCGTCCGCGGTGTAGAACGGCTCGAAGATCCGCGGCAGCGCGTCGGCGTCGATCCCCTGCCCGTCGTCGCGCACGGCCAGGCGCACACGGCCGTTGTCGCGGCCCGTCGTGACGACGATCCGCGTCCCCGGCGACGTATGGGTGAGGGCGTTGTCGATCAGGATGCGCATGATCTGGGCGATCCGGACGGGATCGCACACCGCCTCGGCGCGCGCCCCCAGACGCAGCTCCAGGTGGGCGTCGTGCTGGGCGAGGGTGGGGACGAACTCCGAGCTCACGGAGCGGGCGAGCTCGCCGAGGTCGACCTGCTCCGGGCGCAGCTCGAGCGAGCCGGCCTCGAGCCGGGAGAGGTCGAGGAGGTCGACGGAGAGCTTGCGCAGTCGCGCCACCTGTTCGGTCACCTGCTCCAGGAAGCGCTTGCGGGTCTCGGGATCGAGCTCGTCGTCCTCGAGCAGCTCGACGAAGCCCCCGAGCGAGAACACCGGTGTGCGGAGCTCGTGCGATGCCGTGGCGATGAACTTCTTGCGGGCGAGCTCCAGCTGCGCGAGCTGGCGCTGCATGTCGTTGAACGCGGCGGCGAGCTGGCCGAGCTCGTCGCTCGAGTCCACGGGGATCGGCTCGCCGAACTCCCCGGCGGCGATCTGCTTCGCCGCCAGCTCCAGGCGCTTGACGCGCGAGGCCAGCCAGCGGGCGACGAGGTAGGCGCCGATCAGCGCGAGCAGCAGCGAGATCGCCCCCGCCACCAGGATGTCGTGGCGGATCAAGGAGACGTTCCGCTCCACGTCGGAGATCGGGGAGGAGTAGAGGATCACCCTGACGACGTCGCCGCCGAGGACGACCGGCACGGCGGCCTCGGCCAGCGTTCCGTCCGACGTGTCCTCCGTGCCGGTGGCCAGGCGCCGCGAGCGCACTGCGTGCCACGCCGTCCGCAGGCCGAGCGTGCTCACGGCGGCGGCGTTGCTGGAGTCGGCCAGCGGGGAGAGCTGCGGTCCCCCCGGCGCCACCGCGGAGGCGACGTACATCAGGCTCACGCGAGCGCCGGAGCGCAGTGCGCCGGCGTCGACGAGCGACTTGACCTCCGAGAGCGGCACGGCGCTGCCGGCCGTAGCGGCGATCGGGGACGAGAGGCGGTTGGCGTCGCCGGCGAGCTCGGTGATCTTCTCGTCGATCAGCCGGTGGCGGAGGCCCGGGGTCACGTACGTGTAGAGGAAGCCGATCGCGAGGAGCGTGATCGCGAAGAACACGAGCACGAGCCGGGTGCGCAGCGAGATCCGCATGTCTCGCGGAAGTGTGAGCTACTGGTCGGTGTCGCGGAAGCGGTAACCGACGCCGCGCACCGTGAACAGGTACTCCGGGTCCTTGGCGTCCAGCTCGAGCTTCTCCCGCAGATGGCGGATGTGGACGTCGATCGTGCGCGGGTCGCGGTAGGCGGAATCGCCCCAGATCCGGGCCAGCAGCATGTCGCGCGTGAACACCCGTCCGGGGGCCCGGGCGAGCGCCGCGAGGATCTCGAACTCCACGAAGGTCAGCTCCACGTCCTCGCCGCGCACCCGCACGGTCCGCTTGGGGAAGTCGATCCGCAGCTGCCTCACGGCGAGCGGCGGCTCGTCCTCGGCCGTCTGATCGGGCCGGCTCAGCTCGGCCCGGCGCAGCGCCGCCTTGATCCGGCTGGCGAATTCCCGCATCGAGAACGGCTTGGTGATGTAGTCGTCGGCGCCGAGCTCGAGCCCCACCACCTTGTCGATCTCCTCCGAGCGCGCGGTGAGCATGATGATCGGCACGGCACTGCGGCTGCGCAGCCGCCGGCACACCTCGAGCCCGTCGACCTTCGGCAGCATCACGTCGAGCACGACGAGGTCGAACGGCTGCTCCTCGAAGCGCTCGAGCGCCTCGCGACCGTCGGTGGCCTGCACGACCAGGTAGCCCTCCTTGCGCAACGGATAGGACAGCAGGGTCTGGATCGACTGCTCGTCGTCGACGAGCAGGATCCGGGCTGAGTGGTCGGGCACGGCGGCCTCAAGCGTAGTGGTGCCGGATAACCTGCCCGAAGATGCTGGACCCACGCATCTACCGGACCGGCTTCGTGGCGGTCGTGCTGGCGGTGATCGTGTTCGCGTTCTCCCTTCAGAGCCAGCCGAGCGCGCTGCACACGAGCCTCTCTCCCGATCAGTTCGACGGCGGCGCGGCCGCGACGACCATGCACGCCCTGGCGGAGGCTGAGCCCGACCGACCCCCCGGCAGCCGCAGCGATCGCGCCGTCGCCGACGCGGTGGCCGGCGACCTCCGAAGCCTGGGCTCGAGCTTTACGGTCTCCACCCACACGAGCCGGGTCTCGACCGTGGACGGCACGCGCACCCTGCTGACCGTCACCGGGACGACCCCCGGCACTCCGGGCCTCGCGCCGATCGTGATCGTGGCCCCGCGCGACGGCGGACGGCCCGCGGCGGCCTCTCTGTCGGCGACGGCGATGCTGCTCGAGCTCGCCCAGGTGATCCCGTCGCAGACGCTCAACCATCCCGTGATGCTCGTCTCGATCAGCGGCAGCGGAGGGAGCGCGGGGGCGGCCGACCTCGCCCGGCAGCTCGCCGGGCGCCGCCTCGACGGCGTGATCGTGCTCGGCGACATGGTCGCGGCGCACCCGACGCAACCCGTCGTCGTGCCGTGGTCGAACTCGCGCCTGCTCGCCCCGCTGCAGCTGCGGCGGACGGTCGTCGCGGCGCTGAGCGCCCAGACGGGCATCTCCACCGGGCAGCCCGGCGTGCTCGCCCAACTCGCCCGGCTCGCCTTCCCGCTCACCCTCGCCCCCCAGGGGGCGCTCGATGCGGCCGGGGAGCCCGCGGTCACGCTCTCGCTCTCCGGCGAGCATGGACCGGCGCCCGACGAGCGCCCGTATCCGACGTCGGCACGGATCAGCGCCATGGGGCAGGCCATCCTGGAAGCGGTCGACGCACTCGACGGAGGTCCCGCCGCGATCCCCGCGTCGAGCAGCTACCTCGCCTTCGACGGCGACCAGGTGCCCCTGTGGGCGATCCGGCTCTTGGCGGCGGCGCTGCTCCTTCCGGTTCTGCTCACCGCCGTCGACGGGGTCGCCCGCGCAAGCCGCCGTGGCCACCGGCTCGTCCGCTCGGTGGCCTGGGTGCTCGCCGCCGCGGTGCCGTTCGCCCTTGCCGCGCTGCTCATCCGGCTCGCCGCGGTCGTCTCCTTCCTGCCCGCCACCCCCCCGGGTGCCAGCGGACCCGGAGCGGTCACCCTCGACGGCGCGGGCATCGGGCTGCTCGCAGTCGTGGGCGTCGTGGTCGTCCTCGGTCTCTCGCTGCTGCGACGCGCGATCATCGCCCGGGCCGTCCCCCCACCCCGCCCGTCACGCCGCCGCCGCGCCGGCGCGGAATCCCCGCACGAGGGGGCCGGACCGGCGCTCCTGCTCGTGGCCTGCGTCGCGGGAGCGCTGATCTGGGCGGCCAACCCGTTCGCGGCGCTGCTCGTGGCTCCGGCGCTTCACGTCTGGTTGTGGGCGGTCGACACCGACCTGCATCTGCCCCGGCCCGTGGCGGCGACGATGGTGCTCCTCGGCCTCGTGGCGCCCGCCCTCGTCGTTGCCTACTACGTCCACGTCTTCTCCCTGTCCGCCGTCGGCGCGGTCTGGAGCGGCACCCTGCTCATCGCCGGGGGTCAGATCGGTGTGGTGGCGCTGCTGCTGTGGAGCGTGGTGCTCGGCTGCTTCGTCAGCGGGATGGCGATCGCGCTCGCGCGAGATCGCCGCGAGGTTGCCGCCCCCGACGCGCTGAGCATCCGTGGGCCCGCCACGTACGCCGGCCCCGGATCTCTCGGGGGGACGAATTCGGCCGTACGCCGCTCGTGACGCGGTCGGCGCCGATCCGCCGGGTCCCGGCGCCGATCACGCTCGTCGGACGAGCACCGAGCCTCCGCCTGCGCCTCGCCCGCGATCTCAGCGTGGTCCTCATCGCCACGGCGGCGCTGCTCGCGTTGGACGTCGCCGCGACGCTCGTCTGGCAGGAGCCGGTCACGGCGGTCCTCGCCGCTCTCGATCGCGCCGCGGCCGCACCGGTGCGGATCCCGCTGAGCGGTCTCGACCGCCGCGCCCTTGCCGGCCTGGAGACCACGAGCCAGCGGATCGCGTTCCTGGCGCGGCGCGAGCAGGCACGGCTGCGGGCCGGCGAGACGATCGGGCGGATCGCCATTCCACGGATCGGCCTCGACACGACGATCATCCAGGGCACGTCCGCGCCGCAGCTCGCGCTCGGGCCGGGTCACTACCCCTCCACGGCGCTGCCGGGGCAGGGTGGGACGGTGGCGATCGCGGGGCATCGCACCACGTTCCTCGAGCCGTTCCGGCACATCGACGAGCTGCGCCGGGGCGACCTGATCGAGGTGCGGATGCCCTACGGCAGCTTTGAATACGCCGTCACGGGCCGGCAGGTGGTGCCCCCCGATGCCCTTTGGGTGACGCGAGACGTCGCCGCTGAGCGCCTCGTGCTGTCGGCGTGCACGCCCCTGTTCAGCGCCGCGCAGCGGATCATCGTCTTCGCGCGACTCCGGCGAGAGCTCCCGGCGCCGCCGCCAAAACCGCCGGGGCGCAGCGCCTGAAAGGTTTATGCCCAGATGCCCGGGGAAGCCGATCTCCGAAGGCGGCGGACCCGCAGATGGGGTCCAGACCGGAATGGGGTCCAGACCGGATCAAGCCCCAGCCGCGAGCGGCCGATGCCTTCGCCAGGAGGCGGAACGCATGGATGATCGGAGGCAGAAAGTGTCAGGCATCAAAGCCAGCGTCGAGCGCGGGGACTACCGCATCGACCCGGTGGCTGTGGCAGATGCGCTCCTCGCCCGGATCCGCCGCCGTCCGCAGGATCCGTGGGAGAAGCTCGGCGCCGACCTGGCCGACGACTACGACGAGTGCTCGTACCCGTGGAGCCCGCCGCCGCTGACGTCGATGAACGTCGCGCCCGGCGGACCGGCCTCGACGCGACCGATCCAGGTGAGGGTGAGCGCGCAGCTGCGCGCGGCGGCCTCGGCGATGCTCCGCGCGCTCTCCGGCACGCAGACGCAGAGCTCGTAGTCGTCGCCGGCCGTCGCCGCGAGCTCCGCCGGCGCCACCCCGAGCGCACCCGCCACGTTCCTCACGCCGGCGCCAAGCGGAAGCGCCGCGAGCTCCAGAGCGAGGCGCACGCCGCTGCGGCGGCCGATGTGCGCCGCGTCGGTGGCGATGCCGTCGGAGATGTCGATCATCGCGCGGGCACCTGCTCCCGCCAGGGCCGCTCCGGCCGCCAAACGCGGCTGCGGGCGTGCGTAGCGAAGATGGAGCGCACCCCGCTCGTTCGTCCCGAGGCTGAGATCGGCGCACGCGTCGGAGAGCAGCGCGAGGCCGGCCCCGGCCCCGCCGAGCTCGCCCGTGACGCCGACGACGTCGCCGGGCTGGGCTCCGTCACGCCCGACGAGCCGTCCGGGGTCCTCGCACCAGCCGACGACGGTGACGGAGACGAACAGCTCGCCGGCGCGGGTGACGTCGCCGCCGGCGATGCTCGCCCCGCACTCGGCGGCGAGCGCCGCGGCGCCGTCGGCGAGTGCGACCGCGGCATCGTGGCCGTATCCGTGAGGGATCCCCAGTGCGAGATAGGTCTGCCCCGGGGCTGCGCCCATGGCGGCCAGGTCCGACAGCGCCGCCGCCATCGCCCGGTGCCCGATCTCCTCGGGGGCGAGCTGGGCGCTGCGAAAGTGGACACGCTCGACCATCGTGTCGACCGAGGTCACGGCGTAGCGCCCGGCGCGCACGACGGCGGCGTCGTCGCCGAGCGCCCGCAGCACACGCGCGTCGCCACGCGGGAGACGGGCCTCCAGCTCCTCGATCAGGCGGAGCTCGTTCACCGCCCGGGCTGGACTAGCGGTGGCGGTAGACGATCCGGGCGCGATCGAGATCGTACGGCGAGAGCTCGACCCTCACGCGATCGCCGGGAAGGATCCGGATGCGGAAGCGCCGCATCTTTCCCGCCACGTGCCCGAGCACGACGCGGTCCATGTTGTCGAGCTTGACGCGGAACATCGCGTTCGGGAGGGCCTCGACGACCTCCCCCTCCAGTTCGACTTTCTCTTCCTTGGGCATCTTGATTTTCGCTCGCTGTCCACGGGCACACGTCAGCGGCGCCCGTACGGGACAAAGCTACCAGCCAGGCGTGTCTCGCCCGCTCAGTGCTTGTGGCCGCCGCCCGGCGCTGCCCCGCCGACGCCCGGTGAGGCACCGCCGCCGCCACCGGTGGGCGCAGCCGGGTTGGTTGTCGCCGGCGTCGTCGCTCCGGGGGTGGTCGGCGTCGTCGCGCCGGTTCCCGTGCCCGTGTAGGGACCGGTGCCGGTGCCCGTCGTGCCGGTGTTGAGGTATCCCGGCACCCCCTTGACCTTGCGTCCCGTGGCAGCGAAGTGCCCGTAGAACGGGTGCCCCTGCCACGGGACCGCGGGGACGGGGAAGTCGCCGCAATAGCCGTCGCTGGCCTTCTCCATGTAGTCGTGCCAGATCGGTGCCGCGAGCGTCCCGCCGAAGCCGTCGGGACCGAGCGAAATGGTGCTGTTCGGGTAACCGACCCACACCGCGGTGGTGAGCTGGGGGGTGTAGCCGTCGAAGTACGCATCGGTGAAGTTCGATGTGGTACCCGTCTTTCCCGCCGCCGGGCAGCCCCATCCCTCTCCGTCCGCGGTCGCCCCTGGCTCGGTGAGGACGCCCTCGAGGACCTGGGTCGCGGCGTAGGCCTGTCCGGCGCTGAACACCCGCTTGCCTGGCGGATCGCCGAGATTGATGGTGCGGCCGTTGGGGAACACGACCTTGCTGATCGCGGTCGGTGGGTGGTGGATCCCGTCGTCGGCGATCGTCGCGTAGGCATCCGCCATCTGCAGCGGCGACACCGAGACGGCACCGAGGACCTCGGAGGGGTAGTTCGTGAGTGGTGAGGTGATGCCCATGGCATGGGCCATCGCGCTCACCCTCGGCATGCCGAGGTCTTGCCCGAGCTGGGCGAACACCGTGTTGTCCGAGAACCAGGTCGCCTTCGTGATGTTGATCGTTCCCTGGTAGCTCTTCTCGGAGGTCTGCACCTCGTACGTTGGGTAACCGGGCAGCCACCCCGGCGCCAGCAGCTTGGAGGTGTAGTAGGTCGTGTTCGGGTCGCCGTCGTAGTCGTGGATGAGCGTCATCAGGGCGAACACCTTGAACGCCGACCCCGTCTGCCGGCCCGCCTGCCACGCGTAGTTGAACGTCGTCTGGCCCCGGCCGGTGCCGTACTGGCCGGTCGACGCCAGCGCCTGGATGTCTCCGTTGGCGGGATCCACCGAGGCGAGGGCGGCGGCCGGCTGGCCGACACCGCCCTCGTGGTCCAACAGGGCCGCCGTCGCCTCCTCCTGGCGCGCCGGGTTGATCGTCGTGTAGACGCGCAGCCCGCCCTGCTCGACGCGGTGCTTGCCGAACTTCGCGATCAGCTGCTGCTTGACGTAGTCGAAGATGAACGGCTCGGTGTGGTCCCCAAAGGTGTTGTTCGCCTTCACCTGCAGGCCCGAGGCCTCGGCGGCGGCGGCCTGCTCCGGGCTGATGTAGCCCGCGACGACCATTGCGTGGAGCACCTGCGCGCGACGGTTGCGGGCAAAGCCCGGATCCTTGAACGGGTTGTAGTCCGACGGTGCCTGCGGCAGGCCGGCGAGGAGCGCGTACTGGGCGAGGTCGAGCTTCTGGACCGGCTTGTCGAAGAACATCCGGGCGGCGGCGCCGACGCCGATCGCGGTCTGGCCGCCGGTCGTCCCGTAGTCGACGTCGTTGAGGTACTGGGCGAGGATCCAGTCCTTGGAGTGCTTGCTCTCGAGCTCGTTGGCGAGCTTCGCCTGGATGATCTTGTACTTGATCGTGTGGTGCTCGGCGTCCTGCGGCAGGTACACGTTGCTGATCAGCTGCATCGTGAGCGTCGAGCCACCCTGGACGCCTTGGCCGGGGTTGAACACGTCGCGGATGCCGGCGCGCAGGATCCCCTGGTAGTCGACGCCGCCGTGGTGGAAGAAGCGGCGGTCCTCGATCGCCACCGTCGCCTCGCGCAGCGTGAGCGGAAGCCGGGAGGCGGGGACGACCGTGCGCAGCGTGTCGGAGCTGATGTAGCCGAGCAGGCTCCCGTTCGAGCCGAACACCTCGGAGACCTGGCCGGGGGTGCGCGCCCGGAGCTGGCTGATGTTGGGCGCGGAGTCGGCGACGCTGGCCACCCACCCGACGAGCGCCAGCGCGGCGATGGTCACCGCGGAGACGAACAGCATCGCCGACATCAGCATCGCACGCCGTGCCGGGTGTCCACGGTTGCGCCTGCGCCGGCGCTGTCGTTCACGTCTGCTCATCGAGGAGGCGGGGAGATCGCCGGGCGCGACGAGAACGGCCGCGGCGGTCCGGGTCAACCCAGGATCTTAGCCCTGTTTCTTTCTCTCCCCTGACCGAGGATCCTGCTCTGAGCGGGGCGGACGCCGGGTTCCCCTGCGAACATCAGGCCCTGATCCGATGGCGATCTCGGCAGGTGACATCCGGCTCGGACGCCTTGCGGGGACGGCCCGGGCCCGGGCCGTGGCGTGGCGAGCGCTTGTCACCTCTCGCCTCGTCGTGCTCTTCAGCGGCGTCCTGGCCGTGCTCGCGTTCGGCCGGGCGCCCGGCACATCAGGGTTCGATCCGGCGAACCTCACCGCCTCGTCCGGCTACTTCGGCAACCTGCTGGCCGCGCCGTTCGCGCGGTGGGACTCCGTCTGGTACCTGGCCATCGCGCAGGGCGGTTACGCCCATCAGGTCTCGCGCACCGCGTTCTTTCCCCTGTACCCGCTGCTCATGCGGGGCCTCGGCCTGCTCATCGGCTCAGACCTCGTGGCCGGCGTGGCGATCTCGCTGCTCGCCTTCGCGGTCGCGCTGACGCTGCTCTACGAGCTCGTTCACCTGGAGTGGGGGGCCGAGGTGGCCCGGGTGACGGTGGTGCTGATCGCGTTCTGCCCGATGGCGTACTTCTTCTCGGCCGTGTACAGCGAGTCGCTGTATCTCGCCCTCTCGCTCGGGTGCATCCTCGCGGCACGTCACGGGCGCTGGGCATGGGCGGGGATCCTCGGCGCGATCGCCGCCACGTCGCGCAACAGCGGGGTGATGCTGTTCGTAGCCGTCGTGCTGCTCTACCTCTACGGGCCGCGGGGCGACGTCGCCCCCATCACCGCGCTGCGGCGTTCCCGGCTGCGCCCGCGCCACCGCATCCGCCCGAACCTCCTCTGGGCGCTCCTGATCCCCGCGGGCCTCGGCGCCTACATGCTGTTCCTGCAGCTCAGCGCCGGGGAAGGGCTCGCCCCGTTCCACGCGCAGCAGGTGTGGTTCCGTCACTTCGCCGGCCCGTTCGGCGGCGTCTGGACGGGTGGGGTGGCCGCGTTTGACGGCCTGCGGCA
This sequence comes from uncultured Solirubrobacterales bacterium, assembly GCA_963839085.1. Lineage (GTDB taxonomy): Bacteria > Actinomycetota > Thermoleophilia > Solirubrobacterales > Solirubrobacteraceae > Palsa-465. The sequence goes on from CAWITN010000003.1 coordinate 114,643, forward strand.
GCTGCTGCACGGCCCCGCGCCGCCGATCTACTTCACGCCGGCCGGAGGAAACCCGCTGACCGTGGCGGGTCAGAACCTGATGCTGTTCGCGTTTCTGGTGCTCGGCGCCGTCGCGCTGGTCGGCGTCCTGCGCTCGCTGCCCGTCGCCTACGGCGGCTACTGCCTCGCCTCGCTGGCGATGCCGCTGTCCTATCCGGTGACCCCGCAGCCGCTCGCCTCTCTGCCGCGCTACGAGGTCGTGCTGTTCCCGCTGTTCATGTGGGGGGCGCGGCTGATCGTCCGCCGGCGCATCGAGACCGAGGCGATCGCCGTGCTCGCGGTGCTCCTCGGCCTGTTCACCGCCGAGTTCGCCACCTGGCGCTTCGTCGCATGACCGTGTCGACTTCGTCGACATTGCGAGTTAGCGCCGACTGCGTCGGCGGGGCGAGTTCGCCCAGGGGGCGAACATCGCGCCCAGGGGGCGAACATCGCGTTTGGCCACGCCGGACCGAGGTGGTGCTGCTCGATGCGCTGGGAACCATCGTCGAGCTGCCGCCGCCCGCGCCCGCGCTGTGCGAGGAGCTGCGCGAGCGGTTCGCCCTGGAGCTCGACGAGCCCGCGGCGGCCTCGGCGCTGCGCGCGGAGATCGCCTTCTACCGGGCGCACTTCGACGAGGGGCGTGACGCCGCCGCCGTGGCGCGGCTGCGACGTCGTTGCGCCGAGGTTCTGCGTGACGCGTTGCCCGGGCGGGGGGAGCTCGACCTCGGCGAGCTCACGGCGGCGCTCCTCGGCGCGCTGCGCTTCCGGGCCTACCCCGACGCGGCCCCCGCGATCGACTCCCTGCGCCGGCGTGGGGTGCGGGTCGTGGTGGCCAGCAACTGGGATGTCTCTCTGTCCGAGACGCTCGCGCGCGTCGGCCTGCTGGACCGACTCGATGGCGTCGTCACCTCCGCCTCGGTGGGGGAGCGCAAGCCGTCCGCGCGGCTGTTCGCCCGGGCGCTCGCGGTGGCCGGCGCCACCGATCCGACGGCCGTCGTGCACGTCGGCGACACGATCCGCGAGGACGTGGAGGGGGCGCTCGCTGCCGGCCTGCGCGCGGTTCTCGTCCGCCGGGACGGACGAATGGGGAATGGCACCGGCGGCGGCGAGGGCCCCGACGGACCGCTGGGCGTTCCGGTGATCACGAGCCTCTCCGAGCTCGGCCCCCTACTCTGACGCCGATGTCGAGCGCGCCCCCCACCGCCACGGCGCCGGAGCCCCCGCCCACCGCCCCCGGAGGCGAGCGACTGTGGAGTGCCCCCGCCGCGATCGTGCTCGGCTTCGGCCTCGGGCTCGTTGCGACCTTCGTCGTGCAGATCATCGGTGCGGCGTTCGGCGCACCGCTGGCCCATCCGACCCCTGCCGTCAGCATCGTCTCCGACTTCGCCTTCGACGGCGCGTTCGTCGTCGCGGCGCTGTACTTCTCCTCCCTCGGGAGGCGCCCGAGCCCGGCCGAGTTTGGCTATCGCAGGGTCCGTTGGGGCGTCGGCGTCGGCGCGTTCCTGCTCGCCGGGGTCGGCTACTACGTCATCACCTATCTCTACGGCTCGCTGCTCCAGCTTCACGGCAGCGACAAGCTGCCGAGCGAGCTCGGGGTGACCCATCACACCGCGGCGCTCGTCGGCGCGGCGGTGTTCGTGTGCGTGGCCGCTCCCATGGCCGAGGAGTTCTTCTTCCGTGGGTTCCTGTTCGGCACCCTGGCGCGGATGCGGGTCACGGTCGCCGGCCGGCAGCTGGGGCCGTGGATCGCCGCCGTGATCACGGCGGTCCTGTTCGGCCTCGCCCACACCGGATCCGCCTCCGCGCAGTACCTCGTCCCGCTCGGAATCCTCGGCTTCGTGCTGTGCATCGTGCGCTGGCGAACCGGCTCGCTGTACCCGTGCATGGCGCTCCACTCGTTCAACAACTGCCTGGCGCTCGGGGTCAACCAGGAGCATTGGGGCGCGGCGGCGATCCTCGGTCTCACCCTCGCCTCCTGGGCGGTGATGGCGATCGTGACCGGCCCCTTGGCCCGCCGCGAGCCCGCCAGCGAGCGCCCACCGGTCGCCGCCGCGTCACCGCACTGATTTACTGCGCGCATGACGATGCGACACCTCACCCGCGCGCTCGCCGGCGCCGCCGTGCTGCTGGCCCTCCTCGTGCCTGCCGCGCTCGCCTCGGGCGCCACCCGTCTGAGCGTCACGGGCACCTACGCGCTGCACCACCAACCGGTCACCGTTCCGGGGCGCCCGATGGCCGTCAAGGGTGTCGTTCGCCCGTTCGTGCCGGGGCAGTGGGTCGTGGTGAAGTCGTTCCTCGGACGCCGGCGGGTCAAGTCCGACCGTCTGCGGCTCAAGCCGGTGTCCGGCGGCCGCGCCGGAGCGTTCACCGAGCGCGTCAAGAGTCCGGGTCCGGGCACGCTCAAGGTGCTCGTCGAGCATGCCGCCACCACGACCATGAAGGGCTTCACCGCCACGACCCGCGTCGACGTCCTCGATACGCACGTCGGCTTCGGCTCCCGCGGGCAGTTCGTGGAGCTCGTGCAGCAGCGACTCGCCGCGCTGCACTTCTACATCCCCCAGACCGGCGTCTACGACACCGGCACCGGCCTCGCCATCGACGCCTACCACCGGCTTCTCGGATGGGGTGTCTCCCAGCAGCTGGACGCCAAGACGATCTCCTACCTGCTCGACGGCTTCGGCGCCTTCCAGGTTCGCTTCCCTTCGCACGGGCGCCATGCCGAGGGCGACCTCACCCACCAGCTGCTGGCGCTCGTCGACGGGACCAAGGTGCAGTACATCTTCCCGATCAGCTCGGGCAAGCCCTCGACGCCGACGGTCCTCGGCGACTACCGGGTCTACCGCCGGACGCCGGGCTACCTCCCGGACGGGATGTACTACTCGGACTTCTTCATCCGCGGCTATGCGATCCACGGATACAACCCGGCCCCGGACTATCCGGCCAGCCACGGGTGCATGCGCCTGCCGATCGTCGACGCCATCGCCGCCTACGACTGGCTCGCGCTCGGCGACTGGGTCGACGTCTACTACCGCTAGCGACCGTCCGCATGTCGCAGTTGACGCTTCGTCCCGTGGAGGTCACGGATCTCGACGCGATCTTCGAGCAGATGCGTGATCCGGAGTCGGTGCGCATGGCGGCATTCACCGCCGAGGACCCGACCGATCGAAGCGCCTTCGACGCCCATATGGCGAAGATCATGTCCGCCCCTGAGAACAGGCTTCGGGCCATCATCAGGGACGGTCGGCTCGTCGGCACCATCGGGAGCTACCCCTCGGAGGGAGTGACCGAGGTCACCTACTGGATCGATCGCGCCTGCTGGGGGCAGGCGATCGCAACCCGGGCGCTGCCGATGCTCCTCGAGGAGATCCCGGATCGGCCGATCCGGGCCCGTGCTGCGAGCGACAACGCCGGGTCGTTGCGAGTCCTGCACAAGGCGGGCTTTCGCCCGATCGGCACCGAGGTGGCGTATGCCCCGGCACGGGCCACCGAGATCGAGGAGACCGTTCTCGAGCTGCCCTGAGCTCCCGGAGCGCAGGGGTCGCCGCCCGCGAGCGCCGCGCGACGCTAGCCGAGCCCCTTCGTGTACCGGGCCAGGAACCCGAGTCCGAACCCGTAGAGGACGAGGGCGAGCCCGGTGGTGACGCCGTGGAGGACCCACTGGCTATCGGTGGCGACGATCCCCTCGAACGGCGAGACGAGCACGTGCGCGGCGCCGTCGATGAACCGCCGCGGCTGGCCCACCGGCCGCGCCGTCGGAACCGGAGCCGAAGCCGGCGTGGCGGCGATCAGCTGCTGCTGGTGCTCGGAGCCCGCCGCGAGCTCATCGCGCACGAACAGCGCGAAGGACGCAAACACCAGGACGCAGCAGATCCACGCCGCGGCAGTGAGGATCCGGCTGACCACGGGTCCTGTATCGGCCGCTCCCGCGGTTAGCATCAGCGATCCGATGAGCCTGGACGAACGAGCGGCGCGTGAGCGCCTGATCGCGGCGCTGCGGACCCACGCCCTCGTCATCGGCGAGGTCGTGCTGAGCAGCGGACGGACGGCCCAGTACCTGATCGACGCCAAGCGGGCCATCCTGCTTCCCGACGGCTTTCGGGCGCTCTCCGAGCTCGTCGCCGCCCAGGCGCGCACCTGGGGGGCCACCGCGGTCGGCGGGATGACGATGGGGGCCGACCCGATCGCCTGCGCCGCGCTGGCCGGGGGGGCCGACGTCAAGGCCTTCTTCGTCCGCAAGGAGGCCAAGCAGCACGGCCTCTCGCGGCGGATCGAGGGCCCGCTGCTGGAGCCCGCCGACCGTTGCCTGCTCGTGGAGGACGTCGTCACCACCGGGGGCTCGACGCTCCGCGCGCTCGAGGCGCTGCGCGAGGAGGGCCACGAGGTCTGTGGCGTGCTGGCGATCTGCGACCGCCTGGCCGGCGGTGGCCCGGCGATCGCGGCCGCGGCCGGCGCCCCCTACCTCGCGCTCACCACGATCGACGACGTGTACCCCGAGCGCCCCGACCGGGGCGACGGGTAGATCGAGCCACGACGCGCGTCATCCAGGGGTGGGTCTCGTTGGCGTCTCTGGGAGCGCTAAGGGCTCCATACGCCCGTAACGCTCCCAGAGTCGCCACCCACCGACGCCGGCGGCTCAGCCGGACAGCGAGCGGCAGGCGGCGGAGCGCTGGTGCAGAGCCTGGACCACCCAGCCGGTGTGCGTCGGGTACGGGGTGAAGAGCACGATCGGCCGGGAGCTGGCCATCGCCGGTCCGTACTTGAAGCCGATGGCGGCGACGTTGCGATGCAGGGTCCAGGCCAGCGTGGTCTGGTACTCCAGGCGGGTCAGCGGCTCGCCGCAGCCGTGAAACCGGCCCGGCCCGCCGAGCTGATCGATCACGCGGGTGAGGTCGTTGATCTCAGCGGTGCGCCGCCGCTGCTCGCGCAGGTCGCGGTGCTCGAAGCGGGCGCGGTGGATGGCCGTCGGAACGAGGCTCACCACGAGGACGGCGACGAGCCCGATGCCGAGCACGCCCGTCGGGGCGGCGAGCCGCGGCGGATCCGCGAGCAGGCGTCCGGCGGCGGCGCCGGCGAGCGCGATCACCACGCCGCCGGCCTCGAACATGTAGCGCTGGAGCGCCGGCCACCCGTGGTAGGCGAAGGCGATCTCGGCGATCACCCAGACGACGACGATCCCGGTGAGGCCGAGGATCGTGCGGTCGCGCCGGACGATCCCGAACGCGAGCGCGACCAGCGCCGCGATCTCGACCGGGGTGGCGTTCATGTCGACGAAGCGCGTGAGCACCCCGGTGAGCTTGTTGCCCATGATCGCGCGGCCGGAGTCCATCGCGTTCTCGCCGGCGACGAAGAAGGACCGCGAGGTGATGGCGGGGATCCCGAACCACAGAGCCAGCAGCACGGCGAGGCCCGCCAGCACCATCAGGCGCAGCGAGCGCTCGCCGTCTCGCCAGAGCCACAGCGAGTAGAGGCCGAGGAACGGCCACGCCTCGGGACGTCCGAGCGAGGCGAGGATGGCGCACCAGAACGCCCACCGCCGCCTGCCGGACAGGTGGCAGTCGATCGCCGCGAGCGTGAAGGCGACGATCATCGGATCCGACTGGGCGGAGAGGATGTAGTGCCAGTAGTTGTTGATCCCGAGCAGGCAGGCGCCGGCCACCAGCGCGGCCGCCCAGGCCGCCCAGCGGCGCTCGGCGGGGGCCGCGGTGAGCCGGTAGGCGATCCGGCCGGCGAACACGGCGCCGCTCAGGGCCACCGCGCACGAGGCGATCATCCACAGCCACATCTGCCAGTGGCCGACGAGGGCGAAGGGCACGGTGAACAGGTACGGCAGCGGCTTCCACGACGGCGCCGCGTTGGTGTCCAGCGACAGCGAGAGCGTCTGGTGGCCCCACACGAGCCATCCGTAGGGGTCGAAGCCGGGGCGGGTGTTGGCCACCCGCACGATGACCGCCGAGAGCGCGAGCAGGCCCGCCGCCGTGAGCAGCGCGGGATGGCGCAGGATCGCGCGCCGCTCCCGTGACGGGCGGGGCCTCTCGGGGGCCTGCGGAGGTGCGGCCGGGGTCGTCGCGAGCGTCGGGTGGGCCACGGCAGCAGCTGACGGTACCAAGCGCGTGGCGTCATACCCCCGGCAGGAATCGAACCTGCATCCCGCGCTTAGGAGGCGCGTGCTCTATCCATTGAGCTACGAGGGCGTCGGCGAGAGCGTACCCGCGGCCCAAGCGCCCGCTCCGCCGGGCAGACGGTGCGGAGGGCCCGCCCGGGCGCGGGCCCGGGCGCGGCGACTACTCGTCGTCTTCGACGTACAGCGACTCGCCGGCCAGCAGCTCGCCGCGCTTGTCCCACAGCTTCACCTCGATGTAGTCGCCGCGGTAGTTGTCCGGGCCGATCAGGGTGAAGCGCTCATCGACGAGCTCGCACTGGTCGACGGCGAGGTTGGCGAGCTCGGCCGTCACGACCTGCCCGCCGGGGAGCAGGGGCACCCCCCACACGAGCGTGATATCGGCGCGCTTGCCGAGCTCCCCGCGCCAGCCGCCGATGACCTCGTCGTTGAGGTCCAGCTTCCAGTCCGGGTTCTCCTCGGCCGTCTCGCTCGTGTAATCCGCCCGCGCCTCGAACTCGGCGGGGCCGCCGCCACTCTCGGTGAAGGAGACGTAGCCGAACAGCTCGAAGCCCGCGCTCGTCCGCGCCGTCCCCGGGACGTAGGTCCGGCCCGCGTAGGTGCGGTCGGGGAACCACGCGATCTCGTCCGGCTCGCCGATGTCCTCGTCCTCGGTGTCGATGTTCTCGCAGGCGGCGAGGAAGTGCGCCCGCAGCGTGTCGGCCCAGCGTCCGTAGGGCAGCGTGTCCTGGGGCGGCTCGGCCGCGAAGCTGATGACGAAGCGATCGGTGGGCGGCATCGCCCGCGGAGGCTACAGGCCGGGCGGTCTCAGAAGGCGCCCCGCCGGGTGAGCACGGCGGGGACGGTCTTGATGAGGATGAGCAGGTCCAGGAAGACCGACCAGCGCTCGAGGTAGAGGAAGTCGAGCCGGACGAGGTCGTCGAAGTCGAGCTCCGCGCGTCCGGAGACCTGCCACAGCCCGGTGATCCCCGGCAGCACGTGGTAGCGCTTCTTGTGCCAGTCCTCGAGCAGGGCGAAGTCCCGCATCGGCAGCGGCCGCGGGCCGACGAGCGACATCTCCCCCCGCACCACGTTGATGAGCTGGGGGAGCTCGTCGAGCGAGAAGCGACGCAGCAGCCGGCCGACCGGCGTCATCCGCGGGTCGTTGCGGATCTTGAACAGCGCGCCGCTCTTCTCGTTGAGCTCCTCGAGCTCGGCCTGGGTCTGATCGGCGTCCGCGTACATCGTGCGGAACTTCAGGCAGTAGAACGGCCGGCAGCCCATCCCGGGGCGGATCGAGCGGTAGATCACGGGGCCCCGGGAGCTGAGCTTGATCGCGGCTCCGATCGTGAGCAGGATCGGAGCCAGCAGCGCGATCCCCAGCGTCGAGCAGACGAGGTCGAACGTGCGCTTGACGGCGAAGTCGAGGCCCTGGAAGACCGGCGGGCGCAGCGTGAACAGGGGCACGCTCTGACCGGGCACGAACTCCGCCCGGTTGGTGAGGAGCTCCATCGTCGACGGGGCGACGTGCACGATGACGCCGCGGTCGTGGCAGCGGTCGACGACCTCGACGGCCTGCTCCTGCGGGAAGTCCGGGTCGGCGATGATGACCTCCTGGACGCGCTCGCCGGCGAGGATCTCGGCCAGGTCCTCCATCCGGCCGAGCGAGCGCAGCCCGTTCTGGGGCCGTGGCGTGAGCGAGATGTAGCCGACGACGTCGACCGGCGTGTGGGCCCGATCGGCGATCGCGTGGGCTACGGCCTCGATCTGCTTGCCCGATCCGACGAGTAGCGCCCGGCGGCGATATCCGGCCTGCTCGAGCAGCCATCCCGACAGGGCGAGGTGGGCGCGGCGCAGGACACCGACGTACAGCGTGCCGATGGCGAGCGACCCGTAGAAGATGTAGTAGCTGGTGAAGTGCTCGCCGTTGGCGAGCGCGAACACGAGCGAGATCAGCGTCGCCTGCACGAGCGCGATGAAGATCTGGCTCAGGCCCGGCCTTCGCGGGCGGTCCGAGTACAGGTGGACGCGGGAGAACATGAGCACGGTGACGAGGTAGGCGAACGTCACCCAGTGCCGTGCCAGGTGAGCGGCGAGCCCGAGGTCGAGATGGCCGCGGATGGCCACCTTGAGCGCGAGCGCGGTGATCAGCGCGCCCCACACGCCGAGGAAATCGAGCGCGAGCAGAGAGAGCACCCGCGCCACCCGCCGCATCGTCTCCAGCCGGAGCAGGAACGACAGCGACGGCGGCCGGCGCCGGCGCACGTCACGCGCGCGTGAGGGGCCGCGGCCGCGGCCGTGGGCCGGTCGCCGCGGACTCGGTGGGGCGTCCGTGTGCGGGCGTGTCTCTGGTTGCGTGGTCGACATCGTCAGCGGGCCGGGCGTGGCCGCTCCTGGAATGCAAACGAGGTCTTGACTTCGAAGTTACGCACTAAACCCTTCCGACGACGCCGCCTGCCCCGGGGGCGGCACGGCTCGTCCTGGAACTACAGGCCGCCGATGAGCTTCTCGGCGCCGGAGTGCTCGATCGTCTTGCGCAGACCGCTGACCAGGTCGATCTGCGGCTCCCAGTCGAGGATCTGGCGGGCCAGCGAGATGTCCGGCTGCCTCACCTGAGGATCGTCGACGGGGAGCGCCTCGAAGATGACCTCGGAGCGCGAGTCCGTCACCTCGAGGACCGCCTTGGCGAGCTCGAGCAGCGTGAACTCGTTTGGATTGCCGATGTTCACCGGGTTGTGGTAGCCGGATTCGGCGAGCGCGATGATGCCGCGGACGAGGTCGTCGACGTAGCAGAACGACCGTGTCTGGGACCCGTCCCCGAACACGGTGATCGGGCGGTCCTGGAGCGCCTGGCGCAGGAACGTCGGGATCGCGCGCCCGTCATGCGGGCGCATCCGCGGGCCATAGGTGTTGAAGATCCGCACGATCGCCGTGTCGACGCCCTGCTGGCGGTGGTAGGCCATCGTCAGCGCCTCGGCGAAGCGCTTGGCCTCGTCGTAGACGCCACGCGGGCCGATCGGATTGACATGGCCCCAGTAGCTCTCGGGCTGCGGGTGCACCTTCGGATCGCCGTAGACCTCACTGGTGGAAGCGGTGAGGAACCGGGCCCGGTGCTTCTTGGCGACCCCGAGCGTGTGGTGGGTGCCGTAGGAGCCGACCTTCAGCGTGTGCAGCGGCAGACGCAGGTAGTCGATCGGCGAGGCGGGCGAGGCGAAGTGGTAGACGAAGTCGATCGGCTCATCCACGTAGTAGGGCTGGATGATGTCGAGGTTGAGGTGCTGGAAGCGGTCGCTGCGGATGTGGGCGATGTTCGCGAGCGAGCCGGTCTCGAGGTTATCCACGCAGATGACGCGGTTTCCGCGGGACAGGAGCTCGTCGCACAGATGCGAACCGAGGAACCCGGCGCCCCCGGTGACAAGGCATGTGGACATGGGCGGTGAGCCTAGCGGGGATCGTCACCCGATCGCGGCCAGCTCGCCGGTGCGGCCTGCCGAGATCATCACCCTTGGGGGGGTTCCGGCCGGTTTCCCTGCACCCATTCGCCCTCCTCGCGCTTCCAGATCGGAGCCTCGGCCTTGATCCGGTCGATGATCTCGCGCGCACCGGCGAACGCCTCCGCGCGGTGGGGCGCGGAGGCGGCGATGGCGATCGAGGCCTCCGACAGCGCGACCGTCCCGACCCGATGCTCGGCGGCGGCGGCGCAGAGTCCGTGGTGCCGGCACGCCTCGGCGACGATCTCGGCCATTCGGGCCTCGGCCATCTCGGTGTACGCCTCGTACTCGAGCGCCGGCACGTCGCGTGTGACGCCGAGGAAGGTGACGACCGCGCCGGCGCGGTCATCTCGCACGAGCGCGAGGAGCCGGTCGAGCGATACCGGTCCGTCGATCACGCGGGCGTGAATCGCCTCCGTCGACCCGCCGGAGACGGGGGGGATGAGCGCCAGCTCGTCGTCTGGGTGCAGGGGGTCGGAGTCCCTGGCGTACTCGCGGTTCACCGCCATCAGCACCGGCACGCCGTCGGTCAGCCAGCCCACCTCGGCGAGCGCGTCGCACACCCGCGCCTCGGGCGGAAGCTCGAGCTCGAGCGCATCGACGCCGGCCCGCTCACGCAGCGCGGCGAACAGTCGCACCGTGACCTGCATCGGCTCAAGGCTAAACCGCCGGAGTCGTGGTGTGCTCGCGCGGCGTGCGCCGGTAACCTCCAACCGCGATGTCGACCTACGAGCACCGCACGATCGCCCCGATCGTCGGCCCCGACGACGAGCGGCGGTTCACCGACTCGGGCATCGAGATCAAGCCGCTGTACACGTCGGAGGACGTCGCCGACGGGCTCGACGAGCGGCTCGGAGAGCCGGGCGTCTATCCGTACACGCGCGGGGTGCACCCCGAGATGTACCGCAAGCAGCTGTGGACGATGCGCCAGTACGCCGGGTACGCGAGCGCCAAGGAGTCCAACGAGCGCTACCACTACCTGCTCAAGCAGGGCACGACCGGCCTGTCGATGGCCTTCGACCTGCCCACGCAGCTCGGCCTCGACTCCGACGACCCACGCTGCCTGGGCGAGGTCGGCCGGACCGGGGTGGCGATCGACACGATCGACGACATGCGCACGGCGTTTCACGAGATCCCGCTCGACAAGGTCTCGACGTCGATGACGATCAACGCCCCGGCGAGCGTCCTGCTGCTGCTCTACCAGCTGGTCGGCGAGGAGCAGGGCGTGCCCTCCGAGCAGCTCCGCGGCACGACACAGAACGACATCCTCAAGGAGTACATCGCGCGCGGGAACTTCATCTACCCGCCTGAGGGCGCCATCCGCCTCACCACCGACCTGTTCGCGTACTGCAACGAGCACGTGCCCAAGTGGAACACGATCTCGATCAGCGGCTACCACTTCCGGGAGAAGGGCTGCTCGGCCGTCCAGGAGGTGGCGTTCACGCTCGCCAACGGGATCGCCTACGTCCAGGCGGCGATCGACGCTGGGCTGGAGGTCGATCGCTTCGCGCCGCGGCTCGCCTTCTTCTTCAACGGGCACAACAACGTGTTCCAGGAGGTGGCCAAGTTCCGCGCGGCCCGGCGCATGTGGGCCGAGATCATGCGCGAGCGCTTCGGCGCCCAGGACGAGCGCTCCTGGAAGCTCCGCTTCCACACTCAGACCGGCGGGGTCACGCTCACCGCCCAGCAGCCGATGAACAACATCATGCGCGTCGCTCTCCAGGGCTTCGCCGCCGTCTGCGGGGGGACGCAATCGCTGCACACCAACGGTTTCGACGAGGCGCTCGCGCTGCCCAGCGAACGGGCGGCGAAGATCGCCGTGCGCACCCAGCAGGTGATCGGCTACGAATCCGGCGCGGCCGACACCGTCGATCCCTTCGCCGGCTCCTACTTCATCGAGGCGCTCACCGACGAGATCGAGCAGAGCGCCCGGGGCCTGATCGACAAGATCGACGAGCTGGGCGGCTCGGTGGAGGCGATCGACTTCATCAAGAACGAGATCGAGGAGTCGGCGTTCGGCTACTTCGAGCGATATCGGATCGAGCAGGACATCGTCGTCGGCGTCAACAAGTTCGTCGAGGACGACATCGAGGTCACGGACCTGCTCCGGGTCGACCCCGAATCCGAGCACGAGCAGGTCGCCCGTCTGAAGGCGTTCAAGGAGAACCGGGATCAGGAGCTCGCCGCGCGCCGGCTCGAGGAGGTCCGGGAGTGCGCCCGCGGCACCGAGAACCTGCTCCCCGTCCTCCGTCAGGCGCTCAAGGACCACTGCTCCATGGGCGAGGTGTGCGGCGCCATGCAGGACGTGTTCGGCGAGTACAAGGAAACCTTCTAGCCGGTCCCGGGGGTCCCGCGCGCCCGTCCGGTTGGGAGCCGGCGACCGCCGGAAGGACTCCTCCGCTCCCGCGCGAAACCAGGGGGCATGACCGAGCACGAGGTGAGCCGGACGCTCCTGAAGTCCCCGCCGGAGCTGTGGGCCGAGTGCAGCGACGCGCAGTCGCTGGCCCGCCACCTCGGCGAGTTCGGAGAGATCCACATCACCCGGCTCGAGCCGGAGGAGACCGTGGCCTGGGAGGGCGCGCTGGCAAGCGGCACGGTCCGGCTGGAACCGTCGGGATGGGGCACGCGCGTGGTTCTCGCCGCGCGCTCCGCGCGGCCTCCGGCGGAGCAGGACGCGAACGTCGAGACGCTGGAGGCCTCCGAGTCGCCGGCGCCAGACGGGCCAGTAGAGGCCGGGGCGGAGGCTGCGGGGGAGGCCGCGGGGGAACCCGAGGCGACCCCGGAGCCGCGGACCCCGCGCGTCAGCGAGCCTCCGCGGCCCGCTGACCCCCCGCCGCTCGTGATGACGCCGTGGCTGGTGCGCCGCCCGAGTCAGCTCGGGAAGCTCCTCGGGCGTCTGTGGCGACGGCCGCCGACCGCGTCCGTCCCCCCCGCCATGCGTCGGCCCTGGCCCGCCGCGGAGGACCACGGCACGCCCGAGGAGCCGCCGATCGCGCCCGAACCGCTCCGCGAGGAGAGCGAGCCGGTCGCCGAGTCACCGGTGACCGTAACGACGGCCGGCGCGCGTACCGAGGCCCCCGTGGCTCCCGCGCCTGAGCCCCCGTCACATGACGTCGAGGCGGCGCTCACCGCCGCACTCGACAGCCTCGGCCGTGCCCATCACCGGCCGTTCTCCCGGAGCTGATCCGCGCCCGGTCCCGCGTCCGCGGGCGGGCGGCGCGTAGACTCGCCGCCGCACCCGACCCCGGATCAGACCATGCGCGACAAGGCACCCGAGACCTACGAAGAGAAGCTCGCCCAGCTCCAGGAGCTCAAGCGCGAGGCGATCCACGCCGGCTCCGAGGCCGCCGTCGAGAAGCAGCACGCCAAGGGCAAGTCCACCGCCCGCGAGCGCGTGGAGAAGCTGCTCGATCCGGGCTCCTTCCAGGAGCTCGACACCTTCGTCCGCCACCGCACGTTCGATTTCGAGATGCAGAAGAACCGGCCGTGGGGGGATGCGGTGGTCACCGGCCACGGGACGATCGACGGGCGCCGGGTGTGCGTCTTCTCCCAGGACTTCACCGTGTTCGGCGGCTCGCTCGGCGAGGTGATGGCCGAGAAGATGTGCAAGATCATGGACCTGGCGGCCAAGATCGGCTGCCCCGTGATCGGCATCAACGACTCGGGCGGCGCCCGGATTCAGGAGGGCGTCGTATCGCTCGGGGCCTACGGCGACGTGTTCCTGCGCAACGTCCGCTCCTCCGGCGTGATCCCGCAGATCAGCCTGATCATGGGTCCGTGTGCGGGCGGCGCCGTGTACTCCCCGGCGATCACCGACTTCGTCTTCATGGTGAAGGAGACCTCGCACATGTTCATCACGGGGCCTGAGGTGATCAAGACCGTGACCGGCGAGGAGGTCGGCTTCGAGGAGCTCGGTGGCGCGATGAGCCACAACTCCAGGTCCGGCGTGGCCCACTTCGCCTCCGAGGACGAGGATGCGTGCCTGGAGGACTGTCGCTACCTGCTCTCGTTCCTGCCCCAGAACAACCTCGAGCTCGCGCCGCGGGTCATGCCCTCAGACGATCCGCTGCGGATGGACGAGGAGCTCGATCACGTCGTTCCCGACAGTCCGAACAAGCCCTACGACATGCGCGACGTCGTGCGCCTGGTCGTCGACGACGGCGAGTTCTACGAGGTCCACGAGCACTACGCGCGCAACATCATCTGCGGGTTCTCACGTCTCAACGGCTACAGCGTCGGTGTCGTCGGCAACCAGCCCAACCAGATGGCGGGCGTGCTGGACATCGAGTCCTCGGAGAAGGCGGCGCGGTTCATCCGCACCTGCGACGCCTTCAACATCCCGATCCTCACCTTCTGCGACGTCCCCGGCTTCCTGCCCGGCACCCAGCAGGAGTGGGGCGGGATCATCCGCCACGGAGCGAAGCTCCTCTACGCCTACGCCGAGGCGACGGTGCCGAAGATCACGGTCATCACCCGCAAGGCCTACGGCGGCGCCTACGACGTGATGGGGTCAAAGCACCTCGCCGCCGACATGAACTTCGCCTGGCCGACCGCCGAGGTGGCGGTGATGGGCCCCGAGGGGGCGGTCAACATCATCTACCGGCGCGACATCACGGCCTCGCCGACCCCCGAGAAGCGGCGCGAGAAGCTCATCAACGACTACAAGGCCCACTTCGCCAATCCGTACGCGGCGGCCGAGCGGGGCTACATCGACGACGTGATCGTCCCCCACGAGACGCGCCCGACGGTGATCACCGCGCTGGAGACGCTGCAGACGAAGCGCGAGCCGGGCCCGAAGCGCAAGCACGGCAACATCCCGCTCTGACCCGGAGCGGGGCATCGAGGAGGGCGCCCGCGGCATCTGGTGGTGGGAGCGGCGCCCGCGCGGCGGGCCTACAGCGTGATCGTCTGCGCCTCCACGCGGCCTTCCCGCCACGCCCGCAGCGCGGCGCGGGCGATCGCGAGGTCCTGGATCGCCAGACCGGTGGAGTCGAACAGCGTCACCGACTCGGGGCCGGGGCGGCCCCGCGCGGCGCCCGCCAGGACGGCGCCGAGCTCGGTGACCTGCGCAGGGCGGACGAGCCCCGCCTCCAGGGCGCCGGTGAGCTCGCCGCCGTGGGAGGCCTGGACGATCTCGTCGCAGAACAGCGCGCAGGAAGCCACCGCCCCGACGCTCGCCTCGGCCTTACCGGAGCCGTCGGCGCCGAGCATGTTGAGATGCTGTCCGGCGCGCAGGTCCCCGAGGTCGAGCACCAGCTCCGCCCCCGGGGTGATGCAGCACACGATCGGCGCGTGTGCCGCCTGCGCCCGGGATCCGACCGACCAGCCAAGCTCTGCCGCGAGGGCGTCCGCCGCCTCGGGGCGCGGGTCGAAGCACACGCCGGGCCCGTAGCCGGCGGTGGCGAGGCAGCGCGCCGCCCAGGCGCCGTGCCGGCCGCACCCGATGATCCCCACCTGACGCGCCGCGGGGGCGGCGAGCGCCCGGGTGGCGACGGCAGCGACGGCGCCGGTGCGCAGGCAGGTGACCGAGCGGGCATCGAGCAGCATGAGCGGCTCGCCGTTGCTCGCGTCCGACAGGCACACCAGTCCGGTCACCGTGGGCAGGCCGTGCGCCGGGTTGCCGGGGAACGAGGTGATCCACTTGAGCAGCGCGAGGCCGTCGCCGAGCGCCGGCATGGCCCGGAAATCACCGTGGGGAGGGCTCGGCAGATAGATCTTCGCCGGCATCTGCCACTCGCCGGCGTGGTGGCGCACGAGCGCGTCGGCGACATGGTCGATCGCCTCGGCGGGCGACACCGCTGCGAGGACGGCGTCGTGGTCGAGGACGGGGAGCGAGGCCATGGGGCGGGCACGATAGCCTCACGGACACCGTGAACCGCCGCCCGAAGCTGTCGCTGATCGCCCCCGGCGCCACGCCGGAGGAGGCGGCCGCGGTGGTGGCGGCGATCGAGCAGTTCATGCGGACGACGGCGCCGCCGCCGGCCCCGCCCGTCACGCGGCGGCCGGCATGGCAGCAGGCCGCGCTGCACGAGGGCGTGGTGCGGGAGCTCGCGCCGCCCCCGCCCTGGGTCTGAGCCCGCGCGGGGCCGAACCTCCGCCGCGCCCCTCACCCCTGCGCCGGTCGCTCTCCAGGCCCCCGCTCGCGTCCGCCGCGGCACAAATAGGTGGATTCCAGATTGCCTTTGGTACCTTTCCACTGTCGCACCCGCCCCGCCGACCGTGACAAGAGGACCGCATGGAGCCCGCAAGCCTCAACACCGAGAAGAATGCGCGACTGGGGACGCTCGAGAATCCCGAGGTCCTGGAGAACGTGCCCGGGCACGTGATCCCCATCCTGCAGCAGGAGTTCGACGACTTCGAAACCGAGTCGACCCGGTTCCTGGCCGGTGACTTCGAGGAGACGGAGTTCATCAAGTTCCGGCTCAAGCAGGGCGTCTACGGCCAGCGCCAGGCCGACGTGCAGATGATCCGGGTGAAGCTGCCGATGGGCGGCATCACGCCGGACCAGTGCGACGCCTTCGCCACGGTGGTGGAGCGACACGCCCCCCTGCGCAAGGGACACGTGACGACGCGCCAGAACATCCAGATGCACCACATCCCGCTGAGCGAGATGACGGAGCTGATGCGCACCCTCGCCGAGGCCGGGCTGTCGAGCCGTGAGGGGTGCGGCAACACCGTGCGCAACGTCACCGGCGACCCGCGGGCGGGCACGCTCCCCGGCGAGCTGTTCGACATCACGCCGTACGCGGGCGCCTATGTGCGCTACTTCGTCCGCCACCCCACGACGCAGGCGATGCCGCGCAAGGTCAAGACGGCGTTCACGGCCACCGACGAGGACAACGCGATCACCCGGATCCACGACATCGCCTTCCTCCCGCGGGTGCGGGACGGCGTCCGCGGCGTCGAGGTGCGCGTCGGCGGCGGCACCTCGATCATGCCGCGCATGGCACCCACGCTGTACGAGTTCGTAGAGGTCGACAACGGCGACTACCTCAAGATCGCCGAGGCCTGCTTCCGCATCTTCGACCGCCAGGACTTCCTGCGCGTCAACCGCGCCCGCGCCCGCATCAAGGTGCTGATCGACAAGATCGGCATCGACGCCTTCCGGGAGCTCGTGGAGGAGGAGATCCAGGGCGAGTGGGTCGGCGAGCGCGACTTCTCCGTCGAGGGCATCCTGCTGGAGCACGACGAGGAGTCGGGCGCCCCCGCCGGCCGCCCCGCCTACGCCAGCCCCAACGGCGACGCGCGGGAGTTCGACCGCTTCGCGGCGAGCAACGTCTCCCCGCAGCGGCAGAAGGGGTTCAGCACGATCGAGGTGAAGATCCGCCGCGGCGACCTCACTCCCGAGCAGCTGCGTGGCCTCGGCGAGATCATGCGCACCTACACCGGTGGCTACGCCCGCACGACGGTCCAGCAGAACCTCGTGCTCCGCTGGGTCCGCGACGAGTCGATCTACGAGGTGTGGCGGGAGCTCCAGAAGCTGGAGCTCGGCGACGCCGGGGCCAACGAGATCACCGACGTCATCAGCTGCCCGGGGACTGATTCCTGCAAGCTCGGCATCACCAGCTCGATGGGGCTCAACAAGGCCGTCCAGGAGCGGGTCGTCGAGATGAGGATCGAGGGCGAGCTCACGCGCCGGATCCACATCAAGATGAGCGGCTGCCCGAACGGATGCAGCCAGCATCACATCGCCAACATCGGCTTCTACGGCGCCTCGATCAAGGTCGGCGACCACGCCATTCCCGCCTACATCCCGCACATCGGCGGGTCCTACGAGGGCGGCGACGTGCGCTACGGCCAGCGGCTCAAGGCTCGGCTCCCCGCCAAGCGGGTACCGGAGGCGGTGGAGCGGTGGCTACGCTTCTATGAGGCCGACCGAAGCGACGGCGAGGAGTTCAACGCCTTCGTGGACCGCGTCGGCGTGCCGGAGTTCGAGGCTCTGGTGAAGGATCTGACGCTGCCCATCGAATTCAACCTTGAGAACATGAACCACTTCATCGACTGGAATCGCGAGGGGCCGTTCGAAGTGATCCGTGGCGAAGGCGAGTGCGCGGTATGACCTCGGTACAGCCTGATCTGGAGCACGCCGGCGCGCAGGAGGTCCTCGCGTACGGGGTCGAGCGCTTCCACCCGCGGCTGACGATGGCGTGCTCCTTCCAGAAGGAGGAGTCGGTGCTCGTGCACATGCTGAGCGAGCTCGTCGACGAGCCGCGCGTGTTCACGATCGACACCGGCGTCCTGTTCCCGGAGACGCTCGAGACCTGGAAGCGCTTCGAGGACCGCTTCGGCCTCCGCGTCGACGTGATCGACGCCCGCAGCCCCGACGAGCCCTGGACGCTCCAGCGGTGCTGCAGCGCCGCCAAGGTCGATGCGCTCGAGCGGGCGCTCAACGACGTCGATGCCTGGGTGACCGGGATTCGGCGCGAGCAGGCCACCACGCGCGTCAGCGCAGCCAAGTTCGAGCGCGACGAGCGGCGCGGCATCTGGAAGCTCAACCCGCTCGCCGACTGGTCCGAGAAGGACGTCTGGCGCTACATCTTCAAGCACGACCTCCCCTACAACCCGCTTCACGACCAGGGATACGCCTCGATCGGCTGCGCGCCGTGCACCCTCCCCGGATCGGGGCGCGACGGACGCTGGGCCGGCCTGAGCAAGACCGAGTGCGGGATCCACGAGTAGCCACCGGCACTCGTTGGTGTAGAGGTCTCCCATGAGCGGGATGCAACTCGAGCTGTCGCATCTTCAGGCACTCGAGGCCGAGTCGATTCACATCTTTCGCGAGGTCGCGGCCGAGTTCGAGCGACCGGTGCTGCTGTTCTCCGGTGGCAAGGACTCGATCGTCCTCATGCGGCTGGCCGAGAAGGCGTTCCGGCCCGGTCGCTTCCCGTTTCCGGTCATGCACGTCGACACGGGGCACAACTTCCCCGAGGTGATCGAGTTTCGCGACCGGCTCGTCGCCCAGCTCGGGGAGCGGCTGATCGTCGCTCACGTCCAGGACTCGATCGACAAGGGGCGGGCCGTCGAGGAGACCGGCCCCCGGGCCTCCCGCAACCGCCTGCAGACGGTGACGTTGCTCGACGCGATCGAGGAGCACGGCTTCGACGCGGCGTTCGGCGGCGCCCGCCGAGACGAGGAGCGCGCCCGCGCCAAGGAGCGCGTGTTCTCGTTCCGCGACGATTTCGGGCAGTGGGATCCCAAGCGTCAGCGCCCCGAGCTGTGGTCGCTCTACAACGGGCGGATCCGCAAGGGCGAGCACGTGCGGGTGTTCCCCATCTCCAACTGGACCGAGCTCGACGTCTGGCAGTACATCGAGAACGAGGAGCTCGACGTCCCGTCGATCTACTACGCGCACGAGCGCGAGGTGTTCGCGCGTGACGGAATGCTCTACGCCGTCAATTCCTTCATCGAGCGGATGGAGGGCGAGGACCCGTTCCTCACCTCGGTGCGGTATCGGACCGTGGGCGACATGACCTGCACCGGCGCGGTCCGCTCGAGCGCCCAGACCCTCCAGCAGGTGGTCACCGAGATCGCCGCCACGCGGATCACCGAGCGCGGCGAGACGCGGGCGGACGACCGGGTCTCCGAGGCGGCGATGGAGGATCGCAAGCGCGAGGGCTACTTCTGATGCGAGGCGAGCACTGATGCCCGGCGCGGCGAGCAACGGGCACACGCCTCGCACACGCACCGCGGAGCTTCTCAGGATCGCCACCGCGGGGTCGGTCGACGACGGGAAGTCGACCCTGATCGGGCGGCTGCTCCACGACTCCAAGTCGATCTTCGAGGATCAGATGGAGCACGTGGTCGCGACCTCGGAGCGGCGGGGCGACGGCTACGTGAACCTCGCGCTGCTCACCGACGGCCTACGCGCCGAGCGCGAGCAGGGCATCACGATCGACGTCGCCTATCGGTACTTCGCCACCCCGCGGCGCAAGTTCATCGTCGCCGACACGCCGGGGCACGAGCAGTACACGCGCAACATGGTCACCGGCGCCTCCACGGCCGACCTGTCGATGGTGCTCGTCGACGCTCGTAAGGGAATCTCCGAGCAGACCCGCCGGCACGTCTTCATCGCCTCGCTGTTGCAGATCCCGCACCTGGTGGTGTGCGTCAACAAGATGGACCTCGTCGGCTACGACGAGGATGTCTTCTACGGGATCCTGGAGGAGCTCGTCGACTGGGCGGCGCGGCTGAACATCCCGGACATCACGTTCATCCCGATCAGCGCCCTGCACGGCGACAATGTCGTCGACCGGAGCTTCGCGATGCCCTGGTACGGCGGCGCGCCGCTGCTCTACCACCTGGAGCACGTGGTCATCGCCTCCGACCGCAACCTCTCGGACGTCCGCTTCCCGGTGCAGTGGGTGATCCGTCCGATGACCGACGAGCACCACGACTACCGCGGCTATGCGGGACAGACCGCGGCAGGGGTCCTGCGCCCGGGCGACGAGGTCCAGGTTCTCCCTTCGGGGCAGCGCACGACGATCAGCGCGATCGACACCTACGACGGCGAGATCGAGCTCGCCTTCCCGACGATGTCGGTCACGCTGCGCCTCGCCGACCAGCTCGACGTCTCCCGCGGCAACATGATCGTTGGCATCGACGACCCGCCGACGGTGGCCCGGGAGCTCGACGCGATCGTCTGCTGGATGAGCGAGACGCCGATGCAGCCGCGCGGGCGCTACGCCATCAAGCACACGACCCAGACCGCTCGGGCGATCATCGAGACGCTGGAGCACGCCGTCGACGTCAACACCCTCGAGCATCGGTCCGCCACTCAGCTGGAGCTCAACGAGATCGGCCGCGTCCGGCTGCGCACGAGCACCCCGGTGATGGTCGATCCCTACGACCGCAACCGCACCACCGGCAGCTTCATCCTGATCGACGAGTCGACCAACGACACGGTGGCCGCCGGGATGATCCTCGGCGGCTCCTGACCGCACGGGTTCACTTAATCGGATCGCAAGGATCCGTTCTCTAACTTTCTCCGGCGTGCGCCCCACACGACGCCATCTCGCCTGCGGGGGGTGGGTCGGACTCGGGCTGATCGGCTCGCTCGCCTTCGCCGCGGGGGCGTCGGAGCTGCTCGCTCGTACGCCGGTGCACTGGTGGCTCGTCGTCCACCCGGGATCGGACGCCTTCGCTCACCACCTGCTGTGGGGCGGGCTGCTCGTCCTCGCCGTGGCCTGGCTCGGGCTCGGGTGGTGGGTCAGCGGCCGCGCGGCCACCGATGGAGTCGGGCCGCTGCTGCTCGCCGGAGCGATCTGGGCGATCCCGCCGCTGCTCGGCCCGGCCGTGTTCAGCTCCGACGTCTACAGCTACCTCGCCCAGGGCGATCTGCTGAGGCTCGGCATCAACCCCTACGAGCACGGGCCCGCCGCCCTCGCCGCCGTCCACCAGACGGGCATCCTCGCCACCGTCTCACCGTTCTGGCGTCACACCCCCGCACCCTACGGGCCGCTGTTCGTCGGCCTCAGCGCCCTCGTCGCCGGAGTCGCCGGATCTCATCTCATCGCCGGCGTGCTGCTGATGCGCGGCGTCGAGCTCGCCGGGCTGGCGCTGCTCGCGTTCGCGGTCCCACGGCTGGCGCGTGATCTCGGGGTGCACGCCGGCAAGGCGACGTGGCTTGCCGTGATCAGCCCGCTGGTGGTGGTCGAGGTCGTCGGCGGTGCGCACAACGACGGGCTGATGGCGGGGCTGCTCGCCTGCGGGATCATGCTCGCGGTCGAGCGCCGGCCGGTCGCGGCCATCGCCGTGCTCGCGCTGGCCGGGACGGTGAAGCTCCCCGCGCTCGTCGCGGTTCCGTTCGTGCTCGCGTGCTGGCTGCGCAGTGACGGCGCGCTCGGTGACGGCGGCCGGCCGGCGCTCGGGCCGGGC
The DNA here is from genome assembly GCA_963839085.1 of uncultured Solirubrobacterales bacterium. Taxonomy (GTDB): domain Bacteria; phylum Actinomycetota; class Thermoleophilia; order Solirubrobacterales; family Solirubrobacteraceae; genus Palsa-465. The sequence goes on from CAWITN010000003.1 coordinate 136,123, forward strand.
CATGCGCCGGCGGATCGGTCGCGGGGCATGGCCCGCGTGCTCGCCAGCGGGATTCTCGTGACCGCCGCCGTGATCGCCCTCGTCGGGGTCCTCACCGGGGTCGGGGTGAGCTGGATCTCGACCGGGATGGTCTCGACCCCGGGGCGGGTCCACCTGGCGATCACGCCGGCCACGGCGCTCGGCTACAGCATCCATTCACTGCTCGGCCTGTCCGGTCCCGGACACGGGCTCGAATCGGCGCTCGCCACCGTCGGACTCGTCATCACCGCGCTGCTCGGGCTGGCGCTCCTCGCTCGCGTGCGCTACGACCGCCTCGTCGCCTCGCTCGGCCTGCTCCTGCTCGTCTCCGTGTTCGCGGGTCCGGCCGCGTGGCCCTGGTACCTCACGTGGGTCTATGCCCTGCTCGCCGTCACCGTGGCCGGCCAGCGATCGGTCCTGCTGCCCGCCACCGCGATCGCCGCCCTGTTCGTGATCGGGGCGCACGGCATCCTCATGTTCCCGCTCCCGCAGGCGCCGTACGTGCTCGCCATCTACGGCGGCGTGCTCGTCCTCGCCCTCGCGCTCCACTGGGTACGTACGACACATGGACCCAGCGGGCGCAGCGGACCCGCGGCCCGGCCGGTCGCCGGCCGCGCGGTGGAGATGGTGAGATGAGGATCGGAACCGACGCGGGCCTGTCCCCGGCCGGCGGCACCGTGCTCGATCCGGCTTCGCCGACGGAGCCCTCACGCGCGAGCCGCCCTCCCGAGTCCGGCGACGGACCGACCGCCCCGCCTTCCCGGCGTCTCTCCACAGGCCGGCTCGGTTGGCTCGGCCTCGCGCTGCCCTGCGGCGCCGCGCTGTTCCTGGGCGTGTACGAGCTGAGCACGCGCAGCCTGTGGCTCGACGAGGGCGCGTCGGTCTCGATCGCGCTCCAGCACGGCCATCTGCTGTGGCGGGCGATCGCCCACGATGGCGGCAACATGCTCGCCTACTACCTGCTCCTCCACGCGCTCGTCGGGTTGCTCGGAGACGCCGCCGCGGTGATCCGGATGCCGTCGGTGATCTCGACGGTGCTCACGGTGGCCCTCACGTGGCTGATCGGCCGGCGCCTGTTCGATCGCCGGCTCGCGTTCGCCGCCGCGATGCTCACCGCGGTCAGCCTCCCGCTCATCTTCTGGGGTCAGGACGCCAGGGGGTATGCGCCGCTCGTCACCTGCTGCACCGCCTCGTTCCTGTGCTTCGTCGAGGTCGTGCTGCGCGAGCGCAGGGGGGCGTGGTGGTGGCTGGCCGGCTACGTCCTCAGCACCGTCCTCGGCTGCTACATGGGCTTCGTCGCGATCCTGATCGTCCCGGCGCAGTTCCTGCTGCTCGGCTTCCACCGCCACCACGTCAGGCGCCTGGTGAGCGCGATGGTGGCGATCGGCGTCGCCTGCATCCCGCTGCTCGTGCTCGCGAGCGCGCGCGGCACGAGCCAGCTGTTCTGGGTGCCGCGGCCGAACATGGAGGGCCTGGGACAGACCGCCCGGTGGTTCATGTCGGCCGGCATGCCGCCGAACTTCCACGCCACGTCGACGAGCACGCTGCTGCTCGTCGTCTCGAGCGTGGTCCTGTTCGTCACGCTCGTCGTGATCCTGCGTCGCTTCGTGGTGGCGTGGCGCCAGCGCTCGGTCGATCTGGAGACGTGGGGCACGATGCTCGTGCTCTCGTGGGGGCTCGTGCCGATCGCGCTCAGCCTCGGCGAGTCGGCGGCCGGCCAGCCGATCCTCCTGTTTCGCAACGCGGTGATCTGCCTGCCGGCGGTGGGTCTGGCGCTGGCGTGGGTGATGCTGCGCACGCGCGTCCCGGTGAGGATCGGATGGGTGCTGATCGGCGGGCTCCTCGTCCTGCGCGCGCTCCAGCTCGCGCCCAGCTACGGCGTCTCGCCGGAGAACTGGAAGGCCGCGGAGGGCTACGTCTCCAGCCACGTCCGAGCCGGCGACTGCATCGCCTTCTATCCGCTCGACGCGCGGATGCCGTTCGACTACTACGTGCGCAGTCAGGAGAAGGCGAAGGGCACCCTCGAGGCGCTCGGGATCCGCGTCCGTCTCCCCCGCCCCGTCGAGCCGGCGAAGATCCCGTGGTCGGAGAGCCCGCCGTACGTCGAGCGGTACTCCACGCCGAACAACAGCCAGATCAACCACATCGAGAAGACGTGCCGGCGGCTGTGGTTCGTGGCCAGCCACGTGGGCCAGGCCAAGGGCCCCCCGGTGTCCCGGATCAACTTCATCCGCTACCGGGTCCTCGGGGCGACGCTGCAGCTCGGCTACGCCCACCACGTGAGGCGTGACTTCGGCTGGGCGTCGAAGATCGAGGTCGAGCTGCTCAGCGGGCCCCAGAAGCCGAGCTGACTTCGTCAGCTTGAGGGAGTTCGGGCGCCCGACCTTCTGAGAACGTCCGCGTGGGACGGCTAGGGGCGGAGGGTCTGGCCGTGGTAGGTGAGGAAGCTCATCACCACGAGCAGGGCGGTGCTCGTCCACAGCAGGGCGCCGAAGGCCCGCCCGCGCAGGCGAGCGGCGACGACCATCAGCGCCGGAAAGGCCGTGATCAGCATCCGCGGGTTCGGCGGCGTGTTCGCGGAGGTGAGCGTCAGCACGGCGATCCACGCCGTCCAGGCCATCGCCGCGAGCGAGATCCGGTGCCGGGCGCGGAACATCAGCCACAGCGCGACGAGGAGGAACACGGCGCCGATGACGCCGCTGTCGTAATTGAGGTTGATGCCGTTCGGATAGCCGGGCTGGTTGAAGCTGAACAGCTCATGGAACATGTGCCCCACGTCCCGGGGGATGGCCATCAGCGTGCTCTTCTCCTTCCATCCGTAGCGCTGGGCGTCGAAGCTCGCCAGGGGGGAGCCCGTCCATCGCCACAGGAACACGCCGAAGCCGATCAGCCCGAGCGGCGAGAGCACCGGCGCGAGCAGTGCGCGTCGTCCCGCCTGGTCGCGCAGGCCGCGCAGCAGAGCGCCGGCCCGGCCGCTCGCCCCGGCGGCCCGTCCGCGGAGCACGAGCTCGCTTCCGGCGGCGAATGCGCACGCCGGGATGATCGCCAGCGCCGTCGGCCCGACGGCGGTGGCGCACCCGGCGAGGACGCCCGCGAGCAGCCAGCGCCGGTGCTCGATGGCGAGCAGGCAGCCGGCGGCCAGCGGGATGAGCAAGCCCTCCGAGTAGTCCATCGAGAACACGATCGAGCCGGGAAACAGGCAGAAGAGCAGGACTGCGCGGCGGGCGGCCGGCTCGTCCCACCAGCGCCGCGCCAGCCGCATCACGAGCACCGTGGCCACGAACCCGCCGATGCCGGAGACGAGCAACCCGGCGAGCACGAGCGACAGTGGCGGGATGGCGTGGTGGAGGACCCACAGCACCACCGAATACAGCGGCAGGAACCCGAGCGTCGTCTGCCAGAAGGCGTGGCCCGTGGTGAAGTGCGGATAGCCGTAGCGGGCGAGGGCGACGTACCAGACCCCGTCCCAGTTGGCGAACTCGGTCCCGATCGGCCAGCCCCGGGAGAGATGGTCGACGACGGCGACCGCCGCGTACAGCACCCGGGTGGCGAGATAGACGGTGAGGGGGAAGCGGAGATCCGCCCACCATCCCCGCATCCGGCTCGCTCCCGGGCCGTGCCGCTTCCGGATCGACGGGGCCTCGGCGCCGGCCGTCCTCCGGCCGGGGGCGCGCTCGGTGACCGCCGTCTCCTGGAGTCCGACGATGCCCGAGTCGCCCGGTGCGCCGGTGCGGGATTCCCGGGACCCGAGGCGCGTCCCGGGCGCCTGCGGGAGCGAATCCATGACCCGGATGATATTGGTCGTCAACCCGGCGCCACCGCCCGGACCAGGCGACGCTAAAGTCCCGCGCCGCCCCATGTTCTCGAAGATCCTCATCGCCAACCGTGGCGAGATCGCCGTCCGCGTCATTCGCGCATGTGAGGAGCTCGGCATCGGCACCGTCGCCGTGTACTCCGAGATCGACCGCGACGCTCCGCATGTCCACCGGGCGGACGAGGCCTACCTGCTCGGTCCGGGGCCGGCCTCGGAGAGCTATCTGGTGATCGACAAGCTGCTCGAGGTGATCGAGCAGTCGGGCGCCGAGGCCGTCCATCCCGGCTACGGCTTCCTGGCCGAGAACGCGAGGTTCGCCGCCGCGCTCGAGGAGCGCGGGATCACCTTCATCGGCCCCCCGGCGTCGGCCATCGACGCGATGGGATCGAAGACCAAGGCCCGCGAGCTGATGCAGAAGGCGGGCGTGCCGATCGTGCCCGGGACGACCGAGCCGGTGGGCAGCGTCGAGGAGGCGAAGCAGCTGATCGACGACACGATCGGCTATCCGGTGGCGGTGAAGGCCGCCGGGGGCGGCGGTGGCAAGGGCTTCCGCGTGGCGCTGAGCGAGGACAAGCTCAAGGACGCCTTCGAGGGCGCCTCGCGCGAGGGGGAGAAGTTCTTCTCCGATCCGACCGTGTACCTGGAGCGCTACCTCCCGGACCCGCGGCACGTCGAGGTGCAGGTGCTGGCCGACTCGCACGGCAACGTGATCCATCTCGGCGAACGCGACTGCTCGCTGCAGCGCCGCCACCAGAAGCTCATCGAGGAGGCGCCGGGCCCCCTCGTCGACGAGGAGCTGCGGGCGAAGATCGGCAAGATCGCCACCGATGCGGCCGCCGCCGTGAACTACACCGGGGCGGGCACGATCGAGGGCCTGCTCCAGGACGGCGAGTACTTCTTCCTGGAGATGAACACCCGGGTCCAGGTCGAGCACTGCGTCACCGAAATGGTGACGGGCATCGACATCGTCAAGGAGGGCATCCGCGTCGCCACCGGCGAGCCGCTGTCGATCGCCCAGGACGACGTCGTGCTGCGCGGCCACGCGATCGAGTGCCGCATCAACGCCGAGGACGCAGCGAAGAACTTCGCTCCGGCACCAGGTGCGATCACCTCCTACATCGAGCCCTCGGGCCCCGGCGTCCGCGTCGACTCGGGATGTCTCGCCGGGTCGGAGATCTCCCCGATGTACGACCCGATGATCGCCAAGCTGATCGTCTGGGACGTCGATCGCGAGCAGGCGACGCAGCGGATGCTCCGCGCCCTGTCGGAGTACGAGATCGGCGGGCTGACGACGCTGATGCCGTTCCACAAGGCGATCATGGCCAGCGACCAGTGGGCCAACGCCGAGACGTGCCGGGACCTGATCGAGGACCGGGAGTGGCTGAAGACGCTCGCCGCTGCACCGGCCGAGGCGCCCGCGGGCGAGGAGGCCGAGGAGAAGGTCGAGCACGCCTACACCGTCGAGGTCTCCGGGAAGCGATTCGACGTCACCGTCATCGGTCCCCCGTTCGCCGCCGGGGCGGCCGCTGCGCCGGCGGCCGGGAACGGTGCGGCTCCGGGCGCTCGCCGACCTCCGCGGCGCGCCTCCGCCGCCGCGGGCGGTGGAGGCGGTGGCGACACCCTGGCCTCGCCCATGCAGGGGACCGTGCTCAAGGTTGCCGTTGAGGCGGGCGCCCCCGTCGAGGCCGGGGCGCTGATCTGCGTGATCGAGGCGATGAAGATGGAGAACGAGATCACGGCGCACAAGTCGGGCACGGTCAAGGAGCTCCCGATCGCCGTCGGGGCTTCGGTCACCAGCGGCGACACGCTCGCCGTGATCGCCTCCGACGGCGACGACGCGTAGCGTCGGGCTCAACGAGCAGCTGACCGGTGACTCGCTCCGAGCAGAGCCGGTTCCTCGGGGGCTTCAAGAACGCGTAGCTGTCGGGGCGGGCGGCACACCGAGCTCGATCCGGCGCCGCGCGAGGATCCGCTTCAGGCGCTCCGCCTCCTGGGCGGCTCCGTCGATCAGCCGCCGCTTCGTGATCCGGACGGTGGCGTAGCCGAGCGCGAGGTGGTCGGCGTCGCGGTCGCGGTCGTTCTCGAAGCGGTCGCGGCCCGAGTGGGTGAGCCAGCCGTCGATCTCCAGGATCACGCGCTCGTGCTCGTACAGCGCGTCGACACGGCGGCGGCCGATGCGGACGCGGAGGCGCGGGCGGGGGAGGTCATGGTCGTCGCAGAAGGGGAACACGGCGTCCTCCAGCTCGGAGTCGGTCGGACCGTCGTCGAGCTCCGTGAACGGGAGCAGCAGCTTCGCGTCAGGGTGGTTCGCGTGTCGCGCCTGGATCCGGGCGAGGTCGTCGATCGTCATGTAGGGGCTGATGAGCGCCTCGTTGACCACGCGCGTCAGCCGGTCGCCGAGGCGGCGCGCCGAGTCGAGGATCGCGCGGGCCGGGACGACGACGGGGACGCCGCGTTGGATCGTGGCCTCGCCCTCGAGGGTCCGCGAGCGGTGGACGATGATCCCGCGCGGGTGGCGGTGGTTCGGTGTGATCACCCGCGGCGTCGACGGCCAGTGACGCAGGTAGCCCCATAGCGCGAGCGCTGAGCCTTCGTCGACGAAGGTGCCCTCACCGCAGGCGAGCACGGCGGCATGCGCCACCTGCAGCGGCGAGGAGGGCGGGACCCCGACGGAGTAGACGCCGGGGAAGACGACGTGCAGCTTTCCCGCCCTCGCGCGGCGCGCGACGGCTGAAGGGGAGAGCCCGAGGCGGAGCAGCTGGAAGCGGCAGATATTGCCGCTCTGGGTGTGCGCGACCGCGGCGATTTGGGCATCGATGGGGGTGGGCATCGGAGGCCGTGGCGGATCGGTGTCGCTCAGCGACACCGATCGGCCACACCCCCCTCAGCTTGCCCCCTCCCAAGCCAAATCCGAGACTTTGCAACGCGAACGTTGCAAAGTCAGCCGAGCGCGACGACGTTCGCCGCGTGGATCTCACGCTGGCGGCGAGTCCGGCGCTGCGGCGGGAGCGGGGCGTCCGCGCCGTCCACCCGCAGCGCCTCCAGGTAGGCGACGTCCTGCGCCAGCACCTCGGCGGCGTCGGGGCCGGACAGCGGCGCGCCGTGGCCGGGAATGACCGTCGTCGCGCGATCGACGAGCGGCCGCAGGCGCGCGAGCGACTCCAGGTAGATCTCGGCGGAGCCACCGGCCGAGATCATCGGGATCTCCACCGGCGAGAGGTGGTCGCCGGCCACGAGGGCGCCCAGCCAGGGCAGCCAGAACGCGGTGCCGTCGGCCGTGTGGCCGCCGGTGGGGTGGAGCTCGATCTCCCGCTCCGGGCCGAGCGAGAGCAGCCCCGGCACCGGCAGCGACTGGACGGCCGCCAGGGCGAGCGGCCCCGGTCGCTCGACGTAGTGCTCCTCGTCGAAGGCCCGCAGCCCCCGCTGGGCGCGACCGGGCTCCTCGTCCAGCCGCCGTGCCGTGCTCTCGCCGCACCCCAGCGAGACCTCGGGAAAGGCGAGGCGGCCGAGCAGGTGATCCCAGTCGGCGTGGGTGGCGAGCAGGCCCGACACCGGAAACCCGGCCTGCTCGAGCACGCCGGGGAGTGCCGCGAGCTCATCCGGATAGACGACGGAGTCGATCAGGAAGCCCTCGTCGCCGGCGCGCACGGCCGTGCTCGTCGTCTGCCACACCCGGCTGATGAAGACGATCAGGTCGTCGTCGAGAGCGAGCGCGCGCACCGACCGGTGTTCAGCGTCGGCTGGACGGCACCTAGCCGATGCCGATCAGCTTGGCGGCCTCGCGCAGGCTGGCCACCTCGGCGTCGGGCTTCTTCTGCCCCGGCTCGAGCTGCTGCTTGGAGCGGTTCACCCAGATCACCGGGATCTTCTTCTTCAGGCACGGCTCGACGTCGTGGTAGTAGCTGGCGGCGACGTGCACCCAGCCCTTCTTGCCGCCGATCCGCCGCTCGCACTCGGTGAAGTGGGCGGGGTCCGGCTTGTAGGAGCGGACCTGCTGTGCCGTCACGACGAGGTCGAAGTCCAGCGGGCGACCGCTGGAGCTCTGCAGGTGCCGGCGGGTCTGTCCGAGCAGCTTGTCGTCGATGTTGGAGATGAGCCCGATGCTGTGCTTCTTGCCGACCTTCTGGAGCACCGAGTTGGTCTCCTTGAAGGCGGGCCAGCGCTGCACCGAGTCGGGCAGGAAGCCGGACCGCGACGGCTCCAGGGGCCAGCCGAGCTGCTTGGCGATCTGCACCGCCGTCCGGCGCAGCACCTCGGCGTAGAGCTCGTAGGACCCGGCCTCGATCTGCTGCTGGATCTCGTGGAAGAGCGGGATCAGCTCGTCACGCTCGATCGTGAACCCATCACGGTCGGCCTCTTTCTTGAACGCATCGAAGGCGCCGGAATCCCAATCGATCAGGGTGCCGTAGACGTCGAACGTGACAAAGGTGATCTGCTTAGGGATTGCCATCGGGCGGCCATGATGCCATGTTGCTAACGCCCCGGCTGGCGAGGCCGTTCTGGAGGTCGGGATCGGGAAGGCGCGCGGGGCAGATCCAATAGAGTGCTCGGCCCTATGGATTTGCTCGAATATCAAGGCAAGCAGCTGTTCGCGCGCCACGGCGTGCCTGTGCCGAGCGGACGTCCGGCCACCACCGTGGACGAGGCCGTGGCGGCGGCTGACGAGATCGGCTACCCGTGCGTGATCAAGGCGCAGGTGCAGATCGGCGGACGCGGAAAGCTGGGTGGGATCAAGCTCGCCAAGGACGGCCACGAGGCCCGCGAGCATGCCCAGGCGATCCTCGGGATGGACATCCGCGGGCTCACCGTGCACGAGGTGTGGGTCGAGGGCGCGTCGGAGATCGCCTCCGAGTACTACGCCTCCGTTGTCTTCGACCGCTCCGCCAAGGCGCCGCTGGTGATGCTCTCCACCAAGGGCGGCATGGACATCGAGCAGGTGGCCGACGAGGACCCCGACGCGATCGCCCACCTCCACGTCGACCCGCTGCTCGGCTTCCAGGACTTCCACGGCCGTCGCCTCGCCTTCGAGGCCGGGGTCGACGAGGACGTCGTGCGTCCGGTGGGATCGATGCTCACCAAGCTCTACAACGCCTTCATCGCCGAGGAGGCGACGCTCGTCGAGGTCAACCCGCTGATCATCACCCCCGAGCGTGAGGTCCGGGCCCTCGACGCGAAGGTGACGCTCGACGACAACGCGCTCTACCGCCACGTCGACAACGCCGGGCTGCGCGACCTCTCGGCCGAGGATCCCCAGGAGCGGATGGCCAAGGAGCGGGGCCTCACCTACGTCAAGCTCGACGGGAACATCGGCATTCTGGCTAACGGCGCGGGGCTGTCGATGTCCACGCTGGACGTCGTCGCCGAGGCCGGCGGCACGCCGGCGAACTTCCTCGACGCGGGCGGCGGCTCAAAGGCCGAGGCGATCACCAGCGCGGTCGAGGTGATCCTCTCCGACGACAAGGTCAAGGCGGTCCTGTTCAACATCTTCGGCGGCATCACGCGCTGTGACGAGGTGGCCAAGGGCCTGATCGAGGCGTTCGCGACGATCAAGCCCACGGTTCCGTTCGTCGTACGCCTCGACGGCACCAACGGCGAGGAGGGCCGCGCGATGCTCGCCGAGGCCGACCTCCCCAACGTCCACACCGAATCGACCATGGATGGTGCCGCCGCCAAGGTCGTCGAATTGGCAAAGGCAGGCTGAGCGATGTCGATCCTCGTAGACGAGAGCACGCGGCTGTGCACCTCCGGCATCACGGGTCGGGAGGGGACCTTCCACTCCCTGCGCAACCGCGACTACGGGACCCAGGTGGTGGCCGGCGTGACCCCCGGCAAGGGCGGCCAGGACGTCGAGGGCATCCCCGTCTACAACACCTTCCACGACGCCGTCGAGCGCGAGGGCGCGAACACCGCGATGATCTTCGTTCCCCCGCGGTTCGCCGCCGACTCGATCCTCGAGGCGGAGGACGCGGGCATCGAGCTGATCATCGCGATCACCGAGGGCATCCCGGCGCATGACGAGCTCCGGGTCTACAACCTGATCAAGAAGAACGGCCGCTCGCGCCTCATCGGCCCGAACTGCCCGGGGATCCTCTCCCCCGGCAAGGCGAGCGTCGGGATCATCCCCGCGTCGTTCTTCAAGGAGGGCAACGTCGGCGTCGTATCCCGCTCGGGAACGCTCACCTACCAGATCGGCAACGAGCTGGCCCAGAGCGGCTTCGGCAACTCCTCGATCGTCGGCATCGGCGGAGATCCCGTCCCGGGCACGGACTTCATCGACGTCATCGGAATGTTCCAGGAGGATCCCGACACCGAGCTGATCGTCATGTGCGGCGAGATCGGCGGCGACGCCGAGGAGCGTGCGGCGGACTTCATCGCCGAGCACGTGACGAAGCCGGTCGTCGGCTACATCGCCGGCTTCACGGCCCCTCCCGGCAAGACGATGGGCCACGCCGGCGCGATCGTCTCCGGTTCCTCAGGCGGTGCCGCGGCGAAGGCCGAGGCGCTGGAGGCCAAGGGCGTGAGGGTGGGACGCACCCCCACCGAGGTCGCCCAGATCGCCATGTCCGTGCTCGGCCAGCCCGCCTCCTGAAGTCGCCGTGGGGGTGATCGGCCTCCGGTCGCCCACGAGGCCGCGAACGTCGTAGTCTTTCCCTGATGAGCGCAAAGCCGATCTCCTTCGCCCGGGGCGCGCCGTCGCTCGACATCGTCGACGTGGACGGCCTGCGCGCCGCCGCGGAGCGCGCCTTCGCGAACGATCCGGCTGGGCTCACGGGCTACGGAACCTCGATCGGCTACCCCCCGCTGCGCGCCTGGATCGCCGAGCGCCACGGCGTCGAGCCCGAGCGCGTGCTCGTCACCAACGGCTCGATGCAGGCCGACGCGTTCCTGTTCGACGAGTACGTCTCGGCCGGCGACGCCGTCGTGGTCGAGCGACCGACCTACGATCGGACGCTCCTGTCGCTGCGCAACCGCGGCGCCGAGCTCACGATGGTGCCGCTGGAAACCGACGGGATCGACGTCGACGCGCTCGCCCGGCAGCTGGCCGACGGGCTGCGCCCGAAGCTCGCCCACATCATCCCCAACTTCCAGAACCCGGCCGGCTACACGCTCTCGCTGGCCAAGCGCGAGCGACTGCTCGAGCTGGCGCGCCAGCACCGTTTCGTCGTCTTCGAGGACGATCCGTACGTGACGCTGCGCTTCGCCGGCGAGTCGCTGCCCACGATGGTCTCGATGGACCCTGAGAACGTCGTCTACGCGTCCTCGTTCTCCAAGACGGTGTGCCCCGGGATCCGCGTCGGCTATCTGGTGGGGCCGCCCGAGCTCATCGCCCGGATCGCCAAGCGCGCGACGAGCACGTACATCTCGCCGAACATGGTGGCGCAGGGGATCGTCTACGAGTTCTGCCGCTCCGGCGCGATCGACGCCTCGATCGCCACCGTCACGGAGGCGTTGCGCGAGCGCGCCGAGACGTTGTGCGAGACGATCTCCTCCGAGCTGCCCGAGGCGAGCTTCCTCGCCCCGGAGGGCGGTTACTTCATGTGGCTCGAGCTTCCCGAGGGCACCAACGTGGCGGCGATCTTCGACGCCGCGAAGGCGCGCAATGTCGCCTTCGTCAAGGGCACCGACTTCGTGCTCGAGGGCGGCGAGTCGAGCCTCCGGCTGGCCTATTCCGGGGTCACCCCGGAGCAGATCCGCGAGGGCGTCGCGGTACTCGGCGACGTGTTCCGTGAAGTCGGCGCGGGCGCGGGAGCGCACGCATAGTGAGGAACCACTAGGCACGATGCGCAGCCAGGAGCTCGTCGCCACGGGAGACGTCGCCGCCGAGGGCCTCTCGGGGCTCATGCGGCACATCCACGACATGCACGGCGGAATCGCCGAGCGCGTCTTCTGGGCTGTGGGGCTCGGCGTCCCCGCCGCCCGGCCGATCCGGGCGGCCCATGACGCCCTCGCCGACGCCGTCTACGGAGGGGTCGCCACCGCCGGCGCCAACGCCGTCAGGTCGGGGGCTCGCGCGATCGAGCGCGTTCGCGCTCAGGAGGGCCCGCCCGTCGACGCCTCGCTGCGCGGCCGCCTCGCCGTGGGAGCCCTCAACGGCGCCTTCGGCGATGCCCTGCACCGTCGCGGCAACGCGCTCGCGCTGCCGATGGCGGTGCGCGTCGACGGCGAGATCGTTCCGCCCGAGCGCTCGTCGCTCGCCGCTGCGTTTCCCACCGCCTCGCCGCGGCTCGCCGTGTTCCTCCACGGCCTGTGCGAGACCGAGGACGCGTGGCGGTTGTACGCGCAGCGCAACCGTCCCTACGGGGACCGGCTGCGCGAGACGCTTGGGGTCACCCCCGTCTACGTCCGCTACAACACCGGCCGCCACATCTCCGAGAACGGGCGCGAGCTGACGGCGTTGCTCGCGGCGCTCGAGCGCGAGTGGCCGGTGGAGGTGAGCGAGATCGCCCTGATCGGGCATTCGATGGGCGGCCTCGTGGCCCGCAGCGCCACCCACTACGGCGCCGGCAGCGACGCGGTGGCCAAGGTCCGCCACGTCGTCTCGCTCGGCAGCCCCCACCACGGCGCCCGGCTGGAGCGTCTCGCCCACGCCGCCGGGGCGGCCGCCGGCCGCCTGCCGGAGACGCGCGCGCTCGCCAACGCGTTGAGGTCGCGCAGCGTTGGCATTCGTGACCTCTACCACGGCTATCTCGTCGACGAGGACTGGCAGGACTACGACCCGGAGGCGTTCCTCGTCGCAGCCGGGCGGGAGATCCCGTTCCTCGCCACCGCGACCCACCTGTTCGTGGCGGCGACGGTGACGCGCGACCCCGAGGCGCCCCTGGGTCGGGCCTTCGGCGACCTGCTCGTGTCCCGTCCGAGCGCCTGGGCCCAGCGCAAGCACGAGCGCGTGCGCTTCCCGCTCGACAACTATCGCCACGTCGGCGGTGCCACCCACCTCGACCTGCTCAACCACCCCGCCGTCGGGGAGCAGCTCGTGAAGTGGCTGGTGCCGCGGCCTGCGCTCCCCGCTGCCGCGGCCTGAGCGCCGCGCGCGGCGATCCCCGCTGCGGCCGCCTGAGCCGCTCGGCTGCCGACGCCTGAGCCGCCCACCGCCGGACGCGACCCACAACGGTGGCGCCATGCGCTAGTGTCAACTCCGATGTCGCTCCGACGCTGACACACCGGTCGCTCGATTCGAGCACCCCCCGGGCTCGCGCCCTCGTCACGTCGCCGTACCCATTCGGAGGAGCACCATCGATGTACGCAGTAGAGGTCACACAACTGGAGAAGTGCTTCCGTCGCCACAGCGCGCGTGAGCTCGTGCCGTGGGGGAAGGTGCGCTCCCAGCCCGCCGAGGGCGTCGCCGCCCTGGCGGGGGTGACGTTCGCCGTCGAGCGCGGCGAGTGCGTGGCGATCCTCGGCCAGAACGGCTCGGGCAAGTCGACGCTCGTGCGCATCCTCTCGACGCTCGTGCTGCCCGACGGGGGCCAGGCGCGCGTGTTCGGCCACGACGTCGTCCGTGAGGCGGGAGCGGTGCGGACGCTGGTCAACCGAGTCTCGGTGGAGGCATCGTTCTTCAAGCGCATGTCCGCCACCGAGAACCTGTCCTACGCGGCGCGGTTCTACGGCCTCACGCCGGCCGACACGCGCCACCGGATCCCGGCCATCCTCGAGCGCGTCGGGTTCCCGCTCGCACGCGCGGGCAACCCGATGCAGGACCTGTCCCGCGGGATGCAGCAGAAGGTGGCCCTCGCCAGGGCGCTGCTCACCTCGCCGGTGCTGCTGCTGCTCGACGAGCCGACGACCGGACTGGACCCCCGCTCCAAGCTGGAGGTGCAGACGTTCGTCAGGGACCTGCGCGCCGTCCACGACACGACGATCCTGCTCTGCACCCACGATCTCGCCGAGGCCGAGGGGCTGGCCGAGCGCGTGGGGATCCTCCACTCGGGGAACCTGCTCGCGCTCGAGCCGACCGATCAGCTGATCGCCCGCTTCGGCGCCTCCACCCTGGAGGAGGCGTTCTTCACCGCGACCGGGATCGCCTTCGCCGAGGAGCAGGAGGAGGTGGCATGAGCACCTACGAGAACGATCCGCTCGGCCCGCCGGTGGGCGCGCGAACCGGGTTTCGCCGTCAGCTCGTCGGGCTCGGGGGCGTCGTTGAGCGCAACGCGTACCTGATCAAGCGCTACGGGTGGTGGGAGCTGGCGTTCTTCATCTGGACGGTGGCGAACTCACTGACCATCGTGTTCATCGCCAAGGGCGTCCAGGTCAGCGGCGGCCACCTCAACGTCAACCGGACGACGACGACGCTGCTGATCGGGGCGGTGATCTGGTCCTACCTGGGGATCATCTTCGAGATCCTCACCGAGACCGTGGCCTGGGAGCGCTGGGAGGGCACGATCGAGTACACGTTCATGGCGCCGCTGCGGCGCGCCGTCCACCTCGGTGGCATGGGCGTGTTCGCGGTCGTCTACGGCGTCATCCGGACGGCGTTGCTGTTCGGCGTGATCGCGCTGTTCTTCGGCCTGCACTTCGGCGACGCCGACTTCGCCGGGGCGCTCCTGCTGCTCGCGGTGTCCTCGATCTCGTTCGTCGGCCTCGGCATGATCACCGCGGTTCTGCCGCTGATCTCCCCCGAGCGCGGAGCCCAGTTCGGCTTCGTCGCCCAGGGCCTGCTGCTCGTCGTCTCCGGTGTCTACTACCCGGTGTCGGTGCTCCCCGGATGGATGCGCTGGATCTCGACGATCTCGCCGGCCACCTACACCCTGCGCGGGATCCGGTCCGCCATCCTCGACGGCGCCGGGATCGGCTCCCTGTGGGGAAGCGTGTGGCCGCTGCTCGTGCTCGCGGCGGTCACGGTGCCGCTCGGACTTGCGGTGTTCCGCGCCGGCGAGCAGTACGCCAAGCGCCACGGGAAGCTCAAGCGCTCCGGCTGAGTGGGGGTGAGCGGAGGTCGCCTGACGCTCTAGCCAGGCGTGGCCGCGAGGCGCTCAGCGTCCGTACCGCTCCCTGCCGAGCACGAGCTGCTCGGGCAGCGCGATCCGCGGCGGCGGCGAGGGGTCGGCGAGCACGGACACGGTCTCGGCGACGCTCGCCGTCACCGTCATCGTCGCCTCGCCGGCGGAGACGGTGACGGTGTCCCCGTCCTTATCGGCGACTTCGCCCTTCAGGCCCGGCTCGATGCCGTTGCGCTTGAGGTAGTGGAGCAGGTCCTCGGCTTCGTTCTCCAGACGGAGGATCGTCACCTGGGCGCCGATCTCGCAGTCGGCGAGGGGGACGCCGTCGATCCGCTCGCCAACCCGGATCGGGTGGCCGTGCGGGCAGGTCTTGGCGGTGCCGACGGAGGAGCGTACGTAGGCCTCGAAGCGCGGGGTCATCGCGTGCTCCAGGTGCTCGGCCTCCTCGTGGACGTCGTCCCACGGCACGCCGACGACGTCGGTGAGGAAGCGCTCGATCATCCGGTGGCGGGAGACGATCCGCTCGGCGTGCTCGCGTCCCTCGGGCGTGAAGGAGATCGTCCGCCCCGCGTCGCGCTGGATCAACTCGTCGCGCTCCAGCCGCCCCACCATCTGCGAGACCGTCGGTGCGGAGAGCTGCATCGCCCGGGCGAGGTTCGCCGCCGTCATCGGAAGTCCGGCCTCGAACAGCCAGAACAGGCTCTGCAGATACTCCTCTTCGGCGTCGGTGGCGTGGCTGTCGGACATCTCCGCCGAAAGGGTACCCAGGTCGACTCGTGGCCCCGAGCGACCGTTGTCCCGCGGCCCCCGCGGGGCGCGACGGATTACGATCCGGCCGATGGACCTGCCGCTCGCTCCTCCGCTTGACCCGCAACTGGCGCGGCCGCGCAAGAGCCTCCCGGTCGGTGACGGGTGGAGCTATGAGCCGAAGTACGACGGCTTCCGGGCGATCGTCTTCGTCGACGGGGAGGAGACGTGGATCCAGTCGCGCAGCGGCCGGCCGCTCAGTCGATACTTTCCCGAGCTCGTCTTTCCGGCGGGCCGCTATGTGATCGACGGCGAGATCGTCATCGACGCGCCCGACGAGCTGCAGGACTTCGACGCGCTCCAGAACCGCCTGCACCCCGCCGCCTCGCGGGTGGCGATGCTCGCCGAGCAGACACCGGCGCGCTTCATCGCCTTCGATCTGCTGGCGTGCGACGACGAGGTCCTCCTCGAACGTCCCCAGCACGAGCGGCGAGCCCGGCTCGAGCAGCTGGCGCGCGCTCCGATCACGGTGACCCCGCTCGTCCGTGACCCGGCCGCGGCCGAGCCGTGGCTCCAGCACGGCGAGGGCGTCGTGGCGAAGGAGGTCGCCGCTCCCTACCGGCCGGGGCAGCGGACCGGGATGGTCAAGGTCAAGCGCGTGCGCACGATCGACGCCGTCGTCGCCGGCTACCGGCCGGGCAAGGAGGAGGGGACGGTCGGCTCGCTGATGCTCGGCCTCTACGACGAGGCGGGCGAGCTTCACGTCGTCGGGCATTCCTCCGGCCTGCGGGCGGCGGAGAAGCGCGCCCTGGTGGATCGCCTGCGGCCCTACGAGACAGGGCAGCGCGGACACGGCGACCCGAGCCGGTGGAAGACCGAGAAGGAGATGGAGTGGGTCGCGCTGCGGCCGGAGCTCGTCGTGGAGGTCACCTTCGACCATGCCAGCGGCGGGCGGATCCGCCACGGGACGAAGATCCTGCGCTGGCGCGAGGACAAGGCGCCGCGGGAGTGCGCGCTGGCGCAGATGGAGCAGTGACGACGATATGGTTCCGGCAACGTCCTAAAGGAGGAACATGGAACGGCTGATGAGGTGGGGGGTCGTCCTCCTCGGTGGACTCGGCGCCACGGGCCTGATGGCGACGCAAGCCCAGGCGGCGGGGATCTCCATTCCCGTCAGCTGCGTCGTCGTCCGTGAGGTCAAGCCCGCCACCGTGATGCCCGTCACGGGAACCGGCTTCACGCCGGGTGACGACATCGACATCGAGAGCTCGCCCGGCTCGCTGTTCACGAGCACGACGGCCGCCTCGGACGGGACCTTCGGCGGCGGGATCCCCCTGTCGCCGTTCACGTTGTTCAACAGCGAGGCTCCCCAGGTGGGGACGTTCACGCTCACCGCGACCGACGAGGGCACCGGAGCGGTTGCCACCGCCCAATTCGAAGCGGCGACGCTCGCCGTCGTCACCAAGCCCACGGAGGCGCGCGCCAACCGGAAGGTGACCTTCTCGTTCTCGGGCTTCCGCCCGGGCAAGGAGATCTACGCCCACTACCTCCGCAAGGGGAAGGTGACGGCGACGGCGAAGTTCGGCCGCGCGACCGGGCCGTGCGGAACGCTGCGCAAGCGCGCCCACTTCTACCCCGGACGGGAGCGCTACGACAGGTACACCGTCCAGTTCGACAACTCCAAGCGCTACTCGCACAAGGCGGAGCCCCAGTACCGGGCGACCGTCACGCGGACGGTGCTCTAGCTCCCACCGGGCGGGCGGCGGCGGGCGCACGCGCCGCCGTCTGCGCCATCATCGGCGGGTGGAGCTGTGGCGTCAGAGCGAGCACGAGTCGCTCGCCGGCGAGGGCTGGGCCGAGGCGCGGGCACGCGCGGCGATCGCCGAGATCGTCTCCGACGCCGAGGCGGCGATGCGCGGCGACCACTGGCCGGTTCACGAGCTCGACGAGCCGGACGGTGACGACGTGTACAGCGGCCTGTACCTCGGCAGCTCCGGGATGGCGTGGGCGCTCCAGGCGCTCGGCGCCGGGTGCGACGCCCGTGGGATCGCCGCCGCGGCGCTCGAGCGCTATCGGCGCGACGGTGAGCCGGCCAGCGAGCGGCACGATCCGAGCCTGCTGCTCGGTGAGGCGGGGATCCTCGTCGCCGCCGATGCGGTCGGGTCACCCGCCGCGGATCGCGAGCGGCTCCGGGAGCTCGTCGTGGCCAACCGCCAGCACCCCACCTGGGAGCTCCTGTGGGGGTCGCCGGGCACGATCCTGGCCGCCGACGCCGTCGGGCTGGCGGAGGAGGCACGCGACAGCGCGAACGTCCTGTGGGACGCCCGCGACCCTGACACCGGTCTGTGGACGCAGCACCTCTACGGTCACGTCGTGCGCCTGCTCGGGGTCGGCCACGGCTTCGCCGGCAACGTCCATGCGCTGCGCGGCCACGTCGCGGAGGGTGAGCTGTGCGATCTCGTCGCCTCGGTGCTCGACCGCTTCGCGCTGCGGAAGGGGGAACTCGTCAACTGGCTGCCGGTGACCGATCCCGCGCCGGGGCACGACGCCATCCGCGTCCAGTGGTGCCACGGCGCGCCGGGCATCGTCGCGACGATCGGCGACCTGATGCCGGCCGATCTCGCGCTCGCCGGCGGCGAGCTCACGTGGGCGGCCGGGCCGCTCCGCAAGGGCCCCGGCCTGTGCCACGGCACCGCGGGCAACGGCTATGCGTTCCTGCGCCTGTTCGCGCTCACCGGTGACGAGGTCTGGCTGGAGCGGGCGCGCGCGTTCGCGATGCACGCGGCGGGTCAGGTGACCGAGCAGCGTGCGCGCTACGGCCACGGCCGCTACTCGCTGTGGACCGGCGACATCGGCGCCGCCCTGTACCTCCAATCCTGCCTCGACGGCGATCCGGCGTTTCCCACGTTGCAGCGCTTCTGAGCGAAGCGCGGGGTCAGATCTGGCATTCGGGGCACCAGTACGTCGTGCGCCCGCCGATCGTGGCCCGCTCCAGATGGTGCCCGTCGCGCGGGCAGCTGCCCTCCCGCCCGCGGATGGCGACGAAGCGGCCGGTGTGCACGCCCCCGTGCCGGATCGCGTCGCGCACCGCCGCGCGCAGCTCGCGGCGCAGCCGGTCGAGCTCCTCGGTGGTGAGAGAGCCGGTGAGCCGGCGGGGAGCAATCCGCGCCCGCCACAGCGTCTCGTCGGCGAGCAGGTTGCCCACGCCCGAGATCGCCCCCTGATCGAGCAGCCGCGCCTTGATCGGCGCCCGTCCCGCGCCGATCAGCCGGCGGAAGTCCGCGCGGGAGACGTCGGCGGCGTCGAGGCCGACGTGGGAGAAGTCGGGGTTCAGCAGGGCTCGGCCGAGGCGTCGCTTGTCGCGCAGGACGAGCCGCGAGCCGTCCTCGAACCGGACTGTGAAGCGATCCCAGCGTGTCGAATCCGCCGGGTCGACCATCATCTTGCCGGCCATCCCCAGGTGCAGGCCGAGGATCGGCCCGTCGTCGCTCTCCACCCACAGGAACTTCCCCCGCCGGTGGGCGCGGGCGAGGGTGTGGCCCCGCAACGCGTCGTCGATCTCCCCCGGGCGGTGGGGCCGGCAGACGTAGCCGTCGGTGTCGTCGACCGCCGCCACGCGCCGTCCCATGACCCGCTCGATCGTCTGCCGCGCCCTCTCCGCCTCGGGAAGCTCGGGCACGGCGTCAGTCCTTGCGCGCGCGGCTCGGCGCTACGCGCTTGGCCTCGCCGGGCATCTTCGGAGTTTGCGGCGGCCAGGGCGCATCCGGGAGCCCGGCCGCCTCGTCGCGATCGGCGAGCGCAAGCAGCCCGGCGAGCGAGCCGTGGTCCTGGTCCATGTCGGCGCTCGGATCACCGACCGCGGCGAGCCGGGCCGGGACGGTGTCGATACGCAGCTCGGCCGGGTCCACGTCGGGCACCTCGTCCCAGTGCAGCGGGGTCGACACGCGCGCGTCCGGCGTGGGGCGCACGCTGTAGGCCGACGCGACGGTGCGGTCCCGGCCGTTCTGGTTGTAGTCGATGAACACGCCGTGGCGCTCCTCCTTCCACCACTTGCTGGTGGCGAGCTCCGGGATCCGCCGCTCCACCTCACGCGCCAGCGCCACCGCGGCACGCCGCACCGTGACGAAGTCGTGCTCCGGCGCGATCCGCACGTTGATGTGGATGCCGCGGGAGCCGCTCGTCTTCGGATGGCCGGTGAGCCCGTGCTCGGCCAGCAGCTCGCGCACGGCCAGGGCCACCTGCCGGACGTCGTCCCATTCTGCCTCGGGCGTGGGGTCGAGATCGACGCGGAGCTCGTCGGGATGGTCGAGGTCGGGGAGGCGAGCCTGCCACGGGTTCCAGTCGATCACCCCCTGGTTGACCCCCCAGGCGAGGTGGGCCGCGTCGACGGCGACGAGCTCACGCGCGGTGCGCCCGCTGGGAAAGCGAACCTCCGTCGTGTGCAGCCACTCGGGGGCGTTGTCGGGGATCCGCTTCTGAAAGAACGGCGGCGCCGCGGCGCCGTTGACGAACCGCTTGAGCACGGTGGGACGGTCCCGGAGGTGACGCAGCGCGGCTTCGGCGACGGTGACGTAGTACTCGATCAGGTCGAGCTTCGTGATCCCCCGCTCGGGAAAGAACACCTTGCCGGGGTTCGAGACCTTGACCTCCTGCCCCGCGATCTCCAGCGTCGTGTGCTCGGCCATAGCTGACAGCATGACGCCCGATGGCGACGCGCGGCATCCCCACGAGCGTCCTCGTGGCGCCCGACTCGTTCAAGGGGACGATGAGCGCTACTACCGTCGCGGAGGCGGTCGCGGCCGGTCTGCGGGCCGCGGGACGCGATGTCGATCCCTGCCCGATCGGCGACGGAGGCGAGGGCTCGGCCGAGGCGCTCGCCCGCGCCCTTGGGCTCAGTGCGCGGGAGGCGACGGTGAGCGACCCGCTGGGGCGCCCGGTGAGTGCGCGTTTCTTTCTCGGGGACGGGGTCGCCGCGCTCGACATGGCGGCGGCCAGCGGCCTGGCGCTGCTCGCCGAGGACGAGCGCGATCCGTTCGCCGCGAGCACACGCGGAACGGGCGAGCTGATCGCCGCGGCGCTGGCCGCCGGAGCCCGTCGCATCCTCCTCGGCGCCGGTGGGAGCGCCACCACGGACGGCGGGCGCGGGGCGATCTCGGCGGTGGAGGAGGCGGGGGGTCTGTCCGGCGCCGATCTCGTCGTGCTGTGTGACGTCCGCACCGCGTTCGAGCGTGCCGCGGAGGTGTTCGGGCCCCAGAAGGGGGCCGACGCCGACGGCGTCCGTGAACTCACGCGGCGGCTGCGCGCGTTCGCCGCCGAGCTGCCGCGGGACCCGCGCGGCCGGGCGATGACTGGCGCGGCGGGTGGGCTCGCCGGCGGTCTGTGGGCGGCGCTCGGGGCCGAGCTCGTCCCCGGAGCCGCCTTCGTGCTCGACGCGGTCGGCTTCGACGCGCGAATGCGGATCGCCCGCGCGGTCGTCACCGGGGAGGGCCGGCTCGATGCGCAGAGTCTCGCCGGCAAGGCCGTCTCGGAGGTGGCGACACGAGCGCGGCAGGCCGGCGTGCCCTGTCACGCGATCGTGGCCGTTGACGAGCTCGATCGCTTCGGCCAGCGCATCCTCGATCTCCAGTCGGTGCGGGAGGCCGGCTCGCCGGCGGCGCTGCGCGCGGCGGCAGCGGCGCTCGCCGAGGCACTGTGACGGGGGGTCTTGGCGGATCGACCTCCTACGGGGGTCAATCCGCCAAGACCTTCGCGATGGGTCAGGCGGCGGGGTCGTTCGGTGGCCGCGCCGTCTTGGCCTCGGGCGGCACCGAGTGCTCGGGCAGCTCGATGAGATCGGCCTGGTCGGGGGTGAGGCACACGCGGCAGAAGTCCTCGCCGAAGGGCGTGAGGTGGATGCTCCGCCTGACCACCTTCGCCTGCGCGACGGAATGGATCGCCTCGAGCACCTCGGGCTGGGCCTCGAGCACCTGGTACTTGGCGTGGTCGCGCAGCGTCTCCCGGGAGAACCAGATCAATCCGAGCCGGAACAGGTTGTTCAGGTAGGACGGCACCCGGTCCAGGTAGCGGACTCCCGCCCGGGCGCCGATCATCGAGATCCCCGGGGCGAGCAGGCGTGATTTGATCATCCCCAACGGGCCCCCGGTGCGGACGTCGACGGCGGCCTGCGGCCCCTCGAGCAGCAGCAGCCGCAGGACCCGCGCCTCGTCCGGTGCGAGCTCGGAGAGGATCCGCTCGTAGGCGGGGTGGGCCTCCACCTCCAGGTGGACGTCACGCGATTTGCGCAGCAGCTCCTCCCCCTCGTCGCGCAACGAGTGCTCGGATGCGCCGCCGGCGCCCCCCGGTGCGGAGGGATCGGTGGGTCGCTCGCCCATCGCGTCGGCGACCCGGCGGGCGACGTCGCCGGCGGGCCCCGATCGCATCCGCTGGCCGAGCTCGGTGGCGTCGATCACCGAGAGCAGGATCCTGCGCGTGCCGGTGCGCAGGTCCTGGGCGAGGCGGGAGGCCTCCTCCGGCGAGGTCGCCGCGATCAGCACCCGGCGCGAGGCGCGTCCGTAGGTGCCGACGGCCCAGGCTCCGGTATGCCAGGCGGCGGAGGCGGCGATGCGCGCCAGACCCGGGAGTGCGTCCAGCCCCTCAGGGCCCTCCACCTCGGCGGGGTCGACGTCGGCGTCGAGCCGCTCGGCCGCCTCCTGCGCGGTGGCGGCCGCCCGCCGCGCGCGCGGGGTCCTCAGGGGGTCGCCGCCGTTGCGCGGCCGGGCCCCGGCGGGGGGAGGCGGACCCGAGCCGTTCGCCGGCGGCTCCCCGGCGTCGGCACCGCTCGGAATCGGCTCGGCGGATCGCTCGCGGGCCCGGGCGAGACTCTCCTCCACCCGGGCGCGAACGCGCTCGGCCCGGTCCTTCTCGGGGACGGCCATCAGGTCCCGAAGATCCCGAGATGGATGAGCCCCCCGAGGAAGCCCATCACCGCGCCGTGGAGGTAGAGCATCCACTCGTCCTCCTTGAACGCCGCTCGCAGCATCTCGACGAAGTCGGGCCTCGGCAGCTCCCGGGTCCGCGTCGCGAACAGCTCGCGGATCCGCTCGCCCTGCTGGCGGCTGAAGTCCGGGTCGCGGAATGGGGCCATCGTGTAGGAGGCGGCCTCGTGGGCGACGGACTCCCGGATGCTGTCGTACTCGTTGCCGCCGATCGCCACCCGGACCGCCGCCCGGGCGGGGCCGGCCGCGCGGTCGATCGCCGGGCCCATGGCCTGCTCCAGCATCTGCCGCGTGCGGTCGCCGCGTGGGCCGTCGAGCAGGAAGTTCCCGAAGTTCTCGAGCGTCACCACATCGTCGGCGATGATCCCGGCGTAGACGTCGGCGACCTCGTCCTGACGCCGGACGAACAGCCCGAGCATGGTGAAGGGACCGAACTTCCGCTCCTCGGTCGGCTCGAAGATGACGTACATGCCGAGCAGGTTCGTCGTCCAGCCGACGAACACCCCGAGGATCGGCAGCAGCCACCAGTCGGTGACGAAGTGGGTGATGATGGCCACGGGGATCCCGAACAGGAACCCGAACAGGAACCCGAAGTTGACCATCAGCCGCAGTTCGCGCTTGCCGACGTCCTGGAAGATGCGGACGGCGAGCTCCGGGTTCTGCTCGAAGTGGTCGATCACCATCAGCTTCGGGTCGAGCAGCTGATCGATGTGTTCGCCGATCTCATCGGTGATCTGGTGCACGATCGCCGGCAGCTGCTCCTGAACGCGGGCGTAGACGGCCTGCTTGGCCCGTGGGGGCACGTTCTGCCACAGCCCCGGGCGCTCGCGGCGCATGGTGCGGTCGACGATCGAGGGGACCTCGGGACGGAACATCGAGACGATGTGCTCGGCGATCTCGTCCGGCTCGAGCTGCTGGTAGAACTCGGCCGGCGTGCCCAGCTTGGCGATCGCCTTGTCGGTGGCGATCGATCCCATCTTGGCCGCACGGGCGGGGACGATCCCCTGCCACCCGATGCGGCCCTGCATCCAGCCGGGGATCTCCTGCAGGCGCCGCGGCAGCAGCGTTGCCATCTCCTGCAGGCCCGGGACCCTGACGCCGTAGAAGCGGACGGGGTTGAACAGCATGATCAGCCCCGTCCAGTTGATCAACCAGCCGACGACGCCCGTGAAGAACGGGATCGAGACCAGCCGTACCCATTCGGATGTGCTCAGCTCACACCTCTCTCGCCGCCGATCACCCTATCGCCTTCCCGGCGCCCCACCCGTCAGTGAGCGAACGCGGTGCGCGGCTCGATCGGGGGGCTCGGCAGCGGTGAGGTCAACGACTCCAGGAATTCGGTGTGCAGGCGAAGTGAGTGGAGGAGCTGCTCGGCCATCTCGTGGTTCATGCCGGCGCGCACGACGATCCGCAGCACGTTGAGGTCCTGGCGGTCCTCCGGGAAGCTGTAGGCGGGAACGAGCCAGCCGCCCTGGCGCAGACGGTCGGAGACGTCGAACACCGTGTAGTTCTTCACCTCGGGCTTCAGGGTGAAGGCGAACACGGGAAGCTCGGTCCCGTCGCTCAGCAGCGTGTAGGGCCCGATCTCGGCGATCCCGCTGGAGAGCTGGACGGCGACGTCCTGCGCGTTCTGGAGCACGCGCCGGTAACCCTCCCGGCCGAGGCTGGCGAACATGAAGTACTGGGCGATCACCTCGCTGCCCGGGCGCGAGAAGTTGAGCGCGAACGTGGGCATGTGCCCACCCAGGTAGTTGACGTCGAACACGAGCTCCTTGGGCAGCGCGTCCGGGTCACGCCAGATCGCCCACCCCACGCCGGGATACACGAGGCCGTACTTGTGGCCGCTGGCGTTGATCGACGCCACCCGGGGAAGGCGGAAGTCCCACTCCAGCCCGGGCTGCAGGAACGGCGCCACGAACCCGCCGGAGGCTCCGTCGACGTGGACGGGGATGTCGATCCCCCGCTCCTGCGCGAGCCCGTCGAGCGCCTGCGTGATCTCCTTCACCGGCTCGTAGCTGCCGTCGAACGTCGAGCCCAGGATCGCCACCACGCCGATCGTGTTCTCGTCGCAGTGCGCGAGCGCCTGCTCGGCGTCGAGGTGGTAGCGGTCGCCCTCCATCGGCACCATCCGCGGCTCCACCTCCCAGTAGCGGCAGAACTTCTCCCAGCACACCTGGACGTTGGCGCCCATGACGAGGTTGGGGCGCTCGGCGGCCTTGCCCGCCGCCTCCCGGCGCGCCCGCCAGCGCCACTTGAGCGCCATCCCGCACAGCATCGCCGCCTCGCTGGAGCCCGTGGTGGAGCAGCCGGTGGCGTTGCCGTCGGCGGGCGCGTGCCAGAGGTCGGCGAGGATCCTCACGCACCGGGCCTCGATCGCCGCGGTCTGCGGGTACTCGTCCTTGTCGATCATGTTCTTGTCGGCCGTCTCGGACATCAACCGCGCGGCGGTGGAGGGCATCCACGTCGTCACGAAGGTGGCCAGGTTGAGCCGGGCCTGACCGTCGAGCAGCAGGTCGCTGGTGATCAGCTCGTACGCGGTCGATTCGCCGATTCCCGCGTCGAAGATCCGGTCGGAGGGGAGCCGGAGCGCGTCCTCGGTGGCGCGATGGTGGGGGTGCGGCTCGTGCGGTTCGCCGGACCAGCGGTTCGGGTGTTGGGCGCTCAGCGGCATCGAGGCTCCTTCTCGGAGGATGGGTCACGGCGAGTGGGTCGGGGCCATGATCGCGCACCACCGCCGCGCTCCGTGCCGGCGGTGCGCCGGTCATGATGCGCAGATGGACGCGAACGACCTCTATGCCGTTCCGCTGGAGCGTTTCGTGCCCGAGCGCACGGCGCTCGTCAAGGCGCTGCGCGCCTCCGGGCACCGGGAGGAGGCGACGACGGCGGGGCGGCTGCGCAAGCCCTCGCTCGCGGCATGGGCGGTCAACCAGGTCGTGCGCTCCGAGCCGGACGCCCTGGCCGAGCTCCTCCACGCCGGCGACGAGCTCCGGGAGGCCCAGGACGAGGTGTTCGGGGGCGGCGGTGCGCCCGATGCGCTGCGCGGCGCGCTGGAGCGCGAACGCGCCGCGGTGGCGGAGCTGACGAGCGCCGCTGAGGACGTGCTGCGCTCCGGCGGCCAGACCCCGAGCACCGCGGTCCTGGAGCGCGTGAGCGACACCCTGCACGCCGCCGCGCTCGACGACGACGCACGTGAGCAGGTGACGCGCGGCCGGCTCACGGCGGAGCTGCGCCACGTCGGCTTCGGCCTGGGCGAGGCGCCGTCCGCGCCGGCGCCGACGTCCACGCCGCGCCGGGCGAAGAAGGCGGCGGCGAAGGCGCCACCGAAGGAGGCCAAGGACGCCCGCGGGGACAAGCGTGGGCAGGAGCGGGAGCGCAAGCGCGCCGAGCAGGAGCGCAAGCGTGAGGAGCAGGAGCGCGAGCGCACCCGCCAGCACGCGCACGAGCGCGCACAGGCGCGTCGGGAGCTGCGCGCCGCCGAACGTCGGCTCCGTGATGCCGAGCGCGCCGTGGAGCGCACGGCGAAGCGCAGGGAGGAGGCGCAGGCGCGCTTCGAGGAGACCACCGCCGCGGCGGACGAGGCCCGCTCGGAGCGCGACGCCGCCGCGGCGGCCCACGAAGAGGCCGAGGGCCGCCTGTCAGTCCTCGAGGACTGACGCATAACCTGACAGTCCAGCGAATGTCGCTTCTCCCTGTCAGGAAGAGCGCCGTCCTGACGCTCTTCCTGACAGGGCGATCGCATTCTGCGCTCCGTGTCAGGAGATGCGGCGCCTGCTGTGTCCGCCGTTCACATCGCACGCCACGCGGGCGCGTCCGGATCGCCGCGCCAGAAGCGCATGCGCCGGCGTGCCTCCTCGGCGTGCGCTGGTGACGAGGCGCCCGCGATGATCATGTTCAGGGTTGGAGCGAGCAGCCGGACCCGCGCGAGCTGACGGGCGAGCGGCGAGCCCCGCAGGTCAACGCCGTAGCCCGCGGCGAAGTCCGTGTAGTCACGGGCCGCGCCTCCCCAGCGCTCGGCCCAGGTGGGCAGCGTGGCGTGATCCCACGCGGCTGGACCGAGGCAGCCCACCCTGAGCACGGCGTCGTCGATCCGGAACACGATGTTCGCTCCCGCCCGCAGGAGCGTCGGTCCTCCCGCCAGGCCAAGTTGTGCGGCGGCCGCCTTGGCTGCCTGACGCGCCTTTCGGACCCGGTCGGTTCCGGCGGCGATGGCGACCGTCGCTAATCGTCGGACGGCGTCCGCAGGCCGCCGTCCTCGCCGAGCAGATCCGCGATCGAGTCGACGACACGCGAGGCGCGGTAGGGGAAGCGCTCCGCCTGCTCGCGTGCGGTGACGCCGGTGAGCACGAGGATCGTCTCCATTCCGGCCTCCAGCCCGGCGACGACGTCGGTGTCCATCCGGTCGCCGATCATCACCGTCGTCTCGGAGTGGGCGTCGATCGCGTTCAGGGCCGAGCGCATCATCAGCGGGTTCGGCTTGCCGACGAAGTAGGGCTCCACGCCGGTGGCCCGAGTGACCAGCGCCGCCACCGATCCGGTGGCTGGTAGGGGCCCGTGGATGCTCGGTCCCGTCGGGTCCGGGTTGGTGGCGATGAACCGCGCGCCGGACTCGATCAGGCGGATGGCGTGGGTGATCCGCTCGAAGCTGTAGGTCCGCGTCTCGCCGAGGACGACGTAGTCGGGATCGCGCTCGGTGAGCGTGTAGCCGGCGTTGTGCATGGCGGTGGTGAGGCCCGCCTCGCCGATCACGTAGGCGGAGCCCCCGGGGCGCTGATCGCCGAGGAAGCGGGCGGTGGCCAGGGCGGAGGTCCAGATGTGACCCTCGTCGATCTCGATCCCGCTCGCGGCGAGCCGGGCGGACAGGTCCCGCGCGGTGTAGATCGAGTTGTTGGTGAGCACGAGAAACGGGATCTCCCGCGCCCGCAGCCGCGTGATGAACTCGCCCGCGCCCGGGATCCCCTGGTCCTCGTGGACGAGCACGCCATCCATGTCCATCAGGTATGAGCAGATCTCGCGCTGGCGCATCGTGAGGGGCCGCGCGTTGAGGGGCGCGGTGGGCGAAACCATAGCCGCGGCTCACGGGAACCTCACGACGGCGGCGGTCGGCAGTCGATCGTCAGCAGGTGCCGGACATACCCGGCCCGGTCGCGCTCGGGCACGAAGGGATCGCCGCCGTCGCGCAGCAGCACGGCGATCCGGTCGAGGTCGTAGAGCAGCGCGAGCTTCCCCGGCGGGTCATCCCACGCGCCGGAGTCGTAGCGGGCGAGCCACACCGCGAGCGCTGCCAGCGCCTCGACCTGGATCTCGTCCTCCCACCACCCGGAGCGCACGGGGAGGCGGAACCGCGCCTGCAGCGCGCACACCTCGCCCCACAGCTGCTGATACCACCACCACCGCGCGCTCGGATCGAGCCCGCCGGCATGGAGCGGCCACTCCTCCGCGGGCGCGTGGCAGCCGCTCGGGGGCTCCCAGCTCATCGCCGACCGCCGGCGGCGAGGCGACGGAGACGCCGGTCGGAGAACCACATCCGCAGCCGCACCCGCGTCGGGGCGAGCCGGCCGTAGAGGAGCAACGCGTGGCCGTCGGGGAGCTGGCGCAGCGCCTCCGGCGCGAGCAGGGGACGCCGCCGGCGGCCTCCGGTGGAGCGGGTCGAGCCGCCGGCGCCGAACGTCCGCGTCTGCTCCCGGGCCTCCTCCTCGCCGACCAGCCCGGAGAAGTAACGCAGCGTCTCCAGATCGGCCACGCCCGGCAGCAGCATCCGCGCCCGGTGGGCGTTGACCACCGTCTCCGCCTGGGTGCCGTAGCGGCTGCGCGCCTGCTGGAGGTCGTGGAAGATCGAGACGAGCTGGATGTTGTGGCTCGGAGCGGTGGAGGCGATCTCGGCGAGGTTCGGGAGCGGAGCCACGTTGCCGGCCTCGTCGAGGCACAGCAGCAGAGGCCGCTCGAGCCGACCGCCGGCATGCGTCGCCCGCTCGTAGGCGAGGTCGACCACCTCCGAGAGCAGCGCGAGGAACAGCGGGCGCAGCAGCTTGGAGGCTTTGGCGTCGCCGATCAGGTAGAGCGTCGCGTCCTCGTCGAGGATCCGCTCGGCGGTGATCTCACAGCTCCGCGCCGAGCGAAGCACCTTGCCGAAGCGGTAGGCGCGCAGGACCCCCTGCGCGGTGGCCTCGATCGAGGAGCGGGTGCGGTCGGCCTGCGCCTCGAACGCGCGCACCGCGTCGTAGGCCGCGTAGGCGTCGGCGAGCTTGGCCTCGTCGTCGCGGGCGGCCCCCGTCAGCTCGTTCAGGGCCTGGTCGAGCTCTCGCAGGCCCTGACCGTAGGCCCAGCGCACGACGCGCTCGATCCCCGCTCCCGACGCCGCCGCCGCGTAGAGGAGCGGAGCGAGGCGTTGCTCGGCGGCGATCGCCCAGAAGTCACCCCCCTCGACGCCCTTGTGATCGAGCTCGCCGGCGGCGGCCATGCGCCACGCCACCTCCAGCGCTCCGTCCCACGTATCGGCTCCGCGCAGCGGCGACCAGGTGTCTCCGGGGCCGTCGGTGAGGGCGAACGGGTCGAACACGAACACCCTTCCCAGGGTCCGCCTCCGCGCGATCGTCGCGGCCAGCAGATCGGTCTTGATCGACGAGGCCACCGCCGGCCCCGCCCACTCGAGCAGCGCCGGGATCGCCAGCCCTGCCGACTTGCCCGACTGCGGCGGCCCGAAGGCGACGATCGCGTGGCGCTGCTCGGCATGCAGCGTGCGCCCGCCGGCCCGGCCGAGGACGAGCCGTCCGCCGGCGGGACCCGGCCCCGCCCCGGTGCCGCGCCGCCGGTTCCCTCCCAGCCGCCGGAGCTCGCCGCGGGTCGCCCAGCGGGCTCCACCGTCACGAGCGGCCCACCATGTGCCGATCCCTCGCGAGCCCACGGCGCGGACGAGCGCAACTCCCGCCGCGACCAGCAGCGCGAGCGCCGCGTAGCTCCCGACCGGTCCCGGCAGCCGAGCGCGCGCGTCCCGCGGCCACGCGGCGGACGGGTCGTCCAGGTGCGACGGCAGCCTGATGAGGACCTCCAGCGTGGCGCCGGCGCCGCCCTCCGGCGGCCATCCGCCACCGAACAGGCTGCCGGCGAGGCCGCCCCACACCCAGACCGCCGCGACGATCGCCACCACGACTCCGATCACGGCCAGGACCGCGCCGTCGGACACCTCGGTCCGGCCTCCGGAGCTCATCGCCGCTCCGCCGCGGTCGCCGACGTCCGCATCCCGGTGTCCGTGTTCGTGAGCGCGGCCTCGAACCGCGAGCGGTGGTGCTGGACGACGAATGAGCGCGAGCCGACGCGCCACAGCGCCTGCCCCGCTCCGAGCAGCGAGAGCAGCCGAGCCTCCGTCTCGGAGAGCCCGAGCAGCTCCCGCGTCACGCCGATCTGGCTCTCGTCCTGGTGATAGACGATCCGCGTCGATGCATCGGCGATCAGCCCCTCGGCGATCCGGGCCGCTCGTGACCCCGCGTCGCCCGCCGCCTGCAGGTCGGCGAGCTTGTGAAGCACCACGAGGTTCATCACGCCGTACTGGCGGGCGAGCTTGAAGTTCGACTGAAACCACTCGCCGAGCCCGGTGTGCTGGACGATCTTCCAGGACTCGTCCGCCACGTTGATGAGCCGCCCCCGATCCGGGCGCTCGGCCATCCGCGCCAGCAGCGCCCCCATCCACGCCGTCGCGCAGGCCATCAGGATGCCCACGGCCGGCGAGTCGCGCACGGCATGCAGGTCGATCACCAGCAGGCGCGAGCCGAGGTCGATTCCCGGGCTCGTCGGCCCGTCGAAGATGCCGCGCAGCGGTCCCTCGCACAGGTCCTGCAGCGCGAGCGCGACCCGCCGCCCGTCCTGCGCCAGGCGATCCGGCGTGGTGCGCAGGCGATCGGCCATCTCGGCCGTCGGCGTGAACAGAGCGCGGGCGATGTCCGGCAGGGTGGCTTCGCGGCCGCCGCCGTGGCCACTGCCGCCACGACCGCCGTCGATCGGGCCGGCGCCGGATCCCCGGGCGTGGACGACGGCGAGCGCCTCGCGCAGGGCGGCCGCCTCGATCTGGGTGAGCGGCCCTCCGACGGCGGTGACGGCCACCGCCCGCAGCAGCTCCAGCTGGGCGTGTCGCTCGGGGTGAGCGGTGAGCGGATTGAGGCGCACCCCGCCGCCCGGGGTGAGCGACACCGGGGTGACCCCGACGGCATCGCAGAGCGGCCCGTACTCGCGTTTGACGTCGAGCACGAACGCGCGGCGGCCGAACAGCAGCATCCGCCACAGGAGCGTCTTCACGAGCGCGCTCTTGCCCTGGCCGAGCTTGCCGAGGACGAGCGCGTTCGGATCGTCGAGCAGTCCCTCGGCGTACAGCGCCCACGGGTCGTAGCAGAAGGCCGCACCACCGGCGTCGCGTCCGACGAACACGCCGCGCGCCCCCAGGCCGGCGGCGGCCACGAAGGGGTAGATCGCCTGGGCGTGGCGGGTGGTGAGACGGTGACCCGGCCGCTGCGCTCCGAACAGGCTCATCGCGTCACGCCAGTCCCCGGCACAGGGGCAGGGTGAACGTGAACGCCTCCGCCTGCTGGCCGTACATGCGGTGGAGCTCCAGGCGGGCGCGAGCGGCATGCTCGAGCACTTCGGCGCACGCCCTCCGCAGCTCGTCGCGGTCGCGGCCGGAGACGGTGACGAAGCCCGCCAGGCGGACCTCGCAGTGGCCGGCTGCCAGCTCGGACTCGCGCCGCGCGGTCGCCTCCTGGGCCTGCCGATGGCGCGCCGTCTCCGACTGGCCGAAGCGTCGGCGCAGCTCACGGTCGGCGTGGTCCCGCGTCACGGCGGCTTCGACCTCCCGCGTCGACCGGTCGGTGGCCAGCGGCTCGAAGGTCACCGCCACCGTGCGCACGGCGCTCGAGCGGCCGAGCAGGGCGTCCATGAACATCGGCGAGACCTCGACGCGGGGCCAGCCTCCGATCCAGAAGGTGGCGTGCACGGCGCCGTCGCTGCGGTAGGCGTCCCACTGCTCCTCGGCGCCGAGCGGCCACGCGCTCGCCGCGGGCAGTCCGTCTCGCCCCGGATCGGCGGCCTGCAGCGCGGCGAGCTCGGCGCGGGCGTAGGGGTCGAACGCCGTGCGCAGGATCCGGGACAGCTGCGCCCCGGACAGCGCGCCCACGACCTCGACCTCGGCGGCGATCAGCCGCTCGGCGATGCGCTCGCACGATTCGAGGAGCGCCTGCTCGGCGGTGCCCGTGGCCCGCTCCCGGACGCGTGCCGAATCCACCTGGATGGCGATCAGCAGCTCGTGCTCGTGGGCGACCTGCGTCCCGGCGCCGATCAGCTCCAGATAGGACTCGATCATCGGCGTTCCCCGTGGAGGCAGGGCCGGATCGCGTTCGTCGTGCAGCCACCGGGCGAGCTCATCGCCGCGTGCCGGCGCGGTGCGCTCGAGCCACTGGATCCGACGCACCGCTGTTCCCGCGGCGCCGGCGAGCACCTGCCCCCAGCGGGCGAGCCGGTGCTCCTGAGCCTCGGCATCGAGCAGGGAGAACGCGAGCACGCGGCACGCGAGCACGGCGGTGAGGCGGCGCCCCGAGCGATCGCTGAGCACGCCGACCGTGCGTGCGCGGTACGGCAGCTCCCCGATCGTCACGTCACGCAGGGCCGGCGGCGGATCGGGCTCGGCCGAGGGCGCCGTCGGCGCGGACGTGGGTCGGTGGCGCGCGCCGGCGCGCGGCGCGCGGGAGCGAAAGCGCCGTCGTCCCCGCAGCCACCGCCCGGCGTGCCCGAGCAGGACGGGAGCCCATTCCCCGCCGGTCCGCGATCCGAGCGGAAGCGTCACCAGGGCGATGCCCAGCCCGAGCAGGAGCACGGCGACGAGCAGCCCGGCGACGTCAGGGGCGGAATCGAGGACGAGCACCGCCAGCAGCGCGGCGGCCGCGATCACCGCCACCTGGCCCGGCCGGGCTCCGCCGGCCAGCCCGCGGCGCTCCAGAGGGCCGAAGCGGTAGCTCGCACGCTCCCTCACAGCCGTCCGTCCTGTGGCTCCTGTGGCTCCGGACGTCCGTCGTCGCCGTCGACGAACCCGTCCTTCGGCCACGGCATCGTCGTCGCCTCGTCATCCGGCCCCAGCGTCAGGTGCCCCCAGCCACCGTCGGGCACCTGCCAGCGTTCGTCCATTCCCGGCGAGCGCTGGCGGGCGGAGCTCGGGGGAGCCTCGCGCGTCGCCCGTTCGTCGTCCGCCGCCGAGGCTCCCGGTGCCTCCGAGGCTCCCGCCACGGCCGCGCCGGCCGCGGCGCCGGCGGCAACCAGTGGCGTAGGCCCGGCGGACCGGTCGACGGTGCCCGAGCGGTCGCCGGCGGGAGGATCCCCAGGGGCCTCGGCGTCGCGTTCGGGTCCGGCGTGGCGCTCCGGTCCAGCCTCGGTGTCGCCCTCGGGTCCGGTCCCTCGCCCGCCAGTCCCTCCACCGCCCTCGCTCCGCGCCGGCAGGCGCCCGCGTACATCGTCCGCCGCGGGTGCGCGGGCGTCACCGGCCGGTGCCTGACGGGGGTGAAGCCGAGCGACGAGGTCCTCCAGCGCGCCCTCGGCGCGGTGGGCACCCTCCAGCGTGCCCTTCGCCCTCGCGATCGGTTGCTGGAGCATCCCCTGCACTCCGGCCGCCACCTCGGCCATCGGGAGCAGTCGCACGAGCGCCCACGGCGAGAGCACGGCGAGCAGCAGCAGGGCCATCCCGGCCAGCGCCGTGCCGACGCCGTCGCGGCTGAGCTCCCCGAGCGCGCCGAAGGCGAGCGCGAGCACGGCGACGACGACGAACTTCGAGAGGATCAGTGCGACGAGCAGCTCGAGGGAGCGGACGACCCACGCGCGCCGGGCCGGCCACACCATCGCGGCGAAGGCGAGCGGCAGCATGAGCACGACGACGTAGACCGCTGCCTCACGCAGCAGCAGCTCGAGCGTGAGGGCGAGGGCGCAGACGACGATCAGGAGCGCCCCCACGAGGGCGAGGAACGACGGGCCGATCGTGCCGAGCCCCCCGGTCACGGCCGCGAACGTGGCGACGAAGCGGCCCGCTCCGTCGCCCGAGGCGGACGAGACGAGGCTGCCCATCTGATCCGACGCGGCGAGCAGGAGCATCGTCATCGGGGCGGCGATCTGCACCGCGAGCAGCGCCAGGGGGAGGTGGGCGAAGGCCGAACGGAAGAGCAGCAGCGGATCGGAGCGAAGGATCGCCTGGATCGCCGCCGCGAACAGGAACGGCACCGTGAGGATCACGGCCAGGCCGGCGACGCGCCAGTAGGTGCGGGAGAACCACGCCGAGGTGAGCTGGGGGTCGGTGGTGTGACTCATCACGCTTCCCAGCTCCTTCACCGCGCTCGCCGCGCCGGCGGCCGCCCACGGTCCGATCGCAGCGAACGCCGCGCGCGTGACCACGTTCGCGCCGGCTCCCACGACCGTGCCCGCAACGGTTCCCACGGCGGTGCCCACGTGCCCGTGGATGAGCGCCGCTCCGGCCCGCAGGCCGGCGTGCGCGGCGGCTGGGCAGACGCCACCGCCCGGGACCCCCACCCCGGTGAAGAGCTTGCAGCCAATCGAAAGGATGTCCGCCGACGCCGGTGCCGGCCGTGCGGCGGGCACCGCCCAGACGA
The DNA here is from genome assembly GCA_963839085.1 of uncultured Solirubrobacterales bacterium. Lineage (GTDB taxonomy): Bacteria > Actinomycetota > Thermoleophilia > Solirubrobacterales > Solirubrobacteraceae > Palsa-465. The sequence continues at coordinate 170,240 of CAWITN010000003.1, forward strand.
TCGCGAACGCCGCGACCGCGGCGAGCAGGCAGCGGCGTCTCATTTCGAGGCCGTCGTCCCGAGATGCTCGAAGAAGTTGACCACGCCGGGGGCAGCTCCGATGACGAGCGCGGCCCCGGCGGAGATGAGGGCGGCCATCCGGCCGCGTGCGGCGTAGTGGTGGTTCTGCGCGTGTGAGCTCACCGCCCACAGGGCCGCCCCGATGAAGGTACCGAGGAGCGCAACCGCCAGCGCCCACGCCTCGGCGCCGTCGATCAGCTCCTGGAGGACATTGCTGCCCGGCAGGGCGGTGGGGTTGGGATGGGCGCTGACGGCGAACGTGAGGAGTCGGAGCACGCGGTGACCTCCTGATGCTGCTTTGATCACAAGGAACGCGCTTGAAGCTACCTCATCGGCAGGATCGATATGTAACAAATTAGTCTCATTTTGTCTTAACAGGTTTGGATCGCGCTATGGTGCCGCTCCCGATCTGCTCACACAGGAGGCCTCATGTCCGCTCTTGCCCTCGCACCTGCGCCCGTTCCCGCGCCCGGCATCGACGTCGCGGCGCTGTACGCGTCGTTTCACCGTCGCCTCGAGCTCACGGTCCGGGCTGGTATCTGTGCCCCTGATGTCGTCATCGAGGACGCCTGTCAGTTCGCCTGGTCAGGCCTCGTGCGCCACGGGGCCGGAATCCAGCCCGCGGCGGCGCTCGCCTGGCTCATCACGACGGCGCGCCGGGAGGCGCTGCGCATGCTGCGGCGCCACACCAGCGAGCTGTCCCTCGATGAGCTGTTCGCGGCAGAGCCGGGTCACGCGGTGGCGGCGGCGGACCGCTCCGTGGCATGGGCTGTCGGAACGACGCCCAGCGTGGAGGAGCTGTGCGAGCTGCGGGAGCGCCTGTCGGCACTCGGTCAGCTACCGCTCCGGGAGCGCCGGATCCTGTGGTTGCGCGTGGCCGGTCTCAGCCACGACGAGATCGCCGCGCGCACGGGGGAGACGGCGCGAAGCGTCGAGCGTCAGCTGGTGCGCGGGCGCCGGCGGGTCCGGGCACTCGATGGTTGACCTCCCGATCGGGCGCGGTCGAACGACCGCCCGGCGCGGTCGAAATGACGACGCGGGCGAGGTCGAAATGACGACGCGGGCGCGGTCGAATGACGCCGCGGCGCGTGACTCAGCGGGCGCGGCCGCGCTTGCGCCGCCGGCGTTCGGCCGGACTCAGCTTGCGGGCCTTGGGCGGGCGCTTCGAGCCCGGCTTGGAGCGGTCGGGGCTGCCGGAGCCGGCGTTCGCCCGGGTCGGCGCGTGCCGGCGGGCATCGTGCCAGATGAAGTACGAGATCCCACCCAGGACGATGATCGCGCCGATCACGATCGCGACGATCCCGCTGCCGCTGAAGCCGCTGTTGCCGCTGCTCGTACTCGTCCCGGTGCTGGTGGCCAGTGCCGGTGAGGTGGCCGTCGGGGTGGTTGCCTGCGACTGGGGGAGCCCCGGGCTGAACGGGCTCGAGCCCGAGGTGGGATTGAGGCCGCTGGCGCCCGTGGTCGCCGTCGCCGCACCGCCCTTGGCGGTGGAGCCGGCCGCCAGGGCCCCGGCCGGCGCCGACAGCGCGAGCGCCACGCTCAGCAGGAGACAGACGGCCCGACGCACGGTGGCTCAGGGTCAGCGGTCGGAGGCGAGGGGCTGCTGCATCGCCGGGGTCTCCGGCGGATTGCGGTACGGCTCCTCGTTGTCCTGGTGCTCCTCGTGGTAGACGCTCTCGGCGTTGACCGCCCAGATGTCGTGGTGGGTTCCGAGGAGGATGTTGTCGACCGCGCGCATCGCGGTCAGCATCGAATGGTCGGAGTTGTTGTACCGGTGCAGCCCGTTGCGGCCGACCTGGGTGAGATTCCCGAGCGTCTCGAGCCAACCGCGGATCGTGCTCACGCGCTCGGCGTACAGCTCGTCGTAGATCGGATACGCCTTGTGGACGCGCTCGACGAAGCCGAAGCGGACCTTGTCGGCCGGCGCCAGGTGCAGCTTGTCGATCTCCCGCCCGGCCATCGCCACCAGGTCGTCGTCGGCCATGTTCCACAGATCGTCGCCCTCGAAGCAGAAGTACTCCATCCCGATCGAGGACGAGGTCTCGCCCTCCGGGACCATCCACGGGCTCCAGGACTTGAAGTTCTGGATCCGCAGCACGCGCACCCCTGGCTGATGGATGTAGATCCAGTTGTCGTCGAACATCTCCTCGACGTCGATGACGAGCAGGACGGTGAGGAACTCCCGGTAGCGCAGGCCGCGCGCGGCGTCGCGTACCTCCGGCGGGGCCGCCGGCTCGGCGATCCCGACCGTGGTGCGCAGCGGCAGCGAGGAGATGACGTGCGACGGATACAGCGTCTCGCCGCCGGCGATCACCTCGGTGACCCGGCCATTCTCGGTGACGAGCTTGGTCACCGGGGCGTTGAGGCGGATCTCGCCGCCCTGCGCCTTGATGTCATCCGCCATCTGCTCCCACATCTGGCCGGGACCGAAGCGGGGATAGTTGAACTCGGAGATGAGCGACTTGATCTTGTCGCCCTCGTTGCCGAAGAAGGCGGCCTTGGCGGCGGAGAAGAACGACAGGCCCTTGATCCGCTGCGCCGCCCACTCGGCGCGGATCTCCGTTGCCGAGACGCCCCACAGCTTCTCCGTATACGTCTTGAAGAAGTGCTGGTAGAGCCGCTTGCCGAAGCGGTTGGAGACCCACTCCTCGAACGTGTCCTCCTTGCCCTTTGGCTTGAGCGCCGCCCAGGCGTAGGACGCCAGGCACCGGGCCAGCTCGATCGGTCCGAGCTTCTTGATCACGTCGACGCCCTGGAGCGGGTACTCGAGGAACTTGTCGTTCCAGTAGATCCGGCTCTTGCGGGGCCGCTTGAGGAACTCCTCCTTCATGATCTCGTGCCAGAGCTCGTCCACTTCCTTGACCTTGGTGAAGAAGCGGTGGCCGCCGAGATCGAAGCGATACCCGTCTCGGACCTGGGTGCGCGCGATGCCGCCGAGATGCTCGGTCGACTCGAGGATGACCGCCGGCTTGCCCTGCTTGGCGAGCAGGTAGCCGGCCGTCAGGCCGGCCGGGCCCCCGCCGAGGATGACCACGGGGTGCTCAGCGGTGATGTCGGCGCCGCGGGCCGACTGGGTCTGTGAGGAGGTGTCTGGCATGGAGATATCAGAGCTTCTTGTAGAGCACGGCGCTGTCTGCGACGCAGCAGGCACCGCGGTAGTTGTGTGGCGCGACCGCTTCCGGCTCGAGGACGCCACGCGCGACGTCCTCGGTCAGGATCGCTCCCCATTGGGCCGAGCGGCGCCGGATCAGCTGGGTCCAGGAGGCCTCCCAGCTCTGCGCACCCTCGGTCAGGGGGCGAACGAACAGCAGCTGCTGTCCTGGGCGGAGGCTAGCAACCAGCGGATCGAGCGTCCGCGCGGGGTCCGCGGCACGCAGCCGGTCCAGCGCGTTCACCCAGTTCATGTAGCGCGGATCGGCGACCGGACCGATCGTGCTCGCGTAGCGCAAGCCGCTTGGCATGTAGTACCACATGAGCGCGATCTGCTCGGGCTGTCCGGTGACGAGCAGGTCGCCGGGGTGCAGCATCGGTGTCATCTCGGCGCTCACGTCCCGCACGTCGCTCTTGTACTGCGGCGTGTACGACGTCGGGTTGGCGAGGAAGATGATCGAGAGCACGAGGGCGACGGCGCCGATGAGCCCGGAGCGGGCGCAGCCCCACGCCGCGAGCAGCAGGATCGGCGCCAGGATCGGGGCGAAGTAGCGAGACACCCACGCCGGGGTGACCTGCGAGGAGAGCCACGCGAGCAGCAGCGTCACGAAGGGGATCAGGATCAGCACCCACAGGGCCTTGGCCTCCGGCGTGCGCCGCCGGGCCGCGCGGAACAGCGGCGCCACGCCGACGGCGGTGGCGACGGTCAGGGCGGCGGTCACCCGGTCGCCGCCGAGCAGGTTGCGCGAAAGCTGCACGGGCGCGCCGAAGCGCGGCGCCGTGTCCCACGGCGCGGCCGTGTGGGTGGCCTGGTAGATGAAGTTCGGGACCCACGGGAGGAACAGCACCAGAGCCCCCAGGTAGCCCAGCAGCGCGTCCTTGAACAGCGCCAAAGGCTCGTCGCTCCAGCGCATCAGCACGAGCACCACGACGGCTGAGCCGACGCCGAAGAAGATCCCCCACGCGTGCGTGTAGAGCATCAGCGACTGGGAGACCGCGAGCAGGATGAGATAGCGCCGGCGCCGGAACACGAACGCATGCAGGAATGCCGCCGTCGCCAGCAGTCCGAGCAGCGCCATGAGCGCGTACATCCGCGTCTCCTGGCTGTAGTCGGTGAGGAACGCGCTGAACGCGAACATGACCGCGCTCATCACGCCCGTCCGCTTGCCGAACAGGCTCCAGCCGGCCCACATCCCGACGGGGATCGTGAGCAGCGCGCAGACGAGCGAGAGCGACCGCGTGGCCGCTTCGCCCATCCCGAAGAGGAGCATCCAGAAGTGGAGCATCAGGTAGAACAGCGGCGGCGAGCCGTCGTGGCGCAGCACGCCGGGGATCTGGCCCAGCGGATGCGAGGAGATCCCCACCGTGAGGGCCTCGTCCATCCAGAACTGGCCGCCGATGAAGCGCGTGCGGATGAACGTCGAGATCCCGATCAGGACGACGAGGAACACGGCGACCCGCGCCCACACCGGCCACCGCATCGCCCAGGCGGGAAGGCGGTCCTCGAAGTCGGGCAGCCACACCTGTGGCTTCTCGATCCGGGGGGAGTGAGCGGTCGCCATGCGCGCGGTGAGGTTACTTCCGGCAGGCTGTGAACAGCCTAAAGGTGTTGACGTGCGAGACGAGCCGGTAGTGGACGCCCTCGGCCTCCCAGTGGAGGATCGTCGCCGGGAGGGGGAGCAGGGTGTCGTTCGGCCGGTCGCGCGCCTGGAGGATGACGTTCGGCGCCAGCGCCCGGGGCGCCCACCCGCGCTCGTTGGTCTTGGGCTCGTCCTGCACCCGGATCGTTCGCACCCCGAGCGTCCACGCCACCATGGGGACCTGGAAGCCCTCGGTCATCACCTGACCGCAGGCGAGGAGCTTCTTCGCGCCGCCGTACTCGCTGACTGTCGTGTTGAGGTTCTCCCGCAGCTTCGCCTGGTCGACGAGAGCATGGTGGGTCTTCGGCAGGCTGATCAGGTTCGTGCCGATCCACGGCGGCACCGCCAGGAACAGACCGACGGCGACGAGCGCGCCGACGGGTCGGGCGACGGAGCCCGCCACGCGGCGCAGCGCGGCGCGGCGCTCCCGCAGGTGCGCAAGCAGAGCCGCCAATCCCTGAGCGAGCCAGCCCCACGAGACCGCGCCGGCGATGCCCACGGGGGCGGTGCCGAGAACGAGGTAGCGGCTGTTGCCGGAGAACCCACCGGCCTGGGTCTCGAGCGCGATCCCGAACCACCACACGAACCCGAACAGCCCGATCGCGAGCAGCCATCCGCGTGCCTTCGTCTCGAGGTCCGCTGCGGTCCCCCACCAGCGACGGCGCGTGCGCGCGAGCAGTCCGGCCGCCACGAGCATCCCGAGGATGGCCGGGATCTTGATGCGGTTCAGCACGGTCGGCCACGCCTCGTGACGGAACACGGTGCACAACGGGCAGGCCGTGAACGCCGCGCTGTTGGAGCGCGGATGCTGGGCGCGGGTGACGCCGGCGAGGCCGTCCGGCCCGAACCAGAGCAGGAAGTTGAGCACCAGCAGCCCGACCACCAGCTTGCGGGCGCCGGGATCCCGCCACGCCAGCCACAGCCCGTAGGGGATCCAGAAGATCCACAGCTCGGGCCGGTCGAGGGCGGCGAAGAACCCGAGCACGAACGCCCACCGGCGATGTCCGTCGAGGAACCGGTCGACGGCGGCGAGCATCAGCGCGGTGGCGAGCCCCTCGGAGTAGCCGAGCGCGTTGTTCGACACGAAGCCCGGAGAGTTGATGAGGCTGCCGGCGGCGATGATCGCGGCGATCAGCGGCGCGATCCATCGGAGCGCACTCGCGGTCCCCGACGCGGGGCCGATGTCACGCGTCAGCCGCCAGGCGAGTCGGAAGCACATGAACACCGCCATCGCCGCTCCCGCCCGCGAGATGACGAGCCACATGTCGGGCTGCAGGTGTCCGAACAGCGCGAACGGGACGGTGAACAGCATCGGCAGCGGCTTCCAGCTCGGGCCGCCGGCCGTGGCGAGGAAGCCATGGACGATCTCGTGACCCCACACGAGCCAGGACCATGGGTCGTAGCTCGGCGTGGAGGGGATCAGGAGCGAGACCAGGCCGACGATGAACGAGGCCACGGCCAGGACCGCGAGCAGCCGGCCGCCGCCGAGCCGGGCGCCCCACGCGGCGCCGGCGCCGCTGGGATCCGCATCGGGCCGGGTGGGGCTCAACTCTGCGGTGGGAACAGACACGATCGGGGGCTAGCCCTGGACGCCCAAGGCGGTGCAGGCCTCGACCACCTGCAGCTCGGCGTCGGAGCCGTCGTTGGGGTAGACCAGCGCGCTGCCGATGATCTCGGCGCTCTGCACCTGGCCGCTCATCTGCACGCCCTGGGCCACGCCCGGCGTCGCCAGGAACTTGATCAGCGGTCCGACTCCGGGACGGCCGACCTGGATCTCGGTCGGGCCCGGTTCATTCACCGGCAGGTGGTGCTGCTCGAGGCAGAGGTAGTGCTTCTTGCGCGGGTCGTCGATCCTGCCCCGGCTCACGAGCGCGCCGCTCGCCGTCCGCTTGGTGACGGGGGGTTTGTTGAGCGAGGCGCAGCCGGCCAGCAGCAGTACCGAGAGCCCACAGAGCAGGACGCGGGCGCAGGGGGACATGCGCTCGCAGCGTAGAGGATCACGGCAGGGCGGTTCTCTACGCTGTCGCGCGTGATCCCGTTCGCCGTGCTGAGTGGGCCGCTGCCGAAGCTCGGCGTCGTGGTCATCGGCCTGCTCTCCGCCGCGGTGCTCGTCGACCGCGAGCCGCGCCGGCGCGCCGTGGCGATGCTCGCCGCGCTCGTCCTCGCGCCGGTCCTGCTGCTGGCGGAGATCTGGCACTCCCCGCAGCTGTCGCTCGTCCACCGCCACCCGCTCGAGGCAGCGGTGGCGGCGGCCGTCGCGCTCGCCCTGCTGGCCGGCGTGGCGGCGGCGATCGCCCGGCGTCCGTGGCTGCTCGCGCCGCTCGCCGTGCTGACGCTCCCGTTCCGGATCCCGATCTTCTCCGGCGGGACGACCTCGAACCTGCTCGTCCCGCTGTACTTCGTCATCGCCGCGGCCGCGCTGGCCGAGATCGCCACGACGCTGCGCGCCGAGCGCGACCCGCCGCGGGCCCCGCCCGGCGGATGGATCGAGCGACTGCTCGGGCTGTTCGTCGTCCTCTACGGCATCCAGGCCCTGTACTCGCACGACTTCACGGCGGCGCTGCAGAACATGGTGTTCTTCTACGTCCCGTTCGCGCTGCTGTTCTCGCTGCTGCGCCGCGTGAACCTGACGCGCGAGCTCCTGATCATGTGCCTGCGGGTCGCGGCGACGCTGGCGGTCATCTTCGCCTGCATCGGCTTCGTCGAGTACGACACGAAGACGCTGCTGCTCAACCCGAGGCTCGTCGCCGTCGACGCCGTCCACACGTACTTCACCGTCAACTCGGTGTTCTTCGACCCCGACATCTTCGGCCGCTTCCTCGCACTGGTGATGGTCCTGCTGGCGGCGGTGCTGATCAGCGCGCGCGACCGCCGAACCCAGATCGGCGCCACCGTCCTGCTGGCGATCCTGTGGGGCGGGCTCGTGCTCACCCTCTCGCGCTCGAGCCTCGGCGCGCTGCTCGTCGGCCTCGGCGTGCTCGCAGCGCTGCGCTGGAAGGTCTGGCCGGTGCTCGCGGTGGCGGGCGTCGTGGTGGTGATCGGCGCCGTGGCGCTGATCGCCTCGCCCACCACGTTCGGTCTCAACCAGGGTCTGAACGGCGCCTCGAGCGGCCGCGCCAACCTCGTCACCGGCGGCATCTCGATGTTCGGCTCGCGGCCGGTCGAAGGCTACGGCTCGGGCTCGTTCGTCACCGAGTACCACCGGCGCTACCGGCAGATCTCGACGACGCTGTCGGCGTCCCACACGATTCCGATCACCGTCGCCGCCGAGCAGGGCCTGATCGGGCTGATCGCCTACCTGGCGCTCGTCATCACCGCGATCGTCACGTTGCTGCGCGGCGCCGGCCAGGACCCGATCCGGGCCGCCGTCGCGGCGGCGTTCGTCGCCCTCGTGTTCCACACGATGCTCTACGCCGATTTTCTGGAGGACCCGACGACGTGGACCCTGCTGGCGATCGGGAGCGCGCTCGCGCTCGCCCATCGGCGGGCGCGTGACCCGGTCGAGGAACGACGGCGCTCAGCCCGGCGGGCCGCAGCGCTCAGCGGTTGATCCGCCCGCCACCACGCGCATCAACAGGCTGTGGAGCTGCTCGCGCTCGTCCGCATCGAGCGCGGCGAGCAATTCGTCCTGGGCATCGCGAGCCACCAACCGGCCTTCCGCGAGCGTGCGGTGACCGGCCTCGGTGAGGTGCAGCGCGTGGGCCCGGCGGTCGCTCGGATGGGGCCCGCGCTCGACGAGGCCGCGGGCCTCGAGCTCGTCGATCGTGCCCACCATCGAGGACGGATCGATCCCGGCGCTGCCGCCGAGACGCTGCTGGGTGATCCCGTCCTCGGACGCGAGGACGTTGAGTGCCCCCCACATCCGCAGCGTCAGTCCGAGCTGCTCGAGCCGAGGAGCGAACCGGCGCTGAGCGGTCGCGCCGGCCCGTGCGAGCAGGAAGCCGGTATGGCGGGCCAGCGCGGGGTGGACACCGGACGGGGGACCGCCCGGGGCCTCGGGTACCGGCGGCGTGCCGGACCCGTCGCGGGCATCTCCATCCGTGGGGCGGGCCGCCATCGGGTTGAATCCTAACGCACTCGCTTCGTACTCTCCATAGTTTGTGATACGAATAGTTCGTTCAGCGGACTGGAAAGCGGGTGAAGCGTTGATGACGAGGCTCACGCGGGCCGTGCTGGCGCACAAGCGGATGGTCGCCGCGGCGTGGATCCTGCTCGCTCTCGCCGGCATGGCGACCGTCAACAGCGCCACCCACGCCTTCTCGAAGACATTCAGCGTTCCCGGCCGCGAGGGGTTCGTCACCAACACACGCATCCTCCGGAGCTTCCACGCCGGGGGCAACTACGCGCCGCTGCTCGCCGTCGTCGATCTGCCGCCCGGCCAGCGCGTGACGAGCGGACCCGTGCAGGACGGGCTGAGGCGGGTGAGCGCCGCCATCGCGGCGGCCGTTCCCGGCGCCCGGACCGCCTCCTACGCGAGCACCGGGAGCCGGAGCTTCGTGTCCGCCGACGGCCGCACGACGTTCGTCCTCGCCTATCCGCCGCCCGACAACGAGGCGTTCGGGACGAACACCCGCGCGGCCAAACGCGCCGCCGCCGCGCTGGCGGGTCTCCGCGTCGCCGGCGCCGCCGTCCGCGTCACCGGGGTGGATGCGCTGCAGGCCCAGACCGGCGGGGCGAAGGGACCCGGCGTGCTGCTGGAGTCGGTGCTCGGTGGACTCGGCGCGCTCGTGGTGCTGGCGTTCGTGTTCGCGTCGCTGCTCGCCTTCGTCCCGATCGTGATGGCGGTGGTGTCGATCATGACCACCTTCCTCGTGCTCTACGGCGTTGCCTCGGTGACGAGCGTCTCCTCGATCGTCGAGTTCCTCGTCGCCCTGATCGGGCTCGGCGTGGCGATCGACTACTCGCTGCTCGTCGTCGTGCGCTGGCGGGAGGAGCGCGCCCACGGCCACGACGGGGACGAGGCCGTGGTGCGGGCGATGGCGACCGCCGGCCGCGCCGTCGTGTTCAGCGGCACGACGGTGGCGATCGGACTGCTGGCGATGATCGTGCTGCCGCTGCCGTTCCTGCGCTCGATCGGTTTGGCCGGGATGCTGATCCCGCTGATCAGCGTGATCGTCGCGGTGACGCTGCTGCCGGTGGTGCTGGCGACGGTCGGTGGCCGGCTCGACTGGCCGCACGTCCGCAACGACGACCGCGCGTCGCGCGCGTGGACGGGGTGGGCGCGGTTCGTCGTGCGCCGCCGCTGGGCGGCCGCGGTGGGTGCCGTGCTCGTCCTCGCCGCCCTGCTCGTGGCGGCGGACTCGCTCGAGCCCGGCACGGCGAACGTCAACACGCTCAGCACGACCGGATCGGCCCGCGTCGCCCTGCGCGAGCTCGAGCGCTCGGGGATCGGCGCGGGATCGCTGCAGCCGATCGAGGTGCTCAGCCCCGCCGCGGCGGCCGGCCGGGTGGCCGCCCGCTTGGCTGCCGTGCGCGGCGTCCACGGCGCGGTGGCACCGCCCGGGGCGCAGTGGCAGCGCGACGGCATCGCGGAGATCGACGCGTTCACCGTCGCCGACGGGTCGACGACGACCGGCCGTCACACGCTCACGCGCGTGCGCGCGACGGCCCACGCCGTCGGGCCGGAGGTGAGGGTGGGCGGGATCGGCGCCGAGAACGCCGACTTCGTCTCGGCCATCTACGGCAGCTTCCCGGTGATGATCGCGATCATCGCCGTGCTCACGTTCCTGTTGCTCGCGCGTGCCTTCCGCTCGCTGCTGCTGCCGCTCAAGGCGGTGATCCTCAACGTCATCAGCGTCTCGGCGGCGTGGGGGGTGATCACCCTCGTCTGGCAGGAGGGGCACGGCTCGAGCCTGCTGTGGGGGATCGCCGCGACTCACTCGGTGACGGCCTGGATCCCGCTGATGGTGTTCGCGTTCCTGTTCGGGCTCTCGATGGACTACGAGGTGTTCATCCTCTCCCGCATGCGCGAGGAGTACGACGCCACGGGCTCCACCGACACCGCCGTGGTGACGGGGATCGGCCGCACCGGCCGGCTGGTGACCAGCGCGGCGCTGATCCTGTTCCTCGCCTTCGTGTCGATGTCCACGGCGCCCGACACGGACGTGAAGGTGTTCGCCACCGGGCTCGCGGCCGGGATCCTGCTCGATGCGACGGTGATCCGGGCACTGCTCGTGCCGGCCGTCGTTTCGCTGCTGGGGCGCTGGAACTGGTGGCTGCCGCGCCGGCCTGCGCGCCTGCTCCGAGTGGACCCATCCCCCGTCGTGGCCGCGGAGTAGCCTCCGGGCGGATGGAGCTCCATCCGCTCGCTGCGCAGTTCGATTCGGTCGCGGAGAGCTACGACTTCGGCCGGCCGGAGTACGCGCCGGCCGTCGCCGGCGCGATTGCCGGCGAGCTCGGGCTCGTGCCCGGCGATCCGGTGCTCGACCTCGGTTCAGGCACGGGCAAGCTCGCGCGGGCGCTGCTCGCCCTCGGCCTGGACGTCGTCGCCGTCGAGCCGCAGCCCTCGCTTCGCGCGGTCCTCAGCGAGAGGATCGGCGCCGAGCGTGTGCGCGATGGCGTTGCCGAGGCACTCCCGCTCGCCGATGGCTCACTCGCCGCCGTCACGGTCGCCGACGCGTTCCACTGGTTCGACCGCCCGCGCGCGCTGGCCGAGATCCGCCGCGTGCTGCGTGCCGACGGCGGCCTGGCACTCCTGAACACAGTGCCGGACTGGGCCGGAGCGAGCTGGGCGCACGAGCTCGGCAAGCTCGTCGTGGGCAGCCGCCCCGAGCACCCGAACTTCGACGGGCGACCGTGGCGGGAGTTCGTCGAGGAGGCGCCGGGCTGGGGGGAGCCGTGGGAGGTCTCGGTGACGACCCACCCCCTGGCCGAGCCGGAGCGGATCCTCGCTCACCTGGGATCGATCAGCTGGGTGGCGGGAATGGACGACGAGTCTCGGGCGGATCTGCTCGGCCGGATGCGGGCGCTGATTCAGGACGGACACACGCCGGAGCGGATGCCGCTCCACGTCCAGATCGGGCTCACGCGGGTCGTCTGATCCGCGGCCCCACCGCGGCGCCCCGGTTCAGAGCGGCGTGGTGTAGGCGGCGCTGATCCCGCCGTCGACGAGCAGGCTCGCGCCCGTGACGAAGCTCGATTCGTCGCTGGCCAGGAACAGCGCGGCGTTGGCGATCTCCTCGGCGCGGCCGAAACGCCCCATCGGCACGTGGACGAGACGGCGCGCCGCCTGCTCGGGGTCCTTGGCGTAGAGCTCGCGCAGCAGCGCCGTATCCACGGGGCCCGGGCAGAGGGCGTTGACGCGCACGCCGCGGCGGGCGAACTCCACGCCGAGCTCTCGGCTCAGCGCGAGCACGCCGCCCTTGGACGCGGTGTAGGAGATCTGCGACGTCGCGGCGCCCATCACCGCCACGAACGACGCGGTGTTGATCACCGATCCGCCGCCGCGCACGAGCAGGTGGGGGATGCCGTGCTTGCAGCACAGGAACACGCTGCGGAGGTTCGCGCTCTGCACCCGCTCCCACGCCTCGAGCGAGGTGTCGAGGACGGAGGCGTCGTCGGTGGGGGAGATGCCGGCGTTGTTGAACAGGACGTCGATCGCGCCGAGCTCGTCGGCGATCCGCGAGTACAGCTCGGCGACGGCCCGCTCGTCGGTGAGATCGGCCTGCAGGGCGAGCTCGCCGGTCCCGTGCGTGCGCAGGTCGACGCCGACGACCCGCGCGCCCTCGGCCGCGAACCGGGCCGCCGTCGCGGTGCCGATGCCCCCGGCCGCACCGGTGATCACGCACACCTTGTCCTTCAGCCGCATCGCGCGCCTCCGTGCCTCATGTGGTGGAGAAGAAGATCGACTTGACCTCGGTGTAGGCGTCGAGCGCGGCGGGTCCGAGCTCACGGCCGTAGCCGGATTGCCGGAAGCCGCCGAACGGCGTGGTGACGCGCACCGAGGTGTTGGAGTTGATCGACAGCACCCCCGCCTCGAGCGCGCGCGCCACGCGCAGGGCGCGGGCGCCGTCGCGCGTCCAGATCGACCCCGACAGGCCGTAGATCGTGTCGTTGGCCAGCGCGACCGCCTCCGCCTCGTCGGCGAACGGGATCACGCACGCGATCGGGCCGAAGATCTCCTCCCTCGCCGCCCGGGCGTCCGGGTCGACCGGGCCGAGCACCGTCGGCGGGAACCAGAATCCAGGGCCCTCCGGTGCCTCGCCGCGGATCGCCACGGGAGCCTCGCCATCGAGGTAGGCGCCGACCGACTCACGCTGGCCGGCCGAGATCAGCGGCCCCATCTCGGTTCCGTCGGCGAGCGGGTCGCCGACGCGGATGCTCCTCACCGCCGGCTCGAGCTCGGCCATGAAGGCGTCGAGGACGGAGCGCTCCACGAGGATCCGGCTGCGCGCGCAGCAGTCCTGGCCCGCGTTGCCGAACACCGCGGAGGGCGCGGCGGCGGCGGCGGCGGCGAGATCGGCGTCGGCGAAGATGATGTTCGGCGACTTCCCGCCGAGCTCCAGGGTCACGCGCTTGATCTGCTGGGCGGCGCCGGCGGCGATCGTCCGGCCGACCTCGGTCGAGCCCGTGAAGGCGATCTTCGCCACGTCGGGATGCTCGACGAGCCGGCGTCCCGCCGTGGCACCGGGCCCGACGACGACGTTCACGACGCCATCGGGCAGGCCGGCCTCATGGGCGATCTCCGCGAAGCGCAGCGCGCTCAGCGGCGTCAGCTCCGCCGGCTTGAGCACCACCGTGTTGCCGGCCGCGAGCGCCGGCCCGAGCTTCCAGGCGGCGATCGTCAGCGGGAAGTTCCATGGCACGATCAGCCCCACCACGCCAAGCGGCTCGCGGACCGTGAACGCCTGGCCTCCGGCCACGGGAATCGTGTCTCCGAGCAGCCGCTCCGGCGCGCCGGCGTAGTACCGGAAGGTGTCGATGACCATCGCCATCTCGCCGCGCGCGTCGGCGATCGGCTTGCCGGCGTTGCGCGCCTCGAGCACGCTCAGCTCCTCGTGCGCGGCGGCGAGGGCATCGGCCAGCGCCCGCAGGTGCGCCGCCCGCTCCCCGGGCGCGATCGCCCGCCACGCCGGGTAGGCCCGCCGGGCGCGCTCCACGGCGGCGTCGACCTCGGCCTCGCCGGCGCGCGGCAGCTGCGCGAGCACCGCCTCGGTCGCGGGCTCGAGGACCGTCAGCGAACCGGCCACGTCCGGGGCTCCGGCTCGGACGGCAGAGCCACTACACCTCGGATGGGTTGGCCGGGGCGATCTCCGTCACCTCGGCACCGGCGCCGAACGAGATCGTCTTCACCGGGCCGGTGAACGACCGCCGCGCGGAGACGAGGTACCAGATGGTGACGACGAGCATCACCCCGATCGTCACCATCGGCGCGTAGTTCACGTCGCTCCAGCTGAAGCCGTGCTTGAAGAACACGCCGGGCTGGCTGGTGGGTAGGCAGAAGATGATCACGCACAGCGCCACCCAGGTGAACGCGATCGGGTTGATCCACTTGTATTTCGCCCCGAGGTTCCACGGCCCCGGCTCGAAGTCATCGCCCTTGCGCCAGCGCAGGAACACGGGGATCGTGTACGCGATGTAGAGACCGATCACCGAGATCGAGGTGACGGCGAAGAACGCCACCGGGTAGCCGGCCGAGTTGGGGAAGAAGGCGGGGACGGTGACGAGCAGCGCGCACATGCACACGAACAGGACGGCGTAGGTGGGGGTGCCGTTGGCGCCGAGGCGCCGCCACAGCCTGTGGCCGGGGATCGCCCCATCGCGGGAGAAGGCGAAGGTCATCCGGCTGGCGCTCGTCACACAGGCCATGCCGCAGAACAGCTGCCCGATGGTGGAGATGAGGATCACGAGCTTCGCCGCGGCGGAGCTGAGCGCCGTCGAGAGGATCGTCAGGGCCGGGAAGCCGGAGGAGGCGATCTTCGTCACGTCCTTCTGCTGGACGGCGAAGGTGAGGGCGAGCAGCAGGATCCAGCCGATCACCGCGGAGTAGAACACCGAGCGCCACACGCCCTTGGGGGCCGATTCGTCGGCGCCGTGGGTCTCCTCGGAGACGTGGGCCGAGGCGTCGTAGCCCGTGATCGTGTACATGGTGAGCAGGAAGCCGAGCGGCAGCACGTAGAACCAGTACATGCCGTGGCTGAAGCCACCGATCCCATAGGAGCGGTGGGTGAACACGTAGGAGACGCTCGCGTGGTGGCTCGGGACCGCGATCAGCACGATCACGATCACCGCCACGCCGATCACGTGCCACCACACCGAGACGCCGTTGAAGAGCGACACGAGGTGCCCGGAGAAGATGTTGATCAGCCCGTGGATGACGAGGATCAGGGCGAACAGCGCGAACACCACGTGGGCGTCGTAGTGGACGTTCGCCGAGGCGAAGTTGAAGATGAAGTTGACGTTGTAGAGGCCGAGCAGGTACTGCATGAAGCTCGCCGCGGCGTAGTCGACGGAGGCCACGACGGCGACCAGGCCGATGAGGTTGAACCACCCGGTGAACCATCCCCAGCCCGCGCCGCCGAGCCGCGAGGCCCAGAAGTAGATACCCCCCGCGGTGGGGAACGCCGACGCGAGCTCGGACATCGAGACCGCCACGCACAGGACGAACAGGCTGATCACCGGCCAGGCGATCGAGATCGCCACCGGGCCGCCATTGTTGAACGCCTGCCCGAAGCTGGTGAAGCACCCGGCGAGCACCGAGATGATCGAGAACGAGATCGCGAAGTTGGAGAACGCGCTCCAGCCGCGCTTCAGCTCCTGCTTGTACCCCAGCTCCGCCAGCCGTTGCTCGTCGCTCGTGAGCGCCTGCTCACCGGTCGCCATGTGCCCGCTCCTTCAGATAAAGGTATGAACAGCCGTCCTTAGGGCGGGAACCTTTACCGCTGGCGCCCCTCCTGTCAAGGGGCGCCTTCGGCGGCTGCGGGGATCCGCTCAGGGGGCCGGCAGCAGCCCGGCCAGTACGTGCTCGGTGCCGCGCAGGTGCTCGGCCATCTCCCGAGCCGCGGCGGCCTCGTCGTGCCGGCGGATGGCCGCGAGCAGCCGCCGGTGCTGGTCGTTGGAGGAGTCGAGCACCTCGGGCGGGTGGGCGATCAGCGAGATCAGCCGGCCGATCGCGCCCTGCGCCTCGGTCATCGCCGTCACCAATCGGGGGCTGCGCGTCGCCTCCGCGAGCCCGACGTGCAGGCGGATGTCGGCCCGACGGTAGGCGGTGAAGTCCTCCAGCAGACCGTCGAGGGCGACCACGAGCTGATCGAGCCCGTCGAGTGCCTCCTCGTCGGCGCGCTCGGCGGCGAGCACCGCCACCCCCACCTCGACCGCCATCCGCTCGTCGCAGGTGTCACGCCACGCCGCGAGCAACTCGTGCGAGGGGGGCCCGGCCGGCGGCAGCGGGTCGGCCACGAAGGTGCCGCCGCCGCGACCGCGGGTGGCGTGCAGGTGGCCGCTCTGGCCCAGGGCCAGCAGCGCCTGGCGCAGGGTGGAGCGGGCGATCCCCAGCTTCGTGCACAGCTCGCGCTCGGCGGGGAGCCGTGTGCCGGGCGGCAGCAGGCCGAGCCGGATCGCCGTGCCCAGCCGCTCCACCGTCTCCTCGAACGCCGTGAGCGACTGCACGGGCGCGAACACCGCGTCGAGCGAGCTCGGCGTCGCCATCACAGCCGCTCGAAGCCCCGCTCGCGCTCCCAGTCGGTGACGGCCGAGTCGAACGCCGCCAGCTCGACGGCCGCGGCATGGGCGTAGTGCTCGACGACCTCATCCCCGAACGCCTCGCGCGCCACGGCGCTCGAGTCAAACAGCTCTCGGGCGTAGCGCAGCGTGGGGGGCAGCTGCGGGCGGTCGGTCGCCAGGTACGCGTTGCCGGTCAGCTCGGGCTCGAGCTCCAGCTCGGCCTCCACGCCGTGGAGGCCGGCCGCGATGATCGCCGACAGAGCCAGGTAGGGGTTGAGGTCCGATCCACCGGCGCGGTTCTCGAACCGCAGCGAGACCCCGTCACCGACCACCCGCAGCGCGCACGTCCGGTTGTCGCTCGCCCAGGCCACGGTGGTGGGAGCGAAGGTCCCCGCCGCGTAGCGCTTGTAGGAGTTGACGTTCGGGGCGAGGAGCAGCGTCAGCTCGCGCAGGTGGGCGAGCTGACCGGCCAGGAACGAGCGGAACACCTCGGGCCGTCGGTGGAACAGGGGACCGTCCTCGTCGGCCACCGAGAAGTGGATGTGACATGAGCTGCCCTCGCGCTGGTTGAACTTGGCCATGAAGCTGATCGCCATCCCCGCCGCCGCGGCGATCTCCTTGGCGCCGTTCTTGTAGATCACGTGATCGTCGGCGCAGCGCAGCGCGTCGGCGTAGCGGAAGTTGATCTCGTGCTGACCGAGGTTGCACTCGCCCTTGGAGTTCTCCACGTGCATGCCGGCCGCGTCCATCGCGTTGCGGATCTGGCGGATCAGCGGCTCCACGCGGGCGGTGCCGAGCAGCGAGTAGTCGACGTTGTAGAGGTTCGCGGGCTCGAGCTCGCGGTAGCCCTTGCGCCACGCGTCCTCGTAGGAGTCTCGGAACACGAGGAACTCGAGCTCGGTGGCGGCGTTCGTGCTCCAGCCCCGCTCGCCGAGCCGGGCGAGCTGGCGGCGCAGGACCTGGCGCGGTGAGGCCTCCACCTCGCCGCCGTCGGCCCACGCCAGGTCGGCCAGGCAGAGGGCGGTCGCCGGCAGCCAGGGCACCGCCCGCAGCGTGGCGATGTCCGGGTGCATCACGAAGTCGCCGTAGCCCCGCTCCCACGACGCCATCGCGTAGCCGTCCACGGGGTTCATCTCCACGTCGACGGCGAGCAGGTAGTTGCAGCCCTCGGAGTGCCCCTCGGCGACCTCCTCCAGGAAGTGCCGCGCCGTCATCCGCTTGCCCTGCAGGCGCCCCTGCATGTCGGTCATCGCCAGCAGGACCGTGTCGATCGCGCCCGCGCGTACCTTCGCCCTCAGCTCTTCCAGATCCACCGTGTCTCCTCCGAGATTCTCTCGGTTCGGAAGGTAGTGCAAGCAGGCCTTTGGCGTCAGGCTCTCGCTCGCGCTGAACGTATTCGTACAGTAGGCTGGCGCCAGGGTGAGAGGTGCGGTGGGTCTCCGGAGGGCTGTGGCACGGCTCGGCGCCGTGTGCGTCGTGTCGTGCGGCGTCGGCGCGGGACTCCTCCCCGCCGCGGCCCAGGCGCAGTTCCCCTTTCCGGCCGGGGTGAACCAGCCGGAGTCCCCGAACTATCGCCTCGCCCCCGGTGTCACCCCGTCGAACTTCTCCGAGACGGGGGACTGGGAGCTCAGCGCGACGCCGGACACCTCGCTGACGAGCGAGCTGACCGTCGACCGCCAGGCCGACCAGCTCTGTGGGGTGCGGGGGATCAGCCTGCTCGACGCCGCCGCCGTGCAGCCGACGGGGTGTCTCGCCGGCCAGCCCGTGAAGACGGCGTTCGAGGTGAGCACGGGGAACCCGGACGTCCACGTCGCCGTGCTCGACTCGGGGATCGAGTGGAACGACCCGGACGTGATGGCCAACGAGGCCGACAAGGTGTGGCTGAACACCGGCGAGCTGCCCGCCCCCGAGCACACCCTGGCGACACCGCTGGCGCCCCTGCCCGGTGCCCGCACCTGTGCGAGCCTCGCCAACCCGCGCGGCGGCAGCTACGACCGCCTCGGCAACTACTGGCCGACCGGGCACGGCGGCGACATCGGAGGTGACTACGACGTCCTCGGTGACGGTGCCGTCGACGTCCTCGACTGGGCCTGCGATCCGCGCGTGGCCGCGGCCATCTACCCACCCTCGCTCAACCCCGGGCGGACGTGCCCGGGCGCGAGTGGCTGCGTCGTCAGCCCCCGCTACCACGGCGCGATCGTCAACCACGTGCCGGTGCTCACACCAGAGGCGCTGATCCTCGCGTTCTCCGACGGCGTCGATCACGATCACAACGGCTACCGCAACGACATCGCCGGCTGGAATTACGTCGACAACGACAACGATCCCTACGACGACGTCCAGTACGGCCACGGCAGCGGCGAGGCGCGTGACTCCACGGCCGAGGCGGACACCGGCGGGACCGTCGGGTCGTGCCCCAACTGCATGATCATGCCGCTGCGCGTCGGCGAGTCGTTCGTCGCCGACGCCAACCGCTTCGCGCAGGCGGCGCTGTACGCCACCGACATGGGCGCCGACGTCATCCAGGAGGCGCTGGGGACGCTCAACGCCCCGTACTTCGCGCGGCAGGCGATCGAATACGCCTACGACCACGGGACCACGGTGATCGCCTCCGCGGCGGACGAGGCCGCCGAGCACCACAACGAGCCCGGCGCGCTGCCCGACACGATCGTCGTCAACTCGGTCAACGCGCCGAACTCGATCAGCGGAGTGGGGGCCACCAACGTGCCGCCGTCCTACCTCCAGCTCAACGGCTGCACGAACTGGGGCCCCCGGGTCGACCTGGCGGTGGAGGGCTCCTCGTGCTCGTCGGAGTCGACGGGCAAGAGCTCCGGCGTGACCGGCCTGCTGTACAGCGCTGCGGAGGACGCGGTGGCGGAGGGGCGCCTGGCACCGAGCGACCATTGCCGCCGCGTCGACGGGACGCCGTGCATCATCACTCCCAACGAGGTTCGCCAGCTGCTCGCTTCGGGCAACATCGCCGGTGACGCCACCGCCGGGCAGAGCGCCGCCAGCAGTGGCCGGAGCCCGGCCGACGAGGGAGATGGCGGCCAGGCCGACGACGTGAACTTCGCCGCCCAGCCCGAGTCCTCGTGCACGCAGCGGCCGATCCCCACCTGCACCGATCCGAATTCGAACACGACGTTCGCCACGGACATGCTCGGTGGCGTCCTCGGGCCCGCGCCGGACACCTTCCA
This sequence comes from uncultured Solirubrobacterales bacterium, assembly GCA_963839085.1. GTDB lineage: Bacteria > Actinomycetota > Thermoleophilia > Solirubrobacterales > Solirubrobacteraceae > Palsa-465. Next base: position 189,948 of record CAWITN010000003.1, read on the forward strand.
GTACCCCGCCCGCAAGGGCTTCGATGAGTTCTACGGCTACGGTCGCCTCAACGCCTACAAGGCGGTGGCCGCCGCGGCGGCGGGCGAGATCCCCCCGGAGGCCGACATCACCTCGCCCGACTGGTTCACCCAGATCGATCCCGCCGCCGGCGCGTTCGCCCTCGACGGCTACACCAACGCGCGGGTTCCCTACACCTGCCAGGTCGAGGTGGCCCCCGGGGTGGAACCGAACAACGCCCCGGCGACCGCGACGCCACCCGGTGACTTCCACGCCGTCCCGTCGACGTACTGCGACGGCAGCACCGTTCACAGCGGTGCCCACAGCGGCCTGCTGGCCGACGTGAGCATCGGCCTGCTCAAGTCGCTGTTCCCGCCCGGCAACCCGGTCTCGTTCACGGGCAACGAGGACGGCGGCATCGCCCAGGACGACAACGGGCGGCCGAACACCCAGCCGTACGCGTTCACCGTGCGCGTCGTCGTCTCGACCGCCCAGGGGACACCGATGACCGGGGAGGACCGGCGCCAGCTCTACCTGCACCGTGACCAGGACATGCTCGCGGGCTGGCCCAGGGAGCTCCGGGCCGACGGTGACTCGAGCCCGCTGCTCGTCGACCTGGAGGGCGACGACCGCAACGACCTGATCGTCGCCACCTCCGACGGCGTGATCGACGCGTACCGCCCGAACGGACGCGAGGCTCCGGGCTGGCCGGTCCACACCGCCCGGCTCCCCCTCCACACCGGCGAGGCGGCGTATCGGCGCGGAGGCGTCGGAACCGCTCACCGTCAGGCGGTGCTCGGCGGGCTCGCGGCGGGCGACCTGTTCCACGACGGTCAGATGGACGTCGTCGCCGACGACCTCGGCGGCAACGTGTACGCCTGGAACGCCGAGGGCCGGCTCGTCCTGCACACCCACACGAACCGGAGCTTCTCCGGCGGCCCCCTCGACTGCGCCACCGTGGCGAGCTGCGGTCTCGACGCCGCTCGCCGGGGCCCGCGCGACCGCACCGAGCTCGGCTTCGTCGGTGCCCCGGTGCTCGCGGACCTCCGCGGAGGCAACGGCCCGCTCGACATCATCGCCGCGGGCGAGGATCGCCATCTGTACGCCTGGCAGCCGAACGGCCGCCCGGTCCGGGGGTTCCCCGTCCTCGTGGAGGACCCGGACAAGATCACCGCGATCGATCCGCGCTCTCAGGAGCCGACGTTCAGCACCACCACCGCCGAGCCTGATCCGGGGATCGCCGAGGATCAGGGCAAGATCATCGACACCCCTGCGGTGGCATACGTGAACGGGCGCCAGGCGCCGCCCGTGATCTACGTCGGCACCAACGAGGAGTACACGGTGAACACCGGCGACGAGGGCGCGATCAACGCCGGTGGCGTGAACAGCGCCACGCTCGGCGTGCTCGGCGAGACCGGGCTGCTGACCTTCGCCAACGGCCGCGTGTACGCGGTCAAGCCGACGGGCGGCCGGATGACCTGCGGGGGCGGCCATTGCCACTCCACGGCGTTCGAGCCCGGCTGGCCGGTGAAGATCGGGATCATCGACGAGGGTCTGCTGCCCGACGTCGGCGAGGGGATCAACGGCTCTCCGGTCGTCGCTCCGGTGGACTGCCCCGACGGCGGCAGCGGCATGAAGATCGGCGTCTCGCCGGATGCCGGGCCGGCCTACCTGCTCAACCCGAACGGCAGCTCGTGCTACGGCAGCTCCGGTGGCCACGACACGACCCTCAACACCAACGCGACGACGAGCAACGGAGCCGTCGACGACACGCCCGCCTTCGCCGCCGTTGGCGAACCGGCCTTCGGCACGCTCGACGATCGCACGATGATGATGTTCGATCAGGGCGCCGGTCTGCTCCGCGCCCTCGACGTCGTCGTCAACGGGGAGCAGCGCGGCGGCAAGGACTACATCCTCGGCTGGGACGCCGCCAGCGGGCAGTTCGCGTCCGGCTACCCGGCCGTCGTCAACGACCTGGGGTTCCTCACCGGCGAGACGATCGGCCAGATCACCGCCGCCTCCGGCACCCAGGACGTGGTCGGCGGCACGGCGTCGCTCGACGTCGCCGCCTACGACGCGTCCGGGCACCCGGCCAGCGCGGCGTGGCCGAAGCTCAGCGGCGACTGGCTCGTGGCCACCCCGACGCTCGGTCCCTTCGGGACGCTCGGCTTCCGCGGCGGGTCCCCCAAGGACGTCGTGACCATCACCCGCTCCGGGACCCTGTCCGTCTACACCACGCCCGCCCCGGCGTGCTCGCCGTCGTCCTGGCCCGATTGGCACCACGACATCGCCAACTCCGGCGACTATGACCGTGACGCCGTCCCGCCAGGGGTCCCGGCGAACCTGTCGCTGTCGGGCCGGACGCTCTCGTTCCTCGCCCCCGGAGGCGACGACGGCTGCGGCACTGCCTCCTCGTATCAGGTGGTGAGCTCGCGGACGCCGATCACGGCGGCGAGCTTCGCCTCGGCCCGCTCGCTGCGCCGGGTGCCCCGGCCCGCCGCGGCGGGGAGCACACAGCGCCTGACGCTGCCGCGCGGCGCCGGGCGCTACGTGGCGATCCGCGCCGTCGACGAGCAGGGCAACCTCGGCGTTCCCGCGGAGCTCGACACGGATCGCGCGCGTCGCTCCCGGACGCCGCGCCCGAGCTGCCTCGCGCTGGCTCCGGTGAGCCGGCTGCGGCGCGTGGCCGTCCACGGGCGCCGCGCGACGATCTCCGGCAGCGCAATCGACGCCTCGTGCGGCACCGCGCCGGTCACGCGCGTCGTGATCAGCGTCGCCCACGTCCGGCGAGGGCGGTGCGCGTTCCTCACCGCCGCCGGCCGGCTCGGGCGACCGGGGGGCTGTGGCCGGGCCGTGTTCCTCACCGCCACCGTGCGCCGGACGCGAGCGGGCCGGTCGACCGGCTTCCGGCTCCGGCTCACGCACCGCCTCGTGCCCGGCTCCTACCGGGTGGTGGCGATCGCCTCGGACCGCGCGGGGCGCACCGAGCTGCCGCTCAGCTTCGACGCCGGCTCGTTCCGCGTCCGCTGATCCCGAGCCGTTACGCTCCCGCGCCATGTCCGTCACCGTGGTGGGATCGATCGCCTTCGACGCGGTCAAGACGCCGTTCGGGGAGCGCGCGAAGATGCTCGGCGGCTCCGCCGTGCACTTCGGCCTCGCCGCGTCGTTCTTCGACCAGGTCCGCGTCGTCGGGCCGGTCGGCGACGACTTCGGGGAGGACGCGATCGGCGTGCTGCGGGCACGCGGGGTGATCACGGACGACATCGAGCACGTGGCGGGCGGCCGGACGTTCTTCTGGCGGGGCGAGTACGGCTGGGACCTCAACGACCGCGAGACGCTCGAGACCGAGCTCGGGGTGTTCGCCGCCTTCGAGCCCAAGCTCTCCGAAGCCTCGCGGGCCGCTGATGTGGTGTTCCTGGCCAACATCCAGCCCGATCTCCAGCGTGCCGTGCGCGAGCAGTGCCGCGGCGCCCGTTTCGTGGCGCTCGACTCGATGAACCTGTGGATCGACACGGCCCTCGACTCGCTCGTCGCGGCGATCGCCGACGTCGACTGCGTGATCCTCAACGACTCCGAGCTGCGCATGCTCACCGGAGCGCCGAACCTCGTCCGCGCCGCCCGTCAGGTCCGCGAATGGGGCCCGCGCGTCGTCGTCGCCAAGCAGGGCGCCTACGGGGCGGCGCTGCTCACCGACGAGGGCTTCTTCGCCCTGCCGGCGTTTCCGCTCGACGACGTCGTCGATCCCACCGGCGCCGGCGACACCTTCGCCGGCGGCTTCGTCGGCTACCTCGCCGCCCGGCTCGATGCCGCCCGGCCGGACGGAGGCTTCGACCCGGAGCTCCTGCGCCAGGCGATGGCGTACGGCACAGCGCTCGCGTCGTTCAACGTCGAGGAGTTCGGCACCGAGCGGGTGGCGCGGCTCACCGGCCCCGAGATCGCCGAGCGTGTCGCCGAGCTCGGTGCGATCACCTCGTTCACCGAGCCCGCGGCGACGCTCCGGGCCTGACCGGGATCCCCGCCGGGCTCAGGCGGGCGTCGAGGTTGCCCAGCAACGCGGCCACGGCAAAAAAGATTTGTCCACGGCGAGCGGCCCGGGTAGATTCCCCGACCAATGACGTGGGGATTCCTGTGGCTCATGCTGGCGCTGAAGATTCCGCTGGCCGCGCTCATCTACATCGTGTGGTGGGCGATCAAGCAGGAGCCGGAGCAGCCCTCCTCCTCGTCCGAGGACGGCGGAGGTGGGGTGCGGCGCGTTCATCATCCTCACCCGCGACGGCCGTTTCCGCGCTCCCCGCGGCGGGGTCCCCACGGCGATCCGGCGCCCCGTCCGCCGGCCCGCGTGCGCAGCGTGCGCGCCCGGGCCCGCACGCTCGGGCACTGAATCCGCCGAAGGATTCGTTCCGCGTGCAGATCGGATAGGCTCGCGCCCGTGGCCGCGGTCTTCGTTCTCGCCGTCGTCTCCAAGGTTCCGTTCTACATCGCGGGCGGGCTGCTCGCGGGATGGGCCGTCGTCCTCTCGGCGCTGGGGCTCCGGAGCCCGTCGTTCCCCGGCAGCGTGGGCGGCATGCGCATCGTGATGTCGATCAGCTTCCTCCTCGTGGCGGTGGCGATCGCCATGGCAGTTCACTCCTCCACGTTCGAATAGTCGCCGCGGCCGGTGTTCGGGCCAGGCCAGTCCGTGGTAATAGAGTCAGAACCGATCTCCACCGACCTCGGGCTCCGGGCTGGAGTCCCCACCGGAAAACTGCGCGCGACAGGAGTGTCATGACCACCGAGACCCAGCAGCAGGACGGCGCCGACGTAGCCAAGGGCGACGACTCGCTGACCGTCACCGACAACCGGACCGGGAAGACGTACGAGATCCCGATCGAGGACAACACGATCCGCGCCACCGAGCTGCGGAACATCAAGACCCACGAGGACGACTTCGGGCTGATGACCTACGACCCCGCCTTCATGGCGACGGCGTCGTGCCGCTCGGAGATCACCTTCATCGACGGCGACAAGGGCATCCTCGAGTACCGCGGCTATCCGATCGAGCAGCTGGCCGAGAAGTCGAGCTACCTGGAGGTCGCCTACCTGCTCGTCAACGGCGAGCTCCCGAGCCAGCAGCAGCTCGACGAGTGGACGCACGACGTGACGATCCACACGTTCGTGCACGAGAACATCAAGGAGTTCATGCAGGGCTTCCGCTACGACGCCCACCCGATGGGCATGCTGCTCGCCTCGGTCGGAGCGCTGTCGACGTTCTACCCGGAGGCCAACGCGATCAAGGACGCGGAGAACCGCTACATCCAGACGATCCGGTTGATCGCCAAGATGCCGACCCTCGCCGCCTTCGCCTTCCGCCACAACCAGGGCAAGCCGTACGTCTATCCGGACAACGACCTGAGCTACGCCGGCAACTTCCTCTCGATGATCTACAAGATGACCGAGCTGAGATACGAGCCGGACCCGCGTCTCGAGCACGCGCTCGACGTGCTGTTCATCCTCCACGCCGACCACGAGCAGAACTGCTCGACGAGCGCGGTGCGGAGCGTCGGCTCCTCGCAGGTCGACCCGTACTCGGCCGTGGCCGCCGGCGTCGCGGCGCTCTACGGGCCGCTCCACGGCGGCGCCAACGAGGCGGTGCTGCGGATGCTCCGCCGGATCGAGCGCCCCGAGAACGTCCCGGACTTCATCAAGGGCGTCAAGGACGGTGACGAGCGCCTGATGGGCTTCGGCCACCGGGTCTACAAGAACTTCGATCCCCGCGCGAAGATCATCAAGGGCGCGACGGAGGAGGTGTTCGAGGTCACGGGCAAGAACCCGCTGCTCGACATCGCCACCGAGCTCGAGAAGATCGCGCTGGAGGACGACTACTTCATCGATCGCAAGCTGTACCCGAACGTCGACTTCTACTCGGGCCTGATCTACGAGGCGCTCGGGATGCCGGTGGAGATGTTCCCGGCGCTGTTCGCGATCGGACGCACCAGCGGATGGATCGCCCAGTGGCTCGAGATGATCCAGGACCCGGAGCAGAAGATCGCCCGGCCGCGGCAGATCTACACCGGCGCGCGCGGGCGCGACTACGTCCCGATGCACGAGCGTTCGTAGGCGACCCCACACCCTTCAGCTGGTGAGCGTGACCACGACCTAACACGCTCCGGACCCTTGAGCCCCGGTCCCGCGCCCCGTCGACCCCAGGGTGACCGATCCCACACTGCCCGGCGCTTACTCGACGTAAGCTGTGGGCGTGGACCGATTCCGCTTGCGCAACGGTGAGGAGCTCGTGATCCGGTCGATTCGGCCGGACGATGACGAGTCCCTGCGCGCGGCCTATGAGCGGCTGTCGCCGGAGAGCAAGTATCGCCGCTTCCTGGGGCTGAAGCCGTCGCTGTCGCCCAAGGACACGCGCTACCTCGTCGACGTCGACGGCCGTGACCACGTCGCGCTCGTCGCCGTCTCGGCGACGCAGGGGATCGTCGGGGTCGCTCGCTTCGTGCGCCTGCGCGACGATCCCGGCGCGGCCGAGTTCGCGATCGTGGTGGGGGACGACATCCAGCGCACCGGCCTCGGTCGGGCGCTGCTGATGACGCTGGCCGAGCAGGCCCGCGAGCGCGGTGTCGCCCGGTTCGTGGGATCGATGCTCGCCGAGAACCCCGCCGCGCACCGCCTCGTCGAGAGCGTGGCGGCGGCTCCGCCCCACTGGCATCACTTCGGCCCGGTCGACGAGGTGGAGTTCTCCCTCGACGCCGTGCCCTCGCTGCTCGCCGCCTGAGATCATCAGGGGGTGCCCTGGCAGCTCACCGTGCGGTCCGGCTCACGCGTGAACCGCACGCGCTACGAGGACCTCGCCGCGGCGCTCGACGCGGCCGAGGCGGCGGTGAGCGAGGCGGTCCGCGGCGCCACCGCGCGCTCCGTCGACGCGAAGCTCATCCGCTTCGAGCCCGCCCAGCAGGTGCTCGCCCGGCTCGAGCTCGCGGGTCCCGAGCGACTGCTGCCGTCGATTCGCGCCGGGATCGACGTGCACGGCGACGGCTCGACGAGTGCCTACCGCGGGCGCGTGCGGCGCCGGGCGCTCGACGCGCAGCGCGGCGAGCGAGCGATCGACGTCCTTCGGCGGACCGCCCTACAGCACGAGGGTTGAGCCGTGCCGGCGCAGCCAGCGCCGAGGCTCCTCGTAGCCGGGGAGGTGGCGGGCGAGCAGGCGCCAGAAGCGGGGCGAGTGGTCCATCACCTGCAGGTGGCAGACCTCGTGCCAGACGACGTACTCGAGCACCGGCTCCGGCGCCAGCAGCAGCCGCCAGTTGAAGCTCATCGCCCCCGAGCGCGAGCAGCTCGCCCAGCGCGTGCGCTGCCCACGGATGGTCAGGCGGGTGTACGGCGTTCCGGTACGGCCACAGGCGAGATCGAGCCGGGCGGCCACCTCGCTGCGGGCAGCGCGGCGATACCAGCGCTCGAGCGCGGCGGTGCGCTCGGCGCCGGCGGGAACGAGGAGCGTGTCGCCCCGCCGGAGCACGCGGCGACGCGCGGACTCGCCGATCAGCCGCAGGTCCTCGCCCAGGTAGGGCACCGTGTCGCCGCGGGCGGCGACGGCCGCCGCGCTCGCGGCGCGCTCGGCGAGCCGGCGCTCGATCCAGGGTCCCAGCTCGACGACGGCCGACGCCGCCTCGCGCTCGGCGACCGCGGCGCCGCGTCGGTAGACGTGCGCGGGCAGTACCACCTCCACGCCGGCGTGATCGACGGTGATCCGCAGACGCCGGGCGCGCTCGGAGCGGCGGATTCGGTAATCGATGCCGGACACCGGGGAGACAGGGTACGGTCAGCTCCCGACATGCCTCCGATCCCCGTTCCCCGCGCCGTGCTCGCCGACCACGCCGTCGTCCTGCGGCCGACGGCCGAGCGCGACATCCCGGAGATCCTGATCGCCTACGAGGACGATCGCCGGCTCCACGAGCGGCTTGGGGAACGCCGGCCGCCGAGCGGCGCTGACCTGGGACGAGCGAGCGAGCAGGCGGCCGAGGAGTGGGCCCAGGGCACGCGTGCGGCACTGACGATCGCGCTGGAGCACTCCGACACCTGCGTCGGCCAGGTGATCCTCGATGAAATCGACTGGGAGGCGGCGTGCGCCCGGGTGAGGATCTGGCTCGCGCCCGCGGTGCGCGGGCGCGGTCACGGGGCGGTCGCGCTGAAGCTGGCTGGACGCTGGGCCGCGCGCGAGCTGGGCCTGGCTCGGCTCGAGGCGATCGTGCCGCTCGAGAACGAGGCGCTCCGGCGGGCTGCCGCGGCGGCCGGGTTCGCCGAGGAGGGCGCGGAGGCGAGCACGGTGCGGATCGCACTCGAGCCGCCGGGTGAACGATGAGCCGACGGCGCGCCGTCGAGGTGGTGAGCGGACGGCGGGTCCCTCTCCCCGAGGAGGTCCGCTCTCCGTTCGAGGTCTACATCAACGGGGTCCGCCAGGAGCTCGGGCGCGACTACCGGGTCTCCCGCGGCGAGCTCGTCTTCACGCGGGAGCTCGTGCGCCAGAAGCTGGGCACGCGGGCCTGGCTCATCGGCGCCTGGGGGATCGGCACCTACAAGCGCAACGACGAGATCGACGTGCGCTACGAGGTCGCGGGGCGGCCGAGGGTCGCCCAGGGCCTCGACGTGATCCCGGACTAGAGAGCCGCGTCCGCGCCGACCGCGAGCCGGCTCGCCCACGGCCGCAACAGCTTGAGCGCCGAGAGGATGGCGCGGGTGGCGGGGGAGCGGTTGAGCGTGTAGAAGTGGATGCCGGGGGCGCCGCGGGCGAGCAGCTCCGCGCTCTGGAGCGTCGCGTAGGAGACGCCGAGCTGCAGCACGGCGTCGGCGTCCGCGGACCGGCGCTCCAGCTCGTCGAGCAGCCGCGGCGGGATCACCGAGCCGCACATGCGGGTGATCGTCTTGATCTGTGACACGTTGGTGATGGGCATGATCCCGGGCAGGATCGGGACCTCGATGCCGGCCGCCCTGGCCTCCTCGACGAAGCGGAAGTACAGCTCGTTGTCGAAGAACAGCTGGGTGATGAGGAACGAGACGCCGCTGTCGACCTTCGCCTTGAGAAACCGCAGGTCGCTCGCCATGTCGACGGCCTGGGGATGGACCTCGGGAAAGCACGCCGCGCCGACGGCGAGCGCCGGGAAGGCCACGGCGATCAGCGCCGCCAGCTCGGTCGAGTACCGAAAGCCCTCCGGATGTGGCGTCCACTCCGCCTCGCCCCGCGGGGGGTCGCCCCGGAGCGCCAGCACGTTCTCGATGCCGGCGTCACTCATCCGTCCCAGCGTCGCCCGCAGCTCCTCGCGGCTGGCCCCGACGCAGGTGAGGTGGGCCATGGCCTCGATCCCCAGCTCCCGCTTGAGCCACGTGACGATCTCCAGCGTTCGGTCGCGGGTCGAGCCGCCGGCGCCGTAGGTCACCGACGCGAAGTCCGGGGCGAGCGGCTGCAGCGCCTCCAGCGCCGCCCGCAGGTTGCGCTCACCGTCGTCGCTCTTCGGCGGGAAGAACTCGAACGAGAAGACCGGCTCGTCCTTGGCGGCGATGATCTCGTCGATCCGCATCGCGCCCGATGCTAGCTACCTTGACACAACCGTGTCAACCTTCGCCGGCGCGCCACCGCTCCACCTCGCCGTCAGGTTCCCGGGCGGCCTCTCCGGCCAGCTCCAGGTGGTGGAGGCAGCACAGCGTCATGGTCAGCAGCCAGTTCGCGTTCAGCTCGGTGACCGGCTGCTCGTTGGCGTGCTGCGTGATCTCCAGGGCGGTCTGCGGTCCTTCGGCGAGCACGGCGCGGACCCGCTCGAGTCGTTCGGCGATCAGCCGCCGGTTCGCGGTCACGTGACCGCTGAGGTCGGTGAATGGCCGTCCGTGACCGGACAGCGCGAGCCGCGCGCCGAGGCGATCGACGGTGTCGAGCGACCCCAGGAACTCGCCCACCGGATCGGGCGACCAGCCGTACTCCAGGTAGACGGAGATCCGCCCGAGCAGATGGTCGCCGGAGATGAGGATCCGGTGCTCGGGCTGGTAGAGGCACACGTGCGAGGGACAATGGCCCGGCGTCTCGTAGATCTCCCAGGTGCCGAGGTCGGTGTCGACGCTGACGCCGGGCACGAGATCCCGATCGGGTTCGATGATCGCCGCCACCCCCGAGGGCATCTCGCGCCGTCGCTCCAGGTACTCCCTCAGCCGCGCCTCGGGTACGCCGCTCTGGCGCCCCACCTCCAGCCGGCGAGCCACGGCGGCGGTGGGATCGTCGGCGTCTGCCGTCGCGTGCGCATGGTTGGGGTGCATCCACAGCTCGCAGCCCGCCCGCTCGCGGATCGGCGCCGCCTGCCCCCAGTGATCGATGTGGGCGTGGGTGACGCACAGCAGCCGCACATGCTCGAGGCGAAGGTGGACCTGCTCCAACGCGCGCTCGAGCTGCGCCATCGACCCCGGGAGGTGCATGCCGGTGTCGACGAGCACGATCCCGTCGCCGGCCGCGATCGCCCAGGCGTTGCAGTGCGGGATGCCCGGCCACGGCAGCGGCAGGCGCAGCCGCCAGAGGCCCGGGAGGACGCGCTCGCCGCGCCCCATCTCTCGCTGGCGGGTGGCGGCCACGCACGAACCTTATGCCCACTGATCTTCGTCCGGCGGGGTGACCGTCGGTCGGTACGTTTTTGGAGATGTCCGCCCGCGGCGCACCGCCCCGGTCCTCGGCGCGCGTGACCGAGGTGGGGAGCGGCGGTGCGTGAGGGCGCGCCCTCGCTGACCGCGCGTCGGGTCGCCAACGCGATCGACCCGATCGCGCGCGCGCCGGGTCTCGCGGCGATGGAGGGATACGGTCGCCACATCACGCTGGAGGCCGAAGAGGCGGCGCGGCTCGCCTCGCGCGCGGGCGCGTAGACTCGTCGCTCGTCATGGCCTCGACCTCCGATCTCGCCCGGCGCTACTTCGCCGCCCTCGACGCCCACGACCTCGACGCCGCGGTTGCGCTGTGGGAGCCGGGATCGATCGACCGCTTCGTCGGCCAGCGCGAGCTCCTCGCGCCGGACGGGGTCAAGGCGTACTTCGCCGACCTTTTCGCCGCCTTCCCCGACTTCCGCCTGACCGTCGACGAGCTGACGACCTACCGCGACCGCACGGCGGTGCGCTGGACGGCGACGGGGACATTCGCCGGGCCGGGCTTGTTCGAGGGTCTCGCTCCCAACGGAGGGCGGATAGAGCTCCAGGGGTGCGACGTCATTCGCGTGCGCGACGACAAGATCGTCGGCAACGACGCCTACATGGACAGCGGCGCGCTCGCCCGCCAGCTCGGCTTCCTGCCCGAGCCGGGCTCTCGCGCGCAGGAGCGCTTCGCCGCGCTGGCCAACCTGGGGACGCGAGTGCGCCGGGCTCTCCATGGCGACAGCGCGCCCGAGCTGATCGCCGACGGCGTGTGGCTCGTTCGTGGCGGCTTTCCCGGGCGGACGATGAACGTGTACCTGATCCGCGACGGCGAGGGCGTGACCGTGTTCGACGCCGGGATCGCGGTGATGGGCGCGTCGCTGCGCGCCGCCGCGGCGACGCTCGGCGGCGTGACCCGGGTCGTGCTCGGACACGCCGACGCGGACCATCGCGGCGCGGCGCCCGCTCTCGCGGCACCGGTGCTCTGCCACGAGCGTGAGCTTCCGGCCGCGCGGTCCGCCAGCGCGTTCCGTTCCTACTGGGACCTCCGCCGGCTCCCCCCGGTCGTGCGTCAGGCGTACGGGCGCCTGCTCCTGCCGGCGTGGGACGGCGGCGCCGTCGAGGTCGCTGACACGCTGAGTGACGGGGACGAGGTGGCCGGCTTTCGCGTCGTCGAGCTTCCCGGGCACGCGCCCGGGCTGATCGGGCTGTTCCGTGAGGCCGACGGCACCGCGCTCGTCTCCGACTGCCTCTACACGATCGATCCGGTGACGACGATCAAGGGCGGCCCCCGGATCCCGCACCCCGCCTTCAACGAGGACAGCCTGGAGGCGCGCCGTTCGATCCTCAAGCTGGCCGACCTCGCGCCGGCCGTCGTGTGGGCCGGTCACGCCAATCCCGTCACGGGGGACGTGAACGGGCAGCTGCGCGCGGCTGCCGCGATCGCCTGATGGGGCGCCGCCAGCGCCAGCGCCGGCGCGACGGCGCTCCGAACGCGGGCCCGGAGCCGTCGTTCGCCGCGCCGACGAGCGACTACGCCGACGACGCGGGCAACGTCCTCACGTTGCGCGGTTCGCTGACGCCCGCCGCGCGCACCGAGTACGCCGGCGTGATGCGGGGCGGCCTGCACCGCGAGGATGCCCGTCAGCGGGCGACCGAGCTGCTGTTCGAGCGTCTCGCCGTGGCCTGGGTGGTCTCGGGGGTGAGCACCGAGCGCCAGAAGGAGCTCCTTGCCCGCTACCGGGTGGCAGGGCAGGAGGAGCGGGCGTTCGTGCGTGATTCACTGCGCGCGCACCTGGCCGAGAACTTCCCCGAGCTGGAGGCCCCGTGATCGATCCCGACGCTCACGCTCGGCTGATCTGCGACTGGTGCCTCGACGTCCGCGAGGGACAGCAGATCCTCGTCCAGGCGAGCACGCTCGCCGAACCGCTGGTGCTCGCGCTCCACCGGGAGATCCTCCATCGTGGCGCCTGGCCGCTGCTGCGTCTCGCCCCGGCGGGACTCGAGCGTGACTTCTTCCTGCACGCCGGCGACGCGCAGCTCGACGGCTATGCCGCGCTCGATGAGGCAAACGTCAGCGGCGCCGACGCGTTCCTGGGCATCCAGGCTGCGGCCGACACCCAGGAGCTCGCCGGCGTCGACCCGGTGCGCCTCGCCCGTGCCGCCCGGGCGCGCTCGCCCCTCCAGGAGATCGTGCTCACCAAGCGCTGGTGCGGGACGCTGTGGCCGACGGCGGCGCTCGCCGAGGAGGCGGGGATGGCGCTGGATGAGTACGCGGAGTTCGTCAACCGAGCGCTGTTCCTCGACCGACCCGACCCGCTCGCCGCCTGGCAGGCCCTGCGCGACCGGCAGGCTCGGATCATCGAGCGGCTCTCGACGGCGAAGGAGATCCGGATCGAGGCTCCGGGCACCGACGTGCGGCTGCGGGTCGACGAGCGCACCTGGGTCAACTCCGACGGCCGGCACAACATGCCGAGCGGAGAGGTGTTCACCGGTCCGCTCGAGGACTCGGCCGAGGGCACCGTGCGCTTCACCGTCCCGTCGCTCGCCCGCGGCGTCGAGGTCACCGACGCCGAGCTCACGTTCGCCGCCGGCAAGGTGGTGGCCGCTGACGCGAAGAGCGGCCTCGAGCACCTCGAAGCGGCTCTCGAGACCGACCGCGGCGCCCGCTTCCTCGGCGAGCTCGGCATCGGCACCAACACCGGCATCGACCGGGCCACCGGGTCGACGCTGCTCGACGAGAAGATCGCCGGCACCGTCCATCTCGCCCTCGGCCGCTCCTATCCGGAGACGGGCGCCACCAACGTCTCGGCGCTGCACTGGGACCTGATCTGCGACCTGCGCGCCGGAGGGCGGCTGAGCGCCGACGGCGACGCCGTGCTCGTCGACGGCGAGCTCGTCATATGACGCGACGCTCACCGCGCAGGCCGGGAGCGTGAACAAAGCGTGGAAGTTTCGCTGAGCATCGGCTCGCCGTAAGGAACAGCCGGTAAGTTGCCGCCGATGCGCCGCACCAAGATCGTCGCCACCATCGGGCCCGCCTCCCGTGAGCCGGAGGTGCTCGTGCGGATGGTCGAGGCGGGGCTCGACGTGGCGCGGCTCAACTTCTCCCACGGCGACCGGGACATGCACGCCGAGAACGCCGAGCGGGTGCGCCGCGCGGCGTCCGAGGTCGGCCGGCAGGTGGCGATCCTCCAGGATCTGCCGGGGCCGAAGCTCCGGGTCGGACCGATGCGCGACGGTCGCGTCGAGGTCAAGCCGGGTGAACGGCTCGTGCTCCAATGCGGCTCGACCGCCGAAGGCGACGAGGGCCGGATGTCCGTGAGCTGGGCGGGGCTCGCCGAAGCGGTCGATCCCGACGATGTGGTCTACCTGGCCGACGGCGCCATCCGGCTGCGCGTGAAGAGCGTCCGCGTCGGCGACGGTGAGGTGGAGACCCTGGTCGAGGTGGGGGGCTCGGTGGCGAGCCGGCAGGGGCTCAACATCCCCGGCTCCACCCGCGGCCTCGCCGCCGTGCCGGAGGAGGATCTGGACATGCTCCGGTTCGGCGAGTCGATCGGGGTCGACATGGTGGCGCTGTCGTTCGTCCGCACCGCCGAGGACGTCTCCAGCGTGCGTCGCCACACCCGGCTCCCCCTGATCGCCAAGATCGAGAAGCCCCAGGCCGTCGAGGCGGCGGAGGACATCATCCGCGCCGCGGACACGGTGATGGTGGCGCGCGGCGATCTCGGGATCGAGCTGCCGATCGAGGACGTGCCACTGGTCCAGAAGCACCTGCTGCGCATCAGCGGCCAGCTCGCACGGCCGTCGATCACCGCCACCCAGATGCTCGATTCGATGGTCGCCTCCACGCGTCCGACCCGGGCCGAGGTGGCCGACGTGGCCAACGCGATCATCGACGGCACCGACGCCGTCATGCTCTCCCAGGAGACGGCGATCGGCCAGTACCCCGCCGAGGCGGTGGCGATGATGGCCTCGATCGCCGTGCGCACGGAGCAGAGCCTGCCCTACGAGCGCTGGAACGAGGACCGGGTCCGGCGCGACGCCCGCGATCCCGCCTACACGATCGCCTACAGCGCGTGCGCCGCGGCGCGCGATCTCCATCTCGCCGCGCTGGTCTGCCCGACGCTGTCGGGCCGCTCCGTGCGGCTGATCTCCGCCCACCGCCCCTCGGTCCCGATCTACGCCCTGTCCCCGGGCAAGGAGACCGTGCGCCGGTGCGCGCTGATGTGGGGCGTTCAGGGGGGTTCGATCCGCCGCCACGAGATCACCGAGGAGCTGATCGCCGACGCCGCCCGCCGCGTCGTCGAGCTCGGCTGGGTGAGGCCCGGTCAGCGGGTCGGGATCACCGCCGGGCTGCCGAGCGGCCGTCCGGGTACCACGAGCCTCATGCAGATCCAGCGCGTCTGAGGCCCACGGCTCTATGGTCTGGGGTATGGCCACGTGGGGTGCCTCGAGCTTTGCCAACGACACCGCGGTCGACTGGTTCTTCGTCGTCGAGGAGGCAGTGGATCCCGGGACGCCGATCGCCGAGGCGCTCGACGACGCGCTCTCGGAGGCCGACTGCCTGGAGCTCGACGGATCGAGCCGGGCGATCGCCGCCGCCGAGCTGCTCGCGTCCTGCGCCGGCCAACCGCCCGAGGAGCTGCCGGATCGGATCCGCGCCTGGACGGACGCCCACCTGCATGCGCCCCACGAATCCGAGATCGAGCTCGCGGTCCAGGCGGTCTCACGGGTGCGCGCCGAGAGCGAGCTGCGGGACGCCTGGAACGAGGCCGAGGAGAACGCTGAGCATGGGTGGCTGCGTGAGCTCGAGGACCTGATCGT
The DNA here is from genome assembly GCA_963839085.1 of uncultured Solirubrobacterales bacterium. Lineage (GTDB taxonomy): Bacteria > Actinomycetota > Thermoleophilia > Solirubrobacterales > Solirubrobacteraceae > Palsa-465. The sequence continues at coordinate 205,411 of CAWITN010000003.1, forward strand.
GCGGCTCGGCCGCGCGAGCCAGGGCAACCCGGCGACGCTGACACCCTAGGACGGACCATGAGACACGATCCAGAGAGGAGACCACCTTGCTGTTCGGAGAAGAGCACGTCCGCCGCTACGAGGAGACCGACGGCGCCGAGGGCCACGAGTGGCAGGGCACCCAGGCCCTGATCCTGCACACGAGGGGCCGCAAGTCGAAGACGCTGCGCAAGTCGCCGCTCATCTACGGCCGATCCGGGGACGCCTATCTCGTCGTGGCGTCGAAGGGCGGCGCCCCGGAGCCCCCGGCGTGGTTCCTCAACCTGGAGGCCGACCCCGACGTCGAGATCCAGGTCAAGGGCGAGCACCTGAAGGTGCGGGCTCGCGTCGCCAACGCCGAGGAGAAGCCGGAGATGTGGGCGACGATGATCAAGGAGTGGCCGAGCTACGACGAGTACCAGACCAAGACCGACCGGGAGATCCCCGTGGTGGTGCTGGAGCCGACGAGCGGCTGAGCCCGCGGGCCGGCTCGCTCAGGCGGTGGCGCCGGCGTAGAACTCGGCTTCCTGGCGGCCGAGCTCGGTGGCGGGCGGGTCGTCGTAGAACCACTCGCGCGCGATCCGGTGGAAGTTCCCGCGCGCGTGGAGCTGCGCGATCACCGCAAACGTGAGGACCTCCATGCGACGGCCGAAGATGTGGTCCGGGGGCGCCGACTCGTGGCGCATCTGCCCGAAGTACTCCGAGCGTGGATCGCCCATGTCGATGAGCACCTGGGTTGCCCATTCGGGCGTCACCTCCACGTACTCGTCGACCGTGTACCAGGAGGTCGCGGCACGGAAGTGCTCGAGCACCCGCTCGGGCTTGAACCGGTCCGGCTCGGGCAGCACGCCGGCTTCGGCCACCAGTCGCATCATCCGCTCCAGGTCCCCCTCGATGACGGTCCGCAGCACGTCGATCTCCAGCTGGACGGCTCCCTCGGGCATCCGCTTGAACAGGCCGAAGTCGAAGAAGGCCATCTTTCCGTCGGCCAGCAGCATCGAGTTGCCGGGATGCGGATCGCCGGAGAACTGGCCGTGCCGGTACAGGCAGCCGAAGTAGAAGCGGAACAGGATCTCCCCGATGCGGTCGCGCTCCTCCTGGGGATAGCCCTTGAGCTCCTCGAAGCCGACGCCCTCCACGTACTCGCTGACGAGGACCCGCTCGCGGGACAGGGAGGTCACGACGGGCGGCACGACGATGAACGGATGCCCCCGGAACAGACGCGCGAGCGAGCGCTGGTTCTGGGCCTCCAGCTCGTAGTCGAGCTCCTCCTCGATCCGGTCGCGGATCTCGGCGCCGACCGCCTGGGGATCGATGCCGGGGGCGATCCGCTTGGCCAGGCGCAGGATCAGCCCCAGGTTCTGCATGTCCGCCCGGACCGCCTCGGCCACGCGTGGGTACTGGACCTTGACCGCCACACGACGGCCGTCGAGCAGGGTGGCGCGATACACCTGGCCGATGGAGGCGGCGGCGATCGGGTCCTCGTCGAACTCCTCGAACACGTCGCCGAGCTTCTCGCCGAGCTGCTCCTCGATCACGCGGCGCATGTCCTTGAAGGTGACCGTCGGGGCGGCGTCGCGGAGGGTGGCGAGCTTCTGCTGGAACTCCTCGCGGTACTCCTCGGGAACGAGCCCGAGGTCAAGGAACGACATCACCTGACCGACCTTCATCGCCGCGCCCTTCATCGTCCCGAGTGCGCTGACGATCTGCTCCGCGGCCTCGATGTGGCGCCGCTCCAGGGCGACCTTGCGCCCCTCCTCCGAGCGCGCCACGTTGGCGGCGTGCGTGCCGGCCTGGCGAATCGCCTGACTCGCCGCGAGCCGCCCCACCTTCGCCGTCCGCCCCACGCGTGAGGTCGGGATCCTGTCCTTGGCCATCTAAAGACGAATGCTAGTGCGCCCGCGCAGCGGCGCCGGGCCGCGCAGCGGCAGTCGGCGGCCTCAGCGCTCGATCTGCGATCCGGGGACGATGTCGTCCGAGCCGTCGGGCCAGCGGACCCAGGCCTTGTGGCCGCCGTCGTAGTCGTCGCCAAGCAGGATCAGGGTGGCCGGCTCGCCCATCGCCCGGCACGGTTCCGCGCCTTCGGGGTCGACACCGCGCCAGATGCGCACGAAGGCGTTGCCGTCCAGCTCGTCGGCCACCGTGGTGGGCTCGGTGTGGCCAGGGTGGATCCGGGTCGCCGCGGGGAGCGTGAGCAGACGGTCCATGATCGAGCTGCGCAGGTCCTCGTAGGTCGTGTGGCCGGGAGCGCGGACGCCGCCGACCGAGCCCCGGAAGAGCGTGTCGCCGGTGAACACGTCGCCGGAGTCCCCGGCCGGGATGTGCAGCGACACCATCCCGGCGGTGTGGCCCGGCGTGTGGATGGGCACGATCTCGAGCGCTCCGCAGAGGATCACCTCACCCGGGGTGATCGTCCCCGTGGCGCCAGGAACGTGCTCGCGCTCGAGCTCGTGGACGAGCACCGGCGTTCCGGGGTGGCGCTCGAGCACGGTGTCGAGCTCCGCCACGTGATCGTGGTGGTGGTGGGTGAGCAGCACGTGGGTGAGGCGCAGGCGCATCCGCTCGAGCACTCTGAGCAGCGGCTCCACCGGACCGCCGGCATCGATCATCACCGCCTCGGAGCCGAGCTCGTCGGCGACGAGGTAGGTGTTCGACAGCCAGCCGTCGCTCATCGAGCGCTCGATGATCATGGGCACAAGCCTATCCGTCCGGCGGTCTCCTCCACACGCGCTCCGCAGGGCCCTCCGGCGGGTAGCCTGTGCCTCGTGAGCCTGGTTCACACGTGCTACCGGATCCTGGAGATCGATCGCTCGGTCGCCTTCTACGAGGCGCTCGGGTTCCGCGAGATCGCGCGGATGCCGATTCGCGACGAGGCCACCAACGTGTTCATGGGCCTGCCCGACGACGGCCCCGAGCCGCGGCTCGAGCTCACCTACAACCACGGCGTCACCGAGCCCTACGACGTGGGCACCGGCTACGGGCACATCGCGATCACCACCGATGAGCTCGACGGCACGCTCGCGCGCCTGGCCGAGCAGGGGATCGAGCCCGAGCGGCCGCCGTACTCGATCCGTGAGGGAGGCAACCGGCTGTGCTTCGTGCGTGATCCCGACGGCTACCGGATCGAGATCATCGAGCGGACCGGCTGAGCGGACCCGGGATGGCGAGGTGATCGAGCACCGCGTGAGCGCTCCCGACGGCCGGCTCCTGCTGGTCGACGAGCGCGGCGACCCCCACGGGCGGCCGGTGCTCGACCTTCACGGCACGCCGGGGTCGCGTCTCATGTTCGATCATGACGTGACCCGGGCCGAAGGGCTCGGAGTCCGGCTGATCGCCTATGACCGGCCTGGCTACGGGGGCTCGCACCGGCTGTCGGGACGCACCATCGCCGACTGCGCGCAGGACGTTCGCGCCATCGCCGGTGCGCTCGGGATCGATCGGCTCGCCGTCATGGGCGGCTCCGGCGGCGGACCCCACGCCCTCGCCTGCGCCGCCCTGCTCGGCGACCTCGTGCCCGCGGTCGGCGTGCTCGCCTCGCCGGCTCCATGGGGCGCGGAGGGGCTCGACTTCTTCGCCGGCATGGGTGAGATGAACGCGGAGGACACCCGGCTGGAGCTGGAGGACAAGCCGGCCGCTCGCGCCAAGTTCGAGGCCGAACGGGTGGAGATGCTCCAGCTGACCGCCGAGGACCTCGCCGGATACCTGCGCACGCTGCTCGGCCCGGCGGACCTGGCGGTGCTCACCGGCGAGCTGGCGGAGTTCGCCATGGCCGAGATGCACGTCGCGCTCGCCCCGGGCTCCGACGGCTGGTGGGACGACAGCGAGGCGCTGCTCGCGCCGTGGGGATTCGAGCTCTCGGCGATCCGCACGCCGGTGCTCCTGTGGCACGGGCGCCAGGATCGCTTCGTCCCCTTCACCCACGGCGAATGGCTGGCCGGCCAGGTCCCGGGCGTCGACGCCCGACTCACCGACGACGACGGCCACCTCACCCTCACCGAGACCCACCTGGAGGAGATCCTCCGGTGGCTGCTGGAGCGGCTCGGCTGATGGCAGAGACGAGCAAGATCGCCTACCTGCTGCAGCGGCTTGCGCAGGGCGTGGCGGCCCACGACCGTGAGAACCCCGACCATCACAGCTGGGGGATCGGGATGGCGCACTTCGACATCGAGCGGCTTGGGCTCGAGGAGGGCGAGGAGATCCTTCCCGGCATCGTGCTCCAGGCCGACGGCGGCGTCACCGGCGCCTTCCGCGTGCTCTGCGACGGCGACCACGACTCCGAGCTGGAGGAGGCCGAGGCGGAGCCCGTCGACGCCGTCGCCGCCGAGCCGCAGGAGCTGGAGATCGCCGAGCCGGTGACGGCGCCCGGGCGGGGGACGCCACCGCCGCTGCGCCCGCCGCTCTGATCCTCGCGGCTTGGCTCGGTTCCGGTCAGGCGGCCGGGGCGGAGATCCCGGCGCGCCCGGCCACCGCCGCGGCGAGCTGGATCACCGTCGGGCAGGCCAGTCCATGACGGGCGGCGGCTCGCAGCACGGATCCGGCGATCGCGTCGAGCTCGGGCTCGCGCCCGGCGGCGATGTCGCGCTGCATCGAGGAGCCGAGCTCGGCGTGAGCGTCGTCGAGCTCGGCGAGCGTGAAGCTCGCGTCCAGCTCGGCCCCGTCGGCGCGACCGACCGCGACGGACTCCGCGACGCAGGCCTCGAGCGTCGCCCGCCACCGGGGATCGCTGCGGATGAAGCCGATCCGGTCCCCGGAGGCGCTCGTGGTGAGCGCGAGCGCGTTCAGCCGCACGAGCTTCGACCACAGCACCTGGGCCTCGCTGCGCTCGATCCGAGCGGGCACGCCGGCGCGCTCGAGCATCGCCGCCAGCGCTCGCACGCCCCCCTCCAACCACGGACGGTCGGAGGCGAGGTCGACGCGCAGGAAGCGGCTCGTCTGGACGATCGTCGCCGGCCCCGGGCGATCGGATTCGATCCGGATCGCGCCGGCGGCTACGCGCTCGGAGCCGAAGCGGAGGCGGAGCTGATCCATGTGATCGAGTCCGTTGAGCAGCGGGACCACGAGGCCGACCTTGTCGGCGACGCGCTCCAGGGCAGGCGCCAGGCCCCCGGCCTTGGTGGCGACGATCAGCGTGTCGACGGGCTCCTCGAGTCGCGTCACGGCACGGGGGTGTGCCGTGAAGTCCCCCAGGACGACGCTCTTGACGTCGATGCCCGCTTCGCCGATCCTCACCGCGGTCGGCTCCCGCGCCACCACGACGACGTCCTCCTCGGCGTGGGCGAGCGCGGCGGCGAGAAAGCCGCCGACGCCGCCGGGACCGAGCACGGCCACCGCGGTCAACGCGTGGTCCCGATCTCGCCGCGCTTGAGCTCCATCGACGGCAACGTACCGGGGCGAGGCGTTCCGGCGAGCCCCCACGCGGCGGACGCCGGCCGGATCCTGATGAACTGGGGAGACGACCCCCTCAGGCGAGCATTCCCCCGGCGCACCGCCGGCGATCCCGGAGCTGACGACGGAGCGGCTGCGCATGCGCGGGTGGCAGGCGGAGGATGACCCCCGCCTGGCCGCCATCTCGGCCGATCCGGAGGTCAATCGCTACCTCGGCTCCTCCACCGGTCCGTTCGTGGCGCCGTTTCGCGCTCACTGGCGCGTTCACGGCTTCGGTCTATGGGCCGTTGAGCTGCGCGACGAGGCACACCCCGCGGATCTCACGGGATGCATCGGGTTCGTCGGCCTCGCACTGCCGACGTTCCTGGCGCCGGTGGCCCATCGCCCGGAGCTCGGCTGGAGGCTCGCCCGGCCCGTGTGGGGGCGCGGCCTGGCCACCGAGGCCGGCGTGGCGGCGCGGAACTACGCTTTCGGCGTGCTCGGACTCCCCGCCGTGATCTCCATCATCCATCCGGAGAACCGGCGCTCGCAGCGGGTGGCGGAGAAGCTCGGCCTGGAGCGCGAGGGCGAGGTGGCCCATCCCGGCCTCGGCCTCGCCGTCGAGATCTGGAGCCGGCGTGCCTAGGCAGGGGACGTATTCCATCGTCGCGCGCGATGCGGAGTCCGGGCAGCTTGGTGTCGCCGTCCAGTCGCACTGGTTCTCGGTCGGCTCGATCGTGCCCTGGGCGGCGCCGGGGATCGGCGCGGTGGCGACGCAGGCGAACGCGGACACCGCCTACGGCCCCCACGTCCTCGAGCGTCTCGCGGAGGGCCTCGATCCGGAGACGGCCCTCCTGCGCGAGCGGGCCGAGGATCCAGCAGAGCAGACGCGACAGGTGGCGGTCGTCGACGCCTCGGGACGCTGCGCCGTGCACACCGGCGAGGATTGCATCCCGTTCGCCGGACACTCCGTCGGCGACGGTGTCGCCTGCCAGGCAAACCTGATGTCCGACCCCGGCGTGTGGCCGGCGATGCTCGCCGCCTTCCGGGCGGCGAACGGTCCCCTCGCCCGGCGGCTGCTCGCCGCCCTCGACGGTGCCGAGGCGGCCGGCGGCGACATTCGCGGGCGGCAGTCCGCCGCGCTGCTCGTCGTGCCCGCGAGCGGAGAGCGCTGGGAGGCGCTCACCTCGCTGCGGGTCGAGGACCACGACGCGCCGCTGGCCGAGCTGCGCCGGCTGCTCGGGCTCCACGACGCCTACGAGCTCGCCGACCGGGCGGATGAGCTCGCCGGCCTGGGCCACCACGACGAGGCGGCCCTGCTCTACCGCCGCGCCCACGAGATGGCCCCCGAGAACCACGAGCTCCTGTTCTGGGCGGGCGTCGGCGACGCTCAGCGCGGCCACTGGGAGCCGGCCCTGCGCGACGTCAGGACGGCGATCGCCATGCGCCCCGCCTGGCGCGAGCTGCTCCCGCGCCTGCCGGAGGCGATGGTGCCCGTCGCCGCCGAGCTCTTGCGGCGGCTGGCGGACTGACCCTTTACCGTTCGCCTGTGGCACTGGTGCCCGAAGAGCGTCCGATCCTGGCCCGGGGGCCATGGGATCCCGAGCAACTCGAGGTGATCTGGCACCCCGAGCCGTTCGAGCCCGATGCCGCCGCCCACGCCGCCGCCGACGACGTCCTCACCGGGCTGCGCGACCGCGGCTCCCCGAGCCACGATGGGCTCGCCGCCGGACTCATGGCCTGGGAGGCCGACGCCACGCATCTGCGCCTGGAGCTCCAGCCGTCCCGCTGGTCGCTGCGGCTGCTGCAGGAGAACGCCGTCGGCATCTCCGCCTCGTGCATCGTGCGCTCGGCCGACGGACGCTGGCTGGCCGGCCGGCGAGCGGAGTGGCTCGCGTCCTGGGCCGGCCGCTGGGCGCTCGGCGCCGCCGGAGCGGTGGAGGTCGACGAGCACCCGGCCCTGACGATGCGCCGCGAGCTGATGGAGGAGTGGTCGGTCGAGGCGGAGCGCCTGCGGATCGAGGCCCTCCTGCGCCTTCCCACGGGATCCGCGATGCTGCTCGGCCAGGCCTGGCTGCCCGCCGGCGCGGAGGTCAGGCCCGACGAGGAGCACGACGAGTACGCCTGGTGGCCCGCCGACGTCGCCCGGTGGCCGGCGGAGGCACACGAGCCCCTCCGCCTGATGGCCGATCTCGCCGCCGGGCCATCCCGGTGATCGCCGCCGGCTTTCGCCGGGCGATCACGCTGAGGCGACTCGAGGCGGTCTCCTTCACGCATTCGGCGGTCTACCTGGGGCTGCTCCTGTGCGCGTTCGTGCTCGGAAGCCCCCAGCCGGCTACCACCATCCTCGGCTTCGGGCACGGCGTGCTGTGGATCGGGATGTCGCTGGTGTGCATCGCCGCGGCCCGCCTGCGGATCATCCCCTTCTGGCTGGCCGTCGACGTCGCCGTCCTCGGGGGTCTGGGGCCGTTCGCGGGATCGATCGGGTTCGTGATCGCGGAACGGCGCGGCTGGGCGCGCGGGCGCGAGGCGGCGCTCTCGGCACGCGTTACAGTTGACCGGTAGATGGCTGTAGAGACCGGCACCGTTCAGGTCACGATGCCCGCGATGGGCGACTCGGTCGCCGAGGGAACCGTCCTCGAGTGGCACAAGCGCGAAGGTGACTCCGTCGCCGAGGGCGAGACGCTCCTCGAGATCTCGACCGACAAGGTCGACGCGGAGGTGCCCGCCCCCGTCGCCGGCACGATCGTCAAGGTCCACGCCGCCGAGGGCGACACGATCGGCGTCGGGTCGCTGCTGGCGGAGATCGCCACGAACGGGAACGGTGCGGCGAGCGCCACCGACGGCGACGAGTCCGCCGCCAACGGTGCGGGCGAGATGCCGAGCGACGGTGGCGGCGAGACCGCTACGCCCGCTCCGGTGACGGACGCGCAACCTTCGGCGGCCCCAAGCGTCACCGCGGCCCCCGAGCCCGCCGCCGACGCCGCCGAGGCGGGCGAGATCATCGACATCGTCACGCCGACGGGCGGCGAGTCGGTGACGGAGGGCACGATTCTCGAGTGGTCGGTGAAGGTCGGCGACGAGGTCCGTGACGGCGACACCGTGGTCGAGATCTCGACCGACAAGGTCGACATGGAGCTGCCCGCTCCCGCGGCCGGCACGATCGTCGAGATCCTCGCCGCGGAGGGCGAGACGGTCACCGTCGGCCAGGCGATCGCCCGGATGCGCACCGGCGCCCGGAGCGCCGCCGGCGGAGCTGCTCCGGACGGCGCCTCCAGCGACGGCGCCTCCAGCGACGGCGCCTCCAGCGACGGCGCCTCCGCACCCGCGGCGGCCGCGGCGACGGTCGACATCGTCACGCCGACGGGCGGCGAGTCGGTGACGGAGGGCACGATTCTCGAGTGGTCGGTCAAGGTCGGCGACGAGGTCCGTGACGGCGACACCGTGGTCGAGATCTCGACCGACAAGGTCGACATGGAGCTGCCCGCTCCCGCGGCCGGCACGATCGTCGAGATCCTCGCCGAGGCCGGTGAGACGGTCACCGTCGGGCAGGTCATCGGCCGCATCGGCGTCGCCGCCGGCGCGGCCGGCGCGAGCGCGTCGCCGGCTCCCGTGGCGGACACGTCGTCCCAGGGAGCGCCACCGGCCGCGCAGGAGCCCGCGGCGGCCAACGGCGGCTCGGCGGCCTCACCCGTGGCCCGCCGGATCGCCAGCGTCGAGGGCGTCGACCTCGGATCGGTGACGGGCAGCGCCCGCGGCGGCCGCATCACCAAGGCCGACGTGCTCTCCGCCGCGCGCGGCAACGGTGGGTCCGCCGCACCCGCGTCTGCCTCACCCGCGCCGCCGGCGCCCGCCGCGCCGGCTGCCGAGAAGCCCGCCGGCGCCCAGCTGATCAAGGGCGGCGGCGCCGCCCTGGCGCGGTACATGGATCAGAGCCGCCAGATCCCCACCGCGACCTCCTTCCGGACACTGACCGTGACGACGCTCGACGCGCGGCGCAAGCAGCTCAAGGAGGCGGGACGGAAGGTCTCCTTCACCCACCTCATCGCGTACGCCATCGCCAAGGTCGCCACCGGCGAGATGCCCGTGATGTGCCACCACTTCGCCGAGTTCGACGGCAAGCCGCATCGGATCGACGACGGCCAGGCGAACCTCGGGCTCGCCGTCGACGTCGAGAAGAAGGACGGCACGCGCACGCTGATGGTCCCGGTGATCCGCGACGCCGGCCGGCTCTCCTTCGCGGGCTTCCTCGACGCCTACAACGCGCTCGTGGAGAAGGCCCGCACGAACTCGCTCACCGCCGACGACCTCGCGGGGGCGAACATCTCGCTCACGAACCCGGGCGGGATCGGCACCGTCGCCTCGGTGCCGCGGCTGATGGTCGGCCAGGGGACGATCGTCGCCACCGGCTCGATCGCCTACCCGGTCGGGCTGGGGAGCATCGGCGCCATGATCGGCGCGGAGAAGGTCATGACGATGACCTCCACCTACGACCATCGGATCATCCAGGGCGCCGAGTCCGGCCGCTTCCTGCAGCGCGTCGAGGCATTGCTCCAGGGCGAGGAGCGCTTCTACGAGCAGGTCTTCGCCGACCTCGGCGCCGCGTTGCCCGAGCTCCCGCCGCCTCCGGCCCCTGCCGCTGCGGCTGCCGCCTCAGCGCCGCCCCCGCCCGCCCCGGCGCCGGCCCCGGCGGCGCCCGCGGCCGCGCCCTCGGAGGATCTCCTGCAGGCGGTGCAGGCGGCGACCTCGCTGCTCAAGGCCCACCGCACGCACGGCCATCTCGCCGCGCGCCTCGACCCGCTCGGCCGCGAGCCCGAGGGCGATCCCGCGCTGGATCCCGAGCCCCTCGGCCTCACCCCGGAGGTGATGGCGCAGATCCCCGCCCACATCCTCCGCATGTGGGTCCCGGGTGCGACGCTCGCGGACGCTCTCCCACACCTGCGCGAGACCTACTGCGGCCCGATCGCCTACGAGATCGAGCACATCGCCTCGCACCGTCAGCGCCTGTGGCTGCGCGAGGCGATCGAGTCGGGCCGTTTCCGCAAGCCGCTCTCCGCCGAGGAGCAGAAGGCCCTGCTCAAGCGGCTCACCGAGGTCGACGCGCTCGAGCGCTTCATGCACAAGGCGTACCTCGGTCAGAAGCAGTTCTCGGTCGAGGGCCTCGACATGACCGTCCCGATGCTCGACGAGCTGATCCGGTGCTCGGCCGGCGCGGGCGCCCGCGAGGTCGTGATCGGAATGGCCCACCGCGGCCGCCTCAACGTGCTCGCCCACAACCTCGGCCGCCCGTACGACTCGATCTTCGCCGAGTTCGAGGGCTCCTCGACGCTCGAGCCGATCACCACCATCCCGCAGGGCGGCACCGGCGACGTCAAGTACCACCACGGTGCGCAGGGCTCCTATCCGCTCTCGGCCGACGAGTCGATCATCGTCCGGCTGGAGTCCAACCCCTCGCACCTGGAGTTCGTGGCGCCGGTGGCCCAGGGAGCCACCCGCGCCGCCCAGACGACCCGCCAGGGTCCGCACGCCGCCCAGGACACCAACGCCGCGGTCACGGTGATCCTCCACGGCGACGCCGCCTTCCCGGGCCAGGGCGTCGTGGCCGAGACGCTCAACCTCCAGGCGCTCGACGGCTACACGACCGGTGGCACCGTCCACCTGATCCAGAACAACCAGGTCGGCTTCACCACCGACCCCGAGGACGCTCGCTCCACCTACTGGGCCTCCGACCTCGCCAAGGGCTTCGACGTCCCGATCATCCACGTCAACGCCGATGACGTCCCTGCCTGTGTCGCCGCGGTTCGCCTCGGCTTCGCCTTCCGCCAGGAGTTCGGCCACGACGTCCTCATCGACCTGATCGGCTACCGGCGCTTCGGTCACAACGAAGCCGACGAGCCCGCGTACACACAGCCGGAGATGTACTCCGTGATCAAGCGGCATCCGCCGGTCCGCGAGCTCTACGCGCGCCGGCTGATCGGCGATCACGTCGTCACCGAGCAGGAGTCGACGGAGATGACCGACGAGGTGTGGTCGGTGCTCTCCGAGCAGCACCAGGCGCTCAAGGAGCGGATCGCCCAGGCGCGGGAGATCGAGCATCAGACCGGCGAGTACCAGCTCGACCGCACGCCGTCGCCGGAGGTCAACACAGCGGTGCCCGCCGAGCGTCTGCGCACCCTCTCCGAGGAGCTGCTGCAGGTGCCCGATGGCTTCACCGTCCATCCCAAGCTCGTCAAGCAGCTCGAGCAGCGGCGCGCGGCGATGGAGAGCGGCGAGGGCATCTTCTGGGCTCACGCCGAGGCGCTCGCGTTCGGCTCGCTGCTCACCGAGGGCATCCCCATCCGCCTCACCGGCCAGGACGCCGAGCGCGGCACGTTCAGCCAGCGCCACCTCGTCCTCCACGACCCCAAGACGGGCCAGGAGCACTGCGCCATGCAGCACCTGCCCGGCTCGCTGGCGCCGATGGAGCTCCACAACAGCCCGCTGTCGGAGATGGCCTGCCTCGGCTTCGAGTACGGCTATTCGCAGGAGGGCCCGGAGACGCTCGTGCTGTGGGAGGCCCAGTTCGGCGACTTCGTCAACGGCGCCCAGGTGATCATCGACCACTTCATCGTCTCGGGGCTCGCCAAGTGGGGACAGACCTCACGGCTCACGCTGCTGCTCCCCCACGGCTACGAGGGCTCCGGGCCCGAGCACTCCTCCGCGCGCGTGGAGCGCTTCCTGCAGCTGGCCGCCGAGGGGAACATCCGCGTCGCCAACTGCACGACCCCCGCCCAGTACTTCCACCTCCTGCGCCGCCAGGCCCGGATCGCCAAGCAGCGGCCGCTGGTGATCATGACCCCGAAGAGCCTCCTCCGTCTTCCGCAGGCCGCCAGCCGGGTCCAGGACCTCGCCGAGGGTCGCTTCCGCCCCGTCCTCGCCGACGAGCAGGTCGATCCGGCGAAGGTCTCCCGGCTCATCCTCTGCAGCGGAAAGATCTACTACGACATCAGCGGCCACGAGCTGCGAGCCCAGACGCCGGAGGTCGCGATCGGACGCGTCGAGCTGCTCTATCCGTTCCCGCAGGGCGAGCTGATGAGCCTGATCGACAGCTACCCGAAGCTGCGCGAGGTCGTGTGGGTTCAGGAGGAGCCCCGCAACATGGGTGCCCGCGCCCACATGTCACCGCGGCTCCTGCAGATCCTCCCCGACCGCCTCACCTTCGGCTACATCGGCCGCCCCGAGCGCGCCGCCTCGGGCGAGGGCTATCCGATCGCCCACGCCAACGAGCAAAATCGCATCGTCACCACCGCGCTCGACCTCTCGCACCCGGTCTCGCAGTACCCCCGCAAGGCGCCGGGCGAGCGCTAGCCCGCTGCCGGGGTTAATCGCTGCGGCATGCGGCCGCTCCCGCGGGCAACATGGGGGGCGCGCCTCACCGCGTGACGTTCGCGCGGGCTCCGCGAATGTTGCCCACGGGAGGACCGCACACCTCCGCACCCACACCAGCTCTCACTGAGCGTCCGCGCCCGGCTCGGGGCGCACCGAGCCCATGTGCCAGCCGCGAGCGGGCCCGTGCACCGAAAGAAGCGGGGGCGGAGGCGGGCCGTCCTCGCCCGACGACATTCGCGGAACCCTCGCTTCCGTGTCGCGCTGGCTGCACTCCATGTCGTTGGCGAGGACGGGTCGCCCCCGCCAAAACCACACGCCAACCACAACGGCGCACCCGGCCCACCCGCCCGCGTCTGACACAGTGGGCGGATGCGCTTGCATCGAGACGGGTCGAGACGCGACAACTCGCGGCGGCATTTCCCCAGCCTGCGGGTCCACGACATGGCGATCGACCTCGGGACCGCGAACACGCTCGTCTATGTCGGGGGCCAGGGGATCGTCGTCTCCGAGCCCTCGGTGGTCGCCTCGGATCTGGAGACGGGCGAGGTCCATGCCGTCGGCGCCGAGGCGGAGCGGATGATCGGCCGTACACCGGCGACGATCTCCGCCACGCGGCCGCTACGCCACGGGGTGATCGCCGACTTCGAGGTCACCGAGTCGATGCTGCGCTACTTCATCCGCCGCGTGATCGACCGCCGGACGGGCCATCCGCGGCTGATCGTGTGCGCCCCCTCCGGCGTGACCGAGGTCGAGAAGCGCGCCGTGGAGGAGGCCTCACTGGCCGCCGGAGCGCGCCGGGTGCATCTGATCGAGGAGCCGATCGCCGCCGCCATCGGCGCCGGGATCGCGATCGAGGAGCCGATCGGCCGGATGGTCGTCGACATCGGCGGTGGAACCAGTGAGGTGGCCGTCATCTCGCTCGGCACGATCGTCCTCTCGCGCTCGGTCCGGGTCGGTGGCTATGAGATGGACGAGGCGATCACGCATTACCTGCGCGCCGTCCACAAGCTCGCCGTCGGATCCCGTACCTCGGAGGCGATCAAGATCGCCATCGGCTCGGCCATGCCGCTCGCGCCGGAGGAGACCTACGAGGTGCGCGGGCGCCATCTCATCACCGGGCTGCCGACCGCGGTCCACCTCCACAGCGAAGAGGTCCGTGAAGCGATCAGGCCTCCCGTCAGGGAGATCGTCCAGGCGATCCGCGACACGCTCGAGCAGACCCCGCCGGAGCTGGCCAGCGATGTCGGTCGCGACGGGATCCTGCTCGCCGGCGGTGGCACCATGGTCCGGGGCTTCGACGAGCTCGTCGCCGCCGAGACGGGGATGCCCGTCGTGCGCGCCGACTCGCCGCTCACCTGTGTGGCCTATGGCTCGGGCCAGGCCCTCGACCACATCGACCGACTCAGCGCGCGTAGCCGCGCTCCGCGTCAGGCGATGACGCAGGACTGGCGCACGGCTCAGTAGCCGTGCCGACTCCGTCGGCCTTGCGCGTTCAGCGGATTCCCACGATCGACGCGCAGACCCAGTTGGACGCGCCCGCGCCGCCGTTCCAGATCCGCGCGGCGACGGCGTCCTGCTCGGACTTCGGCGCCAGGTAGGCGGCCGGCCCGCTGCCGCCGAACAGCCTCCAGGTGGCGGGCATGATCTGGTAGTAGCCGGAGGCGCCGGCGCTGTTCGGGGTGAGGTTCTGCCCGCCGGACTCACACAGCACGATCGCGTAGGGGATCGCCCACCCGCCGGACGGCGCGGCGGTGCCGTAGGGCGTCGGGGTCGTGAGGCTCGCGGCGGCCGCCGCCCGGGCCGCCGCCGCCTGCTCGGCCTGCACCCGGGCGATGTCGGCCTCGAGCTGGCGGCCCCGCGCCCGGCTCGCCGCCAGCGCCGCCTGCTGGGCTGCTCGCGCGCGGCCCAGCGCGGCCTCCCGGCTCTGCAGCAGCGCGTTCATCCCCGCCAGCGCGGCGACGCGCTGCGCGGCGGCATCGGTCATCCGCTGCTGCACGGACTGCAGCCGCGCCAGCTCCACCGCGGCGGCGTGGGCCTCGGCCTTCGCGCGGCGAGTGACGGTGATGATCTGCTGCTGGCGGTGCTCGGCGTCGCCGAGGTACTGGAGCTGATCGAGCAGCTGGTTGAAGCCGCTCGCGGAGAGCACGACGGAGACGAGGCTCGGCCGGGCCGTCTCGTACGCACTGCGGAGCTGCCGGGCGAGCAGGCCATCGGCCCAGCGGACCTCGGCGCGGAGCCGCGTGACCCGAGCCCGCTCCCGGACGAGCTGGACGCGCGTGCCCAGCAGCTGCGCCCGGTCTGTGGCGAGCTCGCTGCGGACCGCCGCCTCGCGCTGCTCGACGAGCGCGACCTGCCCGTTCAGCGCATGGATCAGGCCGGAGATGCGGCTGAGGCTCGTCGTCAGCTGCTGCTGGCGCGCGTGCTCTCGATTGAGCTGGGCATCGAGGCTCCCGAGACCGGCGCCTGCCGCTGGGGAGGACAGCGCGAGCACGAGCGCACCGAGCGCTCCGGCGAGCAGGCACAGGGTGAGGGAGCGGACACGGGTTCTCATCGACGGGGGCCCGGGGGCTCGGCGACGTTACCAACGGACCCCGGTCGCACGGGTGCGGCGGGCGGGTCTGGGCGGGATCTTGCAGCGGCAGGAGTCGGCGAGGCGGCGCCGAGGCGACAGAGGCGGGACGATGTCCGCGGTGAGCCGAGGCGACGAGCGGATCCTGGCCCGTATCCGCGCGATCCCAGAGGGCTTCGTGTGCAGCTACGGTGACGTGTCCCCGGGCGCGCCGCGCCGCGCCGGCTGGGTCCTCCATGCCCATACGGATCCCTCGCTTCCGTGGCATCGCATCGTCCGCGCGGACGGGTCGCTCGCCCAGGGCGCGGCTCAGCGCCGGCTGCTCGAGCGCGAGGGGGTCCCATTCCGGGGTGAGAAGGTCGACATGCGGGTAGCTCGGCTGCCGATCTGATGTTCTGGCTGCAGCGCGAGATCACGCTGGATCCCCGGCCGCGCGGCTTTCATCTCGTGACGCGCGAGCTGCTCGGGGCGCTGCCGGAGCTGCGCGGCGTGAAGGTGGGGATCCTCCACCTGCTCATCCGCCACACCTCCGCATCGCTCGCCCTGAACGAGAACGCCTCGCCCGACGTGCGGCGGGACTTCGAGTCCTACTTCAACCAGGCGGTGCCCGAGCGCGCCGCCTACTGGACGCACACGCTCGAGGGCGACGACGACATGCCCGCACATGTCAAGGCCTCGCTGCTGGGGCCGACGCTCGAGCTCCCGATCGCCGACGGCCGGCCGGCGCTCGGCACATGGCAGGGGATCTATCTCTGCGAGCACCGCGACCGCGGCGGCGCCCGCGCGGTGATGGCCACCGCGTGGGGCGATACGGGCGACTGAGACGCCCACCGCGCGGTTTGGCCCGTGGGCTACCGGCCCTTCCACTCGGGGGCGCGCTTCTCCGCGAACGCCGTGGCGCCTTCGCGCGCGTCCTCCGAGCCCATCACCGGACCGACGATCTCGCCCTGGCGCGCCCAGAACTCCGCCTCCGGCCAGTCGACCGACTCGACGAGGATCCGCTTGGAGCCGGCCAGCGCCAGCGGTGCGTTGGGGGTGATCTGCTCGGCGAGCTCCAGCGCGGCGTCGAGCGCCTGTCCCGGATCGGCCAGCCGGTTGACCAGGCCGAGCTCATAGCCCCGCTCGGCGCTGATCGGGTCGCCGGTGAGCGCGAGCTCCATCGCGATGTTGCGGGGCAGGAGGCGGGGGAGGCGCAGCAGGGCGCCGCCGGAGGCGATCAGCGAACGCTTGACCTCCGGGATCCCCAACCTGGCTCCCCGTGCCGCGACGATGAGATCGCAGGCGAGCGCTATCTCCAGCCCTCCGGCCACGGCGAACCCCTCGATGGCCGCGATCAGCGGCTTGTCCGCCGCGCGCTGGGCGATTCCGGCAAAGCCGCGGTCTCCCGCCCAAGCGGATTCACCGGCGACGAACGCCTTCAGGTCCATGCCGGCGCTGAACCCCTTGCCCGCTCCGGTGAGCACGCCCAGGCTCAATCCCGTGTCGCCGTCGAGCTCGTCCAGCGCGGCGCCGATGCCGCTGGCCACGGCGGCGTTGACGGCGTTGCGCTGATCGGGACGATTGATCGTGATCACGAGCACGCGCTCGCGACGTTCGGTGAGGACTGCCGGCTCTTCGCTCATGCCGCGAACAATCGCAGTTCGGGCTGGCGATCGCCGCGCAGCACCGCCAGCTCGACCTCGACGCAGACGATCCCGCGCGCCCCCGCCAGCACGCGCGCCTGCGGCTTGATCACCTGCGCGGCGAGCACGCCTCGGCACGAGGCGAAGGCCGGGTCGCAGTGGATCCGCTCCAGGTAGCGGGTCAGCTGCTCGACGGCCTCGATCCCCGCCACCCGCTTGATCTCGACCGCCACCCACCCTTCCGCGGCATCGCGGCACATCAGGTCGACCGGGCCGATGTCGGTCGGCCATTCCCGCCGCACGAGCCGGAGCCCCTCGCCGCACCAGTGCGGCTGCTCGGCGAGGAGCTCCTGCAGGTGAGCCTCGACGCCGTCCTTGGTGAGCGCGGTGTCCTCGCCCGGCGACCCCATCTCGTGGGTGACGTCCGAGAGCACCTCCGACAGGCGGATCTCCAGCCGGTCCTCGCTGGCCCCGGCCCGCTTGCGCACGACGATCGAGTCAGGCGCCTCCTCGATCACGGTCGGCGGCGTCATCCAGTTGAGCGGCTTGTAGCCGCCGGCGTCGGCGTGCACGAGCACCGAGCCGTCGGCCTTCACCATGATCAGCCGCAGGGCCTCCGGCAACAGGGCGTCGAGGCGGCCCGAGTAGCGGACCTCGCAGCGGGCGACGAGCAGGCGCATGGGGACGGAAGCCTAGGTCCCCCGGCGGACGCTCGGGTCACCGGTGGAGCGGCTGCCAGGCGAGCGATCCGGCGCTCGTGACCTGTCCGTTGCCGACCTCGCTGCGGCGGACGATCCCGCCGCCGATCCGCAGCACCACGAGCTGCTCGATGATCTCGCCCTGCTCATAGACATGGCGCTCGAAGGCGATGAAGCGACCGTCGGGTGAATAGATCGCGTCCTCGCCGCCTCCGATCCGCCGCACGGTGCTCGGCCTACCGCCCCGCACGGAGATCGTGGCGACCCCCCGCCGGGTCCCGTACAGGATCCGGCGGCTGTCCGGCGCGCAGTCGGGCCGGGTGAACGAACCCGTCACGAGCCGGCGCAACCCCCTTCCGTCGGCGCGGATCACGTACAGCCCGCGCCTGCGGACGAAGGCGATCTCGCCGCTCGGGCAGGGCGCAGGCCAGGACCCGCCGCGCGTCGTCAGCTGCCTCAGGTGTGTCCCGTTCACGCTGACCTCGTAGAGGTTCGTCCGGTGGTCGGCTCGTCCCGCGAACACGATCGTCCTCCCGTCCGGCAGGAAGGCCGGAGCCTCGTCGGCGCCCGTCTGCCGGGCGAGCGTCCTGAGGTCCCTGCCGTTCGCGCCCACGAGCTCGAGCCTCCCGGCGCGGGCGGCGACGATCGTCCTCCCGTTTGGCGAGTAGGCGATCCGCCCGATGCGGCAGCCGGTCGTTCCGGTGGGCCCGGGGTGGCAGTTCGCCGCGCTGCTCGCCGGAATCGAGCTGATCTGGTCGGTGACGGGCTCGCTCCCGTTCGTGGTCAACGCCTCGTGGGCGAGGCTTCCGTTCGTGCCCGGGTACGTGGCCCGGGCCGCCGAAGCGGTCCCCAGGACGAGCAGGGCCGTCACGCCCACGAGCCCCGCCGCCCGGGCCGTTCGCGGGTGACGGGACGCCCGCATCAAGACAGTGTGATCCACGTTCCGCTCCCCTCGCTGATCGCGCGCCCCCTGCGGCACGTGTCGACGTGGCGAGCCACGATACCGGACGGGCCACGATGCCCTCGTGGCCCGTCCACTAGGGTGCGCGGTCATGCCCACCGACGCCGATCAGCCGCCCGCGCCGTTCGACCTCGCCGTCACCGACCGGCTGCTCGCCACCACGCGCGCGGTCAGGCGCCGGCTCGACCTCGATCGGCCGGTCGAGCGCGAGCTGCTGCTCGATTGCGTTCGCCTGGCGCAGCAGGCGCCGACGGGGAGCAACGCCCAGGGTTGGCAGTGGATGATCGTCACCGACGAGGCCAAGCGCGCCGGCCTGGCCGAGATCTACCGGGATGCGTCGGAGGAGTACTTCGCGGCCCAGACGGCCGCCGACCCCGAAGCCGAACGGGTCCGTCGCAGCGCGATCTCCCTGAGGGACAACCTCCACCGCGTGCCCGTTCACGTGATCCCGTGCATCCGGGGTTGCCGGGACGCCGTGAGCTCGCGCCACGCGGCCGGCTTCTACGGCTCGATCCTGCCGGCGGCGTGGAGCTTCTGCCTGGCGCTCCGAGCCCGCGGCCTCGGGTCGGCCTGGACGACGCTCCACCTCGGCCTCGCCGAGCGCGCGGCCGAGCTGCTCGGCATCCCGGACGACTACACCCAGTGCGCTCTGCTCCCCGTCGCCTACACCGTCGGCACCGACTTCCGTCCCGCCCGGCGTCCGCCGCCGGAGACCATCGTCCACTGGGACGGTTGGTGAGCGCCTCGCGTCGGAGCGGAGGCGCCGGGCACGGCTCCTAAACTCACCCCGATGCGCAACCAGCTTCGTCCCCTTTTCGATCGGATCGTGATCAAGGAGCTCGACCCGGATCGCGTGCGGCGCTCGGGTCTGCTCGTGCCCGCCGGCAGCGATGAGCCACCGCCCCAGCACGGGATCGTGCTCGCCGTGGGTCCCGGGCTCGACTGGTGGGACCACGTCGGCGTGCAGATGCCGGTGAGGCCCGGCGACCACGTGGTGTTCCCCGCCCAGGCGGGCGTGTGGATCGAGGTCGAGGAGGAGCGGCTGCTCGTCTGTCGGGTGGGCGAGCTGCTCGGCGTGCTCGACCAGGTGGAGGACTGCCCGATGTGCGGTGGGCGCCCCCTGGAGCCCGGGGAGTCCTGCCCCGTGTGCGGGCGCGAGGGCTCGATCGCCTCGCCCTGAGCGGCTCAGGCGGCGGTGCGCTCCGCCAGCGGGCGGGGGCTCGTCGACTCCACCCGCTCGAGCAGGTCGGCGACCTCCTCGGAGGCGCCGAGCTCGAGCGCCCTCCGGCACGCTGCCACGCACTCGCTCACGCGCGCCGTGCGCGCGAGCGCGTGCGCGTAGGTCGACCACGCACGCTGCGACTCGCCGTCGAGCCGGGTCGCCGTCTCGGCGCTCGAGACCTCGGCCCCGATGTCGCCGGCGAGGTGGTAGGCGAGCGCGAGGTCGAGCAGCCCGTCGAGGGTCGGGCCGATGAGCCGGGCCCGTTCCAGGGCGGCGATCGCGCCACTGCGGTCTCCGCTGCGCAGGCGCACGCGGCCGAGGCGCTCCCACGCCGAGGCGTCGGACGGCGCGCGATCGGCGGCCCGCGCGGCCGCGTCGGCGGCGAGGTCCAGCGCGCCCATGTCCTCGTAGATCCGTGACGCGAAGCGCTCCGGCGTCGGCCGGTCGGTCTCCACCCGTGCCCAGTCGCGCACCGCGCGGCCGGCGGCGGGAAGGTTGCCGGCCTGCCAGAACGCGATCGTCAGCAGGCGCAGCACGACCGGGTTCTCCGGCTCGGCGTCCCGGGCGTAGATGAGGCGCTGAGCGGCGACCTCGGGCTGGCCCTCGGCCATCGCGTGCTGCGCGGCGGTCATGAAGCGCTCGACGCGGTCCGCGGCCGCGTCCGGCCGGGAGAAGTCGACGAACTGCAGCGAGCCGGCGGGCACGGTGCGCACGCCGACGGCGAACGACATCCGCGCCCACTGCTGCACGTCGTCGCCGTCGCCGGAGAAGTAGATGCCGCTCACCGTGCCGACGCCCCACTCGGGATAGGAGAGGCAGCGTGCGTAGCGGTGCACGACCGAGTGGTCGGGGACGCGGGATCCGAAGGGGTCGTGCTGCGCCCGCTCCTCGGCGTTCTCCCGGGCTCGCTGCTCGGCCTCGTAGGCGCGCCGGCCCTCCTCCTCACGCGCGCGCCGAGCGGCCGCGGCGGACACCTTGACCGCATTGCGCGTGACCCGTCCCCCGCGGGAGGTCTCGGCCAGCTGCTCGAGCTGGTCGGCGGCCTCGTTGATCGCCTGGAGGTGGCGCTGGTGCTCGTGCTGGCGGCCCTGCGGTGCGATGTCCGGATGCCAGCGCTTGGCCATCCGCCGGCGCGCCAGCTGCACCGAGCGTTTGTCGAACGGTGCCTCGAGCTCCAGCAGGAGCAGCGACTGTTCGAGATCGAGGACCCGAGCCATACCGGGACAACGTTAGCGCCGCGGCGCCGCTTCGAGGAGTTCCACGGCACCACCGGAGCAGGGAGCACCGCTGGCAGCGATTGCAACAATATCGTTTCAATTGGACTCAGTTGGTCGCGGGGCGAGGATGATGGCGCCATGTCGCGCCGCCGCTCTTCGGCCCGCAAGCTCATCGCCGCACTCGGAACGGCGATTGCGCTGGTCCTCGGGTTGTGCGGCTTGGCGCTGCTCGCGCTGGTCGGCAGCGCGGGCTCGCCGGGCGGATGTGGCGGCTCGAGCGCCGCCGGGGGCGCCGCCGCGATCGCGACGCTTCCGGCGGGCAGCGGGCGGTTGGTGGGAGCGAGCGAGTACGGCGGACCCGGCGATCCCTCGAGCGGCACCGTCGGGGCGATGGGGGTGAGCCTCACCGCGCACCCCGACAGCTATGCCGAGCTCGGGGGCACGACCTTCGGCACCGCCGCCGCCCTGGGCGGGCTGCCCTACATGACACCGCTGCGGATCACGGTGGGCGACCGCTCGGCGATCGCCTACAAGCGCGACTTCGGCCACGGGGGCGGTCCGGTCGCCGGGCTTCCGCGCGTCATCGACCTGTGGTGGCAGCTGGCCGGTCGCCTCGGCGTCCCGTACGAGAGCGGCCGCTGGTCGGGGCCCGTCCGCGTCGAGCGCCCGCCCGCGAGCGGCGCGGCCAACCTGCTGGAGGCGACGCCCGCCCCGGGCGCGGGAGTGACGGCGACGGACGCCTCGCTCTCATCCGTCGCCCCGGCTGCCTCGTGTCCGCCGGCGGGGGTGGGCGGGGGCGTCGAGCTCACCGGGGGCGCCCGGGCGCAGCTGCTCCCCGACGGGCAGGCGACGGTCCCGCGTGACGCGCCGGCGGCCGTGAAGGGGATCATCGCCGCCGGCAACGAGATCGTCGGCAAGCCCTACGTCTACGGTGCCGGCCACGGGCTTCCGCTCGACCAGGTGGCTCCTGCCTATGACTGCTCGAGCAGCGTCGAGCATCTCCTCTACGGGGGTGGTCTGTTGCCCGTCGACTACGGCGCCGCGTCGAGCGCGCTGGAGTCCTTCGGGGCGCCGGGTCCGGGGCGGTGGGTGACCATCTACGCCAGCGCCGAGCACGTGTTCATGTACGTCGCGGGGTTGCGCTGGGACACCCACGACGCGGCCGGCCCCGGAGACGGCAGCACCGGGATCGGCTGGCACCCGCTCGTTCGCGAATCGGCCGGCTTCGTGGCCCGTCATCCGGTGGGCCTGTGAGCGGCGGGCGGACGCTGCCGGCGCTCGCGGCGAGCATCGCGCTTGCGGCGGGTCTCGCCCTCGCCGGGTGCGCACCGATCGGCGCCCCGGCGCCGGATGTGGGAGCGACGGGGAGCGCCACCGGCGCCACGCTCTCAGCCACGGCGACCGGGGCGGCGACCGGGACCGTGACGGCGACCGGCCCCCGGACCGGCGAGGGGAACGAGGTCCCCACCCCGGCGCCGCCCGAGCGCGCCCTCGGCGCGCCCACCCCCGCGGCCTCGGTCACCGGTTTCGCAGCCGCGTACACCAACTGGAGCTCCGCGACGGTCGTGGGGGACCTACGCGCCCTCGCGCGGGCGAGCATCGGCCAGGCGCGCTCGGCGATGGAGCTCAGCGCCGCCGAGACGGCGCGCGACGGGACGCTGCGGCAGGGCAGGATCGCCAACCACGGGGTGGTCGAGGCGGTGGCTCCGGAGGCCGGCCGGCGCGGCGCCTACGTCGTGGTCACGCGGGAGTCGACCACGGCGAGCGACAGCAACGCCTATCAGGGCCTGGCGGCGCAGTGGCACGTGACCGTGGCCACGGTGGCCCGGGAGCCGAACGGGCGCTGGGTGGTGAGCGGCTGGCAGCCGGAGAGCTGAGGCTCAGTCGACCGGCTCACCGTTGGCGGTGAGCGTCACGTCGATGTTGCCGCGCGTGGCGTTCGAGTACGGGCAGACCTCGTGAGCCCCGGCGACGATCCGCTTGGCCACCTCCGGATCGCTCACCTGGGGCAGCGACACGTCGAGGGCGACGGCCAGCTTGAAGCCGCGCTCCTCGGTGGGGAGCATGCTCACGCGGCTCTCGATCGACACGTCTCCGACCTCGGCGCGCTCGCGGCGCCCGATGACGCCGATCGCCCCCTCGAAGCACGCCGCGAAGCCGATCGCGAACAGCTGCTCGGGGTTCGTCCCGTCGCCGTCGCCGCCCATCTCCTTGGGCAGCCGGAGCGTCACGTCGAGTGTCCCATCACTCGTGACGCCGCGGCCCTCGGCGCGGCCACCGGTGACTGTGGCCTGGGCCGTGTAGATCACCTTCGGCATGCTGGCTCCTTCTCGTGGTGGAGGCCAAGCCTAGTGAAACCGGTCACTACCGGTGGGCCACCGACGCGAGCACGACCGCCCCCGCGAAGCACACGACGGCGAGCGCGCGGAGCAGGTAGCCGGTGCGCACGGATTGGCGCTCGGTGACCATCCCGGCGATCGCGCCGATCATGCAGCCCACGGCGACGAGGCCGAGCAGGAGGGCGATGATCCGCAGCGCGCTCAACTCGAGGAGGCGCCTTCTATGCTGGGTTGTCGATGTCCACCCAGTACATCTTCACCACCTACAAGCTCGCCAAGCGCTACCCGCCCGATCGGACGGTGATCGCCGACGTCTCGCTGTCGTTCCTCCCCGGGGCCAAGATCGGCGTGCTCGGCTACAACGGCTCCGGCAAATCGACCCTGCTGCGGATCATGGCCGGCGTGGACACCGACTACGACGGCGACGCCCAGCTCGCCCCCGGTGCGACGGTCGGCCTGCTCGAGCAGGAGCCCCACCTCGATCCGGACAAGGACGTCAAGGGCAACGTCGAAGAGGGCGTGGCCGAGATCCGCGGCCTGCTGGATCGCTTCAACGAGCTGTCGATGAACTACTCCGATGAGACGGCGGATGAGTTCTCCCGGGTCCAGGAGCGGATCGATGCCGTCGACGGGTGGAACCTCGACACGACGCTGGAGATCGCCATGGACGCGCTGCGGTGTCCGCCTCCCGACGCCGACGTGAGCACCCTCTCAGGTGGTGAGCGCCGGCGCGTTGCGCTGTGCCGTCTGCTGCTGCGTCAGCCCGACCTGCTGTTGCTCGACGAGCCGACCAACCACCTCGACGCCGAGTCGGTGGGCTGGCTCGAGCGCCATCTCCACGAGTATCCCGGCACCGTCGTCGCCGTCACCCACGACCGGTACTTCCTCGACAACGTCGCCGGCTGGATCCTGGAGCTCGACCGGGGCCGGGGGATCCCCTACGAGGGCAACTACTCCGGCTGGCTCGAGCAGAAGCGCAAGCGCCTCGAGCAGGAGGAGCGTCGCGAGAGTGCGCGCCGGCGGACCATCGACCAGGAGCTCGAGTGGGTGCGGATGAACGCCAGCTCGCGGCTGACCAAGAACAAGGCCCGCTTGAACGCCTACGAGGCGCTGCTCGCCGAGGATCGCAACGTCAAGCTCGATCAGGTCCAGATCCACATCCCGCCCGGGCCGCGGCTCGGCGAGGTCGTCATCGAGGCAAGCGGGCTGCGCAAGGCCTACAGCGAGCGCGTGCTCATCGAGGATCTCTCCTTCACCCTCCCGCGCAGCGGCATCGTCGGGGTGATCGGCCCCAACGGCGCCGGTAAGACGACGCTGATGCGGATGCTGACCGGCCAGGAGCAGCCGGACGCGGGAACGCTGAAGCTCGGGGACACCGTCGAGCTCGCCTATGTCGATCAGTCCCGTGATGCGCTGGACGGCAACAAGACGGTGTGGGAGGAGGTCTCCGGCGGTGCCGATCAGATCTCCCTCGGCGACCGGATGGTGGCGAGCCGGGCCTACGTGGCCGGCTTCAACTTCAAGGGCACCGAGCAGCAGAAGAAGGTCGCCAAGCTCTCCGGGGGAGAGCGCAACCGCCTGCACCTGGCCAAGCTGCTGCGGTCCGGCGGGAACCTGCTGCTCCTCGACGAGCCGACCAACGATCTCGATACCGACACGCTGCGGGCGCTCGAGGAGGCGCTGCTGGCGTTCGCCGGGTGCGCCGTGGTCGTCTCCCACGATCGCTGGTTCCTCGATCGGATCGCCACGCATGTCCTCGCCTTCGAGGGTGACTCGCAGGTGCGCTGGTTCGAGGGGAACTTCGACGCCTACGAGGCCTTCCGGCACGAGCAGCTCGGCGCCGAGGCCGACCGGCCGAAGCGGCTGACCTACAAGAAGCTCGTGCGCGGCTGAGCCGCGCCGCCGCGCGTTTTCCCGGCCGGCGCAACATTCGGCCAGCCGGAGGGTTTAACACTCGGCCAGTCAGCCGGCCAACATTCGGCCAGTCGGGCGGCCAACATTTGGCCAGTCGGCGGCCAGTGGCGGAACCGGCGCTGCGCCACTGCTACGTTCGTACTCATGCGCTTACTCCTCACCCTCGCCGCCGCCATCTTCGCTCTGATCCCGGCTGCTGCGATGGGGCAGAGCCCCGCCGGAACGGCGGCCTCCGGGACGGTGTGGATCTGCCACGAGGCCAATGCGTCTCCGTGCCAGGGCTACTTCGCCGTCAAGCCCGGGGGGATCAGCTTCGACCGCCACGCCGACCTTTCGGCGGGGTCGTTGAAGTGGTCGCACTGGGGCGACACCAAGGCCACGGCGACGGGCAAATCGCTGTCGCGCACCGTTTTCAAGGAGTACACGATGAAGCTCACCGCGACGAAGATCGGCGCCTGCAACGGCGTCCTCGCCTACACGCACCTGTCAGTGAAGTACCGCGGCACGACGACCGTGTACACCGGCTGCCCGCTCAACAAGAAGCACTGACCTAGGCGCCCCGCCCTCAGCGTCGGACGGTGCGGCGCCGATGATGCGTGGCCCGCCGGCCATGCGCGCGGGCGCGCCGGCGCTTGGCGCGGCGGTGCTTCGTGTGGTGATGCCGTCGATGGTGATGGTGATGGTGATGGCGATGGCGGGTGGGCGTGTGCTGCCCGAGCGCCTCGATCGCCGCGCGGTAGGCCGCGAAGCTCGGCTTCGGTGCGTAGTTCGCCTGGAGCAGGCCGTCGGTGGCGAACGTCACCGCGACGCCCGGCAGGGAGCCGGCCGGGGTTGAGCTCGTGTCGCGGAGGTCGAACCACCGGTAGTCGGTGACTCCGAACGTGCCGGAGTAGGCCTGGGCGGCATCGACCAGCTGGGTGAGGTCGCTTGCCTGCTGGGCGTCGTCCGTCGTGGCGCCGGTCGGCACCCCGTTCTCCGTGAGCCAGATCGGGACCGCGGCGCCGAGTCCCGCCATCGGCATGAAGCACCCGCGCAGGACCCCCAGGGCCTGTGCCATGTCGCCACGCAGCGAGTCGCCGGGGACCATCGCCGGCGGGTAGACCGAGCCGGGATAGAAGTCGAGGCCCACGAACCCGAGGGCCGACCGGAAGGCGGCGCCTCCGTGGGCACCGAGATAGGCGAAGAAGGCGGCGTCGCCCGGTGGCGAGAAGCGGTAGGCGTAGGTGAAGCCGAAGCGCAATTGCCTGTCGTGGTCGCGCATCGCTTCGGCGTGTGCCGCCTCGATTCCGTCGATCAGGGCGTCGCGCGCGTTGTCGTAGGCGCCGTCGGAGGTGTTGGGGGAAACGGTGAGGTTGACCTCGTTGGTGATCGTCATCGCCACCACCCGGCGGTTCGAGCCGAACACGTCGACGACGTGACGGACGTAGGCCTCCCAGGTCGAGAGGTCACCGTTCTCGCCGGACGTGGGGTGGTAGCGGACCTGGAGCTCGACGTCGAGCCCGGCCCGGGTGTACTGCGAGACGAGCGTGCGGAACTGGGCGATGAGAGCATCTCCGCCCGACCAGAACAGACGATTGAGCCGCACGACGAGCACTCGGCCCCTGGGGTCCAGCGCCTGCGTCATCGCGACGTCCCGGGCGGGATCGTCCGGTGCGCTGGGCAGCTGCACGCCGCCGGCGCTCCCGGCGAGGCCGGGGTCGATGCCGAACCGCAGCGGTGGCCCGGATCGTGCCGGGACGTCGCCGTAGTCACCCAGGCAGTCCGGATCTCCCGCGGCCGCGCGCGCAGTGTCGGCCGAACGCCGCCAGACGGCGCCGCCGCCGAGCACCAGTCCGACGACGAGCGCGAGCGCGAGGACGCGGCGCCACCGGAGCATCAGATCACCCTATCCGGCGTGGACGACCCGGTGGCAACCCGGCAGGCTCACGGCGACCGGGCCGTCACTCGTGATGTTCAGCTTCACGTTGCAATCGGCATCCGCCCGGGCCACGTCGATCGATGCCGTGGCCAGGTTCTTCGCCGTGATGTCGATCTCGTCGGCCGTGGGCTCGCTCGGGACCGCGCCCCAACTCTGGCGGAACGACAGATACTGGATCGCGCCCATGTAGCCGCCGGTGAGGGCGCCGGCGCCCGTGATCGTGCCCGACGCCTTGGGATCGCCGACGCCGAAGCCGTGGGAGATCGCGTCGACGGTCGCCTCCGGCGCGCCTGAGGAGTCCGTCACCGAGCTGTCGCGCAGCGTGAGGTCGGAGAGCCAGTAGGCGTGATCGCCGACCAGGCCGTACTGCGGGATGTTGCGCTGGGCATCGACGACGTAGGTGACGTGGGCGGGGTTGCGATCCACGGTGGCCGATCCGAGGAACGTCGCCGCCGGCGCGAACTCGTCGTTGACGGCGAGCTCGAGGTGGTCGGGGAACAGCGGCGAGCACAGGGTGCTGGCACACGGGCGGTAGACGTCGAGCTCGATCCGGTAGCCGTCCGAGACGAGCGCCTGCTCGGTGGGCAGGTAGTCGGTGGCGGGAACGAGCTCGTCGGCCGAGTTGTTCCACGCCAGCACCGGCACGTTGCGCAGCGACGCGAGCACGGTCGTGTCGGACTCCTCGCCGACGGTCGGCTGTGCGCGCGCGAACAGATCGGGGAACTGCGAGGCGAGGTCGTAGGTCCCGAAGCCACCCATCGAGTATCCGGTGATGTCGGTGTAGGCGGGGTTGAGGTGGTACCGGTGCGCCACCGCCGCCCACACCTCGAACACCTCGGCGCCGCCCAGCCCCTCGTAGAACTGGTCCGGCCCGCGGGACTCCGGAGTGATCACGATCGACGGATCGGGGCGGTTGCCGAACTGGGACTGGTTGCGAGACCCCATGTACTGGTTGTAGTTGGCCGACAGCGAGTGCAGGAGCAGCGTGAGCCCGTAGCCGTCCTGGGGCGCCGGACCGGGTGGAACGTAGATGTTGTAGGGCTGCAGGTTGCCCAGGTACTCGGGCGAGCAGCCGCCGGTGTCCGGCCGGCCGGTGAGGCCGCAGGTATGCGCGAAGCTCTCGCCCTGCCCGAGCGAGAAGTGGCTCGGCAGGATCATGTCGAACGAGCCCGTCCGAGGGATCATCGAGTTGTCGGTGACGCGACGGTGGAGCTTCGCGAAGCTGACGTCGGCGTAGAACGGCGAGATGTCACCGGCGGCGAGCGCGGCGCCCTGCGCGCGGTCTCGCCACCAGGAGGCGTCGAGCACGGCACTCGTGCTGTCCTCCACCGACGGCTCGGGCTCGTCGGTGCGGAACGCGACGTTGAAGAAGGCGGCCGGGTGGGCGGCCGTTCCCGCACCGCCCGGCGCGCTCGCGCTCGCGGTCACCTGCGGGAGCAGGTAGCTGTTCGTCGCGCTGTCCCACAGGCCGACGCCCATCGCCATCCGAACCGTCGATCGGCGGGGATTCCATTCGCTGTGCGGGACCTCGACCTGGATCTGGTGGCGGACGGTGTCGACGCGGACGCTCGGCGCCGCGCCCGGGACGGGGGCATCGCTGCCCGCCCGGACGAGCTGGGCGGCGAGCTTGCCGTTCACCTCGTGCACGGTGAGGAACAGGCTGGCCGGGGCAGCGACGTTCGCGCCGTCGGGGAACGGATACGTGGTGCCGGGCGTGCCCCCGATCGCGATCGAGAAGGCCACCAGCGCCGGGTTCTCCAGCGTGTTCAGGGTGACCCGGAAGGCGGTCGCCCGGGCCAGCGGCTTGACCCGGAACTCCACGAGGTCAGCCGCGTTCTCCGCGTAGCCCGGCCCGGTGGGATACGTGTAGGTGCCATTGGTCATCGAGAACAGGTTGCCGACCTCGGCGACCCGCGGATCGTTGGGGTCGGGGACCTCGTGGGCGCCGTCGTCGTCGTAGAGGAAGTCCTGGTAGAGGAACTCGCCGGCGCGATAGGCCTCCGTGCCGGAGACGAGGATCGGAGCGGCGTGCCAGATCCCCGAGTTCGTGAGCTCCGGGGCGGTGGCGGGCTTCTCGTAGAGGATCGCCGGCCCCGGGCGCGGGCCGGGCCCGGAGTACAGCGAGCTCGGCGCGGCGGCGTGGTGGCGGCGCCGGTGGTGCGCGTGATGGTGGCGGGCGCGGTGGTGATGGGCGTGCTTCGCGCGCGCCCCAGCGCTCGGCGCCAGCATCCCCAACACCGCCAGTCCAGCCACAAGCCCTGCGACACATCTCCTCACTGTCTCAAGCGTAACTCATTCAGTGAACGTCCGCGTCGGTGGAGCGCCACGCCGGCCGTCGCCACGCCGGTGAGCCGGTAGGCTCACCGGCGTGCCCTCCCGTGTCGCGCTCATCACCGGGTGCTCCTCCGGGATCGGCCATGCCACGGCGGCCTTGCTCGCCGAGCGCGGGTTCACCGTCTACGCGACGGCGCGGCGGCCGGAGACGCTCACCGAGCTCGCCGCTCTCGGCTGCCGGACGCTCGCGCTCGACGTCTGCGACGAGGCTTCCATGCAGGCGGCGGTGGATGCCGTCACCGAGGCCGAGGGCGCCGTTGGCGTGCTCGTCAACAACGCCGGCTACAGCCAGTCGGGCGCGGTCGAGAGCGTGCCCCTCGACGAGGTGCGCCGCCAGTTCGAGACGAATGTGTTCGGGCTGCTGCGGCTGTGCCAGCTCGTGCTGCCGGGGATGCGCGCCGCGCGGTCGGGGCGGATCGTCAACCTCGGCTCGATGGGCGGCCGGCTCACGTTCCCGGGCGGCGGGCTCTACCACGCGACCAAGTACTCGCTGGAGGCGCTCTCCGACGCGATGCGCTTCGAGCTGCGCGGCTTCGGGATCGACGTCATCCTGATCGAGCCCGGCCTGATCGTCACCCGCTTCGGCGAGGTCGCCTCCGGCTCGGTCGCCTCCGCCGGCGGCGACGGTCCCTACGCCGAGTTCAATCGCAGGGTCGGGGAGATCACCGAGCAGGCCTACGCGGGACCGATGGCGAAGCTCGGGGCCGGACCCGAGGCCGTGGCGGCGACGATCGTCAAGGCGCTCGAGGCCAAGCGCCCGAAGGCGCGCTACGCCGTCACCCCGAGCGCCCACCTGATGATCAACCAGCGCCGCTTCACGCCGGACTGGATGTGGGACCGGATGATGCGCGTGCAGTTCCCGACCCCGAAGTAGGCGCATCCGCCGTGCACCGCGAGACGACGGTCGGTGAGTTCACGCGTCAGGCGGAGGGTTTCAACGCCAGCGCGTCCGCCAACGACGCTCGGCTGCTCGACGCGATCCTCGGCCTGTGCCGGCCCGGCGCGGATGAGCGATGGCTCGAGGCGGCGTGCGGTCCTGGCGTCATCGCGCGCCGCCTCGCCGGCGAGGCGGCAGCGGTCCTCGGCATCGATCTCACCCCCGCGATGATCGACCTGGCTCGTCGCGAGGCGGCGGCGGCGGGCCTGGACAACGCCGAGTTCGCGGTCGGCGACGCCACTGCCCTCGACGCCGGCGATGCCAGCTTCGACGGGGCCGTGACGCGCTTCTCGATCCATCACGTGCCACTCCCCGTCCGGCTCGTCGGCGAGCTCGCCCGCGTGGTGAGGCCCGGGGCCCCCGTCGTGCTCGTCGATCATCTCGCCGACGCCGACCCGGAGGCGGGGCGCTGGGCGCAGGAGATCGAGCGCCTGCGCGACCCGTCGCACTGGAGCTCCCCGACCCTGGCGCACGCGCACACCCTGCTCGAGCAGGCCGGGCTGGAGCTCGATTACGAGCGATTCCTCCCGCTCGAGCTCGATTACGACGACTGGCTGGAGCGGGGATCGGCGGACGACGAGGCGAGGGGGATCATCGCGCAGGCGCTCGCCCGGCGCCCGCCCAACGTCACCTGCTTCGAGGTCAGCGAGCGCGACGGCCGTCGGATCTTGCGGCTGCGCCTGTGGCTGGCGCGCGCCGTGCGCCCGGCGTGAGCGAGCCGATCGTCCTGCGCCCGCTCCGAGGCGCCGACGCCGAGGCGATCCTCGCGTGGCGCTACGCGGGGCAGTATGCGATCTACGACCCCGGCGCGGGTGACCTCCCCACCCTGATCGACCCCGCCAACCGCTTCTTCGCCGTCCTGCGCGGGCGCGAGCTGATCGGTCACGTCTGCCTCGGTGCGGAAGCCCGCGTGCCCGGCCTGGAGGAGGCGCCGGACGCCGACGACCTCGGCTTCGGTCTGCGGCCGGATCTCGTCGGACGGGGGAACGCCCGGAGGCTGCTGCCGGAGCTGCTGGCGGTGCTTGCGCCCGTGCTCGCGCGGCCTCAGGTGCGGGTGGTGATCGCGGCGTGGAACGAGCGCGCGCGGGCGGCCGCCCGCCGCGCCGGCTTTCAGCCGGCCGGCGAGCTGGAGAACGCCAATGGTCGCTACGTGGTGCTCACGCGCCCGGCTCCGCCACCGTGATCGACGCGGGAACGACCCGGCTTACGCCGTGATCTTCTCGAGCAGCGCGTCGATCCGCTGGTGGCCCGCCTTCGCGCCCTGCTCGACGCCGTATTGCATCGTGGTGTCGCGCTCCTCCGTCGTCTCGAAGTGCATCGTCTGCGTCACCTTCGTCCGCTCCCCGAGATCCTCGAACTTGAGCGTCTGCAGGTGGTTCATGAACGTCTGCACGAGACGCGCGGGTGGTTCGACCTCGCGGAACTCGCCTTCGACGACACCGTGGGTGGTCCGAAACCGATAGCGGCCGCCGGGACGGACGTCCATCTCCTCGACGACGGTGCCATCACCCCACCATTCGGGGATCAGCTGCGGATCCGTCCATACGGAGTAGACGTGATCCCGCGGCGCGTCGAAGACCCGCTCGACGCGGATCTCGAGGTCGTTCGGGGTGGTGACGATGGTGGTGCTCATGGTGCTCCTTTCGTTCGTTCGACGACCTGCGCGAAGCGGTCGAGGCGCGCCAGCCACGTGCTGATGCCCTCGAAGGCGTTCGGCACGAGCGTGCACCTGCGGACCCGCCCGACCTTCTCCGTGGTGACGAGGTTCGCCTCCTCGAGCAGCCGGATGTGCTTCTGCATCCCGGTCAGCGACATGCCGAAGGGCTCGGCGAGCTCACCGATCGCCGCGCTCCCGGCCCCCAGCCGTTCGAGCACGGCGCGGCGGGTCGGGTCGGCGAGGGCCGCGAAGGTTCGGTCGACGGGTGTCTGATACTGAACCATTAGGTTGAGTATGACACAGACGGCGCTCCTGGGGCAAACCCGTCCACGGAGGCGCCGAGGCGCCCCCGTCTGGCTAGCCCTGCGCGATGGCGTCGCCGAGCAGGGCGCGCAGTGCCGCCACGTTGGGCGCGACGGCGTCCGCCGCCGTCAGCTCGGTGGCGTCGTACGGGCCCGTCGGCACGGCGAAGCACCGCAGGCGATCGGCCTGGGCGCAGGCGATGTCACGCGGGGTGTCGCCGATGACGATCGTCCGCGCCCGGGGATAGGACACGCCGTCGTGTCCGGCGCGCCGGCGGGCGAGGGGCGGCAACGCCGCTCGATCCTCGCTGTCGGAGCCGAACGCCCCCTGGCCGCGGGGGAAGTGGTGACCGATGCCCGCCCGCCCGAGCTTCAGCCGCGCCACCGACTCGTAGTTGCCGGTGACGAGCGAGAGCTTCACGTCCGGCTGCTCGCCGAGCCAGGTGAGCAGGTCCGCCATCCCCGGTACGACCGTCCCGGACAGGTCGTCGGGAACGAGCTCGGCGTACGTGCGGCAGGACTCCGCCCGGACGTCGCCGGCCCGCTCGTCGATGGCGGTCGCCGAGACGCCCGCCGCGAGGAGGATCGCGCGGGCGATCTCCCCGTCCGTCCGTCCCGCCGGCGACAGCGTCGTGGGCACCCGCAGCGCATCGATGCCGTGCACCGTCCGCAGCGCGGCGTGCAGCGCCTTCGCGTGCGCCTCGGTCGCGCCCCGGAGCAGGGTGCCGTCGATGTCGAACAGAAGGAGCATTCCTGTGCTCAGCGGGCGAACGACATTCCCGGCTCGAGCCGGCGGGCGAACTCGGCGAGTAGGCGGGCGGTCGCGTCGAGGTCGGCGAGTGAGATGACCTCCACGGGAGAGTGCATGTAGCGGAGCGGCACCTCGACGAGACCCGTCGGAATCCCCGTCCGGCTCACGTTGATGGCGTCGGCGTCGGTCCCGGTGGCGCGGCCCATCGACTCGAGGGTGAACGGGATCTCGAGCGCCTCGGCGGCCTCGATCAGACGATCGGCGATGAGCGGGTGCAGCGGCGTCGCCCGCGCGATCGCGGGGCCTGATCCCAGCGCGTGGTGGGTGAGCAGGCCGAGCTCCACCCCCGGCTGATCGGTGGCGAAGGTGACGTCGAGGTTGATGGCCAGGTCCGGCTCGAGCGCGTACGAGCTCGTGCTGGAGCCGGCGAAGCTCGTCTCCTCCTGGGCGACGGCGAGCGCGAGCACGTCGCCCGGTGCGCCTCCGCTCTCGGCGACGAGCCGCGCCGCCTCGGCCGCCACGTAGCAGCCGACCCGGTTGTCGAGCGCGCGCGAGGCGATCCGGTCACCCTGCAGCTCGAGCGGCGTGACGTCGATGACGCCGACATCGCCGACGCGAACCAGGCGGCGTGCCGCCTCGGCGCTCTCGGCGCCGATGTCGATGTGCAGCGCCTTCAGCTTGGGGGCCTTCTCACGGTCCTGGGTCTCGATCAGGTGGATCGGCTGGCGCCCGATCACGCCGGGCACGGGACCCTCCCGGGTGATCAGGGTGACCCGCTGCCCGACGAGGACGATCGGGTCCCAGCCGCCGACCTGCCCGAAGCGCAAGAAGCCGTTGTCGTCGATGTGGGTCACGTTGACCCCGATCTCGTCGATGTGCCCGACGAGGGCGAGTGTCGGTCCCTCGGCCGTCCCGGGAACGCGGGCGTAGGAGGAGCCGACGTGATCGGAGCCGACGTCGTCGCTGAAGCGCCGGCACCCCTCGCGCCACGCCTCGGCGGCCGGTGTTTCGCGCCCCGACGGCCCGACCGCCGTGAGCAGCGCCTCCAGGAACTCGGGAATCGCCATCAGTCGGCGAGCAACTGGCGCAGGACGAACTGGAGGATCCCGCCGTGGCGGTAGTACTGCTGCTCCTTGGGGGTGTCGATCCGTGCGATGACGGTGAACTCGGTGTCCCCGGCCTTCACCGTCAGCTCACGCGGCACCGTGTCGGCATCGGCGAGCCCCTCGATCGTGAACCGCTCGCGGCCGGTCAACCCGAGCGACTCGACCGACTCGCCCTCGGCGAACTGGAGCGGGAGGACACCCATGCCGACGAGGTTCGAGCGGTGGATCCGCTCGAAGCTCTGCGCGATCACGGCGCGGACGCCGAGCAGCCGGGTTCCCTTCGCCGCCCAGTCCCGTGACGAGCCGGAGCCGTACTCCTTGCCGGCGAGCACGACCAGCGGAATGTCGTTCTCGATGTACTTCATCGCGGCGTCGTAGATCGACATCTGCTCTTCGCCGTCGGCGCCGAGGTACACCGTCACGCCTCCCTCCGTGCCCGGGGCGAGCTGGTTGCGCAGGCGGATGTTGGCGAAGGTGCCGCGCATCATCACCTCGTGGTTGCCGCGGCGCGAGCCGTAGGAGTTGAAGTCACGCGTCTCGACGTGGTTCTCGTTCAGGTAGCTCGCCGCCGGGCCGTCCCGCTTGATCGCCCCGGCCGGGGAGATGTGGTCGGTGGTGACACTGTCGCCGAGGATCGCCAGCACGCGGGCGTCCTCGATGTCCTCGATCGGCACCGGCTCGCGCGGCAGCTCCTCGAAGAACGGCGGGCGACGGACGTAGGTGGAGCGCTCGTCCCAGGCGAAGCTGTCGCCGGTGGGGACCTCCAGCGAGTTCCACCGCTCGTCGCCGTCGAACACCTCGGCGTAGCTCTTGCGGAACATGTCGGATTGCACCGCGTCGCCGACGACTTCGGCGACCTCGGCGGCGCTCGGCCAGATGTCCTTGAGGAACACCGGCTCGCCGTGCTCGTCCTCGCCGAGTGGCTCCTCGTAGAGGTCGGTGTCCATCGTCCCGGCCAGCGCGTAGGCCACGCACAACGGTGGCGAGGCGAGGTAGTTCATCTTCACGTCCGGATTGATCCGGCCCTCGAAGTTGCGGTTGCCCGAGAGCACCGAGACGACGGCCAGGTCGGCCTCGTTGACCACGGCGGAGATCTCATCCGGCAGCGGGCCCGAGTTGCCGATGCAGGTCGTGCAGCCGTAGCCGACGAGGTGATAGCCCAGATCCTCGAGATACTCGGTCAGCCCGGCGCGGTCGAGGTACTCGGTCACCACCTTCGATCCCGGGGCGAGCGAGGTCTTCACCCACGGCTTCACCTTCAGGCCCTTCTGCACGGCATTGCGCGCGAGGAGGCCCGCTCCGACCATCACCGACGGATTCGAGGTGTTCGTGCAGGAGGTGATCGCGGCGATGACGACGTGCCCGTGGTCGAGCTCGGTGTCGGTCCCGTCCGCGAGCGTCACCGGCGTCCTCGTGGAGCGCCGCTCGGCGACCTGGGTGCCGCCCGTGCTGCCGTGCGGCTGCTGGCCGTGCTCACGGGTGCCGTTGGTGGCGGGCGGATCGCTGGCCGGGAAGCTGTCCTCGCTGCCCTCGTCCCCGTCGTCGTCGTCCGGGAGGATCCCCTCCAGGGCCATCCGGAACTCGGCTTTGGACTCGGTCAGCGAGACGCGGTCCTGCGGACGCTTGGGCCCGGCGATGCTCGGGACGACGTCGGCGAGGTCGAGCTGCAGGGTGTCGCTGTAGGTCGGTGTCTCGGAGCTCTCGTCGTGCCACAGGCCCTGCTCCTTGGCGTAGGCCTCGACGAGGGCGATCTGCTCCTTCGGCCGGCCGGAGAACTCGAGGTAGTGGAGCGTCTCGGCGTCGATCGGGAAGATCGCGCACGTCGAGCCGAACTCCGGCGACATGTTCCCGATCGTGGCGCGGTCCGCGAGCGGGAGGTTGGCGAGCCCGGCCCCGTGGAACTCGACGAACTTACCGACCACGCCGCGCTCGCGGAGCATCTCGGTGACGGTCAGCACGAGATCGGTGGCGGTGGCGCCCTCCGGCAGGTTGCCCGTGAGCTCGAAGCCGACCACCTGGGGGATGAGCATCGACATCGGCTGCCCGAGCATCGCCGCCTCGGCCTCGATCCCGCCTACGCCCCAGCCGAGCACGCCGAGGCCGTTGATCATCGTCGTGTGTGAATCGGTGCCGACGAGCGTGTCCGGGTAGGCGAGGCCGCGCTCGTCGTCGACGAACACGACGCGGGCCAGGTACTCCAGGTTCACCTGATGGACGATCCCGGTGTCGGGTGGGACGACCGAGAAGTTGCGGAAGGCGCCCTGGCCCCAGCGCAGGAAGGCGTAGCGCTCGCGGTTGCGGTCGAACTCGAACTCGGCGTTGCGCCGGAAGGCGTCGTGTGAGCCGAACACGTCGACCTGGACCGAGTGATCGATCACCAGCTCGGCCGGCACGAGCGGGTTGATCCGGTTCGGGTCGCCGCCCATCTCGGCCATCGCATCGCGCATCGCCGCGAGGTCGACGATCGCCGGGACGCCGGTGAAGTCCTGCATCACCACGCGGGCGGGAGTGAAGGAGATCTCCTGGCTGGGCTCGTCGTTGGCGTTCCACTTCGCCAGCGCCTCGATGTCCTGCGCGCGGATCGACTCGCCGTCCTCGTTGCGGAGCAGGTTCTCGAGCAGGATCTTCAGCGAGAAGGGAAGGCGAGCCACGTCGAACTTCGCCTGCAGCGCGTCGAGTCGGAAGATGTCGTACGAGCGGTCGCCCACGGTGAGGCTCGCTCTGGCGTCGAAGCTGTTCGTTGTCATGTCCGGGCTCCTGGGAAAGGGGTGCTCCCCTTCAGGGTAGGCATCTTCCCATCAGGGGAGCCGGGCACCTCCTACATCGGTCTTACCCCGCTCTTCGCGCCGGCTTCGCGCCACGGACGATCCTCTCGGCGTTCCCCCAGAGAAGGCGAGCATCATGAGCATCATCACGCGCACCCTGTTCGGCTTGATCGTGGGCGCATTCGGCGCCGTTGCGATGGCGGGTGCCTACGCCGAGCAGCATCGCGTCCCGGGCCAGCCGTAGCCAATGAGCACCGACTCGCTTCCCCTCCCACTCGCCGCAGGACGCCGGCTCCGCGCCGGCTCCCGGCTGCGCGCGGCCGCGGAGCGAGCCCTCGCCCGGCCCGAGCTCGTCGGCCTGATGGTCGTGGCCGGAGTGCTCAACCTCTGGGGCCTGTCGATCAACGGCTGGGCCAACACGTATTACAGCGCCGCGGTCCGCTCGATGGCGAGCTCGTGGCACGACTTCCTGTTCGCCTCGATGGATCGCAGCGGCCTGATGACCGTGGACAAACCGCCCCTCGCCCTGTGGGTCCAGGCGCTGTCGGCGCGAATCTTCGGCGATCACCCGCTGAGCATCCTCATCCCCCAGGCGCTGATGGGCGTCGCCGCTGCCGCCATCCTCTACGACCTCACGCGCCGTCGCTTCGGACGCGTCGCCGGGTTCGTGGCCGGCTTCGCGCTCGCCACCACGCCGATCATCGTCGCCGTCAGCCGCCACAACAACCCGGACGAGCTTCTCGTCCTGTGCTCGGTGGCGGCGGTGTGGGCGGCGCTGCGGGCCCTGGAGACCGGGCGGACCCGCTGGCTGGTGACCTGCGGCGTGCTCGTCGGGCTGGCGTTCGAGACGAAGATGCTCGTCGGCTTCATGGTCGTGCCGGCGATCGCCGCCGCATGGCTGTGGTGTCGCTGGCGTCCCGGGCAGCGTCTTCGCGCCATCTGGCAGCTGTTCGCCGGCGGCGCGGCGATGCTCTCCGTCGCCGGAGCCTGGCCCCTGCTCGTGACGCTCACGCCGGCGGCCGACCGCCCATGGATCTCCGGTACCGCCGACAACAGCGTCTGGAACCTCATCTTCGACTACAACGGCGCCGGGCGCGTGGCCGGCCAGACCGGCGGTCCCGGCGGCGGCGGTGGTCCCGGTGGCGGTGGGCTCCTGTTCGGTGGCAACACCGGAGCGCTGCGGCTCCTCAATGACGCGCTCGGCAACCAGGCCGGCTGGCTGCTCGGGGCGGCGCTCGTCGCCGGGGTGGGCATCCTCGTCCTCACCCGGCTGCGCCGCGACGATCCGCGCACCGGCTGGGTGATCGTGCTCGGCGGCACGCTGCTCACCGTCGGCGTCGTGTTCAGCTTCGCCTCGGGGATCTTCCACCCCTACTACGTCTCGATGGTCGCCCCCTTCGCCGCCGCCCTCGTGGGCGCCGGCGTGGGTCAGGTCCTGCCGCGGCCGCTCGGCATCGGCGACGGTGCTCGCTCCAGCCGGATCCTCGCCCCCGCGCTCCTCGTCGGGGGGATCGTCACCGAGCTCGTCGTGCTCGGCACGATCGACGGCCTTGATTGGGCCGCCCCGGTGATCATCGCCGTCGCCGGCGGCGCGGCGATCCTGCTCGCGCTGACGCTGCCGGTTCGCGTGCGGGCGGCCCTCGTCGCCGTCGCCCTGGCCGCTCTCCTGGCGGCGCCCACCACCTGGGCGGCCGAGACCCTGGGACACGCGGCGAGCGGCACCTTCCCCGCGGGCGGTCCCGCGAGCGCCGAGATGGGCGGCTTCGGTGGTCCGGGCCGGGGCGGCCCCGGGCGCCTCGGCGCCGCCGGTGGACGCTTCGGTGGCGCCGGCGGGCGCGGGCTGCCGGGCGCGGGCTTCGGTGGCGCTGCCGGCGGTCCGCCGCCGGGTGCCGGTGGCTCGGGCTCCGCAGCAGTCCCCGGCTCCGCTGCGGGCTCCGGCTCCGCTGCGGCCCCCGGGCCATCGATCGGCAGCCTGTTCGGCTCGGGCTCCGGCTCCGGTTCCGGCGCGCCGGGCTCCCGCCTGCGCGGGCGCTTCGGGCGTGCGGGGTCCGGAGGCTTCGCCGGCGGCGGTGCCGGCGGCATGTTCGGCGGCGGCGAGGACCTCACCGCGGCGATCGCCTACGCCAAGGCCCACGGCGGCGGCACGATCGGCGTCGAGAGTCAGAGCGACGCGGCAAGTGCGATCGTCGCCTCCGGCGCCTCCGGCGCCGACGTCGCCGGGCTCGGCGGCTTCTCGGGCCGCGAGAGCTCCGTGTCGGTGAAGTGGCTGGCGACGGAGGTGCGCGAGGGCCGGCTGCGCTGGCTGGTCGCCGACACCACTGCCACCGGCGGTGGCGGCGGACTCCCCGGCGACACGCGCGTCGGCAGCGCCGTCGCCTTCACGGCGGCGGAGAAGGCGTGCCGGGCGGTGAAGCTCAGCTCCGGCACGACGATGTACGACTGCCGGGGTCGCGCCTCGGCGATCCTGGCCGCGGCGGCCTGATCGAATGGCCGCGGCGCGCTGATCGAACCGGGCCGGTCCCCGGGGCCCGGCACGCGGAGCCCACGGAGCCCACGGAGCCCACGACGCCGCCCCGACCGCGCGACGAGCCGCCCAGGCGCGACTCGAACCTCGAATGCCCTGTCCGAAGTTCACCGGCGCTGTGGGACGCCAGGCGCAGCGCCCATTTCGTCCCAACCGAGCCGATCGCGCCCTCGCGTGGGGGCTCGTGGGCCTATGAGGCCCATTAGGCCCCATGCGCCGGCGAAGACGCGCGGGTTGGGACGAAATGGGCGTTAGGGCGGCTGCTCGTCCGGCGGCGGGACCCCGCGGGAACGGTCGACGGGGTTGGCCGCGCCCCGGGGACGGCCCCATCGGGCCGCGCCCCACCGGACGGCACCCATCGATCGGGCCGCACCCCACCGGACGGCCCCGCGGGCAAGCCGCGCGTCGCGGCTACAGGCCCGGTGGGTGGCGCTCGACCATGCCGGCGAACTCGCCGCCGCCCTGGGCCCAGCGGGTGCCGGTCTCGGCCTGCGCGACGGTGTCGAAGCGCCAGCCCGCCACCTCCATCCAGGCGTGCCCGGCGTCGGCGTAGATCGTGATCCACCGGCCGGGGCCGGGGTCGCCATAGCTCTCGAAGCCGGTCGAGTCGAGCGGTGAGGAGAGCAGTCCGGCGGCGGCGAGGGCGTAGGACACGGATCCCGAGCAGTCGTAGCCCGCCGCCTGGAAGGAGCCGTGACCGCCGCCCCAGATGTAAGGGAGCGTGGCGATCGCGTTCCCCCCCGCGATCACCTCCTTGACCGCCTCCGGTGCGTCGGCGGGAGCCTGGACCATGCCGCCGCTGTCGATGGCGAGGCCGTTGGCGGCGCCGTCGCTCGTGACCCCGGCGCCGTTCCCGTCGGCCTCATTGGCGGCGTTGGCGCGGGCGGCGGCGATCGCCGCGGCGCGGGCCTGGGCGGCGGCCTTGGCCTCCAGCTGGCCGAGCCGGTTGTCGAGCGATGCCAGCTTCGCCTTGACGCTGGCGCGGTGGCCGAGCTGGCCGATCTGCCGCTGGATCAGCGCGGCCTGCAGCGCAGCCACCTGGTTGCGCTGGGCGAGGACCTCGTCGGTGAGGGTGCGATCCCGCGTCTCCAGCGAGGCGAGGTGGTCCGCCTCGGCGAGCACGGCCAGCCGGGCGGCTCGCGTGCTCGTCACCACGCCGGCGTCCTGATGGCCGATTCGGGACAGGAAGTTGATCTGGTTCAGCAGCTGCGAGAACCCGTTGGCGGACAGGATCACCGTCATCAGGTTGGGGGCCCCGCCCTCGTAGTTCTGGACGAGGTTGGCCGACAGCGCCCGCGTCGCCGTCCGCAGCCGGTTCTCCAGGGCCATGAGATGGTCACGGGCGGAGACGAGAGCGTTCTGCACCGAGCGCAGCTGCGCCACGCGGGTGGCGAGCTGGGACTGCAGCGCATCGAGACGGGAGCGCGCGGCGGCGATCCCGCCCGCCGTCTGCTGGATCGAGGCCGACGCCTGGGAGATCTGGTCGCGCAGCGCCGCGGCGGCCGAGCGGCCGGCGTTGATCTCGCTCTGCAGGCTCCCGGCGCTGGTCGAGACGAGGCTCGAGCCAAGCAGGGCGCCGAGCGCGAGCAGGACCGCGGCGGTGCGGATCAGGTGGCGGCGATGGCGTGTGAGCATGTCAATTGCGCAGGGGAACCTGTCCCCTTGGGATGCGGTCTACGTTCGGGAGAACTGCTCCGTCGGTGAGTGACACCGGCTCCCGCGGATGTTTGTGAGCGCGACGGCGCCGCGGACCCTAACACGCGCCGTCGGGAAACCCCTGGCGAGACCTAGGTCTGCAAGGAATCCTGCAAACGGCGGAATTGTCGACGTGCCGTTCGCCGGCTCAGAGGTCGAAGAAGGCGCCGCGCGGACCGAGGTTGACGACCCGTGTCGGTCCGATCCACGCCTCCTCACCCTGACACTGGTGAACGTGTCCGCACAGTGTCAGTGCAGGTCGGCATCGTTGGATCGCCGTCAGCACCGAGCGACTTCCCAGACGCCGGCCGTGCGCGCCGTCGAGGTGTCCATAAGGCGGGGAGTGAACGACGAGCACCGCGCCCGGCGGGCAATCCGCGAGCCCGTCCGCCGCCTCGTCCTCGGTGAGATTCCAGCTCCACGGCATCGGGGCGGGCGGAACCGCCCCGCCGAGCCCGTGAAAGTGCAGGCCGCCGATCTCCCGCCCCTCGCCGTGCAGGATGTACGGCTCGGGGATCCGGTCGCTCGCCCGCCACAGGGCGGTGGCCGACTCGTTGTTACCCGGCACCAGCACGAACGGCTTGGCGATCGCCGCCAACCGGTCAAGCGTGCGGCCCAATCCGAGCCGCAGCGAGGCGTAGTCGCCCGCTCCGACCACGATGTCGGCTGCCTCGGCGAGCTTCACGAGGCGCTGGGAGTGGCGTCGCGAGCAGTGCAGGTCGCTGAAGGCGAGCAGCCGTGTCACGCGCGCCTCCCGGCGGATGCTCAGGCGGTGGTCTTGGCCGCCCGGGCGGCCTTGCGCCGGGCGGTGGACTCGAGCACGGTCTTGCGCAGGCGCACGTTGAGCGGTGTGACCTCGACGGCCTCGTCGCTGCGCAGGAACTCGAGCGCCTGGTCGAGCGAGAGCTCGCGCTTGGGCACGAGGCGGACGAGCTCGTCGGCGGTCGAGGAGCGCATGTTGGTGAGGTGCTTCTCCTTGACGGCGTTGACGTCGAGATCCTCGGCCCGCGCGTTCTCACCGACGATCATCCCCTCGTAGACCTCTTCGCCCGGCCCGACGAACAGGGTCCCCCGCTCCTGGAGGTTGTACAGCGCGAAGGCCGCCACCCTGCCGCGCCGGTCGGCCACCAGCGAGCCGGACCCCCGGGTGCGGATGTCCCCCTGCCACGGCTCCCAGCGGTCGAACACGTGGTGCACGAGGCCGGTGCCGCGCGTCTCGGTGAGGAACTCGGTGCGGAAGCCGATCAGGCCCCGGGCCGGAACGAGGTACTCCATGCGGACCCAGCCGGTGCCGTGGTTGACCATCTGCTCCATCCGTCCGCGGCGCAGCGCCAGCAGCTGCGTGACGACGCCGACGTACTCCTCGGGCACGTCGACGCTCATGCGCTCCATCGGTTCGTGGAGCTTGCCGTCGATCTCTCGCGTGACGACCTGCGGCTTGCCCACGGTGAGCTCGTAGCCCTCGCGGCGCATCATCTCCACGAGCACGGCCAGGGCCAGCTCGCCGCGGCCCTGGACCTCCCACACCTCAGGACGTTCGGTGGGGTAGACGCGCAGCGAGACGTTGCCGATCAGCTCACGCTCGAGCCGCGCCTTCACCTGGCTGGCCGTGAGCTTGTCGCCGTCCAGCCCGGCGAGCGGCGAATCGTTGATCCCCACGGTGACCGACAGGGAGGGCTCATCGACCGTGATCGCGGGGAGCGGGCGGGGGACCTCGGCGTCGGTGAGGGTGTCGCCGATCGTGATCTCGGGGATGCCGGCCACGGAGATGATCTCGCCCGCGCTCGCCTCCTCGGCGGGGACGCGGTCGAGCGCTTCGGTGACGTAGAGCTCGGTGATCCTCACGCGCTCGACCAACGGAGCGGGACCTGCTCCGTTGCCCTCGGCGTCGTCGGCGGCGCGCGGGCGCACCCAGGCCAACGTGTCGCCCCGGCGGATCGTCCCGTGGCGCACGCGGCAGATGGCGATCCGGCCCACGTACGCCGAGGCGTCCAGGTTCGTGACGTGGGCCTGCAGCGGATGGTCGGGATCGTGCTCGGGGGCGGGGATGTGCGTCACGAGCAGATCGAGCAGTGGCGTGAGATCGGTTCCCGGCGTGTCGGGATCGAGCGAGGCCTGGCCCGCCTTGGCGTTGGTGTAGACGATCGGGAACTCGATCTGCGACTCGTCGGCGTCGAGGTCGATGAACAGGTCGTACACCTCGTCCACGACCTCGGTGATGCGGGCGTCCGGGCGGTCGATCTTGTTGACCACGAGGATCACCGGGAGGCGGGCCTCGAGCGCCTTGCGCAGGACGAACCGCGTCTGCGGCAGCGGCCCCTCGCTCGCGTCGACGAGCAGCAGGACGCCGTCCACCATCGTCAGGCCGCGCTCCACCTCGCCGCCGAAGTCGGCGTGGCCGGGGGTGTCGACGATGTTGAGCTTGACCCCGCCGTGGTGCACGGCGGTGTTCTTGGCGAGGATCGTGATCCCCTTTTCGCGCTCCAGGTCCATTGAGTCGAGCACCCGGTCGGCCACGTCCTGGCCGCTGCGGAACGCGCCCGACTGCCACAGCAGGGCGTCGACGAGCGTCGTCTTGCCGTGATCGACGTGGGCGACGATCGCGAGATTGCGGATGTCCTGACGGCGTGCCATCGGCAAGGCCACGATAGACGCCGCGCATTTCCGCACCCGATCTCACCCGCGGCCGGGACTTTCCGACGAGACTTGTGGCCGATGCCGCAATCGTCGCGACCGCTCGTCGTCGCTCACCGCGGGGCTTCCGCGCAGGCGCCGGCCAACAGCGCAGCGGCGTTCCGCCGGGCGATCGAGCTCGGAGCCGACCTGATCGAGTTCGACGTCCGCCGGGCGGGCGACGGGAGCCTCCTCGTCGTCCACGACCGCGCCGTCGGCGGCGTCCCGGTGGCGGAGCTCACGCCGGCGGCGATCGCCGCGCGCACCGGTCGCACCCCCCTTCGGCTCGGGGAGGTGCTGGCGCTCGCCGGTGGCCGGATCGGCGTCGACGTCGAGCTCAAGGAGCCGGGATGCGCCGCCGACGTCCTGTCAGAGGTCGGGGATCCCGGCGGCTTCCCGGCGATCGTGCTCACCACGTTCCTGGATGGCGTGATCGCCGAATGCAAGGACGCGGCGCCGGGACTCCGGGCCGGCCTGCTCCTCGGGCCCGCCCCGCCTCATCGCGCGCTCGCCTCCCGCGCCGACCTCGACCTCGTGGCGCGGGCCCGGGCGTGCGGCGCGGACTTCGTCGCGCCGCACGTCCTGCTCACCCGGCTCGGGGCGTTGCGGCGCGCAGCGGCCGCTGGTCTGCCCGCCTA
This sequence comes from uncultured Solirubrobacterales bacterium, assembly GCA_963839085.1. Lineage (GTDB taxonomy): Bacteria > Actinomycetota > Thermoleophilia > Solirubrobacterales > Solirubrobacteraceae > Palsa-465. The sequence continues at coordinate 250,003 of CAWITN010000003.1, forward strand.
CGTGTGGACGGTGAACGAGCCGGCGGCGCTGCGACGTCTCATGGCGGATCCCCGGGTGGAGGCGCTCATCACCGATGTCCCCGACCGCGCGCTTGGGCTCCGTGGCGAGCTCAGCCGTCGTCGATCAGGCCCGTGAGCGGCCCGAGCAGGCGGCTCGAACGACGTGACACCCCGGGGAGGGCGAGGAGGCGATGCGTCGGCGCATCGCCGGCCTGACGTCGCCCCAGCTGCTCCTGGGCGATCGGGCGCCACAGCTCATCGACGACGGCGGCGGGCGCGCGGTCGGCGATCGACGCCGGATCGACGTCGAGATGCTCGGCCCACAGCCGAAGCCTCGTTTCACGGGCGAGGGCACGGTCGTCGGTGACGACGTTCATCTCGGTGTCGTTGAGCAGCGAATGGGCGTTGAGGTTGGCCGAGCCGATGGTGAGCCAGCGGTCGTCCACGATTCCCACCTTGGCGTGAACGTAGAGCAGGTCGTCGCGGGCTCCGGTGAGCGAGCGGAGCGTCGCCACCAGCAGCCGCCCGCCGCCCGCGTCCGCCGACTCGAGCACGCCGAGCTGGCCCTTGGTGTCGTCCTGACCGTTGTTCGCCCGTGACGGGAGGACGATGACGAGCCGGAACGCTGGGTCCGGCGGCTCACGCAGCTTGGCGCTCAGCCGCGCCACGATCTCCGGGGACCACAGGAACTGGTTCTCCAGATAGACGTAGCGCTCCGCGCGGGTGATCGCTCGCAGGTAGCTCTCGAGGATCCGGAAGTCGCCCCGCGGCAGCGCGTCGTACATGCCCTCCGCGACCGTGCGCACGACCTGGACGGTGCTCTCGCCGGCGGGTTCGAGGCGGGCCGGCGTCGGGAGCCGTTCGCCGGTGAGCTCACGCCAACGCAGCGCGAAGTGCGCGGCCACGTCAGCCACCGCCGGACCGCGGAGGCGCGTCGAGACGTCGTGCCAGCCCAGGCGCCGCCGGGCGTGATGCGCGGAGGTGTCGAAGCGGTCCCCTGCCTGGTCGGTCATGTCGATGCCCCCGACGAAGGCCGTCTCGCCGTCGATCACCAGGGTCTTCTCGTGGTGGCAGTGCAGGGGATGCTCGCGCGGGTCGGCTTCGCAGCGGATGCGCGTCCCCCGCGTGAGCTCGCGGACGGTGGCTTGCACCTCCTTGCGCGTGGGATGGAACAGCGGAACGGGCGAGCCGGCCCAGACGAGCACGCGGACGTCGAGACGCTCCGCCGCCTCCGCAAGCAGATGGCCGAGCACGAGGGGATCGCGCCCGCGCAGCAGCTCGAACGACGGCGCCACGTGCCACCCGGTGACGTGCACGGATTCACGGGCCCGCTCGATCGCCTCGGCGATCGCGGCGAACGCGTCAGCCCCGTCGATGAGGACGTCGAGCCGGCAGCCCTCCCGGGGCGGTGGATCCGCGTCCGCCCACCAGCCGCCGTCCGAGCCGCCGTCCGCGGGATCGAGCGCTGCTGCCGCGCCGAGACGCTCGAGCCGGCGTCGGTGCTTCGCCCTCACGATCCGCTCGATTCCATCGCCCAGCTGCGCGTCGAGCCGGGACATCACCGATCGCGGCGAGAAGCTCATCACCGCCAGTCTCCCCGGGTTCGCTGCGTCCCACGCCCCGGTCAGGAGGCGAGCGCCTCGCCGCGGGCGAGCCCCCCGAGCCCGCTCCATAGGGCGTCGGTGGCGGCGTGCGCGAGCTCGGCCCGGGAGACCTCGGGATGCGCGTGCCACCAGCGCACGAGGCCGTGAAGGGCGGCGAGGTGGATGGCGAAGATCGCCCGGCCGATGTTGCTCTGCGGCTCGATCCCCGCCCGCTTGGCGTCCGGAGCGAGCAGCTCGGCGAACAGGCGGTTCGACTCGGTGCGCGCGCGCCGGACGTCGGCCGCCACCTCGGGGTCGATCGGCGGCCGGTCGGGGAACAGCACGCTCCAGGCCAGCGGCTCGTGCTCGGCGAACGCCAGGTAGGCGTCGAAGGTGGCGGCGATCCGCTCCTCCATCGGCGCGTCCGCGGTGATCGTCTCCCGCAGATGGCAGAGCAGCGCGGCGTGCGTGTCGCCGAGCAGCTCGGCGAACAGCGCGCGCTTGGAGGGGAAGTGGTCGTAGAGGACGGTGCGGGTGACGCCGGCCGCGGAGGCGACCCGTCCCATCGAGGCGCCGTCGTAGCCCGCCCGGGCGAACTCCTCCCGCGCCGCGGCGATGATCATCCCCCGGCGGGTGGAGGCGGGGAGGCGCTGGCGACGTTCTTCCGGGGGCTTCGGCACTGTCCTCGTCACGATATCGCTATCATCCGACACGGGTGTCGGTTAGCCCGTTCCGCTTCGTCACCGACGCGCGGCATCCCCCGCCGGGGAACGACCGGTCGGCGTCTTCCATCGGCTTTTCCAAGGAGTCACAGGACATGTCAGCCACTGAAGCGCTCGTCTTCGACGCGATCCGCACCCCCCGGGGCAAGGGCAAGGTCAACGGATCGCTGCACACGACCAAGCCCGTCGATCTCGTCGTCGGCCTGATGCACGAGATGCTGTCCCGCAACCCCGATCTCGATCCGAATCTGGTCGACGACGTCGTGCTCGGCTGCGTCTCGCCGGTCGGCGATCAGGGCGGCGACATCGCCAAGACCGCCGCGATCAAGGCCGGGCTGCCGCACACGGTCGCCGGGGTCCAGCTCAACCGCTTCTGCGCTTCCGGCCTGGAGGCCGTCAACACCGCGGCGATGAAGGTCGCCTCCGGCTGGGAGGACCTGGTCCTGGCGGGGGGCGTCGAGTCGATGAGCCGCGTCCCGATGGGCTCCGACGGCGGTGCCTGGGCGATGGATCCGGAGACGAACTACGACACCTCGTTCGTCCCGCAGGGTGTGAGCGCCGACCTGATCGCCACGGTCGAGGCGTTCGATCGTGAGGACGTCGATGCCTACGCCGCTCGCTCGCAGGCCCGCGCGTTCGAGGCCCAGCAGGAGGGCCGCTTCGACAACTCGGTCGTTCCGGTGCTCGACATCAACGACAACCCCGTCCTGGAGAAGGACGAGTTCATCCGTCCCGGGACCACGGTCGAGACGCTCGGGGCGCTGAAGCCTTCGTTCCAGATGATCGGCGAGATGGGCGGCTTCGACTCGGTGGCGCTCCAGAAGTACCACTGGATCGAGAAGATCAACCACGTCCACACGCCGGGCAACTCCTCCGGCATCGTCGACGGCGCCGCGCTGGTGGCGATCGGCAACGAGGAGACGGGCGCGAAGCTCGGGCTCAAGCCGCGGGCGAAGGTGCTCGCCACCGCGCTCTCCGGCGCCGAGCCGACGATCATGCTGACCGGTCCGGCGCCCGCCTCCAAGAAGGCGCTGGCCAAGGCCGGCCTCACCGTCGACGACCTCGATCTCGTGGAGATCAACGAGGCCTTCGCCGCCGTCGTGCTGCGGTTCGTGCGCGACATGGGGCTGGACATGGACAAGGTCAACGTCAACGGCGGGGCGATCGCCATGGGCCATCCGCTCGGCGCCACCGGGGCGATGATCCTCGGAACGCTGATCGACGAGCTCGAGCGGACCGGCGGTCGCTACGGGCTGGCCACGCTGTGCGTCGGCGGTGGCATGGGCATCGCCACCGTGATCGAGCGTGTGTGATTGCCCAGAGGGCAATCACATTGCGAGATTCGCCTGGGGCGAATCTCGCGGGGGCCGTGGGACCCCGGCGGCTCCGGCGCCTCATCCGACCTTAAGACCTGAGAGGAACCACACATGAGCGAGAGCACCACCATCCGCTGGGAGCAGGACGACGACGGGATCGTCGTCCTCACCCTCGACGATCCCAACCAGTCGGCGAACACGATGAACGAGGCCTACAAGGCCTCGATGAAGGCCACCGTCGAGCGCCTGCAGGCCGAGAAGGACGGCATCGCCGGCGTCGTCATCACCTCGGCGAAGAAGACCTTCTTCGCCGGCGGTGACCTCCACGACCTCAAGAAGGCGACGAAGGACGACGCGCCCCAGATTGCGCAGATGGTGCGGGAGATCAAGGCGCAGCTGCGCGCCCTGGAGACGCTCGGCAAGCCGGTCGTGGCGGCGATCAACGGCGCCGCCCTCGGCGGCGGGCTGGAGATCTGCCTGGCGTGTCATCACCGCGTCGCCCTCGATAGCCCGAGCGTCAAGCTCGGCTTTCCTGAGGTGAAGCTCGGCCTGCTCCCCGGCGCCGGCGGCGTCGTCCGGACCGTGCGGATGCTCGGCCTGGTCGACGCGCTCATGCAGCTGCTGCTGCAGGGTCAGGAGCACCGTCCGGAGAAGGCCAAGGAACTCGGTCTCATCGACGAGATCGTGGCCTCGAAGGACGAGCTCGTTCCCGCCGCCAAGGCGTGGATCAAGGCCAACCCGGAGGCCCACCAGCCGTGGGACGAGAAGGGCTACAAGATCCCCGGCGGAACGCCGTCGAACCCCAAGCTCGCCCAGAACCTGCCGGCCTTCCCGGCCAACCTGCGCAAGCAGCTCAAGGGCGCGAACTACCCGGCGCCTCACCACATCATGGCCGCGGCCGTGGAGGGGGCGCAGGTCGACTTCGACAGCGCGATCGAGATCGAGGGCCGCTACTTCGTCGACCTCGTCACCGGGCAGGTGGCGAAGAACATGATCCAGGCGTTCTTCTTCGACCTCCAGCGGGTGAACGGCTCCCGTGGCCGCCCGGACTCGATCGAGCGCTACGAGCCGAAGAAGGTCGTCGTGCTCGGTGCCGGGATGATGGGCGCGGCGATCGCCTACGTCTGTGCCAAGGCGGGCATCGATGTCGTCCTCAAGGACGTCGAGCAGGCGGCCGCCGACCGGGGCAAGGGCTACTCCGAGAAGCTCGTCGCCAAGGCCGTGGAGCGAGGCCGCCAGTCCCAGGAGGACGGCGACGCGCTGCTCGCGCGGATCCTGCCGACCGACAACCCCGAGGACGCCAAGGGCGCCGATCTCGTGATCGAGGCGGTGTTCGAGGATCCGAAGGTGAAGGCCCAGGTGTTCGGGGAGATCGACCCGCACCTGGAGTCTGATGCGCTGCTGGGGTCGAACACCTCGACGCTGCCGATCACCGAACTGGCCGAGAATGCGTCACGGCCCGAGGATTTCATCGGCCTGCACTTCTTCAGCCCGGTCGACAAGATGCCCTTGCTGGAGATCATCCGGGGCGAGCGCACGTCGGACGAGACCGTCTACCGCGCCCTCGACGTCGCCAGGAAGATCAAGAAGACCCCGATCATCGTCAACGACAGCCGTGGCTTCTTCACCAGCCGGGTGATCGGCACCTTCATCAACGAGGGCATCGCGATGCTCACTGAGGGGATCCCCGCCGCCTCGATCGAGCAGGCGTCATCTCAGGCCGGCTACCCGGCTCCGGTGCTTCAGCTCTCCGACGAGCTCAACATGAAGCTCATGCGGAAGATCCGCAACGCCGCCAAGGAGGCCGCGCAGGCGGCGAACAGCGGGTGGGGAGAGCACCCCTCCAACGGCGTCATCGACCGCATGCTCGACGAGTTCGATCGACCCGGCCGGCTCGAGGGCCGGGGCTTCTACGAGTACGAGGAAGGCAAGCGCGTCCGCCTGTGGCCGGGTCTGCGCGAGGCGTTCCCCCCGGTTGACGATCCCGCCTCGATCAACCTCAAGGACCTCGAGGAGCGGATGATGTTCATCGAGTCGATCGAGACGGTCAAGTGCCTCGACGAGGGCGTCATCGAGTCCGTGGCCGACGCCAACATCGGCTCGATCATGGGCATCGGCTATCCCGCCTGGAGCGGTGGCGTGCTGCAGTACATCAACGGCTACAGCCATCCCGATCACGGAACCGGCCCGGCCGCGTTCGTGGCCCGCGCGCGCGAGTTCGCCGCTACCTATGGCGAGCGCTTCGAGCCCCCGGCCTCGCTCGTCGAGAAGGCCGAGCGCGGCGAGATCTACTCCGACGAGCAGGCGCTCGCTGCGGTCTGAGGTTCCGGCAGGGGACCGGAGCGGCGGTGAAAGAGGAGGAGCCGCCGCTCCGGCCGTGGTCCCTCAGGGGCAGGGGGGACCCTGTCGCCGGCGGCCGATTAGGGTCGCCTAGGCGCGACAGCGAGGGTTACGGACCGCGCCCGTCTCGCGTGCCGCAGGGAGGGCATGCAGCGCGACCTGGCACCCTGTAAAGAGACCTACGGTCGCGGGCGCCCAGCGGATCACCCGCCGTTGCCGATGCTGCCCGACCAGATCGCCAGCACGGTCTCGAGCAGGGCCTCCATGTTGGGTATGTCCTCGTCGACGCCGAGGCCCGCGACGTACAGGCAGCGGTCGGTGCCCCAGATCAGAGCGGCGGCGAGCGCGCGGGCGGGAGACCCCGGCGGTGCGAGCCCGGCGGCGCGCTCCCGCTCGATCTCGTTGGCGACGGCATCCGTGAAGCGCTTGATCACGCCAGTCCACAGCAGGCGCAGCTCCGGGGTCTCGTTCCAGTGCTCGTGCACCGCACGCTGGGCGGGCCAATGCCGTCGCCACAGCGTGATCGTTCCCGCCAGGCTCTCCCGCATCGCGTCGATCGGCCTGACGCCCTCGGCGCGGTTCACGAACGGCTGGATCTGGTCGAAGACCTCGTCGGTCGTCTGAGCCACCAGGCCCGCCAGGACGGCGAACTTGGAGCTGAAGTAGAAGTAGAAGGTGGCGCGTGAGATCTCCGCGGCGGCGATGATCTGGGCGACGCTCAGCTCGTGGAACGGGGTCTCGGCGAGCAGCCGCTCGGTGGCCGCGAAGATCGCAACCTCGGTATCGCTCGTCCCGGCGTGCCCTCGGGGACGGTCGCCCGCCCGGGCAGCGGCAAGCCGCTCAGCCACGTCCACTGTCCTGCGTGCCCACGATGTCAAGTATGCCTGGATCCCTCGCGGGAAAGCCACCCGCACGGGCCAGGGCACTCGGGATGGGGTGTCCGAGCCGCCCGCCGAGCCAGCGGGCTACGTCGATCAGGGCATCGAGCTCCACCCCCGTGCTGATTCCGGACTCCTCGAGTGTGTAGACGAGATCCTCGGTGGCCACGTTGCCGGTCGCACCCGGCGCAAACGGGCAGCCGCCGACCCCACCGGCCGAGGCGTCGAGCCTCACGGCACCCGCCTCGACCGCGGCGAGGCAGTTCGCGATGGCCGTGTTGCGGGTGTCGTGGAAGTGGCCGCCGACGGGAATCGCCGTCTCACGCGCCCGGGCGACGAGATGGCTCACCGCGGCCGGCACGGCGACGCCGATGGTGTCGGCGAGGACGATGGCATCGACGCCGAGGGCTGCCACCGTCTCGACGAGCGTGAGCGTCTCGGCGGGAGGCACACGCCCTTCGAACGGGCAGCCGAAGCACACCGACAGCGTCACGATCACCTCCATGCCGGCCGCCCGGGCGAGCGGAACGATCTCCGCGAGCATCGCCTCGGCCTCGGCGCGGGTGAGGCCCTGGTTGCGCCGGCTGAAGCTCTCGGTGACCGCGGCCGAAAGGTTGACCCGCCGCACGCCGCTCGCCACGGCGCGATCGAAGCCGCGGCGGTTGAGCACGAGGCCGACGAGCGACTCGATACCGTCGGCGGCGAGCGCGTCGAGGACCTGCTCGGCGCCGGCCATGGCCGGAACGTGGCGCGGGCTGACGAAGCTCACCGCCTCGACTCGCTGCAGGCCGCACGCCAGCAGCCGGCGACACAGCTCCGCGCGCACCGCCGGCTCGAGATGCACCGGATCGTTCTGCAGCCCGTCGCGGGGCGAGACGTCGGTGATGAGCAGCGGCATTTCGATCCGATCCTATGCGAGGGGATGTCGCGTGATGGGGGTCCAAGCTGTGGAAGAACACGCGATGGCGAGCAGGATGCCTCCACTGAGCCCGATGGCGATGCCCGCGATTTGGTGGAGCCTCCAGGCTCCGGCCCCTGCGCGGTTCGCCATGGACCGTCTGAGTGCGCGTCCTCTACCCGATCACAGGAGTGTCAGACATGGGCCTCACCGATCGGCTGGAGCCCCCGTGAGGCGGCGGCACGCGATGACCGGCGCGCGGAAGCTTCGCGGGTCCGCTAACGGCGCCAGATGACGACGGCGCGCCGGATGACGACGGTCGCGGTGGCGCGCTGCCTCCCCGCCGCGCGCAGCCGCGCCCGGTAGCGGCCGGGGCGGCGCAACCGGAGGACGAGGTGGGCTCGGCCGCGGCGCCCCGTCCTCACGCGGTGTCCGGCGAACCTGATCAGGGCATGAGCCACCGGCGAGCGGCGGCCGGCACGCACGCGCACCGCCAGGAACCGGAACCGGATGGCCCGCCCGGCGCGCATGCGCCGCGGGGTGACCCGCAGCACGAATCGGACGCGCGCCCGGCGAGCGCCGGCGGGGGGAAGCGACGGAGCCAGTCCGGCCTCGCCGACGGCGATCTCCAGCAGCGCCCAGTTCGCGGTGTCGTTGTCGAGCGAGGCCTCGTTGGTGACGATGATGTTGTCGCCGTCGAAGGTGACGCTGCCGGGGGCGTCGAATGGGGGTGACATCATCTCGTTGGCGGCCGGGCTCGAGGGCACCTGGGCGATCTCCGCGCCGGTTGGCGAGACCTCCTCCACGGCGTTCCCGGTCGGCCCCACGAGCGAGACGTAGACGTCGCCCGAGCGCGCGATCGCGAAGCCGTCGGGCGCCTGCCCGGGCGCGCTCTGCCAGATCTGGTGCAGCGGCCCGGGGGTCCCGTCGGGCTCGATCGGCACGGTGTAGAGCTGGCCGGCGGCGAGACCGGCCACATTCCCGCCGTTGCTGATCATCAGCGAGTGACCGCCGGGCATCAGCTCGATTCCGGCCGGGCCGACGACGATCCCGTTCAGATCGCTCGTGGTCAGCCAGGGGACGGCCTTCCCGCCACCGGGGGGGATCCGCCAGATCAGGGCCTGGTTGTAGTCGGTGACGTACAGCGAGCCGTCGGGACCCCAGGCGGCGAAATCCGGCTCGGGGGGCTGACCACCCTGTCCGTCCGAGCACGGAACGCCGGCGGCGACCGACGAGCACGCCGGCAGGGAGGCGAACGTGGCCCACGTCCGCTGCTGCCCGGTCCGTGGATCGAGGGTGAGGACCCGCGCCGGCGACTGGTCGAGCAGATACAGGGTGCCTGAGCGGTCGCGCGTGGCCACCTGCGCGGCATCGGCCTGCCCGGCGGCCTGACCGGTCACGGTGTAGGTCCGCAGGAGGGCGCCGGAGGGCGAGAACGCGAACACCTTCGACGGTCCGGCCGGCGACGGAGCCGTGAAGCTCTTGAACGTCCCGGTGTAGATCGTGCCATCCGCGCCGCGCACGGTGCTGGCCGGATAGCCCGGGGCCGGCACCCGGGCGAATACGCGCACCGCGAGCCGCGCCGCGGCCGCGCCGGGGAACCACAGCCCCACCGCGAGCAGCACGCACACCGGCGCGAGCCGGCGGGTTCGGCGGGTTGCGGTCACCGGCCGGGGTCTATCACGCCACCGCGGATTGGTCCACCCGGCCGGCGTATCCGTATGCTCGCAGCTCGCGATGCCTTCCGCGCTCGTCACCGGAGCCTCGGGCTACGTCGGCGGGCTCCTCGTCCGTCGCCTCGTCGCGGCCGGCTGGGAGGTGGGGGCGAGCGTCCGCGATCCGAGCCGGGCCAGCTTCGACGAGCGGGTCAGGGTGCATCGCGTCGACATGCTCGAGCCGGCGTCGCTGGCGGCGATCGATGCTCGATACGAGGTCGCCTACTATCTCGTCCATTCGATGGGCCGGGGCAGCGGCGGCGACTACGAGCGGCGCGACGAGCGCGCGGCGTCAAACTTCGCCGGCTGGGCGTCGGATGCCGGCGTCGAGCAGGTGCTCTACCTCGGCGGCCTCGGCGACCGGCCTGGATCGCCGCACCTGCGCTCGCGCCGGCGGGTGGGCGAGATCCTCCGCGACGAGGGGCCGCCGCTGGTCTGGTTCCGGGCCGGAATGGTCGTCGGCGCGGGTTCCGAGAGCTACCGCACGCTGCGATTCCTCGTGGAGCGACTCCCGGTGATGCTCGCTCCGGCGTGGCTGAGCACACCGACGCAGGCGATCGGGATCAACGATGTGCTGCGTTACCTGGAGGCGGCGCCGGGCATCCCGGAGGCCCGCGGCAGGGAGCTCCAGATCGGCTCGCCGGAGATCCTCACCTACGGCGGGATGCTGGACGAGATGGCCGATGCCCTCGGCATCCGGCGCCGTCCCCGGGTTCCCGTTCCCTTCCTCACGCCGTGGCTCTCGTCGCACTGGATCGGGCTCGTCACGCCGGTCGACGCGGGGGTCGCCCGGCCCCTCGTGGAGGGTCTCGCCACCGACACAACGGTTACCGACCAGTCGGGGATGGCCCTGTTCGACTTCCGCCCGCGCCCGTTCGGGCAGGCCCTGCGCGAGGCCCTCGCCGAGCACGAGGCCGGGTCAGCCGCCGCGTGAGCGGAGCTCGCCCAGCCGGCCCGGCCGCGGAGGCTCAGCTGGTGCATCTCCTCGCCGCTGGGGTCGGTCGGACCGGGCTCGAGCAGTCCGTCGTCGAGCGCCTGCGCCCACGGGGGGCGCGATCACGCGTTCGCTCGTCATCAGCTCCCAGGCGACGAGTCCGTGGCTGGCCGCCCCGAAATCCTCCACCACCACGAGCACGTCCCTGAGCTCGACCTCTGGTTCTTCCATTCCAGACGACCCATTACGTGCTCCGCCCCGATCCGGATCATCGGCGCCTCGAAGGCGACTGCTCGCGGCCGCGCTCGCCTACCATGTGCCCGTGGGCGGAGAACTGGAGCGTCGCGCCGGACGCAACGAGGCGCTGTTCCGGGAGGCGAACGAGGCCATCGCGCGCGGGCTCTGGCCCGGGGACGGCGACGGCACGATCCGCTTCCGCTGCGAATGCGCGCGACTCGATTGCAACGACGTCGTTGCGCTGACGCCGACCGAGTACGAGCGGGTCCGAGCCGATCCCCGGCATTTCGCGGTTCTCTCCGGCCACGTGATGGCCGAGGTGGAGTCGGTCGTCGATCGCGGGGCGGGCTACGTCGTCGTGGAGAAGCGCGAGCAGGCGGGGTCGGTCGCCGAGGCGCTCGACCCGCGCGGGTAACCGCCGCCGCCGCCCACGCCACCGCGGCGGGCGCCGGACCCGACCGGGAAGCGGATCTGGGCCTCGGTGCCCCCATCCGGGCGCGCGGTGATCGCGAACTCGCGTCCCACCTGCGCCACCAGCGCCAGCCCCCAGCCGAGACCCGGATGCCGTGCTGGCGCGTTGACCCCGCAGCCGTCGTCGGTGACGAACAGGGTGAGCTCACCCTCGCCGAGGACCGCGGTCAGGTGAATCGATCCCGTGGCATCGGGATAGGCGTGGACGACGGCGTTCGTCACCAACTCGGAGGTGCCGAGCCGGATCGCGTCGAGTTGCTCGGCGCTCGCTCCGGCGCTCGCCGCCAGCGCGACGACCTCGTTGCGCAGGGTGGGTACGGTCGCGGCGACGGCCGGCATCGAGCGTGACAGCGTCCGTGGCGCCGTCACGCGAGCCCCGGCTTCCCGCGACGTGGTGCCGCGTGCCGGCGTGCCGGCCCCGCTCGGCGGGTCAGTGCTGGGGTTCCGTTCAGCATCCATGCCACGCGGACTCACTACCCGGAAACCCTGCCGGCCACCGCACCGGCCCCGCCCGCAGGCGGGCGGAACACGCCGCCGACGCGCTCGCACGGGGCGAAGCCGAGCGACTCGTACAGCCCGAGCGCGTGGTATTCCGGATCGGCGGCAATGACCAGCCGCTCGGCGCCGAAGCGGCTCACGGCGTCGCGGGCGGCATCCACCACGAGCCGGGAGCAGATCCCCTGTCGCCGGTGTGCCGCGGCGGTGTCGACGGCCTGGAAGCGCCCGCGTGAGCCGGTGACCACGACTCCGCAGGATCCGAGCACCTCCTCGCCATCCGGAGCGAGGGCGACGTACCAGGCGCCACGTCCGGCGGCGAACAGGACCTGCAGGTCCCGCTGGCGCCGGCGCAGGAAGGCAACGTGATCGGCGGGCTCCTCGTGGGGAGGCGGCTCGGCGCTCTGCAGGGCGATCACCCGCTCCCACAGCGGCTCGTCGCCGTGAGGATCGAGCGCCCGGATCTCCACCGCGTCGTTGCGACGGGGGTGTGCGTGAAGCCCGCCGGGGTCGGCCACCAGCCCGACTATCGTCTCGGTGACGTAGTTCGCTGCCCCGAACTCCTCGACGGCGGCGCCCATGGCCCCGTCCGTGCGGTCCCAGGCGAAGGTCATGTGGCGGATCGCCGGCTCGGCGGCGAACTCCTCCCGGAAGCGCTCCTCCCACCTGGCTCGGTCGCCGGGACGCGGGGCGTCGTCGAACAGCAGCAGGTTGCCCCACCAGTGACCGGGATTGCTCGGCGAGCGCACGACGAGATGATCCTCCCGCCGGATGACGGTGTGATCCGCGGGCAGGACGTCGAAGTCGGTGGCCCACACCAGCGAGCGCGGGTCGGGCGCGCTCACGGTGCGTTTCGTCGCCGGTTCAGGAGAGCGTCGCCGAGCGCCGCCGCACGAGCGCGTCGAGCGTGACGGCGGCGATGAGCACGATCGCCGTGGCGATGTCCTGCACGGCGGCGCTCACCCCCATCAGCCCGAGGCCGTTGAAGACGGCCGCGATCACGATCCCGCCGAGGAGGGCGTGCATCGGCTTGCCGCGACCGCCGAACAGGCTCGTCCCGCCGATCACGGCGGCGGCGACGGCGTACAGGACCTGGGTGCCGCCGTCGAAGTCGACGGAGATGCCGCCGAGCCGGGATTCGTAGATCAGGCCCGCGATGCCGGCGGTGAGGCTGCAGAGCATGAAGCCGATCGTGCGTATCCGTGAGACGTTGATGCCGGCGCGGCGCGCCGCCTCGGGATTGGCGCCGATCGCGTAGATGTAGCGGCCGAGCCTGGTGCGCGTGAGCAACCACGTCCACAGCAGCAGGATCGCGATCACCACCGGCACCACCCAGGGCACGCCGCGCAGCTGGGTGAGGAGCGTGCCGCGGTTGGCGTTGCAGATCAGCACGACGACGATGCCACCGATCGCCACCAGCGCGATCGTCAGCAGGGTGATCCCCAGCGGGGGAGCGCTCAGGCCCTGCGCGCGGCGGGCGCGGGCCCGGCCGAGCAGGAGCGCGGCGAAGATGACCACGCCGACGACGAGCACGATCCAGCCCAGGGCCGGGCTCATGTTGTTCGTGGCGAGCTTGTACACCGGGCTGCTCGGATCGATGTTGATGACGCCGCCCACCGCCGTCTTGTCCACGTTGGCGAGCTCCAGCATCACCCCCTCCATCCCGAGGAAGCCACCCAGGGTCACGACGAACGAGGGCAGGTTGAGACGGGTGATCAGGCTGCCCTGGATGAAGCCCACGAAGCCCGTGGCGGCGAGGCCGCCCATGATCCCCACCCACCACGGCAGGCTCACCGGCGGCGCGATCAGCTCGGCGATCACGAACGCGCCGACCGCGGCGGTGTAGCCGACGGACAGGTCGATCTCCGACAGCAGCAGCGCGAAGATCTCGGCCGCGCCGAGCATCACGTAGGTGGCGGCCTGGACGAACAGGTTGGCGAGATTGCCGTCCGAGAGGAACTGCGACTGCTCGAGCTGGAAGAAGATGACGATTGCGATCAGTCCGAGGACGATCGGCAGCGCGCCGGACTCGCCGTTGCGGATCCGCCGGCCCCAGGCGCGGAAGTAGTCGGGGAGCGAGTCCGCGAGGAGCTGCGGCGCGACGGCCTTGATCGCCTCGTCGGAGAGGGCGGAGTCGTCGGCGGGAGGCGTCCCATCGCCTGCGCTCGGGGCAACGGTGGCCTTAGGGGCACCGGTGGCCGTCGGGGCCTCGGGCGTCGCCGGGGGGAGCTCGCTCCCAGTCGGGAGATCGGTGCCAGATCCTGGTTCGCTCACGGTCGTCTTTCCTCCCGCGCCGGCCTACGCCGCGCTCTTGCTGGTGACGGTGCGCCCCGCCGTGCCGGTCGTCATGTATTCGACGGCGCTCTGACGGTCGTACTCCGCGGTGGGCCCGCTGGCCACGAGACGTCCCAGGTACAGGACGGCGATCTGGTCGGCCACCTCGAACACGTCGTTGAGATTGTGCGAGATCACCATCACCGCGACGCCGCGACCGGCCAGCGTCGTGATCAGATCCAGGACCATGCTCGTCTGCGCGACGCCGAGGGCGGCGGTGGGCTCGTCCATGATCACGAGCTTCGCCTGCGACATCACCGCCTTGGCCACGGCGACCGACTGCCGCTGGCCGCCCGACAGCGAGGCCACCGGCTGACGGATGGAGCGCACGGTCGTCACCGACAGGTCCTTGAGCGTCTTTCGCGCGGCGATCTCCATCGTCGGCTCGTCGAGCATCCCGTGCTTCAGGGGCTCGTGGCCGAGAAACATGTTCTGGACGATGTCCAGGTTGTCGCACAGGGCGAGGTCCTGATAGATCGTCGTGATGCCGAGCGCCTCGGCGTCCCGTGGCCCGTGCAGGTGAACGGGCTTCCCCTCCCAGAGGATCTGCCCTTCGTCGGGCGACCACAGGCCCGAGATCGTCTTGATGAGTGACGATTTGCCGGCGCCGTTGTCGCCGATCAGCGCCGTCACCTTCGCGGCCGGGATCTCGAGGTCGACCCCGGTGAGGGCTCGCACGGGCCCGAAGCTCTTGGAGATGCCCTCCAGGCGCAGCAGCGTCGGGGTCCCGTCGCCGGGGCTGTCGCCGGGAGCGTCCGTGCGGGGGCGCTCAGAAGTGCTCATGTCTGTCCATCCTCGGCCTCGCGCCCGCCCGCCTCACGAGGCGGGCGGGCACGAGGGCCAGTCCGGGGTTCGAAGGAAATACGCCTAGGAGGTTATTCCCGCTTTTGTGCATGCGGCGGCATAGCTTCCCGCGCACAGCTGGTTGGTGGGAACGAAGTTGTCCTTGACGATGGTGTCCTTCATGTTGGATGGGGTGACCCACTCCGGAGACAGGAGGACCGACTGGACCGGCTTGTGCTCGGTCGTGTCCTCGGTGGTGCCGTTGACCAGCGAGCTCGGCGGGGTCTTGCCGGCGCGGTAGTACATCGCCAGCGCGACGGCCGCCTGGGCCTCCAGGTAGATCGGCTTGTACACCGTGCCGCACTGGTAGCCCGTCAGGATGTTCTGCAGCCCGGTGAGGGTCGCGTCCTGGCCTGTGGTCGGGAACGTGTTCGGCTTGATGCCCTTCGACTTGAGGTACTTGATGATCGGCGCGCCGTTCTCGTCGTTCGGAATGACGGCCGAGTTGACGTTCGAGTGGGCGGTGAAAGCCTGCTCGAACTCGGTCAGCGCCGTCGGGGGATCCCACGTGCCGGCCGGGTTGGCGACGTCCTTGTACTGCCCCGACTTGAAGTACGAGGCGAGCACGCCGTTGTAGCCCTGGGCGAACAGCGTCGCGTTGTTGTCGGTCGGATCGCCGCGCATGACGACGACCTGCGGCTTGGCGACCTTCTCGGACTTCACGCAGCTCACGAAGCCCTGGCCGATCAGCTTGCCGACCTGGACGTTGTTGAAGCTGACGTAGTAGGTGCGGCTGCCGCCGAGCGTCAGGCGGTCATAGTCGACCACCGCGACGCCGTGCGACTTCGCGTAGGCCTCGACCTGCTTGCCGGTGCCCGAGTCCTCGGGATCGATCAGCAGGACCGTCGCGCCATTGGTGATGTCGGACTGGGCGTCGGTGAGGAACGTCGAGTCGCTCCCCAGAGCGTTCTGCACGACGATGTCCGACGCGGGCAGGCCGGCTGCCGCCATGGCCTTCTTCAGGTCGGGCTCGTCGAACTCGACGTACCGCGTCGAGCTCGTCGTATCCGGCAGGATCGCGGCGATCTTCCCCTTGCCCTCGGCGGCCAGCGGCTTCAGCTGGGCCATGGCGGAGAAGTTGTTGGTGAACGACGAGGTCGAGATCGTCGGCACCGAGGCCGACGAACCGCTACTGGTGGTACCGCTGCTCGTGCTGGCCTTGCTCGTGTTGCTCTTCGAGTTGTTGGACGAGCCGCACGCGGCGACCGCCAGCGCGGCGACGACCGCGAGCACGACGACGAGCGCCTTGCTTTTCAGCAAGTGCATGGAATTGTCTCCTCTCCTACTGGTGGGACGACCGGGTCCGGGTGGGGATGATTGCGCCCGTCCGGGCGGCCGTCACAGCGATGGAACCTTAACGGTGAACCGTAGGCCGGAAGCTATGAACGAGGCGTTAAATTCCGCGGAGCAGGCGTAAACGCGCAGTAAACGCCTGCGGTGCGTGTGAGCCGGACCGCTAGTCGGCGACGAAGCGATAGCCGGCGCGCGGTGCGGTGAGAATCAGCGGCGGCCCGTCCACGCCCTCGAGCTTGGCGCGCAGGCGTCTCACGTACACGCGCACGTACTCGGTCTCGGTCTGGTAGCCGGTTCCCCACACGCGACGCAGCAGGTGGGCGTGGCTGAGGAGCTTGCCGCGGTTGATGGCCAGCTCACGCAGGAGCGCGAACTCGGTCGGCGTGAGGTGCACGGGCTGGCCGGCACGGGTGACCTGCTGGGAGGCGAGGTCGATGACGACGTCGCCGGCCTGGATCACCGGGGGGCCGGGCTCGGAGGAGCCCGCCGACCGCGTGCGGCGCAACGTGGCGGTGATCCGGGCGAGCAGCTCGTCGACGCTGAACGGCTTGGTCATGTAGTCGTCGGCGCCCATGTTGAGCGCGGTGACCTTGTCGCGCTCACCGCCCCGGGCCGAGACCACGATCACCGCCACCGAGGAGCGCTCGCGGATCTGCCGGCAGAGGTCGAAGCCGTCGGCCTCGGGGAGCATCAGGTCGAGCAGGACGATGTCGGGCTCCTCGGTCTCGAGCAGCTGCAGCGCCCGCAGGCCGTCGGTCGAGACGATCGTGTCGAAGCCGCGGACGCCGAGGTTCGACCGGATCAGGTCGACGATGTTCGGATCGTCCTCGACGAGCAGCGCCCGCGTGTTGGTGAACAGCTCAGGCATCGCGCCGGGCCCCGTCGACCCCGAGCAGCGCGATCGGCTCGGGCTCGTGGGCGTCCTCCGCGGCCGTTCCGGAGGCCGCCACCTCGACGGGCAGCCGGATCCGGAACTCGGTCCCGCGGGTGACCGGCACCAGCTCGATGCGGCCGCCGTGGGCGTCGACGATCCCGCGGGCGATCGACAGGCCGATGCCCGCCCCGGCGCTGCGTGAGCGCCGGCGGCGGCCGAGCTCGAACGGGCTGGCGGCGACATCGGCCGGGAAACCGACGCCATCGTCGGACACGCTGATCCTCACCTCGCCCGGACCGGCGGCGAGCTCGTCCGCGACGTGGGCGGCGATGACGCTGATTCGCGTCCCGGCCGGGTTGTGGCGGACCGCGTTGGAAAGCAGGTTGAGCAGCACCTGCTCCAGCCGGTCGTGGTCGGCCCATACCGGCGGCAGCGCCGGCTCGCAGGAGACGAGCACCTCCGCGGCGGCGCCGCGCGGCAGGCACGAGACGGCGGCCTCGATCACGAGCGGAATGTCGCACCAGTCGCGCTGCAGGCGCAGGACACCCGACTCGATGGCGGAGAAGTCGAGCAGGTCGTCGACGAGCCGACCGAGCCGTGCCGACTCGGCGGCGATCCGCTCCAGGAAGCGCTGCTGGGACTCGGCGTCCCAGGTCACGTCGGGGGCCATCAGGCTGGAGGCATAGCCGCGGATCGCCGTCAGCGGCGTGCGGAGCTCGTGGCTGAGCATCGACAGGAAGCCGCGCTGGAGCTCGCGCGAGCGGCGCAGGGCGGCGGCCTCCTGATGCGCGAGGCCCGCCTCCTCGCGCTCCAGGGCGAGGTTGAGCGAGTGGGCGGCGTCCTCGATCAGCGCCGTCTCCTCCTCGTCGATGCCGCCGGTGTGCCACCTCGCGAGCAGGGCCGTCGGTCCCGCGGGAGCCCGGAAGGGCACGGCCAGCACGAGCGTCAGCTGATCTCCCGTGAGGGTGCGGGCACGGCCGTCTCGGTGCGCCTCGCCGAGGGCGCGCCCGGCGGCCTGACGCAGCGCCGAGGAGGGCGCGGCGTCGCCCGCGGCGTCCGATGCCGCGTAGGCCCGCCAGGTCATCTCTCCGGTGTCGGGCTGCGAGACGAGCGCGACCTCGTCGGCGCGCAGCCCGCGCTGCAGCGAGGCGAGCGCCTGGGGGAGGCCCTCGCCGACCGTGACCGGGCCGGCCAGCGTCTGCAGCATCTCCCGGATCGTCTCGAGCACACGATTGCGAGAGGTGACCTGGTCGAGCAGCTGGTCGCGCTCGACGGCGCTCGCCGCGTAGCCGGTGTACAGGGTGAGCAGGTCGACCTCGTCGCGCTCGGGATCGCCGGTCACTCCCCTAAAGACGGTGAGCACCGCGCTGACCCCGGAGGGTCCGAGCACGGGAACCGACCACGCCGCTCGCACGCTGCTCGCCACGCCGGCGAACAGCTCACCGCGTCCCGGGCTGCGGACCTCCGCGACGACGCGCTCGCCGGTGGCGGCGGCACGTCCCACCGGCCCGCCGCCGTCGCCGACCGGCAGGCTCGCCCAGGCGGCGATCTCCTCGGGTCGCAGGCCGAGTGAGTCGGTGCACTGGAGGGTGCCGTCCTTGACGACGTGGATGCACGCCTGGTCGGCCCGGAGAGCCGGTCCCAGGGCGGAGAGGATGAGCGACAGACTGGACGACGGATCGGCTGACAGCAGGCTGTCGGCGAGGCCGTGCAGACGGGTGAGCTGCCGCCGGGCGGAGGTGTCGACGCGCTGCCCGGCGAGCAGCACGGCGACGTCGTCGGGGTGTGTCTCACGCGGGTCGAGGTCGCCGATCACCTGGCCCGCGTGCAGGACGATGAGGCGGTCGGCGAGTCGCAGCATCTGCTTGACGTCGCGTCCGGTGAGGAGCACGGCCGTCCCGCGGACGCGCAGACGCGCGATCAGCTCCTCCACCTGCTCGGTCTCGGCGAGCCCGAGCGCGGCGGTCGGTTCGTCGAGCAGCAGCAGACGCGGCTCGCGGCTGAGCGCCTTGGCCATCGCCACGAGCTGGCGCTGACCTCCGGACAGGGAGCCGACGAGCCGCGTGGTGTCGCGGATCGGGATCCCCAGCTTCTCGAGCGTCGCGGCGGCGGTGCCGTGGAAGCGGGTCGGGGAGAACATCAGTCGCGGCGTCTCGCGCCCCAGCATGAGGTTGCCCGCGACGTCGAGGTTGTCGCACAGCGCCAGGTCCTGCCACACCACCGAGATCCCCTGTCGGCCGGCGGCGGCCAGGTCGGCCGCCACCGGGTCCTCGCCGAGGAGGATCTCGCCGGCGATCGGTGTGAGGTCCCCCGCCAGGCACCGGATCAGCGTCGTCTTGCCCGCGCCCGGCTCTCCGGCCACCGCGACGAGCTCCCCCGGCGCGATCTCCAGCGTGACGTCGCGCAACCCGCGCCCGCCGCCCGCCGGTGTGCTCAGCCCGCGGACCCGCAGCAGCGGCGGACGCCCTGTCCGGCGAGCGGGCGGTGCGGCGGTGAGCATGACCCGAGCGTACGCCGCTGCGCAAGCCGGGCGGGCGGTTCTCTACGCGGCGCGGCGCTCGTCGTGGCTCGACCAGGTGGCGAACATCTCGGCGTAGCGCCCCTCGTCCGCCAGCAGCACGTCGTGCGAGCCCTGCTCGACGATCCGGCCGTCCTCCACGACGACGATCCGGTCGGCCTTCATCGCCGTGGTGAGTCGGTGGGCGATGAGCACGGCGGTGCGGGCCTCCAGGAGGACGTCGAGGGCCGCCTCGATCCGCGTCTCGGAGAGCAGGTCGAGGTTCGACGTCGCCTCGTCGAGGACGAGCACCCGGGGGTGGGCGAGGAACGCGCGGGCGAGGGCGATGAGCTGGCGCTCGCCCGAGGACAGCGACTGGCCGCGCTCGTGGACCACCGTGTCCAGACCGTCGGGCATCCGTTCGACCACCTCGGCGAGTCCGACCGCCCTCACCGCCTCCCACACCTCGGAGTCGGGCGCGTCCGGGGCGGCGAACGCGATGTTCTCCCGCAGGCTGCCCGCGAACAGGAAGGGCTCCTGGGGCACGACCCCGAGCTGGCGGCGCAGGGACTCGATCGTCACCTCGCGGAGATCGTGGCCGTCGATCGTGACCCGCCCCGCATCGGGGTCGTAGAAGCGCGTGATGAGCTTGGCGATCGTCGACTTGCCGGCGCCCGTGCGCCCCACGAACGCCACCGTCTCGCCGGGCCGGATGCGCAGGTCGACGTCACGGAGCACCGGCGCCTCGGGGCGGTAGCCGAAGGTCACTCCCTCGAAGGCGATCTCGCCCTCGATCGGCGCCAGCTCCGCCGCGTTCTCGCGCTCCGGCGTCGACGGGGTCGTGGCGAGCAGCGTGCGGAGCTTGAAGATGGAGGCGTTGCCCTGCTGGAAGGTGTTGTACTGCTGCACGAGCAGCTGGATGGGGGCGAAGAACCGGTTGAGGTAGAGGAAGAATGCGACGAGCGCGCCGATCGAGAGCTGGTGCTTGACCACCATCTCGCCGCCGATGGCGAGCAGTGCCGCCTGCCCGAGATAGCCGAGCATCTGCGTTCCGGGCCCGTAGATGGCGTTGATCTGCGCGGTGAAGTTGTTCGCCGCTCGGTAGTCGCCGACCACGTTGCGGTGAACGACGATGTTGCGCCACTGGCGGTTGTGGGCGGCGACGGTGCGAACGCCGTGGAGGCTCTCGGAGAGGTCGGAGAGGACGTTGGCGATCCCGTCGCGCACGCGTTCGTAGCCCTGCGCGGAGGCCCGGCGGAACCACAGCGAGGCGAGCGTCAGGAGCGGCACCACGAGCGCGAGCGTGATCAGCGTGAGCTCGACGCTCATCGTGAACAGCACGACGGTGATCACCACCATCGTCAATGCCTGCACGGCGAGCTGGGCGAGGCCGTCCTGGAGCAGCTGCTGCAGGTTCTCGATGTCCGAGGTCATCCGGGTCATGATCACCCCGGCCTTCTCGTCGGTGTAGAAGTCGAGACCAAGACGCTGGAGGTGCGTGAACACCTGGACGCGCAGGTCGTTCATGACCCGCGCGGCGAGTCGTCCCGTCACCCGGGCCTGGGAGCGCTGCGCGAGGGCGGTGACGATCACCGCCGCCAGGAAGATGAGCCCGACCACGAGCACGACGGTGAAGTCGTGGTGCCCGGCGGTCATGCCGTGGTCGATCCCGTACTCGATCAGGGCCGGTCCGGCCTGGCCCACCACCGAGCCGATGAGCACGAGCGCGGCGGCGGCGACGCCGAGCCGCCAGTGGCGGAACACCAGCCCGCGGAGGCTGAGCCGCGCGCCGGCCGCCGTGTCGGCCCGGTGGCTGAAGCGGGCGTTCGGCTCGCCGTGATCGGGCTCCTCGGCGAGCAGCGCGTCGACCCCCCGCTGGAGCTCGTGGGGGATGCCGGCGAAGGGGAGTCCTCCGCCGGGCGCAGCGGCGCTGCGCGAGCCGCCCGGGCCGGCCATCGGAGCCCCGCCGCCGAAGCCTCCGAAGCTCATTGGTAGGCCCCCTCGATCGGAGCGTCGGCGTCGGCGTCGGCCTGCGAGAGCACCTCGGCGTAGAGCGGCGTCGAGGCCATCAGCTCTTCGTGGGTGCCGTCGGCGACGATCCTCCCCTCGTCGAGGAGCACCACGCGGTCGGCGAGCGAGATCGTCGAGAGCCGGTGGGCGACGATCAGCGTCGTGCGTCCCCGCATCAGCTCGCGCAATCCGGCGTGGATCTGGAGCTCCACCTGGACGTCGATCGCGCTGGTGGCGTCGTCGAGGACGAGGATCGGCGGGTTGACGAGCAGCGCGCGGGCGATCGCCACCCGCTGGCGCTGACCTCCTGACAGCGTGTAGCCGCGCTCGCCGACGATCGTCTCGTAGCCGTCGGGCAGCTCGACGATGAACTCCTCCGCGCCCGCGAGCCGGGCCGCCTCGCGCACGTCGGCCAGCTCCGCGTTCGGGCGGCCGTAGGCGATGTTGTCCCGGATCGAGGCCGAGAACAGGAACGGCTCGTCGAGCACCACCCCGATGTGGGCGCGCAGGCTGGCCAGCGTGAGCGCCCGCACGTCGATGCCGTCGACCTCCACCGCGCCGCCGGTGACGTCGTAGAAGCGCGGCAGCAGGCGGGAGACCGTCGTCTTGCCGGAGGCGGTGCGGCCGACCATCGCCACCGTCTCGCCGGGGCGCAGGTGGAGGTCGAGCCCGCGGAGCACATCGGGTCCGTCCCCGTAGGCGAAGGTGACGTCGCGGAAGCGCACGTCCCCGCGTGACTCGACGAGGTCGACCGCGTCGGGGGCGTCGACGACCTCCGAGGCGGTGTCGAGGATCTCGTAGATCCGCTTCGCCGATGCGGAGGCCCGCTGGCCGAGCATCACGAGCATGCCGAGCATCTGAAACGGTGCCTGGAGCATCACGATGTAGGCCGAGAAGGCGAGGATCGCGCCGACGCCGAGCTTGCCGTGGATGACGAGATCGCCGCCGACGAGCAGCACCAGCGCGAGCCCGAACTGGGGGAGGTTCTGCACGGCGGGCGTGAAGCGGGCGCGCAGGTCGGCGTCCTTGACGTAGGCCCACGCCAGCCGGTCGGCGGCCCGGGCGAGCGTGCGCAGCTCCCGCGGCTCGGCAACGAACGACTTCACCACCCGGACGCCGTTGATGTTCTCGTCGACGATCGTGGCGACGTCGGCGAGGCGCGCCTGGATCAGCCACGAGACGGGGAACATCGACTTGCGCATGCGCACCGAGAGCACGAACACGAGCGGCACGGTGACCATCGCCACGAAGGCGAGCGGGACGTTGATCGAGAGCATGTAGCCGAAGGCCACCGCCGCCACGGCGCACTGGACGAGGATCGCCGGGGCGAACGTCAGGTACATCTGCACCGAGCGGATGTCGGAGTTGGCCCGCGAGATGAGCTGGCCCGACTGGACGCGGTCGTAGAAGCCGAACGACATCCGGGACAGGTGCGTGTAGATGATGTTGCGCAGGTCGAACTCCATCGCGTAGGCGGTGCGCATCAGGAACAGCCGTGAGACGTACCCCGTGAGGCCGGCGCTGATCGCCAGCGAGAACACGAGCCACGTGTAGTGCGAGAGCGGCGTCGTATGGCGCTGCAGCGAGTTCGTCACCGCGTTGTTGAGGAGGTTGGGGATCTGCACCTGGAGGACGAGTCCGACGAACGAGAGGACGAGCGCGGTGCCGAGGGTCAGCTTGTGCGAGGCGACGATCGGCAGGGCACGGCGAAGCCACGACCGGTTCGGGTCGGGGTCGATCGTGGCCCGCGGCGGCGCGTAGCGCGACGCCACCGGCGCCGGCGCGAAGGTGCCGGCCTCATCGTCGTCGGCACGCGTGCGCCGTCGCGGAAGGGCTGGGCTCGTGACCGTCACGCCGGTGCCTGCTCCCGGCTGCCGGCGGGGGGAGCGCCGGCACGACGGGCGGCCCGGTAGTGCTCCAGTGCCTCCTGCCACGGGGCCAGGCCGGCGAACGCGGCCTCCGCACCGTCGGGGCGATACTCGGCGATCGCGTGGAGCCGGCGCTCGACCTCGCTGTCGGCGGCGGCGAGCAGCGCGCGGCCGGCGCCCGTGAGGCCGAGGCTGATGCGGCGGCGGTCGCTCGGGTCGCCCTCCCGCTCGACCAGGCCGCGCGCGACGAGGCCGTCGACGACCCCGGTGAGGCTGGGCCGGCTGACGGCAAGCTTCTCGGCCAGCGCCGAGGCGGCCTCGGGCCCCTCGCCGAGCATGATCAGGGCGCGGTATTGCGACAGGGTCAGCTCGACCGTCGTCGTCGCGAGCTCGACCTGACGCGAGAGCCGGGCGATGATCCGTCCCGGGCGGTGGGGTAATTCGGCAGCCATACCATTAGCCTAGCGAACCACTTGCGTCCGGGCCTCGCTGTCGGTCGCCAGGAGCGCTACCCGGGTGCACTCGTGCGCAGAAGACTTCCGCAGAGGGAGGAAACTGCGCGTCCGGTAGGTTGCGCGTGATGGGCCTCCTCGGCCACCGGCTCCTCGGCCGCCCGCTCCTCGGCGGCCCGCCCCCGGACACGCCCGGGCCGCCCGACCTGCTCGCCGGGCTGATGGCCCCGGTCGGATCGCTGCACTTCGTGCTGCCCGGGCTGATGGCGAGCCAGATCCCGCGGGCGATCCCGTTCAAGACGCCGCTGGTGTACCTCACCGGCGCCGTCGAGGTCGCCACCGCGGCCGGGCTGCGCCGGCGCGCGCCCTGGGCCGGTCCGCTGGCGGCGCTCACGCTCGCGGCGATCTGGCCCGCGAACATCCAGATGGCGCTCGGCGCGCCCCCCGGCCGCCTCCGATCGCTGCTGTGGGCGCGCGTGCCGCTGCAGCTTCCGCTGATCTGGGCTGCGCTGCAGGCCGGCCCCCCGCCGTCGGGCTAAGTGCCAGGTCTCGACGCACCACGTCAGATGAGCGCCGCGCCGCTCCGCGTCTCGGTGGCGGGGTGGAGCCTCGCCGCCCTGGCGTGGGGCCCCGAGGATGGTCCGCTCGCCATCTGTCTGCACGGCTACCCGGACACCGCGCACACGTGGCGCCACCTTGGGCCGGCTCTGGCGCAGCGCGGCTGGCGCGTGGTCGCCCCGTTCATGCGCGGCTACCACCCCACGGGTCCCGCCCCCGACGGCGCCTACCAGATCGGCGCGCTCGCCCGGGACGCGCTCGGGGTCCGCGAGGCCCTGGGCGGCGACGGACGGGCGGTCCTGATCGGACACGACTGGGGGGCCACCGCGGCATACTGCGCCGCCGTCCACCGACCCGGTGCGTTCGCGCGCGTCGTCACCCTCGCCGTGCCACCGCCGCGCGCGATCCTCGCCACGCTCTCCGCCCGCCCCGGTCTCGCGCTCCGCCAGCTGCGCCTCAGCTGGTACATGCTCTTCCAGCAGCTCCCCGGCGTCTCCGAGGCCTGCCTCGAGCGCCTGATCCCGCGGCTCTGGGCGGCGTGGTCGCCGGGGTACGACGCCGCCGAGGACATCGCTCACGTGTGGGAGGCGCTGCCCTCCCCCGCGCACCGCACGGCGGCGCTGCGACCGTACCGGGCGCTGACGATGCAGCCCTGGTCTCGCTCCCGCGCCTACGCGGACGAGGACGCAGACGTCTTCGGGGTGCCGGCCGGCCCGCTGCTGTTCCTCTACGGCGAGAACGACGGGTGCATCCTGCCGGAGCTCTCCGCGCACGCCGGGGACGTGCTCGGCGAGCACGGGCGCGTCGAGGCGGTCCCCGGCGCGGGCCACTTCCTCCAGCTCGAGCAGCCCGAGCTGGTGAACCGGCTGATCGGGGAGTTCCTGGGGTGAGCCCGGCTGGGGTCGAAGCGGAGCTGAGCGCGGCAGAGGCCTGCCGCGCTGCGTTGGCCGCGCAGGGTCTGATCGGCGCGCAGGCGCGCCGGGCCGGCACCGAGCGGCTGTTGGCGCGCCTCGGCGAGGTCCAGCTCGACACGATCTCGGTGCTCGCCCGCTCCCACGAGCTCGTCGCCTACGCGCGGCTGGGGCCGGTGGGGCGCGACGCGGTGGAGCGGGCGCTGTGGGGAACCGGTCACACGTTCGAGTACTGGGCCCACGCCGCCTGCGTGCTTCCCGCCGCGCAGTGGCCCCTGTTCGCGTTTCGCCGCCGCTTCTACCGCCGCCGAGGACGTCACTGGTTCGACGTTCCCGAGGGCGCCGGCGAACGCGTGCTCGCGCGGCTGCGCGCCGAGGGACCGCTCATGTCGACCGAGCTCGGCGGCGCCAAGCGCAGCGCCGAGTGGTGGGACTGGTCGGAGGTGAAGGTGGCCGTCGAGCACCTGCTCGCCGTCGGCGAGGTGGTATGCACGACACGGCGCGGCTGGCGACGCGTCTACGACCTGCCCGACCGCGCTCTGCCGGCGGAGGTCCTGGCCGTCCCCGACCTCGACGATGGCGAGTGTCTGCGTGCGCTGGCCGAGATCGCCGGCGCCGCCCTCGGCGTCGCCACGCTGGGCGATCTCGCCGACTTCCATCGCGTGCGCCAGGACGCCGTCAGATCGGTGCTGCCCGACACCTCCCTCGTGCCCGTCGCGGTGAGGGGCTGGGGCGAGCCGGCGTGGGCGCATCCGGCCGCCCTCGAGGCTCTCGGCCGACGCGGGCGGCACCGAACGACCCTCCTCTCGCCGTTTGACTCGGTCGTGTGGGACCGGCGGCGGACCCGGCGGATGTTCAACTTCGCGCATTTCATCGAGGCCTACGTCCCGGCTCCGAAGCGCCGGCACGGCTACTACGCGATGCCGCTGCTCGCCGGCGGCCGGCTCGTCGGCCGGGTCGATCCCGGGCGCGACGGACGCACGCTGCTCGCCAAGCGCGTGAGCCTGGGGCCCCGGGCGGTGGAGCCGATGGCCGCCGCGCTGCGCGAAGCGGCGCAGTGGGTCGGCTGCGACGCGGTCCGCCTGGGCGTGGTCGATCCGCCGGAGCTCGCCTCCCGCCTCCGGGAGGCAGTGGCTCAGCGTCCGTAGACGAGCTTGACGATCCGCGCCAGGAGCTTCGAGCGGCGCGGGCTGTTGGGGAAGAAGTGGAGGTCCTTCTTCGGCACGAACGGCGTCGGCTGGAACAGGATCGTCTGCGTGCGGCAGTACTTGCGGATCCCCGACGGCCCGTGGCGCACGCCCATGCCCGACGACTTCCAGCCGCCCATCGGCGCGTTGAACACGGCGTAGTTCACCTGCGCGTCGTTGATCGTCACCGACCCCGCCTCCACCCGTCGGGCGATCTGCTCCGCGCGGTCCATGTCGGTGGTGAACACGCTCGCCTGCAGACCGTAGGGAGAGTCGTTGGCGAGCCTGATCGCCTCCTCGACGTCGGCGACGCGCATGATCGGCAGCGTGGGCCCGAAGGTCTCCTCGGTCATGCACTGCATGGAGTGATCGACGCCGACCAGGACCGTCGGCTCGTAGAAGCGGCCCTCGCCCTCGCGGCGGTGACCGCCGGTGACCACGGAGGCGCCGTGCTCGCGGGCGTCGGCGACGTGGCGTTCGATGATCTCGAGCTGCTGGGGACCGGTGACCGCGCCGACGTCGACCTCACCCGGGCCGGCCGAGGCGCCCTGGCGGAGCGCCTTGACGTTCTCGACCACCTTGGCGACGAACTCGTCGTAGACCGGCTGCTCGACGTACGCGCGCTCGATCGAGATGCAGACCTGCCCGGAGTTGTTCATCGAGTACGTCGCCGCGGCGTTGGCGGCGCGGTCGATGTCGGCGTCGGCGCACACGATCATCGGATCCTTGCCCCCGAGCTCGAGCGAGACGGGGGTGAGCGTCTTCGCCGCCCGCTCCATCACCTTCTTGCCCGTGGCCGTCGAGCCGGTGAAGTGGATGAAGTCGACCTCGTCGATCAGCGCCTGCGCGGTCTCGCCGAGGCCGGTGGCCACCTGGAGCACGCCGTCGGGGAGGCCGGCGTCCTTCATCATCTCGACGGTGAGCAGGGCGCTCAGCGGCGTCACCTCGGACGGCTTCATGACGACGGTGTTGCCGGCCATCAGGGCCGGCACGCAATCGCAGAACATGTTCACGAGCGGGTAGTTCCACGGCCCGATCACGCCGACGACGCCGACCGGGCTGTAGCGCACGAGGACCTTGCGGCCGAGCGCGAGCGGAGAGCTGGAGCGGAGCTTCTCGTCGGCGAGGTACTTCTCGGCGTGCTTGGCCCAGAAGCTGAAGCTGCCGGCGGCGACGCTCACCTCCACCTGGCCGTCCTCGTAGGTCTTCCCCGTCTCGGAGCAGATCGTCTCCAGCACGCGCTGGCTGTTGGCGATCACCCATTTCTGGGCGGCGCGGAAGATCGCGGCGCGGGCGGCGAAGCCGGCTGCCTCCCAGCCCGGCTGAGCGGCGCGGGCGGTGGCGACGAGCTCGGCGACGGCGGCGGCATCGAGGATCGGAACCTCCCCGATCGTCTTCCCGGTGGCGGGCGCCTCGACGGCGATTCCTGCGGAGTGCTGAGTGTCTGATCCGGTGCTGGCTTCCATGTGAGAACCCTACCGCAACGATGCCGCAGCCCGACCCGCATGAGACACTCTCTGATACTGTCTCGCGCGCAGGCGGGACAGGCGGGACGAGGAGGAAACCGGTCGGTGCGGCGGACGGGCCCTCGACGGCAGGGCGCGAGAGCGAGGCGGCGGGGTGGGATGAGCGTGGCGATGGCGCTCGTCGTGCTGCTGTGCGTCCCCGCCGGCGCCGCCGCCCGGGCTGTGACCCGCCGGGCTGTGACCCGCCGGGCGGTGGCTCCGATCCCCGAAGGGGCGGCGCTGTGGTTCGCGTGCACCGAGCCGAAGTTCGCCGGTCCACTGCCGCTGCGCTGCCCGCTTCCCTACAACCCCCTCTACCTGCAGACGTTCCTACAGGGCTTCCAGCGCTTCACGCCGGAGAACGAGTTCAAGATGGCGTTCCTCGAGCCCCAGCAGGGGGACTTCGACTTCACCCTCGCCGACCAGGTGGCTGCGTTCGCCCGCGCCAACGGCAAGACGATCCGCGGCCACACCCTGCTGTGGAACCAGGAGAACCCATGGTGGCTCGCGCATCCGCTGCTGCCGTGGAGCACCGCGACGCTCGCCGGGGTGATGGACCACTACATCACGACCGTCGTTCAGCACTTCGCGTCGCAGTACCCGGGCGTGGTCACCGAATGGGACGTCGTCAACGAGCCGCTCACGTCGACGGGCCAGCTGGCGTGGAACCCGTGGAAGCAGGTGCTCGGCCCCGGGTACATCGCCAGCGCGCTCGACGAGGCGCACGCGGCGAACCCCGCGGCGCGGCTGGTCATCAACGAGGAGGGGGCCGACGTCCCGGGCGCCAAGGAGCAGGCGCTGCTCGCGCTGGCGACAGGGCTCAGGCGCTCGGGGGTGCCCCTGGGCGCGGTCGGCTTCGAGGCCCACGTCACGCCCGCGACGGCGCCGAGCTTCGACGAGCTGGTGTCGCTGTACCGAGCCTACGCGCGGGTCGGGATCGACGTGGAGGTGACCGAGCTCGACGTCGGCGACGACGGCGCGATCGACGACCCGGCCGCCAAGGCGGCGATCTTCGAGCGCTATGCCCACGCGTGCCGGACCGTCACCAACTGCGTCGGCTACACGGTGTGGGGCGTCGCCGACCCCTACTCGTGGCTCGGTCCCCGCAGTGACGCGCTGCTGTACAACAGCGCGTTCCAGCCCTCCGCCGCCGCTCCCGTGGTGAGCCGGATCCTGGCCGGAACGCCGGCTCGGCGGGTCAGACTCCAGCCGAGGGCTTCTCGGCGTGGCCGCCGAACTGCTTGCGCATCGCCGAAAGGAGCTTGTCGCCGTAGTCGGCCTCGCCGCGCGAGGCGAACCGCCCGTAGAGGGCCGAGCTGAGCACCTGGGCGGGCACGCCCTCGTCGACCGCCGCCAGCACGGTCCAGCGGCCTTCGCCGGAGTCCGAGACACGCCCGGTGAAGCTCGCGAGGTCGGGCTCCTCCTGAAGCGCGGCGGCGGTGAGGTCGAGCAGCCACGAGGCGACGACGCTGCCCCGGCGCCACACCTCGGCGACAGCGCTGATGTCAAGGTCGTACTGGTAGTACTGCGGGTCGCGCATCGGCGCGGTCTCGGCGTCGGACTCGATCACCTCGCGGCCCACGTTGGCGTGCTTGAGGATGTTCAGTCCCTCGGCGTAGGCGGCCATCATCCCGTACTCGACGCCGTTGTGGACCATCTTGACGAAGTGCCCAGCCCCCGCGGGACCGCAGTGCAGGTAGCCCTGCTCGGCGCCGTCGGGCTCCCCGCTGTGACCCGGCGTGCGCTCGGCCGCCTCCACGCCGGGCGCGAGCGAGCGGAAGATCGGATCGAGCCGGCCGACGGCGGTCTCGTCCCCGCCGATCATCAGGCAGTAGCCGCGCTCGAGCCCGAACACGCCGCCGCTGGTCCCGACGTCGACGTAGTGGATGCGCTTCTCCTTGAGCTTCTCGGCGCGGTCGACGTCGTCCCGGTAGTAGCTGTTGCCGCCGTCGATCACGGTGTCATCGGCGTCGGCGTGCGAGACCAGCTCGTTGATGGTGTCGCTGGTGAAGGCGGCGGGAACCATCACCCACATGCAGCGGGGCGCCGTGAGCTTGCCGACGAACTCCTCGGCCGAGTGCGCCCCGACGGCGCCCTCCTTCTCCAGCTCGGCGACGGCGTCGGCGTTGACGTCGAAGACGACGCATTCGTGCCCGTCGCGCATCAGCCGGCGGACCATGTTGGCGCCCATCCTGCCGAGTCCCACCATTCCCAATTGCACGAATCGCCTCCTGTCGAGTGTCGGATCGGAGTGCGGCTACCCGAGGCCGTCCAGGCTACGCCCCCGGGATGCGTGAGCTTATTACGCTCCGGCAATGAGCACTGATCAGCACTTCGGCCTCACCGGCCTGGCCACGATGGGCGCCAACCTGGCCCGCAACGTCGCCCACCACGACATCCCGGTGGCCGTCCACAACCGCACCGCCAGCCGCATGCACACGTTCATCGACGAGCACGGCGGCGAGGGGCCGCTGAGCGACCACGAGTCGGTGGAGGAATGGATCGGCGCGCTCGCCGCGCCACGCGTCGTGATGAGCATGGTCCAGGCCGGCCCGGCCACCGACGCGGTGATCGAGGAGATCCGTCCCCATCTCGACCGCGGCGACGTGCTCATCGACGGGGGCAACGCCAACTTCCGGGACACCCAGCGGCGCCATGGCGCGCTCGCGCAGGACGGCATCCACTTCCTCGGCGTCGGCGTCTCCGGTGGCGAAGAGGGGGCGCTCAACGGGCCGAGCATCATGCCCGGGGGCGACCGCGAGCCCTACGACGCGTCGGTCAGGGAGATCCTGGAGACGATCGCCGCCCAGGTCGACGGGACGCCGTGCTGCACCTACGTCGGTCCCGACGGCGCCGGCCACTACGTGAAGATGGTCCACAACGGGATCGAGTACGCCGACATGCAGCTGATCGCCGAGAGCTACGAGCTGCTCCGTGACGGCGCCGGTATGGAGGTGGAGCAGATCGCCGACCGCTTCCGCGCCTGGAACGAGGGCGAGCTCGATTCGTTCCTGATCGAGATCGCCGCGCGGGTGCTCGCCAAGACCGACGAGGCGACCGGCCAGCCCCTCGTCGACGTGATCCTCGACGCCGCCGAGCAGAAGGGCACCGGCCGCTGGACGGCGCAGAACGCACTCGAGCTCGGGGTGCCCCTGACCGGCATCACCGAGGCGGTGTTCGCGCGCACGCTGAGCGCCCTGAAGGACGAGCGGGTGGCAGCGGCGGATCGTCTCGCCGGTCCGGCCGCTGCGCCGGCGGAGGACGGCGATCGGCTCGCCGACGACCTGGAGGCCGCCCTCTACGCCTCGAAGATCGTCTCCTACGCGCAGGGCTTCGCACAGATGGGGGCGGCCTCGGCGGCCGAGGAGTGGAACGTCGACCTCGGCGCGATGGCGACGATCTGGCGGGGCGGCTGCATCATCCGCGCGCGCTTCCTCGACCGCATCCGGGAGGCCTACGAGGTCGAGCCGAAGCTCGCCAACCTGATGCTCGCCGACTTCTTCGCCCAGGCGCTCGCCGACGCCCAGGATCCGTGGCGGCGCGTCGTCGCGCGGGCCGCCGAGCTGGGGATCCCCACTCCCGCGCTCTCCTCCTCGCTCGCCTACTACGACGGCTATCGCCGCGCCCGCGGGCCCGCCAGCCTGATCCAGGGGCTGCGTGACCTGTTCGGCGCCCACACCTACCGCCGGGTCGACGGCGAGGGGAGCTTCCACACCCTGTGGGGCGGCGACGGCTCCGAGGTCGAGGCCTGAGACCGGCGCTCAGCCGCCGGGCTCCGGGTCGAGGTCGATCCGCACCGTGAGCAGCTCGGTGCCCATCGCCCGGACGGCGAACGCATTGAGCGAACGGTTGAGGCTCCCGCGCGCGAGCCGGCGCTGGCGCTCGCGCGGATCGTCGTCCTCGAGCGTCTGTGCGGTGCCGGAGCGCCAGGCGATGCCCCACCCTCGCCGAATCCCCACCTTGACCCGGGGCTGTGCCCGGAGGTTGCGGACGTACGCCGCGCGGGAGCCGTGCTCGGCGACGATCCAGAAGGTGTCGCCGATCAGCCCGTCCCCCACCGGGGTCCGCCGTGACTGGCCGCTGCGCCGGCCCGTCGTCTCGAGCAGGGCGTAGCCCGGCGGGACCAGGCCGAGCCTGAACAGCGCCCGGATCGGCGGGTTGAGCAGGTAGCGCTGCAGCGCGCGGACGAGGGTGAGCTTCACAGGCCGATGACGCTACCTGGCACGATGGGCGCGATGTCGTTTCCCGCCTCGCTCGCCCGCCTGCGCGACCTGCGCGTCTACGTCGCCGCCGCCGTCGTGCTCGCGCTCGTCGGCGTGCTCGTGCCGTGGCTGCTCACGCGCAACGCCCTCGCGGCCGGATGGACTCCGGCGAAGGTCCGAGCGGCCGACGCCGCGTGCGACGCGGCGCGCTACCCGAACCCGTCGGGCGCGGTTTCGGCCGGCGCCTGCCGCTGCGTGACCGCTCTGGTCAGCCACTCGCTCCCGCTCGGGTTGACCACCGCCGGCGCCGGGGCCAGCGGCGGCCAGGCCGAGGTGGAGCGGGACACGGCGAGCTGCAACCGTCAGCGCCCCGCCCGCTGAGCCACGGCCGGCCACCCGCAGGCCGTTCGCCGACGCGTCCTCGGCGTTCACCTCGCACGCAGCGGGGTAGAGCACCGACGACGAAACGCGACCACGAGAGGACGGACGACGACCCCGATGAGCCCCCAGACCGGAACCCACAGCATCCTCGATCCAGAGCGCAGCGAGGAGCGCGAGGAGATCGTCGGCATGCTCACCAAGGCCTATTGGATGGAGATCGAGACGGTGATGAGCTACATCGCCAACTCCACCAACCCCGACGGCGTCCGCGCCCAGGAGGTCATCCGCTCGCTGCAGGGCGACATCCAGGAGGAGCTCGGTCACGCCATCCAGTTCGCCCAGCGGATCAAGGAGCTCTACGGCGTGGTGCCGGGCTCGGAGGAGTTCACCCCCGAGCAGAGCTACCTCCAGCCGCCGGAGCACATGACCGACATCACCCATGTCATCAAGGGCGTGATCGAGGCCGAGTCAGGCGCGATCCAGCACTACGCCGACGTGATCGAGGCGACCGAGGAAGTCGATCCCGTGACCGCCGACATGGTCACCGCCATCCTCCGCGACGAGGAGGGCCACCGGCGCCTGTTCGAGGGCTTCCTGCGCGAGTATGAGCAGACCGGCTGACGCGCGGTTCGGGCCTGGAGGTCGTGGCGGATCGACCCCCGCCAGGGAGGACGATCCGCCACGACCTATTCCTCCTCGTCGGCCCGTGACTCGCCCCGGGAGCCCTCCGGCAGATCCTCCGCCTGCTCGTCGGTGACGCGCTCGGCGTCGGTGTGCTGCAGCGGCGCCGGGTCCTGATCCTCTGATGATGGGGTGTCGTTCATGACGGTCGCCTACCCGACCTGACCGCCGCTCACCCGCGGGCGTCGCGCCACTGGATCAGCTCGCGCAGCTCGCCGAGGTCGTATCCCGTGCCGTCTCCGCCGATGCCGAGCTCGAGTTCGGTGACCCCGGCGTCGACGAGCTCGTCGGCGATCTCCAGGAGCCCGCTGTGCGTGCCCCACACCCGCTCGATCTCGCCCGGGTCGCGTCCGATCCGCTCGCAATGGCCGGCCAGCACCTCTGACTTGTGGCGGTAGGTCTCGAGGTCGCCGAAGGAGTGCCACAGCTGGGCATGCTCGGCGACGAGGCGCAGCGTCACCTTCTCGCCGGCCCCGCCGATGAGGATCGGCATCGGCCCCGCCGGGGGCGGGTTCAGCTTCGCCAGGCGCTCACGGATCAGCGGCAGGTCCCGGCGCAGCGCGCGCAGCCGGTCCGGCGCGGTGCCGAACTCGTAGCCGTACTCGTCGTAGTCGCGCTCGAACCAGCCGGCGCCGATCCCCAGGATCACCCGTCCGCCGGAGAGGTGGTCGATCGTCGAGTGGACGTAGGCGAGCAACTGGGGGTTGCGGTAGGAGTTGCAGAACACGAGGCCGCCGATCCGCGCCCGCTCGGTGCTCGCCGCGAGCGCCGCGAGCGATGCCGTGCCCTCCCAGTGATTGCCCTCGGGATCGCCGTAGAGGGGATAGAAGTGATCCCACGTGTAGATCGTGTCGGCGCCGAGCTCCTCGGCCTGCCGCCAGGCGTCGCGCATCTTCGAGAACTCGCAGTGCTGGGGCTGGATCTGCACGCCTACGCGAATCGCCATACGGCCTCCGGAGAATCGAACTCGACAGTGGCGCTGACCCTAGCGAGGCCAGTCCCCCGGGCGGCGTCAGTCGCCGAGCAGCGCGGCGATCTCCGGCTCGCCGCAGCCCCAGCGGGCGAGCGTCGGCCGCGGGTCGCTCGTCCTGACCTCTGGCGCCGTGCGGCTGAAGCGGGGGGCCGGCCCGGGCTGCAGGACGCCGTCGATCTCGATGAATGTCCTCCGCGCCTGGTTGTGCGGATGCTGGGGTGCCTCGCCCAGCCCGAGCACGGCCGTCGTGCACGCCTCGGCTCCCTCCAGCCGCTCCGCCCACTCGGCGCGCGTGCGCTGCCGGAACACCTCGGCGAGCCGGGCGCTGAACTCGGGCCAGCGCTCCCGGTCCCACTGCGGCATCTCCTCGGCGGGGATCTCCAGCAGGGCGAGCAGCGCCGCGTAGAACTGGGGCTCCAGCGCGCCGACGGCGACGTGCCCGCCGTCGGCGGTCTCGTAGACGTCGTAGAAGTGGGCGCCCGAATCGAGCACGTTGGTGCCGGGCGGCTCCTGCCATAGGCCGCCCGCCCTCAGCCCGTGGAAGATGTTCGTGAGCAGCGCGGCACCGTCGACCATCGCCGCGTCGATGACCTGGCCGCGGCCCGAGGCACGCGCCTCGAGCAGCGCGCAGACGGCGCCGAAGGCGAGCAGCATCCCGCCGCCGCCGTAGTCGGCGACGAGGTTCAAGGGGAACATCGGCCGCTCGCCCTCACGGCGGATGGCGCCGAGCGCCCCCGCCACCGAGATGTAGTTGATGTCGTGACCGGCCACCTGGGCCATCGGTCCGTCCTGGCCATAGCCCGTCATGCGCCCGTACACGAGCCGCGGGTTCCGGCTCAGCATGACCTCGGGTCCGAGCCCGAGGCGCTCCATCACCCCGGGCCGCATCCCCTCGACGAGGATCTCGGCATGCTCGGCGAGCGCCAGCGTGCGCTCGACGCCGGCCGGGTCCTTGAGGTCGATCGGCACCGAGGCCGCGCGACCACGGGAGACCGTGTCCGGTCCCGGAGCGCCGAGCAACGCCGCCTGGTCTGCGCGGAGCACCCGCAGGACGTCGGCGCCCATGTCGGCGAGCATCATCGCCGCGAACGGGCCGGGCCCGATACTCGCGATCTCCAGCACCTTCACGCCCTCCAGCGGACCCATGGCGGCGCATCCTACGCGCTCCGGCCCGGTTTGCCCGTCCGCCCCCAGGGGGTATGCTCGGACGGGATGAGCACGAGAGCCGGCGCCCCCGGCGACGTTCCCGCCGCACCGCCGCACCTCCCCACCGCTCCTGACTTCGCGGGCTGCCTCACGCAGGCGCGCCAGACGCCGCCCCCGCCCGTCGCGCCCCAACCGGCCGCAGACGGTCCCACCGCGCAGTCCGGCACCGACGGTCCCACGGCGCAGCCGACATCCGCGCCGTCGCCGCCGGACGCAGCCGCCGCCGACGCGAGCAGGAACGCGCCGGCCGACGGCGAAAGCGATGCCATGTCCACCGCCGCGATGGGATCCCCCGCCTCCGCTCATCGCCCGAGCGGCCACGCGCTGCTCTCCGCGCTCTCACACCGCCTGTACGACGCGGGCCGTCACCTCGCCGCCTGGCTCGCCCGGCCGCGGGTGCGTCTCGTCGTCGTCGGAGTCATCCTGCTGCTCGTCGGGGCGCTCGTCGTCACGAGCTCCGTGTGGACGCTCCCGCTCGTCGTCGTCGGCACCGTGATGGTGCTCGTCGCGTGGGTCGGATCCCGGCTCGACGGCCACTTCGCCCTCGAGTGGGGCGAGCGCGGCACGGAGCTGCAGTTCCGCGCCCGGATCCGCCCGCCCGCCCCGGTTCGCCCCGCGCTGCCGGCGGCCTCCGCCGTCGCCTCGGCGGCCGACACCGTCGCACGCGCCGCGTCCGGTCCCGCTGACGGCGTGACGGCGGCCGGTCACGCCGCGTCCGTCGCGGCCGCCGCCGCCGAGGCCGAGACGGCGGCCGCCGATCACGATGTCGTCGAGGGCGAGGCGCACACGGTCGAGATCGACGTCTCCGAGCTGAAGGCGCTCATCGCCGCCGCCGAGGCCGAGCAGGCCGGCGGCGACGTGGCGAAGGCGGCCCTCCGCCTCGTCTCCGAGCGCGACGCCAGCTGACCGTCCTCCGGGCTTCGTGTCCGGGGCAGTGGCGGTCACCTCCGGCGCCCGGTCGGAACCTGATCGCGCTCGCACACCGGCGAGAATGCCCGAATGGATGAGCCACGGCAGAGGCTGGCCGGTCGCTATGAGCTGCATGAGGTGATCGGCCGCGGCGGGATGGGCACCGTCTACCGAGGCACCGACCTGGTGCTCGGCCGGACGATCGCGGTGAAGGTCCTGCCCGGATCCCTCGCCGATCACGACCCCACCAGCGTCGCCCGGTTCGAGCGTGAGGCCCGCGCGGCCGCGGCGCTCAGTCATCCCGCGGTCGTAGCGGTCTACGACGCCGGCGCCGACGAGACGTCGCGGTTCATCGCGATGGAGCTCGTCGCCGGTCGGAGCCTCGAAGCGATCATTCGCCAGGACGGCCCGTTGGATCCCGAGCGCGCCGTCGCGATCGCCGCGCAGATCGCTGACGCGCTCGCGGCAGCGCACTCCGCTGGAATCGTGCACCGCGATATCAAGCCCGCGAACGTGATGGTCGGACCCGACGGGAGCGTCAAGGTGCTCGACTTCGGGATCGCGCGAGGGATCGACGGCACCACTCTGACCCAGAACGCGATGGTGCTCGGCACCGCCGCGTACATGTCGCCCGAGCAGGCGTCCGGACAGCCCGCCGACGAGCGCTCGGACATCTACGCGCTGGGGTGCGTCCTCTACGCGATGCTCGCCGGACACCCGCCGTTCACGGGTGATAACGCCGCGTCTGTCCTGCACCAGCATGCGAGCATCGCCGCCCGCCCGCTGCACGACGACGGCAAGCACATCCCGCCTGCGGTCGAGGCGATCGTGTCGCAGATGCTCGAGAAGTCTCCCGACCGGCGGCCGCAAAGCGCGGCGGAGGTCCGCGACCGGCTCACCACCCCGACCGCCGCCCCCACGGCCACCGCCGCGACCGCCCCGCTCCCGCACAGCGCCCCCACCCGGCGGCTTGCGCAGACCCCGCCGCCGACCCGTGCCCGGCCGAACCGGCAGCTGGCGCTCGCGGGGGCCCTCGCCGGGCTCATCGTCGTCGCCTTGGCGATCGCGCTGAGCTCCGGCGGTGCCACCCCGCACACCGTCGCCGGCGCGCACCGCTCCACCGACACGAGGAAGGCCGACACCAACCCGGGCACTCGCTCACGCCAGACCACGCCGGCCACGACACCGACGAGCACCGCGGCCCAGGCCATCAGCACTCCGGCGACGACGCCGGCCGCGAATGCCAAGCCGCGAACCGTCTCCGCCGCGGCCGGTGCGCTGACCGCGCTGATCACGCAGGACGTGAAGTCCGCAACCATTGACCAGCAAGCCGCGCAGCAGATCAGCAGCGGCCTCACCAACGTCCTGAACGCATGGGACATGGGCAACGCCACCAACGCCGAACAGCAGCTCCAGACGCTCTCTCAGCAGGTGACGATGCTCGAGCAGCAGGGCCACATCACCACCCGCGCCGCGCCGGCGATCAACGCGGCGGTCGCGAATCTCGGCACCACGCTCGCGAGCACCACCCCGCCGAGCGCGGCAACCGCTCATCCCGCGCATCCCGCCCCGCATCCCGCCCCGCCAGGCCACGGGGGACAACCCCCCGGACACGCCGGCGGACACGCCAAGCACGGTGGCCCACACTAGTGCCGCCGGGCCTCGCCCACCGGCCCCGCCATCACGAACACCCCTGAGGACTCCGACCTCTGGCAGATAGGGGCCGTCTGTGGCCCCTATCTGCCAAACCGTGCCGGCGTCAGGAGACGCCGGCGAACTTCTGTGACTTCTCCCGGATCGTCGAGATCAGGTCGTCGTAGGACTTGGCGAACGACTCCACGCCCTCGTCGACGAGCTGCTTGCCGACGATGTCGTCGAAGTCGACGCCCGCCTCCTTGATCGCCTCGATGTCCTTGTGGGCCTGCTCGACGTCCCGGTCGACCGTCCGCTCGCCGGTGGCGTGGTCGCGCGCGGCCTCGATCGTCGCATCGGGCATCGTGTTGACCGTGCAGGGCCCGATCAGCTCATCGACGTACAGCGTGTCCTTGTAGTCCGGGTTCTTCGTCGAGGTCGACGCCCACAGCGGACGCTGGACGTTGGCGTCCTTGGCCTTGAGCTTCTCCCAGCGCTCGCCGGAGAAGATCTCGCCGAACGCCTCGTAGGCGAGCTTGGCGTTGGCGACCGCCGCCTTGCCCTTGAGATCGTCGTGACCGCCGATCTCGTCGAGGGCCTTGTCGACCTTGCCATCGACCCGGGAGACGAAGAAGCTCGCCACCGAGGCCGCACGGTCGACCGGCTCGCCCTTCTCGACGCGCCGCTCCAGGCCGCGGATGTACGCCTCGGCGACCTCCCGGTAGCGCTCCACGCCGAACAGCAGCGTCACGTTGACGTTGATGCCGCGCGCGGTGAGCTCCTCGAACGCCTTCACACC
This sequence comes from uncultured Solirubrobacterales bacterium, assembly GCA_963839085.1. Taxonomy (GTDB): domain Bacteria; phylum Actinomycetota; class Thermoleophilia; order Solirubrobacterales; family Solirubrobacteraceae; genus Palsa-465. Next base: position 288,707 of record CAWITN010000003.1, read on the forward strand.
GTCGGCGGTGCCGGGCACCTTGATGAGGGCGTTCTCCCGGTCGATCCGCTCGTAGTGCTTGACCGCCCACTCCACCGAGCCCTCGGTGTCGAACGACAGCGACGGCTGCAGCTCGAAGGACACGTAGCCGTCCTGACCGTCGGTGCGCTCGAACACGCCACGCAGCAGGTCCGCGGCGGCGCGAACGTCCTTGTAGCCGAGCTGGAAGAAGACCTCCTCGGGATCGTCGGTCTGCTGGGTGACCTCGCGAAAGTCGTCGTCGTAGCGATCCGAGTGGCCCATGCCCTTCTCGAAGATCGTCGGATTCGAGGTGACGCCGGTGAGGCCGTCCTCCTCGATCAGCCGCTTGAGCTCGCCGTCCTCCACGAGCTCGCGGTTGAGGTTGTCGAGCCAGATCGCCTGGCCCTGCGCTTCGATGTCCTTCAGTCGATTAGTGCTCATGGTCGTGGTCTACCCCTCTTGGGTCAACTTGCAGCGGTGGACTGGGTGGTGAGCGACTCATCGCTCGTCCCGAAGCGCTCGTGGAGCTTCGGCAGCACGTCTACGGAGAACTGGTCGAGGAAGCGGGCCTGGTCGTCGCCCGGGGCGTGGAAGACGAGATGGCGGAAGCCGAGCTCGACGTACGGAGCGATCCTCTCCACCACCTCGTCGGGATCGGCGGAGACGATGAAGCGGGAGGGCGCGCGGTCGACGGCGGCGTCGGCCGCCTTCTCCATCTCCAGCGGATCCTCGATCCCGGACTTCTCATCCGGGGTGAGGGCCAGGGCGGCCCAGAACGCGCACGCCTCCCGGGCGTAGTCGGCATCACGGTCGTAGGAGACCTTGATCTCGATCATCCGGTCAATGGCCTCGGCGTCGCGGTCGGCCTGCTCGGCGCCCTCGCGCACCTTGCCGGTGAGCTCCTCGTAGAGCTCGGGGTCCTTCCCGGAGGTGCAGATGAAGCCGTCGCCGACGCGGCCGGCGAGCTTCGCCGCCAGCGGTCCCGAGGCGGCGACGTACACGGGGACGGGCTGCGCGGGCCGGTCGTAGACGGTCGCCTTCTCGACGCGGTAGTACTCACCCTCGAAGTCGACGCGCTCCTCGCGCCACAGCGCCCGGATCAGCTTGATCGCCTCCGACAGCCGCATCCGGCGCTCCTTGGCGCCTGGCCAATCGAGGCCGGTGGCCGGCTTCTCGTTCATCGCCTCACCCGTCCCGACGCCGAGGAACACCCGGCCGGGGTTGAGGCAGGCGAGGGTCGCGAACGCCTGGGCGATCACCGCCGGCTGATAGCGGAGCGTCGGCGTGAGCACGCTCGTGCCGAGAAACGCTCGCTCGGTGCGCTCGCCGATCGCGCCCAGCCAGGTCAGCGCGTTCGGAGCGTGGCCGCCGTGGTGGCGCCACGGCTGGAAGTGATCGGAGATGGCGATCGTGTCGAGCCCGACGCTCTCGGCGTGCCGGGAGTAGTCGAGCAGCGCCCGCGGGGCGAACTGCTCGGCGGAGGCCTTGTACCCGTAGCGCATCGTCGTCACATCATCCTCCTGGAAGGCTCGCTTGACGTAAATCTCCGGATACCCGCTCCTATGCCGCCACCCCCGGCCGGATCAGGCGCGCCGGGCGCTTCAGGTTGGCGGTGGCCACCGGCGGGTTGAGCGGCTCCCGGAGCGCCGGAGCGCCGAACGACGCGGCGGTGCGCTCGGCCGGCGGCCGTCCATAGAGCGTCGTGCGCTGGCGGGGCGTGCGTCCGAGCTCCCGGATCGCCCGCTCCATCGCCTCCGGCGGCATCTCCTGGCCGTGGCTCGCGCCGGCCGCGCGGGAGATCGACTCGTTCATCAGCGTTCCGCCGAAGTCGTTGGCGCCGGCCCGCAGAGCGAGTTGCCCGGCGGCCACGCCGAGCTTCGGCCACGACGCCTGGATGTTCGTGATGTGCGGGTGCAGGGCGAGCCGGGGCACCGCGTGCATGAGGACCGCTTCGCGCAGGGTCGGACCACGCCGTGTGCGCCGGCCCTTCAGGTAGATCGGGGCCTCGACGTGGACGAACGGCAGCGGGACGAACTCGGTGAAACCGCCGGTCAGCCGCTGCTGCTCACGCAGCGCGACGAGGTGCCGGGCCCAGTGCGCCGGGGTCTCGACGTGGCCGAACATGATCGTCGTCGTCGAGCGCAGCCCGACGCGGTGGGCCGTGTCGTGGACCTCGAGCCACTGCGCCGTGTTGACCTTGTCGGGGCAGATGATCGCGCGGACCTCGTCGTCGAGGATCTCGGCGGCGGTGCCGGGCAGCGACGCGAGCCCCAATCCGTGCAGGCGCTCCAGGTACGCGCGCAGCGGCACGTCGAGGGTGGCCGCGCCCTGCCACACCTCGAGAGCGGAGAACGCGTGGACGTGGAGGTCGGGCAGCTCCGCCTTGATCGCCTCGCACACGCGGGCGTAGTAGTCGCCGTCGAAGCCGGGGTGGATCCCGCCCTGCAGGCACACCTCGGTGGCGCCGCGCTCCCATGCCTCGTGACAGCGGCGGACGATCTCCTCCAGCGGGACGACGTAAGCGGGCCCGCGGAGGTTCTCGGCCAGCTTGCCCTTGGAGAAGGCGCAGAAGCCGCACTTGAAGTAGCAGACGTTCGTGTAATTGATATTCCGCGTGACGACGTAGGTGACCTCGTCGCCGCACACCTCGCGGCGGAGCCGATCGGCCGCCCGCAGGACGGCGGCGAGGCTCGCGCCACGCGCCCGGAACAGGCTCTCCACGTCGCGCTCGTCGAGGACGATCGCCTCGCGCACCTTGGCGAGGGCCTCGGCCACCGCGGGGTCGCAGGGCGGCGTCGCTCCCGCGCCGGCGATGGCGAGCCGGGGCCGGGACCCGGCGTCGGCGGCGGCGAGGGTCCGATCACCCGACGGGACATCGGTCGAGACGCCGGCCACGAAGGCGTCCTCGCGCCCCAGCCCGGCGGCATCGACGCGCCCGCGCACCGCCGCCGCGACGGCGGGCTCGCACCAGCGCTCGAGGTCGGCGACGTACTCCGGATAGAGCGGCACGCGCGCGGCGAGGGAATAGCCGCGCGCTTCGGTGGCGTGGCGCAGGGCGTCGAGCTCCGGCCACGGCGCCTCCGGGTTGACGTGGTCGATCGTCACCGGGGAGACGCCGCCCCAGTCGTTGATGCCGGCATCGAGCAGCGCCGGGAACTCCTCAGGCGCGGACAGGTTCGGCGGTACCTGGAGGTTGACCTCCGATCCGAGCACGATGCGCGCCGCCGCCGCCGTCCACAGCAGGTCCTCGAACGACGGCTCCGGTGCGTCGGCCATCTTCGTGTCCGGCTTGGCGCGGAAGTTCTGGACGATCACCTCCTGGATGTGGCCGTGGCGGGCGTGGAGATCGCGGATCGCCCGGAGCGCCTCGATTCGCTCCGCTCGCGTCTCGCCGATGCCGATGAGGATCCCGGTGGTGAACGGGATGCCCGCCTCGCCGGCATCGCGAAGCGTCTGCAGCCGCGGCCCGGGAAGCTTGTCCGGCGAGCCGAAGTGGGGCATCCCGCGCTCGGCCAGCCGCGACGAGGTGCTCTCGAGCATGATCCCCTGTGAGACGCTCACCTCGCGCAGTCGCCGCAGCTGCTCGGCGCTCAGGACGCCCGGATTGGCGTGCGGCAGCAGGCCGGTCTCCTGGAGCACGAGCTCGCACATCGCGGCCAGGTACTCGACGGTCGTGGCGTACCCGAGCGCGGTGAGCTCCTCCCGTGCGGCGCGGTAGCGGAGCTCCGGCTTGTCGCCGAGCGTGAACAACGCCTCGTGGCAGCCCGCGGCGGCGCCCGCCCGGGCGATCTCCAGCACCTCGTCGGCGGTCAGGTAGACGCGCTCGCCACGCCGTGGCGGCCGTGCGAACGTGCAGTAGTGGCACACGTCGCGGCAGAGCTTGGTCAGCGGGATGAACACCTTCGGGGAAAAGGTGATCAGCCGCCCCGTGCCGGAATCCCTCACCGCGCGGGCCTGCGAGAGGAGCTCGGGGAGCGGGGTCTCGATCAGCTCGGTCGTCAGGGCGGCCGTCACACCACGCACGCTACGACATCGCGAGTCTCGGCAAGAGATCGTCGCGGGACATGCCCCCCCCGCCGGGGCCACGGGGCTCGCCGTGAGCGACCTCGTTTCTGAGAGGATCCGCGCTCGGACGGCCGGGGTGGACGCTCCGCCGCTCGGCTCCCCAGCCTGCCGCGTGACCCGACGAACTCCCGAGAGGACCCCACGATGACCGACCTGGCCAACACCACGATGTTCATCTCCGGGGGGAGCCGCGGGATCGGCCTGGCGATCGCCAAGCGCGCGGCCCGGGACGGCGCCAACGTGTGCCTGATCGCCAAGACGGCCGAGCCCGACCCGCGCCTGGAGGGCACGATCTACACCGCGGCGGAGGAGATCGAGCAGGCCGGGGGGCAGGCGCTGCCGGTCGTCGGCGACATCCGCGACGAGCAGTCCGTCGCCGGTGCCGTCGCGCAGTGCGTCGAGCGCTTCGGGGGGATCGACGTGTGCCTCAACAACGCGAGCGCGATCAACCTGAACGGCACCGAGGCGATGGAGATGAAGCGCTACGACCTCATGCAGGACATCAACACGCGCGGCACCTACGTCGTCTCCAAGTACTGCATCCCGCACCTCAAGGCGGCGGGAAACCCGCACGTGCTGACGCTCTCGCCGCCGCTCAACCTGAATCCGAAGTGGTTCGCCCACCATGCCGCCTACACGATCGCCAAGTACGGGATGAGCATGTGCACGCTTGGCATGGCCGAGGAGTTCCGCGGCGAGGGGATCGCCTTCAACGCCCTGTGGCCGCGCACGATCGTCGCCACCGCCGCGGTGCAGAACCTGCTCGGCGGCGATGCCGCCATGGCCCGCTCGCGCAAGCCGGAGATCATGGCCGACGCCGCCTACGCGATCCTCACCCGCCCGAGCCGTGAGTGCACCGGCAACTTCTTCATCGACGACGAGGTCCTGGCGCAGGACGGGATCACCGACCTGTCCGGCTACCGGTACGGGGACGCCACCGAGGCCGACCTGGCCCCCGATCTGTTCCTCGACTGAGGAGCCCCAGGGGTCACGCGGCGAGCTCTCGCCCTTCCGCGCGCAGGCCCTGGCGCTTGGTGATCTGGTCGACGACGATCGTCGCCAGTGCCGCGGCGAGCGTCCCGGCGATGCTGCCCACGAGGTCGAACCAGGTCGCGGTCCGCAGGTGCCCGAGGGATGTCCCACGGCTGATGACCCGGCAGAGTCCGACGCATATGCTGCTGGTCAGCGCTGCCGCCCACCAGATGTGCAGGAACGTGGGCACCCGGGCGCCGGCATCGGGCGCGGCGGTGGGCTCGGCCGGCTCGCTCATGCGCCACGTCTCATCGACGATCTGCTTGGGCTGGAACAGGTTGCAGATCGGCACGATGCACGCGCCGATCACCCACCTCGGCCGATACCGGGCGAGATAGGGGGTGAGTCGCTCGACGTTCCGGTAGGCGCGGTACAGCCACACGATGAAGGCGACTCCCATCCCGACGGTGACCAGGTCGCGCGCCGCGCGGGCAGCTGTCACCTGATCGTCACTGTGGTGCGCGCTGGCGAGGTCTCTCAGGAGCGCGGTCCGCTGGCCGTCGGCGCCGAGCAGCCGGTTGATGACATCGATCCGCCCGACATCAGCGAGCGCCGAGAGGATCATCGCCACGGCCAGGAGCACGAGCAGCACCGTGAGCACGGCCATCGATGCCCGTGGTGGGCGTGCCTTCTGCTGCCCCTCTGACGGCGCGCGGTCAGCCTCGACGCTCGTGTCCATCGTCCCCCCCTCTCAGGCAGCCGGCCCTTCCACGGCCGCAGTTGCGGCAGCCTATCGTCTGACGCAAGCCCCTCGACGAGTTCGACTGAGCGCCTCCTCAGCCGGCGCCGAGCGCGCGGGCCGCGCACAGCCCGGGGATCCCGCTCACGCCGCCGCCGCGACGCGCGCCGGCGCCGCACAGCCACACGTTGGGCAGGCCGGTCTCGACCCCCCAGCGACCGACGTCGGCGTCCGTCTCGGCGAACGGCCACGTCAGGTCGCGGTGGAAGATGTGTCCGGCGGGCAGCGCCAGCTCGCGCTCGAGCTCGAGCGGGGTGGTGGCGCTGAGGCACGGCGCTCCTGCCGCATCGCGCCAGAGGCAATCCTCGAGCGGCTCGGCGAGCACCGCATCGAGCGAGCGCAGCGTCGCCGCCACGGCCCGCTCCTTGTTCGCCGGCTCGTCCCCCCCGAACAGGCGCGCCGGCAGCTGGAGGGCGAACACGGTGAGGGTGTGGGCCCCGGCCGCGCGGAGCTCCGGCCCCAGGATCGACGGATCGCTCAGCGAGTGGCAGTACGCCTCGCACGGCACGGGCGTGGGCACCCGTCCCGCGCTCGCCGCCTCGTAGGCCGCCTGAAGGTCCCCGTATCCCTCGCCCACGTGGAAGGTCCCGGCGAACGCTTCGGCCGGGCTCACCTCCGGGTCCCGCAGGCGCGGAAGGCGCCGCAGCAGCAGGTTGAGCTTCAGCTGCGCTCCCTCGGGCGGGGGGTCCGAGGCGAGCGCCCCGGCGAGCGAGCCGAGCAGGCGGGCGGCCACGGCGGGGGCGACGGCGGCGAGGACGTGGGAGGCCCCGAACGTCGTGCCGTCGGCACAGCGAACCTGGCCTCCGTGACCGTCGACGTCGATCGCCGTCACCTCGCTCCCCGGGCGCAGCTCCGCGCCCGCCCGGCGCGCCGCCTGCACGAGCGCCGCCGTGACGGCCCCCATCCCGCCCACCGGCACCTTCCACAGACCCGAGCCGTCGCCGATCACGTGGTAGAGGAAGCAGCGGTTCTGGCGCAGGTCGGTGGCGCGCGCGCTGCTGAAGGTGCCGATCAGGCCATCGGTGAGCGCGACGCCGCGGGGCACGTCCCCGCTCAGCGCCTCCTCCAGGAGCTCGCCGAGCGGCCGCTCGAAGATCCCGTCCCACAGCTCGTCGTCGCCGGCGAGGGCCCGCAGCTGCGCTCGCGAGCGCAGCGGCTCGAGCAGCGTCGGGGCGAGGCGCCGGGCGAGCCGCTCGATCCGCCCGTAGAGCGCCAGCCAGCGAGCGTGGCCGTCGGCGTCGCCGGTGACGCGGCGAAACGATGCGGCCGTGCGGGCCGCGTCGTCGCTGACGAGCAGGCCGGTGTCCCCGCACGGCGTGTACGAGGAGATCGCGCGCCGGCGCAGGGGGACCCGGATGCCCAGCCGGTCCCGCAGCGCGGCCGGGAACAGGCTCACGAGGTAGGCGTAGGCCGATACGCGGGCATCGACGCCGTCGAACAGGCGAACCGACTGCGCGGCGCCGCCGAGCTCCGCCCGGCGCTCGAGCACGACGACGCGGCGTCCGGCGCCGGCGAGCAGGGCAGCCGCGACGAGGCCGTTGTGCCCGCCGCCGACGATCACCGCGTCGTAGCGCCCGTTCCTCATCGCCCCGGACGCTACCGCGGCGAGGCGCGCGAGCGACCGGTCCCGGAGGAGGGGGATCTACCATCGCGCAGGTCATCGCCAGCCTGCCGGACATCGTCATCGCCGAGAACAGCCTGAGCGTCGACGGGCGCACGATCGCCTTCGACGCCGTGGTCTCGGTGGCTCACGTCACGCGAGTGATGCGGGCCAGCGGCGTCATCACCGACATCATCCGCCGCTTCGAGCTCGCCGACGAGGCCGGCCGCGTCACCGTCAAGCTCGACGGGGCCAAGGTCCAGCGCGAGGAGAAGCAGGAGCTGTTCGCGCGGCTCGTCGCGATGTCCGAAGCGGACATCGAGCCGGACCTCGTGCACCGGACGCTCGATCGCATCGCCACCGAGCCCCTCGCCGTCGACCGGCTGCTCCTCAGCCGCGACGGCTTCAGCTGGCGGGGCCCTCTGCGCCGTCGCGCCCACGGGTGGCCGGAGTTCAGCCGCGCGGTCGAGTTCCGCGACCGCATCCGCGTCCTCCTCCGGCCCGCGGGGGAGGGTCAGGAGCGCACCCTCGCCGACATCGGCGCGGAGGCGCCCAACGCGGTCCTGCTGCCGCGGCTGATGGCGCTCTGCGCGCGGCGCTACGGCCCGGGCTGAGCATCACGCCGCGATGGCCAGGGGCGGAAATCGCCTCGGCCCCCCCGGGGAGCCATCGCTCATGTGTGACGCTCGCCACGCGAGGGTAAGCGTGACGCCATGGAGGGGTCAGAGCGCGAGATCGACGACGCCGCCGAGCCGATGGAGAAGACGGCCGACGAGCTGGAGGAGCGCACGGAGAAGCTCGCCGAGCAGACGAGCGACACCCGCGAGGACTGGCAGCGCAAGCGCGCCGACGCCTCGGTCCCGGGAGCGCAGCCGTACCCGGCGGGCGAGGGGCCGGACGAGCCGTCCTCCGAAGACCACGAGCGGGACGACGCGGACGACGACGACGACTCCGACGACGCCGACGCCGACGCCGACGACGACGACGCGGACGACGACTGACCCCTCCACGCGCGCGGTGACGCTATACGGTGTGCCCATCACGGTGGGGCCTCCCCGCCGCTCGGATGAGGAGAGAAGCCGATGCGCCAACTGACCGCCCTGGACCAGCAGTTCCTTGCCCTCGAGGACTCGCGCCACGTCGGCCACGTGGGCGGCATGGCGATCCTCGATCCCTCCACCGCGCCCGGCGGCGAGGTGACGCTGGTCAAGCTGCAGAACCTGATCGAGGAGCGCCTGCCGCTGGTGCCGCCGTTCCGCTGGCGGCTCGCGCAGGTGCCGCTGTCGCTCGACTACGACTACTGGGTCGACGACCCCGACTTCGACCTCGACTTCCACGTCCGCGAGCTCGCGCTCGCCCCGCCCGGCACCGACGCGCAGCTGGCCGAGCAGGTCGCCAGGATCTTCTCCCGGCCGCTCGACCGCGCCCGCCCGCTGTGGGAGATCTACCTCATCTACGGGCTGCCGGAGGGCCGCGTCGCCGTGATGAGCAAGATCCACCACGCGGTGATCGACGGCATGTCCGGCGCCGAGATCATCGGCGCCCTCTACGACATCGACCCCGCGGGACGCGAGGCTCCGGCCGCGGTGCCCGTGCCGCTCGGTCACGCGCCGGGTGAGCTCGAGATGTTCGCCCGGGGGTTGCTCGGCCTGCCCCGCTATCCCCTCCGGCTCCTCGGATCGATCCCCCGCGCGCTGCCGAACGTCGACGAGGTCCCGTCGCTCGGCAGCCTCCCGGGCCTGAAGCTGGCGGGGCGGATGGCGGCGACGGCGCAGCGGGCGATCGGGCGCCGGCAGCGGATCGTCGGCCACCGCAACCTGGTGCCGCCGCGGACGTCGTTCAACGGCCGCATCTCCGCTCATCGCCGTTTCGTGTTCGGGCAGCTGTCCCTCGCGCAGGTCAAGGCGATCAAGACCCAGCACGGCTGCACGGTCAACGACGTCGTCGTCTCGCTGTGCGCCGGCGCCGTGCGCGAGTGGCTCATCGCCCACGACGATCTGCCCGAGGATCCGCTCGTGGCCCAGATCCCGGTGTCGGTGCGCAAGGCCGAGCAGCAGGGGACCTACGGCAACCGGATCCTGCTCATGACCGCGCCGCTGTTCACCGACGAGCCCGATCCCGTGGTCCGCCTGCAGCGCACGCACGAGGCGCTGATGGGGATGAAGGAGCGCCACCGGGCGCTGCCCGCCGACCTGCTCCAGGACGCCAACCAGTTCATCCCCCCGGCGATGTTCTCGCGTGCGGCGCGACTGTCCTTCGGGCTGAGCGCCAGCCGCGCCGGGCGCCCGGCATGGAACCTCGTGATCTCGAACGTTCCCGGTCCGCAGGTCCCGATCTACCTCGCCGGCGCGAAGCTCGAGGCGAACTACCCGATCTCCGTGATCACCGACGGCATGGGGCTCAACATCACCGTGATGAGCTACTGCGGGCACATGGACTTCGGAATCGTGGGCGACTACGAGCTGATGCCCGACGTGTGGCGCCTGATGGACTGGCTCCGCGAGGCGGTGGCCGAGCTGAGCCCGGAGGGCGCCGCAGCTCCGACCAGGGCCGATGCCGCGCAGCGCACCGCCGGGGCCGAGCCGACCAGCCACGGCATGGCCGAGACGTCGGCGACGAGCGCCGACCCGGCCGAGGCTGCCGGATGAGGGCGGTCGTCTGTCACCGCGGGGAGCTGTCGGTGGCCGAGCGGCCCGAGCCCGAGCCGAGGGCCGGCCAGGTCGTGCTCACGGTGACGCGCTGCGGCATCTGCGGGTCCGATCTCCACGCCCGCCACGGCGTCGACGCCTGGGCCGAGCTCGGCGACCGCGTCGGCTACGCCCGCTTCGCCCGTTCGGAGGAGGAGATCGTGTTCGGTCACGAGTTCTGCGGCGAGGTGGCCGACTACGGACCCGGCTGCCGGCGCGACCTTCCCACCGGCACGCCGGTCGTCGCGCTGCCGATCCTCCGCAACCCGGAGGCGATCGATCTCACCGGCCTCTCCCGCCATGCCCCCGGCGCGTACGCCGATCGGGTGCTCGTCTCCGAGTCGCTGATGATGCCTGTCCCGAACGGACTGCCGGCGGAGGTGGCGACCCTCACCGAACCGCTCGCCGTCGCCTGGCACGCCGTGCGTCGCGGCGAGGTGGGGCGCGGCACAGTGGCGATCGTGATCGGCTGCGGCCCGATCGGCCTCGGGGTGATCCTGATGCTCAAGGCGAAGGGCGTGCGCACGGTGGTGGCCAGCGACCTCTCGCCGCGCCGGCGGGAGCTGGCGCGCAGCTGCGGTGCCGACGTCGTCGTCGATCCCGCCGTGGACTCGCCGTACACGGCGACGCGCAAGGGCGGCCACATCGACCACATCCCGGATGCCCTCGAGCTCGCGGTCGGCACGCGGGAGAAGCTCGAGCGGCTGCCCGTCGGCTGGTGGCATGTGTGGCGGCTCGGCGAGCTGCTCGGCGGCAAGCCGAACTTCCCCGTCATCTTCGAGTGCGTCGGTGTGCCGGGCATGATCGACTCGATCATCGGCTCCGCGCCGCTGTTCTCCCGCGTGGTCGTCGCCGGTGTGTGCGTCGGCGAGGACCGGATCACGCCGGCGATGGCGATCAACAAGGAGATCGACCTGCGCTTCGTGTTCGGCTACACCCCGCTCGAGTTCCGCGACACGCTCCAGATGCTCGCCGACGGCAAGGTCGATCCGCGGCCGCTGCTCACGGGGACCGTCGGGCTCGATGGGGTCGAGGCGGCGTTCGAGGCGCTGGCCGATCCGGAGCGGCACGCCAAGATCCTCGTCGACCCCAGCAGCGCCGCCACCACTCCCGCTTGAGCGCCGCGAGGTTCTCCGCCGCGCGCGGGAGGGCACGCGGGACGGCATACGGTCGCCGCGGCCCCCAGCCGACGCTCAGGCGGCGAGCGCGTCGAGGCGCGAGACCGGGCGCTTGCCCCAGCGGGTGCGGGTGGCGAAGTCGAGCAGCCGCTCGAGGTAGGACACGAGCGGCGACGGGCTGATCCCGCTCGGCTCCAGGCACGCGCGCGCCCCCCGGTTGTCGAACTCGGTGGCGCAGGCGAAGTACGGGAAGTAGGCGGCGCTCTGGAGCAGCGTCGAGCGCTGGACGGCCGTCAGGCGCTGCTGGTAGGCGGCGAACTCGGCCGGCTCGAGCACCAGCGGCGGTGAGCGCTTGAAGTACCGGCTCGCCGCCTCCACCAGCTCACCGACGGTGCCGGCGGAGCTGCCGGCGGTGATGTGGTACGTCGTGCCGATGCCGGCGTCCGAGCGGCACAACGACACGACGGCGTCGGCGACGTAGTCGATCGAGACCGCGTCGACGGTGCAGCTCGGGATCGCCGGGACGGCCGGGTACAGCCCGCGCGCGAACGCGCGCAGCGGCCAGTAGAGGACGTTGAAGGCCGAGGTCCAGCCGCTGCGCCGATCTCCCACCACGATGCTCGGACGCAGGATCGTCGTCGGCAACTCGCGCCGGGCCCGGACCAGGCCCTCGGCCTCGAACTTCGACTGCTCGTAGGAGTTGCGGAACGTCTGCGCCAGGTCGTGGTCCTGCTCCAGGAAGCGCCCGCCGAACGTGCCGGCCACGTACGCCGTCGAGACGTGGGCGTAGCGGCTGAGGCCGCCGCGCTCGTGCGCCAGCTCGGCGAGCTCGAGCATCCGCCGGGTTCCCTCCAGGTTGATCTCGCGGGCCTTGGCGAGCGGGAGATCGAACGCCACCGAGGCCGCGGAGTGGATGATCTGATCGACGCGGGAGGCGATCTCCTTCCGGCGCGCCGGTGCGATGCCGAGCCCGGGGCGGGTGAGGTCGGCGGCCAGCGCCTCCACGCGCGACTCGTAACGGCGCGCCCGCAGGCCGAACAGCTCCTTGAGCGTCGCGCGCATGCGATCGGCCGCCTCGGCGTCGCTGGCGGCCCGGATCGGGGCGATGATCTGCCGGTCGGTCGCCTCGAGATAGCGCCCGAGCACCTCCATCCCCAGGAACCCCGTGGTGCCGGTGATGAGGAGCTCGTCGCTCACGGGCTCTCCCCGCGACGCCGGCCGAGCGTCGCGAACGCCGCCGCCACGCGCTCGCGCGTCTGTGCCGGCGCGATCAGCTCGTCGATGTGGCCCTCCTCGGCCGCGACCTCAGGGCGCAGGTGCTCGTGCGCGTAATCGGCGGCCAGCCGCTCGCGGGCTGCCTCGGGGTCCGGAGCGGCGGCGAGCTCGCGGCGGTGGATGATGCCGACCGCCGGCTTCGCGCCCATCACGCCGATCTCGGCCTGTGGCCACGCGAACACGTAGTCGGCGCCGAGGTCCTTGGAGTTCATGGTGATGAAGGCGCCGCCGAACGCCTTGCGGAGGATCACGGTCACCCGCGGCACCGTCGCCGCCGCGAACGCGTGCACCAGCGTGGCGCCGAACCTGATCACGCCGGCTCGCTCCTGGCGGGTCCCCGGCATGTAGCCGGGGGTGTCGACGAGCACGAGCAGCGGGATCCCGAACTGATCGCACTTGCCGACGAACCGGGCTCCCTTCTGCGAGCTCTCGGCGTCGAGCACGCCGCCGAGGTACTTCGGCTGGTTGGCGATCACCCCGACCGTGCGCCCGTCGATCCGCGCGAACGCGGTGACGAGGTTGCGCGCCCACCCGGGGGCGACCTCCAGCAGCTCGCCGTCGTCGGCCAGGCACCTCACCACCTCGCGCACGTCGTAGACCTTGCGCGCCTCAGCGGGAACATGACCCCCCGGATCACGCAGGGGGGCGCTAAATGGACGTGGGTGATCCGGCGCGAGGTATCCGAGCAGCTCCCGCGCCAGCTGCGCGCCCTCCACGTCGGAATCGACGGTGAAGTGGCAGACGCCGTTGCGCTGGTGCACGCGCGTGCCGCCGAGCTCCTCGGCGCTCACCGTCTCACCGAGCGCCTCCTGCACCACCCCGGGGCCGGTGAGGAACATGCTTGCGTCACGCGTCATCATCACCCAGTCGGTGAGCGCCGGCGCGTACGCGCCGCCCCCCGCGGAGACGCCGGTGATGATCGAGATCTGCGGCACCTTGCCCGACAGCTCGACGCTCGCGCGGAAGATGCGCCCATAGCCGCCGAGCCCGGCGGAGCCCTCCTGCATCCGGGCGCCCCCGGAGGACACGAAGCCGACGACGGGCGCCTGCGCGCGCTCCGCGAGGCGCATCACCCGGACGATCGTGTCGGCGTGGGCCTCCCCGAGCGAGCCGCCGACGTAGGAGGGGTCCTGGGCGTAGCAGAACACCGGCCGCCCGCCGACCATGCCGGAACCGGCGACGACGCCGTCACCGGCCCGCGTCCGCTCCCCCATGTGCCGCGAGGCGACCTGGGTCCGGATCAGGTGAAGCGAGCCGGGATCGCACAGGACCTGCAGGCGCTCGAGCGGAGTGAGCGGCTCCGCCGCCCGCGCGGCGAGGGCGAGGGCGAGGGCGCTCATGTGAGCTCGCTCCACTCGATCACGCAACCGCCCCACGTGAAGCCGGCGCCGAACGCCGCCAGCAGCACTCGATCGCCGTCGTGCAGGCGGCCCTCGGCGCGTGCGTGGGCCAGCGCGATCGGCAGCGTCGCGGCGGAGGTGTTCGCGTAGTTCTCGATGCAGTCGAGCAGCCGGTCGTCCTGCACCCCGAGGCGCTCCCCGACCGTCCGGAGGATCCGGGCGTTCGCCTGGTGGTAGACGAACAGGTCGATGTCGTCGAGACCGAGTCCGGCGAGCAGCAGCGCGTCATGGGTCGCCTCGGTCATCCGGGCCACGGCGTGGGTGAAGGTCTCGGGCCCGTTCATGTGGATCAGGCTCGGCCGGCGCGGGACGACGATCAGATCGGCCCCGGCGCCGTCGGCCCCCAGGGCCACGGGGCCCACCCAGCCGCCGGACTCGCCGCCGTCGCCGGTGAGCAGAGCCGCCCCGGCGCCGTCGGCGAACAGCGCCGCGGTCACCCGGTCGTCGGGATCGGTGATCCGGCTCATCGTCTCGGCGCCGATCAGCAGCACGTGCTCCGCGCGGCCGGACTCGATCTGGGCCGCGGCGGTCGCCAGCCCGGAGAGAAAGCCGGTGCACGCCGACCCGATGTCGAAGGCGCCGGCCCGGTGCGCGCCGAGGGCGTGAGCGACGAGCGGCGCCGCGTTCGGTGTCACCTCGTCAGCGGTCATCGTCGCGACGATGACGAGATCGAGATCGGCGGCCTCGAACCCCGCCTGCCCGAGCGCGCGGCGGCCGGCCTCGGCGGCGAGGTCGGCGAGGCGTTCGCCGGGAGCCGCGACGTGTCGGGAGCGGATCCCGGTCCGCTTGACGATCCATTCGTCGCTCACCCCGATCCGATCGGCGATCGGCCCGTTGCCCACCACCGTGGGGGGGAAGGCGGCGGCCACGCTCGCGATTCGCGTCGTGCGGCGCGGGGGTGCGGCGAGCGCGCCGGCTGGCGCGTTTTCCGGGAGGGTGTCGACGATCACACCCCCCACCCTGAGGCGTCGGCGGCCGCAAAGCCACCCGACCCCTCCACTCAGGGGGGTCAGCCGATCAGCCGCAACTGCTCGGCGCGGCGCACCGCCTGCATCCGGTTGCGCACCTCGAGCTTGCGGTAGACGGCGCTGGCGTACTCCTTGACCGTGTGACGGGAGAGGTGCAGATGGTCGGCGATCTCCTGGTTGGTCGCACCGGCCGCCAGCTGCGCGAGGACCTCGCGCTCCCGCTCCGACAGCTCCGGCACCTGTGCCGGCTCCTCTGTGACCGTGTCGAACGCCGTGCCCCCGGTGGCGACGGTCCACACCGCGCGCACGAGGTCGTTGCCGTCGCGGTCCTTGCTGACGAACCCGCTCGCGCCGCAGCTTGCCGCCGCCCGAGGGGAGATCTGCCCCGCCCCGGAGATCAGCAGCACTCTGAGCCCGGGGCGGACGACGTGCAGGCGCTCGCAGATCTCCGCTCCCGACTCGGCCCCCACGAGCAGGTCGATCAGCGCCAGGTCGATCCGCTCGGTGGCGGCGATCCTCGCCGCCTCGTCGCCGTTGCGCGCCGACCACGCCCGCTCCACCCACCCGAGCCGCTCGAGCATGATGCGAAGCCCCCAGTGCACGACGTCGTGGTCGTCGACGACGAGCACGCCGAGCCGGCGCTCGAGCGGGGGGAGGGTGCTCACGCGGGGCCGTCCGGCACGGCCAGGCGGACCTGCCACCGCCCGGGATCGCGCTGGCCGAACTCGAGCAGCCCGCCGGCCTGCATCGCCTCCAGAGCGGAGATCCGCAGGCCCACTCCCGGTGGCCCGACACGGGCCCGCTCGCCGACGCCGTCGTTCTCCACCTCGAGCACGAGCAGACCGTCCGCCCGCCGCAGCCGCACGATGAGCTTCCGCGCCGCGGCGTGCTTCTGCACGTTGCGGACCGCCTCGGCGAATACCGATTGGACGAGTGGCTCGAGCGCGGGTGGGACCGCGGGGATCGGACCGTCGAGCAGGAGCTCGAACTCGAGCGCATGCGTCGAGAGCCGATCGATCTCCGCCGCCAGTGTCGTCCGCGTCGGCTTCGGCTCGGCTCCGAGCGGCCGCTGGATCGCCGCGCGCAGGTCCCGGAGCGCCAGCTGCACCTCCTCGGCGCAGCGCTCGCTCGCCGGGCCGTCGAGGCCGCCGGGCGGCGAGAGCGCCATCGAGACGCCGAACAGACGCTGCACGACGCGCTCGTGGATGTCGCGGCTGAGATCGAGTCGCTGCTGGAGCTCCCGGGCGCGCTCCCCGAAGTAGGTCGCGTTCCGCGCCGCCGACGCCAGCGCGAGCGACTTGCCGAGCGTCCACAGCCATTCGCGGCGTTCCTCGTCGAGGGGAGGAGCCCCGGCGACCGGCTCGGCGATGATCACCCCGGGCCAGCGGCCGCCGGCCGCGATCGGCACATAGACGAGCGGATGCTCGCCGACGAGGCTCGCGAACTCGGGGGCGACGGTATGGGGGGTGGGGGGGCGCACCTCGATCACCCGATCCTCCAGCAGCGCCCGCGCCGCATCCGGGGCCGCCTCCAGGCCGACCGGAACGCCGGAGAACAGACCGAGATCCATCCCATGCGCCCCGGCGGCATCGACGCGCCGGGTCACTTCGTCGAAGCGGAAGATGATCACCCGCCGCATCTCCGCGACCCGTGCCACGCCCTCGGCGAGCCGGGAGTAGAACGCCCGGCGATCGAGGTCGATCTCGCCGCTCGAGAGCACCTCCACCAGCAGCTCGATCGCGTCGTGCGCGCTGCGCGTGGCGTTCGGAGGCGGATCCTCGACGCGGTCGACGGTGCTCACGCGCGTAGGTTAGGCGGCGAACCGGGTGTCCATCCATCCCGGGCGCGTCATCACCCCCGACCGGGGGGGCGGCCATGCCGTGTGCGCCTGGGCCCCCTCCGCGGGTAGGGCCGTGTCATGCCCACCACCTCCGCCGTCTCGTCGCTGTGGCTGACGACTGCCACGCCGCCGCTCTCCTGCCCGCCGCTCAGCGGCGACGCCGACGCCGACATCGTGGTCATCGGCGGCGGGATCGCCGGCGTCACGACGGCGCTTCACCTCCAGAGCGCCGGGGCCGACGTCGTCCTGCTCGAGGCCGCCGAGCTCGGCTCCGGTGTCACCGGCAACAGCACGGCCAAGGTCACGGCGCTGCAGTCGACGCTGCTGTCCACGATCGCCTCCCACCACGACGAGGAGACGGCCGGCGTGTACGCCGCGGCCAGCGCCGCCGCCGTGGAGGACGTGGCCGCCCTCGTCGCCCGGCACGGGATCGATTGTGCGCTGGAGCGCCGGCCCGCCGTCACCTACGCCGCCGACGAGAGCCAGCGCTCCTCGGTGCGCCGCGAATACGAGACCGCCGCGGCGGCGGCGCTGCCCGTGCGATGGTCCGAAGACGACGCCGGCCAGCCCTACCCCGTTGCCGGCGCCGTATGGCTGGAGGAGCAGCTCGCGTTCAACCCGGTGAGCTACGTGCGGGGCCTCGCCCGCGCCCTGATCGACGCCGGCGGCCGCATCCACGAGCGCTCACGCGCGCTGTCGGTGAACGACGGCTCGCCCTGCCGCGTGAGGACCGAGGATGGGACGGTCACGGCCCGGCAGGTCGTCCTTGCCACTCACTATCCGATCCTCGACCGCGGCCTGTACTTCGCCCGCCTCGAGGCCCAGCGCTCCTACTGCGTCGCCGCTCGCGTGCTCGACGGCGCGTTCCCGCGTGCGATGGCGATCAGCGCCGGCAGCGATTCCCGCTCCGTCCAGTGGATGGGCGACCGGGTGATTGTCGGCGGGCGCGGTCATTCCGCGGGCGCCAGCGGGATCGACGCCGAGAACCGCTTCGCCCCGCTCGAGGCGTTCGCGCGGGAGCACTGGAACGTGGCGCCGGGCGAGGCCGCCGAGCGTTGGTCGGCCCAGGATCCGATCCCCTACGACCATCTCCCCATGGTCGGCCCCCTGCTTCCCCGCCGCCGGCGCCTGTGGGTGGCCACCGGGTGGGCCAAGTGGGGGCTCACCTCGGCGACCTTCGCCGCGCGCATTCTCGCGGCGTCATTGCTCGGCGAGGATCACGGGTGGGCCGCGTCCTTCGATCCCAACCGTCTCTCGGTGCGCTCGCTGCCGGAGGTCGGGAAGCTGGGTGTCAAGTTCAATGGTCTGCTCGTCCTCGATCGTCTCACCCCGGCGCAGGCGAAGCGGGGCGCCGACGTGCCGGTGGGGGAGGCGCGCGTCGTGGGCGACGGGCTCGGCAAGAAGGGGGTGTTCCGCGATCAGGCCGGGGAGCTCCATGCCGTCTCGCTGCGGTGCACCCACCTCGGCTGCCTGCTGCGCTTCAACGCCGCCGAGCGCAGCTGGGACTGCCCGTGCCACGGCTCGCGCTTCGACGTCGACGGCGCCGTCCTGGAGGGGCCGGCGGTCAACCCGCTACCGCGCCGCTCGCCGTCATGAGGGCGTGCCGCGCACCGGGCGATGAGTTCGCCGCGCCGACTGGCCGCCTCGGCGCAGACACTGACGGTTGGGGAAGCTTCGGTCGACCCCCGGCGTCATCCCGGGTATGAGCGAGCGCGCCGAGTACCCCGCGGGCGTGCCCTGCTGGGTGGAGAACCTCCAGGACGACGTCGACGCCGCGCGGTCCTTCTACACGTGGCGCCCGCCGGACGCCTGGCCGTGCTCGCCGATCCCACCGGGGCGGTTCTGTGCGCCTTCGAGCCCGGGGCGCGCCGCGGCGCGCAGCGCGTGAACGAACCCGGCGCCTGGGCCATGAGCGCGCTGCTCACCTTCGACCCGGACGGCGCCGCGGGCTTCCTGCACGCGGTGTTCGGTTGGGAGGCCGAGCGCTTCGGGCCGATCAGCCTGCTTCGCCTGCCGGGGTTCGTCGGCGGCGAGCCCGAGCAGCCGGTGCCCCGTGACGTCGTCGCGGGCCTCGTTCCCGTCGCCGCGGGGGAGACGCCGCGGTGGCAGGCGGACTTCTGGGTGGCGGACGTCGACGCGGCGGTCGACGCGGCGACGTCCTCCGCCGGGCGGGTGCTCGTCGCCGTTCACGACGCGCCGCCGTTTCGCCGCGGGATCCTCGCCGATCCCGGGGGCGCGAGCTTCTCGGTCAGCCAGCTCGTGCGCTGAGCGCAGGCGCGCTCAGTGGCTGAGCGTGCGGTTGACCAGCGGCACGTAGCGGCGGCAGGGCTCGTTGCGCAGGCCCGGACACGGCGGGAGGGCCGTCGGCACGCTCACGCCAGGCACGACCGGGAGCACGACGCTTGACGGCATCTTTCGCGAAAAGGCGATCGACACCTTCGGTGTGCCCTTCTTCGGCTGCGTCTGGGAGAAGGCCCACACCGGCTGGGTGCCGTTCGGGGCGGAGATCGTGATGCGGATCCGTGACCCCGCGCGGTAGACGTGACCCTCGTAGTAGAGGGGGATGACGACCTCGACGAAGCGCCCGCGCGGCATCGGCTTCACCGCCTTGGCGAACTCCGACGGGATCGGCTCGAGCACCGTGCTGCGGGTCTTGAACAGGTCGTTCGTGCCCTTGGCGAGGGCGCGCTCGTTCGCCCGCAGCCAGCCGTCCTGCACAAAGGTCTCGTTCCCGTCCGGGCGGACCTCGCTCACCGTCGCCTGCAGGTCGACGTTCTTCGTCGCGGAGCGCACCCAGACATGTACGGCGCCGGCGCCGATCACCGTCGTGTTCGCCGTCAGCGGCGCGGAGACGTACGAGACGGCGCTCCCGGGCGGGTTCTGCTGCCAGGTCCACGTCCACTGGGAGGCGTTCCCCCACAGTCCGCCGGTCTCGGAGTTGGGATCGCTGTAGTCGTTGAGCGCCGTCGCCTTCGGGTTCGAGCGGTACCAGTCGATCCCGCGCTTGCGGGGTGACGCGGCGTTCAGCGTGCCGTTCGGCCCGAGGTACCAGGAGTGGGCCGTCGTGCCGGGGATCGGGAAGGTGGAGAACGAGTCCTCGAAGCCGGGATACGGATTGCCCGCGGTGACGCTTCCCGTCGGCGAGGCGCCCGCGCCGTTGTCGAACAGCACGCGCACCGACGGCAGCTTCTCGAACGCGCTCAGCGCCGCGGAGTAGGTCGGGATCGCCTGGATCGGGTCGGAGGGAAGGGCGATTGCGTCGCTGTCCGGCACCCCCATCGCCTGCTGATAGATGACCGGTGCCGCCGCCTGGACGATGGCGGAGTTCAGGATCGGCGCCTGGTGGGCGACGAACAGCTCGAGGAAGTCATACCAGCGGTCGAAGGTGTCGGGATCGAGCGAGTCGATGTGGGCGCCGTTCGTGAACGTGAACCACTTCTCGTTCGTTCCCGTCATGTGCTCGACGAGGTCCGGGCAGTGCCCGCCGGTCTGCTCGTCCTCCCACTGGCAGGCCATGAACACGGGCACGTGGATCCGGTTGACGAACGTGACCGGATCCAGGGGATCGGCCATCTTCGGGATGTAGTGGGCGTTCGCGCGGACCTTCGCCATCAGGTTGTCCGCCTCGCCGTGCAGGACCTGGTTGGCCTTGCAGGTCGCATCGCCGTTCTGGATCTGCGTCTCGGCGTACGGCTGGGCGCCCTTGGCGCCGGCGACCTGCGCCTCCGCTTGGCGCTCCTGGGCCCAGGCGACGGCGAAGCCGGTGTTGAGGATGCCACCGGGATACAGCGTCGTCGCCGTCGCGTCGATCGTCGACAGCGGCGAGATCGCCTCGAGGTCGGGCGGGTCGAGCTGGGCGGCGAACAGCTGGCTGATGGCGCCGTAGGAGATGCCCATCATCCCGACCTTGTGGTCCTTCACCCAGGGCTGGCGAGCGATCGTCTCGATCGCGTCGTAGGCGTCGAGGTTCTGCAGCGGCTCGAAGAAGTCGTAGGCGCCGCCCGAGCAGCCGGTGCCGCGCATGCTCACGTCGACGACGGCGAACCCCATCAGGTTCGCGAGCACGGCGATCCCGTTCACGGGCCCGGACGGATCCGCGTAGGCGTAGCCGGAATACTCGATCAGCGTCGGGTACGGGGGCGCGTAGTCGGGCAAGCCGCTCGGGAGCGTGACACCCGGGAGCCCGAGCCCCGCCGGGCTCGTCGGCGGGTGCACGTCGATGGCGAGCTTCGTCCCGTCGCGGGTGGTGAGGTACTGGTAGCCGCTGTCGGTGATCGTCTGGTTGTCGACGCTCGGGTCCCACGGGGCCGCGGCGTCGGAGTGGACGGTGAGGGGTCCCGACTCCGCTCCGTGGGGGGCGAGCCGGACGCGGTAGCCGCTGCCTGGCTTGACGTTGCGGAACAACAGTCCCCCGAGCGAGTCGGCGCGCTGGGTGACGAGGACCTTGCCCCGTGGGCTGAGCAGGGACGTGCGGGCGGACGGGGCCAGGCCGGTGACGTACACCTGCTCGGCGCTGCCCTGGGCGACGAACGTCGGCGCCGGCGCTCCATGCGCGGCCGCCGAGGCGCCGCCGACCGTGACCAACGACACCAGCACGGCGAGCACCGCCGCGGCCAGGCTCCTCCCGAGGCGCTGCCTCGCGCCCGAACCTCTCCTCATGAACGCGAGTGTTTCACATCTCCTTCCCGCGTGGGCCGGTTCACCGAACAAATCGGTTCACGTCATCCGATTCGTGGTCGCGACTGCCGGACTACGATGCTCCGGCGATGCCAGCGGGTATGCGCGTGGGCGTCATCGGCGCCGGGATCCTCGGGCTGGCGGTGGCCCGCCGCCTGACCGAGGTGCTTCCCGACGCCGCCGTGACCGTGCTCGAGAAGGAGCGCGCGCCGGCCCTCCACCAGACCGGGCGCAACAGCGGCGTCGCCCACGCCGGCGTGTACTACCCGCCAGGCTCGCTCAAGGCCCAGCTGTGCCGGCGCGGGGTCGTCCTGCTGCGCGACTTCTGCCGCGAGCGGGGGATCGCCTACGAGGAGTGCGGCAAGCTGATCGTCGCCCGTGACCTCGCCGAGCTCCCACAGCTGGCGGAGATCGAGCGCCGGGCGCGGGTGAACGGGGTCCCCGGCATCCACCGCCTCGACGCCCGCGGGCTGGCCGAGGTGGAGCCCCACGCACGCGGCGTCGCGGCCGTCCATTCGCCGAGCACGGCGATCGTCGACTTCGCCGCGGTGGCGATCGCCTTGGCGCGGGACGTGGAGCAGGCTGCCGGACGGCTGATCATGGGATTCGAGGTCGACTCGCTGCGCCGTGCCGGGTCCGAGGTCCTGGTCGGCGCGGCCGGGGACCGGACGCTCGCCTTCGATCGCGTCGTCGTCTGCGCCGGCCTGTACGCGGATCGCCTCGCCCGGCTGGCGGGAGACGCGCGCGACCCGGTGATCGTGCCGTTCCGCGGTGAGTATCACCGCCTGCGGCCCGAGCGGGCGCACCTCGTCCGCGGGCTCATCTATCCGGTGCCCGATCCGGCCTATCCGTTCCTCGGCGTCCACTTCACGCGGCGGATCGACGGAGCGGTGGACATCGGCCCGAACGCCGTGCTCGCCCTCGCCCGCGAGGGCTATCGTCGGCGCGACGTGTCGCTCGGTGACGTGGCCGACACGCTGCGCTCGCCGGGGTTCCGGCGCCTCGCGCGCCGCCACTGGCGGGCGGGGGCGAGCGAGCTCGTCGGCTCGCTGTCTCGCCGCGCCTTCCTCGCGCGGGCCCGGGCGTTCGTCCCGGAGTTGCGCGCGGACGACGTCGTCTCCGCCCCCGCCGGGGTCCGCGCCCAGGCGCTCGATGCCGACGGCGCCCTCGTCGACGACTTTCGCATCACCCGGCGCGGCCCCGTGGTCTGCGTGCGCAACGCCCCCTCGCCGGGGGCGACCTCCTCGCTGGCGATCGCCGAGTACGTCGTCGAGCGCGCCCTCGGCCGCGACTGAGCGAAGCGCGCGGCGCGTCGCGCCCCGGTGGCGGCTCATACATGAGGCTTACGCGCCTCTCATCCATTCCGCAGGGGCACCGCCGATTCTGGGGCACCCGTCGTTCGACACCAAGGCCACGCACATGCCCTTCGATTCCCCTGACTCCCCACCCCCCGAGCGCCGTCCGGATCCCACCCGGCGCCGCACCCTCCCACCTGCGGTCGCCGAGCGCCTCGCCGCTCGCCGGCGCCACGTCCGCGCCCTTCGGCTGCGTGTCGTCTCCGCGGCGGTGGCGCTGTTCATCGGCGTCTCGGCCGCGATCCTCGCCACCTCCAGCGGCGCGTCGAGCACCCGCGCGAAGACCGCCACCGCCGCCGGCGCGACGAGCACCACCACGGACGCGGCGTCCACGACGGGCACGACGAGCGCGACCGACACGAGCACGTCCGCCGACACGAGCACGTCCGCCGACACGAGCACGTCCGCCGACACGAGCACGTCCGCCGACACGAGCACGTCCGCCGACACGAGCACGTCCGCCGACACGAGCACAGCCGCTGCCGCGCCCTCCTCCGTCACCACCTCACAGTCATGATGCGCGCGACCACAGCCGCGCCCGAGGCCGCGGAGCGCTTCAGCTGCTTCGGCGGCACCTGCGCCGTGCTCGTCACCGGCCGGGGAGCGGCCGGCGACGCCGGGCAGGCCGCCGCTCGGGCCAAGCGCCGCCTGCTCGAATGGCACCACCAGTTCTCCCGCTTCGAGCTCACGAGCGAGCTGTCCGCGCTCAACCTGGATCCTCGCCCCTGCGTCCCGGTGAGCCCGATGATGGCCCGGTTCGTCGCCGCCGCACTCCAGGGCGCCGAGCTCACCGGCGGGCTCGTCGATCCCACGCTGCTCGACGAGGTCGAGCGGGCGGGCTACGCGTCCGATCGCGCGCTCCTCTCCGCGCCCGCCGCGGGGTCGCTCGCGGTCCTCCCGGCTCCTCGCCCCGCCGCTGCGCATCCCGCCGCGCGCTGGCGGGAGATCCACCTCGACCGCGCCGGCGCGACCGTCCACCGCCCGCCCGGTGTGCGGCTCGACAGCGGCGGCATCGCCAAGGGCCTGTTCGGCGACGTGCTCGCGTCGGTGCTCCTCACGCATGACAGCTTCGCGGTGCTCGCCGCCGGCGACGTGCGGCTCGGAGGCCGCGCCGGGAGGGCGCGGGTCGTCTCGGTGGCGAGCCCGTTCGACGACGCCGAGGTGCTCCACGTGTTCGCGCTCGCCGGCGGCGCCGTCGCCACGAGCGGACGGACGAAGCGCAGCTGGCTCGATGCGGCCGGCCGGCTCGCCCACCACATCATCGATCCGAGTACCGGCACCCCCGCCTTCACCGGGGTCGTCCAGGCCACCGCTCTGGCGCCCACCGGAGTCGAGGCGGAGGCACGGGCCAAGGCGGCCCTGCTCGCCGGCCCCGCGGCCGCGCCCGCATGGCTCCCCTACGGCGGCGTCATCGTCCACGACGACGGCCACTACGAAGTGATCGATGCGCACGAGCCGGAGCGGGCGGCATGACGAGCGAGACCTCGACGCTGTTCTGGATCACCAGTCGTGCCGCCGGCACGACGGCGCTCGTGCTCGCCAGCGCCGCGGTCGGCGTGGGCCTGACGATGGGGGGCAAGTTGATCAAGCGCGGCGGCCCGGACCGCCGCAGCCTCCACGAGGTCCTCGCGCTCTCGACGCTGGTGGCGATCGCCGTTCACGGGCTCGCGCTCCTCGGCGACAGCTGGCTGCATCCGAGCGTCCTGCAGGTGACGATCCCCTTCGCCCCCGCCTACGACACGCTCGCCACCACGATCGGGATCTTCGCCGGGTGGGGGCTGATCATCCTCGGCCTGTCCTACTACGCGCGCGGGCGCATCGGCGTCCGGCGCTGGCGGGTCATCCACCGCTTCACCGCCGTGGCCTGGCTGCTGGGGCTCCTGCACTCCTTCATCGAGGGCACGGACGCCGGCAAGGCGTGGTTCATCGCCCTGATCGCGCTCACCGCCGCCCCGGCTGCCGTGCTGCTCGTCGTCCGCCACCTGCGCCCCGCGCCACCGGCCCCCGGCTCGGCGAGCGCCCCGGGCCCGGCGTCACGAGAAGCTGTGCACGAACGCCCGCTGCATCGCCCGCGTGCGGGTGAGGGCCGGCGTCGCCGTCCCGATCTCCTCGATCGTCCCGTGGCGAGCCTTGAGCAGCACTCGAGCTGAGCCGGCACGGCCGAAGTACCAGTCGTTGCGTCCGACGTGGAACGGCCGGCCGAGCCGGAGCCCGTGCGCGGCCGACGCCACGGAGGCGCCCGGGCGGATGCCGGACGCGGCGTAGAACGCGTCGGAGGTGGAGATCCACACGACGCGGTCGCGGTAGCGCCCGCGTCGTGCCGCGGGCGCCCGACGGAGCAGCTTCGGCGATCCGTACCCGACGCGGATCCCCTGCGGCGTGAGGCAGAAGAAGTCCTCGTAGCGCCGCCCGCGGTCGTTGCTCTGGGAGTACGCGCGGCGCGCCTGGGCCCGGCTCAGGCCGAGCCGGATCAGGCCGAGACGGGAGCCGCGCAGCCGCCCGGTGGGCGCCGGGCAACCGGGCAGCACGGCCGGCACCGTCGGCGTCTGCAGCGCCGGGATCGGCGTCGTGACGATCGGCAGGGACAGCACGCCCGGATCCGCGGGCGAGGTGCTCACGGTCACCACGCCGGCGCCGTTGTTGCCGCGGAACACGGCGTCGCTCGTCCCGATCACGAGGCGGATCTCGTCGCCCTTGGGGAAGCGGTGGACGATCCCGGGCAGCTGGATCGTGACCGGCAGGTTGACGTTGGAGATCCGGGCCGCCGAGACGAGGTTCTGCGGCAGCGTCGCGGTGCCGGTGGCGGGGTCGTAGTCGTCGACCTTGGCGAACAGCTCGAGCATGCCGTCGGGCCCTGCCGCCTGGGTCGTCGCGAACGCCGGCGCGCTGATGCGGAAGGTGACCGAGGGGATCCCGATGACGTCGGTGTCGGCGGCCAGCGGCGGGGTGGCGTAGGTGACCGCCGTGCCGGGCGGGTTGTAGTCGCCGACATCGACGATGCCGCCGCCCGTGCTGGACGGCACCGCGCTGGTGGCGACCATGCTCGCCGATCCGCTGCCCACCGCGCCCGGGGAGCTCACCAGTGCGTCGGAGCCCGAAAGGTCCAGCTGGGTGGGCGCCGTGGCGGGATAGCTCGGCAGCTCGCCGACCGCCGGGGCGGCATCGGTCTTGTACGGGATCCACGGCTGGTAGAAGGTGAAGTCGAGCTTCGGCTTCGGCCCGTCGCCCTGGAGCCAGTACTGGAACCACTGCAGCTCCAGTCGGCTCTCGTAGCCGGCGTCGGGATCGGCGTCGTCGCTCTCGGCGTTGCCGAGCGAGCCGCCGGAGTGACCGTCCGAGCGCCACAGCATGCGCACCGGCGTTCCCTGAGCGCGCAGCTCGTTGTAGTTCGTCGTCGCCTCCTGGAGGTCGAACAGGGAGTCGACCTCGCCCTGGGCGAGGAAGGTCGGGATGCGGATGTTCTTGATGTATGACTCGACGGAGGCGTGACGCAGGAAGGCCAGCGTCGTCGCGTCGGGGGCGCCCGTGCTCGCCGCGTCGATGATCGCCGGGCAGGCCCGCGGGTCGAAGTTCGGGCACTCGCCGAGGTGGCTCGTGTCGCCGTTGACCGCCGTCTCCTCGATCCCCTCGCCGATGCCCTCACCGAAGAAGGCGGTGGGCCAGTCGATCTTGACCACGCCGGGCGTGCCCGAGGTCACCCCGGAGGTGAAGTCCGTGTTGTTGGGGATCAGCGAGTAGGCGAGGTCGCTCCAGGTGATCTGCGGGTTGATGGCGTCGACGCGCGGATCCTGCTCGGCCACCGCGAACTGGATCTCGCCGCCGTAGGAGCCGCCCAGCATCCCCACGCGCGGGTCGTCGGCGTAGTGCACCCCGTTGTGCGCCACGTCGTCGTGGATGATGTCGTCGAGCCGCAGGCCGTTGGCGGCGGTCTTGCCGCCGCCGAGGAAGCTGACCAGCTGCGAGCCCGCCTTTCCGTCGTAGTCGGGATCGTCGAGCTCGATCTTGCACCCCGAGTCCCCGAAGCCGAGGCCGGAGTAGGCGAGGAACGCGAACCCGGCCCTGGCGTAGGACGGCGCCAGCGTGTTGAAGTCGTTCTTGCTGCCGCCGAATCCGTTCGTGGCGAGGATCGCCGCCACCGGATGAGCCGCCGACGCGCCGCTGGGCATGAACAGGTTGGCGTCCACCGTGCAATGGACGTTGTTCTGCGGACCGACGACGACGTCGAACTTGAGCGCCTGCTCGGTGTAGGCGGGATCCGCGGCGGCGCGGGTCGCCGCCAGCCCGAGCAGCACGACGGCGATCAGGGCCGCGCGGAGCAGCAGCGAGTGGCGAGGGAGAGGATGCGCGTTCACGAGGTACTTCGAATGTACGGCAGAGTTCAAACGCCTTTCGCGGCCTGGTGAAGGTGGCCGGCACGATCGACGGACGGCCGTTTCGCAGCTCGTTCTTGGCGCTCGGCGACGGCACCCACAAGCTGCCCGTGAAGGCCGACCTCCGCAAGGAGATCGGCAAGCACGCGGGGGAGGTCGTCACCGTGCACCTCGTCGAGCGTCTGAGCTGAGCGCGTCCGCGGCGAACGATGGCACCTCCGGAGCCACCCTCCGTGTGCGCGCGTCCGTCGCTCACACGGCGATCGGGAGGCTGAAGCGCACGCGCGTCCCGCGCGGCGTGGCCGGCAGCCAGATCCGGCCGCCGTGGGCCTCCACGATGGCCCGCGCCACCGCGAGACCGAGCCCGGCTCCCGTTGTCGTCCGCGCGGCGTCGGCGCCGCCGCGGTAGAAGGCCTCGAAGACGTGTGGGCGCTCCTCGCCGGCGATTCCGTCGCCGCTGTCGGCCACCTCCACCTCGATCGCACCGCCGAGCGCCTCGGCGCGCACGACGACGCTGCCGTCGGTGGGGGTGTGGCGGATGGCGTTCTGGATCAGGTTGAACAGGACGCGCTGGAGCTTCTCGGGGTTGGCGCGGGCAGCATCGAGATCGCCGGGCAGCTCGGCGCGGACATCGACCCCCTTGACCTCCGCGTGGACGCGCATCGCGGCGACCGTCTCGCTGACGAGCTCGTTCACGGCGACGCGCTCGAGCGACCAGTTGATGTCGCCGGCCTCCAACCGCGAGAGCTCGAACAGGTCGTCGATCAGCGCCGAGAGGACGTCGACGTGGGTGAGCATCCGGCGCACGTACTCGCGGCGCTCCTCGCCGTCGACGACCCGGTCGTCGACCGCCTGGGCGAGCAGCCGCAGCGACGTGATCGGCGTGCGCAGGTCGTGCGAGGCGGCGGCGATGAGATGTCGCCGGGCGGTATCGGACTGATCGCGCGCGGCCTCCTCGGCGCCGAGCCGCTCGATCATCGCGTTCGCCGCCCGCGCGAGCTCGCGCAGCTCGTCCTCGCCCATCGTCTCCAGCCGCAGCCCACGCTCGCCTTCGCCCACGGCGCGGAGCCCGTCGCGGATCACGCCGACGTCGTCGACGACCGCGCTTGAGATCCGATGAGCGGCGGCGATCCCCAGCGCGCCGGCGACGCCGACGATCACGCCGACGAGCGCGGCGTCCTTGCCGGAGACGAACATCAGCAGCCCGAGCACGAGCAGCGCGGCGAGCAGCGGCGCGATCACGAGCGCGATCGCCACCGAGAGCTGGCGGGACAGGGACATCGCGATGCCGCGGCGCCGTGCCCGCAGCACCGCCTCGGTGCCGCTGAGCGTGACCAGCGAGATGACGGCGAGCACCGTGAGGACGGCGGCGGTGTGCTCGGCGCCGAGGAACACGACACCGACCACGGTGGCGGCAGCCACGCAGGCCACGGTTGCCGCGAGGCGCAGCATCATGGCTGGAACCGGTAGCCGACGCCCCACACGGTCTGCAGGTGGCGGGGATCGGCGGGATCGAGCTCGATCTTCGCCCGCAGCCGCCGCATGTGGACGGTGACCGTGGAGGTGTCGTTGTAGAACGTGTAGCGCCACACCGCATCCATCAGCTGGTTGCGGGAGAACACCTGGCCGGGATGGCGGGCCAGGAACAGGAGCAGGTCGAATTCGCGCTGGGTGAGCGCGACTTCCTCGCCGCGCACCTCGACGCGCCGGGCATCGGGCTCGATCACGAGCTCGCCGAGCGCCATCGCCGGCGCGTGCTCGACGGTGACCTCGACGCGCCGCAGGACCGCGTCGACCCGGGCGACGAGCTCGGCGGGGGAGAACGGCTTGACGACGTAGTCGTCGGCTCCGAGGCGCAGTCCGATGATGCGGTCGGACTCCTCCCCCTTCGCCGTCAGCAGGATCACGGGAGGTCCGCCCCGATCCTGTTCGCGGAGCCGCCGCATCACCTCCAGGCCGCTGACGCGCGGAAGCATGAGGTCGAGCACGACGAGGTCGGGCCGTTCGGCGGCCGCCGAGGCGATCGCCTGCGCGCCGTCGGCGGCGATCCGCGTCCGGTATCCGGCCCGGCGGAGATAGCGCGTCACCACCTCGGCGATCGTCGGCTCATCGTCGACGACGAGCACGGATCCGCGTCCATTGGCCTCCATGTGGGGATGTTCCCACCCCGCGCGACGCGGGCCCATCAAACGATGACCGCGTTCATCGCCTGTTCAGAAACCGTGCTCACGCTCGACGACCTCGCCCGGGCTCCCTGAGCTGCCATGGTGGGGGAGGACGAAATGATCGATGGCCCTTCATCCGGTACCACTCTGCAGCTGGCCGACTGGCGGCGGCGGGTGAGCCAGCTGTATGCCGACGTCCGCACCGAGACCACGCCGGAGGTCGCGCACGCCCGGTGGCGCAAGCGGCGCGACGAGCTGTTCACGCGCCATCCCCAGAGCCCGCTGGCGCCGGAGTCGCCGCTGCGGGGCAGCGGTCTCCCGTACTGGCCCTACGACCCCGCGCTGCGCTTCACGCTGGCGCTGACGAAGACGGACGAGGCGGCGTGGCTGACGGTCGCCACCGGCGTGGACGAGCGTATCCGCATGCGGCGGCTCGGCTCGGTGGCGCTGCCGGCCCCGCTCGGGGAGAGCGTGGACGTGTTCTGGCTCGAGCAGTACGGCGGCGGGCTGTTCCTGCCGCTGCGCGACGGCACCGCCGGCGCGGGCAGCTACGGCGGCGGGCGCTACCTGCTGGACGGCGCCAAGGGCGCCGACCTCGGTGGGTGCCGCGGCCGGCTCGTCATCGATCTCAACTTCCTCTATCACCCCTCGTGTCGCTACGACGACGCCTGGCTGTGTCCGCTGGCGCCCGCCGGCAACCGGATCGTCGCCTCGGTCCGCGCCGGCGAGCGGCTCTGAAACGGGCACCCCGCCGTCAGTCGCGCAGCGGCGCCTCGGCGAACTCAGCCATCCCGGCGTCGAAGTCCTCGCGCGCGGAGAATCCGAGCGCGTCCCGGGCGCGATCGGTGGAGGCGAAGACGTGGCGGACATCGCCGAGGCGGAACTCGCCGGTGACGATCGGGGCGGGCGCCCCGGGGATCGTGTCGGCGAGCGCACTCGCCATCTGAAGCACCGTGCGGGGCGTGCCGCTGGCGACGTTGAACGCGCCGGGAACCGGATCGGCGCGCGTGAGCGCGAGCACGTTGGCCCGCGCCACGTCACGCACGTGGACGAAGTCGCGCCGCTGGTCGCCGTCCTCGAACACCCGGGGCGCCCGCCCGGCGGCCAGCGCGCTGCGGAAGATCGCCGCGACGCCGGCGTATGGCGTGTCCCGCGGCATCCGCGGTCCGTAGACGTTGTGGTAACGCAGCGCGGTGACCGGCACGCCGGTCTCCCGCGAGAAGGAGAAGCACAGGTGCTCCTGATGGAGCTTCGTCGCCGCGTACACGTTGCGCGGATCGAGCGGGGCCGACTCCGGGATCGATGCGGCCGTGAGCTCGCGCCCGCACGTGGGGCAGCCGGGCTCGAAGCGTCCCGCCCGCAGCTGCTCCACCGCTCGCGGCCCAGGGGTGACGAGCCCGTGCTCGGGGCACGTGTAGCGCCCCTCGCCGTAGACCACCATGCTGCTGGCGAGCACGAGCCTGCCGGTGAAGCCCGCGCGGTGCATCCCGGCCAGCAGCACCGCGGTGCCGAGATCGTTGTGGCGGACGTAGTCGGGCAGGTCGCCGACGTCGGCCCCGAGCCCGACCATCGCCGCCTGGTGGCAGACCGCGTCCACCCCCTCGAGCGCCGCCGCCACCGTGGCCGGATCGCCCACGTCGCCGACGACGAGCTCCAGGGCGGGATCGAGGTAGGCCGGCGGCTCGCGATGTGCGGCTGGCAGCAGCACGTCGAGCCCGCGCACGCGGTGGCCGGCCGCCACGAGCTGGTCGGCGATGTGCGAGCCGATGAAGCCGGCGCCCCCGGTGAGCAGGATCACGCTCGGCCACGGTAGGCGATCGCGTCACGCGGTGGAGGTGCCTGCACCGCCTGTTCCCACACCTGTAAGGGTTGGCCGCCATGCTGGACGGAGTGATCGAGGTGATCCTGCCGGTGCTCGACGAGGCCGAGGCGCTTCCCGGTGTCCTGGCGGCGTTCCCCGACGGCTACGCGCCGCTCGTCGTCGACAACGGCTCGCGCGACGACTCCGCGGCCATCGCCCGCCGCCTCGGGGCGCGGGTGGTCAGCGAGCCGCGGCGCGGATTCGGCGCCGCCTGCTTCGCCGGCCTCAGCGCCGCGCACAGCGAGCTCGTGTGCTTCATGGACGGCGACGGCTCGCTGGATCCGCGCGAGCTCCCCCGGGTCGCCGAGCCCGTCGCCCGCGGCGCGTGCGAGCTGTGCCTGGGCGCCCGCCGCCCCACGCCCGGGGCCTGGCCGCTGCACGCACGTGCCGGCAACCGCCTGATCGCGCTCGAGCTGCGGCGTCGCTCCCGCGCCCGGGTGAGCGACATCGGGCCGATGCGCTGCGCCGGGCGTGAGGCGCTCCTCGGCCTGCACCTGCGCGACCGCGGCTTCGGCTGGCCGCTGGAGATGGTCCTCGCCGCGGCCGCCGCGGGCTGGCGCATCGACGAGGTCCCCGTCGTCTACCGACCCCGCGCCGGGGGACGCTCGAAGGTGAGCGGCAGCCTGCGCGGCACCTGGCGGGCGACCCGGGACATGGCCGCGCTGCTGCGTTGAAGGCCGGGATCAGTCTGTGCCCGAGGAGCGGGAGAAGTGCGTCACCGGTCGCTCCTGCGCCACGCCGTCGACGAACACGTCGACCTGCTCGTCGTAGAACGCCACCATCCCCGCGATCGGCAGCAGCTGGCGAGTGGGGAAGTCGTAGGACCACGCCAGGTCGCGGTGGACGGTGTCGCCGATCCGCACCGACCAGTACGCCGAGGTCGTCCCCTTGTAGGGACACCGCGTGACCGTGTCGCTCGGTTCCAGGTGGGTGAAGTCGACGGCGCCGCGATCGAGGTAGGAGCGGGTCGGTAGCCCGGTCTCGAACACGAGCACGGGCGCCGTGCTGCGGGCGAGCACGACGCCCTGGAGCTCGACGCGGATGTCCTTCGAGGAGCGGAGCGCATCAACGCGCGAGTACGGGCTCCGCGGGTGGACGAACACCTGCTCCTCCTCCTCGTACCAGGCATCGAGCGCGTCCCAGTCGAAGCGGATCGTGTCGACGATCCCCGCCACTCGAGACTCCACGTAGCGCCGACCGGCACGCGGGCGCTCGAGCCCGCCGGCGCGCAGTCCGACGGTGGTCACGAGGCCCCGGCTCAGGCGATGCGTGCCCCCCTCCGCCACGAGCGCGCTGGGATCGACGTCACGGGCCGGGATCAGGAACTGCGGGTAGTTCGGCCACTCCCACAGATACAGGGCATCGACCGTGTCGAGCACGACCTGGCCGCCGAGCTCGGCGCGGACGCGCCGGGGCACGGGCTCGACATGATCGACGGGGACGATGGCCTTGGGGTATCCGCTCATCGGTCGAGTATCTCCGGGTCGGTCCCCTGTGCGGGAGTTCGATGGCGGGCGACCCGCACGACATAGGCCACGCCGGAGAGGGCGAACACCGCGCCGCAGGTGAGCAGCCAGCGGGCCAGGTAGCCGTGCTCGGGGATCCCGCTGGCGGTGAACTCCGTGTGGCGACCGAGGCCGAGGATGACCGGGAACAGGACGGCGAACAGCAGCGCGCTGATCATCGCCGGGACGCGGATGTACGGCGCCGGGTTGACTGCCGCCGCGGAGCTCGCCCGCCGGCGCGGCGACGCGATCCGGCGATGGAGGAGGCCGATCGTGAGCCGGTCGAGCAGCGAGTAGAGCGGCATCAGCACGAGGTCGTGCAGGACGATCGCCGCGATGAACCACTCGAGCACGCCGACGACGTCATGGGGGCGCTGAAACCACCCCACGACCGCCGCGCCGGCGATCGCGAAGCTGGCCACGAGGGCGATCAGATGCAGAGGACCGGCGCCGTAGAGGACGCGGAAGCGCCTCATGCCCCCTCCGCTCGGAAGCTCATCTCGTGTACCCACTTCGTCTGGTGGACGCCGGGGATCCCGGGGCAGATGATCCGCGCCGGGTAGCCGTGGTCGAGCGAGAGGCCCTCGCCGTTGACCCGCAGGGCGAGCAGCGAGCGCTCGTCGGCGACCTGTTCGTGCCCCAGGGTGGCGTGGCCGTAGGTCCCCGTCTCCAGCGAGACGTTGGTGACGCTCGTCGATCCCCGCACGCCCGCCATGGCGGCGAGGTCGCGTAGCCGCACTCCGCTCCAGTGCTGGGTCGTCGACCACCCCTCGACGCAGGCGATCGGCAGCGTGGAGGTGTACTGGGGGAGCGCCAGCAGCTGCTCGCGGGTGAGCGTCAGCGTCCGCTCGCCGTGCACCTTCAGCCGCCAGGCGGCGCCGACGCTCGCCGTGCTGAGCCCCGTCCCGAGCCACGTCTTGTTGACCGCGAAGCCGAGCGGCCCGGGGCGGGTGCGCCCGCGTGGAAGCAGGAACGCCAGGAACCGCACCGGTCCGCCGATCGCCTGCCCGGCCCCCTGGAGCAGGAGGATCATCGACGCCGCCCCCGCGCCCGTGAGCAGGGCGCGCCGCGACATCGAGGCGGGCGCCGGATGGGGCGGGGTGAGCGGCCGTGGACCCTGCCCGGGCGCGAACCGCGTGTCCGTCACCGCCAGCACCTCGCTGCGCGTGCGCAACGACGTGCGCATGGTCCCGAACTTGACGATCACATGGGCGAGAAAGGCGCCGATGAACACCCACGCGCCGTACAGGTGCGCCTGCACGAAGTCGAACGGGAACGCGTACCAGTACTGGATGTTGAGGATGCCGGTGACGAACTCGAACAGCGCTCCCCCCACCAGCAGCGCCAGCGACAGCCGCTCGATCGCGTGCGCCGGGCTGCGGACCGGGGGCCACTCGAACAGCCGCGGGATGACGGACCACAGCTTGGTGAGCACGATCGGGAACAGCGCCAGCCCCACCGCCACGTGGAGGCCCTGGCTGACCGCATAGAGCCATGCCGGCCGGGTCGGCCAGCCGAACAGATAGATGTCGAGCGGGCCGAGGTGGCGCCCCAGCGCGTTGCCGCCGAGACCGGGCTGGTAGGCGTCGTTGGAGAGCAGGCCGGTGACGATCACCACCGGCAGCCCGATCAGCAGGATCAGCCCGAGGATCGCGGTCAGGCGCGGGCCGCGCAGCGGGCTGCGCCAGAAGTCGGCGCGGAACGGCCCAGGTGGGGGGGAGGCGGGATCGAGGCGCGGGAACCGGGGGACTGGCACAGACGGGACAGTGCCACGGGAACGCCGTGATTCGGGCCTGGCGCCAACCGCGTTAAGCGCCTGTTCACGGGTCGGTGCGATGTTCGCGGGGCGGCGTTCAAGGCGCGTTCTTCTTCTGTAAGGAATGCGGGCTTCACTGACACGGTGCACGGCGTCACGCTGCTCGTCATCGCCAAGGAGCCGGTGGCCGGGAATGTGAAGACGCGACTCACCCCGCCGTGCACGCCGGCACAGGCCGCGATGCTCGCCGGTGCCGCCCTGCGGGACACGATCGAGGCAGTCAGCCGGACGCCGGCGCCGCGCCGCATCCTCGTGTTCGAGGGCGATCCCGCCCGCTGGCGGCCACCCGGCTTCGAGGTCGTCAGCCAGCGCGGGGCGGGGCTCGGCGAGCGCCTCCAGGCCGCCTTCGACGACGTCGGCGGGCCGGCGGTGCTGGTCGGGATGGACACCCCCCAGCTGACCCCCGCTCGGCTGGCCGGCGCGATCCAGGCCCTGGAAGCACCCGGTATCGACGCCGTGCTCGGGCCGACCCCGGACGGCGGGTACTGGAGCGTCGGCTTGGCGGCGGGCGTCTCCGGCGCATTCAGCGGGGTGCCGATGAGCGTGGCGACGACGTGCGCCTGCCAGCGCAGCCGCTTCGCCGAGCTCGGGCTGGGAGTCGCCGAGCAGCCGTCGCTGCGTGACGTCGACACGATCGCCGACGCGCTCGCCGTCGCCGCGGAGGCGCCGCGCTCGCGATTCGCCAGGACGCTCGCGGCGATCCTGTGAGGAGCCCCCTCCACCTCTACGGCCGGATGCTCCGCGGCGAAGCCGCCACGTACCGGGTGTGCTTTCAGGATGGGTCACTGCGGCCGTTGCCGGTCGCGCGCTACCTCGGCGCCGCCGACGACGTCGACCGGCGTCTGCTCGCCGACGTCGACGGTCCGGTCCTCGACGTCGGCTGCGGCCCGGGCCGCCATCTCCGTGCGCTGGCGGCCCGGGGCGTGTTCGCGCTGGGCGTCGACCTCAGCCCGGTCGCCGTCGAGCTCGCCCGCAGCGCGGGGAGCCACGCCGTCGTCGGCGACATCTTCGGCGAGCTGCCGGGAGCGGGGACGTGGCGCACCGCGCTGCTGCTCGACGGCAACATCGGCATCGGCGGAAGCCCCGAGCGCCTCCTCTCCCGCGTCGGAGCCCTGCTGCACCCGTCGGGCCAGGTGCTCGTGGAGCTGGAGCCTCCCGGAGAGCCGACGGTCACCCTGCCGGCCCGTCTGGAGGCGGGCGGAGAGGCGAGCGCCTGGTTTCCCTGGGCGCGGGTCTCGACGCCGGAGATCGGGGCGCTGGCTCGGGCGGGAGGCCTTCGGGCCGGTGATCCCGTGTGCGCCGCGGGGCGGTGGTTCACACGGCTGCGCCCGCGGGCCGAGCCGGCGGAGCCGGGCGCGGTGGATCTCGCGGACGCGCCGGCGGACGCCGCCGCCGCGAGCGCGTTCGCGGCATGATCGCCGACGTGGCGCCGCCCCGGCGCGAGCTCCTCGTCCGCGCGCATCGGCCGCGCCGCACCCTCGCGCTCCTGAGCGCCGCGGTGCTCATCATCGCCGCCTGCGCCCCGCTGCTCGTGTACGCCTGGCTCGCGCTGCACCGCGCCGGCTACCCCTACGAGCTCGACTGGATGGAGGGCGGGGCGGTCGAGCTCGTCGGCCGGGTGCTCGCCGGCCACTCGCTCTACGTGGCGCCGTCGCTGCGGTTCGTCGGCTGGACCTATCCGCCGCTCTACTCGTGGGTGTCCGCCGCGGTCGCCGAGCTCACCGGCCTCGGCTTCCTGCCGCTGCGGCTGGTGTCGATCGCCTCCTCGCTCGTGAGCCTGGGCGCGCTGGCCTGGATGGTGGTCCGGCACAGCGGCGACCGCGTGGCGGGCCTCGTCGCCGCGGGGTCGTTCGCCGCGGCCTACAAGCTCTCCGGGGCATGGTTCGACGTCGGCCGCGTCGACTCGTTCTTCCTCGCGCTGACGCTCGTCGCGCTCGTCGTGGGGTCCTCGGTGAGGGGGCTCCGCGGCGGCGTCCTCCTCGGCGTCGTCGCCTTTCTCGCCTTCTTCGCCAAGCAGTCGGCCCTCGTCGCCCTGCTTCCCGTGGTCGGCCTGCTCGCCCTCACCCGTCCGCGCGCCGGCATCCCCGCGCTGCTGACGCTGATCGTCCTCGTGCTCGGCTCGACGCTGGCGCTCGACGCGGCCAGTCACGGCTGGTATCGCTTCTACGTGTTCAGCGAGCTCGCCGGGCAGGCCTGGGTGTCCTCGTCGTGGGTCGGGTTCTGGCGCACCGACCTGCTCGCCCACGAGTGGCCGCTGGCCTGTCTGCTGTTCGCCGCGGTCGTCCTGACGCTCCGCAGCGGCGCCGGCTCCGGCGCGCGCTCGGCGACCGGCTCCGGCGCCGGCGGCGGCGCGCCGTGGCGTGAGCGGCTGCGCACGCCGACCGCCTACCACGTGGTCGCCGCGATCGGGCTGCTCGCGGCGGCCTGGGTGTCGCGCCTGCACACGGGCGGCTACCTCAACGTGCTCCTCCCCGCCTACGCCGCCACGGCGCTCCTCGCCGGTCTCGCCTGCGCCCGCCTGCGCCGAGCCGGCCCGCTGCCGGGAGTGCTGGCCGCCGGGATCGTCGCGCTGCAGATCGTCCTCCTCGCCTATCCGGTGGGGGCTCAGCTCCCCACCGCCGCCGATCGCAGCGCGGGCGCCGAGCTGCTCGCGCGGCTGCGCACGCTGCCCGGCCCGGTGCTCGTGCTCCGTCACCCGTGGTACGCCACGCTGGCCGGCAAGGGCAGCTTCGCGCAGGCGGAGGGGATCACCGACGTGCTGCGCTCGCACTCCCCGCGCGGTGCCCGGGCCCTGCGCGCCTCGCTCCCGCACGCGCTCGACGCCGACCGGATCCGCACCGTCGTCCTCGACGGGACATTCGATACCCGCCTGCTCGAGCCGGAGCTGGGACGGGAGTTCCGCCTCCAGCGGGCGTCGATCACCTCGCAGCGCCTGTTCCCGCTCACCGATACGCAGACGTACCCGGTGCTCGTCTACCTGCGCGTGAGGGACGCGGGGTGACGCCGGTGCGGAGCGTCCGGCGGCGGATGACGACGAACAAGGCGGCGGAGAGCGCCGGCACGATGAGCTACCAGGACGAGAACACGGCCGCGGGCGCCCACCCGCGGTCTCGCGTCACGCAACGGTGACGCGTGGCGCCGCCGCGGTTTGCTGCCGCACCGGCCCGGGTACCGGGCGCCCACCCAAATCCGGCTGATCGGCCGGGCTCGGCTGCTGGAGGAGGCGATAAGTCACTGATCCGTGTGGTTTCACCGCACGGGCTGGGCTTGTCGGGCAGGTCCACATCCACATACAAGGGAGACGACGTGTTCACACGTTTTCGCTGTGCGGTGCTGTCGCTCATCACCGTCGCCGCGGCCGCGGCCGGCTTGGCCACGGCCAGCTTCGTCACGGCCGCTTCGGCCTCCACGTCCACCCGGACCGCCAAGACCGAGCGCGTGGTCGTGGGCGTCCAGGTGACGCACTTCATCGCTGACGGACGGAAGGTTCGTGCCGGCGGTCTGGTCACCGCCAAGCTCAGCGGCAACCAGGGGAAGCCCACCACGATCAAGGAGCCCGTCGCGCTCACCGCCAATACGTCGGGCGGCTGCAAGGTTCTCCATCTCTACCTCAAGAAGCTGAATCTCACCCTGCTCGGCCTCAACGTCGCCTTGGGCCAGGTCAACCTCAACGTGACCGGTCACAACGGCCAGGGTCCGCTGGGAACGCTGTTCTGTGAGCTCACCAAAGCCAAGATCAGCACCACAGCCCGGGCGGCCGACGCCCGCACTCTGACCACTGACATGCAGAGGCGGCAGCGTGCCCTGCGCTTCACCGTGTACGTGCATCCCGCGGAGGCCAGCATGGCCTCGGCGGCCGGCGCCACCTGCCCGGTGCTCAACCTCGTGCTCGGCCCGCTCGATCTGCAGCTCCTGGGGCTCGAGGTGAGCCTCAACCAGGTGACCCTCAACGTCACCGCCACCAATGGCGGCGGTGTCCTGGGCGATCTGTTCTGCCAGCTCGCCGACTCGACGGTCTCGACCACCGGCACGACGACGTCGACCACCGGCACGTCGACCACCTCCACGACCTAGCCGGTCCGGCATCCGACCGAACGGCCGCGGCGGGACCCGCCGCGGCCGTTTCGGCTCGGCCCGTCCGGGAGCCCGCTCGAGGACGCGCCGAGGTAGGTTGCTAGCGTCGCTGATCGACGCCGATGGCCCTGGCTTCGTCTCCTGTCCGGCGCGATGAGCTCCGCGCCTTCCTGCGCTCGCGTCGCGCGCGAGTGTCGCCGGCGGACGTGGGCCTGCCCGATGACGGCGGCCGCCGCCGCACACCCGGCCTGCGACGCGAGGAGCTGGCCGCGCTCGCCGGCGTGGGGGTGTCGTGGTACACGTGGCTCGAGCAGGGGCGTGACATCCACCCGTCTCCGGAGGTCCTCGACGCCCTCGCGCGGGCGCTGCGTCTGGATGCCGCCGAACGGACGACGCTGTTCGCCCTGGCCCGTACCGAGCTGCCGCTGCCGGAGGGCGCCGGAGCTCCGCCGGGCGAGGATCCGGACGACGGCCGCGCGCTGCTCGTGTCCCTCGTCGAAGCGCTGCACCCGACGCCGGCGTACCTGCTCGGGCCGATGACCCGGATCCTGGCGTGGAACCCGGCGGCGTCGGCGTTGTTCGGCTCGCCGGATCATCTGCCGCCCGAGCACCGCTCACTGTTGTGGATGCTGCTGGTCGACCCCGGTGACGCGCGGGACAACCCGGGGCGGATGCTCACCGCTCGCAACATGGTGGCTCGATTCCGCACGGAGTACGCGCAGCACGCGGGCGAGCCCGCCTACGAGCGGTACATCGCCGAGCTCCGCCGGAGCAGCCGGTGGTTCACCGAGTGGTGGGATCAGCACGAGGTCAACGACACCCAGCGCGGCACCAAGACCGTCGAGCACCCCACGCTGGGGAGGCTGCGCCTGCACCACGCGCAGACGGTGCCGACCGGGGCGCCTGAGCTGCGGCTGACGATCTACGCGCCGGCCGACGCAGCGACCCGCGCCGCGCTCGCGACGCTTGCGCCCGGCGCCGGCGGAGCTCCGCTTCGGGTGACCTAGTGCGCGATCAATGCTCGGCGGCGGCCAGCGGGTCGCCGAGCTGGGTGGCGCCCTCGAGCGTCTGCATGTCCCGTTCGTCGAGCTCGACCTCGCCGGCGGCGATGTTCTCCTCCAGGTGGGGGATCGATCGGGTACCGGGGATCAGCAGGATCCGCTCGGAGCGGTGCAGCAGCCACGCCAGCGCGATCTGCGAGGGGGTGGCCCCCCGCCGGGCGGCAACCTCCGCGATCGCCGGGTCGGCCGCCAGCTGAGTCGGCCCACCGCTGAAGGCCGAGCCGAGCGGAAAGAACGGGACGAACGCGAGCCCCCGCTCCTCGCACAGCGCGACCGCGTCTTCCTGGGCACGATTGACGACGCTGTAGGCGTTCTGAACGCACGCGACGTCGACGAGCTCGAGCGCCCGGCGGGCGGTGTCGGCAGAGGCGTTGGAGACCCCGATCAGGTCCAGCTTCCCCTCGTTGCGCAGATCCTCCAGGGCGCCCAGCTGCTCGGCGAGGCGGCCCTCGGCGTCCTGCTCGTCGAACAGGCGCAGGTTGACGAGATCGATCCGCTCGATCCGCAGCGTGCGCAGGTTGTCCTCGACGCCGGCGCGCAGCTCGCCCGGCGACAGGGCCGGCAGCCAGCCGCCGGCCTCGTCACGGCGCCCGCCCACCTTGGTGACGAGCTTCAGCTCCTCCGGGTAGGGATACAGCGCCTCCCGGATGAGCTCGTTGACGACGTTCGGGCCGTAGTACTGCGAGGTGTCGATGTGGTTGACGCCCAGCTCGACCGCGCGGCGCAGCACGGCGCGGGCGCCTTCGGGGTCACTCGGCGGGCCGAACACGCCGGGCCCTGCGAGCTGCATCGCGCCGAAGCCGATGCGGTTGACGGGCTTGTCGCCCAGAAACGATTCGTGAGTCATGGCTCACATGGTGCGCTTTCACGCTCCCGCCGACAAGAAGCCTGATGATCCTGTGACCGCCACCACCAGGCTGCCGCGAATGACGTTCAGTACTACATGTAAAATCAATCCAGCCTGCATCATCAGTTGACAGAGAATGTTGCGGGCTATAGCGTGCCCGCCGATGGCGACCACGGCATCGCGCACGGGGCGACCCCGCCGGATGACGCAACAGGAGCGCTCGGCGGTGACCCGCCAGGCGCTGCTCGACGCGACGATCGAATCGCTGATCGAGCTCGGGTACGAGCGCTCGACGACAACCGAGATCTCGGAGCGCGCACTGCTCTCGCGCGGCGCCCACCAGCACCACTTCGAGACCCGGGCGAAGTTGTTCGCGGCCGCCGCGGAACGGCTGGCCATCCTCACGGCGGAGGAGCTCGAGCGCAACCTCGCGCAGGTGGCCGACGAAGCCGGCCGACGCCGTGAGGTGCTGGATGTGGTGTGGCGGACGTTCACCGGCCCGCTGTACCAAGTGGCGCTCGAGCTCGCCGTTCACGCGCGCACCGATCCGGAGCTGCGCGCCGATCTGCACCCGCTTGAGCAGATGATGAGAAAGCAGGCCGTGCCCCTGATCCGGCGCAAGCTCGCCGCGGGGTCCGACGAGGCCGAGATCACCCCCGTGCTGGTGATGGCGCTGGCGACGATCAGGGGGCTCGCGATGCTTCCCCTGCTCCAGCCTGGCTACGACACCGAGCGAGCGTGGGAGGACTGCCGGGAGCGGCTGGTGGAGTTGATGGGATGAATACCTTGCACCGCCGCGAGGTGTTCGATCCGGAGCACGAGGACTACCGCGACAGCTTCCGGCGGTTCGTGGACGCCGAGGTGCGCCCGCACTACGCCGAATGGGAGCGCGCGCAGCTGGTTCCGCGGGAGCTGTTCACGAAGATGGCCGGCTACGGCTTCCTGGCGATGGACGTCCCCGAGCACCACGGCGGGCAGGGGGTGGAGGACTGGCGCTTCCATGTCGTGCTGACCGAGGAGGCGGCGCGCTCAGGCGTCGGCGACGCGCTGATCGGACCGGGGCTCCACAGCGACGTGTGCCTCCCCTACCTGCTGGCGTCCTGCAGCGAGGAGCAGCGCGAGCGCTGGCTGCCGGGCGTCGCGTCGGGCGAGCTGATCCTCGCCGTCGCGATGACCGAGCCCGGGACCGGCTCCGACCTGGCCGGGATCACAACGCGAGCGAAGCGTGAGAACGGGGACTACGTCCTGAACGGCACCAAGACGTTCATCACCAACGGGATCAACGCCGACCTGGTGATCGTCGCCGCGCGCACGAGCGACGACAAGCACGGCGGCCTGTCGTTGCTGATCGTCGAGCGGGGGATGGACGGCTTCGAGCGCGGCAAGCAGATCGAGAAGCTCGGTCAGCACTGCTCCGACACGAGCGAGCTGTTCTTCAGCGACGTGCGCGTGCCGGCCGAGAACCTGCTCGGGCCGGAGGGCTCGGGCTTCATGCAGCTGATCGCGCGGCTCGTTCCCGAGCGCCTGATCCTCGCGGTCGGTGCGATCGCCGGCGCCGAGGCCGCGTTCGATCTGACGATGGCGTACGTCAAGGAGCGCAAGGCGTTCGGTCGCCCGATCGGCAGCTTCCAGAACTCGCGCTTCCGGATGGCCGAGCTGAGGACCAAGCTCGAGCTGACGCGCTGCTTCGTCGACCGCTGCATCGAGCGCCACATCGCCGGCACCTGCACGGTCGAGGAGGCGGCGATGGCGAAGTGGTGGACGACCGACCTGCTGGGTGAAGTGGCCGACACCGGCCTGCAACTGCACGGCGGCTACGGCTACACGACCGAATACGCGATCTCCAAGGTGTGGGTGGACGCTCGGATCACCCGCATCTACGCGGGGACCAACGAAATCATGAAAGAGCTGATCGGGCGCACGCTCGGGCTCTGAGACCCAAGAGGACGACGATGAACCGCAAGGCGTATGTGGTGGGGGTCGGGATGACGAAGTTCGACAAGCCCGGCACCAAGGACGGCGACTACCCCGACTGGGCCAGAGAGGCCGGCGAGAAGGCGCTGGCCGACGCCGGGATCGGCTACCACGAGGTGCAGCAGGCATACGTCGGCTACGTGTACGGAGAGTCCTGCTCCGGTCACCGGGCGGTGTACGGCCTCGGCATGACCGGCATCCCGGTGTTCAACGTCAACAGCAACTGCTCGACCGGGTCCACCGCGCTGTTCCTCGCCGCCCAGGCGATCCGCGGAGGCGTGGCCGACTGCACGCTCGCGCTGGGCTTCGAGAAGATGCAGCCCGGATCGCTGGGGGCGACGTTCACCGACCGCGAGCAGCCGATGGCGCAGCACATCGACCTGCTGGCGCAGATCTCCGAGGTGAGGCTCCCGCCGGCGCCGTGGATGTTCGGCGCCGCCGGGCGCGAGCACATGCGCGAGCACGGCTCCGAGCCGGAGCACTTCGCCAAGATCGGCCACAAGAACCACAAGCACTCCACGGGCAACCCCTATGCCCAGTTCCAGGTCGAGTACACGCTGGAGCAGATCCAGGAGGCGACCGAGATCTACGCGCCGCTGACCAAGCTGCAGTGCTCACCGACCTCGGACGGCTCGGGCGCGGCGATCCTCGCCAGCGAGGACTTCGTCGAGCGCCACGAGCTCAGCGGCCGCGCCGTCGAGATCGTCGGCCAGGCGATGACCACCGACTTCGAGACCTCGCTGTCGACCCGCAGGGCACGGGACGTCATCGGCTACGACATGAATGTCCAGGCCGCCCGCGCGGTCTACGAGCAGTCAGGGCTGGGCCCCGAGGACTTCCAGGTGATCGAGCTGCACGACTGCTTCAGCGCCAACGAGCTGCTCCTCTACGAGGCGCTCGGCCTGTGCGAGGAGGGCGATGCGCCCCGGCTGATCGACGACGAGCAGACCACCTACGGCGGTCAGTGGGTGGTCAACCCGTCCGGCGGGCTCATCTCCAAGGGTCATCCCCTGGGGGCCACCGGCCTGGCGCAGTGCGCCGAGCTCACCTGGCAGCTGCGTGGCGACGCCGACGGGCGTCAGGTCGAGGGCGTCGACGCCGCCCTGCAGCACAACATCGGACTCGGCGGCACAGCCGTCGTCACCGCCTACCAGCGCGCAGAGCGCTAGTGGCCCTCCCGAGAACCCGGCACGAGAACCCGACACGAGGAGCAGAGCAGATGGGGCAGATCAGCACGACCGTCGACATTCCGGCGGCCCCGGAGAAGGTGTGGGAGGCGATCACCACGCCCGCCACCTACGACCAGTGGCTGACGATCCACACCAAGTGGAAGGACGACGTGCCCGAGCGCTTC
Source organism: uncultured Solirubrobacterales bacterium (assembly GCA_963839085.1). Classification (GTDB taxonomy): domain Bacteria; phylum Actinomycetota; class Thermoleophilia; order Solirubrobacterales; family Solirubrobacteraceae; genus Palsa-465. The sequence continues at coordinate 332,490 of CAWITN010000003.1, forward strand.
TCGCTGGGGACACGCGCCGCCGAGGTGGTGACGATGCTCGGGATGCCCAACACCATCACCTGGACGGTCGATGAGTTCGAGGAGCCGTCGAAGCTGACGATCTCGGGCACCGGCATGGCCGGGGTGAAGACGACCTTCCAGTTCGAGGTGCAGTCGGACGGCAACGGCGGCTCGAAGGCGGCGATCAATGCCGAGTTCGTCGGTCAGATGATCACCGGGGCGCTCGGCAAGGCGGTCGAGAAGGACGGGCAGCGGAACCTCGAGGAGTCGCTGGAGAAGCTCGCCGCGCTGGTGTCGTGATGAGCACCGACACGCTTCAGTTCAACGAGGCGGGGCTGGACCAGTGGACCGAGGAGTCCCGGTTCGAGGTCTCTCGCGAGCGGCTGATCGAATACGCGAAGGCGACCAACGATCCGATCCCGGCGCATCTGGCCGGGGATGTCGCCAGCCCGGTGTTCGCGATCGTGCCGGTGTTCCAGTCGCTGATGGAGCCGGCGCTGGAGGTGGTGCCGCTGTCGCTGTTCGGCAGGATCCTCCACGGCGAGCAGGATTTTCGCTTCCATCGGCCGATCCGGCCCGGCGAGACCTTGGTCTCCAAGGGCAAGATGACCGGGTTTGAGGGGTTGCCGAACGGGACGCGCGCCTGCGTCTACCTGGAGACCCGTGATCAGCAGGGTGATCTCGTGGGCGAGCAGTACGTCACCTTCTTCGTCCGCGGCTTCGACGACGGACGAAAGCTCGGGAAGCTCTCTCCGGAGCACAGGTTCGACGATTCGCTCCGCGGCCGGGACCCCGTCCTCGATGTCACCCAACGGATCGATGAGGATCAGACGTTCCGCTATTCGCCTGCCTCAGGTGATCCGATGCCGATCCACCTCGACGAGGACGCGGCCCGTGACGCCGGCCTGCCCGGCATCATCGCCCACGGCTTCTGCGTGCTCGCCTTCACCTCCTGGGCCCTGGTCCAGGGGCTCGCGGAAGGTGATTCGCGTCGCCTGCGGCGACTGGCGGTTCGTTTCTCCAAGCCGGTGCTGCCCGGCCAGGAGATCAGGACGCGCGCGTGGCGCAGCGATCAGACCACATACGCCTACGAGACCACGGTTGGCGACGTCGCCGTGATCCGTGACGGCCTGGCCGTGTTCGACGGCTGAAAGGAAGGGAACCATGGGAGCTCTGGAAGGCCGCGTCGCCCTGATCACGGGCGCCGGCCGCGGGATCGGCCGCGAGCACGCGCGGTTGTTCGCGCGCGAAGGCGCGAGCGTCCTCGTCAACGACGTCGGCGGCGCCAATGACGGCAGCGGCGCCGATGACGGCCCGGCGCAGGAGGTCGTGGCGGAGATCACGGCCGCCGGTGGACGTGCGGCGGCCAACACCGACAGCGTCGCCGACTGGGAGGGCGCGCGGCGGCTGGTCGAGCAGGCGGTCCGCGAGTTCGGGCGCCTCGACGTCGTCGTCAACAACGCCGGCATCCTCCGCGATGCGTTCATCGCGGGCCACGGCGAAGCGGAATGGGATTCGGTGATCGCCGTCCACCTCAAGGGGCACTTCTCCGTCCTGCGTCATGCCGCCGATTACTGGAAGACGGAGGCGAAGGCCGGACGGATGCCGAGCGCCGCCGTCATCAACACCGTCTCGGCGTCCGGGACGACGCTGCCCAACGCCGGCCAGGCCAGCTACGGAGCGGCCAAGGCGGCGATCGCGGCGTTGACGCTGGTCGCCGCCCAGGAGCTCGACCGTTACGGCGTGAGGGTCAACGCGGTGGCGCCGATCGCCCGCACGCGGCTGACGCTCGCCACGCCCGGGATGGGGGCGATCTTCGCCGCCGGCGCGACGACCGACTCCGGGCACGACCTGTTCGACCCGTCGAACATCTCGCCGCTGGTGGCCTGGCTGGCCAGCGTCGACTGCCCGCTCACGGGCAAGGTGTTCGCTGTCCAGGGGGGCTCGATCCAAGAGCTGCAGGGGTGGTCGGTGGCAGGCGAGATCGAGACCGACGGACCGTGGCGGATCGATGACATCGCGGATCGGCTCGCTCCCGGTGGGGTCGGCGCGGGAGCATGAGCTCCGCGGTCGAGGCCGGTGGCGGCGAGCGAGCCGCCGCCGGCGCGGAGCCACGCCTCGGGGCGCTGTCTTCTTCGGCCCGGCTGGTGCTCTGCGGTTCGGTCGGCTTCGACCTCGCCCTGCGCACGCTGGCGGCGTGCGCGGTGTCGGCGCCCGCCCTCGCATGGGCGGCCCGTGAGGACCTGCGGGGCGACCTGGCGCAGCTGGCCTTCTACCGCGAGCTGGCCAGTCGGGCCGACCCCTCGGCGGCGTTTCCACGGCCGGCTCGCTCGGCCCGGATCACCGAGCTCGAGCCGCCGCGGCGGATGACGTTCGACCCCCCCGCCGGCCGCGTGCGGATGTTGCGGTTCGAGAGCCCGTTTCAGGCGCTCAATCCGGCGGTGCGGGCCAGCTACCTCGCCCACCGTGAGAACCGGGTCGCGTGGGCACAGCATTGGAGTCACGACGATGGCCCCCGTCCCACCCTCGCCGTGATCCATGGTTTCGGCGCCTCGCCGTATTGGTTCAACAGCGCGTTCTTCCAGCTTCCGCGGCTCTACGGACTCGGCTACGACGTGCTGCTCTACCTGATGCCGTTCCACGGGGTCCGCCAGGCGCGGCTGGCGGCATTCAGCGGGTGGGGGCTGTTCGCCCACGGCTTCGCGCACTTCAACGAGGCGATCGTGCACGCCGTCCACGACTTCCGCCTCTTCCTTGACCATCTGATCCGACGGGGCGCGGGGCAGGTCGGCGTGACCGGCCTCTCGCTCGGAGGGTATGTGGCCGCGTTGCTCGCCGCCGTCGAGGAGCGTCTTGCGCTCGTGGTCCCGAACGCGCCGGTGGTCGAGATCGCCTCGCTGGCCGGCCAGTGGTTCCCCGCCAATCTCGCGATCGCCGGAATCACGCGATCCACGCAGACCGACATGCAGGAGATCCAAGCTGCCCTGGCGGTGCATTGCCCGCTCAGCTACGTCCCGGTCGTGCCCCACGAACGACGGATGATCATCGGCGGCCTCGGCGATCGCCTGGCGCCCCCCGAGCAGGCGCGCCGGTTGTGGGAGCACTGGGACCGGCCGCGGCTTCACTGGTACCCCGGCGGTCATCTGCTGCACGCGGGCCGAGACGCCTACTTCGACGTTCTGCTCGCCTTCATGGCCGGCAACGGCTTCGCCCCGTGATGGGGTTCACGGGACGCGGTGGCGTCATGCACGACCGTCGTCCGGCCGGCGGCTCATGTGTGGTGGTGGTGGGCTGCCCCATGGTGTCGATGATGTCGCCGCCGGTGTCGCCTCCGGTCGCACGTCTTCGACGGGATCCTGACGTTCGCCGGTGTCGTGAGATGCAGGACACACCCGCCGCTCGTGGTGAGGGTCACCGGTGAGCCTGCCGCGCTGATCTGCAGCTGGCTCCCCGTGCGGGTGAAGCGCACCACCGCGTCCGGGTGCGTCGCGAAGCGGTAGCTGATGTCCCACAGCTGGCCGTGCGTCGCCACGGTGTCGTTGACCCAATTCGTCGGGTGCGCGACGACGGGCTTGAACGGCCCCCAGGCGATCACGTTGCGCAGCTCCGCCTGGAAGTCGGGCCAGCAGTGGCAGCCGTTGTGGGTCTGATAGGTGACGTCGATCCCGGCGGCCTTGAGCGCGGCGTCGTAGGCGTCGGACATCGGCCGGATCACCCCCGCTTCCTCCACGTTGCCGACGCCGCCGCCGGTGCCATCGGCCGGCGTCGGGATGCCGTTGCCGGCGCTCATGAACACGCGGGTGTACTGGAGGTTGCTCACCAGCGCGGCGGGGTTGTGCCCGGTGGCATAGAAGCCGTTCTCGGGTCCGACGACCGATCCGAACGACGTGCCCGCCAGCTCGTCCATCGCCGGCGAGACGATGACCGGGGCGATCTGCAGGTCGACGAACCCCGAGAGAACTCCGATCGAGCCGAAGAACCCCGGCAGCCGTCCGCCGAGGTACGCCGCGCCGAGCCCACCCATCGAGATGCCGAGCAGCGTGTGGTAGCGGCGCTGGGGAAGGATCCGGTAGCGGGCGAGGATCTGCGGAATCGCCTCGTCGAGGATGTAGCTCTCCCACTCCGGGGTGCCGTAGGCGCCATCGTTGTACCAGTCCGCGTACCAGCCGGACTCCCCTTCGGGCGAGACCACGATCGCCTGCAGCCCGGCGAGCAGCGGCTGGGCGTCGAGCTCCGTCGGACCGAGGATCGCGTAGGTGTTGCCGAAGCCCGGGAGCAGGACGATCAGTGGATAGCGTTTGCGCGGGTTGTAGCCGGTCGGGAGCAGGACGTCCGCGCGTGGCGGTCCCGGATACGTGAGCGACCTCGCCGGGATCTCCCCCTGGCGATCGGGGAGCGTGATCGTGGTCAGCGTGGTCGCTGCAGCGGCGCCGCTGCCGAGCGACGCCATCGCCGCGAGCACGACCGTGCAGGCGATCGTAGACCATGCGGCACGGAACCAACGCTGCCTGATCCTCGACATCTCCCGCCAGCTCCCTCGTGCCGCGACCCTACGGTCGGCCGGACGCGCCTGCCGCCATCCGGACGGCTCGAACTGTAGCGAACGGGTGTACCAAAAGCAAGGCGTTGGTACAGGCCTAGTACACTGGTGGGATGGGCGTCACCTCGAGCTTGCGGGAAGGTCAAGCGCTGCTGGCGGATGGGCGGTCTCTCTCGCGGCGCCAGGAGGAGGTCCTCGGCGTGGTGGAGGCCGTGTTCCTGCGAGACGGCATCAAGGCGGTCAGGATCGGCGAGCTCGCCGCGGAGGCCTCCTGCTCCCGGAGCACCCTGTACGAGCTCGCGCCCAGCAAGGAGGGCCTCTTCCTTCTGGTGCTCGACCGCATGCTGTGGCGGATCATGGAGCGCGGGGCGCGGGCGATCGAGGAAGCCTCCGACCCCGTGGATCGCGTCCGCGCGATGATGACCAGCGGAGCGCTCGACCTGGGGGCGCTCGGTCCCCATTTCCTCGAGGCGATCCGGCGGCACCCGCCGGCCCGGATGCTGTTCGACCGCCGCATCGCCGACGGCTGCGCCACGCTGGAGTGGCTGATCGAGCAAGCCATCGACGCCGGTCAGCTGCGCCCGGTCAACGTTCCCCTCGTGGCCGAGGCGATGATCACCGTCGTGCTTCGGTTCACCGATCCGGAGTTCGTGCGCTCGAGAGGCGCTCATTCCCTCAGCGGACTCGCCGAGCTCGTGGACATCTTCCTCGACGGAATTCGGCCGCGAACCCCCGGCGCCTGACGTCCCTCGGGCCCCCCTCGACCCACCCCTCCGCAGTGGGTACGGGATCGCCGCTCCCCCGGCTCGGTCACTCACCGGGCCGGGGCACGTGAAACTCGATCCGGTAGACGGGCGTGTCCTCGCCGATCGGACCGGCGTGCGCGGCGCGCCGGCGCAGCGTCTCGCGGTCGGGCTCGCCGGCTCGCCGGACGTCCTCCCCCGTGATCGCCGCGAACGGGACGAGCTCGATGGCGTCGACCTCGATCTCGCCGAGGCCGACTCGATAGCGACCGCCCGGCTTGACTCGTGGCCGCTGCCACAGTCGGACCGAGAGCGTGATCTCCCCGGCGAGGACATCGCTGCGCAGCTCGCGGCTGAACTCCACGCCCGGAGGCTAGTCGTGATCCGCCGGGACCGCGACGAGCCGGCTCAGCCGGCGGTGAGGCCGCCGCGGATGAAGCTCACACAGGTCTCCACCACGCCGTCGACCTTGATACGTCCGCGCGGCTTGAACCAGCGGTACGGCCAGATGAGCGCCGCGAACACGTTGTAGGAGAGCAACCGGGCGTCCCGTTTGTCGTCGATCAGCCCCTGCTCCTGGGCCTCGCGCACCAGCTTGACGATGTAGTTCTCGTGCGCGCGGCGCCGGCGGAGGATCTCCTCACGCCGCTCGTCGCCGAGCTGATCGAGATCGTGGTAGTAGACGGAGATCCGCACCAGGTTGTTCAGGTTGTACGTGCACTGGTTGCGGACGTACAGCAGCAGGCGCTCCAGCGGGTTCAGCCCCTCGACCAGGATCGCCTCCTGGAGCACCGCGTCGACGTCGTCGTGGACGGCATTGAGCAGGCGGAAGAGGAGGTCTTCCTTGCTCTTGATGTAGTAGTAGATCGAGCCCTTGAGCATGCCGAGCTCGTCCGCCACATCCTGGACGGTGGCCGCGGCATAGCCGCGCCGGGCGAACACCTTCGCCGCGGTTTCCAGGACCTCGGCATCGCGCAGCCGCGGGGGGCCACCATCGTTGCGCTGTCGTGGCCGGCCGTTTGTTTGCTGGTTGCGCTGTCGAGTCGCCATCTTGTGACGGAACTGTAGCCGACGTCGAGGCGTTTCCCCCGCCAGGCTGACGCCCCGACCGGCGTACTCGAACGACGCGCGCGCGGGCGCGCGAAGGGCTCACGCGGGAATGAGCCCGCCGCGCACGAAAGCCACCGTTTCGTCGATGACCGGCCCGGGGGGGATCCGGCCGCGCGGCTTGAACCAGCGATAGACCCAGATGATGGCGGCGAAGATGTTGTACGCCAGGATCCGGGGGTCCAACGTGTCGTTGATCAGCCCCTGTCGCTGCCCCTCCGTGACGAGCTCGACGATCGGCGCCTCGTGCGCGCGGCGGCGGCGCAGGATCTCCTTCAGGGGCTCACCGTCGAGCTGGTCGACGTCGTTGTAGTACACCGCCACCTGGACGAGATTGGACAGGTTGTAGGCGATCTGCCGGCGGACGTATTCGCACAGCCGCTCGAGCGGATCGAGCGCGTCCAGCGCGAGGACGTCCTCGAGCACCGCATCGACGTCGTCGTGGACGGCGCTGAGCAGTCGGAAGAGGAGGTCTTCCTTGCTCTTGATGTAGTAGTAGATCGAGCCCTTGAGCATGCCGAGCTCGTCCGCCACCTCCTGCACCGTCGCGGCGGCATAGCCGCGCCGCGCGAACACCGTGGCGGCTGTGGCGAGGACCTCCCCTTCGCGTAGCCGCGTACGCGGCCCGTTCGGGCTCTTTCGCTTCCGAACGTTTGGTCGAGTCCCCACGCCGAGGAACTCTATCCGATGGTCATCCGCGCCCCAGACGGCGCATCGCGTACCAGAAGACGCTCAACCAGACGATTGGTTGACGTTTGACGGTCAAACATGTACCTTTGCCGCGTCATGGGGATCGCCAAGGGGCGTGAGGCCACCACCTCCCAGCTGAACGAGCGGCGGCTCGCCGCCGTGCGCCTCCGGCTGGACGGCGCCACCGTGGAGCAGGCGGCCGCCGGAAGCGGTCTCAGCCGCCCGACGGTCATCAAGGCGTTCCGCGCCTATCAGGCGGGCGGGTGGGAGGCGGTTCCGGTTCGGGTTCGGCCGCGGCCGGCCCGTGGCGCGCGCGGGTCCGATGGCGTGTCGGTCGGCAAGGCTCCGGCGAGCGCTCGCAGCACCGTGGCGCCCGCGCGACCCAGACGGCGCACCGCGCCGCTGGGGACGCCGGTGGCGGAGCGACGCGCCGGCGGCGTGACTCACCTCCAGCGGCTCGAGGCCGAGAGCATCCACATCATGCGCGAGGTGGTGGCCGAGGCGGAGAATCCGGTGATGCCCTACTCGATCGGCAAGGACAGCTCGGTGATGCTGCACCTGGCGATGAAGGCGTTCTATCCCTCCCCTCCACCATTCCCATTGCTCCATGTGGATACGACCTGGAAGTTCCGAGACATGTACGCGTTCCGGGATCAGACGGCCGAACGGTCGGGCATGAAGCTGATCGTCCACATCAACGAAGAAGGCGTCGCGGCGGGCATCAACCCGATCACGCACGGCTCGGCGATCCACACCGACGTGATGAAGACCCAGTCGCTCAAGCAGGCCCTGGATCGCCACCGCTTCGATGTCGCGTTCGGGGGCGCGCGGCGTGACGAGGAGGCTTCGCGGGCCAAGGAGCGGGTGTTCTCGTTCCGTTCGGCGGCGCACCGCTGGGATCCGAAGAACCAGCGGCCCGAGCTCTGGCGCCTGTACAACACGCGCAAGGGACCCGAGGAGACGATCCGGGTGTTCCCCCTGTCCAATTGGACCGAGCTCGACGTGTGGCAGTACATCTACTCCGAGCAGATCCCGATCGTCGAGCTGTATCTCGCCCGGCCGCGCCCGGTCGTCGAGCGCGACGGGATGCTGATCATGGTCGACGACGAGCGGCTGCCGCTGCTTGACGGGGAGACACCAATGATGCGTACGGTGCGCTTCCGGACCCTCGGCTGCTATCCGCTGAGCGGCGCGATCGAGAGCCGGGCCGAGACGCTGCCGGAGATCATCCGGGAGATGTTCCTGGCCCGCACGTCCGAGCGCCAGGGTCGGCTCATCGACCACGACCAGACCGGCTCGATGGAGAAGAAGAAGCAGGAGGGGTACTTTTGAGCGCGGCGGAGCTGGCGTCAGGGATCCCCCTCGAGGAGATCGAGTCCTACCTCGCGGAGCAGCGCGAGAAGCGCCTGCTTCGCTTCATCACGTGCGGCAGCGTCGACGATGGCAAGAGCACGTTGATCGGACGGCTGCTGTGGGAGTCGCAACTCGTGTTCGACGATCAGCTGGCCGCGCTCGAGCGGGACTCCGCACGGTTCGGGACCCAGCACGGCGAGCTCGATCTGGCGCTCCTGCTCGACGGGCTGCTCGCGGAGCGCGAGCAGGGCATCACCATCGACGTCGCATACCGCTTCTTCGCCTCCGAAAGGAGGAAGTTCATCGTCGCCGACACCCCCGGTCACGAGCAGTACACGCGCAACATGGTCACGGGGGCCTCAACGGCGGATGCCGCCGTCGTGCTCGTCGACGCTCGCCACGGCATCCTCACGCAGACGCGACGGCACGCCTACCTGCTGTCGCTCATCGGAGTGCATCACGTGGCGCTGGCGGTCAACAAGATGGACCTCGTCGACTACTCCGAGCGCATCTTCGCCGGCATCGAGCAGGAGTTCCGGGAGTTCGCCTCCGAGATCGGCCTCGACGAGGTCGTGGCGATTCCCATCTCGGCGCTGAAGGGCGACAACGTCCTCGTCCCCAGCGAGCAGATGCGCTGGTATCACGGCACCACGCTGATGGGCTATCTCGAGACGGTTCCGCTGGACGAGGAGCGTCTGCAGGATCAGCCCTTCCGGATGCCGGTGCAGTGGATCAACCGACCCAATCTCGACTTCCGCGGCGCCACCGGGCTGATCGCGGGCGGCATCGTGGCCGTGGGGGATCGTGTCCGCGTGCAGCCATCCGGGATCGAGACGGGGGTCCAGCGGATTGTCACCTACGACGGCGACGTCGAGCAGGCGGTGGCCGGCCTGTCGGTGTGCCTCACGTTCGAGGACGAGGTCGACATCTCGCGCGGCGATGTGCTGTCGGCGGCGGGCGCGCCCGCAGAGGTGGCCGACCAGTTCGAGGTCAGGCTCGTGTGGATGAACCGCCAGCCCCTGCTCCCGGAGCGGCCTTACCTGTTCAAGTTCGGCACGCGCACGATCCCCGGGACGGTGACGCGGATCAAGCACGCGATCAACGTCAACACTCTCGACCACGTGGCGGCGCGCGTGCTCGAGCTGAACGGCATCGGCGTCTGCACGATCGCGCTCGATGAGTCGATCCCCTTCGACCCGTACCCCGAGAACCCTGACACCGGCGGCTTCATCGTCATCGACCGGATCACCAACGCGACGAGTGGCGCGGGGATGATCGAGTTCGCGCTGCGACGGGCGCACAACGTCCACCGCCAGCACGTCGACGTGAGCAACAACGCGCGAACCGAGCTCATGGGGCACCGGCGGGGGGTCGTGTGGTTCACCGGGCTCTCCGGCGCCGGCAAGTCGACCATCGCCAACCTCGTGGAGCTCGAGCTTCATCGGCTCGGCCTCCACACCTACCTGCTCGACGGCGACAACGTCCGTCACGGGTTGAACAAGGACCTCGGCTTTACCGCCGCGGATCGCGTCGAGAACATCCGGCGCGTCGCCGAGATCTCGAAGATGATGGTCGAGGCCGGGCTGATCGTCCTCGTCTCCTTCATCTCCCCGTTCCGCAACGAGCGCCGCTTCGCGCGGAATCTGCTCGGACCGGGGGAGTTCGTGGAGGTGTACGTGAACACCCCGCTGAGCGTCGCCGAGGCGCGGGACCGCAAGGGCCTCTACGGCAAGGCGCGCCGCGGGGAGCTGAAGGGGTTCACCGGCATCGACTCGCCGTACGAGCCGCCGCTCGACCCGGAGATCGAGGTCAACACGGTCGACGCGAGCGCCGAGCAGGCCGCTCAGCAGGTGATCGAGCGGCTGCGCGAGCTGAAGCTGCTCGAACGCTGAGCTCAGGCGCGCGTCGCGGCGATCTCGGCGCGCCGCTCGCGGAAGCGCCAGCGGCCGTCCTCGCAGCGGACGAGCTCGTCCCGGTAGCTGCCGAAGGAGCGGATGTGCGGTCCGCCCGGGCCGGTGTCGACGCGCAGGAACTGGCTCTCGACCTGCGCCACGGCCACATCACCATCGAGCTCGATCTGCGTTCCGAACACCACGTGCCTGTGGTGGACCGCCGGCGCATGGGTATGCCGCGCGAAGGCGTCCATGATCGCCGCCCGACCGCGCATCGGCGGACCCCAGTTCGGCCACTCCAGCACGGCGTCCTCGCGCCAGCAGTCGCGGTACGCGTCAGGCCGCCCGGCGTCAATCGCCGTGCCGTAGGCGTGGAGGGTCCGGATGATCTCCCGCTCGGCCTCGGCGACGGCGAGTCGGGCCCGCAGTTCCTCGAGCTCGCTCATGCCGTGCCAAACCACCGCTCGGCGGTCTCGCTGAGGATCGCTCGCCGCTCGGCATCGGGCAGGCCGGCGGTCTCGATGTCGCTCACGCACACCTCCAGGGGGCCACGGAACGGGTAGTCCGAGCCGAGCATGATGCGCTCGGCGCCGACCGTCTCGATCGCGCAGCCCAGCGCGGGGTGGTGAAACGAGCACGAGTCGTAGAGCAGGCGGTGGCGCAGGTAGTGCTCCAGATCGTGCTGGGCCTCCCCGCGCCCGTTCAGGTCGGTGATCCGCTGACTGAGGTAAGGGATGGTCCCACCCAGATGCGGCACCACCACGGTGAGCTCGGGCACGCGATCGAGGGTGCCGGACAGGATCAGCCGCAGCGCCGAGAGGGTCGTGGCGACCATCGTCGCCACGCTGTGCGCGAGGCCCCAGTCCGCGTAGGCGGCCGGAAGCCGCTCGAGCGGCGGGTGGAGGAACAGGGGCCACCCCAGCTCGGCGATACGCCGGTGCACGGGTTCGAAGCGGGGCTCGTCGAGGCTCCACTGCGCCGTGCTGGCATCCACCAGCACGCCGCGCGCCAGCGGCAGGCCGCTCAAGCGGTCGAGTTCGGCGAGCGAAGCATCGACGGCGGGAAGGGGCAGCGTGGCGAGCACGAGGAAACGGCCGGGGTGATCGGCCGCCGCGGCGAGGAGCGCGTCGTTGACGAGCGTGGCGAGCGCCGCCCGCTCGTCCGGCTCGCCGACGCTCACCCCCGGAGGCGGCAGCGAGAGCACCTGAACCCCGACGCCGGCCGCGTCCATCTCGGCAATCCGCGTCGCGTCGAGCCGGCGGAGCTTCGCATCGGGCGGGGCGCCGAGGACCGGTCTGAGAAGCGCCGCGAGCTCCGGTGCCCGTGCCGCGTGCGCGGCGAGCACCTCGCGATGGGCCTCCGGCATGAAGTGAGCCTGGACGTCGACCGTCATGTGACGGACCACTAGAGCGCGCGCATGCCGCCGTCGACGGTGATGTCGGAGCCCGTGACGTACCCCGCCTCGTCGGATGCGAGGAACACGGCCACCGAAACGACCTCCTCCGGCTGGCCGACCCGTCCGAGCATGACCGCGGCCTCGAGCCCCTGCTTGACCTCGGGGCTGGCGAGCATCTCCGCCGTGCCCGGACTCTCGATCGGTCCCGGGCTGATGCTCACCGCCCGAACCCCGTGCGGCGCGCCCTCCGCCGCCAGCGCCCGGGTCATCGCGAGCACGGCTCCCTTCGTGGCGCAGTGGGCGAAGCCACCGTGGCCGGCGCCGACCCAGCCCGCCACCGAGGCCGTGTTGATGAGCACGCCGCGGCTGGCGATCAGATGAGGCCAGGCGATCCGCGTGACGTAGAAGATGAGATCGAGCTCGTTGCGCACCGAGAACTGCCAGTCCTCCACCGACATCTCGGCGATGGGGGCGAAGCGCACCGCCGAGGCGTTGTTGTAGAGGATGTCGATCCGGCCGTGGCGGCCCACCGCGTCCTCCACCCACCCGCGCGCCTCGTCGGGATCGCCGAGGTCGACCGGAGCGCCGCCGGTCATCTCGCCTCCCGCCCGGCGCACGAGCTCGAGCGTCTCCTCCTGGCCCTCCACCTTCACGTCGCAGCCGACGACGGTCGCGCCCTCGGCACAGAAGCGCAGTGCGGCGGCACGGCCCTGGCCGCCCCCCGTCCCGGTGATCAGCGCGATCTTGCCCTCCAGCCGGCCCATGCTCCCTCTCCTCGCTCGCTCGATGTGGCGCGGCGACCGTACCACCTCGATCGTGGATTTGACCAATCAGTCGTTTTGCAAGGTAAGCTACGCCGCCGGGAGCAACCAGCCAGGAGGAGTGGTGCGGGCGAACGCATACCATCACGTCGCGCTCCGGGTCGAGGATCTCGAGCGATCCACCCGGTTCTACGAGGACGTGCTCGGCGGACGGGTGGTCGTGGAGCTCGAGCTCGACCCCGACTTCGTCGAGAGCATCTTCAGCGCCCCCCCCGGCTCGCGCGGGCTCAACCGCGTGATCGACTTCGGGGGATGGGCGATCGAGATCTTCGAGCTCGTGCCGGGATCGCCAGTCCCGCCGACTCACCAGGCGGAGGTCGGTCTCATGCACTTCTGCGTGTGGGTCGACGATGTCCCCGGGATGGTGAAGAAGGTGGAGGCGGCGGGAGGACGCGCACGGTTCCCGATCCGTCCCTGGAAGGGACATCACTTCGTCTACGTCGAGGATCCCGACGGACACGTGATGGAGTTGCTCGACGCCACCGTGGCGGAGTGCTCGGCGCTCACACGCGACGGAAGCGTGCCCGACCACACGGCCGAGGCGGTCTGATCGGTTCCCCGTTGACGAATCGTTCAAGGTCCGCTAGAACCAAGCAACCGGTTGTTAGAAGATGTGTAGTGAGGAGAGAGTGGATGTCGGTGTCAAGGAGTGAGGCCGCATGACGCTGCTCGCGACAGCGTTCTTCAGTCAGGCGACGGTGCGGTTCGTCCTGATCGGTCTGGCGACGGGCTCGCTGTACGCGGTCCTGGCGCTGGGCATCGTGCTCACCTACCGCGCGTCGGGCGTACTCAATTTCGCCACCGGCTCGCTCGGGGCGATCGCCGCGTTCCTGTTCTACTCGCTGCGCGACAACCATGGCGTCCCGTGGGTGCTCGCGCTCATCATCGCGCTGATCGCCGGCGCGGCCATCGGCGCGCTCACCCAGTTCCTCGTGATGACGCTGTTGCGCCGGGTCTCCGTCCTCGGCAAGCTGATCGCCACGCTGGGGCTGATGACCCTCGGGCAGGGCTTGATCGCCGTGATCTGGAACCCGACGGACGTCATCGAGCCGAACTCGATCCTCCCCACCAAGCTGGTGAGCTTCACCAGCCAGATCATCATCCCGGAGGATCGGCTGTTCCTCCTGGGCGGCGCGCTCGTGATGGCCGCGATCCTCCGGCTCGTCTACACGAAGACGACGTTTGGGCTCGCCACCTCGGCCGTGGCCGAGAACCGACGTGTCGCCGCGGCCTCCGGCTGGTCGCCGACGGTCATCGAGCTGGTCAACTTCATGGTGGCGGGCGTCCTGTCGGCCGCCGCGGCGATCCTGCTCGCCCCGATCGTCGGGCTCGACCCCACCGTGCTCACGCTCGTCGTGCTCCCGTCGCTCGCCGCCGCCCTGGTGGGTCGCTTCTCGTCGTTCACGATCACGGTCCTCGCGGCCCTGGCGATCGGCATCGTGACCGCGGAGCTCAGCCTGTTCCAGGGGAGCATCGCCTCGGCCCTGAACATGAACCCGACTTCGCTGGGCGACCTCCCCGACGTCGTGCCGCTGCTGATCATCATCATCGCCACCGCGGTGAGCGGCCGGGCGCGGCTCCAGCGCGGCGACGCGCTCTCGCGCCTGCCGCTTCCCGGCTCCGGGCAGATCCCGGTCGTCCGCCTGCTCCTGGCCGCGGCGGTCGGTCTCGTGCTCGTGTTCGTCCTGTCGGTGAACTGGCAGGCGTCTCTGCTCACCACCTTCGCCTGGGCGATCATCGTCCTCTCGGTGGTGGTGGTGACCGGCTACTGCGGACAGCTCTCGCTGTGCCAGTACTCGCTCGCCGGCTTCGGCGCCTGGGTCGCGGCCCGCCTCGCGGCCACACAGGGCTTCCCGTTCGAAGCGGCGCTCGCGGTGGGGATCGTCCTGACGATCCCCGTCGGGCTGCTCGTCGCCTTGCCGGCATTACGCACCCGGGGGGTCAACCTCGCGGTGGCCACGCTCGGCCTGGCCGAGATGATCTCCGCCATCGTGTTCAACAACGGCAGCCTGACCGGCGGCTTCGTCGGCACCACCGTCTCAGCGCCGCACTTCTTTGGGCTGAACCTCGATCCGATCGCCTATCCCGCCCGCTACGCCGCCTTCGCGCTCATCGCCCTCGTGCTCTGCGGACTCGTCGTCGCCAACGTGAGGCGAGGCCGAGCGGGACGGAGGATGCTCGCGGTGCGGGCCAACGAGCGCGCCGCGGCCTCGCTGGGTGTCGGCGTGTACGGGGCCAAGCTGTTCGCCTTCGGCCTGTCGTCGGGGATCGCCGCGCTGGGCGGGATCCTCCTCGGCTTCCAGAACCCTAACGTGCAGTTCACCAGCTTCGACGTGTTCGGTTCGATCAACGCGGTGCTCTACGCGGTCGTCGGCGGCGCCGGCTGGGCGGCCGGAGCGCTCGTCGGCGCGGTGCAGGTCGCCGGCGCTGCGGCGAACACGCTGATCGACGACATCGTCAACTTCAATCAGCTGCCGAATTGGCTGCTCATCTTCTCCGGGGTGGCGGTCGTCGCGATCCTGCGCAGCGCTCCGGACGGACTCGCCGCCCTCGCCTCCGCGCAGTGGCGCGCGCTCAGCGCGCGTCTGCCCGAGGTCCGCCGGCTGAAGCGGACTCCCGCCGCACCGCGGCGGGAGGTGTACGAGGCGCGCCCCCCGGGCACGCTGAGCGTCGAGGGGCTCTCGGTACGCTTCGGCGGCGTCGTCGCCCTCAACGACGTCAGCTTCAGGGTGGGCCCGGGCGAGATCGTCGGGCTGATCGGTCCCAACGGCGCCGGAAAGACAACGCTGCTGGACGTCGTCACCGGATTCACCCGGCAGGCGGAGGGCACGGTGTGCCTCGACGGACAGGCCGTCGACAGCCGCTCCCCGGAGCGACGGGCGCGCGACGGGATGGCCCGCTCATGGCAGGTGATCGAGCTCTTCGAGGAGATGACGGTGCGCGAGAACCTGCTCGTCGCGGCCGACCGCCAGGATGCGAAGCGGTACTTCATCGATCTGCTGCGTCCGGGCCGCGCGACGACGACCGACCTGCTGGAGGAGATCGTCGCCGAGTTCGACCTCGGCCCGCACCTCGACGAGCGGCCGTCGAAGCTTCCGCAGGGCACGGCACGCCTGGTCGGCATCGCCCGGGCGATCGTCACCGAGCCGAGGGTCCTGCTGCTCGATGAGCCCGCCGCGGGCCTCGACGCCCACGAGAGCGCGGAGCTCGGCGCGGCCATCCGCGGGGTCTCGAAGCGCAACGGCATCGGGATCCTCCTCGTCGAGCACGACGTCCAGCTGCTGATGAGCATCTGCGACCGCATCGTGGTGCTGGACTTCGGCCGCAAGATCGCCGAGGGAACGCCGGAGGAGGTGAGGCGCGACCCCGCCGTGATGGCCGCGTATCTGGGGACGACGCCACCCGTGGCCGGCGAGCCCGTGGTGAGCCGCGAGACTGCGGTGCGGTCATGAGCGCCGAGGTGCTGATGAAGGCCACGGGGCTGTGCGCCGGATACGGTCCGGCGCGGGTCGTCCGCAACGTCGATCTGGAGATCCGGCGTGGCGAGGTCGTCGCCCTGCTCGGCCCCAACGGCGCCGGCAAGACGACGACGCTGCTCACCCTGGCCGGGGAGCTGCCCTGCCAGGCGGGGGAGATCCACCTGGGCGGCGAGTTGACGCACGCCCCGCTGCACAAGCGCGCGCGCTCCGGTCTCGGCCTGGTGACCGAGGAGCGGACCGTGCTCATGCAGCTCACCGTCGACGAGAACCTGCGGGTGAACCGTGGCGACGCCGCCCGCGCGCTCGAGCTGTTCCCCGAACTGGCCGAGCATCGCAGCCGGAAGGTGGGCATGCTGTCGGGCGGTCAGCAGCAGATGCTCGCCCTCGCCCGCACGCTCTCGCGCAACCCGAAGGTGCTGCTCGCCGACGAGCTCTCGCTCGGGCTCGCGCCGATCATCGTCGATCGGCTGCTCCAGGCAGTCCGCGCCGCGGCGGATGAGGGTCTCGGAGTGCTGCTCGTCGAACAGCACATCCACAAGGCGCTCGAGATCGCCGATCGCGTCTATGTCCTGCAACGCGGGGAGATCAAACTCGAGGGCACGGCGGCCGAGATCAAGAGCCGCACGCAGGAGATCACCGACGTGTACTTCAGGCCGGCGGGAGCTTCGGCTCCGGCCTCCGCGCCTGAGCCCGCCCTCGCCGCCCCGGCGGTCGACGGCTCGGCTCCGACCGTCACGTCCGCCTGACCGTCCGCCCGGCGCACCGGGCCACCCCCGGAGACTAGTACGAGCGGGGCAGCCGCAGCGAGTGCTGGGCGACGTGGTTGAGGATCATCTCGCGGCTCACCGGAGCGGTCCGCTGCAGCCGGGCGGCGCCCCACAGCGTGGCGAGCCCGTACTCGGTGGCGAGCCCGTTGCCGCCGTGGGTCTGGATCGCCTGGTCGAGCGCGAACAGGCAGGCCTCCGCGGCGGCGTACTTGGCCATGTTCGCCGCCTCGCCCGCCGGCTCCCCGTGGTCGTGGAGCCAGGCCGCCTTCTGCGTCATCAGCCGCGCGAGCTCGACCTCGATCTTCGCCTTGGCCAGGGGGTGGGCGACTCCCTGGTGCGCGCCGATCGGCACGTTCCACACCTGGCGCTCGCGCGCGTATGCGCTCGCCTTGTCCAGCGCGTAGAGGCCGATCCCGTTCTCCAGGGC
This sequence comes from uncultured Solirubrobacterales bacterium, assembly GCA_963839085.1. Lineage (GTDB taxonomy): Bacteria > Actinomycetota > Thermoleophilia > Solirubrobacterales > Solirubrobacteraceae > Palsa-465. The sequence continues at coordinate 349,705 of CAWITN010000003.1, forward strand.
CGCCGCCATCACCCGCTCGGGGTTGAGACCGGCGAACAGCTGGCGCAGGCCGCCGCCCTCGATCCCGATCAGGTCTCCGGCGGGGACGTGGACGTCGTCGAAGAACAGGGTGAACTGCTTCTCGGGCGCGGTCATCTCGACCTCGATCGGCTGCATCGAGAAGCCCGGTGTGCTCGGATCGACGAGGAACAGCGACAGCTCGCCGTGGCCGGTCGCGGCGTCTGTCCCGGTGCGGGCGACGACGATCACCCGGTCGGCCTCGTCGACGGCCGAGGCGTAGTACTTGGAGCCCCGGATCCGGTAGCCGTCCCCGTCTCGCGTCGCGGTGGTGGTGATCGCCATCGTGTTGGTCCCGGCGCCCGGCTCGGTGATCGAGAAGGCCATCGTCGACTCTCCCGCGGCCAGTCGCGGCAGCCACGTCGCCTTCTGCTCGGGCGAGCCGAAGGCGACGAGCAGTTCGCCGCAGATGCAGGCGGAGACGATGAGCAGGAACGACGGCGTGCCGGCGGCGGCCAAGGCCTCGCAGACGATCGCCAGCTCGGAGAGCCCCGCGCCGCCGCCCCCGTACTCCTCCGGGATGTTCACGCCAAGGTAGCCGTGCGCGGCCAGCTCGCTCCACAGCTTCCGGGTGCCGCCACCGCGCCGCGAGGCCTCGAGGTAGTAGCGATGGCCGTAGGTGGCGGCGAGGCGGCCGACCGACTCGCGCAGCAGCCGGTGTTCGTCGCTCTCCAGAAAACCGTCCACGGGCTCATGATATTCGACCGAACACTTGGTAGGCTAACTTTCATGGTCACCCCCAGCGTGTCATCGGTCGCGGTGGTGACCGGGGCGGCGGGCGGGCTCGGCCCGGCCTGTTGCCGAGCTCTGATGGCCGCCGGCGCGCAGGTGGTGGCGGTCGACCTCGACGGCGCCGCGGCCGACGCGCTGGCCGAGCAGCTGCGCGACGAAGGCGGACGGGCCGGGGCGATCGCGCTCGACGTGAGCGACCGGGAAGTCGTGCAGGCGCAGCTGGGGGGGCTGGCGCGGGTCGACGTGCTCGTCAACCTGGCCGGCGTCATCCGCCGTGCCCCGCTCAGCCGGATCACCGAGGCGGATCTGCGGCTGACGCTCGCGACGCACCTCGAGGGGACGCTGAATACGATTCTCGCGGTCGCGCCGACGATGCGTGAGGTCGGCTACGGGCGGATCGTCAACACGAGCTCGATCGCCGCCCGCGGCACCATCGCCGGCGGAAGCTACAGCGCCGCCAAGGGCGCCGTGGAAGGCCTCACCCGGAGCATCGCCATCGAGCTCGCCCCCCGCGGCATCACCGTCAACTGCGTGGCTCCCGGCCTGATCGACGCCGGCATCTTCCTGAGCACGCCCGAGGAGTACCGCGACGAGTTCGCCGCGCGCGTGCCCGCCGGCCGGCTCGGCGATCCTGCCGACGTGGCGAGCGCCGTGGCGTACCTCGCCTCGCCCGCCGCCGGCTACGTGACCGGTCAGACGCTCACCGTGTGCGGAGGTCTCTCGCTTGGCTTCTGAGGTGCGCCTGGAGCGCCACGATCGCGTGGCGCGGATCGTCGTCGACAATCCTCCGGTCAACGCCCTGCATCCTGACGTGGCTGCGGCGATCCTCGCCCACGCCGACGCGCTCGACGGTGACCGCTCCATCCGGGCCGTCGTGCTCACCGGAGCGGGACGGCACTTCATGGCGGGCGGCGACATCGGCTTCTTCCGGACTCTCACCCCGGCGAACGCGGCCGCATACGTGACCGGGGTCCAGCGGATGCAGAACCGCCTCGGCGAGCTCGCCCAGCCGGTGATCGCCGCCCTGAACGGCACCGCCCTCGGCGGCGGGTGCGAGCTGGCGATGGCGTGCGATATCCGTGTCGCCGAGGGGCACGTGATGCTCGGACAGCCGGAGGTGTCCCTCGGGATCATCCCGGGAGCCACCGGCACGCTGAACCTGCCCCGGCTCGTCGCCCCCGGCCGCGCGCGACGGCTGCTGTTCACCGGCGAGCAGATCAGCGCGTCCGACGCGCTCGCCTGGGGCCTGGTCGACGAGGTGGTGGCCACCGGAGCGGCGGTGCCGCGCGCACACGAACTGGGCGAGGCGATCGCGCGCAACGCCCCGCTCGCCGTGGCGGCGGCCAAGCGGGTGGCCAACGCCACCGCCCGGGCGGCCATCGAGGAGGGTCAGCACCGGGAGACGGCGGAGTTCGCCGCGCTCGTCGGCACAGCGGACTTCCAGGAGGGGATCGACGCGTTCTTCGCCAAGCGCTCCCCGCGATTCACCGGACAATGAGGAGACAGTCGTGAAGATCGGCGTCGTGCACGTGACCACCGAGGCGGCCTCCGGGCCGTACACGGAGATGATCACCGACAACCTCGAGCGGGCTCGAGCGGCGGATACGGAGGTGCTCCACCGCTACGTCGCGCACATGCGGCGCGCGACCGACACCGCGCTCGCCTATCCGACCCTGCTCAACAAGGTCGACGTGATCGCCGAGATGGTCAAGCTCCAGCAGGATGGAGCGGCGGCGGTCTTCGTCGCGTGCTCGGGTGACACCGGTGTCTCGGAGGCACGTAGCCTGCTCTCGATTCCGGTCATCGGACCGATGGAGTCGGCCATGGCGCTCGCCTGCTCCTATGGTTGGCGGTTCGGGATCGTCACCGTGGCCGATCGCAGCTGGGGCTCGTGGATGGACCAGATCGTCCACGCCGGCGGCTTCGGCGGGCGCTACGCCGGCCAGCGCCAGCTGCACACCCCGACCGCCCGTGTGTTCACCGAGGGCTTCCAGCACCCGGAGCTCGTCGAGCGCGACGCGCGCGCCCGCTGCCAGGAGATGGCCCAGGCGGGCGCCGATGCGATCCTCCTCGGCAGCGCGGGGCTGAGCACGTTCGCCACGAGCTTCGGGCTCGCCCGGACCGAGGACCCCGAGGTGCCGGTGCTCGACGTCCTCGCGGTCGGCCTGAAGTTCGCCGAGCTGCGGGCTCAGCTGCAGCAGCAGCTGGGCGTGCCCGAGGTGGGGCGGGCCGGGTGGCACGAGCGCTTCGGCGAGGACGACCGGCGGCGCGTCGACCGGCTGTTCGGGCTCGGCGAAGGCGCCACCGTCTCCGGCTGAGCTCCGGCGCCCGGGCGTCTCAGCCCCAGCGCGCGAGGGCCGCGCCTCCGTCCACCGGCAGCACGGCTCCGGTGACGAAGGCGCCGCTGCGCGCGGTGAGGAACACGAGCGCCCCGGCGATGTCCTCGGGGCCGGCGATCCGGCCCAGCGGGGTGGCGGCCGCCAGGCGCGGCTCGGCCTCGGCGAGCAGCTCGGCCGTCATCTTGGTGTGGATCGGGCCCGGCGCGATGCAGTTGACCGCGATGCCGCGCTCGCCGAGGCGCACGGCGAGCACGCGCGTGAGGTGGTGCAGCCCGGCCTTGGCGGTCGCGTAGGCGAAGTTGTCGAACGTCCCCACGGCGTGGCCGTCGACCGAGCCGAGGTTGACCACCCGCGCCGGATCGCCGGGACGAGCAGCCGCCTCGAGCAGCCCTGCCGTCCCCTGCACGAGCCCGAACGCGGCGGTGACGTCGAGGCCGAGCACCTTCGCCCACGCGCCGGCGGGGTAATCGGCGAACGGCGCGCCCCAGGTGACGCCGGCGTTGTTGACGAGGATGTGGAGCGCGTCGAGGCGCCGCTCGAGCTCACCGGCCAGCCCCGCTACGCCGTCGGCCTCGGCCAGATCGCAGACGATCGAGCTGCACGGGCCATGGTGCGAGAGCTCGGCCACCGCGTCCTGCGCCGAGCACTCCCGGCGGGTCGTGATGATCACCGTGGCGCCGTGCTCGAGCAGCGCGCGGGCGCAGATGAAGCCGACGCCGCGCGCCCCGCCGGTGACGAGCGCCGTCTTCCCGGCGAGCGAGAACAGAGCCTCTCCGGTGCTCATCGGAGCGCGGGCTCCGCCGCCGGTTCCTCGGCGGTCGCCTCCTGCAGGGCGATGCGCAGGCCCTGCAGGAACGTCGCCACGTCGGCCCGGGAGGTGGCTGCGCTCACGCAGCCGCGGTTGCCGGACATGAGGATCCCCTGGCGCAGGAGCGATGCGGCGATGGCTGCGGCCACGCGCGGTGCCCGCTCGCCGACGTCCGCGTAGCAGCGCACCGGGCGATCGACGAGATGCAGCCCGAACAGGTGCTGGATCCCGGTCACCCGACCGGGGATGCCCAGTTCCTCCAGGAGGCTGCGCATGCCCTGCCGCACGTCCTCGCCGAGCTCCTCCAGGGTGGCGAGCAGGCTCTCGTCGCACGCCCGCAGCGTGGCGAGGCACGCCGCCATCACCACGGGGTGGGCGGCGAGCGACGAGGAGTGCTGGACGATGGCGCGGCCGTCGACCGAAGCGCACAGCTCCATGATGTCGGCCCGTCCGCCGAACACGCCGATCGGCATGCCGTTGGCGATCGCCTTGCCGGTCGTCGTCAGGTCGGGGCGGACGCCATAGTGGCCCTGGGCGCCGTGGAGGGAGATCGAGTAGGTGATCATCTCATCGAACACGAGCAGGATGGCCTCGCGATCGCACAGCTGGCGCAGGCCGGCCAGGAAGCCGGGCTCGGCTGGGATGTTGCCGGCGGAGCCGAGCACCGGCTCGACCACGATGGCGGCGAACTCGCCCGGGTACGCGTCGAGCGCGGCCCGGCAGGAGTCGAGATCGTTGAACGTCGCGAACGTCACTTCGTCGGCCAGGCGGGCGTCGACGCCGCGGGCCACCGGCAGGGCGCCGGCACGGTGGCGGTGGAGCTCGCCGCGGTTCGGCCCGTCACCGACCGAGCCGAGGTCGTGAAGGCCCGGGTAGCACCCATCCATGAACAGCAGGCGCCGGCGGCCGGTGAACGCCCGGGCGAGGCGGAACGCGTACATCGTCGCCTCGGTGCCCGAGCAGGTGAAGCGCATCGTCTCCATCGACGACGTGCGCGCCCGAAGCGCCTCCGCGCACTCGACGGCGTTGTCGCTGGGCAGCCCGAAGGCAAGGCCCCGCTGCGCCTGCTCGACGATCGCCGCGGTCACCTCCGGATGAGCGTGCCCGAGCAGCACCGATCCGCTCGCGTTGACGAGATCGAGAACGTCGTTGCCGTCGACGTCGACGAGCCGCGCTCCTCGTCCCTCGTGGATGTAGCGCGGGCGGTCTCGGAAGGTCCGCACCGAGCTGAGGCTCGCCCCCGGGAGGACCCGGCGGGCTCGCTCGTGCAGGGCCTGTGAGCCTCCATCGGCTCGGGTCGTCTCAGACGGCACCGGCGAGCCCCGTGGCGACGTGCGTACGATCCACCATTCGGTTGGTAGGTATAGTGTCCGCGCGTATGACCTCCGCCTCCGTTCCCGCCCGCCCCGCCCACGCGCGCCCTCCATCATGAGCTGCGATCTCTGTCAGCGGATCGAGGCGGCGGCCCCCGACACGGTGGTCTTCGGCGATGAGCGGTTCGTCGTCTTCCAGGCGGGGGATGTGCCCGGCTGGCTCACCATCGCCACCCGGCGCCACGCGGAGGGGATGGACGGGCTGGACGACGAGGAGGCCACTGAGCTGGGCAGGCTCCTGCGCCGCTGCGCGGCCGCGCTGCGGAGCGCCACGGGGGCCGACCGCATCCACGCCGTCTACCTCGGCGAGAACGCGCGGCACTGTCACGTTGGGCTCTTCCCGCGCCGGCCCGAGCAGTCCTCGCTGTTCGGCAACGAGAGCCTGCTGGCCGAGATGCGGAGCCTCGGCGACCCGGCCGCCGCCAGCGCACTGCGCGGCACGGTGCGCGACGCCCTCGCCGGCTGAGCCACCGTCTTCAGGCGCTGCCGTCGACCCACTTGCCCTCGCTGGCGCGGTACGGGCGCGCGACCTCGACGAGCACGCCGTGGGCGGAGGAGGGATATACCCACGTCCAGTGCTGCCACGGCAGACCGGGGTCCGAGTAGGTGTTCTCGGCATCGACGGCGAGCCCACTCTCGGCGAGCCGCCGTGCCGCTCCGGGCACGTCATCGGTGGTGAAGCAGATGTGGTGAACGTGCTCACCCCGCTTGGCCAGCCGCCGTCCCATCGGGGTGTCGGGAGCCGGTTCGACGAGCTGGATCTCGGCTCCATGGTTCGCCACGAACGTGACCCACCGCATCTCGTCCTCGCCGCCCTCGAAGTCGTCGTAGCGGACGAGCGGCTCCTCGAGCTGCGCAGGGTCGAGCACGCCCAGGATGCGCGTCCAGTCCTCGATCGCGCGGTCGAGGTCCTCGACCAGTAGGCAGATGTGCGCCAGGGGACCGCTCGGCATGCTCTCTCTCCTCGACGTCGAACCGACGAATTGTCAGCACGGATGGGACGGGCTGCGCCCCGCGGCTTTACACGAGGCCGGAGAGAGGATAGTGTATTCCCAACCAAGCGGTTGGTAAAGGGAGTGATGGTGCCGGAGCTCATACCGTCGGAGACGTTGGTCGCGCTGGTGCAGGAGTACGTCCACGCGACGCTCGACACCGTGCAGCTGGTCGTCGGCGGAGGGATTCCGGCGGATCCGGGGCGGGAGCTTGCCTGGGCGGCGCACCTGGATTACCTCAAGCGCCTGCAGCGGGAGGCCCACACGGTGCTCGCCGGCCACCACGTCGAGGTGGAGTGACCGCCGCCTCGCGCGGCGGCTCAGTCGGTCCGGCTGCTCAGCAGGATCGCCATCGTCGGGCAGCCGTCGGCTGCCTCCTCGGCGAGGGCGATCAGCTCGGGATCGGTCACCGAACGCTGCAGCGCGACGGCGGTGTCCTGGTCGTCGGGCATCGAGAACACCTGCGGCGCCACGCGCTGGCACAACGCCGATGCGGCGCACAGCTCCTCGTCGATGCTGATCTCGACCGGGTCTGCCATGGGACGCTCCTCCTGACGATCGGGGTGGTCAGCCGCCGTCGATCCCGAGCTCCTCCAGGAGCTGGGAGCGCAGGCGGAACTTCTGGATCTTCGTGGCGGACATCGGCCACTCGGTGACGAAGCGGACGTGGCGGGGCACCTTGAATCCGGCGATCTGGCCCTTGCAGTGCCCGATCGCCTCCGCCTCGGTGAGCCGAGCCCCGGGAGCCAGCTCGAGGAACGCAGCCGGGACCTCGATCAGCCGTTCATCGGGCACGCCCACCACCTGGGCGAGCTTGACCGCGGGATGGGTGGCCAGGAACGACTCGATCTCCACGGCGGCCACGTTCTCGCCACCGACCTTGAGCATGTCCTTGATGCGTCCGTGGTAGTGGATCCGGCCCTCGGCGTCGATCGAGCACAGGTCGCCAGTGTGGAAGAAGCCCTCCGCGTCGATCGCCGCCCGCGTCGCCTCCGGGTTGTTGTAGTAGCCGGCGAAGCGGCTGACCCCGCGGCCCACCAGCTCGCCGCGCTCGCCCGGCGGCAGCTCGACGTTCGTGTCGGGGTCGACCACTCGCATCTCGAATCCGGGCAGCGGGCGCCCGCAGGTCTCCACGCGCGCCTCGACGGGATCGTCGAGCTCGGTGAACACGAGCGTCCCGCACAGCTCGGTGATCCCGTACGCGCTCATCAGCTTGGCGGGTGCGAAGGCATCCTGGATCTGCCGCTGGATGTCGCCGGGCCCGACGTTGACCACGACGCGAACCTGCTCGCGCGGGACGGTGGCGAAGCGCTCGTGGTGCATGAGCGTCAGCGTCATGGTGGGAAACAGCGGATAGAGGACGGTCGGGCGCTCGCGCTCGATCATGTCGAAGGTCTCGTCGGGATCGAAGCGCGGAGTGCTCACCAGTGTGGCTCCGGCCACGAAGCATCCGCTCATCAGCATGATCCCGCCGGCGTGGAACATCGGCAGCGGGTTCCACCACACGTCCTCGGGGGGGATGGCGAAGCGCTCGGCGATGCCGTACGCGTCGTTGGTGAGCGCCCGGTGCGAGAGCATGCAGCCCTTCGGGTGCGCGGTCGTGCCCGAGGTGTAGAGCAGCAGCGCGATCCCGTCGGGCTCGGCTGCATCGAGGGCCGGCCCCGTCTCGTTCTCGGCGCGGGCGCGCAGCGCCGGCTCGTCGAGAAACCCGGGCGCGCGGTCCTCGCTGAGCAGCACGATCGCCCGCAGGTGCGGCACCGCCTCGAGTCTGAGATCGGCCGGATCCTCGGCGTCGGCGAGACCCGGCAGCGCCTCTCCGAGCAGCGTCTTGAAGTTGACGTGCTCATCGATCACATCGGTCGTGAACAGGGCCGTGAGCTCGGCGTTGCCGATCAGGTAGGCGAGCTCCCGGGGCTTGAAGCGCGTGTTGATGGGGACGATCGTGGCGCCGACCATTCCGGCGGCGATGAGCAACTCGACGATCGCTGGGGCGTTGGGCATGAGCACGCCGAAGCGGTGCCCCGGCCCGATGCCCAGGGCGCGCAGCTCCCGCGCGCGCTGCTCGGCCCCCGCCAGCAGCTCGGCGTAGGTTCGGCGCTGATCGGGGAAGACCAGCGCGTCGGCGTCAGGGCGCCGACGGGCGGCCTCCCGGAACAGGCCCGCGTAGGTGTCGACGGTGCTGACGGCCATCTCCGCCTCACTGGGAGCTGGCGAAGGCGGGGGCACCGGCCTTCGGCACGCGGGGCTTGTCGGGCAGCTCGACGCGGCCCTCCACGATCGCGCTCACGAACTCGTCGAGCTGCTCCTGGGTGATGTCGGGGATCCCCCAGGCCTGCATCAGGCGCATCGTCTTGAGCAGGTGACCGGTGAACGCGGTCAGCTCGACGGTCGCGCGCACACCGAGCTCCTGCTCGACCGACTTGTAGAGATCGGAGGTCATGGTGCCGCGGATGACGGCCCGGATGAACTCCGCCCGGCGCCGCTCGGTCTCGGTCAGCTCATCGTCGCGATCGCGGATGAGGCTGAGGATCGCCTCCGCGCGCACGCCCGAGGCGACGGCGTCCGGGGCGTGGACGTAGAGCACCCAGCGGCACGTCACCTCGTGGCAGAGCACCATGTCGACCCACTCGCGGTCGGCATGGGGCATCCCGCCTTCGTATTCGCCGCGGGTCCGGTAGACGGCTCCGAGGTCGCTCATCCCGGCCGCGACGAGGGGGCTGTTGAGCATCGCCGCGAAGTACGGCTGCATGCGGTCGCCGGGGAACGCGCGGAGCACGTCCTCGTGGAGGAAGCGCTTGACGAACGGCGAGTAGTCGTAGGCCTTCTGGCGCTCCACCACGCTGTCGTAGGCGTCGAGCTCCTCGTCGCGGATCGAATCCCGCGAAGGCATTGGGGGGGTCCAGGACACAGGGTCTCCTCTCTCCGTGCAGATGGCCGGCCGGTGTGATCCGCTACGCGACCTTGTCGAACTCTATGTACAGCTTGTCGGGTCCGCGGAAGATGACGGCATCTTGATTGCGGAAGTCGTTGCCCTCCGCGAAGCGCAGGTTCGTCATCCGCTCGAAGATCCGCTCGAAGGCGATCTGCGCCTCCATCCGCCCCAGCGGGGCGCCCATGCAGAAGTGGTGTCCATTGCCGAAGGCCACGTGGTTCTTGACGTTCGCACGCTCGATGTCGAACGTCTCAGGATCGGAGAACACGCTCTCGTCGCGGTTGCCCGACCCCCACAGGATGAGCAGGATCGATCCGGCGGGGATCGGCACCCCGCCAAGCTCGGTGTCCTGCAGCACGAGCCGGGGCCCCATCTGCACCGGCGATTCGATCCGCAGCGACTCCTCGACCGAGCGCTTCAGGTTCGACGTCGACTCGCGGGCCTTGGCCTGCTGGTCGGGATGCTGGATGAACAGCATCATCATGCTCGACAGGAGGTGCGTCGTGGTGATGATGCCGCCGATGAAGAGGTTCGCGCCGTCGGCGATGAGCTCGCCCATGTTCAGCTCGCCGCCGCCCGCATCGATGTGCCGCTGGACGAGCAGCGAAAGGTCGTCGTCGGTCGGCTCGTCGAGCCGCTTCTGGATCTCATCTCTGAGGAACCCGCCGAGGTCGAGCATGCCGTCGCGCGCCGCCGCCTGATGCTCCTCGGTGGCGAAGCGCGTGCCGAAGCCCTCGTAGCGGCCCCAGGTGAGCGCGCGGTCGAGGTGCTCCAGGGGGAGACCGAACAGCGTCAGGATGACGGAGGCCGGCAGCAGGCTGGCGAACTCTGTGCTGAACTCGCAGTGGCCGCGGTCGATGAAGCGGTCGATCAGCTCGTCGGCGAACTCCCGGACCATCGGCTCGCGCCCGCGCAGCCGACCGGGCTTGAACATCTCGAAGGCGAGCTTGCGCTTGACGGTGTGACGGGGCGGATCGCTGGAGACGATCGCCCAGGGATAGTCCGGGTTCTCGTGGTCGGCCAGCGTGCCGGCGCGCATCCAGCCGTCCTCGGACACCGAGTGGTGGTTCGAGAAGATCTCCGGCTGGCGCGTGATCTCGATGATGTCGGCGTGACGGGAGACCACGAACTCGCCGCTCGGCAGCCGGTAGGCGGGCGATTCGCGGCGGAACGCGCTGTAGACCGGGAACGGACACTGCGTCACCGCAGCCGAGGGGAATCGCTTGTCCTGGAGGAGATCCTCCGGACGCTGTTCGACGGTCGACACTCTCACTCTCCTTCTCGCGCGGGACGTCGGAACTTACAGGACAACCGGTTGTTTGACAAACCCACTCCGGGATGCGTCATGAACGTCGTTCGTAGCGGCTGAAACCGCGTCCGGTCTTACGGCCATGGTGGCCGGCGTTGACGAGTCCGCGAATCACCTGGGGTGCGAGGAAGCGCTCCCCGTACTGGTCGCGCAGGTTGTCCGCCACGCGGGCCACCGTGTCGAGGCCGCTGAGGTCGGCGGTGTCGAGCGGCCCCTGAGCATGGCCGAATCCGAGGACGCAGGCACGGTTGACGTCCTCGACCTCGGCGATGCCCTCGTCGACGATCCGCGCGGCCTCGACCATCAGCAGGGCGATCAGGCGCGAGGTGATGAAGCCGGGCGTGTCCTTCTTGCAGACCACGGTCTGCTTGCCGTAGCGGGCGGCGAGCTCGAGTGCCACCTCGAGCGTGCCTTCGGAGGTCTCGACGCCGCGGATCACCTCGATCAGGTCCATCACCGGGGGGGGATTGAACCAGTGGCTGCCGATGACGCGGTCGGGACGGCTCGTCACCGCGGCCAGCCGGGAGATCGGGAACTGTGAGGTGTTCGACGCGACACCACTTCCTCGCCGCAGACGCCGTCGAGCCGGCGCATCACGTCACGCTTGACCTCGAAATCCTCGATCACCGTCTCGATCACGTGATCCGCGCCGCGACCGGCCTCCTCGAGATCGGTCGTGGTGGAGATCCGCGCGCGGGTTGCGGCGGCCTCCTCCTCGGTCACCCGCTCCCGCTTGACCAGCCGGGCGAGGCTCCGCTCGATCCGCTCGAGCCCGCGCGCCAGCGCGGCCTCGTCGACGTCAACGGCGACGACCGCCAGTCCCGCCTGGGCGACCACCTGGGCGATACCGCTGCCCATCAGACCGCCGGCCCCCACCACCACAACCTTCTCCACGGTCACGTCACGCTCCTCCTCGCTGTCCGACTCCGCGGTCAGAGGCTAGCGATTCAAGCGAACGTTTGGCGGATTCATCTATAGTCCGGTGTCCGTTCGGTTTCGGGGAGAGGAAGAGCCATGACGCTTCGTGCGACGGTCGAGGACACGATCTATCAATACGCGTGGGGCTACGACGACGATGAGCTCGATCTGCTCGCCGCGTCGTTTGCCGAGCAGGGAACGCTCAACCACGCGATCGACGGATCGTTCGTCAGCGGCCGCGCGGCGATTCGAGCGTGGATGGACGAGAAGCGCCAGGTCTTCCGCGACGCCGGCGAGCAGCCGCGCCACATGATCTCGGGCGTCGTGGTCACCCGCGACTCCGAGGAGCAGGCGAGCGCCCGCTGCTACATGACGATGGTGGTCACGCGCTCGGACGGCACCCCCTACCTCCATCACGCCGGACGCTACCTCGACACCCTGGTCAAGGTCGGTGATCGCTGGCTGTTCAGCGAGCGGCTGATCCGGGTCGACCGCGACGTCGAGTTCCCCCATCGCAAGCGGAGCGTGTGACATGTCGGTGATCGACGTCAGCGGCGGACTTGACGCCGCCTACGAGTACGGCCTGCGCGACCACCCGCAGATCGCCTACATGCGCGAGGGCGTATCGGTGTGGGTCTACGACGACGCGGGAGCACTCGGCTTCCCTCGCGTGGCCCTCGAGGCGGTCGGTCCGGACTGGGATCCCAAGCGCCTCCAGGTCACCGTCGCGTTCCCCGACGGCCGGGTGCTGCTCTGCCACGAGCCGGGCGCGGCGGGGGAGTCGAGCGACGAGCACGGTCGGCTCGCGGTCTACGCGGGAGGTCCGCTGCAGCTGCGGTGCCTCGATCCGTTCGCGCGCTGGAGCGTGACCTTCGACGGCGACATGGTCGACACGACCTGCGCCAAGCAGATCGCCGATCGCGTCGACACGTCCCGGCGGGTGCCCGTGTCCTTCGAGATCGAGACGACGATGGCCGTGCCGCCGTGGGTCAATGGCACGATGACCGAGGAGGCCGATGCCGGGCTCGCCTCCGGCGACGCCGTGTTCGTCGGCGGTCGGCGCTCGGCGGATGCCGGCATGCGATACGAGCAGCTGTTCCGCGCGCGCGGTGTGCTCCGCGTCGACGGCCGGGAGACGCCCTTCACCGGGTCGGGGCTGCGGATCCATCGCCAGGGCCTGCGCAACCTCCAGGGCTTCACCGGGCACGTCTGGCAGGCCGGACTGTTCCCGGACGGGCGGGGGTTCGGCTACATGTGGCTGCTCCCCAACCACTACAAGGAGGGCTACCTCTACGCGGACGGGCGGATGATCCCGGCGCGGATCGTCCAGGCGCCGTTCATGAGCCGGATGATGCCCGCCGGCGAGGACCTCTCGATGGTGTTCGAGTCCGAGCTCGGGCGCACGGTGATCGAGGGCGAGTCGGTGCTCTCGAGCTTCATCCCGGCATCGCAGCCGTTCTCCACCGAGGGGAGCTACGGCCTCTACTGGCACCAGGGCGGCGTGCGCTACCGCTGGGACGGCCAGGAGACCTACGGGATGATCGAGCGTTCCTCGCTACCTGACGTCATGGAGGTGTAGCCGTGCCCAGCGTTCTCGTCACCGGTGCATCGCGCGGGCTCGGTCTCGCACTCTGCCGGATCCTCGCCGACCGCGGCGATGATGTCCTCGCCGTCTGCCGTCACCCGACGTCTGGGCTCGAGGCGCTCGGAGTCGAGGTTCTGCCCGGAGTCGATCTCGCTCGCGACGAGGCCGTCGCCCAGCTGCGGGACGCGCTCGCCGGCCGCTCGCTCGACGTCGTGATCGCCAATGCCGGCGTCAACGTCACCTACGCGTCGGGGATCGAGGAGCTCGATCTTCCCACCCTGCGGAGTGAGTTCGAGGTGAACACGTTCGGGGTGGTGCGCACCGTGCAGGGAACCCTGCCCAGCCTCGGCCCCGGCGCCAAGATCGCGCTGATCTCGACATGGCGGCCCGGAGCGGGCGCGGCGTCGCGCAACTACGGCTACCAGATGTCGAAGGTGGCGACCAACCAGCTCTCCTTTCTGCTCGCCGACGAGCTCGCCGGGCGGGAGATCTCGACCATCCTGCTCTCGCCGGGACCGATGGAGACCGAGCTGCTGGCCCGGGTAGTGAAATCGGGGCACGCCAACCTGCGCCCCGGCCAGGCTTCCGATCCGCAGGAGGTGGGTGCCGAGCTGCTCGAGCGGATCGATGAGCTCACGCCGCAGGACAGCGGCGCGTGGGTCTTCCGCAGCGGTGAGTCGATGGGTGCGATCGCCACCAGCGTCGTCTTCGGGCACTGACCGATGAGCAGCGCGACGCGTCCCGCCACCGACGCCGACCTGTTCGCTCACGCCGGCCTCGCGTTCGGCGGCGAGGAGATGGAGGCCGACGCCGGTCGCCCGCTGACCGTTGCGGAGGTGACCGAACGCGCCCAGGCGCTCACCGGCTGTGATGACTGGGGGCCGGACGAGAGCTTCCGGGAGGCGCTCACCGTCCTGGTGGAGGCGATCGAGGCGATGGATCCCTCCGCGCGCCACCGGCACTCCTTCCGCCGCCAGATCGTTCACCTGCTCTGCCAACGCCTGCGCATGCGCGAGGACGAGACCCGCCACCCGGAGGTGCTGCAGGAGAGGATCGAGCAGCCGGTGCTGATCCTCGGCGTCCCGCGTAGCGGCACGACCCTCATGCACGAGCTGCTGGGGCTCGACCCCTCCGCCCGCGCTCCGCGCAACTGGGAGTACGCGGCCCCGTGGCCCGCGCCGCAGCGCGCCGGCTTCGAGACCGATCCGCGAATCGCCAAGGTGAACGCCTCGTGGTTGGCGCAGCGCACGGCCAGCCCCGAGCTCGAGCACATGCTCCCGATGGACGCGAACATGCCCTCGGAGTGCAACGACGCGAAGATGTACCACTTCGCCGGCCCGAACTTCTGGGCCTGGATGAAGGTGCCGCGGCATCGCAGCTGGATCGCCGACCACGTCACACCGGGTCTGTACCGCACCCACCGGCGGATCCTCCAGGAGCTGCAGTGGCAGGGACCACGCGGCCGCTGGACTCTGAAGTCGCCGTCGTTCATGGGCGATCTGGCGCCGATCCTCGAGACATATCCCGACGCGCGCCTGGTGTGGACGCATCGCGATCCCGCGCGGACGATCGCCTCGCTGGCCAGCCTCGTCGCGTCGCTGCAGTACGCGCTCCTGCGCGAGCGCCCTGACCCGGCGGCGCTCGGCGCTGAGGTGCGCCACCTGTGGGTGGCCCTCCTCAAGCGCGGCCTCGAGCAGCGTGAGGATCCGCGCATCGCGCGCGCGGTGATCGACGTCCCGTACCGCGACCTCGTCGGCGACAAGCTGGGGACGGTGCGCACGATCCACGAGCGCTTCGGCCTGTCCTTCACCGACGAGCATCGCCGGCGGATCGAGGCGCTCGAGGTCGAGCAGCCGTCGAGCCAGTTCGCCCAGCACCGCTATACGGTGGAGGAATTCGGGATCGACGTCGATGAGATCCGGAAGGAGCTGGCGGATTACTATGACCGCTTCGGCGAGCTCGTCACCTGACGAGGATCGCGACCTCCACCCCAGCGAGAAGGAGGAGTTCGCGCTCTACCTCGGGCTGCGCATCACCGCGCCGGGGGAAGTGCGCCTCCGGCTGCGGCCGGAGCACATCAACCGGGCGGGGATGCTGCTCGGACCGATCGGCTTCGCGCTGGTCGACTATGCGATGGGGGATCTCGCCTACGCCCTGTGCCCCCCCGGGCGCAAGGCGCTGACCTCGAACGTCACCGTGCATTTCATGGAGGGCGCCGATCACGGCGAGGTGACGGCGACCGCGGTGGTGCTCCGGGCCGGCAACCGGCTGGTCACGCTGAGCGGCGAGGTTCGCGACGAAGACCACCGCCTGCTGATGTCCGCGCTGGGGCAGTTCGCACTGTCGCCGACGGACCGTGGACCCGGAGAAAGTAAACCAATCCTTTGGTAGATATTTCGCTCGCGGCTGTGTTAGGGTGCGGGCCATGAGCGGCGTGGTGACGACGTCCGGGTTGAACTTCGAGTTCACCGACGAGCAGGAGCTGTTCCGGCGCACGATCCGGGAGTTCGCCACTCGCGAGATCTCCAAGGACTACTGCCGAGAGGTGGAGGCTCGCGAGTCATTCCCCTGGGACCTGTGGGACAAGCTGCGCGAGGGCGGCCTCACCGGCGTGGGCATCGCCGAGGAGTACGGCGGCCAGGGCGGCGGGATCATCGAGCAGGTGATCCTCGACGAGGAGCTGTCGCGGACCATGGCCGGGCTCTACTGGCTGCTCGGAATCACGTTGTTCGATGCCAAGGCGATCGCCGTGGCGGGCAACGACGAGCAGAAGCAGCGCTTCCTGCCCGAGATCGCCGCCGGCAACATGATGTTCGCCATCTCCCTCACCGAGCCCGACGGCGGGACCGACGCCCTCGGGGCGATGAAGACCCGTGCCAAGAAGGTCGACGGGGGCTGGGTCATCAACGGCACGAAGATCTGGTCCACGCTCGCGCACGCCGCGAACCGGCTGTTCCTCATCGCCCGGACCTCCGACACCGAGAAGTCGACCCACGGTGTCACCGTGTTCCTGTGCGACGCCAAGGCCGAGGGGGTCACCGCGACGCCGATCCCCAAGCTCGGCATGCGCTCGCTCGGCAGCTGCGAGGTCGTCCTCGACGACGTGTTCGTCGCCGACGAGGACGTCCTCGGGGAGGTCGACCGGGGCTGGCGGGTGCTCGCCGAGACCCTCAACAGCGAGCGGATCATGAACGGCGCGAACTGCAGCGGCGCGCTCGCCGGTGTGCTCGAGGACATGGTCGCCTACGTGCAGGAGCGTCGGGCCTTCGGCAAGCCGATCGGCCAGTTCCAGGCCGTGCAGCACATGATCGCCGACACCTACTCCGGGCTCGAGATCTCCCGTCTGCTCACCTATCGTGCCGCTTGGCTGCAGTCCCTCGGCCGTCCGTGCGGCGTCGAGTCGACGATGGCCAAGGTGGTCGCCTCCGAGCAGTGCTTCTCGGGCGCCGACCGTGGCATGCAGGTGCTGGGCGGCTACGGCTACGCGATGGAGTACGACATGCAGCGCTACTGGCGTGACATGCGCCTCTACCGGGTGGCTCCCATCAACAACGAGATGGGACGGAACTTCCTCGCGGAGAGCCTCGGGCTCCCTCGTTCGTTTTGAGCGTTCGGATCCACGTCAGCTGTGGGTTCCTCCCTGAGCAGGAGGTTCTCCAGCTGCTCCCCGGCCTCGAGGCGCATGGCTTCGACGGGGCGACCTTTCCCGAGCACATGTTCCTCGCCGACAGCGAGCCCGGCAGGTATCCGTACTCGTCCGATGGGCTGCCGCCGTTCCGGCTCGATTCCCCGTGGCCCGAGCCGCTGATGATGGTCGCCGCGGCGAGCCAGGTGACCACGAGGCTGCTGCTCACCCCCGCCGTGTCGGTCCTGCCGCTGCGCCACCCGGTCGTGGTCGCCAAGCTGACGGCCACGGCGGCGCGCCTGTCCGGCGGACGTCTCGTGTTCGGCGTCGGAGTGGGGTGGCAGCGCGAGGAGTTCGAGGCCCTTGGCGTCGACTTCACCCGGCGCGGGCGCCTCACCGACGATGCGATCCAGGCGTTGCGGGCTCTGTGGGGCCCCGATCCGGTGCGTTTCGAGAGCGAGAGCTATCGCTTCGGGCCGCTGTTGATGGAGCCCAAGCCGCCGCCGATCCCGATCCTCGTCGGCGGCTCCGCCGACCCCGCCATCCGCCGTGCGGCCCGTCTCGGCGACGGCTTCATCATGCCGACCACGCCGCTGCCGGAGGTCCCCCGCATGCTCGACCGGGTGCGTGCGGCGCTGGCGGCGGCTGGTCGCGACGAGGCGGGCTTTCGCGTCTCGGTGGGATGCCTCGGCGCGAGCGCGGCGGAGATCGCCGCGATGTACGACCCGTTGATCAGCGATCTCGTCGTGATGCCCTGGCCCCACCCGGGCAAGACGGTCACCTCGGTGGAGGAGAAGCTCCGCCACGTGGAGACCTGGAGCAGCGAGGTCATGCCCGCCATCCGAACGGAGGTCTCCCGTGAGCGCCACCTCACAGCCTAGTTCGATCCTCGGGATCGAGCTCCACCCCGCCGCCGAGGCGGCCTACCGGGCGCGGACCGCCCGCTCCCGGGAGACGCTCGAGCGCAACCGGTCGCTCATCCCCACCGGGCACACCGGCGGCATGTGGTTCCAGCTGCCCTACCCCGTCGTGCTCGAGCGGGGAGAGGGCTCCCGCGTGTGGGACGTCGACGGAAACGAGTACATGGACTTCCGGATCGGCGACTGGCTGCTCATCCACGGCCACCGTAACCCGGCCATCAACGAGGCGATCACGCGCCAGCTCGAGGTCGCGCTGCAGTTCGGCGCTCCGGAGTGGGATCTCGGCTACCGCATGGCGAGCCTGCTCGTGGAGCGGATGCCGTCGGTCGAGAAGGTGCGCTTCGCCGTGTCCGGCACGGAGACCAACCAGATCGCGCTGCGTCTGGCCCGGACGTTCACCGGACGTCCGAAGATGGCCAAGATGGCGGCCGGCTATCACGGGGTGGCCGACCAGCTCCTGGTGGCCAACGGGATCAGCTACGACCCGAACGCGGTGCCGGCCGGCGTGGCGCGAACCACGGTGGACGACGTCGTCGTGCTTCCGTTCAACGACGCCGACGCGACCGAGGAGCTGATCGAACGGCACGCCGGCGAGCTCGCCGCGGTGCTGGCCGAGCCGATCATGGGTGTGGCCGGCATGATCCCTGCCACCCAGGAATATCTCGAGCGCCTGCGCGCGGTCACCGAGCGTCACGGGATCGTGCTCATCTTCGATGAGGTGGTGACCTTTCCCGTCGCCTACGGGGGCGGTCAGGCTCATTACGGCGTCCTGCCCGACCTCACCACGATGAGCAAGTCGATCGGCGGTGGGCTCCCCCTCGGTGCCGTCGGCGGGCGGGCCGAGCTCATGAATCTGCTCGAGCCGATGGTCAACGACTACGCGCCCCCGGTGGTCGCCGCCTCGACGTTCGGCGGCAACCAGCTCGCGCTCGCCGCCGGCATCGCGTGCCTGGAGCAGCTCACCCCCGAAGCGCATGAGCGGCTGCAGGGCATGGGCAAGCGCGCCCGTGACGGCATCGATGCGCTCGGGGAGCGCTACGGCATTCCCCTGCACGCGAGCGGCTTCAGCCATCTCTTCGCCATGCACTGGGCCGAGGAGCGCGTCACGAGCTCGCGGACGCTCGGGGGGGACGATAAGGAGAAGATCGTCAACATCAGCATCGCGTTGAACAACGAGGGCTACTACCAGTTCTCGTTCGGCGCCTTCCTGCTCTCCACAGCGGTCACCAACGAGGAGATCGACGGGTTCCTGGCGGCGATGGACCGGGCGCTGCACGCGGTCGATCTCGTCTGAGTCACGTAGCAGACAAACGTATGGTAGAAAATCGCGGTTGCCGCGGCGCCGTCCGCCGCGCCGCTCGATCAGCCAATGGAGGAGAGGGTCAGTGAAGCCACTCAGTTTCGATCAGTACAAGGACAAGTTTCCCCACATCAGGATGGAGCGCTCGGATGAGGGGATCCTCCTCATGCAGCTCCACAACGGCGAGGGCGGTGAGTTCGAATGGTCGTTCGACAACCACCACGAGATCGGGTTCTCCTGGCGTGACGTCGGCGCCGATCCGGAGACCAAGATCATCATTCTCACCGGCTCGGCCGACGCCTTCCTGCGCAAGGAGTACCTGTCGGTGGACAAGGTCGACCGCGAGGGCATGGACGATCCGGCCAGGCGCGCGGTGGAGTGGATCGACGCCCACGGCCACGGCAAGCGCCTCGAGATGGACCTGCTCGAGATCGAGCAGCCGATGATCGCCGCCCTCAACGGTCCGTGCACGATCCACGCCGAGATCCCGCTGCTGTGCGACATCGTGCTCGCCGCCGAGCACACGGTGATCGGCGACCACGTCCACTACGACTTCGGCCTCGCGCCCGGCGACGGCGTGCAGGTGCTCTTTCCGCTGCTCTTGGGGCTCAACCGAGCGCGCTACTTCATGCTCACCGGCCAGGAGCTCTCCGCCCAGGAGTGCCTCGACCTCGGGCTGTTCAACGAGGTCCTGCCCCAGGATCAGGTGCTCGACCGCGCCTACGAGCTGGCGCGGATGCTGCTGCGAACCAAGCCGATGGTCACCCGGCTGTTCCGGCCGATCGTTCTGCAGCAGGTGAAGAAGCTGTTCCTCGACAACGTCAGCCACGGGCTGCTCGGCGAGGGCCTCGCCTACGCCGCGCACAGCCCGGACAAGGACATCAAGGTCCCGCGCGTCTTCTCGGATCCCGAGTAGGCGCGAGCGGGGGGGGCGACGAGATGCGCCGGACGATCTTCGAGCCCGAGCACGACGACTTCCGCCAGGTGGTGCGCAGCTTCCTGACCCGGGAGGCCGTGCCACACACCGAGGCCTGGGAGGAGGCGGGGATGGTTCCCCGTGCGTTCTGGACCGAGGCCGCGCGGCACGGCATGGTCGGCTTCGAGGTTCCCGAGCAGTACGGGGGCCTCGGTCTGCGGGACTTCCGCTTCAACGCGGTGATCGACGAGGAGGTCGCCTACACCGGCGCGGTGGGCGACAACTTCACGATGCAGAACGACATCCTCGCGCCGTACCTGCTCGAGCTCACCACCCCCGAGCAGAAGGAGCGCTGGCTGCCGCCGTTCACGCGCGGAGAGCTGATCGCCGCCATTGCCATGACCGAGCCGGGCGCCGGGTCTGATCTGCGGGCGATGACGGCGAGTGCCCGGCGTGACGGCGACACCTATGTGGTCAATGGCACGAAGACGTTCGTCACCAGCGGAATCGCGGCCGACCTGGTGATCATCGCGGTGCGCACCTCGCCCGCGGGTGGCACGCGCGGCTTCAGCCTCCTCGCCGTCGAGCGTGACACCCCGGGCTTCGAGCGGGGACGGAAGCTGAAGAAGGCGGGCCGGTGGGCGCAGGACACCGCCGAGCTGTTCTTCGATGACGCCCGCGTTCCCGTCGAGAACCGCCTCGGTGAGGAGGGCAGCGGGTTCCCCTCGCTGATGGCCAACCTCCCCCGGGAGCGGCTGTCGATGGCGGTGAGCGCGGTCGCCGCCGCCGAGCACGCGCTGGAGATCACCCTCGTCTACGTCAAGGAGCGCTCTGCCTTCGGTCAGCCCGTCGGCAGCTTCCAGGCCAACCGCTTCGCCCTCGCCGAGCTCGTCACCAAGGTGGCGGCGGCGCGCGCCTACGTCGACCGCTGCCTGGAGGCCCTCGGAGCCGATCAGCTCAGCCCGCAGGAGGCGGCGGGAGCGAAGGCGTGGACGACCGACCTGCAGAACGAGGTCGTCGATCGTTGCGTGCAGCTGCACGGCGGCTACGGCTACATGGTCGAGTACGAGATCTCCCGCCTGTGGCGCGACGCACGCGTCCAGCGGATCTACGGAGGGACGAACGAGATCATGTACGAGATCGTCGGCCGTGCGCTCGGCCTCTAGGAGGAGTCCGATGTCGGTACCCAGCCAACCCCCACCCGCCGCACACGACCTCCGGAGGTTCACATGACCGATGCGCACTACGGCCTACTCGGACGATCTGGGCTGCGAGTGTCCCCGCTGGCGCTGGGGACGATGACCTTCGGCCAGGCGGGGTGGGGGTGCAGCCGTGACGACGCATCGGCGCTGCTGGATCGGTATCTGGACTGGGGCGGCAACTTCATCGATACGGCCGACCGGTATGCCGACGGCGGCAGCGAGGAGATCATCGGCGACTGGATGGCCGGTCGCGGTGTCCGTGACCGCGTCGTCCTGGCGACGAAGTTCAGTCTCGGGCGTGTCCCCGAGAACCCCAACAGCGGCGGCAACGGTCGCAAGTCGATGGTGGCGTCGCTGGAGGCGTCGCTGCGGCGGCTGAAGACCGACTACGTCGACCTGTACTACATGCACGCGTGGGACGGGATGACGCCGGTCGACGAGGTCATGGGGGGTCTGCAGGATCTCGTCAGCGCGGGCAAGATCCGGTACGTCGGCCTCTCCGACGTACCCGCCTGGTATGCCGCGCGGGCACAGACCCTCGCCGAATGGCGCGGACGTCTGCCGGTGTGCGCGCTGCAGCTGGAGTACTCGCTCCTCGAGCGCGGCCTAGAGCTCGAGTTTCCCGACATGTGCTCGGAGCTCGGGATGAGCCTCGTGGCCTGGAGCCCTTTGGCCAACGGCCTGCTGTCGGGCAAGCACACGCGCGACGCGATGCCCGAAGGCTCGCGCATGCAGCTCACCGCCGGGCATACTCCGCCGGCGCTGGACAAGGCGACGACGCGCAACTGGGCGATCGTCGATGCCGTGCGGGAGGTGGCCGATGAGCTTGGTCGCTCGCCCGCGCAGGTGGCGATCGGATGGCTTCTCAGCCGCCCGGCGGTGGGCGCCATCCTGCTGGGTGCCCGGCGCGTCGAGCAGCTCGGCGACACCCTCGCCGCGGCCGACGCGCCGTTGCCGGGCGATGCGCTGGATCGCCTCACCGCGATCGGAGTGCGCGAACCGGTCAAGCCCTACGACTGGTTCTCCTGGGGCCTCGGCCTGCAGAACGGCGACGTCGCCCGACACGCCGCCGCGCTCACCGGCGTGTCGCATGGCTGACGACTACTTCGCCGCCGCCCCGGCGGACGCCGCCGCGGAGCCCGGGGCGTGGTTTCGCCTCCGGGAGAGCGAGGGGGTCCCGGTCGCTCCCGGGATCCTCACGCGCCCGCTCGCCGGAGAGGCGGCGATGCTCACCTACGTCGAGTGGGAGCGCGACGCTGTCGCACCGATGCATGCGCACGTCGAGGAGCAGCTGGTCCTCGTGCTGGAGGGCGAGATCGAGTTCACCATCGGCGATCGGTCCCGCGTGATGCGCGCGGGTGACGTCGCGGTGATTCCCTCGTTCGCCGCGCACGGTGGTCGAGGTCTCGCCGACCACACGATCGCGGTCGAGAGCTTCGCGCCGCGCAGGACGAGCCTGCTGCAGCTCGCGTCGCCCCCGCCGGCGGTGGATTAGTCCGCCGCCACGACGGGGTTGCGCAGCGTGCCGATGCCCTCGATCTCGCTCTCCACGACGTCGCCCGGCAGGCAGTAGCGGCTCGCGGGCACGGTGCCCGGCGTCACCCGCCCGGTGCCGCCGAGCTCCGGGTCCATCGACCACGCGGTGCCGGACGGCGTGCCCGTGGCGATGACCATCCCGGGCTTCAGCGTGAAGCTCACGGAGAAGAAGTGGACGAGCTCGGCGCAGGCCCAGATCATGTCGGAGGTGTGGGCGAGCTGGCGGGTCTCGCCGTTGACCCGCGTCGTGAGCCCGAGGCCCTGGGGATCCGGGATCTCATCGGCGGTGACGATCGCCGGCCCGAGCGGCGCGCTCGTATCGAACGCCTTGCCGCGTCCCACCTCATACCAGGTGAACCCCTCCGGAGAGCGGCGCACCTGCCGGTCGCGCGCGGTCACGTCGTCGATCACGGTGTAGCCGAAGACGTGCTCGAGCGCGCTCTCGACGGGGATGTGACGACCGGGGGTGCCGATGACGATGGCCAACTCGGTCTCCACGTCGAGCTTCTCGGTCAGCCGTGGGTCGCGGACGATCGACTCCTCGGGCCCGATCACGCAGTCGACGGTCATCACGAAGAACTCAGGCTCCTTGCCGCTGATCGGGGTGTTCGCCTTCTCGGCGTTGTGGGCGTGGTAGTTGCTGCCGCTGGCGAGGATCGTCGAGGGGAGGATCGGCGCGCGCAGGGTCGCCTCGGACGCCGTCAGTCGCGCCTCGGCGGGTGCCTCGCTGAGCAGCCGCTCGGCGCGCTCGCGGCCCGGCGCGCCCGCTGCGATGAAGGCCACCGTGTGGGCGAACCACGGCCGGGCCGGATCCTCGGCCGGCAGGGCGAGCAGCGGATCGAGGAGCTCCGCGCCGTGGAGGAAGCCGAGGCGACGGCCCCGATCGGTTTCGAAGGTGACGATCTTCATCTCTGCAGCAGCCTTTTTCGTAGTCGGGCCAGGGTGGCCGGGGTGACGCCGTGGTCGATGAGCCATCCCGCCGCTCCGCCCGGCCAGCTGGCGAGGACGTCAAGCACGGCGCCGATCGCCTCCGGGGGAGCGCTCATCAGGTGGGGGTGGCGTTGCTCCATGCCTCGCAGGATCCGAGCGCGGTCCTCGCCGTCGAGGCGCGAGGCGACACGCCGCGCGACCTCGTCCAGGTGTGCCTCGGAGGCGACGTAGTCGGCGACGATGTCCTGGCGGCGAGCGCCGACCGCGCTCAGCAGCACGGCGATGACGACGCCCGTGCGGTCCTTGCCCGCCGTGCAGTGGACGAGTGCCGGCCCCTCGGCGGCGGCGAGCGCGGCGGCGACGCGGGCGTGGACCGAGCCGTCGCCCAGCAGGGTGGGATAGCCGTCGACCATCGAGACGTCGTGATCGTCCGCGGCGACCATGGCCAGCGGGTTGGCCTCGGCGAGCAGCGGTGCGCTGAGGACCGAGGCGCCCGCGGCGGCGAGCGGATGGGCTTCGGCGCCCGCCTCCTCGGCGGAGCGGAGATCGATGACGAGGCGTGGCGGCCACGGCTCCAGCGCGGGCGGCCGATCGCCGGCGAACGGGGCGTCACCGCGGTAGAGCATGCCGCGGCGCAGGCGCCGGCCGTCACGGGTGCGCGGCCCGCCGACGTCGCGCACGTTGGCCATCGCGGGGCTCACCGCGGCGACCGATCCGGGCCCGGTCACGCCGGGTCGCAGGCGTAGAAGGGGAACGGATCCTCGATCACCTCGGGGGACGGGTAGGCGAAGGGGCAGGTCTCCTCACGCACCACACTCACGACGCAGAGTCTAGGACGTTTCCCTACCGAACGGAAGTTTGCTAGCGCTCGCTCGTGATGGTACGGTCACGCCGCGCAATGCGGATCGGCGCCAGCACCCTCGGCTATCTCCACCAGCGGGCGACGCTCGCCGAGTCGCTCGAGTCGCTGGCCCGCGCCGGGTTCGCCGTCGTCGACGTGTCACCCACGCCACCGCACCTGTTCCTCCCCGGCTGCGGGCATTACGAACGTCGTCAGCTCGTCGCTCTGCTGCGCCGGCTCGGGCTCGAGTGCGCCAGCGTCAGCCCGACCGAGCTCAACCTGGTCAGCACCAACCCCGCCTACGCGAAGCTGTCGCGCGACCACATGGCGCTCTCGCTCGGGCTCGCCCACGATCTCGGCGCGCGCACCGTGGTGTTCGCTCCGGGGCGTCTGTTCGTGCTCAATCCGGCACCGCTCGAGGACGTGCTCGATGCGCTCCTCGCCCAGATCGTCTCCCTGCTGGCCGATGCCGAGCGCCTCGGGGTAGTGCTCGCGGTGGAGACCGTCCCGTTCGGCTTCCTGCAGACGGGGGCCGAGGTTGCCCAGCTCGTCGACCGGGTGGGGAGTCCCTGGCTGCAGGCCGCCTACGACGCGGCGAACACCCTGGCCACCGAATCGCCCGAGGCCGGGCTTCAGGCGGTGGGCTCCCGCCTGAACGTCATGCATGTCAGCGGTGCCTGGCGCGAGCGGTGGGCCCACGCGAGCGTGCGCGGCTCCGAGGTCGACCTGGACGCCTGCGTGCGAGGACTGCGTGCGATCGGCTACGCGGGACCGACCGTCTACGAGCTCGTGGACGGCGAGGATCCGGAGGCACGACTGGCCGCCGACCTTGAGCTGTTCCTGGCCGCGGGCTGGGAGCGGTGAGCCCGGCGCGGCGTCAGGTGACGAGGGTGACGCCGCCGTCGAGGACGAGGACCTGTCCGGTGATGAAGCGCGAGGACTCCGCGGCGAGAAAGACGGTGGCGGCACCTACCTCATCGGGATGCAGGTACCACCGTCCGAGGTGGGCGCCCACCGCGGTCTTGTCGCGGGCCGTCATCCCGGCCGCCCGCCACGCGGCGATCCGCTTCTCGTCGAGACCCGTCTCGGGCCGCCAGCGACTCCCGGCGCTCAGCTCCAGCTCCGGGTTCTCCGGGCGGGTGGCGAACGGGGCGACCGCGTTGACGGTGATCCCGTGACGGCCCACCTCCTTGGCGAGCACCTTGGTGAACGCGTGCACCGCCCCCTTGGCCGCCGAGTACCCGGCCATCATCGGGTCGCCGACGAGCCCGGAGGTCGAGCCGATGTTCACCACGCGCCCCCAGCCGCGCTCGATCATGCCGGGCAGCGCCGCCCGCGTGCAGTCGAGCGTGGTACGCAGGGTGAGATCGATCTCCTGCTGCACCTGTGCGCCGGTCGTCTCCCAGAACGGCCGCACGTCGACGTGGCCGCCGACGTTGTTCACCAGCACCTCGATGCCCCCGAGCTCGTCATGCACGCCGTGAAACAGCGCGCTCACCGCATCGGCATCGAGCAGATCGGCCGCGATCCAGTGCGCCTGGGCCGCGCCCGCCTCGCGAGCCGCCCGGGCCACGGCCTCGCCGGCCGTGCCGTCGCGTGCCGTGATGGCCAGGCTGGCCCCCTCCGCCGCGAACGCGAGCACGATCCCCCGCCCGATGTTCGAGTTCCCGCCGGTGACGAGCACGGTGCGTCCGGCCAGTCCGGTGTCCATCACCTCACCCTATCCGTCAGACGCGCGCCGGTGCCGTGACCGTCACGCCCGCACCGCTGCGCGCCGATGTCTCCGCCGCGACCGGCCTGCCCGGGGCATTCGTGGCGGGATGGTCCTTTGCCCCGGCCACAGAGCCCGGGACGGTCGCCGTGTGCCTGCACGGCGGTGGCTACGACAAGCGCTACTGGCACTTCACCGCCCCGGGCTTCCCCGGCTTCAGCATGTCCGAGCGCTTCGTCGGGCGCGGCGTCGCCGTCGTCGCGCTGGACACGCTCGGCATGGGGGAGAGCTCGCGGCCGGCGCGGATCGAGGAGCTGACGCTCGAGGTGGCGGCGGCCGCCCACGACGCGGCCGTGCAAGGGCTGCGCGAGCGCTTTCCCCGGGCGACGATCGTCGGGATCGGGCACTCTCTGGGCGGAATGCTCGCGCTTGCCCAGCAGGCGCGTCACCGCAGCTACGACCGCCTCGCCATCCTGGGGTGGTCCGCTCGGACGATCAACGTCGAGCTCGAGGCGGACCACTTCCTCGTCGACGGCGACTACCGGTGGCTGAACCGCCGGCGCGTGCACCACCTGTTCCACTGGGACGATGTGCCGCCCGAGCTCATCGCGGCCGACGACGCGAACCTCGTCCCGACGCCGCGCACGCTCGAGGACGCCGCCTTCCAGCCCGGCATCAGCGAGGCCCATGCGCGCGCGATCGACGTCCCGCTGTTCATCGGCCTCGGGGAGCGCGACGTCTCGCGCGACCCGCACGGCGAGCCGGCCCTCTACACCGGCGCGCACGACATCACGCTGTTCGTGCTGCCGCACTCGGGCCACTGCCACACCTTCGCTTCGACCCGCACCCTGCTGTGGGATCGCCTGCTGGCCTGGGCACCGGAGCGGCCCCCGGCACGAAAGGATCGTGATGAGCGAGTTTGAGGATCAGGTGGCTCTGCGACGGCTGGCCGACGTCTACTGCTCGGCGGTCGACGACGGCGACGCGGAGCGCATGGCGTCCTTGTTCACGGCGGACGGCCGCCTGGTGGTCTATCCGCCGGGGACGTGGCCCGGCGAGGCCGAGCCGCTGCGACGGTGGGACGGCATCGATGGGTTCCGCCGGCTGCTGTCGGTGCTTCAGAGCACGTACATCCGGTGGGTGCACTTCCTCGGCAACCACTGGACCGAGGTGGCCGGCGACCGCGCCGAGGGTGAGGCGTACCTGCTCGCCTGCCACCTTCGATCGGGGCCCGGGAAAGAGGAAGAGGAGGAGGTGGCGGTGATCCGCTACCGGGACTTCTACCTGCGCACCGCGGACGGCTGGCGCTTCCAGGAGCGCAACGCGTGCCGGCAGTGGACGACGATCCGGCCGGTGAGCGCCGGACGCCACGAGATCGACTCCGTGCTGCACGGAAGGGAGGGATGATCGGACCTCTGCCGCAGAGCGCCGTCGTGCTGATCGAATCCGGCGCCCACGGTCACCTGGCGACGATCAACCCCGACGGCTCGCCGCAGACCTCGATGGTGTGGGTGGGCGTCGAGGAGGGCGAGCTGTGCGTCGCCTCTCTCACCCCACGTCGGAAGCTCCGCAACGTCCGGCGCGATCCGCGGGTGGCGATCTCGTTCGAATCGCCTGACCTCGACGCGGCCGGCGAGCGGGGATCGGGCGGCCTGCGCTACTACCTCGCGGTCCGTGGGATCGCGCGCGTGACCGAGGGGGGCGCCCCCGAGCTCCTGCAGCGCCTCGCGCGCGTGTATCTCGGGCCCCACGTGAAGTTTCCCCCCGGTGACGCCCCGCCGCCAGGCTGGATCATGCGGATCGCCCCGGAGCGCTGGCACGGCTACGGACCCTGGAGCACGCCGGACGCGGCCGAGCGCGAACGGCGTCGAGCGGCCAGGGGCTCCTAAAGGCCGAGCATCGTGATCCCCTCCGCTCACGGGCCGCGGGCCGGCGAGCTTCCGGCCGGCGACACCGACGGCGCGACTCGGATCCTCGGCCGGACCGGCGTGCGCGTGAGCTCGCTCTGCCTCGGCGCGATGAACTTCGGGGCCTGGGCGAACGCCGATCACGCCGAGTGCACACGGATCATCGACAGCGCGCTCGACGCCGGCATCAACTTCATCGACACCGCCGACGTGTACTCGGCCGGGGAGTCGGAGGAGATCGTCGGGCGAGCGATCGCCGGAAAGCGTGAGCACGTCGTGGTGTCGACGAAGTTCTCGTCCCCCATGGGCGTGGATCCCAACCAGCGGGGCAACTCGCGGCGGTGGATCATGCTCGCCGTCGAGGACAGCCTCCGGCGGCTCGGCACCGACTGGATCGATCTGTACCAGATGCACCGTCCGGAGACGGAGACCGAGCTCGAGGAGACGCTCGACGCCCTGAACGATCTGGTCAGCGCCGGGAAGATCCGGTACCTCGGCTCCTCCACCTGCCCGCCGCACGAGGTGGTGAGGGCGCAATGGATCTCGGAGCGCCGCAACCTCCGCCGGTTCGCCGCCGAGCAGCCGCCGTACTCGATGCTGGCCCGCGGCGCCGAGGCGGAGCTGCTCCCGGTGTGCCGCGAGTTCGGCCTCGGCGTGCTGTGCTGGAGCCCGCTGGCGGGGGGCTGGCTGTCGGGAGATTTCGCCGGCCGGGGCGGCGCGGCGAACGACGCGGCTCGCCGCAACCGCGCGGCGCGGATGCCCGAGCGGTTCGACATGGCCACGCCCGGCAACCGGGCCAAGCTGGCGGCGGTGGAGGCACTGTCCGGGCTCGCGCTGCAGGCGGGGACGACGCTGCCCCGGCTGGCCATCGCGTTCGTGCTCCAGCACCCCGCGATCACCTCGGCGATCATCGGCCCGCGCACCGTCGAGCAGCTGACGAGCCTGCTCGACGCCCGTACGCTCACTCTGAGCGACGACGTGCTGGACCGCATCGACGAGATCGTCCCGCCGGGCACGACCGTGAACCCGGCTGACGACGACCACCTGCGGCCGACCGGACTCCGCGACCTGCGGGCACGACGGCGCGGGAGCCGATGACCGAGGCGGGGCGGCCCTACACCGGCGCCGCATCCAGGAGCTCGAGCAGACGCTCACGCAACGCGTCCGGCGCCTCCTGGGGCACGAGGTGCCCGACGCCGGGGAGGAGGTGCAGCGTGGCGCCGGGGATCAGCCGTTGCAGCTCCCGGCCGTTGACCGGCGGTGAGAAGGTGTCCAGCTCGCCGTGGATCACGCAGACGGGAAGCGAGAGCCCGGACAGACGCTCGGCGTGGGCCCAGCCGCTCATCGCTCGCAGCTGGTGCAGGAGCATCCCGCGCGGCGTCGGACGGTCGAGCGACTGCTCGATGAGCTCCTCGATCACCTCCGGATGAGCGGCCGCGAACCCGGGCGCCGCCGCCGAGCTCCACAGGCGCTCGAAGTAGCCGCGCAGCGTCTCGCCCGGGAGCAGTGGCCGCCCCAGGGCGAAGAGCGATGAGGCGGGTGGCGTGTGGAAGCGCGGGATCGGCGGGCGGGTGGCCACGAGGGCCAGCCCGGTCACCCGGTCGGGCGCGCTCAAGGCAAGCTCCTGGGCGATCATGCCGCCCATCGACAACCCCATGACGACGGCCGCGTCGAGGCCGGCATCATCGAGCACGGCGACGACGTCGTCGGCCATGTCCCGCACCGTGAACGGCGTCGGGACGATGCGCGACCAACCGCTGCCGCGGTTGTCAAGGGTGATCACCCGGGCCGCGCGGGACAGCGCGTGCAGCCAGTCGCGAGGCCAGGCCAGAGCCGAC
This sequence comes from uncultured Solirubrobacterales bacterium, assembly GCA_963839085.1. Taxonomy (GTDB): domain Bacteria; phylum Actinomycetota; class Thermoleophilia; order Solirubrobacterales; family Solirubrobacteraceae; genus Palsa-465. The sequence continues at coordinate 379,476 of CAWITN010000003.1, forward strand.
GCGCTGTAGCCGTTGATCAGCACCAGCGTCCGCGGGCCCCGCCCCCGCGAGCGCCAGAAGACCTGCGGCCGCCTGCGTCTGGGCGCGGAGGCGCTCACCCGTCCAGACCGACTTCGGCATCGATGCCGAGGGTGGCCATCTCCTCCCGCACCTGCGAGACGTCGTGTGAGAGCAGCACCAGGTCGTGAAGCGCGCCCTCCCGGTCACGGATGTGGTCCTCCAACAGGGCCTCGGCCCGGAAGCCGATCGAGGTGAACATCTCGATGTCGCCCGCCTTGTCGGCGGCCACCGCCACGGTGAACTTGCGCAGCCCCATGGCCACCCCCTCCAGCAGGCCATGACGCGCCAGGAGCCGCCCCACCCCCTCCCCGCGGTGAGCGTGACCCACCACCAGTCGCAGGTCGCCCACGTGGCTGCTCCAGCCCTGGGCCGGGGTGATCGACATGTACGCCTGCGCCTCCTCGCCGTGTGCAGTGCCCGGCGCCACGGGGGCGCGTCGGGGCGGACGGTCCTGGGGCTCATCCTGTGACTCCCGTCTGCGCCGCGGCGACGTTGGTGGTGGTGGTGGCCGTCGGCCGGACCTGAGCGAGGAGCTCGCGCTTGAGGACCTTGCCGGTGGAGTTGCGCGGCAGGGAGCCGGCGAAGTGGATCTCCCGAGGCACCTTGAAGCGCGCCAACCGGTCCGCACGTGACGCTTGAGCGCGTCCTCGCTCACCGGCACGCCGGGGTGGCGAACCACGTGAGCGACCAGGCGCTGGCCGAACTCCTCGTCCGGCACGCCGAGCACGGCGGCCTCCAGCACCGCGGGGTGTGCCGCCAGCGACTCCTCCACCTCCACCGGATAGACGTTCTCGCCGCCCGACACGATCATCTCGTCCTCCCGACCCTCGATGAACAGGCGGCCCCAGCGGTCGAAGCGGCCCAGGTCGCCGGTGGACAGCAGGCTCCCGAGGGTGGCCTTCGCTCCGCCGCCGGTGTAGCCCTCGAAGCGCAGATGGCTGCCGACGAAGATCCGGCCGGTGGCTCCCGGGCGGACCCGGCGGCCGTCATCGTCGACGATGCGGACCGACACCCCAGGCGCCGGATGGCCCGCGGTGCCGGGCGCACGGCGCAGCTCGGCGGGGGAGGCGATCGCCGCCAGGGCCGTCTCGGTGGAGCCGTAGACGTTGTAGAGCACATCACCGAAGCGGTTCATGAATGCGGTGGCCAGCTCGCCGGACAGCGGCGCTCCGCCGCACACGACGATCCGCAGCGAGCTGCAGTCATAGCCATCGCGCCGGTGGCGCGGGAGCGCCATGATCCGCTGGAGCATGACCGGCACGGCGACGAGCACGACGGCCCAATGTCGCTGCACGTCGGCGAGCACTGCTTCGGGGTCGAAGCGCTCCCGAAGGACGACGGTTGAGCCGAGGGCGAGCGCCAGGTTGGCGTTGAACAGGCCGAGGCCGTGGAACAGCGGCGCGGCGACGACGGTCGTCTCGCCCGCCTGGAAGGGAATGCAGCTGAGGATGCCGGCGGCGTCGAGCGGTGCGGCGGCGCCGCTGCGTCGGGCCCCGCGCGGACTGCCCGTCGTTCCCGAGGTGAGGACGACGATCCGGCCGACCGAGGGCGGCGGCGGGACCGGCTCGCCGTCGCTCCTCAGCGCCTCCTCGACATCAGCCGCGCCGAGGAGCGGTCCCACGTCGCCGTTGCTCAGCGCGGCGGCGAGTGGACCGTCGGCGATCAGGAGATCGACCTCCTCGCGGGCGACCACCTCGCGCACCTGGGTGGGGGAGAACCCGGTGTTGAGCAGCACCGCGTTGGCCCCGACCGCGGAGACGGCCATCAGCGCCTCGATGGCGAGCGCACGGTTGTGCGAGAGGATGCCGACGGTGCGGTCGGGTCCGATGGACCCGGCGAGCAGCCGTCGCGCCAGCGCATTCGTCCGTCGCTCGAGCTCGGCCGAGCTCACCGTCTCGTCGTCGTCGACGATCGCCGTTAGGCGCGGGTGCTGACGGGCCCCGGCGGCGACGATCGCGGCGGGGTTGCGGTTCCAGCGGCGTATCTCGCGTCCCGCGCGCACTCAGGCCGACCGGATCGGCGAGGTTGGGGTACGTGGCCGACAGGACTGCGCCCAGCGCCTCGACGCGCTCGTACGCGCCGAGAGGGCGGCGCCAGGCGCTGCGCAGCACCCGGGTCAACGACCCGATCGCCGGCTGCGCTGGCTGGTGAGGTGACTGTGCATGAGGCTCCGTCGTGCCGGACCTGTCGCGTGACGATGCCGTTCGCGCACGCGAGGAACCTGACCTTACTACCAAACGGCTGGTCGAGAGATTGGTAAGCTCCTCGCGTGAGCGATGGTGCCTCCGCCCAGACGCTCGGTGACTACTCCCACGTCATCGGACACCGCTTTCCCGGCGGCCGGACCCGCGTACCCGCGTGGATGAACCTGCTGTGGCGCGATGCGGTGCTCGCCGACGCCGCCGACGAGGAGGCCCGTACCGACGTCCATCCCGTGCTCGTCTACTACGCCGCTGTGCAGGGTTCGGGCGTGAACTTCCAGGACATCTTCGACCTGCTCGAAGGATCGGCCGAGTCGGGGATCATGCTCGCCGAGCAGCGCTTCGCGTTCAACCGGCCGATGCTGGTCGAGACCGACTACGAGGTCGAGGGGGGCATCGTCGACGTCGTGCGCAAAGAGGGCCGCCGCGCCGGGGTGTTCGACATCGCCACCTTCGAGCTGCGCGTTCTCGAGCCGGACGTGGATGAGCCGGTGGCGGTGAGCACGACGGCATTCGTGTTCCCCCGGCGGAGCGGCGCATCATGACCCCGCTCGACGACGCCGCCGTCGGCCAGGAGCTACCGCCGCTCGTCATCGAGTCGATCGACGCCGAGAAGATGAAGCTGATGGCGGCGATCCTCCGCGACCCGAATCCGATCCACATCGACGTCGACAGCGTTCGCGCGCTCGGCCTGGGCGACCGGACCGTCAACCAGGGCCCGTCGAATCTGTCCTATCTGCTCGGCATGGTGAGTCGCTGGTCGGGTGGGCAGCGGACCCTCCGCACGGTCGCCGTGCGCTTCCTCGGCAACGTGTTCGCCGGCGACCGCCTCGAATGCCGGGGACGCGTCGAGGCCGTTGATGCCGACGCTGGCCGGCTGACCCTCGCGGTCGAGGCCGCCGTCGGCGAGCGCACCGTCCTGGAGGGCACGGTCGTCGTCGGCGCCGCGACCGGCTGACGCCGCGGGCGGCCGTCAGAGGATGATGCTCGCGGTTCCGTGCGGGCGCAGGGCCTCCAGGTCCAGCTCCGCCCGGCGCGAGCGGATGAGGAATGATCCCTGGCTGCGCCGGAGCGCGTAGCGGTAGCGGCCGACGTAAGCGTTCATGTCCCGGCGGATCCGGTAGATGACGAAATTGGCGACGACGTCGAGCTCCTCGCCGCGGTCCTCGACGACGCGGACATTGGAGATCATCCGCCGGGTGCGCGACCAGGGGAACTCCCGGTGCGCCCGCCGGCTGTTCAGCCGCCGCACCCGCGCCCTGAGGCGGAACACGTCGTCGGTGATGAGGACGAGCGAGTCCTCCGCCGTCCCGTCCAGCGCGTCGGTGGCCGGGACGACGTATTCGGCGTCGTCGGCGAACAGCGCCACCCACTCGTCGAGGCGCCACTCGTCGAGCAGAGCCGCCTCCCGGTAGAGGAAGTCCTCCACCTCCAGGCGTGTCGTCACCGGGCTGCCCATCTCGGTCGCCATCTCAGATCCTTCCCGATCGTGACCGCCTCGGCACGGCGTGTCCGAGGTCTCGTCCTGGAGCGGAGGGTAGTTCCACGCCCGCGTCAGGTCAACGCCGTGTTTCAGACGTCCGGTTGTTTGATATGTCCCCGCCGGGCGATTACCCTGTGCTCTCCCGAGGAGGACGAGAGAGACATGACGTCAACCACCGAGCCGCCGCTCGTGATCGACGATCGCGTAGCCGGCATGTTCCGCGTCAACCGCGCCGCGATGACATCGCAGGAGATCTTCGAGCGTGAGCAGCGCGAGCTGTTCGACCGCTGCTGGCTCTACGTCGGACACGAATCGGAGGTGGCCAAGCCTGGCGACTTCCGCCGCCGCACGGTGGGCGGCCGTCCGATCATCCTCATCCGCGGGTCCGACGGCACGGTGCGCGCGCTGCTCAACGCCTGCACGCACCGAGGGGCGACGATCTGCCGCCAGGATGCCGGCAACGCGCGGATCTTCCAGTGCTTCTACCACGCGTGGACGTTCGACACGAAGGGCGAGCTCATCCAGGTGCCCGACGAGGCGGGCTACTCACCGAGCTTCGACCGCCGTGAGCGCGCCCTGCGCGCCCCGGCCCGGTTCGAGAGCTACCGCGGGTTCTGCTTCCTCAACCACGATCCGGACGCCGAGGATCTCGTCAGCTACCTGGCCGGCGCCCGCGAGTACCTCGACCTGGTGGCCGATCAGTCCGCCGAGGGGATGGAGATCCTCCGCGGCACCAACCTCTACAGCACCAAGGCGAACTGGAAGCTGCTCGTCGAGAACAGCATCGACGGCTACCACGGCATCCCCGTTCATTCGACCTACTTCGAGTACCTGGCCAGCTACGGCGAGACGGGATGGACCCAGGACGACAGCGGCGAGGTGGCGCGCGACCTCGGCAACGGCCATGCCGTGATCGAGCAGCGCACTCCCTACGGGCGCCCGGTGGCCCACTGGCATCCGCTGTTCGGCGAGGAGAGCCGGGAGGACATCGCCCGCATCGAGGCCGAGGTCGTCGGCCGGGTGGGCGAGGAGCGCGGAGACCGGATCTGCCACTGGATCCGCAACCTCCTCATCTTCCCCAACCTGATCATCGTCGACGGGACGGCGGTCACCGTCCGCACCTTCGAGCCCCGGGCTCCGGACCTGATGGAGATCTCCGCCTGGAACCTGGGTCCGAAGGACCAGACGCCCAAGCAGATCGCCCGCCGCGTCGACAGCTTCGTGACCTTTCTCGGGCCGGGCGGCTTCGCCTCCCCCGACGACGTCGAAGCGCTCGAATCCTGCCAGGAGGGGTTCCGCACCTGGCGCGAGCAGCAGTGGTCGGACATCTCGCGCGGGATGACGCGCGTACCCCGGATGACCGACGAGCTGCAGATGCGGACCTTCTGGCGCACGTGGGCGGCCCGGATGCAGGGTCGCCGGCCGCCTGAGCCGGTGGTGGGGATCGAGACCGAGCCCGCGCCGGTCGCCGGTTGAGGCAGTCGCGGCGGCCGTGGACCCGAGCGGAGGGGGAGAGCTCGTGCGCCTGCGCGTCGACGCGAGCAGATGCGACGGCCAGGGCGTCTGCACGCTCGTCGCCCCCGAGTTCTTCACGCTCGACCGCTATGGCTACGCGCTCGTGCGACGCGAGGCCGCGACGTTCGCTCGCGAGGAGGCGGCGCGGTTCGCGCTGGCTCGTGAGGCGGAGGCGACCTGCCCCCGGGCGGCGATCATCCTCGAGCGCCTCCGTGCCCTCGCCCCGCCGGCGGCTCCCGGCCTCGCCGAACCGATGCCGCGAGTCGGCACCGGAGCCGCCCCCGGGCCATCTGACGCGACGCCGCATCTACTCGTGCCCGACACGCCGGCCGAATGGCGAGCCGCCGGGGGTTTCCGCCGCCGGCCGCCGGGGGAGCTGATGGCGGAGCTCGAGCGGGCCGCGCTGCGGGGACAGGGCGGAGCTCGCTTCCCCGCCGTGCTCAAGTGGGGTGCCCTCGGCGCCGACGCTGTCCTCGTCGTCAACGGTGCCGAACGCGAGCCGGGGACGATCAAGGACGCGCACCTGCTGCACCACCGGCCGCACCTGGTGCTCGACGGGGCGCTGTCGGTGGCTCACGACCGCGGGATCACCCGAGTCCTCGTCGCCGTCCCCGAGGGGGAGGCCGCGCTCGCCGATGCGCTCACCGGCGCCCGCTCGGAGCTGACCCAGCTCGGGGTCCTCGCCTCGCCGGAGGCGGGTGGGCCGGCGGTGGAGACCGTTGCGGTGCCGCGCGCCTACGTGGGCGGCGAGGAGACCGCGCTGCTCGCCGCCATCCAGGGGGGCGCGGCGAAGCCGCGGCTGCGGCCGCCCTTCCCGGCGGAACGTGGGCTGCACGGACGCCCGACGCTCGTCCACAACGCCGAGACGCTCGCCGACATCGCCCTCATCAACGCCCACGGTGGCGACTGGTGGCGCGCCAGCGGGACCGAGCTCGACCCGGGTATCGGCCTGTTCTCCGTCGGCCGTCTCGGCGGGCCGACCGTTCTGCACGAGCGGCCGTTCGGCTACCCGGTCGGGACGCTGCTCGATGAAGCCGGGCTGGCGGGCCCGGTCGCCGCCATCCTCGTCGGCGGCTACGCGGGCGGGCTGCTGAACCCCGACCAGCGCGCGACGCCCCTCGCCGAGGGGGCCCTGACCGACTGCGGCGCACGCCTCGGCACCAAGTCGATCCTCGTCGTCCCGCCCGGCTCCTGCGTCCTGCGCGCACTCATCGAGATCATGCGTTTCTTCGCCCGCGAGACCGCCGTGCAGTGTCCGCCCTGCCACCGCGGTCTGCCTGACATGGTCGCGTTGCTGGAGCGCATCGAGGCCGGTCTGGCGCAGCCCTCAGATCGCTCCGAGTTCGAGACCTTCATGTCCACGCTGCGGGGGCGTGGTCTCTGCGCGCTGCCGGACGGGGCGGCGAACGTCGCGCTGTCCTACGTGGAGAACCTCGCCGAGGAGCTCGAGGCGCACATGGCCGGGCGCTGCCCGGAGGCGCCATGACGGATGCCCTCGGCGGCGTGGCGATGGTGACCGGCACGAGCCCGAACATCGGTGCCGGGATCGCTCTGGCGCTCGCGCAGGCCGGCGCGTCGGTGGCCTGCCTGGACGCCGACGGCGCGACGGCGCGGCGCTGCGCGGAGGATCTCGCCGAGCGCGGCCATGAGGCGATCGGTCTCGGCTGCGACGTCACCGACGAGGCCCAGGTGCGCAGGGCGTTTGCCGAGGTCGCGAGTGGTCTCGGACCGGTGACGACGCTCGTCAACGGCGCAGCGGTGTTCGATCAGCGGGGCATCCTGGAGATGCCGCTGTCCGCCTGGCGCCGGCAGATCGACGTGATCCTCACCGGCACCTTCCTGTGCACGAAGCTCGCCGTCGAGGGCATGACCGCCGAGCGCCGGCGCGGGGCCATCATCAACCTGATCTCCTCCGCCGGTCACCAGGGCGAGCCGGGAAACGTCGCCTACTCGACCGCCAAGGCCGGGCTGCTCAACTTCACCCGGGCGGTGGCGATGGACGTCGCGCGGTGGGGGATCCGGGTGAACAGCCTCACCCCGACGGCCACCGATCCCCGCCAGGGCCTCGCCCGCGCCCAGGCCTGGGGCCTGACCGCCGAGGGCCCGCTGAGCGACCCGGTCCGCGTCGAGGAGTTCCTCGCCCAGGTACGTCGCAAGGTGCCGCTCGGCGAGCTGCCCACCCCCGCCGACTACGGCGCGGCGGCGGTGTTCCTCGCTTCCGACGCCGCCCGCATGATCACCGGCAGCGACCTGAAGGTCGACGCCGGGACGCTCGCCAAGTACTGGCGCTGGGATCCCGGGGACCCGGTCCCCGAGCCACCTGCTCCGTCAACGTTCGATGGCGCCGTCAGGCGCGGAGGTGAGACATGAAGGTGCGTACTGCCACACTGGCCGCCGTGCTCCTCGCATGAGGACGGTGGCGATCGAGGAGCACGGGGCCGTCCCCGAGCTGTTCGACGCGATCGGCCTCGCCACCCCCGAGGCGCAGAGAGGCATCCTCACCGATCTCGGCGAGGGCCGGCTGGCGGATATGGATGCGGCCGGGATCGACGTCCAGGTCCTCTCCCTCCAGCCTCCGCTCGACGGCGCCGAGCCGGCTAAGGCCGAGATCGCGGTCAAACGCTTCAACGACGCGATCACGGAGGCGATCCAGGCCCACCCCGACCGCTTCGGCGGGTTCGCCGCGCTTCCCATCGGGGACCCCCACGAGGCGGCTCGGGAGCTCGAGCGGGCGATCAACGAGCTCGGCCTCCACGGCGCGCTCGTCGGCACAAGCATGAGCACGGGGTTCCTCGAGGAAGAGGTGAACTGGCCGATCTTCGAGGCCGCCGAGGGGCTCGGCGTCCCGATCTACATGCACCCAGGCCTGCCGCCGAAGGCCGTGTTCGACACCTATTACGGCGATCTCGGCCCGGCGCTGGGGATCGCCATGTCGACCGCCGCTTGGGGCTGGCATGTCGACACCGGCCTGCACACCGTCAGGCTGGTGCTGCGCGGGGTGTTCGACCGCTTCCCCAAGCTGCAGGTGATCATCGGCCACATGGGCGAGGCGATCCCCTTCATGCTCGGACGGCTCGACGAGCGCTTCGCCGGGATCGACGCGAGCCTGCCTGACTTCGAGCTCCCGTTCCGGCGGCCGATCCGCGAGTACTTCCGGGACAACATCCACATCTCGACGAGCGGAATGTTCAACGACGAGCCGCTGCAGTGCTCGATCGACGTGCTCGGCGCCGCCCGGATCATGTTCGCCGTCGACTACCCGTTCAGCAAGAACATCGACGGGCGCCGGTTCATCGACGCCGCGCCGATCAGCGACGCCGACCGGGAGAGCATCGCCCACGGCAACGCCGACCGGCTCCTCGGGCTGGTCACGTCGTGAGCCCCCGGGCCGGCGGGCTCCCGTACGGGCGAGAGGAGGCGAGAACGTGGGCCTGGGCGACGATGCGGGGGTGCGCCAACACCGTGCTCGCGTCCTATACGACCGATCTGAGCGGGCTCGACGAGGAGGGCATCCGCCACGATGTCCGGCGCGAGCTGGCGCTCGGCTTCTGGGGAGCGCTGCTCGTCGGCGAGACGGCGCTCACCGTCGAGGAGTACCTGCAGATGACGCGCTGGGCGGTATCGGAGGCCGAGGGGCGACTGCACTTCCTCCACCACGCCTGCTTCAACACGCTGGAGGAGAACATCGCCGTCGCCAACCTCGCCGCCGAGGCCGGGGCGGAGCTGGCGCTGCTCACCTATCCCCCGTCGTTCCATCCCACGAGCAACGAGGACATCTACGCCTACACGAAGGCCTACTGCGATGGCACCGAGCTGGGCGTCGTGCTCTTCCCGGTTCCGCTGTGGGACTTCGAACGCCTCCATGGGGCCTCGCTGGCGCCGGACATCGTCGAGCGGCTGATCGAGGAGTGCCCGAACGTCGTGGCGGTCAAGGCGGAGGGCGGGTTTCCCTCGATCGGCGGGTTCGTCGACCTCCTCCATCGCGTGGGGCGGGAGGTGATCGTCACCATGCCGGTGGAGGACCAGGCGATCCCGCTCAAGCAGCTCGTCGACCTGCCGTGGATCGGCACCTCCTACATGGAGTACCTCGGCGACTGCGTGCCGCGCATGTTCCACCTGCTGGAGGCGGGCGAGCGCGAAGCGGCGATGGAGCTGTTCTGGCAGATCCATCCCGCCCGCCGCGCCGGCCACGCGCTGATGGGCTCTGCCGTCGGTGTCGGCCTCTCGCACCGCATGGCCTGGAAGTACATGGGCTGGCTCAACGGGATGAACGGCGGGCCGCTGCGGATGCCGACGATGCGGCTCACGGTGGCGCAGATGCAGGGGGCGCGGCGAGGGCTGGAGCGCTCGGGTCTGCCCGTCACCGACTCATCCGACGAGGCGTTCTTCGTCGGGCGCTCGGCGCTCGGCGCCGGGGTGGCGTAGGCGATGGGCGATTCGCTCCCATGACCCTCCTGCTCGGGCACGATGACGTGGTCGCCCACCTCGACATGGGCGAGCTCGTCGCGGTGATCGAGGACGGGCTGCGCGAGCAGGCCGCCGGCGAGCTGGTCATGCCCCCCCGCCTCAACGTGCCGATGCGCGAGGGTCTGTTGAGGATGATGCCCGTGGCGCTCAACGGCAGCGGGCTGTTCGGCTTCAAGGTCTTCCACACCTCGCGCACCGGTGCGCGCTACCTCGTGGCCGTCTACGAGCAGGCGAGCGGTGAGCTGCTCGCCCTCGTCGACGGCGACCACCTCACCGCGGCCCGCACGGGCGCGACAGCGGGAGTGGCTGCTCGCTTCCTCGCCCGGGAGGATGCGGTAACGGTCGCCGTGATCGGCGCGGGGGAGGAGGCGAGGACCAACTTCGCCGCGATCGCCGCCGTGCGCCCGGTGCGGGAGGCCCGTGTCTACAGCCCGCGGGCCGTCCGCCGGAGCGGCCTGGCGGAGGAGATCGAGGCACGCCACGGGGTGCGGGCGGGTGCGGCGGACTCGCCGCAGGCCGCCGTCGCCGGCAGCGACATCGTGATCGTGGCCACCAACACGATGACGGCGCCGGATCCGATCGCCTTCCGCGGCGACTGGATCGAGCCCGGCATGCACATCAGCTCGATCGGCTCGACCATGCCGATCCTGCGCGAGCTGGACGTTGAGACCTTCGCGCGGGCGGACCGGCTGGTCGTCGACGCCCCGGCGCAGATGGCCGAGGAGTGCGGCGACGTGATCGCCGCCCTGGCCGCCGGCGCCTACACGGACCCGCTGTCCCTCGACGCGGTCGTCGCGGGCACGGAGAGCGGGCGCCGCAGCGCCGAGGAGGTGACGCTGTTCAAGTCGGTGGGAACGGCCATGCAGGACGTGCTCGCGGCGCTCGCCGTCGTCAAGAGCGCGCGCCGCCGGGGGGCGGGCGAGGAGGTCGACCTGCTGCATCTCAAGGCGTTCGACACCGCGGTGGGAGACCGGCTGCGCGCCACGACAAACGAGGGCTCGCTCGCGAGTCCATGAACGAGGAGACAGAGATGACGGACACCGAGACGCAGACGCAGACCACGCGGGAGCCGGAGCGCGTGATCGCGCCCACGCTCCATCACTACGGCGTCGTGACAGCGAACATCGAGGCGATGGTCGAGTGGTACGCCAAGGTCGTGGGCTTCGAGGTCACGGCCGCGGCCCAGAGCCCGATCCCCTCCGCCTACGTGACCAACGACGACGTCCATCATCGCGGTGGCTTCTTCGCCGCGCCGCTGTCGCACGGCGAGCTGCCGGTGCCGCGCGTCGGCGTCAACCACGTCGCCTTCGAGTACGACGGGATCGACGACCTGCTCACCTCATGGACCCGGCTGCGCTCGATCGGGATCGAGCCGCTGGTGATGACCTGCCACGGGACCCACTACGCGTTCTACTACAAGGATCCGGACAAGAACACCGTCGAGCTGCTCGCAGACGCGTTCGGCGATCGAGCGCGCTCGCTTCAGTACATCAAGCGGGATGTGTACATCGCGAACCCGATGGGACCGGCCGTCGATCCGGCCCGCCTGATCGAAGCGCGCGAGGCGGGCATGTCGCTCGACGAGCTGCGCGAGCGCACGATGGCCGGCGAGTTCACGCCGGAGCACCACCTCGGCCCTGAGGTGCTCATGTAGGCGAGCGAGCCGCCGCTGCCGCGGCGAAGCGGTGGAGGGTGCCGATCGGGTCGGCCTGGCCCGGCAGGGCGGCGAGGACGCAGCCGATCCCTCGCTCCTCGATGCCCGCGAGCGCGTCTCGCACCTCCTCCGGGGTCCCGGCCACCGCGCACAGCCCGGCGAGGAACTCGGTGAGCCCGAGCTCCCCGACGAGCTCCGCCATCCGCCCGCCGACGACGACGTGCTCGGTCGGGTCATAGCCCGCGATCATCTGCTCGATCGCCGGCACGAGCTCAGGTGGGGCGAGCGCGCGCGCGTAGGGCCGCCGCATCCACAGGCCGCCCATGATGGCGAGGAAGGCGGCGATGTCGGCGATCGCATCGGCATGGCGCTCGCGCACCGAGGCGTAGGTGTAGCCCCACAGCTCGAGCTCCTCCGGGCGGCGCCCGGCCTCACGCGCGGCGGAGCGGAGATGGGCCACGGTGTCCTCGACGCGGGCCAGGGACATGCCGAGATTCACCATCACGCCGTCGCCGAGCTCGGCCGCCAGCCGCTGCTGCCGGGGCCCGTCGGCGGCGATGACGATCCGCAGCGGTGTGGCACGGGCCAGCGGCGGGGTGCGCAGGCCGTCCCAGGTGACCGACTCCCCGTTCAGCAGGGCGCGCAGCGCGAGGACGTACTCGCGCATCTCTCGCAGCGTCGCCCCCGTGCGCCCGGCGGCCGCGGGCGCGCTCCCGCCGGCCCCAATGCCGATGACGAACCGGCCCTCGGCGAGCTCCGCCACCGACAGCAGACCCCGGGCGAGCGCGACGGGGTGGCGCAGGATCGGCGTCGTGACGGCGGTGGCCAGCGTGATCCGCTGCGTCTCCCGGGCCGCCAGCGTGAGCGAGACGAGCATGTCCTGCCAAGCGGCCGGCGAGTCGCCGATCCCCAGCACGTCGTAGCCGAGCTCCTCGGCGAGCCGGACCTGGGCGCAGAAGGCCCCGACGTCCGCATCACACAGCGAGATCGCGCCCAGGCGCATGCCGGCGATCCGCAAACGCCCAGCCCGGGCACAAGTCGTCCCGGGAGGCGATGCATGCGCAGTTCCTTGTCCATAGGACAACGTTCTGCGCATGACACAGGACTAGGATCTCCCCGGCCCGCGTGAGGGCGACCTCCGTGTCCGCGTCCCGTCCCTCCAGCTCGAGCTCCGAGGAGCACGCCGTGCCCACCGCGTGCCGGCGTTACGAGGGGCGGGTGGCGATCGTCACCGGGGCCGCCCAGGGGCTCGGCCGGGTCCTCGCGCGCCGGCTGGCCGAGGAGGGGGCGAGCGTAGTCGTCGCCGATCTCCAGGGCGAGCGCGTGGCGCGCGTCGCCGCCGAGCTCGCGCAGGAGACGGGAGCCCCCCTGCTCGCCCACGCCGGGGACCTCAGCGTCCCCGGGGTCGCCGATGGGCTCGCCGAGAAGGCGATCGAGCGCTTCGGTCGCATCGACACGCTCGTCAACAACGCCGCCGCGCTCATCCGGATGCCCCTGCTCGACTTCACCGAGGAGCTCATGCAGCAGGCGGTCGACGGCAACTGGTGGACGCTCGTCCGCTCCACCCGCGCGGTGCTCCCCGCGATGATCGAGCGCGGCTACGGGCGCATCGTCAACGTCGGAGGCGAGGCGTGGCGGATCGGCGTCCCCTTCCACACCTTCGTCGGCGGTGTCGGCAAGGGGGCGATGGTCGGCTTCACCACCTCGCTGGCCGCCGAGGTGATCGCCCACGGGATTACCGTCAACGTCGTCTCGCCGGGGGCGTTCGCCGCCGAGCTCGACGGCGATCCCCACCACGAGCCGCGCCGTCATCCGGCCGGATGGACGCCGCCCGAGGTGATAGAGGCGATGGGCGCGCTGCGCGGGCCCGTTCCGGGCATCGGCCGGCTGGCCCACCCGAGCGAGGTGGCCGCCGCGATCGCTTTCTTCGGCTCACCGGAGGCGTCCTACGTCACGGGTCAGCATCTGGGCGTGAGCGCTACACCAATCGTTTGATTGGCGTATTGTCTGTGCCCGGACGCCGAGGAGAGGAGCGGGCATGGACATCGAAAGAGCTCTGGCCATCATCGCGCGGGGCCGCGCGGCCGCCGAGGCGGCGGGGACGAGGATGACGCTCGCGATCGCGGATCCGTCGGGGCGTCTGGTGGCGCTGGCCCGGATGGACGGCGCGGCCTACTTCACCGTCGACATCGCGACGGCGAAGGCGTGCACGGCCGCCTCCACCGGCATCAGCACCGCAGACCTGGCCGCGGCGATGGCCGACGCGACGCACTTCGCGATCGCCGCCGCGGTGGCCACGCGAGGTGAGTTCATCCTCGCCGGCGGCGGGATCCCGATCCGTGAGGGCGACGCGGTGGTCGGCGCGCTCGGGGTGAGCGGAGGCAGCGCCGAGCAGGATCGAGCGGTCGCCGAGAGCGCCGTAGCGGACGGATAGATGAACGGCTCGAATTGGACAATCCCGACCGAGTGAGCTATCGTCGAGGGTCAGAGAATCTACCAGGCGTTTGGTTTTTGACCGGACGACGCTGATCGCTGAAAGCAATCCGAGGAGTGGGTGAGACGAGTGGCTTTGACTGAGCGGCCTCCGCGGACGGGGCCCATGTTGCGTGACGGCACGCATCTATCCGAACTGATCTATCCGGAGCACCGCGAGGTCTCGCTGCGGCTCCTCTCCGACCCAGATGTGTACGAGTGGGAGCTGAAGAACATCTTCGGCAAGTGCTGGAACTTCATCGGGCACGAGACCGAGGTTCCCGAGCCCGGCGACTACGTGATGCGCTACATCGGCGAGGACCCGGTGATCGTGACGCGCGACCGCAAGGGCGAGCTGAACGTGATGCTCAACGTGTGCACGCACCGGGGGATGATGGTGTGTCGCGCCGAGGGCGGCAAGGGCACGCAGTTCAAGTGCCCCTACCACGGCTGGATCTACGACAACCAGGGGAAGTTCCTCGGCGCCCCGATCGCCAAGGAGCAGATGCACGGCGCGTTCCGCTCCAAGGAGGAGCTCGGGTTGCCGAAGGCGCGCGTGGAGACGTTCGCCGGGATGATCTTCGCCAACTGGGACGAGTCGGCGCCCTCGCTCGACGAGTGGCTCGGGGATTACAAGTGGTACCTCCAGCTCATGTTCGATCGGACGGATGAGGGCCTGGAGGTGCTCGGCCCGCCGCAGCGCTTCATGATCAACGCGAACTGGAAGTGCGCCGGCGAGCAGCACAACGTCGACGGCTACCACACGATCAGCCTGCACGCCTCGCTCGTCGAGCTGGCCCAGATGGCGGGCGGGGACGACAACCCCACCGCGCAGCTGGGCATGAACATCAGCGTCAACGGCCACGCCCTGCGCTGCATCGACAGCCGTGACCCGATCATCCTGAACCTGAAGGACAAGATCACCCGGGACATGGATCCAATGGAGCGTATGAAGATCCTGCCGCCGCCCGGGCTGACCCCCGAGCAGGTGCCCCAGCTCGCCGAGCGCTTCGACGAGGGGCAGCTGCGGGTGCTCGCCGAGTTCGCGCCCCAGGTGGGCGGGATGTTCCCCAACAGCGGCATCTTCTCGCTCCCGTTCCCGCTCGGCGATCAGGTCGTGGGCGTGATCTGCCTGCACGCCTTTGTGCCCAAGGGCATCGGCAAGTTCGAGTTCATGAACTGGTTCCTGGTCGAGAAGTCGGCCAGCGAGGAACAGCGGGCGGCGATGCGCAGGGCGACGGCGCTCGGCTTCGGCACCAGCGGCTTCGTCGAGAACGACGACGCCGACACGTGGCCGCAGATGACGCAGGCCTCACGCGGCGTCATGGGCCGCCGCCAGCGGATCCGCTACGGCGCCATGACGGGCGAGGGAACCAAGCCGGCCGACTGGCCCGGCCCCGGCCACGTCTACGACGGGTTCAACAAGGACGACTGCCAGTGGCGCTGGTGGGAGCGGTACTTCGAGATCATGACGGAGGGTTCACGATGAGCACCGAACCAGGGCTCTACGACGAGGGCGTCGTGATCGAGGCCCGTGAGCCGGCGGAGTTCCAGACCGAGGACGCGGGCAAGACCCCCGGGCTGGAGCGGATCCATGTCGGCGATCCGATCCACTTCGAGGTCGTGGAGTGGCTCGAGGACGAGGCGACCCGGCTCGACGACAACGAGCTGATGGAATGGTTCGGGCTGATGGCCATGGACCTGTCGTACCGGATGCCGGTACGCATCACCAAGGACCGGGCCGACGGATCGGAGTTCTCCGAGACGATGTTCCACTTCGACGAGGACATCATGTCCCTCGGCACGAAGGTGGTTCGCCTGGCGCAGACCCAGACCGCGTGGGCCGAGAAGCCGCCGTCGCGCACCCGGCGGTTCGTCACGAACATCAAGGTGTTCCGCCGGCCGGGGAGCGCGGAGGGGGAGGAGTTCGAGGTTCGCTCGAGCGTGCTCCTCGTCCGCAATCGCTACCAGGAGTCGCAGCTGGAGCTGCTCTCCGCCCGGCGCACCGACGTCGTCCGTCGGACCGACGAGGGGCTCAAGCTGGCGGTGCGCGAGATCTTCGCCGATCAGGCGACGCTCGGGGTGCAGAACCTGGCCGTCTTCCTCTGACGGTGGCTCCGCGGGAGCTGTTCCGAGCGAGTCATTCCGCCGCCGGCGCGACGGTGATGGCCTCCTCGGGGCAGCTCTCGCACGCTTCGTTGACGGCCTCCTCGAGCTCGCCCGAGACATCGCCCTCGACGTAGGCGAATCCGTTCTCGTCGAGCTTGAAGACATCCGGGCAGATCTCCGCGCAGATTCCGTAACCCACGCACTTCTCGCGATGGACGACGACATTGAGCATCTTGTGACCCTCCACCATCAGTGTTCACCGATAGTTTTCCAAACTATCGGTTGGTTGACAAGCTCAGCATGCCACAGGACGGGACGATGAGCTCCACCGAGCCGACCTACGTCATCGTAGGCGGCGGCGTGGCGGGCGCCACCGCCGCGCTCACGCTGCGCGCCGGCGGCTTCGAGGGCAGGATCGTCCTCGTCGGCGAAGACCCGGAGATGCCCTACACGCGGCCTCCGCTCTCCAAGCAGATCGTCCGCGGCGAGATGAAGCCCGAGCGCGTCTACCTGCGGCCGGCCCGGATCTGGGAGTCCAAGCAGGTCGACTTCCGCCTCGGGCGACGCGCCGTGCGGCTCGATCCCGCCGCCCACCGGCTGTGGCTGCAGGACGGGGAGGAGCTCGCCTACGACAAGTTGCTGCTCGCCACCGGTGGCCAGCCGCGCCTGCTCCCGGGCATGGAGGGGGTTCCGGGCGTGCGGACGCTGCGCACTCTGTCCGATGCGCTCGCCCTGCGCGAGGCGTTCGCCGCCGGCCGGCAGATCACCGTCGTCGGCGCCGGCTTCATCGGCGCGGAGCTCGCCGCCAGCGCACGCACCGCCGGCTGCGAGGTGACCGTCCTCGAGGCGGCGCCGCTCCCGCTCATGCGCGTCCTTCCTGCCTCGCTCGGCAACATCTATGCCCGGCTGCACCGTGATCGTGGCGTCGAGCTGCGGACGGGATCGATCGTCACCGAGCTGGTCGATGAGGCGGGCCGGCTGCGGATCACCGACGCCGCGGGCGAGACGCTGATGGCGCACACGGTCGTGGTCGCCATCGGTCTGGATCCCGACCTCGCCCTGGCCCGCCAGGCCGGCCTCGACGTCGGCGACGGCATCCTCGTCGACGCGCACTGCCGCACGTCGGCTCCCGACGTCTTCGCCGCCGGCGACAACGCCAATTTTCCCCACGCGGCGCTCGGACAGCGCATCCGCGTCGAGCACTGGCAGAACGCCCAGCACATGGGGCAGGCGGCCGGCCGTAACATGCTCGGGCTCGATGAGCCGTTCACCGAGGTTCCCTGGGTGTGGTCGGATCAGTACGACGTCAATCTCCAAGTGACCGGATTGCCCCAACCGACCGATGACGTCGTGCTGCGAGGCGATCCCGAGTCGCTCGACTTCACGGCGCTACTGCTCAGGGATGACCGGCTGGTGGCGGCGATCGGCGTCAACCGGGCTGCCGACATCCGCATCGTCCGCGCGTTGATCGCCGAGGGGGTGAGCCCGGACCGCCGACAGCTCGCCGATCCGGACGTCGACCTTGCCGAGCTGACCGCGGTTGCCGCGAGCTGAGCCCGCAGGGCCCTTGTTCAAACCATCGTTCGGTGGATCTGTAGGATCAACGGAGATCTCGTCGGAGATCGCTTCTGGTCCGTCGGTCCTCGCCGATGCGACGTGACAACCGCCCAAGAGGAGAGCGATGTTCATCAACCTACACGCCCATCAGCTCACGTACGGCATGTTCGGCCACGACCCCTACTGGGGCCCGACGTGGGAGAACAACACGCTGAAGATCGGCGACTGGATGCTCGGCAGCAACACCAAGGAGAAGCCGCATCCCGCCGAGTACTTCTCCCTCGAGCGCCAGCTCGGGCGGATGGAGGAGCGCGGGATCGACAAGCTCGTCGTCTCCCAGCCGGCGCACATGTTCATGTACTGGGCCGGTGATTACGGAACCCGCTTCGCGCGGATCATCAACGACGAGCTGGCCCAGTTCACGGCGCAGCGTCCCGACAGGTTCGCCTTTTGGGCGCTCGTCCCGATGGCGGAGCCCTCGGCCTGCGTCGAGGAGCTGGAGCGGGCGGTCAACGAGCTCGGAGCCGTCGGCCTGATGATGGGCGGCGTCGGCTTCGCGGGCCGTGAGGTCCACGACGAGGCCTACTACCCCCTGTGGGAGAAGATGATCGAGCTCCAGGTCCCGGCGTTCGTGCACGGCTACAACCACTCGGCCACGGGCGAGAATTCCGCCGATGCGTTCGACGCCTCGTCGATCGTCGGCATGTGCAACTTCGAGACGCTGTTCATGTGGAACGCGATCTGCGGCGGGGTCCTCGACCGCTACCCGGAGCTGCGCTTCTACGTCACCCACGCCGGCGGTTTCTTCCCCTACCACCTCGGGCGCTTCGAACAGACCAACCAGACGATGGCGCCCGACAGCGTCAACGAGAAGCCGGTCAGCGAGTACCTGGGGAACTTCGTGTTCGATCCGGACATCCATTCGCCGATCATGCGCAAGGCGCTGATCGAGACGATCGGACTTGACCACTTCGTCTACGGCGACAACCTCGGGGGCTCGGACAACTTCAACGGCGACCTGACCGACGAGATCGGCCTCTCCGACGCCGACCGGGAGAAGATCCTCAGCGGCAACGCCCTGCGGATCCTGCCGCGGCTGAAGGTCGAGGCATCGGCCTGATCTCGGCGCGCGCGCGGTCGGTCCCCGCTCCGGGCGAGGATCGGCCGCGCGGCGGCGCGAGAGCGGCTTCGGCCGCCTTCGCGGTCAGAGATCCTGGGGCTTGGAGTTGTAGCGCGGCAGGTGCTGCCCGCCGTCGACGTGGAGCGTCTCGCCGGTGATGTAGCGCGAATCGTCGCTGGCCAGGAAGGCCACGGCAGGGGCGATGTCGTTCTCCGGGTCGCCGACACGGCCGAGAGGGTTCATCGCCGCGGCCATGTCGGCGAATCCCGGGATGTCCCGGCACAGCTGCTCGAAGATCGTGCCCGCCGCGGCCGGCGCGATCGCATTGACGAGGATGTTGAAGCGCGCCCACTCGGCAGCGGCCGATCGCGTGAGGCCCTGGATCGCCGCCTTGGTCAGGTTGTAATCGGCGTGCAGCCACGCGCCGGCCTCGGCATCGATCGAGAAGAAGTTGACGATCCGGCCGCCGCCCTGGTCGCGCATGATCGGCAGCGCCGCCTGCATCGCCCACCAGGTGGCCCACAGGCCCACGTGGAGGACCGAGTCGAGCATCTCGTCGGTCTTCTCCTCCATCTTGATGTTGGGGGAGATCCGGATCGCGTTGTTGACCAGGATGTCGAGCCGTCCCAGCTCGTCGTGTGCGCGCTGCACCGTCGCGTAGACGTCGTCACGCTGGCTGACGTCGGTGCGAGCGAACAGTGCGGTCGCCCCGAGCTCCGTGAGCTCGCCCGCGACGCGCTGTCCCGCCTCCTCGTCGATCTCGGCGATCAGGACGGACGCCCCCTCCTTGGCGAAGCGGCGGGCCACCCCCCGGCCGATCCCGTTGCCCGCACCGGTCACGACTGCGACCTTCCCATCGAACCTGCCCATTGGTCTCTCCTCTCGTTATCGAGCTTCGGTGAACATCTGTGGCGCCCGGGGCCCCGACGGGCCGCGGGCGCCTCGGCCTCACCAGGTGAGCATCGGGTCCTTATCGACGTTCTCCGGCTCGTACTCGCCGGCCAGCGAGCGCTGGCGCAGCTCGTCGAGAGTCACGCCTGAGGCCGCTGCCTCGATCAGCTTGGCCGGATCGACGTAGCCGCCCATCGGGTTGGTGATCATGTCGTCGTTGGTGGTCATGTGCTCGAAGGACTTGGCGTGGTCGCCGTAGGCGTCGGCGAGCAGCTCCACCGTATTGCCGTCCGGGTCCTTGTAGTAGAAGGCGAAGCTCACGCCGTGGCACACGCACAGCACGGGCTCGATTCCGCAGTCCTTGATCCGCTGCCAGGACTGCAGGAGCTCGTCGAGGGTCGCGTACTCCCAGGCGAGGTGCTGGATGCGGGAGTGCTTGGGCTTGTCGGGGTGGTCCTCGAGGAACGGAGGCGAGAAGAATCCCCCCCGGTGATGGGCGAGGTCGCTGCTCACGAACGTCATCTTCGGCATCGGTGCGACCGAGCGCAGCGTGACCTCGAGCCCGACGACGTTCCGGTACCAGCTCACCATCTCGTCGTGCCGCGTCGTGGCGGTGCCGAAGTGGTGCATCTGCGGGATCGCGATCTCCTGCCCGTTGTCGTCGACGATGCTCGGGGCGTTGAGCGTGTCTGCCATGTCTCTCTCCTCCTGGTGATGGTCGGCCGGTTCTGATGGGGCCGCTTCGTGCGTCTCGCTCTCAACCTTCCGGTGGTTTGGGAAAGCGTATCCCGATCGCGCCGAGGGTGCAAATCGCGCCGGTCCCGTGCGCGGAGCGCTCAGATCGTCATCGCGGCCTCGGCGCCGGCTCCCACGGCGGCGACGAAGTCCGCCGGGTGCTCGGCGTCGCCGACGGTGACGATCTGACGTCCGTCGAGCGCCGAGGCGAGCTCAGGCCCACGCGGCAGCCAGCCCACGGCAAGTGCCACTCGGTCGCAGAACAGCTCCTCGACGGTGCCATCCGCGGTCTCGTACACCACGTGTCCGGACTCGATGGCGATCACCCGGCACCGGGTGCGGATCTCCACGCCGCCCTTGCGAAGGGTGCGGACGAGATGGCGCCGCGTGATCTGCTCGATGCCCTGACCGATCGACCCGAGCATCTCGAAGATCGCCACGTGCGCCACGCGGCCGAGCAGCAGCTCGGCGGTCTCGCACCCGGTGGCGCTCCCGCCGACGATCGTCACGTGCTCGTCCTGACCCACCTCGACGCGTCCGGCGAGGATCTCCTGGGCATCGAGCACGTGGGCGCCGTCGATTCCCGGGATCGCCGGGTAGAGCGGACCGGCTCCCGTGGCCAGCACGACCACGTCCGGATCCTCGGCCTTGACGACCGCGGCGGTCACCTCCGTCCCGGTGTGCAGCTCCACACCGATGTCGCCGAGCAGGCGGGTCTCGTAATCGCGAAAGCGCAGCACCTCGCCCTTGCTCGGAGCGCGGGAGGCGACGTCGAGCTTGCCACCGAGCACGGGATCGCGCTCCCACAGCGACACGCGGTGCCCGCGCAGCCGCGCGATCCGCGCCGCCTCCATGCCGGCGGGGCCGGAGCCGATCACGAGCACGTGACGCGGGGGGGAGGCCGGGACGAGTTGCCAGTCGGCCTCGCGGCCGGTCTCCGGGTTGACGGCGCAGCGCATCTCCTGGCCGAGGGCGACCCGGTCGACGCACGCGTTGCAGGCGATGCAGGGGCGGATCACGTCCGCCTCGCCGAGCTCGAGCTTCCGGGGCCAGTCGGCGTCGGCGAGCAACCCGCGGCCGATCATCACGAGGTCCGCTGACCCGTTGCTGACCACCCGCTCGGCGAGCCCGGGGTCGTCGAGGCGGCCGACCGCGATGACGGGGATCTCCACCTCCTGCTTGACCCGCGCCGCGTACTCGATCATCCGCCCCCGCGGCACGAACATCGGCGCCACCGTGACGTGCAGGGCGAGCCACGTCCCGGCGGACATGCTCAGGCACGCCACTCCGGCCTGCTCGAGCCAGCGCGCCACCTGGAGCTGGTCCTCCACGGAGTAGCCCCCGGGGATCAGCTCTTCGCCGCTCAGTCGCCAGAACAGCGGGAATTCGGTGGCTCTCCGGATCGCGCTCACGATCTCCAGGACGAAGCGAGCGCGGCGCTCGAGGCTGCCGCCCCAGGCGTCCTCGCGCTGATTGGCCACCGGCGAGAGGAAGTCCGAGGGGAGATAGCCATGGGCGCCGTGCACCTCGACGAAGTCGAAGCCCGCCTCCTCGGCGAGCCTCGCCGCCGTGGCGTACTGGGCGATCGCCGTCTCGATCTCCTCGGAGCTGAGCGCGTGTGGAACCGGGGCCGCCGAGTTCACCGGGATGGCCGACGGGCCGACGGCCGGTCCGCTCACCACCTGCCGTCCCGGATGCATGAGCTGGATCCCCACCGTCGTGCCGTAGGGGCGCACGGCCTCGACGATCCGCCGCATGCCCGGCACGTGCTCGGGGCCGTGCAGGCGGGGCTCGTGGCCGTGGGAGTCCGGCGTGACGAGCGCCGCCTCGACCGTGATCGTGCCCACCCCGCCTTCGGCGCGGCGGCGGTAGTAGGCGATGGTCTGCTCGGTGACGAAGCCGTCCGCGTCGGACTGGCAGCTGCCCATGGGCGCCATCACCAGCCGGTTCTTCAGTCGCAGACCGGCGAACTCGAGCGGATCGAACAGCACCGACGTCGTGGTGGAGCTCATCGCGGCTTCAGGCGTGGGTGGTCCCGGCCGCGGCGCCGGCGCGTGAGGCGGCGGGCTCAGGATCTCCGGCGGCGTGGCGCATGGCCAGCCACGAGAAGGTGAGCGCGGGGGCGATGGTGACGCCGGGGCCGGGGTAGCGGCGGCCCATCACCGAGGCGGTGGTGTTGCCCGAGGCGTAGAACCCCTCGATCGCGCTCCCGTCGTCACGCAGCACCCGTCCGTTCTCGTCCGTGACCAGGCCGCCCTTCGTGCCGAGATCGCCGGGGAACAGCTGCACGGCGTAGAACGGCGGCTTCTCCAGCGCCGCCAGGCAGGCGTTGGGCTTCACCCGGGGGTCGCCGTAATACGTGTCGTAGGCGTTCTCGCCGCGGTGAAAGTCCTCGTCGACGCCGGTGCGGGCGAATCCGTTGAAGCGCTCGACCGTCCGTTCGAGCTGCTCGGCGGGGAGGTCGCACAGCTTGGCCAGCTGCGCGATCGTGTCGGCCCGCGTGAAGTAGCCGTTCTCGATCAGCTCCCGCGGCGTGTTGCCCGGCAGGTTGGCGCCGAAGGGATAGCGGTCCCGGTAGCGCTGGTCGAAGATGAGGAACGACGGGATCGCCGGCACCTCGCGGTGGCGCTCGAACATGGTCTGGCCGGCGAGCACGTAGTCGGTCGACTCGTTGAGGTAGCGCTGCGCCGACTGGTCGACGATCAGCGATCCCGGCTTGGAGCGCTCGGAGACGTGAAAGATCGCCGGACCGTCCGGCGGGATGAAGCTCGAGGGCCCCCACCAGGCCTCGTCGAGGAGCGCCGTGGCCGCGCCGACGCTCTGGCCGAGGGTGAGGCCGTCGCCGAGGTCGCCGAGATGCGCCGAGGTCCACTTGTTGGTGATCGGCGAGGGCTGGTAGGTCTGGCGAAGCTGCTCGTTGCGGGCGAAGCCGCCGGCACCCAGGTGCACTGCGCGCCGGGCCTGGATGCGCACCCGCTGTCCCTCACGCTCGGCCACGACGCCGACCACGCGGTCGTCCTGCACCACGAGCTCGGTGACGCGCGTCTGCAGCCACACCGGGATGCTCCGCTGCAGCGACTGATACAGCAGCTGGGAGACGAGGGCGCCGCCACCGCCGACCAGCTTCTGGCCCCGCAGACGGCTCAGGTAGTGATGGGCGTAGATCCGCCCGAGCCGCGCGAGACCACGGGGCGTCCGCTTGGCCAGCACGATCAGGGCGACATCGAGCGTGCCCATCGGCAGGCTGCGCGGGAAGCGCCGCGGCGGGATCTTCGCGCTCCACTCGCCCAGGTGGGTGGTGTCGAAGATGACCGACTCCACCCCCCGCCCGGCGGTCGAGCCGCCGGGCATGTGGGGGAAGTAGTCGGGGTAGCCGGTGGTGCGCCGCAGGCGCACCCCCAGCGACTCCAGGAACTCGATCATCCGTGAGGCGTTGTACGCGAAGGCCTCCTTGCGGGCACGGGAGGAGGCGGGCGGATCGTCGCCGATCAGCGCCTCCATGTACTCGAGTGCCTGCTCGGGCGTGTCCTGATCGCCCTCGGCGAGCATGAAATGGTTGGCGGGGACCCACATCCCGCCTCCCGCCAGCATCGTGGAACCCCCCACGAGCTGCGCGGCCTCGAGCACGATCGGCTCCATGCCCAGCTCCTTGGCGGTCAGTGCCGCGCCGAGCCCGGCTGCGCCGCTGCCGACCGCCACCACGTCGTAGCTGTGATCCCACTCGCTCATCGCTCGCCTAGGTTCCTTTTCGTTCTAGCGCTTGGCCGTCAGCCGGTCGCCCAGCTTCAGGAGCTCGATCGCGTTGCCGCTCTTGATCTTCTCCCGGTCCTCGTCGGACAGGCCGAGGCCCTCGGTGAGGTCGAAGTCGATCATGTCCGAGCCCATGAAGTTGGTGCCGTAGAGCAGTCGATCGGGTCCGATGTCCTCGACGATCGCCTGCCGCATCGCCCGGCTCTCGAGCAGCGGATCGAAGTAGAAGTTCGGCAGATAGTCGAGCACCGGCTTCTGGTTCTTGGAGTCCGGCACCATCGTCTCGTTCGTGGCGGCGAAGCGCTTGAGCTGGTAGGGCGTGAAGCCGCCGCCGTGCGTGATGTAGACCCTGAGGTCGGGGTAGCGGTCGAGCACGCCGCCGTTGATGAGGTTCCAGAACCCCCTCGCCTCGTCGTAGCACATGCCGAGGATCGAGGTGGTGTCGAAGGGATCGTCCATGGCGTGATCGCCCCACGTGACGGACTGGTTGTACCCGTGGATGTACACGGGAACGCCGAGCTCCAGCACCTTCTCCCACAGTGGGTTGTACGCCTCGTCGTGGAGCTCGCGCCCCCCGAAGTTCGCGCCGCCGCAGCCGAAGCCGACCGCGCCGAGCTCCGTCACCGCGCGCTCCAGCTCCTTGACCGCCTCGTCGGGGTAGGCCATGGGCAGCGTCGCCCAGAACAGGAAGCGCTCGGGAACCTTCTCGCAGTACCCGGCCAGCTCGTCGTTGGTGTTCTTGGCGAAGCGGATGCCGTACTCGCCGGCCCAGTACATGTACATGTGGGCGGGCACCGAGATGACGAGCACGTCGGTCCCGAGCTTGTCCATGAGCTGGAGGCGGAACTCATGGCCCATGCGCTCGAAGATGGCGTCCCCGACGGCCTGCGCGTCGGCCAGGTCCGGCAGCCGCTTGGTCCCCAGGTACCACTTGCCGACACGCAGCGTCCCCCGCTCCTTATCCCAGCTCGGGCCCCACTCGGGGTCGAGGTCCATCATTCCCCGGGTCAGCTGATGGCCGTGGAGGTCGATCAACATGCCTGTTCTCCTCTCTCTCTGAGCGCGGCGGGTGCCGCTCGTGTCGCGAGGGACTATACGCCTCTCAGTCAATCGTTTGGTAGAGGAACCTGGCGCCCGCGGGAGCTTTGGTCTAATATTTGACCATCCGAGGAGCGAGACGAAGGCAGGCGAGATGACGACGACCACGGCGACCGGTCGCACCCCACGACTGGAGGACCGCTACGAGCTGGAGGAGGGCACCGTGTTCCTCTCCGGCGTGCAGGCGCTCGTCCGCGTGCTGCTCGATCAGCACCGTGCCGACGCGCGCGCCGGCCTGCGCACGGGCGTGCTCGCCTCGGGTTACCAGGGCTCTCCGCTCGGCGGCTTTGATCGTGAGCTGGCGGGTCTGCGGGGCCTGGCCGCCGAGCACCATCTCGTGCACCGTCCCGCCGTCAACGAGGAGCTCGGGGCGACGGCGGTGTGGGGCTCGCAGATCGCCGGCACCCTGCCGGGCATGCTCTACGACGGCGTCGTCGGTGTGTGGTACGGCAAGGCTCCCGGTGTCGACCGGGCCGCCGACGCGATCCGCCACGGCAACTTCATGGGGACCGATCCGCGCGGCGGCGTGCTCGCGCTGTGCGGCGATGACCCGGAGTGCAAGTCCTCCACGCTCCCCAGCGCGTCCGAATCGCTGCTCGCCGCGCTCGAGGTGCCGGTGCTCGTGCCCGGAAGCGTGCAGGAGGCGATCGATCTCGGACGCCATGCCATCGCCTGCTCGCGTGCCTCCGGACTGTGGGCCGCGCTGAAAGTCGTCACCGCGGTGGCCGACGCCACCGCCACCGCGGAGGTGGGTCCCGCACGCGTGCAGCCACTGATGCCGCAGCTCGAGTGGGAGGGCAAGCCCTACGTGCATCGTCCTTCCTCGCATGCCCTCGCCCCGCGTTCGCTGGAGATGGAGCGCACGCTGCGCGGCGTGCGGCTCGAGCTCGCCAAGCGCTACGCCCGCGTCAACCTCCTCAACCAGATCGTCGAGCCGGCGCCCGACGCGCGGATCGGGATCGTCGCCTCCGGGGTTGCCTATCACCAGCTGCGTCAGGCGCTCGTCGAGCTCGGGCTGGCCGATGGCTACGCGCTGCGGCTCCTGAAGGTCGGGATGCCCTACCCGCTCGACGAGGAGATCGTCCGCGCGTTCGCCGCCGGTCTGGACGAGGTGTTCGTCGTCGAGGAGAAGGGCCCGTTCCTCGAGCGGCTGGTCAAGGATGCCCTCTATGGCACCGCCGGAGCCCCGTCGGTCGTCGGCAAGGCCGATGGCGCGGGCCGGTCGCTGCTGCCCGCCACCGGCATCCTCTCTCCCGACGTCATCGCCCGGGCGCTCGGCGAACGCGTCCTCGCGCGCGAGGACCTCCCCGCCGTGCGGGCGCGGATGGATCAGATCGAGGCGGTGCTGGCGCGTGAGGCGATCGACGTCGGCGCTGCCCGGACGCCCTTCTTCTGCTCGGGCTGCCCGCACAACATCAGCACCCAGGCGCCTGAGGACTCGGTGATCGGCGCCGGGATCGGCTGTCACACGCTGGTGATGCTCGAGCCGGAGGGACGCGGTGAGCTCCACGGGCTGACGCAGATGGGCGGCGAGGGGGCGCAGTGGCTCGGGGTCGCCCCGTTCATCGAGCCGCGCCACTTCCTGCAGAACCTGGGCGACGGGACCTATCACCACTCGGGCTCGCTGGCCATTCGCGCCGCCGTCGCCGGCTCGCTGAACGTCACCTTCAAGCTGCTCTACAACAGCACCGTCGCCATGACCGGCGGCCAGCATCCGGAGGGCCAGATGTCGGTCGCGTCGATCGCCCAGGAGCTCCAGGCGGAGGGCGTGAAGCGGA
This sequence comes from uncultured Solirubrobacterales bacterium, assembly GCA_963839085.1. Taxonomy (GTDB): domain Bacteria; phylum Actinomycetota; class Thermoleophilia; order Solirubrobacterales; family Solirubrobacteraceae; genus Palsa-465. The sequence goes on from CAWITN010000003.1 coordinate 406,366, forward strand.
TCATCGTCACCACCGACGACCTCGAGCCCTACGAGGGCGTGACGCTTCCTCCCATCGCCGAGGTGCGCCATCGCCGCCACCTCGCCCGCGCCCAGCGAGAGCTGGCCGCCGTGGAGGGTGTCACCGTGCTGATCCACGATCAGCCGTGCGCCACCGAGCTGCGCCGGGCGCGCAAGCGCGGGAAGGCGCCGGTGCCGCTCTACCAGGTGATCATCAACGAGCGCGTGTGCGAGGGTTGCGGCGACTGCGGCGAGAAGTCGAGCTGCCTGTCGCTCGAGCCGGTGCAGACCGAGTTCGGGCGCAAGACCCGGATCGACCAGGGCTCATGCAACAAGGACCGCTCGTGCATCGAGGGCGATTGCCCGTCGTTCATGCGCGTGATCCCGCCGGAGCGCTCCGAGGCCGCCCCGGAGCGCTCCGGAGCCGCGCCGGAGCGCCTCGGCCCGGCTCGCGGGGTACCGGTGCCGCCCGACGGGCTGCCCGAGCCCACTCCCTGCGTGCCCGCCGAGGATGTGCGCCTGCGCATCGTCGGGATCGGCGGCACGGGCGTCGTGACGGTCAGCCAGGTGCTCGGCGTCGCGGCGATGCTCGATGGCGCTCACGCCAGCGGCGTCGACCAGACCGGTCTCAGCCAGAAGGCCGGGCCGGTCGTCTCCGACGTCCAGATCAGCCGCCACGCGCACGAAGGGGGTGTCAACGTCACCGCGGGACGCGCCGATCTCCTGATCGGCTGCGACATCCTCGCCACCACCCGCAACCTCGCCGCGGCCGACGCCGACCGGACGGTGGCGGTCGTCTCCAGCAGCGTCGTGCCCACCGCCGGGATGGTCATCGACGTCCTCGCCGTCACGCCGGACACCGGCGCCGCGGTGGCCGCCATCAACCGCGTGACCCGCGCCCAGGACAACGTCTTCCTCCCCGCGCGCGAGTTGGCCACCGCGGTGTTCGGCGATCCGATGGCCGCCAACGTGATCGTGCTCGGCGCCGCCTGGCAGCGAGGCGCGATCCCGCTGTCCCACGACGCCATCCGGCGCGCCTTCACGCTCAACAAGGTGGCCGTGGAGCAGAACCTGGCCGCCTTCGAATGGGGCCGCGCCGCGGTCGCGGCGCCCGAGCTCGTCGAGCGCGCCCTCGATCCCGCCGCGGCACCCCCGTCGCTGAGTGCGCCCGAGCGCACGCTCGTCGACTCGGTGACCCGCGAGGAGGGCGAGCTGCGGCGACTGCTGGAGATCCGCGTCGCCGACCTCGTCGCCTGGGGCGGCCTGCGGGCCGCCCGGCGCTACGCGCGTGAGATCCGCCGGGTGGCCGCCCTCGAGGCCGAGCGGGTGCCCGGGAGCACCGCCCTCACCGAGGCCGTCGCCGTCGGACTGCACAAGCTAATGGCCTACAAGGACGAGTACGAGGTGGCGCGCCTGCACGTCGAGGAGGTGGCCAAGCTCCCCGAGGGCTCGAAGGTGACGCTGATGCTCCACCCGCCGATGCTCCGCTCGATGGGGCTGGAGCGCAAGCTGGCCCTCGGACCCTGGTTCCTCCCCGTGCTGGGCCTGATGGCGCGGGCGCGCGGGCTGCGCGGCACCCCGGTGGATCCCTTCGGCCACGCCGCGATGCGCCGGCTCGAGCGAGCCCTGCCGGACGAGTACCTGGGGCTCGTCGAGCGGGCGATCGCGCGGCTGCGGACCGACACCCTGCCCACCGCGGTCGAGATCGCGCAGCTGCCCGATCACGTGCGCGGCTATGAGGAGATCAAGCTGCGCGGCGTCGAGCGTATGCGGACCGCTGCCGAGGAGCTGCTCGGGGAGCTGGCCTCCCCGCCGGCCGAGGCGGCGCGCGGCCCGCTCGTTCGCGCCTGAGCGCATTGGGTGGCCCGGCCCCGTCGCCCACGATCACGCTTTCGACCAACCAGTTGTTAGTCATGTGTCATCCTTCACGATGACCGCGAGAGAGGAGCAGTTCGCAATGAGCACCAACACCCTGGTCGACGAGGTCGTCGACGACAACGGCACGCGCATCGTGTGCCCCACGCTCAGCCACACCGGTAACGCCACCCCCCGCCAGGAGGAGATGCTGCGCTGGTATCGCAACGTCCTGGGTCAGCAGCCGACGCTCGAGGCGGGTCCGCCCGCCACGCCGCAGCGCTCGGTGTGGACCTCGAACGACGAGACCCACCACCGCATGGGCTTCTTCGCCTATCCCGGCCTCGAGGACCGGGTGAACCGCAAGTCGCCGGGCGTCAACCACACCGCCTGGGAGTACCCGTCGATCGACGACCTGCTCGACACGTGGGAGCGCCTGCAGGCGCTCGGGATCACGCCGGAGTTCACCGTCGACCATGGGATCACCTTCGCCTTCTACTACTACGACCCGGACGGCAACCTGGTCGAGCTGATGACCGACGCGTTCGGTGACCACGCGAAGTCGATGGAGTTCCAGCTCACCTCGCAGGAGCTGCGGGCCAACCCGCCCGGTAGGCCGGTCGATCCGGCACGGTTGATCGAGGCCCGTCGCGGGGGGATGGAGCTCGAGGAGCTCCACCGGCGTGCCTACGCCGGCGAGTTCACGCCCGACGGCGGCCGCTCGCTCCCGCGCGATCACATCACGCCGAGCGACCAGTAGGGCGTGGCGCGGCACCGCCCGGAGGACGGGGAGCGGGTGTGGGCGAACTGAGCGTCGGCGTGTGCTCGTGGAGCATGCAGTCGACCTACATGCGCCCGCGCCCGCACGCCCACCTCTACCGGGAGGCGCTGCACGAGGCGCAGCTGGCCGAGGAGCTGGGCTACGACTCGTTCTGGATGGGCGAGCACCACTTCGCCTATGACGGCTACTGCCCGTCCCTGCTGCTCGTCGCCGCCCGGCTGCTGGCCGGGACCGCCCGTCTGCGCGTCGGCACGGGCATCATGCAGCTCCCGCTGCACGGGGCCGAGCGGGTGGCCGAGGGGGCGGCGGCGATCAACGCGTTCGCCCCCGGGCGCTTCCGCCTCGGGGTGGCCGGAGGCTGGCGGGAGGTCGAATATCTCGGCTCGGGGCTCGAGCTGCGCGATCGAGCCCGGCTGCTCGACGAGCACCTCCGCGCGCTCATCGACGGCGCCTACGCGGAGCGTCTCGGCGACACCGAGATCTACATGGGGGGTGGATCGCCGGCGGCGCTGCGGCGCGCCGGACGCTTCGGCACCTCGTTGCTGCTCGCCTACGCCGGGCCGGCCGAGGCCCGGGAACGGCGGGAGCTGTGGCACGCGCACCTGCGCGACGAGCTGCGCCATCCGCCGCGGATCGCGACGATCCGTGACGTGTGGGTCGACAGCGACCCCCAGCGGCTCGACTGGGTGCGGGCGCGGATGGCGGAGATGTGGCGCTTCTACGCCCGCTTCGACGACGCGCAGGTGCGCGAGCACCACGTTCCCGGCGAGACCCCCCAGCAGGACGTCGAGGCGAACATCCCCTCGATGATGCGCTACGGCACGCTCGGCGACGCGGAGGCCGTGCGCGAGGAGCTCGCCGCGATCGTCGACACCGGCGTCGACGAGCTGGTGTTGCGGGTCCGCTTCGACGGCATCGACGCACCGCTCGTCGAGGACTGCCTGCGCACGCTCGCCGACGAGGTCGTGCCGGCGCTCAGGGAGCGCCGATGAGCGGCGGGCTCAGGCTCTCGCTCGTCGTTCCGGGCGCCGCCACGGATGCGCTCATCGACCTCGCTCCCCGCGCCGAGCACTGGAACCTCGCCGCGCTGTGGCTCGGCGACCCCCGCGGCTCCGCGGCCAACCGTGCCGACAGCTACGTGACGACCGCGGCCGGGGCACTCGGCGCGATCACTCGTGACATCCGCATCGGGCTGTTCCTCGCCCTCGGCGAGGAGCAGCTGGTGCGCATCGCGGAGGACGTCGGGGTGGGCGATCAGGCCTGCGGTGGACGGCTTGAGCTCGGCTTCGTCGCGCCCGACGAATCAATCGGGCCGTGGGCCGAGCGGGTGGCCCGCCTGCTCGGCGCCTTTCACGCCTGGCAGCTGCCGGGCCGTGAGGAGACGGTTGCCGTGATCCCGGGTCCGGCGCAGCCCGTCGTGCCCAGCCTGGTGCTCGCCGACGAGCCGCTCGCCGAGCGCCTCGGCATCGGTCGGATGGTGCTCGATGGCGAGGGTGAGAGCGCCCCGGTTCCGTCCGGTGATGGGCGCCTGGTCGGCCGTCGCACGATCCTCATCGTGGACCCCGACGCGCCCGCCGGTGGCCTCGTCGACTGGGTGGGACAGCCGAGCGCCTACGAGCGCGTGCTGGAGCTTCGTGAGCGGGCGAGCGCCGCGGGCGCGGCCGAGATCCTCCTCAGCCTGCCCGCCGTGCCCTCCGAGCTCGAGCTCACCGCGCTCGGGACGGTGCTCGTCCCTGCGCTGCGCGCGTCGGTGCGCGATGTGCGGGCGATCTCGACCGACGCCTGGACGTGGATCACCGCCAAGGCGCATCTCCACGCGCCGCCCGCCCCGGCGCCGCCGGCTACGCCGGCGCGAAGCTGAACGCGGCGTCGACGAGCTCCGCCGGCAGGTCGCTCACCACGCGTCGGCTGGCGATCTTCCAGGCGCCGTCCTCGCGGGCCAGCTCGTCCTCGTAGCGGCCGATGTTGCGCAACCGGAACTCGCCGTCGCCGCCGAGCCGGAAGCAGAGGAAGTAGGAGACGCCGTCGGCTCGGTCCTCGCTCGTCGGCTCGACGACCACGTTGGCGATCAGGTGGCGCATCCCCGGGGCGTCCTGGGCGCGGGAGGAGACGAACTCCCGTAGCGCCTCGGTGCCGACGACGTCCGGCACCCCCGGCGGGATGAACCGCCCCTGGCGCGTGAACAGCAACGACCAGGCCTCGCCGTCGGCGCCGTCGAAGGCGTGGGCGTAGCGGTTGTACAGGGTGGTGATCTCGGCGTGCTCGTCGGCCGACAGCGTCACCTGGGGACTGAGCGTCATCTGGGGACTTCCTCTCTGATCGTGTCTGCGGGGCGGAAGGCGTCGTGCGCGGCGCGGACGGCGTCGGCGATCGCCGTGAACGGGTGCTCGGGCGGAGCGCCGAACATCCGGTCGTGGCAGATGGCCGCCGAGAGCCCCGTGTCGGGCTCGGCCCAGCCGATGCTGCCCCCGACGCCGGGATGCGCGAGCACCGGCCGGCCCGGGGGCACGATGCCCGGCGCCTCGATCCACAGACCGCCGACGCCGACGGGCAGTCGCCGGCCGTAGGTGAGGTCATCGCCGTCGCCGTCGGGGCGCGGGCTGAGCATCTCCCGCACACGGAGGGGCGAGAGCAGCGGCGAGGCGCCGGCGAACGGCGCGAACAGCCGCGCGAGCGAGCGCGCGTCGGAGATGCCGCCGACGGCGGGGATGCTCGCCGCGTGGACGTCGGTGCGATTGAACACGGCCGGACCGAGTCCCACCCGGGGCGGGACGGCGATCTGCGTCGCGGCCGAGGCGGAGCTCGGCGCGTCGGGGAAGCTCAGCTCGGCCACCCGTGGCTCGACCGCGGGGGATATGCCGAACCAGAAGGCGTCGGCCCCGAGCGCAGCGCACAGCTCCTCCGCCACCCAGCGGGCGAACGGTCGTGACTCCGGATCGGTCCGGCTCACCACCTCGCCGAGGATCCAGCCGAAGGTCATGGAGTGGTAGGCGTTCGTGGTGCCCGGCTCGTAGAGGGGCTCAAGCGACTCCAGCTCCGCCACGATCCACGCCCAGTCGCCGAGCCGCTCCGGCGTCACGTCCGGCGGCATCTGGGGGATGCCGGCGCGATGGCAGAGAACCTGCGCGATCGTGATGCGCTCCTTACCTCGGGTGCCGAACTCGGGCCAGTAGTGCGCGACGGGGGCGTCGAGCTCGAGGTGTCCGCGCTCGGCCTGGACGTGCACGGCCAGTGCGGTCACCCCCTTGCTGGCGGAGAACACGGGAAAGACCGTCTCGGCGTCCGCCCCTCCCGCCCAGGCGTCGACGATCGGCTCCCCATCTGCGAAGGCCGCCACCTGCAGCGAGTGCTCACCGAGCGCCAGCGCACGCTGCAGCGCCGCGTCGAGCGCCGGGGTGCTGAGGCGGTCTCTCATGCGCCCGCGGACGGTTCCGGTTCGAGCACGTGCTCGAGCACGGAGGGATCGCCTGACAGCCAGGTCGGCCAGAAGTCCAGCTTCGCGATCCGCCAGCCGTCGTCGCGCACGACGTCGACCTCGTAGCTGCCGCCGACCGTGAAGAGGACGTCGCCCCTGACGTGCTGGGCCTGGACCACGCAGCGGAAGTGGCCCTGATCCCCCGCGTGGGTGACGGCGAAGTTGGCGAACAGGTGCTGGGTGGCGTAGAGCGGGGCGAGCGTGCTGCGCAGGTAGGCCTCGAGCTCGTCGATGCCCTGGATCGGCTGGCCGAAGCGGGAGTACATGATCGTCGTGTCCGTGGTGAAGGTCCGGCGCAGCAGTGCGTAGTCACGCGTGTCGACGGCCCAGCCGTAGTTGGCCATCGTCTCGGTGATCAGGTCGCGGTCCTCGCTCATGTCTCATCCCTTCGTGTGGTGGTGGTGACGGCGCTGAGGGCCCTGCCGCCGGGCCGCTCGGCTCCGGCGATGATCGCGGCCGCGCGGTGTCCGATCATGTGGCAGGTCAGGTTCGGGTTGTTGGTCACGTGGCGCGGGAACACGCTCGCATCGGCCACGCTCAGCCCCGCGACGCCGTACACCTCGAGATTGGCGTCGACGACGGCTCCGATCGCGCAGCCCCCGGCGGGGTGGGTCCCGGTGGCGAGGCCCTCCTCCAGGCGCTCCCGGAGCGCCCGCTCGGCGTGCGGATCGCGTGCCCCGGCGTGGCGCAGGACCTCGGTCGACAGCAGTCGCCCGTAGTCGGCGAAGGCGGACTGAAAGCAGTCCCGCTCGATCGTGCCGAGATATCCGTGATCGATCACCGGTGGCGTGGCCGGATCCGCCGCGGCGAGACGGATCGTGCCTTCGGGACCGTCGAGCAGGGTGAGGAACATGCCGATCGACGCCAGTCCGCGGTCCGCGTCGATCACCCCGGGGATTCCCCACCATCCCTCGCCCCGTGCCACCGTGGCGAGGGCGGGCCAGCCGCCCCGGGCGAGCGGGGGGTCGAGCGCCACCGGGAAGGTCATCCCGGGGTGCTCGAGCAGGCCACGGCCCACCGGGAGGTCGATCTGCGGCGTGATGCCGTGCGCGGCGAGCTCGTCGGCCGGTCCGATGCCGGAGCGCAGCAGGATCGGAGCGCTGCCGTACGCGCCCGCGGCCAGCGCCACCCGGTCGGCGTGGACCTCGTGCCGCTCGCCGCGGAGGTCGAGGTAGCTCACGCCGCGGGCACGACCGCCGGCGAGGAGCACGCGGTCGACGAGGGAGTCCGGGAGCAGCGCGAAGTTGGCGCGCTCGCGCGCGGGCCGGACATGGGTGATCAGGCTGCCCTGGCGGATCTCCCCATGACGATTGCGCGGCCAGGGCCCGACGACGCCGTCCCAGGCGTCCGGAGCGTTGAGGTCCTCGCTGTAGCGAAAGCCGAGCTCGACGCACGCGTCGGCGAACCGGGATTGGAACGGCAGCCACAGCTCCCGCGGGTACTGCATGATCGGGATCTCCCGCTCGACCGCCTCCACGTGGGGCAGCACGTCCGGCCAGTCCCAGCCTATGGCCCCCGCGGCGAGCCACCCGGCGAAGTCCGAGGGCCGTGCGCGGACGGCCACGCATCCGTTCACCATCGACGTGCCGCCGACCATCCGTCCGCGGCGCAGGCGGATCCGCCGGCCGCCCGGCAGCGGCTCGGAGAGATAGTTCCAGTCGAGCGAGGGAACGGGGGCGCCCGACCCCGCGCCGTCGGCGCCGATCAGCGCGCCACCGGTGAGGAATGCGGGCGGGTCGGTCCGCTCGTCGGGGAAGTCAGGCCCCGCCTCGATCAGCAGCACCCGGCAGCGGGGATCGTCGGTGAGGCGGGCAGCCAGCGTCGCCCCCGCCGATCCGGACCCGACGACGATCACATCGAACCCCCTCATTCAAACAAGTGTACGGTAGGTGTGGAATACTGTTCGCACACTGAGGAAGGAGGGTCAGGTGGCACAGGTTTCGTTGAAGGATCGCGTTGTGATCGTGACCGGCAGTGGTGCCGGCCTGGGCCGCGCATACGCGCTCGACCTGGCGCGTCGCGGCGCCGCCGTGGTGGTCAACGACCTCTCGCGGGAGCGGGCGGACTCGGTGGTGGCGGAGATCGAGAGCGCCGGCGGGCGGGCCGCCGTCTCCTATGACTCGGTCGCCGAGGCCGAGCCGGCGGCGGCGATCGTCGCCACGGCGACCGACGCCTTCGGCACGCTCGATGCGATCGTCTGTAACGCCGGCACGATGAAGAACGGCTACTTCGAGGACCTCGGTCCCGGTGACCTCGAGGCGATGCTGGCCGTGCACATCGGCGGCTGCTGGTATCCCACCCACGCGGCGTGGCCGGTGTTCCGCGAGAAGGGCTACGGCCGCATCGTCCTCGTCTCCTCCGCCGGAGGGCTGTGGGGGCTGCATGGCACGGCGAACTACGCCGCCGCCAAGGGCGGCGTCTATGGCCTCGGCCGCGCGCTCGCCCTCGAGGGTCGCGAGCACGGGATCCACGTGAACATCCTCCTCCCGGGCGGCGCGACGACGATCACCGCCAACTCGCCGGTACCCGACTACGCCAAACACGTCCGGGCCGAGATCACCGACGTCGTCGGGGCCCGCCGTCAGCCCGAGGGCGTCGCACCGATCGTCACCTACCTGGCCAGCGACAGCTGCACGGTGACCGGCGAGACGTTCTCCGCCGTCGGTGGTCGCTTCGCCCGGGCGTTCGTCGCCGTCACCGACGGGTGGCTGGCCGAGGATCCTCTGGCCGTGACCGCGGACGACATCGCCGAGCACTTCGACGAGATCACCGATGAGAGCCGCTACGAGGTGCCGGTGAGCCTCGTCGACGAATACGAGAACATCGTGCGACGCCTCGGCGCCTCGACGGCACGGTGAGCGAGGCGCGCGGCGCGCCCGAGGCGTCGAGAGAGGCGAACGTGGACGACCTGCAGCGACTCCTCGACATCGAGGCGATCAAGCAGCTCAAGGCGCGCTACTTCGCGCTGATGGATCTCAAGCACTGGGCGGAATGGCGGAAGCTCTTCTGTGACGACGCCCGCTTCGCCGGCACGCTGCAGCCGGCCGACGCCACGCCTGACGACTTCGTCGACGGGGTCCGCGCCTTCCTCACCGGGGTGCTCAGCGTCCACCAGGGCCACATGCCGCTGATCGAGCACACCGGACCGGACACGGCTCGCGGCCTGTGGGCGATGTACGACTGGCTCGAGTTTCCGCCTGGGCATCCGTCGCATCTCGGCGTGCCCCACCGCGTCGGCTATGGCCACTACGAGGAGGAGTACCGGCGCGAGCCGGACGGCTGGCGGATCTCCTACCTGCGTCTCACGCGGCTGCGTGTCGACCGCTTCGACGCCGACCTCGTCAAGCCCCCGCAGCAGTCGGGCGTGCCCTCGAGCGCCATCGACTGGCTGAGCTCACATCCAGGAGGAAGCGAACGTGTCTGACACCCAGGTGCTCCCCAGCTACAACTCGACGCTCGACGTCGATCCCTACGGCTTCTACGAGCGAGCCCGCGAGCAGGCGCCGGTGGTGTGGGACGAGGGGGTGAACGCGTGGCTCGTGCTCGGCTACGACCAGGTGCGCGAGGTGATGCGCCAGGATAAGAAGCTGGTTCGCCATGGCGTCGCCAGCATGCCCGATCCGGTCCTGCACACCATCTCCGGGGGACCGCGCAGCCGGTTGCTCCTCCACGGCGAGGAGCATGGTCGCCACCACCGCTGGTTCATGCGCCGCTTCCACTTCGGGGTCGTCGAGCAGTGGCGTGAGACGCTGCTGCGGCCAATCGCCAACCGCCTGCTGGACCGTGTCGGCGACCGGGAGCACCTGGAGATCCTCTCCGACTACTCCGACAAGTTCTCCATCCGGGTCATCTCGGCGGTCATGGGCCTGCCGTGGGAGGACGACGACTGGATCGACCACTGCAAGTCACTGCTCGACCGCAAGCAGCGCTACCTGGACGTCTACAGCGCCGAGTTGCCCCCGGAGGTCGAGCAGAGCGCGCTGGCCGCTGTCACCGAGATGAACGCGTTGCTGCTCCCGTTCGTCACGGCGGCACAGGAGCGGGCGCAGAGCGCACAGAGCGCGGAGGAGGTGCCCGAGGAGGACATCCTCGCCCGCCTGTGGGCGGAAGGCCCGACGATCATGCCCGACTGGGGCCTCGAGGATGTGCAGGCGTGGATCGTCACCACCTTCTTCGCCGGCACGGATACGACGACGCACGCGCTCCAGAACGGCATCTACATGCTGCTCGAGGACTCCGAGCTCCAGCAGCGGGTGCGCACGGGAGGACGGGAGACGCTCGAGCGCTACGCCGAGGAGGTCCTGCGCCTGTATCCCTCCGTCCACTACACCCGGCGCCTCGCCAACGAGGACTTCGAGCTGGGCGGCGTGACGATCCTCAAGGACCAGCGCATGTTCCTGCTCGACGCCGCGGCCAGTCGCGATCCGAGCCACTACGGCTGCCCGGCGGGGGTCGACTTCGACCGCGAGCGTCCGGGCGACCACCTGGCCTTCAGCATCGGTCCGCGCACCTGCGCCGGCAACGCCCTGGCCCGGGCGGAGATCCAGGAGGCGATCGCCGTGCTGCTCGAGCGCTACCCGAGCCTCCGGCTGGACCCCGATGCCGAGCCGCCGCGGCTGCACGGCTTCCTGCTGCGCTCCTTCCGCCCGCTGCACGCAATCACCACCTCCGGCTGAGTTCGCCCTCAACCAAACACCTGTTTGCTAAACTGCCTCGCGTCCAACGAGGAGGTCGCAGTGGAAGGTCGCGAGGTCGTGATCGTGGAGGCAGCCCGAACCCCCGTCGGTCGCGGACACCCCGAGAAGGGCTACTACAAGGACACGCACGCCAACGAGCTGCTCGGCGCGTGTTACCGGGCCGTCGTCGAGCGCTCGGGCATCGATCCCCTCGAGATCGGCGACGTGATCGCCGGCTGCGTGCAGCAGCACGGCGAGCAATCGTGGAACATCGCTCGCAACGCCTGGCTCCAGGCCGGCCTGCCCTACGAGGTCCCGGCGACCACGCTTGACCGGCAGTGCGGCTCGGCCCAGCAGGCCGTCAACTTCGCCGCGTCGCTGATCGCCTCGGGAATCCACGACGTGGCGATCGGCGGCGGGGTCGAGCACCTCGGTCACGTGCCGATGTTCTCCGGACGCAAGTGGTACGGCGAGGTCGGCGACCCCTGGCCGCCGGCGCTCCTGGAGCGCTACGACCTGGTCGATCAGGGGATCAGCGCGGAGCTGATCGCCGACCAGTGGGAGATCCCCCGTTCCGATCTCGACGAGATCGCCCTGCGCTCGCACCGCAACGCGGCCCGGGCCACCGACGAGGGGCGCTTCGAGCGCGAGATGGTGCCGATGCGCGTGAACGGCGACACCGTGGTGATCGACCAGGGCATCCGCCGGGAGACCAACCTTGAAACGCTCTCCCAGCTCAAGCCCGCGTTCAAGGAGGGCGGGAAGATCACCGCCGGCAACTCATCGCAGATCTCCGACGGCGCGGCCGCGGTGCTGCTGATGAGCCGGGAGAAGGCGGAGGCGCTGGGTCTCCAACCGCGTGCGCGGGTGCTCGACCACACGACCGTCGGCGTGGATCCCGTGACGATGCTCACCGGGCCGATCCCCGGCACTCGGAAGATCCTCGAGCGCAACGGGATGAAGATCGACGACCTCGACCTGATCGAGATCAACGAGGCCTTCGCCTCGGTCATCGCCGCCTGGCAGCGCGAGCTCGATCCCGACATGGACCGCGTGAACGTCAACGGCGGCGCGATCGCCCTCGGGCACCCGCTCGGCTCGACCGGGGCGCGCCTGATCACGACGCTGGTGCACGAGCTCGAGCGCTCCGACAAGGAGCTGGGGCTGGTCACCATGTGCTGCGGCGGCGGCCTGGGGACGAACACGCTGATCCAGCGCGTGTGAGCGAGATGCGGCTTCACCGGATCGCCTACGGTGTGGGCGATCCGGCCGCAGCGACGGCGTGGTATCGCGACGCCGGCTTCGACGCGGCGACGCTCGCGCGGCTCGACCCCGGGTCGAGGGACACGACTGAGCGCCGGATCGAGCAGGTCGGGGCGCTGCACATCTGTCTGCGCACGGCCGACATCGCGGGCGCTCACGCGCGGCTGCGCTCGTGCGGGGCTCGCTTCGCGGCCCCTCCATCGCGCCATCCGGCCGGTCCCGCCCTCGCCTACTTCCACGATCCGCAGGGCACGCTGTTCCAGCTCCTGGAGATCGACGCGGGACCGCTCGGCCGTGGACGGCCCCCCGCGCTCGCCGACGCCGTCGGCACCCTGCATCACGTCGGGCTCACCGTCACCGACGTGGATGCTGCGATCGCCTGGTTCGAGGCCGAGCTCGGACTGGAGGTCGTCGTCCGCGCCCATGCCTCCGGCCCGCCGGCCGGGCGCGCGCTCGGGTTGCCGGAGGCCGACTACCGGGCCACCTCGGTGGGGCTGGGCGATCACTCCATCGAGCTGCTGGAGTTCGCGAGCCCGCCCCCGCCGCCGGAGGCCGATGCGGGGTGTGACGCCGTCCTCACCGTCAGCGGCGGTGCGGGGGTGCCCGCCGAGCTCACTGGTCCGGGGGGCCTGCGGATCCGGCGGCGTCCGGGATCGCCCGCCGCTTGACCATCAGGATCGTGCCGGTGCGCAGGACCTCCGCACCGTCCTGGTTGACGATGACCATCCCCAGCCGCACGATGCCGCGATCCGGCCGGCTGGCACTGGCGCGCAGGTCGCGCACGGTGACGCGCAGGCGCAATGCGTCGCCCGGACGCACCGGGCCCAGCAGCTCGATCTCGTCGAGGCCCGGGGATCCGAGATTGGCGACCTCCCCGATCCAGCCCTCCACGAGGAGGCGGCTCATCACCGCGAGTGTGTGAATGCCGCTGGCGATGAGCCCGCCGTAGATGGATTCCTTGGCCGCCTCGGGATCGGTGTGGAACCACTGCGGGTCCCACTGCCGGGCGAACGCCAGGATCTCCTCCTCCGAGACGACATACGGCCCGTACTCGCCGGTTTCGCCGGGGGTCAGGTCCTCGAAATACCGCACCGTCTCAGAATCGCATGATCCAGCCGCCGTCAACGTTCAGGCACTGACCGGTGACCCAGTCGCCGGCGGGCGAGGCGAGGAAGATGAGGGCGCCGACGAGGTCGCGGGGCTGACCGTCGAGGGCGATCGGCGTGATCTCGCGCATCCGCTCGCGCCACGGCGAGCCGTGCGGGTGCAGCGCGAGCGCGGCCTCGGTCTCGATCGCCCCGGGCGCGATCGCGTTGACGGTGATCCGGTGCTCCCCCAGGTCCCGGGCGAGGCCGTGCGTGAGCGAGATGAGGGCCAGCTTGCTGATCCCGTAGGGACGCCCGTTGACGAACGCCCCGCTCGAGGACTGGTTGATGATCCTCCCGCCACCCCGCGCGATCATCGACGGGACGCACGCCTGAGCGCAGATGAGCGGGCCGGTCAGGTTGACGCGCATCACTCGCTCCCACCACGTGAGCGGGAATTCGATCAGGGGAACCTGGGGGATCTCGGCCATCAGCGCTGCGTTGTTGACGAGGATGTCGATCCCGCCGAGCTCCGCTTCCACCTCGGCCGCCATCGCCGTTGCGGACTCTGCCGAGGTGACGTCGAGCTCCACGCCGATCGCCCGTGCTCCCTCGGCGCGCAACTCGGCGGCGGCCGCGGCCGCGCCATCGGCGTCGAGGTCGGCCACGGTCACCGCCGCTCCGGCGCCGGCCAGCGCGCGTCCGTATTCGCGTCCGATGCCGCCGGCGCCGCCAGTGACGACCGCCACCTTGCCGCCGAGCGAGAAATCAACCCCGTTCATCGCACGGGGATCCTTTCATACCTACCGTACACTTGGTAGAAAATAGTGACCCTGAGAGACGCCGGAGAGGAGGCCTATGACGGATCCTGCCACCGCGACGATCGTGCGGGCGGAGTTGGTCGAGCAGCGCATTCCCGCCGAGCTGTCGGCCGGCCGCTGGACCGCCCGAGCCGACGTCCACCAGGTCCACGCCGCTCTCGGTTGCGACGAGCTCCTGCTGAACGTCGTCTATCTGGAGACCGGGGCTCGCTCGCGCCCGCACTCCCACTCCTACGAGCAGGTGCTCCTCTACCTGAGCGGCACCGGGGTGGTGGCCGTCGGAGGCGGCGAGGACCAGCGCGTGGAGACGATGGAGTTCGTCCTGCTTCCGGCCGGGGTGGCGCACATGCACGGCGCCGGCGACGATGGACCGGCCTGCCACCTCTCGATCATGCGCGAGGTGGACATGGACTTCAGCTGCCCGATCCCCTCGCACTGGACGCGGTGGCGCGTGCCGGAATGAGCGGCGGCGGACCCAGGCGCAGGATCCGCTGCGCGTTGGTCCGCCGGGTCGCGTCGGGCAGCGCGTCGAGGTCGGCATGATCGTCGTCGGATTCCCCGGAGGCATACAGCAGGAGATCCTCCCCGGCCACGCTGGCCAGCAGCTCGGACAGGGCCGGCGGACGAGGGGGTCGCTCGAGCCCCCAGGTCGTGAACCCCACGTGCTCGCGGACGACGTCGCTCGGGGTGCGGGTGAGGTGGCTCGGGAGCTCGGGTCCGGCCGAGGCGTACTCCTGATCGAGCCGCCACAGCAGCGACGGCAGCCAGGCGACCCCGAAGCCGCTGAACACGAGCCTCAGCCCCGGGAAGCGCTCGCACACGCCCTCGCAGATGACGCTGAGCAGGTGCGAGATCGCGCCGTAGGCGCTGTGGAGGCGGTACTCGAACAGCGACGTGGGATGCCCGACGGGGGCCGGGCCCGGGTTGGATCCCGCGAACGCGCCGCCTGACTGGAGGCGGATCGGCAGATCGAGTTCGGTGGCGGCCTCGAAAAGTGGGAACAGGGACCGATCGCCCAGCAGCACCGGCGGGTGCCCGACGACCACGCAGGCCATCCGCTGATCCCCGCCGATGCGCCGAACCTCCGGGGCGGCGAGCTCCCCGTCGCGCGGGCCGACGAGGATCGAGCCGCGGAGGCGCTCGTCCTCCGCGAGCCAGCGCTCTCGCATCCAGTCGTTGGTGGCGCGGGCGATCTCCGCCGCCATCACGGCGTTGCCGACGCCGCTCAGCCGTCCGCTCGTCCCGGGATCGAGGACGGCGGCCGCCGCCCCGCGGCGATCGAGCAGCCGGCGGGAGCGCGTCCGAGCCTCAATCGGGTCGCTCGGCAGAGACGAGCGGGTCCGGTAGGGGATGGAGGGCAGCGAATAGCCCGTTCCGGCCAGGCCGCCGCCGGTCGTCAGGTGCTCGCGCCAATCCGGCGCGAGGTGCTCGGCGATGGTGGCGACCTCAGCCCGCTGGACGACGAACGCGGCGTCGATGATCGTCACACGTACACCGCGATCTCGTCGCCCTCGCGCCTGACCTCGTAGGTGGCGATGCGCAGACGGTCGGGGTCGGCCGGGCAGCGGCCGGTGGCGATGTCGAACTCGTAGCGATGCCACGGGCAGAGCAGGACGCGGGCGTCGTGCGCGTAGCGCAGCTCGCCCACCGCCGCCGGTCGCCGGCCGTTGCGCACCGGGCCGCAGGTGAGCTCGGCCTGCCGGTGCGGACAGCGGTTGAACAGGGCGTGCAGCGTGCCTCCGTCGTTGAGGACGATGATCTCCCGCCGGCCGGCCCGGAGGACCTTGCGCCCGCCGTCCGGCAGCTCCTCGCTGCGGAAGCTCACGCGCACCGCTCGTCCAGGCGGTAGAGACGACGGGCGTTCTCCCAGTAGACCTTCCGCTTCCACTCCTCCGGGAACGCGCGCAAGCCCACCGAATCCGGCTCGTCGGCGTCCCAGTGGGGATAGTCGGAGGAGAACAGCAGAAGCTCGTCGCCGTCGATCATCTCCAGCAGCGTCACCATGTCCCGCGGTTGGCGCGGCTCCTCGAGCGGCTGCGTGGTGAACCGGACCGACTCCCGGATGTACTCGCTGGGCAGCCGGGTCAGCCACGGCACGTCCTTGGCGGCCCGGTACTCCATGTCCATCCGCCACATCACCCAGGGCAGCCACGCCACCCCGAATTCGTTCAGCACGAGGGTCACCGAGGGGTACTTCACCGGGACCCCCTCGCAGATCCAGCTGATCAGGTGCTGGATCGCCGGCACGCACATGCCGATGTGGTACTCCATGAACGTGGTCGGCGAGCCGACCGAGAAGCTGCCGGTGTTGATGCCGGTCTCGGCACCGCCGACGTGGATGTTGAACGGGAGCCCGAACTCCTCGCACGCCGCGTAGACGGGGTGCAGCGAGCGGTTGCCGAGCAGGCACGGGGCGGAGGTGACCGTCACCTGGACCATCCGGGGGTGCGCGCCGAGCCTTCGGATCTCGTCGGCGGCGCGAAGCGGGTCGCGCAGGGAGACGAGGATCGCGCCGAGGAAGCGTTCGTCGGCCGACAGCCACTCCTCGATCGTCCAGTCGTTCGTCGCTTGGGCGATGTCGGCGGCCAGATCGGCGTCGGGCAGGCCGCCGAGGCCGAGGAAGCTCGCCGGGTTGAGGATCGCCTGATCGATCCCGTGGCGGTCGAGGTGGTGCCGGGCGACGAACGCCGGGTCCGAGCCGGGGACACCGCCGCCCGGGGGTGTCGCGTCGAGCCGGTAGGCGCCGTTCAGGTTGTGCAGGCCGCTGCCGTGGGTGTAGTAGGGGTCGAGGTTGCCGTCGGGCATGTACGGGGCCAGCGCCTCCAGCGAGCGGTACTGGTGGTGCACGTCGGCGTCGAACAGGGGGCGCTCGCGGCTCACGTCCCGTTCCAGACCGAGAAGCCACCGTCGGCCACGAGCGTCTCGCCGTTGACGTACGCCGCCAGATCGGAGCACAGGAACAGGTGAACCCGCGCGGCTTCGGCGGCGCCGTCGCGGCCGGGCAGGCGCAACCGCGTCTTCACCGCGGGATCGGGCAGCGGCACGTGGATGTCCTCGGCTGCTCGTCCGACGCTCTCACGGATGTTCGTCGCCATCACGCCGGGGGCCACGGCGTTGACGCGGATCCGATCGGGCGCCAGCTCGCCGGCCAGCGCGCGCACGAGGGCGTTCAGCCCGCCCTTGGAGGCGCTGTAGGCGAGCCGGTAGATCGTCGAGTAGACACCCGACACCGACGAGGTGACCGATACCACGCCTCCGCCCGCGCGTCGCAGCGCGGGGAGCGCCGCCCGGATCGTTCTGAACGAACCGGTCAGATTGACATCGAGCACGGCCGCGAAGTCCTCCTCGCTCACCTCCTCCATCGGGCGGAAGCTCGAGTGTCCGAGGATGCCGGCGTTGGCGACGACGATGTCGAGACGCCCGTGCGTCGCCTCGGCGTACGCCACCGCCGCCTCGAGCTCGGTGGAGCTGCGCACATCGGCGTGGCGGTAGGTGGCCTGCGCGCCCTCCGCCCGCAGCGACTCGATCGCCTCACGTCCGCGCTCGTCGGCAACGTCGAGCGCCACCACCTTCGCCCCGTGCGTGGCGAACAGCCGTGCGGTCTCGAGTCCCAGGCCGCCGCCGGCGCCGGTGATGAGCGCCACCTTGCCGGCGAGGAGCCTCCCTCCCCCGCCCAGGCTGCTCGACGCGCCCATGCTCCAGAGCCTACCAAACGTTTGACCTCACGCGACCGGTTCCCTGGTAGGTTCAGGCGCGCATCGTGACCCCCTACGAGACGATCGAGATCACGCGGAGCGACGGCGTCGCCGAGCTGCGCTTCCATACGAGCGGCGCGTCGCTGCGGTGGAGCTCCACCAGTCACCGTGAGGCCGCCGACGCCTTCGCCGCGCTCGCCGGCGATCGTGACTTCAAGGTCCTGATCGTCACCGGCACCGGGGAGTCCTTCTGCGCCGAGATCGACCGCGCCAGCTTCGCCGGGCGCACGGTGTGGGAGCCGATCTGGTGGGAGGGCAAGCGTCTGCTGGAATGCCTGCTCGCCATCGACGTGCCGGTGATCGGCGCCGTCAACGGGCCGGCGTTGATCCACGCCGAGATCCCGCTGCTGGCCGACATCGTGATCGCCGCCGAGACGACGGTGCTCGCCGACGCCGCCCACTTCTCCACCGGCTCGGTTCCCGGCGACGGTGCCCACATCGTCTGGCCGCACCTGCTGGGGGCACGGAGGGCGAAGTACTTCCTGATGACCAACCAGCAGATCGAGGCGCCCGAGGCGCTCCGCCTCGGCCTGGTCAACGAGCTGCACCCGCTCGCGCGGGTGCGCGAGCGCGCCTGGGAGCTCGCGCGTGAACTGGCGGCCAAGCCACTGCCGCTGCTCCGCTACACCCGGGCCGCGCTGAACATCGAGGAGCGAGAGCGGATGCTCCGAGGCCTGAGTCATGGCCTCGCGCTCGAGGGCGTCTCGTTCGCCGACACGGCGGCGCTACGGGCGAGGGGCGATGAGGCGTGAGCTCCTCGCGCATCGCGCGCGCGGTTCTCGACGGGCGGACGGTCCACGCCGAGGTCGAGGGCGAGACGCTGCATGTCCTTGCCGGCGATCCGCTGCGCGGAGCGCGGGACCGGACGGGGGAGGAGCTCGCGCTCGATGCGGTGCGCCTGCTCAGCCCGGTGGCGCCGCGGCGCGTGTTGATCACGATGGGTGGCTTCCGGCCGCCGGACGGCACCCCGCCCCCGCCCGGATCGGTTCCGTGGCTGCTGCCCAAGCTGGCCGCGCCGATCAGCGGGGACGGCGGCGTCATCGTCATCCCGCCGGCGCTGCGTGACAGCGTGATCTGGGCCGAGGTCGAGCGGGCCATCGTCATCGGCCGCGCCGTCACCGCAGCGACCCCGGCGCAGGCCCGCGAGGCGATTTTCGGCTATTCGTGCTTCAACGACGTCTCGGCGCCCCAGTTCCTCTTCGAGGACCCACGGGTCCCGGTGCTGCGTGGCGCGCCCGACAGCTACCGGGCGAAGTCGGTCGACACGTTCGCCTCGATGGGCCCGTGGATCGACACGGGCCTCACGCCGGAGGACGTCGCCGCGGGCCTCGCGCTCGTCACGCGGGTCAACGGCGTGCTCGTCACGGAGGGGAGCACCGCGAACCACAAGTTCCCCGTCGCCGACTGGGTGGTAGCCGCCTCGCAGCTGACGACGCTCCAGCCGGGCGACGTGATCGCGCTGGGGACGCCCAAGCCGGCCGAGGTCGTTCCCGGCGACGTCGTCGAGCTGGAGGTGGAGGGGATCGGCGTGCTGCACAACAGCGTGGTCGCCGGCTCGCCGTAGGACCCGAGGAGGAGCAAGGAGGCACAGAGGGCGTGTCTGATTGGGGTCCCTCCAGGGGACACGATCGGCCACACCCCCTCAGTCAGGCGCGCTCACGGGTCGATCGCTCCGCCGATCCCGAGGGTCGTGGCGAGCGCCTCGTACTCCTCCCACAGACTCGCCGACACGTGGTAGCCGCGGCGGTCGCGAATCTCGGCGAGATGCTCGGCGACGTCCTCGGCGGTCATCGCGGCGTGATCGCCGGCCCAGCCCTCGGTGAACGCGAGGAACGCCATCGACACACGTCCGGCCACCGACGAGAACGCTTCGCCGGTCACCGTGCAGGCCGGGCTGACCAGGTAGGTGACGAGCGCGGCCACGCCCTCCGCCACCCGCAGCGGCAGCATCGCCCTGGCCAGCTCGGGGCGGATGTGGCGGTCGTAGTCGGGGATCGGGTTCTCACGGCCCATGGCCGTCGCGGCCCCCGGAAGCACGGTGTTGACCACGATGCCGTGCTCGCGGCCCTCGAAGGCGAGCGTGCGCGCCAGGGTGAAGACGCCGCCCTTCGACGCGGCGTAGGCGCTGTTGGCCTGCGTTGAGAGGATCCCACCGCCCGAGCTCACGAGCGCGACGCGGCCGTAGCCCTTGGCGCGCATCACCGGCCACGCCGCCTGGGTGACGTAGAACACGCCCTCGAGATTGACCGCCAGCGTGCGGCGGAACGTCTCCGGGTCGACGTCCTCGACATACGCCGGGCGCATGATGCCGGCGTTGGCGATGACGCCGTCGACGGTGCCGAAGCGCTCCAGCGCGACGTCGATGATCGAGCCGCCACCGGCTGGCTGCGACACGTCGGCGACGGCGGGTGCCGCGGTCCCGCCGGCGTCCGCGATCTCGGCCACCACCGCCTCGACGGTGCCGGCCGTGACGTCGTTGACGACGACCGACGCGCCGCGGCGGGCAAGCTCTCGGGCGTAGGCGCGACCGAGTCCCGCGCCGGCACCCGTGACGGCGACGACGTGGCCCTCGAGGGAGATGGGACCGCTCATGCGTCCGGACCGCCGAAGACGACCGGATAGGACTCGAAGCGCTTGGTGATCGTGTCCTTCAGTGCGGGCTCGCGGGTCCGGTCGCGGCGCATGCCGCTGCCATAGAGCACCATCAGCGCCGTCTTGGCCGTCCCCAGGCGTCGAGCGTCCCCGTCGCGGTCGCCGAGCACGAGCATCTTGCCGATGCACACATGACGCCCATCGGAGAAGGCCAGCCCGTGGCGCTCCCCGCGATCGGGCGCCCGCCGGTGTGGGTCGAACTCCTCGCCGCCCGGCCCGACGGCCTCGCGGCCGGCGGCCTGGAGGTTCACCCGCACCGTCTCGCCCTTCTCGACGCTCACCCCACTGGGCAGGGTCACCGCGTCCACCGCCACGCGGCCGACCGACGGGATCGACTGGTGGACCCGCAGGGCCTCCTCGAACGCGTGGCCGAGGAAGTCCTCGTCGGTCCGCAGCGCGGCGTCCGCCGGGTGCGCCTCGATCCAGCGCTCGATCGCGTCGACGGCGAGGCACAGCTCTCGCGTGGTCGTGCCGACCGACGCGCTGACGTAGAGCGTTGCCTCGCGCAGGTAGACCTCAGGGTCCCACGCCGCGAAGTGCTCCGCGTGGCGCAGCATCATCGTGATCAGGTCGTTGGGCCGCGTGTCGTCGGGCGTCGCCTGGTGACGCGCCCATGCAGGTGCGAAGAACTCCTCCGCGAACGCCTGCTGCGCTGCGAGACCATCGCGCAGCGCTGCCTCCGGGTCGGCCGCATGGCGCACGCGCGCGCCACGATCGAGCCGAGCGAACACCTCGTCGAAACGGCGCTCCTGCTCGGGCGTCTCCAGCGCGACGCCGGTCAGGGTCGCCATCAGCGCCAACAGCATGTCGCGGCTGATCTCGTTGAGGTCGGCGCGTCGAAGACCGTCACCGTCCACGGTCAGCCGCGCGAGGGTGTGCGCCAGCCGCGGACGCACCAGCTCCTGTTCGTACTTCAGCAGCGTCGCGCGGCGGAACAGCACCGACTCCAAGTGGCGGCGCTGCGCATGGTCCTCCCCGCGCAGCATCACGACCGAATCCCCCATGATGCGGTGCTGCAGATCGACGCGCGGATAGCCATCCCGCGGGCCAACCTGCTCAAAGAGCTTCGAGCGCAACACGAAGCGCACGTCGTCCCAGGCAGCGATCTCCCGGAACGCCGTGGCGCCATAGACCGTCTCCTCCGTTACAGATTCCGTTGGCACGATGCTCGTGACCTTTCGTTCGCCGCCGTCCGCACCTGGCCCCTCAGCGCAGCGGCACCATCCCGCCGTCGACGGACAGGATCTGACCGGTGATGAACCGCGCGCCGTCGCCCAGGAGGAACACGAGCACCGGCGACATCTCGGTATCCGGGTCCCCCGAGCGCCCGCCCAGCGGGATCCGCTGCGCCATCTTGACGTCGTGCTCGGCCAGCTCCTCTGGGGTGTAGCGAGCCCGGCTCGCCTCGTACATCGGGGTCCACATCACCGGATTGATCGCGTTGGCCGCGATGCCGTGGCGCCCCCACTCGTGGGCGATCGTCCGCGTCCACGAGATCACCGCGCCCTTGGAGGCGGAGTAATGGGCGCCGCCGAGGAACGGGTACAGGGCGGCGCCTGAGGCGAAGTTGAGGATCCGCCCGCCGCCACCGTCACGCAGGTAGGGGAAGGCCTCCTGGTTGGTGAGCATCGTGCCGAGCACGTTGACGCTCAGCGTGAGGGCGATGTCCTCGTCGCTGATGTCCTCGGCCGGCGCCTTGAGCTCGACGGCGGCCACGTTCACGAGCCCGTCGAGCCCGCCCATCGTCTCGGTGGCCGCCGCAAACGCGGCGCGCACCTCCTCACGACGGCTCACGTCGCAGTGGAGGTAGCGCACGCTCCCCGGCCCCGCGCGGCTCGCCTCGGCGGCAAGCCGCTCGCCCGGCGCGTCGAGGAGATCGAGCGAGGTCACCGCCGCACCCTCCCGAGCCAGCGCGGTGACGGCGCTGGCGCCGATTCCCCGGGCGCCGCCCGTCACCACGATGCGCCGACCGGCCAGGGTCATCTCGTCACGGTGATCGCGGCCATGGGGGGGTGACTCAGCCGCCGTGGGCTTCCCGCATCGCCTGGAGCATCGCCAGATCGTCGACGTAGGACGGCGTGTGCACCGAGAACCCGCCGTCGACCGGGAGCGTGATGCCGGTGATGAAGGCGGCACGGTCGGAGACGAGGAAGGCGACGGCGGCGGCGATGTCCTCTGGGAGTCCGAGGCGGGGCGTGAGGTGGTGGCGCTCCATCATCGCCTGCATCTCCTCGGGCATGTTCGCCGCCAGCGACGGGGTCATGATCAGCCCCGGCGCGACGGCTACGCAACGGATCCCCTGCTTGCCGTACTGCGTGGCGACGTTGCGGGTGAAGCCGATGATGCCGGCCTTGGAGGTCCCGTAGGCCGAGCGCACGACCTCGGCCTGCAGGCCCGTCCCCGAGGCCGTGTTGACGATCGCACCGCCGCCCCGCTGGAGCATGTGCGGCACTGCGTGCTTGGTCCCCAGCATGTAGCCGCGCAGGTTGACCGCCATCGTGCGGTCCCACACCTCGACGTCCATCTCGTGGATCGCCATGTCGCGCATCATGTGCGCCGGATCGGTGTTCGCCGCGTTGTTGTGGAGGATGTCGAGCCCGCCGTAGGTATCCACGGCCGCCTTCACCATCGCCGCCACCTGTTCCTCGTCGGACGTGTCCACCGTGACCGCCGTGGCCGCGATCCCGTCCTGCTCCAACGCCTCGGCCGCGGCCACCGCGGCATCGCCCCGGAGATCGGCGATGATCACCGATGCTCCGGCCGCACCGAGGGCCCGGGCGCTGGCGGCTCCGATGCCGCTCGCTGCGCCGGTGACGATCGCGACCTTGCCGTCCAGCTCTCCGCTCTGGCTCATGCCCGACTCCTCCCGTGGTGGAAATTCGATCAAACGGTGGGTAGTATGCCGCTTCTGGCGCGGCAAGCACGGAGTGCGCCGGAGGAGAGGAGCAAGACATGACGGCTTCGGGCGAGCGCGACCTGCGCGAGACGCAAGCTGCTCTGAAGCAGTGGCTGATTCGGATGACCGGCGACGATGGCGCCGAGGTGCAGGGTGTCGAGCTGCCCGAGCAGGGCGCCACCGGTGGGTGCATCCAGCTGACGGCGTGCTGGCGGGCGGGCGACGACGTGAGCGAGCAGAAGCTCGTCCTGCGCCTGCAGCCCACCGCGTCGCTGTTCCTCGATCCGGATGTCGTGCGAGAGGGGCGGACGATGGAGCTCGCCGGCCGCCACGGTGTGCCCGTCCCGGAGCTGCTCTGGGTGGAGGAGGACCCTGCGGTGATCGGCGTTCCCTTCGTCGCCATGCGCCACGTCGACGGGCTCGTTCCGCTCACGGTCCCGAGCTATCACCAGGCCGGATGGGTGACCGAGCTCTCGCCCGAGCGGCGTGCCGTGATGCATGAGCAGGGACTCGAGGCGCTGGCCGCCGTCCACCGGGTTCCCTGGCAGGAGAGCGGGATCTTCCCGACCGGCGGCCCGTCCGCGCTTGACCGTTTCCTCGACTACATCGTGCGCTTCCACCGCTGGGCGGCTGACGGGCGTGACCTGGGGATCATCGACGCGGGGCTCGCCTACGTGCTCGAGCATCGCCCGCGCGAGGATTCGGCCTGCCTGTGCTGGGGCGACGCCCGGCCGGGCAACATGATCTTCGCTCCCGATGGTGCGCTGCGCGCGGTGATCGACTGGGACATGTCGAGCCTCGGGCCGGCGGAGCTCGACGTCGGCTGGTGGTTGATGTACCAGGAGTGGTCGACCAGCGCGATGGACATCGAGCTGCTCGACGGCGTGCCGGGGCGCGAGGAGACGGTGCGTGCCTACGAGCGCCTGAGTGGCCGTGAGCTTCACGACATCGACTACTACGTGATCCTGGCCACGCTGCGCTACGCGATCATCACCACGCGCTATATCACGATCCAGGTCGAGCTCGGCCGGCTCCCGCCGGACACGACGATGCATCTGGCCAGCCCCGTCACCCAGATGCTCGCGCGCCAGCTGGGCCAGCCGGTGATGGACCTGGCCCCCGAGTTCGCCGCCGTCGCCGCCGCCTCGGTCAACCAGGGCGCGGCGGCATGAGCGAGCCCCGGACGGCTGACTGCCTCGGGGCCTATCTCCTGCCCGGGCGGGTTGGCGATCCCCGTCCCGGACTGGAGCAGGCGCTCGCCGGCGAGCGGCTGGGGCTGGGGACGGTGTGGCTCTCGGAGCGATGGGGGACCAAGGACGTGCCGGTGCTGTTCGGCGCGCTGACCCAGACGACCGAGCGGATCCGTCTCGCCGCCGGGGCGATGCACTTCCAGACCCGCCACCCGCTCGTGCTCGCCTCCACGGCGGTGACCCTGCAGGCGCTGAGCGGAGGCCGCTTCATCCTCGGAGTGGGCAAGCTCGCGCCCCGGATGTGGACGATGCTCGGTCTGCCCAACGCGACGAACGCGCTGCTGAGCGACACCGCCGACATCGTCCGCCGCCTCGCCGCCGGGGAGACGGTGTCCTACGACGGGCCCGCCGGCCACTATCCGGCGCTGCGCCTGGCCGATCTTCCCTCCGTGCCGCCGGCGCCGATCGCCCTCACGGCGATCGGACCCCGCACGCTCGAGCTTGCGGGACGGAGCTTCGACGGCGTGCTGCTGCATCCGTTCCTCAGCCCCGAGGGCGTCACGCGCTCGGCGACGATCGTGCGCGAGGCCGCCGTCGCGGCGGGCCGCGAGCCGGATGCCGTGCGAATCTACGGGAGCGTCGTCGTGGCCAGTGAGGCGAACGTCGACCTGCTCATCCGTGCCCGGGCGGTCACCTACTTCCAGAGCGCGCCGCTCGGTCCGGCGCTGGTCAAGGCCAACGGCTGGGATCCCGAGCCGCTGGCGCGGATGGCCGAGCATCCGCTCGTGCGGGGACTGAACGGCGGCTACGCCGATCAGGGGCTGACCAAGCCCCAGCTCGTCGAGGTGGCCTCGACCCTGCCCGACGAGTGGCTCGCCACCACCTCGGCGATCGGCGAGCCCGATGCGCAGGCGGCGCGCCTTCACGAGTACCTCGACGCCGGCGCCGACGAGCTGATCCTCCACGGCAGCACGCCGGACATGCTCGACGACACGGTTGGCGCGTTCCTCGCCGCCGCTCGCGGCGCCGCGTCGGCGGCGGCCGGGGAGCGCTGAGCGCCCGCCGCCGATCGTGCTCTCGGACCGCAAGATCCTCTGTACCGGCGCCACCGGCCAGGCCATCCGTCCCTGCGCCGAGGCGCTCGCCGCCGAGAACGAGGTGTGGTGCGTGGCGCGATTCTCCGATCCGCAGACGAAAGCCGAGCTCGAGCAGGCGGGCATCCGGACGTTCCCCTGGACGATGGGGGAGGGCGACCTGGCCGGGCTTCCACGGGATTTCACCCACGTCCTGCACGCGGCGCCGTATCGCGGACAGCCCGACTTCGACCGCGCCGCCCAGGCCAACGCCGTCGGCGCCGGCACGCTCATGGATCACTGCCGCTCGGCGGAAGCCTTCCTGTTCATCTCGACCTTCGCCGTCTACGCCAAGCCGGCCACGAGCGAGCATCCGGTGGCCGAGACCGACCCGCTCGGAGGGTGGGCGCCCTACGCCCCGGCCTATCCGGTGGGCAAGGCGGCGGCCGAGGGCGTGGTCCGCGCGCTCGCGCAGGTGTTCGGCCTGCCGAGCACGATCGCGCGGCTGAACGTCTGCTACGGACCCACCGGGTGGGGCGGCCTGCCGGTGGAGTTCTTCGGACGGGTGCTGGCCGGCGGGCCGGTATGGCTGCCGGAGGACGGCAGCGACGTGTGGTGCTCACCGATCTCCACCGACGACATCACGGGATTCACGGAGGCGCTGTTCGCGGTCGCCTCGCCGCAGGCGACGATCGTCAACCTCGCCGGCGACACTCCGGTGACGGTGGAGCAGTTCATGAGCCACCTCGCCGCGGAGGCGGATCTGGAGGTGCGCTTCGAGCGCGACCCCCGGGCACGGCAGTCGTTCGTCTCGGACAACACACGGCGTCGCGCGCTGCTGGGCGACTGCCGCGTGCGCTGGCAGGACGGAATGCGCGGCGCGGTGGCGGCGCACTTCCCCGGCGCGTTCGGCGGCGACCCGGCGGCGGTCCAGACCCGGGCGACGTCGAACATCTGGGGCCAGGCCTGAGGCCCGGTCCCGTTCAGCGGTAGGGCGCGAACGCGGCGGTGAGCCGCCTGAGCGCGGGCACGGTCCGCTCGGCCGTGCCGGCCAGCGGGCCGAGGGCGATCTGCACGGTGCTCGCACCGGCCTCGCGCAGCGCCGGCAGGCGCTCCTCGAGCACGCGCTCGAGCTCCCCGCCGGGCACCGGCAGCCAGACCTTGACCTCGAGCTCCGTCGCGTCGCGCCCGGCGGCGGCGCGCGCCTCGCGGAGCGCGGCGACGCCCTCGGCGAGCTCCGCCACCGGCATCGCCGGTGGCGGCATCCACCCGTCGGCGTAGTCGCTCACGCGAGCGGCCGCGCGGGCCACGTTCCCACCGCCGACGAGCACGCGGATGCTCTCCGGCGAGGCCGGGCGCGGCTCGCAGTGCATTGCCGTGAAGGACACCGTGGGGGAGGAGAAGGAGGCGGGCGAGTCCCGCCACAGCACGCGACAGGCGCGCATCGTGTCGTCGAGCCGGCGCCCGCGCCCGGCGGGGTCGATCCCGCAGGCGCGCAGCTCGGCCTCGTGCCACCCGGTCCCGACACCGAGGACGAGGCGCCCTCCGGAGAGACGGTCGAGCGTCGCCGCCGTCTTGGCGAGCAGCGGCGCCGGGCGAGCCGTGGCGATCAGCGTGCTCGGGGCGAGTTCGATCGTGCGCGTCACGGCGGCGACCGCGGCGAGCAGGATCATCGGCTCGGGATACGGGCACGTGGGCGGCTCGGGGAACCGGCCGTAGGGATAGGCGCCGAGGCCCTCGCCGAGCAGGACGTGATCGGGCACCCCGAGCTGGTCCACACCGAGCGCCTCGGCTTCCCGGGCCAGCTCCGGCACGTGGCGCAGCCGCTCGCCCGTGCCCAGCAGCGGACCGGTGAGGGTGGTGGCGAGCTTCACCGGCGAGGGGACGCTACGCGGTGGCGAGGTCTTCCTGGCCCAGGTAATGGGTCAGGACGTCGGGGCCCAGCGCCGAAGCGACCCCGCTCCACGCGATCGCGCCCCGGCGCAACAGGTTCGCGGTATCGCAGAAGTCCAGAGCGCGGTGCACGTACTGCTCGATCAGCACCACGGCCGTTCCGGCGGCACGCGCCTGTCCCAGCGTCGCGAAGATCTGTTCGATGATCTTCGGGGCGAGGCCGAGCGACGGTTCGTCGGCGATCACGAGCTTGGGCCGGGTGGCGAGGACGCGGGCGAGCGCCAGCATCTGCTGCTCACCGCCCGACAAAGTGCCCGCCACCTGCGTGCGCCGGTCGGCGAGATTGGGGAACAGCGCGTACGCCTCGTCGATCGCCTCACGCAGCTTGCCGCGGCCGACGGGACGGAGCATCACGCGCAGGTTGTCGTGCACCGATAGCCCGCGGAAGATCCCCCGTCCCTCAGGCAGGTAGGCGAGACCGAGCCGGCTGATGCGCGTCGCCCCCGCGCCCGTGATGTCCTCGCCGTCGAAGCGCACCGTTCCGGCGGCGACGGGGGTGAGGCCGCAGATCGCGCGGCCGAGACTCGACTTCCCGGCGCCGTTGGCGCCGAGGATGGCGACGGCCTCGCCGGGCGCCACGCGGAGCGAGACGCCGGCCACCGCCTGGGCGTTGCCGTACACGACGCTCAGCCCGTCGACCTCGAGCAGCCCCGCCGTCATGCCCCCACCTCCGGGAGCGCCGCGGCCTCCAGCTCCTGGCCCAGGTACGCGGCCTGGACGAGGGAGGAGCCGCGCGTCTGAGCGGGGCTTCCCTCGAAGATGAGCTTCCCGAAGTCGATCACGTACATGTGCTGGCTGAGGCCGACCACGAGGTCGAGATCGTGCTCGACGAGCAGCAGAGCGATCGACTCCCGCTCCGCCGCGGTGCGCAGCACCTCTCCAAGCTGCTCGGTCTCACGCACGTCGAGCCCGGAGGACGGCTCGTCGAGGAGCAGTAGCTTCGGCCGCCCGGCCAGGGCGCGGCCGACCTCGAGCCGGCGCTGGCTGCCGAGCGGGAGGGTGGCGGCTCGACGGTGCTGGACGCCGCTCAGCCCGAGCGCCTCCAGCAGCTCATCGACGCGCTCGACCTCCTGGCGATCCGTGCGCCACCGTGACGGAGCCATGAGCAGATCGGAGAACACGCGCTGGGGCTTGACGCGCGCGCGGTAGGCGAACTCCAGGTGCTCGCGCACGGTCATCGTGAAGAAGATCTCCGGTCGCTGGAAGGTGCGCGAGAGGCCGCGGCGCGCGCGCGCCTGCGGTGTCGCCCGGGTGACGTCCTCGCCGTCCATCAGCACCCGTCCCGCGGTCGGCCGCCGCAGGCCCGAGCAGATCGCGAACAGCGTCGACTTGCCCGCTCCGTTCGGGCCGATGAGGCCGACGACGGTGCCGTGGGGAACCTGCAGGGAGATGCCGTCGACGGCGACGACGCCGCCGAAGCGCATGACGATGTTCTCCGCCTGAAGCGCGGGGGCCGCGGGCGTCGGGACGCTCATTCGACCGCCGCCTCGGCCGGCACACCGGAGCTCCTCGGACGCAGACGCCGCAGCCAGTGTCCCAGCGCCGCCAGGTCGCTGGCGATGCCGTCGGGCTGGCGCACCATTCCGATCGCGGCCAGCCCGAACAGGATCGTCGGGATCGGCGCCCAGGACGCCGGCAGGTAGGTCGAGAAAAGACCGGGAATGACGGTGAGGCTGATCCCGGCGGCGAGTGCCCCGAGCGTGCTGCGGATCCCCACCGCGATCGACACCGCGAGCCAGACGAGCCCCGAGGCGGTGACGAAGTTGGTCGGCAGCGCGACCTGCGAGAACATCGCCAGGAGACCACCGCCCAGCGCCGCGATCGCCCCGCCGAGGCCCACCAGCAGGGTCCGGATCGCCGTCGTGCTGAGACCGGCGAGCCCGGTCGCCGGGGCGCTCCAGCGGGCGGCGCTGATCGCCAGCCCGGTCGTCGAGCGCCTCACCGCCCACACGAACAGCGCCACCACGACGAACACGGCGAGGGCGAAGTACGCGAACGAGCGGTCGCTGAGAGCGAACCCGGGACGGCCGATGAACACGCCCTCGCCGCTGACGGTGAACTGGTTCAGAGTGAACACCAGGTTGTCCATGAGCAGGCCGAGGGTGAGGGTGATGAGCGCCACGTAGAGATATCCGAGGCGGACGGTGAGGAACCCGACGAGCAACCCCGCCAGCAGGGCGAGTACCGTGGCCACGGCGAGCGCCTCGATCGGGGAAAGTCCGAGATCGGTGCTGAACTGACCCACGGCCACCGCGCCGAACCCGGCGAAGGTGACCTGGGCGAGTGAGATGAAGCCACCGTCGCCGGTGAGCAGGGTGAACGACAGGAACGCGACGCCGAAGGCGATCCCCTCGCCGACGACACCGATCCAGTAGCTCGAAAGCAGGGCGAGCACGATCGCGGTGATCGCCACCAGGCCCACCGGGATGAGCCCTCCGCGCAGGCCCAGGAGCCGCGTGCGCAGCGACGTACCCGCGTCGCCGTCGCTGACGAGGGCGACGACCGGGGCGGGACGGCGCTCGTCGGCCTGCGCCAGGCGCACCCCCAGCTGGGCCTCGGCGTCACCGTGCTCCTCTGAGACCCCGCGGGAGCCGAACAGGATGAACGCGAACACGAAGGCGAACGGCACCGCCGGGATCAGATCCTGCGCGAGGGAGCTGTTCGACGGCGCCCACTTCTGGATCAGCGCGGTCACGACGCCCAGCGCGAGTGCGGTGAGCACGGCGCGCCCGGGATGGCGGAGCTTGGCCACCACCACGGACGCGAAGGCGGTACCGAGCAGGAAGGTGAAGTTGTTCGCCTGAAGGCCGAGCGTCGGCGCGACGAGCACCCCGGCGAGGCCGGCGAGCAGGAAGCTGACCATCCACACCACCGCGCTCACCCGTTGCGGACTGACGCCGGACAGCTGGGACATCTCGTCGGAGTCGACGACGGCGCGAACGATGACGCCGGCGGTGGTGAAGCGGATGATGATCCCGCCCAGAACGAGCACGGCGACGAGGCAGGCGAGCACGATCACCTGGTCGAGCGTGATCGTGATGCCGAGCAGGTGATAGACGGCCTCGGGCTGGGGCGCGAGGCCCGGCACGGTGTTGATCACCTGCACGCCGAACACGAGGTCCGCCAGCGCCGGCAGCGCCACCGAGATGCCGATCGTCGCTCCGACCTTGATGAGAGTCGAGGCGCGGCTGAGGCCCCGCAGGATGGTCGCCCACAGGATGAAGCCCGCAGCGGGCGAGAACACCAGGATCGAGAGCACCGCCGCCGGCACGATCGCCCAGTGGTGCTGAGTGTTCAGGAAGTAGTAGAGCCGCGCGACGAAATACGCGAACGCGCCGTAGGCGAAATTGAGCACGCCGCTGGCGACATAGGTCGAGACGAGGCCGAGCGCGGCCAGTGCATAGATGCTCCCGCTGACCAGTCCGAGGAGGATGTACTGGGCCACGTCTGTCGCCTGGGGTCGAGGAGGGGGGCGAGAGGGGGTGGCCCTCCCCGTCGCCGGGGAGAGCCACCCCTCACGGATTCTCTACAGCTTCTTCCCGCAGAACGGGGTCTTCTGCATCGGGACGAACTTCGACCCCTCCAGCCTCACGGCGTAGAGGCAGCCGTTGGCGCCGAGGTCGGTCGACGTCGACTCCGTCTTGAACCGGACCGGCGACGGCAGCAGCCCACCGGCCGTGTAGTTGGTCACGTTCCTCAGGGCGCCGATGATCGCCGACGGAGACGTGCTGGCCTTGTCGCCCTCGAGGGCGGTGATGGCCAGGTTGGCGTCGAGCCAGCCCGTCAGGTCGAAGTCGTACTCGGGCCGACCCGGCGCACCGCCGAACTTGTGCAGGATCGTGTTCACCTTCTCGCTCACCGGCGTGTCGAACGCCGAGGGCAGGAAGTAGAGCGCGAACGCTGTTCCCTGCAGTGTCTTCTGCGCCGGCGTGCCGAGGATCCCGTAGGTCCCGCTGACGAAGTCGCCGAACTTGATCTTCGCTCCCGCCTGGCGAGCTGCCGTCATCAGCGAGACGTCATACCCGATGCCGAGCGGAGCGTAGAGCGAGTCGACGCCCGCGTTCTTCAGACCGAGCGCCTGGGTGGAGAAGTCGTTGCTTCCCAGCTGCACGCTCGTGTTGATGTACGGCGCCTTGAGGCCCTCCGCGATCGCCGCCTTGGCGGCGTTCTCGGTTCCCGCCTTCGACGACGGGACCGCGCCGAAGCCGACGGCACCGAGTGACTTGGCGCCGAGGGCCTTGAGGATGAGACCCGGCGTGGTGTACGCCGGCAGCGAGGGATCGGGGATCCCCCAGTCGCTGAACATGTTCGAGTACATGCCCCACTCGGGACCTGAGACCGGGTCGCCGACGACCGGCTCGCCGACGCCGTGCAGGTACGGAGCGGCTCCTGCGGTCACCGCCGAGTCCTCGGCGACGATCGCGACGTGGTCGGCGCTGACGAGCGTGCGTGCCGCTGCCAAGTTGCCCTGGGGGGTGCTCGTGTCATCGACGATGACCGGGACGAGCTTGTGCCCGTCGACGCCGCCCAGGGAGTTCTGGTAGGCGATTCGCGCCTTGAAATCGTCCGATGCGTCGACGAAGTCCGCGGCCAGCGGTCCGCTGAGCGGGGTCACCATGCCGATCTTGATCGGGCTCCCCGTGGCAGCGCCGCTGCTGGTGCTGCTCGCGCCACCGGTGCTGGAGCCACCACTGCTGCTGCTGGGGCTGTTGCTCTTGCTGCTGCCGCAGGCGGCGATCGCCAAGGCCGCGGTAACCAACGCGGCGGCTAGCAGCCACCGCCGTGCGAACGTTTTCGCGAGCACGTCTCTCCTCTCATTGCTGTGATGCCGCGCCGGACCACGTGCGTCGGCGGCGTGCATCGTGAACCTAGATGAAAAACAAGCGTTTGGTCAAGTTAGTCCTCATAAAATATATCCCCGCCCCTGCGGCCGGGTTGGCGGCGTGAGAGGCTCCACGCACGATCAGCCGGCTGATATGGTCGCCGACCAAACGGACGTTTTGTAAAGGAGCTCTCATCGATACCTCCCCGCTGCGCAGCACGGTGATGCGCTACTTCAGATGTCTCGACACGGAGGATTGGGAGGGCATGCGCCAGATCTGGCGGCCCGACGGGAAGCTGCGCGCGGTGGGCGCACGACCGCGTGACGGCATCGACGGCGTCATCGAATACTTCAGCAAGCTGTTCGATCCGTGGCCCGAGCACGTCGATCGGCCGACGCGCGTGCTCGTGCACGACGACGCCGGCACGGTGCTCGCCGAGGTCACCTTCACCGGCCGCACCCGGGATGGCCGCGAGGTCGCCTTCGACGCCGTCGACGTGTTCGACCTCGTCGGCGGACAGATCGCGAAGCTCTCCAACTGGTACGACGTCGACTACGCGCGCCGGGTGACCGCCCCGCGCGAGCCCGAGGAGGCATGATGGAGCAGGCCGTCCAACATCCGTTCTTCCAGGTCGGCGTGCTGGTCACCGACATCGAGGCGGCACGGGCCGAGCTGGGCGCCGCGCTCGGGCTCGACTGGAGCGAGGTGGTCGCGCGCGACGTGGGGGAATGGACGATCCGCGTCTGCTTCGCGCGTCAGGGCCCGCCGTACCTGGAGCTGATCGAGGGGCCGGCCGGAAGTCCGTGGGACTGCGGCGGCACCTCGCGCATCGACCACATCGGCCTGTGGACGGACTCGCTCGACGACGCCAAACGATCGGTGACCGCGGACGGCCTCGCGCTCGAGGTCGACGGCTCACGCCTGGGCGGGAAGTTCACCTATCACCGCGGCGTGGACAGCGGGCTGCGGGTGGAGCTGCTCGACGCCGCCGGGCGGGAGGCGTTCTACGAGCGCTGGGGACTCACGCCGCCGGCTGATTGACCGTCGGCTGACGTGCGAGGAGCGACCGCGCCGCGCCCACCGGTTCGAGCAAGCGGTTGGTAGAGTCCCGTCGGTGGATGTGGGGGTCGGCCTCTGGGCGATGCGCAGCACCTCCGGCCACCCGGCCGGTTTCCCCGCGCTGTACGCCGAGCTCCAGGAGGACGCTGTCCTCGCTGAGCGGCTCGGCTTCCATTCCCTGTGGCTCTCCGAGCACCACTTCTGGTACGACGGCTGGTGCCCCTCGCCGCTCGTGGCGGGGGCCGCCGTGCTCGCGGCGACGACCCGCCTGCACCTCGGCACCGGGGTGATGCTGCTCCCCCTGCACGATCCGCACCGCCTCGCTCGCGCTGGCCGCACCCTCGGCGAGCTGGCTCCCGGCCGCACCGAGCTCGGCATCGGGCTCGGCTATCGCGACGTCGAGTTCGACGGCCTGGGGGTCTCGCGCCGGCGCCGCGGGCGTCTCGCCGACGCCGCGCTGGAGATCCTTTTGCCGGCATGGACCGACGGCGGTCCCCGAGTATGGGTCGGTGGGCTGGCGGGGCCTGCGCTGCAACGGGGTGCCGGCCGCGGTCTCGGGCTGTTTCTTCCGTCGAGCATGCGCGCGGAGCAGCTGCGACGGGTGATCGGCGAGGCGCGCGACGTCGCTGCCGCGGCGGGGACCCGGCTCGGCCGCGTCGGCATGCTGAAGCTCGCGGCGGTCACCGACGGCAGCCGGGCGGCGGCGCAGCGGGCGCGGGAGCGCCTCGCCGGCCAGGCCCGTGAGTACAGCGGATCCTGGTGGCCGATCAACGGTCGAATCGGCTTCGAGGTGCAGGACCAACTCGATGAGCAGATGGCGCGCAACGGGGACACGGCGATCGTCGGCCCGCCCGATGCCATCGTGCACGAACTCGGTGAGCTCGAGCGACTCGGCATCGATCTCGTCGTCCTGCACGTCGCCGCGCGCGACGTGACGCCCTCGTACCGCGACGCGATGATGGAGATCGCGGCAGGCGTCCTGCCTCATCTGCGATGAGGCTCGGCGTCGTCCTCCAGGCCCCGTGGTTGCGGGATGCGGCTCGGCTCGAGGAGCTCGGCTTCGACGTCGCGTGGATCACCGAGGCCGAGGCGCCGGCGCCCGTCGTCGCCGCGGCGGCCCTGGCGCCGGTCACGCGCGGCCTGCGGATCGCCGCCTGCGTGAGGGCAGGAGCACATCCCGTGGCGTTGGCCGAGGAGGCCGCGATCGCCGATCTCGTGCTCGGGGGCCGCCTCGTGCTCGCGCTCGAAGGTGACGAGCCGTCGTTGCTCACCGAGACCTTCGAGATCCTGCAGCTCGCGTTCGCGGCGCGCGCCTTCACCTACGAGGGCGCGCACTGGCGGATCCCGGCGCGGTTGCCCGAGCACGAAGGCATCCCCGCTCGCCTGCGGGTGACACCGGCGCCCGCGCAGCTCGATCTCCCGGTGTGGCTGGCCGGGCCGGCTGCGCCGCAGGCGGCCGCGACGTGCCTGACGACGTTTCTCGCCGAGACCGGCATCGCGGCGGCCACCGAGGCATGGTCCGCGCTCGAGCGGCTGGGCGGGGTGGGCGTACGACGCCTGCGCCGCGCCCTCCGGCTCGCGGTGGCGGTCGGCGAGCAGGGTGAGCTCGACGTCTCGGAGCTCGTCGGCGAGCTGCGCGCCCACCGCGATGCCTGGGAGCTCGATCTGGCCATCCTGGCGCTGCCCACCACCCTGGGCTGGGCGGCCCGGGAGCGCGCGCTCGAGACGATCGCGCGGTTCGTGCGACCGCGCCTGCAGCTCGACGCGCTGCCGGCCGGGCTGGAGCACAGCTGGAACATCGAAACGGAGGAGGCGGTGCCATGAGTTCGGTTGCAGTCATCGGCTTGGGACGGATCGGGGGTGGCGCCGCGCGGTCGCTGCTCCGGGCCGGTCACACGGTGAGCGGTTTCGACGTGTCCGAGACGGCCGCCGGGACGCTGGCCGACCGGGTGCGAATCGCCGAGAGCCCGCGGGCGGCCGCCGACGGCGCCGACGTGGCGCTCGTGGCCGTGTACGACGACGCGCAGGTGCGCGACGTTCTGTCAGGCGAGGACGGCGTGCTCGCCGCTGCGACCGTGCCCCCCGCGGTGGTGATCCTCAGCACCGTGCCCGCCGAGACGATCGTGTGGTCCGCCGAGCAGGCGCGACAGGCCGGCGCCGGGCTGCTCGACTGCGGGGTCACCGGCGGCGGCGGCGCGATCGAGCAGGGATCGATCGTCGCGCTCGTGGGCGGCGCCCCCGAGCTCGTGGAGGTGGCTCGCCCGGCGATCGAGGCATTCAGCGACCCGATGCTCCACATGGGTCCCCTGGGCAGCGGGATGGCGGCCAAGCTCGCCCGCAACATGATCGTCTTCGGTTGCTGGTACGTGGTGGCGGAAGCCGCGCAGCTGGCCTACGGGGCCGGCGTGGAGATCGACAAGCTGATCGAGGCATCCGAGGCCGCCGACCGTTGGTCCGGGGGCCCGATGGCGCTCGTGTCCCGCCACGGCATCCGCCCGGATCGGCTCGACACCGACCCGGAGGCTCTGCTCGATCTCCGCCGCGGCTTCGTCGGCTACGCCGAAAAGGACCTCGCCGCAGCACTCGCCCTGGGCCGCGATCTCGGCCTGGACCTGCCGGGCGCCGAACTCGTCCAGCGCCGCTTCGTCGAGGCGATGCGCCTGTCCGGCGCCCCCACCGGCTGAGCCTCGCCGGCCCCTCGCGAAGGGGGGCCTTGGCAGATAAGTCCCGCTATCTGGGACCGATCCGCCAAGGCCCCGCTCGACTCAGGACACTAGATCCGGCCGAGCAGGCCGAGCTCCTCGCGCACGTCCCGGGCGGGGTCGCCGTCCGCCTGGTAGCTGTAGTCGCCCTCCTGCTGACGGGCCACCAGCGACTGGAACACCTTGCGGTAGCGCAGCCCGGCCTTGTCGAAGCGGGAGCTGAGGTCGCTGTTGGGTCGCGGCTGCACATAGGAGCTGTTCTGGTCGCGCAGCGCCCAGTTGTCCTGGCGGCCGACCATGTGGGCGAAGGCCGGACCGATGAACGCCTTGGCATACCTGGGCACCGACTGCGGGTTGAACATCACCGGAGTGCGGCACCGGTTCGGGGTCTCCGGGTTGACCGGGTGCAGCATGCGCATGTCCATCCCGGGGTTGAAGTCCCCGTGCAGGACGCACACACCGCTGCGGACGTGCGTGATCGTCACGACGCGGAGGTTCTGCTGCGTGGCGCCCTTGACGAAGCCCCTCTGCATCTTCGGGATCGCGCGGCCGTGGGCGATCCGCGTCATCGTCACGGTCTCCGAGGTCGAGTCCACGAAGATCTCGTCGTCCTCGGACAACGCGTCACCCGTCACCGCGGAGTGCAGGAAGTCGGCGTGCGTCAGATCGAGGAGGTTCTCGCACACGAGCTCGTAGGTGCAGTCGAATACGACGTTGCCCTGCATCCGCCGCGGCATGCCCTCCTCGGGCAGGTGGGGGACGCTCGGGATCAGGTCCGGCGAGGCGTTGGCGGGATCTCCGTACCACACCCAGGCGTAGCCGTAGCGCTGCACGAGTGGGTAGTGGCCGCTGCCGCCGGTGAACTCAGTGGCGCGCAGGCGGGGGCCGCTGGCGTTGGGGACGTGCTCGGTGGCCTGGAGCTCCCCGTCCCTGCGCCAGAAGATCACCGGCTGACCATGGATCAGGCGGCGGACCGGGCGGCGGCCGACCTGGGCGGTCTGGATGAGCGGGAACCAGGCGTCGCGAAGTGCGCAGCTGCCCGGACGGAACCGGGCCGGCGCCTGGCGTTCGGCTGTCACTTCTGTGGTCATGATGTCTCCTCGAGGGGGTTACCTGGATCGAGAGCCTGTTCGGAATGGCTTGCCTGAAGGTCACGGAGCTTTTCGACGGCGGCGTCCGGGAGGCCGAAGATCGCGTCGGCCAGCCCCTCCGCCCGTGCCGTCGTCCGCCCGGAGCGGACGCCCGCGACGCTGAGCGCGCGCCCAACGGCGTTGGCCGGACCCTCGGCCTCGCCGTACCAGCGAAGGATGGTGCGGTAGTCCCCGATCGGCGTCAGCCCGGCGACGACACGCACGCCGGCCGACTCCATCCACGCCAGGCCGGTCCCGGCGATCATCCGGACCTCGGTCGCCACGTCGGACTTGACGAACGGATCAAACGTATGGGGACGGGGGATGTCGAAGCGAAGCCGCTCGCGGCGCACCACCAGTGTGTCGCCGTCCTGCTCGATGTCCGGGCGCGAGAGCTCCTCCCCCGAGCCGATCAGGGGCCCCAGTCCGAGCACCTGGCCGGGGTTGTGGAGCAGAGCCGCCGCCAGCCGGGCGTGCGGTGCTCGCACCTCGACGCGGCCCGAGAAGGCGCGCGGGTGATCTCCGGAAGGCCCGCTGGGCGAGCTCACGGGCGCCGTCGGCGCCTCGTCGCCCGTCCACACGAGCACGAGGCCTCCTTCGAGCAGGCTCTCGAACATCGTCGTCCCGCCATCCTCCGGCTCCTCGCCGGTCGGCGGTCCGACGGCGGGGGCGAGCTGCTTGAAGCGCAGTCCGAAGCCGAGCACGTCGGCGATGTTCTCCACCGTGGAGAACGCGTTGATCCGGATCGCGCCGGGGATCTTCTCGTCCTCGCGCAGGTTGGGGATCTGGGTGCAGCGGCCGTCGGCGCCGTCGAAGCACCAGCCGTGATAGGCGCACTGGAGGTAACCGTCCTCGGTGATGCGGCCCATCGACAGCGGAAGGCGGCGGTGCGGGCAGGAGTCATCGACTGCGCGGATCACTCCGCCGAGATCGCGGTACACGGCCAGGTTCCGGGTTCCGAGCCGGAACCGAAGGGGGTGCTGCTCGACCTCGCCGGCAAGCGCCACGGGCCACCAGTTCGGCGCAAGTCCCACCGAGGGTTTGATCCGGTTCGAGGACTTCAGTGCGGTGGCCGCATCTGCCATCTCTTCTGCTCCTCTCTGCGTCCGGTGCTGTCCCGCAGACACCGCCGCCCAGGGTAGCCGAACGGACGGTTGGTTGCCAAGATACCCACCCTACCGTCACGTCATGCGCGGTCGATCCTCGGTCTGCGCAGGCAGCGCGGCCATGACGCGCGCGAGGCTGTCCCTGATCGGGCCGTTTCCGTCGCGGTGGGTGAGCACGTGGATCCGGTCGTGCTCGATGCCCTCGAGCGCCATCGCGGCGACGTCGGCGGGTGAGATCGGTGCCCCGTAGTTCGCATCGAGCGAGCCCGGGCCCCCGGACGTGCTCGCGGGGGCCTCGGCGGGCCGGAGCTCCCGTGAGGAGCGGTGCAGGGCGGTCTTCACCGGCCCCGGGCACAGAACGGTGGCCCCCACGCCGGGGGACGCGCGGCGCAGCTCGATGTCCAGGGTCTCGGTGAGGCCGACGACGGCGTGCTTGACGGCGGCATAGGGGGTGAGATTCGGGACCGGCATCAGGCCCGCCGTCGAGCCGGTGTTCAGCACGTGGCCGCTGCCCCGCTCGAGCATGTGAGGCACGAAGGACTGGACGCCGTGCACCACGCCCATCAGGGCGACGTCGATCAGCCACCGCCAGCGTGCGGGGTCCTGCTCCCACATCGGGGCCGGGGCGGGAACGATGCCGGCGTTGTTGCAGACCACGTCGGCGCGTCCAAATCGCTCGATCGTCGCGTCCGCGAGCGCCGCCACCGAGGCGCGGTCCGAGACGTCGCACACGACGGTGAGCGACGCGTCCGCGGACAGCTCGGCCTGCGCCTGCTCCAGGGCCTCGGCGCGCACGTCGGCGAGCACGACGGACAGGCCACGGGCGGCGAACGCCTCAGCGAGCGCGAAGCCGATCCCGCTCGCGCCACCGGTGACGACCGCCACCTGACCGGCGGTCAGCTTCACGGCATCGGACCGACGGACGGCATCAGATCTTGGCCAGCTTTCCGCCGTCGATGATGATCACGTCACCGGTGTGATAGCTCGAGGCATCGCTCGCCAGGTAGACGGCGATCCCCTCCAGGTCCTCCGGCCGGCCGGCGCGGGGGATCGGGTTCGCGGCCATCTGCGCTTCGCGCTGGGCGAGAACGTCGGGATCGCGCCCGCCGAGCGAGGAGGCGAAGTAGCCGGGGGCGACCATGTTGGCGCGGATCCCGTGGCGCCCGTACTCGACCGCGACGCTGCGGACGACCGAGGCGAGGGCGCCCTTGGCCGCCGCGTAGTGCTCGAGCCGCGGCACGCCTCCCCGGACGACCAGGCTGCCGCACACGATCACCGAGCCGCCCGGATCTCCCGCCTCGGCGCGGGCCACCATGTGCGCCAGCGAGGCCCGGAGGGTGTGGAAGGCGCCGTGCAGGTTGATGTCCAGGAGCTCGTGCCACATCTCGGAGCTCATCTCGTGAAACGAGGGCGCCCGGGTGGAGATCCCCGCATTGACGACGACGCAGTCGAGTCGTCCCAGCTCGGCGACGAGCTCATCCATGGCCGTGGCGACGCTCGCCTCGTCGGCGACGTCCACGGCCTGGGGGAGGACCCGGCCGCCGTGTGAGGCCAGTTCGCTCGCGGCGGCGGCGTTGCGCTCGGCGCGCCGGCCCCAGATGGCCAGATCGGCCCCCGCCCTGGCCAGCCCGGTGGCGAAGCCGAGCCCGAGCCCGCTGTTGGCGCCGGTGACCAGCGCCACCTTGCCGCTCAGGTCAAACGCCGCGAACACGCTCGACGGCGGCGGTGGCCGCCCGCTGCATCGCCTGCGCGTTGGGCCAGCCGGCGTAGAAGGCCAGGTGCAGCACGACCTCGCCGAGCGCGGCGTCGTCCAGCTCGTCGGCGAGCAGCGCACCGACGAACTGGGTCTCGGCCAGGTCGGCCCTGCCGTGGGCGGCGGTGACGCCGATCGTCAGCAGCCGCCGGTCCCGGACCGAGAGCCCGGGCCGGCTCCAGATCTCCGCGAACAGATGGTCGACGGTCTCCTCGGCATAGGGGCGCGACTCGGGGGGCACGTCGGGCAGCCGTTCGCCGAAGCCCCGGTCGTCGCCGTACACCTCGGTCATCTTGGTCAGGCCGGCGGCCCGGCGGGCTGCGAGGTCGTCCATGCCGGGGACGCTACCACTCAGCCCGCCGACACAGCAAGCAAACGTCCGGTTGGCAAAAGGCCTTTCGGCGGCATACAATCGCCGCCGATGGAGAGGGCCTTGGAGCTGCCGAGCAGTCGGGATCATCCGCTGATCGCGTCCGTGCGCTGGGAGCCCGAACGCCCAGCGGAGCGGATCGCCGACGACGTCCTCATGTCCCGCGGGACGTCGAACAGCTACCTGGTCGAAACGCCGGCGGGCGACGTGGTGATCAACACGGGGACCCCGTACCAGGGCCGGCGCCACCGCGAACGCTACGAGGATCTGCTCGGCCGGCCGCTCCAGGTTCGCGTGATCGTTCTCACCCAGAGCCATCCGGATCACATGGGCGGCTGGGCCGCGTTCGCCGACCCTGGCGTGGAGACGATCGCGCAGCGCTTCTATCCCGACGGGCGGCTCGACCGGACGCTGCTCAAGGATTTCTTCGCGCCGCGGTCCCGCCGGATCGTCGGCGGGCTGAACCCCTCGCCGGACCATCTGCGCCAGTGGTTCCACGGCACCGAGGAAGCCGTGGTGGACACGTTCGTCGACGTCGAACACGCCTTCGGGCTGGGAGGGCGCCGCTTCCGGGTGTTCGCCACTCCCGGCGGCGAGACGCTCGATTCACTCTCGCTGTGGCTGCCGGGAGAGCGCTTCGTGTTCACGGGCAACCTCACGGGCGCGATCTACGGCGGTCTACCGCATCTCTACACCCCGCGCGGCGACCGCCAGCGCAGCGCCCGTCTGTTCATCCGTGACATGGAGCGGATCCTCGCGCTCGAACCGGTGCTGCTCATCACCGGTCACGACGAGCCGATCGCCGGCGAGGAGCGGATCCGTCGTGACCTCACCAAGCTGCGCGATGCAGTGGCTCACATCCACGACGCCACGATCGAGGGGATGAACGCCGGACGCGATCTGTACTCGCTGATGGCCGAGATCGAGCTGCCCGCGGAGCTTCAACCCGGGCCTGGCCGGGGACCGGTGTCGTGGTACGTGCGAGCCATATGGGAGGAGCACGCCGGGTGGTTCCGCCACGAGTCGACGACTGAGCTCTACCCGGTCCGCCAGCGGGCCGTCTGGCCGGACCTGCTCGCCCTCGCCGGAGGCCCCGATCCGATCGCCCGCCGCGCCGCCGAGCACGCCGCGCAGGGGCGCCCTGTCGAGGCCCTGCACCTCGTCGAGATCGCCCTCAGCGCGGAGCCCGAGCACCCCGTCGCCCGCCGGGCCCAGATCGATGCGCTCGAGCAGCTGATCGCCGCCACGGAGGGACGCACCTACGACGAGCTGGCCTGGCTGGAGGGGGAGCTCGCCATCGCACGGCAGGCGGCGGGCCAGGCATGACCGGGCCGCGGTACCGGATCGATGACCTGCGCGCGCCGGTGCTCACGGCCGATCAGGCGGCGATGATGCGTGAGGCGGAGGCGCACCCGGTGGTGCTCACCGAGGCCGCCGTGCTCGCCGCCGCGCGCGAGCAGGTGGGACTCACCGACTTCGGGCCTGACGACTTCCGCGAGCGGCTGCGGCTGATCCTCGCCGAGATGGACGAGAGCGACAACGCGACGGCGCTCGTGCGCCAGACCGTGTTCGGCCAGTGCGTGAAGGCCGCGGCCAACCGGCTGCAGGCGCTCGACCGGCTCGCCCGCCACCCTGAGATACACGACGTGCCGATCCGGCGACCGCTGATCGTGGCCGGACTCCCGCGCTCGGGCACGACGCACCTGCTCGGGCTGATCAGCGCCGATCCGCGGATGCGCTCGCTGCCCTATTGGGAGGCCGTCGCGCCGATCCCGCTCTCCGGCGAGACGCCGCGACCGGGCGCGGTCGACCCTCGCCATCGCCGCGCCGAGGCCGGGTGGGCTCGCCTACAACGTCTCAACCCGATGATGGCGCCCTACCATCCGATGGACCCTGACCACATCCATGAGGATCTGGAGTTGCAGCTCCCCGACTTCGCGTCCTACTACTGGGAGTGGCTGTTTCGCATGCCGCGCTGGCGCGACTACTACCTCGCCCATGATCAGACGCCGCACTACCGGTTTGGGCGCACGATGCTCCAGATCATGTCGTGGCAGGACGGTCGCGAGCGGCAGTGGGTGCTGAAGTGCCCCCAGCACTTCGAGCAGCTCGGCGCGATCATGAACGTGTACCCCGACGCGTTCGTGATCTTCACCCACCGCGACCCGGTGGCCTCGCTGCAGTCGATCGTCACCCAGCTCGCCTACATCATCCGCACGCGTGAGATCCGGGTCGACCCGGACCACTATCTCCGCTACTGGGTCGATCGGGTCCGCCGGCTCCTGGAGGCGTTCGTCCGCGATCGCGACCTCGTCCCGGAGGACCAGCGCTTCGATGTTCTGTTCGACGAGTTCGTGGCCGACGACATGCGGATG
The DNA here is from genome assembly GCA_963839085.1 of uncultured Solirubrobacterales bacterium. Lineage (GTDB taxonomy): Bacteria > Actinomycetota > Thermoleophilia > Solirubrobacterales > Solirubrobacteraceae > Palsa-465. The sequence goes on from CAWITN010000003.1 coordinate 449,157, forward strand.
ATCGAACGGCTCTACGCGGCGGCCGGGCTCGAGCTCACCGGCGAGGCGAGAACCGCCATCGAGCGCTACCGCTCCGAGCACGAACGCGGGCGCTACGGCTCCATCGACCACGACCTGCAGCGTGACTTCGGCGTCGATCCGGCGGAGCTGCGCCGGCGATTCGACTTCTACCTCGACCGGATCCCCGTGGGTGCGGAGGCATGAGCGCGCGCGAGGCCGACCTCGCCTACCCGACCGCCGAGGTCGTCGAGTGTCCCTTCCCGTTCTATGCGCGGCTGCGTGATGAGGCGCCCGTGCACCGACTCGCAGACGGCACCTACCTCGTCTCGCGCTGGGAGGAGGTGATGGAGGTCGCCCAGACACCGGCGACGTTCTCGAACCGCATCGGGCCGCTCAACGACCAGATCCTCGGCGGCCCCCGCGTGGGCGGCGACGATGAGGGCCCGTGGCCGCTCCCGTTCACGGACGGCCCGCCGCACCGTCGCCAGCGCTCCTTCTGCGCGCGTCTCGTCACGCGCCGGCGTCTGAATTGGTTCGCCCCGCGGATCGAGCGCCTGGTCGACGAGCTGATCGACGCGTTTCCCACCGAGGTCATCGAGTTCCGCTCGGCGTTCGCCGAGCCGCTGCCTCGGCGCGTGATGATGGAGACCTTCGGCTTCCCACGTGAGGACGAGACGGACATCGTCCGCATGACCTCCGGGCACGGGCCGGTGGGCGCGCGCCTCGCCTCAGTGCAGGAGCGGGCGGCCGAGCAGCGACGACGCCTCGAGCTGGGCGAGTACTTCCGTACACAGGTCCTCGAACGCCACGCCCGTCCGACCGATGACTTCCTCACCGAGATCATCGAGGCCCAGTGCGAGCGAGACGGCACGCTCGACCTGCCCTATCTGATCGCCGAGGTGGGCAACCTGTTCGCCGCCGGCAACGCGACGACGGCGCACATGCTGGCCTCGACGATGCTGCTGCTCGCCGACGACGGCGAGGCGCTCGAGCGCGTTCGCCGTGACCGAGCGGTGATCCGGCCCCTGCTCGAGGAGTCCCTGCGGCTGGAATCGCCCATCCAGTGGCTCCAGCGCGTGGTCACCCACGACGTCGAGCTCGGTGGGGTGAAGATCCCGGCCGGGAGCCTGGTGCTCATCCTCTGGGGCTCGGCCAACCGCGATCAGCGTCAGTTCGAGGACCCTGACGATCTGCGCCTCGACCGACCCCGCGCCGCCCGGCACCTCGCCTTCGGCGTGGGAATTCACATGTGCGTGGGTGCCCCGCTCGCGCGGCTCGAGGGAGAGATCGCCTTCAACCGTCTGCTCGACCGCCTCGCCGACCCGAGGCTGGCCGAGCCCGGGGCGATCGCCCATATCCCGAACGTCAACCAGCGCGCGCCGAGTACCGTCCGGCTGGAGTGGCCTCGCCGGTGAGCGACACCGCCCCGGCGATCGACGTGCGGGACCCACGAGCAGAGGCGCTTGTTGATCCTGAGGCCGCGCTCGAGCCGCTGGCCGATGGGCTCGGCTTCGCCGAGGGCCCGGTGTGGGTGCCGCGGGAGGACGGCTACCTGCTGTTCTCCGACGTGCCGCGCTCGCGCCGGCTGCGCTGGGACGAGCGGGATGGCTGCCGCGAGGTCGCCGTGGACACGGGGCTCGGCAACGGGATGACGCTCGACCGCCAGCTGCGGTTGCTCGTCTGCGAGGGTGAGCGCGGCCGTCTCGCCTCGATGCACCCCGACGGCACCGGACGCGACCTGGACGTGCTCGCGGCCGGATTCGGCGGCCATCGCCTCAACAGCCCCAACGACGTCGTCGTCGGAAGCGACGGGAGCGTCCTGTTCACCGACTCCTGGTGGCCCCACATGCTGGGCCGCGACATCCGCCGGGAGCTGGACCTCCAGGGCGTGTACCGGATCCCGCCCGGCGGCGGACCCCCCGAGCTGCTCATCGGCGACATGGACTTCCCCAATGGGCTCTGCTTCTCGCCGGAGGGCGACAGGCTGTACGTCAACGACTCGACCCCCGGACGCATCGACGTCTTTGACCTCGCCGCAGACGGCACCCTCGGCCCGCGGCGCACGCTGATCGATGGAGTGCGCGATCCGGTGGGCGAGCGAGACACCGGTCACGTCGACGGGATGAAATGCGACGCGCTCGGCAACGTGTGGGTGACCGGACCCGGCGGAGTCTGGCTTCTCGATCCCGACGGGGAGCTCCTCGCGGTCATCCGCACACCGGAGCGGGCGGGCAACCTCCACTGGGGCGGGCCTGGATGGCGGTGGCTGTTCATCGGCGCCACCAGTCGTGTGTTCCGTCCCCGCGCACAAGTGGCTGGACGTCCCGAGCCGTTCATGAATGTCGACCAAATGAAAGGTTGAGGTCACAGAGATCATGGGTGGGGTGAGCGAACCGCCGGGGAGCAGGCCCGGCTCCTCGGCGCGGGTGCTGCGCAACTCCCGGCTCGGCCAGAGCGTGCGCGGGCGTCCCCCGAAACGCGAGCGGGAGATTCTCGATGCCGCCATCGAGTTGTTCCACGCCCGGGGATACGCTCAGACGTCGATCGAGGACGTCGCCGGCGCGGTGGGCATCCTCAAAGGCAGCCTTTATTACTACATCGACTCCAAGGAGGACCTGCTGCTGCGGATCCTCGAGGATGTCCACGAGGGCGTCGAGGCGATCATCGACGGCGTGGCGGCTCGCGGCGACCTGCCCCCCCTCGGCCGGCTCGAGCTCTATCTGCGCGAGCAGGTGGCCTTCAACGCTCGGCGCATCACCGAGATCGCCGTCTACCACCACGAGTTCTCCCGCCTGACCGGCGAGCGCCTCCTCGACATCCGCCGCCGCCGTCGGCGGACCGACGCATGGCTGGTGAGCCTGCTCGAGGAGGCGCGGCAGGCGGGGCAGCTCGACTCACGTGTCGATGCCCAGCTCGCCGCGCAATGCGTGTTCGCACCCATCGTCGGCATGTACACGTTCTTCAAGCCGGGCGGAGCGGTGTCCGTCTCCGCGCTCTCCGACCACCTCGTCGACGTGACGCTCTACGGCCTCGTCGGAGCGATGCGCCAGGGGGCGCAGCCCCGCGCCGTCGAGCAGAGCTGAACCGCACACCGGCCGCGAGACGGCGCTTTAATCGAAGGCAAATGAACTACCTACCATTTGTTTCGTAAACCAGCTACGATCGCGGCACGTCACCAGTGCGCAGTTGGAGGGGTCGTGCACGGCGACGCGTCGGTGCTCGGCGTGTGAGGAGAGAGAGGAGTGCTCAGATGAAGCGAATTCAGACCCCCCGAGGGGGCAGAGCCGCGGTCCTGCTGGTCGTGCTGGCGGTCGCCGCCCTGATCGTGGCGGGGTGCGGATCAAGTAACTCGAAGAGCGGCACGAGCGGTGGTGCTAGCAAGAGCGCCAGCACGAACAGCTCGTGCAAGGGCTCGCCGGTGGGCATCGGCGTGATCGCCAACCTCAGCTCGCCGGACGGGCAGATTTCGCCCGAGGTCCCCGCCGGCGTCACGGCGGCAGCAGCCGCGCTGACCAAGAGCTGTGAGCTCGGAGGCCCGGTCCACGTGACCACCTGCAACGACGCCTTCGATCCGAACAGCGATGCCAAGTGCGCCCGGGAGATGGTCTCGGACAAGCCGATCGGGGTGATCACCTACGCGTCGTTCCCCGACAGCGAGCTCCCGGAGATCACGGCCGCCGGAATCCCCGTGCTGCCCGTCAACGCGGCGGGCGCGACGGAGAACACGAGCAAGCTCTCGTTCCCGTTCGGCTTCCCGATCACCTCGTTGGTCGGTCAGATCGGTGAGGCTGCGGGCGCGGGCGGGAAGAAGCTCGCCCTGTTCGCACTGGGAATCCCGTCGGTGAAGTTCTTCGTCGAGATCGCCCAGAAGGAGGCTGCCTCGCTTGGGATCAAGCTCGTCGCCTCGATTCCGATCCCGCCGACGGCGACTGACATGACCTCGTATGTCGGCCAGGCGCTGTCGGACGGCGCCGACTCGTTCGTGTCGATCATCGGGCCGTCACAGCAGACGGCGTTGTTCAAGGCGCTGATCGCCCAGGGCGTCAGCTTCAAGAAGGACCATGTCATCTCCAGCCTGCTCACCCTGACACCGGCCGAGATCAGTCAGCTCGGCCCGCAGGCCGAGGGGCTGCTGATGAACAGCTGGGCCTGGAGTCCCGCCGTCAACGACAAGCCGTACGTCGCGCAGTACCTCAGCGAGCTCACGGCGGCCGGCCAGCCCCACGGCGCCTCAAACGTCGACATGGTCGGCATCGAGGCGTGGGGTGAGCTGCACGTGCTCGCCGATGCGCTGAAGGGGGCCGGTCTGAGTCCGACCGCGGCCAATGCGGTCAAGGTGCTGAACGGGTCGAGCATCATGGGCCTGACGGCGAAGTACGGGATGGTGCCGATCGACTTCACCAAGCCGGCCCTGCCGGGGCCGCTGGCGAAGCTGAGGCTGTTCTCGCTGTACGAGTACAACTGGTATCTGGGCAGCGGTGACCAGGTCAAGCTGCTCTCACCGAAGCTGTTCAACGCGTTCGCGCCGGAGAAGTTCACGGTTCCCGCCGACGGCTGATCGGGCGGAAGCGAAGACGATGTGGTGTGAGGCCCCGGTCCCGACCGGGGCCTCACGCATTCTCGAGCGCCCACGCGCGCTCGGCCACCGCGCGCAGCCGATCGGGGGTGCACGGCAGCTCGCGCACGCGGAGCCCCGCGGCGTCGGCGATCGCATTGGCGATCGCAGCGGCGGTGGGTCCCTGGGTCGCCTCGCCGGCCCCCAGGAACGGAAGACCCGGGCGATCGAGCAGGACCGTCTCGATCTCGGGCAGCTCGCTGAAGGTGAGGATCGGATAGGTTCGCCAATCGCGGCTCGTGATCCCCGTTCGGTCGAAGCCGACCGACTCTTTGAGCGTCCAGCTGGCCGACTGCACGAAGCCGCCCTCGAGCTGGTTCTCCAGCCCATCGGGATCGACGACCTCGCCGGCGTCGGCGGCGATGACCGCGCGCCGTAGCCGCACCTGGGCGGTGGCGTCGTCGACGGTCGCGGTGACGATCACGGCGGCGTAGGCGGCGACGTTCTTGTAGCGGGCGAAGCCGATGCCCATTCCCTCGCCCGCGTCCCGGCCGCGCTGGGCCCACCCGGCGCGAGCCGCCGCTGCCTCCAGTACCTCGCGCGCCCGCTCATCCCCGAGCTGGGCCAGGCGAAACTCGAGCGGGTCCGCGCCGGCGGCGGCGGCCAGCTCGTCCATGAACGACTCGATCGCGAACACGTTCGCGTAGGCACCAAGGCTGCGCAGCGCGGACACCCGGATCGGCATCTCCTCGACGAAGTGCTTGACCACGCGGCGGCGGGGAAACGCGTAGAGCGGGTCGGCGTTGCGGTGACTGCCGACGTGCGCGGTGCGCCGCGGCTCGGTGGGCGGCGGTGGGTCCGCGCCCTCCCGATGGGCGCTCGCCAGCAGTCGCCGCGCGCCCGTCCCCGGCATCGGACGTGTGCTGTGCGCGTTGCTCCAGACGTCGTGGTTGTAGTCGATCACGCGCCGCCGGCCGTCGAGGCTCGCCTGCAGCTCCACCACCATCGGGGGACCGTAGGGCTCCCAGGCGTGCTCGTCCTCGCGCGACCAGCGCACGAGCACCGACCGGCCGGGGACCGCGCGGGCGAGGAGCGCCGCGTCGAGCGACACGTCGTCGGCGCCGTTGTGCCCGTAGCAGCCGGGCCCCTCCACGTGGCTCACCCTCACCGTCTCCGAGCCGAGGTCGAAGGCGGCGGCCAGCGCCTCCTGGAGATAGTCGACCGCCTGGGTCGCCGACCACACCCGCAGCTCACCGCCGTCCCAGCGGGCGCGTGCCGCAGAGGGTCCGATGGAGGCGTGCATCGTGTAGGGCTTGGTATAGGTCGCGCGCAGCGTCAGCTCGGCCTCGGGTGGCGCGGCGATCGGCGGCACGGGACTCGCCGCGGGCGTGCCGTCGAGGACCAGAAGGTCGCGTGTGGGTTGGTGGCGCAGCCATGCGTGGAGCCGCCGCGGGTCGGGAAGCGGCGACGCCTCGCTCCAGCGGGCGCTCCTGCGCAGCCGCTCCGCCGCGCGGTCGGCCTGCTCCTCGCGCTCGGCGACGACCCCCAGAAAGCTGCCGTCGCGGACGACCGCCAGGACGCCGTCCATGGCGGCGACGGGATCGACCGCGACCCCGAGCAGCTCAGCACCGGCCCCCGGTGGTCGCACGACCCGTCCGAACAGGACGCCCGCACCGATGAGGTCGGCCACGTAGCGCGTCGTGCCGGTGACGACGCCGCGCAGGTCGAGCCGGCGGTCTGGGCGCCCGACGATGCGGTGCTCCTCGGCCGGCTTGGGGGACACGGCCCCGGTGATCGTGCGGTCGAAGCGACGACCGCCGAGCAGTCGCCAGTAGTCGGTCCGGCCGCCATCCGGAGCATGGATCGTTCCGTCGACGACCCGGAGCTCGCTCGCCGGTACGCCGAGCTCGGTGCCGGCCAGCTCGAGCAGGGCCGCCCGCGCCTCGGCGGCGGCCTGACGCATCGCCCGGCCGCTCTGCTCCAGCGAACGCGAGCCCGACGTGATGTCCTCGTGGGGGCCGTGCGCCGTGTCCGCGGTCTGCACGCGGATCCGTCCCAAAGCGACGTCGAGCTCCTCGGCGGCGATGCGGCCGATCGCGCCTCGCAGCCCCTGACCGAGTTCCGCCTTGCCGGTGCGCACGATGATCGTCTCCGCGCAATCGATCTCGATCCAGGTGTCGAGCCCCGGATTGCGCTGAAGTGACACTGGCAGCGAGCTCACGAGAGTCCCGCGGCGCGTCGGGCCGCGCGCAGCATCCGCGGGTGGGCGCCGCAGCGGCACAGATGTGGCTCGAGCGCGGCGACGAGCTGTGCCTCACCGGGCGCGGGATCATCGTCGAGCAGGGCTCTGAGCGTGACGATCATCCCGGCGACGCAGTAGCCGCACTGCGCCGCCCCCTCGACCAGGAACGCCTCCTGCACCGGATCGAGGCGACCGGGCCGGCCGATCCCCTCCAGCGTGACGATCTCCCTGCCCTCGAAGGCCTCGACCGCTGTGACGCACGAGGGCACGGCCTCGCCGTCGACCATCACCGTGCAGGCCCGGCACTGCTCCAGCCCGCAGCCGAACTTTGCTGCCGTGAGGCCGAGGTCGTTGCGCAGGACGGTGAGCAGCGGAGTGTCCGGCTCGACGCACACGCGGTGCTCGGATCCGTTGACGCGCAGTGTCACCCCCCGGGGCATGCGTGAAGTCTGGCGCAGCCCGCCCGCCCCGCCGGACGCGTGGCTAGATCAGCATCGTGCTCGGCTCGAGACCCCAGTGCACGCGGGAGTACTGCATCGCCGTCTCCTCCCAGTGGAGCACGAACTGGAGCCCGCCGGCGCGGACGTCGCGAGCCTGGCGATGGAGCAGGTTCTTGTCGTACAGCGCGCTCGAGTCCATGCCGTCGACGAGGCGGTTGGTCGCCTGGAGGGCGAGCCGGGCGGCGTAGGCGATGTCGCGCCGGATCCTCGCCCGCTGCTCGAGCGTCGGCGTCTGATCCTGCAGCCCCGACTCGCGCACCTCGGCGAGGTTGCGCCGCAGGAGCGTCTCGGCGACGTCGAGCTCCGCCGAGGCCTCGGCGAAGCGCAGCTGTGGACCGGGCCGTTCGATGGCGGGCTGGAACACCTGCGGGTCGAGGCGCTTGCGCGCCCGCTCGTCGAACAGATCCTGCACCCCGCGAGCCATCCCGATCACCGGGGCGAGGATGAAGTGGTTGAGGATCATGATCATCGGGTTGCGCACGCGGTACCACGGCGAGGCGTAGAGACCGGCGCCGGGGAATGTCGCGTTGGCGAGGTCCTGGTTGGTGACGATCCGGTGCTCGGGGACGAACGCGTCTTCGATGACGATGCCGCGGCTCCCCGTCCCGCGCAGACCCGACGTGTACCAGTCGTCGACGATCTGGAAGTCCGACCGGGGGACCAGGCAGGTCTGGGTGGGGGTGTGGACGAACGCCCACTCGGCATAGTCGACCCGCTCGAGAAGCTGGCGCCGCCGGAGATGCGGACCCCGCCGGCCACGGTCTCCTCACCGAGCGACTTGTAGCCCGGCACGGTGGAGGAGAGCGTGTCGGGGCCCTGAGCCCAGAACTCCTCCTGCGCCGCCTCCGAGAACCACCCGGCCATGAACTGGTGAAGCGCGTAGAAGCTGCTCAGCCAGCCGGTCGAACCGCAGCCCCGGGCGATCGCCATCGCCACGTCGGCCGTCACCTCCGGGTCCAGCGCGAGGCCCCCGAAGCGCTCGGGCGCCAGAGCGCGGATGATCCCCGCCTGCTTGAGATCCTCGATCGTCTCGGGCGGCAGCTTGCGCTGTTCGTCGGTCGCCGTCGCCCGCTCGCGCACGACGGCGGTGAGGGCCCGGGCCCGCTCCACCAGCTCGCGCTCGGCGCCATCACGCGTCCCGAGCGTCGTTTCCAGACTCGCCATACCCTCTCCACTCCTTGGCCGACCAAACGGTTGGTGTCAGCCATGGTACCGCGCTCACGCCGTCACGAGGGCGATGCGCGAACCGCCTCGGCGGCGCGGAGCTGCGCACGCAACTCGACCGGACGCAGAAAGTCCGGTAGGGGTCGTACGAGCACACGGTCGCTCTCGCGCTCCCATTCGCGCTCGAGGGCGGCCAGGTGCTCGTCCATCACCTGCTCGACGCGGGCATGGTCGGTGGAGCGCAGTGCTGCGAGCGTCCGCTCGTGGATGTCGATCACCCAGTCGGGGATCGGCGGCTGGTGGAGGGCGAGGTCGCGGGCGATCTCCAGGTCGCGCAGGAGCATCCTCATCAGCGCCACCACCGTCGCGTTGCCCGTGGCACGGGCGATACGAAGGTGGAACTGGGTATCGAGCTGGAGAAAGCGGTCCTCGTGGGCGAGCACGTCGCCGTCGGCCAGAAGCTGCTTGTGGGCATCGATTGTGCTCTGCAGCGAGGCGAAGTCCTCCTCGCGTGCCTTGAGCGCCGCGAGCTGCGCCACCCGGGGCTCGAGCAGCCGGCGTGCCTCGAGCACCCCCCCGACCTGTCCCAGACGCACGTCGGACTTCGAGCGCAGGAGCTCGATCGGCACGTAGTCGGAGGCGACGAAGATGCCGCCCGTCGACCCGCGGCGGACCGCCAGGACCCCGGCCGAGACGAGCACGCGGATCGCCTCGCGCAGCGTCGGTCGGCTGATCCGCAGCGCTTCGGCGAGATCACGCTCGGAGGGCAGACGGTCGCCCGCCTCGAGCTCGCCCATGCGGATGCGCTGCGCGATCTGCTCGACGGCGCCCTCGAACGTGCGGCTGGGCCCGATCGGGCTGAATTCCGCCGGCATGGGACGACTGTACCGGTGCGCTCCCGGCGCATCGGGGTGCGACGGGCGGACCCGGCGTCAGGCACTGCGGGGTCCCACGCGGTTGCGCAGGCTGCCGATCCGCTCGATCGTCACGATGACCTCCTGCCCTGGTTCGAGGTAACGACCGTCCTCGTGCCCGACGCCGTGAGGGGTTCCCGTGAACAGGATCGCTCCGGGGTGCAGCGCGCTGCGCTCGCTCGCGTAGGAGACGATCTCACCCACCGTCCACGCAAGGCTGCTCGTGCGATCGCTCTGGCGGACCTCACCGTCGATGGTGAGCTCGAGCGCCAGGTCGGGACTTTCGTCGCCGAACTCGTCGCGGGTGACGATCCAGGGTCCCACCGGCCCGGTGCGGTCAAGCGCCTTGGCACTGAACATGTCCATGCCGCTCACCGAGCCGCCGAACTGGAGATCCCGGGCAGAGACCTCGTTGCCCACCGTGTAGCCGAGGACTGCGGAGATCGCACCGGCGCCACCGCCGCGGATGTCACGGCCGATCACCACGACGAGCTCGGCTTCGTAGTCGAGCTGGCTGGTGAGCGGGTGGTAGCCGATCTCCTCCTCGGGGCCGACGAGCGACGCAAACGTCTTCAGGAACACGGCGGGCTGTCTGGGCATGTCCAGTCCCATGCCGGCGATGTGTTTGGCGTACGTCGCACCCGCGGCCAGCACCTGCGCCGTCGGCTCGACGGGCGCCAGCAGGCGCACCGACTCGAGCTCCAGCTCCTCACCCTCGAAGGGCGGGTTCGTGCCCGGACTCGACGTGAGCTCCGGTCCCCACTCACCGATCGTCCCACGTAGCGGTCGCACGGCCCCTCGTTCGAGGTCGAGCATCCCCCAGCGCGCCTGTCCATCGCCCACGGGGCTGAATCGTGCGATTCTCATGTCTTCTCCTCGCGACGCCCGACGGTGCAGTGAGTTCTACCAGACGGTTGGCCGCTGAACGATCGTCGTGCGTTCCTGACGGGAGGTGTCGGTTCCCGGTTGCAAACCAAATGGTCGGTGGCTAAGCTGGCCGACCATGTTCCTGGCGGGAGGACCTTTGGCGTCCCGCAGGCTCGACGGATTCCACGAGGGCCGTTGACGTGTCCCTCGAGGCTGGGAGGCCTCCCGTCGTTAGGCCTGCGGACGGATCGGGAAGCCGTGCTCCCGCGCCGTCGGCGCGCCAGCCGGTACGGGTGCCCGCGCTGGCCTTCGTCCTCGAGGTGGGGGCGATGTTCATGCTGTTCGTCCGGGCGGTGCGGGCCGGGTTGCGGCCCCCGTTCGACATCGGGCCCGAGCTGCTCACGCAGCTGCGGCTGACGATCGCGATTTCGTGGTTTCCGCTGATCCTGATGTCCTTCGCGCTCGCGTTCGGACCCACCGGGATCCAGGCATCAGACTTCCTCGGCCTGTTCGGGGCGCTCGATCGGCTGGGCGGGATCTACGTACTCGTCACCGTGCGTGAGATCGCGCCGCTGGTGACGGCGATCATCCTCGCGGGGGTGGCCGGCACCGCGATCTGCGCCGATCTCGGAGCCCGCGTGGTGCGCGAGGAGGTCGACGCCCTGCGGGTGCTCGGAGTGGATCCGATCAAGAGCCTGGTGGCGCCACGGCTGTTCGTGCTGATCGCCACATCGCTGCTGTTCATGGTCTTCTCGCTGTGGGCCGGGATGCTCGGGGCGCTGCTCGTCGTGGTGCAGAACCACGCTCCGATCGGCCCCTTCTTCTCCACCTTCTTCTCCAACGCGACGACGCTCGAGTTCGGGGCGGCGTTCGTGAAGTGCGCGATCTTCGGGGCCGTCATCGCCACCGTCTCCTGTTACAAGGGCATCAATGTCTCCGGCGGCCCCGAGGGCGTGGGCCGCGCCGTCAATCAGTCGGTGGTGATCGCCTTCCTCGCCATCGGCGCGATCGACTACGTGTTCACCCAGGCGCTGCTCGCCACGCATCCGATCCTCTCCGAGGTGCGCGGGTGAGCGTCGAGGTGCCGGCTCGCCGCCCCTCGCTCGTCGGGCGGCTCGGTCAGCCGATCCTGCCCTTCGGCCGTGCCGCCTACTTCTTCTGGCTGGCGCTGCGCGGGGTGCTCGGCGGCCGCGTGCGCAAATACTTCGCCGAAGCGCTGCGTCAGGCGTTCATCCTGGCCCGCGGCTCGGTGGTCATCGTGCTCGTCTTCGTCCTGTCCTTCGGCCTCATCATCGGCACCGAGGCCGCCTACGCCGCCCGTCTCGTCGGAGCGCCGTCGGCGGCCGGGGCGTTCACGGCGATCGGCGACCTGCGCGAGATCATTCCCTACTCGTTCGGCTACATGATGGCGGCGAAGGTGAGCACCGGCTTCGTCGCCGAGATCGGCACGATGCGGATCACCGAGGAAGTCGACGCGCTCGACGTGCTCGGCCTCGATTCGATCGTCTACCTCGCCTCCACCCGGCTGCTGGGGACGTGGTTGATCCTGCCGTTCGTCTACGCGATCGGGATCCTGGTCTCGTTCGTCGGGTCGTTCCTCGTGGTCGTCGACCAGATCGGGCAATCCTCGGCCGGGGGCTACCTCGAGCTGTTCTGGAAGTTCCAGAGCACCTCGGACTACACCTTCTCGGTCCTCAAGGGGATGGTGATGGCGACCTTCGTCGTGCTCGTCGGCTGCTACTACGGCTACACCGTGCGCGGGGGGCCAGCCGAGGTCGGTCGGGCGACCTCCAAGGCGATGATCGTCAACCTGGTCGGCGTCCACTTCATCGGCATCCTCGGGAGCGAGCTGTTCTGGGGCGGCACCCCGCGCTTGCCGATCGGAGGTTGAGTGTCCGCGGCGAGCGACACGGCCGCGACTGGGCCGAGGGTCATCGCCCGGATGGCGCTCGTCGCCGCGACGTTGCTCGCGGTGGGAGTCGTCGCCTACGTGCTGTTCTTCTCGTCGAGCAGCTACACCGTCCACGCGCTGTTCGAGGACGCCGGCGGCCTCGTCTCCGGCGGCCAGGTCCGGGTGCAGGGCCGGGAAGTGGGGAGCATCAGCCACATCGGCCTCACCCCCTACGGGCAGGCCGACGTGACCCTGTCGATCAGCGGTTCGACCGTCCCGCTCCACGAGGGCACGCAGGCGGCCATCCGGGCCGTCGGCCAGGTCGGCGTGACCAACAACTACGTCGATCTCCTGCCGGGCCCGTCGAGCGCTCCGCGACTGCGCGACGGGGCCATCCTGCCGACGACGCGGACGACGGGGATCGTCTCGCTCGACGAGGTGCTCGACGCCTTCGACCCCGCCACGCGCACCGCGCTGCAGCAGTTCATCGCCCACAGCGCGCAGATCTACGCCGGCTCCGGTTCCACCTACTTCAACCAGATGCTCGCGCGGCTCTCACCAGCACTGGAGGGATTGAACGGCGTCGCTGGGCAGCTGTCCTCCGACCAGGCCGAGCTTCACCAGTTCGTCGGCGAGAGCGCGACGGCCGCCACCGCGGTCGCCTCGCGCAGCCGCGACCTCGAGGCTGCCGTGACGCACACGGCCAAGACGCTGAACGCCCTGGCCACAGAGCGAAGCGCGCTCGCCGATTCGTTCGTTCGCGCCCCCGGGACCCTGGCTCAAGCGGACCGCACCCTGGCCGACGCCCGCACCGCCGTCATCGCGCTGCGGCCGACGCTGCGTGAGGTTCCCGCTTCGGCCTCGGCGCTGGGTTCCGTACTGCGCGAGCTCCCGCCCACCCTCGGATCGTTCACGCCGGCCCTCAGCCAGCTGCTCGGTCAGCTCCCCGGCCTGCGCCGCTCGCTGGCCGGCTTCACCCCGCTCGCTCCCCAGGCCACCGCTGCCCTGAGCGCCACCGGCACGGCGCTGAAGGCGGCCAACCCGATCCTGGCCGGGCTGCGGGTCTACGGCCCCGACTTCCTCCTCGGCATCTTCAACGGCCTGGTGGGCATCTCGACGGCCCCCTACGACGCCTCCGGTCACTACGTGCACCTGGAGTTCACGCTCACGCCGCAGCAGCTGCTCGGGGGGGCGGCGTCTCAGCTGTTCGGCGGCTTCTCGCCGGCGCCCGGGCTCCTGTCGCTGCGCACCCACCTGCTCGCCCGCTGTCCCGGCGGGGACGCCGCTCCGGCGCCCGACGGCTCGAGCCCATGGGTGCAGCCTTCGCTGTGCAACCCGTCCGACGACGAACCCGCCAGCGTGAACACGCCATGAAACGCGCACTCCTCGCTCTCGTCGTGGCCGGCGCGATCGTCGTCGCGGTGCTGATCAGCGGTGGCGGCTCGGGCAGCTTCCGGGTTGACGCGCTGTTCCCCACCGCCAAGGGAATGGTTCCCGGGCAGCTCGTGAAGATCGCGGGAGCGCGGGTGGGGGAGGTTCAGGCGATCACGCTCGTGCGCACTCCCGGTCACGGCTACGAAGCGCGCATGGAGCTCTCGATCGCCGATCGCTTCCGGCCGTTTCACGCGAACGCGACCTGCCAGATCCTGCCCGAAGGGCTGATCAGCGAGAACTTCGTCGAGTGTGACCCCGGCTCGGCCGCGCGTCCCGGCCTCGCCCGGGACGCCGCCGGCTATCCGGCGGTTCCGGCTGACCACACCTCCGCTGCCGTCTCGCTGCAGGACGTCTTCAACATCTTCTCGGTCCCGACCGACCAGCGCCTGGCCCTGTTCTTCGACACGCTCGGCATCGGCACCGCGGGCAGGGGCACGGATATCAACGCCATCCTTCAGCGGGCCAATCCCTCGCTCACCCAGGCGCGCCGGGCACTCACCATCGTCGGTGCCCAGAACCATGAGCTCGCGCAGGCCGTGACCCAGACAAGCGAGATCCTCGTCCAGCTTGCGAAACGCAGCACGTCGGTACGGGAGTTCGTCGACCGCACCGCCGCGGTGTCACGGACCACGGCCGCCCACCAGGAATCGCTGGAGTCAGCCGTGATGCGCCTGCCGGGCACGCTCGCGGCGGTTCGCCGAGGCCTTACCTCGCTCGACCGGGTCGCACTGGGCAGCCCGCCGCTGCTCACCGATCTGCGTGATGCGGCGCCGGGGCTGATGGCCCTCACCGATCGGGTCAGCCCGTTCGCCGCCACGGCGATCCCGGCGCTGAGATCGGTGGCCCACGCGGCCGCCCGCGGACGCGCGGCGATTCCGGTGCTGCGTCCCGTGGTCGCGGATCTCAACGGGTTCGCGCGGCAGGCGGCCCCCGTCTCGAAGCTGCTCGACGAACTGCTCGTGAGCACGCGGGACAGGGGCGGGATCGAGGGGCTGCTGCGCGTCCTCTATGCGCTCGGGACCTTCTCGGGCCCCTACGACTCCCTCGGCCACATGGTCGGGCTGTTCTTCACGCTGTTCCCGGAGTGCATCTCCACGAATGAAGAGAACGCCCCCGCGCCCGGCTGCAGCCACGCCTACACCGCACCCGAGCATGGTCAGGCGCCCGTCAACGATCCCTCCGCCGACCCCGGGCCGAACTCGGCCGACGTCACCCAGTCGAGCGTCTCCTCGGCGCCTGCGACATCCTCGTCCGGCTTTCCGATCAGCCAGGCGCAGGCGCGCTCGCTGCTCTCCTACCTGCTCAAGTGATGCGACGGCGCGGAGCAAGAAATCGCGATCCCCAACGGCTCTACGCCGTGATCGGGACGTTCGTCGTGGCGGTGATCCTGGTCGCCGTCTACGTCTCGTGGGAGTCCGTCAACGGATTGCCCTTCCAGCCCGCCTATCACGTGTTCGTGGAGGTTCCCAACGCCGAGCACCTCGTGCCCGCCGACGAGGTGCGGATCGCGGGGATCCGCGTCGGGCAGGTGAGGCAGGTATCGGCGATGCCGGTCCGCCATGGGAGCCCGTATGCGCGAGTCGGGCTCGCCCTCGATCCGTCCGTCCACCAGCTGCCGGTGGACACGGCGGTCCAGGTCGGCCTGTCGGCGGCGCTCGGCGCGACCTACATCAACCTCACGCTCGGCCACAGCCGGCGCACCGTGCCCGAAGGCGGCGCGCTGCCGCTCTCCGACGCGCGCCCGAGCGTCGATCTCGTCGACCTGCTCGACATCTTCAACCACTCGACCGCGACGAGCATCCAGAGCTCGCTCTCCGATCTCGGCGCGGGCCTGGCGGGCCGGGGCCCGGCGCTCAACGACTTCATCGGTTCGCTCAGTGGCTGGCTGCCCCCGCTCATGCGCGTCTCCGCGACGCTCGCCGCGCCGGGCACGAACCTGGCCGGCTTCCTCCACGGCTACGAGTCGTTCGTCGGCGCGCTCGCACCGGTCTCCGTTCCCTTCGCCAGCCTCGTTGCAACGGCGTCGAGCACCTTCGAGGGGATCGCGCGTGCCGACCCGGCCCTCGGAGCGACGATCGAGGACCTGCCACCGGCCGAGCGCGCGACGACCACGGCCTTCACCCGGCTGCAGCGACCGCTCGACGAGCTCGCGACGCTGGTCACCGAGCTCCGGCCAGGCGGCGCCCTGCTGCCGCAGACGCTACGCGCGACGAACGTCACCCTGAGTGACGCCGTGCACCCCCTCGGCGAAGTGCCCACCTTCGCCGCCGACCTTCGTCGCACCCTGTCGGCGGTGAAGCGCGTGAGCGCCAGGCCGGCCACGGACGGCACGGTGCGCAAGCTCACGAGCGTCATCCAGGCCGCCGGCGGCCTGCTCGACGTGCTCACCCCCGCCCAGGTCGACTGCGACGTCGTCGCGCTCTACGGCACCCAGTTCCCCAAGGCGTTCACGATGGGCGGTGGCTCGGCGCAGTCGCTCACGGTGTTCGGGTTCGTCAACGCCGGGGCGCAGAACAGCATCCTCCAGAACGCCAAGCCGTCGGTGAACCTCGGCGTCAACTACCTGCCCCACGAGGACGCCGATGAGTGCGAGTCTGGCAACGAGCCCGCCCCGGGGGCCAATGGGCCGCCTCAGCTGACCAACCCGGCCGGCAACCAGAGCCGCTCGGTGCCCGCCACGAGCCCGCCGGCCGGTGTCACCCAGCTCGCGCAGCAGGCGGGGCTCCTCGATGCACCTCGGGGGACGCCGCGATGAGGCTGCTGCGGCGTCGCGCACGCTCGCCCGAAGCCGACGAGCGCCGCCACGTTGCCGCTGCGGCGCTCGCCGTCATGGTGATCATCGTCGCGACGTACTTCGCGTTCGCCAAGCAGCTCCCGTTCGAGCACCCGTACGAGATCCGCGGCGTCTTCTCGGGGATCGCCCAGCTCAAGCCCGGCAGCGACGTGCGCATCTCAGGGGTGTCGGTCGGAAGCGTGAGCGGGATCTCGCCCGGGCGGGGGAGCACGTCGGTCGTCACGCTGCAGATCGGCGATCACCGCGTGCCCATTCACCGTGACGCGACGCTCGCGATCACGCCGCGGCTCTCCCTGGAGGGCAACGACTACGTCAACGTGGGAACGGGCACCCCCGGGACCCCGATCCTGCGCTCCGGCGCGACGATCCCGGAAGCCCAGACGAGCCACGAGGTTCAGCTCAATCAGGTCCTCGACGTGCTCGACGAGCCGACCCGCCGGGCGTTGACGGGCACGATCGACTCGCTCGCCCAGGGGTTCGGAGACGGTGCGACGGCACAGCTGCGCCCCGGCGTCGAGTCCGGCTACCAGGCCCTGCGCGACGCCGCGCACCAGCTCTCTTCCGCGCTGAACAGCGTCACCGTGGTCACGCACGCCATGCAGGGCACGCAGCCCGGGGACCTGGCCGGCGCCGTCCGCTCGACCGGGCAGTTCAGCGCCGAGCTGGCCAGCGATCCCGTTGCCCTCGCCGACATCGTGACGAGCTTCGATCACTTCACGGGCACGCTCGCCGACGAGGATGGGGCGCTGAGTGCCAGCGTCCGCGGCTTCGACGATCTGATGAGGACCTCGCCCCCCCGCCTCGCCGCCATCGACCGCGCGATGCCGGAGCTCACGAGCTTCGCTCACGCGCTCGGACCGGCCCTGCGCGTCGCGCCCTCGAACCTCGGCGACTTCGGGACGCTGCTGGGACAGCTCGGGTTGCTCGGCCGGCCGCAGTCGCTGCCCGCGCTGCTCACGAAGCTGCGCCCGGTGACCGTGAACCTTCCGCCGCTCCAGCGTCAGCTGGACGCGCTGCTGCCGCTGGTCACACCCGTGGGCCGGTGCATCAGCCGCAACGTCGTCCCGACCCTCGACACCGTTCTCAACGATGGCGCCAACTCCAGCGGCCGTCCCGTCTGGCAGGACCTCCTGCACCTCGGGGCGAACCTCGCCGGCGCGGCGGCTGACTTCGACGGCAACGGGACGACGATCCGGCTGGGTCTCAGCGAGGGCGACGAAGCTCTCAGCGGGGCGATCCCCGGGATCGGCCAGGTCGTCGGCGTCGGGCCGAAGATCGAGGGCGTGCGGCCGGTGTGGCTCGGTTACGGCGTCAACCCCCCGTACCGTCCCGACGCCACCTGCGACCAGCAGCCGCTTCCTGACCTCGCCGTGGATGGCGGCGGGCCGCCGAGCGGCGTGAGCTACTCGCCGATCCCGTCGCTCAACCCGGCCGATGCCCAGCTGGCGGCCGCGATGTCCCTGCCCGCCGGCGCGAAGCGCAACGGCCTGATGAGCCGCGAGATCACGCAGCTGAGCGCGAGCAGCCCCGCCTCCTCGCCGGCCGGAGCCGATGCCGCCGACGCGCGGCGCTCCTCGCCCCTCGCCCGACCCGCGAGAAAGGTGAGCGCACGATGATGCGCCGGCCCGCGGTGCTGCGGCGGCCCGGCACGCTGCTCTACACGATCGTGATCCTCGTCCTCGCGGCCGCCGGGCTCGTCGCCGCCGGCTACGTGCTGATCCAGGAGCGGGCGCCGGTGCCTTTCACCAACACCTATGACGTGAACGTGGAGCTCACCGCAGCCGATGGCGTCGAGCCCGGCCTCGGACAGCCCGTCAACGTCGCCGGCGTCAAGGTGGGGCAGATCGTCGGTGACTCGCTCACCCCGGCCGGCCTCGCACGCGTCACCCTCCAGATCAACCGCTCCCAGGTCCCCCACGTGTACGCAGACGCCACGGCGACCCTGGCACCCATCACTCCGCTCTCGGACATGGAGATGAATCTCGATCCGGGGCGTCCTCCCGCCCAGCCCCTGGTCGGCGACGCGACGATCCCCGTGGGCGAGACGAGCTCCCCGGTCCCCCTGTCGGACCTGCTCGGCTCGCTCGACGCCGACACGCGTGACTACCTGACCTCGATGCTCGCCTCCTTCGCGCAGGGAACGCAGGGCCGCGGCCCCGCCCTGCGACGCGCGTTGCTCGCCCTGGGCCCGACGACGGCGCAGCTGCACGAGATCACCGGAGCGCTCGCGCGGCGACGCGTCGAGCTGGCCAGCCTCGTGCACAACCTGGCGATCGTGACGCGCGCCGCATCCCAGGACGGCCAGCTCGCCAGCCTCGTCCAGGCCGGCGACACGACGCTGCACGCCCTCGTCACCCAGGACGCCGCGCTGCGCCAGTCGATCGCGGAGATGCCGGCGACGCTGCGGGTGGCTCAGTCGACGCTGGCCGACACCGCCACGTTCGCCGACCAGCTCGGGCCCACCCTCAGCGCCCTGACGCCGTCAGTCGCGCGTTTGCCCCGGACGCTCTCGACGGTCGGGCACTTCTCGCGGGTGGGGACGACCAGCATCTCGCAGCAGATCCGGCCGTTCGTGAGCGAGGCGCAGCCGCTGCTGAGCAGCCTCGCCCCGGCCACCGCGCGCCTGCGCTCGCTCGCCCCCTATATGACGGGCGCGTTCCAGGTGCTCAACTACTTCTTCAACGAGCTCGCGTACGTGCCGGGCGGGAACGACCAGGGCTTCCTGTTCTGGGGCTCCTGGTTCTTCCACAACGGCGCCAGCGTGTTCGCCACCGCCGATGCCCACGGCACGATCGGCACCGCGACGGCGTACAGCACCTGCTCGCAGCTCACCGGCCCCCTGGGCAGCGCGGGGAAGATCTTCCTCATCGCCACCGGCATCGCCAGCCTCTGCCCCGGGAGCTGACGTGGAGACCCGAGCCCACCGACCTCGCACGCTCATCATCCCCGTGCTCTTCGCCTTCGCCTGCGTGGCGGTGTCGCTGATCACGTGGCATTCCTTCGGAGGGGCTGTGCCCTTCCAGGCCAAGGGTTACGAGGTGGTCGTTCCCCTGCCGCGGGCGACGAACCTCTATGCCGGCTCCGACGTCGAGATCGCCGGCGTCAAGATCGGCCACGTCGTCGGGGTCCGGCAGACGGGGAACTCGAGTGCCGTCACCGTCGAGCTCCAGGACCCGTACTCGCCGCTGCACACGGGCGCCACCGCGATCGCACGCACCAAGACGCTCCTCGGTGAGGGCTACATCGAGCTCGCCCCCGGTCCGCGAAGCGATCCGATGATCCCTGACGGGGGCCGGATCTCCCCCTCCCACGTCCTGCCCTCCCAGCAGCTCGATCAGTTCCTGCAGACCTTCTCTCCGTCGACGCGCCAGCGGTTGCGCGAGATGTTCGCCGGCCTGGCCCGGGCCGTACAGGGCCGGGCCACCGACATCAACGACGACGTCGCCGGCGCTGCCACCGCCACCGCCAGCCTCAGCAACCTCACGCAATCGCTCGACTCTCAGCGTGCCGAGCTCGGGCAGCTGATCGACAATTCCGGCCGGGTGCTCGCCGCCGTCGGGCAGCGGGAGGGCGACGTCCAGGCGGCGGTCGATGCCGGCGACAGCCTGTTCACCGCCACGGCGCAGCGCAACGAGGCGCTGTCGGCCACCATCCGCGCGCTGCCGCCGTTCCTCGTGCAGCTGAACCGCACGTCGACCGCCTTCAGCTCGGCCAGCGGCGATCTGGGCCGAGCCGCGGCCACGCTGGAGCCCGACGCCCCGCTGCTCGCCCCCGGGCTGCTCGCGGTCGATCGCGCGGTGCCGAAGTTCCAGACGCTGTTCCACCAGCTTCCGCCGGTCATCGCCGCCGGGCGCCGAGGCCTGCCCGCGCTGACGCGGATCGTCCGTGCGGTGGGCACCTCGTTCCCGCAGGTGTATCCGGCTCTGCGCCAGTTCATCCCCCTGCTCCAGCTCACCGCAGCCGACCGCGACCAGCTCGTGTCCTTCTTCGCCAACGTCGCGCAGCTGTCGAACATCTCCTACATCGGTCCCGGTGGCAAGTCGCTGCGCGGCGTCGGGGCGATCCCGTCGACGTGGAACGAGACGCTGTCCGGCTGGGTCAAGCGCCTTCCCAGCAACCGCATGAACCCCTATCCGAAGCCGCGCAGCGCATTGGAGATCGCCAGTGGCGGGCTGCGCGCCTACGACTGTCGGAACCTGGGCAATCCGGACTATCTTCCCCCCACGGGAACGGGCGCGCCGCCGTGTCTGACGCAGGGGCCGTGGACGTTCAACGGCCGCAGCGCCTACTACCCCCGGCTCCTGCTCGCGCCGAAGTAGCCCCCGTGAGGCGGTCCACGCCTCTAACGAGTGATTGGTAGAATCCCGCGGGTCGGCCGTCGACAACAGGAGAGAGAGATGGCGCAGTCGAATGGTTCGCTCATCAAGCCGCGGCTCCACCACTGGGGCATGCGGACGATGAAGATCAACGAAATGGTTGACTGGTACAGCAAGGTGGCCGGCTTCGAGATCGTGCTCGAGGCACGGCAGACCGACGTCTCGGAGGAGACGCCTCCGCAGGCCGCCTACGTGAGCAACGACGAGGAGCACCATCGCGGGGGCTTCTTCGAGCTGCCGACCTTCACCGACCACCCGGACCGCAACATGATGCCGGGGGTCAACCACCTGGCCTTCGAGTACGACAGCATCGACGATCTGCTCAGCTCGTGGGAGCGGCTGAAGGGCGAGGGCATCGAGCCCGTGCTGTGTACCGATCACGGTCCCACCTTCGCCTTCTACTACAAAGACCCGGAGAACCACACCGTCGAGCTGCTCACCGACGCGTGGGAGGATGGCGACAAGGCCCGGGCGATCATGAGCGATCCGAAGATGCTCGCCAACCCGATGGGCAAGCAGGTGGATCCCGCCAAGCTGATCGCGGCGCGTCAGGAGGGGATCTCTCTCACCGAGCTGCACGAGCGCGCGATGGCCGAGGCGTATCTCCCGCAGACGCCGGGTGACCCGATGGTGCTGATGTAGATGCCGCTCGAACTGAAGGGACGCTGATGCGGTTCATTCGCTACAACGACGGCCGTACCGGTGCGCTCGCCGAACGCGACGGGGAGATGATCGTCGTCGACCTGAGTGCGGCGCTCGGATCGGCGGATCGTGACTGGCGCGAGCTGATCTCGCGCTGGGAGGAATTCCAGCCGCGGCTCGCTCAGCTGGTGGCCGAGCCGTCCGCCGAGTTGGTGAGCGGGTTCGACTCGGTGGAGCTCCATGCGCCCCTGCCGTCGCCCTACTCCCGTGTCTTCGCCCTCGGGGTCAACTTCCGTTCGCACGTGAGCGGTGCCGCCAGCGCAGTCGGGACGAGCGATCCGACGGCCAACAACGACCGCCCGCCGGTCGGCTTCTTCGTCATCCCGGGCACCCTGTCCGATCCCGAGGCGGACGTCGGCTTCCCCGCCGGCGTTCAGAAGCTCGACTACGAGGCCGAGGTCGCCGTCGTGCTCGCCAACGGCGGTCAGCATCTGCGGGCCGAGGACATCCGTTTCTGGGGTCACAGCGGCTTCAACGACCTGAGCATCCGTGATCCCCATTTCGGTCTCTCGAGGCTCGACGAGGGCTCGCTCGCGTGGTCGCTGCAGAAGAACTTCCAGGGCGCCAACGCCCTCGGCCCGAGCGTCGTCGTCGGCGAGGGGCACGATCCCGCTCGGCTGAGCATCCGCTCCTCGGTGAACGGGGAGCTCCGGCAGGACGGCTCCACGACGGAGATGATCAACTCCTTCCAGGACGTCGCCGCCTACCTCTCGCTCTACCTGCGACTCGAGGCCGGCGACGTGCTCACCTCCGGCACCCCGGCGGGAACGGCGATCGAACAGGGGATCGACGGGCCCTTCCTCCGCGAGGGAGACCTGATCGAGGTGGAGATCGAGGGAACCGGGGTGCTGCGCAATCGCATCGGGGCTCCCGTCACCGCCCTCGCGTGAGCGGCGTTCGCGGCTGGCGTGACCGGCCTCCGCGGCTCTCGGCCCAGGCCGGGCGTCCCGCACCGAGACCAGGACGCCACGGCCGCGTGCCGGGCGCTGCGCGCCATCGCATAGGATCACGCGCCTCATGACGAGCACCGGAGAGCTGTTCGACGTCGCAGGCAAGGTCGTGGTGGTGACCGGCGGCTCGCGGGGGATCGGCGAGATGATCGCCGCCGGGTTCACTCGCGCCGGCGCGCGCGTGTACATCTCCTCGCGCAAGGCCGAGGCATGCCGGGCGCTCGCCGAAGAGCTGTCCTCCGCGGGTGAGTGCATCGCGGCGCCGGCGGACCTCTCCACGCTCGAGGGGGTGCGCCAGCTTGTAGACACCGTCGCCGAGCGCGAGCAGCGAGTCGACGTCCTCGTCAACAACGCCGGCGTCACTTGGGGGGCCCCGCTCGAGGAGTATCCCGACGAGGGGTTCGACCGGGTGTTCGCGCTCAACGTGAAGGCTGCCTTCCACGCCACCGTGCAGTTCCTGCCCCTGCTGCGTGCCGCCGCGAGCGCGGAGGACCCCGCGCGGGTCATCAACGTCGGCTCGATCGAGGGGCTGGCCGTGCCCGCGTGGGAGAACTACGCCTATCCCGCGAGCAAGGCCGCGGTCCACATGCTCACCCGCCAGCTGGCCCACCGTCTCGCCGGCGAGGCGATCACGGTTAACGCCATCGCGCCCGGGCTGTTCCCCAGCCGGATGACCGCCTTCGTCAGCCAGGATCCCGAGGCGAGCGCGGCCGTCGAGCAGATCATCCCGCTCCGGCGCTGGGGCCGGCCGGAGGACATGGCCGGCGTCACGCAGTTCCTCGCCTCACGCGCGGGGTCCTACCTCACCGGCGCGGTGATCCCCGTCGACGGCGGCATCTCCCAGGCCTCCGCTGCCCACGGCTAGCGCGATGAACGGCAACGGCGTGACGACGGAGCCGGACTGAGAGGATGGCCACGTTCGTCCTGCAACGCTCCATCGACGCGCCCGCCGAGGTGGTCTTCGAGGTGGCTTCCGACCACGCCGGCTATGCCCGATTCTCCGCCCTGCGCGCCTCGGCGCTCGAGCGGGAGGGCGTGCCGGCGCCGAACGGCGTTGGCGCGATCCGGTCGCTGAGCATGCTCGGCCCCCCGATCCGCGAGGAGGTCACCGAGTACGAACCCCCGCGACGCTTCTCCTACCGGATGCTGTCCGGGATCCCCGTCCGCCACCACCTCGGCACCGTCGAGGTGTTCCCCGAGGGCACCCGGTCACGCCTCGAGCTGACGATCGACACCGCCCCCAAGCCCCTCGTACCTACCGCCGGGTGGGTGGCCGTGATGCGCGTCGTGTTCGGGCAGGTCCTCACGGCCATCGCTCGGGAAGCCGAGCGCCGTGCGCGCTCGGCCGGCACATCAGGCTGACGCGCCGACTGTCGTAGGGGCGCCGTCCCGTCGAGGTAAGCTCTACCGACCGTTTGGCGGAAGACCAGGAGAGAGAGATATGGAACCGTCACCGCCGTATCACCACATCTGCCTCCTCGTGCCCGACATCGAACGAGCCGTCACGTGGTTCGCCGAGGTGCTCGGGATCACCCTGCGTCCACCGCAGCGGATCACGACGCACGGGCGCATCGATCGTCACCAGTTCGGCGACGAGGAGCCACACGTCGGCGAATCCCACCTCACCTTCTCGGTGCAGGGGCCGCCGTACTACGAGCTCGGCGAGATCCGGGGTACCGGGCTGCACTCCGAGGCCCGCCACGGCGTCGGGCTGCATCA
This sequence comes from uncultured Solirubrobacterales bacterium, assembly GCA_963839085.1. Lineage (GTDB taxonomy): Bacteria > Actinomycetota > Thermoleophilia > Solirubrobacterales > Solirubrobacteraceae > Palsa-465. The sequence continues at coordinate 473,265 of CAWITN010000003.1, forward strand.
CGTCGGGATCTTCGTTCCCGATGTCGATGCGAAGGTCGCCGAGCTCGCCGCCCAGGGGATTGGAATCGAGGCGCGCATGCTCGCCCCGGACGGCAGCACCCTCGCGGCATGGTCCGAGCGCGCACCCGAGTCGGGCCTGATGGTCGAGTACATGAGCGAGGCGATGCGCGCGGCGGTGCAGGGGTTCATCGAGACCGGCGCCTTCCCGCGGACGCCATCGTCGTCCCCGGGGCGCGCCTGAGCCGCGGCCTCAGATCACGCGCTCGCGAGGGTGCACCAGGAGCGCGAGCGGGATGCTGAGCAGCACGGCAACGGCCAGCACGTAGAACCCGAGCGTGTACGCCGAGTTGGTGGGGACCGAGGTGCCGGGGATCAGTCGGCCGCTGAGAATCGCGGCGACTCCCTGGGTGCCGATGACACCGCCGATGTAGAAGGCGACCATGTTCAACCCGGCGGCCAACCCGTACTCGGATGGCCGCACGTCGTCGGCCACGATCTTGGCGCCGATCGAGCTGAGCATGATCGAGAGGCCCAGGAGCATCATCGCCAGCATGATCTGCCACACGTGGGCATGCCACCGCCCGAGCATCGCGAGTCCGAGCGCCAGCGTCACGACAACGGCGACGAGCGGGATCTTCCAGCCCCCGAATCGACGACCGAGAGCTCCCAGCGCCGTACTGGCGATGACCGCGATGATCATCTGCGGCAGGAGGAAGAGCCCGACCTCCGTCATGCTCGCGCCGAAGCCGTAGTGCACCCGGCTGACGAGGCTCGCCGGGACGCCGTCGGGAGCGGCTACGAGGCGTGGGACGAGGACCAGCGATGAGAAGACCCCCGCTCCTGCCAGGGCAATCGTCGCGTTGGTCAACAGCACCGTACGTCGTGTCAGCATGCGAAGGTCGACCAGTGGCTGTGCGACGCGTAACTCGACGCACACCCAGGCGCCGCCCGACACGCAAGATCCCGCGATCAGGGCGAGGATCGGCAGCGACGACCACCCCCATACGTTCGCTTCCGTGAACACCAGCATCAACGACGCGATCGAGATCCCCAACAGTGCAGCCCCGGGCACGTCGATCGGCCGCCTCTCCCGCGCCACCGCGCGCGGCACCGTCCGGAGGGAGAGCGCCAGCGCACCGAATGCGAGAGCCGTGGTGGCCAGAAACACGGCGCGCCACGAAACCGCTTCGGAGAGCAGCGGCGAGACGGTGACGGCCGCCACGTTCGCGGCGGCCATCGAACCTGCGATGGCGGCAATCGCTCCGGGACCCCGCGCCGGCGGCAGATACTCCGCGATCAAGGCGACCCCCAAGGCCAGGAACGCTCCGGAGACCCCGCACAGAGCTCGGAACGCGATCAACAAGGCAAGGCTCGGCGCAGACGCCGCCCCCAGCGAACTGAGCGCGAAAACCGCGAGCGTGATCCGGAGCACGCGGCTGCGACCGTGCTGGTCGCCAAAGCTGCCAATCAGCGGTGTGGCGACCGCGCCGACGAGCAGAAAGGCGGTGACCACCCAGGTGGACCAGGCCGTCGTCGCGTGGAAGGTCCGTTGCAGCGACGGGAGCATGACGTTCATGCTCGCCTGCTGGAACGCGAACCCTCCTGTCGCCAGGCAGATCGCGACCAGCAATCGCTGCTGGCCGGTATCCGAGGCCCGGACGATGCCGGCCGGCTGGCGGAGATCGAGGCTCACTCACGGACGCGTCAGCTGGTGCTGAACGCCTCCGAGACGAGCTTCGGTGCCTGTGTGATTCCCCGCTCCCGGAGCTCGGACGCGATGCGCTCGCGCAGGACGAACTTCTGGATCTTCGTCCCCGACATCGGCCACGCCTCGATGTAGCGGATGTAACGGGGGATCTTGTAGGTGGCGATCTGGCGCATGCAGAAGCCGATCAGCTCGTCCTCGGTCGGCGCCGTCGCACCTGGCTTCAGCTCGACGTATGCCGCCGGGACCTCGCCGTAGCGCGCGTCCGGCGCGGCCACGACCTGCGCGATGTTCACCGCCGGATGGCGCGCGAGGTAGTCCTCGACCTCGAGCGCGGACACGTTCTCGCCGCCGACCTTCAGCATGTCCTTGAGCCGGCCGGCGTAGATCAGGCGGCCGTCGTCGTCGATCGAGCCGAGGTCCCCGGTGTGGAACCACCCCTCGGAGTCGATCGCCTTGGCGGTCGCGCCCGGATCCTTGTAGTAGGCCTCGAAGCGGTTGTAGCCGCGCCAGCAGAGCTCGCCGATTTCGCCCGTGTCCAGCTCCTCATGCGTGTCTGGGTTGGCGATCCGGATCTCCATCCCCGGCAACGCGCTCCCGAGCGTCTGGTAGCGAGCTTCCGCGGGGTCCTCGGCGTGCGCCATCGTGACATGGCTCGCCGACTCGGTCGACCCGAACGAGGAGATCTGCCTCGCCCAGGGCATGATTCGTTCGAACTGGGCGAGCTTCTCGGGCAACGCGATGTTCATCACCAGACGTACGTGCCGGAGGCGGCGCGGGTCGAAGTCGGCGAGGTTGAGGACCGCCGCCCACAGGATCTCGAACGTGTACGCCACCGTGACGCGCTCGTCGTGGAGTTGCTCCATCGCCGCTGCAGGTCGGAAGAACCCCGTGTGGACGTAGGCGCAGCGGGCGACGAAGCAGGCATACATCGGCGTGATCCCACCGATGTGGAACAGCGGCAGCGCATCCCAGAACCGATCCTGCGGCGTGAGCCCGAAGTGCCGGGCGATCGTGCCGCCATGACGGACGAGCGCCTCGTGCGTCAGCAGGCATCCCTTCGGTCGCGCGGTGGTGCCCGACGTATACATCAGCATGCCCACGCCGCGGATCGTCACCCGCTCCTGGAGGCGCCGGACGTTCTCTGCCGGAACCCCCTCGCCGGCCTCGGCGAACTGTTCCCGGGTCAGGAAGCCCGGCGTTTCGCCGCCCATGTCGATCAACTGACGGAGGGCGGGCGCGCCTGCCAGGGAGAGTCGCCATGGATCCTGGCTTGCGATGTCCGGGAACGTCTCGGCGATCAGCCCCGGGTAATCGGTGCCGTCGGAGCTCATCGCAGTCAGGAGCACGGAAACGTCGCCATGGGTGATGACGTGATCGAGCTCGGTCGTCTTGAAGCGGCCGTTGATCGGGACCGAGATGGCGCCGAGCTTGGCCGCGGCGATCAGGGCAACGACATAGTCGAGGCAGTTCGGCATCAGGATTCCGACCTTGTCGCCCGGGCCGACGCCCAGCGCCAGCAGCGAGCGGGCGCACCGATCGGTGCGGGCGGCGAGCTCAGGGTAGGTCGCGCGGCCATCGGGGAGGACGACCGCCTCGCTATCGCTCTCGGACGCCGCCCGATCGACGAGGTCGCCGATCGTGGTCGCCTCGATCCACACCCGTTCGCCCATCGTCACCTCGCTGTCCACTAGTGCCGCCGGTGTGCCGCGATTCTCGTCCCGCTGCCCCAGGCAAGCCGGATCCCGCGGGTGACTCGCTCGCGGGTCTCGCGCGGGTCGATCACGTCATCGAGGTAGACGTGTCGTGCCGCCTCCCACGGTTCGGATTCCCGCGCCCACTCGTCGCTGAGCTCTCGGACGAGCGCGGCGTGTGCCTCCTCGCCCTCCTGGGCGAGGGTCTCCTCGAGCTGGCGTTTGTGGACGATCTGGACGCCCGTCGTGGGCGCCATGAAACCCAGCTCCGCCGTTGGCCAGGCAAGCACGAGGTCAGGGTGGGTGGGACGTCCGCCGAGCGCGAAGTGCCCACCGCCGTAGGCCTTGCGCACGACGACGGCGATCTTCGGCACGCACGCTCGGGCGAGCGCGGCGACGACCTCTTCGTAGGCACGCAGGACGCCACCGCGTTCGGCCTCGGTCCCGACCATCAGGCCGGGGACGTCCTGGAGGAACACGATCGGGAAGTTGAAGGTGTCGCACAGACGCGCGAACTCGAGCTCCTTCTTCAGCGCCGGCGGGTCGAGCACGCCGGCTCGCTGCATCGGCTGGCTGGCCACCACGCCGACGACCTCGCCTTCGAGCCGCGCCAGGCAGCACAAGATGCTCGCGCCGTACCGTTCCTTCCACGGGATGATCGAGTCCGCGTCGAGGATCGCGGTGAGGACCTTGCGCATGTCGTAGCCGCGTTTCGGATCGCTCGGGACGAGCTTCATCAGCTCCTCGGCCTCGCGCGCCGGTTCCGCGCTCACGGTCTGCGGCGCGGGGTGGGCGCTGGAATCGGGAAAGTACTCGAGCACCCGCCGGAGCATCGCGATCGCCTCTGGCTCGTCGTCGGCGATGGCGTGCGCGTTGCCGCTCTGTCGGGTGGAGAACTCGGCACCGCCGAGCTCGTCGGCCGTCACCGGCTCACCGATCGACGCGGTCACGACGGGTGGGCCGACGAGCGCCATCGCGGAGGACTTCGTGATCACGACGTAGTCGCCCATCGAGGCCTGCAGCGCTGAGTCGCCGAACGCCGGCCCGAGCACGGCAGCCAGGCGCGGGATCTCCGGGCATCCCGGAGGCGCCTGCGAGAAGGTGTTGAAATCGAACGGGAGGCCGGAGAAGCGCCAGCCCATCACGTCGGGGATCCGCCCGCCGTCGTTGTCGCTGAGGCAGATCAACGGTATCCCTCGCCGACCCGCCCAACTGGCAAGCCGGTTCTGCTTGCGCATGTTCACCGGTGCCGTGGTTCCCGCCAGGACCGTCGGATCGATGGCGATCACCGCGACGTCACGACCGCAGATCGTTCCGAAGCCCGTGATCACGGCGTCGGCGGGAGCGGGTTCGGTACGGCGCAACTCGGGCTCGGCCAGCAGGCCGATCTCGTACCACGACCCTGGATCGACCAGCAGGTCGATCCGATCTCGCGCGGTCAACCGTCCCGATGCGCGATGGCGCTCGGTGCGCTCCGGTCCGCCGCCGGCCAGCGCGGTGTCACGGCGCTGCTGCAACTCGGCGGCGAGCGCCGCGGCGTCGCGCCCGGTAACGGCTGTCGGCTCGACTTTGCTCATCGGAACACGGGCGGTCGCTTTTCGACGAAGGCTCGGATGCCCTCGGCGTGGTCCTCGCTGCCCTGCAGCATGGCGACCGCGTCGATCGCGTGCGCGTAGCCGTCGTAGGAGCCGCGGCCGAGGATGTTCTTCGCAGCCGCGGCCGCGAGCGGCGAGCGTCGCCGGATCAACCCGGCGAGGCGCTCGGCTTCCTCCAGGTGCGTTCCCGCCGGGACGATCACATTCACGAGCCCGGCGAGCCGCGCGTCGGCGGCGGTGAGCTCCTCCCCGGTGAGGATCATGTACTTGAGCCAGTGCAGGTTCAGCTGCGCGGAGCCGCGTACGGCGCCGAGGCCTGGAAACAGCCCGACCCCGGTCTCCGGCGTCCCGAATCGTGCCGTCTCGTCGGCGACGACGATGTCGCAGACCATCGTCAGCTCGCAGCCGCCGCCGAGCGCCAAGCCATGCACGGCGGCGATCGTCGGTTTGCTCACGTTCTCCACGGCCTGGAAGGCCGCCATCGCGTCCGCGACGTAGGCGCGCCGCGCGGCGGTGCTGCCGAGCTCGCCGAAGCCCTCGATGTCGCCGCCGACCGAGAAGCACCGGCCGGCGCCGTGGATCACCACCGCGCGCACCTGAGCGTCGGCATCGATTGCGGCCATCGCCGTGCGCAGCTCCTGCCACAGCGAGGCCGGCATCGCATTCAGCTTCTCCGGGCGGTCGAGCGTCAGCCAAGCCACTCCGTTCTCGGCCCTGCAGGCGAGCATCGGCGCGGCATTCGAGGGAGAATCGGTCGCGGCCATGCCGCTAGGATAGCCTCCGAATCCGACCAAATGGTCGATTGAAGCGTGAAGCCGATGAACTTTGAATTCGACGAAGAACTGCAGCTGTTCCAGAAGGAAACGCGCGCATGGGTTGACCGCGAGTGCCCCAAGGCCTGGGCGCGCGAGCTGGAGAAGAACGAGACCGAGTGGCCGTACGAGCTGTTCGACAAGTTCACGCGCGCCGGCTTCCACGGCATTGGGATCCCCGAGGAGTACGGCGGGCAGGGTGGAAACGTGCTGGTCCAGATGATCCTGGCGCGGGAGCTCGCGCGGTCGCTGGGCGGGCTCGCCTGGCTCTGGGGGATCACATCGTTCGCGGGCGCCAAGAGCATCGGCACGTACGGAACGGAGGAACAGAAGCAGCGGTTCCTCACCGGCATCGCCGAGGGCAAGTACCGGTTCGCGATCGGCTTCACGGAGCCGGGCGGCGGCACGGACGTCATCGGCGCGATGCGCACGAACGCCAAGCGCGTCGACGGCGGCTGGGTCGTCAACGGCAACAAGACGTGGTGCTCGGCGGCGCACACCGCCCACTACATCCTGCTGCTCGCGCGGACCGAGCGCGACACGGCCAAGCGTCACCAGGGCCTCACACTGATGCTCCTGCCCACCGATGCCGAAGGCGTGCAGATCAGCGAGATCCCGAAGCTCGGGATGCGCTCGCTGGGGTCCTGCGACGTGGGGCTGTCTGATGTGTTCGTCCCCGACGAGCTCGTGCTCGGCACGCCGGGAACGGCGTGGCGCATGTTGCTCCCGACCCTCAACAACGAGCGGATCATCCTGTCGTCCTTCTGCTGTGGCGTGCTGGACGCCGTGCTCGAGGACGCGCTCGCCTACGTCAAGGAACGCGACGCGTTCGGCAAGAAGATCGGGCAGTTCCAGATCCTCCAGCACTACATCGCCGACATCGCGATGCGCCGACATCAGGCCGAGCTCGTCGTGAGGCATGCCGCCTGGCTTCAGGATCGCGGCGAGCCGTGCTTCCAGGAGACCACGATGGCGAAGGTGATCGCCTCCGAGTATGCCGTCTCGGCCGCCGACCTCGGAATCCAGATCCTCGGCGGGATGGGGTACTCCGCCGAGACCGACATGCAGCGCTACTGGAGGGATGCGCGCCTTTTCCGGATCGGGCCGATCACGAACGAGATGGCGCGCAACGTGATCGCCGAGAACCTCGGCCTGCCGCGGAGCTTCTGAGGGTCGGAGCAGACGATCGGCTCGCTGACGTCCTCGGCGAGCTCCGTCGAGTGGTCCGTCTAGGTTCCGGGCGGCCGGTCGAGAAGCACTCCGTAGAGTCGTCTGACGCGAAGGCGGACGACGAGCCGGTGTGCCCGGATCATCTGGCTGAAGAATTCCGTTTCGTCGAGCTCTCCGTAGAAGGCCGAGTGGACACGGAGCAGCTCGCGGCAGGCCTCGTCACCGGGCGTGGCGGCGACCGCGGAGACCTCAGCGTCGCACTCAGCGACGGCAAAGGACCAGAAGTGATCCCCGGGCACGTGCAACGCCGCCCGCGGATCTCGCCTGAAGATGCGCCCTTTGACGCGGTCGGCGGTCGTTGACACCCTGGCGGTCTGCGTCTGGCCGTCCCATGCATAGAGCACGTTGGTCAGATGCGGATAGCCCTCGCGCGTGACCGCGGCAAGAATCCCCTCCTGGCGAGAGGCGATCAGCTCCAGCAGCTCCTGCTCAGTGGACATGCGGCTCCTCCTGCGGATTGAGCATCTAGACGCGTTCGAATACGAGCCGGTAGTGGTCCAGCAGTTCTCGTTCGAAGCAGACCTTGTTCGCGCTGACCCCGGAGGTGAAACCGTGCCTGAAGTCCGCGCTGGTCAGCCAGCGCGGGACGAGTTGCAGCTTGAGCAGGGCCTTTCGGAGATTGCGCGCGCCGATGCGCATGTTCCACTGGTTGATCGTTTCGATGTAGTCGCGACGCCCGCTGTCGGCGGAGATCAAGCGGAAGTGCGGCTGCGCACAGCGGACAACCTGGTCTTTGCTCGACGGAAGGAAAGAGCCGGGAAACTGGCAGCCCAACAGCGCGAGCACCCATGCGTCGGAACCCCGGCGAGCGTCGGTGCTGATCTCGTCGAGCGCAACCTGCTTGGTCCCGAACACCATCGTCTGCAGATAGAGCCTGCCGGAGGCTGGGAGCAGGCTGCCGACGGCTTCGAAGAACCCTTGGTAGATCGTCTCCTGGCGTCCGGCGCGGTGGTCCTCCGGGGAGCAGAAGTGCTCGAACGCCCCGAGGCTGACGGCTGCGTCGAATTTCCCGAAGCTCGCTTGGCTGACGCGACGCGCGTCTTGCAGGTGAACGTCAAGGCCGTGGCGACGGCATGCCGCAACCTGTGCTGATGACAATGTGACGCCCACACCCGCCGCGCCCGCCCGGCGGATGTAGTCCAGTAGGCCGCCCCATCCGCAGCCGAGATCCAGGATGCGCCGTCCAGGCTCGATGCCGACCTGCGCGGCGATGTATTCGTGCTTGCGGCGTTGTGCCTGTTCCAGGCTGAGCGAGAAATCGCCGTCGTACTTGGCGCCGCTGAAGTCCGCCAGCTCCCCCAGGCTCAGGCGGATGATCCGATCGGTAACTGAGTAGGTGAAATCGAGGTCGGAGCGCTCAGCCATGCTGGATCGGGACAACCCGTTCGGTAGCTAAATATTAGCTCCTCAACCGTTTCCCCGGCGACCCGGCTCAGTCCTGCTCCGTGAGGGCGGGTTAGGGCTATGGCGCGCGACGTCTTGCTCCCGCTCCTGGTCCTGGCGCGCTCAGGCAGTGCGGCGGGGGCGGGAATCGGAGCTGGGGGTGACGATCCCGGTTTCGTAGGCGAGAACGACGGCCTGGACGCGGTCGCGCACCCCCAGCTTCATGAGGATTCGCGTGACGTGGGTCTTGACCGTGGTCTCGCCGACGATGAGCTCGGCGGCGATCTCGCCATTGGTTCGGCCGCCGGCGATGAGCTTGAACACCTCGAGCTCCCGCGGCGTGAGCTCCTCGAGCCCGGCCGGGGCATCTACCGGGGTGCGGGTGACGGCGAACTCTTCGATCAGGCGCCGGGTGATGCTCGGTGAGAGAAGCGCGTCGCCATCGCCGACGGTCCGCACGCCGGCGGCCAGTTGGTGGGCGGGAACGTCCTTGAGCAGAAACCCGCTCGCGCCCGCGCGCAGAGCGTCGTACACGTACTCATCGAGGTCGAAGGTGGTGAGAATGAGCACCCGCGGCCTGGTTGCCGTGTTCTGCGCGAGGATCCGGCGAGTGGCTTTGATGCCGTCGAGCTCGGGCATACGGATGTCCATCAGGACGACGTCGGGTGCAAGCTCGCGGGTCACGCTGACCGCTTCGATTCCGTTGGTCGCTTCGCCCACCACCTCGATGTCGGGATCAGCGGACAGGATCATGCGAAACCCGGCCCGGATCAGCTGCTGGTCGTCGGCTATCACAACCCGAACGCTCACGCCAGCATCCCCTGCGCTTCGCGGGGCATCCTCGCTACGAACTGCCATTCGTGCTCGCCGCCACCCTCGTCTCCCAATTCCCCGCCGCACAGCGCGACGCGCTCGCGCATCGCATCGGTGGGCCAGCCGGTCGGCTCGCGGCAGCTAGCGGTGAGATGGAGAGCGAGTTCGTCGGCATTGAAGCGAAGGGCTACGCCGACGGCGCTCGCCGAGTGCTGGCTGGCGGCGTTCAACGCGTCCTCGAGGATCCGGTAGAGCCCGAGGTTGACTCCGGCGGGGAGGGTGCCCGGCTCGCCGTCGACGCTCAGCTCGATGCGGTGACCGCGTTCGCGTGCATGTTGTATGAGCGTGTAGATCTGGTCGACGCCCGGCTGTGGCTCGAGCTGGCCTTCTTCACCGGCGTGTCGCAGGACGCCGAGGATCCGGCGCATCTCCGACAGAGCCTGGCGTCCGGTGCCCTCGATCGCGCCCATCGCCGTGTCCGCTTCATCCGAGCCCATCAGCCCCTGGGCCGCCTGAGCCTGCACGACCATCGTCGACACGTTGCCCGCGACGACCGCGTGCAGCTCGCGAGCGATCCGCGAGCGCTCACCCGCGACGGCGAGCCGCTCGCGATCCGCGCGCTCGGCTGCGAGCTGAGCCAACGTGCGCCGGAGCGCGGCGATCAGCCTTCGCCGGGAGCGGATCGCGCGGCCCACGGCCCAGACCACCGTCCCGGTTCCGATCGCGCCGATGAAATCCGCGGCGCTGCCGTGACTCACGATGCCGTCAACGGCCGCGCCGCAGATCCAGATCGCCAGTCCTAGCACCGCTCGCCGCCGATCCTCCCAGGCGCCGACCGCGTAGGGCAGGACCAGCACGGTGTAGTTGCCGACGAGGGTGGAAGCGCTGATCGCGGTCAATCCGCCGCTCAGGGAGTCGACGAGCACCCCGGACACGATCAGAAAGAACAGTGGCTGACGGCGCCGCCAGATGATCGCGAACGCCAGGGCGCCGACGGCGAGCATGTTGAGGAAGAGCGGCCCGCTGCGGTAGCTGCTGGTCAGCGCCTCGATCTCCAGCGCGACGAGCACGGCGGCGGCCAACAACGGGTCGAGCCACGGCCAGCGGAGGTCATCGCCTGCCGGGACCGCGAAGCGGTCACGTTCCGCAGCCGCGAGGACCCGGGGCGGTGTTGCCGCCGCCTCGAGGGGGATCCGGGCGCGGACCTCGAACCCACCGCCGCCACGTGGCCCGGCGTGCAGCTCGCCGCCATACAGAGCGACGCGCTCGCGCATCCCGACGAGCCCGTGGCCCGCGCCATCGCGGTTCTCGTGCCCGGGGACGGCTCCGGTCCCGGTGTCGAGCACCTCAAGCTCGAGCTCGCGGGTGTCGATCGTCACGCTCACGGAGGCTCGCGCCGGTCCGGCGTGCTTGATCCCGTTGGTGAGTGCCTCCTGCACCAGCCGGTAGGCGACTCGACCGAGGCCCGGCGACAAGGCGCCGAGCGTTCCCTCGACGCGCAGCTCCACCGGCAATCCCGCGGTCCGCGCGCGCTCCGCCAGCGCTTCCAGCTGCGCCGGCTCGAGCGTGGCGGACCCAGCGAGCTCGTCGTCTCCATGACGCAGCGCGCCGACGATCCGCCGCAGCTCCACCAGCGCTTCCCGCCCCGAGCTTTCCACTACCTGGAGCGCCCCCCGGGCGGCCTCGGGGTCACCGAGCGCCACCTGCCGGGCGGCGCCCGTCTGGACCACCATCACGCTGACGCAGTGGGCGATCACGTCGTGGAGCTCGCGCGCCATCCGATTGCGCTCCTCGGCCCCGGCCCGGCGAGTGCGCACCTCCTGCTCGTCCTCGAGCCGGGCCCTGGTCGCCTCGAGCTCGCGCGTGAGCGCGCTTCGAGTCGCCAGCGTCCGCCCGACGGCGAACAGCGCCGCAGCCGGCATCCAGCTTCCAAGCACGCCAACCACCGAACCGCTGTGTGCCGCATGCGAGATCGCCGCGAACACCGCGAAGGCATACGCGAGCAGGAGGCCGGATACGAGCAGCCTCCCGCGCTCCCGAGCGCTACGACCCAGCAGGTAGAAGTTCAGCAGCACCGCCACGTCCGCGATCAGAAGCCCCTGGCCATGCTTCAGTTCGTGTTGGCCGACGCCCAGAAATCCGAGCACGGCGGTGAGCGCGACGAGCGTGGTCAGGGCTGGGCGCCGCCGCCGCCAGGCAACGCTTCCCGTGATCACGACACAGCACGCCGCCGGCAGACGATGATCGCCGCGTAACGCGGCATAAGCGAGCGCGCCGGCCGTCAGCAGTCCGGCGAGGACCCAGTCGATCGCGATCAGATCGACGCTCCGTGCTCGTGACATGAGCCAACGGCGGGTGCCCACGCTCGAGGACGCTAGCGCCAGGCCTGGAGGCGCGCATCCTGCGAAGGGACGACCCGCGTCCTATCACAGGAGGACCGGACCGGCGATCAGATCGTCCCATCGTCCACCGCAGCTCGTGCTCCAGCACGACGACAGGCCGACCCGCCCTTGGAACAGTTGCGGCCACCAATGAACAACGACCGAGGAGGAAGTAAATGTCGGACCGCTTGAATCGTCTAGCGCCGCTCACGGGCGTGGTTCTCATCGCCCTGCTCGTCATGGGCGGCGCGCTGATCGGGAACGAGCCCAAGAGCGGCGCTACCGCGGCGAGCGTGATCTCGTTCTACCACTCGCATCGCACCAAGATCGAGCTCTCCGCCTATCTCACCGGGCTGAGCGTGTTCTTCGGCCTCTTCTTCTACGGCCTCCTACGCGACCGTCTCGGCCGCGCCGAGTCAGCCCGGCGGTTAGCGAGCACCGCCTTCGCGGGCGCCGTGACCTTCGCGGTCGGCGGCACACTGTCGGCCGGGACCATGATCGCCCTGGCCGACGTGCCCGGAAAGCTCGGCGCGGGGGCGGCGCAAGCGCTCAACGTGCTCGAGAACGACCTCGCGCTGTTCGCCGACGGGGTCGGGATCGCCGTGCTCCTGATGGCCTCGGGGCTGGCGATCCTCCGCGGCCGCCAGCTCCCCACCTGGCTTGGTTGGGGGGCGATCGCCTTCTCGCTCGTTTCGCTCCTCCCCCTCCGCTTCGTGAACCTTCCCCTCGTCGCGATCTGGACTCTGACAGCGAGCATCCTCCTCCTCCGGCGGGGTGGCGCCAGTCTCCCCGAGCCCCATCCAGCACTTTCCCAACCCCTCAAGAGCGCGGCCGGCTGAGCGCTGAAGCCAACAACCCGAACCAATAAGGAGACCTCAAATGAAGAGACTTGCCACCATCGCCTCGTTCCTCGTCGCTCTCGGCCTCTGCTCGGTGGCGCTCGCCGCGAGCACGCTGAGCGGGACCTACAAGGCCAAGATCCACACGACCGCTCTCCACGGCCAGGTCAATGGGACCTGGACGATCACGTTCAAGAGCGGCGCTTACAAGGTTACCGACAACGGTGCCGCCGTCATCCACGGGAAGTACACGACCAAGGGCGACACCGTCACCCTGCGCGACAAGAGCGGTCGGGATGCCTGCCCGGCGCCCGGGACCTATCGCTTCAAGCTGACCAAGAACACGCTCAAGTTCACCAAGGTCAGTGACTCGAACCCGAAATGCATCGGCCGGGTGACGGTCCTACGCGGCAAGTTCAAGAAGGTCGACTGACCGCCGGCCTGACGAATCCATACCGGGGGTACGAGCGTACCTCCGGTATGGCGCAGGCGTTCAAGCCCGAGTCAAGCCGAACGCCCCCCGGGGCTCGGCACCGCCCACGCCCACGCCCGCACCCGCGTCCTCGCGCTCGCCGACGAGCACCACATCACCGTGATCGAGCTTCACACCGGCGTGGTCCTCTCAACCCCACCAGATCGATCCCAACAAGCCCTACTGGCGCAACCAACAGCGAGAGCCCGGCCGCTGGCCAGGCTCCCAAAACTGAGACCTATGTCCCGAGACACGTGAGACACATGTCCCGAGACATCACAAGTGGAGCTAGGGGGACTCGAACCCTCGACCTCCTGGGTGCGATCCAGATCTGTTTGTCCCGCCGTGTCCTGCCGTGTCCGCTAAATGCCTGCATATTTCGATGTTTGCCCGGTCACGAGAGGACGCCGGGGGACGCGAGGAGACAAACTGATGCACCCCAAATGCACCCTCGGATCGGGCGGCGGCGTGGGCGTAACGGGCGCGGTCACCTCGATGAGGGTCATGTGTCGAGGACGTCGAGGAACTGGCGCGGGGTCAGCACCGGTGGGTGTGGGTCGGTGAGGTCGAGGAGGTCGCGGTCGCCGGAGACGATGTAGTCGGCGCCGGCGGCTTGGGCGAGCGCTATCAGGTAGTCGTCGTCGGGGTCCGGGGAGATGCCGGGCGGCTCGGGTGGATCTTGGACGAATACCGCGTCCTGGGAGAGACCGTCGATGAACTCGGTGACGAGGGCGGCGCTGATATAGCGCCGAAACTTGGGCCGGGCGAGCACGTCGGCGAGCTCCTCCAGCAGCGTGGAGCTGGCGATCAGCTCAAAGCGGTGGTCGGTCCAAGCGGTGACGATCTGCCGTGACGGGCCGGCCGGCGAGATCGCGGCCGAGACGAGTACGTTGGGGTCGAGAACGGCGCGCACGCGCCGCTATTGGCGTGTGGCCCGTCGCTGACGACGCATGGCGTGCAGTTCGCGGTTGGCGAGCTCCATCGCTTTGTCTGCGTCCAGCGTCTCGCTGGCCTCGCGCGCCTGCTGCTCCAGTGCGGCGGCGACGCGCTCGCGGCCGCCGGCGAGCTTGAGGTACCGCTCGTACGAGAGCACGACAGCCTCGGGGCGGCGGCGTGCGCCGATCACGACCGGCTCGGCGTCAGCACCGTCCTGCCGGAAGCGCTCGAGCAGCGCGGGGAGCTGCGCGCGTGCTTCGCGAGTGGCCAGCACATCGTGCGGTTTGCGATCCACGCCAGCAACTCTAGCACGAACGTGTACACGTCTGTGGTCGCATCGGCCAGGCCAGCGCCGCCAACGACGGGCACCGCACCCGAGAGTGGTCCCTCCAGCTCGCCGTCGAGATACAGGAACGCCAACATATGCCACATGGCGACGAGACGTCGCCTACGGGTCGCCCGCTGACATGGACGTCAGCGGAACTGGGCACGGACGGCGCCCCCGCGCCCGTGTGCGCACTGAGCTCAACGAGCGCTGGCGATGGTCACCGACGGAGGCGTCTTCGAACCTGCTGCACCCCAGATGCACCCTCAGCGCCCAGCGCAGCCACAAACGTCACCTGCAGGCCACCAAGAGAACCCACGTCTTTGCAGGAACCTCGTGAAAATGGAGCTAGGGGGACTCGAACCCCCGACCTCCTGGGTGCGATCCAGGCGCTCTCCCAACTGAGCTATAGCCCCGTGCGGCGGCGTCAGCCGCCAGGGTCAGGCAGCTCGGAGTTTAGCCCGGTTGGGCGCGCCGAGCGGGGCCGGCCTCCCGTGAGCGCCGGTATCGGCCGATACATTGGCCGACGCAGGCATCTCATGAGTTTTCGCTCCCGCCTGACGACGTTCTTCGTCCTCATCGTGATCGTGCCGATGATCGGCGTCGGGCTGCTCGTCTTCCGCCTCATCTCCGATAGCCAGCAGGCGAAGGTCGACGCGCGCGCCAGCGGCCTCGCGGCGGGTGCCGAGAGCCTGTACCTCGGTCAGAGCGCGACCGCGCGCGCCGAGGCCCGGGCGCTCGCCTCGAGCCTCGTGCTCAGGCCGGGCCCACGCCTCGACGCCGAGCTGCGGGACCTGCTCGCCCGGGCCGGGCTCAGTCGGATCGTGCTCACGCGTGGGAGCAGCGTGATCGCCTCCGTCGGCTCGCGCACGGCGATCGCTCCCGGGAGGGCGGTCCTCGTCGGGCCGTCGGGAGCGCGGACGACCGTCTACGTCTCGTCCCTCACCGCGCCCGAGTACGCCGCCGAGCTGACCGGCGTGGGCGCCGGCGCCGTCGTCTCCGCCGGCGGGCGGACCCTCGCCGCCGATCCGCCGGGCGCCGCCGGCCACCGTCTCGGTCGGCGCGGGACGGTCGGCGTGGGGGGGGTCGGCTATCGCTACGTCAGCCAGACCTTCGCCGGATTCCCCGGCGCGCCGGTGCGCGTCGCCGTGCTCTCGAACCCGTCGGCGACCGCGGGCTCGGCCACCATCAGCCGGCTCCTCGCGGCGGTCTTCATCGCGGCATTCCTCCTGCTGGCGTTCGGTTTCTCCGTGCGCGCCTCACACGCTCTGCAGGACCAGCTCTCCCGGTTCCTCCAGGCGGCCCGGCGACTCGCGGGCGGAGACTTCTCGGCGCCGGTGTCCGTGGAGGGCAACGACGAGTTCGCTGCGCTGGCCGGCGAGTTCAACACGATGTCGAATCAGCTCGCCCACCGTCTGGAGGAGCTCTCCGAGGAGCGGGCGCGGCTGCGAGAGTCGATCCGCCGGATCGGCCGCACCTTCGCGGCCAATCTCGACCGCCCGGCCCTGCTCGAGCTCGCGCTGCGGGCCTCGGTCGACGCGGTCCGCGCCGACTGCGCTCGGCTCACCGTGCGGGCCGAGCCCGGAGGGTCCCTGCGGGAGGCCATCCGGGTCGGGTCGCTGACGGGGTTCGAGGAGCAGTTCCTCATGGCCGAGCGCGCGGCCCTGCGCGGCGGCGAACTCGGCGAGGCGGCCGGCGAGGCGATCAGCGTCGCCGCCATTCCACTCGGCGGACGGAGTGGTGACGGGCGCCCCGACGCGCTCATCACCGTCGGGCGCGCTGAGCATGGCTTCTCCGATGACGATCGCGACCTGCTGCGCTCGCTCGCCTCCCAGGGCACGCTGGCGCTCGAGAACGTGGAGCTCCACTTCCAGGTCAGGCGGCAGGCGGTGACCGATGAGCTCACCGGGCTCGCCAACCACGGACGCTTCCAAGAGGTCCTCGAGGCGGAGGTGGAGCAGGTTCGCCGCTACGGGCAGGCGCTGTCGCTGATCATGATCGACATCGACGACTTCAAGTCGGTGAACGACACCTACGGTCACCAGCAGGGAGACGTCGTCCTCCGTGAGGTGGCCCGGATCCTGCGCGAGACCTCCCGTGACGCCGACGCCCCGGCGCGCTACGGGGGGAGGAGCTGGCGCTGATCCTTCCGCATACCGACCTGGAGGGCGCCTACGCGATCGCCGAGCGGGTGCGGACCGCGATCGAATCGCTCCGCGTGCCGCGACCCGGGGGGGGCGAGGCGTTGCGGATCACGGTGAGCCTCGGCGTGGCCGCGGCGACCGGCGCCGACAAGGACGCGCTCATCGCCGACGCCGACGGGGCGCTCTACGCGGCCAAGCGCGGGGGCAAGAACCGCAGCGTGCGAGCACCGATTGTTGCGGCCAACCTCGCCGGTGGTGGGTAGGCTTAGGCCCGATGGGACTGCTTGACGACGCGATCAGAGAGCATCTGGAGCTCAAGCGCCGCCGGGGAGCCGATCCCGCCGAGGTGGAGCGCGCCGAACGCGAGGCGCTGGGCCCCGTGCGGCGCGGCCCCGAGGAGCCGGCGATCGGCCTCGCGGACCACGGGGTCGCTGGCGACGGCGTCGTCTACGAGCCCGCCACGGCCTGGGAGGACGAGGGCCAGGGTCACCCGGCCCCGGACGGTCTCGACTTCGACGAGTACGAGCTCGAAGACGGGGAGTACGAGGAGGCGCCTGCCACCCCGACCTCCGCGCTGGACCACGACCCCCGGGATCACGACCCGGAGCCGCGTGGCACCGTCGACCGCGGCGAGGCTCCGCCGGTGCAGTTCGCCGCGGAGGCTCCCACGGACGAGCAGCTGGCCCCCCGCGCGCCGGCCGAGCCCCCGCTCGAGGACGAGCACGCCGATCTCGTGCCGGGCGAGGGCGAGCCCGACGCCGACGGCTCCGAGGACGTGCTGGAGGAGACCCCCGAGTTCCTGCAGGACACGCCGGACCACGACCGGCTGTGGTTCGAGCAGCGTCCCCCGCGCGACTTCGATTTCGACGGCTGATCCGCCGGCGTGCCCCGTCGGGGCGAAAACCCCCGGATCCCGACCCGTTTTGCCGCCGTTGACGGCGTCCGGATCGTGGTCTATACCTTCCTCACAAGATCAGTGAACTTTCGAGTGGGAAAGGACCCTCGTTGTTCTTCAGGCAAGTGCTCTATCGGGACCTCGGATGTGCCTCCTACGTTCTCGGTGATCAGGGCGAGGCAGTGGTCATCGACCCTCGCTTCGACATCGACGTCTACCTTCAGATCGCCTCGTCCGAGCGGTTCCGGATCACTCACGTCCTGGAGACACACGATCACGCCGACCACCTGTCGGGGCGCTTCCGCCTCCGTGAGGCCACCGGCGCCCGGATCCACCGCCCGCAGGTGGAGGGTCCGGGGCGTGAGGACGCGATCGAGGCCGGCGATGAGCTGACGCTGGGACGGCTGCGGCTCCGCGCCGTGGCGGCACCCGGGCACCGCCCCGAGCACCTCGCCTACGTCGTCAGCGACCTATCCCGCGGTCAGGAGCCCTGGCTCATCCTCAGCGGCGACTCGCTGCTCGTCGGAGATCTCGCCCGTCCCGATCTCGCCGTGGACGCGGTGGATGGCGCCCGGACCCTGCACGGCAGCCTGCGGACGCTGCTCGACCTCGGCGACCACGTCGAGGTGTGGCCCGCCCACGTCGGCGGCTCGCTGTGCGGTGGCGCGAACCTCAGCGGGAAAACCAGCTCCACCGTCGGCTTCGAGCGACGTCACAACCCGCTGCTGATGATGGACGAGGCGCAGTTCGTCTCCGAGCTCGTGGAGGGAGTGCCCTCACGCCCCCCGAACGTGGAGCGAATCGTGGCGCTCAACTCTCGCTCCGAGGGCGTCACGCCGCCCCCGCCGCAACTCATCAACTCCGAGCGGCTGCTCGACGCGCTGAGCGCAAGCGCAGTCGTGATCGACGGCCGCACGCCGGCCGAGTTCGACGCCTGCCACCTCGCCGGCGCGGTCAACCTGCCCGCGACGAGCCCCGGGGTCGGGACGCGCGCCGGCTGGATCCTCACGCCCGAGACCCCGGTCGTGATCGCCGCCGCCGAGCCCGAGCAGGCCGATGACACGGCGCGCTCCCTCCACGCCGTCGGCCTATGGCGGACTCTCGGCTACACGATCGCCGACCGCTTCGCCTGGGAGCAGCAGGGGATGCCGGTGGCGAGCGCGGACGCGTGGGACCTCGAGCGCCTGGCCGACAGCCTGCGTTCCGGAGACTGTCGCCTCGTCGACGTCCGCGAAGGCCCGGAATGGCGCGCCGGCCATGTCCCGGGCTCGGTTCACATGCCGCTGCGGAGCTTCCGGGCCGACGGTCCGCTCGAGCTCCCGGACTCCCCCCTTGTGACGGCGGTCGCATGCGCGGCGGGGGTGCGTGCCGCGTTCGCGGCGAGCCTGCTGAGACGTGCCGGGCGGCACCCCGTCGTGCGTGTGGCGGGCGGTGGGATCCCGGATCTCGACCGCCTCGGCATCGACCTGCGAGTCGGGCTCGAGTAGCTCAGGCGACGCTCGACGTCACCGCGAGCGGTACGAAGCGGCGGAGCTTGCCCGACCACAGGCGGTCGAGTGCCTCGACCGGCCGTACGGTGACCTCCGGATCCGGCAGCCCGGACTCAGTGATGACCGCGTGCACCGCGGCGCGCAGCCGGGGGAGGTCGGCGTTGCCGCTCAGGCGCACCAGGACCTCGACGCCGCGCCAGGTCTGATGCACCTGGAACTCCGTGATGTGCTGGTCGCTCTCGAGTGGTCCGTAGAGGATGATCGGATGCACGACGCTGCCGTCGGGATAGACGAACAGCCTGTCGTGGCGCCCCTCGATGCAGGTGATCCGGCTGTGATGTGACCCACACGCGCATCGACCGGCCTCGATCGCGACGGCGTCACCGATCTCGTAGCGGATCAGGGGCTGTGTCTCGTTGAGCAGGCTGGTGAGATAGATCTTGTCCGACAGCTCGCCAGGCCTCACGGGCCGGCCGGCGGCATCGACCGGCTCGATGATGGCCAGATCGTCGGGCAGGTGCATGGCACCGGCCGGACACGTCCCGGTGAACACACCCTCGGTCAGTCCCCACGTGTCCCGGATCTGCACCGCCCACTGCTCCCGGACGGCGTCACGGACCTGGGGGAACACGACCTCCCCACACGTGTTGACCTGTTGGGGGGCGATCCGCAGCCGTCCCGCCCGCGCCTCGGACATCAGCAGCTCGAGCGCGCTCGGAAAGCTCTGGAGCAGCACCGGCTGTACGGCGTTCAGCCGCTCGACGATCTCGGGCAGCGGCAGCGTGAGCGGAAGCCGGGCGACCCCCTCGCCGGGACCGACGGCGAACGTGTGCAGCGCCGAGGACATGTGCATCGGCACGTGGGCGTACATCGAGGCGATCTGCTCGGCGCGGGGCGCGGGATCTCCCAGCGTGCGCCACCGCGACTGGGCCAGGAAGACCCGGATCCAGTCCTCCCAGCCGTAGACGAAGACGCCCCGACGCCCGCTCGTCCCGCCGGTCACCACCACGCGGTAGGCGTCCCGGAGATACTCGCCGGCCTCGAGCTGCTCCAGGTGGCGCTCCACTTCGGCCAGCGTGAGCGACGGCTCAGTCAGCCCAGCGTCGAAGTTCTCCATCATCTCGTCCTTCGTCATCACCGGCAGCGACCGGAGATCCTCCAGGCGGAACGTCTGGGGATTCACCCCTCGCAGCCGCTCCCGATGCCACGGCGAGCGCTCCACTGCGCGCGCCAGCAGGCGGCGCAGACCCTGCTCCCTCTCCTGCTCGATTCGCTCCTCCGACCAGCGCAGCCGCTTGACCTGGCGCAGCAGCTGTTCGCTCGCCTCCGCGCGCTGGCGGAGGCGCAGCTGCTCGTCGTCGGTCACGGCGGGAAGGGTAACCAGGCGACGGGGCCGCGCGGTCCGCCCACGGCCCGCCGGTAGACTTTGCACAGCCTCGGGGCCATAGCTCAGCTGGGAGAGCGCCTGCTTTGCAAGCAGGAGGTCGCCGGTTCGATCCCGGCTGGCTCCATTCAGGAAAGTGCTGGAAAAGAGTCGTTTCTCGCCTATGGGGATCGAGGTGAGGACAGGTTCGAGCTCGGTTCGGGGTGCATGAGGGGTATCCGTTGGTTTTACGCGACGTCGTCGACAGTAAAGTGGAACGGAGTCCACGGAGGAGGGGGCGTGGCGGGGGCATCAGGTCGACACCCCGGACCGTACGACCCGATTCGTCCAAGAGAACCAGGGGCTACTGGGCCGCGGCTGAGAGACCCGGTTTCGTGATCGCGCGGGGCTGAGTGACGTCGTGCTCGGCGGCGGTTGAGCCGGCCCGGCGGATGCACGCATTCCGCGCATAGGGGGACCGCCAGGCCAAGCGCTCACAGGCCCGTGCGGACATACACCCAGCGTGCCACGCGGACGATCGGTCGCGTGGCAAACCACACAAGCCAGCCTCGAGCGTCTCCGGTGAGCAGAGCGATCAGTCAGCTTTCGACCGGCGCTAGCCAGCCGAGGAGCCGGTAACTAACGATTCCAACCGCCGCGCTTCTGGTGGATCACGTGTCTTCGTGCGCGGGACAGTGGAGGGTGCTCGCTCGTCCAAACGCTGAGGGAGAGCGCGTCTACGCTGAGCGCATGTCTGTGCTGGGCACCAAGCTGCACCTGCCCTCGCCGCGGCACCGGCTGGTGCAGCGCGCCCGCCTCACCGATCGAGTGCGCGTGGACGGAGGCGAAGGGCCGCGGCTGGTGCTGGTCGCGGCACCGGCTGGGTTCGGCAAGACCACATTTCTGGCGCAATGGCTGGCGGCGGAGAGGTTGCAGCGCGGAGTGGCGTGGTTGGCTCTCGACCCGGGCGACGCAGATCTCCAGCCTGTTCCTGACCCACCTCGTGGCCGCGATTCAGACCGCCGAACCCGAGGCTGGTGTCGACGCGCTCGCCTTGCTGGAGGCCGGCGGTACCACGCCGACCGAGGCCGTCCTGGTCAGCTTGATCAACGATCTCGACGTCCTTGCCGGGTCCCATGGTGGTGGCGCTCGACGACTACCACGTGATTGACGGGGCCGCCGTGCATGAGGCGGTGACCTTCCTCCTGGAGAACCTGCCTCCGCAGGTCACGCTGGCGGTGAGCACTCGGGCCGACCCGCCGCTCCCGCTGTCCCGTCTGCGTGCGCGTGGCGAGCTCGTGGAGGTGCGGGCGGCGGACCTCAGGTTCACCACCGATGAAGCGGAGGTGTTCCTCAACGAGGTGATGGGGCTGGCAGCTGGAGCCCGCGCTCGTGGCCGCGCTCGAGGCGCGCACGGAGGGGTGGGCGGCCGGGCTGCAGCTGGCCGGCGCTGTCGGCCCGGACCCATGCGGGCGCCGCCGACGGGTCTGGAGACGTCGCTGGGTTTGTCCAGGCCTTCTCTGGAAGCCATCGGTTCGTCCTTGACTACCTTGTTGAGGAGGTTCTGAGCCGGCAGCCGGACGAGGTACGCGCCTTCCTGCTCGACACCTGCCGTGCTCGACCAGCTGACCGGCGGGCTTTGCGACGCCCTGACTGGGCGCTCGCGACGGTCAGCTGATGCTGGAGACCCTCGAGCGCGAGAACCTGTTCGTCGTCCCGCTCGACGACGAGCGCCGGTGGTACCGCTACCACCACCTGTTCGCCGACGCATTGCGTGCCCGTCTGGCTGCCCGGCACGCCGACCGGGTCGGCGAGCTGCACGCCGCGGCCAGCCGATGGCTCGCCGAGCAACGGGCTGCTGGGCGATGCCGTACGGCACGCGATCGCCAGCGGCGACCACGAGCACACCGCCGACCTTGTCGAGCTGACCCTGGCCGACATGCGCCGACGCCGCCAGGACCGCACCTTTCGTGACTGGCTGGTCACGCTGCCCGACGACGTCGTACGTCGCCGACCGCTGCTCGCCACCTACATGGGGTGGAGCCGGCTCTCCGAGGGCGACATCGACGGGGTTGAGGCGTGGCTCGACGCCGCCGAGGCCGGTCTCGATACGACGCCGCCATTGACGATCCCGACGGCGGGCTCGCTGGCCGAGGCAGCCCGGGACCGGGAGGACGAGGTCCGCTCCCTCCCGGCCATGATCGCGGTCTACCGCGCCTCGGTCGCCCAGGCCCGAGGCGACGTCGACGGCACGGTCGCGCACGCACGCCGGGCACTCGCGCTCGCCGGGCCGGAGGACCACTTCCCGCGCGGTGCCGCCGCCGGCTTCATCGGCCTGGCGGCATGGGCCGCCGGCGACCTCGGCACCGCGGTGGACACGTTCAGCGAGGCGGTCGCCAGCTTGCACGCGGCCGGCATGGTCGCGGACGAGCTGGGCGCGACCGTCGTGCTGGCGAACATGTGGCTGGCGCGCGGACGCCCGGTCGAGGCGCGCCGGCTCTACGAACGCGCGCTGGCCGCGGCCGAGAGCCACCCCGGCCCGGTGCTCTCCAGCACCGGCGATCTGCACGTCGGCCTCGCGGACGTCCTGCGCGAGCAGGGCGACCTCGACGGGGCCGCGGAGCACCTCGAGGTCGCCCGCGAGCTCGGCGACCGGGCGTCGCTGCTGGAGAACCGGCACCGCTGGTACACCGCCACGGCCGCGCTGCTGCAGGCCAGAGGCGACCTCGACGGCGCGGTCGCGATGCTCGACCAGGCCGAGCCGCTGTTCCTGCCCGGCTACTTCCCGGACGTGCGGCCGATCGCCGTCGACCAGGGCGCGGGTGCGGATCGTCCAGGGCCGCCTCGATGACGCGCGGGCGTGGGCGCGCGAGCGCGGGATCGCGCCGACGGATCCGCCGAGCTACCTGGCCGAGTACGACCAGCTCACCCTCGCCCGCCTGCTCGTCGCCGAGAGTGACGCGCGCGAGGCGCTCGACCTGCTCGACCGCGTTCTGGACGCCGCGCGGGCGGCGGGCCGCGACGGCAGCCTGATCGAGGCGGGCATGGTGCGGGCGCTCGCCCACCACGCGAACGGCGACGCTGACGCGGCGGCGGCCGACCTCGCTGCCGCGCTCATCGCCGGGGTGCCGGCAGGCTACTGCCGGCTCTTCCTCGACGAGGGACAGCCGATGGCGGAGCTGCTCGGGCGGGCCGCCCGCTCCGCGCCGGCTGACAGTGCGGGCGCACGCCGAGCACCTGCTGGCCGCCGCACGGAGACCGCTGCGGGCCGCCCGCGCCCGCCGGAGACGCCTCTGAGGAAGAGCTCAGCGAGCGCGAGCGTCAGGTGCTGCGCCTGCTGGCGACCGAGCTCAGCGGGCCGGAGATCGCGGGAGAGCTCTTCATCTCGGTGAACACGCTGCGGACGCACACCAAGCACATCTTCTCCAAGCTCGACGTGAACACCCGCCGCGCCGCGGTACGTCGAGCCGCGGACCTCGGCGTGCTCTGAGCCGCGCCGCGGCCGAATCACCACCCCAAAATCACATCACGTGGTGATGTGCGCTCACCACATCGATTCCTAACGTTGCCGGACACATCGCCGGACACCCGCCCGGCACCGGAACAAAGGAGTCCGACGTGAGCACCATCACCACCAACCGCCTCACCGCGACCGCCGGCCTCTGCGCCGCGGCCGCCGGCGCGATCTTCATCGGCGTCCAGATCGGCCACCCGTCGGCCGACGTCGCGCACCTCCTCACCACCGAGATGACGCTCCGCGAGACCGCAAAGGTCCTGATGGCCGTCCTGGCGCTGGCCGGCTTCACCGGCATGTTCGCTCCGCCACCGCGGCCGGCTCGGGCGCCTCGGGCGCGCCGGATACGGGCTGCTGACCGCCGGCTATCTCGCGATGTTCGCCGCCGAGTGCCTCATCGGCTACTACCTCCCGACGGTGGCGCACTCGAACCCCGGCTACGTCCAGCACGTCATCAACGCGGCCATGGGTCACGGCCCGAGCGGCGGCATCGGCCCCTTGCACGAGCTGTTCATCGTCATGGGCATCGGTTACTCCCTCGGCGGTCTGCTGTTCGGCATCGCGCTGTTCCGCGCCGGCGTCCTGGCCCGCTGGGCCTCCCTGCTGCTCGCCTACGGCACCACCTCCGCCCTCGCGCTGTCCGTGCTGCCGGAGTCCTTCAGCCGCCCGTTCGCGGTGCCCACCGGCGTCGCGCTGATCGGCCTCGGCGTCTCGCTGTGGCGCAGGAGCGCCCGCAGGCCGAGACCATCAAGGCGCCGCAGACGCGGTCGCCGAGCCGGCCACCCGATAGCAGCCCGGTCCGCGTGCCGCCCCGGCACCTGGCCTGGCACCGCAAGCCGGCCGGGTGCCGGCCGTGGTTGACGGCTTCGCCGCAAGGCCGCCGCCGCAATACGCACAGTCCTCAGCAAGCTGGAGTGCTCGCATGAACACCACCCCCACGACATACGCGATCCGCGTCAACGGCCACCTCGACGACCACTGGTCGGCCTGGCTCGGCGAACTCGACATGACCCGCGACGACGACGGCACCACCACCATCACCGTCTCGGTCGCCGACCAAGCGCAACTCCACGGCGTGCTTGCCCGCCTGCGCGACATCGGCGCCGTCATCACCGAGCTCCGCACCGCCGGTGGGCACCTGCTCAAGCCGCCAGTCCTCAATGATGGAGACCGAGTCATCGGATCAAAGCGACAGCAGTAAGCGGCTAGCTGAATCGGGGTCGCCCCCCGCCGCCCGGCAGTAGCTCTCCTAGTTCGGTCCCGGCCTCCAACGCGTCCGGTCAGGGGTTGAGAGACGACGCGGCGTTGGGGACCGTGTCTTCACGTCTCAGCATGAGGACGCTGCTCACGAGCACGAAGATCAGGAACAGAGCGAACCCGATGAGGTCGAGAATCAGCCCGAACGAGGCGATGACGCCGCCCAGGCCGAAGCCTTGAAGGAAGAGCAGGATCCCAGCGATGACCGCAATCCACCAAGCCAACGCGGCAGCACGCCGCCCCTCATCACGAGCAAGCCTGCGGCAACAGCAGAGAGACTCCCGAAAACGTCCCCCACGCTCTCGAGCGCAAACGTCATCAGGTACAGGGTGTAGGCGACGCCGTGATCGTGTTGAGCGCTAAACGCCGCGAGCTTCGCGCCGACCAGGCCGGTGATGCCGATGTCGCTGACGGCATGCAGGGCGATAAAGAGCACTCCGCCGATCAGCACCAGGGAGCCGAGGATCCGGTGCCTGTCGGTGTCTCCGCGCAGCAGGTTGTACAGACTGCAGAGGTAGATCACGAACGCGGTGGCGTAAACGACGGAGAGACATGCGATCACCAACAGCCGATCGCGGTGCTCGTACAGCACACGCGCCATCTTCGCTGCCGAGTCATTCTGGGTCAGTCCAACGCTAGCCCCGACCACAAT
Organism: uncultured Solirubrobacterales bacterium; assembly: GCA_963839085.1. Lineage (GTDB taxonomy): Bacteria > Actinomycetota > Thermoleophilia > Solirubrobacterales > Solirubrobacteraceae > Palsa-465. The sequence continues at coordinate 498,765 of CAWITN010000003.1, forward strand.
CTCCGCCAGCAGCGCGATGACGTAAAGGATGCCCGCCGCCCAGGCATACCGTCCCCACGCTCTCGATGTCCGCGCAGCTTCCACGATGTGATCTTCCCCATTGGCGTCGCGCTTAGCAAGCCGCGACGTTCAGAAGGGGCTCACGGGCAAGCCCGAGTTCGTCTGCCCCTGAGTTCCGCGCGTTGCGAGACTCTCGTCGCGCCGGGGCGGATTCCCGTGGAGCGAGCGCTAAAGATCCGGTGTCACCATCGTGCACCCGCTAGCGGATCGATCCGACTATCCATCGCGGGATTTCACTGTGGCAGACCCCGGCGGAAAGCACTGGACTTTCACGACGTTCGCAGGGTAGCGAGACCCGCGCAATCCACGGGAAGATGGCACGTCGGGCCGAGCTGCCAGCGCCCGGCAGCAAGGTTCGAGCGCCGGCGGTGAGCCTCGTCAGCGTCATTTCGCGACGGGCTCTTGAGGGGCGTCGCGATGTTGGCTCGGTGGGCTTCTGCTTCGGTCGGGAGGGAGGCGGCCGTTGCAGCCTGCTCTCAGGTTGTGTCAGGCTCGCGAGTTATGAGACGTATTGGGCTGTTGGGTGGTATGAGCTGGGAGTCCTCGGCGGAGTACTACCGGCTGATCAACGAGGCGACCCGGGAGCGGCTGGGTGGTCTGCATTCCGCGGATTGCGTTTTGCGGTCGGTCGACTTTGCGGAGATCGAGGAGCTGCAACGGGCGGACGCGTGGGGCGAGGCAGGCGAGCGGCTTTCGGCCGAAGCGCGTTCGCTTGAAGCCGCGGGCAGCGAGCTGTTGGTCCTGTGCACCAACACGATGCACAAGGTGGCTGATGTGATCACGGCTGCCATTGGGGTCCCGCTGGTGCACATCGCGGATGCCACGGCTGACGCGGTCCGGGCTGCGGGGCTGTCAAGGGTCGGGTTGCTTGCCACGGCCTACACGATGGAGCAGGACTTCTACGTCGGGCGACTACGCGATCTGCACGGGCTCGACGTTCTGGTGCCCGATCGGGACGAGCGGCGGCTCGTCCATCAGGTGATCTATGACGAGCTCTGCCTGGGCGTCATCAACGACGCCTCTCGCCAGGCCTACCGAGCCGTGATCGCGAACCTCGTCGAGCGTGGCGCTGAGGGCGTTCTGCTCGGCTGCACCGAAGTCGGTCTGCTCATCGGTCCCGATGACGTGGAGGTGCCGGTGTTCGACACCACCATCATTCACGCGCAGCGAGCGGTGGAACTTGCCCTCGCGCACGAAGCGGCGGTTAGCCCCAAGCCCAGAGTTGCGTGACCCCGCCGATCTGGCTGCACCGCTTGACGCTCGCACCGCGGTGGGCACCCGCGAAGGTGATCGCCGCGCGCCCGCACTACGACCGCTCGGAATGTCTGGTCTGAGCCGGCAGATCGGCCAGGGGCGCCGGTCACCGAAGCTGCCTACCAGCTCAGGCGGCGATGTCGCTCGGGCGCGAAGCGAAAGTAGCCGTCGCAGTAGTCCCGCAGCGCATCCATCGGTTCTGTGAAGTCAGCGATCGGAGGACCATGCAGTGTTGATGGGCGGAATCGACCCGCCCAATGCGATCTCGTTCGTTGAGGATCTGGAGCCTTTGGGCCGTCTCACGGAAGCCGGGGACCGCGGGCCGGTTGGATCCGGCTGTCCCATCGCTCGTAGTAGGGTCGCACGCCGAAGACCTTTGCCAGCGCCGCCAGCGGCGGGAGGAGGATGTTCTGCAGCCAGATCGGTGGTGAGGTGGCTCGGCTCTCGTGGCGGAAGTGCCAGAGCGTCGCGCCGAGCTGGAGCGGATTCTTCGGGGCCCCTCTAGCCGTGG
>CAWITN010000004.1:0-258473 GCA_963839085.1 uncultured Solirubrobacterales bacterium
CGACATCGATGTACACGGATCCGGTGAACCAGTCGCTCGGGCCGTGGTTCGTCTCGGCCGTGTTTCGGGTGATCTGCATTGGTCGCTCCTTCGGGGGGTTGGAGGGTGGGGGGCGCGGCCCCCCCGGGTGACGAGTTTCCCGCCACGATGAGTCGATGGGCGTGCTGCCCGGACCCGGGCCCGAGGAGCCGAGAGTCCGAGAGTGCTGCTGCTGCCGGTCCGCTCGTGCTGGTGGGAGTCCGAGCTACGACTCGCACCGGACCTCCTCTAACACTCTTGCCTGGGCGGGGCAGCTGACCGCGACCGGAACCCTTGAGCGCCCCCCGACTGGCCACCGGCCACGCCCGACAACATCGCCCAGGCCAAGGACCACTCGATCCCCCTTCGGCTACACGAGAGTCGATAACGACGCTGGCCCAGCCGTCGTGCGATCACTCTGCTGGGGCTGTCCCCCTTGTGTAGCCGGGGGGTCAGCCGGTCCACGGACGCCCGATGGCCCCAGTGACAGCGCGCCGCTTCACCGGGACCCTTGGCCTCGTGAGAACGTGCCGATCAAAGCCACCGTCGGGCCTTGTCGGTGATCAGCCTGACGGTGGGAGGTCGTCGCGCCACGGCGAGGCGCGGCGCGCCGGGCGCTATGCGCGATCACATTCTGGACGGGTCGGCTTGGCTGTCTGTCTGGTCGTGTTCGGGGCGGGAGCGGCGACGCTCGTCGCGCATGGTTCTGGCACTCGCGTCGCGCCGGCCCCGGTGGTACCGCTGGGTACGGCGACCGTGCATCAGGCCGACGTGATCGAAACCCAGCGCTACAGGGGGCAGTTGAGCTTTCCGTCGCGTGGCAGCGCGCATCTCAGCGGCTCGGGAACGGTCACGTCGCTGCCGCATCGCGGGCAAGTGCTGGCTGATGGCGCCTCGGTCGCGGGTGTTGATGACCGATCGATCGGTGTGCTGTTCGGGGCGGCTCCGTTGTACCGGACGTTGGGATCGGCGAACCCGGCCGGCGGACAGATCGCGGTGCACTCCGACCAGGCTGGCCTGCTGGCCGCGGAGGTCGCGCTGTCGCAGGCGTCCCGGTCGCGTGGCCGCTCGTCACTGGCGGGCGCGGCGCGTGTCGCTCAGGCTGAGGTGAGCGTGGACGAGGCACGAACTCGGCTGCTTGGAGCCGAACAGGCGCTCCGAGCGATGCAGGCGCCGGAGCAAGGACCCGACGTCGCGCTCGTGGCCGCGAACATGACGGCGCTCGGGTACTACCACGGATCTGCCGACAGCTGGACCGCGGCGCTGCAGGATGCCGTGAGACAGTGGCAGGACCACATCGGGGCAACGCCCAGTGGTGACATCAACCCCGACGACGTGCTCGTCGTGAGCGGCGCCGCGCGCGTCACGGGCGTCCAGGGAGCACTGGGCGACGCGCCCTCCGCCGTGACGATCTCGCTCAGTTCGCCCTCGAGGCTGGCCACGTTCCAACTTCGCAACGGGGTGCCTGCGGCGTTCACGCATGGTCGGCGCGTGAGACTTGCCGCCGGCGGTGACGCGACGGCCGGTCGCGTCACGAGTGTGAACACCAGTCACGGGACAGCGATCGTGCAGGTCGCGTTCGACCCGTCCTCCGCGCTTGCCCATATCGGCTCGACGGTCGTGACTATGTCGGTCACGACCGCCGATCGGCTGCGCGTGCTGACCGTGCCGACTCAGGCGCTGCTTGCGCTGGCGTCCGGCGGATACGCGCTTCAGCTCCCTGACGGCCGGCTGCTCGCGGTGCGCACTGGGATCGTGCAGGGCGGCGACATCGAGGTGTCCGGACCGGGCGTCTATGGAGGCCTGCGCGTGGTGTCGGTCACGTGAGCACGTTCGCGCCGACACCGACACGCTCGCCGCGGACCGTTGTGCGGCTCACCGGCGTCCGGAAGCTCTATGGCGGCGCGGTCGCTGCGCTGCGCGATGTGTCGATGTCGATCGAGCGGGGGGAGCTGGTCGCGATCACCGGACCGTCGGGGTCGGGGAAGTCGACGCTGCTGAACATCATCGGAACGCTCGATCGACCGTCGGAGGGGGTCGTCGAGATCGACGGGCACCGCACTGAGCTGCTCAGCGACCGGCAACTGTCTGCGCTGCGGGCACATGCACTCGCCTTCGTGTTCCAGCAGTTCCATCTCACCGAGGGCGTCTCGGCGTTGGACAACGTCGCGGCGGGACTGATCTACACGGGCACACCACGGCGCGAACGGACCGAGCTGGCGCGCGACGCCCTCGCGCGGGTCGGGTTGTCAGAGCGGGTCGGTCATCGGCCGCACGAGTTGTCCGGCGGCGAGTGCCAACGTGTCGCGATCGCGCGCGCGGTTGCGCACGGGCCGAGCCTGCTGCTGGCCGACGAGCCGACCGGAGCGCTGGACAGCGTCAACGGCCGTGCCGTGCTGGAGCTTCTGGGCGCGCTGAACGACGCCGGGACAACCGTCGCGGTGATCACCCACGACCGGGAGATCGCCGAGCGGATGGGACGTCGCATCCACGTGCAGGACGGTCGCGTGAGCGAGGACCGGCCGTGAGTGCGCGCGCAACCCATCGCCGCGGGCCAGAGTTGCCCCTCACCGCTCGCCTGTCGGCCGCCGACGTCCTTGAGCTGGGACTGTTCGGCGTCAGGGCACGGCCGCTGCGCGGCGTCCTTTCCGCGCTCGGAATCGCGATCGGCACGGCCACACTCGTGCTGATCGTCGGCGTCTCGGGATCGAGCAACGCCGGACTAAACGCGCGGCTGAACTCGCTCGGCGCCAATCTTCTCCTCGCTCAGGCGCAGGCCCAGAACAATGTGCCGACGCGCTTCGATGCCGACGCCGAGGCGATGACGCTGCGGATCGGCCCGGTGACCTCGGCCGCGCAGCTCGGTGCGATCAGGACCGTCGTTCGCCGCAATGGCCACATCCCCCCATACGACGTTGCCGGTCTCAACGCGTTCGCGGCGACCCCGAGCCTGTTGTCCGTCCTGAAGGGGCGAATGCTGGCGGGCGCGTTTCTCACCGATCAGACCGCCGCGATGCGCGCCGTCGTGCTCGGCCACGCCGCGGCGGCGAACTTGGGGATCGACGCAACCGTGCTGGCCGGACATCCGCAGATACAGGTCGGCCGGACACTGTTCACCGTCGTGGGGATCCTCGACGCCCTGCCCGTCACGTCCAACCTCGACTACGGCGTGTTCGTCGGCTGGAACGTGGCCCGAGCCGTGCTGCACTTCGACGGCAACGCCACCGCGGTTTACCTCCGTGCCGACCCGCACTCGCTCGATCAGGTCAGCGACGCGCTCGGTCCGACTCTGTATCCGCAGGCCCCGGGACTCGTGAACGTCAGCCAGCCCAGCACCGCGCTGGCGGCCCAGCAGGCGGTCGATAGCAGCGCCTCAACGCTCGTTCTCGGGCTGGTCCTCATCTCGCTGACCGTCGGTGGGATCGGAATCGCCAACACGATGTACCTCGCTGTGATCGAGCGCCGGCGCGAGATCGGTGTGCGCCGCGCGCTCGGCGCGACCCGGGGACACATCCGCCTGCAGTTCCTCACCGAGGCGGCCGTACTCGCCGTCGCCGGTTCGCTGACCGGTGCGCTGCTCGGCGCCGCCGGAACCGCCGGCTACGCGCTTTACGACGGCCTGCCGGTCGTGATCTCGCCGGCCAGCGTGGCCGGCGGGATCGCCGGCGGGCTGCTGGTCGGTGCCATCGCGGGTCTGTACCCGGCCTTGCGCGCCGCCCAGCTCACCCCGACCGAATCCCTCGCCAGCACTTAGCCAGGCAAGCAACCAAGGAATCCCCATGCCCATCACCCGAACCCCACACCGACCGCCTCGGCGCACCGGCGCTCGTGAGCAGCTATGCGTTCGCGCGCTCGCCGCCGCCGGCGCGCTCACGGCCGCGCTGCTGCTGGCAGGCTGCGGCAGCGGATCACGCCAGCCACCGGTTGCGTCGCTGTGGACCCATGGCAGCGCGAGCTCTCATGGCTCCAGCGCGCTGAGCGCGAACGACGGAGTGCCCGACCCCGACGGCCGGCCCCGCGAACCGCTCAATGCGACCAACGCGCAGGAAGCCGCCCTCTACAACCCGTATTACGCGTGCCTGCGCGCCCACAACTACGTCGACCAGTTCAGTACCAGCGCGAGGCTGGCCGTGGTTGCGAAGTGCGAGCATCTCGAACCACTCCCGGCATGGCAGGTCGATCCCGCCAACCCACAGGCGCGTGCGTTCGTCGGGCGCACGGTCACCTGCCTGGAGGCTCGGGGGTACCACGCAAGGGCCGTCCTCGTGACGAGCGACCCCATCGGCGCCCCAAGCTGGTTCATCGACTACACCCCGAACAGGCTCAACTACACACCGGTCCGGCCCACGGCTGCTCAGGACGCGTGCCAACAGCAGGCACTCAAATGAGCCGCCTCCTGCGCGCCCTGACCGGTGGGAGAATGGGCGTCATGCAGCGGTCCGGGATCCCGGTCACGAGCACTGAGCAACTCGGGCGGCGCGGTCGGGCGGTGGACAGGTACGCGGAACCCGTCGCAGCGGCCGCGGCTCTGCTCGTTCTCATCTGGGCGCTGTCCGACGGTTTCTGGCCGACGTGGCCGCTGGGGACCATCGCCGTGCTGCTCGGCCTCGGGCTCCTCGCGCGGCTCGCCGGCGGCCAGGCGGTGCACAGGTACGCGCACACTGTCACAGCGGTCGCGGCCCTGCTCGTTCTCACCTTCTGGCTGCCGAACGCCCACGCTCAGTGGCAGGTATCGCCGCTGTGGGCCATCGCGCTGCTGCTCGGTCTCGGGCTCGTCGCCGATCCGCTCGCGCAGCTCGCCAGCGGCCAGGCGGTGAACAGGTCCGTGCAGCCGATCGCAGCGGCCGCGGCGCTGCTCGTTCTTACCTGGGAGCTCTCGACTGACAGCTATTTCTGGTACACGACGTCGCCGGGCACGGTGCATTTTGTCGACAAGCTCCCTTTGGGGGGGCTGCGGGTAGTCGTCGTAATCCTCTGTCTCGGGCTCGTCGCCGGCCGACTGGCCAACGGACAGGCGGTGCGCAAGCTCGCGCACCCCGTCGCAGCGGTCGCGGCTCTGGTCACTCTACTCTTGACACTGACATCGCCACCCGCGGCCGGTATCGAGCCGGAATGGCCGCTGTGGTGGATGGCCGCGCTCCTTGGCTTCGGGCTCATCGCAGATCCGCTCGCGCGGCTCGCCGGCCGTCCGCGTACAAAGCTGCTCTCCCAACGCGTCGACGAGCTGTCGCGGACACGCCGCGGCGCGCTCGACGTCCAGGCGACCGAGCTGCGGCGGATCGAGCGAGACCTGCACGACGGCGCCCAGGTACGACTCGTCGCCCTCTCGATGAAGCTCGGTCGCGCCGAAGACCGCTATCGCGACCACCCGGAGACCGCGGTTCTGCTGCGCGAGGCTCGCGAGGACGCCGCAGCGGCGATCCGCGAGTTGCGCGAGCTCGCCCGCGGGATCGCACCGCCGGTGCTCGCCGACCGCGGCCTCGAGGCAGCGGCACACTCGCTTGCGCAGCGCTCCGGCCGCGAGGTGACGGTGGACGGCAAGCTCGAGCGACGGCCGCCTCCCGCGGTCGAGACAGCGGCCTACTTCGTCGTCGCCGAGTCGCTCACCAACGCGGCTAAGCACGCCCCGGACGCGCGGGTCGAGGTCCGTCTCGACAAGCGCGGCGGCGACCTGTTCGTCGAAGTCCTCGACTTCGGCCCGGGTGGCGCCGACCCGGCCGGCGGCGGGCTCACCGGGCTGCGCCAACGCGTCGAGGCGCTCGACGGCGCTCTGCACGTCACGAGCCCCGCCGGGGTCGGCACCCAGATCGAGGCGGTACTTCCGTGCGCGTGGTGATCGTCGAGGACCACGCGCTGCTGCGCGAAGGAATCGCCGCGCTGCTCCAGGAGAACGACATCGAGGTCGTCGGGCAGACCGACGACGGGCCTGGGCTGCTGCGGATCATCGACGGTCACCAACCCGACCTGGCGATCTGTGACGTGCGCCTGCCACCGACGTTCACCGACGAGGGCATCCGGGCCGCGCTCGAAGCTCGCCGGCGCCACCCCGAACTCGCGATCCTCGTGCTCTCCCAGTACGTCGAGCCCGCGTACACGGCCGAGCTTCTGCGGGATGGGAAAGGTGGGATCGGCTACCTGCTCAAGGAGCGCGTGAGCGAGGTGCGGACGTTCGTGGAGGCCGTACGGCGAGTGGCCGCAGGTGGCACCGCGCTGGACCGGGAGGTCGTGAGCACGCTCATGAGTGAGCGCCGCGTCGCCGCGGCCGACGAGATCGAGGCGCTTAGTGCGCGCGAGCACGAGACGCTTGGACTGATCGCCCAGGGTCGGTCCAATTCGGCGATCGCCCGGGAGCTCGTCGTCACGACGGGCGCCGTCGAGAAGCACATCTCATCGATCTTCGCCAAGCTCGACCTGCCTGCCACCGATGAGGACCACCGGCGTGTGCTCGCCGTGCTCGCGTACCTGCGCGCGACCGGGGAGGACGGCACGAGCGTCTAGCGGACCCTCCCTGAACCGCGTAATCGAGGCCCCGAAGACGAAGGACCCAGGCCCGAGGAGGAGGAACGACGCCATGCCCGACAGCTCGCGCTCGCCGGCGGTACCCGCCGGCTACGGGTCGCGTGACGCGGTGCCAGCCCACGCGACACCCGGAGTGAACAGGCCGCAGAAGCGTGAGCTACGCTTGCGCGCAGCAGAGGCCGACCGAAATTTTGCAGCACCGTTGCAGCACCAAACCCGGCAACGATGGGGCAGAACCCAGGAAATCCCTGCAAGCGCCGACGTAGCTCAGCTGGTAGAGCACTTCACTCGTAATGAAGGGGTCCCCGGTTCGAGTCCGGGCGTCGGCTCTCCAGCGCGGTCGCGCTCGTGGCGAGGAGCAGGTTCTTCGCGAAGCGCTGATCGAGACCCGCATTCGTGCTCGCACGGGCGATGGGGGACCGCGGGCACGTCGTCATGACCGCCTGTGGCGGGCCGAGGGCTATGCGACGTTCGGTGGGAGCCGGAGCGTGAGGATCGCGCCGCGTGCGGGTGCGTTGGCGGCGTCGATCGTGCCGCCTTGGCTTCGGAGCAGTCGGGCTGCGATCGTGAGTCCGAGGCCTGCGCCACCGGCGCGGCCGGTTCCGGCGCGGATGGTCGGCTCGAAGACGCTTGGGAGGAGGTCGGCCGGGATCCCGGGGCCGTCGTCGACCACGCGAACGAAGGCGTTGTCGGCGTCTTCGCCGCAGGTGACCTGGATGGTCCCTCCTGGCGGCGTGTGACGCAACGCGTTGTCGATCACGTTGGCGAGCGCGCGTTCGAAGGCGTCGCGGTCGATTCTCGCTGAGTGGCCGGTGTGAGCTGTGACCTGGAGCCTGACTCCGCGCTCGTGGGCTGCGAGCTCGAACGCGGCGGTCGCATCCGTGACGGCGTCCGCGAGGTCGATCGTCTGAAGCATCGGTGACTTGCCGAAATCGCCTGTCGCGTAGTCGAACAGGCCCGTTACGAGCCGGTCGATCTGCTGGGCCTTCGCCCGCGCTCGCTCGAGCCGCTCACCGGGGTCGCCATTGCCGGTTGCGATCGCGTCGAGGTAGCCGCGCAGCGAGAACAACGGCGTGCGCAGGTCATGGGCGATGGAGCTGACGAGCAGGCGTCGCTCGGTCTCGAGTCGCGCGTCCTGCTCGGCTGTATGTGCCAGCTTGGCGCCCATGCCCGCGACCGCTTCGGCGACGTTCTCGACCTCCCGGATAGGTGAGGTGTCGGGGGCCTCGATCGGGTCGCCGCCAGCGATCGCGTCGACCTGCGTGCTGAGGCGGCGGAGCGGGACGACAAGCCAGCGGCTTGCAGCCCATAAGAGCAGCGCCGCGCCGATAAGCAGGGCGGCAACTCCGGTCGCGAACGCGACGAGCAGCCGCTGCGAACGATCGAGTGAGGGAGCATAGAGATCGAGTACGAGGGCTTTTTCCCCGAGCGAGAACATGTAGGTCGCGGTGGGCTGGATGGCCGATTGCCCCGGAGTTCGCGCTGTTGTTGGGCCGAGGTCCTTGCTCACGTAGATGGCTCGCTTGCCCCCGGGCGAGACGATCGTGAGTCCGGCGCTCAAGCGGAGTGCAGTGAGCTTTCGGGCCAGGGTCTGTTGCCAGCGCGTCGTCTCGACCCGGGTCGTGCCGTGCTCGACGTATTTCTTGGCGTCGGCGAGTCGGTCGGCGCGGTCGACCTGTTGGTCGTGGGCTGCGACCAGGTAGCCGGTGGCGGTCGCTCCGGCAGACAGCAGAAGCAGCGCCAGCAGGGAGATGACGAGAGCGACGCGGGCCGAGGCGCGGGGTCTCATTGAGCAGTGTCGTGGCGTGTGAGGTTGCCGTCGAATCGGTAGCCGGCGCCCCACACGGTAACGATGTAGTCGGGCGCGGTTGGGTTGGTCTCGAGCTTCTCGCGCAGCCGGCTGATGTAGACCGACACGGCGCTGCGGTCGCCGTAACTTCCCCAGACGAGCTCGAACAGCTGTTCGCGGCTGAACACCTGACGCGGATGCTGGACCAGCACCCGCAGCAGCTCGAACTCGCGGGCGGTCAACCGCACCGGCCTGCCGGTGACGATGACCTCGTGAGCGACGAGATCGACCTCGAGGCGGCCGAAGCGAAGCCGTCGAGAGTCGTGGCCCGCGCCCGAGCGGCGCAGAACCGCCTTGACTCGGGCGACGACCTCCGCCGGGGTCGCCGACTTGACGATGTAGTCGTCGGCGCCGAGCCCGAGACCGCGGATCTTGTCGGCGTCGCCGCCCCGGGCGCTGAGGAACAGGATCGGGACATCTGACTCGGCCCGGATCCCGCGGCAGAACTCGAACCCCGAAGCGCCTGGCAACATCACGTCGAGCAGCACGCAGTCCGGTGTCATCTCGAGCGCCCCAGCGGCCTGCTCGGCATCGGCTGCGAGCCGGACGCGGAAGCCGTCGGCCTCGAGGAAGTCCCTCATGAGCGCGGCGATCTCGGGCTCATCCTCCACGACGAGCACAAGCGGCGCGGCTGGGTCCGAGACGGCGCACACGGTCACAGTGTCGCCCACGGGCAACGCCCTAGCACCGATTTTCGCGGTTTCTTCGCTGTCTGTTCCGATCAGGTCGAACTCGCTGCTCAACCATGCAGGCCATGAGTGAACACATCTCGCTACCGCCGATCGATGATCCGATCTCCCGCCGGAACCTGCTCCGAAGCGGAGTGGCCGCAGCTGCCCTGACGGCGCTTCCCTCCTGCGACAGCGGCGCATCACCAGCGTCTGCAGGAACGTCGGCGAGAGTCGGCGGGAACGTCCGCGTCAGTCATGATCGATATGGGGAGCATGTCGGACCGTCGCTCGCCGTGAACCCTCGGCACCCCGGCCAGCTGTTCGTCGCCTGCCAGGGCTCGCCCAGAGCTCCGGAGTCCATCCCGACCTACCTCTCGTTCGACGGCGGCGCGAGCTGGCAGCCCGGCGGCCGGCCACCGCAGCCTGCGGCCGGGTCGGCCGGCGACGACGTGAACGTCGCCTTCGACGCTCGTGGCCGTGGTTACATCTGCGCCACGCGTTCCGGTCGCGGTGCCGTTGTCTACGCCGCCAACCCCGACGCCAACCGCGCTGTGTACGTCTGGCGGACCGACGATGGCGGGCGCAGCTTTTCGGAACCGGTGACCCTGGTGGACGGAACCTATAGCGATCACCCCTGGTTGGCTACCGGCCCAGGGCAGACCCCGCCCGGGCAGAACGTCTACGTCGTCTGGGGCGCTGGCGCCTCGCACACCGCGCTCGACTTCAGGCGTTCCAGCGACGGCGGACAGACGTTCGAGCCGTCGCGCAGGATCCTGGCGGAGGCGAGCATCCCCTCACTTGTGAGCGCGGGCCCACAGCTAGCCGCGGGACCGCACGGGCTGGTATGCGCCGTCTGTGACTGGACAAGCCAGCAAGACGCGTCCGGAGACGTGATCGGCCAGGTCGTTGCCGTGTGCTCGACCGACTGGGGAAACACCTTTGGTGCACCCGTCCATCTGGGATCGGAATCGGCGGCGATCGCGTTGCCCGGTGGCGTCATGCCCAACAGCGGCCCAACGGTAGCCGTCTGCCCCCAAAGCGGCGCTCTCTACGTCGCGTTCCCGAAACGCAAGCCGGGAACGGCGCACTCGGACATCATGGTGACCACATCCCACGATCGCGGCCGTACCTGGTCCCAGCCGGTAGCCGCGACTCCGGACGACGGCGAGACGTACTTCCAGCCGAACCTGACGCTCGACCACGCCGGCCGGGTCGCAATCTCCGCGTTCGCCCTGGCCCACGGCCGCATAAACGAAGTCCTGCTCCTCTCCCGGCCCCACAAGCTCCGCTTCCGCCGACCACTGCGTGTGACCACCGCCCCCTTCGACCCGCTCGACCCGACAACAGCCTCGCGCGGCAAGTACGGCGCCTGGTGGATCGGCGACTGGCAGGGCATTGCCAGCAGCGCAGGAGTCCTCCACCTCGTCTGGAACGACACCCGCACCGGGACGCTCGACCTTTTTGCGGCCACCGTGCGCCCATGAATCCCGAAACGGCGACCCAAGAAGCACCTAAGCGTGGTCGCCCAGTTGCCCGCACAGCATGCCATCGACCCCGGCGCGAGAGTCCTGCTCCGGTCGGCGACGGGCATCTCAGGCGTGACGCCTACTTTCCTGCTCTGCGCGGGCGAGCAGGGCACGGCGGCATCCGGCCGCGCCGAAGGCGGTCGGTCGCGCTCGTGGCGATTTGCGAGACGGACGTCGGCTACGGCGCCGAGACCCGCATTCGTGTCGTCGCGCGTACGTGGAGCCAGCGCGACCATCGTGACTCCCTCTGTCCGCAAGCAATCGCGCGCCGTGCCCGGTCCGGGTCCCAGATCGCTGCCAGTTTTGCCAGCGGAGCAGCCGCCCCGCAGATCGTTGCGGTCGGCCGTGGCTGCGACCGGGAGCAACCGCGTCGAACCTTGCGGCTGACTGGTGCTTCGACGACGCACCGCCTCGGTCGACCGCTTGTTCGGGGAGCTGGCGATCGCGCTGGGCAGGCATCTTGCTCACCCGACGGTCGCTGCTCGTGCGCCTTGCCGGAGCGGTAGCGCCGTCGCCCAGGCGTCGACGTCGAGGCAGGCCGCCGCGTGGTCCGACGGGGCGATGCAGTAGTCGGCCGCGCTCCGTGCAATCGCTGGTTGTCGTCCATCTGGGAAGCTCACATGATCGCGCTCCTGCTCCCAACCGAAGCCGTGCTTCCCGAGGCCGCTCCTCGTCGTCCGCAGCGTGAGCACCGAGCTCGATCGTCATCTGATGCTCGCCCTTCGGGTGCGACACTGAACGTCTCGTTTGGCCGCGGCGCTCACGGGTTCATGGAAACCGGCAGAGGCGCACGAGAGTTCTGGCCTGCGTCCCCATTCGCAGGCGGATGGCTGCATCTGGCCGAACCGAGATAGCGCCTGACCGGCTCCGGTCGCTCCCGATCCCGGCGTACGGTCAGTAGAGCACCGAGGGGCACCAGCTGCCACGTGGCTCGTCGTACGGTCCGCGGGCCATCAGGTTCATCGTTTTTGTGATGGTGAATCCTTGGGTAAGCGCCCACCCGAACAGCGACGCGTGGCGGATCGGGATCAGACACTCGAGTGGCCAGTCGGTGTGGCGGGCGCGTGCTGCGAGGAGCAGCTTGCCCATGTCGGACTCTGTCGTGGCAACTGCATGCGCGAAGGTTCCGAAGCCGGAGGAGTAGGCGACGATCTGCCCGTCGCGTTCAAGCAGCAGCGGTGCCCGGAACGGGTCGCGGATTGCGTCAGTGAGCTCCCGGGTGCGATCGAAACCATGCACGCGACGGCAGAGCTGCGCGCACCCCGTCAAGTCGTCGTCCTGGATCGGTCTAACCGGTGGCGCTTCCGGCACTGGGGTTTTCGGAGCCATAACACTCACGAGCGCGATCGGCTCCTTGAGCTCAAACCCCAGCGAGGCGTACAGAGCTAGTGAAGCCGTGTTGAACGCATCCTGCAGCAGCCGCACGGACCCGCGGTTTCGGCGCAGGACACCGTCCATCAACAGGCGGCCGACGCCGTTGCCCTGCGCCGCAGGCGATACCGCTGTCGGTCCGACACCGCTGACCGATCCGCGCTGGTCAAGGAAGTTGCAGCCGATCACTTCGCCGTCCGATTCGGCCACTATCGCCTTGAAGCCTGGGTTGGCGATGAGCCGGCCAGCAAACCCAGCTGCATACGATGCGCTGGGCCAGCGGGACTGGTAGCCGTGGCGCTGGTTGATCGCGGCGAACGCGTCATGAATGACGCGGCCACACGCATGGGCGTCGGACGATGAGGCTTGCCGAATCGTGACCCTCGAGGCGTCCAGCTGGGACGGATCACCCAACGCCTCGGCGGCGAGTTCGCGAGGTGTCACGATGCCGTCATCCAGCGCGTCGCGCGGCGAGCACGGCGAGCCTGTGGTCTTTCCAGAGGCAGTCCGCGTCGGCGAATCCGGCCTCTCGCAGCCATGCGAGATGGTGCTCGACCGACGCGCTGCGGTCGTGCCGCATTCGCTGGATCGCCGCTGCCCAGTCGGCGTCGGTGGTCCCGAGCTCCTTCACGCGGTGCTCATGCCAACGGTGGTAGGCGTCCTCGAAGAACGATGTTGGGCCGGCCACCTGCTCGGCGTTGACGAACATGCCGCCGGGCGCCAGCGCCGCATGCACGCGCGCGAACAGTGCCTGCTTGCCGGGGTCGTCGAGGTGGTGGATCGCGAGCGCACTGACGATGGCGTCCCACGGGCCGCTGGGGAGCGGGTCGGCGAAGTCGGCGAGCGTGTACGTCGCTGCGTCCACGAACCTCGTCTGCGCGCGGGCGAGCATCGCGGCGGCCCCGTCGAGCAGCGTGAGCTCCACGCCGGGATACGCTGCGGCGATGTGCCCGGTGAGCAGACCCGTGCCCGCTCCGAGGTCGAGCACGCGGCGGATGTCGCGCCCGGCAAGGGCAAGCGCCGCGACGGCCGTCCCGTAGAAGGCGTCGTAGCCGGGGACGATGCATCGGCGCTTGGACTCGTAGCCCGGCGCGGCGTTGCCGAATTGCAGCACTGCGTCGTCTGTCATGACGTACAAGTGTACGTCATGACAGCTTGGGCGTAGCCAATCATCCAATCGCCACGCGGACGGCAGGGTTACCCCTTGCGGACCTGGCTAGCGTGCGACGGGTTCCAGCACCCACCGCGCGAAGTCGGCGGGACCCACGTTGCTACCGCACAGGATCGTGGTGACGCGCCGTCCGGCGAACCGCTCCGGCTGCTCTAGGACCGCGGCGATCCCGAGCGCTGCGGACGGCTCGACGACGAGCCCCGCATGCTCATAGAGCGCACGCATGCCGGCCGTGATCGAGTCCTCGCGAACGAGCATCACGTCGTCGAGCACGACGAGCAGGTCATTCAGCACCTCGGGGATCGGACAGCGCCCAGCGACGCCGTCGGCGATCGTATCGATGCGGTCCGTCTCGACGACCGATCCCTGACGCCACGACAGCGCCATCGCGGGCGCTCCGAGCGGCTGGATGCCGATGACCTCGACGTGGTCGGCGAGCGAGCGCACCGCGTAGCCCACCCCGCTGGCCATCGCGCCGCCACCGAGCGCGACGAGGACGACCTCGAGTCTCGGATCGTCTCGGACCAGCTCGAGGCCGATCGTGGCGGCGCCCTCGCAGGTGGCGAGGTCCAAGCTGTCCTCGACCAGGTAGGCGCCGTCCGCGTCCGCGATCTCCTGCGCCCGCAGACGGGCGTCTTCGATGTCCTCGCCTTCGAGCCTGATGTCGGCGCCGAACGTGGCGATCTGTCGCAGTTTGAGCGGGTTGGCGCTGCTCGCGGCCACGACGGTGACCTCCAGGCCTCGACGGCGGCCGCTGTAGGCCAGCGCCTGACCGAGATTCCCGGCGCTCGCGCAGACCACTCGCGACGCACCTTTGCGCCCGGCCATGGCTGTCACCGTCTCCGTGCCGCGTCCTTTGAAGCTCCGGACCGGGTTGAGCGTTTCGACCTTCAAGGTCACCGAGCATCCGAGCATGTGACCGAGCGGCGGGCACGGCAGCACAGGCGTGTCGAGAAACCCTGGATCGATCTCGCCGATCGCAGCCCGGACCCGATCGAGCCGGAGCCGAACGCCGTCGAGGCCTCTCACGGCCCGTAGCATGCCACGCCCCCCAGGTCACAGGCGCGGTCGCAGGCCCGCGGCAGGAGAGTCGCACCGAAACGACGTTGTTGAGCTCGGCTCAAAGCGGCCACCAGGCCGTGGTGACCGGTAAAGGCGTGATCCGGCAGTGCCGACCGCTGATCTCGACCCCGTGATCGAGATGGGCACGAGACCTGCTCTGATCCGGGACGCGCAGCCCGAACGTGATGCCAACTGTCCCGCAACGCGCGAGCTGCAGGGCGCGGTGTCGGCAAAGGCCCGGCGCTTCTGCTCCGCCCGAGAGGAGCGGCCACGACCACGCCAGATCAAACCGCTCCGTTTCGATCGAAGCGGCACTCTGCTCCGGGGCCCCGGACCGCTTTCATCCGCCGGGAGCTTCCCTAGTCACTCTCAGCGGCGCACGCGTTCCGCGCCGCATGTCCTACGCCGTTTGACGCACGACCCGGCGGCGGCGTACGGACTCGGTGGTTGCTGGCGAGGCCCTTGACTTTGGGTGGCAAAGTATGATTAGCTTTGCAACACAAACCGAATTGAAGGAGCAGCACCATGCAAGGGACGCACGACATCGATCAGACCACGACAGCCAACGACGGCGACGGGCTCGATCCCCGTGAGGCGGCGCGGCTGTTGGCTGAGACTAAGCGCGATGCGCAGCGCCAGTTCAGCCTCAGCCCGCCCTGGATCTCCGCATTCATGGCTCTCGTGATCCTCCTCGGCTACGCGGCGCTGTGGCTCTCAACGCGCGGACAGCATCCATACAGCGGTCCCAGCGCCGGCGCGATCGTGTTGGTGTACGTCGCGGTGGCCGTCTCGATCGCCGTGTCCGTCAAGGTCTACCAGCGCGCGACCGCGGGCGTCAGCGGACCCGCCCTGACAAAGCAGAAGGTCGAAGGGGCAGCGATCGCGCTGTCCTACATCGGCAGCCCCGTGATTCAGGGCGCCATGTACCACTATCACGCAAGCCACACGATCGTCTACGGCGTGATCCCGGCCGCTGGGCCGCTGATCATCGTCGGCACGACGATGCTTGGCGTCGCGGCCAGCAACGCCAACTGGCCGCAGTTCATCACTGCTCTGGTGGCCGTCACCGGCGGCATCGTCGCCCTCTTCGTGGGACCGAGCGGAGCTTGGTTGGCAGCCGGGATCACCCTGTTCATCGCCGTGGTCGGCTACGCCGCGATGACCCGCGGGCGCTTCGTCCACCCGACGGGAGGCACCGATGAGCACCGACACGCTTGACGCGGTAATCCACGCCCCCGCCAGGCTGCGGATCGTCGCGACGCTCGCCGCCCTACCCGACGGAGACAGCCTGTCCTTCACCCGCCTTCAGGACATCCTCGACCTGACCCCCGGCAACTTGATCACCCACCTACGAAAGCTCCAAGACGCCGGCTACCTGGTCAGCGAGACGACCGGAAACGGGAGAGCCTCCCATACCACGATCACGCTCACCCGCCAGGGCCGCACCGCACTCGACGCCTACACCGAAACGCTCCGCGAACTGCTCGGCGGCCTCTGAACGATGTGCGCGCGCACGAAATGTGCGCGCCCACCCGACCCACAAGACCGCGCGCTCAGATCGCCAACGACCGGGTGTCGCAACGAACAGACACGGCGGCCACACGGTCAGTTCGCCGATGACCCGAGACTGTCGGATCGGGCTAGACGCGACGGCGTCGCCGCATCAACTCTGAGCTTCTGGTCGCTCCCGAGGATGCGGCGGAGACAGGTGTCAAATCGGCGCCTATACCGGTCGAGCCCCGCTTTGCCTCTCCCGCAGTACTTCAAGCCGCTCCCGACAGAGACCTCTTAAGCGCGGGCACCGGGTTCGGTTCCGGTCAAGGGTTGTCGGGTCGTTCGAGGTAGACGATGCGATCGTCGAATCGCTCGGCCGCGACTGCGCGGATGGCGGTGATCAGCGGCTCGATGCCGTGTGGTCGTCGTGAGAATCGGGAGGAGAGCGCGAACAGCAGACCGGGGTGATGGCCGCCGGCGGTGCTGTACTCCGCCGCGATCTGAGCGAAGTCTCCGACGTTCTCGGTCAGGATTGTGTAGCCACCGGCGACCGCGGCGGCGAAGACCTCGGGGTCGGAGCTGCCGCGCAGCCCGAGCATCGTGACGGTGTGGGCGTCCATTCCGGCACCCTGGAGGCCATCAGCGAGCGTAGCCGGGTACATCTCGTCCAGGAGAAGCTTCACCGCGCTTCGGCGGCGGTCGTTTCGCTGCGGTGAAGCTCGATCCGGGCCTGGATCTCGTCTGGGTAGGTGGCGCGGTAGGCGAGCGCCGCGTCGATCTGCGGCCGCGAAACGATCTCGTCAAGGGCCAGTTCGGCGGCCGGGTCCGCGACAGGTCCTATGTCGTCGATCCACATCGCGATCTCCCACACGTCCGGGCCGGCGATCAGCCCGGCGCGCCGGCCGGTCGGTCCGTCACGGAAGGTGATCATTGGGTGCTCGTCGCGGCGAGTTCCCTCTTCGGCGTACCGGCGTAGGCGATCAGAGAGGCTCTCGCCCGCTGCGCGCGCGCGCAGCCGTAGGCGCTCCGCGAGGCGGTCGTCGAGGCGTACGGAGATGTTCACGGACATGCGTACAGTGTTGCACGTTGTCAACACTAGGAGGTGGAGTGATGGAAGCCATCGCTCTCGATGCCGCAGGCCATCGTCGTTCGCCCGCGACCATGCCGGGTTACCACCAAGGGCGACCGCCGCGTAACAAGGGGCTGCGCTACCCGGCGGACCCGCCGACGATCGAGGAGATCGTGGCCGTCATGCGTGAGGCAGGTGAGCAGCCCGACGGGCTACGGCTCCGCGCCCTGATCGTGCTGCTCTGGCGCGCCGGACTGCGGGTCAGCGAAGCACTCGCGCTCGCCGAAACCGACCTCGATCGCTCCCGCGGCGCGGTTCTCGTCCGACGCGGCAAGGGCGGCAAACGACGAGAGGTCGGGATGGACCGCTGGGCATGGGAGCAACCCCTCCCGTGGCTTGAGCTTCGGACGAGCCTGCCCGTCGGTGCGCTCCTTTGCGTGATCCACGGCCCAACCAGCGGCCGGCACTGGGAGCCATCTGCTGTTCGCAAGCAACTCCGACGGACGGCCGAGCCGCGGGCGTCAGGCGCCGTTTCGCACCGCACCAACTCCGACACGCCCACGCAATCGAGATGGCCCACGAAGGCGTCCCTCTCGTCGTGATCCAGCGCCAACTCGGGCACGCCCACCTCGGAATCACGTCTATCTACCTGCAGGGGATCGACAACGCCGAGATCATCGACACCGTACATGGCCGCTCAGCACCGACGATCAGCGCAACCGCCGGACTGAACGCCAAGTAGATCACCACGGCCGCCGGCGAGCGACCAGCACACCGGCGGCCGCACCCTCGAGTGGCGAAACTGAGGGCGGACCCGGAAGAGGCCGTCAAGCCCCGCGTTCGTGTTCGGCGGCATCCCGTGCTGGTTGCCTTGCGGCTGCCTCTGTCGCTCGCAGCCTCGCGTCAGCGCCTCAGGTGGCTGCTCCGTCAGGGATGGGATAGCCGCGTTGCCCCATGCCGGCATGGTGGGTGCAGGCGATCGGCCAGAGGTCGGCCGGCCGACTGGCCAGCCCCGGTGAACTGGGGTGGCGGGCGGCGGCTGGTGGGCGACTGTCAGCTCTCGCGTTCGGGGTGGACGATCTCGGGCGTCGTCTGTTGATCTGCGTGTTTTGGCCGCGGATGTACCGGGCGGTGACGATTACGCCGGCTCCGATGACTGCGATGCGCACGGCGGTTGAGTCGGCCACGAACGACCCGGTCGGAACGGTTAGGGCGAGCACGATCTGGCTGAGGCCATCGGTAGCCAGAAACAGCCCGACGATGGCGGTCAGCACTGTTACGAAGCGTCGCCGGGCTGGGTTGGCGAGCCGAGCCTCGAGGTCGGGGTTTGCTTTTGCCGTCTGGTCGGCGAGCAGGAGCAGCAGCGGCCGGCGGAGTGCGACCGACAAGAGCGCTCCGATCCCGATCGGTCCAGTCACCACTCCGCGGCGGAGCTTGAGCGCTAGCGGGTCGCCGTGCGTCAGGGCAAACGCGGCGAGCGCGATGACGGTCGTGACGAGTGTGACCACCCCAATCGGATCAAGCCGGCGGCGGACGACCCAGAGGCCGAGTAGCCAGATCGCCGGGATGGCAGTGATGAGGAGCAGTGCCGTCGTGCTCGAGCTGACGAGGGCGCGGATCACCAAGTATCCGGCCAGCGGCAGCAGGAGTCCTGCCGCGAGCCGGTAGGGCGAGAGACGTGGAGGGCGCTGATTCACGGCAGGTCTCCTGCTCGCCGAACGAAGAACCCGGCGACTTGACGGTCAGCGTCCAGGACGACTCGGCCGATCCCATCCGCGCGCTCGAGCGCGATGGGAATTTCGACGCCGGTGTAGCCGTCGCGGACCGACACGACAGGCGCTCCGAGCGCCTGCACCTCCCCGCCCTCATGGCGCACCTTTTCGCGCACATCAGCCATCAACTCTGCGGAGCAGACGTCGAGCATCCGCTCGCCGAATACGGCACGCGCATCTTCGAACCGAGCTTCGAGGAATGCCTGCAACACCTCAACGGCGCGTTCGGCGGCGCCCTCCACCGCCATCGCTTCCATCCCGTCGCGGGCCGCGCGCCCACTGCCGCCGAAGCGCTGAAACGCGG
Organism: uncultured Solirubrobacterales bacterium; assembly: GCA_963839085.1. Classification (GTDB taxonomy): domain Bacteria; phylum Actinomycetota; class Thermoleophilia; order Solirubrobacterales; family Solirubrobacteraceae; genus Palsa-465. Next base: position 18,827 of record CAWITN010000004.1, read on the forward strand.
CTTGGCGGCTGACACGCAGCACCTCGCCGACCTCCGCCCACGTATGCCCCGTTTTGCGCGCCTGCTCAACCAGTGCGCGCAGCGTGTCCTCGACGATCAAGTCGAGGCTTCGTGTCGCGGCGATCGCGCGCATCACCTGACCGGACACGTCGCCATCGGAGCGAAGCACGTCGTTGACCAGCTGCACGTTGGTAGAGAGCAGCATCGCCATTACCTCCCGGTCGAATTGCGCCGGAGACCTCGGTTGGCCCATACTGTCAAGATAGCCTTTACGTCACCACCTGTCAAGGCAAGCTTTACAAGGCAATAGCCGTCGCTGCGCGACATAGCAAAGCCCCGCAGTGCCGCTACGGGCACGTGCGCCAATCGCAAGCACAAATGGCAGAGCCCCAACGGTCGGCGTACCGCTGCTCGCCGCGCGAGCATCGCTAACGCGGGCGCCGTACCCCAAAGACACGCCAGGGGCCTCCGCGAAGGTGCGCCTGGCACATGCCACGCGGCGGCGCCGCGACTACTTCGTCTCGCCGAGCGGCAGCAGCCCCCGTCGCGCACCCCTCAAGAACGAGCAGAAGAAACGCACCCGGCCCATCGGCAGACTGCTCCATCCCTGTCGGCGCGATCACGTCACGCGCCACAGCGACGTGACTCCCTTCGGCGGCGTGGCGCAGTCAGACCTCGTGCTGTGACCATGCCCGGGCAGGACCTGCTTTTCAATCCCGACGCGACTCTGGCGCCGACGCGGCGCCCGCCTCGCTTAGCGCGGACACCAGGGGATCCGTGGCTATCGCGCGCGTCGGAGGGTGGCGTCGATCTCGGCGGTCAGAAGATAGAGATCGAGCTCGTCAGGCTTCTCAGGATCGAATGGATGAAAGCCGAGTCGCTCCCACCACGTCCGAGCAGTCCGGCTGAGGGCAGTGACGACGACCGCACGGCACGCCGCCTTCTCGTTCAGCTCGACGGCCGTCGCGAGGACGCGAAACGCCAGCGCTGTCCCGATACCGAGTCCGGCGTAGCGGTGGTCGACCGCGAGTCGGCCGAGCAGGAGAGCCGGAACGGGATCGGGCGCGCCCTTCGCTACGACGTCAGGTGCGGCAGATCGGTCGACCCCGGTCATGGAAATGCTCGCGTAGGCCACAACCACGTCGTGAGCGTCGGCGATCACCCACGTGGCGGCCGTATCGCGTCGCCGGTTCTGGCCGGCGTAGCGGCGCAACCACTCATCGAGCACCGGCTCGCCACTGTCGAACCTGTCGCGATCGTGTCGGCGCGGGTCAAGCGGCGCCGGCCGGCGCAGCTCAGTCAAGCCAGCTGAACTTGCGCTCGCGACGCATCGCGCTCGCGAGCCGCTCGTTGACCTCAGCCGGCCTTTCGAGCGCTTCGGTGAACGCCGTCGCGGCCTCGCCGGAAAGACGGATACTGGAGCGCTCGGCCAGGACCTCCTCCGCCCTGGACGCAGCAGCCTGGACGACAAATGCGGAGACGTTCAGGTGCGAAGCGGCAGCGGCTCGTTCGAGCAGCGCCTTGTCAGAGGGGCCGACGCGGATCTGGAGGCGTTCTTCCTTGGTGGTTGACATGTACTCACGATGGCAGTACAGCCGTGGGTTGTCAAGCCATCCACCCACGACGGGGAGGAAGCCATGCAGTCCACCATGCTCGACGCCGCCGGCCACCGGCGCGCGCCGGTCACCATGCCCGGCTATCACCGGGGCGCCCACCACGCAACAAGGGCGAGCAATACCCCGCTGATCCACCGACGGTCGAAGAGATCGTGGCGGTTATGCGCACGATCGGTGATCGCGCCGAGGGCCACCGGCTCCGCGCGCTCATCGTTCTGGTCTGGCGCTCCGGTCTACGAATCAGCGAAGCGCTCGCGCTCCAAGAGAACGATCTGGAGTGTTCCCGGGGCGCCGTACTCGTCCGGCGCGGCAAGGGCGCCAAGCGCCGAGAGGTTGGGATGGACCGGTGGGCCCGGGAGCAACTCGATCCATGGCTGGAGACCCGTCACCAGATCGCAATCGGCGCTTTGCTGTGCCTAATCCACGGACCGACCGCCGGACGCCGCTGGGAGGCGTCGGCCGCACGCAAACAGCTCCACCACGCCGCGGCAGCAGCGGGTGTACGCCGGCGGTTCGCGCCGCACCAGCTGCGGCACGCGTACGCGGTCGAGATGGCGCAAGGGCGTCCCGCTCGTCGTGATCCAGCGCCAGCTCGGGCACGCCAACCTCGGGATCACGAGTATCTACCTGCAGGGCATCGACAGCTCGGAGATCATCAGCACCGTCCACGGACGGCCCTCACCGACGATCTCTGCCACCGCCGGACTCCAGATAGTTCGATAGAGCAAAGCGCGACCGGGTCGGCCCTGGTCGACGTCCGGGCCGATCCGCCGCTATACCCCCGGTTGGCGCGATGAGCAGGTGCGCGGCGCGGGCCGTGGTCGCGTCCAAAGATTGCTGTAAATACGCGGCGGGTGCTGTCAGCGAGACGGCGTAGGTTCCCTCAAGTCCTGACAGACGATGAAGGAGGCCTACGCCGTGAGACGCACCGTACCGCCATCAGCGGAGATACAAGCTGAGATCGACAAGCTGCTCGGGAAGGGGCTGGTCGATGACCCGCAGAAGATGCTGTCCGAGCTCGCGCGGCTCGGCGCGCGGTTGATCATTCAGCGGGCGGTCGAGGAGGAGTTCGACACCTGGCTCGGTCGCGCTCGCTATGAGCGCAAGCCCGACGCCGGGCCGGGGAAGCGCAATGGGTTTCGACCGCGGCATCTGCAGACCGGTGAGGGTGAGCTGCGGATCGAGATCCCCCAGGTCCGGGAGACGGCGATCCCGTTCGTCTCCCGGTTGTTCCCGAAGTGGCACTGCAAACGGCTGCTGCGGACCGACCCGCTCAAGGCGCTGGTGATCGGCGGGTTCGTCCGCGGCCTGTCGATGCGCGATGTCGAGTCGCTGTGCGAAGAGGCCGGGCTCGGGCGAACCTCGAAGTCGACCATCGCGACGATCTGCGCGGAGCTGCACGAGCGCTTTGAGGCGTTCTGTCGCCGCTCCCTCTACGACGTCAACCTGGTCGTGCTGTTCCTCGACGCGATCTACCTCCCGGTCCGTCCCAGCGGGCCGAAGGAGGGCGTGATCTGCGCCTGGGGAATCGACGAAAACGGCCACAGGCAGCTGGTTTCCGTCAGGTTGGGAGCGCGCGAGTCCAAGGAGGACTGGGTCGAGCTCGGCCGCGATCTCATCAGCCGCGGGCTCGCCGCGCCACGCCTGATCGTCGCCGACGGCGCCCCCGGGCTGATCGCGGCAGTCGAGGAGATCTGGCCACGCGCGGACCGTCAGCACTGCTGCGTTCACCGCTTGCGGAACCTGCTCGCCAAGCTCCCGAAGTCAGAGCAGGACCGGATCCGCTTCAACTACTGGTCAGCGCTCACCGACGCGACCTCGGTCAAGGACGGCAAGCTCCGCCTCCAGGTCCTCATCTCAGAGCTCGAGCACCGCGGCTACGAGTCCGCCGCCCGCTGCCTCTCGGACGACCTCGACGCGCTCGTCGCGCACCTCCGCTACCCGCTCAGACACCGCGAACGATGGCGGTCAACGAATCTCCTCGAGCGATCGCTCGGTGAGGTCCGCCGGCGCACCAAGGTGATGGGTCGCTTCCCCGGCGAGACCAGCTGCCTCTCCCTCGTCTGGGCGGTGCTCGACCTGTTCTTCAGCCACGCCAGCAACGGCGCCACCTTCACCGACGTCGACCGCCAACACCTCTACCGAATCAAGTACCGGCAAGCCGACCCAGACACCCTCGACGAGGAGGTGACCGCCGCCTAGACTCAACCGCGGGAACCTGAACCGCGCGCGAATTTACAGCGGTAACTGGACGCAACCCGGGCCGTTCGTGGACCTGCTCTTGCCGTAGCGCACCTATCTGCCACGACCACTGAAACGTGTGTGTGTGTGTGTAGTTGATATCCGGGTTCCCGGGACATATCACCCGAGCGGGTCTACGTGACCCACTCCCCGCGAAGGTGATCGTTTGGGGGGGACGATGTCAAAGCGATCGCTCGGCGTCGGATGCTCGTTTGGGGTTCGTCTATCGCGACCCCGTGCCATGAGGCCAGCTCCGAGGGGGACAATCCAAGGAACTACAAGCTCGACGTCTGAGCGGTAATGATGCCGCTCAGGAAGATGTCGACGCCCGCGAGGAACTGCTCTCGGTCGTCATGCTCGCGCAACTGGGTGGCCATCTCGCCCACCAGCGGGTCCGGATCAAGCAGCGTCAACCGCTGTGCCAACGTCTCTAGGTAGGCCTCACGCTCGGCGCTGCTCGGGCGTGCCCGGGTACCGGGGGCGTATTGCGCCGCGGCACCGAGGACGTAGCTGACCAGCGCCGAGCCGGCGTCTGACTGCGCGGATCCGCTCAGGCCGAGCGCTTGAAGCTGCTCGCCGATGGCTTTCCAGATCCGCAGGACCGCGGGCAGCGGATCGTGAGAGAGCTGCGCGCCGACCCAGGGGTGCGCGTCGATCGCGTCAAAGATGCCGAGCGAGATCGCGCGTAGAGCTCGTGCCGGGTCCGCGTCCCCATCGATCTGCGTCAACACCTGGCTGACGACTTGGTCTGTCGCGGCGGCGAGCAGCTCGTTCTTGTTGGCGATGTGGTGGTAGATCGCGCCGGCGCCGGTCGATAGCCGAGTCGTCAACGCTCGGAACGTCAGGTCGTGCTCGCCCTCGGTGTCGAGGATCTCGACGGCCGTGTCCACGATGCGGTCGCGCGAGAGCGCGTCGCTGCGGCGGGGGCGGCGCTTCGGGGTGGACACGAGCGCATCTTGACACAAGTTGGAATGATGTTCTAAGTTATTGGAACGTCATTCCAAACCGGAGGCTTGTCATGCCAGCAACGTCAGTCACGATCATCGGCGCCGGCCTCGGTGGGTTGACGCTCGCCCGCGTCCTGCACGTCAACGGCATCCCCGCCACCGTCTATGAAGCCGATGCCTCGCCTCAGGCGCGCGCCCAGGGCGGGCAACTCGACCTGCACGAGCACAGCGGGCAGGCCGCGCTCGAGGTTGCTGGGCTGACCGAAGAGTTCCGCGCGATCATCAACTCGGGTGGTGCCGCGTCTCGTGTCATGGGTCAGGACGGAACGGTGCTCGCCGAGGCGCCGGATGACGGCTCGATGGAGAAGCCCGAGGCGCTGCGCGGAGAGATCCGTCGCATCCTCCTGGAATCCCTCCCCGCCGGGACCGTGCAGTGGGGCAAGAAGCTGGTGTCGGCCACCCCGCTCGGCGCAGGACGTCATGAACTCAGCTTCGCCGACGGGTCGATCGCCAGTACCGACGTCCTCGTCGGGGCCGACGGCACCTGGTCAAAGGTGCGCGCGCTGCTGTCTGAGGAGAAGCCCGAGTACGCCGGGAGGAGTTACGTGGAGACCTACCTGCACGACGTCGACCACCGCCATCCCACCGCGGCCGCGACCGTTGGTGAGGGCGCGCTCTACGCCCTGATCCCCGACAAGGGATTTCTCGCCCACCGCGAACCCGGCGACGTCATCCATACGTACGTCGTGCTGTCACGCCCCCTGGAGTGGTTCGCCGACATCGACTTCGACGACTCCACGACAACGCGGACGCGGATCGCCGCCGAGTTCGATGACTGGGCGCCCGAGCTCACCGCCCTGATCACCGGCGGCGAGGCCCCACCAATCCTGCGCAGCATCCACCAGCTCCCCGACCGCCACCGCTGGACCCGAACGCCCGGCGTCACGCTGCTCGGCGACGCCGCACACCTCACCGTCCCCGGAGGCGAAGGCGCCAACCTCGCCATGCTCGACGCCGCCGACCTCGGTCAGGCGATCGCCGCGCACCCCGACGACATCGAGGTCGCCTTCGGTACCTACGAAGAGGCGATGTTCCCCCGCGCCGAGACCGAAGCCATCGCTGCGCACGACACCATCGAACTGATCTTCGGCGCCGGCGCTCCCAACACTCTGGCCAACCTGTTCAACAACGCCGCACAGCCTGAGGCCGCCTAGCCCACATCAGACAGGACAGCGCCGCCCATGAGCGGCGCCAAGCCCGCTGTCCGGCGGTCCCATGCCGCGCGCCCGTGGGACGGTTGTCGCTCGTCGACCGAGTTCACCTCGAGCGCGTAGGTCACGCCGACTGCCCTGTGCTGAAGATGGGTAGGCCGATCTCGGTACGCCACGCCGAACTGTCTGGCGTGTCGGTGTCTGCGACTGTGTAGTACTCACGGATCGGCCCGGCGACGCCGAGCTCGTGACGCGCGATGTGAGCGGCCAGGGCCCCATAGGCCAGGTCAAGCGCCTCAACGGGCCCGTGATGGGTGACGGACGCGAGTTCGGCTGCGGGTATGACGATGGGGCGCACACGGCCGGTGTCCTGGATTTCCCCGATGTACGGGATGAATACGGTCGCCTGACCGTATTCGTTGGCGAAGAGATCGTCGTCGTAGATCCCGCCGGCGGGGCCGGCTACGAGGACGTCGTGGGCGATCAGGGTCGCGCGGAGCTCGCCGAGTGCGCCGCGCAGCCACAGTCCGAGGCCTTTGATCTCGACCGTTTCGGTGATCGCGGCCGCGGGAGTTGCCTGGACGCTGCAGTGCGTGACCGCCAGCGACTGACCTCCGGGCCCGCCATCCAGCAAGTTCCGCAGTGACGCGACCGCCGCCTGCGTCTGTGTCAGGCTGTCCTGCAGGGTGTCCAGATGCGAGGTGATCAGAGCGTTGCGGGTCGCCGGGTCCGGCGCTACGAGGACGTCGCGGATCCGTTCGAGCGGCATCTGAAGCTCGCGGAAGCGGCGGATGACCTGCGCTGTGGGGATCTGGTCTGCGGTGTAGCGCCTGTAATTGGTGTCGGGGTCGACGTCGGCGGGCTCAAGCAGCCCGATCTGGTGGTAGTGGCGAAGCATCTTCACGCTCATGTGCGTGGCCCGAGAGAAGTCGCCGATGGCGATGGTTGCGGTCATGGCCGTAGTTTGAGGCGTCCCATAGTGGGAGGGTCAAGGGCAGCGAGGGGTCTTGACTCTCCCGTCACGTCACGCCTGATGCTGTGGTGCAGCCGGCTAGAGCCGGACCGAGAAACGAAGGAGCAGCAGCATGTCTCACACCACAGCACAGCAGATGGAAGCAGTCGTCATCCAGGCCAGCGGGCCGCCAGCGCAGGCGTTGTCCTACCGTTCCGAGCCGGTGCCGGAGCCGGGTCCGGGGGAGGTGCTCGTCGAGGTGCACGCAGCAGCGGTGAACCCGCTCGAAATCGCGGTTGCCGCGGGTGCGCTCGGCGCGCCGTGGCCGCTGATCCCCGGCAGCGACTTCGCCGGCATCGTTGTCTCCGACGGCGACCACGCTGGCCAGGAGGTGTGGGGCAGCGGACCACAGCTGGGCCTGGCGCTGGGCACGAAGCGACAGGGCACGCACGCGCCGTTCGTCGCCATCCCCGAGACGTGGCTGTCACGCAAGCCTGACCGCCTCACGATGGCCGAGGCCGGCGCCGTTGGGCGAGCGTATTGGGCGGCATGGGAGACGGTGATCAACATCATGGGGCTCACGCCCGGCGAGACGATCCTGATCACCGGCGGCGCGGGGATGGTCGGTCAGGCCGCCGCCGCGATCGCTCGCTGGCGTGGCGGGGAGCCGATCATTGCCGGCCGCCGCAGGCCCGACGGTGTTGAGCACTTCATCGACACCAGCTCAAGCGACGTGCCAGAGGCGGTGCTCGAGCTCACCGATGGGCGCGGTGCCGACATGGTGCTGGAGACGCTCGGCAATGCGCTGTTTGAACCCGCGCTTCGCAGCCTACGGTTCGGCGGTCGGATGGTCGGGCTTCACAGCGATCCCGAGCTGCGGGTCGAGTTCGACCTGACGCAGCTCTACAGCCGGCAGATACACGTCACGGGACTCGCCAGCGTGTTCACCGACGGGGCCCACGTCGCGGGCATCTTCGACCAACTCCGTCCGCTGTTCGACCGCGGCATCCTTGCCCCCCCGGCCGTGAAGACGTGGCCGCTGGAGAACAGCGTGGAGGCCTATCAGACGGTGCTGGACGGGGCGGGCGGAATCAAGCAGGTGCTGTTGCCGATCGGCGACAAGGCGTAGGGAAGCTCACGGGAAACGCCGGGCCCCGTCCTCCCGACTCCGTCCGAGGCCGGCATACACCAACTCCGGAACGCCGGCAGCGGCACTCGCCACTACGCGAGTCCCGCTGCCGGACGCGCTATCGCCCGCTCGAGAGCCGCCCGTGCTAGCGCCGGCGGTAGCAGCCGACCCCGCAACAAAACCAAAAAGCGCCGCGCTGCCGATCCGTAACTGCCAGAACGGGTCGTGCGGCATGCGGCAGCACCCGGGCGATCGTTTGCACCCGCGCAGACCCCCTTTGCCCCTCCGACGAGCATCTCGTCACCACTCGCGACGGCCCCCCTTTGCGCGCGAAAGCAGACAACGAAGACTGTCGCTTTGATCGTGAGGCGGCCGCGTGACCTCGAGCCCTGCGGCCTGCCGAATCGGGGGCCAGAGGAGGCGGCAAGTCGCTCTGTTGCCGTTGGAAACGCGCCGGCGAATATGCCGGACGAGGTTGTCGTGGCAGCAGCCGCCTCGCCCTAGATGTCTTGGCGGGTGAGGACGTCGCCCCCGCGCGCGATCTGATCGACTCGGACGTCGATCTTGCTGCGATTTGGTCGCAGCGGCCGACGGCTGCTCGTACCTATGCTCTGGATTGTGCATCCGGCGATCGAACCGTTTTTGTCCGGGATGCTGGCTGTCGGTGATCGCGACGAGATCTATTGGGAGACGTCTGGCAACCCGCACGGACGGCCAGCGCTGTACCTGCACGGGGGACCCGGCAGCGGGCTCGGCCCCGGCGGCTACCGCCGTCGCCATGACCCTGACCGGTACCTCATCGTCGGCCTTGACCAGCGCGGCTGCGGCCGCAGCCGACCGCTCATCACCGACTCGCTTGACTCCCTGTCGCTCAATACGACCCAGACGCTGATCGAGGACATCGAGGCGCTCAGGGAGCATCTGAACATCGAGCGCTGGCTCGTGTCCGGGGTCTCTTGGGGCTCCACGCTCGCGCTCGCGTACGCGCTTGAGCACCCCCAGCGCGTCACCGAACTGGTGCTGACCGCAGTCAGCACGACCTCACGCCAGGAGATCGACTGGCTCACCGAGGACATGGGTCGCGTGTTTCCAGAAGCATGGGAGCGCTTTGTCGATGCCTCAGACCGACAACCAGGTGAACGCGTCGTCTCCGCCTACGCACGACGCCTGGCGCATGGAGACGGCGCCAGCCGTGCTGCGGCCGCCGAAGGGTGGGACGCCTGGGAGGCGACCCACGTACTCACCGATCCCGCCCGCGCCCCAGGCGCCTTGCACGAAGACCCGGTCACCCGCTTGGTCTTCGCGACGCTCGTGACCCACTACTGGGCCCATGACGGGTTCCTCCCCGGAGACTCAGCAGTTCTGAATCGCGCGACAGATCTCCATCACATCCCGACGGTCTTGATCCACGGCCGCTACGACATCAGCTCCCCGGCCATCACTCCCTGGCGGCTGCACCGGGCGATCCCCCACAGCCGACTCTCAATCGTTGAGCACGAGGGGCACGGCGGACCGCTCATGATGGAGCAGACCCGCGAGGCAATCGACGCCTTCGCACACCGATGATCCCTGCGCTCAGGGCGTGCGGTCACGCTGCCGCTTCATCATCAAGGCGACCCTCTTCGTCGTCCCGGTACGGCTCTCGCATGCGCGGCTCCGGGCGGTCCCCGCTGCGCGGCGGAGCCGCCTGCGGCTGACCTCGGCCCGGCGGGGGGTCAGCGCGCTGCTGGTTCTCCCTTGAGGACGTCGACCAACCCGGGGAACCGCTCCTGCAGGTCCTCGCGCCGCAGCGAGACGTAGCGCTGCGGACCCGCTGGGCGGTGGCGGGTGAGACCGGCCTCGCGCATCGTCCGCAGGTGGTAGGAGCCGGTGGAGTTGGGCAGGCCCAGCGTCGCGTAGATCTCGCCGCACAGGCGCGCCTGCCCATCGGCCAGCAGCCGGACGATCTCGAGGCGCACCGGATCGCCGAGAGCCCGCATGATCGTCGCCAGGTCGAACGCGGCGACGTCTGGGTGGGGGATCTTCTCGAGGCTGGGAGTGCGCGTGGCCATGTCGCTGAGGATAGCGTGCTACCTTACTTCCAAAGATTTGGAAATAACGTATCGTCAGGACGGCCAGCGTGCTCCAGCCAACCCACCCCCACCTCCTCTCCCGCCGTGTCTTGTCGCCTCGCGCGGCCTATGGGCTGATGGCGGCCGTCATCGGTCTGGCCCTGTTCGCCTCGGGCACACCGTCGCCGCTGTATGTCACCTACAGCGCCATGTGGTCGCTGTCGCCCGTCATCCTGACCCTGGTCTACGCGGTGTACGCGTTCGGAGTGCTCGCGACGCTGCTGCTCGCCGGCCCGGTCTCGGACTCCGTCGGCCGCCGGCCCGTCCTGCTCGTCGCTCTCGGCGCGCTGATGTCGGCCACCGTGATCTTCATGCTCGCCGACTCGGTGGCGTGGCTGTTCGCGGCGCGTGCTGTGCAGGGGCTGGCGACCGGTCTGGCGCTCAGCGCGGCCAGCGCCGCCCTGCTTGACCTGCACCCGCACCGCGATCCGCGCGCGATCGGCCTGCACAACGGCGTTGCCAGCACCGCCGGGATGGGACTCGGCGTGTTGATCTCCGCGCTGATCGTCGAGCTGCTGCCAGCGCCGCGCGTCCTGCCCTACGTCGCCGCGTTCCTGCTGTTCGCGGTGGCCTTCGCCGGCACACTGGCCATGACCGAGCCCGTCTCCGAGCCGGTGGGCCTGCGACTTCGGCCGCAGCGGCCGGGAGTGCCCCCGGTGGTTCGCCCGGCGTTCCTGCTCGCGGCCCTGGGGGCCGTGTCCTCATGGTCGATCGGAGGGCTGTCGCTCTCGCTGGGCCCCGAGCTGCTGACCAAGCTGTTTCACAGCACCGATCACCTCGTCGGCGGTCTCAGCGTCTTCGCCCTGGCCGGGGCAGCCGCCGTGGCGCAGATCGCGTTTCGGCGCAGTGCACCGTGGGCGGCGGCCGCGGGGGGATCGCTGGCCCTGGCAGCCGGTTTGCTCGGCATCGTGGCGGCCGCCGCGACCGGCTCGGGCTTCCTCTACGTCGGCGCGACAGTGGTGGCCGGCGCCGGGTTCGGGGTCGCCTTCCTCGGCGCGCTGCGAGCGCTCTCGAGCGCGATCCCGCCAGCGCACCGCAGCGCGGTGATGTCGGCCTTCTACCTCGTCGCCTACGCCTCGATCTCGGTGCCGGCAATCGTGGCCGGCGTGCTCGCCACCCCCCTGGGCCTCAACGCCACCTTCGAGATCTTCGGCAGCGCGGTCGCCGGCGTGGCGCTGATCGTGGCTGCGCTGGCGTGGCGGACCCGACCGTCGAGCCCGGCGGGCATCACGGCGGTGGCGCCGGTCGGCGCCGCACCTGGACCGAGGACGCTGACCCAGCGGTTGCGCCAGCCCCTTCGCGCACCTTCGTCGGCTACTCGTTCCGTCGCCGCTGCGACGGCCCGGCGCACAACTACTTGAAGGGGACGGTGACAGGCCCGGGTACCTTGGCGAACACCGCCATGAAGTCTCGGTCGTCGGGGGTGAGGTAGCGGTCGGGGGACTGGTTGGGCTGGGGCTCGACCATCGTTGGTCCGAGGCCGTCGTGGTGAGAGTAGGTGATCAGCGTGTGCCAGTCGGGGTTGATGTCGAACTCCATCCCGCGAACCGCCCCAAGGTGCTGCAGGATCTGGGCCAGCGAGATCACCGTCGCCTCCGACGCGACGACGAACATCGCGTTGCCGTGCGCATCGATGCCGACGGCGGTGCGTGGGGTGAAGGTGACGCCGCCCAGGGTGTAACCCCACTGAATGCTGTTCGGGTTGGTGTTCAGCTCGGGACTGAGCCTGCTGTCCCAGAGGATCGGGGTGAGGCTTTGGCGCGCCCAGGCGACGTTGGACGGCGCGTCCGGGCCACCGGTCCACTTTACGATGTTCACCCTTCCGTCGCGGTAGCCGACGAGGGTGGCGTTGCCATCAATCAGTGGCTCGTTGGTGTGGCCGTTGACCGACGAACCATTATCGGTGTCGACATGGGTGAAGGCACCGTTGAAGGTGGCGAGCAGCCGGTGGCGCTGATCGACCGGAACCATCATCGGACCCCGGTCGACCGCGCTCGGTGGCTCATAGCGGCCGGGGTAGTAGGCGAGATCGGAGCGGGTGTGGTCGATCCACAGGACATACGCGACGATGGAGGGGTACTCGGTGCTCGGCCGGTAGCTCGTCACGAGTACCGGCGGCCGGCCACGTGCCAACGGACCCGCACGGTGCCAGACACCTTCGCCAGGCAGCGGCTTGGCGAACACCGGTTTGACCGGTGGCGGCAGGTAGGTCGCGTGCTTGGCGTGGTCGACCAGCGGCCGCACCGGGCTGAGCCCGACGCTGGGCAGACGCCTAACCCCAGGGCCGCCCTTGTGAGGCGCGCTGGCTGTGTCGTGTTCGGCCGTGTCAATTATCCAGTTGCCGAAGGGCACGTCATCGCGCACCCACTCCGCGGATCGCTCGGAGAAAGTCTCGCTCGTCGGCTTGAGCATGTAGTCCGCGTAGGAGATCCCGAAGTAGAGGACCACCAGCACCAGCGGCGTCAGCGTCCCGAAAAGGATCCACCTCCGGCGAAGCCGCCGCCGCTCATCAGCTCGCCGCGCCCTGAGCTCGCGACGGTCCAACAGCGGCAGTGCGGATGGGTCAAGGTCCGGCGGTGGCCCAGCCGACCCTCCATCTCGATCTCGGATCGCCATGATGACTCGGTCCGACCATACCCGCCGAAATTAACCAACCTGGCGGTGGACGATGAGAGTCCGCTCAGACGGAGGCGGACACATGGACGCGCTTTGGCAACCAGGCCGCGATCACGCGCCAACCGGGATCGCATCGGCGAGCGCTCCTGGGCCCGAAGCCGCCAAAGCCGTCATTTCAGTCGGTCGCGGACATCTCGTCAGCACGTTGCTGCGCTTCCCAAACGCGGTGCGACAGCCATGCCGTCGGCGAACTCTCAGTTCGGGCGACGGTCAGGTGGGCTGGCCATCGGTCGGCCAGATGAGTGCCTGCCCGACGATGACGCGGGTGCCGTCGAAGGTCGCGGCGGGCGATCCGTAGAGGCGGTAGCCCAGAGCGATCGCCTCGCTGACCCTGTGACAGAAGGCGTCGTCGTCCGGGCCGGTCAGCAGGCGGTAGCGCGGCAGATCATCAGGCGGCAGGTCGGCCACGCTGGGATTGTCTCAAGCTGCCCTCGACGTGGCGTACCGCGGCTCGGCTCCGCGTCCGCTGCTCCTTGGGACGCGATGCGTCGCTGTGCGGCCGGCGGGCGCAGCGTGAAGACGATCATCCGTGGGGCGAGAGAACCGGGTCTCCGGCCAGCGGGCCCGGACGATTGCATTCGATGCCGGCCGCCGCCGGAGCGCATGAGTCCCGATCAGCTCTCGGCTGTGTGGAGGCTGGACTTGGCGGGTAAGGTTTACCGACTCAGTTGCGGGCATCCACGCGTGTTGACCTTGGGAGGATCGATGTTTCGTAGAGCCGGACAGGCCGGGTTCGTTGTCGTCGCCGCACTCGCAGCGACGCTTGCGCTGGGACTCTTTGCCGCTGTGACACCGTCGACCGGCCGCGCCGTCGCTCACGCCAGAGCCGACGCTGCGCACCTCGTCCGTGGCGCAGACCCGCTGATCCCGCTCCCCGGGAAGGTGCTGCCGACCAGCGGCGGCACCGCCTACAGCCTCAACTGGTCCGGCTACGCGGTCACCCCCGGCAGCGGGATCACGGCGGTGAAGTCGGTCTTCGTGGTCCCGACCGCGAGTCCGGTGCCGGCGGGATTCGCCGCTACGTGGACCGGCATCGGCGGCTACAGCACCTCTGACCTCATCCAGGCCGGCACGTCCGAGCAGTCGATCAAGACCAACCCCGTACTCGGCCAGCAGTACTACGCGTGGTACGAGCTGCTTCCGGCGTCCGAGACGGAGCTCACCGACTGTACGGGCGACCCCTCATGCGCCGTGTCCCCCGGCGAAAAGATGGGCGTCTCGATCGTCAATGAGGGCGGCGACGCGTGGAAGATCTCGATGATCGACGTGGGTCACTGGACGTGGACCAAGACGGTGACCTACGCCTCCTCCGGTTCCTCCGCCGAGTGGATCCTCGAGGCGCCGACGGTCGGCGCGCAGACCATCCTGGCCAATACGGGCACCACGCACTTCGGGGCCACCTCCACCTACACGCAGGACGGGGTCACCCGGACGGTCGCCCAGGGCGACCCGACCGAGATCATCCTGTCACCGTCGCCGGTGGGCGGTGCCGACGAGGCGACTCCGTCGGCACTCGCCGCCGACGGGCAGTCGTTCAACGACTGCGCCTACAAGGAGACCTGCCCGACCCCGTGAAGGCCAGCCTCGACTGCAGCCTCGCGACCGTCCGGCCCCACGGCTCCTGGCGCGGTGCATGCAGAGTTCGTAGCCGGCCTGCTCGAGCTCCCGCGCCGCCGGACCCACCGCCGCGGCGGTACAACCTGCGCTTGGTGGGCTAGTCGATCTGGGCGATCATGAGGACGTAGCCGTCGGGGTCGGTGACCCGCATCTCCTCACGCGGGCCCGGACTGCCGTCCTCGATCTGGCCTGCATCGATCCCTACGCCGACGAGTTGGGCGCGAAGCGCTGCGAGGTCGTCGGAGTAGAGGTAGAACAGGACCCGTTGGCGGTCGGGATCGCTCGGACCGTAGGTGCCCTCGAACATGATCTCCGCGTCGCCGCTGCGAAGCTTCGCCCAAGAAAGACGGTCGCTGTACTTCGCCTGCTCCTCGAGAATGAAGCCGAGGTGTCGATAGAAGGCGACCGAATCCTCCACGTCCACGACTCTCACGAACGGGACAAGCCGCTGGACGCGTTGCTGCGACTGGTTCACGCGGACGAGACGTTAGCGCCCCGCGCGACCCATCGACCGCGGGTGCAACTGGTCGGTCTGGACGTTCAGCGAGCCATTCAAGAAGTTCACGGTCATCTCGAGCTGACCGGCCGCGCCTCCGCCGCTGGGGCTCCTTACAGTGGTCTCGATGAGCGCCGGTGAGGCCCTGACGTGATCGTCGTCGTCGAGTGCGCCGTCAGATGTGTCAGTCGATGTCACCGCGGATGCGCCTGTAGCGCTCGTAGATGACCGGCGTGCCGAACGTCCTGGTCTCGATCAGCTCCAGCTGGACGTTCTCAGTGACCGGCGGGAGAAACGGCGTGCCGCCACCGACGACGATCGGATTGCGGAAGATGCGCAGCTCATCGACTAAGCCGAGCTTGATCGCCGTCGCGGCGAGGCCGGCGCCACCGATCTCGACGTCCTTGTCGGTCGCGGCGAGCGCGGCGGCGACCTCGTCTGCCACCGCCGCCTCGGCGAGCCGCGCATTCCCCTGGACGCGGTCGAGCGTGCGGCTGAAGACGACCTTCGGAAGCGCGCACCAGACGTCGGCGAACGCGGTGTGAAGCTCGGTGTCGCGCAGCGACGGATCCGTCTCCCACACCAGCATCGTCTCGTAGAGCTTGCGGCCGCACAGATGGCAGCCAAGTTCGCGCACCCGCGCCAGATGGAAGCCAAACAGCTCCTCGTCAGGGACGGTCCACCCGAACCCGCCCTCGCGGTCGGCGATGAAGCCGTCCACCGAAACGCCCATCGAGTAGATCAGCAAGGCTTCGAGCTTGTCGCCGCGGAGCGACGGATCGGAGTAGTGATGAAGTTCATCGTTGAGCTGAGATCGGGCGTCTTCCTGCGCTGAGGGCTGCGTGCCACAGCTGAAGACCGGTCGCAACCCGAAAACTCATCGGCGTGGGCGGTCCAAGCAACGGTACGGCGTTGCCCGCGCCGCACCGAGATCCCGGAGCGGAACTAGCCTGGCCATCATGCGAAGGATCCTCGTGACTGGGATGTCAGGGACGGGCAAGTCCAGCGCACTCGCGGGATTGGCGAAGCTGGGCTTCCGCGTGGTCGATACCGATGTCGGAGGCTGGACCGCTTGGTCTGACGCTGAAGGCGGATACGTCTGGCGAGAGGACCGGATGACCGAGCTGCTCGCGTACGACGACGGACCGTCGTTGTACGTCTCGGGCACGGTGTCGAACCAGGGCCGCTTCTACGATCGGTTCGACGCGATCGTCCTGCTCAGTGCTCCCGCCGACGTCCTCCTCGATCGCCTTCAGAGTCGGACGAGCAACCCGTACGGCGAGCGCCCGGAAGAGCGGGAGCTTGTTCTCCGTCAGCTCGACGAAGTTGAACCGCTGTTGCGCAGTACTTGCACGCACGAGCTTGACGCGGCTGAGTCCTTGGTGAGCGTCATCGCACAACTGGCAGCTCTTGGGCGAGAGCCTCCCGCTCTGTAGGGGGCAGCAGTCGAAAGCAGCTCAAAGACACAGGCCCTTGGGTGGTGGCCGCGGTCGCGTACGATCGACTCGTGATGGTCCCCGAAGCTGCGCTGGAAGCGACAGATGTTGGACTGGTTCCGAGCACGGCGGGTTGGTTCGTCCTCAACGCCCGAGACGCCCGCTGGGTCGAGAAACCGGGGCGGGGTCACAGCCTTGCCCTCACCGGGCTTGACGAGTGGGAAGCGGAGACACTGTTCCCGATGCTCGGGATGTCGATCCGTGTGATGAATCCTGGCGAGCCGAGCACGACCTACCACTGGGAGACCGAACAAGAAGACTTCCTGGTCCTCTCCGGACAGGCCATCCTCATCATCGAGGGTCAGGAGCGTCTGATCGGGCGGTGGGATTTCGTCCACTGCCCACCAGCGTCCCGACACGCGTTCGTCGGCGCTGGCAGCAGCCCATGTGTGCTGCTGTGCGTCAGCTCTCGACAGTTCCAGAAGGATGGCCCGTGGGGCTCCTACTGCGCGGACCCGGTGGCCGAGCGCCACAACGCCAGCTCGCCTGAAGACACGCCGGACCCAGAACTCGCCTACGGGCGCTTCGCGCCCGGCCGCCAGACGCGGTATCCGCGCGGGCTCCTGCCTGAGTAGCTCTATCGCTGCCGGACCGCCACGAGGTCCGGTGCAGGTGCGAACCCTCGCCGTCGGGCAGGCAGAACCCGTGGAGCATTACAGCTGGGATCTGAGCACGGCGAACTCGCAGCCTGGCGCGGACGGGTCGAAGCCGTGCTCGATTAGCCAGCGGGCGGCCAGCAGGCTTCGTACCGACCACCACGCGCGGATCTCGTCGAGGTTGACGTCGGTGCCGTAGCCGGCCACGACGTCGGCAAGGTGCTCCTCGTGTCCGAGCGTCAAGGTGGCGAGGTCCCACAAGGGATCGCCCCGGGCTGCCTCGGACCAGTCGATCACGCCGGTGATCTCGTCGCCCTCGACGAACACGTGGGTGATCTGCAGGTCGCCGTGGGTGAACGCCGGTGTCCACGGCCGAAGCGCAGCCTCGGCAATCCGACGGTTGCGCGTGACCAAGTCGGTGGGAAGGACGCCGTTGGTGACGAGCCACTCGCATTCGCCATCGAGGTGCGATGCGATCTCGTCGAGGCTCCGACCAGGCCATGGCGGCAGCGGTGCGTCGTGCAGCATCCGTGCGGCGGCGCCCGCCGCGGCCCAGGCCGCCGCCGATGCCGTCGAGGGCTCGCCGAGACGCCCGAGTGCCGTCCCGGGGACGGCGGCGAGCGCGAGTACGGGCGGCTTGCGCCACAGGACCTCCGGAGTCGGGATCGGCGCCGTCGCCATCGCCTCGACCTCGACGTCGGTGCGCGACTGATCAGCGTCGATCTTCCAGAAACACATCCCCGACGCGCAGGGTCGCGCGCTCGTGATGGGCGACGACGACCTCGACCTCTTCCACGTCGGCCATTATCGACGGCGTCCTCTACGGGTCAGGTTGCGTGCGGCCCGAGGTCGAGGTCACCGAGGATGCGGGCGAGGGTGCGTCGCCCGACCGCGCTCATTCCCGGGTTGCTGGTCCGGTAGTACCAGACCAGACCCATCGCCTGCTGGAACGCCCACGCTGCTCCACGGCACCATTCGTTTTCGCCACAGCCGAGTGCTCCGCGAAGCCTCTGCCTCGGCCCGCGCTCGAGCAGGTGCCACGCAGCGACGAGATCAAGGGCCGCGTCTGCGGGCGCAAAGCCGCCGCCGTCGAGCACCCCGACCAGTCGCTCGCCGCGCACGAGCAGATTGGCTGGGATCAGATCGCAGTGGCTCGTCACATCTGCGCCCGGGGAGGCAAGGTGCGAAACCACTCCCAGAGCCGGCGCAGGTGATCGACATCGAGCAGACCCTCGCTTTTACGCAGGCAGAGCCCGATCCAGTCGTCGTGATCTTGGAGGTTCCCACCCCGGCCGTTGCCGGCGAAGCGACGACCACGGGTATCGGCTCGCCGGAGCGCTCGAATGAGGGTGGCGAGATCGTCCGCGAATACGTTCGAGCGGGCCAGTCCATCAGGCGTGGCGATGTCGCCTGAGAGCCATGTCTGCACCGACCACGGCAACGGATACCCGTGTCCCTGCGAGCCGATCGCGACATGCTCGGGCGTCGGGAATGGGCAGCACGCGGACAGCTCGGTCAGCGCCGAGGCCTCGGCGCGCAACTCAGCCGCCGCCTGAGTGGGGTCGCGCCCGCGGAGTGGAAACCGCGCACCGAACCTAGGGCCGATTCGATAGATCGCGTTGACGGTCGCGTCTGTCGCCACAGCATGGATTCGCTCGTCCTCTTCGGGGCCGAGTGTTGGTTCCGCACGCTTCACAACTTTGTTACTGGGGATTGACGGTCCGGATGAAAGGGTGCCGGCATGCTCATTCTGATCCTCGTTGTCGTCACCGCGGTGTGCTTCGACTTCACCAATGGGTTCCACGACACCGCCAACGCGGTGGCGACCTCGATCGCCACGGGCGCCTTGAAGCCACGGGTCGCGGTCGCGATGGCCGCCGTGCTGAACCTCGTCGGGGCGTTCATCTCGATCAAGGTCGCCGCGACGATCGCCAAAGGCATTGTCAACCCGACGGCGCTGGAGAACGGCGCCGGCCTGTCGTTGGTGTTCGCCGCGCTGATCGGGGCGATCATCTGGAATCTGATCACCTGGTACTTCACGCTGCCCTCCAGCTCGAGCCACGCCCTGATCGGGGGCATCATCGGCGCCACCTTGGTCGCCAGCGGCGCACACGCGGTCAATTTCCACGGGATCGCGCAGAGCGTGATCGCACCGGCGATCCTGTCGCCGATCATCTGCTTTGGCGTTGCCCTGCTGGGCACGTTCTGCGCCTATCGCCTGATCCGCCTCCTGAAGGAGGGCGAGGCGCGTAGGGGCTACCGCTACGGGCAGATCGGGTCGGCAGCGCTGGTCTCGCTGGCTCACGGCACCAACGACGCCCAGAAGACGATGGGCGTCATCACTCTCGCGCTGATCGCCCATGGCTCCATCAGCGCCGCGCACTTCTACGTTCCGTTCTGGGTGAAGCTCTCCTGCGCCGTTGCGATCGCCCTCGGCACCTTCATCGGCGGGTGGCGGATCATCAACACGATGGGTAACCGGATCACCGAGATCGAGTCGCCTCAGGGCTTCGCGGCGGAGGCAGCCAGCGCGGCGGTGATCCTCTCCTCGTCCTTCTATGGGTATCCCCTCTCCACGACTCACGTCGTCTCTGGCGGCGTGATGGGCGCTGGGGCCGGCAAGAAGCTGGCGAGCGTCCACTGGGGAGTCGCCGGACAGATGGCGACGGCCTGGGTGTTCACGATTCCAGCGGCCGGGATCTTCGGCGCCGCGACGTGGGAGGTCGCCCGCCTGTTCGGGGCCAACAGCAGCGGAGGCACAATCGTCATGGCGATACTCGCCGCCGCCGCGGCCGCGGTCCTCTTCCAGCTGGCGCAGCGCAACAAGGTGGGCGCCGGCGATCTTGACCGGACACACGTCCCGCCCGACCGCGAAGCCCGGGACACCGTCGAGCCTGCGGCCGCCGCCGCTTAGGGAGAGACAGATGCTTTCCTTCGCCAGCCCGATCGTCGACACCACCGCCCTGTGGAAGATCATTCTCGCCTCGCTGGTCGGGGGGGCCGGCGTGGCGATCGCGTTCGGGTTCGTGCTGCTCGGCGTGTCGCGCGCCGCTCGGAGCTCGAACTCGGGCGGCAAGGCGCTCGGCTACCTCATCGCGGCCGCGGGCGGATTGTTCTGCACGGCTGCCATCGTGCTCGGCATCTATGCGATGGCGAAGAAGCCGGCGTCTCCGAAGCCGAAGAAGACCTCGGCGGCGCTCATCTCCCCGCAGGCGGCGAGGACGGATGGTGCCGTACACGGATGAGGCGCTCGCACTGGCGTGTTTCCAGCCGGTTCGTGTCCGGGCGTCCGCTCTCCAGAGGCCCTGATCCGGACGCGGACGGTGCGCGCGCGCTCGGCGTGACTGGTAGACGATGAGTTTGGCGTCGCCCACCGTCTTAGGATCAGACCATGCCCGTCGTCTGCCTCCACGGCCCGCTGCGACAACTGGCCGGCGGGGCTGGGAACCACCAGCTCCAGGCCGCCACGGTGCTCGGCCTGCTGCGCGAGCTCGAGCGTGAGTACCCCGCGCTGGGCGGCTGGATCGTTGACGAGCGCGGTCTGATCAGGCGGCACATCAACGTATTCGTCAACGGGGAGCGCGGGGCGGAGCGGACGACCGTCGCGGCCGACGCTCGTGTCGAGATCCTCCCCGCGATCACGGGAGGCTGAGAGATGACCGAGCTGCTGGTGTCCACGAAGAAAGGGCTGTTCGCGCTCTTGGGCGAGCCTGGCGGTGACTGGGAGATCGTGTCGCGAGCCTTCGCGGGCGAGCCGGTTGACTATGCGGTACGCGACCCCCGCACGCGGCGGGTGCTGGCGACGATGACCTCGCCCTTCTATGGACCGAAGATCTTCTACACCGACCTGTCAGCGAGTGATTGGGGCAGCGCCGCGCGCCACGAGGAATGGGAGCAGGCCGAGGGCGTCGCGCTGCCGGCCGGGGGCGATCAGGCGCTCGAGCGGATTTGGGTGATCGCGCCCGGCGAGGCGGACGGGCTGACATACGCGGGCGGAGATCCTGGAGTCCTGTTCCAGTCAGCCGACGGCGGATCCACGTGGGAGATCAACGCCGGGCTGTGGGAACACGAGACGCGCCCGAAGTGGCAGCCGGGCGGCGGCGGGCTGTGCGTGCACTCGGTCGCCCCGTGGCCGGGTGCCCCCGACAAGCTGTCGGTCGCGATCTCGGCCGCGGGCGTGTGGCACACCGACGATGGCGGGCGCTCTTGGCGGCGGGGCAACCAAGGGCTCACGCCCCGCTACCTGCCCGATGAGGTGATCGCCGAGCTGAACCTACCCGAGCCTCCGCCCGACGCCGACACGGCGCTGTGCGTGCACCACATGGAGCGCGCGCCGGCGCGCCCAGACCGGATGTTCATCCAGTTCCACGGTGGGGTGTACCGGTCCGACGATGCCGGCTTCAGCTGGAGCGAGATCGGTGCGGGACTCCCGTCGGACTTTGGTTTCCCGCTGGCGGTCGACCCGGCGGATCCCGACAGCGCGTACGTGATCCCGCTCGTCGCGGACATGGACCGGGTGATGCCTGACGGGCGCTTGCGCGTGTATGAGACGCGCGACGCCGGCGAGACGTGGGCGCCACGCGGCGACGGGCTGCCGCAGGAACACGCGTACCTGACCGTCCTGCGTCAGGCCTTCCAGCACAAGGGCTCCGGGCCCTCGCTGGAGCTCTACTTCGGCTCGACGACCGGCGAGGTGTTCGGCTCGGGCGACGCGGGGGCGACATGGTTCGAAGTCACCTCGCGGCTCCCGCCGGTGTATGCGTTGGCAGCCTGCTGAAGCTGAGGTGACAGCCAGGTCAGCCCTCGCGAGGGTCCGCGAGCAACTCAAAGAGGCGCCGAGCATGCCCTGAGCGCGAGCCCTCTGGCACGACCAGCGATCGGAATGACGACACTGATCGTGCGGGTCGCAACGGACAATGCCACGGGGCCGGTGGGAGTAGTGTCGGCAGCAATGAACTGGGATCTGCGACACCGGAAGTCATCGCTGATGATCCGGACATTGGTGGCCGTGTGGATCGCCTTCGTCGTCGTTGCGCTCTGCGCCACCGGCCATTGGTGGGGCCTCGTGTTCATCATCCCCCTGGTCCTTGATCTGTACCTGCTCCGCCGGATCTTGGCGGCTGGCTGAGGCGGATAGCACGGCGTCAGCGGAGTCGAGTCTGGCGCAGGTTCACGGGCCGGCCAGCTGGTCGCGGCGACGGACGAGGTACGCCGTCTCAGCGGTGTTGCCGGCCAGCTCGATGGCCCGGGCGTACGCCGCCCGCGATTCCTCGCTGCGGCCCAGCCGGCGCAGCAGGTCGGCGGAGGTCGCGTGGAAGGCGTGGTACTCCTCCAGCGGCAGACCGTCAACCTCGGCCAACGCGACCTCCGGGCCGTCGAGCTCGGCGATTGCGATCGCCCGGTTGAGCCGCACGATCGGGGAGGGGTCGAGTCGGACCAGCTGGTCGTAGAGCGCGACGACCTGCGACCAGTCGGTGTCACGGACGTCGCGGGCGTCGGTGTGGACGGCGTTGATCGCGGCGAGGATCTGATAGCGCCCCGGCGCCTGGCCGGAGGCGAGGCGCGCGCGGACCAGGGCGTGGCCCTCGGCGATCAGCTCGCGGTCCCAGGCGCCGCGGTCCTGCTCGCCCAGGGTGACGAGCTCACCGCTTGCCGACACACGCGCGGCCCCGCGAGCCTCCGCCAGGAGCATCAGCGCCAGGAGTCCGGCCACCTCGCCGTCCGCGGGCATCAGCTCACGGACCAACCGGGTCAGCCGGATCGCCTCGGCGGTCAGATCGCTGCGGATCGCCGCCTGCTCGGAGCCCGACGCCAGATAGCCCTCATTGAAGATCAGATACAGGACGGCGAGCACGCCGGTGACCCGGGCCGGGAGATCCTCCCGCGACGGCACCCGATAGGGAATCTTCGCCGCCTTGATCTTCGCTTTCGCGCGGGTGATCCGCCGGCCCATGGCGGTCTCGTGGACCAAGAACGCGCGGGCGATCTCGGGCACCGTGAGCCCACCGACCATCCGCAGGGTCAGCGCCACCCGCGCCTCCATGGCGAGAGCCGGGTGGCAGCAGATGAAGACGAGGCGAAGCCGGTCGTCGTCGATGGCGCCGACCGGCTCGGGGGTGGCGGACAAGATCAGCGCCTCCTGGTGTTTTTCCCCGCGCTTGGCCTCACGCCGGAGCCGGTCGATGGCCTTGCGGTACGCGGTGGTGGTGAGCCACGCGCCGGGACTCGGAGGGACACCGTCGACCGGCCAGCGCTCGACGGCGGTCGCGAACGCCTCGGCGGCCATCTCCTCGGCGATGTCGAGGTCCCGAAAGCGCCTGGCCAGGGTTGCGACCACCCAGGCCCACTCGTCACGGTGGGCCCGGGCGATCGCCTCGCCGACATCGGTCAAGCGATCCCCGCAAACGGCCGGAGCTCGACCCGCCGGTTGCAGCGCTTGGACCCCAGGGAGGCGAGCCGCAGCGCCACGTCGAGGTCGCGGGCCTCGATGATCCAGAAGCCGGCGAGGTACTCCTTCGACTCCAGGTAGGGGCCGTCGGTGAACACCGCCTCCCCGTCCCGGCCGTCGACGACGGTGGCCGCGCTGGGCGACGTGAGGCCGCCGGCGAAGACCCAGTGGCCGTCGGCCCTGAGCTGCTCGTTGAAGGTATCGATCGCTGCCATCTCCTCGTCGGTGGCAGAGTCGCTCGAATCGTCGAGCACGGAAATCAGATAGTGCGCCATCGGAAACATCTCCTGTCGTCGTGTGGCCGCCCCTCGGGCCGCCTCTCACCCCTTCAACGAGCGGCGGTGCCCCGATCCGACACCCTGCGCTGAGATTCCTTCAAGGAATTTCGTACGCCAACGCCCCCGTGAAGGCCGCGGTGTGACTCACTCGGATGCGGGGATCGGCTCAGCCAGCGCCGCGCGGTCGGGAGGCGCGTTGAAGGGATCGGCGAAGTACTGGGTTTCGTGCGTGACGAGACCGTCGCGGATCTCCATGATGCTGAGCGAGTACGTGGGCACGCCGTCATACGTGATCACGCACTCGCTGATCCAAAACTCGCCGCGGCCGAGGATCCGACGGAGGGTGAAGTGCCGTTCGGCCGGGTGGCCGCCGCGTTGCGCCTGGATCGTGGACCGGCCTCTGAAGCGCTCGCCGGACTGCGGGTAGTCCAGGGTGGCGTCGGCAGCGTAGATCGCGTGCTCGGCGTCGACGTCCCCGCGTTCGGAGGCCCCCCAATGCTGCTGGATCCGAGCCCGGATGTCGGCATCACCATCGGTTGCGCTGTTCACCACCCTCAGTGTCCTACCTGGAAGTCGACAAGCAGATAGCCGGTTGGGGAGGCAATGCTGCGGGTCAGTGACAGCCGCTTGGGGCTGGCGTGATCGAAGAGCCTGCGCCCCTGCGTGTGCACGGCCGGGGCGATGACAAGTCGCAGTTCGTCAACCAGGCTCGCCTGGAGCAGCGACTGCGCCAGCGAGATGCTGCCGTGGACCCCGATGTCGCCCCCGGGCTGGCGCTTGAGATCGGCGATGAACTCGGCGAGACCATTGCCGACAACCGAACTCCCCGCCCACCGCTGCTCGAGCGGCGTCGAGGTCACCACGAACTTCTGGACGCCATTGATGAAGCTCGCGAATGGCTCGATATCACTGTCCGGCCAGAATGCCGCCCAGTCGTCGTAGGTGCGGCGCCCCAGGATCACGGTGTCTTGGGAGGCGATGACCCGGCCGAGGTTCTCCTCCATGATCTCGTCGAAGTCCGTGATGAACGCCTCGGGCTGCTCGGCTATGCCATCGAGCGAAAGCAATTCGTAGACGACCACTTTGCGCATCGGAGAATCCCCTCGCGTTGGTTCGGCGATCGTGTCCGTAGACCGCGCGGACGGCGAGAACTCATCGGTGCTTCAATGGTGACGCTTCACAAGCTCCCACTGCGTCGGCGGGTACGACGGTGGCTTGGCTCGCTGTTTCACGAAGCGAGACAACTTGAACGCCGTCGCCGTCGTCGCTACGCAGTGGGCGTTGTGCTCGTGTGCGCAATTGCTTCCGGTGGCGGATTTCTGATCGCGGGGAACGCCGGCTCTTCACCGGGTCCGGGAGACCATCGGATTCCGCCGCTCGTCTCGTCACTCGCACTCCCGAGGGCCGGCGACTACTTCTCGCTCGCCGTCGTCGGTGGCCGTGTCGTCGTCTCGGGCGGACCACAAGGGTCGCTGTTCCCGTCTGGCAGCACCACATCCCTTTCCCACGATCGGGCGGTCGGAACCTGCGATGCGGCCACGGTCGAGCCGGGCACGCTCAAGCTCGGTCACGCCGCCCATGCCAACTGCGGTGACCCGGCGCTCTACGGAGAACAGGTGCTGGCGGTCAGCTCCCTGGCGCAGCCCCCGGCATCACGGGCCGCCGGGCTCGGCGGGTTCGCGGTCAGGATCGCTCACGTCGATCCCGCTGCGCGCGACCGGTACACGCTGGGCCCGATCGTCATGACCTACCCGCAGTGCTCGGACTGCCAAGCGCAGTGGATCTACGGTGACGGCTCGCTCTGGCTCTATGACACATACACCGGCTCCCTCTCGAGCCCGCACGGTGAGCTGCTCCGCATCTCGGACGCGACCGGGAAGGTGGCACAGCGCTGGGCGATCCCACAGAATCCTCGGGAATTGCTGGCGGTCGATGCCGACGGTCTCTGGTTCGCACCGTCGGTTGAAGGCGGCGAACCACGACACACGCCGGCGTCGCAGATGGTCCGCTACGAGTCGCTGTACCGCGTCAGGCCAGGCGCTCAGGCCCCTGTCCCGGTGTTCAAGATCCCCTCCGGCCGCGACCCGCTGGCTGGTCGCCGCCGGCCACACCGTCTGGCTCGGAGCCGACGGTGAGCGGAGCGGATCGACCCTCTGGCGACTCCCAGGACCCGACGCGACGCCAACCGCGCACGGCCGATACCCGGCGAACGCCGACCAGGGCGCAGACATCGGGGAAGCCCCACCAACCCACGCAGGCAACGCCGCGATCGGGATCTACTACGTCACGAGTCGCGCCTACACATCACCTGTGAGCGCGCCGCAACAGATCATCCGACTCTCGCCCGACGCCGCCAGGCAACAGACCGTGGCGACCGTGCCGGCGCCGCCGGACGGCAACAGCTACGGCACCGGGCCGCCGGGAGTGGCGCTCGGTCGATCGTTCTACTTCCTGGACCCGGCAGAGCTCGACTTCCCCGGCGGGGACCGAGCGCCGATCGTCCGAGGGCGAGCGGTGCTGTACCGCGTCACAGCTGGGGAATCCCCCCGGTCACCGTAGTCGTTCGGACGCTCGGCCTACCAGCGGGCCGGGTAGACGAAGCCCGCAGCGGGGCGGCCGACCCACTGGGTGATGCGCATGGCGAGCGTCATTCCAGTGGCAAAGCGGGCGCTCTTCAGGCCCGTGAGCTGACCCGGCTGGCATCGCAGGTGCTCTGCGGCCTGGGCCCACGTCACACCACGAGCCACGCGGGACTCGTTCAGCGCCGCATGCAGTGCCTTCAGATTCCAGCGCGGGCGGCGGTCCGGGCCACAAGCCGGGAGCGGCTCGCCCGCATCGACCGGGGCGCCGGCCAGAAAACTCTCCGGTGTACGGTCCAGCCAGCGCAGGAAGAACAGCGCGTGCTGGCAGCTGGTGTTGCCGCGCTTACCAAGGTTTTGAATCGTCGATGGGTTGATCGGATGGTTTGCCACTCCGCGCGCGGCCCGAGCCGCGTTCAAGGCCGGCGCCATGTCCCATATCGCCCCGACGGCCGCCGGCCAGCTGAATCCTCCCGCCCGACGCTTGGCGTCGAGAGCCGCGTACAACGCCTTGCCGTCGAACTCGCGGATGTTCGGGAACGGATCCGCCGTGCCTGACTCCACTCGATCATCGTCCCACAAGAGAGCGACCGCGCCGTCGGCCATGAGGATGTCGACCTCAGGAGGTAGGCACCGACCACCCACACCAGGCTCTGAACCGAGAAGTGCAGGTCGCGGCGGATCGACGGCAGCGCGATGTTGACGATCGACGCGTCGACGAAGTCGAGAAACGCGATCGCGCCCAGCAACGCCAGCGTGAGCTTGCCTCGGCGCGTCGCGAGGAACGAGGGAATCGGGGCTGCGCTCGCCATGTCGGGCCTCCGCGTTTCGTGGTGTTGCACCAATGACGCGTCCCGGCGACAGAACGTGACCGCGGCCTGCAAGGATTCTCTGGTGGTTCCCGGTCGAGACACGCTACGAAGGGTCGCGGCCGGGGTTGGAGTGGTGGTCCTGGCGATGATCAGCGTGGGTGTCCAGCCTGCGATGGGCGGACGCGAGCGCAGCGCGCCCGCTCGGCGCGCGTCGGCGCACCGATACCGGGGGAAGCGGATCGTCATCGGCCGCTCGGTGCGGGGACGGCCGATCGTGGCGTGGGCGTACGGACCGTCGACCGCCCGGCGCAAGGTCCTCGTGATCGGCGTGATCCACGGCAACGAGCAGGCGGGCCTGGCGATCACCACCGCGCTGCGCCGGCGCCCCGTCCCGAAGGGTGTCCAGCTGTGGGTGGTCCCGGAGCTCAACCCGGACGGGGTGGCCGCCAACACGCGGCAGAACGCCCACGGGGTCGATCTGAACCGGAATTTCCCCTACCGATGGCAGTACTCGAGCGATCCGACGTTCGACTCCGGTCCGCGACCGGCCTCTGAGCCGGAAACGAGGGCCGCCATGCGCCTGGTCGAGCGGATTCACCCGGCGGTGACGATCACCTATCACCAGCACATGAACCTGGTCGACGAGTCCGGCGGGGATCGTGGCATCCCACGTCGCTACGCGCAGCTGGCCGGGATGCGCGCGACCTGCCTCACCTTCCTGCCCGGGGAAGAGACCGCCTGGTCCAATCACGCCCTCCCGGGCACGACCTCGTTCGTCGTCGAGCTTCCCGCCGGCCCCGTCAGCGCCGCGGCGCTCGCTCGTCACCTGCGAGCGATCCGCGGGGCCGAGCTTGGACAACGCACCGGGTCGGCGGTCCGCTGCGACTCGGTGACCACCGCGCTATGAGCTCTCTCTCTTCTCATATACGGTTTCCGGCTTTCCCTACCTATTAGCCTTCGCGTCACAGCGATGATGCAGCCATGACGCCATCGGTTCTGGTGGTCGACGACGATTCGCAGTTCCGCGCGTTGGCCGCCCGACTGCTCACTGCCCTCGACCTGACCGTGGTCGGCGAGGCCGACTGCGTCGCGGCCGCGCTCGCGGCTGCCGTCCGCTTGAAGCCCTCAGCGGTCCTGGTCGATGTCGAGCTCCCCGACGGGGATGGTGTCACGCTGGCCCGCGAGCTTGCGGCGCTGCCGTGGCACCCCCGGATCGTGATCACGTCCATCGACGGGGACATCACCACCACCGAGGACGCCCAGCGAGCGGGCGCCCGGGCGTTCGTGAACAAGACCGATCTCCCTCAGGCGCCCCTGGCGGCGCTGCTCGCCGGCGAATAGCCGGCAAGCCCAGACCGCACGGTACGGTTGACCCATGTCAGAGCCGCGACGAGTGGTGATCGGCGAAGACGACGTATTGCTGCGCGAGGGGATCGCACGGCTGCTCACGGAGGCCGGGTTCGACGTCGTCGCCCAAGCCGGCGACGCCGACGATCTGCTGCGAAAGGGCCTCGCGCACCGCCCCGCGGTGGTGATCGCCGATGTCAACATGCCGCCCGGGCACGGAGACGACGGTCTGCGGGCGGCCGTCGAGCTCCGAAACCGGCGGCCCGAGACCGGGGTTCTGGTGCTCTCGCAGTACTACGAGGAGCGCTACGCGCTTGACCTGATCGGGGAGCGCGCCGAAGGGGTCGGCTACCTGCTCAAAGAGCACGTTGGCGATGTCGAGAGCTTCATCGACGCGGTCACCCGGGTGAGCGGGGGCGGCAGCGCACTCGACCCTGAGGTCGTCGGGCGGATGCTCGGCCGCCGCCACCGTGACAGCCCGCTCGATCGACTCAGCCCCCGGGAGCGCGACGTCCTGGCCGCGATGGCCGAGGGGAAGTCCAATCGTGGCATCGCTCAGGCGCTCCTGGTCAGCCAGGCAGCCGTGGAGAAGCACGTCACGAGCATCTTTCACAAGCTCCAGCTCGATCCGGCCCAGAGCGAGCATCGCCGGGTGCTCGCCGTCCTCGCCTACCTGCGCGACCCTCCCAGCGGCTAGCCAGTCGGTACGGGCAGCAGCGCGCACACGCGTGTCCCTCCACCCGCCGGACTGTCGAGCAGGAGGCGTCCATCCAGCGCCGAGACGCGATCCTCGAGACCACCCAGGCCGGTGCCGGGGCCGCCGCGCGCCCCACCGATGCCGTCATCGGAAATCTCGACTCGCAGCTGCCCGTGCTGAACCTCGGCCGTGACCGTGGCGGCGCCTGCCTGCGCGTGCTTGACCACGTTGGTCAACGCTTCGCTGATCACGAAGTAGGCGGTCGCCTCGACGCCGGCCGGCAGCCGCTCGGGGGCAATGTCCACGCTCACCGGCAGCGAGAGCCGGGACACCAACGCCTCGACTCCCGCGCACAGTCCGTCACGAGTCAGGGCCGCCGGCAGGATGCCATGCGCCAACTCGCGCAACTCGGCATTCGCCCGCTCGGCGTGCCGCAGCGCCTCGGCGACCAGCTCATCGGCGTTTGCGTCGCCGCGCGCGAGCGCCCGCAGCGCGAGCTTCAAGACGATCACCGCGTGCACCAGGCGCTGCTGTGCCCCGTCGTGCAGGTCGCGCTCCATCCGCCGCCGGCTCTCATCCGCAGCAGCAACGATCCGCGCACGCGACGCGGTCAGGGCGGCATGGCTCTCAGCGTTCGCGATCGCGGTCACCACCAGCTCCGTGAACGACGCGAGGCGCGCCTCGGTGTCCGGCGGCAATGGTCGTGGCTGGCTCGAGCCGACGCCAACCATCCCCCAGAGGCGACCCTCGACGAAGATCGGCATCCCGATCGCCGAGCGGAGATCCACCTCTTTAGCGACGTCCTTCACCGGACCGGCGGCGTCGGCATAGCTCTCGATCCGGGCCGGACGGCCGGTCTCGAACACGATCGTGCCGAGGTTCTTCCCGCCGAGAGGCCACCGGGCGCCCAAGGGGAAGCGCTTGCCGGGCCGGCCCCAGGTCGCGACGAACGTCTGCGTGCGATCGGGTTCGTAGTGGCACATGTTCGCCAGATCGACGTCAAGCAGCCGCCCGATCGCCTCCACGACCGCGTCGAACAACTCCTCCGGCGGCACCCCTCGCGCCACCAGCGTCGCGACGCGCCGCAACGCCGCCTGCTCCTCCGCCAACCGGGCGAGCCCGGCGCGGTTCTCCGCGTTGGCGACCGCAGTCGCCAATAGTTCCGTGAACTGGGACAACCGCTCGTCGGTGTCCGCCGGCATGGGCTCCTCCGATCCCGAGCCGACGACCATCACGCCCCAGAGACGGTCCTCCACGGTGATCGGTGTCCCGATCGCCGAGCGGAAGCCACTCTCGCGGAAGGCGACGCCGATCGAGCCCGAGGCTTCGGCATAGTCGTCGATCCGGGCCGAGCGGCCGGTCTGCGCGATCATCGTGCTGACGTTCCGACCCCCGAGGTCCAAGGGCACGCCAAGCGGGAACACCGCGCCGATCCAGCCCGAGGCCGCGACGTACCTGACGGTGCCGTCGGACTCGTAGCGGCCCAGACGCGCAAAATCCACCGGAAGCACCCGCACGACCTCCTCGGTGACCGCCGCGAACACCTCTTCGGGCGCTGTCCCGCACGCCACGAGCGTCGCGACGCGCCGCAGCGCCGCCTGTTCCTCGGCCAGCCGCGCGAGCTCGGCTCGGCTATCCGCGTTCGCGACCGCCGTCGCCACAAGCTCGGTGAAGGAGGCGAGGCGCACCTCCGTGTCCGCCGGGAGCGAGTGGCGCACCGTCGAGCCGGCCGCGATCACCCCCCAGAGGCGACCTTCGACCATGATCGGCGTCGCGACCGACGAGCGTATGCCGGCCTGGTGGATGGCGACACCGAGGGGGCCGGAGGAGCTATCGGCGTAGTCGTCGAGCCGCGCCGGACGGCCGGTCTCGAACACGATCGTGCCGAGGTTGTTCCCTCCAAGCTTGACTCGACTTCCGACTGGGAGATGATCGCCCGCCCCGCCCGCGCGGGCGACGGAGATGAGCGTGCCGTCGGACACGTAGCGTCCCATGATCGCCAAGTCGGCCCCGAGCAACCGCACGACCTCCTCGACAACCGCGGCGAACACCTCCTCCTGCGGTACCCCGCGCGCCACCAGCGTCGCGACCCGCCGCAACGCCGCCTGCTCCTCGGCCAGCACCCGCAGCGCGTCACCACTCAACAGAGCTCTCCATCCGATCGCACGCCGCGCCCACCGCACACCATGTGGTGCGCAAGCCGCTCACCGGGAGCACGAGCCCACCACCTGCGACGGCACCGGCGTGCCCTTCGCGGGTGAAGGCTACCGCCGCCCGACGGTCACGTGAAACTCGGTGTTCTCACCCGGTAGCCGGCCCGCCAAGCTCATAGATCACAGCCAGGTCCTGGTCGGCGAGGTGCTGGCTTGCGGTCATGAACTGCTCGAGAACGACGTCCAGCAGTGGCATCGCGGCGTCGGAGCTCTGCTCGACCTCGCGAACGAGCTGTAGATCCTTCAGCGCGAGCCGGACCGGAAAGCCGGCTGGATATTCGTGGCGGTGCATCTCCTCCAGCTTCTGGACGGCGTACACAGAGCCGAGCGGCCCGCCGTCGAGGAGCTCGATGAACCGCTGATGATCCAGTCCCATCGCCTCGCAGAGATGCATCGACTCCGCCAGGGCACCCACCATGGTGATCATCCAGTGGTTGGCAGCCATCTTCAGACGCGACCCCATCCCGGCTTCTCCCACCCACAGCACCCGCGATGCCAGGACGTCAAAGATCGGCTCGACCGCGGTCCGGGCGGTGCCAGGTCCCGAGGCCAGGATCGTCAGCTCACCCTGCTCGGCGGGATGCGTGCTGCCCGAGACGGGCGCGTCGACAAGCCTGACCCCGTGGGCCGCAGCGACCGCTGCCAACCGGTCTGCCTCGGCCGCTCCCACGCTGCTCATCTGCAACCACACCGTGTCCTCGGGCCAATCGTCGAGCAGTGGCTCGACCACATCGAGCACGATCTCGGCGGTTGGGAGCATCGTGATCACGACCCCGGCGCCGCTGAGGACCTCCCGCGGGCTTTCGGCCGGCTGGCCACCACGATTCTGCAGGGCGCGCAGCGGCTCGGAGGCGCGGTCCCACGAGACGACCGCGGCCCCTTGATCCAGCAACCGACCGGCCATGGCGGACCCCATCAGTCCGACGCCCAGCAACCCGACGCGAAGCTTCTCCTGATCGTTCGTGGGGTTCATTCGCGCCTCTCGATTATTCCGCAAGCTTGGCAGAGCAGTTTCTGCGCTCATCGAGCGCCCCCTTCGATCTCGGTGATGTCGTGGTCGGTGAGCTCGAGGTTCGCGCCGCCCAGGATCGGATCGACCTGATCTGGGCGGCGGAAGCCGACGATCGACCCGTCGACCGCGGGGTTGCGCAGCGTCCACGCGACCGCGACCGCGCCGGGGGAAGTGCCATACCGCGCTGCGACCTGCTTGAGTCGCTCGACCAGTGCCAGGTGCTTCGAGAGCTGAGGCTCCTGGAAGCGAGGGTCGTGTTTGCGCCAGTCGTCTTCAGGGAGGCTCTCGACGCGCGCGCGCGTGATGCCGCCGGTGAGCATCGCGGAGCCCATCGGCGAGTAGACGATCACTCCCGTCCCCTGACGCTCGGCGAAGGGGAGGAGCTCGCGCTCGGCATTTCGTTCGATCAGCGAGTACTGCGGCTGGAGCGTCTCCACGGGGGCGATCTGCTGAATCCGCCGAAGCTGCTCGACGTTGAAGTTGGAGACGCCGATATGGCGCACGAGACCTTGGTCCTTCAGCTCTGCGAGCGCCGCCCAGCCCTCCTCAATGTCCTCCTCCGGGACAGGCCAGTGGATCTGGTACAGATCGATCGCGTCGACCCCCAGGCGCTTCACGCTGTTCTCAGCCTCCTGCAGGACCGAGTCGCGCTTGAGGCTGTGCACGACGCGCCGGCCGGGGCCTTCGAGCAGCGAGCACTTGGTGAACACATACGGCCGCTCTTGGAGGCCCTTGAGGGCTTCACCCACGACCTCCTCGGAGCGCCCGAAGCCGTAGGCGGCGGCAGTGTCAATCCAGTTGACACCGAGATCCAGCGCATGGTGGATCGCCGCGATCGACTCCTCGTCCTCCTGGGGACCCCAGCCGAACTCCCAGCCGCCGCCTCCAATCGCCCAGGCCCCAACGCCGATCCGGGTTATCTCGAGCCCGGTTTCGCCGAGCTCTGTGGTGTCGAGTGATGTCTGGTACATGCTCATTCCTTTCAGATGGAAGGGGGACTGGCGTTCCGGCTGACACGGTCAACCTGGCTGGCGTAGGCTCGGGCGGCCCGCTCTTCGCCGTCGAGGGCCGTGAGGTACCCCGCATAGGCGAGCCCCTGCTCGCGACGATCCGCGTCGACCCAGTGTCGATACGCCAGCCGAACTGCGCCACACTCCTCGCGCCAGGAGATGTAGCGGTCGAGCATCTCATCGATCGCCCACGGGTCAGCGGCGGCGGTGTTGTCATTAGCCGTGTCCATCGCCTCCGCGCAGCGTCTGGATCGATGGACCGTCCGTGCCGAGGTCGCGCAGCCGAGTGTTCATCGCTCCGATCTGTGCCTCGAAGTCGGCGATGGCCCGGCTGCGGTGCCGCTGGGCTGCGCCCGGCGCGTGTCGCTTCTCGCCTTGGCGCTGGCGCAGCACGCCGAGCACGGCCGTCATCCGTCTGACGCGACGCTCGAGGCGGTCCCGCTCGAGCTCAGCACCCAGGGTCTGGGTGGCGGTAAGTGGCGTGGCGAGTTGTGGACGGTCGGAGGTGGTCATGGGGTGCCGGGAGGTGCGCTGAGGGAAAGGCTGCTGTCACTCGGTCGGTTGCACTGAGAAGCAGGTTCTCATCGGCGATGCCGTGCGTACATACGGTTCGGCCCGAGACCCGGCCCCTGAGTTCCGGAGGGTCCGGGTAGGGCGAGCCCTACCTGGACGTGGCGAGCGAGCCGCCCTGAGTCGCGGCTGCGGATCCGGCGTTCGCCACAGAACCGGCGGTGCCACCGGACCGAGCCCGGCCGTGATGCGTCCGTGCGAGCCGGACCAGCACGGCCGTCGACAATGCCCCGACGAGGGCGGCGAACGTCAGCCCGGCGGCGCGCAGGCCGATCGCCTGCGCGAGTACGCCTTCGCCGATGACGGGCAGCGAGATCGCGGTGTACAGCACGACGAAGAAGCTCGACGCCACCTCGCCGCGCTGGTCGGCCGGTGCGTGCTCGTTGACCTCGGTGAGCCCGCCTCGGAAGCTCAGTCCCTGGCCGAACCCGGCGATCACGCCCCCGAGCACCAGCAACGCCAGCGACGGCGCGGCCAGGCCGAGAGCCAGCGATCCCATGCCCGCGATCAGCGCGCCGGCGCCGGCGGGGATCGCTGCGCGTTCGGGGACGAACTCGAGGGCCAGCTGCCCGACGGTGGAGGCGGCGAACACCGCAAACACCACCAGTCCCACGATCGCGCGGCTGCTCACTCCGAGGTCCTGTCCGAGGAAGTCCGGAGTCACCGCGACGAACAGCCCCAGCACCGCGAAGCCGGCGAAGCCGGCCATGGCCGCTTCGATGAAGGTGGAGCGCATCTCCCTGGGGACCTTCAGCGCGTGGGGTCGCAGCTGCGGGTGGCTGGTGCTGGTAATGGGCTCGGGCATCGCCCAGATCCCGATCGCCGCGGGTACCAGCAGCGCGAGGTCCACCCAGAACGTCAACCTCAGCGGGGAACCTGCCCACTGCGAAAGTAGCCCGCCGAGCAGCGGTCCCGCTCCCAGCGCGCCCATATTCGCCACCGCTGCCACGAGCGTCGCTCGGCCACGGCGGCCCGCCGGGGCGAGGTCGATCAGCGTGGCGGTCGCGGTACCGGTGAAGATCCCTGCCGAGAGCCCTGAGAGGACACGACCCACGAGCAGCAGCGGCAGCCCAGTGGCCGTCAGGAAGCACACGGCGCTGAACGCGGAGAGCACGAGTCCGGGCAGCAGCACCCGTCGGCGGCCGATCTGATAAGACAGCCCGCCGAACAGAAGCAGCGACGCGATCACCCCCACGGCATACGTCGCGAAGATCACCGTGATCATCAGCTCCGAGAACCCGAACCGCTGGCGGTAGAGCCCATACAGCGACGTGGGCAGCGTCGTGCCGAGCATGCCGATGGCGAGCGCGAACGCGGTGGCGGCGAAACCAAACCTGCGCCCGGGACGCCCCTGAGGACCCGTCGGGGAGGCACGGCCGTGGATCCTGGTGATCGCGTAAGGGCGCATCGACTTTCCTTTCGTGTCGAGGCCGCAATGGCGGCTCGTGGCCACGGCGACGGAACCGACACCAGGTTCTCAGCCGCCGTCGTGGCCGTACATGGGGATCGCCGGAGGACTCGTCCCAGGTTCCCGACCATGCCGGTAGGGCAATCCCCACTCGCTGCCCGCCGGCCCGGTCCGCTCCACGCAGCCGAAGCGACACGGCGATCGCCCGCGTGACCGGATCGCGCCCGCCGAGCGCCGGCTCGGGTTCGACTCCCACCTCTCGGATGCCGCGGTGGGGATCGAGCCCGGTAGGGATCGCCCTACCCCACCGTCCGAAAACAGGAGGCGCCGTCTCCAGCGGATCCCCATGTACCCACACGAGTCACGGTGCGAACCTGACCTTGGTCGAACGGCCGTTCGCAACAGCGAGCCGTGCATGCGGCCAGGACCACGACGACCACCGGCGATCCGATCGGGTGGGATTCGTAACCGCTCTTCACCGCTGACGAAAGCATCGAAAGTTGACCTGTACGAACCGATTCCGGACCGACGCTGCGGGCATGAGCCGGCGTTCTGTCCGTGGTGGCTGCTGGTGAGTGACGTGCCCGAACCGGCTGGTGGTCCCTTCCCGCGTCTCGACCCGGTTCTCGCGTCCGCCGTGGACGCCGTGATCACGATCGACGAGCGGGGTCGGATATGCCAGTGGAACCCGGCGGCCGAGAGCATGTTCGGCTACTCGCGGGAGCAGGCACTGGGCCAGGGGTTTGCGAAGCTGGTGATCCCGCCGAAACGGCGCCGTGCGCTCCGGGAGGGATTGAAGCGAGCCGTGGCCGGAGGGGCTTTCCGTATGCTCGATCGGCGCACGGTCATCAACGCGGCGCGCTCCGACGGTAGTGAGTTTCCGGTCGAGCTGACGGTCACTCGGACCGGGCAGACCCCGGCGCGGTTTACGGCCTGGATCCGGTCGCTGGGCGCCTCTGAGGAGCTGTTGCGCGCGGCCTTCGATCGCGCCCCGAGCGGGATGAGCGTGGTCGCCTCGGATGGAAAGTGGCTGAGGGTCAACGACGCTTACTGCCGGACGCTGGGCTATGAGCGCGACGATCTGCTCGGTAAGGGGTTTCGCGATCTCACGCATCCCGATGATGTGGCGGAGGACGACAGGTTCCTCGCCGACGTGGCGGCGGGGAGGGAAGACAACCTGGACGGCGAGCGACGCTACCTGCACCGCGATGGGTCGATCGTGTGGGTGCACGTGCGCTCAGAGGTGATCCGTGACCCGGCGGGCGTGCCTCTCTATGCGGTTTCGCATCTCCAGGACATCACTGATCACAAGCGCTCGGAGCAGAAGCTGCGCGATAGCGAGCGCAGGATGCGTTCGCTGATCGACAACACCCCGTCTTTGGTGTACGTGAAGGGACGCGACCATCGCTACCAGCTCGTCAACTCCGAATTTGAAAGGGTGTTCGGCGTCCGCAGCGATTGGATCGTCGGTCGCTCGGATGAGGACATCCTGCCCGCGTCCGCGATCGGCGAGCAGCGAGCCAAGGACCGGCGGGTGCTGGACGGTGGTCAGGTCCTGCTGGAGGAAACGGCCGTCAGGCGCAACGGCCAGGAGCGTGTGCTACTGACGGTCAGATTCCCGCTGTTCGATGAGCAGGGCGCAATCGAGGCGGTGGGTGCGATGGCCACCGATATCACCGAGCGCCAACTCGAGGAGCGCTCCCGACGCGAGCGCCTCCAGACCTCGGAGCTGATCTACGCCGCGCTGGCGCAGGACCGCTTCGTCCTGCACGGTCAGTCGATCATGAACCTCGCCTCGATGCAGGTCGAGCAGTCCGAGCTGTTGATCCGGATGCGCAAGGGCCGCGACGACGATGAGCTCATGGCCCCGGCAGAATTTCTTCCCGCCGCGGAGCGCTTTGACCTGATACAGATCGTCGATAGATGGGTGATCGCCCGCGCCGTCGAGCTCGCGGCCGGCGGTCATCGCCTCGAGGTGAACCTATCGGCGAAGACGATCTGCGACCCGATGCAAGTCGCGTGGATCGAGCGCACTATTCTCGCGAGCGGGGCGCCACCTGAGAACCTGATCTTCGAGATCACCGAGACCGCGGCCGCCGCAAACCTCACTGCGGCACGGGCCTTCGCACAACGCCTCCGCAAGCTGGGCTGCGCCTTTGCCCTCGACGACTTCGGCGTCGGCCACGGAACCTTCACGTATCTCAGGCATCTCCCCGTCGACTACCTGAAGATCGACAGCCAGTTCGTCCGCAATCTCCCCGACGACCGGGACGACCAGCAGGTCCTCCGCGCGATCATCGGCGTCGCGAAGCAGTTCGAGATCAAGACGATCGCCGAAGGCGTCGAGGACGAAGCCACGCTGCTGAAGCTGCTGCAGATGGGGGTCGACTACGCCCAGGGCTACCACATCGCCCGCCCCACGCCCCTCCCCAGCCAACCCACACCTTCACCGGAGCAAAGGAGACCCGCGGATGTCCCGCAAGCGGAAGCTGGCTAGCGAACAGAGCCTCAGCGATCTCGAGCAGGTGCTCGGTGAACGCGAGCAGCTGATCGGCGATCGCGAGCAAGCCCGCATCGATCACGAGCAGGTTGCCCAGGACGCCCAGCGCGACGTCACCCCGCGCGCGGATGAGACCCAGACACGCGCCCTTGCGGATAACCAAGCACGGATCGATCGCGAGCAGAGCACCCGCGACGTCAACCAGCAGGCGCTCGATCATGGCCAACAGGGCCGAGACGTCCAACAGGTTGCGCTCGACGAAACACGAGCGATGCTCGAGCTGCCGACCAGCGACCAGCCGGAGCCCGAAGACGCCCGGACGATCCAGCGCGAAGCGATCAACCGCGCTCACGCCGCCCGCGAACGCGCCGAAGCCGCACTCACCCGGGCGCAGGCCGCCCTGGTCCGCGCTCAAGCCGCCGAAACCCGCGCTACCCAGAGCGACGCGGACAGCAAGAAGCCGTAGGCGGGACAGACAGGGATCAGGCGGTCACGTACTCATCGCGCTTGCGCGGCCGGCCGTCGAGGCTCGCCCTGCCTCCGGCGTCTTTGGGCCGTGCATGAAGTGGCGCACGATCAGCCTCATCGCGGACGCGGACGCGGATGCGCGAGCGCCCAGGTGGGCCGTCTAGGAGATGGTGATGGGCGTGCCGGGCTCGATCCGAGCCGCGAGCCAGGTGATTGCGCTGTCGGCGAGGCGGACGCAGCCGTGTGATTCGGCGGTGCCCAGTTGTCCGCCGAGGCCCTCGAGTCCGTGGATCGCGATCTGCCCGGGGCCGCCGTCGAATTCCTGGAGCACCTTTGAGCGGTCGCTGCTGGCCAGGGCGTATGGGCCGCCGGGCTGGCCGGCGTCGAGGATCTCATCCTCCTCGACGAAGTATTGGCCGGTGGGCGTAGGGGTGGAGGGCTTGCCCACGATCGCCGGGTAGCTGCGCATCAGCCGTCCATCGTGGTAGAGGTAGAGCCGGCGTGCGCTGAGGTGCACGACGATGTGCCAGGCATCCATGGAGAGCACCGTGTTCGAGGCTCTGATCCAACCGGTCGGCGGCGGCGCCTGGCCGCCGGTGGCGCGACCGGGGAGCCGCACCTCCAGCCACGATCGTCCATAGGCGTCGGTTGCCTGGGCCAGCACGGGCAGGACGGTGCGCGAACCGGTGAGTGGGCGGCTGTCATTGACGAAGGCCACCGACTTGCTGTGGGCGTTGGCGCGCACATGGACGGTGTGCCCCGTGAGCAGCGCGGCGATCGGCTGCACGGACACGTTGCGGTCAGCACCCGTGGCCAGCGCCGCTGGGGTACCGATGCCGGCGCTCAGCAGACACGCGACGGTCGCCGCGCTCAGCTTCGAGAGACCGACCCGCCGTCCGAGCCGAGTCACGGTGCTGAGGCGACCCGACGCCGCCCCTGCCCTGGTGGAGGGGCGGCCGGCGGCCGCCCCTCCATCATTGCGTGTGCTGCTCATCCGGTGAAGCCCCCGGGAGTGCTCGGGGCCTTTGGCAACCGGACGACGCGCTTTGCGGCCGCGCATGATCTGAAGCGCAGTCGCAGCGTGACGTGCGCGCCGGTGGTGAATGTCACACGAGCGGTCAGGGTGCGAATTCCGCTCCCCGGCCAGACCAGCGCATCAAACGGCGCCTTGTACCGGGTCACGATGACCCGATGGCTCACCGAGAACACGACCCGTCGGATGTGGTGACCCGTCACGCTGACGTGGAAGGTCGACCGTACACAGTGACGGGTTCCAAACCGCTTGATCGTCTTGCCGACCGAAGACGGCGTGGTGTGGAGGACTCCGGTGCCGTGGTGCGTACCGGTTCCGCCGCCTGAGCCGCCTGAGCCGCCTGAGCCGCCGCCGCCTGCGCCGCCGCCGCCCGAGCCGCCACCGCCCGAGCCGCCACCGCCGCCACCGCCCGAGCCACCGCCGCCACCGCCCGAGCCGCCGCCCCCGCTGCTTGAGCAGTACGCGGGAGTGATGGTGTCGTCGATCAGCGTGACATCGCCATTACGGGCCAGTGCCCGTCCATCGACGGTGACGCTGTTGTTCATCGTGATCGAGGTGTAGGCGAGGATGTTGCCGACGAAGCCGGAACCCGTCCCGAGCGTCGCGGAGCTCCCGATCTGCCAGTACACGTTGCAGGCCTGCGCACCGTTTTCCAGCTTCACGCTGCTGCCAGACGCGGTCGTCAGCGTCGAGCCGACTTGGAAGATGAACACGGCGTCGGGGTTGCCCTGAGCATTGAGCGTCAGGGCTCCGGTGAGCCCTATCGAGGACCCGGAGTTGTAGACACCCGGGGTCAGTGTCTGGCCGCCGAGGTCTCCGGACTCCGCAATCGGCGGGGTCCGCGAAGCGGCATCGTTGTAGGCGACCGTGAGATCAGACTCGGCTTGGCCCGCGACGGCGTCGGCGGCGTGAGTCGTGCCGTTCACCGTGCCAGGGGGAAAGCCGCTGACCGCGGTCCCCGGGTCGACCCCGAGGTTGCCGTTGATCGTCGAGGGGCCGGTGTTGGTCACCGCTGAGCCGGCCAGCACTGCGAAGCTGTCGGCCGTGCCAAGACCCACCGGCGATTGTGCTGCCAACGCGTCAGTGGCAAACAACGTCAGCGTCGCCAGCACGGCGACGGCCAATAGCCCGACCTTCCAGACGCCGCCCACCAGTGTCGGCCAGCGGCGCGGCTGGCCACGTGTTGCGAAGTGCATCGTGAGGACCTCCTGTCCCGAAGCGAGGAGGTCTGCGAGGCCCACTCACCGATTCGTTGGCTGCATCACCCGAGCGGTTCCCCGCACCGCTGATGCGTTCTCCGAACCTCATCGGCGATATTGCGAAAAAGCATGAACAACAAGTCCAGAAATAACGATCTACGGTAGGGATGGTGTATCAACCTGACCCGAATGACCGAAGACAACACCCAGAGGTGGAGGTTCCTGACGAACCATGCCCAGGTGCTGGCCTGGATCGCTCACGACCCCGGCATCCGCCTGCGCGAGATCGGTCACCGCGTTGGGATCACCGAGCGCGCGGCGCACCGGATCGTGGCCGACCTGGCCGCGGCGGGCTACATCACCCGCCGCCGCAACGGCCGCCGCAACACCTACTCGATCAATGCCCACCTCCCGCTGGATGGCTCGCTCGCGCCCGAGCGGACAGTCGGCGAGCTGCTCGAGCTCCTGATCTGACGTGACCGGCGGGCCGGCCCCGGGGTGATGGCTTACGACTCCTGCGTCGGCCAGCGGCCCCGGAGTGGGCGGCGGGGGATGGGATCGTCGGGTGCGTCCTCGCTGGGAAGATCCTCTGCCGGCCGGTCCTCGGAGTGCTCCAGCCAGGTGTTGCCGTGGCGTCCCAGCGAGCGGAGCGGGGGCTGTCCGCGAAGGTAGACGAGCGTGCCGATGGAGGCCGCCGCCACGGCGACGATGACGAGGACGACCATCCAGGCACTCATTGGCCGGCCACCGCGCTCTGCGCTCGGGCGTCCGGTGATTCTCCCGCCGGCTGGCCCAGGATCGAGGAGAGGTCATCGGGGTACTTGGCGGCGAAGTGCGCCAGCGTGGGGCCGATCTGGCTGAGCAGATCGGCGTCCGGGGCGACGCTGGCGGTGAACCCGCTGAGGTACAGGAGGTTCTTGAAGAACAGGACGAGCTCCTTGGGCAGCCGGAAGCGGTGGGCGGAGAGCAGCCGGAAGATCGTGCTGAGGGTGCCGCCGAGCTGGTCGTAGGTCATGGTCTGTCCGGCCTGGGGATCGATCTCGTCGAGCTCGCGCTGGAGCTGCCCGGCCAGTGCGTCGATGTCGGCGTCGGCCGGCAGCGCCCCAAAGTCGGTCAGTGCCTGGAGTTGGTCGCGGGCATCCATGGCGGCAAACGCGAGCATGAAGCGGACGAGCGCTGCCCTCTGTCCGGCGTCGATCCGTCCGCAGATCCCGAAGTCGACGAGGGCGAACCGGTCGCCCTGGTCGATGAGCACGTTGCCGGCGTGGAGGTCGCCATGGAAGACGCCGTAGACGAGCGTCGTCTCGATCACGCCGCGGATGGCGAGCTGCAGCAGCCGCTCGCCATCGAGGCGGTCGGCGAACTCCTCGCGCGCGCGGTCGTAGGAGACGCCGGGCAGGCGTTCCATCACGAGCACACCGGGCGTGACCATGCCGGGGATCGGGCGTGGAACGGTGCAGTAGTCGATTCCGG
Organism: uncultured Solirubrobacterales bacterium; assembly: GCA_963839085.1. Lineage (GTDB taxonomy): Bacteria > Actinomycetota > Thermoleophilia > Solirubrobacterales > Solirubrobacteraceae > Palsa-465. The sequence goes on from CAWITN010000004.1 coordinate 60,962, forward strand.
CGTCCTCGAAGGCAGCTCCGAGCTCGACGACGTTCAGCGCCTCCAGGCGGAAGTCGAGCTCCTGGAGGACGAGCTGGGCGAACAGCTCGACGAACCCACTGAGGTTGGCGGTCCGGGCCGCGGCGCTGAACCGCTCCGCGCCGGCCGCCACCAGGGCCATCGTCTCGATGTCCGCGCGGAGCTGCCGACGGAGGCCCGGGCGCTGAAGCTTGACGACCACCTCGGTTCCGTCGGCGAGGATCGCCGCATGAACCTGGGCGATCGACGCGGCGCCGAGCGGGTCGGGGTCCAGATCGAGGAGCGCGCCCCGATTCGCTCCGAGCTGCTCATCGAGGACCTGCTCCACGACCCGTGGAGGAAGGGCGGGCGCCTGATCACGGCACCAGGCAAAGGCGTCGACCCACTCGCGGGGCAGGAGTCCGTCGGCGCTGGCGATGAACTGCCCGAGCTTGATGTAGGCGGGCCCGCCGGCGCGTACGAGGCGAGCCGCTCGGTCCACCGTCCCGCCACCGGTCCGCGGGGGTGCGATCGGGAGGCCGGCCGCGGCGGCGGCCGCCATCAGCAGCGTCAGCGGTGCGTCCGGTGCCAGGGCGGTGGCGATCTTCCGCCCGGTGGCGGCCAGCGAGGTCGCCGTGTCGAGCCACAGACGGGGACGAGCCAGCTCCGCGGCCTCGGCCGCCAGCTCGCGTCGGGCGGCCGGAAGTCGCCACTGCCAGCGAAGCGCCTCCGGCCCCAGCCGGGGCATCCCCGCGACCCAGCGTGACTCGGCCACGAGCCGGCGCAGATCCGGAAGCGGGGGACCGATCGAGCGGCTTCCGTCCATCGCCGCCAATGTATCACTTCCTATGTGACATCAACGACGGCGCGTCAGTCGTCTGCCGCGGCCGCTCGCCGGTCCTCAGGAGTCGACGGCTTTGCGGAGGTTCGCCTCGATCTGCTCGCCCATGGCCTGCTCGAAGCTGGCGCGGATCGCCTCCACGGCCAGCGGCCGGAGCCGTCCGAGGCTGTCCTGGATGCGGGCCCACTCCTCCGGCGAGCGTTCGGCGATGTTCGATCCGCCGATCACGTCGGACTGGAACAGGCGGACATAGGCCTTGGCGATCGCCTCCGTGTGCTGCTCGATCTTCTCGGCCACGGCGAGGGCATGGGAGAGCGGCACACCCAGCGCGACGAGTTGCTCCCCGGCGGAGACGAGCGTCGGGTTGCGGATCTCCCACCGCTCCTCGCCAAGTGCCTTGATCAGGCCGAGTTTGGCGGCCTTGCGCAGCAGACCGGCGTCGAACTGGCCACCGAAGCGCTCGACGAGCTCATCCGAGGTGGCGAATTCGGACGCCGCCCCCCCGAAGGACTCGAGCAGCGTCCGCCCGAAGTTGAAGATCTGTTCGGCCGCCGCCTCCGGCTGGGCGAGGAGCCGCTCGATCGCCTTGAGCTGGAACCCCTCGGCCTGCATGGCCAGGATCATCCGCACGCGCGTCACGTGCTCGGCTCCGTAGTAGCCGGTGCGCGCCCGGATGGCCGGCGGCGGCAGCAGGCCACGGGTCTGGAGAGACCGGAGGTTGCGCACCGTCGTGCCCGTGGCGCGAGCAAGCTCGTCGATCGTCAGGTCACCGGGAGGACGCTCGGGCACTGGAGCAGGGGAGTTGGCGATCATGTATCACGTTTGATGTTACGGTCTTGCTGGCGGTATGTGTCCGGCAGGGCGAACGGAGGTGTCATGAGCGCAGCGTCGACCGATCACGCCGAGCGCGCCCCCGAGCGGCTCCGGCCCGATCACGAGGTCGCGGTCATCGGCGCGGGGCTCGGCGGCATCGGCATGGCGATCGCCCTGCGTCGCGCCGGGATCGAGGACTTCGTGGTGCTCGAGCGGGCATCCGACATCGGCGGTACGTGGCGCGACAATCGCTACCCGGGCATCGCGGTCGACATCCCCGCCCAGGCGTATCAGTTCTCCTACGAGCTGAAGCCCGACTGGTCACGCGTGTTCGCGACCGGTGCCGAGGTCAAGGGCTACATCGACCGCTGCGCGGACCGTTACGACATCCGGAGGTTCATCCGGCTCGACAGCGAGGTCGGGTCGCGCGTCTGGGACGAGCAGGCGCACGTGTGGCGGCTCGAGCTCCCCGACGGGGAGCTCACGGCGCGATTCGTGATCAGCGCGATCGGCGCGTTCGTCAATCCGATGAAGCCGGCGATCGAGGGGCTTGACAGCTTTCAGGGCACGGTGGTGCGCTCCGCGGCGTGGGATCCATCGCTACGGCTGGAGGGCAAGCGGGTGGCGGTGATCGGGACCGGGGCCAGCGCAGTCCAGATCGTGCCCGAGATCGCCAGGGAGGTCGCGCGCCTGGACGTCTACCAGCGGACGCCGATCTGGGTGGGGCCGAAGCTCGACTGGCGCACGCCCCGTGCCGCTCACTGGCTGTTCCGGCGCTTCCCGCAGATTCAGGAGCGCGTGAGGGCGGTCACGGCCGGCGGGGTCGAGGCCGGGCTGGTGGGTCTCGTGGTCCACCACCAGAGGTACGGCTGGATCACCCGCGCGGGCGGCTGGCTGGGCAGACACGTGTGGTACCGGGCGCAGGTCCGGGACCCGGACGTGCGCCGGAGGCTGACCCCCGACTACGAGATCGGCTGCAAGCGGCCGTCCGTCTCCAACTCCTATCTGCGGACGTTCAACCGCGCCAACGTCGAGCTGGTCTCCGACCCGATCGAACGGCTCACGCCGAGCGGCGTTCGCACCGTCGACGGCCGCGAGCGAGAGGTCGACGTGCTGGTGCTCGCCACCGGCTTCCGGATGTCGACCGACCCGGAGAACTACCGCCAGAACCCGGTGCGCGGGCGCGACGGCTTCGACCTCGCAACCTTCTACGCCGAGCATCGGGTCCGCTCGTACGAGAGCGTGAGCATGCCGGGGCTGCCGAACCACTTCATGATCTTCGGTCCCTACGGCTGGACGGGCGGCACGTGGCACGTGCTGGTGGAGACCGCCTCGCACCACATCGTGCGCGTGATCCAGGAAGCCCGCGGGCGGGCGGCGAGCGTGGTGGAGGTGAAGCCAGCGGCGGCTGAGCGCTGGACGCAGTTCGCGGTCAGGCGACTCTCCCGGTCGCTCTGGCACGCCGGGGCCTGCTCGTCGGCCCACAGCTACTACTTCGATCAGCACGGGGACACTCCCTTCCTGCGCCCGACCAGCTCAAAACAGGCCTGGAACGCCGCCCGCAGCTTCCCGATGGACGACTACTCCTTCGGCCATCTACCAGACGGTGGCGCTGCCAGGACCGTGGCGGTCTCCGCCGCCGGCACCGACGCCTCCGGGTGACCGAGCGGACTACGCCCGCGCGGTGGTGGGGCTTGCGTAGGCACTCCGCTCGCCGGCCAGCGAGCCCGCGAGATGATCGATCACCTCACGCGCGTCGTCCTCGATGCCGTGGATGAACGTCGACTTGCGCCGCCTCAGCACGGGCAGCCCGAGGGCGTACAGGCCGGGGCTGTCGACGACGCCGCCATCGTGGCGGAGCCGCCCCTTGGGATCGATCACCGGCACGTCGAGCCACCGGTAATCGGGTCGGAACCCCGTCGCCCACAGGACCGAGCGGATCTCGCCGCTCCGAAGGTCGAGCTGCAAGCGCGGCGAGCGGGGCACCTCGGTCGGTGCGCCACGTTCGGGGGCGTCGACCTCGGTATCCAACCCCTCGGCCCGAGCCCACTCGTCGAACACCCCGAGCAGGCGTCTCATCTTCAGGTCCGCGAGCGAGCAGACGTTGCGCAGGCCGCCGGAGAACAGCGCACAGCCGTCACGGACGGCTGCCCAGCGTCCCACCAGCTCGACGCCGCTCGCGGCGAGCGCGCCCAGATCGAGCGTCGCCCGCTCGGGCGTCCCGACCAGCTGCGGCGAGGGCAGCTGCCGCGCCCGCCGGAGATCGTCGAGCTCGTCGTAGCGCTGGTCCCACACGCCTGACGCGTCCATCCACCACAGGACGTCGCGGCCGCGATAGGTCCGCGGCAGCCGGACGTGCTCGCCGGCCGACAGGGTCACCGGCCGGCCCGACTGCCGCAGCTCGGCCGCCAGCTGGACTCCGGTCGCCGACGCCCCGACGACGAGCACGCCTCCCTCGGGGAGCTGCGCAGGGTTGCGGTAGTCGAACGGCGTCAGCTGCTCCACCTCCGCCGGCACCGCCTGCGCAAACGCCGGGACCGTCGGAACGTTGCAGGCTCCGCTCGCGATCACCACCGTGCGGGCGCGGATCTCGCCACCGCTCGTGCTCAGTCGGTAGCCGTCGTCGATGCGCGTGAGCGAGGCGACGTTCGTGCCGGTGCGGACGCCCACGCGGGCACGCGCCGCATAGCGATCGATCAGCGCGACCACCTCGGCAGTCGTCATGTAGCCGTCGGGATCGGGGCCCTCATACGGAGCGGCGGGCAGGCCGCACTGCCAGTTGGGGGTCAGCAGGCGGAGGGAGTCCCAGCGCTCACGACGCCACGAGTTGGCGATCTCGCCGCGCTCGAGCACGACGTGATCGATCGACCGCTCGCTGAGGAAGTGGCTTGCCGCCAGGCCGGCGTGGCCGGCGCCGATGACAACGGTGGTGACGCGCTCGATGACGAGGCCTCAGGCGACCCGGACGGGCTCGACGATGCGGTCGCTCAGGCGACCGCGACGACGACTTCCGTCGGGTTCGCGATTGCGTCGAACACGGCGGAGCGCTTCTGAGACTGGGCGACCAGCGCCTCGATCTCCTCCTGGGAGGCGTCGGCGTCGATCGCGAACGTCACCTTGATGTCGTTGAAGCCGTTGCGAACGTCGCTATCGACGCCGAGGATCCCGCGGATGTCGTGGTTACCCTCGACCGTCGACTCGACCGAGCGCAGCTGGATCCCACGATTCTGCGCCACGGACGCCACACCGGCGGTCAGGCAGCTCGCGAGGCCGACGAGCAGATACTCGATCGGCGTGATCCCGTTGTCCGGGGCGGCGAAGGTCTCCGGATGGTCGGCGTCGAACACGGTCTCGGTCTTGTGGCTCTGCTCTTCACCGAGGCCGAAGTAGTTCTGGATCGTCGTCGTGCTATGAACGCCGTTCTGCCACGTCGAGGTCGCACGCCACGTGAATTGAGCGGCCTCCGGCGCGCCTTCCAGGACGTCGCGCGCGTCGAGCAGCGCCTGAACGTTCACTCCGTTATCTATCGTCGTCATCTCGCCCCTCTTCGGATAAGATAGGTTTCTCGATCAGGAAACAGGACAATATCAGGATCCTGGCGAACGGAGAGATGAGTACACCGACGGCCTCCACGCCGCCGCCGACGCCGGCGGCCGGCTCCGTCGGGACCGTCGAGACGCGTTCTCTCGAGCTGCCCAACCCGGTCAGGCTCGACTGCGGACGGGATCTCGATCACGTCCGCGTGGCCTACGAGACGTACGGCGCGCTCTCACCCCGGCGAGACAATGTGATCATGGTCTGCCACGCGCTCAGCGGCGACGCCCACGCCGCCGGCTTTTCGAAGGCGGCACCGGAGCAGAGCACTCGTGACGGGTTCGGGGCCGAGGATCGCGACGGAGCGGCGGGGAGGGGACTCGGTTGGTGGGACGGGATGATCGGCCCCGGGAAGGCGTTCGACACCGACCGGTATTTCGTGGTCTCCACGAACCTCCTCGGCGGGTGCCGCGGGACCACCGGACCGTCGTCGCCCGACCCGGCGACCGGTGTCCCGTACGGCTCGGACTTCCCGGTGATCACGGTCGCCGACATGGTGAGAACGGAACGCGCGTTCCTCGACGAGCTCGGGATCGAGCGGCTGGCGGTGGTGGCGGGTGGCTCGCTCGGAGGGATGCAGGCGTTCGAGTGGGCGATCACGTTCCCCGATCAGGTCGACGCGATCGTCGCGATCGCCAGCACGCACGCTCTACACCCCCAGGGGATGGCCTGGAACGCGATCGCGCGGGAGGCGATCATGCGCGACTCGGCGTGGCACGGCGGCGATTACTACGACACCGGCACGGAGCCGAACGCCGGCATGGGCGTCGCACGGATGATCGGCCACATCACCTACCTCTCCGCGCCGGCCCTGGACGACAAGTTCGGGCGGCGACTGCAGTTCGCCGACGACATCCGCTACACGGTTGCCGAGCCGGAGTTCGAGGTCGAGAGCTATCTGCGCCACCAGGCCGATTCGTTCGTCAGGCGCTTCGACGCCAACACCTACCTCTACACGTCGCGGGCGCTGACCTACTTCGATCTCGCCCGGCAGTACGGCGACGGGTCGCTGACGCGCGCCTTCGAAGGCGTGTCGGCGCGGACGCTGCTGATCGCCTTCAGCTCCGACTGGCTGTACCCACCGTCGGCATCGGGGGAGATCGAGGACGCGCTCCGCAGGCTCGGCAAGCCCGTCGAGTATCACGTGATCGACGCGCCCTACGGCCACGACTGCTTCCTGCTCGAGGAGGCGCGGCAGACGCCGATCATTCGTCGCTTCCTGGGGGAGGGTCAGTGACCGACGAGCGTGACCGAACCGACGGCGCGGCCGGAGCCCGCACCGAGCAGGCCCGCGAGTTCGGGTTCGAGACGCGCCAGCTCCACGCGGGGCAGCGGCCCGACCCGAACACGGGAGCTCGCGCGGTGCCGATCTTCCAGACGACCAGCTACGTGTTCGAGGACCCCGACGCGGCGGCGGCCTACTTCAACCTGCAGGAGTACGGGAACACCTACTCGCGCATCATGAACCCGACGGTCGCCGTGTTCGAGGAGCGCATCGCGAACCTCGAGGGCGCGTGTGGCGCGGTAGCGTTCGCGAGCGGGCTCGCCGCGCAGGCGGCGGCGCTGTTCACGCTGCTGGCGCCGGGGGACCACGTGGTCTCCTCCGCGGCGCTCTACGGCGGGACGGTGAATCAGCTCAAGCACCTGCTGCGAAAGCTGAGCGTGGAGCTGACGTGGGTCGATCCCGACGACCTCGACGCGTGGCGCAACGCCGTCCGCCCGACCACCAAGGCGTTCTTCGGCGAGACGATCGGCAACCCCGCCGGCAACGTGCTGGACATCGAGGCCGTGGCGGCGGTCGCGCACGAGCACGGGTTGCCGTTGATCGTCGACAGCACGTTCGCCACGCCGTACCTGTGCCGCCCGATCGAATGGGGCGCCGATATCGTGATCCACTCGGCGACCAAGTTCATCGGCGGCCATGGGACGAGCATCGGCGGCGTCGTCGCCGAGTCGGGGACGTTCGATTGGTCCAACGGGCGCTTTCCGGTGATCGCGGATCCGTCGCCGGCGTACCACGGCCTGCAGTTCCACGAGACCTTCGGGATGTATGGCTACCTCATGAAGCTGCGGGCCGAGACGCTGCGCGACCTCGGCGGCGCGCTGTCGCCGTTCAACGCGTTCCTGTTCCTGCAGGGGCTGGAGACACTGTCGCTGCGGATGGACCGTCACGTCGAGAACGCGCGAGCGGTGGCGGCGTTCCTGGAGTCGCACGAGCTGGCCTCGCACGTCACCTATCCCGGCCTGCCGGGGAGCCGCTACCGATCGCTCGTCGAGAAGTACCTCCCGCGCGGCGCGGGCGCGGTGTTCTCGTTCGATTGCGCGGGGGGCCGCCGCGGCGGACAGGAGCTCATCCGCGGCGTGACGCTGTGGTCCCACCTCGCCAACGTCGGCGACGCGAAGAGCCTGATCATCCATCCGGCGAGCACCACGCACCGCCAGCTCAGCGACGACGAGTTGGCGGCGGCCGGCGTCAGACCCGGGACGGTCCGGCTGTCGGTCGGCACCGAGTCGGTCGAAGATCTGATCTGGGACCTCGAACAGGGACTGGCCAGGGTGACATGAGATGACCGACCTTCAGCGCTATCAGGACCCCCAGGTCATCCAACGCGTGCTCCACAGCGCGCGCACGATCGCGGTTGTCGGCCTGTCCGGCAACCCGCTGCGCGCCAGCCACTTCGTCGGCTTCTACCTCCAGCGCCACGGCTACCGGGTGATCCCGGTGAACCCGCGGGAGACCGAGGTGCTCGGTGAGACGAGCTACGCAAGCCTGCTCGACGTGCCCGTCGCGGTCGACCTCGTGAATGTCTTTCGCGCCCCGGACGCGCTGCCGGCGATCGCTCGCGAGGCCGTCGAGATCCACGCCGGCGCGCTCTGGTGCCAGTTCGGCGTGATCAACGAGGAGGGCGCCCGGATCGCCGAGGACGGCGGCGTCGCCGTGATCATGGACCGGTGCCTGAAGGTCGAGCACGCGCGCTATGCCGGGCGGATGCACTGGTTCGGTCTGAGCACTGGGCGTGTCACCTCCGTCCGAACCGGGCTTCAGTAGCCGGCGTCACGGCGCGATGAGCGGGGTCGCTGCGGCTACCTCCTATTCACTCGGGTCGTACTTGAACGAGATGCCGAGACGGACCCGATAATTCAGCACGCTGCCGTCCTGAATCGTCAGATCCTGACGCACGACCTCGGCCACCCGTAGCTCACGGACGCTCTTCGCGGCAGTCTCCACTGCCGCGCGCGCGGCAGCCTCCCACGAGTCACTGCTGACGCCGACGATCTCCGTGACGCGATAAACGCTGTCCGCCATGGGACCTCCTTTGGAAGGGAACCGGATCGCCAGTCTTGCATCGTGAGCAGCCGGCGTGGCGGAATTCCGACGGATGGGGCTGCGAGAGCTGCTGACCGACGCATGGGAGCGACGGCGCCGCTCACCCGGGGCCAGGCGGGCTTGACGTAATCTGATCGAAGGAAGGGACATCGACACCGTCATGCCTGCCCGCCCGACTTCGATCGCGATCGAGCCTCAACAGCGGAGGAGGCTCGGCGTCGAGCTGTTCAACTACGTCTGGACGCTCCTGGAGAAAGCGGACCGCAGCGCGCGCGAATCCGATCGCATGATCGACGCCGCGCACGCGTCGAGGTTCTTCTGGGAGGACGTCGGCGAACCGGTCAACCACGCTCGCGGCGAGTGGCAGATCTCACGCGCGTACGCCGCGGTCGACCGTGGCGAGCCGGCGCTCCATCATGCACGGCGGTGCCTCGAGCTCTGCGAGGAGCACGGCATCGGCGGCTTCGATCTGGCCTACGCCCATGAGGCGCTGGCGCGAGCCCACGCTCTCGACGGCGACTCCGAAGCCGCGGCCGATCACGCCAGGCGGGCGCGTCAGGTCGCCGAGCAGGTGGCCGATGACGAGGATCGAGAACTCGTCCTGAGCGACCTCGCGACGTTGCCGCAGGCAGCGTCGAATTGAGCGCCCGCTGACCCATCCGCCCGCGGGTCTGCGCGGATGCGGCGGAGGTGTCGCGTCCGGGCTCAGCCGGCGTCTGACGCGACGCCGGCGCTGATACGGGCATGCTCGGCCCAGTCGTGGCGCTGCGCGCAGGCGTCGGGGGAGGGCACCACCAGGACAGGACGGTCGGCGTGATGGAGGACAGCCCGCGAGACGCTGCCCAGCATCATCGACGTCACGCCGCCTCGTCCGCGCGTGCCGAGGACGATTGCCTTGGCGTCGACATCGTCAGCGACCGACAGGATGGCGGCCGCGATCGCCACGTCGCGGCGTGCGATCCGCGGGGTCGCCACCAGTCCGGCTGAGGTGGCACGTCCGACGCCCTCGCTGGCGGTGTGCAGCGCGGTCTCCCTGAGCTGGCTCCTGACGGAAGGGTGTCGTGTCGACCGTCAGGTCGACTCGTGCGACGCCGGCCGAGTCTCGAAGCCGGAACCTCTCGCCCGCCGAGGGTAAAGGCGAAGCGCCCACCGACTGTAACCCCTGGTTTCTGGCGGCCGGCCGTCGGCTCCGACCGAAACCCCACGGGCCGCCCCCCACCGCACAGTTTCCTTCCGTATAGGTGGGGAACTGCGCACGAGCCGGCCCGCAGGTCCGAGCCGAGCGCCTGCGCCTAGGCCGGGGGAGATCCGAGGCCGGGCGCGTCCTGCAGCGTGCGCGTGACCTTGCGGACGATGCCGAGATCGTTGATCAGGCGTGGTGTCAACGAGAGGCCGCCCGGGCGGATCCGGATCTCGGTCTGCTTCAGCTGGTGGATGATGCTCACCTGCGCACGCCAGACACGGTTTGATCCGGTGCCCACCAGGATGGCGTCCGCCTGCTCCGTCTTTGGCGCTCCGAACGGGTTGAGGCTCATGTGCATCCCGGGGAGGACGTTGTAGGCCGGCCCGAGGCCGTTGCGGAGCGCCTCGCTGACTTCCTCGCTGGTGACGTCAGTCCGGGGGACTGTGACCGTGGACATGCGAAGCCTCTCTCGATTGCGGCGTCTGTCGGATGGGACCATCCTCAACGCGCGTCAGTGACGCTAGCGCGAAGCGCATCCCGCGTCCACGGGACGCAGCGAGCCTCAGCCGACGAGGGGACGAGTGGCGCCCACGGGGCCTGAGACACATCGCCGCCGCCCGCTCCGGCGCACCTGGCCCCGGACCTGCCGAAGCGGCGCCGGAGACCGGTGACCCCCGCGCGGGGCGGCGCGCTCGGGAGCGGGCTCCGGGCCGGGGCGTGGATCACGCGGGTGGCTGATCTCCCGGAGGTAGGCCGAGATGACGGCATCGGTGGTCAACCGGGCACGGACCGGGACCGGGACGGGGACGGAAGCGGGGTGGGCGGTGAGCGTGGACACGGGTCTCCTTACGACGGGACGTACGACGGAACGTGTGAGGAACGGGACGGAGTGGGACGCGCGCGCGGCAGTCACACCAGCTCCAGCTCGGCCTCTTCGGCGGCGAGCGGCTCCGTGACCGGGACCGGCCGCTGCCGCGGAGGCGCCAGCCGGCGGAGCAGGAGCGCGGCGCCGAGGACGGCCACCGTCGCGCTGCCCGCGCCGACCGTGAATCCGAGGTGGTAGCCCGCGATCAGCGAGCCGGTGAGCGGATGGTGCGCCGCCACCAGGGCGCGGGTGTGGTCGGTGGCGATCGTGCCGAGCACCGCCAGCCCGAGCGCACCGGCGATCTGCTGGGAGACGTTGACGATCCCGGAGGCCAGCCCGGCGTCGGCCGACGGGACGTCGGCCATCGCGATCGACAGGAGGGGCATGAACGCGCTCCCGATTCCCAGCCCGATGCCGAAGAAGGCGAGGAACAGGGTGGGGAAGAAGCTCGTGTGCGGTCCCGCGCTGGTGAGCAGTCCGAGCCCGGCGATCACGACGAGCATCCCCCCGACCAGCACCGGCATCGCGCCGAAGCGGGCGACGAGCCGCCGGTTGATGCCGAGGGAGAGCGCACCCACGGTCACCGTCCAGGGCAGGAAGGCGAGGCCGGTCTGCAGCGCGCCGTAATGGAGGACGTGCTCCAGGTAGAGGGTGCCGAGGAAGAAGGTCGAGTACATCGCGGTGACGAGGAAGCCACGCACCACGCTCGAGCGGATGAGCCCACCGAGGCGGAGGATCCGCAGCGGCATGATCGGGTTCGCGACGCGGGCCTCCGTGGCCACGAAGGCGGCCATCAGCAGAGCGGCGACGGCGCCGAAGTCGAGCACCCGGCTCGACCCCCACCCGTGGCTGCTGGCCTGGACGATCGCGTAGATCGCCGTCATCAGCGAAGCGGTGACGAGGATCGATCCCGCCCAGTCGACCCGGGTGCGGGCCCCCATCGGCGCGTCCTGGGGGATGAAGGCCCGTCCCAGCGCGATCGTGGCGGCGCCGATCGGAAGGTTGACGAAGAAGATCCAGTGCCAGCTGAGGATCTGCGTGATCGCGCCGCCGGCCAGCAGCCCGAGCGATCCGCCGGCCACCGCGACGAACACGTAGGCGCTCATCGCCCGTGCGCGGTCGGACGGCTCAGGAAACTCGGTGACGATGATGGCCAGGATCACCGAGGCCTGTACGGCGGCGCCGATCCCCTGCAGGAAGCGGGCGCCGATCAACGCGCCCTGGTCAGGCGCGAGACCGCACAGCGCGGAGGCCACGGTGAAGGTCAGCACGCCGGCGAGGAACATGCGGCGGCGGCCGAACAGGTCGCCGAGCCGGCCGGCCAGCAACAGGAAGCTGCCGAACGTCACGAGGAAGGCGTTGATGACCCACGTCAGGTTTCCCTGGCTGAAGTGGAGATCGCGCTGAATCGACGGCAGCGCCACGTTGACGATCGTGGTGTCGAGCACGATCATCAGCTGGGCGAGGCAGACGATGACGAGGGCCAGCCAGCGGCGACGCTCGCCGGTGAGGTTGAGGGAGGAGAAGAAGGAGAAGCTCATATGGGTCCCAAAAGTCGAAGATCCGGTGGTAAACTGGAGGAACCCTCCAGAAATAACTGGAGGAGGCCTCCGGTAATAGGGATGATACGGAGGCACCCTCCGGTTTGTCAAGGGAAGCTCCCGAACTCATGAGCACCGCCGACCCCATCGAGATCACGACCCGGACCCGCCCCAAGCGGGCGGACGCGCAGCGCAACTACGACAAGGTGATCGCCGCCGCGCGGGAGGCGTTCGCCCAGGGCGGAGCGTCCACCTCGCTGGAGGAGATCGCGCGCCGCGCCGAGGTGGGCATCGGCACGCTGTACCGGAACTTCCCTCATCGCCAGGCGCTCCTCGAGGCCGTCTACGTCGACGAAGTGGAGGCGCTATGTCGCTCGGCGGAGGGCCTCGACGAGCTCGACCCGTGGGATGCGCTCGTCGCCTGGCTGGATCGCTTCGTCGGCTACCTGGCCACCAAGCATGCGCTCGCCCACGAGCTGATGGAGTACCTGGGCCGCGAGGCGCCCCTGTTCCAGAGCTGCCGCACGTCGCTGTTCGCCGCCGGCGAGCCGCTCCTGGAGCGCGCACAGCGCGCCGGCCAGGTCCGGGCGGACACCAACCTCTCGGAGATCATCCAGATGGTCGGGGGGATCGCCAAGATCCCGGCGACCGAGCCGGGGCAGATCCAGCACATCCTGGAGATCGCGCTCGACGGCCTGCGGGCCCAGCCCGAGCGCCGCTAGCGACGAGCGCGTGGGCGATCCACCCGCGCCGCCGGCCTGACCCTCACCCGCCGCGCCGGATCGCTCTCCTCAGAACCAGGTGGCGTTCCACGGCGCACGGGGAGTCGAGAACATCAGGCCGAGGCGCGCGAGCGCGCCCGGCGTCTGCTCCTCGGCCGCGCCGGACCCGAGCTCGGCCAGGCGAAAGCCGCCCAGGTAGATCGAGGCGAGGGCACGGGCGCTGATCGTCACGTCGGCGGTGACCTTCGTCGCGGTGCAGTCGGCGTCCCCCGCCTCGGCGCGCAGGCGGTAGCGACCGGCGGCGTGCGGGACGCGGGCGTCGTCGGCGACCTCGATCACGATCTCGTCGTCGGTGGCGTAGCGGCGGGCGGCGAGGGCCGCTGCCACGTCGAGGAGCCGCAGCCACGTGAAGTCCACCTGCTGGGTCATGACCAGCGTCCGCGCGTCGTCGAGCAGCCAGCGCACCGGCTCCTCGACGGGCCGCTCGGAGAGCTCGATGCGGTCGACGACGTCGATGCCGGCGAGGTACGCCCACAGGTTCGCGTAGGCGGACTCGCTGCTCCAGAACGGCCCCCAGGCCTCGATCGTGGCGAACGGCGGCAGCAGCCCGAAGTCGCCGCGGGGCGTCCAGGCCAGCAGGCCGTCGGGGCCGTCGTCACCCTCGCTGAGTAACCAGTTGGGGGGCAGCCCGGACGGGGCTGTATAGCCGTCGCCGCCGAGCCGGCTGTTCCACCAGTCCGCCGAGCGGTCGATCTGCCCCGCGTGAAGGCCCCGGCCCGCCGCGAAGACGTCGGGCGCCACGGCCAGGAACTCGTCACGCTCGACCTGGCGCACCCGGGAGGGATCCCCGGGCAGGCGCGCCCCGGGACGCGCGGCGTGCAGGACGTAGTCGGCTGACAGCGTCGCGGCGCCGTACCCGAAGCGGCCGTAGATCGGCCACTCGGCGGCGATCAGGATGCTGGTGGCGTCGCCGCGCTCGCGCGCCTCCGCCAGCGCGTCGTCGAGCATCCGGCTGAGGAGGCCGCGGCGGCGATGGGTGGCGGCCACGGTGACGCCCGTGAGCGCGTCGGCGGGGAGCTCGAGCGTGCCGGTGCCCGAGCCGGGCACGGTGATCGTGCGTTCCATGGTCCGGAGCGTGGCCACCCAACGCCCCCCCTCGCGGGCGCCCCAGGCGCGCTCGGGTCGCCACTCGCGCTGCATCGCGGCGCGGCGGAGCTCGCTGTCGGGTGTGCTCGGATCGTGCAGGAAGGTGCGCGACATCGCCCGCGTCCACTCCGGCACGTGCTCCGCCTCCACCGGATGGATCAGCTCGGCCGCCATGCCCACATGATCGCCAAGCTCGTGGTGACGCGTCGGGCGCCGATCCAGCTCACTCCGCGTCCAACCGCTGCGCGATCGTCACCGCGGCTCGCTCCTGCGCCGCGTAGGTCGCCCGCAGGGCACCGACGACGTCGTCCGCGCCGGCGTCGAGCGGGGGCGGATGCGCCAGCAGCAGCGCGCGGACCTCGCGGCCGAGCGCCTCGCCGCCGGTGGCATCGGCCAGCGCGCCCAGAGCGTCGGCCCTCACCCGCGCGCCGTCGACGAACGATCCGATCACCGTCTCCCGGGCCAGCGGCGCGCGACCGAACACCCGGGCGTGGAGCACGGCCGGGTTGACGGCGTGGGGACGGATGAGCGCCCGCCGCTCCGTCGCGGAGAGCCCGGCGGCCCCGGCGAGGTGATCGATCGCCCGGGTGAGGCCCTGGGCATCGACCGGCAGCGACGCGGCCAACTCCGCGGGCAGCTGCGAGACGAGGCGTGCATGGGCCTCCGCCGCGTCGCGCAGCAGGCCCTCGACGCGTTCGCGGTGCGTCATCCCGCTCACCGTAGTGCCTGCACAATCTCCGCCATGGAACCCCGACCGCTCGAGGCCGTCGTGTTCGACATCGGCGAGACGCTCGTCGACGAGTCGCGCAGCTGGATCGCGTGCGCGGAGCAGGTCGGCGTGACGCCGCTGACGCTGCTCGCGGCTCTCGGCGCCCTCATCGACCGCGGGCGCGACCACCGGGAGGTGTGGGATCTGCTCGGGGTCGCCCCGCCGGCCGAGCCCCCGCAGATCGGCCCGGAGGACCTGTATCCCGACGCCGCACCGACGCTGCGCGCGCTGGTCGCGGACGGATACCGCGTCGGCCTGGCGGGCAATCAGCCGGCGGCGGCCGAGGCGCAGCTGTGCGCCCTTGGTCTGCCGGTGGCATTCGTGGCGGCGTCGGAGGCGTGGGGGGTGGCGAAGCCCGCGGCGGCGTTCTTCCGGCGCGTCGCCGAGAGCGCCGGCGCACCGGCGGAGCGGATCGCCTATGTCGGCGACCGGCTGGACAACGACGTGCTGCCCGCGCACGAGGCGGGCATGTTCGCGGTGTTCCTCGTGCGGGGCCCGTGGGGTCATCTGCACGCTGCTCGCCCGGAGGCGGCGCGCGCCGACGCTCGTATCCACGGCCTCGACGAGCTCCCGCAGCTCCTCAGCCGGCTGAGGCTGTGAGAGAGTCCTGACGATGCCCTCCGACCATTTCGGCGAGCGTGTGGCGGCGCGCTACGACGACGAGGAGTCGCCGATGTTCGCGCCGGCGGTGGTTGCCGCGACCGTCGAGTTTCTCGCCGGCCTCGCCGGCGGCGGGCGCGTCCTGGAGCTCGGCGCCGGCACCGGCCGGATCGCCCTGCCGCTGTCACGCCGCGGCGTGCCGGTGAGCGGGATCGACCTCTCCGAGGCGATGGTCGCCCGCCTGCGGGCCAAGCCGGGGGGAGAGGCGGTCGACGTGACGATCGGCGACTTCGCCAGCACCCGCGTCGAGGGATCGTTCTCGCTCGCGTACCTGGTCTTCAACACGATCATGAACCTCACGACGCAGGACGAGCAGGTGGCCTGCTTTCGCAACGCGGCGGCCCACCTCGGTCCGGGCGGCCGCTTCGTGATCGAGGTGGGGGTTCCGGAGCTGCGGCGGCTACCGCCGGGGGAGACGGTGCGGGCCTTCGCGCTGACGCCGGAGCACCTCGGCTTCGACGAGTACGAGCTCGCCGCCCAGCGCCTCGTCTCCCACCACTACACGGTCACGAACGGGTCGCTCGAGCTCGTCTCGATGCCGTTTCGCTACGTGTGGCCGTCGGAGCTCGACCTGATGGCGCAGCTGGCCGGGATGACGCTCAGCGAGCGATGGGAGGACTGGGACCGGACGCCGTTCTCCGACGCCAGCCGCCGCCACGTTTCGGTGTGGCAGACCCCGCTCGCGTGACGCGGTGACTCGCCGCGCCGTCCAGCGCGCCTGGACGGGTGCTGTCAACAGGCGTTGACGGTGCGATTCCCGCAAAGACGGTGCGGGTACGACGTCGTCACATCAACCCACTGTGACGAAAGGAGAGACGTCACATGATCACGCTGGGAATCATCCTGCTCATCATCGGGTTCGTCGCCAAGGTGGCGATTTTGTGGTCCCTTGGGATTCTGCTGCTCGTCATCGGCGCGGTTCTCGCCCTGCTTGGTATGGCGGGTCGGGCCGTCGGCGGCCGAGCTCACTACTACTGACCGACGCGGCGACGTTGCGTGTCCCCGACAGCGCGTCGGGGACACGGCCGCTGTCCCGCTCGGCTGAACGCTGAGCGTCCGCCGCTCCCTCGCTGAGGAGGGTGTGGCCGATCCGTCTCGCTCAGCGACACCGATCGGCCACGGCCTCCGCTCCCGCACCGCCCGTGACCTGCACGGACGTGCGGCGATCGTCTCTGAGAGACTGCCCCCCTCGATGAGGAGGCGCAGACGACGATGAGCTCCATCGGACCCGGACGGATCCGCCAGACCGAGATCTACAACGACGGCGTTCACGGACGCAAGCCGCGAGTGCCGACGGACTTCGCCACGCTGGAGCGCCGGGCCCGGCGCAAGGCGCGAGCGCTCGGATGGGCCTACGCCGCCGGCGGCGCGGGCGAGGGCGCGACGATGCGCGCCAACCGCGAGGCGTTCGAGCGCTGGAAGATCGTGCCGCGCATGCTGCGGGACGTGTCGCGACGGGAGTTGTCGGTCGAGCTGTTCGGCCGGCGCCTGCCCGCGCCGGTGCTGTTCGGACCGGTGGGGGCCTCCGAGCTGCTGCATCCGGACGCCGACCTGGCGATCGCGCGGGCCGCCGCCGCCCTCGGCGTTCCCTACATCTTCACGAGCCAGGCGTGCGCGTCGATGGAGGACTGCGCCGCGGAGATGGGGGACGCCCCCCGCTGGTTTCAGCTCTACTGGTCGACCGACGACGGCCTCGTCGACAGCTTCCTTCACCGGGCCAAGGCCGCCGGGGCGGAGGCGATCGTCGTCACCCTGGACACGACGCTGCTCGGGTGGCGGCCGATGGACCTGAACCTCGCCTCGCTGCCGTTCGCGCGCGGGCAGGGGATCGCCCAGTACACCGCCGACAGCCGCTTTCTGGAGATCGTCCGTGAGCGGATCGCCACTGCCAAGGGCCGCGACGTGAAGATCTCGCTCGGTGCGATCCGCACGCTCCTGACGATCTGCCGCCGCTTCCCCGGGCCCTTCCTGGAGAACCTCCGCTCGCCGGTCCCCCGGGGCGCCGTCGAGACCTTCCTCGAGATCTACTCCCGTCCATCGCTCACGTGGGCCGACATCGAGACCCTGCGCGATCGAACCGACCTGCCGGTGCTGCTCAAGGGGATCCAGCACCCCGATGACGCGCGCCGGGCGGTGGAGGCGGGGGTCGACGGCATCGTCGTCTCCAACCACGGCGGTCGCCAGGTCGACGGTGCGATCGCCTCGCTCGACGCGCTGACCGAGATCGTGCCGGCCATCGACGGACGGGTGAAGGTGCTGCTCGACAGTGGCGTGCGCTCTGGCGCCGACGTGTTCAAGGCGCTCGCCCTGGGGGCCGATGCCGTGCTCATCGCCCGTCCGTATCTCTACGGGCTGGCGCTCGCCGGCGAGGAGGGCGCGCGGGACGTGATGCGGAACATCATCGCCGAGTTCGATCTCACGCTCGGGCTCAGCGGGCTCGCCTCCGTGGCCGAGCTCGGCCCGGACGCGCTGCGCGCAATCTGAGCGCCGTCACCGCTCGGCGACCCCGCCACGACGCCGGCGTGGAAGCATGAGCCGCATGCCCGAGGGCGAAGGCGGACGTCGAGGGCCGGGCGGGCGGCGTGAGCCGACCGTGGCGGCCGAGGAGCTGAAGCAGCGCGCAGCGCAGAGCGCGCGCTTCGCCACCCCCCAGCCCAATCTCACCGGGCGGGGGATCGTGGCCTCCTACAGCCGGCGCTTCTGGGCCCTCACCGTGGTGCTCGGGGCGGTCACCGGCCTCCTCGCCGGCGGGCTCATGGGGCTGCTCCGGCTCGTCGAGGGTCTCGCCTACGGGCATCGTCGCGGCAACTTCCTCGCCACCGTCGAGGCGGCGGCGCAGTGGCGCATCTTTGTCGCCCTCGCGGCGGCCGCGGCGCTCGTCATCATCGGGCTGCGCCTGCTCCGGCGGCTCCCCATGTCCGGCGGCACCGAGGTCTCTGACGCGCTGTGGCTGGGCAGCGGGCGCCTCGCCCTGGTGCCGAGCCTCGGCCGGGCGGTGCTGTCGATCGTCACCGTCGCCCTCGGTGTGTCACTCGGCCGCGAAGCGGCGCCCCAGCTCGCCGGGGCGGCCACGGCCAGCCGCCTGTGCGACTGGGGCGGGTTCCCCCTGTGGCAGCGCCGTCTGCTCGTCGCCGCGGGCGCCGGGGCCGGGTTCGCCGCCGTCTACAACGTTCCCCTCGGCGGCACGCTGTTCGCGCTGGAGGTGCTGCTGGGCACGCTCGCGCTGCCGCTCGTGCTCCCGGCGCTGATCACCTCCTGCACCGCGACGGCGGTGGCGTGGATCATGCTCGGGACGAGTCCGACCTACGTCGTGCCGACCTACGCCGTGCACGCCTCACAGCTCGTGTGGGCGGTGCTGATGGGGCCGATCATCGGCCTCGTCGCGGTGGCGTGGGGGCGCATGATCACCTTCGCTACCCGCGTGCGGGCCAGCGGCCGCCGGGGGCAGTGGATCGCCCCGCTGCTCGCCTTCGCCGTCCTTGCGGCGCTGTCGCTTCCCTACCCCCAGCTACTCGGCAACGGCCGGGACATCGTCCAACTGGCGGTGATCGGCCACGTCTCGATCGGGCTGCTGCTCGTCCTGTTCGCGCTCAAGCCGCTCGTCACCGTGGGGTGTCTGTCCTCCGGCTCCCCCGGCGGCCTGTTCACCCCGACGTTCGCGGTCGGCGTCCTGTTCACCGGCGCGGCCGGTCTCGCCTGGGCTCACCTGTGGCCAGGCGCGGCAGCCGGCAGCTATGCCCTCATCGGCGGCGGCGCGTTCCTCGCCGCCGCGATGCAGGGACCGTTGTCCGGCATCGTGCTCGTGCTCGAGCTCTCACGTCACTTCGACGCCCTGATGGTGCCGACGCTGATCGCCGTGGCCGAGGCGACGATCGTCTCCCGGCGCCTCGGCGCTCGCTCGATCTACTCGGCCCGCCTGCGCTCCGATCCCTCCGTCGAGGTTCCGGCGGCGGGCTCCGGGGTCGCCTCGCTGCTCGCGCTCGACGACGCGCTCCCCGACGAGCTCGAAGCGCTCCACCCGGGCTGAGTCACCCGCCGAGCGGGCGCTCACACCTTCAAGCCAACCCACAGCAGCACCGTGGCCGCCGCCATCGCGGCCGGGGCGCTGAGCACGCCGAGGCGGAGGAACTCCCGCAGGTTCGGCACGATTCCGTGCTCGCTCAGCACGCGCCGCCACAGCAGCGTGGCCAGGGATCCCGTCGGCGTCAGATTCGGGCCCACGCCCACGCCGATCAGCATCGCCAGCAGCGGGCCGGGCCCGGCGAGCGCCGTGATCGGCAGCAGGATGAGAGTGGCCGGCAGGTTGTTGACGGCGTTCGCGAGCACGGCGCTCACGCCGGTGATCGCGAGCAGATCGACGAGCGAGGCACCCGTCGGCAGCACCCCTCGGGCCGCCGAGGTGAGGCCGTGCTGCGCGCACGCCTGGACGATCGCGCCCAGCGCGAGCACGAACAGGAGGAAACCGGGGCGCAGCGACGCGAGCACCTCGGCAGGCTGCGTTCGGCGGCGAAGCAGCGCCGGTACGGTGATCGCCAGCGCCCCGGCGACGGCGACCCACAACGGGTCGAGGCTGACGAGCGAGCTGAGCGCGAAGGCGGCCAGCGTCGCGGTCACCACGAGCAGCGCGTAGCGCGGTGATGCGGCCTCTGCCGGAGCCACCGCAGCTCCCGCAGCCGTTGGGGCCTGCACGCGCTCGAGTACCGGGGCGAAGCTCCGTCTCAGCACGATCCATTCGATGCCCACCGCCGCCAGCGTGGGGAGGAGCATGAGCGCGCCGAAGTGGGCGAAGCTGAGCCCGCTGGCGCGGAAGGCGAGCAGGTTCGTGAGGTTGGAGATCGGCAGCAGCAGCGACGCCGAGTTGGCGAGGTGCGCGCAGGCGTACAGCGAAGGACGCGCCGCGTCACGCTGGTGGACCGTGCTCGCGAGCACCACCGGCGTGAGCAGCACGACTGTCGCATCGAGCCCCAGTACGGCCGTGATGACGGTGGCGAGCACGAACACGCCGGCGAGCAGCCGGACGCCGGAGCCGGCCGACCGCCGGGTCAACGCCGCGCCCGCCGCGGCGAACAGCCCCTCGCGCCGGGCGCCCTCGCCGAGCACGAGCAGGGCGGCGAGGAACGCCACCGTCGGGGCGAGGCGGCGGATCGCCTGCCCGGTGGGGCGCACGCCGGCCACGCCGAGAACCAACAGGATGGCGAGGGCGGCACAGGCGACGAGCCATTCCCCCCGCCGGGCGGCTGGGCGGAGCGCCGCCGCGAGGGTGACTGCGAGGGCGAGCAGACCCGCGATCAGGGACAGGGCGTCACCCCCGTGCCGGGTCCGCGGTCACTCCTCCGGGCGCCACAGGCCCGCGCCGATCAGGAACGCCAGCTGCTCGGCGTAGACGCCGTCCGGCGGCGATGCAAACCACTCGCAGTGCGTGGCGAGGCGCGGGCGGTCGGCCAGAGGCTCCCGCGGCTCGGCGAGAAAGGCGAGGCCGACTGGACTGTCGAGGTCGTTCTCGTAGTGGCTCGGATACTCGATGTAGCCGAGCAGACGCCCGACGTCGACCGCGATCCCCAGCTCCTCCCGCGCCTTGCGCGCGACCGCGTCGACGACGCGCTCACCCCAGTACACGGTCCCCCCGGGCAGGTGCCAGGCGCCGATGTTCGGCTCGACGTCACGCTCGGCGAGCAGCACCCCGCGCTCATCGGCGAGCACCACCTCCACGGTGAGCCGGGGAACGATCGAGAAGATCCGGTCGTACTCCTCCTTGGGCAGCCACGGACTCACCCGTGGGCGAGCTCCGCGACCGGCTGCCACTCGCGCCAGTTGGCGAGACGCTGCTCGTAGTCCTGCTCGGCGATCGACAGCGGCCCCTTGCCGAGGAACGCGCGCAGCGGCGGGTCCTCGGAATCGACGATCCGCAGCACGGCCTCGGCGGAGGCGCCCGGGTCGCCGGGATCCGAGCGCACGCGGCGCTGGTTGGTCGCCTCATGGGCCTCTCGGTAGGCATCGAGCTCCGCGGCGTGCCGGGCCGACGAGCCGCCCCAGTCGGTGGAGAAGCCGCCGGGCTCGATCAGCGTCACCTTGATGCCGAATCCCTTCACCTCCTGCGCGAGCGCCTGGCTCAACCCCTCGAGCGCCCACTTGGAGGCGTGGTACATGCCGATCCCCGGGAAGGCCGAGATGCCGCCGATCGAGGAGACCTGGAGGATGTGTCCGCTGCCCTGCTCACGCAGGATCGGCAGCGCGGCCTGGGTCACCCACAGGGCGCCGAACAGGTTCGTCTCGATCTGCTCGCGGGCCTCCTGTTCGGAGAGCTCCTCGACCATTCCGAACTGTCCGTAGCCGGCGTTGTTGACGACCACGTCGAGGCGCCCGAAGCGCTCGTGCGCGCGCTTGACGGCGGCGAAGTCGCCGTCCCGGTCGGTGACGTCGAGCTGCAGGGGGAGGATCGCCTCGCCGAACTCCGCCACGAGATCGTCCATGGTGCCGAGGTCACGGGCGGTGCCCGCGACGCGGTCGCCGCGCTTCAGCGCCGCGATCGCCCACTCGCGGCCGAAGCCGCGCGATGTTCCAGTGATGAACCACGTTTTCGTTGCCATCTCAATCACTTTAGAAGGGGCGATGGAACGACTCGCGGGCCTGCTCCGCCTCGTCCCGGATCCCGCACCCGTCGACGTGGTCGTTGACGAGCCCCATCGACTGCATGAACGCGTACACCGTGGTGGGCCCGACGAAGCGCCAGCCGCGGCGCCTGAGCTCGGCCGCCAGCGTGGTCGACTCGGGGCTGGTCGTGCGGGCGGCGAGCTGCGCGCGGGTCGGCCCCGACGACGTCGCGCCGGCCGGCCCCGGTGACGGCTCTGCCGCCGGCGCGTGACGCCACACGAACGCGCCCAGCGAGCCCTCCGCCTCGCGCAGCTCGAGCACCCGCCGGGCGTTGTTGATCACGGCCTCGATCTTGCCGCGGTGGCGGACGATGCCGGCGTCGCCGAGCAATCGCTCCACGTCGGCGTCGCCGAACCGGGCGACCCGGTCGGCGTCGAAGCCGGCGAAGGCCTGCCGGAAGCTCTCACGCTTGCGCAGGATCGTCAGCCACGACAGACCGGCCTGGAAGCCCTCGAGGCTCAGCTTCTCGAACAGCCGCCGGTCCTCCGCGACGGGGAAGCCCCACTCCGTGTCGTGATAGGCGCGGTACTCGGGGCTCGCGGCGCACCACCAGCAGCGGGCGATCCCGTCCTCGCCGACGACGAGCCCGTCGTCGCTCATGACGGCGCGCCATCGAGGCGCTCGCGGAGCGCGGCTCCGAAGCGGACCGGCGCGTCGGCGGAGGGACCGGAGAGCAGCCGCGCGTGCGCGAACGGGTCGTGCCAGAGACCGGGCAGCGAGGCGAAGCTCACGGAGACGCCGTCCCGCCGGGAGCGCTCGAGGACCTGCTCGGCGTCGTCACGCAGCAGATCGTGCTCGCTCGTGCTCACCAGCAGCGGCGGCAACCCGCGGAGGTCTCCGCGCAGCGGCGAGACGAGGGGTGACTCCGCGCTGGCCCCGGCGCCCAGGTACGCGGCGGCGAACGCTCGCAGCAGCCCACGGCTGAGGATCGCGTCACCGGGACGCGGGCGGCGTGCGCCGGTGAGGTCGGGCACGAGGTCGAGCCATGGGGCGATCAGCCCGATCGCCGCCGGCAGGGCAGCTCCCCGGTCGCGGAGGTCGAGGGCCAGGGCCAGGGCGAGGCCCGCGCCGGCCGAGTCGCCCGCGAGGACGATCCGCTCGGGCGCCCAGCCTGCCGTGTCGACGAGGGCGCTCCAGGCCGTCCGCGCGTCCTGGAGCGCGGCGGGATGCGGATGCTCGGGGGCGAGGCGGTAGTCGACCGCGAGCACCGGCGCGCCGAAGCCACGGGCCAGCAGCGCAGTGACGGCGCGCCAGGAGCGGGGTGATCCGACGCAGTATCCGCCGCCGTGGAGGTAGAGCAGCACGGCATCGGAGCCGGAGGCGGAGCCGTGCGCCACCGCCTCGGCCGGAACCCCTCCGAGCTCGCGCTCCCGGATCCACGTGCCCCGGGGCGGCCCCGGCAGGCGTTGCGCGCGCTCGACGCGTCGTCGCCGCGTGGGCCAGTCGGGCCGGGGCGAGAACACCCAGCGCGCGGTGACCCTGACGCTCGGCGCCAGGACGGCCGGCGGCAGACGGGGAAGGTCCATTCCGCGCACAGCCTACGTCCGCGCCCGCGGCGCGGGCACGCCCTCGCGATCAGGCGTTGTCGAAGCGGTCGGCGTCTCGCCGCGCCTCGATCGCCGCGGCCCGGGCCTGAGCGGCGGCTCGTTCCTTGGCCTCGGCGTCCGAGAGGGCACCGTCCGCCTGCGACTTGGCGGCCTCGTGCTCGGAGAGTCTCGCCTGCGCTTCGCGTTCGAGCTCGTCGGCGCGCTGGCGAGCCTCCTCGGCCTCGGCGCGCCGCTCGGCCATCTCGGTGGCGCTCCACAGCTCGAGCTCGTCGGGGAAGGTGACACCGAACACGGATTCGATCCGCTCGAGCAGGGGGGCGTCGATGTCGTCCGCGCCGCCGATCTCGGCGCCGTCGTCGATCAGCTGCTTGGGGTGGGCCAGACGGAGGTATTCGCGGCTCACCGATGCTCCTTCGACGGGGGCGACCCGCGAGTGACGGCTGAGCAGGCCACCCTTGATGGCGGCGAGCACCGGCTCACCGCTCCGGGCGTCGAAGTACAGCTCGTCGAGCTTGCCGAGCGGCTCCCCGTCGCTGTCGATGACCGCTTCGCCCCGCCATTCCTCGATTCGCTCCACCGTGATCATGCCCGCATTGTGTACCCGTCGGCGCGCGAGGGCAATCCGCGGCGAAAGCGGGTAGCAGGGACCCCCGTGACGACGACGCGCAGGCCGCGGCTGCGGCGCTCCGACTGCTCCGGTCCCGGGATCCGGAGGGCCCGGCGTGGGCGCGGCTTCTCCTATCAGGACGAGCGCGGGGACGCGGTGGCCGATCGGGAGCAGCTGGAGCGAATCCGCGCCCTCGCCATCCCCCCCGCGTGGACCGACGTGTGGATCTGTCGAGACCCCTTCGGCCACCTGCAGGCCACCGGCATCGACGCCGCGGGTCGCAAGCAGTACCTCTACCACGAGCGCTGGCGCGAGCAGCGCGATCGTCAGAAGTTCGCGCGGATGATCGACTTCGCCAGCGCGCTGCCGACGCTGCGCCGGACGCTGCACCGTGACCTCGACGGCGACGGGCTGGGTCGGGAGCGTGTGCTCGCCTGCGCCGTGCGGATGCTCGACGTGGGTCTGTTCCGCATCGGATCCGAGGAATACGCCAACGACGCTGAGAACCCCGGCGGCCTCGGCCTCACCACCATCACCCGCGGCCACGTGACGGTCCACCGCGACGGCGCGATCGAGTTCGATTACCCGGCGAAGAGCGGGGTGCGCCGGCGGCACACGATCCGCGACCCCGACTGCCTGAAGATCGTCGCGTCGCTGAAGCGGCGGCGGGGCGGTCCGGAGGAGCTGCTCGCCTACCGCGAGGGGCGCCGCTGGGTCGGAGTGCACGCCGAGCAGGTCAACGACTACCTCAAGGCCCACCTCGGCGGAGAGTTCTCGGCCAAGGACTTCCGCACCTGGAACGCGACCGTGCTCGCCGCCATCGCGCTCGCCACCGAGGAGGAGGTGCCGACGTCGAAGACCGGCCGCAAGCGGGTGATCAACGCCACCGTGCGAGAGGTGTCCGAGATGCTCGGCAACACGCCGGCGGTGGCCCGGCGCGCCTACATCGATCCGCGCGTCTTCGATCGCTACGCCTCGGGATGGACGATCCACTCGACGCTGCGCGACGTCGACGGCTTCGGCGTCGCGGGCGACAGCACCCGTACGCGGATCGAGCACGCGGTAGTCGACCTGCTCACCGACAACACCGAGTCGCCGGCGGTGGTCCGGGTCGCCGCCTGAGGGGTCCTGCGCTCGGCCGAGCCGGCGTCAGGCGGACACGGACGCCCGGTCGACCGGCAGCCCGTGACGGCGCCCGAGCTCCTCGACGTCGAAGTCCTCCTTGTAGCGCTGGTCCTCGCCCTCGTGGGTGAAGACGACGAGCCGCTCGGCGGGAAACGTCTTCAGCGCATCGTCGATCGCCTTCATCGGATCGCTCTCGCCGGTGTCGCTGGTGGCGGCGATCCCGGCGTCCCCGAGCTCTGCCACGGTCCGGCGGCGGACCTCCTCGGCCCGGGCGATCGCCTCGTCGGCGTCCGAGACCCAGAACTGCAGCGGGGTGTCGTGAAGGGCGGGCGCCACCACCATCACCTGCGCGTCCTCGGCGGGATCGATGTGGTCGCCGAGTGCGGTGCGCAGCTGCTCGGCCGAGACCGGCTCTGAGGTGAGGACGAGGATGTTCATGGGATCCGTGTACCCGGGGACCGGAGCCTTCTCCCGGCGTTCTCCGCCGCGGGTTCCCGTTCACTGCTCGATTGAGCACTCATGGGGTCTCACGCGATGCGCCGTTAGACCGTCCGCGAACGTGGGTAAGCAACGTTCATGACCTCTGCCATCACCGGCGTGAGCTCGCCGCCCACAGCGGTCGCCACGCTGAGCTCCGAAGAGCTCTTCCGTCGCTGGAACATGCACCGGGACCTCGCCAGCCGCGACGAGCTCGTCCGGCGCTTCCTGCCGCTCGCTCGGAAGCTCGCGCGCCGCTACGCCGGTGCCCGGGAGCCGCTCGATGACCTCGTGCAGGTGGCGAGCCTCGGTCTCGTGAAGGCCGTCGATCGCTTCGACACGAGCCGTGACATCGCCTTCTCGTCGTTCGCGGTCCCCACCATCCTCGGCGAGCTGAAGCGGTATTTCCGAGATCTCGGATGGTCGGTTCACGTCCCCCGCGGAGCCCAGGAGATGGCGCTCAAGGTGGAGCAGGCCCGTCAGCAGGTTGCGTCTCGCAGCGGTCGGCCGCCCAGCGTCCAGGAGCTGGCCGAGTACCTGGAGTGGAGCATCACCGACGTCGTCGAGGCGCTCGAGGCGGGCTCGGCGCACCATTCCGTCTCGCTCGACGCCCCCACCGATACCGGCGAAGGTGAGGTCGGCACGCTCGCGCAGTCGATCGGTCACGACGATGGCGGTTACGAGAACGTGGAGGCGCGGGTGACGATCGCCGCGGCAGCCAAGCTGCTCACCGCGCGCGAGCGGCGCGTCCTGCACCTCCGCTTCGTCGAGGACCTCACCCAGACACAGATCGCCGAGCACATCGGGGTCTCCCAGATGCAGGTGTCGCGGATCCTGCGCCGCGCTCTCGCTGAGCTACAGGAGCTAGCCGGCGGCCTTGAGCCTGATCGGTGATGGTGGGTGGGCACTCGGGCCACGCTCCGGCGTAGGCCCCTGCCTCGGCACGTCACACGATCGCTCGCCCGCCGGCGGCCGAAGACCCGTGTCCGGGCCCGAAGGGCGGCTCCCGGATGCTCTACGAAGTAGAGTGTGGGTCGCCTTCGCCCCCGCCGGGGCCCGTGCCGCCCCGGCGGCGCTGATTGGCCACCCCGACAAGAGGGAAGACGGTCAGACGCCTTGGAAGTGATTCAGGACTCCTCCTCGATTCGGATCGAACTGCAGAGTCTGCCGGCGTCCGTGACGCTGGTGCGGGCGATGCTGTCCGCGATCGGGGAGTGCTTCGAGTTCGATCCCGAGCTCACCGATGACGTCAAGACCGCGGTCAGCGAGGCCTGCAACAACGTCGTCCTGCACGCGTACCCGGACGCGCCGGGGCCTCTCAGCGTCGAGCTCGACGTCGATCGCCACGAGCTGCGGATCCTCGTTCTCGACCGCGGCAGCGGGATTCAGCACGTCGCCGCCACAGCGGACCGGATGGGGGTCGGCCTGGCCGTGATCAGTGCTCTCGCCGACCGGGCGGAGTTCGAATCCGAGCCGGAAGGCGGAACGGCGGTGAAGATGTCGTTCAGCCCCCGTGGGCGCCCGTTCCGGGTGCTCTCGTCGGGGGGCGGCGCGGCGAGACTCAACGAAGCTCCGGGTGCGCGGCCCGCCACCGCCGCCTTCGGAGAGGCCGCCGACGTCCGGCTCAGCGTGGCCCCCGTGACGCTGCTCGGCGACGTCCTGGGGAGGGTCTCCCGCGCGCTCGCCGCCGGCGCCCAGTTCTCGCTCGACCGCTTCTCCGACCTCTACCTGATCACCGATGAGATCGCCGCTCACGCGCGCGCGGCCGCGGCATCGTCGTCGATCGGCTGCGCGCTGAGCGGCGAGCGCGGCCGCCTCCAGCTCGTGGTCGGCATGTTCCGGCCAGGCACCATGCACGCCCTTCCCGAGGGAACCACGGGCACCGCCTACTCCTTCGCCAAGCTCGTCGACGAGCTGGCGGTCGAGCCGACCGACGACGGCGAGCTGCTCCGCGTGCTCGTGCTCGACAAGCGCTGAGTTCTCAGACGGGGAGGCGACGCAGGGCAAGCGCGGCGACGTCGTCACGCTCGGGTCCGCGGCGGAACTCCGCCAGCGCGTCCTCCAGCTCCGTGAGCAGGACGTTGGGCCCGTCACCAGCGTGGGTGGAGAGCAGCGCGCTGAGACGCCCCAGCCCGAAGCGCCCCCGTCGCCCGGGCGTCTCGGTGACGCCGTCGGTGTAGAGCAGCACCAGCTCGTTGGGCGCCACGCGCAGCCGCTCCTCGGACCACGCCCCGTCGGGGAAGGCACCGAGCATGGGCCCCGCTTCCGGCGCCCGCCTGACCGTCCCGTCCGGAGCGCCGAGCAGCGCCGGCGGGTGGCCGGCGGCGCTGAGGGTGAGCTCCTCGCCGGCGATCGCGAGGCACAGCGCCGTGCACATCGAGGCGTCGGCCTGTTGCGCCAGAGCCTCGTCGAGCCGGGCCAGGATCGCCGCCGGATGCGGCTCCGTCCGGCTCGCGAAGCGGGCGCCATGGCGCATGAGCGCCGTCGTCGCCGCCGCCGTCACCCCTTTGCCGGTGACGTCGCCGATGATCGCGAACCACGTGGTGCCGGACTGGAAGAACTCGTAGAAGTCGCCGCCGACGTCGACGCGCAGCTCGCTCTGGGCGGGTCGGTACAGCGAGGCGATCTCCCAACCCGGTATCGGCGGCGGTTCGGTCGGCCGCAGGCTCTGCTGCAGGGTGTGGGCCACGTCGGCCAGCTTCGTGTGCAGGCGCGCGTTCTCCACCGCCACCGCCGCCCGTCGACCGAGCTGTTCGGCCAGGGCGACGTCATCGGAGGACAGCGTACGGCGTGATTCCGCGGTGGCCAGGGTGAGGAGCCCGACCGTGCGTGCCGGCACGCGCATCGGGACGAACAGCAGCGAGCGGAACCCCAGGTCGAGCCCGAGCTGCAGGTGCGCCTCGCTGCGCGACGCGCGCGCGAGCTCCTCCGGGGAGATCTGTGGGTAGTGCCGTGACGCTCCGGAGCGGATCACCTGTCCGACGGGTGAATCGCGCGGAGGGAACCAGCGATCGATCTCGCGCAGCCGGGCGGCCGACTCGTCGCGTGATGGGTTGGCATGGACCGCGGCGACGCGCCGGAGCAGGCCGTCGTCGTCGAGCAGGTCGACGCCGCAGTAGTCGACCAGCGAAGGCACCGCCACGTGGGCGATGTTCCGGAGGGTCTGGGCGTAGTCGAGCGAGGCGGCGAGGATCCGCCCCGACTCGGCGAGCACCTGCGTGCGCAGCTCGGCCTGCTTGACGGCCGTGACGTCCTCGATCACGGTGATCGCGCCGAGGAACTCGCCGTCGTGATCGCGCAGCGCAGTCGTCTTCAGGAGTCTCCAGGCGAGCGCGCCGGACGCTCGCTCGACGGTCCGCATCAACAGCGGCTCAGGCGTCTCGCCGCCGAGCGCGCGCATCCCGGGCAGGTCCGCGAGCGAGAGCGGCTTCCCGTGCTCGTCCTCGACGATGAAGTCCTGCATGATCGAGCGACCGTCCTGGCCGCGCAGCTCTTCCACGGTCGACAGGCCCATGTTGGCGAGCGCCGTGCGATTGCCGTAGACGATCTCGCCCGCGCGGTCCCGGATGGTCACTGCCTCGGCGAGCTGGTCGAGCAGCGCCGTGACCACCTGCGGCCCGTCGAGCCCCAGCCGGTCAGCCCATGAGCTCAGCCCCGTCAGCTCACGCTTCCGATCCTGATCCGCGTGTCGCGCGCCCTAGGCGCGGTCCAGCAGCTCCTCCGGCGAGTCGGCCACTGTGAGCCGCTCGGCGATGCCCGTGAGCGAGAGCAACCGCCTCACCTGCGAGCCGCCGTTGACAAGCCCGAAGCGGCAGCCGGATTCCCCGGCGCGCTGATGCGCCTTGACGAGCACGCTCAGGCCGGTCGAGTCGATGAACTCGAGCTGGCGGAGATCGATGATCAGATGCGAGGCGCCGTTCCCGAACACCTCGTCGAGGCGTTCCTCCAACGTGGGGCTCGCCGCCAGGTCCAGCTCCCCGCTCACCGCGAGCACGGTCGCGGCCTCGTCGGTGCGCTGGTCTACGTTGAAGTGACTCTGCATGATCGCTGCGAGCGTACTCGGTCTCCGGTGCCCAGGTTGCCGTGTGGCGGACTGAAACCAACCTTCCCGGCTGGGGATTCTATGAGAGTCCCGGCCCGCGTGGGTCACGCTCGGGTCACGCCGCCCGAGCCGCGGTGCGGGGTTTGTCCGATCCGGCCTCGGGTACGACTACCGACATGAGCGATGACGCCCTCGATCAGCGAGAGACCGACGCCGCGGCGGCCGAAGCCGGCGCCATCGGCGGAGACCCCGGAACCCAGGAGGACGGCCTCGACGAGGCCCAGCGACCGCTGGTGGAAGCCGGCGAGGGTGAGGCCGAGGGCTTCGAGGAGTCCGAGCGCCTGCTCGAGGATCATGCCTCCCACGGCGACCAGCACGCCGCCCGTCGCGTCCTCGAAGATGCCGGCGGCCTCGACGAGGATGACCGCGCCGCGCTCTCGGGTGACGCCGACAGCGAGTACTCGAGCGAGCGCGAGAGCGACGAGAGCGACCGCTGAGCGGCGATGTCTGAGCACGACGTCGTCGTGGTCGGGGCCGGCCCGGCGGGGGAGGTCTGCGCCGGGCGGCTCGCCGAGGCGGGACTCGACGTGGCGCTCGTCGAGCGCGAGCTGATCGGCGGGGAGTGCTCCTACTGGGCCTGCATGCCCTCCAAGGCACTGCTGCGTCCCGCCGAGCTGCTCGACGAGGTGGCCCGGGTTCCCGGCGCCAGTGAGGCGGCCCGCGGCGAGCTCGACGTGGGTCGCGTGCTCTCCCGCCGCGACGAGGTGATCCACGACCTCGACGACTCGGCGCAGCTGCCGTGGGTCGAGGACCGCGGGATCCGGCTCCTACGCGGCGAGGCGCATCTGGTGGGCGAGCGGCAGCTTCGCGTCGGCGACGAGCTCGTGACGGCACGGCGGGCAGTCGTCGTGGCCGTCGGCAGCGGCGCGGCGATCCCGCCGATCCCGGGGCTGCGCGAGATTGCTCCCTGGACGAACCGTGAGGCGACGACGGCGAAGGCCGTCCCGGAGCGGCTGACCATCCTCGGGGGCGGGGTCGTGGGCTGCGAGCTGTCCCAGGCATGGTCCTCGCTCGGCTCCCGGGTGACGCTCATCGAGGCGCTGCCGCGCCTGCTCTCCCGGGAGGAGCCGTTCGCCGGCGAGCAGGTCGCTGACGCGCTGCGCTCCGGCGGCGTCGACGTCCGGATCGGGGTGAAGGCCGTCTCCGCGTCGCGGGCCGATGGCGCATTCCGCCTCCGGCTGGAAGACGACACGGAGCTGGAGAGCGACGAGCTGCTGGTGGCCGTCGGCCGGCGACCGCACACCGATGGCCTGGGCCTGGAGGCCATCGGCCTGGAGCCGGGCGCGACGATCACGGTGCAGGACACCATGCGCGTGCCCGGCCACGACTGGCTGTACGCGATCGGCGACGTCAACGGGCGGGCGCTGCTGACCCACGCCGGCAAGTACCAGGCACGGATCGCCGCCGACGTGATCCTCGGCCGGGACGCGCGGGTCATCGTCGATGGAGCGCTCGTCCCCCGCGTCGTGTTCACCGAGCCGCAGGTGGCGGCCGTCGGCCACACGCTGGAGTCGGCGCTGGCGGCGGGGCTGGCGGCGCGGGCGATCGACACTTCGCCCTCGGGCACCGCGGGCGCCAGCTTCGTCGGCAGGGACGCCCCGGGCACCGCCCGGATCGTCGTCGACGAGTCACGCGGTGTGATGGTGGGGGCGACCTTCACCGGACCGGAGGTCGCCGAGTGGCTCCACGCCGCCTCGATCGCCGTGGTCGCCGAGGTCCCCCTGCACAGGCTCACCCACGCGATTCCCGCCTTTCCGACCCGCAGCGAGGTCTGGCTCTCGCTGCTGTCGGACTTCGATCACTGACGCGCGTGGCGACAGGGGGTGCGCGAAAAACGTCCTCCCGGAGGAGGATGACGCCCAACCCCCTGTCGGAACCTAGACGCCCGCGGCGAGGGTGTCGGACTCGAACTGGTGGAGCTGGTGGAGGCGTTCGGTCCCGCCGACCCACGTCTCGAGCCGTTCGTTGCCGCAGCTGACGCGGTGGCAGGGGAGGAGCAGCGGCACCGGATTGGCGCCCACCGAGTAGCCGCACGTGAACGCCTCCAGATCGGCGGCGAGCACGTGATAGGACCGCGCGTCGCCATAGCCGATCGTGCAGGTGGCCTCCAGGGCGCCACTTGTCGCCTGCTCGGCCCCCAGCCAGTCGATCAGGCTCTGGCAGGCCGCGGTGCTGCCGCCGAAGTACTCATCGAGCCGCTCGGCGGCCTCGCCGGCGTGGCGGCGGGCGCTGCGCGTTCCCCGGCGGCTGCGTGCCCGGGCGAGGAGCGCGGGATAGTCGGCGTGCTCGGGAAAGGCCAGCCGGGCGAGGCCGTGGGGGCTGGCGGCGAGGATGACATCGCCGAGGGGTCCCTCGTGGCGGGCGCAGGCGAGCGTCTCCAGGAGGCCCTCATCGAGCTGGCGCTCGGCGGCCATGGCCGCGGCGCCCGTCTCCAGCCCGCGGCGATACGCGCCGCAGGAGGCACAGACGCCCTCCGCGGTCGTCGTCAGCCGCTCCACCACGAACCCCTCCGGCAGGACCGGGGCGGACGGGCGACCGAGGTCGATGTCGAACAGCCGCAGGCAGTGGCGGCAGCGGAAATGGTCGTGAGGAGCGACGTTGACCTCGTAGCGCACCGGCTCCGGGCTGCCGAAGGCGGCCAGCAGGCCGAGCTCGGTGAGCTCCGCGAGGGTGGCGTACACGGTCCCGCGCCCGATCTCGGGCACCACCTGGCTGGCGCGGGAGTGAACCTCGTCGGCGGACAGGTGCTCGTCGGGACGGTCGCGGAACGCGCCGAGGATCGCCCGGCGCTGCGGGGTCACGCGCAGGCGGCGCGCGCGCAGCAACTCGCCCGGGTCGGCTGTCATGTCTCGTGCATCTGTCGGTTGGGCACCATGACTCGGATCGTCGCCTACCGTGATAGACAGTATCCTAATTCGGACAGGATCCGGTCTGCGCGGTACGGGCCGGGAACATCGCCGTGCCTTTACGCCCCGCCTCACGCTGACATGCCCCCCGAGTCCGCCGACGCGCTGTTCGCCCGCTGGCAGCGCGACCGCGATCCGGCCGCTCGCGAGGAGCTGGTGGCGCGCTATCTCCCCCTCGCCCAGTCGCTGGCACGTCGCTACGCCGGCTCGCGGGAGCCGATCGAGGATCTCAACCAGGTGGCGAGCCTGGGCCTCCTCGGAGCGATCGACCGCTTCCAGGCCGACAAGGGCGTCGCCTTCTCCAGCTTCGCGGTGCCCACGATCCTCGGTGAGCTGAAGCGCTACTTCCGTGACTACGGTTGGTCGGTACACGTCCCGCGCGGTGCCCAGGAGCGGGCGTTGGCGGTGGAGAAGGCGCAGCAGCAGCTGACCAGCGCGGAGGGCGGCTCGCCGAGCGTCGACGCGCTCGCGCGTCATCTCAACTGGTCCAGCGAGCAGGTGCTCGAGGCGCTCGAGACGGGCTCCGCGCATCATTGGGTCTCCCTCGACGCTCCCAGCGAGGACAACGGCGAGGAGCGCGGGACGCTCGGCGAGACGATCGGCTCGGAGGACCGGCGGCTGACCACCCTCGAGGACACCATGAGCGTGCTCTCGGCGGCCGCGCTCCTGCCACTGCGCGAGCGGCGGGTCCTCGTTCTGCGCTTCGTCGAGGACCGCACCCAGACCGAGATCGCCGTTGAGCTCGGGATCTCGCAGATGCAGGTGTCCCGGATCCTCCGCCGTGCCGTCGAGACGCTGCGGGAGATGGCGGCGGCCGAGGAGCCGCAGCCGGACCCCACCGCGTCCGGCGACTAGCGCACACGCCCCGAACTGCCGCCCGCCAGGCGGAACGCCGCGGAAGAAGTTCGACGTATCGAACGAGAGGCGCAGAGAACGGTCGTTCCCGCCGCGCCGCCCACCGGTCGTGCGGGCCCCCCGGCGAGTCGCCGCGATCCGATCGGGATACTGAGGGGGATGGCCTCGACGACCGCCAGGCGAAGGCGCCCCCGCCGCGAGCGGCGCGCGGGCGCGGACTCCTCGCCGCCGCTCGAGCGTGGGGCCTGGACCCGGCTCGCCGCCTGCACGGGCGCCGCCGCGCTGCTGCAGATCGACGGGACGCTGATCACCGTCGCCCTCCCCTCCGCCGCGCGGGGGCTGCACGTGAGCCCCGCCTCCACCTCGACGGTGCTCACGGTGTATTTCGTCGCCTACGCGCTGACGCTGCTGCCGGCCGGCGCGCTCGTGGACCGGATCGGAGGACGACGGGTCGCGCTCGCCGGCCTCGCGCTGTTCGGCGCCGCGGCGGCCGGCGGTGCCGTGTCGTCGGACATCGGGGTTCTGCTCGTCACCCGGGTCCTGCAGGGGGTGGGAGCCGGTCTCGTCAGCCCGGCCGCGCTGGCCGGAGCCGTCAGCGGCTTCCCGCCGGAGCGTCGTGGCGCCGCGCTCGGGATCTGGGGGGCGAGCGCGGGCGCCGCCAACCTCGTCGGTCCGTTGCTCGGCGGCCTGCTCACCATCGCCTTCGGCTGGCGGGCCGACTGGTGGGCGCTCGTTCCGCTCGCCGCCCTCGCGATGGTGGCGATCGTGACCCAGATGCCCGCCCACACCGCCACCGAGCGTCCGCCCCGCTGGCCGATCCTGTCCGAGACCCTGATCGGCGCCGCCGGCGTCGCCACCCTCACCTTCGGCGTCATGATCGGCTGCTTCTACCTCGCCGAGCAGTACCTTCAGCGGCAAGCCGGCTTCTCTGCCCTCGGCGCCTCGGCCGTGCTCGTGCTGGTGGCGCTGCTGGTGGGCGCGGCCGCGCCGTTGGCGGGACGGCTGGTCGACACCTACGGCGAGCGCGTGCCTGCCCTGCTCGGCTTCGTGTTCGCCGCCATCGGCCTCGGCGTGCTGGGCATCCCGGGCGTCTCGCTGAGCGGCGTGGTGACGATCCTGCCGCTGATCCCGGTGGGGATCGGGCTCGGGCTGCTGTTCGTCCCGGCTTCCCGCGCCGCGCTCAACGCGACCCCGCGCGAGCTCCACGGCCGGACCTCGGCGGTGCTCTCGGTGGGCCGGCTCGTCGGCGCCGGTGCCGGCGCCGGACTCGC
The DNA here is from genome assembly GCA_963839085.1 of uncultured Solirubrobacterales bacterium. Lineage (GTDB taxonomy): Bacteria > Actinomycetota > Thermoleophilia > Solirubrobacterales > Solirubrobacteraceae > Palsa-465. Next base: position 95,962 of record CAWITN010000004.1, read on the forward strand.
CGGATTGGCGCTGACGGGAGACGTTCAGGCCGCGACGGTGCACACCGCGCTGCTCATCGGCTGCGCCGCGTGCGTGTTCGCCGGCCTGCCGCTGGCGATGATGCTCTCCGTCCCCGTGGCCCACGACTCAGGGCACTAGAGCATCTGACCGTTGGAAGGTCCAAAGTGGGTAGAGGGACCGAGACGAGAAGCGGGAACAGATGAGCGGACCTTCGGTGAGGACGAGATGAGGCTGCCGGGCTTCTGGCCGCGGTGGCGCCGCCGGGGCGCGGAATCCACGTCCTCGTCGGACCCTGCCGACGAGCTGGCCTACCTGCTCCTGGAGGAGGCCCGGCTGCGCAGCAGCGCGATCTGGGACCGCGCGGGCGGCGACGCCGCCCCGGCGCTTCGCGACGTGCACCGGGAGCTTGGGTTGGCGGCCTACCTCGCCTGCGCGGAGTTGGCTCCGGATCGACGCCAGGAACGCCAGCGCCGCGCGCGGCGACTCGCCGCCGAGCCGGTGACCGATCCGCTGCGAGCGCTCGGCCACACCGCGGCGGCGGCGGCCGAGATCCTCGGCCATGGGCCGACCGCGTCGGAGCCGGGCGATCACCTTCAGCAGGCCGCCGTGCACCTGGCGACGGCACGACGACTCATCGGTCACCTCGGGTCGGGTATCCGGCGCGGGGCCGCGCGCGACCGCCTCGGCCGCTCCGCCGGCTGATCACCCGGCCGCAGGCCGGTGACTCGCGTCTCGGCTGGCCCGCCACGGGGTAGATTGCGCTCGCATGTCGCTCGTCGCCCTGTCCGCCGCGTACGGTGCTGCGGGAAGTCGCATCGGCCCAGCCCTCGCCGAGCGCCTGCATGTGCCGTTCGTCGATCGCGCCGTGCCGCTCGCGGTCGCCGAACGTCTCGACGTGCCGGTCGACGAGGCCGATCCCGCCGAGGAGGGCCGGGCCGGGAACCTGCTGCAGCGGATGCTCGGCGGGTTCATCGGCGCCGACACCGGCGTCCCGGTGGCGCCGGCCCCGGAGCTGCTCTCCGAGGAGGACTTCCGGACCGCCACCGAGCAGGTGCTGCGCGCCCAGGCGAGCACCGGAGAGGGCGTGATCCTCGGCCGGGGCGGTGTCTTCGTGCTGCGCGACGATCCCGCCGCGCTGCGCGTGCGTCTCACCGGTCCGCGCGAGCGTCGGGTGGCCCAGGCGATGCGCCTCGAAGGACTGGCTCGCGCGGCCGCCGAGGCCGGCGCCAAGCGGCTCGACGCCGCCCATGCCGCCTACGTCAGGCAGTACTACGGCGCCCGGATCGACGATCCCTGTCACTACGACCTGGTGCTCGACTCCACCCGCTTCTCGATCGACGCCTGCGTCGAGCTGATCGCCGCCGCGGCGCACGAGCTCGGCGAGCAACACCGCGACCGGTGAACGCGATGGGCTCCCGCGCGTCGCAGCGCGACTCCTCAGCCGACCGACGAGCTCGTTGACGCGCTGATCTCGTCGACTCGCCGCTCGGCGAGCGCAGGACGCTCGAGCACGGGAACCATCACGGTGGCGCCATCCTCCCACGGCCGCAGGTAGTGGCCGCCGACCGGATTGCGCGGCTCGAGGCGGCGCTCGACGGCGGCGAGCACCGCGTAGGCCATCTCGCCGAGAGCGCGCAGCGGCTGGTGGCGGTTGCGCCGCTCGCCGAGGCGTGATTCACGCAGCGCCGGAAGACCGCATAGGCGCAGCGCGTCGATCAGCGATGCGATCTCGATCCCATAACCGACCGGGAAGGGGATGCGCTCGAGCAGTTCCCGCCGGGCCCCGAACTCGCCGGCGAGCGGCTGTGAGAAGCCGGCCAGCAGCGGCTCGTGCAAGTTGATGAGGGGGCGCGCCATCAGCTCGGTGACCCGCCCGCCCTCATGCGGGAGCTCGCCGGCCCCGGTGCTCAGGGGACGATCGAAGGTGCCCTTGACGAGCATCGCGCCGGGCTCGCACAACAGCGGCCCGAGCAGCCCGCGGAGGTGACGCGAATCGGGATCGAGCGTGTCGCCGTCGAGGAACAGGACGATCTCGCCGCGCGTCGCGGCGACCGCCCGCCACATCGCATCGCCCTTGCCGAGCGCAGGCCCGAGCTCCGGCGCCAGCTCGTCCTGCTGGAGCACCCGCGCGCCGGCCCGGGCGGCGAGCTCGGCGGTGCCGTCCGTGGAGCCGGCGTCGACGACGACGACCTCGTCGAGCAGACCGGCGTCCGCCAGCGGGGCGACGGTCACCCGGAGGACCTCGCCGATCGTCGCGGCGCATTCACGCGTCGGGATGATCACGCTGACGGTCGACTCGCCCTTCGCCGCGCGGAGCCGCTCGAGCGGGTAGTCGTCGGCGTCGCGGCGGCCCCGCTCGAGCCACTCGGACACCGCGAGGTCGACGGACAGCCCCCGACGGGTGCGGCCGCCGGTGCGGGCCGAGGTGCTGACGCGGACGTCGCCGGCGCGCACGATCGGGATCCCCCGCTCGGCCAGGCGCGCGGCGAAGGCGGCGTCCTCGAGCGCCGGCAGCGGGTCGAGGCCCCCGACGCGCAGATAGGCGCGGGGGGTCACGCCGAGCGATGCCCCCGCGAAGTGATGGTGCTCGGCGGCGGCGTCGACGGCGTGGACGGCACGCAGCCGGCGCACCGCGTCACGCTCACGGCGCCGCAGGATCCCCTCGGGCAGCGCGCGGGCCTCCTCGGGGTCGAGCTCGATCGTCCCCGCCACCGCCTCGGCCCCGGCGGCGAGGTGGCGGAGCTGCGCGGCCAGCCAGTCCGGGTGTGGGCACGAGTCGGCATCGGTGCAGGCGATCAGGCCGTCCTCGCGGTCCAGCGAACGCAGGCGCGTCGCCGCCGCGTCCATGCCGATCCGGCGCGCCACTCCCGCACCGCGCCCCGGTCCCGGGAGCACGCGGAGCGTCAACCCGAGCTGGGCGGCGAGCCGGACCGCCACACGCTCGGTCCCGTCGACGCACGCGTCGGCGACGATCAGGATCTCGAAGTGCGCCGGCGCGATCGTCTGCGCCGCCAGCGCCCGCAGGCACGCGCCGATCCGCAGCTCCTCGTCGCGCGCCGGGATCACCACGACGCTCAGGACGGCCATGGCGCTCCGTTCTCCACGAGCTCGCGCCCGCGCTCGTAATCCGCGTCGGAGTCGTGGGCCAGCACGCCGACATAGCGGTCCTCGGCGCCGTAGAAGACGGCGAACGCCTCCTCGCCGCGGGGCTCGAAGCGCTCCTCGTCGTAGCCGTCGCCCCACGCCGCGTACTTCAGCGTGTGCGGACCGATGACGGACCAGAACCCCGGCACCTGGCTCCACTGCGCCGGCTCGCCGGCGGCGACCTTCCCCGCCACCTCGCCGTGGGCGAGCGCCTCGCCCCAGTGCTCCACCCGCAGCGGGCGACCGGCCGCGCCGTTCATCGCCACGGCGACGTCGCCGGCGGCGAGCAGGCCCGGGAGGGTCGTGCGCATCGACGCGTCGACCGGGACGGCGCCGTCCTTGAGGCGGAGGCCCGCGGCCGCGGCGAGCTCCGCTCGCGGCGCGACGCCCGAGGCCATGACGACGACCGCGGCCTCGGTGGCGAGCTCGCCGGCCCGCACGACGAGCCCGTCGCCGTGCCGCTCGATCCGCTCCACCGCGTGGTCGCCGTGCAGCGCGACCCCCAGCTCGCGCAGCCAGGCCGCGATGCGTGACGCGGCCTCCGGGCCGAGGCGCGTCTGGTTGGGGGCCGGCTCGTCCGAGATCACGCTCACCTCGTGCGAGCGCATCCGCAGCGAGGCGGCGATCTCGCAGCCGATGAAGCCGGAGCCGATGACGACCACGGGAGCGTCGGCGCCGAGGCGCGCGTTGAGCTCGCGCAGGTGCTCGACGGTCCGCAGCACGAGAACCCCCGGATCGTCGGCGCCGGGAATCGGGAGCCGGATCGGCTCCGCTCCGGTGGCGAGCACACACGTCTCGTAGGGCAGCGGGCGACCGCCCGAGAGCGTGACCTCGCGCGCTTGCGCGTCGAGCGTCACCGCGCGGCCGTCGATCAACCCGATGTCCTGCTCGGCCAGCCACGCCTCGCTCTCCATCGCCAGCTCTGCCTCCTCCAGCTCGCCGCGGAGGAGCTCCTTGGTCAGCGGCGGGCGGCGATAGGGCATGCGGTGCTCGTCGCTCACGATCGCGACGGCCCCCGCGCCACCGGCCTCGCGGAAGGCGCTCGCGGCCGAGAAGCCGGCCGGACCGCCGCCGATGACGAGCAGCGCGAAGCGGTCGCTCACGCCCGCTCCCACACGTCGAGCAGGTACTCCTCGGTCCCCCCCGCGGCGACGTGGGCGAGCCAGGCCTGCCTGTTCACGAGCGCATGGGCAGCCACGGCGTCGAGGGGGCGCTCGGGCCCGGCGGGGCGCCAGTGCACGGCGACGAGCCGGCCACCGGCGCACAGCATCGGCTCCAGCCGGCCGAGCGTCGCGAGCACCGCCGGCTCGGTCATGTAGTAGAGGATCTCGGAGGCCACGACGAGGTCGTAGCGCCCCTCCGGAAGGTCGTCCGGCAACTCGCCGACGAGGGCGAGCGCCTGCGGGTAGCTCGCCAGCCGCTCGCGGGCGATCGCCACCGCCGTCGGGGCCAGGTCGATCGTTGTCAGGCGCCGGCAGCGAGGCGCGAGCTGCGCGCTGAACACGCCGATCGACCCGCCGAGCTCGAGCGCCGAGTCCAACGGGCCCTCTCCGCACGCCGCCAGCGTGGCGGCGTACTTCTCGCGCTCGTACCGGCGCCGCTCGTAGCCCCAGGGGTCCGGGTCGTCGCGGTAACGGCGCTCGAAGTCGACCGTGGTCATCCTCGCTCCTCGAGCTCTCGCGCTCCGGCGCGGGCGAGCATCGGGTCGAGCCGGTGCTGGAGCACGAACAGCTGCAGGTCCCGGCGGGCGCGGTCGAGCGCGTCGCCGCGGGCGAACGGGCGAGAGCCGCATGCACGCGCGGCCTCGTCGAGGAGCACGCGGGCGGAGTCGGCCACGGCCGCCCGGGCGTGCAGGGAGACATCGGCGAGACGCCCCGGCTCGCCGTCGTCCATCGCCGCAGCGGCCTCGCGGAGCCACACGTCGATCGTCGCATGGGCCGCGCGCATCCGCCCGGCGGCGAGCGCCTCCAGCTCGCCCCGCCGCGGCCGCGCCCGCAGCTCGCCGAGCGCGGCGGCGAGGGCGGCGTCGGCCATCCCCGCCCAGCTCGCGCACGTGCGCAGGGCATCGCGGGCGAACCACGGCAGGGCCGCGATCGCGCCCGGGGGGCCGAACTGGGCGAGCACGGGCGCGTCGTGGAACACGACGCGGTGCGACACCGACGCGCGCAGACCCGACGCGCGGTACCAGGTCGGGTCGATCCCGACGTGACGCTCGTCGGTGAGATCGATCCACACGGTCACGGGAGGGCCGGGATCCGCATCGCGCGCAAGCACGAGCGCGCGCTCCAGCCCGCCGGCCCCCGAGCAGAACGTCTTCACGCCGCGGAGCACCGCCTCGCCCGACGAGCCCGCCGCCACGCGCGCCGGCTCGCCCTCTCCGGGGACCGGATCGCCGCCCCAGACGCCGGCGCGCAGCTCACCGGCTCGGACAGCCGCCAGGTCGCGGTCGCGGACCGCCGCGGGAGCCTGCGTGGCGAGCCGCTCGACGGCGTTGAGATGGCCGTCGAAGATCCGCCCGACCGACGCGTCGGCGGCGGCGACGCGGCGAACGAGCCCGAGCTCCGTTGCCGCGCAAGGTCGCTCCGGACCCGGAAGTGCGTTCCAGGCCAGCAGTCCGGCGTCGCCCAGCAGGCGCAGCGCCGCCTCCGGAAACACGGGCTCGAGCGCACGGTCGCGGTCCGGTGCACCGTCGGCGATCGCCGCGAGCACCGTCTGGAGCTCCAACTCGTCGACGCTCGGCGCGGGCGGGGCGGCGGCGCTCACGGAGCCGCCCTCCGGGCGATGGCGGCGCCGATCCGACCGGGGGCGGCGGCGCTCACGTGAGCGCCTCGAGCGCCATCCCGGCGGCTCGGGCGCGGGCGGCGACGAGCTCGACGTAGCGAACCGTCTGCGCCGGGTCGCTGCGCCGGGCCCCCGGGCCCACCGCATCGTGGGCCAGGACGATCGCTCCCGGCCTCAGCCCGGCGGTGGTGGCGCCCAGCATCGCCTCCGCATTGTCACCGCGCCAATCATGCGTGTCGAGCGTCCATCCCACCAGCCGCAGCCCGCGCTCGCTCGCCACCGCGTCGGTGAACGGCGCCGTGACTCCCCACGGCGTCCGCCACAGCCGCGGCTCGGCTCCGAGCTCACGCAGCGTGGCGAGGGCGCGATCGGTGTCGGCGGCCAGCCAGCGGCGATCGCGCTCGGTGTGCCTGACGTGCTCATGGCAGTGGACCCCGATGGCATGGCCGGAGGCGAGGATCGAGCGCACGAGCGCGGGGGCCCGCGCCGCGCGAGCGGCGATCGGGAAGAAGGTCGCCCGGGCGCCGAGCCGCTCGAGCAGCGCCAGCAACCGGGGCGTCCACACGGCGTCGGGACCGTCGTCGAAGGTGAGGGCGAGCCCGGGCATGCGCCGGTGCCCTACCCGCTGGGCTGCCGCCGACAAACCGCCGCTGCGGGTTGAAGCGCGACCGAGTGGGTAGGCAACTCGCGCGGCCGGCGACTCCGGCCCGACACCGACGGAAACGACGGCGACGAGGAGCTCCTGATGGCAGCCGACACCGACCAGGACACCCGGGGACGGGATCGCAGCGCGGGGCAGCTGGTCAACGATCTCTCCGAGCAGACGGTGCGCCTCGTGCGCCAGGAGCTCGAGCTGGCGCGCGCCGAGCTGACCGAGAAGGGCAAGCACGCCGGCATCGGGGCCGGACTGTTCGGCGGCGCCTCACTGTTCGGCCTCTACGCGGTGGGTGCGCTCACCGCCGCGGCGATCCTCGGCCTCAGCCACGCGGTGGCGAGCTGGCTCGCCGCACTGATCGTCGCCGCGGCGCTCGGCGCCATCGCCGGCGTGGCGGCGCTCGTCGGGCGGGCGCAGCTCGAGCGGGGGGTGCCGCCCGTCCCCGAGCAGACCGTGGCGACCGTGAAAGAGGATGTCGACTACGCGCGGGAGCGCGCCAAGGAGGGACGGACATCATGAGCACCTCGGAGCCGAAGAGCCCGGAGGAGCTGAGGGAGGACATCGCGCGCACGCGGGAGGAGCTCGGCGACACCGTCGAGGCGCTCGCCGCCAAGACCGACGTCAAGGCTCAGGTCGGCGCGCAGGCCGAGGCGATCAAGGAGAACCTGCAGCAGGGAGCCCAGCAGGCGGCCGATGCGGTGACACGGCGGCCCGGGGCCCCCGTCGCGATCGCGGCCGTCGCCGGCGGCGTGCTCGTCGGCTGGCTCATCAAGCGTCGATAGTCGAGTCACCAGGAGGTAGCCATGCCCCCCCGTGGAGTGAAGCCGGGCACCAAGCGCGCCCGCCAATACGAGCACATCAAGGACTCCCAGAAAGACCAGGGCGCCAGCGAGTCTCGCGCCGAGGAGATCGCCGCCCGGACCGTGAACAAGGAGCGGGCCCGCTCGGGCGAGTCCCGGCAGGCGTCGCGGACCTCGACGCAGGACATGTCCTCCTCACGGCGCGGCGGTCAGCGGTCGGGGACGAACCGGGAGAAGGGCCGGACCCGGGATCAGCTCTACAACGAGGCGAAGAACCTGAACATCGACGGGCGCTCGACCATGAACAAGGAGCAGCTTCGTCGCGCGGTCGACGCCAAGAAGTCATGAGGATCGGCTACTTCCTGTCCTGCGAGGAGTGGGGTCCGCACGATCTGCTCGCCCAGGCGAAGGCGGCCGAGGAGGCCGGCTTCGAGGGGCTGTGGATCTCCGACCACTTCCATCCCTGGAACCACGCCCAGGGGCACTCCCCGTTCGTGTGGTCGATGATCGGCGCGATCGCCCAGGCGGTCCCCGGCATGCCGATCACCACCGCGGTGACCTGTCCCACGATCCGCACCCATCCCGGGATCATCGCCCAGGCCGCCGCCACCTCGGCGATCCTCACCGGCGGACGCTTCCGGCTCGGGCTGGGTTCCGGGGAGGCGCTCAACGAGCACATCTTCGGCGACCGCTGGCCGGGAGCCGACGAGCGCCTGGAGATGCTCGAGGAGGCCATCGAGGTGATCCGCAAGCTGTGGTCGGGCGGGGTCCAGAACCATCGCGGACGCCACTATCGGCTCGAGCACGCCCGTGTGTTCGATCTCCCCGACACACCCCCTGAGATCATCGTCTCCGGCTTCGGCGAGAAGGCGGTGGAGCTCGCCGGCCGCGTCGGCGACGGGTACTGCACCGTCGGTCCGGACGCTGACTCGGTGGCGCGGTTCCGGGACATCGCCGGCGCCGACAAGGTCGTGCAGGGCGGCCTCAAGGCGTGCTGGGGCGAGGACGAGGCGGAGGCGCGCAGGACAGTCCACCGGCTGTGGGCGAACGAGGGCCTTCCCGGGGAGCTCGCCCAGATCCTTCCGACGCCCGAGCACTTCGAGCAGGCGGTGGAGCTCGTGACCGAGGAGCAGGCAGTCCAGAGCACCCCGTGCGGCCCGGACCTCGATGCGCACCTGGAGGCGATCCGGGCCTACGAGCAGGCGGGTTTCGACGAGCTCTACGTCAACCAGATCGGTCCGGAGCAGGATGGCTTCTTCCGGGCCTATCGCGAGCAGGTGCTGCCGCAGTTCCGATGAATCGGGCGCAGCCGGGGGCAGGCCGGTGAGGCACGCGCTGACGGTCGGTGCCGTGACGCTGCTGGCGGGTGGCCTCTACCTGCTGCTCATCGACCAGACCTACCAGCCCGAGCTGTACGTCGGCATCGGCGTGATCGCCATCGCCGGCGCCGCCTACGACGCCTCCCGCGAGCGCGACGTCACGCTCGTGAGCTCCCCCGGCGCCTGGCTGCGCGGGCTGGCCGGGGCGATCGCGCGCGTCCCCCGTGACGTCGTCCGGCTCACCCTGCTCGCCTTCGTCTCCGCGGTCAGACCGCTGCCGGCGGAGGAGGCATTCGAGGAGCGGTCGGTCACGGGCGCCACGGTCGCGGATCAGGCTCGGCGTGAGATCCTCGGCTCGTTGGCGCCTGGCGAGATCGTCGTCGGGCACGACGACGATGGGGAGCGGATGCTCGTGCACCGGCTGTGGAGGGGCCGATGAGCGGCTGGGAAGTCGCCGGTGCGGTGCTCGTGGCGGCACTCGTGCCGTGCCTGATCGTCGGATTGCGCGGAACGGCGCGGGACGGCCTCGCCGCGCTCGAGCTCGCGGGAACGCTCGCGGCGGCCGCGCTGATGGCGCTGTCGCAGGCCTACTCCCGCCAGCCGTTCCTCGATCTGGCGATCGTCCTCGCCGTGTGCTCGAACATCGGCGCGATGATGGTCGCCCGGCTGATGGAGGGCGAGCTGTGATCGGGGTGATCCGCTGGTGCGTGCTCGGGGTCGGCTGCGCAATCGAGCTCATCTCGGCCCTCGGCCTGCTGACGATGCGCGACGCCTACGACCGGCTGCATTACGTCGGTCTGGCCGGGTACGGCGCGCTGCTGGTGGGGATCGCGGTGTTCCTCACCCACCCGTTCTCGCTGATCGGTGACAAGTCGCTGCTCACGGGAGTGCTGCTCGTCACCATCAGCCCCGTCGTCACGCACGTGACGGCGCGCAGCTTCCGCGCCCGGAGCCCCGAGCCCCGCCGGGACACCGAGGCCAACGGAGAGACGCCCGGATGAGCGCGTTGCAGACGATTTCGCTGGCTGTGGTGCTGATCTGCGGGACCGGGGTCGTGCTGATCGGCGATCCGCTGCGTCAGGTGCTCATGCTCGGCGTGTTCGGGCTCGCGCTGACGATGCTGTTCTTCATCCTGCAGGCCCCCGACGTGGCCCTGTCGGAGATCCTGGTCTCCTCGGCGGCGCTCCCCTTGATCGTGCTCGCCGCCCTGCGGCGGATCCGCCAGCAGCAGCGCGAACAGGAGGAGCGCGAGGAGTGAGTCGCCGGCTGCGGGTCGGGATGTTCCTCGTCGGCGCCGTGCTCCTGCTGGCCAGCCTCGTGGTCGGCCTGCACGCGCTGCCGCGGTTCGGCGACTACCACGGGATCTACGCGACGCTCGTGCAGCGGATCGAGCCGAAGCTCCGCAAGGCCACCGATCTCGTGACCGCGCTCAACTTCGACCTGCGCGCGTTCGACACGCTCGGCGAGGAGTTCATCCTGTTCGCCTCGGTGGCCGGCGTGGCGCTGCTGCTCCGCCACCTGCGCGGCGACGATGAGCCGGCGGGCCGCCCGACCCCCGAGGAGCCGGTGTTCGCCCGGGCCAGCCCGGCGCTCCGGCTGCTCTCGATCGTGATGGTCGCCCCGATCGTGGCGCTCGGCCTCTACGTCATCCTCCACGGCACGCTCACTCCGGGGGGCGGCTTCCAGGGCGGGATCGTGCTCGCCTGCGCCCCGGCCGTCGTGATGCTCGCCGGGCGTTATCTCACGCTCCGGCGCGAGGCACCGGAGTGGGCGCTCGAGGCGTTCGAGTCCACCGGCGCGCTGGCCTACGCGCTGATCGGCATCGGCGGCCTCGTGTTCGCCACCGACTACCTGCAGAACTTTCTTCCCTCGGGGACGGCGGGACGGCTGTTCTCGGCGGGGACGATGCCGCTCAACAGCCTCGCCGTCGGAATCGAGGTGACGGGTGCCTTCCTGCTCGTGTGGAGCGAGTTCCTGGACCAGACGCTGACCCGCGCCGAGCGCAGCGAGACATCGTGAGCTGGGCGCCGTTCTTCGTCGCCGCGTGGCTGTTCGTATTCGGCCTCTACGGCGTCGTGACGAGCCGCCACCTGGTGCGCACCGTGCTGTGCCTCGCCGTCGTGCAGTCCTCCACCTACCTCGTCCTCGTCGGGATCGGCTACCGGGCCGGTGGCAAGGCCCCGATCATCGCCGACATCCCCCACTCCTCCCGTCTCGTCGATCCGGTGGTCCAGGTGCTCGTGCTCACCGACATCGTGATCGAGGCGACGGTCAGCGCGTTGTTGCTGGCGCTCGTGGTGCAGGCGCACAAGCGCTTCCACTCCGTCGATCCCGCCGAGTTGCGCGCGTTGCGCCACTGAGCGCCGGACCCGCCCCGCCGCCATGACCGACCTCGCCGCACTGCCCGTCGTGGTCCCACTGATCGGGGCACCGATCCTCGTCACCGGCGGGCTGCGCTCCCCGCGGTGGTTCGACGACAGCGTCGGCGTCGGCGTCGCGCTCGCGGTATGCGTGCTGTGCGCGCTGCTCCTGCGCGACGCCTTGGCCACTCCGTTCGCCTACTGGCTCGGCGGCTGGCGGCCCGTGCACGGAGCGGCGATCGGGATCTCGCTGTCGATCGACCCCGTCGGCGCGGGGATGGCCACCTTCGCCGCGATCCTCGTCCTCGCCGCCTTCACCTACTCGCTGCGCTACTTCGACGCCGTCGGCGGCCTCTTCCACGGTCTGATGCTGCTGTTCCTCGCCGGGATGGTCGGCTTCTGCCTCACCGGCGACCTGTTCAACCTGATCGTGTTCTACGAGCTGATGAGCGCCGTCGCGTTCGCGCTCACCGCCTACCGGATCGAGGAACGGGCGCCGATCCAGGGGGCGATCAACTTCGCCATCACCAACAGCATCGGTGGCTACGCGATGTTCATCGCCGCGGCGATGCTCTACGCCCGCACCGGGGCGCTCAACATGGCGCAGATCGGGGCCGCGCTGGCCCATCACCACGCCGACCCGCTCGTCGTCGTCGCGCTCGTGCTGCTGCTCCTGGGCTTCCTCACCAAGGCCGCGATCGTGCCCCTGCACTTCTGGCTCGCCGACGCCCATGCCGTGGCGCCGACGCCCGTGTGCGTCCTCTTCTCAGGCGTGATGGTCGAGCTCGGCCTCTACGCGGTGGCCCGGATCTACTGGGTCATGTTCGCCGGTCCGCTCGGTCCGCACGCCGACGCGCTGCGCGCCATCCTGATCGCGGTCGGTGCCGTCACGGCGCTGCTCGGGGGCTGGATGTGCCTGGTCCAGCGCCACCTCAAGCGGCTGCTCGCGTTCTCCACGATCAGCCACGTCGGCGTGTTCCTGTGCGGGTTCGGCCTGCTCGGCTCCACCGGGCTCGGCGGCGTCGCGGTGGCCGTCATCGGCCACGGGCTCGTCAAGGCGGCGCTGTTCATGCTCGTCGGGACGCTGCTGCACCGCTTCGGCACCGTGGACGAGTTCGACCTCCACGGCCGCGGCCGGGCCGTGCCGGTGATCGGGGTGCTGTTCGCGCTCGGAGGCCTCGTGCTGAGCGGCCCCCCGCCGGTCACCGCCTTCTTCGGCCACGACCTGATCGACCGGGCAGCTGCCGACGCCGGCTACGGCTGGTTGACCGCGCTGATCGCCGTCGTCTCGGCGCTCACCGGGGGCGCCGTGCTGCGGGTCTGCGGGCGCGTGTTCCTCGGGTGGGGCCCGGCGGAGGGGCCCGACCCCGAGCAGGCGCGCCAAGCCGAGGAGCGCGACGAGGAGCGCGAGCCCCGCGAGCACACTCCGTGGCTGATGGTCGCCGTGCCGTGTGCGCTGATCCTCGCCTCGATCGCCCTCGGGCTGATTCCCGGTGCCGTTCCCGGCGTGGAGCGCGCCGTGGCGCTGTTCACCCGGAACGCCGCCTATGCCCGCTGGGTGCTCCACTCCGCGCACGTGACCCTGCCGCAGGTTCCCCCGCTGCACACCGAGACGGTCTCGATCATCGCCTCCGTGGCGGGCGTGCTCGGCGCTCTCGCGCTGGCGGCGCTGGGGTTGTTCGGGCGGCCGCTGCGCGAAGGACTCCCGCGCCGCGTGGCCGAGCCGGCGCGCTCGGGCCTCCGCGTGCTGCGGGCCGCGCACTCCGGGCACATCGGCGACTACGTGGCCTGGTGGACCCTCGGCGCCGGCGCTCTCGGCGTCGTTTGCCTGCTCAGCCTGACCCGCTGATCATCCCTGGCGTGTGCGGTGTCCCACGGTGCGATCCGGGGTAGCCGAACAGCGATGAGCACCGAGACCGATGACCTCGGCGAGCGTCTGCGCACGCTCGTCGATGAACTGAGCGCCCAGGCCGCGGAGCACGACGATCACTGCGTCAACCTGTCCGAGCTGAGCCACGCGCTGCAGGAGAACGACCTCTCCGACGAGGAGGCCGACACGGTCCAGGATCTGCTCGAGCAGCGGGGGGTCGAGGTCTCCGATGACTGCGGACGCGCGCGCGTCGAGCCGACGCGGTTCTCCAATCCGGAGATGGCCGCGCGCACGACCGACGCGATGGCGCTGTTCCTGCGTGAGCTTCCCCGTCATCCGCTGCTCACCCGTGAGCAGGAGGTGGATCTGGCCCAGCGGATCGAGCGCGGCGACCTCGCCGCCAAGGAGCAGCTGATCAACTCCAACCTCCGCCTCGTCGTCGCCAACGCCCGCAAGTACCAGGGGCTCGGCCTGCCGCTGCTCGACCTCATCCAGGAGGGGATCCTCGGGCTCATCCGCGCGGCGGAGAAGTTCGACTACCGCAAGGGCTTCAAGTTCTCCACCTACGCGACGTTCTGGATCCGCCAGGCGATCCAGCGCGGTCTCGACAACGGCGCGCGCACGATTCGCATCCCCGTGACCGTCAGCCAGACCGAGCGGCGCCTCGGGCGGGTGGAGCGCGAGCTGACGAGCGTCCTCGGCCGCGAGCCCACGATCCCGGAGCTCGCGGAGGCGGCCAAGCTCGACGAGGCGGCGGTGATCGACATCCGTGACGCCAGCCGTGTCGTCACGAGTCTCGATCGCGAGCTCGGCGAGGACGAGTCATCCTCGCTCGGCTCGCTCATGCCCAGCGAGGAGCGTGGCCCGGACGAGGAGGTCGAGATCGCGCTCGCCCACCAGAGCCTCGAGCAGGCGCTCGCCGAGCTCCCCGAGCGCGAGGCGGAGCTGATCCGGATGCGCTACGGGCTCGGCGAGGATGAGCCGCTGTCGGTGACGGCGAGCGCCGCCCGGCTGGAGATCCCCCGGGCGGAGGCGCTCCGCCTCGAGCGCCGCGCCCTCGCCGAGCTCGCCGAGAGTCGCGAGGTCCAGGCGCTGCACGCAGCGTAGGACCCGGCCGGCCGGCTGCCTCGGCCCAGCTCCCGCCCCGGGCGCCGCGTCCGCTATTGCTCGCCGGGCGCGGGGTCCGGCTCGGTGTCCGGCTGCGAGGGCTCCGGCACGACGGGTGTGGCGGGCTCGTCGGGCGCGGGAACGTCAGGCGACTCGGCGGGGTCGGCGGGGGTGCCGGGATCGGGGTCGATCGGGGCGATCGGCGCGCTCGGCACCGCTGGAGTCGGCGCCTCACTCGGCTGCGGAACCTCGGCGGAGGGCATCTGGGTGGCGGTCATGGATGGAGCCTACCCGCCCTTCCGCCGACGTCAGCCAAGCGGCGAATCGCCGAGGCGCTCGGAGAGCTCGGCGACCGACTCGTACACCTGGTGGGCCTTCGCGTCGCGCAGCTCGTCCTCGCTGAAGCCCCCCGTCATCACCGCCAGCAGCGGGACCTTCGCCTTCGCGGCCGCCTCGGCGTCCCAGGGGGTGTCGCCGATCATCACCGCGTCCTTCGCGTCGGCCTCGACGCTGGCGAGTGCCGCCTCGACGAGGTCGGGGGCGGGCTTCGTCGACTCGACGTCGGCCGAGGTGGTCCAGGCGTCGGCGATTTCGCGGGCTCCGAGCAGCTCCAGGTAATGGTCGACCTCGGTCGCCTTCGCCGAGCTGGCGAACACGATCTGGTGTCCCAGGCGCTTGAGCTTCTCGATCAGCTCCCGCGCGCCCTCCATCGGCTCGACCTCGCCGATCAGCTGCATGTACAGCGTGCTCTCGGCGGTGCGGATCTGATCGCCGAGACGACGGTCGGTCTCCTCGCTGGTCAGCGCCTGCACGAGCTGGTCCCCGCCCATCCCGATGTGGCGGTGGATGCGCCAGATCGGCAGCACGAGCCCGTGGAGCCGGAAGGCCCGGTACCAGGCGACGGCGTGGTGGTAGTTCGTGTCGACGAGGGTGCCGTCGATGTCGAGGATCGCGAGCATTCGGCAGGCCTACCCGCGGCCGTCGATTCGTACCGCAGGGCGCGGTGCGCCGGCCGTCTCGGCCTCGGGATCGGCGATCTCGCGCAGCTTGCCGAGCGCCTGACGCAGGATCCGGGAGACCTGCATCTGCGAGACGCCGAGACGCTCGCCGATCTGCGACTGGGTGAGATCCTCGATGAAGCGCAGACGCAGCACCCGGCGCTCGTAGGTGGGGAGCCGGCGGACGGCGTCGGAGACGCTCAGCTTGGCTTCGACGAACTCGTAGCGAGCGTCGATCTCGCCGAATGAGTCGACGAGCGCGCCGTAGTCGCCGTCGCCGTCGCCGTGCGGCGCGTCGAGGGAGGAGGCGTGGTGGGCGGCCCCGGCCTCGAGCGCGCCGAGGACATCCTCCACGTTCCACTCGAGCGCCTCGGCGAGCTGCTGGACGGTCGGCGCCCGGCCCAGCTTGAGCGTCAGCTCCTTGTGCGCGCCGTCGGCCTTGAGCGCGCGCTCCTGGGCGCCCCGCGGAACGTGCACCGCCCAGCCGAGGTCCCGGAAGTACCGGCGCAACTCGCCGAGGATGGTGGGCACGGCAAACGAGGAGAACGCGGTGCCCCGCTCGTAATCGAAGCGGTCGATGGCGTGCAGCAGGCCGACGCTCGCCACCTGGAGGAGATCCTCGAACGGCTCGTTGGCGCCGACGTAGCGGCGGGCGAGCTTGCGCGCCAGCGGCATGAAGCGCTCGATCAGCTGCTCCCGGGCGCCGTGGTCGGAATGGCGCTGCCAGCGGGCGAACAGCTCGGCCGGCTCGCGCGCATCGAGCTGCCGGCGCGCCGTGAGAGGGTTGCCGGCAACGGCGGTCATCGGCGGGAGCCGAGACGGCGGACGGGGGTGATGACGGGGCGCCGAAGGTCCCGGTTCCGGCGGTGCGTCGAAGTGTGTTGGACGGTCATCTCATTCCTCGAGTTCGGCGGTCTGGCAGATGACGTACCCAGGTGATTAGGCCGATCAGACGCGCGCCCGGCGGGCGAGTTGGATAGCAACGCGGCGCCCCCGGCCGGTCAGCGCACGCCGAGCCGGGCGGGCGCGACAGTCTGTCCGGTCACCCGCTCCGCCCGCTCACTCGCCGACGAGCGCCGCGAACTCCGGATCGTCGCGGAGGCTGACGAGATCCTCGTCGCCCGGGGCCCACTCGAGCACCTTGGCGTCGAGCTCGGCGGCTCGGCGGAGCGCGACGAGCGCCTCCTGCCGGCTCCCCTCGACCGCGTTCAGACAGGCGAGGTTGTAGTGAAGGGTGGCCGAGGCGGGATGCTCGCGCAGACCTTCGGCGAGGATCTCCCGGGCCCGCCGCGGATCGCTGCGGATGAGCGCGGCCGACCGGAACGCGGGCTCCCAGGCGGAGGGCTCGAAGGTCGGCGGCCCGCCGAAGCTGAGCACCGTGGTCCCGGGCTCCTCGGCCACCGCGTGACGGTGGGAGGCCGGGTCGGGGAGGAACACGTACGTCCCGGCCGGGGCATCGTGGGAGGCGCCGTCGATGGTGAACGTGGCTCGGCCCGCGGCGACGAAGTAGAGCTCCTGATGGTCGTCCTCCGTATGCGGCTCGACGACGTCCTGGCCTGCTTCCGCCGCCGTATAGGCGTTGGTGCCGAAGGCGCGGATCCCGAGCGCACTCCGCACCGGCCGCCAGGTGAGGGTGCCCGGGCCGGGAACCGCCTCGATCTCGTCGAGGTGGACGATCTTCGGGGACGCGGGCGTCAGGCGCTCGAGCCTACCGCCTGCGCGTGCCGTCCTCGTGCGCCGGGTAAGGACTCACGTGTCCGAGACTCCCAGGAGGTCCAGCACGATGCGCACGAGAACGAAGGTCAAGATCGGCGGACGGTCCGCCAAGGCGCTGGTCGAGCACCCGGCACTGCGCCGGGCGACGGTCGCCGCCACACCCCCGGTGGCCAGGGCGGGCCTGCGGATCGGGGGCCGTCGGGCCCGCAAGCGGGCTCTCGCCCAAGCCGAGCGTCTGCAGGAAGTGGCACGGACCGCCAGCGACGCGCTCACGACCTACGGACCTCAGGCGGCCGAGGCGCTCACCACGTACGGGCCCCAGGCGGCCGAAGCGCTCGGTCTCATCGAGCACCCGAAGCCGCGGCGCGCACCGGTGTTCCTGGCCGGCGCCCTGCTCGGCGGCGCGGTGGCGCTGCTGCTCGAGCCGAAGGGCGGATCGACCCGGCGGGCCAAGGTGGTCGCGCTCGCCTCGAGCGCCCGTGGTTCCTCGACCCCGCCCGCGACCCCACCCGCGTCCACCACGGCCACGGCGGCGAGCCCCGGGGTGCCGTCGCCCGCCTGACCTCGGCCCCATGGCGGGGGTTAGCCGCCTCCGCCATGGGGAATGTCTTCTTGTAGGGGCCGCGTCCATGCGGTCCGGCTCGGGTGCCTCGGCGCCGGGCCGGCGACCGATGACGGCTGCTGCCCCGGCGAACCCATCAAGGAGACCACACAGCGTGACACCTCAAGCAGAGAACGAACGCACCACCGGAGGCCTCATCGGCAAGGTGGTCGGCAAGGCGAAGGAGGCCGCCGGCGCCCTCGCCGGCAAGGACGACCTGGCCCGGGAGGGACGCCTGCAGCAGGCGCAGGGCGAGGCCGACGCCCAGGCGGCAGCGGCCGCTCGCGAGGCGAAGGTCAAGCAGGCCGAGGCCGACACCCGGCGCGAGCAGGTCGAGACCGAGGCCGAGCGCCAGCGGCTGGAGAACGAGGTCGGCACCGAGCTGCGCGAGCGCCAGATCGAGACCGACCGCCGTCAGGCCGAGCAGTCGGCCGAGGAGCGCGCTCGGGCCGAGCAGCACGAGGCCGACAGCCGCCGCCAGGCCGAGCAGCGTCAGGCCGACCAGGCCGAGCACCAGGCCGAACAGGCCCAGCTGGGCGCGACCAAGGAGGCCGTCGAGCTCCAGCGTGCCGCGCGGCAGGCGGAGGAGCGTGCCGACCAGATCGATCCCGAGGAGACCGCATGAACACCCGAACGATTCCCCGAGCCGCTGTTGACAGCTCGATCAAGCTCGCACGGCTGCCCTTCGACATCGCCCTCGGCGCCGTTCCCGGCGGAGAGAAGGGACAGAAGGCGGCCGCCAAGGTCGCTCTCGACCGGGCCGACGCGCAACTGCGCGCCACGGTGGGCACCCTGCTGGGTGACCGCGCCCTGCGCGAGGACGCCACCCGTCGCCGTCAGGCGGCCGACGAGCGGGCCAAGGCACTCCGCCTGCGCGGCAAGGCGCAGGAGAAGGTCAACGAGGCCGAGGCGCACACCGAGCAGCGACGCGACACGGCCGAGCAGCGCCGGCAGGAGGCCGAGACGCGCGCCAAGCGCCAGAAGTCCCAGGCCGAGAAGCGCCGCGAGCAGGCGAAGGGCCGCGCGAGTGAGACGGCCAAGCAGCGCGAGCAGGCGGCCGAGAAGCAGGCCGCGCGCACCGAGGAGCGCCTCGAGCAGCAGGCGAAGGTCGAGCGTCTCGACGCCCTGGAGGAGAAGAGCGAGGCGCTCGAGGAGCGCTCCGCGGCGATTGCCACCAAGGACGAGGCGCAGCGTCTCGGTGAGGCCGCCGCCGCGGTCAAGGCCGAGCGCAAGGAGGGCTGAGGATTCGCCGCCTCTCGCGGCCGCATCGGCGCTGCCGCGCCGGCGCGGCCGCGGTGCGCCGGCGCGGCCGGTCCGGTCAGGCCTCGACCGGCCGGGCCAGCGCGAGGAGCTCAGCCAGGACGGAGTCGATCCCGGCGACGCGATACCTCCGCAGTTGGCGGCCCGCGCCGCCGCCGGCGGCGATGAGTTCCGGGAGGAGCCCGAGCTCAGCCTGACAACCGAGCTCGGAGGCGTAGGGCCCGGCCAGCTCCAGCGCCCGGTCGAGGACGGCCCCGAGTTCCTGCGGTACGCCCTCGGGGTCGGGCAGGCGAGCCGTGACGCCGAACCGGGCGGCCTGGAAGTTCCCCTCCTCGATCAGATCGGAATCGATCGCCGTGTCCGGCCCGTACTCGGCGGCATGACGGGCCAGGCCGTGGATGAGCGCCACGATTCCGGCGGCGTCACGGATGCTCGCCTGGGCGTCGAAGGCCCGCACCTCGACCGTGCCGAGGCGCGGGTGGGGCCGGATCTTCCACCAGAACCACGTGTAGTCCGGCACGTCGCCCGCCCGCGCGAGCCGCTCGGCACGCCGCCAGAATTCCTCCAGCGTCGCGAAGGCCGGAGGCACCCCGGCGCGTGGCCAGCCACGCAGGGTCACCTCGCGGGCCGAGTGCAGGCCCGTGTCACGTCCGTGCCGCAACGGCGAGTTCGCCGCCAGCGCCTGCAGCAGCGGCAGATGGGTGCGCAGCCCGTTGTAGGCGCGGATCGCGCTGGCCGCGTCCGGCATCCCGATGTGCACGTGCATCCCCGCCGCCGGCGTGGCGACGGCATCGCCGAGCTTGAGCCGGATCATCTCGTAGCGCTCGGTACTGGTGATCGCGCTGCCCTCCTGCTGCGTGGGGTGGGTGCCGGCCCCGAGCAGACCCGTGCCGGTGGCGAGCACGGCACGGCGCAGGCTCGTGAGTCCGCTCATCGCGGCAGCGACCGTCTCGCACGGCTCGGTGACGAGCTCGACCAGGCACGCGTGCAGCTCGCGCTCCACTCGGCCACCGTGGACCGCCCCGAGCCGGTCGAGGACCGCGTCGCCGGCGTCGAGCGCAGCGCCGCTGACGGGATCAACGAGGAACAGCTCCTCTTCGACGCCGATCGAGAACGGGGGATGCGAGCCGAAGGCGTCGGATCTGTCGGAGGAGCCGGCCAGGTCATAAAGCTTACCCCGCGATCCACAGGGAAACCGGCGCGCGCCGCGTCAGCGGCAGTGGGCCGGGCCGGCGAAGCGTCGGAATGAACGCCACGGCGGATTCACCTGCGCCGGCGGGGGTAGGGACGGAGGTGAGCCCGAACCACGCACGGGGGCTCTGACCCCATCGAAGAGCGAAAGGATCACCCATGGCTGACAAGCCCGAGACCCGCGAGCGTGACGCCAAGCTCGTCCAGTGGCTGAACGAGGCGCACGTGAAGGAGGCGGAGCTGGAGGCCGACCTCACCGCGCACATCGCCCTGACCGAGAAGCGCTCCTACAAGCAGCGACTCCAGAAGCATCTCACCGAGACGCGCGAGCACAAGCGCCGCGTGGCGCAGCGGATCAAGCAGCTCGGCGGCGAGGCCCAGCTCCCGAGCGCGCCCGGCGTGCCCGGCGGCCTTGGCGAGGTGGCGGGAAAGGCGATTGCCGCCGTCAAGGGGCAGGTCGGCCTGGGTCGGGCGCTGGTCACCGAGCAGGCCGAGACCCACATGCGCAACGCGCAGGAGGAGCTGCGCGAGGAGCACGTGGAGATCGCCATCTACACGCGGCTCGAGACCCTCGCCAACGAGGTCGCCGACAAGGACACCGCGCAGCTCGCTCGCTCGATCAAGCGCGACGAGGAGCGGATGGCGAAGTTCCTCGCCGATGAGCTGGCACGGCTCGTCAAGGACGTCGTCAAGGCGGAGATCCCCAAGGAACAGCGGGCCACCACACGCGCCCGGTCGCGCTCGGCGGCGTCTCGCGCCGCGTCGTCCCGCCGGAGCTCCGGCGGGTCGCGCTCGGGCGGATCCTCGACGCGCCGCTCGCGCAGCGCGTCATCGTCGAACGGCAGCTCGGCCACCGGCAGCGGCTCCGGCTCCCGGTCCTCGGGTGCCTCTCGGTCCTCGGGTGGCTCTCGGTCCTCGGGCGGCACTCGCTCCTCGGGCGGCTCGCGCAGCCGCGCCCGGAGCTAGCGCACTCCGCTCCCGCCGGCTCGGCAGCTCGGCGGGGTGGGGAGGGTGGGGGGGTGTGGCCGATCGGTGTCGCTGAGCGACACCGATCGGCCACACCCCCCCGCACGAGGCCGACTCAACGGTCGATGAGCGCCCAGGCGGCGCCTGCCCCGAGGCCGTAGACGAGATGGAAGCCGAGATCGGAGGCGAGCTGCCCCGGCGAGTAGCGCCACACGGGCGGTGCCAGCTTCATCAGCGGCAGCTCGACGAGGCTCGCCGCCCACACGGCGGTGCCGAAGATCAGCCCGGCCGGCACCGGGGAAGCCTCGATGCTGCCCATCGTGATGCCGAACGGGATGCCCCAGCCCGTGCCGTAGCCCACGTGCATGAGCGTGTTGAGCCGGTCGGTGTGGCGTTCGTCGATACGACGGTGCAGGACGCCCCGGATGATGCGCTTGGCGACCTCCGCGGGTGTCGTCGAGCCCTCGCTGCCCTGGATCCGGTACAGCGCCGTCTGGGCGGCCGTCATCGCCGCCGTTCCCGCCGCGCCGGCGAGCAGCCCATTCCTCACCGCTCGCAGCGGTGTCGGCGTATGGTTGTCGGCCATCGTGTTCCTCCGTTCGCGCTTGGACACGGCCCGTGGCATGAGCCGTCACGCCCCGACATACCCGCTTGACGAGCGCCGACTCGGTGCGTGGTCACAGGCGTGTTTCGGGTCAGGGCAACGGGGAAGATGACGGCCGCATGCCCACGCGCGCACAAGTGCTCGAGCTGCTCGACCAGGGCCACAGCTATGAGACGGCCGGGCGCGCGTTGAAGGTCTCGCCGGGTCTCGCCTTCATGATCGCCACCGGCCTCCCCGCCGACGGCGGGACCGTGCCGGCGCCCGAGGAGCTGGAGCAGAAGCGCGTGCTGCCCGGAAGCTCGCAGCATCTCGTCAACCCGCCGCCGTTCAACCCGACGCGCAACGCCGCGGTGATCGACTGGGTCAAGCGCCGCGCCGCGGGTGAGCTCGGAGGCCCGGCATGAGCGCCGGCGACGACGGCCGGAGCGGGACGCTCGGGCGGCTGCTTGATCTGTGGCCCGCCGCGCGGCAGCTGCGCAGCGGTGACCTCACCGGGCGCGGGGCCGCGGTCAAGTCGCGGGGATCGAAGGCGCTCCGGGCCCGGACCGCCGACGCGGACCGGCTCGTCAAGTCGGTCTGCCCCTACTGCGCGGTGGGGTGCGCCCAGAACGTGTTCGTCAAGGATGGCCGCGTCGTTCAGATCGAGGGCGATCCGGACGCCCCCCACTCGCGCGGGCGCCTGTGTCCGAAGGGGTCGGCGACGCTCCAGCTCACCACCGGCCCCTCACGCGAGGAGCACGTCCTCTACCGCCGCCCGCACGGAACCGAGTGGGAGCGGCTCGACCTTCCCACCGCCATGGAGATGATCGCCGACCGGGTCGTGAAGACCCGCCTCGAGGGCTGGGAGTGGGAGCGCGACGGCAATGCCACGCGCCGCTGCATGAGCATCGCCGCGCTCGGCGGCGCGACGCTCGACAACGAGGAGAACTACCTCATCAAGAAGCTGCTCACGGCGCTCGGCATCATCCAGATCGAGAATCAGGCCCGCGTGTGTCACTCGTCGACCGTCGTGGGGCTCGGCACCTCGTTCGGTCGCGGCGCGTCGAGCACGCTGCCCGGCGACCTGCAGAACTCCGACCTGATCGTGCTCGAGGGCTCGAACATGGCCGAAGCCCACCCCGTCGCCTTCCAGTGGGTGGTCGAGGCCAAGGCGCGCGGCGCGACGGTGATCCACATCGATCCGCACTACAGCCGCACCTCGGCGTTGGCCGACAAGTTCGTCCCCCTCCGCGCCGGCAGCGATATCGCCTTCCTCGGCGGCGTCATCAACCACGTCCTCACCACGGAGTCGGACTTCCGCGAGTACGTCCTCAACTACACCAACGCGCCGGTCATCATCAACGAGGACTTCGAGGACGCCGAGCCCGACGGCATCTTCTCCGGCTTCGATCACGACAAGGCGGCCTACGACCCACGCAGCTGGCAGTACGAGGGGGCCTTCATGGCCGCCGCGGCCGGCCAGCGCGATCAGGAGGGCAACCCCGAGGCGGCCGCCGCGGTCGGCGACGACGGCTCCGGCAAGGTCCAGGACCGGGGCGATCCCACGCTCGACCTGACCCTCCAGCATCCGCGCTGCGTGTGGCAGATCCTCAAGCGCCACTACGCCCGCTACACCCCGGAGATGGTCGAGCGCGTGTGCGGCATCGACCAGGAGACGTTCGCCGAGGTGTGCCGGCTGTTCGTGGAGAACTCGGGCCGCGAGCGGACGACGGCGTTCGTGCACGGGGTCGGCTGGACGCAGCACACGATCGGCTCGCAGTACATCCGCTGCGCCTCGATCCTCCAGCTGCTGCTCGGCAACATGGGCCGGCCCGGGGGCGGCGTGATGGCGATGCGCGGCCACGCCTCGATCCAGGGCTCGAGCGACATCCCGACCCTGTTCGACACGCTCCCGGGCTATATCCCCATGCCCCACGCCCACCGTCACGAGACGCTCGACAAGTTCGTCACCGGCAACTCGCCGGACAAGGGCTTCTGGGGAAACATGCGCTCCTACATGGTCAGCCTGCTGAAGGCGTACTTCGGCGAGGCCGCCACCGCCGAGAACGACTACTGCTACGACTACCTGCCGCGGCTGACCGGCTCGCACAGCACCTACGACACCGTGATGGAGATGGTGGGCGGCGTCGTCAAGGGCTACTTCCTGTTCGGGCAGAATCCGGCGGTCGGCTCGGCGAACACCCGGATGCAGCGGCTCGGCATGTCGAAGCTGGACTGGCTCGTCGTCCGTGACTTCTCGCTGATCGAGTCGGCGACGTGGTGGAAGGACGGGCCGGAGATCGACACCGGCGAGATGCGCACGGAGGACATCGCCACCGAGGTGTTCTTCCTTCCCGCCGCCGCCCACATCGAGAAGGACGGCACCTTCACCAACACCCAGCGGATGGTGCAGTGGCACGCCAAGGCGCAGGAGCCGGTGGAGGAGCAGCGCTCGGATCTCTGGTTCGCGTACCACCTCGGCCGCATGATTCGCGAGCGGCTGGCGCGGGCGGCCGATGCCCGCTCCCGGCGCGGGCACTCCGAGGCGGGCGACGTGGAGGCCGATTCCCGGGACCGTCCCGTGCTCGACCTCACCTGGGAGTATCCGACCGAGGGCGAGTACGACGACCCGATGGCCGACGCGGTGCTGGCGGAGATCAGCGGCTGGAACTCCGACGGCGAGATGTTGTCCTCCTACACGCAGCTGCGCGACGACGGCTCCACCTCGTCCGGCTGCTGGATCTACTGCGGTGCCTACGCCGACGGGGTCAACCAGACGGCCCGGCGCAAGCCCGCGCGCGAGCAGAACTGGACCTGTCCGGAGTGGGCCTGGGCGTGGCCCGCGAACCGGCGGATCCTCTACAACCGGGCCTCCGCCGACCCCGAGGGGAAGCCGTGGTCCGAACGCAAGGCGCTCGTATGGTGGGATGAGGAGCAGGGCAAGTGGACCGGGCACGACACCCCGGACTTCGAGGCCGACAAGCCACCCAGCTACCGCCCGCCGCCGGGGGCCAAGGGGCCCGATGCGATCGCGGGGGACGACCCGTTCATCATGCAGGCCGACGGCCGGGGCTGGCTGTTCGCCCCCGCCGGTGTCGCCGACGGTCCGCTGCCGACCCACTACGAGCCGCAGGATTCCACGGTGCGCAACCCGATGTACAAGCAACAGCGCAGCCCGTCGCGACAGGTCTACCGGCACGAGAACAACCGCTACCACCCGGATCCCGACGCTCCCGGTGCCGAGGTGTATCCCTACGCGGTGACCACCTACCGGCTCACCGAGCACTTCACCGCCGGAGGCATGAGCCGCTGGACGCCGTACCTCGCCGAGCTCCAACCCGAGTTCTTCTGCGAGGTCTCGCCCGAGCTCGCGGAGGAGCGCGGCCTGGAGCACGGCGGCTGGGCGACGCTGATCAGCGCCCGTGGGGCGATCGAGGCGCGCGTCATGGTCACCGATCGAATGACGCCGCTGCACGCCGACGGCCGCGTCGTCCACACCATCGGCATGCCCTACCACTGGGGACCGAACGGCTACGCCCGCGGCGACTCGATGAACGAGCTCTCGTCGATGGCGCTCGACCCGAGCTCCCACATCCAGGAGGTCAAGGCGCTCACCGTCGACATCCGCGCCGGACGGCGTCCGCGCGGGCCGGCCCGGCAGGCGCTCGTGGTCCAGTACCGCAACCGCGCCGGCATCACCGCCGAGACGGGGATGGTCCCATGAGCGCCCCGTGGAAGCTCGTCGACCTGATCCCCGACGGGCAGGATCCCGCTGGGGCGAGCGGTTACGAGGAGCATCCGCCGCGGATGGGCTTCTTCACCGACACCTCGATCTGCATCGGCTGCAAGGCGTGCGAGGTGGCCTGTAAGGAGTGGAACTCGGTCCCGGAGGACGGGCTTCGCTGGAGCGGGCACTCGCACGACAACTCCGACGGCCTGAGCGCCGACACCTGGCGTCACGTCGCCTTCGTCGAGCAGCGGGTGCCCGTCGGCGGGCATCGCTCCAACTTCCAGCGCCTGACCGCGGAGCGCAGCGGCGTCGAGCTGGCGTCGGAGGGCGACACCGGCGCGGGGACCGCCGCCGGCGCCGAGAACGGCGGCGGTGACTCCGACGGCTTCCGCTGGCTGATGGCCTCCGATGTGTGCAAGCACTGCACCCACGCCGCCTGCCTCGACGTGTGCCCCACCGGCGCGATCTTCCGCACCGAGTTCGGGACCGTCGTCGTGCAGGCCGACATCTGCAACGGCTGCGGCTACTGCGTTCCCGCCTGCCCCTACGGAGTGCTCGACAAGCGCGAGGACGACGGCCGGATCTTCAAGTGCACGCTCTGCTACGACCGTCTGGAGGTGGGGCAGGAGCCCGCCTGCGCGAAGGCGTGCCCGACCGAGTCGATCCAGTTCGGCGAGCTCGACGAGCTCCGCAAGCGGGCGGCGGGCCGCGTCGAGCAGCTTCACGAGGTGGGTGTCGTCGAGGCGCGGCTCTACGGCCACGACACGGACGACGGAGTGGGGGGCGACGGGGCGTTCTTCCTGCTCCTCGACGAGCCCGAGGTCTACGGGCTGCCCCCGGACCCGATCGTCACCACCCGTGACCTGCCGCGGATGTGGCGCCACGTCGGTGCCGCCGCCGGAACCCTGCTCGGGATCGCCGCGGTCGCGTTCGTCGGGGCGGGCGGGCGATCATGAGCGACGCGGCGGTGAGCCGCGACGGCCCCCAGAACATGAGGCCGGGCCGGGAGGCGCGGGTGTGGGACGAGGGCGGCGAGCGCAACGGCGCGCGGCCTCACGACCACCCCGGCAGCTCCTACTACGGCAAGCCGATCATCAACCCGCCGGTGTGGGAGGAGCGGGAGATCGCCGGCTACCTGTTCACCGGCGGACTGGCCGGCGCGTCCTCGGTCCTCGCCGCCGGCGCCCAGCTCAGCGGGCGGCCGACCCTGGCGCGGCGGAGCAAGCTGTGCGCGTCGGGCGCGATCGCGGTCTCCCTCCTGGCCCTGATCAAGGACCTGGGGCGCCCGGCACGGTTCGTGAACATGCTCCGGGTGATCAAGCCGAGCTCCCCGATGAGCATCGGCACATGGATCCTCGTCGTCTACTCGCCGCTCAACTTCGCCTCCGCCGCGAGTGAGCTCAGCGGCATCCTCCCCCGGCTCGGCCGTGGCGCCGGCGCCGCGGCCGCCGTGCTCGGCACCGGGGTGGCGAGCTACACCGGCGCGCTCATCGCCGACACCGCCGTGCCCGCCTGGCACGAGGGACACCGGGAGCTGCCCTTCCTGTTCGTCGGCTCGGCGGCGAGCGCCGCCGCGGGGTGGGGACTGATCGCGGCTCCGCTCGCCGAGCACGCTCCGGCCCGGCGGATGGCCGTCATGGGGGCGACCCTGGAGCTCGCCGCCGAGCAGCTCATGGAGCGCCGGCTCGGGATGATCGCCGAGACCCTCCACGACGGCATCGCCGGGCGGCGGCTCAAGGCCGCGAAGATCCTCACCGCGGCCGGGGCGGGGGTGGCCGCGACGCTCGGCGCCCGCAGCCGAGCGGCCTCGGCGCTCGCCGGCAGCGCGCTGCTCGCCGGCTCCGCGCTCACGCGCTTCGGGCTGTTCGCCGCCGGGATGGCCTCCGCCGAGGACCCCAAGTACACGGTGATCCCGCAGCGCGCCCGCGTGTCCGGCTAGGTCCCCGGTCGTCGGCAGGGCTCCCGGTCGTCGGAAGTCGCCGGGATGCGGGTCAGCTCGCGCGGCGGAGGTGGCCGTTCAGCGCCATGGGACGTGGCGGCGCGAAGCCGGCTGACGCATTCTGGGAGCGGAGCATGAGGGCCATTCCGTTGCTGCCGGTGCTCCGCGTCCGAGAGAGGGCGAGCGCCCGTTCCTCGGCGCTCGGGCCGAGCAGCCAGGTCCCGTCCGCGCGCCGGGTCAGCCACCCCTCGTGCTCACCCCGGCGGATGGCGAGCGTCGCCGTCGAGCGGCGCGTCGCGATCAGCTGCCCGATGAGCGCATGCGAGAGATGAAGTGGCAGCACGGTCCCTTCGGCCGTGACCCGGCCCCAGTGGACGGCCAGGTGCCACATCGCCAGCAGCAGGCGGTGCTCGGCGCGCGGAATGTGGACGATCAGTCCCTGCACGGCGAGCCGTTCGCGCTGCGCATCGATGCGGGCGAGGACCCGGGCGAGCACCGAGGGCCACCGCGCGACGCCGGCGGCGAACGCCGGACCGAACGAGAACAGGAGCGTGTCGGTGACCGCCGTGAGGCTCGTCCCCCCGCCGAGCTGCGGCCAGCTGGTGTCGTCGGGAGGGGTGACGATGTCGCCGTGGCCGAGCAGCTCGAGCGAGCGGCGATCGATCAGCGACACCTCCCGGCACAGGGTCCCGGAGACGATCAGCCATCCGAGCGACTCACCTGACGGGCTGGGCTGGAAGGTCCCCGCCGGCACGTGGACGAAGGCTCCGCGGAACACCTGGCGCGCCCGCTTCCAATCGTCGGGGCGGATCCCGCCGGCCAGCTCGCGGTCGAGGTCGAGCAACGAGCCGATCGCTCCGGGGGTGGGCTGACCGTGCTGCATGATGTGATGATACTCGTTACGCCGTGATACACGCCGTGCCATCCTCCTCTGGTACGCGTGGGGCTCATCGGCGGTTCACCTGAGGGGCGTCATCCCGCGTCGGGCGGCTCGGCGTCGGGCTCGGGCTCCGAGCTGGTCGGCGGGCGGTCGCCCGGCTCGGCCCGCTCGTAGGCGCGCTCCTCGTCGGTGTCGCGGTAGCCGAGGTCGGTCGTCTCCTCGCGCTCGCGTTCGATCTCGTCCTGCTCTGGGCGCTCGGCCATGGTGATCCCCTTCGCGTCGATCGTTTGGAGATCGTCTACCCGCAAACGCGCGCCGCCGCATGCGAGGCGGACGGCAAGCAGGATTTCCCCGCCTCCGCGCCGGGTACAGGATGCTTCGACCCGCCCCGCGCGGTGCAACCCATGCCGAGCTCTTCCTCACCCCCCGGACTTCCCGACACGATCCGGGCCTGCCTGTTCGACATGGACGGCGTGCTCACGCGGACGACGGAGATCCACGCCAAGGCGTGGAAGGAGACCTTCGACGAGTACCTCCACAAGCGGGCTGACGCCGGCGGGGAGCCGTTCCGGGAGTTCCGCCTGCCCCAGGACTACGACGAGTACGTCGACGGCAAGCCCCGGACGGACGGCGTTCGGTCGTTCCTGGAGTCACGCGGGATCACGCTGCCCGAGCACTCCGACGATCCCGGCGAGGACACGCTGCAGTCGATCGGCGATCGTAAGAACGACCGCGTCAACCACCTGATCGAGACCCAGGGCGTGAAGACCTTCGAGGGGTCGGTGCGCTACGTCCGGGAGGCCCGCCGCCGGGGCATCGCCGCCGCGGTCGTGTCGTCCAGCGCGAACACCAAGCGAGTGCTGGAGGTCACCGACCTCACCGATTGCTTCGACGCCGTGGTCGACGGGGTCGTGGCCGAAGAGGAGGGCCTGCACGGCAAGCCCGCCCCCGACACCTTCCTGGAGGGAGCCAAGCGCCTCGACGTCCCCCCTGACGCGGCGGCGGTGTTCGAGGACGCGCTGGCCGGAGTGCAGGCGGGCCGCGACGGCAAGTTCGGCTGCGTCATCGGCGTCGACCGATCAGGTGAGCCGCTCGATACCTCCGAGCACGCTCGCGGCCTGCGCGAACATGGCGCCGATCGCGTCGTCTCGGACCTCTCCGAGCTGCTCGACGAGGCCGACTGATGGCTGTGCGCGGCCGGTGAGGAACCCCTGGATGTTCCCCCCGGACCTGCTCGGCTTCGAGAAGTGGCGGCTGATCGAGCGCCGGCTCGACCTCGATGTCCTGGCCGAGACCGAGACGCTGTTCGCGCTCTCCAACGGCCACATCGGCCTGCGCGGCAACCTCGACGAGGGCGAGCCCGCCGGAACCCCGGGGACGTACCTCAACGGGGTCTACGAGGTGCGCCCCCTGCCCTACGCCGAGAGCTCCTACGGCTATCCGGAGGAGGGGCAGAGCATGATCAACGTCACCGACGGCAAGGTCATCCGACTGCTCGTCGACGACGAGCCGTTCGATCTTCGCTACGGCGAGCTGATCCACCACGAGCGTCGCATCGACCTGCGCGCGGGCATGCTGACCCGCGAGGCGGTGTGGGTGTCCCCGGCGGGCAAGCGCATCCGGGTGCGCACGGCACGGCTCGTGTCCTTCACCGAGCGTTCGCTGGTCGCGATCGCCTACCAGGTCACGCCGCTCGACGACCGGGCGCAGGTCGTCGTGCAGTCCGAGCTGGTGGCCAACGAACCGGTCGGCGCCGCGACCGACGACCCCCGCGCCGCGGCCGCTCTCAGCCGGCCCCTGGTCGCCGACGGCCACGTCCACAACGAGCTCCACGCCGCGCTCGTCCACCACACGCAGGAGAGCGGGCTCCGCGTGGCGGCGGCCATGGACCACATCATCCGCAGCCCCGACGACGTGCTCACGAAGATCGAGAGCGAGCCGGACCTGGCGCGCATGACCGCCGGCGTCAGCCTCGACGCCGACGAGGAGCTGCTGATCGTGAAGTTCGTCGCCTACGGCTGGTCGAGCGAGCGCTCCGTCCCCGCGCTGCGCGATCAGGCGGATGGGGCCCTCGCATCCGCCGGGGTGAGCGGGTGGGATGCGATCTGCACCGAACAGCGGGAGTATCTCGACGCCCTGTGGGACACGGCGGACGTCGAGATCGACGGCGACCCCGAGCTCCAGCTCGGTGTCCGCTACGCGGTGTTCCAGATGATCCAGGCGGCCGCCCGCGCTGAGCGCAGAGCGATCCCGGCCAAGGGCCTCACCGGCTCGGGCTACGACGGGCACACCTTCTGGGACAGCGAGACGTACACGCTGCGCGCGCTCAGCTACCTCGACCCCGATGCGGTCCGCGACGCGCTGCTGTGGCGCCACGCCACCATGGACCGCGCGCGTGATCGCGCCCGAGAGCTCAACCTCAACGGCGTGACGTTCCCGTGGCGGACGATCAGTGGCGAGGAGTCCTCCGGGTACTGGCCGGCCAGCACGGCCGCCTTCCACATCAACGCCGACGTCGCCGACGCCGTCCGCCGGTATCTGAACGTCACCGGCGATGAGGAGTTCGAGCGCCGGGAGGGTCTCGAGCTGCTCGTCGAGACCGCACGGCTGTGGCGATCGCTCGGACACCACGATGTCCGGGGCGCGTTTCGCATCGACGGCGTCACCGGGCCCGATGAGTACACCGCCCTGTGCGACAACAACATCTACACGAACCTGATGGCGGCGCGCAACCTGATCGTCGCCGCCGATGCCGTCGAGCGCCATCCGGATCGCGCCGAGGAGCTCGGCGTCTCGACGGAGGACATCGCGGACTGGCGCGCTGCGGCCGGAGCGATCGCCGTGCCGGTCGACCAGGAGCTCGGCATCACCCCGCAATGCGACGGCTTCACGCGCTATCGCAAGTGGGACTTCGAGCACACGCCGCCCGGGGACTACCCGCTCCTCATGCATCACCACAACTACAAGCTGTACTCGAGCCAGGTCGTCAAGCAGGCCGACCTCGTGATGGCGCTGTGGACGTGCGGCGAGCGCTTCGACGCCGAGCAGAAGGCCCGTGACTTCGCCTTCTACGAGGGGATCACGGTGCGTGACTCCTCGCTCTCGGCGGCCATTCAGGCGATCGTCGCCGCCGAGGTGGGACACGTCAAGCTCGCCTACGAGTACCTGCGCGAGACGACGCTGGTCGATCTGCGCAACCTCAGCGGCAACACCCACGACGGCCTCCATCTCGCCTCGCTGGCCGGCAGCTGGCTGGCCATCGTGGCTGGATTCGGGGGCCTGCGCGACGGGGGCGACTGCCTCGCCTTCGCGCCGCGGCGGCCCGATCGGCTCGGGAGGATCGCGTTCGGCCTGCGCTATTGCGGCCGCCGGTTGCGCGTGACGATCGAGGGCGACGAGGCCCGCTACGAGCTGCGTCAGGGCGAGCCGCTGGAGATCCTGCACCACGGGGAGAAGGTCACCGTGGAGCGCGATGAGCCGCAGACGCGCCGGCTGCTGGCGATCCCGGACCGTCCCGTGCCCTCACCCCCGCGCGGGCGTGAGCCCGCCGCTCCCGAGCGCACCGAGGACGAGCCGGCCGCGCCGACGCGCGAGCAGAACTAGCCTGACCGTCTTCGATTGGGCCGGTGCGTCCTGGGGTAGCCGCGCCGCATGTCAGAGAACGAGAAGGATCAGAGGCAGGCCCCGGAGGACGCCCCCCAGGAGCCCGGTGCCGAGGGCGGGTCGCAGAGCGACGCCGCCGATTCGCTGCCGGCGGCCCCGGCGGACGACGACTCGGACCTCGGCGATACCGATCAGCACTCGGACGCCTGAGGCGAGGCTGAGACCGGCTACTGCTGGTGCAGGCGCGCCTCGACCTGCTGCTCGGGCGTCGCCGGCTGATGGTTGGCCGGGTCCGGGGGAGCGGAATGGGGAAGCGGTGGCTCTTCGCGCCGACGCTGCTCCGCGACTGTCTCCCGGGTCCGGTCACCACCGCCCGTGTTCGCCCGCGCCTGCCGGCTCATGCCAGCGCGGACGATCGCGGTGATGATCGCGATCGCGGCGAGCGGCAGCAGGATGATGGTGAAGATCCCCCCGGAGGCGATCGACCCGATCACGGCGACGACGAGAAGGACGAAGGCGAGAAGTCCGAGCCACATGGCGTTCCTGATACCCGGGGGCGTTCACGGCAAACCCGCTGGGGGGACGGGTTCAGTTTGCCGCGGGCGACGCGGTGGTAGCCACACACCATGCCCGATCGCACCGATACCGACCACACCCCCGGCGACGGCGACGCGCCCTCGTCGGTCTCGAACCAGAATCGTGAGGAAAGCGCTCCCGGGAGCGGCGGAGGCGGCGAGGGCCGCAAGGAGGACACCGGTGCCGGCGAGGGCGGCGCCCAGGAGCGGGCGCGCGACTCGGAGGACGGTGGGCGCGTGGGCGGAGCCAGCGAGGGCTCCCAGGCGACCGGCCACCCCTCCAACGCCGGTTGACGGCACAGCTGGGCTGAAACCAAGGAGACGTCAGTGACTCCCCGCACGAACCCTCGTCACGAGCCCGACCGCGTCTACGAGCGCGCGGCGGATCCCGCCGAGGCGGTGAATCGCCCGCTCGAGCCGAAGTCGCTCCCCGCGGAGCAGGCTGCGGCGCAAGCCGATGAGGGCGAAGCGCGCGATCCGCATCACCGGCTCAACACCCCCGTCGGCGAGCCGTCCCCGGACGCGGACTCGGATCCCTACCGCCCGGCCACCTCGGAGGACGACGCCGACCGTGCCTCGGGAACGACCGGCGCCCATCGGGGAGCCGAAGACCGAGCCTGACCGGACCCTGTCGGACCGGGTGGGCGCCTCACAGCTGCTCACCGACCCAGGTCAGGTCGGCCACGAGCGCGTCCATCGCCGCGCGGCGCGCCTCCTCGCCCCGCGCCCGCAGGACGGAGGACGGATGAGCGGTCACCGTGACCAGGGGGGCGAGATCGGAGTCGAGCCGGGTGGCGCGATCGCGCCCGATCCGCAGCGACGGCCCGATCAGCGCCTGTCCGGCCGTCGCACCGAGCGCCACGAGCACCTGGGGCTCGAGCGCCGAGAGCTCAGCGAGCAGCCACGGCAGGCATGCCTTGACCTGCCAGCGGTCGGGCCGCTGGTGGATGCGCCGCTTCCCCGCGGCGCGATAGCGGAAGTGCTTGACCGCGTTGGTGACGTACACCTCCTCGCGCCGGAGGCCGGCCCGCTCGAGCGCCCGGTCGAGGACCCCGCCGGCCGGCCCGACGAACGGCATGCCCTCCCGATCCTCGCGGTCGCCGGGCTGCTCGCCGACGAGCACGACGCGCGCGCTGGCCGCGCCCGCGCCCGGGACGACCTGTGTGGCCGGCTCCCACAGATCGCACGCGCGGCAGCGCGGCAGCGCGTTCCGCACGGCTTCGAGCGTGGGCGCGGCCGCCGGAACCGGCGCCGGTGGGCGATCGGCGGCGTCGCTCACGGGCCGCGCATACCCGCGCGATGAGCCGGGTACGCATCGGCTGCTCGGGCTGGATGTACGACTCGTGGCGGGGTGGCCTGTATCCCGAGCGGTGCCCGAAGCGGCTGTGGCTCGAGCGCTACGCAGAGGTGTTCGACACCGTCGAGGTGAACGCGACCTTCTACCGCCTCCAGCGTGAGAGCACGGTGGCGGCCTGGGTGAGCCGCACGCCCGAGGGCTTCTGCTTCGCCGTCAAGGCCAGCCGCTACCTCACCCACGTGCGGCGCCTGGGGGACATCGCCGAGGGGATCGCGCGCTTCTACGCTCCGCTCACCCCCCTGATCGAGGCCGAGCGGCTCGGGCCGGTGCTGTGGCAGCTGCCGGAGAACTTCCACCGCGATGACGTCCGTCTGGGCCGGCTGCTCGAGCTGCTCCCTTCCGGACGGCACACGATCGAGTTCCGCCACCCGAGCTGGTTCTGCGAGCCGGTCCTCGGCCTGCTGCGCGAGTGCGGGGTGGCCCTCACGATCGGCGACCATCCCAGCCGGCCGTGGAACGTTCACGAGGCGACTGCGCCCTGGCGCTTCGTCCGCTTTCACTGGGGCGCGCGCGGCCGCCGCGGCAACTACTCGGCGTCGGAGCTCAAGCGGTGGGCAGCGACCATCTCGGCCTGGCGAGAGGCCGGGGAGGACGTGTACGCGTACTTCAACAACGACTGGGAGGGCTTCGCCCCGGCCAACGCCCGGCGGCTGGCGCGGGAGCTCAGTCGCTGACGGTGATCCGGAAGCGTGACCGCCGCTCCTCGCCGGGCTCGAGGACGCTCAGCCCCTCGCCGCTGACCAGGCCGTTGGCCGGCGCGCTCATCGGCTCGAAGCAGACGAAGTCCGCCCCCGGCGGCGAGAAGATCTGCGCGAACGGAAACCCCTCCATCAGCTCAACGGACAGGCAGCGACCCCCCGCGCGGGCGAGGAAGCGCCCGGCCGGCTCCTCGAGCGCGAAGGCGTCGTCGAAGCCGCGGTCGCCCAGCGAGACCGGGCCGGGGGGCGACGGCCGGGTCGCGCCGGTGGGAAGCATCCGCTCGTCGAGCTCGAGCTGACGGCACGGCGGCAGCTCGATCGTCCACTCCGCCCGCGCGGAGTCCCCCAGCCGCAGGTAGGGGTGGAAGCCGAACGCCACCGGCACCGGATCGCCGTGGTCGGCGCGCACGGTGAGCGTGACGGTGAGCGCGTTGGGCGCCAGCTCGGCCACGTAGGACAGCTCGTGGGCGAACGGGAACAGCTCGAGCAGCTCCGCCGAGGTCCATCGCAGGTGCGCCGAGACGCCGGCGGGCTCGATGCTCACCTCGCTCCAGCGCATCAGCGACGGCGTCAGGCCGTGCAGAGGCGTGCCGTCGCCGTCCTCGTGCACGCGCGCGGGATCGTGGGGAAGGCTCACCTGGCGTCCGGCCACGCGAAAGCTCCGCCGACCCAGGCGGTTCGCCCACGGCAGCAGCAGCGGCACGCCCATCGTCGAGCCCTGCTCGGCGTAGGCCTCGAGCCCCCGGCGCTGGCTGAGCCGCTCGCTTCCGCCGACGAGGAGCGAGGAGCAGACCATGTTGGCCTCCGGCACGAAGCTCGCCGCGGTCGTGCCGTCGGCGGATTGCGCGGTCACGGGCACGAGGCTCACGTGAGGCATTCCAGCATGCGCTCGGCCAGCCTGCTGTGGCGCGATCCCGTGTCGGCGGCGCGGACCGCCCGTTCGATGACCTGCCGGCTGCCCACGATCACCGTGGCGATCGTGGAACGTGTGATCGCCGTGTACAGCATCTCGCGGCGCAGGAAGAAGGCGCCGGCCGCCGGGTGGGCGACGATCACCGCGATCGGCAGCTCGATTCCCTGGCCGCGGTGCACCGAGCAGGCGTAGGCCAGGCGCAGGCGCTCGGCCTCCTCGGCGGGAAGGCGGAACACGGTCCCGTCATCCCCCGTGAGGACGAGCGCGGGATCGTCGCCATCGGCCGCCGTGACCTCGTCGAGCAGCCGCAGCAGCGTCCCGTTCATCAGCCCGAGCTCGTGGAGGTTGCGCCCCGTCATCATCAGCTTGTCGCCGATCCGCAGACGGTCGCCCCGCAGACGGCGCCCGTCCGGGTTGAGCGTGTCGCGCAGCGCGGCGTTGAGCGCGTCGATGCCGAGCTCTCCGCGGTAGACGGGGGCGAACACCTGGATGCCGGACACGGGATCGAGGCCGTAGTGGGCTGGGAGCCGGTCGGTGACCAGGGAGACGATCTCCGCCCGCGCCGCGACGGGGTCGGCCCGCTCGAGCAGGAACAGGTCACGCCGCATCTCCGGGGTGGCG
Organism: uncultured Solirubrobacterales bacterium; assembly: GCA_963839085.1. Classification (GTDB taxonomy): domain Bacteria; phylum Actinomycetota; class Thermoleophilia; order Solirubrobacterales; family Solirubrobacteraceae; genus Palsa-465. The sequence goes on from CAWITN010000004.1 coordinate 131,630, forward strand.
CGGAAGGACGGTGCCTCGCCGCGCCGGATCGCGTGAGCGGCCTGGACGATCATGCTGCCGGCCGCCTGGCGGAAGATGTGGGTCAGCCGCGCCGTCGGCACCAGCTCGGACGCGACGAGCTCGGCGAATGGCTTGCCGGCCCCCACCGGCGCGAGCTGGTCGGCGTCCCCGACGAGCACGACGTGCGTACGCTCGCCGACCGCGCGCAGCAGCGTCACCATCAGCTCCTGGTTGGCCATCGAGGACTCGTCGACGATCAGCAGCTCGCACGGGAGGGGATCGTCTTCGTCATGCGCCGGTCCTTCGCCCGGAATCCAGCCGAGGGCCGAGTGGACGGTGCGCGCCTCCACGCCGCTCGCCTCGCGCATCCGCACCGCGGCGCGTCCCGTCGGCGCCACGAGCATGACCCGGGCTCCGCGGGCGAGTGCCTCGCGCGCGATCGCGCGGATCGAAGCGGTCTTGCCGGTTCCCGGGCCGCCGGTGATCACCGACAGCCGGTGCGAGAAGGCCGCTATGACGGCGGCATGCTGCTCGTGGGTGAGCTTTTTTGCCTCGCCGGTCTCCGCGGTGCCGGCCTCCGCTCCGCTCAGCGCCTCGGCCGGCTCGGCGCACGTGAGCGCCACCATCCGCTCCGCCAGCTCGCGTTCCAGGCGGGCCGTCAGCGGCCGGTAGAGCCAGTGGCCGGCTCGCACCAGAACATCGTCGGCGACCATCGCCGCGAGCTCTCCGTCGGCGAGGGGCTCGCCGAGCAGCTCCCGGCACGCGGTGAGCAGCTCCCCCTCCGGCAGGCACGTGCTGCCGCCGCGCTCCGCCTCGCCGAGGGCGTGCACCGCGGCCGCGCGGGCGCGGCCGACGCGGTCGGGAGCACCGCCCGCGCCCCGCGCGATCCGGTCGGCGATCGCGAAGCCGACGCCGAAGACGCTCGTCAATTCATACGGGCGAGCACTGAGGACCCGGTGCGCCGCCGGGCCGAGCCGCTCGTGGATCCGCCCTACGAGGTAGGCGAGGCCGTACGGTGCCATGAGCATGTGCAGCTGACGGGTCACCCGCAGCTCGTCCCAGGAGGCGGCGGCCTGGCGGGCGCGTGCGCCGGAGAGCTCCACCGCCGCGAACGTCGCCTCGGGATCACGGTCGATCGTCTCGATCACGTGCTCGGCGCCGAACCGGTCGATCAGTCGCGCCGCGCGCCGGACGCCGACGTGCTTCACGCGCTTGAGGTACAGGGCGAGGGTGGCGGGATCGGTCGGCGCCAACGGATGCGCCTCGCTCACCCTGACCTGCATCCCGTAGCGCCGATCCTCGACCCAGGTGCCGACGATGCGGGCACGCTCGTGCGGCTCGAGATGGGCCACCGGCCCGACGAGCACCACGTCGTCGCCGTCGGCGTCGGTCACCTCGACGACGCCCCAGGCCATGTCGTCGCTCGCGAACCGGGCGCGCCCGACGATCACCTCGCCGTCGAAGTCGAGCATCGGGCGCACACTAGCCCTCGTGACCGCCACCGCTCCCGCCCGTGCAGAGATTTCACACTTCGCCGGCGGCCTCCGCCCGGCGCACCGCCGCCGCCAGGCCCTCGCTGCCCACGAGGTCGCCGAAGCGCTGCACGAGCGGCCTGACCGCGCCGACTCCCAACCGGCCCTGGAATCCGATCGCCTCCACACGAGCCTCGGACGCGAGCGCCCACCTGCCGTGGGCCGGCTCGACCCAGTGGGCGAACACGACTCGTGCCGTCCCGCGCTGGGAGTGGGCGCGGAATCCCTCGGGGTCGGCGAGACGCGGATAGTCGCGCCGCAGCGTCCAGATCCGTCCCACCATCCCGCTCACGAGCATCATCTCGCCCTCGTCGAGGACGACGAACGGGGCCGCGCGGAACATCTCCCCGAACGCCGATCTCGCGGGGACGCCCGGGATCCGCCAGCGGATGAGGCGGCCCAGCAGCCCGGTCTCACCGACCGCCACCTCCTGGGCGGCACGCCACAGCCGCTCGGGCGCGGCGTCGCTCTCACGCCGGCTCGCGAGCCTCAGCGACGGGCGCGCGATCCAGGCTCCGAGATCGGGAACCGTGACTGCAGCATCATCTGCTTGGTGATCAGGCATGCCCTCGCTCCACACGTTCCTCGTTTCGCCGCCGCTCTCGAGGTACCCCGAAGGCTCTCATCCCAGGCGGGGGTCGCGCTGACCTTCGACGATGGTCCCCATCCGGAGGGCACTCCGGCCGTGCTGGACGTCCTCGCCCGCGGGAACGCGCGCGCGACGTTCTTCGTCGTCGGCGAGCAGGTGGAGCGTCGGCCCGAGCTCGTCCGGCGGATCGCCGCCGAGGGACACCTCGTGGCCCTTCACGGCTACCGCCATCAGCTCCAGCCGCGGCGCACGGCGCGTGCCCTGGGCGAGGATCTCCAGCGTGTGCGCGCCGCCGTGGAGGAGATCACGGGCACCGGGGCGGTGCTGCATCGTCCCCCGTACGGCGTCTACAGCCGGGCAGGTCTCGCCGCCGTGCGGCAGGCGGGCCTCCAGCCCCTGCTGTGGTCGCGCTGGGGCAGGGACTGGCGCCGGTTCACCACGCCGGAGCGGATCGCCGGCCGCGTTCTCGGGAAGCTCGTGTCCGGCGACGTGATTCTCCTGCACGACGCTGATTTCTACAGCGGTCGGGGCTCGCACCGGCACACGGTGGAGGCGCTGACGATGATCATGAACGATCTCGCCCGCAGGAAAGTCGGTACCGTCCTACCTGTCTGACAGGCTGCCTGGGGCCGTCGAGCAACTCCGATGGCGTCCCGGCAGGCCGGCCCGGCCCGTCGACGTGTGGCTCCGGGCTGCCTCTTCCGAACCCCATGACCACTGCCGCTGACCAACAGAGCGTGCCGGACTTCACGCGTTTCGCGATCGGGTTCGACGATCGCGACCGCTCCCGCCTGCACGGGCTGATCGACGAGGTGATCGACTCCAACCGCTGGTCGGAGGGCGAGGTCACCCAGCGCTTCGAGCGCGCCTGGGAGGCCTGGAACGGTCTCCCCGCGGTGGCGACGTCGAGCTGGACGGGCGGCGCCATGGCGGCGCTGCATTTCGCCGGTGTCGCCGGCGAGACCGTGCTGTGCCCGTCGAACACGTTCATGGCCACGCCGTTGGCCGCGATCCGCTCCGGCGCCGAGGTGCAGTTCGTCGACTGCAACCGGGAGGACCTGTGCATGTCCTTCGCCGCTTTCGAGGCGCGGGCCGAGCAGGTCGAGCCGAAGGCGGCGTTCCTCGTGCACATCGGCGGTCACATCGCCTTCGACTCGGAGCGCATCGCCGCCTACTGCGCCGAGAACGGGATCTTCCTGATCGAGGACTGCGCCCACGCCCACGGAGCGGAGTGGAACGGCGCCAGGCCGGGCTCCTACGGGGACGCCGGCGTCTACTCGCTGTACGCGACGAAGACGATCTCGACCGGCGAGGGCGGCGTGCTCGTCTCGCGCCGACCGGAGGTCCTCGAGCACGCGCGCGCGTTCCGCAACTACGGCAAGCCGGGCTACGAGGTCCCCGGGCTCAACTTCCGCATGAGCGAGTTCACCGCCGCGCTCGGGCTCGTCCAGGTCGAGCGGATGCCGGAGATCGTGGCCTGGAAGAACCGCGTGGCGCGTGAGCATCTCGATCCGCGCCATCCCTCGCGGCTCGAGCTCCCGGACGGCATGGTCTCCGGCCTCTACAAGTACATCGTGTTCGACTGGCTGGAGCGCTCGACGGGTCGCGTCTACGACGAGCCGTGTCACCGGATCATGGGTCACCACGTCGATCTCCCCAACACCGACTGGGTGGCCGCCAACCATTCCTGTCCGCCGCTCTACTACCGCCCCGGGGCGGAGGCATCGTGAGGGTCCTGGTCACCGGCGGATCCGGCTTCATCGGTTCCCATGTCGTCGACAAGCTGAGGCTGCGGGGCCACGAGCCCGTCATCTACGACCTGCGCCCCTCGCCCTGGCACGAGCCCGGTTCGGTCGACACCGTCCTCGGCTCGATCACCGATCGTGAGGCGCTCGAGCGCGCGCTGCACTCCTGCGACGCCGTCGCCCACCTCGCCGCCGTGGCCGACGTCAACGACGTCCACGCCTCGCCCGAGGACGCCGAGCGCGTCAATGCACGCGGGACGGTCGCCGTGCTCGAGGCCTGCCGCCGGGCCAGCGTCAAGCGCGTCGTCTACGCCTCCACGATCTGGGTCTACTCCGACTGCGACCCGGAGGCCGTCGACGAGGACACGCTGCTGCCGCCGCCCTCGCACCTGTACACGAGCACGAAGCTGGCCGGCGAGCTGTACTGCAAGTCCTACCAGGAGCTCTACGGGATCGACTACACGATCCTGCGCTTCGGGATCCCCTACGGACCGCGGGCCCGCGAGGCGGCCGTGATCCCGGCCTTCGTCAACAAGGCGTTCAAGGGCGAGCCGCTGACGCTCGCCGGCGACGGGCTTCAGTCGCGCCGCTTCGTCTACGTCGAGGACCTCGCCGAGGGTGTCGTCGACGGACTTGCCGACGTCGCCACGAACCGGGTCTACAACCTGGCCAGCGACGAGAACGTGACGATCAAGCAGATCGCCGAGACGGTCAAGGAGCTCATCGGCAACGTCGAGATCGTCTACACGCCGGCCCGCCCCGGCGACTTCGGGGGCAAGGTCGTCTCCAGCGACCGGGCGGAGAAGGAGCTCGGCTGGACCGCGGCGACGCCGTTCTCCGAGGGCGTCAAGCGCTACGTCGGTTGGCGCCGGGAGCAGGCGAGCCGGCAGGCGGTGAGTGAGGCCGCGGCGATCATCCCCGCCGGCGAGGCCGACGCCGAGGCGCCGCCGCGTCACGTGCTCATCGTCTCCGCCGACATCGGTGAGGGGCACGATCTTCCCGCGCGCGCGGTGGCGCGCGAATTCCGTGACGAGGATCCCGACGCGATCATCTCGATCGTCAACGGCCTGCCGGCGATGGGTCCGCTGCTCACCAAGACGCTGCGGGAGAACTCGCAGTTCATGTTCCGCTGGCTGCCGTGGCTGTTCGATTTCCAGTACGCGCTGTTCATGTACTTCCCGCCGACGCGGTGGCTCGCCGAGCGGTTGCTCGTGACGCTCGGACGGCGTGGTCTGCTGCGGCTGATCCGCGCCCACAACCCCGACGTCATCGTCTCCACCTATCCGGGTGTCACCGCCGTGCTCGGCGACCTGCGCCGGCGCCGGAAGCTGAAGGTGCCGTGCTACTCGTCGATCACCGATCTGGCCGGTCTGCGCTTCTGGGCGCACCCGGGGATCGACATGCACTTCATCACCCATCCCGAGTCGGTGGAGGAGGTCGAGCAGATCGCCGGTGCGGGCAGCGTCGCCTGGGCCAAGCCGCCGACTCACTCCTCGTTCCTCGCCGCCCGTTCGCGGGAGGAGGCGAGGCGCGCGCTGGCGCTCCCCGGCGAGGCGACGGTGATCGTCGTCTCCGGCGGCGGCTGGGGGGTCGGCGACCTCATCGGCGCCACCAGTGCCGCCCTGGAGGCTCCCGACGCGATCGTGCTGTGCCTGTGCGGGCGCAACGACGACCTCCGGCGGCGCATCGCACAGCGGTTCGGCGCCGAGCCGCGGCTCCGCGTGATGGGCTTCACGGACCGGATGGGCGACGTGCTCGCCGCCGGCGACGCCCTGATCCACTCCAGCGCCGGGCTCACCGTCCTGGAGGCGATCATCCGCGGCTGCCCGGTGATCTCCTACGGATTCGGCGTCGGACACGTGCGAGCGAGCAATCGAGCGCTCGAGCGCTTCGGCCTGGCCCAGGTCGCGCGGCACCACGAGGACCTCGCCCCGGCGCTGCAGCGAGCCCTCGGCGAGCATTCGCAGCCGGACCATCGCTTCGCCCGTCGTCCGTCGACGGCATCGCTGATCATGAACAGCGAGCGGCGGATGACCCCGCTGCCCGCCTGGCGGGTGTGGACGCCGCGCGCGGCGACCACGCTGGTGGCGGCGGTTGCGGTGCTGGCGCTGATCCTCACCACCGGCATCTCCTACCGCTTCCTGGAGCACTTCGTGCCCATGCGCCCGGTGACCACGGTGAGCACCGTGCGTCCGGAGGTCGGCGTGCTCATCGATGCGGGCGACCGTCAGGTGCCCCTGGTGGCGAGCGACCTGGCCGGGAGTGGCATGCACGTGTCCTTCGCGATCCCGCAGCGGCCCTCGGAGTCCGAGCTCGATGCGCTTCCCCTCGGCGATCAGGCGCTCCCGCGGCTGCCCAGCGGAGGCCTGCTCCGGTGGCTGAAGACGCAAGGGGAGCTTCACGCGTTGCTGCACTCGATGGGCTTCGGGCACCACTTCCTCTATGCCTCGGGCGGGTCGAGCCTCGGCCAGTGGTACATGGCCCACCATCTCGGCGGCAAGCTCGTCGCCGGTGCGGTGCGCTTGAGCGATACCGATGATCTCCCGGGGCATCTGCATGCCGGCGAGGTGATCGAGGTGAAGGCCACTGACCCGTCGGATCTGCTGCCGCTGCTCGAGCGCCTCCACGCCGCTCTCTCCGAGCAGCATCTCAGCGCGGTGCCCGTCGGGCGCCTGCTGCAGGACTCCGGTCAGTCCGCGTAGTCCGTCCGGCAGTCGGCGTTAGCCCGTCCGGTCCGTCGGCGTCAGTCCGTCCGGTCAGTCCGGGTAGCCCGGCCGCCGCGGCCGGTTCGCGATTCGTTGGTCCGTCCGACGATCATGCGAACATGCGTTCGTATGATCGTCTGCGTTCTCCTTCCGCGCTTCGAGCTCGCCGTGGCCGTGGGCGACCGCCGGGAGCTGCTCCAGGTTCCCGCCGCGCTCGCCCCCGAGCCGGGCGGAGTGCAGCGCGTGGGGGAGGCTTCGCCCGCGGCCGAGGCGTTCGGGATCCATGGCGGGATGATGCTCGGCGAGGCCCTCGCCCGGTGCCCTCGGCTCACCCTCGTGCCCCCAGATCCGGCGGGCGTGGCCGACGCGTGGGAGCGGATGCTCGTGCGGTTGGAGTCGATCGGCGCCGCCGTCGAGCCCGAGCGCGCGGGACTCGTCTGCTTCGATGCCCGCGGCCTGCTCCGCCTGCACGGTCGCGGGGCGATCGATGGCGAAGGTCAGCTGCGTGCGGTGCTCGAGGTGGCGCGGCGCGCGCTGCACACACCGGCGCGGCTGGGAGTGGCGCCGACGCGCTTCGCGGCCGTCGCAGCCGCCACGCGGGCGCGTGTGCGCCGCCCGGTGATCGTCGGCGGTGGCCAGGCGCAGGCGCGCGCGTTCCTCGCGTCGCTGCCGGTGGCGCTGCTGCGAGCGCGGCCCGCGCTGGCCGAGCTGCCCGAGGCACTCGAGCGCCTCGGCGTGAAGACCCTGGGCGAGCTCGCCGAGCTGCCCGCGGCGGCCGTCGCCGATCGCTTCGGCCGTGTCGGCCTCCACGCCCATGAGCTGGCCCGGGGCGGGGACGGAGCGCTGCGTCCGCGGCCCGCCGGCGAGCTCCTGCGGGAGTCGCTCGAGCTGCCCGAGGCGGCGGCCGGCCCCCAGCTCGAGCGGGCGCTTGGGCTGCTCATCGATCGGCTGTTGGCCCGGCGGGAGCGCCGGGGGCGGACTCTGCGTGCGGTGGTGCTCTCGGCCGTCCTCGTCGAGCAGGGCGGTACCTGGCGGGAGCGGGTGAGCTTCCGTGAGGCGCTCGCCGATCCGGTGCGGATGCGCCTCGCGCTGGCACCGCGGCTGGCCCTGCTGCCGGCCCCGGCGGAGGAGCTGCGGCTTTCGGTGGAGAGCTTCGGAGCGCTCGCCAGCGACCAGCGTTCCCTGATCGACGATCCGCACGAGGCGCGCCGGGCGCGGCTGCGTGAGGCGATCCGCCAGACGCGCGCCGGCGCCGGGCGAGATGCCGCGCTGCGGGTGCTGGAGATCGACCCCGACTCGCGGTTCCCCGAACGGCGCATGGTCCTCACCCCATTCGAGCAATGAGCGGCGGCAGCCCCGGCCTCCCGCGTGCAACGACCGGCTCCGGCCCCGCGCGCCTCCACGGGAGGGGTTTGGCAGATCGTGCCCCGTATGCGGGACATATCTGCCAAACCGTCCCGGCATGAACGGCCCGCGCCGTCTCTCCGTCCCCCGGCGCGTGTCGGTGTCCGCGGGCGCCGATGGGGCCCCCACCGTCGTCGACGGACGGGACATCGACGCCGTGCGGGAGTCGTGGCTGATCGAGGACCGCTGGTGGACGGAGCGGCCGCTGCGCCGGCGCTACTGGGAGCTCGTCACGGTCTGCGGGCGCAACGAGATCGTCTTCCACGATCTCGTCAGCGGTCGCTGGTGGCGTCAGCGGTAGGTGGATCGGCCGTAGCGTGCCCGGATCATCAGACCCGTTCAAATGCCGGCGGCGGATCATGGTCCTGCCGGCTCCGGTGACAGGGCCACGGCGTCACCCGCCACGGGAGCGTCGAGGTGGCCTGGCCTGGAGCGGGGCCTCATACACTGGGAGCCATGAGCGCCCCCCTGGATCCCGGTCCCGTCGCCGTCGGCACCTGGAGCGGTGGGCGTTTCATGCGCTTCGGCGAGCCGCTGGAGGACGAGCGGCTGGCGGCGGCGATCGTCCCCGACGAGGCGATCAGGACGGTCATCACCGCCGACGTCTACGGAACCGGCGAGGCCGACCGGATGCTCGGCGCCGCTCTGGCCGGGCGCCCGCGTGACTCGTTCTGCGCGGTCGGGGCGGTCGGGCACGACTTCTACACCGGGGAGCGAGACGGGGCGAAGGGGTTTCCCCGCTTCACCGATCCCCGGCTGCGCGACGCCTCCAGCTACGCCGGCTATCTGCGGATGGCGGCCGAGCGCAGCCTGGAGCGGATCGGGCTGGACCACTTCGATCTCCTCCTCCTCCACAACCCCGATCGCGTCGGCTACACGAGCGGGGACGTATGGGAGGCGATGGCGGGCCTGCGCGAGGCCGGCCTCACCCGCATGATCGGCGTCGCCCCCGGTCCCGCCAACGGCTTCACGCTCGACCTGATCGACTGCTTCGAGCGCTTCGGGGCGATCATCGACTGGGCGATGATCATTCTCAATCCGCTCGAGCCGTGGCCGGGCGAGCTGTGCCTCGCCGCCGCCGCGGCGGCCGACATCCGCGTGATCACGCGCGTCGTCGACTACGGCGGCCTGTTCTATGACGATCTGCACTCCGGCCAGGAGATGGCCCCCGGCGATCATCGCGGCTTCCGTCCCGCCGGCTGGATCGAGGCCGGACGCGAGCGGATCGAGGCGATGCGGCCGATCGCCGAGCGCGCCGGCCTGTCGATGATCCAGCTCGCCTGCCAGTGGAACCTCGCCCACGGCCCGGTCCGCTGCGTCGTGCCGACCCTGATCCAGGAGACCGGTCCGAGCGCGCGTCCGCTGGAGGCCAAGCGCGCCGAGCTTGCCGCGCTCCCGGGAGACCTGCGGTTGAGCGAGGCCGACGTCGCCGAGATCCGCGCCGTCGGGGACAACACCGGCGGCATGGCGCTCAAGGGCGCCTCCCCGCAGCACGAGGGCGAGGAGCGGCCCGACCGTTGGGCGATGAGCGAGCACCTGGAGCGCGTCGCCGAGCGCTGGGAGATCGCCCCCGAGCGCGACCTCGTCCAGCTCCACGCGGTCAGCTGAGGCTCACTCCGCGCCGGAGCGGAATTCCGGCCGCACCCACTCCATGTGCTCGCAGAAGGGCTCGACGCGGCGCAGCGCCGCGTTCACGTTGATCCACATGCCGTAGCGGAAGAACTCGTCGGCACGCTCGTCGTCGACGCCGGTGAGGGCTTTCAGGTGCTCGACCATCTCGTCGTAGCAGGCCCGCACGCGCTCGCGCACCTCGTCGTCGCCACAGGCGGCGTACGCCTGATGCTGGAGGAGCAGCACGTCACGGTTGTCCTCGAGTTGGTCGAGGTACGCGTTGGCGATCGGCCACGTCGCGTCGGCCTCGGCCACCGCGATCGCCGGATCGAACTCCGCTGCCGCCCGGTCGAACAGCTCCGTGATCTGGTGGAAGCCGCGCTCGACGGCGGCGAGGAACAGCTCTTTCTTGGAGCCGAACAAGCTGAACACGTATGGCTGGGCCACGCCGACCCGGCGGGCGATCCGATCGACTGGCGTGCCGTGCAGCCCGCCCTGAGCGAACTCGTGCACGGCCGCCTCGATGAGCTCGACGCGGCGCTCGGCGGCAGGGACGCGCTGGCGGGGGGGCTTGGTGGTGGTCATGGTCTCTCCGGAAGATCGTAGGCGACGAGACGGCAGCGGTGGCCCGCGCGGCGGTCGTTTCACCGCCGCGCGAGCCGCCGCGGGATCAGGCTGCGATCGGCGCCAGTTCGTCCTGGTTGGTGACACGCGCGGCGGCCACCTGGGCCGCCGCCGCTGCCCGCGTGCTGAACGGGACAACGGCGGCGATCAGGGCGCCGGCGGCGAGCACGGCGACGGCGATCCACATCGCCGGCGTGAGGCCGTTCACGAACGCCGCCGCCGACTCGTAGCCGCCGTGGGCGGTGAACACCGTGGCGAGGACCGAGATGCCGAGCACGCCGCCGAGCTCGCGGATCGCGTTCGTCGCTCCGGAGGCCTGGCCCGCCTGCTCGGGGCGTACGGCGGAGAGGACGGCGTTGGCCGACGGCGCGAACACGAGCGCCATCCCGCTTCCGGCCATCACGAACGGGCCGATCAGGCTCACGTAGCTCTGGTCGACCGAGACGCCGGTTGCCATCCAGGCGAGCGCCGCGGCCTGCAGCGCCAGCCCGGCCACCATGAACGGGCGGCTGCCGATCCGCTCGGAGAACACACCCGCCAGCGGCGCGACGACCATCGTCGCTCCGGTCCACACGAGCAGCTTCACGCCCGCCTGCAGCGGTGAGTTGTGAAGAACGTCCTGGAGGTACTGGCTGAAGAAGAAGATCGAGCCGAACATCCCGAAGTACATCGACAGCGACACCACGTTGGTGACGGCGAAGCCACGGTCGGCGAAGAAGGCCAGCGGCAGCATCGGCTCCGCGGTGCGCCGCTCGTGCCACAGGAAGGCCACGACCAGGACCGCTCCCGCGCCCAGCCCGACGACCACGTCGGTGGCACCCCACCCCACGGTCTGTGCGCGGACCAGGCCGTAGACGATGCCGAACAGGCCGCTCGAGGCGAGGGCGACACCGGGGAGATCGAGATGGCCGCTCGGCCCGTAACTCTCCTGCAGACGTCGGGCGGCGAGCGGAGCGAGGATGGCCCCCACCGGCACGTTGATCCAGAAGATCCAGTGCCACGAGGCGAGCTCGGTGACGGCGCCCCCGACGAGCGGGCCGAGCGCCACCGCGATGCCGCTGATCCCCGACCACACGCCGAGGGCGAGGCCGCGTCGCTCGGGCGGGAAGGCCTGGGCGAGCAGCGTCAGCGTGAGCGGCGTGGCGATCGCGGCCCCGACGCCCTGGCTGGCCCGAGCGGCGATCAGCAGACCCGTCGTCGGCGCCAGGGCGGCCGCCGCGGAGGACAGCGTGAACAGCGACATCCCGGCGACGAACACGCGCCGGCGACCGAAGCGGTCGCCGAGGGCGGCGCCCGTGAGCAGCAGCACGGCGTAGGCGAGCACGTAGGCGCTCACGACCCACTCGAGGGACTGCACCGACGCGCCGAAGTCACGGCGGATGCTGGGCAGCGCGACGTTCACCACCAGGTTGTCGAGCACGACCATGAACAGCCCGAGCGAGACGATCGCGAGCGTCCACCCCCGCTGGCGCCGCGTGGGGTCTGAGGGGGAGCCGGCGTCGCGCCGGCGAGAGCTGAGTGGGAAGGGCATGGTCACCGCCGTCCTTTCTTAGTGAGCACTAACTGCGTAAAACTTAGCAGCTACTAATAAGCTGTCAAGGGCCAGATTCCGTCCACCCCTACGGCGGTGCGCGCCGGCTGCCCGGCTCGCGGCGTCGGGACGGCGTCGGGACGGCGGATTTCGCGCTGAGCGGCGCTTTTCACGCCGTCCCAAGCTGGTGCGAACATACGTTCCCATGTACGCGGAGCTCCACTGCCACTCCGCCTTCTCGTTCCTCGACGGCGCCTCGCTCCCCGGCGAGATCGTCGCCACCGCGCGGGAGCTGGGCTACGAGTCCGTCGCGCTGACCGACCACAACACCGTCTCGGGCTCGATGGAGTTCGCCGTCAGCGCCCGGGCGCTCGGATTGCGCCCGATCCACGGCGCCGAGCTCGATCTCACGGATGGGCGCCACCTCACCCTGCTGGTGGAGGATGAGCGTGGGTGGTCGAACCTCTGCCGGCTCCTCACCGCCGCGCACGCGCACACGCGGGAAGCGCCCGGGGCGCCGTCGCAGGCGATGCTCACGCTCGATGAGGTGCTCGCCCGCCCGGAGGGACTCGTCTGCCTGAGCGGCTGCGCGCTGCATGGCGTGCACGACGAGCCGACGCTCCGGCGTCTCCGGGAGGCCTTCACCCCCGATTCGCTGCGGGTGGAGCTCCAGCGTCCCTATCTGCGCGACGACCGCGCCCGCAATCGCCGGCTCGCGGCGCTGGCCCGGCAGCTCGAGTTGCCCTGCCTGGCCACCGGTGACGTCCACGCCCATGCCCGCTCCCGAGCGCCCCTGCAGGACGCGTTCGTGGCCATCCGCCGGCACACCACGCTCGACGCCTCCGAGCCGCTGCGGCGCGGGAACTTCAGCCACGTCCTCGCTTCGCCGGCGGCGATGGCGACGCGCTTCGCCGAGCATCCGGAGGCGGTGGCGGAGAGCTCACGGCTGTCCGAGCGACTGCGCTTCGACCTTGCCTCCGACCTCGGCTACCGCTACCCCGGTTCCGAGGACGAGCACACCCAGCGCACCCTCACCGAGCTCGCGCAGACACGTCTGGCGGAGCGCTATGCCGGTGCCTCGGCCGGGGTGCGAGCGGTGGCCCGCGCCCGGTTGGAGGAGGAGCTGCGGATCATCGACACCCTCCGGCTGGGGGGATTCTTCCTGCTCCATCACGATCTGTTGGAGCTCGCGCGGGAGGTGGCCGTCGAGGTGCGGGGACCGAGCGAAGCGCGCGCCCTGCTGCCCCCCGGACGCGGGCGCGGCTCGAGCGTCTCCTCGATCGTCTGCTACCTCACCGGTCTCTCCCATGTCGACCCGATCGAGAACGAGCTCCTCATCGGGCGCTTCCTCAACGAGGAGCTCACCTCGCTGCCGGACATCGACCTCGACTTCCCCCGGGACATCCGGGCGGCGCTCATCCCGCGCGTCCACGAGCGATATGGCCATGACCGCTCAGCGCTCGTGGCGGCGTTCCCCACCTACCGGGCCCGGGGGGCGATTCGTGAGCTGGGCAAGGCGCTCGGCCTGCCGCCGGGGGAGATCGAGCGGGTGGCCAGGGGAAGCGAGGGCTGGGACGCCGGCAAGGTGGCCCGGGACATCGAAGGGGCGTTCGGGATCGACCTCGGCCCCGAGTTCGATGAGACCGCCCCCCGTGACCCGGCGGTGTCCGGGCCGGGCGCCCGCACCGACTTCCACGATCCGCCGCCGCCGGCCCCGGACCCGCGACGTGACGAGAGCGCGATGGCCGTGACGGAGGGCGCCCGGCGGGGCGCCGGCGAGCGCTGGCGGTGGCTGGCGCGGCTCGCCGCCGAGGCGCACGGACTCCCGCGCCACCTCTCCCAGCACTCCGGCGGCATGATCGTCTCCACCCGGCCGCTCGTCGACTGCTGCCCGATCGTGCCCGCGGCCATGGAGGGCCGTCAGATCGCGATGTGGGACAAGGACTCGTGCGCCGATGCCGGCTTTCTCAAGATCGACCTGCTCGGGCTGGGGATGCTCTCCGCGGTGGAGCGGTGCGTCGAGATGATCGCCAGCACGCGCGGGGAGCGGATCGACCTCTCCCGGATCCCCTATGACGACCCGGCCACGTACGAGTGCATCCAGACCGCCGATACCACCGGGGTGTTCCAGATCGAGAGTCGCGCCCAGATGCAGTCGCTGCGCCGCACCCGGCCGGAGACGCTCAAGGACATCACCATCCAGGTCGCCATCGTCCGGCCAGGACCGATCCAGGGCGGCGCCGTCAACCCCTACATCGAGCGCCGTCAGCGGCTGCGTGAGGACCCGGCCTACGAGGTCCCCTATGAGCACCCCTCGCTTCGGGCGGTGCTGGAGGAGACACTCGGGACGATCATCTTCCAGGACCAGGTGATGGAGGTGGCGATGGCCTTCGCCGGGTTCTCGACGGGCGAGGCGGAGGGATTGCGGCGGGCGATGAGCCGCAAGCGCTCGGAGGCGGCGATCGAGGCCCACCACCGCCGCTTCGTGGCCGGAGCGCAGCGAACCCATGGAGTCGACGAGGCGACCGCCGAGCGCGTCTTCGCGATGGTCCAGGGGTTCTCCGGCTTCGGCTTCCCCAAGGCCCACGGAGCGGCGTTCGGCCTGCTCGCCTACCAGTCGACGTGGCTGCGCGTCCACTACGGCGAGGAATTCCTCTGCGCGCTGCTCAACGAGCAGCCGATGGGCTTCTATCCCCCCGACGCGCTCGTCCACGAGGCTCAGCGGCGCGGATTCGAGGTCCGTCCGCCGGATGTCAACGAGAGCGGGAGCGACTGCGCGATCGAGGCAGGGGAGGACCGGGCCACTCGCGCCGTTCGCATCGGCCTCGGCTACGTCCGTGGCGTGCGCGAACGGGACGTCGAGGCGCTCGTCGCCGCGCGCCGGAGCGGCGGGCGGTTCCGCACCCTGTCCGACCTCGCCTCGCGGGCGGGGTCGGGCGCGCCTGCGCTGGAGCTGCTCGCGTGGTCGGGTGCGTGTGACTCGCTGGCCGTGGGGTCGACCGCTGCGGCGCCGGCCGCGTCCATGGTGTCCGCGCGCCGGTTGGCGCTGTGGCAGCTGGGGGTCTCCGCCCCGGGGCGCTCGGTGCCCGGCGGCGTGCAGCTGACCCTTCCCCTCGATCTGCCGGCGCCGCCGAAGCTGTCAGCTCTCTCGCGGTGGGAGGCGATGCTCGCTGACTACGCCACCACCGGGCTCACGGTCGCCTCGCATCCCATGGAGCTCCTGCGTGAGCGGATGCCGTCTGGGGCCGTGACGAGCGCCGGGCTCGAGCAGCTCGGGCACGGGGCGAGGATCCGGATCGGGGGCCTCGTGGTGGCCCGGCAGCGTCCGGGCACGGCGGCCGGGGTGGTGTTCGTCCTGCTGGAGGACGAGTTCGGGGTGATCAACCTGATCATCCCCCCGCGGGTCTACGAGCGCCACCGCCTGCTCGTGAGAACCGAGCCGCTGCTCCTCGTGGAGGGCAGGTTGGAGCGATTTGCCGCCGCCGGAGGAGCGATCAACGTGCTGGTCGACACGGTGGCTCAGATCGCCGCTCCCGACCGGGTGCTGGCCGAGATCAAGGACTTCTCGCTGCTCGACGAGCAGGTGCGCCTCGGCCTCGCGGCGCAGCGGGCTGCCGCGGGCGACGGTGCGGGAGAAGCGGTCGCGTCCGGTGCGGGCGCGCCGGAGGACTTCCGCGCCGTCGCGCCACCGGTGATGAGCTTCGCCCAGGGTCGGCGGCGGTGAGGCGTCACTGCGCCTGGAGCGTTCGCCGCCAACCGGTGCGACCCATCCGTGAGCCCCGCGCGATAAGGTGCCGCGCGTGCTGGCCGCGATCCTGATCGTCCTTCTCTTCGTCCTGCTCGGCCTCGGCGTGTTCTTCATCGCGCTGCGCGGCGGCGGCCGGGGTGCGGCGCCTCCCACGGCGCAGATGGACAAGCGCGGGGCGCGGATGGGCCTCTACATCGTGCTGGCGATCGTCTACCTGGGGTTCGGCGTCGCCCTGCCGCTGTTGCTCATCACCGGTAACCACAGCAACGCCAGCGCCCAGGTCGGCGGGCTCAAGCTGACTCCGGCGGAGAAGCTGGGGCGCTACCAGTTCGGCCAGCACTGCGGCGTCTGCCACACCCTGGCGGCGGCCAACGCAGCCGGAAAGGTCGGGCCGAACCTCGACGAGCTCAAGCCCAGCGAGCAGACCGTCCTCAACACGATCGAGAACGGCTGCCTCCAGGTCACGCCGTCCGGCAGCTCGGAGGCGTGTCTCGGCTATGGCGTCATGCCCGCCGATGTCGTGCAGGGCCCGGATGCCCGCAACGTGGCCGCATTCGTCGCCCGGGTCGCCGGGAACGAGTAGACCTCGGCCGCCGCGCGCCGGTAGACCGCCGAGCCCGGCCGCGAACGGACCGGGCGCTGACCTCACTGGGCGCTTTAACGGATATATGGGCCCTTTAGTCGCCCGCCGACGCTGGATCGAAGCGCGTGTGTGGCGGGCAACGACGCTGCGGTAGACCCCGCCGTCAGGGCGCCACCAGACCCCCGGCATACGCCGCGGAGACGCCCCCCGGCCGGCAGCGGCCGTCCATCCGCCGACGTTGGTAGCCTGCGGCTCTCGTATTGCTGAATTCCCGCGCCGGTACGTCTTGCTCCGAGACGCCCCGGCGAGGAAGCGGGGGACCCACGTAGGTGGGGCGAATCGCATCACGCGTAGCGCCGCTCTTTCGGCGCGAGTCCGTCAGCTCACCCCGCAAGCGAGAGAAAGAGGACGGCCGATGGCGCAGTCAGGCGCATTCACGTCACGCATTCGCGAGGACCGCAGCGACGTCTGGGACGAAAGCCGCGATTTCGGATTCGAGTGGCGCTCGCAAGGGCGCCGCGAGCCGCGGCGAACCGCTCAGGACACCCGTAGCGAGGGGGGTCACGAGCTCCGGCCGGCCAGCCGGCCGCGTGCCGCCACCGCGCCGGCCCGCCCGGCTTCGCGCCCCGTGCCCCGCGTCGAGCCGCCGCCCGCGGCCGCGCCCCGGCGGCGCCCCGCCGCCGCCGAGCCCGCTTTCACCCTCCACGCCACGGACGCGAGCGAGCACCGCGAGCCCGCCGAGCGCCGCACCATCGTCATCCGCGGACGGGGCGACGACCGTCTCTACGGGACGCGATCCCGGCGGCGACCCACCCGCCCCCGCCATGAGCGCGCCGGCTTCCGGGCCGACCGGACGGCCATGTGGGCCG
The DNA here is from genome assembly GCA_963839085.1 of uncultured Solirubrobacterales bacterium. Taxonomy (GTDB): domain Bacteria; phylum Actinomycetota; class Thermoleophilia; order Solirubrobacterales; family Solirubrobacteraceae; genus Palsa-465. Next base: position 148,571 of record CAWITN010000004.1, read on the forward strand.
TGCTGCTCGGCATCGCGATGCTGCTCGTGGCGGCGATGAGCGCCCACGGCGCCGTCATCGTCGGCCACTGACCCCGCCGGCCCGGCACCCCCGAGGTGGCCGGAAACGGCCGCTCGGCGGCGCGCCCTTAGACATTCCCGACGCCGCGATGATCCCGCGTTTATCGCGGTCCGTACAAGATGTATGCGCCCCGAAGTCCGGCCGCACCCCCGTGTGGCCGGGATCGCCTCCCGCCGGTGCAACTTCTCCCGGTTGTCGCACAACCAGGGTGTTGTGAGACCGACTCGCGGCCGATAAGCTTACGAGGCGTAAGCGAGTCGTCAAAATGAAGGGTAGGGCACGCCCTCTCCTCGCGCCCTACCGCGAGATACCGACCCGACGGTGGTCACGATGAAGATTCCGATGAGCAGGTTCCAGATCCACGACGAGTTGACCGCGCCCGAAGGCTCCGTCCCCGTGCTGCGCGGCGCCCTCTCCGGCGGTGGCCAGCTTCCCAACTTCCTCGGCGTTCTCGCCGGCTCGCCCGCGGCGCTACGCGCCTACGCCCGCTTCCGCTCCGAGCTCCGGCACGGCAAGCTCTCGCAGGCGACGCTCGAGCGGATCGCTCTCGCCGTCGCCGAGCACTACCACTCCGAGCCCGGGATCGCGCTGCACTCGCGCGCGGCGCGTGGGGCCGGCCTGCCGCTCGACGAGGTCGCCCAGGCGCGGCGCTTCCGCTCCGGAGACGCCCGTGAGGCGGCGCTGCTGCGCTACCTGCAGGCGCTGATGGAGGAGGACGGGCGCCCCGCCATGCACCTGCACGAGGAGGCGCGCGAGGCGGGATGGGACGACGAGCACATCCTGGAGGCGATCGCGGCCGTGGCGCTCGAGGGCTTCATGGCGATGGTCAACGTCGCCGGCGAGGTCCCCGTCGACGGCTCCAGCGAGGAGTCGCGCAGCCTGAGGGCCGCCTGAGGGGGGCACGCTGCGCCGCCCGCGCTACGCTTCCGGCGAGGAGATGGGCACGAGCGAGCACACGGACTCTCCCGCGGAGGCTCGTCCAACGAGCTGCTGCCCCTACTATCACGAGGCCGTCGAGCTCGTCGGTCGGCGCTGGACCGGCGCCATCCTGCGGGTCCTGATGGATCGCCCGCTGCGGTTCTCGGAGATCGCCCAGGCGGTGCCCGAGCTCTCGGACCGGCTGCTCTCGGAGCGGATGAAGGAACTCGAGCGCCGGGGGATCGTCGAGCGGACCGTCATCTCGGGACCCCCGGTGCGGGTCGAGTATCGCCTCTCCCGCATGGGGCACGAGCTCGAGCCGGCGCTCGCCGAGATCCAGCGCTGGGCGCGCCGCTGGCTCTCACGCGGCGTCGCGACGCCGTCCTGAGCCAGGACCGGCCGAGGACGCCGGCCGCTCGCCGCGGTGCGGCCCTCCGGCCCAGATGCGCCGCCAAGTAATCTGCGCGCTTCATGACCGACCGCGCCTCCCTCACCGCCGATGACGTCGTCTCGCTCGCGCGTGAGCACAACATCCGCTTCATCCGCCTGTGGTTCACCGACATCCTCGGGCAGCTGAAGGCGTTCTCGATCAACGCCACCGAGCTGGCCGACGCGTTCGAGGGCGGCATGGGCTTCGACGGCTCCTCGATCACCGGCTTCAACGCGATCGAGGAGTCGGACATGATCGCCCAGCCCGATCCCTCGACCTTCTCGGTGCTGCCGTGGCGCCCGGAGGATGCGGGGGTGGCGCGGATGTTCTGCGACATCCTCACCCCGGAGCGCACCCCGTACGAAGGCGATCCGCGCCACGTGCTTCGTCGCGCCGTCCAGCGCGCCACCGACATGGGCTTCGACCACTTCTTCGTCGGTCCGGAGCTCGAGTACTTCTACTTCCGTGACTCGAAGTCGACCGAGGTGCTCGACGAGGGTGGTTACTTCGACCTGACGACGCTCGATGCGGGCTCTGACCTGCGCCGCGAGACGATCCTGGGGCTGGAGCAGCTCGGCATCCACACCGAGTACGCCCACCACGAGGTCGGGCCGAGCCAGCACGAGATCGACATGCGCTACTCCGACGCGCTGAAGATGGCCGACGACTGCATGACCTACCGCATCACCGTCAAGGAGTACGCCCTCAAGTACGGCCTGCACGCCACGTTCATGCCGAAGCCGCTGTTCGGCAAGAACGGCTCGGGGATGCACACTCACCAGTCGCTGTTCCGCGGCGAGAGCAACGCGTTCTACGATCCCGACGACCAGTACTTCCTCTCCGACGTCGGCAAGGCGTTCATCGCCGGTCAGCTCCGTCACGCCCGGGAGATCAGCTCGATCTTCGCCCAGTGGGTCAACTCCTACAAGCGGCTCGTGCCCGGGTACGAGGCGCCCGTGTACGTCGCGTGGTCCCGGCGCAACCGCTCGGCGCTCGTACGCGTGCCGCTGTACCACCCCGGCCGCGAGGGCACCACGCGGATGGAGCTGCGCTGTCCCGACCCCGCCTGCAACCCGTATCTCACCTTCGCGGTGCTCCTGCAGGCCGGGCTGGAGGGGATCGAGCACGGCTACGAGCTGCCGGACCCGATGGAGAAGAACCTCTACCACCTCTCTCCCGACGAGCGCCGCAGGCTCGGCATCGAGCAGTTGCCCGAGACGCTCGGGGAGGCGATCGAGCTCACCGCCCAATCGGAGCTCGTCCTGCGCACGCTCGGGGAGCACATGTTCAATCGCTACATCGAGATCAAGCGCCAGGAGTGGGACGACTACCGCGTCCAGGTGACGCCGTGGGAGCTCGAGCGCTACCTGCCGGTGCTGTGAGCCGGTTCGCCCGGCCGCGCCTCGCCCGGCCGCGCCCGGCACGCGGCGGCCGGTCCGCCCGGCTGTGCCCGGCCGACGGGCGCCTCTTCAGCTAGCCGAGCTCGGCGGCCAGGGCCGCGGCGTCATACACCGGGGCCCGGCAGCTGAAGCGCTCGCACACGTAGGCGGCGGCGCGTCCATCGGCGCCGGGAGCACGGCCGCCGAGCAGCGGGATCCCGCCGTCCTCGCCGCCGTCCTCGCCGGCGGCGAGGACGAGGTGCGGCCGCAGCCGCTCGCGGATCGTCGCGAGCATGGCCTCCGCTCCGTCCGTCCCCACGATCGCCACCTCCCTGACCGGGCTGAAGTGGAAATCGGCGGCGCGCAGGAGATGTCCGAAGGCTCCGGGATGGCGCACCGCCAGCGGCAGGATCAGGCGCAGGACGCCGATGGCGTGCTGCTCGTACTCCGCCTCCCCGGAGAGGGCGGCCAGCCGCAGCAGCCCCAGCGCGGCGGAGGAGCTCCCCGAGGGGATCGGTGCGTCCTCCAGGTCCTTGCGTCGGATCAGCAGCGGCTCGTGATCGTCGGCCGTGGTGAAGAAGCCGCCGTGGTCTCGGTCGGCGAAGCGAGAAACCAGCTGTCCGGCGATCGCCACGGCCTCGTGGTACCAGCGCGGCTCGAAGGTCGCCTCGTAGAGCACGAGCAGGGCCTCCAGGGTGAAGGCGTGATCCTCCAGGTAGCCGTCGATCCGTCCGCGGCCGTCCTTCCAGGTGCGCAGCAGGCGTCCCCGCTCGTCACGGAGCTCGCCGAGCAGGAACGTGGCGCATTCCCGCGCGGCGGCCAGCAGGTCGTCGCGGCCGAGGACCGCTCCCGCCTCGGCCAGCGCGGAGATCATCAGCGCGTTCCAGGCGGTGAGCCGCTTGTCGTCGAGCCCCGGCCACACCCGGCCGGAGCGACGCTCGAGCAGCCGCGCCCGGATCTCCGCCAGGCGCTCAGGTCGCTCGCCACGGGCCTCGAGCACGTTGGCGCCCTCGAAGTTCCCCCGCTCGCTCACCCCGAAGTACGCCACGGCGTCGTCGGCGAGGGCATCGTCGTCAAGCGCGTCCCGGAGCTCGTCGAGGGTCCACACGTAGAAGCGTCCCTCCACGCCCTCGGAGTCGGCGTCGAGCGCCGAGCAGAACCCTCCCTCGGGCCCGCGGAGCTCCCGCAGCGCCCACTCGAGTGTCATCGTGCAGACCTCGCGCAGACGGGGCTCGCCCGAGACCAGCCATCCGTGCAGGTAGGCCCGCGCGAGCAGCGCGTTGTCGTAGAGCATCTTCTCGAAGTGGGGCACCGTCCAGGTGTCATCGACGGCGTACCGCGCGAAGCCGCCGCCGATCTGGTCGAACATCCCACCGGCGGCCATCGCGCGGAGCGCGTGAAGTGGCTCGACGGGCACGCCGCGCGCGAGCAGGAACTCGATCGCCGAGGCGTTGGGGAACTTCGGCGCCCCGCCCCAGCCTCCGTTTCGCTGGTCGTAGGTCTGCCGCAGCGCTTCGACCGCCTGCTCGAGCCCGGCGGGGTCGAGCGCGTCCGCGCCGGCCTGGATCCGCGCGCTCGCCCCGAGGTGGGCGCGCAGCCGCTCGCTCTGGGCGTCGATCTCGCCGCGTCGGTTCGCCCAGGCGTCGGCGACGGCGCGAAGCACTGTCGGCCAGTCGGGCATGCCATGGCGTGGCTGCGGCGGGAAGTAGGTACCGACGAAGAAGGGGACCTGCTCGGGGGTGATGAAGGCGTTGAGCGGCCATCCGCCCTGCCCCGTCATCGTCTGGCACGCCTCCATGTAGATGGCGTCGATGTCGGGTCGTTCCTCGCGGTCCACCTTGACGCACACGAACAGCTCGTTCATCAGCGCGGCGACCGCGGGATCCTCGAAGCACTCCCGCTCCATGACGTGGCACCAGTGGCAGGCCGAGTAGCCGATCGACACGAGCAGGGGGCGCTGCTCTCGCTGCGCGCGCGCGAGCGCCTCCGGACCCCACGGATGCCAGTCGACGGGGTTGTTCGCGTGCTGGAGCAGGTAGGGCGAGGTCTCGTGGGCGAGGCGATTCGGCATGCGATCCACCTTAGGGCGCGCGGGACGTCGCGCACGCTCAGGCCCGCGTTGGTGTCCCGGGCGGCGTAGGCTAGGGATCGACGCCCGAGTCCACGCCCGAGGGGGGAAGCCGTCAGTGTCAGCCACACGAGAGTCCGTCACCGCGCCGGATGCACCGGAGGCCGTCGGTCCGTACGTGCATGCGGTGTCCGCCGCTGGCCTGCTGTTCTGCTCCGGCCAGATTCCGCTCGACCCGCGGACCGGCGAGCTCGTGGGCCGCACGGCCGCCGAGCAGGCGGGACGCTGCCTGGAGAATCTCGCCGCGGTGTGCGCCGCCGCCGGCACCAGCCTCGGGCGCGCCGTCAAGCTCACCGTGTACCTCACCGACATGACCGCCTTCCCCGAGGTCAACGAGGTGTACGCCGCCTTCTTCGAGCGTGATCCGCCGGCGCGGGTGGCGATCGGCGTCACGGCGCTGCCGAAGGGGGCACAGGTGGAGATCGACGCGGTGGTCGCGCTCCCTGACTGATTCGGCTCTCACCCCCGCCGTCTCGCTCCACGACGTCCGGGCTGCCGCCCGGGCGGGCGAGGGGGTCGTGCGTCCCACCCCGGTGCTGAGCAGCCGCACCCTCTCGGAGCGAGCGGGGGGCACCGTCGCGCTCAAGGCCGAGAACCTCCAGCGGACCGGGTCGTTCAAGCTGCGCGGCGCAATGGCCAAGATCGCCTCGCTCGGCGAGCGGACCGCCCTCGGGGTGATCGCCGGCAGCGCCGGCAACCACGGTCAGGCCGTCGCCTACGCCGCGCGCGCGGCCGGGGTCCCCTGCGAAGTGTTCATGCCGGAGGGAGCGCCCATCGCCAAGGTCGAGGCGGTGCAGGCCCTGGGTGCCCGCGCGGAGCTCGTCGGCGCCGCCGTGGACGAGGCGCTGGCTGCCGCGCGCATGCGCGCCGAGGAGACGGGCGCCGCGTTCGTGCATCCGTTCGACGACCCCGTGGTCATCGCCGGTCAGGGCGGCATCGGGCTCGAGCTGCTCGACCAGGTCCCCGACCTCTGTCGCGTGATCGTTCCCGTGGGCGGCGGCGGGCTGATCAGCGGAGTGGCGGTGGCCGTCAAGACCCAGCGTCCCGAGGTGGAGGTGATCGGGGTGCAGGTCGAGAGCTGCGCCCCGTTCCGTGCGTCGCTCGCCGCCGGCGTCCCGACCGCCGTCGACTCCGCCCGCACGATCGCCGACGGGATCGCGGTCAAGCGGCCCGGCGAGCTCACCCTGCCCCTCATCGCGCGGTGGGTGGACGAGCTCGTGGTCGTCGCCGAGGACGACGTCTCCGAGGCCATGGTGTTCCTGCTCGAGCGCGCCAAGCTCGTCGTCGAGGGCGCGGGCGCGGTGGGGGTCGCGGCGCTCCTCTCGGGCGCCGCGCGGGCCGCCCCGCGTGGCTCGACGGCGGTCATCCTCTCCGGGGGCAACGTCGGGGCCGGCCTGCTCGCCGAAGTCGCCCGCCGCCACGAGACCCTGGCCGGACGGCGGCTCGTGCTCCCCGCGCTCGTCAGCGACCGCCCCGGCGCGCTCGCCGAGCTCCTGGAGATCGTCGCCGCCCGGGGGGCCAACCTGCTCGACGTCCAGCACGTTCGCGAGGGCCTCCGGCTCCACATCCGCGAGACCGCCGTCCAGCTGGTGCTGGAGACGCGCGGCGTCGCCCACGCCACCGCGGTTGCCGAGGCGGTGCGAGCGGCCGGCTATCCGCCGCCCGAGCCGCTCCGCTAGCTAGCGATCCGGGCCGCCGACCGCCGCGGGTCGCGCACCGCGGACGTAGTCGACGAAGGAGGCGATGACCCGGCTGGATCCGTCCGCCTCCGGATGCCACTGGACGCCCAGCGCACAGCGTCGCCCGCGTACCTCGATCGCCTCGGGCAGGTCGTCGAGCGCCGAGCGCCCGCTCACGACGACGTCCTCGCCGAGCCGGCCGATCCCCTGGTGATGATGGGACTTCACCTCGGGTCGCTCCTCGCCGACGATCTCGGCGGTGAGCGTGCCGGAGTCGATCGTCACGGCGTGCTCGGAGTTCACGAAGCTCCCGGGCCGGCGGCGGTGCTCCTCGTGACCGACGACGTCCGGCACGTGCTGGACGAGCGTTCCGCCGCGGGCGACGTTGAGCACCTGCATCCCGCGGCAGATACCGAGCAGGGGCAGGTCACGCGACAGCGCCTCCCGCGCGAGCGCCAGCTCGGTGCGGTCACGGAAGGGAACGGTGCCGACCGTGCGGGGATCGGGCCGCTCTCCGTAGGCGCTGGGGTCGATGTCGGCGCCGCCGGCGAGGATCAACCCGTCGAGACGATCGAGCAGCTCGCCGGGGTCCTCGACCAATCCCTCGTCGGGGGGGATCATCAGCGCCAGCCCGCCGGCGCGCTGGATCGCCAAGGGGTAATCGGCGGGCAGGAGGACTGCGGGCAGTGCCCACGCGCCCCAGCGAGCCTCCTCCAGGGCGGCGCAGATGCCGATCAGCGGGCGTGTCTCCATGGTGCCCAGGCTACCCAGCCCTGAGGCCTCGCTCGCGGGCGTGCCCTGGACACGCTCAGCCATGCTCACGGAGCAGGGCGCGCCTCACCTTGCCGCTCGAGGTCTTCGGAAGCTCGGCGGCGAACTCGACGATCCGCGGGTACTTGTAGGGCGCCGTCTCGGACTTGACGTGCTCCTGGAGCTCCCGCGCAAGCTCCTCCGAGGCCACGAACGTGTCACGCAGCACGACCACCGCGCGGACGACGGCGCCGCGCTCCTCATCGGGCGCGGCGACGACGGCGGCTTCGGCGACCGCCGGGTGGGCGACGAGGGCCGATTCGACCTCGAACGGCCCGATCCGATAGCCGGCGGAGATGATCACGTCGTCGGTGCGCCCCTCGAAGTACAGGAAGCCGTCCTCATCGCGCGTCACCCGGTCCCCGGTGTGCCAGGGCCGGTCCTCCGGCGCGGGCGCTCCGTCGAGGTCGCCGACGAAGAACGTCGGGTCGCTCCGGGGGTCGGAGAGCACGAGCTCGCCGTCCTCCACGCGCAGCTCCACGCCGGGCAGCGCGCGTCCCATCGAGCCCGGGCGCACCGCCTCGCCGAGGGGGGTCCCGGTGAGCTGGCCCGTCTCGGTCTGGCCGTAGCCGTCGCGGATCTCCAGCCCCGTTCCCTCCCTGAACGCCCGCAGCACCTCCGGGTTCAGCGCCTCCCCGGCGGCGACGAGGCCGCGGAGGTCCGGCATCGGCGTGAGCGTCGCCCGCTTGGCGATCACGCGGTACTCCGTGGGTGCCATGCAGAGCACGTTGACCCGCTCGCGGGCCAGCAGCTCGAGGCGTTCGTGGGGGTCGAAACGGGCGTCATGGAGGAGCGCCGCCGCGCCCCGCAGCCACGGCGCGATGAACGCGTTGCGGGCCGACTTCGACCATCCGCTCGCCGCGGTGCACCACACGAGCTCTCCGCCGCGGGCGTCGAGCCAGTGCTCGGCCTGCAGCCGCTGTCCGGGGAGGTAGCGCTGACCGTGAACGATTCCCTTCGGCTCGCCGGTGGTGCCGCTCGTGAAGGTGATCAGGCAGGGGTCGCTCGCCTGCAGCACCACGGCGGGCGCCGCGTCGGCCTCATACAGCGACGGGTCGGGGATCGTGAGCACGGGGCAGGACGGGCCCGCGGCACGGAGCTCGTCCAGATTGCGTTCGTCGACGACGATCAGTCGCGGCTCGGCGACGTCGAGACGGATTCGCAGGTCGCGGCTGCGCAGCTGCTCGTTGCACGGCAGGACGACGGCGCCCAGGCGGAAGCACGCCACCATCGTGAGCACCCATTCGGGGCGGTTGCCGATCAGCGTCATCACGATGTCCCCCCGTCCGACGCCGTGGCGGGCGAGCGAGCCGGCGAGCCGGGCGGACAGGGCGGAGACCTCGCCGAAGGTGTACTCGCGCCGCCTGCCGTCCCGGGTCAGCTCCACGAGCGCGCGCCATGCGGGAGGCGCGGCCTCGACGACGTCGACGGCGAAGTTCACGGCGCCGGAGTGTGCCAGCTACGCCGCGCCGGCCAGGGGCGCGAGCCGGCCGGCCACCGGTGACCGCTGCGTCGTGCCGGACGGGCGACGGCATGTATGCTCGGGATTCGTCGGCAGGGGCGCACGGTTGCGCGCGTGGGGCCGAGAGACTCAAGGGGAAGTTCTCATGACAACGCGGAGGAGCCCATGCGCCCCATCCACGGTCGCCTGATCCGCGGCCTCAGCTGCGCCGTGCTCGCGCTCTGCGGGGCGTCCACGCTCGGCGTCGCCTCGGCGAGCGCCAGGATCACCCAGACGGCGATCACCTCGCCGAGCAGCCCGTTCTACTACCAGTTCGATCACAACGCGTCACCGACACCGACGGTGACGATCTCCGGCACGACGAACAGCACCGATCCGGGCAGCGACGCGGTCGACATCAACTGCTACTACGCCCAGGGGGGCGAAGTGATCGCCGCGCCGGTCGTCGACGACGTCGTCACCGACGCCAACCGAGACTTCAGCTACACCGGGCCGATCAACCGGGTGTACTCCGAGCCGGCTCCGATCGGGGCGATGGGCAGGACCTGCACCCTTCGCGCGGTGCCGTCGGGGGACACTGACACCGGGTCGCTCTCGCAGTACAGCGGGCCATCCTCCGAGCTCGACTACCTGAACCTCGACGGCGTGATCGGGGCTGGCAACTCGCCCCCGTTCGCCGACTACTTCTACACGGCCACGAGCACCGAGGCATATGACGACTACGACTCCGTCGGTGGGTGCGGGCTCGACTACTCCTACGCGATGCAGCCGGGCATGGACCTCGACGACTCGGCGACCTGGTTCTGCGCCGGCGCTCTCTACCAGGCGGCGAACTTCGACGAGCAGGACAGCACCCGCAGCGAGATCCAGGTCGACGGCCAGGACGCCTACGACAGCCAAGCGGCGGACTACGTGTTCGCCGGCGGCGGCAACGAGCCCGGCTTCCCGGCGCTGACGTCGTCCTACGCCAAGGACCCCACCACCGGGAACGCGACGATCCAGGAGTCGGAGAACATCGTCACGTGCCCGACGCCGGTGGCCTATCCCCCGACGTCTTCGGACTGCGGCTCGTGGGTGAACAGCGGGGTGACGTTCCACCGAACCATCTCAGAGACGGACGATGGCGAGCTCGTGACGATGACCGACACCTTCACGAGCACGGACGGCAACGCGCACCGGCTGAGCCTGCAGTACGACGACTTCGGCTCGTTCAACGGAGAGCCGGTGTGGCAGCTTCCAGGCACCGCCGGCTACGCGACCTATGCGAGCGGTGACACGGTGACGCTGCCCGCGGCCTCGACAGGGGTCATCTCGGCGGAGGACGGCAGCTATCCCGACGGCAGCCTGGAGGATGGCCCGGGATCGATCGTTTACACCACTCAGCCCACGCAGGCGACGTTCTTCAACCACCAGGACATGCTCCTGGAGTACGGGATCTCGGTACCGGCGGGGGGCTCGACCTCGATCGCCCAGTCCTACGTGACGGCGTACGACCAGGCGGCAATGGCCAAGGTCGTCGATGCGACCGTCGAGCAGGCCGTCAGGCCGACCGTGTCGATCACCTCTCCGGCGCCCGGCACCACGACCGCTCAAACCTCGGTGCAGGTGTCCGGTACGGCATCGGCCTACGCCGGCCTCACGCTTACCGTCAACGGCGAGGCCGTTGCGGTGAATCCGGACGGGACGTGGTCGACGGCGGTCGCCCTGGCGCCCGGCGCGAACACCGTCACCGCCGTCGCGACGGACGACTCAGGCAATACCGCTCAAGCCAGCGAGACGGTCATCGAGACGCCGGCGACTGGGTCGCCGACCTCGCCGTCCTCGCCGTCCTCGCCGGCCAGCCTGCGGTGCATCGTGCCAAAGGTCGCCAAGGACACCCTGGCCAAGGCCAAGGCGGCCCTCAAGAAGGCCCACTGCTCGGTCGGCAAGATCCACAAGGTCGCCTCGAAGACCTTCAAGAAGGGCCGCGTCGAGCATGCCTCGTCCTCGACGAGAGCGAGCTTCCCCCGAAGGCACGAAGGTGGGTCTCACCGTGAGCACCGGCAGGCACCACGCCAAGCGCCGCAAGCACCCCGCGAAGCGGCACAAGCACCACGCCAAGCGCCCGACGCACCCCGTGGCGAGGGCGGCCGTCCCGAGCACGGCGCTCCCCGGGCGGAGCTAGCTCCCCGCACGAAGGCGCGGGCACGGCTCGCTCGCCGTGGTGGCCCACCAACCCCCGAATCGGGCTGGATGGCACGGACTTGTGACATTCTCGGGAGGCCGAGACCGTCAAAGGAGCCCACCCGACTCATGGCCACCGCCACGCCGTACCAGGACCAGACCGACGAGCAGAAGGCGATCTGCGAGATGGTCCACCAGTTCGCGGACGAGCAGATCCTCCCGAACGCCGAGCACTACGACCACGAGGACGAGTTTCCCGAGCCGATCGTCGAGCAGATGAAGGAGCTCGGTCTGTTCGGGGTGACGATCCCCGAGGAGTACGGCGGGATGGGCCTCGACCTGGCGACCTACGCGATGATCGTCGAGGAGCTCAGCCGCGGCTGGATCAGCATCAGCGGCATCGTCAACACCCACTTCATCGGCTCCTACCTGCTCATGAAGTTCGGCACCGAGGAGCAGAAGCAGAAGTACCTGCCGAAGATGGCCACGGGCGAGATCCGCGCCGCGTTCAGCCTCTCCGAGCCGGAGCTCGGCTCCGACGTCGCCGCGATCAAGACGAGCGCCAAGAAGGTCGACGACGACACCTACGAGATCAACGGCACGAAGATGTGGGTGACGAACGGCCTGCGCTCGGGCCTCGTGTTCGTGCTCGTGCGCACCGACCCCGACGCGGATCCCAAGCACCGCGGGCTGACCTGCTTCATCGCCGAGAAGGAGCCGGGCCTCGCCGAGAACACGGGCGACTACAAGGGCTTCAACGTGCCTCCGCAGATCAAGAAGATGGGCTACAAGGGCGTCGAGTCGACCGAGCTCGTGTTCGACGGCTACCGCTGCCCGGCCGAGAACATCCTCGGCGGCGAGGACGCCGGCCTGAACAAGGGCTTCGCGCAGATGATGGACGCGCTCGAGCTCGGGCGGGTCAACGTCGCGGCCCGCGGCGTCGGGCTGGCCCAGCGCGCGCTGGAGCTCGCGCTGCGCTACAGCCAGGAGCGGCGGACGTTCGGCAAGCCGATCTCCGAGCACCAGGCGATCCAGTTCAAGCTCGCCGACATGGCCACCCAGGTCGAGGCGGCCCGGCTGCTCACCCGCCAGGCCGCGCGGATGAAGGACGCCGGCCAGCGGTCGGACATCGAGGCGGGGATGGCGAAGCTGTTCGCCTCCGAGACCGGGCGTCTGTGCGCCGAGGAATGCCTGCGCATCCACGGCGGCTATGGCTACTCCAAGGAGTACGAGATCGAGCGGATCTACCGCGACGCGCCGCTGCTGCTGATCGGCGAGGGCACGAGCGAGATCCAGCGCATGGTGATCGGCCGCAAGCTGCTCCAGCGCCACAAGATCTAGTCGTGCCCTGATGGCCTCGCCCTCCGACACCAAGGCGCTGATCGAGACCGCGGTGACGCGGTTCCTGGAGGACGTGCCGTCGCTGCAGCCGCTCAAGCTCGTCATCGGGCTCGAGCTCCATGGCGGGCGAGACGTGCAGCTCTACCGGGTCGAGCTTCCGGGGCCGAAGGTCACCAAGCAGATCCCCAGCGACGCGAAGGTCACGCTGGACATCCAGCGCGCGCGATTCAACGAGCTGGCCACCAAGGGGCACGTCAAGGAGTGGCGTGCCGCCTTCGAGCACGGTGAGGCCCGCGCCACGGGGATCGACCAGGTGCTGCGGCTGATCGTCCAGGTCGTCGAGAAGCAGGAGGAGCGGACGCGCACGCGGCGCGCCCGCTCCCACTAGCCGATCAGGCGCGCCGCACGCGCTTCTTGACGGTCGTGCGCACGCCGCCGGCGTCGCGCACGACCGCCTTCACCGAGAGGCGCCGGCGCTTGGCGTCCCGCGTGATCGTCGCGCTGGGGCGCAGCCGGATGGAGATCTTCACCGTCCGCACCGCGCGGCGCAGGACGATCGTCACGGTGCGCCCGGAGCGCTTGACCGAGCGAGCGCCCGGGACCTTGGCCTTCCCGGAGATCACGCCGCTGACCGCGGCCGGCAGCTTGACCGAGAGCTTGCGGATGCCGGCGGCGTGGCTGCCCGCCACCACCTTCAGCGACAGCGAGCCGCCGCTCTTGGCGATGCGGGCGACGGAGATCCGCGGCGCCCCGGCAATCGTCCAGGTGAAGCTCTGCGTCGCCGGGATGACGCCGCTCTCCTCCGCGCTCGCCGTCACGTGGAAGATGCCGGCCTTCGTCGGCGTGCCGGCGATGCGCCCCGTCGAGGCGGTGAGCTTCAGCCCCTTCGGGAGACCGGTGGCCCCGTAGGTGATGGGCCGGCCGGAGAGGTCGGTCGCCTTGAGCTGCAGGCTCGTGGCGTGCTTGACGACGCCGTGTTGAGCGGGCACGGGGGCCAGGGTGACCCGGTCGGGGGACACGGTCCAGGTGAACGAGGTACTGCCCGCGCGGTAGTCCGTATCGGCGGCGTCCACGGTCACCGTGTAGGTGCCGGCCGTGGTCGGCGTGCCCGAGACGAGCCCGGTGCCGGAGGCGATGCTCAGCCCCGGGGGCAGGCCCGTTGCCGAGTAGGTCACGCCGCTCGCTTCGTTGCTCTTCAGCTGCAGCGAAGCCGGCGCACCGACGATCGAGCTCTGGGCACCGGGGTTGGTGACCGTCAGCGGCGTCTCCTGCGCGCACAGTGCAGGCACGAGGTTCACCGCGTTCGGGCTGCCGAGCCCGCTCGCCTGGTCGTAGCCGGGACCGGCGGCGAACTCGCCGCCGTTGATCCCGAGCATGTCGTTGTTGCCCGTCGTGATGTCGTTGAACAGCGGCGAATACGCCGCCGCTGCTGCGCTGTAGAGATCCGCGTTGGCCAGACCCAGCGGGGTCGCGCAGGTCGTCTGGGCATCGGTCAGCGCGAACAGCGCGCCCCACAGCGGAGCCGCGCCCGAGGTGCCGCCGACGGCCGTCCAGGCGCCCGAGTCGGTGGCGGAACCGTTGCCGTGCCAGTAGACGAGGTAGGCATGATCCTCGTCCGCGCTCGCGGTGACGTCGGGCACCTCGCGGCAGTCGCCCGTCGTCCCGCCGCATGTGGCGGCGGCCGCGGACTCCGAGTTGATCACGTTGAGCGAGGCCGGTGCGCTCGACTGGTAGCTCGGCATCGTCCAGAACGTCGAATTGCCACCCCCTCCGGCGCCGCCGTTCGCCGGACTCGGCCCGTCGTTCCACACCGTCTCGGTCCGGGGGCTGATGGAGGTCAGGGAGGTCCCCCCGGCGCCGGTCACGAACGGCTGCGAGGCGGGGTCATCGACGGCCGGCTTGGTGCCCGGGAACGTCTCCTCGAAGCAGTCCTGCGCACCGTCGTCGCCGGCGGCGGCGACGATCGTCTGCCCCTGCGTGGCCGCTTCCTGGAACAGGGTGTTCTCCATGTCGGCCGCGCTCTTGCCCATCGCCGCCTCGCACTCGCCCCACGAGGTGGAGATCACCTTCGCGGTGTCGTCCGTGATCATCTGCCTGTAGTTGTCGTAGGCGCCGCTGTTGCTGTTCGGGGCCTGGTAGACGATCGCGTTCACGGCGGGGGCGATACCGATCACGTTCTCGATGTCGAGCTCGGTCTCCAGCCCGTCGTAGTTGGGCGGATTGGGATTGGGGGTCCCGGCGCCGCCGTCGACCGGCTTGTAGCTGACCGACGCGGTGACTCCGTAGCAGCTCTCGAAAGCCGTGATGTCGCTCGGGAAGTTGCCCTCCAGCTCGTACAGCGCGACCGTCACGCCGGAGCCGAAGTCGCCGGCGGAGTAGACCCCGCCGAAGTTGTAGGCGGACGCGATCTGGTTCGTCGTGTAGGCGCTCTGGGAGCTCGCCTCGCTGCTCGCCGTGGCGCACGCCGCCGGCACCGAGGTGTGGGCGGTGGCGTGTCCGCTCGCCGCGTGGGCCGCGGGGCGCGTGGCGGCGCGCGAGGCCGTCCGGTGGATGAGCCCGAGCGGATGCGGGATGGTCAGGGTGTCGAGTCCCACGACGCCCTCGATCGCCCCGGCGATCGAAGCCCGGAAGCGCGGCGCGGCGGTGTTGGCGTAGGCGGTGCGGCCGCCGTGGAGTCGCACGCGCTGGAACGAGGTGTCGAAGGCGCGGGCCAGCGTCGAGGCCGGCGCGGAGACGCTCAGCGACAGCCCGTTGGCGCTCGCCGCGCTGGGCGTCAGGCCCTCGGCGATCAGCGCCGCCCGCACCGAGGCGATGGTGGCGGGCGTGGCGCCGAAGCGATCCGCGAACTCCGCCACCGACAGATAGTGGTGGTACAGCGAAGTGCCGGGGGTGGAGACCTCGGTGGCGTAGGCGGTGAGCCCCGCGGGGTCACGCGGATCGAGGCCGATGGTGATGTGAAGCGGCGTCGATCCGGACAGCGCGCCGAGCACGTGCGAGCCCGTCGGGTGCGCCGGCGCCGTGCCGACGCGGGCCGACCCACCTGCGGCCGCTCCGGCGGAGCCGCCGATCAGCAGGAGCGCCAGCGGCAGGGCGAGGATGAGGAGGCGTCGTGACATCGGGAGGGCTCCTGAGTCTGAGTGGTGAAGTGGTCTGCTCTCGCGTCCGGCTCACCGTGAGCCGGCAAGGGTCTCCGCTTCGGTGAGCTGGTTCTCCACCAGCGCCAGCCCGGCATCCCAGAAGCCGGGATCAGCCAGGTCGATGCCGATCATCGCCCCCAGCTCCTCCGGGCTCTTTGAGCCGCCTGCCGCGAGCAGTTCCAGGTACCGCGGAACGAACGCCTCGCCCTCGGCACGGTACCGCCCGTAGGCCGACAGGGCGAGCAGTTGTCCGTACGCGTACGCGTAGACGTACCCGGGGGTGTTGATGAAGTGCGGCACGTAGGACCACCACATCCGATAGCCGTCGGTGATCTCGACGGAGTCGCCGAACAGCTCCGATTGGGTCTCCAGCCACAGCTCGCACAGCTGCTCGGTGGACACCTCGCCCTCGCTGCGCCGGGTGGTGTGGAAGCGGTGCTCGAAGCGGTTCATCGCCATCTGCCGGAACACGGTGGCGATCGCCCCGTCGATCCGGTCGGCGAGCAGGCTGAGGCGAGCGTCGTCGTCGCCGGCTTCGTCGAGCAGCCGCCCGAACACGAGCGCCTCGCCGAACACGGACGCCGTCTCGGCGAGCGTGAGCGGGGTCGACTGGTGAAATGCGCCCTGGGGCTGGGCGAGCGCCGCGTGAAGTCCGTGGCCGAGCTCGTGGGCCATCGTCAGCACGTCGCGGCGGCGCGCCGTGAAGTTGAGCATCACGTACGGGTGCACGCTCGGGACCGTGTAGGCGCAGAACGCCCCGCCGCGCTTGTTCTCGCGCACGGGAGCGTCGATCCAGTGCTCGTCGAAGAAGCGGCTCGCCACGCGGCCCGCCTCGGGCGAGAAGGCGGTGTAGGTGTCCAGCACGAGCTCCCGCGCCTCGCGATAGGAGTAGGTGACCTCCTCGGGCAGCACGGGCGCCGCTCGGTCGTAGTCCGCGATCCGCTCCACCCCGAGGAGCTTCGCCTTGACGCGATACCACCGCTGGGGAATGTCGTAGCGGCGCCGGACCGCCTCGATCAGGGCCATCACCGACTCGTCGGAGGCCTCGTTGGCGAGGTTGCGGGAGGCGAGCCAGTGCGGGAAGCCCCGCAGCCGATCCTCGACGGCCTTGTCGACGGCGAGCGTGTTGAAGATGAAGCCCCGCGTGCGAAGCCCCGGCTCGAGCGCCCCCGATACCGCCTCGGCGGCCGTGCGCCGCACGTCGCGATCCGGCGACTGGAGCCGGCTCAGGGCCAGCTCCAGCGAGGCCTCCTCGCCGTCGAGGGGAACCCTGATCGCCGAAGCGAGCTCGCCGAACAGGCGGCTCCAGGCGGCCTGGCTCGACAGTGACTTCTCGGCGAGGATCTTCTCCTCCGGCTCGGTGAGCAGGTACGGCCGGTAGCGCCGGGCGCTGCGGAGGTAATGGCGGCAGAAGTCGAGCTCGCCGCCGGCGAGCAGCTCCTCGGCCCGGGCGTCGTCGAGCGCCGCCCACTCGAGCTCGAAGAACAGCAGCCTCGTCTCGGCCTCGGTCGCCCGCTCCTGCACCAGCTGCAGCAGGGCTCCCCGCGCCGGGTCGGCGGTGTCGGTGGCGAAGCTCAGCGAGGCGTAGGAGCCGGCGCGGCCGATCAGCTCGTTGATCGCCTCGAGCTCGCGCATCGCCTCCCGCAGGCCGTCGGCGTCGAGCTCGGCGATCCGGCCGGCGTGGCGAGCCGAGAACGCCTCGGCACGACGCATCGCCTCGTCGAGGGCCGCGCGGACCCCGTCCGCGCCGCTGCCGTCGACGAGTGGCTCGAGGTCCCAGCTCGCCTCGAGCAGCTCCGGGTCGGCGAGGTGGCTGGCGGTGTCGGACACGGCCGGGAAGGTTACCCGGGCGCGGCGCTCGGCATGCCGGGAGCGATCGGTGGCTACGCTGGCGATTCTCATGAAGACGGTGCTCCTGGCGACCTGGCTCGCCGTGGCAGGAACGGCGCTCGCCGCGTGTGGCGCGGGCGGTGGCCGGGCACCGGATCCCGCCCGGGTGCCGCTCGTCTCCGGCGCCCGCATCGTCGTCAGCGAGAAGCGCTGCAATCCGGGGGCCGGCGCCGACTGCGCCGTCGACCTCGTCGTGGCGGACCCCCGGCTTCCCACCTCGCAGCAGTTCCTGCACGCCGAGCGGGTGATGCTCCACGCCCGCGGGTGGACGAGCGCCTACGCCCCGAACGGCGACGAGCACGCCGTCGACTCGCCCGGTGGCGGCCTCCACCTCGTCTTCGCCACCGCCGACGGTGACCTGCTGGGGCTCGACCAGGGATGGATCCAGCGACCGCGCCGCGTCGCGGTCGCGCTCTCGGGCGCGATCTTCAGCCACACCGCGACGCTGTCCATGCAGCTCGAGCTCGGGAGCGCCTGAGCGCTCAGTCCCGCGGCGAGAGCTCGAGCCGGCGGCGATCGCCGACCGAGACCGCGGTCCGGCCCTCCAGCAGATCCCGCAGGTCGTCACCGACGAGCTCGCGGCGCCAGCCGGTCAGCGTCCGCACCTCCGGCTCGGGGGCCGCGCGCCGCGCGGCCGAGACGATCTGCTCGAGCTCGCTGCGCGAGGCGATTAGCTCATAGGCCAGTCCCGCCTCCATCGCTCGCGAGCGCAGCAGCGCCTCGGAGAGCGCGATCAGCGGTGCGTCAGCCGGCTCGTTGCGCCACCGCCGCTCCTCACGCGGGATCGGCTCGGCCTGCTGGCCCGCCGCGATCGCCTGAAGGATGGCTTCGCCACGCCGCTTGATTCCGGAGCGGTGCACGCCGCGGATCTGCTCGATCGCGGCGAGGCTGTGGGGCTGACGCTTGGCGAGCTCCACGAGCGGCGGATCGGCGAGGACCGAGCCGACGGGGCGATCCTCCTGCGACGCCGTCCGCTCGCGCCAGGCGGCGAGCTCCCGGGCCACCGCGCGGGATCGGGGATCGAGCTGGCCGACCCGGGGGAGCCGCTCCCAGGCGGTGTCCGGATCACGCTCGTCGGTGGCCGCCTCGAGCCGCCGGCATTCCTCGAGCGCCCACTCCAGCCGGCCGGTCTCCCGCAGTCGCTCCTTGAGGCGATCGGCGAGCTCGAGCAGGTGAACGACGTCCTCGGCGGCGTAGGAGAGCTGCTCGCCCGTGAGCGGCCGGGCGTCCCAGCGCGTGTAGCTGGCGGTCTTCCCGACGCTGCGCCCCAGGACGGATCCGATCAGGTTGCCGTACCCCGACTGGGCGCTCTCGCCCGCGAACCCGGCACTGATCTGGGTGTCGAAGATGTTGACCGGGGCGCACGACCACGCCCGCCGCAGGATCGCGACGTCCTGGCGGCCCGCGTGCAGCACGATCTCCACGTCCGGATCGGAGAGCAGCGCGGCGAGCGGCGCGACGTCGACGTCGGTGAGCGGGTCGATCAGGAGCGTCCGCGACGCTCCCGGGACGTCCGGATCGTCGACGGCGATCTGGACGAGGCACAGCAGCGCCCGGTAGCGGCCCTCCGACATGAACTCCGTGTCGATCCCGAGCCGCCCCCGCTCCCGCGCGATCGCCGCCGCGGCGGCGATCTCCTGTGCGTCCGCGAGGGAGTACTGCGCTGTGCTGCCCTTGGCTGAGATGCCCATCCCTCCTCGTGCTCCGTTGCGGCTCCGGCGGGGGTGCGGCGATCCTATGGCAAATCGGGTCGAAGCCGGCCCAGCCTAAACCGACCCGGCTGGTAGGATTTAGATGTGATCTTCTCCTCGAAGGCGGAATACGGGGTTCGGCTGATGGTCGAGCTCGGGCGCCAGGCGCCGGAGCGGCCCACCAGCCTCAAGGCGCTGGCCGACGGCGAGGGCCTTCCCCTGGCCTACCTCGAACAGGTCGTCGCCCGGCTGCGCCGGGCCGGCCTCGTCATGAGCGCGCGGGGAGCGCACGGCGGCTACTGGCTCGCCCGCCCCCCGGAGGAGATCAGCATGTACGAGGTCGTCAGCGCGCTGGAGGGGACGATCGCCCCGATGGACTGCTTCGTCACCGAGCACACCGACCGCGTGCTGTGCTCGCACGAGCCGGACTCGGGGCGGGGCTGCGCCACCAAGCTCCTGTGGACGCGAGTGCAGGGCGGCATCGTCCGCTCGCTGCAGACCACGACCCTGGCCGAGCTCGTCGACTTCTCCCGCCGCCAAGAGCGGGTCACCACGACAGCGGCGGCATAGAACCCGAACGAAGGCTCTCAAGATGGCTGAACTCGAAATCCGAAACCTCCACGTCCGGGCCGGCGAGAAGCAGATCCTCCGGGGTCTCGATCTCACCGTCGGCAAAGGCGAAATCCATGCCCTGATGGGCCCAAACGGCTCGGGCAAGTCGACGCTCGCCAACGCGATCATGGGTCACCCCGGCATCGAGGTGACCGAGGGACAGGTGTTCTTCCGCGGTGAGGACATCACCGAGGCCGATCCCGACGAGCGCGCCCGGATGGGCCTGTTCATGGCCTTCCAGTATCCGGTCGCCGTCCCCGGCGTCACGGTCACGAAGTACCTGCGCACGGTGCTCAACGCCCACCGCCAGGCGCGCGGCGAGGAGCCGGTCCCACTGCGCGAGTTCCGGGAGACCGTCCAAGCGGCGATGAAGTTGACCAAGATCCCGAACGAGTTCTCCAGCCGGTATCTCAACGACGGGTTCTCCGGCGGCGAGAAGAAGCGGATGGAGATCCTCCAGCTCGCCCTCCAGCACCCGGCGCTCGCCGTCCTCGA
The DNA here is from genome assembly GCA_963839085.1 of uncultured Solirubrobacterales bacterium. Classification (GTDB taxonomy): domain Bacteria; phylum Actinomycetota; class Thermoleophilia; order Solirubrobacterales; family Solirubrobacteraceae; genus Palsa-465. The sequence continues at coordinate 168,766 of CAWITN010000004.1, forward strand.
CGAGACCGACTCCGGTCTCGACATCGACGCCCTGCGGGTCGTCGCCGACGGCGTCAACACCGTCGCCGCCGGCGGCGAGATGGGCGTGCTGATCATCACCCACTACCAGCGGATCCTCGACTACGTCAAGCCGAGCCACGTGCACGTCATGTACGAGGGCCGGATCGTCCGCGAGGGTGGCCCCGAGCTCGTCGACGAGCTCGAGAAGAAGGGCTACGGCTGGATCACCGACCAGGACCAGGCCGCCTGACGGCGGGCGGATCATCCACATGGCCACGCACACGGAGTCAAAGCGGCAGGCGGGCGGACTCGCGGCCGAGGTGAGCCGGGAGTTTCCGGTCTTGGCGCGGCGGATCGACGGGCACCGGCTCGTGTACCTCGACACCGCCGCCACCTCGCAGACCCCGCAGCCGGTGATCGACGCGATGACGCGGTACTACACGCACTCGCGGGCGTCGATCCACCGCGGCGTGTACACGCTGGCCGTCGAGGCGACCGACCTGTTCGAGGGGGCGCGTTCGCGGATCGCGGCGTGGATGGGCTCGACGCCGCCGGAGACGATCTTCACCGCCAACGCGACGGCGGCGATCAACCTCGTGGCCTATACCTGGGGCCGGGAGCACATCGGCCCCGGCGATCTCGTCGTGCTGACCGAGATGGAGCACCACTCCAACATCGTGCCCTGGCAGCTGGTGTGCGCGGAGAAGGGTGCCGAGATCGCCTACGCCCCCGTGGGCGACGACGGGCTGCTCGACCGCGACGCGCTCGACGGGCTGCTGGCGCGTGAGCCGAAGCTGCTGGCCCTCGCCCACGTCTCGAACGTCCTGGGCACGATCAACCCGTTGGCGGAGATCGTCGCCCGCGCGCACGAGCACGGTGTCGTCGTGCTCGTCGACGGCTCCCAGGCGGTGCCCCAGCTGCCCGTCGACCTGCGGGAGATCGACGCCGACTTCTACGCGTGGACGGGCCACAAGGCCTACGGCCCGACCGGCATCGGGGTTCTGCATGGCCGGCGCGAGCTGCTCGAGGCGATGCCGCCCTTCATCGGCGGCGGACACATGATCCGCACCGTGGGGGAGACCGAGTCGACCTGGACGGACCTGCCGTGGAAGTTCGAGGCGGGCACGTCGCAGATCGCCGAGGCGATCGGCCTCGGAGCCGCCATCGATTGGCTCGGCGCGATCGGCATGGAGACCGTGCGCGAGCACGAGCGTGCGCTCGTAGCCGAGGCGCTGGAGCGTCTCACCGACGAGGTGCCCGGGATCCAGATCCACGGCCCCGGCTCGGCCCGGGAGCGCGGAGCGGTGATCTCCTTCGCCCTGCCGGGGGTTCACCCCCACGACGTCGGCGAGATCCTTTCTCGCCAGGCGGTCTGCGTGCGGGCGGGGCACCACTGCGCGCAGCCGCTCATGCGCCGTCTGTGCGTGTCGGCGACGACCCGCGCCTCGTTCGCCGTGCACAACGACTCCGAGGACCTCGATGCGCTCGTCCGCGGCTTGGGCGAAGTCCGGCGCATCTTCGGTCTGTCAGCGCGTGGCTAAGGTGTGACTGCGTGGACGACCTGTATCGCGAATACATCCTCGACCACTACAAGAACCCCCACAACTGGGGGGAGATCCCGGATCCCGATCTGGAGGCCGAGGATCTCAATCCGCTCTGCGGCGATCAGCTCAAGGTGCAGCTGAAGGTGGATCCCGACGGGCGGATCAGCGACGTCGCCTTCTCCGGCCACGGATGCGCGATCTCGCAGGCGGCCGCGTCGATGAGCTCCGACGAGGTCAAGGGGATGCCGATCGACGATCTTCTCAAGCTCGACCGCAGCTTCGTCCTCGACCTGCTGGGGATCGACATCTCGGCCACGCGGATGAAGTGCGCGCTGCTCTCGCTCAAGGTGCTCAAGAGCGCCGGGCTGGGGCATGTCGTCGACTGGGACACCGACGCTCCCGAGGCGGCGGCCTGAGCGCCGCCGCAGATCCGCGGAACGCCGCCCGATATCGGGGCGAAGGGGCCTATCCCGCTATCCTTGATGGAAATCCGATCCGACCGCTAGGTTTTCGCTCCATGCCCCACATCGATGTCTGTCCGATCCAGGATCTCGCGCCCGGCCAGGTGCGCATCGTCGCCTGGGAGGATTTGGAGATCGGTGTGTTCAACTGCGGCGGGAAGCTCTACGCGCTCGAGGACCGCTGCTCGCACGACGATGGCCCACTGGCCGAGGGACCGTTCGACGAGAGCACGTGCACGGTGGAATGTCCACGGCACGGCTCGTTGTTCGACCTGCGGACCGGCACACCGAAGACCCTGCCCGCCTACCTTCCCGTTGACACCTTCCCGGTGCTCGTCGAGAGGGACATGATCAAGTTGGAGGTGGAGTGATGGCGACTCCCGAGATCCTGCCCGAGGAGATCGGCCAGACCGGTCCCTCGATCCTGCCTGACACCCTCACCGAGAACCAGAAGCTGGCGCTCATCAACTCGGATTACACCGAGCGCTACGGCTTCCACGACGCGGAGAACTACCTCTACAAGGCGCCGAAGGGGATCAACCGCGAGATCGTCGAGAAGATCTCCGAGTTCAAGTCCGAGCCCCAGTGGATGCGGGAGTTCCGCCTCAAGGCGCTCGAGTACTTCTTCGCCCGGCCGCAGCCGACGTGGGGCTCGCCCCTGCTCGCCGAGGTCGACTACGACGACATCCACTACTTCGTGCGCGCCTCCGAGCGCTCCGAGCGCTCCTGGGACGACGTTCCCGAGGACGTCAAGAACACCTTCGACCGGCTGGGGATCCCCGAGGCGGAGCGCAAGTTCCTCTCCGGCGTCGGCGCCCAGTACGAGTCCGAGGTCGTCTATCACCAGGTCAACGAGGCGCTCGAGAAGCAGGGCGTGATCTTCACCGACATGGACACCGCGCTGCGCGAGCACGAGGATCTGATGCGCGAGTACTTCGCCACCATCATCCCGCCCAACGACAACAAGCTCGCGTCGCTCAACTCGGCCGTGTGGTCCGGGGGCTCGTTCGTCTACGTCCCGCCCGGTGTCCATGTCGAGATGCCGCTGCAGGCGTATTTCCGCATCAACACCGAGTCGATGGGTCAGTTCGAGCGCACGCTGATCATCGCCGACGAGGGCTCCTACGTGCACTACGTGGAGGGCTGCACGGCGCCGACGTACAGCGCATCCTCGCTGCACTCCGCGGTCGTCGAGCTGGTCGCCAAGCCGGGTGCGCGGATCCGCTACACGACGGTCCAGAACTGGTCGACGAACGTGTTCAACCTCGTCACCAAGCGCGCCGTGGCGGAGACCGACGCCACCGTCGAGTGGGTCGACTGCAACCTCGGCTCGAAGCTGACGATGAAGTACCCGAGCGTGTACCTGATGGGCGAGCGGGCCCACGGCGAGATCCTCTCGATCGCCTTCGCCGGTCGGGGCCAGCACCAGGACGCGGGGGGCAAGATCATCCACGCTGCTCCGAACACGACCTCCAACATCTTCGCCAAGTCGATCTGCAAGGACGGCGGACGCGGCTCCTACCGGGGCCTGCTGGAGATCGCCAAGGGCGCCCACGGCGCGCGCTCCAAGGTCGTCTGCGACGCCCTGCTGCTCGACGAGCACAGCCGCTCCGACACCTATCCGACGATCCGCATCTCCGAGGACGACGTCAACGTCGGCCACGAGGCCACCGTCTCCAAGGTCGGCGACGATCAGCTGTTCTACCTGATGAGCCACGGCATCCCGGAGGACGAGGCGTCGAAGCTGATCGTCAACGGCTTCATCGAGCCGATCACCAAGGAGCTCCCGATGGAGTACGCCGTGGAGATGAACCGGCTGATCGAGTTGCAGATGGAGGGCTCCATTGGCTAGCACCGAGGTGGCCGTGGCACTCCCGAGCTTCAAGGGGCGGCCCGGCTGGGAGTTCACCGACCTCTCGGCGCTGAATCTCGCGGACTACCGTCCGGTCCAGGCCGAGGACCCGGTCGGCGCTCCGCTCGAGCCGCTGTGGGCCTTCGAGGGCGCTGACGCGCTGCCCGAGGGGGTCATCGTGGCGCCGTTCGAGCAGGCGCTGCGCGACCACGGAGAGCTCGTGCGCCGGCATCTCGGCACGCTCCTCGACCGTGACGACGTGTTCGTCGCGCTGAGCGACGCCGGCTTTCGTCATGGCGCCTTCGTGTTCGTCCCGCGCGGGGTGAGCGTCGAGGCGCCGATCTCGCTCACCAGCCTCCAGACGGAGCCCGGCACGTTGCTGGGCGCGCGCACGCTCGTCGTGCTCGAGGAGGGGGCGCAGGCCGAGGTGTGGGAGCAGTACCTCTCGGCGCAGGACCCGCTCGACGGCGTGTTCAACGTCGCCACCGAGCTGATCGTGGGCGACAACGCGCACCTGCGCTACGTCTGCGGCCAGGGACTCTCGGAGAAGACGTGGATCTTCGGCGCCCAGCGCGCCGAGGTGGCGCGCGACGCCTCACTCGACTGGGTGGCGCTCGGCTTCGGCTCCACGCGCGGTCACGTCCGCATGCAGACCCGGCTCGCCGGCGAGGGCGCCAACGCACGCGTCACGGGCGCCTACGCCACCCACGGCCGCCAGCACATCGACTTCGACACGACCCAGGAGCACGCGGCGGCGAACACGACGAGCGACCTCGCCTTCCGCGGCGTCCTCCAGGGCCGCTCGAGCGCGGTCTGGAAGGGCAACATCATCGTCGACCCGGGCGCACAGAAGACCGACGCCTTCCAGGAGTCCCGCAACCTGCTGCTGTCCAAGCGCGCCCACGCGGACGCCATCCCCGGCTTGGAGATCCAGGCCAACGACGTGCGCTGCACGCACGCCGCGGCGGTCGCCCAGGTCGATCCCGAGCAGCTGTTCTACCTGCGCTCGCGGGGGCTCCGCGAGCCGGTGGCCAAGCGGCTGGTGATCGAGGGCTTTCTCTCCGCACTCGTCGAGCGGTTTGAAGAGGGTGCCGTGCGGGAGGTGCTCGCAGCTGCGCTCGAGCGCCGGCTCGGCGACATTCTGGACGACCAGCCGGCCGCTTAATTCACATATACGTCTTGTTCCGTCACAGGTGGGCGCGGGACCATGGGCGCCGTGCCTGCAGAAAGTTACCCAGGAGGTAAGGAACTGCAGGTCAACCGGCTGGCGGCCCGGCAGCATCGCGTGGTTCAGGGGCGGCAGCTGAACGCCATCGGCATCTCCAATCGTGCGATCACCGCCCGAGTGAAGGCCGGCCGGTTGTTTCGCAGGCACCGGGGTGTGTACGGCATCCCGCCCGCACCCTTGACCCCGCATGGTGAGTGTCTGGCAGCCGTCATGGCGATCGGCCCGGATGCGGTCCTTGATGACATGTCGGCCGGATTCATCCACGGATTCTGGAAAAGGCTGACTTGGCCGATCCACGTCGCCGTGCCGCGGGAGGTCCGCTCGCGGCCCGAGATTCGCGTTCACGTCCGCCACGAGCTGAGCACCACCCGGAAGAACGGCATCCCGATCGTGACGCCCGCGTTCGCGCTGCGCTCGATGGCCGACACGCTCCGCAGCGACAAGGCCCTGCGCCGCGCCGTCCACGAGGCGCAGGTGCAGAGGCTGGTCGTTCTTCCCCAGCTGCACGCGCAGATCGCCGCCCGGCCGGGACCGGGCGCCGCGCGGCTGGCCAGACTCATCACCCACGGCCCACTCCCGACCCGCTCGGGCGACGAGGACGAAGTCGTCGCGATGCTGATCCGCGGCGGTCTTCCGGTCCCGGTCACGAACGCGCGGATCCCGGGGCTGCCGACCTGGATCGAGGTCGACATCTGGTACGCGGAGTTCCGCGTCGCCATCGAGGTCGACTCCGCATTCCACGACACCGACATCCGCCGCCAGGACGATGCCGCCAAGCAGCGGATCATCGAGGCGCACGGCATCCGGCTCATCCGCCTCCGTAAGGAGGACGCGCTGGACCACGAACGGGAGACCGTCGCCTACGTGCGACGAGCACTGTTCGCCAGCGCCGCCTAAGATCGCCAAACATGGCCCGCGGTGCCCCGCTGATCCCCCTCGGCTATGGCAAGTTCGCCCGTGCCGACCGCGTCTACGCGCTCGTGCCGCTGACCGGCGCGGACCGCGGTGATGGCCGCCGCACGCTCGTCCACGTCGAGGGGATCGACGACCCGCTGATCGCCTCTCGCTCCGAGCAGGCGCTGGCGCGGGACGTCGCGATCGCCCTCGGGCACGAGGTGCTCCCGCCCCGCCGCGAGCCGGTGCCGGGCCAGGAGCCCCTGTTCTGATGCCGACGGCCGTGGCGCTGCTGCGAGGCATCAACCTCGGGCCGCGCAACCGGATCGCCATGCCCGCGCTCCGGGAGGCGCTCGCCGCGGCGGGGCTGCCGGACGCCCGGACCTACGTCCAGAGCGGCAACATCGTGCTCGACACCGAGCTCGGGCCCGACGCGCTCGCCGACGCCATCCGAGAGGTGATCGCCGAGCGCTTCGGGCTCACGGTCCCCGTCGTCGTGCGCACGCACGAGCAGCTCGCCGCCGTCGTCGAGCGCGATCCGCTCGGCGAGGTGGCGACGGACCCGAAGCGCTACCACGTCGTGTTCCTGTCCGAGGCGCTTCCGGCGGCGGCGATCGAGCGGCTCGACGGGCTGCGCATGCCGGAAGAGGGTTTCGCCGCCATCGACCGCGAGCTGTACGTGTGCTACCCGGAGGGCTCCGCGCGCTCGAAGCTCGGCCTGGCCGCCGTCGACAAGCGCACCGGCGTCGCCGCCACCGCGCGCAACTGGACGACCGTCACGACTCTGCTGGAGATGACCGATGCCTGAAGGCCACCCCTACGTGGTTCTCGATGTGTTCACCGACACGCCACTGCAGGGGAACCCCGTCGCCGTGTTCACCGACGGCGGACGGATCGATCCGGCGATCCTGCAGTCCCTCGCGCGTGAGCTCAACCTGTCCGAGACGGTGTTCGTCTTCTCCCCGGAGGACCCCGCGCTCGCCGACGCCAGGGTGCGGATCTTCACGCCGGCGGCCGAGCTGCCGTTCGCGGGGCATCCCGTCCTCGGCACCGCGTTCGTGATCGGCGAGCGCACAGGGGGCGAGACGGTGCGGCTGCACACCGGGGCGGGGATCGTCCCGATCGCGCTGACCCGCCGAGCGGGGACGATCGTCGCCGGCGAGATGGAGCAGCCGCTGCCACGCTGGGAGCCCGCGGACGACCCCGAGGCCGTGCTCGCCGCGCTCGGCGTGGCGGCCTCGGCGCTGCCGATCGAGATCTACGACAACGGCCCGCGCCACGCCTACGTCGCCCTCGATCACGTCGACGCGGTGCGTGAGCTCCGGCCGGACCTCGGCGCCCTCGCGCGGCTTGGATCGTTCGGCGTCAGCTGCTTCGCGGTCGAGGGCACCGCCGTGCGCTCGCGGATGTTCGCCCCCGGGCTCGGCGTGGCCGAGGATCCGGCCACCGGCTCAGCCGCCGGACCGCTCGCGCTCCACCTCGCCCGCCACGGGCGGACCGGCTTCGGGGAGCCGATCACGATCACCCAGGGGGTGGAGATGGGGCGCCCATCGACCCTCCACGCCTGCGCTCACGGGTCGGTCGACCGGCTGGAGCGGATCACGGTGGGTGGCGGCGCCGTCGCCGTCGCGCGCGGCGAGTACGCGCTTCCCTAGCGGCAGCCCGTGGCGGCCGCAGCTCAGGCGCGGGTCACGCCGAGGATCAGCTGGCTCGTCTCGGCGGGCACATCGAGCTGGGGGCAGTGGCCGACTCCGACGAGCTCCACCCAGTCGGCGCCGGCCAGCAGCTCGGAGCGGTAGCGCGCTGCCGCCCGGGGCCAGGGCAGCAGCCGATCCTCGGTGCCCCAGATCACCCGCACCGGGCAGTCGATCGCGTCCGCGGCCAGCGGCCACCCGCTGCCCAGTCCGAGCTCGATCAGCCGCTCCGCGCCGTCGCACGCCGCCGCGGCCCGGATCTGGTGGGCGAGCAGCGCGGGCGGGATGTGCGTGTAGTTGACCGTGATCATCAGCGTTGCGCGGCGGCGACCCTCGTCGGTGGCGACGATCGCGTCGGCGTGGGGCGCGGCGGCGCGCACGAGCTCCTGCTGGGTGCGGAAGTAGGCGAGCGTGTCGTGGTGCGAGGTGTCCTGGGGATCCCATCCTCCAGCGGGGGACAGGGCGGTGACGCTGAGACCGCGACCCCGGGAGGCGAGCTGGAGCACGACGTGGCCGCCGAGCGAGTTCCCGACGAGATGGGCCCGCTCGAAGCCGGCCTCGTCCATCGCCCCGGCCACCGCATCGGCCAACGTCTCCTCGTCGAGCGTGTCCGGCAGCGGCGGCCCTCCGGCGTGGCCGGGAAGGGTGAGCGCGAGCACGTCGTGGGCCTGCTCGAGCTCCGCCAGCACCAGTTCCCACGTCGGCCACGAGTCGGTGAAGCCGTGGATCAGAACCATCGGCGAGCCGGACCCGCCGCGGTGCGAGGGGGAGAAGGGCCGGCTCATCGGGCCGCACCGTATACGCTCTCGCCCGTCTTGCGCCTCGCCACCTTCACCGCCCCCGGAGCCAACGGTCCCCTCGCCGGGACGGTCGCCGACGGCCGGGTCACCGCCTTCACCGACGGCCGCTCGGTCACTGACGTCCTCGCCGGCCGGGCGAGCGGTCCGGCCGGCGGCGAGTCGTGGCCGCTCACCGAGGTCGATCTGCTGGCGCCGATCCCGGCCCCCCCGACGATCTATGCCATCGGCCTCAACTACGCCAAGCACGTGCGCGAGACGGGGGGAACGGCGCCGGAGAAGCCGCTCGTGTTCGTCAAGGTGCGTGGATCGGTGGCGCCGCCCGGCGGGCCCGTGCGGTGCCCCGAGGTGGTTCGCGAGCTCGATTACGAGGGTGAGCTCACGATCGTGATCGGGGGCGGCGGGAGGATCGGAGGCTACTGCGTCGCCGACGACCTCTCCGCACGAGACCTGCAGCGCAGTGAGTCGCAGTGGACGCGAGCAAAGGGCGCCGACACGTTCTGTCCCTTCGGGCCGTGGATCACCACCGCCGAGGAGGTTCCCGACGCCGGGAACCTGGGACTGCGCACGTGGGTGAACGGCGAGCTGCGCCAGGACAGCCGCACCTCCGATCTCATCTTCGGCTGTGAGGAGATCGTCGAGTTCATCGCCGAGACGTGCACGCTGCTTCCCGGCGACCTCATCCTCACCGGCACGCCCAACGGGGTGGGGATGGGAATGGACCCTCCGCAGTTCCTCAGCTCCGGAGACACCGTGAAGATCGAGATCGAGCGGCTCGGCTCGATCGAGCATCGCATCGCCTGACGTTAGAGATCGGAGAGCAGGGGTAGGAAGGCCGCCGGAGGAGGTAGCGCGTGATGCTCAGACTTCATCCCAGCGCGGTTGATTACGCCATCATCGGCGTGTACTTCGTCGTCGTCCTCGGCATCGGCTTCGTCGCCCGTCTGTCGATCAAGACCGACCTGGACTTCTTCCTCTCCGGCCGCTCGTTGCCGGCGTGGATCACCGGTCTCGCCTTCATAGCGGCGAACCTGGGGGCGCTCGAGATCCTTGGTCAGGCGGCCAACGGCGCCCAGTACGGCGTCCCTGCCGTCCACTACTACTGGCTCGGCGCCGTCCCGGCGATGCTGTTCCTCGGGCTGGTGATGATGCCGTTCTACTACGGCGCCAAGGTGAGGTCGGTGCCGGAATACCTGCGCCTGCGCTTCAACCGCCCCACCCACGCCTTCAACGCGGCGACCTTCGCCCTCGCCACCGTCCTCATCTCCGGTGTCAACCTGTTCGCGCTCGCGCTCATCCTCCACCTGCTGCTCGGATGGTCGGTGACGTTCGCGATCCTCGTCGCCGCCGCGCTCGTGCTCGTCTACATCACGCTCGGCGGTCTCACCTCGGCGATCTACAACGAGGTCTTGCAGTTCTTCGTGATCGTGGCGGCCCTGCTGCCGCTCACGATCGTGGCCCTCCACGCGGTCGGCGGAATCAACGGCCTCAAGAACCGGATCAGCCACACGAAGGGACTTGGTCAGCCGGCCCTGCACGCCTGGCGCGGCCTCGCCATCCACCACGTCACCAATCCCCTCGCCTCCGACTGGGTGGGGGTGATCTTCGGCCTCGGCTTCGTGCTCGGCTTCGGCTACTGGACCACCAACTTCGCCGAGGTCCAGCGCGCGCTGTCGGCGAGCAACATGTCAGCGGCGCGCCGCACGCCGCTGATCGGGGCGGTCCCCAAGACCTTTCTGCCGGCGATCATCATCGTGCCCGGTCTGATCGCGGCGGTGACCGTGAAGGGCCTCGGCGGCTCGAGCCTGTCGCTGCAGTACAACACCGCGATCCCGCACCTGATCGGCAACTACCTGCCCGAGGGGATGCTCGGGATCGCCGTGACCGGCCTGCTGGCGGCGTTCATGGCCGGGGTGGCGGCGAACGTCACGTCCTTCAACACGGTCGTCACGTACGACCTCATCCAGGCCTACTTCGTCAAGGAGCGCGATCCGGCCTTCTACCTGCGGGCCGGGCGCGTGGTCACGGTCGTCGGGATCCTGGTGTCGGTGCTCACGGCGTTCATCGCCAAGGGCTACTCGAACATCATGAATTACATCCAGACCCTGTTCTCGATCTTCAACGCGCCGCTGTTCGCCACCTTCATCATCGCGATGTTCTGGAAGCGGGCGTCGGCGTGGGGTGGGTTCGCGAGCATTGTCGCCGGCACTGCCGCCGCCTACGCGACGAACCGTCTCGCCGCCTACCACGTCATCTTCCACTTCGGCTCTGCGCTGGCCTCCAGCTTCTGGCAGGCGATCATCGCCTTCATCGTCGACGCCGTCGTGCTCGTTGTGGTCTCGCTCGTCACGCCCCCCAAGTCAGAGGAGTCATTACGGGGGTTGGTATGGGGCCTCACCCGCAAGGACGCGGAGCCGGAGGACACCGATCCACGCGACCGCCTGTGGTGGCGCTCGCCGTGGTTGCTGGCCGGTGTCACGTTCGTCATCCTGATCGTGCTCAACATCATCTTCGCGTGAGGAGACCGCCGCGATGAGCAAGGACCAGCCGCCGTTCACCCGCCGCGATCATCCGGAGGCGTATGCCCCCACCGGGGCCACCGACGAGGATGAGGTCCGCGCCGCCAGGGCAGCCAACCGGTTCGACATCCGCCGCCTGATCGGTGGCCTGTTCGTCGTCTACTCGGTCGTCCTGATCCTGCTCGGCATCTTCGGCTCACACCAGATCAAGCACAAGGCGGCAGGTATCGACATCGATCTGTGGACGGGAATCGGGATGCTCCTGTTCGGAGCCTTCATGATCTCGTGGGCGCTGCTGCGCCCGACGTTGCCCGAACCACCGGAGACCCGGGGAGAGGGATCCGGCCGGATCCGCCGCGCCCCGGCGACCTAGCGGTCGATCCCGGCCACGGACGACAGACGGGCTAGCCGATCCGGGCGGCCACCGCGTCACCGGTGGGGTTGAGCGCCAGGCACGTGCCCGCAGGCGCGCAGGCGACGGCGTCGAGTCCGCCCGGGTCGAGCAGCCGCCGAGCGCTCCACCGGTCCCCGCCGTCCGTCGTGGCCACGGCGCCACCATCGCTGTCGACGGCGACGCACACGGTTGTCTCGGTGCACGACACCGCGTAGAGCCCGTCGCCGTCGAGCACCCGGCTTCGACGATGCCACGCGCTGTGGCCGTGGGTCGGCTGGCGGGTCCTCAGCAGCGCGCCGTCATCGTCGACGGCGAAGCATTCGTCCGGCAGGCAGGCGAGGCCGACGATCCCGGTGCGGTCCACGTGACCGCGATGCCACGAGCGACGGCCCGCGGCCGGGTCACGACTCCAGAGGATGTCGCCGGTGTCGGTCCCGATCAGGCACACCGTGGTCGAGCAGGCCACGCTGCGCGGCGCCTCCCCCTCGGGAAGGTGGAGCGTGACCGAGCGCCAGGCGCCCCCCGCCGGGTTGGTGCTCGTGAGGATGTCGTCGTCGGAGTACGCGGCCAGGCAGAGCTTGGCGCTCGCGCACGCCAGCTGGCCCACCGCGTCGGGCTTCGTGATCTGGCGGGCGTGCCAGGCGTAGCGCCCGCCGAGCGGACGGCCCGTGGAGAGGAGATCGCCGTCGGCGTCGATGGCCAGGCACAGGTTCGTCGCCGGGCACGCCACCGAGGTGAGCTGACGGCGGGAGTCGACGTCGGCGGGCCTCGACCACTTCGCGGCGCCCGCCAGCGGGTGGGCGGTGGTGATCGAGTTGCCGTCGTCATCGACGGCGACGCACAGTCGGCTCGCCGGACACGCCGCGCTCCACGGGACGTTGTATCCGGCGATCTGGGCCGGGCGCGCCCAGGCGAGTGGAGCTCCGGGGGGGTTGCGCGTGGCGACGATCTCGCCATCGGTGTCGGCGGCCACGCAGTTGGACGGCGCCGGGCAGGCGAGCGAGGAGAACGCGCTCGGGCCGATGTGCCGGGGCGAGCTCCAGCTCGTGGTGGCGGCGAGAGCCGGGTCGACGCTGGTGAGCACGTGCCCCGCGTCGTCGACGGCGGCGCAGAGAGCCGTGGACGGGCACGCGAGGCCGTTGAGGCTGCGCGTCCCGTCGATGTCGATTGGGGCGCTCCAATCCGCCGCCCCGCCAGTCGGCTGCGTGCTGGCGAGCTCCTCGCCGATCGCATCGACGGCGACGCACAGCCCCGTGGAGGGGCAGGCCACGGCAGTGAGCGGATTGTCGGCGTCGACGTCCTGGGGGGCGCTCCAGGTGCTCGCGCCCGCCACCGGGTCGGATGTCGTCACGACGTCGCCGGCGGTGTCCCAGGCGACGCACAGCGCGGCGGCGTCGCAGGTGACGCCCGCCAGCCCGCCGGTGTCGATCGTGACCGGTGAGCTCCACTGCCCACCGGCCGGGTCGGTGCTCGTCAGCACCTGACCGCCGTCGGAGACCGCGACGCAGAGCGCCGGCGAGACGCAGGCGATCCCGCTCAGGCCCTGACCCGGTTCGATCGGCTCCGGCGCCGTCCACACGGGATGACGGGCGAGCGGCGCGCCGGAGCTGAGCACGTCGCCGCGGTCATCGACGGCGAGGCACAGCCCGGCGGCGGGGCAGGCGAGGTCATCGATCGCATGCCCCCGGTCGATCGCGTCGGCGGCCGTCCAGGCCGCATCCCCGCCGGCGGGGTCATCGCTCGTGAACACGTCGCCCCGGTCGTCGCCGGCGACGCACTCCCCCGTTGAGGCGCACGCGACCTGTTCGATCAGGCGGAGGTTGCTGTAGGGCGCCTGGTGATCGACCATCACCGGCGTTCCCCAGTGCAGCACGGCGGCGCTCGCGCCCGCCGTGCCGGCCACGGTCACGACCGCCAGCGCGACGACCGCGCCCAGCGTGGCGAAACGGATCGCGGTGCTCCTCAGCATGCGGTCATTGTCGGTGACGCCGGGCGCTCCCGCCACCCGGTACCGCGCCCTCCGTCCCGTCAGTGGTGCTCGATCACGCGGTCGATGAGGCCGTACTCAACGGCCTGGTCGGCCCTGAAGAAGCGGTCGCGCTCCATGTCGGTGTGTACCTGCTCCGTCGTCTTTCCCGTGTGCTCGGCGTAGATCTCATCGATCCGCCCACGGATGTTGAGGATCTCCCGAGCATGGATCTCGATGTCCGTCGACTGGCCCTCGAATCCCGCCGATGGCTGGTGGATGAGGATGCGGCAGTTCGGCAGGGCGAACCGCTTGCCCTTGGCCCCGGCGGTGAGCAGCAGTGAGCCCATCGACATCGCCACCCCGACGCAGATCGTCTGGATCTGCGGCTTGATGAACTGCATCGTGTCGTAGATCGCGAGGCCCGAGTAGATCGAGCCGCCCGGGGTGTTGATGTAGATCGAGATGTCCTTGTCGGGATCCTGTGACTCCAGGTGCAGCAACTGGGCGACGATGAGGTTGGCGACCTGGTCGTCGATCGGCGTCCCGAGGAACACGATGCGCTCGTTGAGCAGGCGGCTGTAGATGTCGAATTCGCGCTCGCCGCGCGCCGTGCGTTCGATCACCATTGGAATCAGTGGCATGTCCTAACCCTACACACGGGCGCGCGAGCCTCATCGGGTAGCGTTGCCGGGAGTCCCATGTTTCCGCTGAACATCCCCAACGTGCTCACGATGGTGCGGATTCTGCTCGTGCCGGTGCTCGTGGCGGCGCTGCTGGAGAAGACCGGCCCCGGGGACCTGCTGGCGGCGATCGTGTTCGCCGCGGCCTCGCTCACCGACTTCGTGGACGGGCGGCTCGCTCGCTCGCGCGGCTCGGTGACGACGTTCGGCAAGCTGATGGACCCGCTGGCCGACAAGCTCCTCGTGATGGCGGCGCTGTTCACGCTGGTGTCGACGGGCCGGCTCGACGCGTGGGTGGCGATGGTGATCGTCGCTCGGGAGTTCGCGGTCACCGTGCTGCGGGCCGCCGTGGGCAGCCAGCAGGGAATCGTCATCTCGGCCAGCGCCTTCGGCAAGCTCAAGACGGCATTTCAGGTGGTGATGGTGATGGTGCTGATCGCGGTCCACGGACGGCCGGCGTGGGTGGAGGCGATCGTCATCCTCACCGTGGTCATCACCGTGCTGTCCGGCGTCGACTATTTCTTCGGCGTCACGGTGCGCGCCGCTCGCGGCACGGACGGCGCCGCGACGGCCGACCCGGCTGCGCCGGTATCAGGGCATGGCGTCGAGCCAGGCGCGCCGGCTCGTGTGGAGCCCTGAGGGCTCCTCCTCTGCGAGCTCGCGCCTGATCTCGCCGAGCGTCCCGTAGCGCTCAGCGATCACGTCGTGCTGATGGATGGTCTCCAGGTTCTCCTGGCGCGCGGAGAGGAACGCCTCGTCGGGGAGGCCGGGAAAGGTATCGATGACGCCCTTGATCATCTCGCGAACGCAGTCCTCGACGAAGCGCGGCCGGCGATGGGCCTTCTCGACGACGTGTGCCTCGTCGGAGCGCTTCATCAGCTCGTAGATCTCCGAGGACATCGAGCTCTCGACGATGCCGACGAGGACGCGGGCGTCGATTTCCACCGCAGCGGTCTCCGGCAGGCCGATGTGGAGCGTCCCGAGACCGCGCTGATTGTGGGTGGCCACCGGCACCGCATCGAGGATCCGCTCGATCTCCGCCGCCTCGAAGCCCTCGGCGCTCAATCGCTCACGCGCGGCGGCGCCGATCAGCTCCTGGGCGCACGGGCACGCGGTCATCCCCCGGGCGGTGACCCCGATGACACGGCGGGTGCCGAGCTCGGTGGCGAGGGCGACGCCGTGCAGCGTGTACAGCTCCTGGGTCTGGATGCCGGAGACCGGCGCCGGCTTGTACTCGGGAAACCGGGCCTCGACCGTCACCTCGGCACGGCGTGCCCGCTGGCGCTCTCGCACGAGCTGGGCGATGTGCTCGGCCAGGGTCTCGCAGCGGAACGTCGATTCGCCGAGCACGACCTCGCCGATCGCCTCGTTCACGACCTCCTCGAAGCGCGACATGTGCGCACCCTTCTGCTCCCGTCCCAGCTCGACGGCGCACGTGAAGCGGGCCCAGTACAGGGCATCGGCGCCGTCCTGGGCGAGCCGGATCACCTTCTCCACGCCGGACACTCCGACCCGGGAGAGAGTGAGCGGGATCGACGGCTGACGAGCCTGCACGTCGAGTGGCGGACCCGCGGACGGGAAGGTGGATCCCGATCTCAGGCTCATCCTCACAAGAGTAGACGCCAGCGATCGCGGGGCACCGTCGGGGGCGGCCGGCGGAAGTAGCAATTGCGACGTTCGCCTAAAGACTGGGTCAATGTGTGCTATCACTCGCCGGGTCCGGCGATGAGCCGGACAGAGGAGAGAAGAGAGCGAGGCGCTCCGTGGTGGGCGTGCTCGAACCTGCAATGGGAGGAGCTCAGGGGCTTTGAGCAAAGTAGCCAGTGGCCTGTTGAGCGACGAGGCTCCGATCGTCGAGCTGGAGGAGATCCGCCCACTGATCGCGGAGGGCCAGGAGCGAGGCTTCCTGACCTTCGTCCAGATCGCGGCGTGTCTGGAGGAGGTCGAGGTCACCAAGGAGCAGGTGATCGAGCTGCATGCGTACCTGGACGAGCACGGCATCGAGGTC
Source organism: uncultured Solirubrobacterales bacterium (assembly GCA_963839085.1). GTDB lineage: Bacteria > Actinomycetota > Thermoleophilia > Solirubrobacterales > Solirubrobacteraceae > Palsa-465. Next base: position 184,806 of record CAWITN010000004.1, read on the forward strand.
GTCGAAGCCGACGGCCGGATCGCTCGCTCGGAGGTCGGCAGCGTTGAGGCCGGCGCCGCCCAGGCGGCGGAGCCGACGCCAGAAGCCAAGAAGGCGGTCGAGGTCGATCTCACCGTCGAGCCCAGCCTCGACTCGCTACGTCTGTACCTGCGCTCGATCGGGCGGGTGAGCCTGCTCACGGCCGAGCAGGAGGTGATCCTCGCCCGGCGCATCGAGCGGGGGGATATGGCCGCCAAGCAGCAGATGATCGAGGCCAACCTGCGCCTCGTCGTCTCGATTGCCAAGTCCTACCTCGGGCGCGGGCTCACCTTCCTGGACCTCATCCAGGAGGGGTCGATGGGCCTCATCCGCGCTGTCGAGAAGTTCGACTACCGCCGCGGCTACAAGTTCTCCACCTACGCGACGTGGTGGATCCGCCAGGCCGTCACCCGTGCGATCGCCGACAAGGGGCGCACGATCCGGATTCCCGTGCACATGGTCGAGAAGCTCAACAAGGTCGTCCACGTCGAGCGCCAGCTCGTCCAGCAGCTCGGGCGGGAGCCGACCTCAGCGGAGATCGCCACCGAGCTGGACACCACCGTCCGCGACGTCCGCGACGTGCTGCGGATGGCCCAGCAGCCGGTGTCGCTGGAGAAGCCGATCGGCGAGGAGGACGAGTCCGAGCTCGGCGACTTCGTCGAGGATCACACGGCCGAGTCCCCGTTCGAGCTCGCGGCCGAGCACCTGCGCCGGGAGAACCTGCGCCGGGCGCTGGCCGCGCTTCCCGAGCGCGAGCGAGAGGTGATCGAGATGCGCTTCGGGCTCACCGGCGAGCGGCCGTTCACCCTGGAGGAGGTCGGCCGGGCGTTCAACGTGACGCGCGAGCGGATCCGCCAGATCGAGACCCACACGCTGAAGAAGCTCGAGGCCCTTCCGGAGGCCCAGCGGCTGCGCGACGCGTCATAGCCCTCACCCGCGCGATCGCTATCCTCCACCGGCCCCCGGCGGGGTTCCAGAGCGGTCAAATGGAGCGGACTGTAAATCCGCTGGCTATGCCTTCGCAGGTTCGAATCCTGCCCCCGCCATCTCGCCCCGCGTGATTCGGCCAGGTTCGTATCCAACCGGACCATGATCGAACGGGCGTTCGCTTCCTCTATGGTTCGAGGCGTGGATTCCGACGACCGAGAAGATGCACGCATCACGGCGAGCGAGATCGCCGAGCTCGCCGGCGCGGACCCCGACGCGGGCGATGAGAGTGCCCGCTCAGGGCGGAAGCTGCGCCTGGCGGCCACGAAGCTCGACGCGCAGCCTGCGCTCGTGGAGGCTGCGCGACGCCTGCGTCGTCGCCTTCCGGGCGACGACAAGTTCGGCGATCCGCTCTCGGTGGCGGGGGCGACGCCCGCCGCCCTGATCGCCCGCCAGGTCTCGGCCCTGCGGCCGGAGCGTGAGAGCCTCATCGGAGAGCTCGGCTTCGCCGGCCTGCAGGTTTGGCAGTCGCTTTCCGAGGCCACCGGCCGAGGCCGCGGCGAGCAGGAGATGGCGCTGCTGTTCACCGACCTCGTCGGCTTCTCCGCGTGGGCGCTCGGAGCCGGCGACAGGGTCACGCTGAGGCTCCTGCGGGAGGTTGGAGCCGGCGTCGAGGCCGCGGTTCTCGCCCGGGACGGCCGGATCGTCAAGCGCCTCGGCGACGGGCTGATGGCCACCTTCTTCGACCCGGCCGACGCCGTCCAGGCGGCGCTCGACGCCCAGGCCGCTGTGCGTGAGGTGGAGGTGGACGGTTACCGTCCCCAGATGCGCGCCGGCGTCCACTGGGGGCGCCCCCGCCGGTTGGGAGGCGACCTGCTCGGCATCGATGTCAACATCGCCGCGCGCGTCGGCGATGCGGCGAAGGCCGACCAGGTGCTCGTCTCCGACACCGCCCTGGCCAAGCTGGAGGCCGACGACCTGAAGGTCGGCCGCCAGAAGCGCCTGCGCGCCGAGGGGGCCCCACGGGACATGCTTGTGGCCCCGGTCTCGCGTGCCGCCTGAACCGCGCCGCTGGGCCTCGGGGTCACGCGCACGCTGACGGCCGCTGAGCAGATGCAGGAGCCTTCCTACACGGTCAGCCGGCACGCGGATGTCCCTGTGGAGCGGCTGTTCGACATCGTCGTCGCCGAGGACGTGCTGCCCAAGGTCCTTCACCGCTACGGCCCCGTCCCTGGCGTCAGCGGCACGCGTGAGCTCACCAGCCCATGGACCCAGTCGGGATCGCGGCGGACGGTCGTGCTCGACGACGGGGGCACCGCGCACGAGGAGCTGTTGGTGTTCGACCGGCCCTATCGCTTCGAGTACCGCGTCGACTCGCTTCCTGCTCCCGTTGGACGGTTCGTCGATCACGCGGAGGGGAAGTGGACCTTTGCCGAAGCGCCGGGCGGGAGCGGCTTCACCTGGACCTACACGTTCGTTCCCACGCGGGCGCTGTTCGCTCCGGCGCTGGGACTCTTCATCCGCCTGGCGTGGGGCGGCTACATGCGTCGCTGCGCTGACCGGTGCGTGGCGCTCACGACCGGTCGCGAGGATGTGTGAGCGGTTCAGCGTGAGGAGCTCCCGGGTTGCACCCCCCGTCGAGCACGCGGCAGGGATCCGTCGGCTACGCTTGCCCGCAGCAGCGGCCGACTGAGATTGCGACCCCGCGGCCCGAAAACGGACCTGCGGAGCCCGGAAACCCGGACAGCCCCTGCAAACGCCCTCTTAGCTCAGCTGGTAGAGCACTTCCATGGTAAGGAAGGGGTCGTCGGTTCGAGTCCGACAGAGGGCTCTGGAAAGCCCCGGTAATCCGGGGTGTTTGCGTTCTAGGCCACCGGCTGCGATGGCTGCATGTCCCGAATATGTCCCGAGATCGGCGTAGCATCTGGGAGATGGAGAAGGGTTCGCAGGTGCCGACCGGGCATGTCTTCCGTGTTGAGCGGGCGCGCGGTCCTGTGTGGTACGCCAAGTACCGCCTGCCGGACGGCAGGCAGATCCAGAAGAAGATCGGCCCGGCGTGGACCGGACGCGGCCGGCCGGCTGCGGGCTACGTGACCAAGCGCCTGGCCGAGGACTGGCTGCGGAACCTTCTGGACGAGGCACGCCGCGGCGTACTGCCTGGGATGGTCCGGACGGGCGCCACTTTCGCGGATGCAGCCGCGGAGTGGCTGCGCTATGTCGAGCAGGACCGCTTGCGGAAGCCGTCGACGGTGGCGACGTACCGCTCACTGCTTCGGTCCCAGATTCTGCCGACGTTTGCCGATGAGCCGATCGAGTCGATGACGCCGGCGATGATCGAGAGCTGGATCGCGAGCGTCGACCGGACGCCGGCGACCCGGGTGAAGCTCCTGGCGATGGTGCACGGCATCTTCCAGCGCGCGCGCAAGGTCTGGGGGCTCAGGATCAATCCGGTGGACGACGTCGAGAAGCCACCCCTGCGCCGCAGCGGCGACATCGAGGTGTTCTCACCGGAGGAGGTCTGGGTCCTCGTACGGGCGGCGGCCAGCGACCAGGACGCAGCGATCTTTCTCACCGCGGCGTTCACAGGGCTTCGTCGCGGTGAGCTCTTGGCGTTGCGCTGGCGCGATGTCGACTTCACCGGGTCGGTGATTCGCGTTCGCGCCAGCTATCACGAAGGAGTCCTCTCCACCCCGAAGTCCGGCAAGGTGCGCTCCGTGCCGCTCGCTCCGGATGTCGCCGCGGCGCTCGCAAGGCTCTCCGATCGTGGACAGTCGACGGGGGACGATGATCTCGTCTTTCTCGGCGACGAGGGCAGCTACCTGGACGGTTCAGCCCTGCGCCGGCGCTATGACGCGGCGATCCGACGTGCCGGCTTGCGCCGTCTTCGCTTTCACGACCTCAGGCACACTTTCGGGACCCGGATGATCGCCAAGGCCGATATCCGGCGTGTGCAGGAGTGGATGGGACATGCCGACGTCCAGACGACGATGAAGTACCTCCACTACGTGCCGCGTGAGGAGGACGCTCGGCTCGTTGCCGAGGCCTTCGCGCTCTCTGAGGCGCCTGTCGCCGACCACACCGCTGGCTCTTCGGCCTCCTTTCCTTCGAAAGCAAAAAGCGGCTGATTGCAGGCATTCGTCCCCAAGCGTCCCGAAACGTCCCCAAGCGTCCCGGCGCTTTGGGCTCCGCGGCGGCACTGTGGGCGGCACAGAGGTTCGAATCGGCCGGAACTACGGCGGTTTCGCCCGACGTGGCGAGCCTGGGACGTCTCGGGGCGTCTTGCGCCCAAGCACTGAGTGCGTGGAGTGTGTGCCTTTTGGGTGCGATGTCTGGGTGCCTTTTGGGTGCGATGTCTGGGTGCCGCTTGGTGGGATGCCTGTCGGGTGTTAGCCATTTCGCCAGGAGTTCAGCGTGCTGTTGACGGTGTCGCGGACCCGTTCGCGCGCTTCGCTTCGGTCGATGCCTGACATCAGCAGTTCGTCGTAGGGGGTGTCGTGGTGGCGGACGGAGGCGGTGACGGCCAGCTCGAGCGCCTGCTGTTGGAGTGCGCGTCCGGCGGCGGATCGTCCGACGCGTCCGCTGCCGCGGGTCGCAGCGTGGCGCGCGATCGCCTCCGCGCGTTCGCGGGGGCACCCGGGATACAGCTCGGTGATCGCGGCGGCCATCTCGGCTTGCAGCTTGAGGTCCTCGCTCGCGCGTCGTGCGGCATCGCGCTCGCGGCGGCGGGCGCGCGCTGGCTGGTCGGCGAGGCACTCGGCTTCGGCGTGCTCGAGTGCCTCCTCCTCCACGAGGACGCCTTGGCGCTCATAGCGCCGGCGGGAGCGACTAAACCGCACGACGACTGCCGAGAGTCCGCTGCCGCGCCTCGCTCGCCGGGTCAGCGCGGCGTCGCCTGAGGGGAGGAACACGAGATGATCGATCTCAGCGCACGCCATGCACAGCGGCCCAGCGTCGTCCATGGTCAACAGCTCGCCGGTCCCGCCACACGAGCTGCAGGTCCAGGCGTTGAGCGGTGAGATGACGACCAGCTCGCTGCGGGTGCCAGCCACAACGAGAAACTACCGCTGCCACAAAGCCCGGTCGATCGGCGCGAGGTGAGCGACATCATTGAAGCCGTCGCCACCGCCGGCCAAGAGTCTCAAGCCAGCCCTGCCGGCGTTTTATCGGGGACGCCACGCACCGCTCCAAGGGCTCGGTTTTCGACCGGCCCCACACGGTCAGGTTTCGACCGGCCTCGCCGTCTGCGCCGCTTCTCCTATCAGCCCGACGCGGAAGTCGCGCCCTCGCCGGAGAAACGAGAGAATTGACCGATCGCGATCACGGAGATCCCCATCAGCAACGACGAGATCGAGGTGGTCTGTGATCTCCTTTGGTTCATCAAACGAGAGGGCGAGCTACCGATGGTGGCGGAGGCGCTTTGGCAGCGGCTGCAGCCGATCAGGCACGGCGACTTCGGTGGCGCCCCTCATTAGCGTTTGCGGCTGCCTGGTAGCCGGATCACGGCTGCCTCTCAATGATCACGACGCCTCTGCTGCTGAGCTGCCGAGCGCGAACCTAGCGCGCGGTTGTCCCCGCTCCAGCGAGGCAGTGCGACTGTCTCGTCCCATTCGTGTGTGCGTCCGGGACCGTTGCGTCGTATCGGGCCGGGATGAAGCTCGCAACTCTGTGGTCGCCTGGTCGTTTTTGTGATCGGAGCCAATTGACGAGAAGGGGTTGCCCGGTGATGCTGCGCGCGCGAATCACGACCAAGACGGCGAGAACGCTTCGGCTTGTGTGGGAGGCGGGAGCGATCGCGCGGCTGCTTGCGCTACCAAGCGTCGGATCCGCCCGGGGACGGTCGAGGTCGCGCAGGCCGGCTGTCGTGAAGGTGCACCCGAGGTGCACCGGGATCGCCGGTCAGTCCGTGCTGGGCTCTGGCAATTTGAGAGGACGCGTTGAGTTCGCGACCGTCGCGGTCGTTGTTGGCTTGGCGGTCTTGCTGATCCCGGGCTCAGCGGCTGTGGGGGCTGTGATCCGTCTGGCGGGAGCGCCGAGCTGCTCGAGAACGGTCGGATCGGTGCCGCCGATGGCGGCCACCCCGTTCGCTTCGGTGTCGGTCAGTGGCGAGCCCGTCTCGATCGTCACCTCGCCAAACGGCCGTTGGGCGTTCGCCGCTACGGATGCAGCCCCCCCGAGCGCGCCAGGCGTTCTCGATGTCTTCACTGACCGTGACGGTGATCTCGCTCTGGAGCGGACGGTGCACGTGAGCAACGGCCCGGTCTACAGCGTCCAACTCTCCGCAAACGGCCGGCTGATTTTTGTCGCTGGCTATGACGGCGTCGTCGTTGTGGCTGTGGGCGCGATCGAGTCAGGCCGCGGCAAAGCCCTGGTGGCCACGCTGCGCGCCCCGGGCAGGCGACCACAGCTCGCGGCAGAGACGCTGCCGTCGCCGAGCGGTCGCTACCTGTTCGTCAGTCTGAGCGAACGGCACGCGATCGAGGTCATCAATCTCAAGCAGGCGGAAAGCCGGGGCTACGGCTCGAGCGGCTACGTCGGAGACACGCGACTGCCGGCGTACCGCGAAACCGACGAGGGTCCCATGGCGATGGCGCTGTCGAAGGACGGCAAGTCGCTGTTCGTCGCCTCCCAAGCCAAGCCCGTGCCCGGGCAGGGAACGCTGAGCACGCTGAGCGTGAGACCACTGGAGCGCGGCTCCGCGAGGGCATTGAAATCGTCGGTGACTGCTGGCTGCACAGTGACTCGCATCGCGCTGGCGCCCGATGGAAAGACGGTGTGGGTTTCAGCAGCCGGAAGCAACGCCGTGCTCGCGTTCTCCACGACGAAGCTCCTCCGCCGGCCAACTGAGGCGCTCCAAGCTGATGTGGCCGTCGGTCCCGCAGCTACCGGCCTGCTGTTCACCTCGCCCGATCGACTCGTGATCGCGGACGCCGGCAACCTGCACCCATCTGGCGGCGCGGGCGTATTGACGATCGTCAATACGCGTAGCGCACAGCGACAGCGACGCGGCGGCGTTGTGGGACAGGTCGCCACTGCGAACGATCCACAGGCGCTCGCACTCGATCGGTCTGGTGCGATGTTGGTGGCGGAGCCTCAGAGCGATCAGCTCCAAGCCTTTGCGGCGTCAGATCTATAGACAGAAGCCTCGTTGGGCAGTTGGATGGCCTGGTGGCGGCTCTCGCTTTGATCATGAAGCGGCAGTCCGCAGGCCGATTGCCCGAAGAACCCTACGTGGGGGGACTCGCCAGCACTTCGGTAGCCAGCGCGAGCGCTATCGCGACGGAGAGCTCGCCGCCCGTGGCGCCGACACGCGCCTCCTTCGCGCCGAAGCGCGCGGGATGGGCGACCGCGTTCCGAGTATCAAAGGAGGCGGGGCGAAACCACTGTCCCGGCCCCGGGGGCGCGAAGGACCTGCTGCGGATCCGCATACTTTTCGTGAGGCAGGCGAGGAGGAATTGTCAGGAACCGAGGTGCCACGTTTCGCTTCCCGTCCGGATATTGATTGTCCCGCTGAACCGGTACCCGCTGAGCTCACCACCAGATTCGGAGTTAGCCGCGATGCAGGTGTAGTTGGCGATCGTAGCCGTAGCGTCTGCCGCCGTGGCTGGTTGGCACTGCACCTTCAGAATAGGCCCGGTCAGAACTCCGCTGCTGACGTCTGAGTCGGCGTCCTTTTTGATGGCGTTCTGGAGCGACCCAACCATCGATTGCCGTTCGATCTGCGCCTCGTTCCGTTTGAGAGCGGCTTCTGCCCGCTTCAGCTTGAGCTGATTTCGTGCGATAACCGCCTGTGCCGCTCGTCTGTGGGCGGCCGTGACTGCAGCTGCGTGCGCAGCGCGCTTGCGCGCGGCAACCTGATTGTTGTGATGAACGATGAGAACGACTGCGATAACAGCAGCTGCGATCACGACGACAGCTGGCACGCCAACCATAAAGGCACGAGTCTTCGCCGAACGCGGCTTCTTGGAATAGCGTGCACCGCAATGCGGGCAGAACTCGCCGCTCGTCTGCGCCTGCGTAGAGCATCTGCGGCAGACGCGGATTGGTGCGTCTGGTTCAGCGGACCCAGTCGTGCTCATGAAGGCTCCTCCCTCCCTGGAATCGTAGAACGTCAAGCCTGCTCAACACAACCAGCAGCTCGATCCTTTGCACAGCCAGTCCGGATCACACCGCCCTCACGGAACCCCTGTACCAGTCGTCCGCGCTGTCAAGAAATCGTTCCAGTTTGGCGACTGCAGCCCGAACGCGCAGACTGCCCCAGCGCCGCCACGGCGTCCGCTGAATCGGTCGCTCGCGTGCCGACCAGCCGAGACCACGATCGCTTTCACTCGCCCACCCGACCCGAGGTTCACGAGCCATACGCGACAAAGTGATCGTGCGAGGCGTCAGCCTCAAGACTCCTGCTTCATGATCAAAGCGGAAGCGCCAACCCATACAAGTAGCGGCTGCCTAGCGCGGCCGCGCAGCGTCTTCTTCGTTATGCAGGTTGAAGACGTTACCTTCGCCGTACTTCTCCTCCAGCGCCTCCATCGCGTCCGTCAGATTTTCGGCCACGACGCTCACCCGTTCACCGGGCTCGTCGGAACCCCGTATCCAGACCATTGCCAGGTAGCGCTTCACCAACATCCCCCCACCACCGCCTCAGATCCTGGGAGTACGAGGCGATGCTATCGGTCGTCGATCATTGCGACACTGAGTGCGGTGTCCGAGCGAGATTCTCCTCCAAACCAGATCACGGAGAAGATCCTCAGCTTTCCAGAGACTCATATGGGTGTCCAGACGGTCGCCCTGGTCCTCCGCGACGGCTCCGTGCTCGAGGGCGTTCGAATTGCGTGGGCAAGGATGTCGTCGACTTCGCCGGTCACGACCATCTAGCCATCGACTGGGACGACGTCGTCGACGTGGTAGACCGGTCAGAACGCAGCCGCACAATCCCGCCCGTGACCTCAACCTGCCACTGCCGAGACCGGGCCGAATTCTGGGATGACGCCGCGAAGAGCTACGCAGACGATCACCTTGAGAAAGTGGAGGTCCGGGGGGCTGGCTGGGAAGTCGTGTACCGATGTCCGGAGACCGGCGTCGACTGGCTGGAGGACTACCCGCGATCTCATGAACAGGGCGGCGGTCCCATGCGCCTCCGCCGACTTGATGCGCCATAGGATCGCGTCGGCAGAGGGCTGATGGTGAATGCCCCTCGCTGTCGCTGGTCGATCAAAGCAGAAGCGTCTCCCGGATCCGCTCGACGATGTGCTGCAGTTCCCAGACAGCCGCCTTCTCTAGTCCTGAGGCCACAGCCGGATCCTCGGCCTCCTGGATCTCGCCATGGTGATAGATGCGAATCCGTCCGGTGATCGGATCCACCACCTTGTAAGGCGGGGGCCAAGCCTCATCTTCGGACAAGAACGCGTCGTAGCCGACGACCGGCACCGCTGGGCTTCCGGGCACGGCGTCGTACACGCCCACCGTGAACAGGAAATCGCGCTCCCCGACCGGGGGCGTACCAGGTCTCCGAGTTACCGATCGATACACGGCGATACTCGCATCCTTAAGGACGCGTCCGTAGGCATACCTGCCATCGCCGAGCGTCAGCTGGCAGACATCGCCAGGCTTAGCGTCGCGCTTGCCCATTCGGCTCATTCTGTCCCCGCCGTCGGCATCCAAGGACTTCGCTTAGGGCAAGCACCGGCGCTGCTCCTCGATGATCAACCCGACAGTGGTGATGAGTCGTCGGACTGATCCGCACGCTTTGTATAGACGGCGAGCTCTGCGGCCCCCAATAGCCGGGTCAGGTCGGCGTTAAAGAGCAGAATGAATCGACGATGGCGGTCCTCATCCTCGTGCACAGCCATCGCTATCTGTGCGTCGCCAGCCGCGTCGACCGCTGCGACGAACTCCGGAAAGCCTGCCATCGTCGGAAGCAGGTCGTGCTGCCAGAGCTTGAGCCGGACGCGGTAGCTGTGAATCGCCTTGTCTGCCGGAAAGGGCTCGCCGATCTCAAGCGCCTCCGGCTGACCGCTCATCGCGGCGACTAGCCGGGCCCGCACCGGTACCGCTGACGCAGCGGCGAGCGTTGCGACGGCGCTAAGCGACATTTGCTCCACGGCGTCAGAGTGTCGCATAGGGCTAAGAGCGGAAGCGGTAGCGGTCCGGCGGCTGCCGACAAAACCGTGTCCCGAATATGTCCCGAACTCAGCAAATCTGACCCGACCTCGGGACATACCAGAGCCTCGAATCATCAATGAACACGGGCCATATGACCTCGCAGGGCGCCATGGTAAGGAAGGGGTCGTCGGTTCGAGTCCGACAGAGGGCTCTGCAAAAGCGAGGCTTCCTTAGGCAAGGGGCTCAGTCGCCGAATTGCGCTCACGGTCGTCGCGAGCGCCTCGTCGCTGGCGATAGTCGGCCATCTTCGCGCGCGAGCCGCACCTTTCCATCTCGCACCACCGGCGTCGCCGGCCACGAGAGCGATCGAGGTACAGCAGCGAGCAAGCTGGTGCGGCTGCGCACTCGCGGATCAGCTCCTGCTCGGGGCCGGTCAGCAGCTGGACCGCCTCGCGCGCGATCAGCCCCAGCGCACCACTGGTCGCACTGGGAGCACGCCAGCTGCGGCGAAAGTAACGGTCGAGCTGCGGCGCGAGCTGGGAGCCGCTCGCCCAATCGTTGAGCTCGTGGATGTCGGTGTCAGCGCCCGGGTTTCCCTGCATTGACGCGCGCGCCAGCCGGTTGATCGCCTCGCGCAGCCGACGCGCATCCTCAAGGTCCTGCTCGCATGCTGGGGTCGATGTCGGTAGACCCGCAGCCAGCAGCCATCGATCCAGATCCGTCGGCGCGCGCAGGCGCTCGACCCCTTGGCGATGGCGATCGCCGAGGGTCGCGACGAAGTCGAGCGCCCGATCGCCCGACACGAAGCGGAACTCGAGCCGGTCGGGTCTCGGCTCTCGGGGCTTGACAGCGTTCCTCATCCTCCCGTATGTTACCAGTCCAGCCAGTAACAAACTTGGAGGGGCCATGCGGGGTTTGTCGGTCATGTCAGCCGTCGGCGAGGGAGAGTCGGTATCGCTGCGAGGAACCGAGGTCACGTTCAAGGTTCCAAGCGACCAAGCTGCCGGCGCCAGCTGCCTGGAGTTCGCCGCAGCTCCGGGCTTCGACACTGGTCTACACGTCCACAAACAGCTCGAAGAGACCTTCTACGTGCTTGAAGGCGAGTTCGAGCTCCAGGCGGGCGACGTGGTGCGTCGCGGGCTGCCAGGCACCTTGATGTTCGTCCAGCCGGGGGTGCCGCACCGGTTCTCAAACCCGACCGACTTCCCCGCCAAGCTGCTGTTGATCATGTCCCCGGCCGCGTTCGATCGCTACTTCGTTGAACTGGCCGACGTCCTAGCCCGCAGTGGACCGCCCGACAGCGACGCGATCGCCGCACTCAGGAGCAAGTACGACACCCAGCAGCTCTCATCTCTCGAAGCCGGCCCCGAGCCCCAAGCTGCCATCACCTGAACGACCGTCTAAGCACGCTCGCCCCCGACGCGGTGAGGAACGGGTCGTCGGTTCGAGTCCGGCACAGGGCCCTGGAAGCCCCGGAATCGGGGGTTTTGCGTTTAGGGCCGTGCTGCGGTTGTGGGCATGTCAGACCCCGCCGGCTGTGCTTGGAACACTCCGTTGGAGTGGCTTGCGGGCGCGGATGATCGCCGCGGCGGCGTGTTCGTGCACGCGATGGGTCTCGCGAAACTCGGCGTCGTGGAGGCCGGCCGCTGCGAGCGCGTCGCGGAACTCCCGCTTGGTCAGGGCGCCGGCGATGCATCCGGTCCATGCCTGCATGTCGGCCTTGGTCTGCTCGTCCATGTCGGGGTCGGCAATGACGTCAGACACCGCGAAGCGACCGCCGGGCTTGAGCACGCGGGCGGCCTCGGCGAGCACCTTTGGCTTGTCGCCCGACAGGTTGATCACGCAGTTGGAGATGACAACGTCGACGCTTCCGTTGGCGAGCGGGAGCTCCTCTAGGTAGCCCTTGATGAACTCGACGTTGGAGATGCCGGCGTCGCTGGCGTTGCGGCGAGCGAGTTCGAGCATCTCGTCGGTCATGTCGATCCCGATCGCGCGGCCGGAGGGTCCGACCCGCCGGGCGGAGATCAGCACGTCAGCGCCGGCGCCGGACCCGAGGTCGAGCACGACCTCGCCTTCGTGCAGGTCGGCGACGGCGGTTGGCACGCCGCAGCCGAGCGATGCGTTCACCGCCCCGTCAGCGTCGCCCTCGCCGCTCTCGGCATACAGCGAGGCCCCGAACGCGCCCGTCTCATCGGCCGGGCTGCAACATCCGACGCCGGCTACGGCTGCGGCGGCGTACTTCTCGCGCACGGTCTCGCGGACCTGCTCGACTGTCGCGGGGGTGCCGGTGGCCGGCGTCGTGGCGCCGGCCGCACACCCACAGCCGGCGGCGTGGCTCTCGCCGCAGCACGATGCCTTCTCTGAGGGCTCGCAGCAGGTCTGCTGCGTGGCTGGTGTGCAGCACTGGTTGGTCAGTTCAGCCATCCGGACAGCTCCTTGAGTGCGTGGGGGCTCACGAAGTAATAGGCCCACAGGCCTTGGCGCTCTGACCCGACGATGCCGGCCTCACGGAGCACCTTGAGGTGATGGGAGATCGTCGGCTGGGAGAGATCGAACAGCGGCACCAGCTCGCACACGCACACCTTCCCGGCGTGCTTGCGCAGCACATCCACCAGCTGAATGCGGACGGGATCGCCGAGGGCCTTGGCGACCGCCGCCATCCGGACCGCCACGTCACGCTCCACGTCGGGGTAGACGACCGGCTCGCAGCACGGCGCGCCCGGGGCGCGCTTGGTCTTCGGGGCAAGCTTCAGATCGACAGCCATCGATATACAAGTACCAATTGAAGTGATGATTGTCAATCTTTAGACTGCCGGTCGTGCCCGAGCCGACACCACTGCCCCGCCGGCTCCTTGCCGAGCTGCTCGGCTCGGCCTTCCTGGCTGCGGTGGTGATCGGCTCAGGGATCGCCGCCCAGCGGCTCTCACCCCACGACGTCGGCCTCGAGCTCGTCGAGAACGCCGCCGCGACGGCGACGGGGCTCTACGCGATCATCCTGATGTTCGGCCCCGTGTCAGGCGGGCACTTCAATCCGGTCGTGTCGTTCGTCGACGCGAGCTTCGGCGGGATCACCCGCCGCGACGCGCTCGCCTACCTGCCCGCGCAGGTCACCGGCTGCGTCGTGGGGGCGGTCGCTGCCAATGCGATGTTCGCCAAGGCCGCGATCAGCATCTCCAGCCACCACCGAGCGAGCCCCGCGCACCTCCTCGCCGAGGCGATCGCCACCCTCGGGCTGATCCTCGTGATCTTCGCGCTCGCCCGCACCCATCGCAGCGCGACCGCCCCCGCCGCCGTCGGCGCCTACATCGGTGCCGCCTACTTCTTCACCAGCTCCACCAGCTTCGCCAACCCCGCGATCACGATCGGGCGGATGTTCTCCGACACATTCGCCGGAATTGCCCCCGCCTCCGCCCCGACGTTCATCATCGCCCAAGCCGTCGGCGGCGGGATCGCGCTCGCCGTGATCCACGTTCTCTACCCGCACGTCACCGCTCGCGAAGCCGCGACCGTCGTGGTCCCGCACGTCCCATGACCACGGTCCTGTTCGTCTGCCGCCAGAACGCGGGCCGCTCCCAGATGAGCCAGGCGCTGTTTACCCGAGCCGCCGGCGGCCGCCACCACGCTCTGTCCGCCGGAACCACCCCGGCCAATCGCGTCCACCCCGAAGTCCTCGACGTGATGAACGAGATCGGCATCGACCTCTCCGACCGCACCCCGCAGCTGCTCACGCGCGAGCTCGCCGAACCAGCCGCCCTCGTGATCACCATGGGCTGCGGGGACGAATGCCCGTTCATCCCGGGCAAGCGCTACCTCGATTGGGAGCTCACCGACCCCGCCGGCCGGTCGCTCGCGGAAGTCCGCGCCATCCGCGACGAGATCGAGCAGCGAGTCCTCACGCTGATCGAGGAACTCGACGCTGACGCGGACGCGCACCGTTCATCGTCGGCCGGCACGCACTAGGTATTCGCGTGCTCGGGCTGGTCGGTGTCGCAGTGCGGATGTAGTCTGCGGCGCGGTGACTCACGCCGGGTTTGATATGCCGCTCGCTGAAGCGATGTCGACCCAGCGCGCGATCCGCCGTCTGAAGGACGATCCGGTCGATGACGAGCTCGTGCTGCGCCTGATCGAACTTGGGACGAAGGCTCCGACCGGCTCGAACCAGCAGAACTGGGAGTTCGTCGTCGTGCGCGACCCGGCGGTCAAGGCGCGACTCGCGCGCGCGAATCGTCAGGCGTGGGCGATCTACGGCCGCATCGGGCGGTTCGCCAAGCGCAACGATCCCGAGATGTTGCGGACGATCGCCGCGGTCCAGTGGCAGGCCGATCACTTCGAGGAGATTCCGGTCATCGTCGTGGCGTGCCTGCGCGGTCCGCGCCTGGCGTTCCCGCCGATGGCGGCCACGAGCTACTACGGCTCGATCTATCCGTCGGTGCAGAACCTGCTCCTCGCCGCGCGCGCCACCGGCCTCGGCGCGACGCTGATCACGCTTCCGCTGTGGAGCACGATCAAGGCTCGACGGGCGCTCGGCCTCCCCTGGAGCGTGACGCCGTGTGCGGTCGTGCCGCTCGGCTGGCCGCGCGGCCGCTACGGGCCGACTCGCCGGCGCCCGGTCGGCGAGATCGTGCATCTGGATCGCTACGGCAACCTCCCCTTCGCCTCAAAGAGCTGACGAGCATGACCGTCTTGCCGCAGGAGCTGCGCAAGCTGATCGAATCGGGCCCGATGGCCCACCTGACCACGCTCAACGCCGACGGATCGCCGCAGGTGACCGTGATCTGGATCGGGCTCGACGGCGAGAACGTCGTGAGCGGCCATATGAGCCACCATCTCAAGCTCCGCAACGTCGAGCGGGATCCGAGGGTCGTGCTCTCGTTCGACGCGCCCGCCGAGCCCGGCACGTTCCTCAAGCCCTATGCGGTACTGAAGGCGACAGCCACGATCGAGCCGGGCGAGCACGCCTGGGACCTTCTCAACCGCCTCGCCAAGGTGTACGTCGTGCCAGACGCGGACTTTCCCGCCCCCAAGGCCTCGGGCTGGCTGCTGCGCTACTCGATCGAGCGGGTCAGTGGTGTCGGGCCGTGGGCACCAGGCTCGCGCTGACCCGCGCTGCGGGGCTCGCCGGTGTGGGTTCCTGCGCTCAGGGCCGCGCCACCGGCGTCTCCCAGCGCTCGATCACAGCGCCGAGCGCGTCGAGCACCTCGCGGTGTGCGGCGTCTGCGTCGGTCACTCCGGCCAGGAGCTCGATCTCGATCCCCTGGAAGACGTTCGCGACGAGGGTCGCGAGTCCCTTGGGCGAGATCGGCGGTGGGGTGTCGAGCGTCGCCACCCACGCGGCGGCGACCGACTCGAGCAGCGAGCGCCAGCCGCCCGCCGTGGCTCGCCATCGTGCCGCGAGCGTCTCGTCGGCGAGCCCGGCTGCCCAGAGCTCCCAGAGGACGCGCACGTAGCCGGAGCTGATGTCCTCGTCGAGGAACTCGCACGCGATGCGCCACTTCTCGGCGAGCGGGCCCGGAGTTGCGTAGAGCTCGCGCTGACGGTCGAGCAGGAGCTCGTTCTCGCGCTCCAGGACTTCGATCAGTAGCCGTTGCTTGCTGCCGAAGTGGTAGTGGACGAGCGACAGCGGCACCTCGGCCCGCTCGGCGACGGCGCGGGTGCTGGTCTGTGCGAAGCCGCGTTCGAGTAGGACGTCGCGTGCCGCCAGGAGCACGCGCTCGTGGGTCGCCTCTCCGCGGATGGCTCGCCCGTCGGTCTCGTTTGACACCCACCGAGCGTATCAGTAAGTTGGTCGGTCGAACGACCAAGTTCTTGGGAAGTGGCTATGCCGATCGTCAAGGCCAACTCATCGAGGGAGTGTTCGACTCCGGCCGAAGCGCGAGACCAGAGCGGCGACTCGGGCATCGGCAGCCAGGCGACGACAATCGAGGCGGTAGGCGCCGGGACTCCCGGGGGAGGGGGCTGATCGGTGGGCATGAGCGCTGACCATGGGGCATCAGCGCGCACGATCCGGTTCGATCTCGGATCGCCGCGCCCAATCCCCGCGGGCGCGGCTGGCGGCCGCCGGCGGCGTGGTCTGTTCGTCTCATCGCCGATCGGCCTGGGGCACGTCCACCGTGACCTCGCGATCGTGCGGGAGCTGCGCGCGGCCGTCCCCGGGCTGGAAATCGAGTGGCTGGCGCAGGATCCGGTCACGCGGGTGCTCGAGCGCGAGGGCGAGACGATCCACCCAGCCAGCCGATCCCTCGTGAGCGAGGCCGCCTACTGGACGGCGGAGGCGGTCGGGCACGAGCTCAACTGCTTCGAGGCGTTCCGGCACATGGATGAGATCCTCGTCGCGAACTTCATGGTCTTCCACGACGTCGTGTCCGAGACCGGCTACGACGTGTGGATTGCCGACGAAGGCTGGGAGATCGACCATTTCCTGCACGAACACCCGTCCCTGAAGACCGCCCCGTTCGTGTGGATGACCGATTTCGTCGGCCACCTTCCGCTTCCCGAGGGCGGACCGCGTGAGGCGGAGCTGACCGCCGACTACAACGCCGAGATGGTCGAGCACATCGACGCCCACCCCAGCGTCCGCGACCGCGCGATCTACATCGGCGATCCGGATGACGCCGTCGAGGATCCGCTCGGCCCCGGATTGCCGAGCATTCACGAGTGGACCGAGGAGCACTTCGCGTTCGCCGGGTACGTGTGCCGCTTCCCGGCGGTCACGGCCGACGCCCGCGCCGCTTTGCGCTCCGAGCTCGGCTACGGCGACGATCACCACGTCTGCCTGGTGACCGTTGGTGGCTCGGGCGTGGGGGAGGAACTGCTCCAGCGCGCCGTCGCAGCGCTCCCCCACGCACGGCAGCAGGACCCGCGCCTGCGGATGGTGGCCGTCACCGGCCCGCGGATCGATCCAGCGCGGATCGCGCCGCAGGAAGGGCTTGACGTCCGCCCGTTCGTCCCCGATCTCCAACGGCACCTCGCGGCGTGTGACGTCGCGATCATCCAGGGAGGCCTCGCCACCGCAATGGAGTTGACGGCCAATCAGCGCCCGTTCATCTACGTGCCACTCGAGCGCCATTACGAGCAGCTGATCCACGTCGATCATCGTCTGCGACGCCACCGCGCGGGACGGTGCGTCCGGTTTGCCGACACCGACCCCGAGCCGCTGGCCGAGGCGATCGTCGGAGAGCTTCAGACGCGGACCGACTATCTCCCCGTCGACCCGTCAGCGGCCCGACGTGCCGCAGGCCTGATCGCCGAGCTCCTGTGATGAGGCGCGCCCGCCACCCCGACGAGGCAGGGCACGTCGAGAACGACGGCATCCGGATCTTCTACGAGGTCTACGAGAACGACCCGCCGACGCTGCTCCTCATGCCGCCGGTCGCCTTCGTCCACTCGCGGGCCTGGAAGGGCGAGATCCCCTACCTCAGCCGCCACTTTCGCGTCCTGACCTTCGACGGCCGCGGCAACGGCAAGAGCGATCGGCCATCGCAGCCCGCCGCATACGGACCCGAACAGTTTGCCGGCGACGCGCTCGCCGTGATGGACCACACGGCGACCGAGCGCGCAATCGTCGCGGTACTGGGACCTCGCTCGATCGGCGCCCTGCGCCTCGCCATCGATCACCCGGAGCGGGTCGCCGGCCTCGCCCTCCTGGCGCCGGACCTGTTCGCCGAGCGCGAGTTCGCCAGCGCGTGGCGTGACGCGCCAGACGAGCCCCACTCCGGGTTTGGCGCGTTCAACCCGCACCTGATGCGCTCAGACTGGCCGCAGTTCCTGCACGAGTGGTCGCGTGTGATGTTCCCCCATCCCCATTCGAGCCGCCAGATCGAGGACATGATCGCCTACGGCCTGGAGACGGACGGCGAGACCTTCATCGCCTCCACGGTCGGCACCCAGTACCCGCGACGAGAGGAAGTTCTCGACATGGCGCGGCGACTGTGCTGCCCCTGCGTGGTCACGCAATGGGGAGACCCGATGTGGCCAGCCAGAACCAGCGGCGAGTTTGCCCGGGCGGCCCGCGCGCCGCTGGTCGTCTTCGAAGGCCTCGGCCCGGGGGTCAGCTTCCGCTGGCCCGTCGCGGTCAATCTGCTCCTCCGCGAATTCGCGGACTCGATCCGCGACGCACGCGAACCGGACTACGAGCGCTGGAACGCGCCCACGCCTGGCCGTTGACGACGGTCAAGTTGACGTCCCGGCGCGTCGATAGCTCCCGCACGTCGCCGTCCACGCGAGCGTCCAGCACGTGGCCCAGCTCCCCCGATCCCCCATTGCGGTCCTTCCAGGCAGGTTCACGGAGGCGGACGCCTGCCGTCTGCTGTGGCGTGCCGGCTTCGGGCCTCGGCCCGGACAGGCCGCCGAGCTGGCGGCTCTTGGCCTGGAGGGCGCGGTCGCCTCGCTCACCCGTCCGGCTGGTCCGGCGCGGCTGATCGGCGCACCGCCGCACAACGACAAAGGCCAGGGGCTCGACCCGATCAACGTCTGGGGCGATGACCACTGCTGGTGGCTTGACCGCATGGTGCGCTCCGACCAGCAGCTGGTCGAACGGATGACGCTGATCTGGCACAGCTGGTTTGCCACCTCGGAGCAGGCGTCCAACGCCGCGCTGATGCTCCGCCAGAACCGGATGATGCGCTCCCACGCGCTGGGCAACTTCCACCAGCTGCTGCAAGACGTCACCAAGGATCCGGCGATGCTCCTGTGGCTCAACGGCTCCAGCAACAACAAGTACAGCCCCAACGAGAACTACGGCCGGGAGATGCTCGAGCTGTTCACGCTCGGGGCCGATCGCGGCTACGACCAGGACGACGTTCACCAGAACGCACGGGCGCTCACCGGCTGGACGAACGACTGGTCGCAGGAGCGCGGCCCGACCAACTTCCACTTCGACCCTACGCTCCACGACGACGGCGTCAAGAGGATCTTCGGCCAGCGAGGGCGGTTCACCTGGGTCGACAGCTGCCGCCTGGCGGTTCATCACTCGAGCCATCCGTCGTTTTTCGTCAACAAGCTGTGGGGCTACTTCGTCGGCGAGCCGATCTCGACGCGCGTCGCCCGGGCGCTCGCGCGCGCCTACGTCGATTCGGGCTTCGAGATCCGCCCGATCGTCGAGGCGATCCTCCGGCATCCCGCCTTCTACCGAGGGGCCCGGTTGGTCATCCCGCCCGTCGTGTTCTGCGCCGGGATGCTGCGCGCCAGCCGTCAGACGATCGTCACCACCGACTGGGCGTGGGTCGGCCAGGAGACCGGCCAGGTGCTGTTCCAGCCCCCCAACGTGTCGGGCTGGAACTACGCCGACTGGCTCGACACGGCGCGCTGGGCCGGGCGGCTGGTCGCGGTCAACACGGCGCTCGACAAGCGCACGATCAACACCAACAGCGTGCACTATCCGGGTGGCGAGACTCCGTCACAGGCGGTCGCCCGCGCGCTCCACTACTGGGGCGACCCGGCGCTATCGGCGAGCACCCGCGCGAGTTTGGACGAGTTCAGCCGTCGGGTCCAGCACGGGATCACCGCCACCTGGGAGGTCCTTCCCTACCGCGAGATCCGCCAGAACGCGCTCCGCGCGCTGATCCCGATGACCCCGGACTGGCAGACGGAATGACCGACCGCCCCGACCCGCTTCCCACGCCCCACCGCCCGTCCGCCGGCAACTGCTGCGACGGCTTCTCCCGGTCCCAGGCGATCCGTCGCGTGCTCGCCGCCGGCCGCGCGCCGGTGGCCCGCGAGTGGGATCCACGGATGCCGATTCCGGCCGGGGTGGGGATCGATCGTCGCCGGCTGCTCCTCGGTGCCGCCGGTGGCCTGCTGTCGGTGTACGGCGCCGGCCGGCTGGGCCTCACCGACCGCGTGCTCGGCGACGGGATCGCGCAGGCGGCGGCGGTCCAGAGCTCCACCAGCCCGATCCTCGTCTCGGTCTTCCTCCAGGGTGGCGTCGACTCGCTCTCCCTGCTCGGGCCGGCCGGCGACCCGACATACGCGAAGCTGCGCCCGACGCTCGCCGTGCCTGTGACGAGCGGCCTGTCGCTACGTGAGGACTCCAGCCTGTACTGGCATCCGTCGGCCAGCTCGTTCTCGCAGCTGCACAACGCGGGCCGGATGACCGTGATCCCGGGGATCGGATACAGCGACCCCGACATGTCGCACTTCACCTCGCGCCACTACTGGGAAGTGGGGGTGACCGACGCCGGCGTCGAGACCGGCTGGCTCGGCCGCTATCTCGATGTCGTCGGTTCGCCGTCCAACCCATTCCAGGGCCTGTCGATGGATGGCCAGATGAATCCGACGCTGGCGACGGCCAAGAACCCGGTGGCGGCGATCGATCAGCCTGACAATTTCTCGATGTACATCAACGGCGTGTGGGGAGATGCGTTCGAGTGGGCGATGGAGTCGGCCTCAGCGCTCGGTGACGCGCAGCGCCATTCGCGTGATCCGGCGATCGCCCAGGTGGCGCAGGCCGCCTCCGAGGTCGGAATCGTCCGCGGTGCGCTGAAGCCGTTCGTCAACGCCAGCGGCGGCCCCACCTACACCAGCCCGGTCACGTACCCCACCTCGAGTGATTCGGACTTCCCCCAGCGTCTTGCCGGCCTGGCCGCGATGATCGCCGCGGGGGTTCCGCTCAGGTGCGTCGCCCTCACGACCGACAGCCAGTTCGACACCCATTCCGCGCAGGCCGGCACATTCGATCCGGCGATCCAACTGGCGGCCGATTCGCTCGCCGCGTTCCAGTCCGACCTGGAGGCACGGGGCATTGCCGACCGGGTGCTCGTCCACGTCTGGTCGGAGTTCGGTCGCCGCGCCGTAGAGAACGGGTCCGACGGCACCGACCACGGCGCGGCCGGCACCGGCCTGCTGATCGGCAGCCGCGTCGCCGGCGGCATGCTCGGCGAGTTCCCCTCGCTGGGCAACCTCGATGTCAACGGCAACCAGGTGGAGAACGTCGACTATCGCGGGCTCTACTGCTCGCTGCTCGAGCAGTGGTTCGACCAGGACGCCGCCGCGGTGATCCCCGGCGCCAGGTCGTTCCCGCGCTACCCGCTTCTCGGGACGGGTGCGGTCAGCACCCCGACGGCGCCCACCCCGACCACGCCGACGCTGCCGCTCCGCTCCAAGCGCGCATGAGACACCGCTCGCTCGTGATCCTGGCCGCCGTCGCCGTGATCGCCACGCTGACCGCTTGGGCCGGCGCCGGGCCGATCGCCGGCGCGGCCGCCAAGCTCAAGCGGGCCCCCACCCATCTCCTCGTCTACGCGCAGGAGTGGTCGCTGTGGCCCTCACGCAGCAGGCTGCCGGCCGGCACGGTGCACGTGGAGCTCTGGAACCGGGGGCAGGACATGCACGATCTGCGGATCCGCCACGTCAACCCCCGGGGCCAGATGGTGGGGCCGATCGACGGCGCGGTGATGCTCACGCCGTCCGGTGGCATCAGCTACGCGGCCTGGCACCTCCGCCGCGGCCATTACATGATCTATTGCTCGATGCCGGGCCACTTCCAGATGGGCATGCACGCGCGCATCACCGTCACCTGACCCCGCCGGCGACGGCGGGCGAGGACGGACCATCGTCGTCTCGAGCGGGACGCTCAGATCGGGTATTCGCGGGGCTCGTCCTGACGGGTGATCCAGCGCAGCTCGGTGAACTCCTCGGCGGCGGCGTGGCCGCCGAAGCGGCCCCAGCCGCTCGCCTTGACGCCGCCGAACGGCATCTGCGGCTCGTCGTGAACGGTCGTGTCGTTGATGTGGCACATGCCGGTCTCCAGACGCCGCGCGACCGCCTCGGCGGCCGCCACGTCGCCGGCGAACACCGACGAGGACAGCCCGTATTCGGTGTCGTTGGCCACCGCGACGGCCTCGTCGGGACCGTCGACCTCCACGATCGAGACGACCGGACCGAACGACTCCTCGCCGTAGATCCGCATCTCCGGCGTGACGCCCCGCAGGACCGTCGGCCGGTAGACCGGTCCATCCGCCTCGCCGCCGGTCAGGGCGACGGCGCCCTTGGCGACCGCGTCTCTGACCAGCTCGGAGACGCGCTCGACGGCCGCGTCGTTGACGAGCGGCCCGATCTGCGTCGACGGGTCGCGGGGGTCGCCGGTGACGAGCCCGCCGGCGCGCACGCTCAGCTTCTCGGCGAAGGCGTCGGCGACGGAGCGATCGACGACAATCCGCTCGGTCGACATGCAGATCTGGCCCTGGTGCATGAAGGCGCCGAAGTTCGCCGCCGCGGCGGCGCGGTCGAGGTCGGCGTCGCCCAAAACGATCATCGGTGCCTTGCCGCCGAGCTCAAGCAGGACGCGCTTCAGATGCCGCCCCGCCTTCTCGGCGATGATCCGCCCGACGTGGGTGGAACCGGTGAAGTTGACCCGCCGCACCAGCGGGTGGGCGATCAGCTCCTCCACGACATCGGCCGCGTCGGCCGGTGAGTTCGTGATCAGGTTGATGACGCCGTCCGGAATGCCCGCCTGGAGCAGCACCTCGGCGATCACGGCGTGAGTGCGCGGGCACTCCTCCGAGGCCTTGAGCACGACCGTGTTGCCGTAGGCCAGCGGCGAGGCGACGGCGCGCGTCCCGAGGATGACCGGCGCGTTCCACGGCGCGATTCCGACGACGACGCCGACGGGCTGGCGGATCGCCCATGCGCGCTTGCCCGGGACGTGGGAGGCGATCTCCTCGTCGTGGAGCGCCTCCGCCTGAGCGCCGGCTTCGTTCAGCATCCCGGCCGCGAGCTCGACGTTGAACATGCCCCAGCCGAACGTGCCGCCGGTCTCCTCGGCGACGATCGCGGCGATCTCGGTCTGCCGCCCGATCATCAGCTCAGCCGCCCGCTCGAGGACCGCGCGGCGGTCGGCGAGAGAGGTCGCTGCCCAGCCCGGGAACGCGTTCGCGGCAGCCTCGACGGCGCGGCGCGCGTCCTCACGGCCGGCCGCGGCGGCGACGCTCGCCACGTCACGCGTGTACGGGTTGAGCGTCTCGTACGTCGCCGCCGACCCGGCGTCGCTCCACTCGCCGCCGATCAGCAGCTGCTGGTGGCTCACCCCGGAAACGGTCATCTGCTCTCCTTCGGTTGCGTGCAGCTGGCGTCATGAGCGAGCGTACGGCTCAGGACGCGACGTCGACGGGCGGCGTGCCGTAGGTGTGGAAGCTCGGCACGGTCTGAACGCCCCACGCCTGACCCTTGGCGCGATCGGCCTCGGTCCAGACGACGCACGGCTCGTCGGGGGCGTAGACGAAGCGCCCGCCGCTGGTCACCTCGACGCGGTTGCCGCCGGGCTCGATCCCGTACAGGAAGAAGCCCTGGGCGATCGCGTGCTTGGACGGCGCGGCCTCGATCTCGATCCCGGCGTCGAGCCAGATGTCGGCCGCGCGCAGGCACTCCTCACGCGTGTCGACCCAGAAGGCGACGTGGTGCAGGCGGCCGTGGGCGCCGTGCGCATCGTGGGTGTAGATCAGCTCGTGGGCGGCGATCGACGCGCTCATCCAGGCGCCGGCCTCGGTGCCGTCGTCGAGCTCGATCCGCTCGTAGAGGCGATAGCCGAGCGCATCGACGCAGAAGTCGCGGTTGGCCCGAACGTCGGCGGCGAGGAGGTTGATGTGGTCGAGGCGCTTGATCGCGGCAGCCGCGTCCGGTGTAGCGACCGGGGACGTTCTTCAGGGCCGGCCGGAGGTGCGGCGGCGGGTCGTAGCGCTCGCATTCGTAGTAGAGCTCGAAGACGTGGCCGTCGGGGTCGGTGAAGCGGTAGCTGGGGCCGCGGCCGCGGTCGCCGTCGGTCCAGCCGATCCCGAACCCGCTCGCCTCGACGGCCGCCACCCGTCGCTCCAGCGCCTCCGGGCTCCACGCGCGCAGGCCGAGGAGACCCATGCCGGAGGTGTCGGATGCGGTCAGCTTCAACGACCACGGCTGGTAGTCGCCCCACCCGCGCAGGTAGGTCGACGGACCTTCCTGGTGCTCGATCTCCATCCCCATCGTCTCGACGAAGAAGCGCAGGCTCGCCTCACCGCGGGGCGTGAACATCTCGACGGGCCCGAGGTGGGCGATGTCGGGCGGGAGCAGGCCTCCGCTCACGGCCCGCCCTCCACGATCGTCTTGAGCCCGTCGAGCTCGTAGGACAGCGCGCCCGCCTGGAGCTGGCGGCGCTTGACGAGCTCCTTCTCCTCGCGCGCCCGGGAGGCGATCAATACCTCCTGCGGCGCGTTCGGCGGCGACGACCGTCCCGCCGTCGGCGTCGAGCACGACGAGGTCGCCCGGACGGATCTGCTGACCGCCCACCGTCACGGGGACGTCGAGCGCGCCCACGACCCTCTTGCTCGCACCACGGGAGCGCACCCACCGCGTCCACACCGGCAGACCCATCGCGGTCAGCTCCTCGCGGTCGCGGACGGCGGCGTCGACGAGCACCGCCGCCGCGCCGCGCATCTGCGCCTGGGTGGCGAGCAGGTCGCCGATCAGCGCGATCGGCCGCGGCTCGGGCATCGTCAGCACGAGCACCTCGCCGGGCTGCCAGGCGCGCCATCGCGGCGTGGACCATGAGGTTGTCGTCCTGGCCACAGCGGACGGTCCGGGCGGGGCCGCAGGCGCGCGACCCCGGCACGATCTGATCCAGGTCGGTGTCGATCAGCCCCTGACGCCCGGAGGCCTCGTAGACCGTGGCGGCGCCGAGGCGGGCCAGCTCACGGTGCAGGTCGGACGGGGCGGCGCCGCTCACAGCTGCTCGACGACCTGCGGGATGATCCGCTGGAAGGACTCGGCGTAGCGAACCGCTTGGTCGCCGGAGGCACGCCGCGCGTGATTGCCGCGCTGCTCGCCGCGCTGGGCGTAGTAGGTCTGGAGATACTGCTGAGCGTGCATCTCGGCCATCGCGGCGAGCTTGCGCTCCCACACAGCGGTGATGTCGACGTGGACCGTTGGGGTGAAGTGGCAGAGCTCGGGCTGGTGGGGCTCGAACAGGAACAGCTGCGGCGGCGCGACCGTGGTGAAGGCGCTGGAGACGCCGGCGCCGGCGGCCAGGCTGCGGGCGCGATCGACCGCGGCGTAGGCGACGGGATGGTCGGGGTTGAACGGGTCGGTGTCGGTGTGGGTGATGAGCACGTCGGGCGCGAAGGCGCGGATCGCACTCGGCGATCTCGAGCAGGCGCATCGCTGTCGATCTGGAGCGGGTAGTCGCCGAAGTCCAGGCAGCGAAAGGACGCGCCGAGGTGCCGTGCGGCCGCCTCGGCCTCGGCGTGGCGCAGGCGCTTGACGTTCTCGACCGTCTGATCGGGCTCCTTCCACAGCTCGCCGGACTCGCCGCGCTCCCCGTAGGAGAGCGCGATCACCTCGGCCTCGCCGCCGAGGGCGACCGCCTTGGCGACCGCGCCGCCGGCGCGCCAGACGAAGTCGGCGGAGTGGGCGCCGATGACCTGCACGCGACGGCTCATGCGACGCCCGCCAGCCGCCGGGTGTTGTCGACCGCCATCGTGCGGACCTCCCGTTCGCTGAAGCCGGCGGCGAGGAACTGGTCGGCCATGAGCGCCAGGCCGTCCTCGTACCGGCGGGTTGAACACCTGCCCGAGGTCACTGCCCCACACGGTGCGCTCGGCCCCGACCGCGCGGGTGGCCGCGAACACCTGCTCCCAGGTGCACTTGCCGGTGTACGGGGTGGTGAAGGCACGCTCCATCAGCGCGCCGCGATCGGCCAGCGCGCGCTGGTCCTCCGCCGAGATCGCGCTGCGAGGGGAACTCCGGATGGGTGACGACGACCGTACCGACCCGCGCCGCGACGGCCGCGTCGACGACGGCGAAGATCTCGTCTGCGACGAGATGCCCGGTGGCGAGCACGAGGTCGTGGTGGGCGACGACCTCCAGCACCTCGTGGAGGGCCGGCAGCGGCCGGCCGGCGTCGTCGAGCACGGGCACCGCCCGTGGCCGGACCCCGGCGGCGGCGCGAAGCTCGAGCTCGAAGCGAACCCACACCGGGACCTTGCCGTCCGGATCGGCCGCCTCCACCTCGGCTGAACTCGCCGGGCGCGCTGACCGTCGGCAGCCACACGATCCGGGCTCCCTGGCGGGCGGCGACCTCGACCGCGGTCGCGTTGAGGCCGCCGACGACGTGGTTGAGGGTGATCGTCCCCAGCGCGCGGACACCGGACTGGGCGGCGGTGACCACGGCCGCGCGCTCGTGCGTCGCCGTGTAGTGCGACTTCAGGCCGAAGCCGGCGAGGCCGAGCTCAGCGACAGCGATCGGCGAGCTCGAGGTCGGTGATCCGCCGCGGTGCGAAGTCGGGGGCGACGTGGACATGGGGATCGAAGCCGCCGCGCACCATCTCCGGGCCTGCTGCGACGGCTCGGGATGCTCCGGCACCGTCGTCACACAATCATGATAACAAAATCGTAAACAATCAGTGACCGTCGTGTACGCTGTGGACATGGTGGACGGACACGCGTACAGCGCCATGCACGAGGCCATTCTCGACGGGACGCTCTCGCCCGGCGAACGGCTCGTCGAGGAGGAGCTGGCCGAGCGACTCGGCACAGCCGGGGGGCGATCCGCACTGCGCTGCTGCGCCTCAGCCACGACGGGCTGGTCGTGCGCGAGCGCAACCGCGGCGCCCGCGTGCGCCGCATCACGCTCGAGGAGGCGGTCGAGATCGTCGAGGCGCGCAGCGTGCTCGAGTCTCTGGCGGCTGGATACGCCGCCGTGAGGCGCAGCGACGAAGAGGTGGAGGAGCTGCGGGCGTTGCTCGCCGAGATGCACGAGCTGCACGACGCCGGAGAGCTGCTGGCGATGTCGGACCGCAACGCGGCGCTCCACCGCCGGATCCTGGAGATCTCGCGCCATGACGTTGCGCGTGAGGTGTGCCGGCGCCTGCACTCGCAGGTCGTCCGCTTCCAGTACCGGACGGTGCTGGCACCGGGCCGGGCATCACGGTCGGTGCAGGAGCACAGCGCGATCATCGACGCGATCGCCTCGGGCGATCGGGCGGCCGCCGAGGCGGCGATGCGCAACCACCTCGGCAACGTCACGCAAACGCTGAGCGAGGCGGCCGCGCAGGGGCGCATCGCGTCCCTGTGAGGCCGGTCCTCTCGCCTCGGCGCTGAGTCACACTCACCCCGCCAGGGTCAGGTTCCGGTCGTCAGCCGCCGCCGCGCGACGAGCCGGGAGAGGACGACCGCGATCACGAGCACCACGCCGTAGAACAGCGATTGCACGTAGTCCTGGGCGCCGAGCAGCTCCAGCCCGGCGACGCCGGTGGCCAGGAAGTAGACCGAGATCCCGGAACCGATCGCGTTGAAGCGACCCGGCTGGATCGTCGTGAGCCCGAGGAAGGCGGCGGCGTAGGCGGGCAGCAGCAGGTTGGCGCCGGTGCCGGCGCTGGCCGAGCCGGTCGTGCCGACGAACAGGATGCCGGAGATGCCGGCGACGAAGCCCGCGATGACAAAGCCCCAGAAGCGCATCGAGCCGACCTTGAACCCGCTCAGACGTGCGACCTCACGGGACTGGCCGACGAACAGCGAGCGCTGCCCGAACGCGCTGAAGGTGAGCACGTACCACATGATCAGCATGATCACGAGCCCGTAGTAGAACTCGATCGGGATCGAGAAGACCTCCTTGTTGAACGTCCACTCGCTCAGCTTCGTCGACACGCCGACGATCGTCTGCTCCTTGGACAGCCACTCCTGGATGCCGCCGAACACCGTCCCGGTGGCCAGCGTGATGATGAACGGGTTGACGTCGAAGCGGACGATGATGAGGCCGTTGATGATCCCGCACACCAACCCCACGGCGAGGCCGATGGCGATGCAGGGAACGATTGCCAGCCCGTCGTTGACGTTGAGCACGGCGACGACCATCGAGACGAGTCCGGACAGCGCGCCGACCGACAGGTCGAGGTCGCCGTTGGTGAGCGGCACCAGCAGCGCCATCGTGAGGACGAACAGCACCGCCTGGGACCCGAAGATGTTCGAGAAGTTCGCGACGGTCAGGAACGAGTTCGGCGAGTGCAGGCCGAAGCCCACGATCACCGCGATCCAGGCGAGCGGGAGCATCGCGCTCTCCAGCACCTTCATGCGGCGCGACGTCATGGCTCGGCTGACACCTCCCGTCCGGCGCCACGCGCGGCGGTGGCGTAGACCTCGCTGGTGATCTGATCACGGCTGAAGGGTGGCTCGAGCGTCGCGGCGATGACGCCGCCGGCGCAGATGACGATGCGGTGTGAGACGGCCGCCGGCGCGTCGAAGCCGGTGCTGACCCACAGGATCGTCACGCCCTGGGCGCAGCGGGCGCGCATGATCGCGTAGATCTCCGCACGGGTGGCGATGTCGACTCCCTGCGTCGGTTCGTGCAAGAGCAGCACCCGCGGGCCGAGCTCCAGCCAGCGGGTGAGGACGACCTTCTGCTGGTTGCCGCCGCTGAGCGCCGACATCTCGAGCGTCGTGTCACGCGGGCGCACGTCGTAGGTCTCCGCGCGCTCCACCGCCGTGCGGTGGATCCGGCCGTGGCGCAGAACGCCGCCCCTGACGTAGCTCGGGAAGACGAGCGAGAGCATGTTCTTCTCGACCGGCAGCGACGCGACCGCACCCTGCTGCTTGCGATCGGCCGGCACGAGCGCGATGCCGAGCTCCTGGGCGTGGTGGGGACTCAGCTCTCCGACCCCGCCCTCGAAACCTCCCGCCCGATCGGAGTCGCCTCCGCCATTCGGATCGGTCCCCGCCGGGCCTGCGGATGCCAGGCGCAGCTGACCGCGTGCCCCGCCGAGCGCGCCGAACAGGGCGTAGGGCAGGTCTTCGGTGCCCGACCCGAGCAGCCCGGCGACGCCGAGGATCTCGCCCGGCGCGATGCGCAGGCTGACGTCGCGCAGGCGCCCGCCGGAGAGATGCTCGACGGCGAGCGCCGGCGGCGCGGCCGGCTCGTCCCCGCCGGCGCCGCCGGAGGGCACCGCACCCTGAGCGGCCTGGCTGGCCGAGCTCTCCCCGGGGCCGAGACGGTGGCCGGAGACGAGCTGGACGAGCTCGGCGTCGGAGGTCTCCCGCATCATCACGTCGCCGACCTTCTCGCCGTCTCGGAGGATGACCGCGCGGTCGCACAGCTCACGCACGGCCGTCATGTCGTGGGAGACGAACAGCACGCCGGTTCCATCGGCGACGACGCGACGCACGAGATCGAACAGGAACACCTTCTCGTGCTCGGGGAGGAACACCGTCGGCTCGTCGAGCACGAGCACGCCGCCGCTGGCGGTCTCCCCACGCTGGCGGAACTCGCGCAGCTCCTCGGCGGCGCGGACGATCGCCAGCAGCGCCTGCGCCGTCGGTCGCAGTCGCCCCACCACCGCGCTCGGATCGAGCGCGACGTCGTAGCGCGCGAAGATGTCATTGGCGGCGCGGCGCTCCCGGCGCCAGTGGATCGGCCCGCGGGAGCCGCCCGCGACGCGACGGCCGACGAACAGGTTCTCGACGACGGTCAGCTCGTTGGCGAGCCCGAGGTCCTGGAACACGAAGCTGAGCCCGATGTCCCGGAAGCCGCCGAGCGGAACGGGCAGCTCGACGGTGGCACCGCCCATCCGCAGCTCACCGCCGGGCTCGGGGACGTGGTAGCCGGCGAGGATCTTGACGAGCGTCGACTTGCCCGATCCATTCTCGCCGAGCAGCGCGACGACCTCGCCGGCATCGATCCTCAGATCGACGTCGGCGAGAGCGCGGGTCGGCCCGAAGTGCTTGGCCAGGCCCCGCGCATCGAGCGACGGGGCCTGGGCCGTTGCATCGGACGCCGTCCGATCGTCAGCCATGAGCCGAGCGGCGCCCGACGACCGGCTAGGAGACGCCCCAGAGCTTGTCGAAGCCCTTGATGAACGCGTCGCCCCCGAAGCCCTCGTTCCCGTAGGAGCCGCCGGGTCCGAAGAACGACTTGACGTTCGAGGCGACCCAGAATCGGTTCGGATCGACCTCCGTGTTGACCGAGGCCGCCGGTTTGTGGTTGGCCAAGCGGATGATCTGGTCCATCGCCTCGTAGGCGTCCCACTCCTCGTCCGGCCCGGAGTCGGCCGCGATCGGGCTGTTGGGGGACTCCATCAGCTTCTCCACGTTGCTGGAGGCGCCCCAGGTGTAGACCTTCAGCCCGCTGATGTGCGAGCTCGTGATCGCCGGCAGCACGAACTGGGTCATGCCGTCGAAGTTGACGATGATCGCGTTCGTGTTGGGGTGCGAGACGAGTGCGGAGGCGACATTGCTCTGCACCGCGGTCGCCCAGTTCTGGATCGGCACCGTGACCGTGGTCAAGGAGCAGGTGCTGGGGCACGCGCTCTTGATCGCCTGCGCGGTTGCCGCCTGAGCGGCCGGCCCCTGGATGATCGAGTCGGTCGTGACGAGCAGGGCGTGCAGCGGCTTGCCGCCCAGGTTGACGAGGGCATCGTCGACGTCGTCCGTCGCGCCCTGGGCGGTTTGGACTGCCGTCTCGCCGTCGAGCCCGGTGTAGTTGGAGGTTTCGTTGTAGTTGCCGTCGACGACTTCGACACCGGCGGCCTTGGCCGCCGTCAGCTGCGGGCCGATCGCGCCCGGGATCACGCCGCACATCATCGCGACGCCCTTGTCGTGGGCGCCGACCGCGTCCTCCACGGCGGACTGCCACTGGGACGGCTGGCCCGCGTCGGACACGAGCGTGACCTTCGCGCCGAGGCTCTGACCGAGGGCCTTGAAGTCCTCGGCCTGCGTCTGGCACGCGCCGATCTCACTGTTGATCGGGAAGACGACGAGCGAGGCTCCCTTCAGGACCGAGGCCTTGACGGGCGGCCCCGGGTTGGTGAATGTCGGCACTGACTCCGCGGCGGTGACGGTCGCCTTCAGCGAGCTGAGGGTGGACGCCGGGATCGTGCCCGACGAGGAACCCTTCGAGCTCGACGTGCTGCCCGAGCTGCTCTTGCTGCTGCCGCACGCGGCGACGGCGAGGCCGCAGAGCAGGAGCGCACAGACGATCCAGCCGCGCCCCAGGAAACGGCGAGCGATACGAGGGTGCATGTGACTACCTCTCCTCTCCATTGATCCGGTCAGCCGAGGCGTGGCCGTCGTGACCGGCGACCGCGCCGGCGACGAGCGGCCATTCGCCTAGGGGAACAGCATCGTACGCGATCTTGTTCATGATTTTGCTGACAATGTGTCGGCGGTTGAGTTGGTCGGTTCACGCCCCAGCCACTGCGCACCCCGCTGCCGCAGAGCGTCCGTCTCGGCACCGGTCAACCCGGGCATGTCCCGCTTGACCTCGAAGCCGAGCCTCGTCTGCAGATAGGCGAGGTGGCGGTAGCCATCCGGGAAGCGAGCCAGGAGATCCGGATCCAGGTCGACTCGGATTCCGGGTTCCACCGGATCGAGCCGGTCGCGCTCGTAGATCGGCTGGCGCATGACGAGGCCCCAGCGACCGTCCCGGCGCTCCACGAAGTCGAAGAAGCGCCCGGTGCAGACGACGTCGCACAGATGACCGTCCACCTCGGCCCGCTGAGTGATCGTCATCTTCGTCTGGGCGATCGCCCGGTCGTCGTGGACGTCGATCGAGCTGCCCCCGAGGAAGTGGAGGATGCGCACGCCCCGCTCGAAGCCCTCGCGGCTGACCCGGATGAACTCCTCGAACGGCCCCTGCCACCAGGTGGCCATCATGCGGCCGTCCTCGTGCCAGACGGTGCGGAACCGCTCCCAGTCGCCGGCGTCGCGCCACACCGCCCAGTTCTCGATCAACTCACGGATCGCGAACCGGTCAAGTGCCCCTCCTCCGAGCTGACACATCGGCTGATCGTATATCTTGGGCGCATCGTGAGCAAGTGTGCGCACAGCGCACACCTGCAGCGCCCACGCCGCCGGCGGGCAACCCCCGTCCAGACCCGCCCCAAGGGTTGACGGCTTTCCGCCCCGGTGCCGATAGCCAGGTCATGGGGACGAAACCCGGTCTCGGGAAGCGAAGGAAGTCCGGCACACCGCGCATCGGACTCGCGGTTTTGGTGGTGACGCCGCTGCTGGCGCTCATCGGCATGGCGGGCTTCGCCGCCGCGTCCCCGGTTCAGTACTGCGCCCAGATCCCGATCGTCGGCGGGATCCCGCCATGGGGCTTTCACACGGGCGCGCCGATCACGGGAGCGACCGGCAGCTACGCCCGCGGCCACGGCGACATCAACCTCGCCGCCAACACCGTCTCCGGGATCCTCTGCCAGGTCTTCCGCGTCCGCCACCAGCCCGATCGCATGATCACCATGACGGTCGAGCATCACCTGGTCTACCACTCGCACTACGCCGCGATGTGGGGTTATCCCGGGAACATCATGAAGATCCTCGTCCGCGTGAAGAGCAGCACCGACCCGCGGTGCAAGGCCGGCACCGTCGGGCATGTGACCCTGTTCGCCAGCTACAACGGCGTGCGCAGCGACAGCGTTCGCTTCACCTTCCCAGCCGCCTGCCGAGACCACGACCACGTGTACCACGGCTCGCAGGTCAACAACCAGGTTCCGCCGCTGTAGCCCGGCCTCCCGCCGGCGTGAGGTCTCTCGACCCTCACCTGGCGCGCAGGGGCAACGCGTCGAGCCCCCGCAGCGTGTTGTTGAGCTGACGGCGTGGCTCGCCCGCCAGCTCGATCCGCTCCACGCGTTCGGCGAGCGCCCGCAGGATCACCTCGCCCTCGAGCCGGGCCAGCGCCCGCCCGACGCACACGTGAATGCCCGCGCCAAATCCGACGTTGCCGCTCGCGCCCCGGCGGATGTCGAAGCGGTCCGGATCCGGCCAGTGGCGCGGGTCGCGATTGGCGGCGGCGAGGAACAGGATCACCTTCTCGCCTTCACCGAGCTCCACATCGCCGACCTGCACCGTCCGGGTCGTCGTGCGGAAGAAGATCTGGACCGGGGACTCGAGCCGAACCGCCTCCTCGAACGCGCCGCGGGAGAAGCGCGCCGGATCCTGCCGGAGGGCATCCCACTGGTCGGGGTGCTCGGCGAACAGCAGGAGCGCGTTGCCGATCGCGTGAACGGTCGTGTCGATGCCGGCGGTGAGGACCGAGCGCACGAGGAGCTCGCCCTCGGCCTCGCTGAAGCCGGCCGCCGCGGCGGCGTCGTGGATGCGCACGCCGAGGCCGCCGGGTGCCAGCGAATCACGGCGCGTGCACGCCGTGACCCACTCGGCCACCGCGGCCCCACGGGCCAGCGCGGCCTCGCACCGTGCGTTGCGCGGGCCGAAGGCGTTGAACGCCATGTTCCCGTAGGGCAGGAGGTTGTGACGGCCTTCCCGCGGCAGCCCGATCTCGTCGGGCAGGACCGCCAGCGGAAAGGGCTCCGCGAGGTCGGCGATGCCGTCGAAGGTCCCCTGCTCGACGAGCGACTCGGCGAGCCGAGTCGCCTCGCGCTCGAAGGCATCGTCCATCGCCCGCACGGCGCGCGGTGTCAATGCCGCGGTGATCGCCTGGCGGGCGCGCGTGTGGTCGGGAGGATCGGCCTCGAGCAGTAGGCTCGGCGGACGCCACGGCGGCTCCCGGGCGAAATCCGCCAGCCCGACGCCGCGGCGCGAGCAGAAGCTCTCCGGGTCGCGCAGCGCCGCGTTCACCTCGTCGTGGCGGGCCATCGCCCACACGCGGTAGCGCTCGAGCCACACGATCGGGGCGGCCTCGCGCATCCGCTCGTGCGTGGGGTACGGATCGGTCAGGAACGCGTCACTGAACGGGTCGACGTCGCTCAGCTCGGACGCGGTGGGATCGAGAACCGGCACTGGTCAGACCTCCGGTGGTGATGGTTCCCGAGCGAGCACGATGTCGAAGCCGAGCTTCCACCAGCGCCCGTCGACCCGGCGTCCGGGAGCGTCACCGGGCGGCTGTTCGACGAACCCGGCCACGAGCGAGTCCTTGACCCCGAAGACGGCGTCGGAATCAAGGTGGGGATCGCCAGCCGCGAACACGTGGGTGACGAGCGTGCGGCAACCGGGCGCGGCGACCATGAAGTGGATGTGCGCCGGGCGCATCGGGCTGCGGCCCGCTGCGCGCAGCAGCTCGCCCACCGGTCCGTCGCCGGGGATCGGGTAGGGCGAGGGCCTGACCGACCAGAACGCGTAGCGACCGTCGGCGTCGGTGCGCAGGCGCGCGCGCCCGGCCGTCCGTCCGTCGCCGTACTGGACGTCGTAGAGACCGTCGTCGTCGGCCTCCCACACCTCGATCTCCGCTCCCGCCAGCGGCTGTCCCGCCGTGTCGGTGATCACACCCTCCACCCAGCACGGCTCTCCGCTCGCACCCTGGGCGACGTCGCCCCCGAGCGCCACGAACGGCGCGTCGCGGACGAAGAACGGCCCGAACACGGTCGGCTCGGTCGCCAACGGGTCCGCGGGGGCGTTCAGCCCGATCGTCAGCATCGAGAGGCCGAGGACGTCGCTGAGCAGGACGAACTCCTGCCGCTGCGCGTCGGTGATCTCACCGGTGCGGGTGAGGAAGTCGATCGCCTGCCCCCATTCCGCTCGCGTCAGCTCGACCTCACGCGCATACGCGTGGAGATGAGTGACAAGACCCTGGAGCAGCTCACGAACACGAGGGGAGCTCGCTCCGTCGAAGCTCCGCAGGACCTGGTCGGTCAGGCGCTCCTCACGCACACGGGGAGTCTACGCGCGTGAACCGCCTCGGCTCGGCGCGTCGAGACCGCCGTGACTCGCCGCCCGCAACACCCGCGCCGGGTTCCCCACCACCACCGTTCCCGCCTCGACATCGCGGACGACGACGGCCCCGGCCCCCACGATCGCCCCGGCCCCGACGTGGACGCTCGGCCGGAGGACCGCTCCCGCGCCGATGAACGCCCCATCGTCGATCCGGCATTCGCCGGCGATTACCACTCCGGGCCCGCTCGTCACGTACTTCCCCCACACGACGTGGTGGGCCACCGAGCAGCTTCGGTTCACCAGGCAGCCCGGGGCGAGCCTGGCGCCGGCGCCGATCACCGCGCCCGCTCCGACGTAGCACCCACCCCCGAGGGTGGCACTCGCGGCGATGACCGCGGTGGGATCACACATCGTCAGCGGTTGCCGGAATCCTCGGGCCAGAGCGTCGGAGACCGTCTCCCGGCGGTTGTCCGGATTCGTCTGCGGGACGGCAAACGGCAGCATCAGCAGGTCGTCGTCGAGCTCGTCGGCGTCGATCACCTCGGGCACCTCGGGTGGGACGGGAAATCCGGCAAGGTTGCGCACACAGGCGGCGAGCTGCCATCCCAGGCGTTGCGCGCTCTCCACCAGCTCGCTGGCGTGGGATGTGGAGACGCCGTAGAGGACGAACCTCATGGCGCGGCGGCCGCCGACGGAGGAAGCCCTCGCGCGGCGTACTCGGCCGCCCAGCGGACCGGTAGGTCGGGTACGCCGTAGAGCGTGGCAGTCTCGCGCTCCAGGAACGCGAAGCGCACCCCGGCCTCCCACGCCCGCCGCATCAGGTTGGCGTCGTTGGGCTCCGAGGCGAGCGCGCAGCGCCGGTCGTAGCGCAGGAACTTGAGGTTCCCGTGGAACATGGCGGCCTGCCAATTGAACTCGCCCTCGTGGGGAGGCCAGGCGCCGACGCTTCGCAGACGGGGATGCCCGGGCGTCTCCTGATCGACCATCCTCATGCAGGAGTACACCACCTCGGCGCGACTCTCCCGGGCGAGCGAGAGTAGCGAGCTCAGGTGGTCGGGATCCCACTCGTCGTCATGACTGAGCGGGGCGATCCAGCGTCCCGTAGCGAGCCCGATGCCCGTCGCCCGGGGGACGCTTCCCTTCACCGCCCATCGCTCCCAGGGATCATCGGGGTCACGTTCGCGCACCGCCAGGTTGTGGAAGCGGATTCGGGGATCACCGAGCGCCAGGACGCGGGCCTCGGTGTCGTCCGTGCAGTGGTCGCCGACCACGACCGCCTCCCAGTTGGCATGCGTCTGGGCGAGCACCGAGCGCAGCGACCGCTCACACAGCGTGTCGGGCGAGTGGTAGGTCGGAATCGGGATGCTGACGAGGGGGTCGGGGTCGTCGTAGGCCAGCGCAAACGAGGGGTCTGCCCGGGCGGCCTCCAGCAGCCCCGGCCAGTCGCCGTAGCCGCTCGTAGACGCGCGCGGTCATCGCCTGCGTACGCCGGAGCCGGGTCCGCAGCTCGGCCTGACCGGAGATCAGGTCGGCCTGGCCGGCGAGGACGGCGTCGACTTTGGCCTCCAGCGCGCCGATCGTCTGCTCCAGACGGAGGTTGGCCGCGGCCCATTCCCGGTAGCGCATCTCGAATCGCCGGCGAGTCGGCCACAGGACAGCTCGAACCTGTTCGCGCCGGCGAGTCAGCACGGCAGTAGGATGCCAGGCCGATGCCGGACTCGCGCGGACAGGCATGGTCCGGTGGCCGGGCCACTGCGTTCGACGATCCGCGCGGCACGCTGACCGCCGTCTCCTTCGACGACCTGCCGTTCGTCCCGACGCGCGCCTGGGTGCTCGATCGCATCCCTCGCGGGGCCCGGCGCGGCGGCCACGCCGCCCGTACTCAGCATCGCCTGCTCGTCGTTGTGGCGGGCGAGGCATGGCTGACGGTGGACGACGGCCACAGCTCCGAGCGCGTTCGCTTCACCGCGCCACAGACGCTGCACCTGGCGCCCGGCACCTGGTTCGAGATCGAGGCGAGGAGCGATGGGCTGACGATCCTGGCGCTCGCCGACGGCAGCTATGACCGCAGCGATTACGTCGAGGACCGCGCGAGCCTGCCGGTCGCCGAGACGACGCCCTCGCAGACGGCCATCGCCTGATCGTCGCTCAGCCACGGGTCGAAGGGGAGGCTGAGGGCGCTCGCCGCATCTTCGGTCGCGTTCGGGAACGCCTCGTCGGCATGCAACGCGCCCTGGAGCGCGAAGCTGCGCAGCTGCGGCGGAAGCGGCTCGTAGTGGACCATGGTCCCGATTCCCGTCTCATCCAGCAGATCGCGCAGGGCATCCCGTCGCCGGTGGCGAACCACGAACTGGTGCCAGGGGGTCTCCCCGCCGTCCGGCAGGGGCGGCGGGAGGCGCAGACCGGGACAGTCGCGAAGCTCGCGCCGGAGGCGCCGGGCCATCGTTCGCAGGCGCTCCTGAGCGCCGGCCAGCTCGGCCAGCCGCACGCGCAGGACGGCGGCCTGGATCTCGTCGAGGCGGGAGTTGACCCCCGTTCCATCCGCCTGTCCCTGCCAGTCGGACCACCCGTAGGAGCGCAGGCGACGCACGGCCGCGGCCAGCTCGTCGTCGTCGGTGCTCACGGCGCCGGCGTCGCCCAGTCCGCCCAAGGGCTTGGTCGGGTAGAAGGAGAAGGCGGCGGCATCGCCGAGGGCACCGGCGCGACCCTCCGGCTCCTCGACCGCGGGAGCGTGGGCGGCGTCCTCGATCAGGAGCAGACCGCGCTCGCCGGCCAGGGCACGCAGCGCCCGCATCGGCGCGAGGCGTCCGAACAGGTGCACCGCGATGATCGCCGCTGTCCGGGGGCCGACCGCGGCGGCGACGGCGGCGGCGTCGATCAGACCGGTGTCCTTCTCCGTGTCGGCGCCCACCGGGGTCGCGCCGCTCATCGCCACCGCCATCCAGGTGGCCGTGGCCGTGTAGGCCGGAACGATCACCTCGTCGCCGGCGCCGATGCCCGAGGCGCGCAGGATCAGCGCCAGGGCATCGGTGCAGGAGCCCACCCCGACCACGTGCTCGGTGCCGCACGCGTCGGCGAACTCCGTCTCGAAGGC
Source organism: uncultured Solirubrobacterales bacterium (assembly GCA_963839085.1). Taxonomy (GTDB): domain Bacteria; phylum Actinomycetota; class Thermoleophilia; order Solirubrobacterales; family Solirubrobacteraceae; genus Palsa-465. The sequence goes on from CAWITN010000004.1 coordinate 222,502, forward strand.
CGCCACCTCGGGACCGAGCACGTACCGCCCCGCCCGTGCGACGCGCAGCAGCGCCGCCTCGGTCGCCGGACCGCGCACGGCGTGGGCGGCCGCCAGGTCGCAGAATGAAACCTTGCGAACGCCGAGCACGTCAGACGGGGAGGCTACCGCTCCGCTCGAGCACGCTGCCGAGCGGCTCCGCTCGGCAGCGAGCGTCGTTCCCTGACGCGAACGGGGCCGCCCTCCCGGGCGGCCCCTCTTCGTGATGATGTGTCCTGATCGGGACCGGCGACTAGAAGACTGCCACCGACCCACCCTTGCCGCTGCCGGCGCCGGTGAGCGTCGCGATCGTGCGGCAGTTCGACACGCCGCTCGTGGCGAGGGAGCAGGCCTCGACGTCTCCGTTGTAGCTCTGGGCCACGAGGAGGAGGTTGCCGGCGACCGTGATCTGGGTCGGCTGGTCCCCGGTCTGCGCCAGCGAGGTGTCGCCGCCGTAGGTCATGTTCCCGCCGGTGCTCGACAGGGTGTCCCAGCTGACCTGACTGCTGAGCGTGTTGGCCTGAACCAGGAGCTGGTCCGGGCGCGAGACGGCCACGGCTGGACCGTCGATCGTGTTCGGGTCCCCGCTCGTCTGCGGGCTGCCGCTCACCGCGTTGAAGCCACCTCCCGTATAGAGGAAGCCCTGCGTCTGGGGCACACCCTCCTCGGCCTGGCCCGTGTACACCAACGCGTGTCCGGTGTCGATACCAACGGTGGCGACGCCCTGAGGCAAGGCGATCTGCCCGGGACTGGCGGCCGTCTCCACGAGCGTCTTGTTCGGCTGCAGGGTGTAGGCGACCATGTCACCCGAGTTTTGGTCGGTCGAGACCACGGTGGTCGGATTGGCCAGCGCGATGTCGATGTCCTCCTCGGTTCCGGTCGAGTTCTGGCTGTCGAGGGTCAGCGAGCAGCCGGATCCGACCGTGAGCACGTCGATCGTCGGCGCCGGATTGGACCAGTTGGAGTTGCTCTCGAACACCGTCGACCCGGACACCGCCAGATCCTCCGGGAATCCGCCGACCGTCACGGTGCTGACCGGCGAGGTGCTGAGGATGCCGGTACTCGGGTCGATCGTGAAGCTGTAGACGTCTCCGTCGCCTTCGATGCCGTCCGTGAAGATCAGGCAGTCCGCCGGCGTCTTCGCCACCGCCAGGTGATGGCTGCCGAACCAGGTGCCCTCCCCGCAGCTGCCGGAGATCGACACGTTCTGGACGAAGCTCAGCCCCGTGCCCTCCGCCTTGTACACGTCGATCCCGTCGGGGCAGGTGCCGTCCCAGCCGTACACGTAGGTGCCGGACTTCGCCGTGGAAGGCAGACGGCCCACCACACGGGCGGGGGCGTGGTTGTTCCAGGCCCTGCCAAAGACCCCCACTCCCGGGTGGGTCGCGGCGTGGGCCATTGCTGCCGACGCCAGCAGCGCGGCGAGCGGTAGCAGCGTCCAGCGGATCATGCGAATACTTCTCATGTGCCCTCCTCGTCCTGCCCCGCGGACGAAGTCCACGGATCGATCCTCAGAGATTGCCGAGCCCGGTCCCGAGCGCTGCCTGTTGCGGCTCGCCCTGCCTTGACAGGAGGCCGACCACACCTAGTCCAGCCCAAGGATTGCCTCCGGTGACCCTAAGTTCGCCGACCGGGAGAGTCAAGGGGCACGCCGTCGGAAAGCGGGCATGCCCCGGGAAGACCGACCCCGAAGGACGAAAGAGGGGCCGCCCTTTCGGGCGGCCCCTCGCTTCCGTGGTGATCCGTGCGGCGTCTAGAAGACCGCCGTCGACCCACCCAGGCCGCTGCCGGCGCCGGTGAGCGTCACGACCGTGCGACAGTGCGAGACGCCGCTCGGAGCGAGCCCGCAGGCTTCCACGTCTCCGTTGTAGACCTGGGCCACGAGGACCTGGTTGCCGGCGACCGTGAGCTCGGTCGGGTCGTCGGGGTGGGCCAGCGAGGTATCGCCGGCGTAAGTCATCTGCCCGCCGGTCAGGGTGTCCCAGCCGATCTGACCGGTCACATCGCCTTGGAGCAGGAGGCGGTTCGGAACCGAGACGGCCACCGCTGCACCGACCTTGGAGTTCGGGTCGCTGCTCGTCTGCGGGCTTCCCGGCAGCGGCGAGAAGCCACTCCCGCTGAAGACGAAGCCCTGCGTCTGCGGCGAAGACTCGATTGCATCGCCGGTGAACACCAAGGCGTGCCCGGAGCCGAAGTCCGAGGCGGCGACGCTGTCCGGAGCACGGATCTGCCCAGGAGCCTTCGTGGTCTCCACGAGCGTCTTGTTCGGCTGCAGGGTGTAGGCGACCATGTCACCCGAGTTTTCGTCGGTCGAGACCACGGTGGTCGGATTGGCCAGCGCGATGTCGACGTCGTCCTCGTACCCGGTCAAGTTCTGGCTGACGAGCGTCAACCCACAACCAGCCCCAACGGTGAGCACGTCGATCGATGGCGACGGGTTCTCGGAGTTGGAGTTGCTCTCGTAGACCGTCGACCCGGACACCGCCAGATCCTCTGGGAATCCGCCGACGTACGCGCTGCTGACCGGCGAGCTGCTGAGCGTGCCGTTGCTTGCGTCGATCGTGAAGCTATAGACGTTTCCGCCACCGTCGTCGAACATCAGGCAGTTCGCCGGCGTCCTCACCACCGCCAGGTGATGGCTACCGAAGAACGTCCCCAACGAACAGGCGAAGCCCGACACGTTCTGGACGAAGCTCAGTCCCGTGCCCGTCGCCTTGTACACGTCGATCCCGTCCGGGCAGGTGCCATCCCAGCCGTAGACGTAGGTGCCGGAGGCCGCCGGGGTGCTCAGGCGGCCCACCACACGGGGCGCAGCGTGGTTGTTCCAGGCCGTGCCAAAGCCCCCCACTTCCGGGTGGGCCGCCGCATGGGCCATTCCCGCCGTCGCCAGCAACGGGGCGATCGGCAACAGCGTCCAGCGGATCATGCGACTACGTCTCATGCCTTCTCTTCTCCCCCAGACGACGCCAGCGGGTCGAGCCTATGTGGATGAGAGGAGACCGCCCTCCGACCGGATGAAACGGCTCGGCTCGACCGAAGCCGAGCGCATCACGACCGAGCCCGCTGAGAGATCGATACCCCGCCGCGACCCTATGTCCGCCGACCGCGAGAGTCAAGGGGCGCGGTGGCGAAAGAGGGCGGCGGCCCGGAGATCGAGCCCGTCAGGACGAACGAGGGGCCGCCCCTTCGGGCGGCCCCTCGCTTCCGTGGTGATCTGTACGAGATCGTGCGGCGTCTAGAAGACCGCCGTCGACCCACCCACGCCGCTGCCGGCGCCGGTGAGCGTCGCGACCGTGCGGCAGTGCGAGGCACCGCCCGAACTGAGCCCGCAGGCCTCGACGTCCCCGTCATAGGCCTGAGCCACCAGGAGCTCGTTGCCGGCGACCGTGAGTTCGGTCGGGTCCTCGTTCTCGGCCAGCGAGGTATCGCCGGCATATGTCATGCGCCCACCCGTCAGGGTGTCCCAGCCGACCTGGCCGCTGAACACATCGCCCTGGAGCAGGAGGCGGTTCGGGACCGAGAGGGCCACCGCTGCACCGACGCTCGAGTTCGGGTCGCTGCTCGTCTGCGGGCTTCCCGGCAGCGGCGCGAAGCCGCCCGCGCTGAAGATGAAGCCCTGCGTCTGGGGCGGACCCTCCAGGGCCTGGCCCGTGAACACCAACGAGTGCCCGCTGCCGATGTCCGTGTCGGCGACGCTGTCCGGCGCGCCGATCTGCCCGGAAGTGACGGCCGTCTCCGCGAGCGTCCCGTTCTCCTGGAGGGTGTAGGCGACCATGTCACCCGAGTTGATGTCGGTCGAGACGATCGTGCTCGCTCCGCTGACGGCGATGTTGATGTCGTCCTCGGCTCCGGTCGAGTTCTGGCTGTCGAGCGTCAACCCACAATCATCCCCGACGGTGAGCACATCGATCGTCGGCGACGGGTTGTCTGTGTTGGAGTTGCTCTCGTAGACGATCGACCCGGACACCGCCAGATCCTCCGGGAATCCTCCGACGTAGGCGCTGCTGACCGGCGAGCTAGAGAGCGTGCCGTTGCTCGCATCGATCGTGAAGCTGTACACGTTGCCGTCGCCGTCGTCGAAGATCAGGCAGTTCGCCGGCGTCCGCACCACCGCCAGGTGGTGAGCACCGAAGAAGGTTCCACCCGAGCAGCCGAAGCCCGACACGTTCTGGACGAAGCTCAGTCCCGTGCCCGTCGCCTGGTAGACGTCGATCCCGTCCGGGCACGTGCCGTCCCAGCCGTAGACGTAGTGGGTGCCCTGCAGCGGCGTGGCCAGACGGCCCACGACGTGCTGCTTGGCGTGATTGTTCCCGGTCGTGCGAGTGATCGCCACCGAGTGAATAGAGGTGGCGTGCGCCATCCCCGCCGTCGCCAGCAACGCGGCGATCGGCAACAGCGTCCAGCGGATCATGCGAATACTTCTCATGCCTTTCTCCTCACTTCTCCCGCAGACGACGCCCGCGGGATCGAGCCTATGTGGATGAGAGGAGACCGCCTCCCGACCGGCATGAAACGACCCGGCTCCACGGAAGCCGAGCGCATCATGACCGAGCCCACTGAGAGATCGATACCCCGCCGCGACCATATACATGGCCTCCCAACGAAGTCAAGTGAATTGGTGTCAGAACCCGAGCAGCGCTGGTCTCATCCTGGGACGAACCACGAGAAGACCGCCACCGATCCGGGGCGGCGCCGAGTCACCTGGATGAGTGAGGGCCGCTCAGCCGGCGCGCTCGGCCGAGGCGAGCCCGCGCCGTGCGAAGGCCATCAGCACCAGTCCGGCACCGGCCAACGTGGCGAAGGCGAGCACGACGTCGACGGGGGAGCCGGCGAGCAGGCCGCGGCCGGCCTCCAACACGAACGTCACGGGGTTGAGGTCGGCGACGTCGTGGATCCAGCCCGACAGCAGCGACAGCGGCACGTACACGGGGGCGAGGAACAGGAGCACGAACACCGGCATCTGGATGACGGCCCCTGCCTGCTCGGTGCGCAGGAACATGGCCAGCCCGCACGCCCACAGCGCGGCGACGAGGTTCATCGCCACGCCGAGGCCGAGCAGCCCAAGGAGCTGGACGCCGCCGCCGTCGACGTTCATGCCGGCGATCAGCGCGGCGATCGTGACGACCGTCCCGGTGAGTGCCCAGCGCAGCAATGCGCCGAGGACGTAGCCGGCGATGATCCCGCTGCGCCGCGGCGCGCTCAGCAGGAGCCGCCGGGCGAAGCCGGAGTCGAAGTCGCGCGCCACCGCGAAGCCGGTGAACACGCCGCCGAACGCGGCGGACTGCAGGAACACGAACACGAACTGGAAGGACGTGTAGCCCGGGTGGTAATGGAAGTGGGGGATGTCGCTGATCCGTGAGAGCCCTCCCGCGAAGGCGATCAGGAAGAACAGCGGGAACACGATCGACGGCACGAGGATCGCCGGGTTGACGAGCGTGTTGTGGATCGAGCGCCAAGCGACCCCGCGGGTGACGAACAGGAAGCGCCTCATCGGCGGGCGAGCCTCGTCCGCATGGCCGCCTGCGAGAGCCCGAGCGAGATCACCAGCAGTGCCAGCGCGAACCCGAACCCGAGCTCGAGCGCCTGCGCGTTCCAACCCGTGATGACGAGGCTGCGGAGGCCCTCGAGCAGGTAGGAGACCGGGTTGTACGTCGCTACGTCACGGAACCAGGTCGCCTTGATGAGGTTGCGCGGGAGGCTCGAGGAGCTGAGGAACAGCGTCACGAAGAGCAGCGGGAAGACGCCCTGGACCGCCTCTCCGGTGCCGAAGCGGAGCGCCAGCAGGCCGCCGAGGGCGGCGAACGCAAAGGCGATGACGATCGAGAGTGCGAGCAGCACGAACGCGCCACCGACGCCACTGGCGAACGTGACCCCGGTGGCGAGGCCGACCAGCAGGTAGACGACGGCCTGGATCGCGCCGAGCACGAGCGCTCCGCCCAACTGGCCGACGAGCAGCGCCTCGCCGCGCAACGGGGTGAGCGCCAGCCGGTTGAGGAAGCCGCTCTCGATGTCGCGCGCCAGGTCGACACCGGCGGTGATCGACACGAACATCGCGCCCTGGATGAACGGCATCGCGATGAGGAAGTCCCGGTAGTTGCGCGTCGGGAAGTGCGGGATCCGGGTGGCGGGGCTGAGCGCAGAGCCGTTGATGGCGAACAGGATCAGCGGGAAGACCATCGGGAACACGATCAGTGCCTTCTGCCGCGTCGTCCGCACGACCGCCCGGCGGGCGACGGCCAGGGTCTGCTCGACGAAGCCGGCATGTGTCTCGCGCGCGCCCGCGCCCGCGCGACCCAGAGCGACCTCAGCGGCCACGACGTCCCCGCCGCCGACCCGCGGCCGGCTCCTCGGGCTCGACCGCGACCTCGTCGCTCGAGCCCTCGAGCTTGCGCCCCGTCTGCTCCAGGAACACATCGTCGAGCGAGGGCTGATGGAGCTGCAGCGTCTGCACGCGGAGATGGGCCTGGTCCAGGATCCGGACGACCTCCGCGAGCTCGGTCTCGCCCCCGGGCAGCTGCACGGTGACCCGGCCGCGACCATCGCGCCGTGGCTCGCCGAAACGCGAGAGCAGCTCCGCCAGCTGCTCGGAAGCGGTCTCCTCGGCCGGCGTGACCTCGACGCTCGGGCTGCCGACCTGCGCCTTGAGCTCGGCGGGGGTTCCCTCGGCGACGATCCGGCCGTGGTCGATGATCCCGATCCGATCGGCGAGCACGTCGGCCTCCTCCAGGTACTGCGTGGTGAGGAAGACGGTCATCCCCTCGTCGTGGGCGAGCCGCGCAACCTCCTCCCACAGGGCCGCCCGGCTCTGGGGATCGAGGCCGGTGGTGGGCTCATCGAGGAACAGGATCCGTGGCGAGTGCACGAGCGCGAGCGCCAGGTCGAGACGGCGCTTCATCCCGCCTGAGTAGCCGCCCACCCGCCGGTCGGCGGCCTCGGTGAGTCCCACGCGCTCGAGCAGGGCGTTGGCCCGGCGGCGGCGCTCGGCGGAGGGCAGGCCCTGGAGGGTCGCCTGCAGAAGGAGGTGCTCCCGGCCGGTGAGGATTGCGTCGAGCGCCGCCTCCTGGAGCGCCGCCCCGATCGTCGCGCGGACCTGCGAGCCCTGGCGAACGATGTCGTAGCCGCCGACGCTGGCTCGCCCGCTCGTCGGCGGCAGCAGCGTGGTGAGGATCAGGACGGTCGTCGACTTGCCGGCGCCGTTCGGGCCGAGGAAGCCGTAGATCTCACCGGGGGAGACGGTGAGGTCGATGCCGTCGACGGCTCGCGGCCCGCGCCGGAACTCCCGCACCAGCCCCTCCACCTCGATCGCCGGCCGGTCGCTCACCGCCGTCACCCTAGCGAGCCGGACCCGCCCCTCTCATGCGGCCCCTTTCGCGCTGCGGGGTTCCCGACACGATGGGGGAGAGGATCGCGAACGAGGGAAACCCGCCGGGGGCCATGGGCTGCACGATCACCCAGCGGTTCGAGACACCACTCGTCGCGAGTGCGCAGGCTGCAGGCCTTCGCTGCCCACCCGTGGGCGTCACGATCGGCCCGCCGCGGGACGGGGGTCGCTGCGCAGGACGGCATAGAGGTAGCCGTCCCGGTGACGCCCGTCCCGCCACTGCGAGCCTCGGATGCAGCCTTCCCGGCGGAATCCCGCGGCTTCGAGCGCGCGCTGCTCGGCGATGTTCTCGACGTCGGTTGACGCCTCCACCCGGTTCGTCGTGGTGTGGCGGAAGAACAGCTCCGTGAGCTGCGCCTGGGCGAGCGTGCCGATCCCCCGGCCGCGGTGCGAGGGTCGCAGCCAGATCCCGATCATCGGGCAGCGCGAGCCGCTGTTCGGGCCCCAGCGGTTCCAGTGCCAGCTCACCTCGCCGGCCACCTCACCGTCGTCGACCACGACGGTGAGGGCCCCGGACTCCTCGAGCCGCGAGGGCACCGGGCTGCTCCGGGCGCCGGGCGGACCGAAGTCGTCGAACGGGCTCGCGCCGCCGGTCAGCCACGGCAGGTCCTCGGGAAGCTGGGCGCGCAGGTGGACGTCCACGACGACAACAGTGTGCCGTCCCGACGCATGCGTCATCCTGGAGGGGATGGAGCCCGAGGAGGAGATGCGGCGTTTCGGCCTTGGCGACGACGACCTCGGCGCGTGGCGGAGCAGCGGAGTCGGTGAGGACGGATTCCTCGACTGGCTGATCGACCGCGTCGCGCGGCGCCCGACCGGTGAGCGCGCGCGGGCGGTCTATGGCGCCGAGGAGGTTCACGACTTCGCCCGCCGAGCGATTCTCGGCGCACTCGCCCTCAGCCGGGCCGATCGGCTTCTGGAGATCGGCTGTGGCGGCGGGCTGCTCCTGCGGGATGCGCTCGCGTGCGGGGCCCGCGCTACCGGCATCGACCACAGCGAGGAGATGGTCTCGCTCTCCCGTCAGCGCGCGCCGGAGGCCGAGGTCAGCTGCGCCGAGGCCGAGCGCCTGCCGTTCGCCGACGGCGCCTTCACGGCGGTGGCGATGTCGGTGGTGTTCCTGTTCCTTCCCGAGCCGGTGGTGGTGCTCCGCGAATGTGCGCGCGTGCTCGCGCCGGGGGCCGTATCGCCATCTACACGACGGCGCCCGAGCTGCGGGGGACCCCCGCGGCCCCTGAGCCGCTCGCCGGCCGGGGACACTTCCACTCCGATGCGGCGCTCGCGGAGCTCGCCCACGCCGCCGGGCTCACCGAGGTGGCGGTCGAGAACGACGGCGGCGGCCAGCTGCTCACCGCACGACGCTCCTCGACACGGTGACCTCGGCGCCCTGAATGTGGATCGGCGTCCGACCCCGCCCCGGGCCGGCTGCCTCTCTCACGAACGGACCTCGGCTGCGCCCCACGCCGGGATCCGGGACACTCCCCCTCTTCCCGACGGCACTCTGCCGTGCCTGCGTTACCAGAACGTTTCCCCAACGTTTCCGGCGCGCCCGCGCGCGTCCCGAGGCGGCCGCGAAACGAGCGCGGACGTCGCGATCGGCCCCCGACTCCGCCCCGAGTCGGCTGGCCTATCGCGAGCTATCCCTCGGTCCCGCCCCGGACCACTGGGGTCGCAACCCCTCCTTCGATGTGGGCACTGTGCCGGGGCGTCGTCTCCAGGACGTTTCCGTGTCGTTTCCGTCCCGCTCACCTGGTTCGGCGCGCCGGGCACGGCGATGCGGCAGTCTGTAGGCGTCCGTGTCGGCTCCGTCCATTCCTCGTCCGCTGTGGCTCCTTGCGGCGCTGCTCGCGGTGGCATCGCTCGCCGTCCCGGTGCCGCTCGCGCGGGCCCAGGCGCCGACCGACCCGGACGCGCCACTCGTCTGGGCGGCGCCGTTCACCGTCGACAGCCATCCGCTCGACGCCATCGACTGCCCGGCGACGACGCTGTGCGTGGCCGTCGACCACGACGGCGGGATCGTCACCTCGACCGACCCCGTCGCCGGCGGGCGCGCCTGGAGACGCGACGACGTCGACGCGAACAACTTCCTCACCGCGATCGCCTGCCCGTCGACCACGGAGTGCGTGGCCACCGACAACACGGGCGCCATCGTCAGCTCGGCGGACGTCCCCGCGGGGTTCGCGACCTGGACGGTCGCGCCCGACGCCGATCCGAGCACCACCCAGTTCCAGAGCGATAACGCCGGCCCGACGCTCATGCGGGGGATCGCCTGCCCGACCACCGCCGAATGCATCGCCGTCGACGCCGCCGGCAACGACATCTTCTCGACGAACCCCACCGGTGGCGCCAGCGCCTGGACGCTCGCGCACATCGACACCGACAGCACGTCGGGATGCACCGGCGGGGGGATCGCCTGCCAGCCGCCGATCATGGGCATCGCGTGTCCCTCGGTGTCGCTGTGCGCAGCCGTCGACTTCTCCGGCAACCTGCTGGAGAGCGCCACCCCGACGGGCACCTCCCCCTGGGGCAGCGAGTCGGTCGACGGGGCGGGCTTCCACTCGCTGTGGAACATCTCCTGCCCGACCAGCACCCTGTGTGCGAGCGCCGACGGAGTCGACGATCACGTCATCACGTGGAATCCGGGCGATCCGGCCGCGCTCGCCCATCATCGGCTCGGCAACGCCATCTTCGACGTCTGGTGCGCCACCGGCACGCTGTGCCTCGGGGCCGGGCCGACGAGCCACGGCACCGACGAGCTGAGCGGCAGCCTCAATCCCGCCGCACCGGCCGCCACCTGGAGGAACATGGCGCTCGGCGGGGTCAACTCCGTCTCCTGCCCCACGCCGACGACCTGCATCGCCGCTGACGACCAGGGCGACATCGATCTCGGGGTCACCGCCGCCAGCCTTCGCTCGGCCCTCGGCTCGGCGCTGCTCTCGCAGCATTCGCTGCCGAAGATCCCGACGCTGGTGAGGCGCGGCGGCGAGACGCTCAGGTTCACCAGCCCCCTCCCCGGCCAGCTCACGCTCACCTGGACGGTGCCGGGGACGAGGACCCCGGGCGAGACGGCCGTTGCGCCGATCGTCGTGGCGAGCGCGACCGTCGGCTATCTCGCCCCCGCGCGCCACAAGCTGCGGCTCTCGCTCACGACCGCCGGGCGACGGCTGTTGAAGGCCGCCCACACCCGGTTCAACTTCGAGGCGACGGCGATGTTCTCGACCTCGACCAGCCCGGTCAGCGTCCAGCGGCGCCTCACCGCGTATGCCCCGCGTCGCCGTCGCCGAGGGCGGTGAGCTACAGAAACTCGCCCCCGGGCGCGGTGAGCAGCAATTGCGCGCTCGCGCGGCCGAGCGTGGCATGGGTGGCGGTGATCGTCGCCCGCCCCGTCCGTCCCGCCAGCGAGCGGATGATCGCGCCCCCGACGCCGCCGTAGCCGGCGAAGTCGAAGGGATTCTGCGCGATCAGGTCGGCCGGCCCGGTGAGCGAGAGGCTGACGCCGCCGGTCACGTACGGACGCTGGTTTCCGTATGCGTCGAGGGCCCGGAAGGTGACGCGCGTGGCGTCGCTTCCGTCGGCGGCGATCGAGGTGTCCTCCAGGTCGATCGCGAGGTGGTCCCCGGCAGGATTGGACGACATCTGCAGGGTGGCCGCCAGGGTCCCGTTGATGTAGCCGTAGACGACGAGGTCGGGCAGCGACGATCCGTTCGTCACCGTGAGGTCGACGATCACCGGCGGGTAGGCGAGGCTGCCGTAGGCCTGGGTATCCGGTGTGGCCGTGGTCAGGAGCACACCTCCGACGTAGATCGCCAGCTCCTCGCAGTTCGTGGCGAGCATCGTGTTCGGGCCCGGTCCCGTCGCCGGCGAGCCTGCGCCGAAATCCCAGTAGAACGCGGGCAGGATCACCGCGCCCTCGGCCGGACTGTGCTGCGAGCGGTAGAAGGCGGCGCCCGGCTTCGGCACCCGGAAGCTGTCGAGCACGCCGGGCCAGCGGAGGTTGTCGTACACCCGGTCGCCGCCGACCAGCGAGGCGTAGTCGACGGCGCACCAGGCGATCAGACCCGTGTAGGCCGGGTTCGACCGTGCGATCTGCTGGACCTGGGCGTGGAGCCTCGCCTGGGTCGCGAGGGTCACCGAGGTGTCGATCCAGCGGTACAGAGGCGGCCCGTCGATCGCCCCCACCGCCTCGCTCACCAGGTACGGGACGCCGGGAATCGGCGGCTCGAGGATGGCGTTGCCGTTCCCGTCGGTGTGATAGTCGTCGTAGGCGAACACGTCCTCGGCCCATGCCTGGGTGGTGTGGACATCGATCGCCCCAGTCGTCTGCCGGGTGCCGTCGAGGTCGTAGGCGAGCTGACGCGCCTCGCCGTACAGCGTCGGGTACCCGCCGGTCTCGTCGAGTCGCGTCCCCCACACGATCACCGACGGGCGGTTCCGGTCGCGAACGACCATGTCACTCACGTTCTGCAGGAAGCCCCGGTCGAAGTTGGGGTCGCCGATGTACTGCCAGCCGGGTGGCTCCTCCCACACCATCAGTCCGTTCTCGTCGCACGCGTCGAGGAAATGCGGCGACTGCGGATAGTGCGAGCAGCGGACCATGTTGCAGCCGAGCTCGTTCTTGATGAGCTCTGCGTCGCGCGCCTCCAGCCGCGCCGATGCGGCCATGCCGGTGTACGGATAGAGCTGGTGACGGTTGAGGCCGAAGATCTGCAGCCGCTCGCCGTTGAGGTAGAAGCCGTCGACCTGGAAGACGGCCTCGCGGAACCCGATCGTCGTGTTGACGGTCTGGCTCGAGATCTCCGGGCCGGAGAGGGTCACGCGCACCGTGTAGAGCTGCGGCTGCTCCGGGGACCACAGCCGGATCCCGCTCAGCCCGGTGAGGCGCAGCGTCGTCGCCTTGGTTCCCCGGTGCATGTGGAGCCGGCTCGTGCGGGTGGCCAGGACGCGCTTGCCCTCGAGCAGCTCGACGGTCAACTGCAGCTTGCCCGGCGGGTTGACGGCGGCGTCGACGGTCGCCTGGACCTCGACGTCCGGGCGGGCGCTGAGCACGTTCTGCGGCTTGGCCCACACGTCGGAGATGTACGTGTCGGGAACGACGCGGAGGGTGACGTCGCGGTAGATGCCGCCGGGCTGGAGGTAGTCGATCGAGCCGGGGCCGCCCTGGCCGCCGTCGGGCGGAGCATCGAGCCAACGGGCGTTGACGACGACGGCCAGCACGTTGGCGCCGGGCAGCAGGTCGTCGGTGAGCTCGGCGGAGAAGGGGAGATACCCGCCCTGGTGCTGGGCGACCTGGGTGCCGTTGAGATACACCGTGGCATCGGTCATCACACCGTCGAAGTCGATGAACGTCCGGCCGAGCAGCAGGGTGTCAGACGAGAAGTGCTTGCGGTAGATCCACACCTGCTCCCACGCGGCCGGATTCCAGTTGCCCCACGAGAGCGGCACCACGGTGTGGGGGAGGGTCACCAGTCGGAAGCGGTGATCCGGGAATCCGGGATCCTGCGAGCCGCCCGAGTAGACACCGCCGAACCGCCAGCCCTGGTTGAAGTCATAGGTCTTTGTCACCCGCGGCGGCTTCGGCACGGGCTGCTTGGACCGCTTCGCGGCGCGGGCGGACGAGGCGCCGAGCACGAATGAGGCGCTGCCGGCGGCACCGGCCTGGAAGAGCCCTCGGCGCGAGAGGCCGGAGCGGCGATCGGTTGGTTCGCTCATCGCACTTGGTGTTCGTTCCGGTCGCCGGGCAGGCGAGTCACGGTAGCGACAGCTCCGCCGCTCGTGCCGCAGTCACCGCGCGCCCCACAGGCGACGCTGTCGGTGGGTTCGGCCACCGGCGAGACGGGCAGAAGTATCGTGATCAGATGGTTCGCGCTTCCGGGCGGGTTCGCTTCGGAGCCGAGGAGACGACAGAGGGAGGTCAGATGACGAACTTCGCCGAGACCCTGTTCGCGGCCGCCGAGGAGGCGGCCGATCGACCGGCCGTGAAGCTCGACGACATCGTGCTCGACTACGGCGCGCTCGGTGACGCCGCCGCGCAGATGGCGGGTCTGCTCGCCGCCAAGGGCATCGGCACTGGCGATCGTGTCGCGATGCAGCTGCCGAACGTGCCCTACTTCCCGATCGTCTACTTCGGGGCGCTGCGGCTCGGCGCCGTCGTCGTGCCCCTCAATCCTCTGCTCAAGGGCCGCGAGGTGGGCTTTCACGTCTCCGACTCCGGCGCCAAGGTGATCATCGGCTGGACCGGCTTCGAGGAGGCGGCGCGGGACGGGGCCGAGCAAGCGGGCGCGGAGTGCGTGATCGTCGCCCCCGGCGAGTTCGAGAAGCTGCTCGGCGAGGCCGACCCCGGCGAACGGCTCGCCCCGCGAGAGGACGACGACCCCGCGGTGATCATCTACACGTCCGGGACGACGGGAACCCCGAAAGGGGCGACGCTCACCCACGGCAACCTGAGGGCGGGCGCCGAGGTGGCCCGTGAGCTCGTCGACGCCGGGCCCGACGACGTCGCCGTCGGCACGCTGCCCCTGTTCCACGTGTTCGGGATGAACTCGATCATGAACGTCACGGTGCTGGCCCGCGGCCTGCTCACCCTGGTGCCGCGCTTCGACGCCGGCAAGGTGCTCGAGGTGATCGAGCGCGACCGGGCGACGACGTTCGGCGGTGTGCCGACGATGTACACCGCGCTGCTTCACCATCCCGACCGCGAGCGCTTCGACGCCTCCACGCTCGACCTCTGCGTCTCCGGCGGCTCCGCCCTGCCCGTGGAGGTGCTCCGCGGCTTCGACGATGCCTTCGGGGCGAAGGTGCTGGAGGGCTACGGACTCTCGGAGACGACGGGAATGGGGACGTTCAACACCCCCGACCGAGAGCGCAAGCCCGGATCGATCGGAGTCCCCGTCGGCGGCACGGAGATCCGCCTCGTCGACGACGAGGACGAGGAGGTGGCCGACGGCGAGCCGGGTGAGCTGACGATGAAGGGGCCGTTCGTGATGAAGGGCTACTGGGGTCGTGACGACGCCACCGAAGAGGTCATGCGCGGTGGCTGGTTCCACACCGGCGACATCGCCACCAAGGACGAGGACGGCTATTTCTTCATCGTCGATCGCAAGAAGGACCTCATCATCCGAGGCGGGTACAACGTGTACCCGCGCGAGCTCGAGGAGGTCCTCTACGAGCACGCGGCCGTGCTCGAGGCAGCGGTCATCGGCGTGCCCCACGAGCAGATGGGCGAGGAGGTCGGCGCCGTCGTGGTCCTCAAGGAGGGCGAGGAGGTCAGCACCGAGGAGCTGCGCGACCACGTCAAGCAGCGCGTCGCGGCCTACAAGTACCCGCGGCTCGTGTGGCTTGCCGACGAGCTCCCCAAGGGCCCGACCGGGAAGGTGCTCAAGCGGGAGATCGAGATTCCCGACGAGGTGTCCTCCGCGACGCGGTAGCCCGCCGCGCTGACCGGCGCCGGCCGTCGCCGCTCTGGAAGAATCGCTCGGATGAGCGAATCGATGAGAACCCAGACGATCGAGATCGAGGGCCACGACGGCGCGTCGATCGAGGCCTACCTCGCGGTCCCCGACGGTGAGGGACCGCGCGGGGGCGTCGTCGTCATCCACCACATGCCCGGCTACGACCGGGCCACCAAGGAGATCGTGCGACGGTTCGCCGAGCTCGGCTACAACGCGATCTGCCCGAACCTCTATTGGCGCGAGGCTCCGGGCGCCGCCCCCGACGACGCGGCGGCGACCGCCCGCGCCCAGGGCGGAGTGCCCGACGAGCGTCTGATCGGTGACGTCGCCGGGGCCGCCGCGTACCTGCGCTCACTGCCCAGCGCGAACGGCAAGGTGGGCGTGATCGGCTACTGCTCGGGCGGGCGTCAGTCCGTGCTGGCGGCGTGCAACCTCGACCTGGACGCCGCCGTCGACTGCTACGGCGCGTTCGTCACCGGCACACCGCCGGAGGGCTTCCCGCTCCAGGTCACGAACCTCGTCGACCAGCTGCCGAACCTGCGCTGTCCCCTGCTCGGCCTGTTCGGCAACGAGGACAAGTACCCCAGCCCCGAGCAGGTCGACGAGCTGGAGGAGATCCTCAAGCGTGAGGGCAAGCGCTACGAGTTCCACCGCTACGACGACGCCGGCCACGCGTTCTTCGCCGTCGACCGCCCCTCCTACCGGGTGGCCGCCGCCACCGACGGCTGGGAGCGGATCCAGGCGTTCTACTCCACCCACCTCGGAGGCTGACATGTGCACCTACGCGACCGTGAAGACGACCCTCCAGGGGAGCGCCAAGGGCCCCGGCTCGAGCTGGTTCCACGTCACCGACGGCACCGTCTACTTCGATCACCCCGTCCACGCCATGGCCGAGCACACGCTCAACATCGACTTTGCCGATCCCGCCGGAGGTCCTGGCAGGCGGGTGGCGGTGGAGCTGACCGCCGCCTCGGCGCGTGAGCTCGTGACGGCGATCGAGGCGGCGCTCGACTCCGCGCCCGAGGAGCTCACGGCCCCAGATCCCGTCCGGTAGTCCGCTCGCGCGCGTCCGGGAACCCCGGACCGCGGTTCAGTCACCGGCCAGCGCGAACGGATCGACCGCGGCGAGGCCGAACAGCACGAAGCCGAACAGGGCGATGACCCCGATGGCGTGGGCCCAGCCCGCACTGGCGATCGTGAGCAGTCCGACGCCGACCAGCAGGCACGCACCGGCGGCGCGGGCGGCGAGGCCCGGTCGCAGTGCCGCTCCGACCCGGGCGGGACCGATCCCGGCGGAGCCGGCCGGGGTCTCGTTGGCCGGAGCGCCCTCGCCGAGGTGGCCGCCGAGGGTGAGGCGGAACAGCAGCCCCAGCGACGGGAACAGGATCGCCCCGCCGGCCAGCACGGCGACGGTGACGAGCACGAGCGTGTCGTGGGGCGCCGCGGCGCGGGCGATGCTCAGGCCGGGCAGGAGCACCGGCTCCTGCGCGAGTGCCCAGCCGACGAGGATCGCCACCACGGCGAGGGCGGCCACGTAGCGGGCGGGCTCGAAGCGCCGACGCCACACGAGCCCGATCGCCACCAGACCGCCGAGCACGGAGATGACGAGGGCCGCCAGCCCCGGGCCGTCGAGCAGCCGGTGGAAGATCCGGTGGGCGTCGGAGTGCAGGACGACGAGGCCGGCCGCCGCCACCGCTCCGGCGATCACGGCGGCGCCGAGCGCCCGCACGCGGAAGCGGTCCTCGAGCTCGCGATCGCCGGCCCGGACGGCGTCGGCGCTGAGGAACACCCCGGCGAGGTAGCCCGAGTTCGCCACCGCGAGCACGCCGATGAGCAGCGACAGCGGCGAGGTCCAGCTGGAGATCAGATGACCTGCCGCGTTGCCGACCGGGACCCGCTGGGCCGCGATCGCCCCGATCACGGTGCCGAGCGCGAACGGGGTGAGAAGCGAGGCGACGGCGAACACCGTGTCGACGACGCGGACCTCGCGCTCGGTTCGCGTGCCGGTGCGCAGCGCGTAGGTGGCGCCACGCAGGATGATCCCCAGGGCGGCGGCGAACAGCGGCACGCTGAGGGTCGAGGCGATCGAGCCGAACGCGGCTGGATACGACGTCCACATCACGGTCAGGACGAAGATCAGCCAGACGTGGTTGGCCTCCCAGACGGGGGCCATCGAATCGTGGGCGTGGTTGCGCAGCCGCTCGGCGCCGGGGCCCCCGCCGGCGGTGAGCTGCCAGATGCCGGCGCCGAAGTCGGCTCCGGCCAGCACCGTGTAGAGCGCCAGCCCACCCAGGATGAACACCATCGGGACGTCGTACAGGTGCACGGTGGCTCCTCAGGACCCCGCCGGGACGCGGTCCGCGAGCTCCAGGGGCGTGGTTGCCAACCGCCGCAGGATCCATGCCACGCCGATCGCCACGCACACGTACACGGCGACGAGCACGCCGTAGCCGATCGGGATCCCGCGCGCGCCGGTGACCGCCTGCGAGGTCCGCATCACGCCGTAGACGACCCACGGCTGGCGTCCGACCTCGTCGGTCACCCAGCCGGCGATCAGCGCCACGAGCGAGACGGGCGCGGCGAGCACGACCGCCCGGTAGAACCACGGCGAGTCCGGCAGCCTTCCCCGGCGCCAGCGCACGAACAGGAACACGATCCCCAGCAGCGCCATCAGCGTGCCGCAGCCGACCATCAGCTGGAACGAGATGCGGGTGACGTTGATCGGCGGCCGGTCGGCCGCGGGCACGGTGTCGAGCCCCTTGACGACCGCGTTCGGGTTGTGGAACGCGAGCAGCGAGAGCAGCTTCGGGATGGCGATCCCGTCCTTGATCTGCCCGTTGGTGTACCAGCCGAGGATGTGCTCGGGCGCACCGCGGGTCGTCTTCTGCAGCCCCTCGAAGGCCGCGAGCTTGATCGGTTGAGTGACCGCCACCACGCGCCCCGCCCAGTCGCCGACGAGGACCTGGATCGGTGCGGCGAGGCCGGCGATGGTGAGCGGGATGGCCAGGGCGGTCCGCTCGTAGCGCCCCCAGCGCCCCCGCAGCCGGCAGATGGCGTACCAGGCGGCGACGATGAAACCGGTGACGATGTAGCCGGCCACGTACATGTGCACGAGTTGCTGCCAGAGGTACGAGTTGCCGAACAGGGCCCGGAGCGGTCTCACGTCGACGACGTGCCCGCCCACGAGCCGGAAGCCGCCGGGGTGATTCATCCAGGCGTTGACCGAGATGACCATCAGCGACCCGGTGAATCCGGCGATCACGATCGGGATCCCGCTGATCAGATGCCAGCGCGCCGGCAGGCGGTTCCAGCCGTAGATGTAGATGCCGATGAAGATCGCCTCGGCGAAGAACGAGAAGCCCTCGATCGCGAACCCGAGACCGAACACCGAGCCGAAGGTGCCGGTGAAGTTCGGCCACAGGAGCCCCATCTCGAAGGAGAGCAGCGTCCCGGTGATCACCCCCACGGCGAACAGGGCGCCCATCAGCTTCGCCCAGCGCCGGGCGAGCGTGAGGTACACGGCGTCGCCCGTGCGGTGGTAGCGCCACTCGACGAACAGCACCATCGCCGGGAAGGCGATCCCGAAGCACACGAGCGGGATGTGAAACGAGAACGAGAGCGCCTGCATCTGACGCGCCTGCAGCAGGTACGCCTGATGCGTCGGGGCCAGCGAGGTCGTCGCGAGCGACCGTCCCATTCCCCAGGGACGCTACTCCCGGCCGGGTTGCGGCTCGGTTAGCCCAGTTGGGAATCGACCTTCCGGAGCTCCTCGCGCGCGATCGTCCGCTTGTGGATCTCGTCGGGTCCATCCGCGAGCCGCAGGGTGCGCAGGTGGGCGTACATCATCGCCAGCGGGAAATCGTTCGATACGCCGCCGGCGCCGTGGACCTGAATCGCGCGGTCGGCGACCTTCAGCGCGACGTTCGGCGCGGCCACCTTGATGGCGGATATCTCGGTGCGGGCGTGCTTGTTGCCGACGGTGTCCATCAGCCACGCGGCCTTCATCGTGAGCAGGCGCGCCATCTCTAGCTCGATGCGCGACTCGGCGATCCAGTCCTGGATGTTCGCGCGCTCGGCGATCGGAGCTCCGAAGGTGACCCGCTCGCTCGCCCGCCGGCACATCAGCTCGAGTGCGCGCTCGCCGGCGCCGAGCGCACGCATGCAGTGGTGGATCCGGCCCGGGCCGAGCCTCGCCTGGGAGATGAGGAAGCCGTCGCCCTCGCCGGCGATCAGATGGGAGGCGGGCACACGAACGTTCTCGAAGCGGATCTCGGCGTGACCCTCGGGGTCGTCGTATCCGAACACGGGAAGGTTGCGCACGATCGTCACGCCCGGCGTGTCCCGGGGGACGAGGATCATCGACTGCTGGCGGTAACGCGGGCCATCGGGGTCTGTCTTGCCCATCACGATGAAGATCCGGCAGCGCTCGCGCATCGACCCGGAGATCCACCACTTGTGGCCGTTGAGCACGTAGTCGTCGCCGTCGCGCTCGATCCGCAGCTGGACGTTGGTGGCGTCCGAGCTCGCCACGCCTGGTTCGGTCATCGCGAACGCCGAGCGGATCTCGCCCTCCAGCAGGGGCGACAGCCACCGCTGCTTCTGCTCGTCGGTGCCGAACACCGTGAGCACCTCCATGTTCCCGGTGTCGGGCGCCGAGCAGTTGCAGGCCTCCGGCGCGATCGGGCTGCGACCCATGATCTCGGCCAGCGGGGCGTAGTCGACGTTCGAGAGTCCCGGCGCGCCGTCGGCCTCGTGGGGGAGGAACAGGTTCCACAGCCCGAGCTCGCGCGCCGTTGCCTTGAGCTCCTCGATCACGGGCGGATGGAAGTGGGGGTCGCCGGAGGCGCGGATCTGCTCCCCGTAGACCGCCTCGGCGGGGTAGATGTGCTCGTCCATGAAGGCGAGCAGCCGCTCACGCAGCGCCTCGCAGCGCTCACTCGGTGAAAAGTCCACGTCTCTCGTCTCCCTCGTCCGCGATCAGTTCGTTTATGTTGCCGAACGTGGAGCTCGCCGGCCGACACGTGATCCTCACCGGCGCGGCAAGCGGCATCGGTCACGCCCTGGCGCACGCGTTCGCCGCCGAAGGGGCTCGGCTCGTGCTCGCCGACATCGACGGCGAGGCCGTCGCCGCCGTGGCGGACGAGCTGGGAGCCGTCGCCGTGCGCGCGGATGTGAGCCGTGATGCGGACATCGTCGCGCTCGTCGAGCGGGCACGGACCGCGCACGGCCCGGTCGACCTGTTCTTCTCCAACGCCGGGATCGGCGGGCCCGGAGGCGGTCCCGAGGCGCCCGACGAGGAGTGGCAGCGGACCTGGGAGGTCAACGTGATGGCCCATGTCAGGGCGGCGCGCGCCGTGCTGCCGGAGATGGTGAGCCGAGGCGAGGGCTACATCGCGGCCACGGCGTCGGCCGCCGGCCTGCTCACCCAGATCTCCGCCGCCGCGTACTCGGTGACCAAGCACGCGGCCGTCGCATTCGCGGAGTGGGTGGCCATCAACTACGGCGACGCCGGGATCCGCGTCTCGATCCTGTGCCCTCAGGGCGTGAACACGCCGATGGTGGAGCGTGCACTGGCCGAGGATCCCGTCGGCTCGGCCCCGCTCATCGCCGGCGGCCTGCTGGAGCCGGACGAGGTCGCCGAGGCGACCGTCGCCGGCCTGCGCGACGAGCGGCTGCTGATCCTGCCCCACCCGAAGGTGGCCGACTACTACGCGCTGCGGGCGGCCCGGCCCGAGCGCTGGGTGGCGGGGATGCGCACCCTCCTCGGCGAGGCCCGCGCAGCGAGCCGGGGCTGACCGCGGGTCGTCTCCGCGGCGCGGTTCGCCGCCCCGCGGGGGAGGCGGCGGCTGTCAGTCCGTACGGCTCTGGCGCGTACCCCCACTCGATGCCCTGCCGTCCCCGAGGCTCGCTGCGAACCGTCGTCCTGTGCCTGGGGATCGCCCTCGGAGTCCTCACCCTGCTCACCGGCGCCGCCGCCGCAGTCCCCCGGACGCTCACCATCGGCTTCACCGAGCCCCCGGACGGGGCGGCGCTGCTGCAGCGTGCGGTGGCGGAGAACGCGCAGGTCGTCCGCGTCGGCGCCGACTGGTCGGGGATCGCCCCGGCCGTGCGCCCCGCGGGCTTCGACGCCAGCGACCCGGCGAGCCCCGGGTATGACTTCACCTCGCTCGACGCCGCGATCGAATCCGTCAGTGCGAGCGGGCTGCGCGTGATGCTGACGATCTCCTCGGCGCCGACGTGGGCTGAGGGCGCGAACATGCCTCGCAACGTCCAGCCGGGGACCTGGCGGCCCAACGCCGGGGACTTCGGCCAGCTCGCCCGGGCGCTCGCGACCAGGTACGACGGCCACTTCCCGGACCCCCGGCATCCTGGTCAGTACCTCCCGCGCGTGAGCATCTTCCAGGGCTGGAACGAGCCCAATCTGAGTTACTACCTCACGCCCCAGTGGACCCGCCACGGGCACGGCTGGAGCCCGGCCAGCCCCGGGATCCTGCGCTCGCTCGACAACGCGTTCTACTCGGGCATCAAGGCGATTGCGCCCACCGCGACGGTGGTCGAGGCGGGCACGGCGCCGTACGGCGATCCTCCCGGCGGGCAGCGGATGGCCCCGGTGGCCTTCTATCGCTCCCTGTTCTGCCTCCAAGGGCGCAAGGCGCTGCGACGGCGCCCATGCCCGTCCGGGACCTCCTTCGACGCGCTCGACCATCACCCCTATGGCGTCGGGAGCCCGACCACCCGCGCGCTCAACCCGGATGACGTCGCGATCCCGGACCTCCACAAGATCACCCGCGTCCTCTCCGCCGCGGAGCACGACGGTCGCGCGCTGCCGCGAGGCCGAAAGCAGATGTGGGTGACCGAATACTCCTGGGACAGCGATCCGCCGGACCCGCACGGGGTGCCGATCCAGACCCAGGCGCGCTGGCTCGAGCAGGCGATGTACATGCTGTGGCGCCAGGGCGCCGACACGGTCCTGTGGCTGGAGCTCGTCGACGCTCCCCCGATCCCCAACTACGCGAGCACCTATCAGGCGGGCCTCTACTACCTGGGGGGCAAGGCGAAGCCGGCGGCGGTCGCCTTCCGCTTCCCGTTCGTCACCCAGCGCCTCTCCAAGAAGCACGTGCGGGTGTGGTCCCGTCTGCCGGTCTCGGGTCGTCTGGTCGTCGAGGTCCGGGCGGGACATGCCTGGCGCACCGTGGTCACGGTGAGAGCCGCCGCCGAGGCGCCGATCGAGCGGACCATCACCCTCCGGGGGGCCCACACCCTGCGCGCGGTGATCGGCGGGCAGACCAGCCTCACCTGGAGGCAGGGGTGACCGTCTCTGCGGGCAGATCGGCGCGCAGCCCGATCGGCGCGGCGAGGATCGGGTCAGGAATCCCGAATGCGTCGACGAGCGGGTCCGCGGCCTGACGAACCTCGTCGCACAGGCGGTTGACCTCCCGCGTGATCGCCTTCGTGCGGGGGCCGGACAGGCGTCCGTGCTCCTGGAAGAACCCCCGGCCGGCCTCAAGGTTGTGGAGCGCGAAGAGGTCGCACACCGGCTTCAGCGCCTCGGCCACGGACGGAGTGGGGCAGTCCTCGATCGCGGCGACGAAGGACTCGAGCAGGAACGTGTCCATGTGGGCGCGCGCGGCGTCGACGGCGTGATCCTGGACGGCTCGGAACACGTCGAAGGGATCGTGGCCGTCGTCGAGTCCGCGCTTGAACCGCTGCGCCGCCGCCGCCGTGATGTGAGCCTCGCGCCAGCGGAACAGCTCCAGGTGGTAGTCGTGGTCGAGGAGATGGCTCTCCTCGTCGCCGATGCTCACCCAGTCGCCGATCACCTGGGCGATTTTGCGCGCGAACAACCGCTCGACCACCGTCTCCACCGCCTGTGAGGCGACGAAGGTCACGAGGCCACGCGGGTCGAGCTCGCCGAAGCTGTCCTTGAAGTCGGTGAGCTGGCCCTTGGCCGCGAGCAGCATGAGCACGGTGTTGTCGCCCTCGAAGGTGGTGAAGATGTCGCTGTCGGCCTTCAGCGCGGCGAAGCGGTTGACCGCCAGGTAGCCCGCGCCGCCGCAGCATTCGCGAGCGCTCTGCACGGTCTCGGTGGCGTGCCAGCTGGCCATCGCCTTCATCCCGGCGGCGAGCGACTCCAGCTCGCGCCGTTCGCGCTCCGGCGCCTCCGGCTCGCTGAACACCGCATGGAAGCGCTCGCTGAGCCGGGCCTGCGCGAAATGCAGGGCGTAGGTCCGCGCCAGCAGAGGCATCAGCCGGCGCTGCTGCGTGCGGTACTCGATGATCGCCACCGGACGGCCGCCCTCGGCCCCGAACTGGTGCCGGCGCAGCGAGTAGCGGATGGCGATCGTGAGCGCGCTCTTGGCCACCGACACCGACGCGCCGGAGACGCACACGCGCCCCTGCACGAGCGTGCCGAGCATCGTGAAGAAGCGATGGTTGGGGTTCTCGATCGGGCTGGTGTAGCGGCCGTCCGCGTCGACATCGCCGTAGCGGTTGAGCAACGCCTCACGCGGGACACGAACACCGTCGAACCAGATGCGCCCGTTGTCGACCCCGTTCAGCCCCATCTTCTCCCCGCAGTCCTCGATCCGAACGCCCGGGAGCACGTGGCCGGCCTCGTCTCGCAGCGGGACGACCAGGGCATGGACGCCGTGGTTCTCGCCGGCGACGATGAGCTGGGCGAACACCGCCGCGATGCGTCCGTGGCAGGCGGCGTTGCCGATGTAGTCCTTGCGGGCGTCGTCGTCGGGCGTGTCGATGACGAACTCGCCGGACGCGGCGTCGTAGGTGGCGGTGGTCCGCAGCCCCTGGACGTCGGAGCCGTGGCCGGACTCCGTCATCGCGAAGCAGCCCGGCAGGGCCAGCGAGGCGGTGTCGGCCAGGAGGCGCTCGTGATGACCGGCCGTCCCGAGTTGGTGGACGGCGCCGCCCCATAGTCCGAACTGGACGCCGAACTTGACCAGCAGCGAAAGGTCCCCGAAGGCCAGCGTCTCGAATGACGCCACGTTCGCGCCAGGGTCGTCGCGGCCACCGTACGCCGACGGGAACCCCGGTGCGGTCAGCCCCGCGGCCGCCAGGTCGCGGGCCCAGCCGAGCACCCGCTCGCGGTACTCGTCGGTGGGGAGCGCGAGCACCGGGGCGAACTCCTCGCGGCACAGCACCTCCCGGAGCTGCTCCCGCACCTCGCGGTAGCGACCGTCGAGGAGCGCCTGAAGCGCCGCGGGGTCGAGCGCCTCTGCGGGAGCGGTGGCCGCCACGGCCGGAGCTTATCCCGATCAGGGCCGGGGGCTGAGGTGGAGGAGTCTGCGCAGCGTCCGGGCGGTGTTGTTGACGTCCCCGTGGCCGGCCACGAGCAGCCCGGTGATGCCGACGAACAGGGAGATGGCCGCGGCGATGAACAGCGCACCGGCCAGGATCACGGGCCAGCGCTCGTGCAGGAACTCCCGGCAGCGGCCGAGGATCTCCACGGCATGATCGCCCGCCAGCCAGAGCGTGGCGAGGATGGCGAGCAGGGGGAGCACGAAGGCGAGGTTGAACAGCAGCAGCAGGGCGAGCTCCCGGGGGGGACCGATGTCGGAGCCGACGATGGCGGCGATCGCGGCGAAGTAGGGGAACGCGGTGGGCAGCTCGACGGCGGTGATGCTCGCGCCGAGGACCAACCCCGAGCGCTTGGGTGTCGTCGCCGCGTCGGCCGACGCGCGCTCGCTCAGCCGCCGGCGGTTGCGCCACACGAACGAGGCCACGAGCAGCACGATCACCCCCGCCACCACCTCGATGATGTGGCGCGCGACGTGGTGCGGGTGAGGGACGAGCGCGAGCACCAGCTCGCCGGGCCCGAAGGCGACGAGGGCCCCGCCCAGCAGGTAGACCACGAACACGCCGAGGGTGAACCGGGCCACCTGGCTGCGGGCGCGCGGGCCGGCGGCGAGATAGAGCGCCGGCACGATCGTGCTCGGGTTGAGCGAGTCGGCGAGCCCGATGGTGAGCACCAGGCCGGCGAGGCGGTACATCGCCGGATTGTCGCTAAACTCGGACGCCTGGCGCCGGAAGAGCGTTCTCAGCTGCGCCCGCAGCCGGAGCCGACACCTTCAACGAATCCCGTAGGGGAAGACCCACATGGCACGTGGAGACGTCCGGATCGCCGCCACCCTCGCGTGCGAGGAGTGCAAGCGCCGGAATTACCAGACGAATAAGAGCAAGCGCAACAACCCCGAGCGAATCCAGCTGCGGAAGTACTGCCGCTGGTGCCGTCGTCACACCGCGCATCGCGAGACCCGCTGAGCAGTCAGGAGCGGCAGTCTCGTGGCTCGCAATCGCAAACGCGCGAAGGATCGTCGCGGGCAGCGCCCGCCGACCGGTCCGGGCGGGAAGTCCCGGTCCGGCCTGGCCGCTCCGCGCCCCGATCGCCAGCCGGACGCCCGCCCGAGCCAGAACGGCGCAGACGGCCTGGAGGCCGGCACGAACAACCTGGAGGCCGAGCTCGCCGCTCAGCAGGCTGAGCTGGAGGCACGGGAGGCCGCCTTCGAGCGTGAGATCGCCGGAGAGGCGCCGATCGAGCCGGCCGCGGACGCACGGAGCGACCCGGACGAGCTGCCGACGCCGCTCGAGCACGCCACTCCCGATGCCGAGCTGGCCGACGCTCAGATCGCGCTCGGCGCCGCCGCGGCCGGCGAGCCGAGCACCGGCGAAGGAGACGTGGATTTCCCTCCGGACGATCGGACGCCCGCCGAGGTGCAGGACGACGAGCTCGCCGTCACCACCGCGCCGCAGCGCGCCGCCGGACCTCGGGAGGCGCTGCCGGGACGCCTCATCGGGTTCGTCCAGGGAAGCTGGCGTGAGCTTCAGCGAGTACAGTGGCCGGACCGCCGTCAGGTGATGCAGGCCACGGGGGTCGTGATCGGATTCGTGGTCGTCGCCGGCGTGTTCCTCGGTGTGAGCGACTACGTCGCGCAGAGAATCGTCAACCTCATCCTCAAGTAGTCGCCCATGTTCCGCTGGTACGTCGTCAACACATATTCAGGCCACGAAAACAAGGTCAAGCACAACCTCGAGCACCGCGTCGTGTCGCTCGGGCAGCAGCGTGCCGTGCGCCAGATCGTGGTCCCGACGGAGTCGGTGTCCGAGATGAAGGACAACCAGAAGGTCACCGTCGAGAAGCGGACGATGCCCGGCTACGTGCTGGTCAACATGGACCTCAACGAGGACTCGTGGTCGCTCGTCAAGGGCACGCCCGGCGTGACCGGGTTCGTCGGCGCCTCCAACGAGCCGGTGCCGCTCACGCAGGCCGAGGTCGACCGGCTGCTGCACCAGGAGAAGGCCGAGCGGCCGCGCAGCCGCGCCCAGTTCTCGATCGGCGAGTCGATCAAGGTCATCTCCGGCCCGCTGTCCGACTTCTCCGGCGAGATCTCGGAGGTCAACGAGGACGCGCAGCGGCTCAAGGTCCTGGTGTCGATCTTCGGCCGTGAGACCCCCGTCGAGGTCGGCTTCGACCAAGTGAAGAAGATCTGAGGACGAGAATGGCGAAGAAAGTACTCACCGAGATCAAGCTGCAGGCCGTCGGCGGCCAGGCCAGCCCGGCCCCCCCGGTCGGTCCCGCGCTGGGTCAGCACGGCGTCAACATCATGGAGTTCGTCAAGGCGTTCAACGCCCAGACCCAGGGCGACACCGGAACGATCATCCCCGTCGTGATCACCGTCTACGAGGACCGGTCGTTCACATTCGTGACCAAGAGCCCGCCCGCCGCGGTGCTCATCAAGCAGGCGCTGTCGCTGGAGAAGGGCTCCGCTGAGCCCCACCGCGACAAGGTGGCGAGGATCACGCGCGATCAACTGCGTTCGATCGCCGAGAAGAAGATGAAGGACCTCAACGCCAACGACATCGACGCGGCGGCCAAGATCATCGCCGGCACTGCCCGGTCGATGGGCGTGGATGTAGTCTGAGGAGCAGCATGCCCAAGCACGGAAAGACCTATCTCGACGCCAAGCAGCGCTTCGACCGCGAGCGTGAGTACACCCCCCAGGAGGCGATCGCGCTCGTCAAGCAGCTTTCGCGCGTCAAGTTCAACGAGTCGGTCGAGGTGCACATCCGCACCGGGCTCAACGTCCGCCATGCCGACGAGCAGCTGCGCGGCACCGTCGCGCTGCCGCACGGTCTCGGCAAGGAGGTCAGGGTGGCCGTCTTCGCGCAGGGCGCCAAGGCTCAGGAGGCCGAGGAAGCCGGGGCGGACGTCGTCGGCGCCGAGGACCTCGCGGCGCGGATCCAGGAGGGCTTCGACGACTTCGACGTCGCCATCGCCACGCCGGACCTGATGCCCGTCGTCGGCCGCCTCGGCCGGATCCTCGGCCCCGCCGGGAAGATGCCGAATCCGAAGGTGGGCACGGTGACGATGGATGTCGCCCGCGCCGTCTCGGAGTCCAAGTCCGGCAAGGTGGAGTACCGCACCGACCGCAACGCGATCGTGCATCTCGTCATCGGCAAGCGCGAGTTCGACGACCAGATGCTGCTCGAGAACTACGCCGCGCTGATCGACGAGCTGATCCGCGCCAAGCCTTCGGCGGCCAAGGGGCGCTATCTGCGCACCGTCACGCTCGCCAGCACGATGGGCCCCGGCATCAAGGTGGACCCGTCGCGTACCCGGGACATCGTCGAGGAGCCGATCGCGGCCTAGACTGTCGGTCAGAGACCACGCCCGAGATCCCCGGCGGCGCGCCAGCGCGGAAGCCCGGGGTAGGCGAGCGCTCCAGCCGCAGGACTCACGAGTTCCTGCCCTCGACGCCCGCCACGCTGCGGGCGTTTTTCGTGGGAGAACAGGAACACATGAACCGAGAAACCAAGGCAGCCGTCGTCGACGAGATCGCCGGCCAGCTGCAGGAGTCCGAGGCGATCTTCGCGGTCGACTATCGCGGCATCACCGTGGCCCAGGTCGCGGAGCTCCGCGGCAAGCTCCGCGACGCCGATGCGCGCCTGCGGGTGGTCAAGAACTCGCTCACCGAGCGCGCCGCCGATCAGGCCGGCATCGAGCCGCTGAAGCCGATGCTCCAGGGCCCGACCGCCCTGGCGATGGTCAGGGGGGATGTGGCGCTGGCCGCCAAGGCGATCAGCGACGCGGCCCGCACCCTGGGGATCCTGGAGTTCAAGGGCGGGCTGATGAACGGCGCGTCCCTCACCCCCGACCAGATCCAGTCGATCGCCCGGCTCCCGAGCCGTGAGGTGCTCACTGCCCAGCTGGTCGGCACGATCGCCGCTCCGCTCACCGGTCTCGTGCGGACGCTGAATGCGCTGATCACCGGCCTGGCGATCCAGCTCAAGTCGATCGCCGAGCTCGATCCGCCCGTCCTGGCCGCCGGCGAGGCGCCCACTCCCGCTGCGGCGGAGGCCCCCGCCGCCGAGGCCACCGAGAGCGAGCCTGCCGCACCGGTCACCGAGGCCGCCGAGAGCGAGCCCGCGGCACCGGCCACCGAGGCCGCCGAGAGCGAGCCCGCGGCACCGGAGGCGGCTGCCGCTCCCGAGCCGGAGGCCGACCCGGCGCCCGAGCCGGAGGCCGACGCGGCCCCCGCCGACGAGGTGGCGCCGGCCCCGGAGACACCTGACACCGATCAAACTGCAACCACTGAGGGCGAGGCCGCGTCTGACGACGCGGAACCGTCTGACGCATAAGGAGGAATCATGTCCACGACCGAAGAGTGGATCGACGAGCTGAAGTCGATCTCCGTGCTCGAGCTCTCCGAGCGGATCAAGGCCCTGGAGGAGGCGTTCGGCGTCTCGGCGACCGCGGTCGCGCCGGCGGCCGTCGCCGCTCCCGGTGCGGCTGACGCCGCCGCCGCCGAGGAGGAGCAGACGAGCTTCGACGTCATCCTCACCGCGGCCGGCGAGAAGAAGATCCAGGTGATCAAGGTCGTCCGCGCGGCCACCGGTCTCGGCCTCAAGGAGGCCAAGGCGCTCGTCGACGAGGCCCCCAAGCCCGTCAAGGAGGGCGTCGACAAGGATGAGGCCGCGAAGCTGAAGGCCGACATCGAGGAGGCCGGCGGAGCCGTCGAGCTCAAGTAGCGAGGGAGACGTAACGACGACGGGGGCCGGCGCTGGCGCCGGCCCCCGTCATCTCCCGCTTCATCCCGGGGCCCGCAGGCGCCCGGGGCCAATCCAGGACCGTCAGTTCGCGAACCCGGTGGTCAGGTCCGAGACGTTGTCCGCCTCGGGCTTGCCGCCATCGATCCAGTAGACGACGCCGACGCGGTCCCCCTTGTTGATGTTGAGGTAGGCGGCGGCGTCCGGCGGGAACACCACGCTCTGGCCGGTGACCGCATCCTTGACCGTCATCGACCAGTAGCTGATCTTGGTGACGACGCCGGTCGTGTACAGCTCCGAGCTCTCGAGGTTGTATGCGGTTTCGGTGCTCGGCTCGTAGGTGACATCGGCGAGGTCGCCGATCGCCTCATCGGCCTGGAGATCACGCCCGGGGGCGAGCGCCCAGGTCACCTGGCTGCCGTTGAGGAGCGCGAAGGTGACGTTGGAGGGGGTCAGCTGGATGATGGTTCCGACCGCATCGACCTCGCCGTCGGAATTCGTCTCGCAGTTGCCGCCGCCGCCGAGGGCAACCGCCGGTGAGGTGGTGATGCCGGTCGGAATGAGCGAAGCGAGCACCGCGCCCGTAGCCGACTCCTGGTAGACGATCGACGTCGTCTCGCACGGCTCCATCACGTGGTTCTCGGTGAAGTAGGTGACGGCGTCGGCGGGGATCGTCGTGGTGAGCGTCGTGCCGCTGGGGAGCAGAAACTGGATCGAGCTCGTGCCGATCGCCGTGACCGTCGCCACTGTTCCGGTGATCGGACCGAGCGCCGGACCTGAGCTCGTGACGGCCTTCTTCACCGCGACGGTGGCCGACCACGAGCGGCCCGAGTGGCGCTCCTTGACCGCCACCACGTCACCGGCGGCAGCCTTCACGGACTGGGATGGCTTGACGGCGAGATGCCCGTGGCCGACCGTCAGCTCGAGCGTGCGGCCCTTGAGCGACGCGACCGGGGCGTCGAACGTGAACGTCTTCGCCATGCCGAGCGA
Organism: uncultured Solirubrobacterales bacterium; assembly: GCA_963839085.1. Taxonomy (GTDB): domain Bacteria; phylum Actinomycetota; class Thermoleophilia; order Solirubrobacterales; family Solirubrobacteraceae; genus Palsa-465. The sequence continues at coordinate 252,397 of CAWITN010000004.1, forward strand.
GCGGACCCGAGTGAGCGCCTTGCCCGAGGCCTGATAGGAGACGAGGGTCCCGAAGTGGAGGCTCCTCTCGGCTCCCGAGAGTCGGTAGGAGCTGACGGTGCCCGCGCCATTGGTGACCGCCACGGCTCCGTGGCCGGCCGTGACGACGACGCCGCGGCTGGCGGAGGCCTGTGCTGCGGCGGGAATTCCCATGCAGATCGCGGTAGCCGCGATCGCCGGGAGCAGGCGGACTGCGGTGGGCGTGCGGAGAGGGTTCATACATTGCCTATCGTCATTTCGCGGCCAAAAGAAACAGGGTAGGTGCCGTAAATCAATCGAACGTCCAGGCATTGCGAGCGACCGCGGCGCGGGGACCCTCCCCGGAGCGGTGAGGCGGCCCGTTGAACTGCCCGATCCGGCCCGCGGCGCGGGCCATCCGGGGAGCGGTCAGGCGACCTTTGCACCGTCCGGGGGCGCCCGCAGTGCGAGCGCCCCCGGGGGCGGAGAAGGCGGTCGCCGAGGGGCCCGGCGGCCGTCCTCAGTCGGCTGTGCCGTTGGTGAAGTCGAAGGCGTCGTCGGCCTGGAGCGCCGGGCTCTGGCCGCCCTCGACCCAGTAGAGGAGGCCGACCTGATCTCCCACGGCGATGCCCTTGAAGTCGGCATCGTCGGCGGCGAAGGTCTCCGCCGCGTGGGTGAAGTCGTCGGTGACGCCCAGTGTTGGGGTGGTGGCGCCCTCGTCGACCGCGTCGACCGTGGCCGTCGTGTAGAGCTCGACCGCCGTCGCCGCGACGACCGTGTTCAGGTCGGTCGGGTCGTAGGTGACGTCGACGATCGTCCCGGGGAGGTTGCCCTCGTCGGAGACCTCGCCGAGCTGCGGGAAGGTCTCGGACCCCAGGCCCGGCACCTGCACCGTGAGGGAGGTGAGCGACTCGGCGGTGATCGTCCCGACGATGTCGGCCTCGCCGTCGGAGGTTGAGGCGCAGCTGCCGCTGCCCGGGATGATGACGGAGGCGGAGCTGGAGATGCCCGTCGGCGTGAGCTCCTGGAGCTCCGATCCGGCGTAGGCCACGTTGACGGTCTCGCACGGGTTGATGTCGCCGCTCTGGTTGCTCTCGGAGAGCGCGCTGGCCGGCAGCGAGAGGGTGAGCGAGCTGCCGTCGCTGCGCTGGAGGGTGAGGGTGTCCGTGCCGACCGCGACGACGACTCCGCTGGTGGTGGGATCGGAGCCGAGATCAGGAGCGGGGGGGACGGTGCCCGGTCCCGCCCCGGGGCCGGTGCTGCCGGAGCCGGAACCGCTCTTGCTGGCCGAGCCGGTCGGCTTGGAGCCGTGGCCGAGGACACGGATCTGGACCTTCCCTGAGCGCGTTTCGACCACCTTGACGCGCTCGCCGGGCTTCAGGCGGGGGACCGGCCGCCCGGGTGCGAGGTGGATGATGTGGCCGTCACTGAGCTTGAGACCAACCTGCCTTCCGTGCTCGGAGGCGACATGAGCCGTGAAGCTCACCTTGCCGGCGCGGCGGTGGGAGACGGAGACGACCTCCAGGCCGCGAGCGTTCCGGCGCAGCGAGACATGGGACCCGAACCTGGCGCTGGGCATCGGTTGGGAGAGATGCGCCGAGACGACCGCACCGGCGGCGTCGATGACCTGCAGCGTGTGGTTCGCGCCGACGGCGAGCACGGTCCCGGCTTGGGACGCGGCGCCGAGCGCGGTGGCGGGGACGGCGAGCGAGAGGGTGAGGAGCGCTGCCGGGAGAAGGGTGCGTGTGGGGAGTGAGAGCGTCATCGCAACCCCCATCGGACAGGACCGATCCCGCGCTGAAGGAAACGGCGCGACCCTGGACACACGGCCACCCGAGTCTGGACGCACCGGCTGCCCGAGGCTGGACACACCGGCTGCCCCCGGGCTGAACGCACCAGCTGCCCGAGGCTGGACACACCGGCCACCGGGTTGCCATGCGCCGAGATTGGCCCTAATATGCCCGCGTCAGCCGATAGTCGAAGCCGTCCAACCAACCGGTGCCGCGCCACATACGCGGTCGCTGCGGGCGGGGTCCGTGAGAGCTGGACGGTCCTGCACAGGGCAGCATCGCCGTGTGCTATCTTGGCTGGTCGCGCGTGAAAACGGGAAACCCGCCCTTCACGCGTAACCGATCACGATCCGCCGCCTGAGGAGTCGCCGTCTTGGCAACCGCGCATGCCCCCCGGACGCGCCGCACGTTCGCGCGTCTGAACAAGGTCCTTGAAGTCCCCAACCTGATCGATATCCAGCGCAAGTCGTTCGAATGGCTGACCGACCCGGTCCACGGTGGCCTGCGCGAGACGATCGACGACATCTCGCCGATCGAGGACTACACCGGCAATCTCGCCGTCCAGTTCGGCGAGTTCCATTTCGACGATCCGGTGGCGAGCCTGGAGCAGTGCCGTGAGAAGGACCTCACCTACGCGCGTCCGCTGACCGTCACCGTCGCCTTCATCAACCGGGAGACCGGCGAGATCCGCGAGCAGTCGGTGTTCATGGGCGACTTCCCGTGGATGACCGAGCGCGGCACGTTCGTGATCAACGGCACCGAGCGCGTGGTCGTCACGCAGCTCGTGCGTTCCCCCGGCGCCTACGTGATGGAGCCGAAGGACCGTGAGAAGCAGGTCTTCATCGCCAACCTGATGCCGGCCCGCGGCTCGTGGCTCGAGCTGGAGATCGACAAGAAGGGACGCGTCTACGTCCGCATCGACCGCAAGCGCAAGCTGCCGGTCAGCGTTCTGCTGCGCGCGATGGGCTACGTCTCCGATGAGGAGATCCTCGGCCTGTTCGACAACTCGCTCTACATCCGGCTCACGCTGGAGGCCGACGCCGAGGCGACGAGCACGGAGGAGGGCGCGCTGATCGAGCTGTTCAAGAAGCAGCGCCCCGGCGAGCCGCCCTCGATCGATGCCGCCCGTTCGCTGCTCAACCAGCTGTTCTTCGACCCCAAGCGCTACGACCTCACACGCGTCGGGCGCTACAAGCTCAATTCGCGTCTCGGTCTCGACATCGACCTCGACACGCGGACGCTGACCCACGACGACATCATCGCCCTGATCAAGGAGCTGGTGTCGCTGCCGCGGCTGCTCGGCATGCCCGAGGAGTCCGACGTCGAGGTCAAGGACTACGCCGCCGAGGCGACGTCGATGCCGCGTGAGCCGATCCAGGACCACCTCGACGAGTACGAGCACTTCGGCAACCGGCGCCTGCGGACGGTGGGCGAGCTGATCCAGGAGGCGTTCCGGATCGGCCTCTACCGGATGGAGCGCGTCGTGCGCGAGCGCCTCACCACGGAGGACGCCGACACGATCACGCCGCAGACGATCGTCAACATCCGCCCCGTCGTGGCGGCGCAGAAGGAGTTCTTCGGCTCCAGCCAGCTCTCGCAGTTCATGGACCAGACGAACTCGCTGTCCGGCCTGACCCATCGCCGGCGGCTCTCGGCGCTCGGCGCCGGCGGCCTCACCCGTGAGCGGGCGCCGATCGAGGTGCGCGACGTGCACCCCACCCACTACGGGCGCATGTGCCCGATCGAGACCCCCGAGGGACCGAACATCGGCCTCATCGGCTCGCTGTCCTCCTACGCGGAGATCTCCGAGCACGGCTTCGTCACCACGCCGTATCGCGTCGTGCGCGACGGCAAGGTGACCGACGAGATCGTGCGGATCGACGCCAATCAGGAGGAGGAGCGGATCATCGCCCAGGCGAGCGCTCCCGTCGACGCGAAGGGCCGCCTGATCGGTGACGACATCATCTGCCGCACCCAGGCCGGTCAGTACGTCACGGTCTCGGCCGACGAGGTCGACCTGATCGATGTCTCCCCGGAGCAGATCTGGTCGGTCGCGACGGCGATGATCCCGTTCCTGGAGCACGACGACGCCAACCGCGCACTGATGGGCTCCAACATGCAGCGGCAGGCGGTGCCGCTGCTCGTCACCGACGCCCCCGTCGTCGGTACGGGGATGGAGCGGCGCGCGGCGATCGACACCGGCGACGTCGTGGTGGCCCGGAGCGCCGGCGCCGTCGAGTACGTCGACGCCGAGCTGATCGGCGTGGCCAGCGACGACGGCGGCCACGACGAGTACGAGCTCCAGAAGTTCATGCGCTCCAACCAGGGAACGCTCATCCACCAGAAGCCGATCGTCGGAACGGGCGATCGCGTGGAGGTGGGCTCGGTGCTCGCCGACGGCTCCGCCTCGGACATGGGCGAGATGGCCCTCGGCAAGAACCTGATGGTCGCCTTCATGTCCTGGGAGGGCTACAACTTCGAGGACGCGATCATCCTCTCCAAGCGCCTCGTCCAGGACGACGAGCTCACCTCGATCCACATCGAGGAGTACGAGATCGACGCCCGCACGACGAAGCTGGGCGACGAGGAGATCACCCGTGACATCCCGAACCGCTCGGAGGAGTCGCTGCGCAACCTCGACGACCGCGGCATCGTCCGCATCGGCGCCGAGGTGTCCTCCGGCGATCTGCTCGTCGGCAAGGTCACGCCGAAGGGCGAGACCGAGCTGACGGCGGAGGAGAAGCTGATCCGCGCGATCTTCAAGGAGAAGGCGCGGGAGGTGCGCGACACCTCGCTGAAGGTGCCGCACGGTGAGGGTGGCGTCGTCATCGACGTCAAGACCTTCAGCCGCGACGAGGGCGACGACCTGCCGCCCGGCGTCAACGATCTCGTGCGGGTGTTCGTGGCCAAGAAGCGCAAGATCGCCGAGGGCGACAAGCTCGCCGGCCGTCACGGCAACAAGGGCGTCATCTCGAAGATCGTCGACATCCAGGACATGCCGTTCCTGGAGGACGGCACTCCGGTCGACGTGATCCTCAACCCGCTCGGCGTGCCGAGCCGGATGAACCTGGGTCAGATCCTGGAGACGCATCTCGGCTGGGCGGCTGCTCAGGGCTGGTACGACGACGGCACCGACGCCTACCGGCAGGCTCACGCCACCAACGGCAATGGGAAGCACTCGAGGGCCGACGGTCGTCCGCCGAAGATCTACGTCTCGACGCCGGTGTTCGACGGCGCGACCGTCGCCGACGTCGACGAGGCGCTCGTTCGCTGGCAGGAGCAGCACGAGGGCCAGATCCGCATGGACGTCGACATGAAGCGCCGGGAGGGCGAACGCGCCTCCGGCAAGTTCACCCTGTTCAACGGTCGCACCGGCGAGCCGTTCGAGCAGCAGGTCACCGTCGGCTACATGTACATCCTCAAGCTGCTCCACCTCGTCGACGACAAGATCCACGCTCGGTCGACCGGCCCCTACTCGCTCGTCACGCAGCAGCCCCTGGGCGGCAAGGCCCAGTTCGGCGGCCAGCGCTTCGGCGAGATGGAGGTCTGGGCGCTCGAGGCCTACGGCGCGGCGTACACCCTGCAGGAGATGCTGACCATCAAGTCCGACGACACCGTCGGGCGGGTCAAGGCCTACGAGGCGATCGTCAAGGGCGAGAACATCGCCGAGCCGTCGATCCCCGAGTCGTTCAAGGTCCTCCTCAAGGAGATGCAGTCGCTGGCGCTCGACGTCAACGTCGTCTCGGAGGAGGGCGAGCGCGCGGAGATGCGTGAGGAGGACGACGATCTCCTCCGCGCCGCCGAGGAGCTCGGCATCGACCTCTCAGGCGTGCGCTCGGCTGACGGCGCCGCCGACGAGGCGACCGAGCACGAAGGGGAGACCGTCGAGGCGTCGGCCGCGGAGGCCGAGTCCGAGGATCCCGACCTCGAGAGCGGCGAGGACCTGGAGGAGGAGGACTTCTCCACCAACGAGGACCCCATGATCGAGGCGGACGTCCCGGCCGGCGAGGCCGAGGGCGTCCTCGAAGAGGACGAGGCGTAGCTCCGTGGGAGCGCGCGTCCGGCCGGACCATATGCGGGAGAGCGGCGCTCAAGGCGTCGGCGGCACTTCCGCGAATGGTCCGGGCCGGACGCGCCCCCCACTTCACTCCCTCGCCGCGGCTCCCGGCCACTCCGGGCTCTCCGGGCGAGACGCCCCGCTCACCGGACAGCCATCCCTCCCAAGCCCATCTTTGAAGCACCAGCAGCACCACCACCCGGCAGCGCAGTACCACCGATAGAGGAATCGCT
>CAWITN010000005.1:0-751748 GCA_963839085.1 uncultured Solirubrobacterales bacterium
TCGATCAACGTAGGGCCGAATCCGCGCGAGCGTCAGCGCGCGGAGCTCCTTCGCGGAGGGGATGTCGAGGAGATCCGGATCCACCTCGTCGGCGCGATCGATTGCGAGGCTGATTCGGTCGCAGGCCTCGGCGGGATCGAGCGGTGAGAAGGACATCCCGTCCGCGGAGAAGTGTCCGTCGGGGTCGCCGTGCTTGGCGAGCTGCTCGAACGGCATGATGAGCCCGTAGCCCTTGGCGATGCCGCCCTTCGTCACCCTGATCAGGACGGCGAGCGTGAACGGCTGATGGTGGCCGCGACGAAACTCGATCAGCACGACCTCTCCGTCGCCCGGGCGACGCTCAATCGCCGCCCGCGTCAGCTCCGCCGACCGGACCTCCTTGGCCCAGTCCGGCGCCGGCACGTCGAGATCGCCGGCGAGCTCCTGGCACAGCCGTCCGAGCCTAGGTGGGGCCATGAAGCCGTACGTCATCAGGAGGCCCTTCGCACCGGCGCCGCCCACGCGGGCGAGCTCTCGCGCGAACGGGGCCCCGAGTCCGAAGGACCAATTCGGCTGGAGTCGCGTCGTCGCCCGATGCCGCAGCTCCCACATGCGCCCGTGCAGCCGTGAGGCGAGTCGCTCGGCCTCCAGTGGATCGATCGGCTGCTCGAGCATTCGGCACATCGCGTGGAGATGCTCGAGTTGTTCGGGATCGAAGACGTCGCGAGCGTCGCTTGTGACGTAATGGATGTGCGTGGCGCCGGCCGCGCGTCGGCGCCGTTGGGTGGATCGGTTTCGGCTCATCCCCTATAGAGGGCTGGGCGGCCGAAATCCTCCCCTCGCACCGTCGTCGGAAATGCCGCGCGCGTCAGTCCGGCGTGTCAGACTCGTTAGCCGGGAGTGCGTCGCGTCGTCCTCATCCTCGTCGCCGTCGGAGCGTTGCTCAGCGCCGCGATCGCAGCGGCCGGCGCTGACGGTCGCGTCATCGAGGCGACGTCGGTCCTGCCTCCGGGGGAGAGCGGCTACGTCTCGATCCTCGGCCTGGCGAACGGCACCGGCTCGCCGCATCTGTACGACCAGCAGCAGATGTACATCGACTTCGCGCGTAAGAACGCGATGCTCGGGCAACCCGCCGCCTCCACGGAGGCGCCGATGCCGGGGGTGACGATCGCGCGTGACGCCTACGGCGTACCGTCGATCACCGGACAGACGACGTACGATTTGTGGTGGGGGGTGGGGTACGCGACGGCGGAGGACCGGCTGTTCGAGCTCGAGGTCTTCCGCGGCGTGGGGGAGGGCACGCTCTCCTCGCTGGCGGGCCCGAGCGAGCTGCCGATGGACATCAGCGACCGGGAGGAGTTCTACACCGAGCCCGAGCTGGCGCAGATGTTCACGGAGCTGCCGGCGAGCTTCCAGCAGCGCTACGAGGCGTACGTGGCCGGGATCAACGCGTACATCGCCTACCTGAAGACGCACCCGACCCTCCTCCCGGCGGAGTTCGTCGCCCTCGGCGAGACCCCGACGAACTTCACCGTCGAGGACCTGGAGTCGATCGGGGTCTACCTCGCGCGCGTGACACCGAACGGCGACGGCTCCGAGCTGACGAACATGCAGGCGATCCAGGAGAGTGGTCCGAAGAAGTTCAACGAGATCCTGCCGCTGCGGGTCAAGGGACAGGTGAGCACGATCCCGGCAAAGGACGGCCAGTTCCCCTCCGTGCCCGGCCGAACGCGGGCGCAGGAGAAGGCCGCGCTCGCCCGCTCCTACGCGTACGTGAAGGACCTTCCGGTGCCGGCCGCGACGAACCAAGGCTGGGAGTACGTCAGCGGTACGTTCCCGTCGGGGGCTGCGACGTCGACCGGCACCACGGCCGGGAGCGCGACGACTAACGTCGTGGCGCCCGGTCCCGCGGCTGCAGACGAGCGCGCCGGCGGCGATCCGGGGATCGCCGCCCAGGCCGCGCGCCAGGAGATCGCCTCGATGGTCCGTCCGATCCACGTCGGCGGCTCCTACATGGTCGCAGTGCGCAACCCAAGGACCCACCAGGCGATCCTGTTCAACGGCCCTGAGCTCGGCTACCTGGCGCCCGAGGAGCTCTACGAGATGGAGCTGCACGGCCCCGGCATCGACGTGCGCGGGATCACCGCGCCCGGCGCGCCGGTGATCGCGATCGGCCACAACGCGCACATCTCCTTCGGGCTCACGAGCGGGCTCGGACAGACGAACGCGCTGTACGTCGAGAAGCTCGTTTCCGGCCACTCCGACGAGTACATCTACGACGGCCGCGTGATGCAGATGAGCTGCCGGAACGAGACGTTCAACTACCGCAGCGAGCCGACCTCGGTGCTCAACCCGATCGGCCTCCTGAGCTCGCCGCCGCAGATCGGCGCGGTCACCCTGCGGTTGTGCCGGACGAACGAGGGTCCCGTCGAGGAGCGCGTCGGGGACTACGTCTACTCGCGCCGTTACGCGACCTGGGGGAAGGAGATCGACACGCTGGTCGGGCTTGCCGCGGTCGACACGGCGAGCAGCGTCGCCCAGGTCAACCGCGCCCTGTCCCAGGTGACCTGGAACGAGAACATGATGGCCGCCGACGACCAGGGCAACATCGGCTACTGGTATCCGGGGCTGCTCCCGATTCGCCGGAAGACCTGGGACGAGCGGCTCCCGTATCCCGGCACGCCCGGAGCTCAGTGGAAGGGCTTCCTCCCGGTCCGTGAGCGCCCGCACGTGATCGACCCGAAGCAGAACGAGCTCACGAACTGGAACACGCTGCCCTCACAGGGCTGGACGACGGCCAACGACCCCGCGTCCGAGCGGGTCGGCGGCCCCTTCTTCCGAGGCGCCTACCTGAACGACCTCGCCGTCCGGCTCGCTCGCCATCCGACCTTCGCCGGAATGGACGAGTTGATCGTGCAGGCGGGGTCGATCGCGCAGCAGCGGCCGCTCGACGCCGCGCGCCTCCGAGCCGCGCTGAAGCACGCCACCGGGCCTGCCGCCGTCGTGCTGCGGACGATCCTCGCCTGGAACGGCAACTACACCCAGGAGGAGGGCGCGGGGACGGTCGCGCCGGGGGTTGCCGCCTGGCAGGAGTTCAAGGATCAGCTACAGGCGATCGCGCTCGCGCCGCTCGGCGGCGCCGGTCAGCTCATCGGCGGCGGCGAGCCAAACAGCGAGCACATCTTCGACGTCAACATCGGCCAGGCCTACGCGCTGCGCGCGCTCGGTCCGGCCGCCTACCGCCGGGCGGCCGCCGCGACGTACGCGGCGATGGTCAAGCAGTTTGGGAGCGCCGACCCGTCGAGCTGGCGGGCCAAGCGCACGATGGCCCCCGAGACCGTCCTTGGGGCCGAGCAGCCGCCGCCGATGCCGTTCTTCGATCGCGGCACGTTCGAGGAGGTCACCGAGCTCGGCCCGTGACGGTGTCGGACACGGGGGGACGTCAGCTTTCCGGCGTAAGTTCGAACCACTCTTCGTAGGACGCGATCGTGACCTTGAACTGATCGAAGAACCCCGTCATCCCGAGGAGTCCGAAGGAGGGGATCCAAGGATCGCAGAACCAGACGGGAGCTATCCACGCATGGTTTGCGGACTCGTCCTCGACCAGAAGATGTACCTCGGCCATCCGAGCGCTGACGATGTTGCCGCCGACTGCGAGGCGAGCTTCCGGTGCTCCCGAGAGGTCGATGCCGCACATGTCAGCCACGTGCGCACCAAAGCGAACGGCGGTCGCACCGCTATCGAGTAAGCATGCCTGAGGTGCGACGTCGAGGCCCTCGACGACCACATCAACGATCGGTCGGGCACGTAGGGTCGTCGTGCCCGGCTCCGGTAGATCCCGGAAACGGAACCTCACAAAGGCGCGAGTCCGGTCGTGGCGATCTCATCGTCCGGCACGCGGAACATGCTGTCTGCCTTTTGTCCGTGCTGGCTCAGCCATTCGACAAGATCACGGGGCGTTTCGGCCGCGTGGATGATGTCGTCGTGCTTGATCGCGACCCACTCGCCGGAGAACGACCTCAGGCGGTCGCCAAGCGGCTCCGACGCGCCGGCACTCTGGCCGCCCAGAGCACTTGTCGGCGAACTCGTGGGCTGGGACGGTCGTCGCCCAGCCGAAAAGCCGAGGCGCATAAGTGTTCGTCGCGCCTGGTGGGTGGTGAAGTCGGCCCGGTCGAGGCCGGTGACCTCGCTCATGATCTGCTTGGGAGGAAAGCGCCGCGCTCCGACGACCACGAAGTGGCGGGTGATCGGTTCAGGATCGAGATTGCGGACGGCTCGCAGCACGTCGCTGCGGCGCAGGACGAAGTGCTGGCCGGCGATTGTCACGCGCCGAGTCAGCGTTTTCTCTGCCGTGGTTTCTCCGGACTGGTTTCTCTGTGGCATCTCTGTTGAGAGTAGCGGCTTGGCATCAGCAAGACCCGTGGCTCAGAGTGCGCGAACGCATGCCGGCTCGTATGAGTTCTGGTCGTCGGATCTTCCGGATGGTGGGGCGAGCTGCAACAAAGCGCCCTCAATGCGCAGGTCGTCAAGCAAGCCGTCGTGCAGCAGCTCCTCTGGCAGGGGAGGGTCATGGCGGTCACTGCTTCCTCAAGCGTCAGAGCGTCCGGCGCCGTTGCCGGTAGCCCGAGCGAGTCCGACGCGGCTCGCAGCGAGGGAAGGTCGAACCTCCACGGCACGCGCTTCGGACGGAAGGGCTGGGATGACGATCCTGTCGCGACGATCCGTGCACTTGTCGTAGCTGATGAGACTGTCTTGTAGCGTGCGGCTTCTGGCCGCTGGAGGTCGGGGCTGACCGCCGCGCGGTACCGGTCAGCGCGTCTGGTCGGCGGGCGTATCGACGTCGTGAGGATCGGCGACGTCGTCACACGGGACCTCGCGGACGTTGAAGCGGCGCAGGAGAGACCGCGCCCCGACGTCGCCGGTGAGCTCGTGAGAGCACGCCAGCACGGCCGGACCCAGCAGCACCGGGTGGCCGGGCCGTCCGGAGTAGGTGGCGCGGACCGCGTCCCAGCAGCCGCCGTCGAAGCCGGCGCAGACTCGATCAATCGCCTCGGGGCCGATGAACGGCTGGTCGCCCAGAGTCACGACCGCGCCGTCGGTCGTCTCCAGGCTTTCCAGCCCGGCGCGCAGGCTGGCGCCCATGCCCTCGCTCCAGCCCTCACACACGACCACCCTCGCCCCGCCCAGGTCGATGCGAGCCAGAATCTCCTCGGCACCGGAGCCGAGGACGACGCTGAACGCGGAGACAGACTTCGCTTTGACCATCGCGTCGATGGCCCACTCGAGCAAGGGCCGACCGCGGAAGTCGCTCAGCTGCTTGCCGCCGCCGAAGCGCCGCCCGGCCCCCGCCGCGAGGATGAGTCCCTGCACGACCGGAACCCTCTACAGCATCGGATACGGATCCCAGGCGGGACCGGCGGGCGGGGCGGCGCCCGCCAGCACCTGCGCCTCGATCAACCCGTAGGGGCGATCCTCCACCCGGAAGATCTCGTTGTCGTTGGTCAGTCCGAACGGCTCCAGGTTGACGACGAAGTGGTGGCGGTTGGGCATCGACAATCGGACCTCGACGATCTCCGGCCGCAGCTCGATCGCTCCCCGCGCCATCGCGTACAGCGTCTGCTGCAGCGAGAGGCTGTGCAGGTCGGCGAACCGCTCGAGCATCACGCGCCGGACCGCGGCGAAGGAATCCCCCCAGTCTCCGGAGACGCCGGCGTGGCGCCAGCGGGCGGTGACCGAGGTGGAGAGGATCCGCTCCTGCGTCTCCTGAAGGGTGGTGTAGCGATCCTTGATGAAGCCGGTGAACTCCGAGCCGGAGGTCTTCAGCACGATCAGGTTCTCCAGCCCCGAGAGCACCCATTCCCCGTCGGCGTCGCACACGGCCGTCGCCGTTCGCACCTCCTCTGACTCCCTGACGAACGAGAACGGGTGCGGGTGACCGTCGACGTCGATCCGCCGCCACCGCGCCGACTCGATGTGGACCCGGGCGCGATCGATCGGCGCGAACGTCGCGACGAAGTGGCGCGCCAGCCGCAGGGCGAAGTCCTCGATCTCTCCCACCGGCGCCTCCTTGGCTAACGCGAACACGGTGTTCTTCTGCGTGTCGGTGGTGACGACGTGAGCGTTGTCGCCGGTCGTGTGGACGTCCTCCAGGTCGCCCGACAGCGTGATGCCGACGGTCAGGTCATCGAACGAGTGCTCGGGCCGCTGCCGGTCGACCGCCACCATCCGGACCTGCGCCTTGCCGTACTGGTTGGTGCCCAGGACCACGTCCACGCGGTCCTCGACACTACCGCTCCCACACGCTGCCGCGGCCCGTCCGAAGGCACGAAGTCCCTCCCGGCGGCTTCGCCATATGGCCATAGCCGTCCCCGCGCGGGGTACCTACGTTGGCCAGACGGCAAATCGAAGAGGATGTGTGCGAGATGGGGAGCGCCACGCGAACCGCCATCGAGGGCTGCCACGTGGCGACGTGCGACGCGGAGGGCTTGGAATACCGGGACGGTCACCTCGTATTCGAGGACCGGCGGATCCTCGCCGTCGGCCCCGGGCCGACGCCGGCGGAGCTTCGGGGCGACGATCCACCCCTGGATGGGTCCGGCTGCTTGCTCACTCCCGGCCTCGTCAACAGCCATCATCACCTCTACCAGTGGCTCACCCGCGGGATCTCGCAGGACGAGACGCTGTTCGGCTGGCTGACGACGCTGTACCCGATCTGGGCCGGCATCGATGACACGACCGTCCATGCGGCGGCGGCCGCCAACCTGGGGTGGCTGGCGCTGACCGGAGCCACGACGAGCAGCGATCACCACTACGTGTTCCCGGCGCGGGCGGGTGACCTGCTGGAGGCGGAGATCACCGCGGCGCAGCGGATCGGCATCCGCTTTCATCCTGCACGCGGGTCGATGGACCTGGGGCAGTCCGCGGGCGGGCTGCCGCCGGATTCGGTCGTCGAGGATCGCGACGAGATCCTCGCCGCCACCGAGGCGGCGATCGGCCGCTGGCACGATCCCGGCGAGGACTCGATGCTGCGGATCGTGGTCGGGCCGTGCTCGCCGTTCAGCGTGACCGCCGGACTGATGCGCGAGGCGGCCGAGCTCGCCCGCCGCACCGGCGTGCGCCTCCACACCCACCTGGCCGAAACCCTCGACGAGGAGGATTTCTGCCGTGAGCGCTTCAACTGCTCGCCCGCCGAGTACGCCGAGGACCTCGGCTGGCTGGGCGACGACGTGTGGATGGCCCACTGCGTCCACCTCTCCTCGGAGGCGATCGACCGCTTCGGCGAGACCGGTACCGGTGTCGCCCACTGCCCGACATCGAACGGCCGCCTCGGCTCGGGGCACGCGCCGGTGCGCGACCTGCTGCACGCGCGCGTCCCTGTGGGCCTCGGCGTCGACGGGGCCGCCTCCAACGAGTCGGGGCGGATGCTCGACGAGCTGCACCAGGCGATGCTCGTCGCGCGCCTGCGCGACGGGCCGCTGGCCCTCAGCGCGCGCGAGTCGCTTCAGATCGCCACGCTGGGGGGCGCCCGCTGCCTGGGCCGAGCTGACGAACTCGGCTCGCTCGAGCCGGGGAAGCTGGCCGACCTCGCGCTATGGCGGACCGACGGCCTGGCCGGCGAGGGCATCGAGGACCCCGTCTGCACGCTCGTCTTCGGCCCGGCCCGGCTCGATCGCCTGTTCGTGGGCGGCCGGGAGATCCTGCGCGACGGCCACCTGCTCACCGCCGATGAGGACGCGCTCGCGCGCGAGGCGGGCCAGGCCGCCGCGACCCTCCGCCGTCGCGTCCACAGCGTCTGATGGACCTGCCCTTCGTCGAGGCGCTCGAGCCCGCCGATCGCGCCGCGCTCGCCGGCTGGCGGGCCGGTGATGCGTGGCTGGCCGGCGGCACGTGGCTGTTCTCCGAGCCCCAGCCCGAGGTGCGCCGGCTGTTCGACCTCCGGGCCTTCGCCTGGCCGGCGCTGACGGTGACCGCGGCCGGGCTGGAGATCGCCGCCACCTGCACGCTCGCCGAGCTGGCCGCCTTCGCCCCGCCGGAGCGGTGGCCGGCGGCCCTGTTGCTGCGCCAGGCCTGCGAGGCTCTGCTCGGTTCCTTCAAGGTCTGGAACGAAGCCACCGTCGGCGGAAACCTGTGTCTCTCGCTGCCCGCCGGGCCGATGACATCGCTGAGCGCATCGCTCGACGGGATGCTCACGATCTGGCAGCCCGATGGCGCGGCGCGGGAGGTTCCGGCCACTGACTTCGTGACCGGCGCCGGCCGCAACGTGCTTGCACCCGGCGAGCTGCTGCGCTCGGTTCACCTGCCAGAGCGTGCGCTGCGCTCCCGTCACGCCTTCCGCCAGTTCTCGCGTACCCCGCTCGGCCGTTCGGCCGCCGTCGTCATCGGGCGATCGGACCCCGACACCGACGCGGTGGTGATCACGATCACCGCCGCGGTGATCCGTCCCTGCCAGCTGCGCTTCGATGCGCTGCCGAGCCGGGCCGAGCTGGACGATGCGCTGGCCGAGACCGAGCTTCCCTTCTTCGACGACCCGCACGGCAGCGTGACCTGGCGGGCCCACCTCACGGCGCTGCTGTGCCGGCAGGTCCGCGACGAGCTGGAGCTGACGGCGCGGTGAGCCTCGTTCTGCACCTGAACGGCGAGCCCGTCACGGCCGATCCCGCCCCGGGACAGTGCCTGCGGACGCTGCTGCGCGAGCTCGGCTGCACGGGGGTCAAGAAGGGGTGTGACGCCGGGGATTGTGGCGCCTGCACCGTGCACGTCGACGGCCGGGCCGTCCACAGCTGCCTGTACCCCGCCCAGCGGATCGCGGGGCGGCGCGTGACGACGATCGAGGGTCTCCAAGAGGGCGGCGAGCTTCATCCCGTGCAACGAGCGTTCATCGACGCGCAGGGCTTCCAGTGCGGCTTCTGCACTCCCGGCATGATCATGACCACGGCCGCGCTCACCGACGAGCAGCGCCGCGACCTGCCCCGCGCGATGAAGGGCAACATCTGTCGCTGCACCGGGTACCGCGCGATCGACGATGCGCTGCACGGAGTGGTCAACGTCCAGGAGGGGCTGGCCGTGGGCGGGCGGGTGGCAGCGCCCCATTCCCGGGACGTCGTGACCGGGCGCGCGCGATACGCGCTCGACGAGGCTCCGGGCCCCCTGCTGCACATGAAGCTGGTCCGCTCGCCTCATGCGCATGCCCGGATCCGGTCGATCGACACGCGGGCGGCGCTCGGCGTGCCCGGCGTCCAGCTCGTCCTCACCCACGAGGACGCTCCCGAGCACCTGTACTCGACGGCGCGTCATGAGCACCACACCGAGGATCCGGACGACACGAGGCTGCTCGACCACGTGGTGCGCTTCATCGGCCAGCGCGTGGCCGCGGTCGTCGCCGACTCCGTCGCCGCCGCCGAACGCGCCGCCGCGCTGATCGAGGTCGACTACGAGATCCTGCCGGCGGTCACCGACCCGGTGCAGGCCCTCGCCCCGGGCGCTCCGCAGCTCCACGCCGACAAGCCGCCGGAGTCCCGCATCGCCGATCCGTCCCGCAACCTCGTCTCGGCCATCCACAGCGAGCTCGGCGATGTCGATCGGGCGCTGCGCGAGGCTGACGGCGTGATCGAGGAGACGTTCGAGATCCAGCGCGTCCAGCACGTCCACCTGGAGACCCACGCGGCGATCGGCTGGATCGATGAGGACGGCCGGTTGACCCTGCGCACGAGCAGCCAGACGCCGTTCCTGACCCGCGACGCGCTGTGCCGGCTGTTCGACCTCCCGCCCGACCGCGTGCGGGTGTACTGCGGCCGGGTCGGGGGAGGGTTCGGCGGCAAGCAGGAGATGCTGACCGAGGACATCGTGGCGCTCGCGGTGCTGCGTCTGCGCCGGCGGGTCGCGCTCGAGTTCACGCGCGAGGAGCAGTTCACCGCGGCGACAACCCGCCACCCGATGACGATCAAGGTGACGATGGCGGCCGACGGCGCCGGCGTGCTCACCGCGATCGCGCTCGACGTGCTCTCCGACACCGGCGCCTACGCCAACCACGGCCCGGCGGTGCTTCACCACGCCTGCGGTGAGTCTCTGGAGCTCCTGCGCTGCCCGAACAAGCGGGTCGATGCCCGCTGCGTGTACACCAACACGGTGCCGGCCGGAGCCTTGCGCGGCTATGGCCTGAGCCAGACGGTGTTCGCCGTCGACTCCGCCCTGGACGAACTGGCGCGCCGCCTCGACATCGATCCGATCGAGTTCCGGCGTCGGAACGTCATCGGCCCCGACGATCCGCTCACGAGCGTGGAGGACGATTCGGGCGGCGTCGAGATCGGCAGCTACGGACTCGACCAGTGCCTGGACGCCGTCGAGGCACGCCTGGCCAGCGGTGCCGGTGAGCCGGTACCGCCCGGTGACTGGCTGGTCGGCGAGGGCGTGGGGATCGCGATGCTCCACACCACGCCACCCGACGGGCACCGTGCGGTCTCCCGGATCGAGGAGCTTGCCGGGGGACGCTACCGCCTGCACGTCGGCACGGCCGAGTTCGGCAGCGGCACGACCACGGTCCACGTTCAGCTGGCGGCACAGGCTCTCGGTACGCTGCCGGAGCGGATCGAGGTCCGTCAGGCGGACACCGACGCGGTCAGCTACGACACGGGTGCGTTCGGCTCGACCGGAGTGTCGGTCGCCGGTGCCGCCACCCTGCAGGCGGCGCAGCGCCTGCGCGCGATGATCGATGCCCGCAGCGGGTCAGAGCTCCGGTCGGCCGAGGGGAGCTGCGACGGGCTTCTGCGCTCGGTGATCTTCAACGTCCAGGGCTTCCGGGTTGCGGTGGCGCGGGAGACCGGTGAGGTGAGGATCCTCCTCAGCGTGCACGCCGCCGACGCCGGCACCGTGATCAACCCGCTGCAGTGCCGCGCCCAGGTGGAGGGCGGGGTGGCGCAGGCCCTGGGGGCGGCGCTCTACGAGGATCTCCAGATCGACGGCGACGGTCGTGTCGTGACGAGCGTGCTCCGCGACTACCATGTCCCGCTGTTCGCCGATGTGCCCGTGACCGAGGTGAGCTTTGCCGACACCCGCGACCGTCTGATGGGCCCGCTGGGGGCCAAGCCGATGAGCGAGAGCCCGTTCAACCCGGTGGCGCCGGCGCTGGCCAACGCCATCCGCGACGCGACCGGGATCCGCTACCACGCGCTTCCGTTCCGCCGCGATCGGATCTGGCTCGGGCTCGCCACCGCTCCGGCCCGGGCGCTGCCGGGTGGCGAGCGATGACCCCCGTGCCGCCGTCAGCCGACCGTGGCCGGGGCGCGGGTGCCTACACCCTGATCACGCCGGAGAACCATTACGTGAGTCGCCTGCCCGATCTCCCGGGCGCGTACCTGGTCAAGTTGGTCACGCCCCGGCTGTTTCCCGCCCGGCTGGCCGAGTACCTGCTGCGCGCCCCCGAGGCCGAACTCTCCTGTCGCATCGACCCGGAGCTGGAGCACTTCCTCTACGGGCTGGACGGCGGCCCTGAGGTGAGCGACGGTGCGACGCGGTTCGAGCTCGCAGACGAAGGCTTCTGCTACGTCCCGGCTGGCGGCGCGTTCACGGTGCGGATGCCGACCGACTCGGCGCTGCTGTGGATCAAGCGGCGCTACGAGCCGTGGCCGGGACTCGACGCGCCGGCGGCACGAGGTGGCCACGCCCGAGCGCTGCCGCCCACCGCCACGGCGACTCCCGGCCTCGCCCGCCGTGAGCTCCTCCCGCCGGCCGACGGCGCCTACGACTTCAACATGTCGCTGATGTCGTTCGATCCCGGGGTCGGACTGCCTCAGATCGAGATCCACGACGAGGAGCACGGCCTGTACATGACCGCCGGGGGAGGGCTCTACCGCCTCGGCGAGGAGGAGCATGCGGTCAACCGCGGCGACTTCATCTACATGGCGCCCTACTGCCCGCAGGGGTTCCTGGCCGGCGAGCAGGGTGGCGAATACCTGCTTTACAAGGACGTCTACCGGGACGCGTTCTGAGGCGTGAGCAGGCGACCGCGGGGCGTCCCGCCCGGGCGGACGATCTCGCCTCGCAGGAGCGTGTGCCTCACCTTCGCCGTGAGCCGGCGGCCGACGTAGGGGCTCTGCGGGTGGCGGTAGCGCAGCTCCGCGGCGTCGAGGTGGCGCTCCGGACCGACCTCGACGAGCGCCACATCGGCGTCACCCTCGACCGCCAACGCTCCCTTCCCGGCCAATCCGAACCGGCGCGATGCCTCCCGCGCGCTCACCACGGGAAGCAGCTCGGGCCTGACGACGTCCTCGCTCAGCAGCAGCTCGAGCGTCGACTGCACCCCGGAGATCCCGCCCCAGCTGGCCAGCAGATCCTGCTCGTGCTTGAGCTCGGGAGGCGCCGGCGAGTGATCGGAGGCGACGAACGCGATGTCCCGCTCGGCGAGGGCCTGCCTCAAGGCTCGCAGCTCGCTTGCGGGCCGCAGCGGAGGGGCGCACTTGGCCACGGCGCCCAACCGAGCCGCGTCGTCCTCGTCCAGCAACAGGTGATGGGGGGTGACCTCGCAGGTCACGTCGACTCCCTCGCTGCGTGCCCGCGTGATCAGCTCGACCCCCCGGGCGGTGGAGACGTGCACGACGTGCAGCCGGCACCCCGTCGCGCCGGCCAACTCGAGCAGGCGGGCGATCGCCTCAGCTTCGGCGACCGCGGGGCGCGAGCGGGCGTAGTCGCGCATTGAGCGCTTCCCGGACCGGCGCGCCCGCCCGGCCAGCCTCCGGGTGATCTCATCGCTCTCGGCGTGGACGGCGACCGGCAGATCGAGCGCGGCGACGATCGACATCGCATCGAGGAGGGTGGCGGAGTCGGCGGCGGGAAAATCATCCACGCCGCTGGCTGACATGAAGGCCTTGAAGCCAACGACGCCGTGGGCGGCGAGTGGTTCGAGCTGATCCAGGTTGCCCGGCACGATGCCTCCCCACAGCCCGAAGTCGACATGCGACGAGCGTTCCGCGGCGGCGCGCTTGGCCGCGAAGGCCTCCACGTTGACGGTCGGAGGATGGGCGTTCAGCGGCATCTCGACCACGGTCGTCACCCCTCCGGCCGCGGCGGCGGCCGAACCGGTGCTCCAGCCCTCCCAGTGCGATCTCGTCCCGGGCTCGTTGAAGTGAACGTGCGGATCCACGGCGCCGGGAAGCGCCAGCAGCCCGGGAGCGTCCAGTTCGGCGTCGGCCGATGCGTCGAGCTGCTCTGCGATCAGGACGATCCGGCCCGCCTCGATGCCGATCTCCACCGGCTCCCCCGTGGCGAGATGAGCACCGCGGATGACGAGCTCGACGTCGCTCACGCGGCCAACCGCTCCAGCGTTCCGGCCAGCACTGCGATGCCGATCTCGAGCTCTTCCGGCGCCGTGTACTCGTCGGGATGGTGGCTGATGCCGTCCCGGCTGGGGACGAAGATCATGCCGATCGGAACGCGCGCCCCCAGCACCATCGAGTCGTGGTAGGCGCCGCTCGTCATCCCCAGGTAGGGCGTGTCAATCGACTCACAGGCGTCGCGCACGGCGCTGACGATCCGCTCGTTGCAGTCGGCGGGGGTGTCCTCGGTGATCGTGGCGACCTCGGCGCTCAGCTCACGCCGTTGCGCGATCTCGTCGAGCTTGGCCAGGGTCGCCCTGACCACCTCGGTCCGGGCCGCCAGGTCGCTGTCGCGGATGTCGATCTCAAGCGTGACCTGGCCGGGGATCACGTTGACCGCACCGGGAGACACCGTCAGGACCCCCACGGTTCCGACGGTCGAGCCGCTCCGTGACTCGCGGGCGAGGCGCTCGACCTCCAGCACCAGCTCGCTGGCCCCGGCGAGCGCGTCGCGGCGGAGGTCCATCGGCGTGGAGCCCGAGTGCCGGGCGAGCCCGGTCAGGGTGACCCGCAGATCGTGAGGGGCGGCGATCTGCTCCACGACGCCAAGCGGGATCCCCCGGTGCTCCAGGACCGAGCCCTGCTCGATGTGCAGCTCCACCTGAGCGTCGACCGCGGCCGGGTCGATGAGTGCCTGCTCGAGCTGGTCGGGGTCCAGTCCGACCTCCCGCATCGCCTGCGCGACGGTGACCCCGCGCCGGTCGGCCATCCGGTCCAGGTCCTCCCGTGAGATCGTTCCCACCATCGCCCGGCTGCCGATGCAGCCGGCTCCGAACCGCGGCTCCTCGCCGGCGAAGCCGACGACCTCGATGCTGCGCCGCGGCTGGATGCCCCGGGCCTTCAGCTGGCGGATCGCGTCGATCGCGCCGAGCACCCCGAGCACCCCGTCGTAGCGTCCGGCGTTCAGGGTCGTGTCGAAGTGTGATCCCGTGAGCACGCGGGGGAGGTCCGGGGAGGAGCCCCGCCACAAGCCGAACAGATTCCCCACCGAGTCCTCGCGGACCTCCAGGTCCACCTCGCGCATGCGGTCGCTGACGAAGGTCACCGCCTGTGAATATTCCGGCGTGTACACCTCACGGGTGAGCCCGGCTCCCTCGTGCTGGGAGTCGATCTGAGCCAGAGCCTCGATCTGCTCGTGGAGGTTCAAGCGATCATGACCCCCGGTACACGGTGTACCCAAATGAGCTGAGCAGGAGGGGGAGGTGGAGGTGCGTCTCTCCGGTGACAGTAAAGGTGACCGTCACTCGGGGAAAGAAGGCCGAGGCGGTCTCGAAATCCAGGCGGTGCAGGCCATTCTCCACCTCTGGCAGGTCGCTGAGGCGCCCGTCCTCGCCGGTGAGGCCGGACCCGATCGCGTGCCATTCGCCATCCTCGTCGGAGCGCAAAAGCGTGACTGACACGCCGGCGGCCGGCACGCCGTTAGCGGTGTCCAGTACGTGAGTGGTCACTCGGGTCATCGTGTCATCGCGAGCAGGCGTCCGCGGGTGATCTCACGCTGCTGCGCGGCGGCGTTGGCGAACTCGGTCTCAGGGGTGTTCTGTAGGCGTCGCTGCAGCGCGACAAGGATCTCCTCGGCACTGCGCCCGGCGGCGCGGATCAGGAACACGTGGCCGAAGCGAGCCTCGTAGGTGGCATTGCCGGAGCGTAGAGCGGCCAACGTCTCCGGGGCTGCCCGCATCGCGCCCGCCTGCTCGCGCGAGCCCTGCCGATCACCGTCCTTGGCTTCGCCGATGCGGGCGTGGGCGGCGAACGCCTCCTGCCAGTCGCCCCGATCGAGCCGGTCGAAGGCCCGCTCGCAGGCCGCCAGCAGCTCGCGTTCGGAGGCGAACGGCGCAGCCGCCTGCATCAGCTCGGTCCAGCGAGCGGACGCGCAGCATTCGAGCAGGCGGGAGGTCTCGATGGCGCCCCAGATTACCCCTGGACACGTGTGCCATCTTCCTGCGATGGCTCGTCCTCCGGCACCCCCGCGCGTCCTGGCGGTCGCCCGCCGGGATGCCCCGGCCGATCTCCTGATCCGGGGCGGGAGGGTGTTCAGCGCCGGGACGCGAGAGTTCGTCGAGACCTCGCTCGCCATCGCCGACGGATTCATCGCCGGCTGGGGGGACCGGGAGGCCGAGGAGGTGCTCGACGTCGACGGCGCCGCGCTGACACCGGGGTTCGTCGACGCCCACATGCACCTGGAGTCGACCAAGCTGTGGATCGACGAGTTCATCCGCACGGTGCTTCCGCACGGTACGACGGCGGTCGCCGCCGATCCTCACGAGCTGGCCAACGTGCTCGGCGTTCCCGGGATCCTGGCGTTGATGGAGGCTGCCGCGCCGCTTCCCTTCACCTTCGGGGTGTACGCCTCGAGCTGTGTGCCCGCCTCGCCGTTCGAGCGCTCCGGGGCCAGTCTGGATGCGGGCGACATCCGCGAGCTGATCGAGCGCCATGGGGCGTTGGGGATCGCCGAGGTGATGAACTTTCCCGGCGTGATCGCGGGGGAGGAGGAGATGCTCGACCGCGTGGCGGCAGCGGGGCGGGGGCGACGGGTCGACGGCCACAGCCCCGGCCTCGGCGGGCGGGCGCTCGACGCGTATCTGGCCGCGGGGGTGGAATCCGATCACGAGTGCACGCGGCTGGAGGAAGCCGAGGAGAAACGCCGCAAGGGGATGTGGGTGTTCCTGCGGCAGGGCTCGGCGAGCCAGAACCTGGTGGAGCTGGCCCCGAGCATCGTCGCCCACGGCCCCGATCTGGCCGCCTTCTGCACCGACGACCGCGAGCCGGACACGCTGCGGCGCCTCGGACAGGTCAACGACTGCGCCCGCCTGGCGGTGGCCGCCGGGGTGAACGAGATCGACGCGCTGCTGCTCGCCAGCACCCATCCGGCTCGCTACCACGGCTTTGCCCACCTCGGCAACCTCGGCCCGGGCTTCCAGGCCGACGTCCTCTGCTTCTCAGAGCTGGGAAGCTGGCGGCCCGATCGGGTCTGGCAGGCCGGTCGGCTGGTCGCCGCCGGCGGCAGGGTCGTCCCCGGCGCCGTCCCCGCCGCGCCCGTTCCCCAGCTGCTGCGGGACACCGTGAACATCGGGCGGCTGCCCGAAGCCGATGAGCTGGTGCTCGACCTCCCGCCGGGCTCGAAGGTCCGGGCGGTCGGCGTCGAGAGCCATAGCCTGACGACGCGGAGCTGCGTGCTGACGGTCGGCGATCCGGGCGCGGACCTGGCCTTCGCCGCGGTGGTGGAGCGTCACTCCTCGACGGGGCGCGTCGGGCGCGGCTTTGTCACCGGCTTCGGGCTGCGGCGAGGGGCGATCGCCTCGACGGTGGCTCACGACGCGCACAACGTCGTGGTGGTCGGCGCCGGCGGCGAGGACATGGCGGTCGCCGTGGCCCGCCTGGCCGAGCTGGGCGGTGGTCAGCTGGCGGTGCTGGACGGCGTCGTGCTGGGTGAGGTGCCGCTGCCGCTGGCCGGCCTGATGAGCGAGGCACCGGCCGACGAGATCGCCGCGCAGATGCACGAGCTGGGCGCGGCGACGGCGAAGCATCTGGGGGTGACCGTGGAGGAGCCCTTCATGCAGCTATCGTTCATCGCGCTCTCGGTCATTCCGGAGCTGCGGCTGACCGACGGCGGCCTCGTCGACGTCGACCGCGTGTCGTTCGTCCCGGTGGAGGTTTGAGCCATTCGACCCTCGGCCGAGTCGGCGGTGACGATGTTGTCCGCTTGGACATACGGCCCGCGCGGCGTGCTGTCTAGATTGGCACGCGCCGCTAGGGCAAGGTGGCCCAACCCGATGGAGGTATCCGTTGAACGCGACGTTCGCCGCTGATCCCACGCTCACCCCGGGAGGCTCGGTAGCCGACGAGCCGACCTTCGAGGCGCGCGGAATCGATTACATCCCGCTGGCGGAGCGGCGCGGCACGCCGCGTGATCTGGCGTGGATGTGGGCAGGCGCGCTGTTCAACGTCGAGTACGTGGTCTACGGCGCCCTGATCATGTCCTTCGGGCTGCGCTTCTGGCAGGCCGCGGTGGTCGTGGTCGTCGGGAACCTCTCCTACATCATCACGGGGCTCGGCTCGCTGCAGGGGCCGCGCGCCGGCACCGCCGCGTTCACCATCAACCGCGCGCCGTTCGGCCCAGTGGGGGCGAAACTGATCGCCGGCTTCAACTGGATCACACAAGTGGGCTACGAGATCGAGGGGTTGGCGCTCGTCGTGCTCGCCGGCCTGGCGCTGTTCAACAAGGCCGGGGTGGGTTCGTCCACGCCGCTCAAGATCGGCTTGATCATCGTCGCCGCGTTGGTTCAGCTCACCTTGCCGCTGTTCGGCCACAAGGCGATGCTCCGCACGCTGCGGCTGATGGTGATCCCGTTCATCGTGCTGTTCATCGTCTTCACGGCGCTGTCGATCGGCAAGGTCCACCTCGGCGCCGGCCATAACGCGAGCTTTGCCGAGATGCTGGCGGCGCTGGCGATCATCCTCTCCGCCGGGGGCTACGGCTGGCCGATGAACGCCAACGACTTCTCGCGGTATCTGCCGCCCGAGACGAGCAAGAAGAAGATCGTCTGGTCGGTGGCGATCGGCGGCTACATCCCCTCGACGCTCCTGTCGCTGCTCGGGGCCGCGCTCTACACGATCCCAGCCGTCGCGGCCGGCGACGGCGGCGCGGTGTCCGGCCTCACGCACGCGTTCGCGGGCTGGTTCCTCGTGCCCTACCTGCTGTTCATCATCGTCCAGCTGTTCGCGATCAACTCGATCGACCTCTACTCCTCGGGCTTGACCCTCCAGGCGATCATCCCCCGGATCAAGCGCTGGCAGTGCGTGTTGATCGACACCGCGGTGGCCGGCGCCTTGACCGCCTACACCGTGTTCTCCAGCGGGTTCAACACATTCATCACGGACTTCCTCGAGTTCATGCTGATCTGGATCTCCCCGTGGGTGGCGATCTACCTGATCGACTACTTCCTCCGCCGCGGGCGCTACGACTCCAGGTCGCTGCTCGAAACGGCGAGGGGTCTCTACTACCGGCAGAACGGCATCAACTGGCCAGCGATCGTCGCCCAGGTGATCGGGATGGGCGCGGCGGCATCGTTCCTGAACGCGTACCCCGCATGGACCTCACCCTTGACGAACGCGACGAACGGCGCCGACGCCAGCGTGTTCATGGGGGCACTGTTCGGCGGGGTGATCTACTTCCTGCTCGCGCGGCGCTCGGTGCCCGCGGAGGCCGAGAAGTCGCAGATGGAGGCAGACCTTCCCACCGCGGCCCCGGCAAGCTGAGGGCGTCATGAGCACTCGTCTCTGGGCTCCTCTTGGCGCCCCGCGCCGCCGCCTCCTTGTGGCCGCCGGGCTCCTCGCCGCCGTCGGCCTGGGGTGGGCGCTGCTGAGCGGCAGCGCTCAGGTGGCCCGCGGCGCCGGCTACAAGCCGAAGGCCCCGATCGGCGTGCTGGACGCCTTCGGCCCCGAGCAGGCGCCGATCCTGGCCGAGATGCACGTGACCGGCCACAAGGACATCGACGGCTTTCGCTTCTGGATCGGCACGATCGGCGGAACACCGGTCGTCGATGTGTGCAGCGGCGAGATCGACGAGTCGGCCGAGCTGGCCACGTACCTGCTTGACACCCACTTCCACCCGCGCGCCACCCTGTACTCGGGGACCGCAGGCGCCCAGAACGCCGCCGTGCACGTGGGCGATGTCGTGCTGAGCGGCTTCGTGGCCGACAAGTCCTCGATTCACTACTACCTGGGCGGCTACCAGGGCCCCTATTCGGGCGTCGAGGTGAGGACGACCAAGAAGAGCGATCTCCGCGGCGCCATCGTCGAGGGATACGAGAACCCGGATCCGACGCCGGCCGACGCCGCGACTTACGCCAACGGGCCGACGAAGCTCGACAAGTCGGTGGTCGACGTCGGCGCCTTCGCCGCCCCGCACCAGCTTCTCACCACGGGGGAGCAGGCGAGCGGCCTGCTCGGCACCAACACGCTGGCCGACGCGACCGGCAACAGCAACGCGACCGGAACGATCACCAACGACGTGATGGCCGGCGTCGTCGGCCAGGCCGATGTGTGGACCGAGCCGCTCCACTGGATCGAAGCCCAGAACATGCTCTACCAGACCGACGCCGAGGAGAACGAGGGCAGCGGCTTCGCCTTCGCCAACGCCCAGCTCGGCGTCCCCTGGATGCTCGTGCGCGGCATCTCGGACTCCGTCTGGTACCCGAACGCCTACGACGGCGTCATCGCCTCCGATCACGCCGCCATCGTGGTCAAGTACCTGGCCGAGCATCTGCCGGCGCGCATTTCGAAGGCGCCCGAAACGCTGTCAGAGCTCTCGCCCTCCGCAAACGCCCGGAAGGCCGGCTACCTCGTCGGCGACCAGGACTACTTCAAGGTCGGCGCGGTGACGAAGGTGGTCTATACCAAGGGCGGCAAGAAGCACACGCTCAAGGGCGCCTCGTTGAAGAAGCTGGCCGCCGAGTACACCTATGCGGCGGGCGGGCTCGGGTAAGCCGTCGACGGCCGTTGATCTGGCAAAGCGCGACAGCAATCGCTGATCGTTGAGCGCGCGCTGCGAGCCCACACGGTGTCCGAGGCGGGACCGGCAGCACGTCGGGCTCAACCCGAGGGTCGCGGGTTCGAATTCCGCCCCCGCGTCGACGAACTAGCTGTCAACCGAAGCCCTCCGATG
The DNA here is from genome assembly GCA_963839085.1 of uncultured Solirubrobacterales bacterium. Lineage (GTDB taxonomy): Bacteria > Actinomycetota > Thermoleophilia > Solirubrobacterales > Solirubrobacteraceae > Palsa-465. The sequence continues at coordinate 20,011 of CAWITN010000005.1, forward strand.
CCACGAGGCAGGTTGTCCGGGGGACTGCTGAACGGGGATGGCACGTTGGTCCCAAGTCTCGCGCAGTAGGGTCCCGCCGTGGCCGATACGGATGGGCTTCGACCTGGGCCGCGTGATCACCTCGTCACGCGGGCACTCGAGCGGCTGCTGGCGTCGCTCGACGCCGATCTGCTCGAGGACGCGGCCCTCGATCCCGCCGAGGGACCGGAGCGACTTGCTCGGCATGCGATGCGGGAGATCGCCAGGCAGCTGAAGAGGGACGAGACGGCCGACGGCCAGGCCACGGCGCTGAATTCGATCCTCAGGGGCGTCGTGTCGGATCCAGATGACTGGGCGGCAGCTGAGATTGTTCTCCCGCCCAGGGTTCTGGCCGGGATCAAGCGCAGATCGGCGCTTGGGGAGCCCGTGACACTTCCGGCGCTGCCGGCCACGCCGTTTAGTCAGAGCGACCTATTAGTGAATGCCGAGGGCCAACCCAACATCGGCTCCGAGCTTAAGGCTGAGCTGGCGACGGCGGACTCCGTCGACCTGATCTGTGCGTTCGTGATCTGGACTGGCGTACGCCACCTGCGCGAGTCATTGGCCGAGGTGGTGGGGCGTGGGGGTCGGGTCCGCGTGATCACGACGACCTACATGGGCGCTACGGAGAAACGCGCGGTCGACGAGCTGTTCGCGCTCGGTGCAGAGGTCCGCGTTGCCCTCGACGCGCGTACGACGAAGTTGCACGCCAAGGCCTGGCTGTTGGAGCGAGACAGCGGTCTGACCACCGCCTTCGTGGGGTCGTCGAACCTTTCGCATACCGCGCTGTTCGACGGCTTGGAGTGGAACGTCCGCCTGTCGTCGATGGATGCCATGCACGTGATTGACCGGGTGCGGATGATGTTCGAGAGTCACTGGGCATCTGACCACTTCGACCAGTACGACCCGGCCGTGAACGGCGACGCGCTGACGTTCGCGCTGCAGGAGCACGACCGGCGATCGCTCGGTGAGTCCTCGACGACGATCTCGTTTGCCGGCCTCGATGTTCGGCCGTATCCGCATCAGCAGCGGATGCTCGATGCATTGATGACCCAGCGAGAGCGGCACGATCGCCATCGCAACCTGGTGGTAGCGGCAACAGGGACGGGTAAGACCGTCGTTGCGGCTCTCGATTATCGCCAGCTCCTCGAGCGGCACCAAGGCGGGCTGTCGCTCCTGTTCGTCGCCCATCGCGAGGAGATCCTGCGGCAATCTCTCGCGACCTACCGCGCCGTTCTCCGTAGAGGAGATTTTGGTGAGCTCCTGGCGGGCGGCCGGAATGCGACGGGCCGCCACGTCTTCGCGATGATCCAGTCTCTTCAAGGCCGGATGGGTCAGATTCAGCCGGAGGCGTTCGATGTCGTCGTGGTCGATGAGTTCCACCATGCCGCAGCTGACAGCTACGACCGTCTACTGAACCACGTGATGCCGCTCGAACTGCTTGGCCTCACGGCGACGCCGGAACGGCTTGACGGGCGAGACGTCACCGGGTGGTTCGACAATCGAATCGCTGTGGAGCTGCGGTTGTGGGAGGCCATCGAACAGGGCTTCCTCGTCCCGTTCCAGTACTTCGGCGTAGCCGACGGCACTGACCTGCGTCAATTGACCTGGCGCCGCGGAGGCTACGCAGCCGAGGATCTGAGCAACCTGTTCACGGGCGACGACGTCCGCGTAGCGAAGCTGCTGAACGCGGTTGAGCGCATCGTGCTCGATCCGGGGCGGATGCGGGCGCTGGGGTTCTGCGTGTCGAAGGACCACGCCCGTTTCATGGCGCGCAAGTTCACCGAGGCTGGGCTTCAAAGCATCGCCTTGACCGGTGACGACTCAGCTGACGTGCGAGATCAGGGGCTGAACGACCTTAAGGCCGGGCGACTTCGGTGCGTGTTCTCGGTCGAAATCCTTGGCGAGGGGGTCGACGTGCCCGACGTCGACTGCGTGCTGCTGCTCCGCCCGACTGAGTCGGCGACGCTCTTCACCCAGCAGCTCGGGCGCGGGCTACGGCGTGCCAGAGACAAGAGCAGTCTCACCGTGATCGACCTAATCGGCCAGCAGCACCGGGCGTTCCGCTTCGAGGATCGACTGAGGGCGATCCTTGACGCCCGTCGGGGCGCGGTTGTGGACCAGGTCGAGCGAGATTTCGCGTTCCTCCCCGCTGGTTGCACCATCGATCTCGACCGTCAGAGTCAGGAGATCATCCTCGACAACTTGCGCTCGGCGGCGCGGCGGTCTCGGTGGGCAACTTTGGTCAGCGACCTGCGAGCGGAGCGCACGGGGATCCGTCTCGCCGAGTTCCTCACGAAGCATGACCACCGGATCGAAGACGTCTACAAGAGCAACCGGTGTTGGACGAGTCTCAAGCGCGATGCCGCTCATCCAACGCACGCAGCCTCCGACCTCAGGTTCGAGAGTCAGACGCTACGAGCGCTAAGCCGCTTGACCCACATCGACGATCCGGAGCGGATCGAGTTCTACGGCGGGATCCTGCGGCAGTCGGAGCCTCCGACGACAGACTCATTCGATGAGCGGCAGCGGCGGCTTCTGACGATGCTCGCCTGGGACCTCGGTTCTGGCGGGACGGCGTACTCATCGCTCGACGACTACTACCGCGCTCTGTGGCGCGAGGAGGCCCCACGTCAAGAACTCGTTGAGCTGCTCGAGCTGCTTGACGAGCAATCGACCACCCGGAGTCGCCTTTCGGCCCTAGCTCCTGAGGTACCCCTCGTTCCCCACGCCCGGTACACGCGCAGTGACGTGCTCGCGGCGCTTGCGGTCGGTACCGGTCCAAAGCCCCCGCCCTCCCGGGAAGGGCTCACGTCAACGCCGGACGAGCGGTACGACGCGTTCTTCGTCGACTTGCAAAAGGCGGAGCGAGATTACTCGCCCACGACGATGTACCGGGACTACGCGATCAACCGTGAGCTGTTCCACTGGGAGTCTCAGTCGACGCAAACTCCGCAGCAACGTCGGGTTCGGAGATGGATCGAGCACCAGCAGCGTGGTGGCAACATCTTGTTATTCGTCCGCGACAAGCGGCGCTCCGAGCTTGGTACCCAGCCGTTCACGTTCCTCGGCCCGGTGACGTACGTCGAGCACCGAGGGGAGCGGCCGGTTGCCTTCACGTGGCGGCTGCCGGTTCCTATGCCGGAAGAACTCTTCGAGGTCGCTCGGAGCGTCGCTGCGGCGTGACCTGCGGTGGCTGCGCTCGCGCGCTCAATGAGAACTGCATGCAAGGAGTATGCAAGCTAGCTTGCTAGCAGCATGCAAAATGGTATGGTGCGCGCATGCCATCCAAGCGCGAGGTCAACCCCTTCCGATTCTCGGGTCCGCTGCCTTCGGAGGACATGATCGATCGCGATCCGGAGTCCGAGGAGCTGCTGGCGCTGGCCGAGGGCGGGCATTCGTTCCGTCTGGTCGGTCCCCGGCGATACGGGAAGACGACGTTGCTGCGGCGCGTCCTGGACACGGCGGAGCGCGAGGGCACGGTCACCGTTCTGGTGGATCTTCAGGACGTCCTGTCGGTGGCGGAGATCGTTGTCCGGATCGAGCGTGGGTATGAGCGGCTCAAGGGACCGATCCGCCGGAACATCGAGAACCTGTTCAGGACCTGGAACATCGGGCTGTCGCTGGGGGGTGGCGGGTTCACGGCCACGTTGCAGCGCAATCCGAACGTCGACGCGGAGTCGGTCCTGCTGCGGCTGCTGGAGCTGCCGGCGGCGCTGTTCGAGCGGGAGGGGACACCCAGCCTGATCATCTTCGATGAGATCCAGGACGTGCTCGCCGTGGCCGGCGCCGACGGGAAGATCCGAAGCGTGATCCAGCACCAGGGCGACGCCGCCACCTACGGGTTCGCGGGATCGGCGCCAGGGGTGATGCAGCACCTGTTCGCCGATCCCAGGCGCCCGTTGCTCGATCAGGCCGTGCCGATGGAACTCGATCCGCTGCCGCTCGATGCCCTGGCCGACTACGTAGCGGAGCGTTTCGGGCGCACTGGGCGCCACGCGGGCTCAGCGCTCACACCGCTGGTGGAGTTCACGCGTGGCCATCCGCAGCGGAGCATGATGATGGCCCACTACCTCTGGCGGGCGACGCCACGAGGGGGCGCGGCCGACGAGGGGACCTGGGTAGCCGCGCTCGACGCGGCCGTGGCCGACTCGGCTCCACTGATGCGAGCGATCTGGCGCGCGCTCACGAACAACGAGCGGCGGGTCGCGCGAGCCCTCGCGGTGCTTCCGACGCCCCTCTACAGCGAGGAGACGGCGGCCGCGGTCGGAATCAAGCGCTCCAGCATCGGGCGGGCGCTCGAGAGCTTGGTATCCAACGCCGACGTGATCGACCACGCCGGAAAGCCACGGCTCACCGATCCGATGTTCGAGCTGTGGTTGGAGCAGCGCGGGCTCACGCCCGTCGGTGGCGATGACGATGACGACGAGGCGTAGGGCTCGAACGTCGACTCGGTCCAGCGTCCCATCCGGCAATCACAACCGGGCGCGCGCCGCTACTTCTTCTTGTGCTTCTTCTTCTTGTGCTTCTTGGCCGGTTCCTTGAGGGTCACCTTGACCGACTCGAGCTTCGTCGTACCGACGGCGACAACCACGGTCACGGTGAGCCGGTGAAGCTTTTTCAGCAGCGCTCGGCCCGTGCCGTTCAGCTTCAGGATCTGTTTCACGGTCTTGCCGGGTGCGACGGTCCCGGTGCCGCTGGCGATCGTCACCGTCTTCTTCTTGGTCTTCGTCCCGTGCTTGCCCTTCGCCTTGACCTTGACCTTCTCGGTGGTGGTCGCAGTGATCTTGTACGGGAAGCAGGAGCTGGCCGTGCTCGGGCAGGAGACTTCGACGGTCAGCTCGTCCTTGCCGGCGGTGACCTTCCCCGCGGTGGGGTTCTCCTCTGTCTTGCCGCCGCCGCCACCGCCACCGCCGCCGCCACCACCCCCGCCGCCAGTACTCGCGCCATAGATGACGCCGATATAGGCCGGGGAGGTGGTTTCGTGGCTGTAGTCGGCAGTGAAGCCTGAGGCGACCGATGCGAACGTGCCGGTCACGGTGCCGCTCACTCCGATCACCGGGAACTCCGTTCCCGCAGCCGGCGTGTAGCCGCCGACCAGTGTCGGTGCGAGCGTCCCGCCCGCCGTCAGCACGCCTCCCACGCTGAAGCTGCCGTAGCTCGTTGCGCTCGCAATGTCGAGCGACAGGGTGCCCGTGCTACTGAAGGTGACTGCGACGCCGTTGCCCTCCGCCGTGAGCGCGTTCGTGCCGAGGTTCAGCGGGCCGCCGACGTCGAGGGTGCCCGGTCCGATGAAGTCGGTCGGCGTCTCGATGTCGATCGTGCCGCCGGTGCTGGTGATGTTCCCGGTGAGCTCGGGCTCGGGCCCGGTGGTGGTCTGCTGGGTCACGAGCAGTCCGGTGGAGGCGATCGTCACGGTGGAGCCGCCGCCGATCTCCAGCGCGCTCTGGCCGTCGGTGCAGCTGCCGAGGTGGTCGAGGATGATTGTGCCGGCGAGGGTGAGGCTGGAGTCGCTGGGGACGTTGGCGATCGCGTACTCGCCGTCGCCGCCGCTGCAGTTGGCCTGCAGGGTGAGGTTCTGACCGGCGGCGATGTTGCCGGTCAGCGATGAGGAGGCGTCGGTGAGCACGATCGAGCTGGCGCCGCTGCCGGTGTACTGGATCGAGCCGGTGACGAACACCGCCGGATCGGTGGGGTTGGCGGTATCCGGGCTGGTGGTTCCCGCGCCCTGCTCGTAGGTCGAGTCGTCCATGTCCATGCTGCCGGTGCTGGCGTTGTTGGTGATCGAGCCGCCGGTGTCGTCGATCGCCGTTCCCGCGTCCACCGAGAGCACGTTGGCGCCGAGGTTGATCGTCCCGCTGTTGTCGAGGACGCTGCCGAACTGGCCGTTGCCGAACGAGGTGTTGACGCCGATGTCGATGGTGCCGCCCGCGTTGGTGAGATCGCCCTGGATCTGGGTCTCGGTCCCGCTGCCCTCGGTCGTGATCGTTCCGGCGTTGGTCATCGACGCGCCGCCGTCGATCTGCAGCTGGGTCTCGGCGACGTCACTGGTCGGGCAGCCGTTCATGTCGAGCTCGCCGTTGGCGTTGATCGAGCTCTCGCCGCCGAGATTCAGCGACTCGTTCTCATCCTCGATGCAGGTCTGATTCAAAGCGAGCGTCTGATGCCCGGAGGAACCCCCCAGCGTCAACGACGCCGCTCCCGGGTTCTGCTCGCCGTTGCTCGTGACCGTGTAGGTCCCCGCCGCCGTGATGCACGCGGTCGTCGTCGGGGTCGGGACCCCGGCCGACCACTGCGCGGGGTTGTCCCAGTCGCCCGATCCGCCCAGCCACGAGGTGTCGCACGACAGCGCGGGCGCACCCCGGCCGGTGTGCGCCGCGCGCGTCGCCGCCCGCCCGTGGGCGAGGGCCGGAGCCGCCGTGAGCAGCGTTGTGAGAGCCACCACGATGACGGTCGCCGCCCCGACGAGGCCATGGCGCGGCCCAAGGCTCACGATTCGTCTCGCCACCGCGATGCGGCCGCCGTTCTCTCGATTTGACGCATCGTCCATCGCTCGCATGACGCCCTTCCCCTTCATCATTGGCCGAGACTCTCTGAGGGCGCCCGTACTATCTCCCGCGTCGGCAACAGCGCGGCAACAAGCGGCATCGTCGTCGGTAGCGGGTTCGCACGTCTCGGCTCGTCGACGATCGGTCCACTCCCGGCAGCGCCGGTATCAGCCGCCCGGCAGGCGAGCCCGGCCGGTAGCGCTGCTGCCGGTCCCGTCGGTGACGGTGAGCCGCACCCGGGTTCCGTCGGCCACGTGGCGGACGACCCGGCCGGCCGCCACCCCCCGGGAACCGAACCGCCACCGAACCGCCAGCAGCCGGCCGTCGCCTCCCGACGCCCGGGCGCGGAGCGTGACGAACCGGCCGCGACGGGTCTCGCTGATCCTCACGCGCAGGCGGCGGAAGACCGTGATCGCGAGGTGTGTGGTGGCGAGCTGCCTGGTGGCGTCGGTAATCGACGCCACCACGTCGTGGGTGCCGACCGTAAACGTCGGAGTGATCGTCAACGGCTTGAGGTCGCTGCCGGCGAAGTTGTGGTAGCCGCTGGTGGTCGTGACGCCGCCTCCGAGGTCCCATCGCACCGACCCAGTCGGCGCGTTGCCGACCGGGACGCTGCCCTCTGGGAGCCCGTACTCGAGTGTGCCCTCCGGGAGGTCCGGGGGAGAGAAGACCGGAAGCAACTCGACCGTCGCGCGCCCGCCAAAGCCAGCATCGGTGACGAACGGTCCACCGACCACCTGCAGGCCGGGCCGCAGCGCTTGGCCCGCGTCGACCGACACCGGCTTGGTGAGCGTCGGCGAGGTGTCGAAGCCGAGCTGTCTGAGGTCCTGGTCCTGTGCTTGGAGGACGACGTCGCCGGCCTCGGCGGAGCCCGAGTTGATAAAGGTGTCCGAGGGATAGATCTCGGCAAACGGCGTGACGTAGGACGGGTAGAAGTAGCCGAGATCGTCCTGTCCCTTCGACAGGGCAACGACGGTCGCTCCCTTGGTGGCAGAGGCCAGTGTCTCGCGGATCTCGGGGAACGGCTCGCCGGGCATGGACAGGTACGCGATGTCGCCGAGCCGCAGCGCGGTGACCCAGGTGCCGATCACCGCGCCGGTCTGGTACGGCGGTGTGTCGGCGCGGTCGACGGGATACTCGCCCGAGGCCTGCTCGATCGCCTGCTTCTCCGCGTCCGGCAACGCGTTCGCCTCGACCAGCGCGAGCAGGGCCGCGCCGGTTCCCGGGATGTCGATCATCTGCTGGGTGCCGCCGAGCACGTCGCTCGTCACCGGCCGGGAGCTGGCCAGGGCGCCGTCCACCAGGTTGGCGATCTGGGTCGCCATCACGTGGTCCTCCGCGATCCCTGTCGCCTGAACCGGAGTCTCCTCGCGTCCCAGCGTGCCCGGTCCGACCAGCGAGATCCCGCCGAGTTGCTGCTCGAGCTGGGTGCGCACCAGGCCGTCGTAGTCGGCGGTCAGCTCGCCGAGGCACTGCCCGCAGACGATGTCGGGATGCGCCGGCACCGTCGCATACGTGGCGATGGTCGCGCCGGTCCTGGGATTGCGAGCCCACAGCACGGTCAGCAGGGGATCGTCGGCCCATCCCGGAAACGAGTCGTACTGGGCGGTGACGACGTTGTCCAGGGCCGACGCGTCGGCGGTGCCGAAGCGCAGCACCGCGGGCTGTGCCCGGGCCGCTGCCTGCACCAGCGCGAGCCGCTCCGCCTGCGTGACCTGCTGAAGGTAGGCGACCGGGACGGGTCCCCACAAGCCTTCGAGTGTCGGGGCCGAGTGGCTGTGGGTGGCCTGCAGGATGATGTCCTGCGGCCCGATCGGAGGACCATCGTGGGCGGCGTTGATCGCCTGGGCGGCGCCGTCGCGGGCGGCGGTGATCCCGTACTGAGACCCCTCCTGGTAGGCGGCGAACTCCGCCTGGGAGTCGACCACGGCCAGCTCGATCGCGCTATGGCCGTTGCTCACATACAACGCGCGCACCGACAGGGCCGGCCCGACCACGTGCCCCGGCGTGATCGGCGGGCTGGCGGCGAATCCACCCGAGTAGGTCGTGACGGTGGGGTTGATGCTGACGGCGGCGACGCCGACCCGGAAGCTCGTCGCCGCCAGCGCGCTCCCGGCCAATAGACACGAGCCGACGGCCACGCTCACCGCGATGAGCAGCAGGCGCCGGCCAGGAGTCATCACCGGCAGCGCGTCCTCGCGGTCGCGGAGCCGCCGGCGGCGTCGAGCACCCTGACCGTGCGCTTCTGCCCGTGCCGGGTCCAGGACTCGCGCAGGATCGTTCGCTCGCCGCCTTTCACACTCGCGCGCGGACGCCCACGCCGGCAACTCGCTCGCACCTTCAGCTCCGGATAGACGTGCACGGTGATCGTCCACGACACGGGATTCCCGCTCGTGTCAGTGCCGCTGGCGGTCACGTGGTAGACGCCGGGACGGAAGGAGTGGGTGAAGATCGCCTGTCCGTGATCGCGCTGGCCGGTCTGGCCGTAGTCCTGACCCACGGACAGGAAGCCCGTGCTCGCCGTCTGACCGTCGCCGAAGCTCCAGTGCACCTGGCCGGCGAGCGGCTGGTCGGTCACCGAGGCCGGCATGTAGATCGCCTGCAGCCGGGTGGTGAACGCGCCGTTTCGTCCGGCGTCGCCGGTCGGCGGCGAGGCGAGCGTCTGCAGGCCGGGCTTGACCTTCTCCAGGTAGTTGTTGGGCAGCGGCGTCTCGACCGGCGATCCGGCCTTGAAGCCGAGCTTGCCGAGCTGCCCGACCTGATCGCTGATCACCTCGTCCCCCAGCGTCAGGCCGACGTTGAACACGAAGTTGTCGGAGTTGTAGAGCTCCGGGAAGGGGGCGTCGTAGGCCGGATAGAAATAGCCGAAGTCGTCCTGGGCCTTGGAGAGGGCGACGACGGTGGCCCCCGGCACGGCCCGCGCGATGGTGAAGCGGACCTCGGGCCAGGGCTCGCCGGGCATCGACGTGTAGGCGGTGGTGACGACCCGGATCGCCGTCAGGTAGGTCCCGAAGATGTCGCCGTTGCGATACGGGGCTCGGTTGGCCCGGTCGATCGGGTAGTCGCCGGTCGTCTGCGCGAACTGTTCCTTCGCCGCGGGCGACAGGGGCCACAGGTTGTTGAGCGTCAGCAGGAGCGGGTTGGTGGCCGGGAAGGTGATGAACTCCTGCTGGGCGGCGAGGGTGGGGGGGGTCACCCACTGCGCGTGAGCGAGCGCCTCCAGGACGTCGTTGGTGATCACGCCGCCGAGCCACTCCATGTTGGTGAAGCCGGTCGTCTCCACCGGACTCTCCTCACGCCCGAGGGTCGCCGGGCTGACGACGTTGATCCCGCCGAGCTGCTTGTCGAGGGCCGCCCGGACCGCACCGAAGTAGTCGGCGCTGAGGATGCCCAGGCACTGCCCGCACACCTGGGCTCCGTGGGGTGGGGACGTTGTCGTAGGTGGCGATCGTGGCGCCGGTCCTGGGGTCGACGGCGCGGAGCACGGAGATCTGGGGATCGTTGATGAAGCCCTGGGGGTTGTCCTGGTTGACCTCGATGCTCGCGATGTTGTTGTCGTCGATCGTCGCGAACTGGAGGTGGGCCGGTCGTGCTGCGCGAGCCGCACCGGCGATCGCCGAGACCACCTGGTCGTGCACCAGCTGGAGGTAGGGGACCGGGACCGGACCCCAGATCCCCTCGAGCGTGGGCCCGGCGTGGGTGTGGGTGGCCTGCTCGATGATGTCGGCCGAGGTCATCGGGACCCCGCCGGCGGTGCTCGCCGCCTGGGCGGCGTCCACCCGGTCGGCCGTGGCGCCGAAACCGGGACCCTCGTCATAGGCGGCGAAGTACCCCTGGGCATCGATCGTGGCGAACGCCACCGCGGTATGACCGTTGCTGATGTAGATCGCCCGCACCTGCAGCGGGTCGTGGACCTTCGTGATCGGAGGGCTCAGCGAGAAACCGCCGGAGTACACCGGGACGTTTGGATCGATGCTGCGCACGGCCGCGCCGACCTTGAACAGCGCCGGACGCGGGGCGGCCATGGCCGCGGTTGACCACACGAGGAGTGCGCACGCCGCCAGCGCTACCACGCACACCGCCTGCCTGGCGACGGCTCGACCGCGCGCCTCTGGCCCTGTCCAGCTGAACATCGTCTCTCCCTCGCCAGACGTCGGGCGTCAGCCCGCCGCCCTGTCGAGTCTACTCCAGTGAACTGGCGTGTTCGACCGTCAACCGCCGTCGCGCCGAACGGACGGCGGGAACGTATGTGCTTTGTTGCGGGAGGGAAGCGACCGCGTCATCCCTCCCGCGTTTCCGTAGGCGTCCAGTCACCGCGCGCCGTGAGGTGATCCCCGGAAACCAGGCCATCCGTGAGGTGAGACCTCTTGTGGAGCCAGCGCCAGCTGGGTTTAATCGTCGCGTGGGCGACCGCGTGCAACGACTGCGCGAACGGTGGACGCGATGGATGGCGGTCGTCTGGATCGCGGTCGCGTGCGGCCTCTACGCGTTCGCTTCGAAGCACGCGCACACCCAGGCTCATCGGATCGAGTTTTGGATAGCGGAGATCGTGTGGCTGGCGATCGCGGTCGCCGTCGCCGGGCTGCTTCGCGCCGATCTGCCCGGCCGCAGCGTCCAACGACGACTGCTCACTGTGCCGTGGTTGTGGCTGAGTTGGGTCTTCGGCGCCCGGCGCCGACGCGCGCGCCAGCGTCGCGCGGCCTTCGCGTCACCTGTGATCTACGCGCGCGACAGCCCGATGTACCGGGCATCGCTGGAGAACCAGAACCTGCCGTCGTTCGTCCGCCGCGCCCGCGGCCTGCCCGACTACCACGACGAAAGCCAGTTTCGTTAGCGGCGCCCAGAGGATGCCGCGACGTTCGCATACAGGAGCCGTCGCTGCCCGTACGCACGAACTCCAATGGCCCATCGCGGATTCTTGACACGCCGAAGGCCACGCGTCAGACTCGATCGTGAGGGCAACGAGGTCCCGGGGGTAAAGATTGCAGCGGTGCCGTAACTGCGGAAGCGGTAACGAAGACGACAGCGCCTACTGCCAGGATTGCGGGCAGCCGCTCGCCGCGCGCGAGCCGGCGCCGACCCAGCCCGAGCCGGTGACCGAGACGACGTTGGAGGGCCCGGCCGAGCGATTCACCCCGCCGCCGCCGACGCCCGCGCCGTCGCCGTCGATGCGCACGCCGTTCCGGCCCTCCTTCGCCCAGTCCAGTGTCGAGCCCCTCCCCGGGGAGTTCTCGGGCCCTCCCCCCGCGCCGGGGGTGACGCCGCGCACGCTGGTGCCGACGATCCCGAGCACGAACATCGTCCTGAGTGAGGGGGAGCGGCTGTGGCGCGCCTACCCGCTGCTGCACTTCCGGCCGTTCCGCTGGCGCGCCCGGGGGACGCTCTACGTCACCGACTCCCGGCTGCTGCTCCACTGCTCGGCGCTCAAGTTCACGGGCCGCACGACCCTCCTGCAGGAGGTACGCCTCGAGTCGGTCACCGGTTTCGGCAGCTACATCGACCGGGGTCTCGGGGCGCTCGGCTTCCTGTTCGCGCTGCTGTCGACGGTCGCCGGGATCGAGGAGATCTCGAACGGCAGCCGGCTCTACGGGATCGTCCTGCTCATCATCGTGGCGCTCGTCGCCTACATCAGCTACCGCTACGGCCGCCTCGGCCTCCAGGTGTTCACCAGTCAGGCCTCGATCGGACCGATCAACTTCGGTCGCTTCGGCTCCGGACGCCTGCAGTCGCTGTTCCCCGCCCTCGGCCTCGTCGGCGCCGTCATCGGCGGCGTGCAGGCGACCGACGTCCTCTACTGCTTCCCGGAGGCGAACGCGAACGAGGTGATCACCGAGCTCGGTGCGCTCGTGTTCGACCTCAATCGAAAGGGCACGCTCGAGCAGACAGCCTGGGAGGCGGCGACCCCCGTCCCATAGCCGTGGCCGTCCAGGGAGAGAACGGGCGCGTGGAAGTGGCGATCCTCGAGGGGGAGAGCGTCCAGGGCACGCCCCGGGTCGCCGGCGCGGCACCCGGCCTTCCCGCGCTCGCCGTGCTGGAGGGGCCGGACGGGATCGTCCGCCTCGACGCCGACCTGCTCTCCAAGCACGTGCTGTTCCTGGGGAGCATCGGCTCGGGCAAGACGAACGGGATGCTGCAGGCGACCTCCGAGCTGCGGCGGAGCGCCGGGCCGGACGACGTGTTCGTCATCTTCGACACGAAGGGCGACTATCTCGCTGAGCTGGGGGAGGATGACGACGTCGTGCTCTCGAACGAGCGCCGCCCCGGGCCGCGGGGCCGGTTCTGGAACGTGTTCGACGATCTCCTGTCCGGCGAGGTCGACGTGCGCAGCGACGAGATCTTCGAGATCGCGAGCATCATCTTCGCCGAGCAGCTGGAGAGCGCCGGCGAGAACCTGTTCTTCGCGGCGGGCGCGCGTGACGTGTTCGCGGCGGTGATGGACGCGCTCGCGCGCGAGGGAACGCGGCACACGAACCACTCGCTGCGACGCAAGTGCGAGAGCTCGCGGCGAGAGCTCGTGGAGCTCATCGGCGCGCACGAGGACCTCGCCGGAGCACGTCATTACCTCGTGGGCACGGGCAACGGCCCGCGGGCGGTGATGGCGTTCATGCAGCAGTCGATCCGCTCGGCGTTCTCCGGCGCGTTCCGGGAGCCGGGCGACTTCTCGGTGCGGCGCTTCGTGCGGGCCAAGGGAGCCCGTGCGCTGTTCGTGGAGTACGACATCGCGTCGGGGAGCCTGCTGCTGCCGATCTACCGCGTCCTGCTTGACCTGGCGATCAAGGAGGCGCTGGGGCGGCGCCGGACCGCGGGGAACGTGTTCGTCGTGATGGACGAGTTCGCGCTCCTACCGCAGCTCTCGCACGTCTCCAACGGGATCAACTTCGGCCGCTCGCTCGGGCTGAAGTTCCTCGTCGGGGCCCAGAACGTGCGGCAGGTCTACCACGCCTACGACGAGGACGTGGGCAACAGCATCCTCTCGGGCTTCGGGACCGTGTTCGCCTTCCGGCTGATGGACGCGACCAGCCGCGAGCTCGTCACCGAGCGGTTCGGGGCGAACCGCAAGCAGATCACCAGCGAGCTCGCCGTCCGCGCCAAGGGCCTGCAGCAGGACGTCGTGCTCGGGAACGTGATCGAGGACTGGGATCTCTCCTCGCTGCGGGTGGGGGAGACGATCGTCAGCCTCCCCACCGGGCCCCCGTTCTTCTTTCCCATGGCGCCCTACCACTCCCGCGCCTGATGGGCCCGCTGCTGCCGGTGGGCGTCCCGGGCGGGATCATCTCCGGGATACCGGGGATCCCTCCGGGCAGCGGGGTGGTCCGGCACGGCGCCGAGCTCGTGTACCTCGACGCCTCTCGCTACCGGATGTGGCGAGCGGCATGGGCGGCGCCAGATCGCTCGCTCCTGCTCGACTGGGCTGATCGCTCGGAGATCGCCGGCGCCGAGAGCCTCCTGCGCGTCCTGGAGGACGCCTGGCTGGTCGTCGAGCTCCGGGACGATCATCGCCTGCAGGCCGGTCGCCTCGCGCTGCGCCTCACCGGTGAGTGCCTCGGCAACGGCGAGAAGGCGTCCGCGACCTTTTCGGTGCTCGGTCGCCTCGGACTGCTGCGCGTCGACGCCGCGGTGTTCGAATCACTGTTCCGCAGCGACGGTGTGACGCCGATGTCGGTGATCTGCGAGCAGGTCGATCACGCCGCGCCCAGGGACGAGGTGACCGCGGAGGATGCGCTGTTCCACGCGCTGCCGTTGCTGATTCGAGCCGGCGTCGCGGGACTGAACCTGGCGGTGAGGTGATGGGGTCGCTCTCGGGGATCCGCGGCTTCTTCGCGGTCCTCCAGATCATGGTCCGGATGATTCCCGGCATGGTCGCCCCGGTCGCGGACGCGGCGGCTGAGCTAGCGCCCGCCGCGACCGAGATCGCCACTGTGGCGGCGCCGTCGACCTTCGAGACCTTCACGCAGGGCGTCGAGGCCGTCTCGAGCGAGCTGCAGCTCGCCAACACGGCCAAGGGAATCGAGGAGGACATCACCCACCAGGGCACCCCGGGGCCACGCGTGCCCACCGACCAGGCGCCCACCCCCCCGGGCGATCCCGCGGAGAACCCGAGCCAGGGAGACATGGACACCATCGGCGAGCGGCTCAAGGACGACGAGCAGGCAGCGATCGACGCTCGCAATGACGCCCTGGACGAGCTGGGGAACGCCCAGCGCGAGCTCGAGGAGGCGCAGGCACGGGGACGGGCGCTGCTCCGAGACCCCGCGACCGAGCCCGAGGAGTTCCTCGAGAACTACAACGACATCGTCGAGGCACAGCAGAAGGTCGCCGGCGCGGCCGAAAAGCTCGAGGAGGCCGGCACTGAACTGGATCCCGAGGGCGACCTGGGAACCGTCCTCGGCGAGGCGGCGGCCGACAACGTCGAGCAGATGCAGGAAGCCGAGGAGGAGGCCGGTGCGAACGAGGAAGAAGAGGACGAGGTCGACGACGATGACGAGGTCGACGACGATGACGAGGTCGAGGAGGAAGACGAAGACTCGGACGAGGACGCAGGCGAGGACGTCGAGGACTAGCGCCGCTCACAGCCGCCTTGCCGTCACCCGTCGGCTCAGCCGCCGGAGGACCCCTTGATGGAGAGCGAGCGGCGCATGGTGGCGAACTTCCGCCGCCACTTCGACCAGTCGGCCGCCGGCGCCTGGGTGAGGACGGCGTAGCCGGTCCGGGTGGCCGTGTCGAGGACGAACTGGTCGGCCTTGTGGAAGGTCGCCCCGTTCTCCACGTCGACGAACTCCCAGTACTCGCCGGGGAACCCGCCGAACCGGTTGGCCCGCAGCGCGATCTGCCGGTAGCCGGGCTGGGCGGCGACGGCGGTGATCTCCCCCTGCGCTCCGGCGAGTGGAGTCGACTCGTGGAGGTGGGGGGTGACATCGATCCGGAGCAGGATCTGTGAGTTCGACGGGGAGACGAACAGTGTGTCGGTGCCGTAGGAGCGGTGCTGCTGCAGCCCGGAGGGCAGCCAGTTCATCGGGTAGGCGATGGAGAACGTCGTTCCGGTGAAGGTCGCCGACTGGCTCGGGGTGGCGGTGGAAGAAGTGGTCGACGTCGGAGTCCCGCCGCCGGGGGTTGTGCTGCCCGTCGTGGTGGTCGATGGCGTGGAGGCCGTCGTCGAGGCGGTCCCCGTGGTCGTCGGGGCACCGCTGGTCGCCGGCGTCGTGTCCGCCGCCGTCGTCGTCTTCGCGTGCGTCGTGCCCGTCGCCCGCGCCGGGTGCGTCCGCTGAGCCGCCAGTCGGTCGTGCGGGCGGGAGCGCGGGCTCGGGCTGAACACGCCGGCGATGCCAAGGCCGGCGCCGGCCAGCACGAGGACGAGCACGATGGCGCCGATCCCGAGCAGCACATTCCGGCGCGAGCGTCCGTCTGGGTTGTCCGGCGGCTCGCCTCCCACACCCGGCGGCGGAGGCACCGCGGGCGGGGGGACGATCGGCCCCTTGACGACGGGCGGCTCGACCACGGGAGGCCTGACCACAGGGGCTTTGACCGCGGGAGGCGTGGCCACCGGCGGGGGAACCTGGGGCGCCCTCGCCGGCGTGACGATTCGTCGCGGCCCCACGGGCTGGCGCGGTGCCTCCTCAGGCTGGGCCGCGGCGTCCTGACCCGCGAGCTGAGCGCCGCAGCCGACGCAGAACCGCGGTGGGTTCTCGTACTGCCGTCCACATGACGGACAGCTCACATGTCGTTGCCCCGTCACGACCGCCGCCACAGTACCACCTGCTGGCATCGGTGAAAACGGGGTTTCCGATCAGGGTTCGAGCGCTCCCCCGGGCTTGTATGCGTCGTACAGGGGTGCAGTGGCGCACTAGAGCGTGGACGTGCGGCGGCAGAATCCGAGACAAGGCTCGCGATGAGGACCGGACCGGCTCGCCGACGTCCGTTCCGCGCGCCGGTCTCGCGTTGTGGGTCTGGCATGGATCAGCAGAAAGCGAACGTCGGCGACGAATCCGAGCGCTCCAGTGATCGTTCCTGTACGCTGGAGCCGCGGACGGGGTACGAGCTAACGAGAGAGCGCGACCGGAGCACCGTCGCGATGACAGGGAGGCAAGAGATGGGGGGATTGACGGGTTGCCGGCGCGCTGTGATCGTGCTGGCGGTCGTGCTGCTCGGCTGCGCGGTGAGCGCGACGAGCGCCGAGGCCCGGGCAAGAGCGCACCGCGGCACCAAGACGCCGGTGACGATCACCGTTCTCTCCGGACGTGCTGATCTCGTGAGCAGCGGAACGGCCCTCGTGGCGATCGCGCCGGCCGCGCAGGCTCGCCGCTTCACCGTGACGCTCAATGGGCACAAGGTCAGTCGCCTGTTCACCCGGCGCTCCGGAGGTCTCTTCGCCGGTCGCGATGTCGGGCTGCTCACCGGGTTGCGCAACGGCGCCAACGTCGTGAGGGCGGTACTGCGCGACGGCAGGGGGGCGCGGCTGACGCTTCGCAACCATCCGAACGGCGGCCCCCTGTTTGCGGGCCCGCAGCCGCAACCGTGGGTGTGCGAGAAGGGCGCCGTCGACCGGCAGTGCGACAAGCCGCCGACGTTCACCTACGAGTACATCTCGACGAGTCCGACGAAGAGCGGCTTTCAGGCCTACAACCCGAGCGATCCGGCGACGGATGTGGCGACGACGACGACCGACCAAGGTCTCAAGGTGCCGTTCATCGTCCGGATCGAGACGGGTTACATGGACCGCGACCAGTACCAGATCGGAACGCTGTACCAGCCGGGCAAGCGGTGGACCGCGTTCCAGCCGCAGGCGCAGTGGGATCACAAGCTGCTGATCCTGCATGGCGCGTCGTGCGGCGTGCAGTTCGACACAGGGACGGCCCCCGACGTGACGGGAAGCTCGAACCCGACGAGCGGAACAGGCCAGTACGCGCTGGGCAAAGGCTTCATGACGATGTCGACCGCCCTGGACAACAGCGGCCACGACTGCAACGTCGCCATCCAGGCCGAGTCGCTCGTCATGGCCAAGCAGTACATCGAGACGCAGTACGGCCTGTTGCGCTACACGATCGGGACTGGTTGCTCGGGCGGATCACTCGCCGAGCAATGGATCGCGAACGCCTACCCCGGGGTCTATCAGGGGATCCTTCCGACGTGCTCCTTCCCGGATGCGATGACCTCGGCCACCCAGGTTGCGGACTACTCGCTGCTGGAGCACTACCTGCTCTCACCGCAGATGTGGGGTGCGGGAATCGCCTGGTCGCCGACGCAGTTCGGGGCCGTGGAGGGCAACCTGCTCCCCGTGGACGCGCTCGTCAGCGTCGGCTGCACCAGCGTCGATCCCCCGTACACCCCGTCGACGTGCCCGACTGGCTACTTCTACGGAGCGGTCCCCTACTGGCCGTGCGCCGGGGTGACCGCGCAGCAGCTCTACAACGCCACGACCAATCCCGGCGGGACCCGCTGCTCGATCTTCGACCTCAACCGGAACCTGCTCGGACTGCGACCGCCGTCGGTGTGGAGCCCGGCTGAGAAGAAGATCGGCAAGGGCTTCGCGGGGCTCCCGATCGACAACGTCGGAGTCCAGTACGGCCTGCAGGCGCTTCAGGACGGAGCGATCACTCCCGCCCAGTTCGCCGACCTCAACGCCCACGTCGGCGGCGCCGACATCGACATCAATCCGCATCCCGCTCGTCTTGTCGCCGACGAGCCGGCCCTCGCCAACGCCTACCGCAGCGGGCTCATCAACGAGGCGAACAATCTCAACCAGACCGCCATCATCGATTGCCGGGGCCCGGATCCCGGAGCGGCACACGACGCGTACCGTGCCTTCGCCATCCGCGCCCGGCTCGACCGTGCACACGGCACCCACGCCAACCAGCTCATCTGGGAAGGCTCCGAGCCGATCTTCGGGGACGCGAAGTGCGAGCTCAATGCGTTCATCGCCATGGATCGCTGGCTCTCAGCCGTCGCGAGCGACAAGAGCCGGCGTTCAGTGGCGCAGAAGATCATCGTCGACAAGCCGTCGGACCTCACCGACGAGTGCTGGAGCGGCGCGGGCCAGCTCCTGTCCCACGCCCTCTGCGGCTCGCCCGTCGTTCCGGTCTACGGCACACCGCGGATGGTGGCCGGCGACGGGATCACCACTGATGCGAACAAGTGCCAGCTGGTGCCGCTCAACCGCTCCTCCTATACCCAGACGATCGGCGGAGTGAAGCTGCCCGTGACCTTCACCGACGCACAATGGGCCGAGCTGCAGCAGGCATTCCCGACCGGCGTCTGCGACTTCTCCAAGCCCGGGGTCGAGCAGCAGCCGACGATCCCCTGGCAGACCTACCAGAAGGCCAATGGCCGGGTCATCTACGGCGGTCGCCCCCTCGGCCGCGCGCCGGTCTCACGGGCAATCCGCGTGAAGCTGGCGCGCCGGCACGCCAGCCACAGGCGCGGTTGACGCTCCTCACGCCTTGACACCGCGCCAGCTCGTGGCCGACCGACGGGCTCCGCACAGCCCTGATGTGGAGGCTTGAGCCGCCGGGCGGTCGCCGATCCAGAAGCGAGCCCCCCGCGCCTGCCCATCCGGTTGCCCGGGCTCGAGAGCGGGCAGCTGCCGAGGGAGAGGCAGCCGCAGCCGATGCACTCCTGCCCAACAGCGGGAGATAGGCGGGGACTTATCGATTGGCCACAGGTGGGACACAACTCGGCCGGCAGCGGTCCATAGCGTCACCCACGTCCAGGTCCAAGCGAAGGGGGAATCCTCATGAGAACCGGCTTGAAGGCCGTGGGAGTAATCGTGGCGGCGCTCGCGGTGGGAGTGCCGGCGGCGCTGAGCACCTCGGCGGCGGTGGCCAATCGCCACGATCCAATCCAGCATGTCCTGCTCATCTCGGTCGATGGCATGCATCAGTCCGACCTGAGCTGGTACGCCGCGCGGCATCCGCACTCCACGCTGGCCGAGCTCGTCCAAGGGGGCGCGGAGTTCACCGACGCACAGACGACGGACCCGTCCGACTCCGACCCGGGGGGAACCGGGCTGATGACCGGGGCCGACCCCCGCGTCACCGGCATCTACTACGACGACGAGTACAGCCACGGCGTGTACCCGCCCGGCACGACGAATTGCACGGGTCCGACCGGCGGCGACGTCATCTACGACTCGCCCGACGACAAGGATGACACCCGGCTCGACGCCGGCCAGGGCATCCCCGGCCTCCTCAAGGATCCGGCCAAGATCATGGAGATGACGGGCAGTCCGCAGACGCTGCTGAATCCCCAGACCTTTCCGGTCGACCCGAAGACGTGCACGCCGATCTGGCCCCACACGTACATCACGGTGAACACGATCTTCGACGTCATCAAGGCCGCGGGGCTGCGGACTGCGTGGTCGGACAAGCACCCGGTCTACGAGTCCTTCGACGGGCCGTCCGGGAACGGGATCGACGACCTCTTCACGCCGGAGATCGACTCGAACGCGATCGAGCCGAACGGGACCCCGTATCCGAACGGCGACGCCTGGACGGACGACAACGCCGCCACCCGCCAGTACGACGGCTACAAGGTTCAGGCAGTGATCAATTGGATCGACGGCCTCAACCACCAGGGCACGACGAAGCTCGGGACGCCGGCCATCTTCGGGATGAACTTCCAGACCGTGTCGACGGCCGAGAAGCTCAAGTCCTCCGAGGCTCGAATCGGCGGCCCTGTCCTACCCGGCGGCTACCTGCCGGGCTCGGGCAAGGTCCCCGGGCCGCTGCTCGCCTCGGCCCTGGGCTGGGTCGATGGGCAGCTCGGTCGGATGGTTGACGCCCTGCGCGCCCGCGGACTGCTGAGCTCGACGGCGATCATCATCACGGCCAAGCACGGCCAATCGCCACAGAATCCGCAGCAGGTCGATCGCATCGACGACGGTCCGATCATCTCCGGTGTGAACGCAGCCTGGGCCACCATGCACCCGGGCAGCCCGCCGTTGGTCGTCCAGGAGGCCGACGACGATGGCCTGCTGTGGTGGCTGTCTGACCGCTCCCAGGGGGCAGCCGACTTCGCCAGAAACTATCTGTACACGCACAGCGCACCGGCCGTGACATACAACGGTCGCACCCGAACGCTGGCTCATTCCGGGCTTGCCGAGATCTATGCCGGGAAGCAGTCGGCCGCGTTCTTCGGCGTGCCAACCTCGGACCCGCATCATCCTGACGTGTTCGCACGCGCCCAGGTGGGCGTCATCTACACGACCGGCAGCAAGATCGCCGAGCACGGCGGCGACAACCCGGCGGATCGCGACGTCCCGATCGTCGTCTACGCGCCTGGATTCGTCAGGGAATCCCAGAACGCCACCGCGGTCGAGACGACGCAGGTTGCGCCGACCGTCCTGCGGTTGCTCGGGCTCGATCCGCGGGCGCTCCAGGCAGTGCGGCTGGAGGGAACCCGGGTCCTGCCGGGAGTTCCCTGACGCAGGGCCTCAGAGCCCGGGGACGCCACGTTGGATACGGGCGTCCCCGGCCTGAAGGCCTTCGAAAACCCCCGGCGACGGAACTACGATCGAAGCCGTGACTGTTCCCACACCGGACGACATTGTCTCGGCGCTCCGACACGGTCCGGCGACCCCGGACGCGCTGGCGGCGCGGCTCGGCGACGTCGACCGCGACGCGATGTGGTGGGCGGTTGACGAAGCCGTCCGCCTCGGAGTCGTCTCGTCCACGGTGGAGATCTCGTGCGGCCCCGACGGGCTGTGCGGGACCTCAGTCCCGACCGTTCTGTCGCTCGCCCGCCGTTAGACGAGCCAGTCATCGGGCGGCATCGGTGCGCAGCTGCCGCGAGCGCAGCCAGGCCGACCTCGGTGAACCTCCACCGCGTTGGAGCAGCGGAGCCGTCTAATAAGCTGAGCCCGGTCGGCATGACGAACTCCCCGCGAACGGTCTTTCCTGCGGCGCGCAAGGCTCCTGGTCTTCTGGCGCTGCCGGAGGATCAGCTGGACGCTCTCGTTGCCGTTCTTGACGATGTACGCGGCCGCGGGCGGCGTTCGCGCTCGGACATCATCCGTTCCACCGGCCTCACTCGCGCCGTCGTCCAGCAGCGCGTCTCCGAGCTGCTCGACCGCGGGCTGCTCATCGAAGGGCACCTCGGCCCCTCGACGGGGGGACGGGCGCCGCGGCAGCTCGAGTTCCCGGCCGGCATCGGCCACATCCTCTGCGCCGATCTGGGCGCGACGAGCATCGACGTCGCGATCTCCGACGTTGGGGGGAACATCCTCGCGCATCGCAGCGAGCTGGCCGACATCAGCGCCGGACCCGAGGCGATCCTCACCCGGGTGATGACGCTGTTCGATGCGCTTCGCGCCGAGGAGGGCGACGTGCCCGGGAAACTGTGGGCGATCGGGCTCGGGGTGCCCGGGCCGGTGGACTTCGAGCGTGGCTACGTCGTCGCCCCGCCGATCATGCCGGGGTGGGGCGAGTTCCCCATTCGCGAGGTGTTCGCCGAGCGCTACGACGTCCCCGTCTGGGTCGACAACGACGTCAACGTCATGACGCTCGGTGAACTGCGCGCCGGCGCCGCCCAGGGTCACAAGACGATCGTCTTCGTCAAGATCGGCACCGGGATCGGGGCCGGGCTCGTCATCGACGGCAAGCTGCACCGTGGCGCGCAGGGCTCGGCGGGCGACGTCGGGCACACTCAGGTCGTCAGCGACCCGGAGATCGTGTGCCGCTGTGGAAAGATCGGGTGCCTCGAGGCCCTCGCCGGCGGAGCGGCGCTCGCGCGAGACGGAATGGCGCTCGTGCAGAGCGGAACGAGCCCGGTGCTCGCACAGCGAAGCGCCGAACGCGGCGACCGTCTGGAGGCGGCCGACGTCTCGTGGGCCGCCGAGCACGGCGACGCAGCGAGTCGCCAGCTCATCGTGCGCGCCGGGAACCTCGTGGGCGAGATGCTCTCCTCAGTCGTCCACATCCTCAATCCGTCGCTCATCGTCATCGGCGGTGGCGTGGCGCAGGCCGGTGCCCCGCTGCTCGCCGCCATCCGCGAGGCCGTATACCGCCACTCGCTGCCGCTGGCCACGCGCGAGCTGGAGATCCGCCCTTCCGCGCTCGGCTCCCAGAGCGGGGTCATCGGCGTGGCCACGATGGTCACCGACGAGCTGTTCTCCCGTCAGTGCCTTGCCAGCTGGGTTCCGGACGGCACGCCAAGTGGACGTCCGGAGCTGGTTCTGGCCGGCCGGCTCTGAGCGACGAGCGGTTCTGCAGCAGACCTACGGCTCGCTCTCCGGAGGCGTCGCACCGCTTTGTCCGCTTAGAAGCAATCTTTCGCGTCCCAGCCACAGAAGTGATAGCTTCTGCCCGCGAAAGGGAGAAAGGCGGTCGGCGAGCCACACCGTGACCGCGCACACCACAGGAGAGGAGTCACGAGATGACGAACGTGCAGCCGCGCAGCGTGCGCGGAGGCGGCGCCACGCTCAGAAGCCGGCGCGGCGGGTCGGTGGCTGTGATCAGCATTGTGCTTGCGCTCGCGCTCGCCGCCTGTGGCAGCTCGAGCTCGACGACGGGCGGGGGTGCAGCCACCGCGGGCAACCGCAGCCTGGCACCGATCATCAAGGCCGAGCTGGCCGGTCAGACGCCGGCCGCCGTTCGGGCGGAGCTCAACCAGTCGATCCCGCTGACCCCCGGGCAAGCGGTGCCCGGCTACCCGCACGGGGTCAAGCCAGCCTCGGCGAACATCTTCCACTTCACCTCGGCGGAGATCGCCAAGCTGAAGAGCGGGCACTACACCGCCGCCATCGCCATGCACCTCAACAACGCCGCGTGGCCGGTGCTTCAGGTGGCGGCGATCAAGAAGACCCTCGCTTCGTTCGGTATCAAGGTCGTTGCCGTGACGAGCGCCAACGGTGTCGCATCCACCCAGGTCCAGCAGTTGGGAACGCTCGTGGCGCGAAAGCCGACCGCCATCTTCTCGATCCCGGTCGACCCGGTGTCGGAGGCGTCCGCGTACAAGTCGATCGGTCAGGCCGGGATCAAGCTCGTCCTGCTCGACAACGTCCCCTCCGGACTTGCCCCCGGCAAGGACTACGTCACGATCGTCTCGGCTGACAACGGCGGTAACGGCCGCTTCGCCGCACAGCAGCTCATCAAGGACGTCGGCTGTGGTGAGATGGGGTGGATCGGCCTCGACTACTACTTCCCCGTCGTCAACGCCCGTGACGTGCAGGCCCAGCAGGTGCTCAAGTCCATGTGCCCGAAGGCGACGATCCACCAGCAGAACCTGAGCAACCTCGTGACGACGAACGCGCTCGCGCTCGCTCAAGCGACGATCGAGCGCTACCCGAACCTCAAGGGATACTGGGCGGCGTGGAACAGCATCGCCGAGGAGATCGTCTCCGCCGAGCGGGCTCAGGGCAAGAAGATCCCGATAGCAACCACGGACGTCGACGGGCCCTCTGCGCTCGACATGGCGCAGGGGTACATCGTCGCGATCGGGGCCCAGCAGCCCTACGCGCAGGGTGTTGCCGAGGCGGACGCTCTCGCCTACAACCTGCTTGGCAAGAAGGTGCCGCCGTTCATTGAGCTCCCGACGGTGCCGGTGACGCTGGAGGATCTCATCCCGGCCTACAAGATCGTCAACGGGACGAACCCACCAGCCAACGTCATCTCGGCCATCAAATCGGCGGTCGGCCTGAGCTGATCTGGGTCACGTGGCCGACAAGCGCACAAGATCGACGCCTGACTCCGCCGCTCGCCCTCCGGTCTGGGTGGCGGCGGAGGGCGGGGAGCAATCGCGGCCCGACGGGGCCGAGCGTGAGCGCGGAGAGGCCGGCGCGGGATCGTCCATGCCGTTCTTCGCGGGATGGAACGACCTGTACCGGCGCCTCGGTGCGCCGCGCTCGGCGCGCCAGCGACTCACCGCGCAGGGCATCGTCTACGTGCTGTTCATCCTGACCTGCATCGCCTTCTCGATCTGGGCGCCGGACTTCGCCACGGGGGCGACGTTGCAGAACATCGGCCGCGACGCGGCGCCGGTCGTCGTCGTCTCGGTGGGGATGACGTTCGTCATCATCGCTGCGGAGATCGACCTCTCCGTCGCCTCGACGGTCAGCCTTGCGGGCCTGCTCGGAGCGCAGGTGCTCAGTCATCAAGGGATGCCGTGGATCCTGGGAGTCCTCACGTGCCTAGCCGTCGGCGTCGGTATCGGCGCGGTCAACGGCGTCCTGGTCGGCTTCCTCGGCGTGCCGTCGTTCCTCATCACGCTTGGGACCCTCGAGGCCTTCGGCGCGGTGGCGCTCATGGTGACGGGCACGATGGCGATCCCGATCACCTCCCCGGGCTTTCTCTCCGTGTTCGGTCCGGGATCGTGGAACGGCCTTCCGCTCACCGTGTGGTGGGGGATCGTCGTCTGCGTCGTGGGCGTCTACCTGTTGCACGGCACCCGGTTCGGGGCATGGGTGCGGGCGGTCGGCGACAGCCGCATCGCCGCGCGCTACGCCGGGATCAGCAAGGCGCGAGTCGTCATCGCCGTGTTCATGCTGTCCGGATTTCTGGCCGCCTTCACCGGACTGCTGCTCGCGGGCCGCACGACGTCCGGAGACCCCACCGCGGGAACCGACATGGAGCTGACCGCGATCGCCGCCGTCATCCTCGGCGGCACCGACCTGTTCGGCGGCAGCGGGACGATCATCGGCACGATCGTCGGCGCCCTGTTCCTGTCGGCCATCCAGGTGGGGCTCATCCTGATGGGCGCGAGCGGTCAGCTGCAGACACTCGTGACCGGCATCATCATCATCGTCGTCGTGACCATCAACGCCCTCTCGCGGGGCCTGTGGCGGCAATGAGCGACGCGGGCGACGCCCCCACCCAGGCCACGCCGAAGCCCCCGGTCGGCGCTGAGCCCGAACTGATCGGGCACCTGCGGGGTGGAGAGGTCCGGCGGGAGCGCAGTGAGGGCCCTGCGCTCGAGCTCCGGCGCGTGAGCAAGAACTTCGGCGCCGTCGTCGCCTGCGAGAACGTCGATTTGGAAGTGGGGGTTGGGGAGGCGGTGGCGCTGGCCGGCCATAACGGTGCCGGCAAGTCGACCGTGCTGAAGATGCTGTCCGGCGTCGTTCAGCCCGACAGCGGCGAGGTGCGCATCATGGGCAAGCCCGTGCGCCTGAGCAGCGTCCGCGTTGCTCGGGCGCACGGCATCGAGACCGTGCCCCAGGAACTGGCGCTCGCGCCCAAGCTCAGCATCCCGGCGAACATCTTCCTGGGCCGCGAGCTCCTCCGCCGGCCGAGCTTTCTGCGGTTGCGCGATCGCCGTGCGATGGAGGCGGAGTCCGCCCGGCTGCTCGAATCTCTGGGCGTGCGGTTCCCGCGCATCCAGAGCGCCGCCGGGTCCC
This sequence comes from uncultured Solirubrobacterales bacterium, assembly GCA_963839085.1. GTDB lineage: Bacteria > Actinomycetota > Thermoleophilia > Solirubrobacterales > Solirubrobacteraceae > Palsa-465. The sequence goes on from CAWITN010000005.1 coordinate 45,898, forward strand.
TCTCCGGTGGGCAGGCGCAGGCGGTGGCCATCGCTCGGGCGGTTGGCTGGGGACGGAGCGTCGTCGTGCTTGACGAGCCCACGGCGGCCCTGGGGCTGCACGAAACCCAGCAGGTGGAGCAGACGATCCTGCGGATGAAGGAGATGGGGCTGGCGATTCTCATCGTCAGTCACGACCTCGACCAGATGTTCCGCCTCGCCAATCGCATCTACGTCCTCTACCACGGCCGCGTCGTCGGCTCTGAGAGGACCGCTGAGACGACGCCGGAGGCGATCGGCGCCCTCATCCACGGCCACCGGCCAACGACCCAGGCGGCATGACGATGCCCGTTCGCACCGAGACCAGGAGGAGATGCCGATGAGCAACACCACGGAAGGGCAGCCGCGCGAGGTCAACGTCGGGCTCATCGGAGCGGGCTTCATGGGCAAGGCGCACTCGCTGGCCTACGCCGCCCTGCCGATGTTCTTCTGGCCAGCACCCGCGATCCCGCGACGGCACACGCTCGCCGAGGTCGATGTCGGGCTGGCACGGGAGTCGGCGACGCGGTTCGGATTCGAGCGCTCCACGGACGACTGGCGGTCGGTCATCGAGGACGACGGGATCGACCTCGTCGACATCGCGGTGCCGAACGACGCGCACGCCGAGATCGCGATCGCGGCCGCCCAGGCCGGGAAGCACATCATCTGCGAGAAGCCACTGGCTCGCACCGTCGAGGAGGCAAAGGCGATGCACGAGGCGGTCAGCGCGGCCGGCGTCGTGAACATGGTCGCCTTCAGCTACCGGCGGACCCCCGCGGTCGTCTACGCCCACGAGCTCATCGCCAGCGGCGCCCTCGGCCGGATCCGCAATTTCCGCGGCACCTACCTCCAGGATTGGTCTAACGATCCGGATCTCCCGCTGTCCTGGCGCTTCCAGCGCGACGTCGCCGGCTCCGGGGCGCTGGGGGACATCGCCACCCACGTCCTGGACCTGGCCCGCTACCTCGTCGGCGAGATCACCGGCGTGTGCGCCCAGCTCCAGACCTACATCCCGGATCGGCCGATCTCTCAGGGACCCGATCAGCTCGCCGGTGCGCGCAAGCTGGCCGACGCGCCCCGCGGAGCGGTCGACGTCGACGACGAGGTCCTCGCGATGCTGCGCTTCGACGGAGGTGCGATCGGATCACTCGAGGCGAGCCGTCACGCCCACGGCCGCAAGAACTTCCTCACCTTCGAGGTCCACGGGGACGCCGGCTCGATCTGCTTCGACTACGAGCGACGCGACGAGCTTCAGGTCCTCTTCGCCCACGACGAAGAGGCTCAGCGCGGATTCCGGACCGTGTTCACAGGCCCGGCTCACCCATACGGCGCCGCGCTGTGGCCAATCCCGGCTCTCGGCATCGGCTACGGGGAGACGAAGATCATCGAGTGCTACGAGCTGATGCGCGCCATCGCGGGGAATGGCGTCGCCGAACCGGACTTCGCCGACGGCTACCAGATCGCGCGGATCTGCGAGGCGATCACCGAGTCGGCGGACAGAGGGACCTGGGTCGAGCTGGCGCCGCTCGTGAGGGCGTAGGGGCACCCTTGCCCGAGCGCTTCTCCAGGTTCCGGGTCGGGATCATCGGCACCGGCTTCGCCGCCGAGACCCACGCCGATGCGCTCCGCCGGCTTCCCAACGTCGAGCTCGCCGGCATCGCCAGCCGTGACCCCGAGCGAGCTGTCGAGGCGGCCCGCCGCCTCGGCGCCGCCCGCGCCTATCCCAACCCCAACGCGCTGATCGCCGATCCCCACATCGACGCGGTGCACGTGTGCACGATCAACCGCCTCCATTCCGAGTTGAGCGCGCGGGTGCTGGAGGCCGGCAAGCACGTTGTCACGGAGAAGCCGCTGGCCACCGACAGCCGGACGACGGAGCGGCTGCGAACGCTCGCCGAGGATGCCTCGCGCGCCGGCCGGCGTGCCGCGGTCTGCTTCAACTATCGCCACTATGGCCTCATTCGGCAGCTGCGCGAGATCCTCGCCGGCGGTGAGTACGGCGACATGCACTTCGTGCACGGGAGCTACCTGCAGGACTGGCTGCTCTACGACACCGACTGGAACTGGCGGCTCGACCCGCAGGACAACGGCGTCTCCCGGGCGGTCGCCGACATCGGCTCACACTGGATCGACCTCGTCCAGTTCGTCACGGGCGCCGAGGTGAGTGAGGTGTTCGCCGATCTCGCCCGCCACCACGCCGTCCGCCACCGGCCCCGCCTCGACGGTCCGACGTTCGGGCGTGCGAGCGGCGAAGGCGTCGCGGCGCCGGTTCCCGTCGAGACCGAGGACTACGGGACGGTTCTCGTTCGCTTTGCGTCTGGAGCGCGGGGCGCGTTCGCCGTCTCCCAGGTCAGCCCGGGCCGCAAGAACCGGCTGACGTTCCAGATCGACACGGCGGAGGCCGCGATCAGCTGGGACCAGGAGCACCCGAACTCCGCGTGGATCGGGCGGCGCTCCTCGCCGAGCCTCGCGATCACGCGCGAGCCGACGTCTGCATCGCTGCTTCCGCAACTTCCGGCGGGGCATCCCGAGGGCTGGCGGGATACGTTCCGCAACCTGTTCTTCGACTTCTACGCCACGCTCGCCGCCGGTGTGAACGGGGGCGGACCAGACCTCGCCGATGTCGTGGCGACGTTCGCCGACGGGCATCGCACCACGCAGCTCGTCGAGGCGATCCTCGAGAGCCACCGGATCGATGGGTGGGTGCGGGTGGGGCAAACCGAGCGCGCGCCGACATGAAGCTCGGCGTCCTGACCGTCGTCCTCCAGGATCTCCCGCTCGAACAGGCGCTGGACCGGCTTGTCGAGCTCGGTGTGGAGGCGGTCGAGCTCGGCACCGGGAACTTTCCCGGCAACGCCCACTGCGACCCGTCGGTGCTGCTGAACGATGCCGGGGAGCGCGAGCGCCTGCGAGACCTGCTGGCGGCTCGCGGGCTGACCATCAGCGCGCTCAGCTGCCACGGCAATCCGCTGCATCCCGACCCCGAGGTGGCGCGGTCAGCTCACGAGACCTGGGTCCAGACCGCGGCGCTCGCCGAAGCGCTTGCGGTGAGGGTCGTCAACGCCTTCTCGGGTTGCCCCGGGGACCAGAGCGGGGGGGTCTGCCCCAACTGGATCACGTGTCCATGGCCACCGGAGTTCGCCGAGACGCTGCGCTGGCAGTGGGAGGAGCGTGCGGTCCCGTACTGGCGCGAGCAGTGCGAGCTCGCCCGGCGCCATGGCGTGCGGATCGCACTCGAGATGCACCCCGGGTTCCTCGTCTACAACCCCGAGACGCTCCTGGCCCTGCGCACCGCGACCGGTCCCGAGCTGGGCGCCAACTTCGATCCGAGCCACCTGTTCTGGCAGGGGATCGATCCGGTGAAAGCCATCCGCCAGCTGGCCGACGCGGGAGCGCTCTTTCACGTCCACGCCAAGGACACCTACGTGGACCGCCACAACGTCTTCGCCAACGGCGTCCTCGACGCCAAGAGCTACGAGAAGGTCGCCGATCGCGCCTGGACATTCCGGACCGTCGGTTTCGGGCACGGCGCGCTCGACTGGCGGGAGATCGTGAGCGCGCTCCGTGTCGGCGGCTACGACGACGTGATCAGCATCGAACACGAGGACATCCTGCTCTCCCGGGATGAGGGCCTCGCCTCGGCAGTCGCGTTCCTCCGCGGGCTCATCCCGCGAGAGCGGCCGGCCGAGGCCTGGTGGATCTAGCGAGACGGAACGGAGCAGACATGCGGCTTGCGTACCAGACGAACACGTGGGGCGGGGTCGTCGGCCATCCCGTCGGCGTGACGAGCATCAAGGACCTCTTCTATCTCGCCAACGGCTCCACGGAGGACGCTCTCCGTGACGTCTTGGCGGCCGGCTTTGCCGGCGTCGAGCTGTTCGATGGCAACGTCGTGCACTACGCCGATGAGCCGAACGCGCTGCGCCGGCTCCTCCAGGAGCACAGCGTCGAGCTCGTCGGCGTGTACAGCGGGGCGAACTTCATCTTCGAGGAGGTGCTCGATCAGGAGCTCTGGCGTATCGAGCGCGCTGCGTCGCTGGCGGCTGAGCTGGGCGCCGAGCACCTCGTCGTGGGCGGCGGCGCGCAGACGCTCCAGCCGCCGAGCGACCGCGAGTATGCCCGGCTCGGGGCAGGCCTGGAAGAGGTCGTCGCGATCGCCCGCCGCCTTGGCCTGGAGCCGACCTTCCACCCGCACATGTCGACGATCGTCGAGACGGCCGAGCAGCTCGACCGCACGCTTGGCCACACCTCGATCGGAGTCTGCCCGGACACTGGCCACGTCCTGCTCGGCGGCGACGATCCGGCCGCGCTGATCCGCCGCCTCGGCGACCGCCTGCGCTATGTCCACATCAAGGACGTCAACCTCGAGACCGGCGAGTTCGTGCCGCTCGGAACCGGCGTCCTTGACCTCGCCGCGGTCATGGACGCGATCGTCGACGTCGGCTACGACGGCTGGGTGACGGTGGAGCTCGACGCCTGGCCGGATCCGGCCGAGGGCGCGCGGCGCAACCGCGCGGCGCTCGAGCGCTGGGTGCCGCAGGCCGGACGCGTGAGCTGATTCAGGCAAGCCAAAGATGGCATCGGCGGGCGGCTCAGCGTCCGCCGGCGCCTCGCGGCACCGCTTACCTTGCGTAAGCGGCCGATAGCCGGGGTAGCGACCCCGTATGACCTCTTCTCTCTTCTCCCCCGTCGCCGTCGGCGACCTCGAACTCAAGAACCGAATCGTGATGGCCCCGATGACCCGCAGCCGCTCGGACGACGAGGGCCTCGTGCCGCCGTTCGCGGCCGACTACTACGCCCAGCGCGCCGACGCAGGGCTGATCGTCACCGAGGCGACGAACATCTCGCCGCAGGCGGTCGGCTACGCGTACACGCCCGGGATCTGGACAGACGCGCAGGTGGAGGCGTGGAAGCCGGTCGTCGATGCGGTGCACGAGCGTGGGGGTCGGATCGCACTCCAGCTCTGGCACACCGGGCGGATCTCCCACCCGGACCTCCACGACGGCGAGCTGCCGGTGTCGGCCTCGGCGATCCGCCCGGAGGGCCAGGCGTTCACCAAGGACGGGATGAAGGATCACGTCGAGCCGCGCGCGCTGGAGACCGACGAGATCCCGGCGATCGTCGAGGACTACCGTCGCGCCGCCGAGAACGCCAAGGCGGCGGGGTTCGACGGCGTCGAGATCCACTCGGCCAACAACTACCTGCTCGAGCAGTTCATCCGCGACTCCTCGAACCACCGCACCGACGAGTACGGCGGCTCGATCGAGAACCGGCTCCGGTTCCCGCTCGCCGTCGCTCGCGCCGTCGTCGACGTGTGGGGCGGCTCGCGCGTCGGCATCCGGATCTCGCCCGCGACGACCGGCCCCGGCGGGGTCGAGGTCGACTCGACGGTCACCGAGACCTATGGCACCTACCTCGATCGGCTCCGCGAGCTCGGGCTGGCGTACACGCACGTGATCGAGGGGGTCACCCAGACCACCCGGGAGCTGCCCGACGAGCTCGACAGCGCCGAGCTGCGCCGCCGGGCGCCGGGCGCGTACATCGCCAACAACGAACTCGACGCCGACGCGGCCGCGCGGCTGATCGACGACGGCGAGGCCGACCTGGTGGCGTTCGGGCGCCCGTTCATCGCCAATCCCGACCTCGTGGAGCGGCTGCGCATCGGCGCCCCGCTGGCCGAGGCGCCGAAGGAGTACTGGTACGGCGGCGACGCGACCGGCTACTCCGACTGGCCGGCCGTCGAGCCGCAGGCGGCCTGATCGACGCGCGGCTCCTGACCCTCCCGCTCGATCCACTCGTCGAGCCGCTTCCACCAGCCGGTGAGCCACGCGGCCTGCTCGTCGGGGTCGGTCGGTCGTTCCGCCGCGGGCGCGAGCCACATTCGCGTCGTCAGGGTCCGCCCGAGGGGAAGCTCCCGCCACAGGTCGCCGGCGAAGGCGCCGAGGCCGAGCCCGGTGTGGGCACCGAACACCACATCGGCCTCCGGGTTCCCGCGCATCGCGGCGATCGCCCCGGCCACGTGCGGCGGCATCACGTGGACCATCCGCTCGCCGGCCGCCGCTTCACGGGTGCGACGATGGCGCCAGAGATGGCGGAGCGCCCGCCGCCGTCGCTCGGGGGTGAAGTTCCCGCCCTCCGGGAACAGGATGAGCACGCCGCGCGGTCCCAGCTCGCCGCTCACCTCGGCGATCCGGGCCTCGCACTCCTCGCCCTTGGTCCGGTCGAGGATGGCGTGGGGGAGCCGGTGCCCGAGCAGGTCGACGCACGGGTCGATGGCGAGCGTCTGCTTGAAGACGAGGCTCGGGTTGCGCTCGTAGCGGCGAATCAGGAGGTCGACGAGCAGCACCGTGTCCCCCGGGCCCGCGTGGCGGCTGAAGAACAGCAGGGGACGGTCGGAGGCCAACGCGGCCGCGGCCTCGCCCGACGGCTGTGGCGCGACCTCCAGGTCCAAGAGCGTCGTGAACCGCTCGGCCGCCGCGCGCACGAACCAGCGCAGCAGCCGGAGGTGGAGCCGCTGAAAGCGCGCGCTGCCGATCGCGTGACCGAAGCCGCTCGCCACCCACAGCGCTCCGGCCGCGAGCAGCACGACGAGCTCCCGCGCGAAGTAGGAGACGATCACCTGCGCCATCACCCGGGGCTGGGGGCGGCCGAGGATCGCGGCCCCCACGGCGCCGGCGAGCAGGATCACCGGGCTGAGGACCAAGACGACGACCGACATCACCAACCACACGGTCACCGTCACGGGTCGTCGGAGCAGGGCGGGGGGCACTACCGCTGCTTCTCCAGGTAGGCCAGAGAGGCCTTGTAGGAGGTCGTGATCTGCTGCTCGACCGTCCGGGCGATGCGCCGGTAGCGCAGCTGCGCCGCGATGTCGTTGTACGCCGGCGCTGCCGAGCCGCCGGTCGGCAGCACGTGCAGCCGGACGCCCTCGGGCATCGACTGCAGGTCGTGGGCGAAGCGGTGACGGCGCGCGACCTCGAAGGCGACGAGCCCGACCTCCCAGGGCCAGCGCGGCGGGCGCAGCGGCGTCTCCAACCGCCCCACCTGGAGGACGTAAATGACCGTCGCGCCGAGCGCGACCGCCCGGCTCACCGGCACCGAATTGACGATGCCGCCGTCGATGTAGTGCTCATCGCCGATCCGCACGGGGGGGAGGACGCCCGGGACGGCGCAGGACGCCAGCACGACATCGGCGAGGGAGCCGCTGTCGAACCAGTGCTCGGCCGCCCGCTCGATCGAGGCTGCGACGCACTCGAAGTGCACCGCCAGCTCCTCCACCTGCTCCACCGGCAGCGCCGCCACGAGCTGCTCCCGCGCCGCCGAGAACGATGCGACGTGGGTGCCCGACCGGGCGAGCGTGCCGATCCGGCGCAGGAGGTTGCTCGCGGTGATCTCGACGAGATCCGACCCTCGCCAGAAATCGCTCAGCCGGGCGACGCCCTCGACCGTGGGGTCGGCCGCGAACAGGGCCCCGTTGACGGCGCCGATCGACGTCCCGAGGACGACGTCCGGCGCGATCCCGCACTCGACGAGCGCCTGCAGCATCCCCACCTCGTGCGCGCCGAGGATGCCGCCGCCGCCGAGCACGAAGGCGACCTCATGACCGTCGCCCGTCTCGGCGGTCCGCCCACTCACGCGCCGGGCGACCTACCGCCGGCGCCGGCGCCGCCGCTTGCCCGTGAGCTGCCACGGGCCCGGCACGAAGTCGAGCAGGAGGTTGACGAGCCAGACGATCACCGTGGCGGCGAGCAGCGTCCCGAAGCCGTGGATGAAGAAGCCGCTGACGAGGTCCCGCGTCAGCAGGAGCATCAGCAGCGAGACGAGGAACCAGGCGAGACCGAGGGTGGCGATGGCGAGCGGCAGCGTCACGAGCCGCAGGATCGGCTTGAGCACGGTGTTGAGGACCCCGAACACCGCTGCGGCGACGAGCAGCGAGCCGGCGTCGTGAGCGGTGACCCGGCGCAGCAGCACCGTGACGATGGCGAGCACGAGCGCGTTCGTCAGCCACGAGATGGCCAGGCGCGCCGGCAGCGGCGGCGCGTGCTTCGCGCGCTGAGAGTCACGGGATCTCGTGGTCACCGATCCAGCCTACCGCCGAACGACGGCTTGACCGCTTCGCCATGCTTGAGGAATGACCGGAACCTGCTCCCATCTCGGCTCGATCACCGTCACGCACCTGCCCGAATCCTCCGACGGCTGCGAGGACTGCCTACGTGAGGGCGGCGAGTGGATGCACCTGCGGATCTGCCTCGAATGCGGGCACGTCGGGTGCTGCGACTCCTCGCCGAACCAGCACGCCAGCCGCCACGCCGCGGCCGCATCCCATCCGCTGATCCGGTCGCTCGAGCCGGGGGAGGAGTGGAGCTTCTGCTTCGTCGACGACGTCGCGATGATCATCCCCCAGGTCACCGGTGAGACGCGGATCCCGCCCTCGCCGATGCTCCGATGAGCGACTCGCCGGCCCGGCCGGTGCTCTCGCCGGGCCAGCTCGCGACGCTCGCTGCGCTGGGGGAGGAACGCCAGGCGGCCACGGGTGACGTGCTGTACCGGATCGGGGACCGCCGGTACCCGTTCATCGCCATCCTGGAGGGCGAGGCGGCGATCCTCGACGCCGACGGGCGGGAGGTCATCCGGCACGGAGCATCCGGCTTCCTCGGCGAGATCAACCTGCTCTCGGGCCAGGCCGCCTACGTCACCGCGGTGGCCACCCAGCCGATGCGCTACGTGGCGATCGAGCGCGAAGCGCTGCGACCGCTGCTCGCCGAGGACGGCTCGCTCGGCAGCATGCTGCTGTCGGCCTTCGTGGCGCGCCGCGAGGTCCTGCAGGCCCACACGGGGATCGGGCTGCAGATCATCGGGCCGCGCTCGTCGGCGCCGACGCGGACGATGGCCGAGTTCGCCCGGAGCAACCGGCTTGCCTTCACCTGGCACGACACCGAGCTGGCCGGCGAGCACGACGCGCAGGCGCTCATCACCGGTCTTCGCGAGGCGGAGCTGCCGCTCGTCCGCCTTCCCGGCGGCATCGACCTGCGCAACCCGACCCCCGGCCAGGTCTCACGCGCGCTCGGGATCGGGCTGGAGCTCGCGCCTCGCGAGGAGGTCGACCTGCTCGTCGTCGGCGGCGGCCCGGCCGGGCTCGGCGCGGCGGTCTACGGGGCCTCGGAGGGGCTCGACACGCTGATCGTCGAGGGGACGGCGCTCGGCGGTCAGGCCGGTACGTCGCGGCTGATCGAGAACTACCTCGGCTTCCCCGCGGGCATCAGCGGCACCGAGCTGACGATCCGGGCGATCACTCAGGCGCGGAAGTTCTCGGCGCGGACCGCCACCCCGTACCGTGCTCTCGCCCTCGAGCCGGGAGAGGACCGGCATGTCGTCCGGCTCGAGGACGATCACTGTGTCGCCGCGCGGGCCGTGCTCCTCGCCACCGGCGCCGAGTACCGCCGACTCCCCGTCGACGACCTCCAGGAGTACGAGGGCTCAAGCATCTTCTACGCGGCCGGTCCGCCGGAGGCCCAGCGCTGCGGCGCCCATCGCGTCGGCGTCGTCGGTGGCGGCAACTCGGCCGCCCAGGCCGCCATCTGGCTCGCGCGGGGCGGGGCGGTCGTGACCCTGCTCCACCGCCGAAACGACCTCCGCGAGACGATGTCGGCCTACCTGATCCACGACCTGGAGCGCTACGGCGTCGTGGTCCGCGACCGCAGCGAGGTGGAGACCCTGCACGGCGCCGACGGCCAGCTGGAGGCGGTCACGTTGCGCGACGGCGAGCGGATGCCGCTCTCCTTTCTGTTTCTCTTCCTCGGTGCCTCTCCGTGTACGGACTGGATCCGCGGCGTCGTCGCCTGCGACGACCACGGCTTCGTGCTCACCGGTCGCGACGCGGGCGCCGAGGGCTTCCTGGAGACCAGCGTCCGCGGCGTCTTCGCGGCGGGCGACGTGCGTTCGGGGTCGATCAAGCGCTGTGCCACGGCGGTCGGCGAGGGCGCGATGGTCGTCCGCTTCGTCCACGACCGCACCGCGGCCGTCCCGGTGTAGTGGAGCCGGAGCTACCTACACTGCCCGGGGCGCGGGCGTGCCGCCCGCGCTGAGAGAGATCTGCGTTTCGACCACCAAGGGAGCTGAGACATGGCCGACCGGGCTGCAATCGTGACAGGCGCCTCGCGCGGGATCGGCCGCGCCATCGCCGAGACGCTGGGTGAGTTGGGCTATGACCTGACGATCACGGCCAGGAAGCCTGATGGCCTGGCAGAAGCGGCCGAGCAGATGCGGGCCCGCGGGTGGCAGGTCGAAGAGGTGGCCGCCAACCTCGCTCAGGTGGAGGCCGTGGAGACAGTCGTGGCGGCGCACCGCGAGCGCTTCGGACGGCTCGACGTCCTCGTGAACAACGCTGGCGTCGGCATCGGCGCGACCGCCACTGAGCAGGAGCCCCGATTCGTCGACATGCAGCTCGGTGTCAACCTGCGTGCGACGATCCTCTTCTACAAGCACGCGATCGAGATGCTGCGCCAGGCGGGAGCTGAGCACCGGAGTGCTGTCGTCATCAACATGGCATCCATCGCCGGCGTGCGACCGCAGCCGTGGCTGTCCGTCTACGCGGCCACCAAGGCCGGCGTGATCGCCTACACGAGCGCGATGAACAAGGAGCTGGGCGGTGACGGGATCAAGTCGGTGGCGTTCTGCCCCGGGTTCGTCGACACCGACATGAGCGAGTTCGCCAAGGAACAGATCCCGGCCGAGGAGATGCTGAAGACGAGCGACATCGCGTCCGCGGTGAGGTTCATGCTGAGTGTCTCGCCGGCGTGCGTGATTCCGGAGATCGTGTTCCAGCGTCCCGGCGACGGAGCCCTCTGAGCTTCGGGCGATAGTGGCTGGACCTCCGGCGCCGCTGCGGCCCCCGGGCAGCAGGGGGGCGGAAGTGGTGGCGTCGGGCCTCTTAAGGAATATGGAACCTCCGCAGGTCGCTGATCCGGTAGGGCGGTTCGTCCTCGAACTGGTGCGGGGCGGCTGGATGCTGAGCGGCCTCGTCAGCGACATCGTGGAGGATCTGCCCGTGGATGCCTATCCGGGTGAGGAGCCCGCCGCGGTCGTGCTCGAGATGCTGACGGGCACGATCCGAACCGCACTCGAATCGGCCGATCCGGCTGACGTGGTGAAGGCGACGGAGCTGATCGACGAGGCGCTGTCGCGCACGCTGGAGCATCTGCAGCTTGCGCTTGGGCTATCGCGTCGGTTCCATGGGGAGGCCGGCGGCCGACACTACGGCTGACAATCCACGATGCGTGGGGCACAGATCAGTGCCCGGCGGCATCAAGCCGTGAGGTGTTGCGCATATGTCCCGGGTTCCATCAGCAGGGTGCTGGTGCATCACACCCCGCGGGCGGTCATCGGCGTCCCGGTGCCGGGACGGACCTCGCGAGCGTTCCGTCGTGGCTCCAACACCGCACCGGCGCACGCCGACGGCCGGCAGACCTGGCAGGAGTTCGTCAATTCCCCGCGTACCGTGCGTCCGCGGTAGCGTCCCCTGTCGCGGACCACACACAACAGTAAGGGGCAACATGCAGACCTACGTGATTCTCCGACGCAGCGGCTGGGCGACCGGCCCGGACCTCGAGAAGGCCGCCGAGCGGTCGACCGCGGCCGGCGATGCCATGCCTGACGACATCCGCTGGATTCGCAGCTATGTGCTCGAAGAGGCCGACGGCCAGGTCGGAACCGTCTGCATCTATGAGGCGAGCAGCCCGGAGGCGATCCAGCGCCACGCCGAGCAGGCCGATCTGCCCGTCGACGAGATCATCGCCGTCGGCGGCACCGTGATCGTGCGTCCCGATCCCGCACCGGAGCCGGAACCGGCCGCCTGAACGTCGTCGGCCCGGCGGATCACGCCGGGCACCGAAAACCCGCGTGCGATACTCGGTGCATGAGCGAGCACGACGACAACGACAGCTTCGCGTCGGGCTTGCGCTGGATCGCGGAGCAGGTCGAGCGCTCCGTGGAGCGCCTGGAGACTCTCGACGAGGACACCGCGCGGGCGCTCGGCATCGACGTCGAGCGCGCGCGCGACCTCGTGGAGGGCGCCGGGCGGTGGCTCAACGAGCAGGCGGAGAACTTGGCCGGCCGCGCCGACATGTGGTCCGGTCTCCGAGGGGCCGCGCACCGTGGTGAAGCGGAGCGTCGCGACGGGCCGCACCCGCTGGATGTGCCCACACCGGGCCAGGGCCTGGCGCTGAGTGCGTTGGACTCCGGTCGCTGGACGGTGGAGCCGGGCAGCCACATCCTCGTCGCGGAAGGCGGCGGCCCCGCGCCGGCGGAGGCGGCGGATCTCGTCGGCGAGCTGCGCGCCCGGGACTGGATCGACGCCAACGGGCAGGTCACGCTCGTGGGTCGCAACGCGCTCAAACGCTGGATGGGCCAGACCGACGCCTGAGCGGCGCCGCCGGGCGGCGGCGCTCGCCAGACGCGAGGGAGGGGGCACACCTTCCGCGCGCGCCGGACCTCGCGCGCCGGACCGGGTCACGGACGCGTCGGTGCGCGCCCGGGTGCGCCGCTGCACGCCACCTAAGTCTACTAAGACGATTGATTTTATGCGAAACTCCTCGTGCCGATGCAGAGGATCCAGGCCCCTGTACGCGATCGCGGAGGCGATCCATCTACGCGTGCCACGATGGCGCCCGAGCAGGCGGCAGCGGCGCTCGGCTCTGTCCTCGAGCGTGCGCTGACCGTCGATGGTGACCTTGCCGCTCGCCTGGCCCGAACAGGCACGACCGTTCGGTTCGCGATCCGCGGCTCAGGGCACGGCGTCACCCTCGTGCTCGACGGCCCGTCGCCCTCGGTCGGCCAGGGCGCCGAGGCCGCGGAGGCCGAGGTCGCGCTCACCGCCGCTTCGGCGCAGTCGTTGGCCGCCGGAGAGCTCCCGATCGCTCCGGCCGTGTTCGCCGGGATCGTCGGCATCGAGGGCTCGGGCCGGAAGTTCCTGGAGGTCGACCCGATTCTCCAGGGGCTGATCGCCCAGAGCCGGGCGGAGGAACGGCCCCCCGGTCGCCCCCGCCCGCAGAGCCACGGCGCCGTCGGCCAAGCTGGTGGCCGCCAAGCCGGCGCCCACGACGACGCTGGCGGCGAGCCGGAGCGCCCCGATCCAGATCTGCTGGCCATCCGGGCGCGGGGAATCGCGAAGTCCTTCGGCTCCCACACCGTCTTGGAGAGCGTGGACCTCGACATCCCGGAGGGGGTCATCGCCGTCGTCCTGGGACCGTCCGGCACCGGGAAGAGCGTCCTCTTCCAGCACATCATCGGCGCGCTGGCGCCCGATCGGGGAGAGGTCGAGCTGCGCGGGGCCTCGATCACCGGCATGCGCCGCTCCGAGCTCATGCGCCTGCGGCGAACCATCGGGGTGATGTTCCAGGACGGCGCCCTGTTCAGCGCGATGACGGTGTTCGACAACCTCGCCTTTCCGCTGCGTGAGCACACGGACCTGAGCGACGGGGAGGTGGACGAGATCGTCACCTCCCGCCTGCGCGACGTGGGGCTGCAGGACGCAGCGGGAGCGTTCCCCCGCGAGCTCTCGGGCGGCATGCGCAAGCGAGCCGGACTGGCGCGGGCGCTCGTGCTCGACCCCAGCATCCTGCTGTGCGACGAGCCGGACTCCGGGCTCGATCCGGTGCGCACCGCGCTGATCGGGGATCTCCTGACCGCTCAGCACGCCCGCGGCGGCGGGGTGATCCTCGTGGTCACCCACGACATCGCCCTGGCCGAGCAGATCGCCGACCACGTGTCGGTGCTCTGGCAGGGTCGAATCGTCGCCTCGGGGCTGGCGGAGGACGTGTTCTCCTCCGACGACGAGTTCGTCCGCCAGTTCCTGGACGGGCGCATCGACGGTCCGCTGGAGATGGAGTGAGGTGAGCGTGCCGTGTCGTCGCTGACCGAAACCCGCCCGCCGCGTCCGCCACGCTCGGCGCGGCTCGGGGAGACCTGGCGGCAGAGCAGCACCTTCCGGGGGCTGAGCACCGCCAGCCAGATCGGGACGCTCGGCGTCAAGACGGCCAAGTGCCTTCTCAGCGGACCGTGGGCGTGGACTTCCGATGCCGTGAGCGAGTGCAACCGCTACGTCAGGCGCTGCGCCGTGCCGCTGACCGTCTCGATCTTCTTCTGGGTCATCGGCTACGCGTTCGTGATGCTGCTCGGCTTCATCCGACTGCTCGGCGCTGCCGACCGGCTGCCCGGCACGCTGTTGCTCGGCTTCACGCGAGAGCCCGTCGTGTGGGTGACCGGCATGGTGTTCGCCGGTACCGTGGGCGCGTCGATCACCGCCGACCTGGCCGCGCGCAAGAACCGTGAGGAGCTCGATGCGCTCGCCGTCCTCGGCGTCGACCAGGTTCGGATGCTGGTGCTGCCGCGCGTCGTGGCGGCGGCGCTCGCCTGCAGCTTCCTGGGGCTGTTCGCGATCCTCATCACGATCCTCACCGACTGGGGGCTGGCGCCGAGCTTCGTCCCCATGTCACACACGTTGGTGGCCGACGGGATCGTGCAGAGCATGCTGTCGGCGGACCAGATCGCCGCGCTGATCAAGTTCGCGCTGATCGGCGCCTTCGTCGGGCTGGTCAGCTGCGCCAAGGGCCTGTCCGCCGAGGGCGGGACCGAGGGCGTCGGACGCGCCGTCAACCAGAACATCGTGCTCGTGTTCGCGGGCATCTGGGTCCTCAACAGCCTCTTCAACCTCACCTACCTGACGATCTTCCCGCAGCTCGCGGACTTCAAGGGCTGAGCCGTGGCGGTGGCGAACCCCTCCACCCCGGCCGTCACCAGGAAGGGCTCGGGGCGGGTCAGATCGGGCCTTGAGGAGTTCGGCGCGCTGCTGCGCTTCGCCGGGCGCACGATCGTCTCCCTCCCGCGCACGCTCGCGTACGTCTCCGAGATCCTGCACCAGTTCGCCTCGATCGCGTTCGAGTCGCTCGCGCTCCTGGCCTTCATGGAGGCGATGATCGGAATCACCGCCGCCAACTTCGTCTACTTCCTCGTCCAGGCCCTCGGCGCGGCCGACTTCACGGGCGTGGGCGGCGAGCTCACGATCCGGGTCGCGTGCGTGGTCATGTTCGGCTACGTGTTCGTGTCCAAGGTGTGCGGCGGCTTCGTGGCCGAGATCGGCACGATGCGGATCGGCGAGGAGATCACGGCGCTGGAGTCGATCGGCGTCGACCCGATGCACTACGTGGTCGGCACCCGTGTGCTCGCCGCGGTGATCTTCATCCCGGTGGCCGCCGGGGTGGCGATGGTGAGCTTCTACTTCGGCTTCTACGCCACGGCGGTGCTCGTGCTGCACGGCGTCTCGGGCGCCGGCCTGAACCAGTTCTACTGGGGCACCCAGAGCATCAACGACCTGGTCTACGCGCTCACGGTGATGACCGTCGTCACCCTCAGCACGGTCATCGTGGCCTGCTTCTACGGGATGCGGGTCACGGGCGGACCGGCGGCCATCGGCGGGGCGGTGGCCCGCGCCGTGGTCGTGAACCTCGTCGTCCTGCACATCCTCGGGAGCGTCATCGCCACGCTCTGGTACGCCACCAACTACGGCCTGCCGATCGGTGGCTAGCGTGAGCTGCGGAGTGACCGGGTGATCGGCCGGCGGGGGATCGTCCCGGCGCTGTTGGTGGCCGCGGTGGTGGCCGTGGCCGTGCTCGTCGCGCTCGCCGGCGGAGGCACGCGCCACGAGCTGTGGGTCGACATCCCCGACGCGACCGGGCTCTACGCGGGTGAGCCGATCCGTGAGGCGGGGATAGATGTCGGCGGGGTGGCCTCGGTGGAGCCGATCGACGGTGGGCGCCGCGCGCGCGTCGGCCTCAGCTTCGGCGGGAGGGCGTGGCCGATCCAACACGGCACCCAGCTCCGGCTGCGCTGGGGTGGGACGATCTCCTACCTCAACTACTACGTCGACCTGATCGCTCCGGTCCGGTCGGGACAGCCGTACCCGGACGGCGCGACGCTGCCCCGCTCGACGGTGAGCGTGCCCGTGGAGTTCGACAGCCTGATCGACGATTTCACCCCGCGCGTACGGGCGGGGATGCGCTCGCTGCTGGCCGCCGGCGGCGACTCGTTCACCAACGCCCGCCCGGGTTTGGAGGCGACGCTGGCCCGCACGCCGCCCGCCCTCACCCAGGCCAACCTGCTCCTCGCCGACCTGAACCGGTCGCGCTCCCAGCTCACCCAGATGATCGGCTCCACGGGACGCGTCGTCGACGCGCTCGACACCGCCCAGCCGAGCACCGAGCAGTTGGTCAGCGGGGCCGCCGGCACGTTGCACGCGGTCGCCGCCCAGGCCACGGCACTCCAGCACACGATCGCCGACGCCCCGGCCGCGTTCACCCGCGTGGACGGCACGCTGGGCACGGCTGACCGTACGCTCGACCTCGCCGGCCGCGTGACGACGCAGCTGGCCCCCGGCGTGACCCAGCTGCACGAGACCGTCCGGCCGCTCGATCAGCTGCTGGCGGCGATCGAGCAGGTCGCCCCCGACGCCGAGAGCACGCTGACCACGGCGCGCCGCTCGGCGCCGCGGCTCACCGCGCTGCTGCGTAAGGCGACGGCGCTGATGCCGACGATCGATTCCGCGGTCGGCCGGGCCATCCCCGAGCTCGACTGCATCAGGCCCTACACGCCGGACATCGTCAGTTTCTTCACCAACTGGTCGGCCTTCATGTCCACCAGCGACGGGAGCGACTACATCCCCCGGGTCGTTCCCTCGGCGATCACCGGCGCGCTGAGCGGCGCCCAGCAGGAGACGGCCGGGCAGGCCGTGTCCGGGTCCTCGGGCCTCACCGACGCCTTCCCCCAGCCCCCGGGATATGCCGCCGGGCAACCCTGGTTCCAGCCGCAGTGTGGGATCACGCAGGATTCCCTGATCGCCGCCGACGATCCGGAGGCCGACAACCCGAACTCCTCGCCGTTCCCCGCCCCGACGACCTCGAGCCAGGCGAGGTAGCGGTGAACGTCAGCCGGCTGATCACGCGTGTCGCGGGCGTTGCGGCGATCGTCGCGGTGGCAGTGATCCTGCTGTCCGGCGGCACGAGCTACGTGATCCACCTGCGGATGGCCGACGCACTGGGGCTGCGCAACGGCTCCAAGGTCGTGGAGGGCGGCGTACAGGTCGGCACGGTGAAGCTCGGGTTGGGACCCGATGATCAGGTCCTGGCCACGCTCCACATCCAGTCGCGCTACGCGCCGATCGGCCGCGACGCCACCGCCCAGGTCACCTCGCTGAACCTGCTCGGCCAGAAGAGCTTGCAGCTGGCGCCGGGCGATCGCCGTGACGCCGCCCCGAGCGGATACACACTGCCCGCCCGGGTGACGCCCGCGACGGACCTCGACCAGGTGCTCGACGTGCTCGCGCCCGACACCCGTTCGCGGCTCACGATCCTCATCGACGAGGCGGGGGCGGCATTCGTCGGCCGACGCCAGGACTTCAGCGCGCTGCTGGGCGAGCTCCCCGGCTCGCTGTCGGCCGGCGCCAACCTGCTGGGAGCGCTCGACGGCAACAACCGGACGCTCGCCGAGCTGGTCTCGAACTCCGACGGGTTCATCACGGCCCTGGACGGGCGGCGCAGCGAGCTCGCCCGCCTCGTCGATACGCTCGGCCAGACCGCGGTGACCGTGGAGCCGCGCGACGCCGCGCTGGGGAACACGCTGCGCCGGCTCCCGGGGACGCTCGTGACCGCGCAGCGGTTCCTCGCCGATCTGCGCCGCACGACCGTGCCGCTCGGTCCCGCCGCCCGGGACATCGAGACGGTGGCGCCCCCGGTGGACGCGGTGCTGCTCCAGATCGCGCCGTTCACCCGGGCCGCGCGCCCGGCGCTCTCACAGGCGACCACGGATGCGCCTGAGCTCACCGAGCTGGCCATCAAGGCGACGCCGGTGCTCCGGGTGGCGGCCCCGACGCTGGAGGACCTCAGCACCGCCAGCGTCGATCTGGCGCCGGTGACGCAGGCGCTCTCCAAGAGCGTCGACAACATCATCGCCACCGCGTGGAACTGGTCGCACGCGGTCGAGCTGCGCGACGGCCTCTCGCATCTGTTCCGGGCCGAGTTCACATTCTCGACCAAGACGGTGTCCTATCTCGTGCAGCGGCTGCTCGCGACGGGGGCGAGCAGCGACGCGAGACATGGCACGACCAAGGCGGCGTCTCAACGCACGGAAGCTGCCCGGGTGACGAAGACGCCTCAGCCGACGACGGGCGGGCTGCCCGCACCGGCGCCGCTCACGCCCACGTCCCCGGCCGGCCTCGCATCCGCGTCCGGCATCGCGTCCTCGGCCGGCCTCGCGTCCCCGGCCGGCCTCGCATCCGCGTCCGGCATCGCGTCCTCGGCCGGCCTCGCGTCCCCGGCCGGCCTCGCGTCCCTCCTCCACTTCCTGACCAGCCCATGACCTCGGTCCGCTTCCGAGGCCGCCGCAACCGCCGCCGGCGCGACACCGAACCGGCATCGCTGGTCACCCTCAAGGCCGCGGTCGTGCTGGCCATCCTGGGGTTGTTCCTGTACTTCGGTGTGAGCTCCTACAACGGCGTCCCACTCGAGCACTACCAGTCGCTGACCGTCGAGGTGCCCGACGTCGGAAACCTGATCGAGCACGACCCGGTCAGGATCGCCGGAGTCCGCGTCGGCCAGGTCGTCGGCGAGAGCGTCACCCGGGGCGGACGGGCCAATGTCAGCCTTCAGATCGACCCCGGGACGCGGATCCCCGAGGGAACCCAGGTGATGGTGCGCACCAACGGTCTGCTCGGGGCGCGCTACGTCCAGCTGATCCCGGGCCAGGGCGCCCGGCTGCTGCCGAGCGGCGCGACGATCGTCGGTTCCTCGGGCGCGCTCACGTACGGCGTTCCGGAGGCGCTCGACGTCTTCGACGCCAGAACGCGCGCGGCGCTGGCCAACGCGATCGACGGCCTCGGCGTCGGTCTGCTCGGGCAGGGGGAATCACTCAACGGCGCGATCCACGACGCCGCGCCGGCGGCGGAGAACTTCACGCGGCTGGCCCAGAGCATCCTGGCGCGTCCCGGCTCGGCCGCTCGCCTGCTCCCCGCCCTGGACTCGACGATGGCGCCGCTGGACGCCAACCGCGCGCAGATCGCCGGCATGCTCGCTCCCGCCTCGCAGGCGCTGAGGCCCCTGGTCACCGAGCGGGGCGCCGTGCGCGCGGCGCTCGGAGATGCGCCCGGGACGTTGGCCAACGCCGACGCTGGGCTCCAGACCGGTCGCACGCTGTTGGCCTCGGCCGATGCACTGGCGCGCGCCGCGGAGGGCACCCTCCCTCTGCTCCCCGCCGGTCTGCGCCAGGCCGCAGCGCTGATGCGCTCCAGCCCCACACCGCTTCACCGCACCGCCGTGCTCCTGAAGCAGCTCCGTCCCGCGGTGCCGGCCACGCTCAAGATCACGGGCGCGCTCGCGCCCGTGCTTCCGCCGCTGCGACAGGCGCTTCGGAACGTCGCTCCGATACTGGTCTACACCGGCCCGCGCGGATGCGACATCGAGAACTTCGGCGTCACCCTGCGCAGCATGACCGGCTTCGGCGGAGTCGGCAGCGGCCCGCTCGGACCGCCGATGGAGTTTCGCGCCCAGATGGTCGCCGGGCCCGAGGCGCTC
This sequence comes from uncultured Solirubrobacterales bacterium, assembly GCA_963839085.1. Classification (GTDB taxonomy): domain Bacteria; phylum Actinomycetota; class Thermoleophilia; order Solirubrobacterales; family Solirubrobacteraceae; genus Palsa-465. The sequence continues at coordinate 65,531 of CAWITN010000005.1, forward strand.
AGTCAGCTGGGCTCGGTGACCGCGACCGAACATGACGCCTACGCGGCGCCCTGCAAGTACGTGGACAGCCTGGCCTCACTGGGCTTTTCCTCGCTCTCGAGAAAGCCGGCCCGGTGAAGGCCCTGCGACGACGGCTTCACGGGATCAGCGACGCTGCCCTCGGGACGGCGGCCGCGGCGCTGGTGATCGCGCTGGTGCTCGCGATCGAGACCGGGATGGTCTCGCATCTGCTCAACCCGCCCGGCAACCGCACGCTGACGGCGACGTTCACCGACGCGCGGCAGCTGGCGCCGGGCGACCCGGTGAGGATCACCGGCGTCAACGTGGGCAGCGTCGACTCGCTCTCGCTGCACGGACGCGCCGCCGTGGTCACCATGAAGCTCCAGGGCTCCGCGGGACCGATCTACCGAAACGCCAGCGCCCAGCTGCGCTTCCGCACGCTCCTGGGCGGCGACCTGTACGTCGACCTGGACCGCGGCACCCCGGCCGCCGGCCGCCTCGGCTCGATGACCATCCCCGCCTCGCGCACCGGCAGCCAGGTGGAGCTCGACGACGTCACCAGCGTCATCCAGGGCCAGGCCCGGCAGGGCCTGCAGACGATGCCCGGCCAGCTGGCCACCGCCCTCGGCGACTCCCGCTATCCCGCCCGCTCGCTCCAGGCGCTGGCCGCCCAATCCCCCTCGTTGGCCGGGGGGCTACGCGCGATGCGAGGCGAGCAGCCCGGCGATGTGCAGACCCTGATCGATTCCGCGAACACCACCGTCCAAGCGCTCGATCAGCCCGACGGCCAGCTGCGGGAGCTCGTCTCGGGCACCGCGTCGCTGCTTCAGGCGACGAGCGCCGAGCAGACCAATCTGGAGCGCACGATCCAGATCGCCCCCGGGCTCCTGGAGCGCGCCGACGCCACGATGGGCTCGCTCAACGACACGCTCCACCTGGCCAATCCGCTGCTCGTCAGCCTGGAGTCCTCGGCTCCCGCGGTGGCGCCGACCGTGGCGCGGCTCCGGAACACCGTCGACCCCGCGGATGTCCTGCTGCGGCGCGCGACTCCGCTGCTGCGCGACCTCCGGCCCGCCGTCAGCTCACTGGCCGTCGCGTCACAGAAGGCGTTGCCGCTGCTCGACCAGATCACGCCGAGCCTGTCCCAGCTCGCGGACCAGATCCTGCCCTATATGGGGGAGATCCAGCCGGACACCAAGCACTCGCTGGCGGAGATGATCGGTCCCGCCATGGCCGGCCTCGGGGCGATGGGCGCCTACGAGGACAACAACGGGCATTTCGCTCGTTTCCCGGCGACGGCCGGCAGCGAGTCCTTCTACCTGCCGTGCCAGGCCGACTTCAACCCCAGCCAGACCCAGCAGCTGCTGGCGTGCGAGACCATCGCCCAGGCATTCGGCCAGCTGTTCGGTGCCAGCTCCGGCGACGCCACGGCGGACACGCGATGATCGAGGTTCGCGAACGAATCTCAGCCGGCTCCCGGCGACACCGCGCCCTGCGGCAGGCCAAGCGCTCGCTGCGCCCCCTGGCCACGCTGGCGCTCGCCGCGCTGCTCGCGGTGGTCTGCTCGGCCTACCTGCTGCTCCATATCGACAAGACCGCGCTGGTCAGCTCGGACACGTACAGCTTCGCCGTCGATGAGGCGACCGGGGTGGTCCCCGGGGTCGACGAGGTGCGCTTCAAGGGGATCCCGGCCGGCCAGATCTCGGGCGTTGCGCTGCACGGGAACCAACCCGTGATCACGGTCCAGCTGCAGAGCAGCTTCGGGCGGATCTACCGCAACGCGACCGCCGAGCTTCGCCCCAACACGCCGCTCCAGGACATGTACCTGGACATCACCTCGCGCGGGACGCCCAGCGCCGGTCTCGCCCGCGCCGCCGAGCCTATCTCGCCCACGCAGACCAGCACGTCGGTCAGCATCAGCGACGTCCTCGACGTGTTTCACAGCTCGCAGCGCGTTCGCCTCTCCGAGCTCTTGGACGATCTGGGCAATGGGCTCGCAGACCGCGGGCAGGCCTTGCGCAACGCCTTCGTGGAGCTCGTCCCGTTCGTCGTCCAGGCCGGCCGCATCACTCAGCAGCTGAATCTGCACAGCCGGTTGACCGCGCAGCTGGTCCACAACCTCGGCGTGCTGACCACGACCCTCGGGCAGCAGGCGAACGAGATCCGCGCGCTCGTCGTCTACGGCAGCCAGTCGATGCGCACCCTCGGCGTCAACTCGACGGCCGTCAAGCGGACAGTGGCGCAGCTGCCGCCGACGATCACCGCGGCCGACGCCGCGCTGTCCGCCCTCCAGAGGATCCTGCCGAGCGTCGACGGAGCCGCGCGCAGCCTGTATCCGGTCGCCGCGCGGCTTCCCCGGGCTCTGAGCGACATCCGGTCCTTGACCCGCGCGCTACAGCCCGCCGTGATCGCCCTGCAGCGGCCGGTGGCCGAACTGGTCCCGCTATCGCAGGCCCTGGTCCCGGTGTCGAGCGCGCTGCGCTCGTCGGTGGACACGCTGCTGCCCCAGGTGCCGACCTACAACCGGGCGGTCTCCGACGTGGGGGAGTGCCTGCCCAGCCTGTATGGGTTCTTCGCCTGGAACGCCTCGATGGCCAAGTTCGGCGACGCCCGCGGCGGCGCGCCGCGGGGCGATGCTGTCGTCGGGGGCGACTCGGGCGGGGGGCTGGGGTTCAAGAGCCCGTTCGAGTTCCCCGAGAAGTCGTGCACCCCGGGCGCGGCCATCGGCGGACGCCTCCCGACCGCGAGCGACTACCACTAGTGCTCCACTGACATGCGACGCACACGACGCGAATCCATCAAGCCCGTGATCGCCTTCCTGACGATGGCCATCCTGGCGGCCGCGTTCTTCGTCTGGCTGCTCACGCTCGGCGGCGGTCTCCCGACGCTGTCGGGCACCCACTACCAGCTGAGCGCGGTGGTTCCCAACGCCGGCGCGCAGCTGGTGCCCGGTGCCCGCGTGACGATGGCCGGAGTTCAGGTGGGGCGGGTCGATTCGGTCTCCCGCCGCGGAGCGGACGCGATCGTGGCGATGACCATCGACCGATCGGGAGTCACGCCGCTGCCGTCGGACTCGCGCGCGCAGGTGCGCACGCGCACCCCCCTGGGCGAGAACTACATGGAGATCTTCGTCGGCCGCAGCCGCTCCAAGCTGGCGTCCGGCGCCGTGATCGGAGTCAGGCAGGCGGCGGCGACAGTCGACGTCGACCAGGTCCTGTCGGTGCTCTCGGGCCGCGACCGCATCCAGACCCGCCGGCTCATCCAAGGGCTCGGCGGCGCCGTCGACGGGCGCGGAGCCGAGCTCAACGAGCTCGTCGGCTCGGGCGCCTCGACGGTCACCAACGGCTCCCAGGTGGTCGATGCGGTGGCCGGGGAGCGAACCCAGATCAGCCAGCTCGTGGCGCAGCTGGGCGATTTGACGGCCGGCGTCGGTGCTCAGGGCTCCGACATCCGGGAGCTGGCGCAGGCCGGCGTGACCACCTTTGACGCGGTCGCCGCTCGCGACGCCGAGCTGCGCCGGCTGATCGACGTCCTGCCGTCGACGCTGGACGCCGTCAAGACCGCCACCGCCAAGCTCCAGGGCGTCACCGGACAGGCGGCGCCGGTGCTCTTCAACCTCGCCTCCACGTTGGTCGCGGCCCGTCCCGCGGCGCAGCTCCTGGCTCCAGCCAGCGAGCAGCTCCATCGGGTGGTCTCGGATCTCGGCGCCGCCGCCCCGCCGCTGCGCCAGACGCTGGGTCAGCTGCGCACGCTCTCGCCGCACGCCAGGGTGGTGCTGCCCAAGGTCCGAGAGCTCCTGTGCCAGATCAACCCGATGATCCGCTACGTCAAGCCGTACACCCACGACATCCTGGCCCTGTTCACCGAGTTCGGCGCGGCGGCCAACTCGTACGACACCATCGGGCACACGATGCTGCTCGACCCCTCGATCAACGAGGACGCCGACGTCGGGCAGACCCCCGCGATGGCCGCGGCGATGCAGACCCTGCTGGAGGCCGGACTGCTGAGCAAGACCAGCCACCTCACCTACGTCCCGTTTCCCGCGCCCGACCAGGCCAACGCGGTGGCCACCAGCTCCACGACCGAGGTCACCGGCCCGGCCACCGTCAAGGCCCAGACCGGTTACACCTACCCCCACATCGAGGCCGACTGCTGAGCGGCGTCAGCTCGGGGCGGCGGGCAGCGGCTCCGCGGCGCCGCGTGACAGGCTTGAGTCTGTCGGGTCGCTCGCCGGCTCGGTTTCGGGCTGCCGGCGCCGCAGGAACAGGATCACGCCGATGACCACCCCGCCCAGGGTCCACAGGCCCCAGGCGATCCCCTGTCCGACCTGGGTCGCGATCGGCCCGGGGCACGCATCGGCGATCCCCCAGCCCAGGCCGAAGACCAGGCTCCCGACGATATGCCGCCGCGCGGGCGCCTCGCGGGTCCACTCGACCCGCTGACCGGTCAGCAGCGCGCGGACGCCGAGCCGCCGCAGCGCCCAGCTGCCCGCCGAGGCGACCAGCACGGACGAGGCGAAGAACAGGAACAGGTAGGAGCGCTCGAACAGCAGCGCTTGCCGGATCACGTCGGGTGAGGTCATCCCGCTCCAGGAGAGCACGACGCCGAACACGAGGCCGATGCACAGACCTGCGACGCGGGCGCGCATCAGACGATCGCCTTGATCACGAAGCTGACCGCGATCGCCGTGGCGAAGAACGTCGCGGTCGCGAGGAGGCTGGCGGGGGAGAGGATCGCGTTCCCGCTCAGCCCGTTGCCCGATGTGCAGCCGCCGGCGAGCTTCGCGCCATAGCCGATCAGCACGCCGGCGATGACCAGGATCGGGGCGATCAGCGCCTCGGCCCCGCCGTGGAGGTGCGCCGTGAGCCAGCCATAGCCGTGGAAGTCAGGCCCGCCCGCGGCGAGCGCGAACACCGTCCCGCCGAGGATCACGCCGATCAGGAACCAGCCGCGCCAGTCGAAGCGCAGTGAACGCCGCATCAGTTTGGCCAGCACCTCGGAGTAGCCTCCGGTCACCCCCAGGCGCCCGTTGAAGAGCGCGCGGCAGGCAACCACGCACAGCCCCATGATGGGGCCCGCGATGTACCAGGGGAGTTGTCGGTGATCCACGTTCTTGGCTCCTTTCGTGTGTTTCAGCGGACCAGCGAGTGTCCGAGCTGCTCCCAGGTGCCGACGCCCCCGCCGACGACGTGGATGACCTGCCGTGCGCCGTGGCGCTGGAGCAGGCTCGCCGCGGTGGCGGCACGCTGACCCGAGGCGCACATCACCGCCACCGGGCGGTCCGGGTCGAGCTCCCGGGGCAGTCCGTCGATGTCGTGCCAGGGGATGAAGGCCGCGCCATCGATGTGCCCGGCCTCCCATTCGGCGCGCTCGCGCACGTCGAGGATCTGGATGCCGTCGAGATCGCGGCTGAGCTCCTCGACCGAGATGCGCGCGGTGGACACCAGCCCCAGGTGCTCACGGCGCCAGCTGGCCAGCCCGCCGCCCAGAATGCCGGCCAGGTTGCGGCTCCCCACCGACAGCGCCAGCTTGCTGGCCGTGACGGCGTCGGAGTCGTCATCGCCGACGAAGATCACCTCCTGGTCGCGCGCCGCCACCCAGGCCAGCTTGGAGCCAAAGCCCGCCCGGAACACGGGAATCGACACCGACCCGGGAATGTGGGCCTCGTCGAACTGCTCCTCGGTGCGCACGTCTACCACCAATGCCCCTGCCTCACAGGCGTGCTGCACCTGGCGCGGGGCCAGCTCGGCGGGTTCGACACCGCCGGCGAGCAGCGGGCCCATGTTGATCTCGACGATCGCCTCGAAGTTGGGGGGCTGGGGCCCCAGCTTGGACAGGGCGTCCTCCACGAACGCGTCCTCGTCCTCGATCGCCAACGTCGGGTTGTGGTCGCGCTCGTAGCCGATCGTCGAGGCGATCTTCATGTCCATGCCGGGTCCGCCGCACATCGAGCCGCCGAGGTGCGCCGGCCAGATCTCGACCTCCGGGGGCAGGGTCAGGAGCCGCTCATGAAGTGAGCGGAAGATGCTCCGGGCCCCGTCGCTGGGCTCGATCGCCAGGTCGGGACGGGCCACGTCGCCGACGAACAGCGAGTCTCCGGTCAGCACCGCCCATGGCTCCGGGCCGCGTGCGGTGTCGATCAGGGCGAACGCCGTGTGCTCGGGCCGGTGCCCGGGGGTGTGCAGCGCCCGGACGGTGAGCGTCCCGAGACTCCACTCATCGCCGTCGGACAGGGGATCGTGATCGTAGGCGGGGGCAGCGTCGCGGTGGATGTGGATGCGCGCACCGGTCGCCGCCACCAGCCGGCCATGGCCCGAGACGTGATCGGCGTGGTTGTGCGTCTCGAAGATGTGCTCGATCCTCACGTCCAGGTAGCGAGCGAGCTCGAGATACTCCTCGACCGCAAACGCGGGATCGACCACCGCGGCGACGCCCGCGTCCTCGTCGCCGATGAGGTAGGAGGCACAGCCCAGGTCGTCATGCGTGATCTGGCGGAAGATCATGGGCGAGCGCGGGTGGGCCCTCCCGCAAGGACCGTGGGGGCAGACATCGAGCGGTAAAAACTACACTACCTCACTCAAGATACTTGTCTTGTTGCCCCGGGCGGCTCGGGGCTCACCTGCCGCTGTCGGTGTTCGCCGATCCGTCCAGCCCGGGCCTGCGGCGTCCTGATCGCCCCTACGCTGAGGGCCATGCTTCGCTACATCGCGCGCGCGGCCGCCTGCCTGACCTTTCTCGTCCTGGCCGCCGGGGGCGCGCCGACGGCCGACGCGGCGAGGCACCACTCCGCGCGCGGGGTCCGGCCGGTGTCCGTCCCCGCCGCGGGCCGGTCGGTGAGCAGCGCACATCCGAGCCGCGTCGTCGGGCATGGGACCGCGGCGAGTTGTACCTCGGCCGCCGTCGTCTCGGCCGTCCGCCGCGGCGGGTTCATCCGCTTCTCCTGCGGGCGCAAGCCGGTCACCATCCGGCTGACCGCCACCGCGAAGGTGGTGAACACGAGCCGGCAGGTGGTCCTCGACGGCGGCGGCAAGGTGACGCTCAGCGGCGAGGGGCGCCACCGGATCCTCTACATGGACACGTGCGACCCCCAGCAGGTGTGGACGACGTCGCACTGCCAGGATCAGGCGTCGCCGAGGCTCGTCGTCGAGCACCTCGGCTTCACGGACGGGAACTCGAGTGGGGAGGACTTCGACGGCGGTGGTGGCGGCGCCATCTTCGCCCGCGGCGGGCAGCTGCGCATCGTCGACGACACGTTCACCGCGAACCGCTGCGAGCGTGACGGTCCGGACCTCGGCGGCGGCGCGGTCCGCGCCCTCTCGCAGTACGACAACCGCCCGGTCTACGTCGTCGGCAGCCGCTTCAGCGACAACGTGTGCAGCAACGGCGCCGCGCTGAGCAGCATCGGCGTGTCGTGGACGGTCCTCGATGACCGCTTTCTCGGCAATCGCGCCGTCGGCAACGGCGCCAACCCCGCGCAGTCAGGTACGCCGGGCGGTGGCAGCGGCGGCGCGATCTACAACGACGGCGACCGGATGACGCTCACCATCGGCGGCTGCGTGTTCAAAGGCAACCGCGCCAACGAGGGGGGAGGCGCCGTGTTCTTCGTCAGCGACGACCGCACCGGCACGATGGCGATCACCGACAGCACGCTCACCGACAACCCCAACGCGGGCTTCCAGACCGCGGGTCTGGCCGGGATCTTCTTCCTCGGGGCGCGGCGGCCCTCGATCACCGGGTCGATCCTGCGCTGAGGCTGCGCCCGCGGCACCGGCGGGCGAGCCGGCGCACGGCCCGGCCCTCCACCGCCACGCCCGTCCGCGGCACCCAGGGCATGCCGGGCCGATAAGGTGGTTGACCCCTCAAGCGAAAGTGGTGAGCACCATGAAAGCCGTCGTCTACGAGCGTTTCGGAGGTCCCGAGGTCCTGGAGATCGCCGACATGCCGGAGCCGCACGCCGGCGCGGGCCAGGTGCGCGTCGCCGTCCGTGCGGTCGGCGTCAACCCGGCCGACTGGAAGCTGCGCCAGGGGATGATGGGCGGCGATCTGCCCCGGCGGACAGGCCTGGAGGTGGCGGGCGTCGTCGACGAGGTGGGTGAGGGCGTCGCGGGGGCCGCCGTGGGCGATGAGGTGTTCGGCTCGCCGGTGGATGGCGCCGGCGCCGCCGAGTTCGCCGTCGTCGAGCATTTCGCCGCGATCCCGCCGTCGCTCGACTTCGCCGGTGCGGCCGCGCTCACGGTGGCGGTCGAGACCGCGACCCGCGCGCTGGACCTCGTCGGCGCCACGGCGGGCGACACGTTGCTCGTCAACGGGGCCGCCGGGGCGGTCGGCATCAGCATCGTGCAGCTCGCGCGCGATCGCGGCGCCGTCGTGATCGGCACCGCCAGTCGCGGCAACCACGATTACCTGCGCGAGCGGGGAGCCGAGCCGACCACGTACGGCGACGGGCTCGTCGAGCGGGTCCGGGAGATCTCGCCGGACGGCGTCACGTGTGCGATCGATGCCGCCGGCGGCGGTGCACTCCCCGCGCTGGTCGAGCTGGCCGGCGGCCCCGAGCGAGTCGTCACGATCGCCGACATGCAGGGCGCCGAGGCGACCGGGGTCCGGATGACGGGGGGAGCGGGCTCGCCCCGTGCGTGGCAGGCGCTGGAGTCGGTCGGGGCGGCGATCGAGGCGGGCCGCTTCTCACTGCCGGTGGCGCAGACGTTCGCGCTCGAGAATGTCGGCGATGCCCACCGCCTCAGCGAGGGCGGCCACGTGCGCGGGAAGCTCGTGCTGCTGGTGGACTGAGGGAGTCGCCGTGCGCCGGCTCAGCAGGGACCGGCGCCGTCGTCCGGACCGTAGCTGTAGTTGCCCGCGGCGATCGCCTCGCGGACGTTGGCGCGCAGGCGCGTCCAGATGTCGCCGAGGGCGATCTGGTCGGTGGCGGTGAGGCGATCGAGGAACAGGCGCCGGACGCCGTCTCGATGGGTGGCCCTGGCCGCCTGGACCTTGGCCAGGCCGGCGTCGGTGAGGCTCGCGTAGAGGCCGCGCTTGTCGCACGACGCCGCGCAGCGGGTGGCGTAGCCGAGCTGGACGAGCCGATCGACGAGGCGCGTACAGCCGCTGCGGCTCAGCAACACGTTGTCCGCGATGTCCGACATGCGCATGCGCTGCTCGGGTGCGTCGTCGAGGAACATCAGCACCTCGTAGGCGGAGAGCGAGAGCCCGTGCTCGGCGTGCATCTCGGCGTCGAGCAGCTGGGTCACCCGCGCGTGCACCTCCAGCATCCCGCGCCACGCCGTCAGCTCGTGCTCGGCGAAGGGGGCGGCGGTGGAGGGGTCGGTGGTCGACATGGTGGGTGGTGGGTGTCGGTGAGAGTCGTCGATGGGCCGGCGCCCTGATTGGCGCCGGCCGTTGACGGAGGTGACTAGGCCTGCTTGACGGCGGAGATGTCCAGCGCGAGCTTGACCTTGTCGGCCACCAGCATGTTCCCACTCCCGAGCGCCTGGTTGAACTTCATCTCGAAGTCGCCGCGGGAGATCTGCCCGGTGACCTCCAGGCCGACGCGGTCGTTGCCCCACGGATCGACGTCCGTGCCCTGGGCCTCCGCGTGGAGGACGACCTCGTTGGTGATCCCGTGGATCGTCAGGTTGCCCGTGATCCGGAACTCGTCGTCGTCGAGCGCCTCGATCTTCGTCGACTCGAAGGTGATCTCCGGGAACTGGGCGGCGTCGAAGAAGTCGGGCGAGCGCAGGTGGCCGTCGCGCTGCTCCTCGTTGGTGTCGATGGAATCGACCTTGACCGTGCCGTACGCCTTCGCGGTGGAGAGATCCTCGCCGATCTCGAGCGTGCCCTCGAATTCGGTGAACTCGCCGCGTACGGTGGCGATCCCCATGTGCTTGATCCCGAAGCCGACCTTGGAGTGCTTCCCGTCAACCGACCAGGTGCCGGCGGGAATGACGGTGGAGGTGGTGCTTGTGCTCATAATCGCTCCTTCGTGGAGGCCCGCGAGACGGACCGAGGTTCGTTGTCATCACAACCATAGCGCATGATGATTGTGAGCACAAGCATCCGCCTGGTCAGTCCCCCGTCGACGGCTGCGCGGAGCTTTTTCGCGGGGGAGCGGCTCCCCACGCACCGTCACCGGCGCGACCGCGGCGCCCGTGACGCCTCGGCCGAGCAATAGTTGCATCCGCAATCAGATGAGATATAGTTGTTTCTGCAACTACAGCCGCCGACGTTGCTCGGCGGGCTCCTGAGAGGAGAACCATGAAGCTCGATGGCATGCACCACCTGACGATGATCACCGGGGACGCGCAGAGGAACGTCGACTTCTACGCCGGCGTGCTCGGCCTGCGCCTGGTCAAGCAGACCGTCAACTTCGACGCGCCCGAGGCCTACCACCTGTACTTCGGCGACGAGCAGGGGTCGCCAGGCTCGCTCCTCACCTGGTTCGAGTTCGCCGGCGCCCGCCCCGGCCGTCCGGGCGCGGGGATGATCCACACGATCCAGCTCGGGGTCGCCTCCGACGCGGCGCTCGACTTCTGGGCCGAGCGTCTGGCCGCGCACGGCCACGAGACGCGGCGGGGCGAGGGTTCGCTCAGCTTCGCCGACGACGACGGGCTGCGCTTCGAGCTCGTGGTCGCCGACGACGGCAACCCGCCGCTGCGCGCCGCCGACCCGGAGGTGCCGGCCGCGCACGCCATCCTCGGCGTCGAGGGCGCGCGCGCCTACGCCTCCCAGGACCTGGCCGCCGACCGCGGCCTGCTCACCGAGACGCTTGGCTTCGCCGAGCTCGGCGACGGCGAGTACCGCCTCACCGGCGACACGCGCCACTTCCACTGGGGCTACGACCTCTCGTCCGAGCGGGGGATCCCGGGCGCCGGGACGGTGCACCACATCGCCTGGCACTCGCGTGACGAGGAGCACGTCGCCTGGCAGCAGCGGGTAGCCGAGGCGGGGATGAGCGTCACGCCGGTGATCGACCGTGACTACTTCCACTCGATCTACTTCCGTGAGCCCCAGGGCATCCTGTTCGAGATCGCCACGACCTCGCCCGGCTTCGCCGTCGACGAGGAGCCCGAGCATCTCGGTGAGGCGCTGCGCCTGCCCCGCCAGCACGAGCATCTGCGCCCCCAGCTGGAGCGGATCCTCACGCCGCTGAAGAACCCGCGCGTCGTCGCGCGCCTGGAGGCGCAGCGATGAGCCTGACCTACCGCGAGCGGCCGGCGGCGGGAGAGCCCGCCGGTCTGCTCATCCTCCATCACGGTCGCGGGGCCGACGAACACGATCTGCTCGGGCTCGCTGACGTGCTCGACCCGGACCGGCGCCTCCACGTCGTCACCCCGCGCGCGCCGCTCACCGTGCCCGGGTGGCCGGGGCACCACTGGTACGTCGTCCCGCGCGTCGGCTTTCCGGATTCCGACACGTTCCACGCGGCCTACCGCGAGCTCGCCGGACTCCACGACGAGCTGTGGGAGCGGACCGGGGTCGGCCCGGATCGCACCGTGCTCGGCGGCTTCTCGATGGGCTCGGTGATGAGCTACGCCCTCGGGCTCTCCGGCGAGCGGCCGGCTCCGGCCGGGATCCTCGCCTTCTCCGGCTTCATCCCCACCGTCGCGGGATGGAGCCCCGCATTGCGCTCGCGCCCGGGGTTGCCGGTGTTCATCGCCCACGGCCGCCGCGACCCGGTGATGGACGTCGCCTTCGCGCGCCAGGCGCGGGACCTGCTCGAGGCGGGGGGGCTGCGCGTGAGCTACCACGAGTCGGACGCCGCCCACCACATCGACCCCGCGCACCTCCCCGCCGCCGTCGACTGGGTGAGCGCGACCATCGCGGAGCGCGTCGCGGCGCCCTCGCGGGACCCTCGTCGGGCCGCCCGCTCCTAGAGGCCCTCGCCGGCGGGGCCGGCGCCGTTCTCGGCCAGCGGGATGAGGCCGTCCCCGTTCGTCGCCGATGTCTCCTCGACCCAGATCCGGAACGTCTCCACCTCATGGAAGCCCATCCGGGTGTAGATGCCATGGCCATCGGGGCTGGAGAACAGACACGCAAACGTCGCACCCGCCGCGACTCCGTCGGCGATCGCCCGCTGTGTTATCGCCGCGCCGATGCCGCGTCGCCGGAACGCCTCGAGCGTCGAGACGTTGCTGATGACGACGCCCTCGCCCACCGTGTGGCCCGCCGCGGTGGCGGCCGGCTCGCCCCCGACGTAGGCGATATAGGAGCGCAGCCCCTCGGCGCGGAGCACGCTGGGATGGGCGAACACGCGGAACACCTCACGCGGCGCCCCGAAGCCTGCCGCCATCAGCTCGGCGTAGAGCTCGGTCTCGGCGGAGGACACCTCACGCACTTCGAGCGACTCGACGGCGGCTGCGGCCGGCGCCGCATCGAGCGCCGCGTTGACCAGGAGCGGCTGGTCGGACACGTGCTGCATGCCGCGCTCGCCGGCCAGCTGCTCGATCCGCGGATCGGCTCCGGCCCGGACCTGCAGGCAGAAGGGGAGGCCGGTCGCCGCCACCTCGTCGAGCAGCGTGACGACCACCTCCGGCGCCGTGTCCCGGCGTCCCACCACGACGCCGTTGCCGAACGGGTGGCGCGCGGTGGACGAGAACGCCTGCACGCCGTCAACCTCGTGGAGCCACCCGAACGACGCGGCCCGGCTGATCCGGCGCCCTCCGGCCGCGCATGCCTCGATCGCGCGCTCTGCGTCGCTGTCGATATCCATGCGCCGAATCTAGGCGGCGTGCCCGAAGGCTGCAACCGGCAGGGTCCGGCGAAACCTCGGTCCGAGGTCGGATAGTCTCGCAGCGGACGATTTCGCTGCTATCGTCCGAGATCGACATGTCCGCTCTCGCCGCCCCCTCCACCGACACCTCCGGAGACGCCTCGGGCGCGCGTGCCGACTGCCCGGACTGTCTCGCCGGCAACCTCCACTGGCTGCTCACCCAGGCGCACTACGCGCTGGCCACCGAGCTCGCCGCGGCGTTTGCGCCGCTCGGCCTGACGCCCCGGGGACATGCCGTCCTCAGCGCGGCGCGGACCGCGGCGCTCACCCAGAAGCAGCTGGCCGATCTCGTCGGGCTCGACAAGACGACGATGGTGGCGGCCCTCGACGAGCTCGAACGCGCCGGGTTCGCGCGCCGTGTCGTGTCACCGACCGACCGCCGCGCCCACGTGATCGAGGTCACGCCCGAGGGTGCGAAGAAGATCACCGCCGCCAACCGCGTCGCCAAGCGCGTCCAGGCCGGCGTCCTCGCCAGTCTGGGCGACGACGCCGGCGAGGAGCTCCTCGCCACGCTCGGGCGCCTGGTGCGTGATCGGCTTGCCGAGCCGGCCGCCTGCACGGGCGTCCGCCGGCGCGAGCCGCGCTAGCGGCGTTCGCTCCAGCGGCGCCGTCGGGGCGCGGTGGGCCGCGGCCGGCCAGGCCGGCGATCAGGTCCGCCCGCCCGCGCCGTCCGACCTGCGACGGGCAGGGCCGCGCCGCTTCTTCACCCTGCGGTCACATTACGTCCGCATGGGATCGTCCGATATCGGATCATCTGCTACGGTTCCATCATCTTGACTTTCACGGATAACAGAGACGAGCCCTCATGACCTCCGGATCGACCGCTGCCCCCGGCACCGATCGTGCGCGCTGGGTCGCGCTGATCGTGCTCTGCGTGGGTGTGCTGATGATCATCCTCGACTCGACGGTGGTGAACGTCGCGCTGCCCGCCATCCAGCGCCAGCTGCACTTCTCGCAGTCGAGCCTGGCGTGGGTGATCAACGCCTACCTGATCAGCTTCGGGGGGCTGCTCCTGCTCGCCGGGCGCCTCGGCGACCTGCTCGGCCGCCGGCGGATCTTCCTGTTCGGGATGGTGCTGTTCACCGTCTCCTCGTTCATCTGCGGGCTCGCGCAGGATCAGGCGGTGCTCATCACCGCGCGCTTCATCCAGGGCGTCGGCGGCGCGCTCACCTCCGCGGTCATCCTCGGGATGGTGGTGACGATGTTCCCCGAGCCGCGCGAGCAGGCCAAGGCGATCGGCGTCTACAGCTTCGTCGCCTCCGCGGGGGCGTCGCTCGGGCTGCTCCTCGGTGGGATCGTCACGCAGCTCATCAACTGGCACTGGATCTTCTTCATCAACGTCCCGATCGGCGCGGTCACCCTCGCCCTGGCCCTCCGCCTGGTCGAGCGTGACGGCGAGGTTCCCGGCGTCGGTCGTGACGTCGACGTCGCCGGCGCGGGCCTCGTCACCGGCGCGGTGATGGTCGCCGTGTACGCGATCGTCGAGGTCAGCAGCTACGGCTGGGGGTCGGCCCACACGCTCGGCTTCCTCGCCCTGGCGATCGTGCTCGCGGTGCTCTTCGTGTGGCGCGAGTCGACCGCCCGCTCGCCGCTCATCCCGCTGCGCATCTTCCGCTCGCGCAACGTGGCCGGCGCCAACCTGATCCAGCTGCTGCTCGTCTCGAGCCTGTTCGGGATGTTCTTCCTCGGCGTGCTGTTCATGCAGCACGTACTCGGCTACAGCGCGATCGGCACCGGCTTCGCGTTCCTCCCCCTGAGCTTGGGGATCGGCGTCCTGTCACTCGGCTTCTCCGCCCGGCTGAACTTCCGCTTCGGGCCGAAGGCCGTGCTGCTGGCCGGACTCGTCCTGCTCGCCGCCGGCTTGGCGTGGATGGTCCACGCCCCCGTCGGCGCCTCCTACGTCGTCGACCTGCTCCCCGCGATGATCCTCCTCGGGATCGGTGCCGGGCTGTGCTTCCCCGCCTCGATGACGCTGGCCATGTCGGGCGCCATCCCCAGCGAGGCGGGGCTCGCCTCGGGGCTCGTCAACACCACCGTCCAGGTCGGCGGCGCCCTCGGCCTGGCCGTGCTGGCCACCCTCTCCTCGACGCGGACCGCCCACCTGGTGGCGAGCGGGACGCACCACGCGCAGGCGCTCACCGGCGGCTACCACCTGGCGTGGATCGTGTCGGCGGGCATCGCGGTCGTCGCACTGGCGATCGCCACGCCGCTGCTGCAGACGGTGCGGCTCGGCGAGCACGATGCCCCCGCCGCGCGGGAGGACACCGACGCGGAGCTGACCGCCGATCTCCAACCCTCACTTGTGGAGGCATGATGAATCAGGACCACGTCATCAGCGGCTGGGTGGCCCAGCTGAGCGTCGACGCCCATCGCCCGGACGCTCGTGTCTCGCCCGGTGGCTCGGCTCAGGCGCTCTCGACCCAGCGCACGGAGGCGGCCGGCCGCGACGGTTGACCGGCGGCGGACCGGGCTGAGAAGATGAGTCCCAGAGCCGGTCACCGCCACGAAAGCTGGGACCCGATGCACTGGTCAGGGTCGATGACGAGCATCGACACGATCCGACGGTACGGCGAGCTCGCCGACCGGGGCTCTGAGCCGGCCGTCGCCGCCAGGGCATGGTCGGACGCCGGCTTCGACGACGAGCGCACCGCCATGTGGCTCGAGGCGCGGTGCTTCGATCCTCAGGCGGCCCGCGAGCTGGCGGGCCTGTCCGTGACCCCGACGCAGGCCTCGAAGCGCACCCGGGATGGGCGGGGCGACTACCTCGACACGATCGCCTTCAAGGTCGCCAACGGCGATCTGTCGGCGCGACAGGGGGCCGCGCGGGCGGGGTCCAGCCGATGACCGGCGCCGATGCGGGCGGTCGCCTCGGCCCCGCGGGCGCGGATGCCGGCGGCCACTCCAGCCGGCCGGACCCGGACGAGCGTCGGTGCGACCGGTGCGGCCACGTCTGGTTCACGGGTGAGCGCCACCACGAGTTCGTCACCGCCGGCGAGGGGCCGGGGCGGCCCGACGGCGTCGAGGTGCTCTGCGCGCTGTGCCTTCACCAGCAGCGGCTGGTGCCCACGGACGCGTAGCCAGTCGCTGCCGTTCGCCGCGCCCGAGCGGTCGGGGCATCGCTCGGGACGCCCGGGAACGCCCATTTGCCCCCAACCGTTCCGTTCTGGCCGCCGCGTGGGGGCTGATGGGCCTGTGAGGCCCGTTTCGCCCCACGCTCCGCCGTCGGGCGCTCGCGTGGGGGGAAATGGGCGTTGGCGAGAGCGACCGAGCGGTCCACCGCCCGGTGACGGCGTGGGCGCCCGGGCTCGCCGGCGGCCCGCGGGGCTCGCCGGCGGCCCGTGGCCCGTGGCCCGTGGCCCGCGGCCCGCGGCCCGTGGCCCGTGGCCCGTGGCCAGCGGCCCGTGGCCCGTGGCCCGCGGCCCGGGGGCCGGCCCCCTGGCGGCGGCCCGACGACGGACGAGCCCGAGAGCGGGCAGCACACCCACAACACACATTGCACAAGAAATGTTGTACGATGCTCGCCATGACCGACGACGCTCGTGTGATCACAGACTCCAAGGCGCTGGCGGCGATGGCTCACCCCGTCCGCCGCCGGCTCCTCGACGCCCTGAGGGTGGACGGCCCGTCCACGGTGTCGATGCTCTCCGAGCGGCTGAACCAGGCCGCCGGGAACGTCAGCCACCACATGAAGGTGCTCGCCGCGGCCGAGCTGGTGGAGGAGGTGCCCGAGCTGGCACGGGACCGGCGCGAGCGGTGGTGGCGACGCCCCACCCACAGCCTGCGCTGGTCGAGCACGACCTTCGACGGCGACGCTGCCGCGAGCGCCATCGCCAGTGCCGCGCTGTCGCTGGACCTGGAGCGCCACGTCGAGAAGGTCCGCGCGTGGGGCGCGCGCCAAGAGACCGACGAGGCCGGATGGGCCGACGCCGTCTTCTCCACGGACACGTGGCTGACGCTCACGCCCGCGGAGCTCGGCGAGCTCGCCGAGGAGCTGTTCGCGCTGCTGCGCCGCTGGGACCGGCGCGAGAAGCCGGATGACGGTCAGCCGCGCGAGCCGGTGTTCGTGTTCGCCCACGGCGTTCCGGCGACCCCATGATCGCCCTCCTGCGCCGGCACGGCAACTTCCGGCTGCTGTGGACCGGGGAGACGATCAGCCAGGTGGGCAACAGCGTCACCACCGTGGTGATGCCGCTGATCGCGGTGACGATCCTCCACTCGAGCGCGTTCACGGTGAGCCTGCTCAGGGCCGCGGCATGGCTGCCCTGGCTGGGGATGGGACTCGTGGTCGGCGCGTGGATCGACCGCCTGCCCGATCAGCGGCGGCTGATGATCGTCTGCGATCTCGTCGCCGCGGCGGTGTTCGCCTCGGTTCCGCTGGCCTGGTGGCTGGGTGACCTGACCGTGATCCAGCTCCTCGTCGTGGCGCTCATCGCCGGCGGCGTGAGCGTGCTGTTCGTCACCGCCTACTCGGTGTTCGTCATCGATGTCGTCTCCGCGCCGGACCGCCCGGCGGGGAACAGCGCGCTGCAGGGGAGCGCCTCGGCCGCCAACGTGGTCGGGCCCGGCCTCGGCGGCCTGCTCGTCGACGTGCTCGGCGCCACCACCGCGCTGCTCGCCGACGCGCTCAGCTTTCTCGTCTCGGCCGTGTGCCTGCTCGTCATGCGCCGCCCCGAGCGTCCGCCCCGTCCGCCGGCCGAGGCGACGTCGCTCGTGCACCGGGCCCGTGAGGGGCTGCGCTACCTCCGTGACGAGCCGCTGCTGCGGCCCCTCACCCTGTTCGGGGCCACCGCCAACCTGGCTCTCAGCGGCTACCAGGCGATCCTCGTCGTGTTCCTCGTGCGCGAGGCGCACCTGCACGCCGCCGAGGTCGGCCTCGTCCTCGCCCTGGGTGGGTTCGGGGGCATCAGCGGGGCGTTCATCGCCGGGCCGCTGTCCCGCCGTCTCGGCTCGGCGCGGGCGCTCCTGGTCACGAAGGTCGGCGGCTGCTCGGCGGCCCTGCTCATCCCGCTGGCCACCTCACCGGACCGCGCGGTGTTCGCCGTCGCCGGCGGGATCCTCGTCGGCGCCGGGATCATCGCCGGCAACATCATCACCACGACGTTCGTCCAGGGCTACGTGCCCAGCGAGATCTACGCCCGCACCAGCGCGACGAACAACGTCGTCAACTACGGCACGATCCCGCTCGGAGCCCTGCTCGGGGGCGCACTCGCGGGGCTCCTCGGACTGACGCCGGCGCTGTGGATCACCACCGCGCTCGTGCCGTTCGGCGGCCTGTTCCTGGTGCTCAGCCCGCTGTCCCACATGCGTGATCTGCCCACCCGGAGGCGCCCGCCAGCGGTGCATGTGTAAACACTCGGTAAGAGCCGATTGTCGGCCGGCGCCACGTGGTACGTTCGAAGTGAGAGAGCTAACCGCAAACGCGGGCTACGGCTCGCGGAGGAAGGAGACGGTGATGGCCATCACCGAGTCCACAGAGAGGCAAGCAGAGAGCTTCGTCAGCGCGCCTCACAAGCTCCTGATCGACGGCGACTGGGTCGACGCGGCGTCGGGCAAGACGTTCGAGACGCTCAACCCGGCAACCGAGGAGAAGCTGGCCGACGTGGCGCACGGCGAGGCGGAGGACATCGACCGCGCGGTGAAGGCGGCCCGCCGGGCGTTCGCCGACGACTCACCGTGGCGGCGGATGAATCCGTCGGACCGAGGCCGGCTGATCTGGCGGATCTCCGAGCTGATCGAGGAGAACGCCGACGAGCTGGCGATGCTCGAGTCGCTGGACAACGGCAAGCCCGTCACAGTGGCGCGCGCCGCCGACGTACCGCTCGCGGCGGATCTGTTCCGCTACATGGCGGGCTGGACGACGAAGATCGAAGGCAACACCGTCCCGATCTCCGCCCTGCCCGCCCCGGGCGAGTACCTGGCCTACACGCTGCGCGATCCCGTCGGGGTCGTGGGTCAGATCATCCCGTGGAACTTCCCGCTGCTGATGGCGGCCTGGAAGCTCGGGCCGGTGCTGGCCTGCGCCTGCACGGTGGTGCTCAAGCCCGCCGAGCAGACGCCGCTCTCGGCGCTGCGGCTCGGCGAGCTGATGCTCGAGGCCGGCCTGCCCGACGGCGTCGTCAACATCGTCACCGGCTTCGGCGATGCCGGGGCCGCGCTGGCCAGCCACGACGATGTCGACAAGGTGGCCTTCACGGGCTCGACCGAGGTCGGGAAGCTGATCGTCAAGGCGGCCGCCGGCAACCTCAAGAAGGTGTCGCTGGAGCTCGGCGGCAAGTCGCCGAACGTCGTGTTCGCCGATGCCGATCTGGAGACCGCCATCGCCGGCGCCGCCAACGGCATCTTCTTCAACCACGGCCAGTGCTGCAACGCGGGCTCGCGCCTGTACATCCAGAGCAAGATCTTCGACGACGTCGTGGCCGGCGTCGCCGAGCAGGCGAAGGGGATCAAGCTCGCGCCGGGCACCGACCCGGAGGCGCAGATGGGGCCGCTGATCTCCGACGAGCAGTTCGAGAAGGTGCTCGGCTACCTCAACTCCGGCCAGGAGGCCGGTGCCGAGGCGGTCGTCGGCGGCGATCGTCAGGGGGACCGCGGCTACTTCGTGCAGCCCACGATCCTCACCAACACCAGCAACGACATGAAGGTCGTCCGTGAGGAGATCTTCGGTCCGGTCGTCTGCGCGATGCCGTTCGATTCGCCCGAGGACATCGTCGGCCTCGGCAACGACACGAACTACGGCCTCGCCGCCGGTGTGTTCACGCGTGACATCTCCAAGGCGCACCGCACCGCCAAGCGCCTGCGGGCCGGCACGGTGTGGATCAACACCTACCACGTGTTCGACGCCGCGATGCCGTTCGGCGGCTACAAGGAATCGGGCTGGGGCCGCGAGATGGGCCATCAGGTGCTCGAGAACTACCTGGAGACGAAGTCGGTCGTCACCGCTTTGTAGGCGGAGCATCGGTCGTTCGGCCGTTCGGGCGTCCTCTCGCGGGGGCGCTCCGGACGGCCGGTCGCCGAGTCACATAGTGGTCGACTAGCGTCTCTCGCATGCGGCTGCGCTGCAAGCGGATCGTCACGCCCGCGGGCGTCGTCAGCGGCGAGGTCACCGTCGCCGGCGGG
Source organism: uncultured Solirubrobacterales bacterium (assembly GCA_963839085.1). Taxonomy (GTDB): domain Bacteria; phylum Actinomycetota; class Thermoleophilia; order Solirubrobacterales; family Solirubrobacteraceae; genus Palsa-465. The sequence continues at coordinate 85,410 of CAWITN010000005.1, forward strand.
CGGATCGCATCAGTAGGCACCGGCACGCAGGCGGCCGATGATGTCGTGGAGCTCGGCCGCGCCTGGCTCGTGCCCGGGTTCATCGACACCCACGTCCACGGCGGGGGCGGCGCTCAGTGCAACACCACCGACCCCGACGAGCTCCATGCCGTTGCGCGCTTCCATGCTCGGCACGGGACGACCGCGCTGCTGGCGACGACGGTGTCGGCGCCGATCGAGGCGCTGGTGGAGTGCCTGCGGACGATCGCGGCGGTGGCGCGGGCGGGGCCGCGCGGAGGCGAGGCGGCGATCCTCGGCGCGCACCTGGAGGGGCCGTTCATCAGCCCGAAGTGGCCGGGGGCGATGGACCCGGGAACGTTCCTGGAGCCCGAGACGGGGGTCGTCGACTGGCTGCTCGAGGCGGGTGGCGTCAAGTGGATGACGCTCGCGCCGGAGCTGCCCGGCGCCCTCGAGCTGGTGGAGCGGCTGACGCGGGTCGGCGCGGTGGCGTCGGTCGGCCACTCCGACGCCACCTACGCGCAGGTGAAGGCGGCCGTCGAAGCAGGCGCACGTGCAGGGACCCACATCTTCAACGCCATGCGTCCGCTTCACCACCGCGAGCCGGGCGTGGTGGGCGCGCTCCTCGACCTCGACGAGGTGAGCTGCGAGCTGATCTGCGACGGCGTTCACGTCGACCCCGCCGCCCTGCGGATCGCCTACCGGGCCAAGGGGCTCGGCCAGGTGAGGCTCGTCACCGACGCGATGCAGGCCGCCGGCGTCGCCGACGGCGAGTACCGGCTGGGAGGCTCGCGCGTGACGGTGACCGGGGGCCGCGCGCTGCTCGCCGACAGACCGGACACGATCGCCGGCAGCACGCTGACGATGGGCGCCGCGGTACGGGGCGCGGTGGCGTTCCTCGGCGTGGACGTGCCCGACGCGGCGGTGATGGCGGCGACCAATCCCGCCCGGATGCTCGGGCTCGGCGACCGCAAGGGCGCGATCGCCCCCGGCCTCGACGCCGACCTCGTCGTGCTCGACGCCGCCCTCCAGGTCACCGCGACGATGGTGGCCGGCGAGTGGGTGAGCGGGCGCCCGGACACCGGACGCTGACACGGCCCCGCCGGGATTGGTCACACTCCGCGTGGATGAGCTCGCATGAGATCCACCATCTGCTCCATCAGTACGGGCTGTTCACAGCCTTCGCCGCGGTGGCGCTGCAGGCGCTCGGGCTGCCGGTCCCGGGTGGGACGTTTCTCGTCGCGGCGGCGGTGTTCGCCTCCACGGCTCAGGGCTTCTCGCTGGTGGCGGTGATCGCCGTCGGTGCGCTCGGCGCCGTGTTCGGGGGGACCGCGGGCTTCTTCATCGGGCGCTGGCGGGGCGAGCGGGTGCTGTTGCGGATCGGCAAGCTGCTGCGCCAGAAGCCCGGGCGCGTCCAGCAGCTGCGGGCCGAGCTCGACGCGCACGCCGTCATCGCCCTGTTCGTCGGCCGCTTCATCACCGGCGTGCGCAATCTCGCCGGCCTGGCCTCCGGGGCGAGCGGCATGAGCCTCCGCCGCTTTCTCGTCATCAGCGCGGCGGCCGCGACTCTGTGGTCGACGGTGATCAGCGTCGAGTACTACTTCTTCGGCGGGGCCTTCCTCGGCGCCGCCACCTGGTTGCAGATCGTTCTGGTGATCGTGGGGCTCGGCGCATCGGTGCTCTCGGTCGGGCTGCTGCGGCGCCTGGCGGCCGAGCGGGCGGCGAGCGTCGGCTCCTCCTCCGGCGGCGAGTAACCGCGGCAGCGGCGAGGCGGTACTCCGGTGAGCGTGCTCCGCAGCGGCCCCCTGAGCGTCGAGCTGTTCACCGACCCGGCTTGTCCGTTCGCGTTCTCCGCCGAGCCGGTGCGCCAGCGCCTGCGCTGGCACTACGGCGACGGGCTGACATGGACGGTGAGGATGATCGTGCTCACGCGGGAAGCGGGCGAGGCCGAGAAGCTCGCCGGGGGAGCGCCGGGGTTGCAGAAGGCGCACGGAATGCCGATCGAACCGGAGCCGTACTCACGGCCGGCGTCGTCCGAGCCCGCCTGCCGCGCCGTCGTCGCCACACGGCTCCACGCGCCGGGGCTCGCCGAGCCGCTCCTGCGCCGACTGCGGGTGCGCGTCATGCAGGGCGGCCTCCTCGACGATCCGGCCCTGATCGCCACTGCCGCGGCCGACGCCGGCCTCGACCCGAGCACGCTCGAGCGCTGGATCGCCCGGCCGGAGGTCGCCGCCGCCCTGGAGGCCGATGCCGCCGCGGCCCGGGCACCCTCCCGGGCGGCCCGCGCGCTCGGCCACAAGCTCGGCGGTCCCGCGGATGAGCGCCGTCTCAGCGCCCCCAGCTACCTGATCGGCGAGATCGTGATCCCGGGCTTCAATCCCTACGAGGCCTACGAGGTGGCGGTGGCCAATCTGGCACCCGATCTGCCGCGCCGCGCAGCGCCGCAGTCGGTGGAGGACGTCCTGCAGTGGGCGCCGGAGCCGCTGGCGACGGCCGAGGTCGCCGCGCTGATGGGGACGGAGCTGGAGGACGCGCGCACGGCACTGCGACCGGTGGCGAGGTTCCACGCCGCCGGCGCGGATGGCTACTGGACGCGGTGATCGGCACCGCGCCCGAGGGCGGCCCTGAGGCAGCCCGAGCGCGGCCTCAGCCCACCTGACGGCGGACGATGAGCGCCGTGAGGTTGTCGAGCTCGTTCGCGCGTCCGGCGATCAGGCGCTCGGTCCAGACCTCGTCGTGGAGCGGCTCCATCGTCATCGCCACGGTGACGCCGTTCTCGCACGGCTCGAGCTCGATCAGGGTCAGGTGCTCGTAGGGCTCGTGGTCGGGGACGTAGTCGACGAGCGAGCGGTACGCGAGCCGGCTCGGCGCCACGACCTCGGTGAACGTCTTGCGGGCCACCGTGCTCAGCGGCATTCCCGCCCCGCGCATGAACTCCACCTGCCGTGGCTCGGTGGCCGTCATGGTGTAGACGAGCTCCCCACCCGGACGGAGATCGAGCGAATGGACCTCGACCGCGAACCCGTCGGGCGCCCACCATCGTTCGATCCCGGCCGGCGTCGTCCACAGCTCCCAGATCGTCGCGGCGGGGGCCTCATAGGCACGCACGAGGCGGATCCGCGCGTGGTGGCCGTCGATCATCCGATCGGCACCGGGTCGGGTAGGACCGCCACGCCGCGGATCGTCGGGCGGACGGTGAGGGGCGCGCGCGGCTGACGGCCATGGATGAGCTCGGCGACCTCCAGTGGGGACCCGCGCAGGAGCTGCTCGGTGCGCCGGTTCGGGTGACAGCCCGCGGCGATGTAGCGGTGGGGGAGCTCGACGATGTCCTGAACGCGACCGAGCAGCGTCCCCTCGCCGGCGTGGACGTGCTCCAGGAACACGTAGCGTCCGCCGGGCCGCAGCACGCGAGCGATCTCCGCCAGCACCTTCGCGGGATCCGGCGTGGTGCACAGGATGAAGGTGGCGACGACCGTGTCGAAGCTCGCATCGGGAAACGGGAGCGACTCGGCGCTCGCCTCACGCACCTCCACGGCCGCGACGGGGAGCGACGCCTCCCCCAGAGCGCGGTGGATGTGCGCGAGCATGTGCGGGCTCGGCTCGGTGACGACGAGCTCGCTCACCGCAGCGGTGTAGTGGGGGAGGTTGATGCCGCTCCCCGCTCCGAGCTCCAGCGTCCGCCCGCTCGCCTGGCCGATCAGCTCATGGCGCGTCTCGCGCTGACCGGCGCGTTCGGCCAGCTCGAGCAGCGGCGGGTAGTAGAGCGCGAACAGCCGCTCGTTGAGGCCCCAGGGGTCACGCACGGGTAGACCCTATACCCGGGGACGGATTCGTTCACCGCTTTGGCGACCGGGGCGGCCCGCCCGCGTAGTCTGACCGCGCCCCGTGCAAGTCGTCCTCGCCCTGATCTCCGCGTTTCTGTTCGCGCTCGGAACCGTGCTCCAGCAGAGGGCGGGCTTGGAGGCGCCGGCGTCCGCGAGCAGCTCGAGGTTGCTCCTGCGGATGGCCGCCCGGCCCGTGTGGGTGGCCGGGATCGCCTGCGACATCGTCGGGTTCGTCGCCCAGGCGGCAGCGCTGCGGCTCGGCCAGCTGGCCGTCGTGCAGCCCCTGCTCGTCCTGAGCGTGGTGTTCGCCCTGCCGCTCGGTGCTCGGCTCAGCGGACAGCGCATCGAACGTCGCGAGGGCGCAGCGGCGGCGCTCGTGGTGCTCGCGCTGGCGGCGTTTCTCGGGTGTGCGGATCTCTCCGGCGGTCGCAGCGAGGTTCCGCTCGGCGCGTGGGTCCTTGCCGGGATCGTGTGCGCGGCGGCGTGCGCGCCGTTGGCACTGCTCAGCCGACGCGGCCCGGCGACGCGCCGGGCCGCGCTCTCCGGCGCCGCCGCCGGGATTCTGTTCGCGCTGTCGGCCGCGCTGACGAAGGCGTTCGTCGACGAGCTCCACCTCGGCGTGCTCCACGTTCTCGCCAGCTGGGTGCCCTACGCGCTGGCCGGCGTCGGATATGTCTCGATGACGCTCAATCAGCTGGCGCTGAACACGGGCGCGCTCGCCGCGACGATCGCCAGCAGCGCGGCGGTCGATCCGGTCATCAGCGTGGTGCTGGGACTCACGCTGTTCGCCGAGCGGCTGCACGGCGGCGGCCTGCGGGCGGCGGGGATGTTCGTGGCGCTCTCGGCGGCACTGCTCGGAATGACCGTGCTCGCCCGGTCCGGGGCGACCAGGATCGGGCAGATCTCCTGACGTCCGCCGGCGCGCGGGCGACGCCCGCCGGGGCCTGTCGGCCTCGCCGAGGCCGGCTTTCGAAGTCCGCGGCAGGGCCTACACCGTGTCGATCGCGTCGGCGACGAACGCGGCGATCGCCGCGTTGAACTCGCGCCGGCTCTGCTCCCAGGCGTAGAACATGTGCCCCCCGCTGAAATGGCGGACGGTCAGCCGGCTGGCCATCTCCGGGTCGAGCCGCATGAGGTTCCGCAGCCGGTCGCTCGCGTAGTACGGCGTCACGAGGTCGTAGCGGCCGTGGCAGATGAACGCCTTCATGTGCGGGTTGAGCGACATGCCGTAGCGGAAGTCGTCGGTGGCGCCGACGGGCGGGATGAAGAAGTGCTCCGGCGCGTCGTTGCGCCACGCCTCGTTGACCTCGAGACTCAGCACGACGTACTCGCGATCGGTCTCCACGCCGATCTCCGAGCGGAGCTGCCGGTTGATCGCCGCCGTGTAGGCGGGGCCGATCCCGGCGAGCGTCGCGTCCGGACCGGCGAACGCCTCCCGATCGGGGAACGGATCGGTGGTGGTGATCGTCGCGTCATACAGCCCCAGCACCTTCCGCTCGTCGCGGAGCAGCTCCCGCGCGAAGGTCTCGACGCCGACGCGTCCCTCGGCCCGGCCGACCAGCTCGGGAGGCAGGCCGATGAGGTCGGCGAGACGGCCCAGGACCCGCTCGCGTTCGCCGGCGGGCACCGATGCCCCACGCGTCAGCAGGGTGGCGTACTCGCCGGTGGCGAACTGCTCGGCCTCGTGGAGGACCTCCTCCGGCGCAGCGCCGGCCGCAAACGCCCGCGAGCTCCCGTGGTGAGTGGCGGCAAGCGCCATCGTCGGCACGTGGTCGACCCACCCCAGGGTGTCGTAGTCGTTCGGCAGCAGCGTTCCGATCTCCAGCGCTGGTGAGATGAGCACGGCCCCGCTCAGGCCGATGCCGGTGTCCTCCTGCACCATCCGCGCGAGCCGGCCGACGCGGTATCCGCCGTAGCTCTCGCCGGCGATGAACACCGGGGAGCCCCACCGGCCATGGCCGGAGAGCCACCGGCTCATGAACTCGCAGAGCGACTCGAGATCGCGCTTGTAGCCGAAGTACTCCTTCGCGCCATCGTCGTCGCTCCCTGGCTTCCTCGGCTTGTCCGCACCCTCCTTGCCGTCGTCCTCGATGATGCGGCTGAATCCGGTCCCGACCGGGTCGACGAACACGAGATCGGTGAAGGCGAGCCACGACTCCTCGTTCGAGACGAGCCGCGGCGGCAGCCGCGGCAGCGTCCCGTCGGGCGGGAAGGCCACCCGCAGGGGGCCGACGGCGCCCATGTGCAGATAGGCCGACGAGGCGCCCGGGCCGCCGTTGAAGACGAAGGTCACCGGCCGCTCGCCATGGCGGTCCGCGATGTATGAGACGGAGAAGATCTCCGCCGCCGGCTTCTCCTTCTTGCGCAGGACGATCCACTTGGCGATCGCGGTGTAGTCGAGGGTCGTGCCCGCGCTCATCCAGGTGGCCGTCGTCTCCGCCCCGGGGGGCGGCGCGTGCTCGGGCTTGCCGTTCTTTGCGGTCGTGTCGTCCTTCTCGTCGTCGCTGGCCATGCGGGAGACGCTACCTTCCGCGACCGGTCGTCGGTCGAAAAGCCCGTTCCGCCCTTCAGCTCGCCCCTGCCAGGCGGTAGATCGCCATCGGACTGTCGGTGGGCTCGCTGGCCACGGGGCGGATCGCGATCAGCGAGAACCCGTTGCGCTCGAGAACGCGGCGGGAGGCCGTGTTGCTCGCGTCCGGGTCGACGATGACGCCGCATCCCGGCCGATGACGGCGAATCTCATCGAGCAGCGCACCGATCAGCTGAGTCCCCAGTCCGCGCCCGACCGCGGCCGGATCGCCGATCGCGTAGTCGATTCCACAGTCTTCGCGGTGAGCGCCGATCGCCCGGGCTTCGATGGGATAGGCGTCGTACGGATACCACTGACACCAGCCGATGCGCGAGGCACCGTGCCCCCTGCTGCGCTCGATGACGGTCAGCATTCTCGTCTTCTGGTCGCGGATTCCACAGACCCGCGCGCGCAGCTCTTCGAGCTCGGCCTCTGCCGTGGTGCCCGATAGCCACCAGCGGGCGACGTGGGGCTCCTGCAGCCAGTCGGCCACAACTGGCAGGTCATCGGCGCTCATCGGACGCAGTTCCACCATTCCCGACGCGGATCTCATCACCTGCCTGGGCGGCTACTCGGCCCGGAGGACTTCGGCGACCGGGCGCCGGGCCCCGATCCGGGCGGGGATGGCGGTCACGGCGGTGACCACGATCAACGTTGCGGGGATCACCGCGACGAGCCAGAGCGGCGGCGGGCTGGCCTCGCTGAGATGGCCCCCCGCCAGTTCGTAGAGCAGGAGCCCGGCGGGGATCCCCACGAGCGCTGCGGCGAGTCCGGGAAGCAGTTGTGCGCTGGTCAGCGCGGTGGCGATCTGTCGGGGCGTGGCGCCGAGCGCGCGCGCGAGGGCGGTCGCCGGTTGGGCGTCGATGACGGTCGCCCAGGCGGTGAATGTCGCGCTGACCGCGGCGAGGATCACGAGGATCACGCTCAGCACGATGAGGAGGTGGTCGGCGCGGTCGCCGATCGCCGAGCTGATGAAGAAACCTGCGGTGTGCTCGCGCTCCTTGGTGGTGACGGCGATGTCGCGCTGGATGGTCAACGCGGCCACGACCATCGCGACGGCGATCGTCAAGCTGGCCGAGGTGAGGACGGCGCGTCGCGTGTGGCGAGCGACCAGCCGCAGCCCGAGGAGCAGCGAGACGGGCAGCATCGCGGAGATCGCGATCAGCCAGGGGCGTCGTCGCGGCAGGTGGGCCGGATTGTTGAGCGCCCTGATCGTGCTCGTGCGCGCACCCCGGATCGCCGGCGCGAGCGTTGCGGCCCCGGCGACGGCGGCGGCGACGGCGATCACGATCGCGGCTGATCCCGCGGTCAGCTGTGGCGATCCGGGGCTGCCAAGCAGTCCCTGGCCGGGACTGGCGAGGAGCGGTGCGAACAGGTAGCCACAGCCGAGACCGATGATGGATGCCGCGAGCGCCAGGAGCAGGTTCTCGGCCAGCAGCACGCTGGCCACCAGCGAAGGAGTGCCACCAACGGCCTTGAGCAGGCCGACCCGCTGGGTCTGCTCGGCCATCCGTCCCCCGACCACGACGGCGATACTGGCGAGCGCAAGCATCGCGAGCAGCAAGCCTCCGACGAGGAGGACCTTCTGGTCGATGCCGATCAGCCTGTAGTCCTGGGTGCGGATCTCGTGCGATGGGTCGAGTGTCGATGGCTCGTTGTCGGCGGCGGTGGCGAAGGCGTTGACCGAGACAGAGTTGCCGAATGCGGCCGTCGACCCGGGATCGGTCAGCTTGATGTCGAGGACGTATCCGAGGGGAGTGGTCGCCGCCGCGAGCTGCTCGGCGCTCGCGCGCGTCAGCCAGACCATCCCGGGGATCGCCGCCGGGTAGAACGGCCACGCCGTCGTGAGCGCGATGCCATCCACTCGGAACGAGTGGCCGCCCAGCTCAATCCGCTGGCCGAGGTGGAGGTGGAGCGCGTCGGCGAGTCCCTCCTCGATGACCGCACCGCCGGGCCTCACCCACCGACCGGCGAGCACCAGGGGTCGGTCGACCGCGGTCGGTGCCGAGTCCCGACCCTCGGCCTGGACCGGGACGTCGACGTGCGGAGCCGTCAGCCGGACCAGCGCGACGGGGTAGGGCCCCGCCGTCGCCGCGACGCCGGGAGCATGGAGCAGGGGAGCGAGCTGCTTGGCCGAAGGACGGCCCGAGCCTGGGGCCGAGCCGACCTCCGCGACAATGTCTGGTCCCTTCGTCGCGGTGCGGGTCCGCGCGAACTGACTCTGACCGGCGTGGTCGAGCGCCAGCCCGAGCGCCAAAGTCGTCGTCGCCGTGAGGATCATCACGACGAGCAGGGCCGACTGCACGCGGCGACGCTTGATGTCCCCGAGGACCAGCCTCACGACGAGGAGCAGCCGCCCCATGCCGATCACGCCTCGAGCCCGGTCATCGCGCTGAGCGTCCGCGCCGTACCACCGGTGAGTCTCGTCTCGTCGACGAACGTGCCGTCGCGCATCGAGATCAGCCGGTCGGCGGTCGCCGCGATGCGCGAATCGTGGGTCACCACGACAAGCGTCTGACCATTGGCATGAAGCTGGTCGAACAAACGCAGCACGTCCGTCGTGGCAGTGCTGTCGAGGTTTCCGGTCGGCTCGTCGGCCAGCAGGATCGACGGCTCGTTGGCCAGCGCCCGGGCGATGGCCACGCGCTGGCGCTGACCCCCGGACAGCGCGGACGGCAGATGACGGGCCCGGTCGGACAGCCCCACCTGGTCGAGCAGCTCCGCGGCGCGCTCACGCGCCCGGCGGGGGGAGGCTCCCGCCAGGAGAGCCGGGAGCTCGACGTTCTCCAGCGCCGTCAGCTCGTCGACGAGGTGAAACGCCTGGAAGACGAAGCCCAGCGTGTGCCGGCGCAGCCGCGCCAGGCCCGACTCCGCCGTCTTCTCGAGCGCGACGCCGGCGACGCGCACGGTGCCCGCCGTCGGTCGCTCCAGACCGCCGAGGAGGTAGAGCAGGGTCGACTTTCCGCAGCCGCTGGGACCGACGATCGCGACCGCCTCGCCCTGGGCGACCGCGAGGCTGACGTCGTCCACAGCGCGAACGAGAGCTGCGCCGCGGCCGTACTCCTTGCGCAGTTCGTGCGCCGACAGCAGTGGCAGGGTGAGTTCCACGGTCATCTTCCCTTCTTGGAGTTCCAGTGCCTGGCACAGGCCTCGAGCCAGCGCAGGTCCGCCTGCAGTCTCAGCACGACGCCTTCCAGCAGCAGCCCGGCGACCGAGTCACCGGGCTCGCCCATCGCCGCGCGCTGCGCGTCTCTCAGCTCGAGCAGAAGCGCTCGTCGCTGCGCGTCCACGATTCCCACCGGATCCGCCATCCCGGTCGCTGCCGCGGCCACGAGCTTGAGGTGGAACTCGGCGGGCGCCGGTTTCGGCCAGCTCGTATCCGCCAGCCACTCGCTGACGCGCTCGCAGCCGGCGGGGGTCAGCGCGTAGACCTTGCGATCCCGCCGATTCCCCTGAGGGACCTGGCTCGAGCTCACCAGGCCGGCCTTCTCCAGCCGGCTCAGTGTGACGTAGACGTGACCCCCGTTGAGCGCCTCGGCGAGCGGTCCGAGCGCCATCTGAAGCTGGGCCTGCACCTGGTAGCCGTGGGCCGCGTCCTTGGCGAGCAGAGCAAGCAGAACCTCCTGCACGACGCGGAGCTGGTAGCCAGACGGCGAATCGGACCGTGGTCCGTGGCTTGGGGCGGATCGCGGGGGCATCAGGAATTTGTCCTAACCGTTAGGTAATCAATCTAACCGTTAGGTAGGGCCGCTGTCAAGTGATCGGCTCGCGGGAACGCGAGCTGTCACAGCTGAGGCCGTCGTGTTGCTCATGGGTGTGGGCCAGACCCGCGAAAGCGGATGATGTCGTCGAAGCGCCGGCGCCGAGGTCGAGCGCAGGCAAGGTCCTTGGCCGCTGCGCTACGACCGGGCGCCGATCACGGTCGAGGCGAGCGGTGAGCTGGCGGGACTCACCGCCGCGCTGCGCTCTATCGACGACTACGGGTTCTGCACGCTGAGCGTCTGGCCGGGCCTCGCGGCCCGGGACGAGGCCGGTTCACCGGTCGTTCCAGCCGGCGCCGGTCGTCTCGTACTCCTCAATCCGCGCCTGCATCAGCGCCTTCAGGAGCTCGATCGGCAGTTCGCGCTCGTAGGGGAGCTTGATGAATCCCTCACCGGCGTCATAGCCGGCGTCCTTGACCGCGGCCTTCTGGGTGGCGAAGAAAGGGGGCGGAAACCGCAGCGAGCAGTGGTTCTTGAAGTTCTGAAGCATCCACAGGGTCGTGTTCTCGCCGCGTACGTACACCGGCAGGTTGTACTTCAGTGCCTCCCGCGCCTCCGGATCGACCTCCCGGCTCAGCTCCCTGAGCGCCTCCAGGTGCGGCCGCTGGACCTCGCCTAACTTCGCGAAGAAGTCATCGACGCTGCTCCGCTTGGGCATCGGCATGGCGGCAGCGTACCCAGTCAATCCCCGGTTGGCACCACGCCGGCGGACTCGACCATCAGCACCGAGCTCCGCTGCGGCGCCCGCGTGCGGTGCACCACGCCCTTGGGCACCGTGTATCCCTGGTGAGGCCCGAGGGCGACGGTCTCGAGATCTTCGAGATCGATCAACAGCTCGCCGTCGAGGACGAGGAAGAACTCGTCCTGCTCGTCGTGCTTGTGCCAGTGGAACTCGCCTTCGAGGATGCCGAGCCGGACGACCGCATCGTTGACCGTGGTGAGCGTCTGGTTGAACCAGGGCTCGTGCGCCGCGATCTCGGCCGGGATGTCGATGAGGGCCAGGCTCCCGTACTTCTCGTCGAGTCGAATGTCGTAGTCGCGCTGGTTGCTCATCCATCACCTCCGTGACCGAGCGGGGCCTGTGCATCCTAACCCGGTCGCCGTCGCCCATGGACAGAGCAGCCTGCGGGTTCTGCGACCGCGGTCGAGGCCGGCAGGCGCGCTCGGAAGTAGACGGGCGCTCTATGCGCGAACGCATCCGAACACGACATCCGTCCAGGCGGGGTGGAGCCACCGGGGCCCGGGGTACGTAGTAGGAGCACATCCGCCCTTCCTGTCGTCCTTCCGAAGCGGCGGTGAAACTTCCCCCGAGTGAGGAGAGAGACATGGCCGCGACCAGCGAGCGCGGAGCGAGCACTGGTGGCTCGACCCGCGGACGAGCATCGAGCAGCGGAGCATCTACCAACGGGTCCTCGGCGTCCGGGAGCACCCGATCGAGTGGGCGAGGCCGGAGCACCAAGGCCAGCCGCAGTACGAACGGCAACGGCAGCACCAAGGGCAGCTCGGCGAGCAGCAAGGCGTCGGGCAAGACGAGCACCGCACGCAAGCGGACCACGAGCCGGGCCAGCAGCGGCGCCGCCAAGGGCGCGGCGGCTGCGAACACCGCCGAGAACACCGTCGGCCGCGCCGGCGAGCTCGCGCGCACCGCGGTGACCCGCGTCGTCGTCCCCGCGGTCACCGGCGCGATCGGTGTCGCCGGCGGCGTCGTCCTCGGGCGCAGCGCGCTGAAGCGACGGCGCAAGGTGCTCGGGATCCCGCTGCCGGGGTCCACGATCGACCTGTCCGACGTGACCCGCCAGATCGGCGACGCCGGCCGGCAGTTCGGGAGCCTCGCGCGTGAGGTGAAGGCCGCCCGCGAGAAGGCGGAGAAGATCAGCAAGGCGTTCGGCTAGGGGGTGAGGGATGCCCGGCAAGCCGACACGCATCGCCGCGCGATTTGTCGGGCGTCTCGCCTGGCGCGCCGCGCGGCGCCTGGCCGGCCCGGCGCTGGTGTCCGGGGCCGAGCGCGTTCTCAACGCAGCCGAGCACGCCGGTGAGGCCGGTGAGGAGGTTCTCGACGCGGCCGGCAGCCGGCGGCTCCCGATTCAACGCGGGGTCGATGTCGCCGTCCCGCTGCGGATCGCCTGGCAGGAGTGGATGGCGCTCGAGTCGCTCCCCGAGGGCCCTCACGTCGTCACCGACATCGAGCTGGACGGCGAGGCGCTCTTCGGCCGCGCCGGCGGCCGCGACTGGGAGGCCGAGATCCTCGACTTGCGTGAGGAGCAGAGCTTCGCGTGGCAGTCGCACGAGGGATCGGACTGCGCCGGCCTCGCCACCTTTCACCAGCTCAGCGAGCGGCTCACCCGCATCGAGCTGAATCTCGACGTCGTGCCGAGCGGACTCGGCGAATCGCTTCAGCTGTTCACCCGGCTCGCGGACCGGCGAGCCGAGGCGGAGCTGAGGCGCTTCAAGTCCCGCGTGGAGCTGATCGACCCCGACGTCTACGAGGACGAGCTCGCCGCGGCGGAGGAGGAGCCTGACGAGGAGGTGGAGGACGTCCCGGCGGCCGAGGGTGCAGAGGACAGCGAGGAGGCCGAGCCCCGCTCCGAGGACGCCGAGAGCCGGGCCCCGGCACGCAGGAACGGCTCCCGCGGCTCCGGACGCAAGCGCAGCAGCACGGGCGGCCGGTCACGCACGACGGGCCACGACGGCGCGCACAAGGGCGGCCGCTCGCGCTCGCGGCCGGCGGCGAGCTGAGCGCCGCCGGCCTGCTGCTCAGCTCACGGGCTCACCGTCGTGCTCACGCCGGCCTCGCGCGTGGCCGCGCCGAAGTGGGCCGTGGCGTGGAGCGTCACGTCCTCGTTCGGCGCGTAGCCGAGCGCAGTCACACGGAAGCGTGCCCTCAGGGCGCGGCGCGGCGTCACGTCGTGGAAGACGACGCGCCCGAGCGCCCGGACGGCGAAGCCCTGCGGGAGCTGGAGCGCGAGCCGGACCGAGCGCAGGGTCGCATTGCCGCCGGTGGTGAACCGGACGACGACCGTGGCGGCGCGGCCGGGCGTGAGCGTGGCCGGCGCCTTCAGCCTCACCTGGCGTGAGCCGACCGTGCTGGCGAGGTCGAACGCACCGCCCAGCGGCAGGTTCGCCACCGCCGAGGAGTCGCCGAGGTAGAAGCGGTAGGTGCCCCGACCCTGCGTCCAGCCGTCCGCGCGGGTGTCCCACCGCCAGGTGTCGCGCGGGGTGATGAGGAAGTGCACGCGCATCGAGCGATGGGGCTTCAGCGTCACCCGCTGGAAACCGACGAGTTGGCGCCCGGGCTCGCCGGCGGCGTGCGGGTCGGCGAGGTAGAGCTGCACGACGTCGCTGCCGGCGCGCGCGCCGGCGTTGCGGACGGTCGCGGCGACGCGCACCTTTCCCGTCCCGTCGGGTGAGTAGTCGCTCACCGACAGGTCGCTGAACGTGAAACGCGTGTAGGAGAGGCCGAAGCCGAACGGGAACATCGGCGTGAGGTGGCGCGCGTCATACCAGCGGTAGCCGACCTTCAGGCCCTCGGAGTAGTTGACGTGGTTGCCGGTGCCGGGGAACTGAGCCGGGCTCGCCGCCGGGACCTGGGACAGGCTCGCCGGGAACGTCACGGGCAGGTGCCCGCTCGGGTCGACCTGACCGAACAGCAGCTGAGCCAGAGAGGTGCCGCTCGTCTCTCCGGGATACCACTGGTCGAGCACCGCCGCCGCCTGCGAGAGCCACGGCATCGCGATCGGGGCGCCGGCATCGACGACCACGATGGTGTGCGGGTTGGCCGCCGTCACCGCGCTGACGAGCTCGTTCTGCGCCGAGGGCAGGTTGAGATCCGGGCGGTCGGCAGCCTCCGTTTCGGTGTCGTCCGAGACGACGACGACCGCGCGTGCGGCGGTCCTGGCGGCCGCCACCGCCTCGGCGATCTGCGCCTGGAGCATCGACGGCGTCGCCCAGGTGAGGGCGTCCGAGACCCCGCCCGCGTTGCCGCCCGATCCGGTTCCGGCGGTGATCGACAGCGTGTAGGTCTGGCCGGCGACGAGATCCACGGCCGCGGAGAAGGTGCTCACGGGTGGGGTGCCGGGATCGTCGATCAGCTGCTGGCCGTCGAGCGAGAGATAGGTGGGCGCATAGCAGCCGCACGGGTTGTCGATGGCCAGCACGTATGTGCCCGTCTCCGGCGCCGTGAGCGTTCCGCGGTAGCTGCCGCCCGCCGCGGTGGGAGCGTAGGCGGGGCTGAGGTTGGCGGCAGGGATCGCCGGCAGCGTCGTGTCGGCGGGGAGGCCCTGCGTGTAGGTGATCGTGGTCCCGCTGCCCGCTGCCGCCTGAAGGCCCTGGAGCGGGGTGACGGTCGCCGAGGGGATGACCGCGGCGCTGCCGCCGCCGCCGTAGCTGGGCGCGACCGACGCCGCCGGTCCGATCACCGCAACGGTTCCGTCGTGAGTCGGCGAGAGGGGGAGGATGTGACCCGCGTTCCTGAGCAGCACCGCCGAGTCGTCGGCCACCGTGTTCGACACGGCCACGTGGGCCGGCGAGGTGACGGTCGTCGTCGTGGTCCCGTCAGGCGGGCTGGCGAACAGGTCGAAGCGGAACATCTCGGTGAGCATGCGGGCGACCATCGTGTTGAGCACCGCGTGCGGGATCGTCCCGTCGGTGACGGCCTGCTCGAGCGGGGTGCCGAAGTACGTGTTCTCCGGCTGCTCCTGATCGGTGCCGTCGAGCGCGCCGGAAGTGGCGTGCAGGGCGCCGTAGTCCGAGGTGACGAAGCCGGGGAAGTCCCACGCGTCGCGCAGCGTCGTGGTGAGCAGGTCCCGGTTGTCGCACGAGAAGGCGCCGTTGACCGCCGAGTACGCGCACATCAGCGAGGCCACCTTGGCCTGCTCGACGGCGGCCTGGAACGCCGGCATGTAGATCTCGTGCAGCGCGCGCTTGCTGACGATGGCGTTGTCGACGGGCAGGTTGCGGTTCGTCTCCTGGTTGTAGACGTCGAAGTGCTTGACCTGCGACATCTCGCGCTGGCTCTGCACGCCGTCGATCTCGCTCACCGTCAGCGCCGAGTTGAGGAACGGGTCCTCGGTGAAGGTCTCGAACGATCGCCCCCAGCGGGGGTCGCGGTCGATGTTGACGGTCGGGCCGAGGTTGACCGCGGCGCCCTTGCCGAACTCCTCGGCGCCGATCACCTCGCCGTACTGGCGGGCGAGGGCGGGATCGAAGGTTGCGGCGAGCGCGACGCCGGCCGGCAGCTGCGTCACGCCGGTGAGCTTGTCGGCGACGCCGCCCGGACCATCCTCCTCGCCGAGCGGGGGGATGCACAGGCTGGGGATGCCCGGCATGTAGAACACGTACGGGTTGTTCAGGCCGCCACCCTCGACGAGGGTGATCTCGTCGGCCAGCGTCATGTGGCTCAGCACCTCGGCGACGCGCTCGGCGATCGGGGCACTCGAGCTCACCCACGGGCAGGCCGATGGGCCGGTGGCGGCAGCCCGGGCGGGGGAGCCGGAACGGCGGCCGCCCGAATGCCGGGCGAAGGCGCGGTCGGCGCCGGTCAGCCCGAGGGCGACGAGCGCGAGCAGGACGGCGATCGCGAACAGGGACAGCCGCGCCACGAGCGACGGACGCGGATTACCGGCAACGAACATCCCTTCCTCCCAACCTTGGACTCTCCGGCGCACGCGCCTCGTCACGCCACGTGCGACGAGGGCGGGATACCCGCGGCGGAGCGCGGCCAACCATCTAGGCTCGGAGGCGAACCCCGAACGCTTTCGCCCGCCGCCCCAGGAGGCCTCGTGTCCGATCCCCAATCCACCACCGACGAACGCCGGCGCACGCTGTCCGACGGCGCGAACATCCCCACCCTCGCCCTCGGCGTGTGGCAGGTCCCCGACGGCCCCGAGTGCGTCAACGCGGTGCGTTGGGCGCTCGAGGCCGGCTACCGCCACATCGATACGGCGCAGGCGTATGGCAACGAGGCGAGCGTCGGCAAGGCACTCAGGGAGAGCGACGTCCCCCGGGAGGACATCTTCGTGACGACGAAGTTCTATCCCGCGCGGCGCGATCCGCTCGCCGAGGCGGAGGGGAGCCTGCGCCGGCTCGGCCTCGACCACCTCGACCTCTACATCATCCACTGGCCCCAGGGCGGCGCCACGTGGGCCTGGCCGGGCATGGAGGCCGCGCGCGAGCAGGGCCGCGCCCGCTCGATCGGGGTGTCGAACTTCAGCATCGCCGAGCTCGACGAGGTGATCGCCGCGGCGAGCACGCCGCCGGTGGTCAACCAGGTTCAGTTCAGCCCGTTCGAGCACCGCAGCGCGCTGCTCGGGGTCTGCGCCGAGCGCGGCGTCGCACTCGAGGCCTACAGTCCGCTGGGCACGGGGCGCCACCTCGGCGATGCGACGGTCACGGAGATCGCCGACCGCGTCGAGCGGACGCCCGCGCAGGTCCTGCTGCGCTGGTGCATCCAGCGCGGCACGATCGTCCTGCCGAAGTCGACTCACCGGGAGCGGATCGAGGAGAACGCGCGCGTGTTCGACTTCGCGCTCTCCGACGAGGACATGGCGCGGCTCAACGCGCTCGACCGCACGGGCGGGACCGACGAGGCGCGGGAGCAGAAGTGGTGGTGAGGCGGCGGAGGGTGTGGCCGATCGTGTCCCCTGGAGCGGGCCTGATCGGACACGGGGAGCCGGGTGACCGGTGACCGTGTACGTCGATCACGCGTTCGCGTTCGGCGACTGGGGACGGTGGAACGGCGGCGGGCACCTGCAGGCCGACAGCACCGAGGAGCTCCACGCGTTCGCCGGGCGGGTCGGGCTGCGCCGCGAGTGGTTTCAGTCCTCGCCGGGCCGGCCGGAGAAGGACCACTACGACCTCACCGCCGGCGGCCGGGACCGTGCGCTGGCGCTCGGGGCGGTGGCGGAGGACCGCCGGGCGGGGACCGAGCGGCGCCGGGCGCTCCGCGCGGCCCGTGACCCGGTGAAGGCGACCGACGGCGGCTAGCGGTGACCCCGCGTCAGGCGGGCATCACCCAGGTGTCCTTGCCGCCGCCGTTCTGCGAGGAGTTGACGATCAGGGCGCCCTCGTCGAAGGCGACCCGGCTGAGCCCGCCGGGCAGCACCGCGACGTCCTCACCGGCGAACGTGAACGGCCGCAGGTCGACGTGGCGCCGCTGCAGGCGCCCGTCGAGGATCGTCGGGTGGACGGAGAGCGACACCGTCGGCTGGGAGATGAAACCGGCGGGATCCTCGAGCAGGTCCGCGGCGACCTCCTCCAGCTCCTCTTCGGAGGCCTCCGAGCCGAGGACGACGCCGATGCCGCCGTGGCTGTGGCGGGGCTTGACGACGAGCTCGTCGAGTCGCTCGACGACGGCGTGCGGGTCGTCGTCGACGTGGGTCGTCGGCACCGAGCGCAGGAGCGGCTCCTCGTCGAGGTAGAAGCGGATGAAGTCCTCCACGTGGCCGTGCACGAGCTTGTCGTCGGCGACGCCGTTGCCGAACGCGTTGATCAGCCCGATGTGGCCGGACAGCCACGGCTCGAGCAGCAGCTCTCCGACGTCGGTGAACTCGTCGCGCTCGTCGCGCAGGCAGTCCGCGTTCGTGCGGCGGTAGACGACGTCGACCGACCGAACGCTCCCGCCGGCGTCCCTCACGTAGAGATGGTCGCCCTCCCGCACGAGGTCCCGGGGGGTGGCGAGGATGGCGCCGCACGCCTCGGCCGCGCGGGCGTGCTCGTAGAACGCGACGTTGCCCGGGCCGTCGGTGAGCACCACGCTGCGCGGCTCGGGGATGGCCTCGGGGGCCGCGGCGCGCAGGACGCCGGACAGGAGCTCCCACGCCAGCGGCTCGACGGGGCGCGGCGGGGGGATGCCGGCGGGCAGCGTGGCGGCCAGCGCCGCGCGCGCTGCCAATGCATAGGCGATCCCCGACGGCGTGCGCAGGTTGTCCTCCAGCACGAGGAAGGCGCCGTCGGGCGCGCGCACGACGTCGAAGCCGACGATCGCCGCCGGCCAGGGGTACGGCGGGAGGCGCCCCTGGAGGTCGGACTCGTAGCCCTCGGCCTCCTCGATCACCCCACGCGGGACGATCCCGGCCTTGACGACCTCCTGCTCGCCGTAGGCGTCGAGCAGGAACCGGTTGAGCGCCCGGGCGCGTTGGCTGAGCCCGCGCTCGAGGCCCGTCCACTCCTTCGCCGTGATGATGCGGGGGATCGCGTCGACGACGAACGGCTCGGGGCCGAAGCTCACCCCATCGCGATCGAGGGTCTCGGCCACCGCGCGGGAGAGCGCGTCCAGATCGACGCCGCCGAGCGCCGCGAGCAGGGCCGCGTAGTGCGGCCGCGGTGTCTCCTCGGTCGCCCAGGCCTCGTCGAACGGGGACTCGAGCTCAGATCCCATGCGTCGTCAGCCACAGCTCGAGCAGGGCGAGCTGCCACAGCTTCGAGCCCTCCAGGGTGGTGAGGTTCTCGTTCGGCGCCGCCATCAGCCGGCGCACGTGAGGCGGCTCGTAGAGGCCGCGGCGGCGGACGGCATCCTCGCTGAGCGTCTCCCGGACGAGCTCCAGCGCGGCCCCCTCCAGCGTCGAGAGCGCGGGCACCGGGAAGTAGCCCTTGGGCCGGTCGATGACCACGTCGGGGACGACGCCGCGCCCGGCCACCTTGAGCACCCCCTTGCCGCCGTGGGCGAGCTTCAGCTCGGGCGGGCAGGCGGCGGCGAGCTCGACGAGCTCGTGGTCGAGAAATGGGGTGCGGGCCTCGAGTCCCCACGCCATCGTCATGTTGTCGACGCGCTTGACGGGGTCGTCGACGAGCATGATCTCGGAGTCGAGCCGGAGCGCGCGGTCGACCGCCGATTCGGCGCCGGGCTCGGCGAAGTGCGCCGCGACGAAGTCGAAGCTCACATCGCCCTCCAGGCGGTGGGGAGCCTGGAGCAGTTCGGAGAACTCGTCCGCGGGCCGGTCGAAGAACTCGGCGCGGTAGATCTCGGCGCCGTCGCCGTCGGCCTCCAGCAGGGGCGGGTACCACGAGTAGCCCGCGAACACCTCATCGGCGCCCTGGCCCGACTGCACGACCTTGAGCGACTTCGACACCTCCTGCGAGAGGAGGTAGAAGGCGACGGCGTCGTGGGAGACCATCGGCTCGCTCATCGCGTGAACGGCGCCGTCGAGCGCCGGGAGCATCCGGTCGGTGGGGACGTGGATCTGGTGGTGCTCGGTGCCGAACGCCTCCGCCACGGCGTCCGAGTAGCGGAACTCGTTGCCCTCCCGTTCGCCGACGTCGTCGAAGCCGACGCTGAAGGTCTCCAGGCCGCGCTGGCCGGACTCGGCGAGCAGCCCGACGATCAGGCTCGAGTCAAGCCCGCCGGAGAGCAGCACGCCGACCGGCACGTCGGCCACCATCCGCCGCTCGACGGCGACGCGCAGCGCGGCGAGGACCTCTGTGGCCCACCTCGCCTCGTCCCAGTCGGCCATCTCCGGGCGGCGGGTGAAGTCCGCCCGCCAGTAGCACTCGCTGTGCGTCTCACCCGAGGGCTCCACCGTCATCACGGTGGCCGGCGGGAGCTTCCTCACCCCGGCCAGGATCGTCATCGGCGCGGGCACGACGGCGTGCCAGCTGAAGTAGTGGTGGAGCGCGACGGGATCGAGGCTGGTGTCGATCCCGCCGCCGGCGAGCAGCCCCGGGAGCGTCGACCCGAAGCGCAGGGCGCCGTTCACGCGCGCCAGGTAGAGCGGCTTGATGCCGAGGCGGTCGCGGACGAGCACGAGGCGCCGGCTCGCGTGCTCGTAGATGGCGTAGGCGAACATCCCGATCAGCCGGCTCACGCACTGTGGGCCCCACCGGTCGTGGGCCTTGAGGATCACCTCGGTATCGCTGGTGGAGAAGAACGAATAGCCGTCGGCCTCGAGCTCGCGGCGAAGCTCGTGGTGGTTGTAGATGCAGCCGTTGAAGACGATCGTCAACCCGAGGTCGTCGTCGGTCATCGGCTGACCCCCGGCGGCGGTGAGGTCGATGACCTTCAGGCGCCGATGGGCGAGCGCGACGGGCCCCTGCGACCACGATCCCGAGCCGTCGGGTCCGCGCGGCGCCATCGTGTCGGCCATCCGCTCCACCGCGTCGCGGTCGGGACGGCCGGTGGCGGCCAGTTCTCCGGCGAACCCGCACATGCCCGCGACTTCAGGCCGCGCGCCGCGCGAGCTCGGGGCTCGCCTCGCGGCGGCGGGCGGCATCGACGAAGGCGTGAAACAGCGCGGCGTGCGTCTCGTCGGCGGTGAGGCACTCGGCGTGCCACTGCACCCCGATGAGGAAGTCCCGGTCACACGCCTCGATGCTCTCGATCGTCCCATCGGGGGCGTGGCTGGTGGCCACGAGGCCGTGTCCGAGCTCGGCCACCGCCTGGTGGTGAAACGAGTTCACACGGGCATCGGCGCAGCGCATGATCTCGGCCAGCCGGCTTGGTCCGGTGAGCGCGACGTCGTGGGTGGGCTCGTCACCGGGCGCGGTCTGACGATGCTGGATCGCGTCGCCGGCCACGTCCGGCAGGTGCTGGTGCAGGTTGCCGCCCCGCGCGACGTTGATCGCCTGCTGGCCGCGGCAGATGCCGAGCACTGGGAGGTGGCGCTCGTCGGCGAGCCGAGCGAGGATCAGCTCGCAGGCGTCGAGCACCTGCCACGTCGGTCCGATCTGCTCGTGCCGGAGGGCGCCGTAGGCGACCGGGTCGAGGTCCGGCCCCCCCGTGAGGCAGACGCCGGACACCCGGTCGAGCAGCGAGCCGAGCAGGACCTCGTCGCGGATCGGCGGCACGACGACGGGCACGCCGCCGGCGTGCTCGATCGCCTTGAGGTACGTGAGCCCGAGCGCCATCTCCTGGCGCGGCGGCTCACCCTGATCGGTGGGCACGACGACCCGGTGCTCGCGGAGCTCGGAGGTGGTGACGGCAATGAGTGGTGCAGGCCCGACGGTGGACACAGGCGATGACTCCCCTCGATGCTGAGCGCCGAGCGACCGCTGGCAATCCTTTCCCGCGGGCGAGGCGCTGACCCTGGCCATCGGGCCAACGTTCGCTCGGCGGTGCGGGCCACCGGGCCCGCGGACGGAATTATCGCTATTACCGCGGTCGGAACCAACCGAGCCCCAACCGCCGCGCGGCCGACCGCGCCCGCCGCCGGCTCTCAGCCGACGCGCTCGAGCTCGGGCTCGGGATCCGCGCTCGCCGAGCGCGCCCGCGCGCGACGGCCACGACGCTCCGGGATCGTGTGCGCGGCGTCGGCGTCGCTGATCCGCAGCGCCGGGAGGATGCCGAGCAGGACGACGGCGGCGGCGACGAGGAAGGCGACGCGATACGCGGTGAGATTCGCGGCCACGTGACCGGCGACGACGTGCGTGGGGCCGACGAGGACGACGGCGGTGGTGAGCAGGGCCACCCCGACCGCGCCGCCGAGCTGGCGCAGCGCGTTGAACATCGTCGAGCCGCGCCCCGTGTCGGCGGGGGAGATCGTCGCGAACGAGATCGCCTGCACGGGAACGAAGACGTTCGACATCGCGAGCCCCAGGTCGAACATCAGCAGTCGCGGCCACCACAGCGACGTTCCGGGACCGAGCAGGGCGAGCAGCCCGATCGACGCCCCGACGCCGACGAGACCGCCGATGACGTGGCGGCGCGGACCGAGGCGCGGATAGATGACGCGGGTGGCGAGCTGCGAGCCGCACATCACGCCGATCGCCTCCGGAAACGTCGAGAGCCCCGAGCCGAGCGCGCTCAGCCCACGGCCGTCCTGGTAGTAGAGCGAGATCGCATAGAGCACGCCGAGGAAGCCGATCGAGCCGAGCACGATGATCGCGTTGGCCGAGCGGAACAGGCGGTTGCCGAGCAGCCGCAGGGCGACGATCGGATCCGTCGTGGCGAGCTCGACGCGCACCATCACGGCGAGCAGCGCGAGCCCGATGGCGATGGCGGCGAGCACCTGGGTGGAGCCCCAGCCGTCGATCGGTCCCTCCGAGAAGCCGTACATGAAGGCGCCCAGCCCCAAGCCGGAGAGCAGGAAGCCCGGGATGTCAAAGCGCGTGCGCCGCTGCGGCGCGACCGGGCGGAGGAAGACGAGGCCGAAGACGAGGGCGGCGAGGCCGATCGGGAGATTGACGAAGAACACCCACCGCCAGGAGAGGTCCGAGACGAGCAGGCCGCCGAGCACGGGGCCGAGCGCCGGGGCGAGGGCGGTCGGCACGATCAGGATGGAGGAGGCGCGGATGCGCTCCTCGGGCGGAAAGGCGCGGAACAGCATCGCCATGCCGACCGGCGCGAGCATCCCGCCGCCGACGCCCTGGAGCACCCGGAACACCACCAGCTCGCCGAGCGAGGAGGCGAGGCCGCACAGCGCGGATGCGCCGGTGAACACGACGATGGCGGTGAGCAGCACGCGGCGGCCGCCGAAGCGGTCGCCGAGCCAGCCAGAGGCGGGAATGAACACGGCGAGCGAGACGAGGAAGGCGATCGAGATGCCGTCGACGGCGGTCGGGCTGGTGTGGAAGTCGTGCCCGATCGTCGGGAGCGCGACGTTGACGATCGTGACGTCCATGATGCTCATGAACATCGCCGCCACGAACACCACACTGACGGCTACCTTCTCGCTGACTCGCGCCCGCATAATCCCTTTCGTTGGTTGTTGGTGCGCTTCGTTTACCGGAGGCACCACATAGTGAGTATCCTCAGTATATCGCGATGAAACCTCTCCGCCCCGATACCGGCTCCGCCACCGTCGATGCGATCCTCCATGCCGCCCACCGCATCCGCACCGCGGCTGACGCGGCGCTGCGGGCCAACGGGCTCTCGCTCTCCGGCTACAAGCTCCTGCGGGCGCTGGCGCCGGGCAGCCTGTCGATGCGGGAGCTGAGCGAGGCGCTCGCGATCACGCCGCGTACGATCACCGATCTCGTCGACGGTCTGGAGCGGCGCGGCCTCGTCGCGCGCGGTCCCCACCCCAGCGATCGGCGCATCTGCCTGATCGAGCTCACCGGCGAGGGACGCGGCGAGCTAAGGCGGGCGCGGCGCGTCGCCGACGTGGCCCACGACGCCGCGATCGGCGGGTTGAGCGACGACGAGCGCGCGACGCTCGTGGAGCTGCTCGGGCGCGTGCACGCGAACGCTCCCGCCGATCCGGTCGCCGCGGGCGTCGGATCGTTCAGACGCAGTTGATGTCGATCTGATGCATGAGCCACGTCCCCGCCGGGCTTCCGGGGACAAGCTCGACGGTGCCCGAGCAGTGCTTGGTGCCGTCCGTGCGCACCGACGTCGTCGTCACCGCGACGGTGGCGGCGGTGGTTGACTGGCTCACCACCCGGGCGGAGTCGAATGTGATCGAGCGGTCATCGGCCTGGCCGGCCCCGAAGCTGACATAGCCGCGGAGCTGGCTCCGGAAGGTGGGGTCGGCCAGCTGCCACGCCTGCGCGTACTGGTGGGCGGCGGCGAGGTGGTAGAACGACTCGACGGTCGCCACCGGCGTGGTGTTGGAGCTTGCGCCGCCGCCACCCGCCGTCGTCGGCGGGGCGGTGGTCGGCGTCGAGGTCCCGGAGGCGGTGGTGGAAGCCGTCGTCGAGGCGTGGTGGACCGGCGTCGCGGGGGCGCTGTGATGCTTCGCCGCCGCGCTGCCGCGGGAGGCGGCGTGCGTGCCGCTGGATGAGGGCGCGCTCCCGCCGCTGTCGGCGAGGACGACGGCCACGACGGCCACGACGAGCGCGAGGCCGAGCGCGGCGAGCAGCCCGGCCCGGCGGCTCCCGCCGGGCGAGTGCGGCCCAGGTCTGGCCGAGTGTGTCGGCGCCGAATCGGTGGGCACGACGCTCGCGGCGGGCACGACCGGCGCGGGCCTCGCGCGCGGGGACGGGCGCCGGGTCGGCGGGGGCGGCACCACGGGGACGGGTGGGCGCCGGGTCGGCGGGGGCGGCGCCGCCGGAACGGCGGGGCGCGGTCGACGGGCCGGGCGCGAGGAGCGTGACCGTGCCGTCGTCGCGGGCTCCAGCGCGGCCCGCAGGCGGGCGACGAGATCGCCGGCCGAGCGGGGGCGCTCCGCCGGCTTCGACGACATCCCGCGCATGAGAAGCTCCGCCGCCGAGGCGGGCGCCTCCGGCCACGCCTGGCGGAGATCGGGAGCCGGCTGGGTGGCGATCGCGTGGGCGAGGGCCACCGGGTTCGGCGCGCGGCGGGCGACCTCACCGCTCAGCATCTCGTAGCCGACGACGGCGAGCGCGTAGACGTCGATCGCCTCCGTGGCGGGCGTCCCCTCCAGCTGCTCGAGCGCCATGTATCGGAACGTGCCGATCACCGCCCCCTCGGTGGTGATCTTGGTGCGGTCGGGGACGGAGGCGACGCCGAGGTCGGCGAGCTTCACGGCCCCCGACGCCCCGAGCAGGATGTTCGCGGGCTTGACGTCGCGGTGGACGATCCCCCGGCGGTGGATGGCGTCGAGACCGTCGGCCACGCCGCCGAGGATTCGCAGCGCCTCGCGGGCGCCGAGGCGGCCCTCGCGGGAGAGACGCTGGGCGAGCGTCTCGCCCGGCACGTACTCCATGACGATCACCGCCCCGCCGTCCTCGGCGGTGATGACGTCGTAGATCGAGACGAGGTTGGGATGGCTCAACGAGGCGCCGGCCAGCGCCTCCCGCCGCAGGCGCGAGAGACCGCGCACGTCGGCCTCGGCACTCACCCGTTTGAGCGCGACCTTGCGGCCGAGAACGGTGTCCTCGGCGAGGTCGACGACGGCCATTCCTCCGGCGCCGAGGGTGGAGATGCGCCGGTAGCGCTCGAGGCTGCTTGCGACGGGCACCTCATGCGGTTACCCGCGCGGGTGGATTTCCCATCATCGGGCCGATCCAGAGCGATCTGCGTCACGCCGGCGAGACGCCTCCGAGCAGGGATTTTCCGCGTGAGGACTATCCGCGTGGCCATAGCGCCCGCCGGCGCCGGTGAGCATGATCTCCGCCGTGCCCCGCGCCCATCGTCGTGGCGGTCCCGCCGTCGCCGCCGTCGCCGGCCTGTTCGGCCGCGACCTCGACGAATGCGCGCGGAGCATGGAGGACTCGATCGCCCACGCCCGCGCACGAGGGGCTCGGCTGATCGTGTTCCCCGAGGCGGCGCTCGGCGGCTACGTCTACGAGCCGGCCGGTGACCCGGCGCTCGCTCACGACGTCCCCGCGCCTCCGGCGCTGCCGCGCCACCACGAGCTCTTCCACCGCCTGAGCGTGGCGGCGGGCTCGGCCACCGTCTGCCTCGGCTACACCGAGTCAGCGCCGGGAGGCCCGTACGCGAGCGCCGTCTGCCTCTCCGGCGACGGTGTCCTCGGTCACCATCGCAAGGTCCACATCCCGCCCGCCGAGGCGGCGACGATCTCCCCCGGCGACGGCTTCGCCGCCTTCGACACGCCGGCCGGCCGGGTCGGGATGCTCGTCTGCTACGACAAGTTCTTCCCTGAGGCGGCTCGCGTCCTGGCGCTCGACGGCGCGGAGATCATCGCCTGCCTGTCGGCGTGGCCGGTGTGCCGCGCCCGGCCGTCGCGGCGAGTCACGGCCGACCGTCAGGTCCGACACTTCAACGCGCTCGACGTGGCTCGCGCGGTCGAGAACCAGGTCGTCTGGGTGTCGGCCAACCAGCACGGCCGCTTCGGCCGCCTGCGCTTCCCGGGGCAGTCGAAGGTGGTGTGCCCGGACGGCCGGATCCTCGCCTCCACGGGCGACGCCGCCGGGTTGGCCGTCGGCCGGCTCGACGTCACCCGCGAGATCGCCACCGTGCGTGAGGAGCTCTGCCATCTCGACGAGCGCATGCTCGCCGCGTACGGGCCGGCGGTCGCCCGGGACGCCGCCCGGACTTCGTTCCTCGCCGACCGACAGGCCGTCTGAGCCACATCGTCCGGGGCGGCGCCTCTCTCGTCGAAGCCGCGGGGCGCGGGTAACGTGGGCGTGTCATGTCCCCGACTTCCCGGCTCAGCTGATGTGCGGCATCGCCGGGCGCCTCGGCGCCCCGGCGCCGGGAGAGGACCGCCGGATGCTCGAGCGCCTCGCGCACCGCGGGCCCGACGACGAGGGGGAGGCCCACTTCACCGGAGGCTGGCTCGGCCACCGCCGGCTCTCGATCGTCGACGTGGAGGGCGGCCGCCAGCCGCTCGGGGGCGATCGGCGCTGGTTCGTCGGCAACGGCGAGATCTACAACCACGAGAGCGTGCGGCGGCGGCTCGGGGAGACGGAGTACGCGACGGGTTCGGACAACGAGGTGGCGCTGCGGCTGCTCGAACGGCGAGGGCCGGACGCGCTCCACGAACTGGAGGGGATGTACGCGTTCCTCTGCGCGAGCGCCGACGGCACGTCGTTCCTCGCCGCGCGCGACCCGGTGGGGATCAAGCCTCTGTACTGGACGCCGCCGGCCCGGCCCGGCGAGGAGATCCGCTTCGCCTCCGAGCTCGCGGCCTTCGACCCCGCCTGGCGGCCCCGCGTGGAGGCGTTCCCGCCGGGGCACCACTGGACGCCGGAGGGCGGCCTGCAGCGCTTCGCGCGCGCCGCACCCGCTGGGGCGGCGCCCGAGGCGGTCGCCACCGAGCCGAGCGAGGAGGACCTCGCCGAGACGCGTGAGGTGCTGATCGCCTCCGTGCGCCGGCAGCTCATGGGCGACGTCCCGGTGGGGGTGTTCCTCTCCGGCGGCCTGGACTCGAGCCTGATCGCCGCGATCGCCGCCCGCATCCTCGCCGAGCGCGGCGAGCGCCTGCAGACGTTCGCCGTTGGCTCGGAGGGCAGCCCGGACCTCCTCGCCGCCCGCCGGGCGGCGCGGTTCCTCGGCACCGAGCACCGCGAGCGCGTCTACACCGCGCAGGAGGCCCTCGCCGCGGTCGGGCCGGTCGTCCGGGCGATCGAGCACTTCGACCCCTCGCTGGTGCGCAGCGCGGTGCCCAACTACCTGCTCGCCGAGATGACCTCACGACACGTGAAGGTGGTGCTCACCGGCGAGGGCGCCGACGAGCTGTTCGCCGGTTACGGGTATCTGCGCGCCTTCCCCGACCCCGCCGCCCTCGGCGAGGAGCTGATCCGCTCGGTCAACGGCCTGCACAGCCTGAACCTCCAGCGCTGCGACCGGGTGACGATGGCCCACGGCCTGGAGGCGCGCGTGCCGTTCCTCGACCGCCAGGTGATCGCGCTCGCGCTCCGGCTGCCCAACGAGTGGAAGCTCTCCGGACCCGACGTCCCGGAGAAGCGGCTGCTGCGCCAGGCCTTCAGCGGCTGGCTCCCCGACGAGCTGCTGTGGCGGGAGAAGGCCCAGTTCGGCGACGGCAGCGGCGCCGCCGACGTGCTCACCCGGACGCTCGAGGCGGAGATGACCGATGCGGAGTTCGCCGCCGAGCGCGAGTCGGTCGATCCCCCGTTGCGCACCAAGGAGGAGCTCGCCTACCAGCGCATCTGGTCGGCGCACCTCCGTGGCGTGCGTCCCGAAGCGACGATCAGCCGCTTCGCCACCGCCTGAGCGGCGGTTCGATTCCAACGATTGCCGCTGAGACGGTGCTTCGGTTTGGCGATGGCGCCCGCCATTTGGGTATCCCGGACGGGTTATCAGACAACCTATCCGGAGGGACAATGCCTGATCCAGGACACGATCTTCGCCTCAGCCGTCGCGGCCTCATGTCGCTCGGAGGAGGCACGGCCGCCGCCGGACTGCTCGCCCGGGCTCCGCTGGCCGGCGCGGCCACCGCGCGCGCCGCGCGGGTGCGCCACCAGAAGGGGAAGATCCCGCAGAAGCTGATCGAGGGGATCGTCGGGGCGGAGGGCACCGTCATGAACGGCGTCCTCATGATCGACGTCGACCGGGACGACATCGGGCCGGTGAGGGGTCCCGCCGGCGTGGTGTTCGAGGGCGCCTTCGAGATCGACGGGATGCTCACCTTCCAGCCGCTCGGAAACGACTTGGCGTTCTTCAACGGGTGCCTCGCGCTCCACGAGCGGGAGGTGGAGCGCTTCGTCGACACGATCATGGCCAACGGCCTCACCTTCCAGGCTCTCCACCAGCACTACATCGGGATGACCCCGCAGATCTGGTTCGTGCACTGGCGCGGGATCGGCACGCCCACCGCCCTCGCCAGGGGCGTCCACAACGTCCTCCGGACGACGGCGATCAAGCTCCCGCAGACGATGCCCAAGCATCCGAAGTCGCCGCTGGACGCCAAGCGGCTGGGCTCGATCGTCGGCGGCAGCGCCTCGGTCGAGACTGACGGGGTCGTATCGGTCGATGTGGACCGGGGCGGGCGGATCGTCATCGACGGCGTGCTCGTGTCACCGCAGGCGAACATCTCCACGAACATGACCTTCAAGCCGCTCGACAAGTCGGGGACGCTTGCCGCCGCGGCGCCTGACTTCGCGATGACGGCGCCGGAGATCATGCCGGTGATGGAGACGATGCGCGGCCTCGGCTGGTTCGTCGGCTGCCTCTACAACCAGGAGACCGACGAGACCCCGCAACTCTACTTCTCCCACATGGTGAAGAAGGGCGATCCCTACACGCTCGCGGCGGAGATCCGGCGCGGGCTCGACCACACGAAGACGAAGCAGAGCTGATCCGTCGCGGAGCGGGCGGCGTGGTTCGAATCCGGACCGCCGCCCGGTCCGCCGGCGGGACTTTCGGGTAGGTCGCCGCGGGAGAGAGAGGAGGGGTCATGAGCACCCACTCACAGGCGGAGAAGTCCCCGCTCAAGCGGCGGTTCCTCGACATGTCGGCGATCCCCACGATCCGCCGCGAGGGGAACTACATCATCGTCCTCGTCGTCACCGCGCTGGCCGGGCAGCTGTTCGCGTCCTACGACTTCAACCTGCTCGTCCTGACGATCCCGAACATCGCAAAGAGCCTCCACCTCGGCTCGACCAAGGTGGGCGCGCTGGTGTTCTTCATCTACGGCGGCGAGTTCCTGATCACGATGTTCGCCGGCTACGCGATGGACCGGCTCGGCCGCAAGCGGGTGTGGCAGATCAACCTGCTCGGCACCGCGGTGTTCACCGGTCTGACGTTCTTCGTCGCCAACTATGTCGAGCTGGTCGTGATCCGCACCATCGCCGGCTCGTTCGCGGTGGCGGAGTTCGCGATGGCGGCAGTGCTGGTGAGCGAGCAAACGCCGGCCCGGGCGCGCGGCTTCCTGTACTCGATCGTCAACGGCGGCTACGCCCTCGGCGTGCTGCTCGCCTCCGCCGTGTACTCGCTGGTCATCGGGCTGGGCTGGCGGGAGGTGTTCGCGTTCGGCGTGCTCCCGATCCTCGTCCTGATCTGGGCGCGGCGCCACCTGCGGGAGTCGAAGCGCTGGCTGCGGATGAAGGAGGTCAAGGAGGCCAAGGAGGAGGGTGACGAGGAGTTGATGGAGGAGAAGGCGGAGGAGTACGACATCGACCTGGAGGAGGTCGACCAGCCGACGGTCAAGCAGCTTCTGAGCACGCCGGGGCTCGTGCGCCGCCAGCTCGTGCTGCTCACCGGCGTGTGGTTCTTCTACGCCTCGGCGTACGTGGCCACGAACGTCTACATCACCTTCTGGCTCACCACGTACGCGGGGTGGTCGGGCGGGGAGGCGGCGACGCTGCTGCTGGTGGCGGGCGGAATCGGGTTCTTCTTCTACGTCATCGGCGGCGCGCTCGGGGAGCTCTTCGGGCGCAAGGAGGTGATGACGTGCGCCGGCGTGCTCGTGGGGCCGCTCAACCTGCTGTTCTACTTCGTCTCCTTCCACGACAAGCACTTCTCGATCGCCGTGTTCATCGTCTGGTTCTTCATCTTCCAGGCCACCAACGGCGTGTGGTCGGGCGCCGGCCAGGGCTACTGGCCGGAGAGCTTCCCCACCCGCGTGCGCGGCACCGCGGTGGGGTGGCTGGGGGCGATGTTCGCGTTCGGGCAGCTCGTCGGCTCGGGCATCTGGACGATCATGATCGGCAGCGCCGGGCCGACCGCCACGTGGATGGTGGTCGCCGTCGGGCTCGCCTTCGGTCAGTACCTCACGCTCGCGCTCAAGCACATCGACCCCAACCAGGAGCTCGAGGAGGTCGTCACGTGACCTCGGGCCGGGTGCTCGTCGTCGGCTCGATCAACGAGGATGTCGTGCTCAGGGTGACGCGGGCTCCCAGCCCCGGTGAGACGGTCAGCGCCGAGGAGGTGAAGCGCAGCCCGGGAGGCAAGGGCGCCAACCAGGCGGTCGCCGCGGCGCGCGCCGGAGCCGTCGTGGCGATGGCCGGACGGGTGGGCGACGACGACGCGGGCGAGCGGATGCTCGCCGCGCTCCACGACGAGGATGTCGACACCGAGCACGTGACCGCGCTGAGCGGCACCGCCACCGGCACGGCGTACATCACGGTCACCGCGGAGGGCGAGAACACGATCGTGATCGATCCGGGGGCGAACGGCGCCTTCGCTCCCGACGCGCTCGACGAGGATCTCCTCGCCGGCGCGGCGGTGATGCTCGCCCAGCTGGAGATCCCGGTGGAGACGGTGAGCAGGGCGGTCGCTCTGGCCCGGGACGCCGGCGCGCGGGCGGTTGTGACGCTGGCCCCGGCGCAGCCCGTGCCCGACGCGCTCCTGCGCGGCCTCGACCCGCTGCTCGTCAACGAGCACGAGGCGGCGTTCCTGCTCGGCGAGGATCAGCCGGGCGATCCGGAGCGCGCGGCACAGCGGCTGCGCGCGCGGGGGCCGCGCTCGGTCGTGATCACGCTGGGCGGAGAGGGCGCCGTCCTCGTGCAGGAGGCCGGGACGACCCGCCTGCCGGCCGAGCAGGCGCAGCGCGTTCTCGACACCACGGGCGCCGGAGACGCCTTTGCGGGAGCGCTGGCGGCGGAGCTGGCGCGCGGGGCCGAGCTCACCGAGGCGGTCAGGGCCGGGCTGGCTGCCGGCGCCGAGGCCGTCGCTCGCCCCGGCGCCCGCTGAGCTCGCCGCGGCGCCGCCGCCGCGGCCAGCGGCGGCCGCGCTCCCAGTAGGCCTCGATCTCCTCCAGCGGTCGTTGTTTCGTCTCCGGCGCGAGCCACAGGACGAACCCGATCGAGACGAGCGCGAAGAAGGCGTAGATCCAGAACGTGCCCGACAGGCCGATCGACCCGACGAGGGTGAGGAAGGTGATGCTCACCACCAGGTCGGCGCTCCAGTTGCCGGTGGCCGACATGCTCGAGCCGTAGCCGCGCAGTCGCGTGGGGAAGATCTCGGCGCTGAACAGCCAGAAGATGGGGCCCATCCCGATCGCGAAGCCGAGCACGTAGACGAGGATCAGCACCAGCAGCAGCACGCCGAGGTGGTGGTAGTTGAACAGGAACACCACGCCGATGGCGGTCATGGTGAGGAACATGACGCCGTTGGAGACGAGCAGCAGCGGCCGGCGGCCGAAGCGCTCGGCGACCGCCACCGCGATCACCTCGCCGAACACGAACACCGCGCCGACGAGGATCGCGCCGATCAGCGAGCCGTTGGGGCCGTTGGCCACCCCGCTGTAGCCGGTGACGGTCGGCGCGTAGTACGTGATGGCGTCGATGCCGACGAACTGCTGGAGGATCGAGAGCCCCACGCCGAGCCCGAGCGCCCAGCGCAGCCCGCCGCGGAACAGCTCGGAGGGGCGGGACTGCCTGGCCTCCTCCAGGCTCCCACGGATCGCCTCCACCTCCGCGTCCGCGTCGGCCGGGTTGACGCGTTGAAGGACGCCGCGTGCGTCGTCCCAGCGCTCCTGCTTGCCGTACCAGCGGGGCGTCTCGGACAGGAACACCATCCCGACGGCCAGCACCGCCGAGGGGACGACGCCGGCGAGGAACATCGGCCGCCACGAGCCACCGAGCTGGATCACGGCGTAGTCGACGAGGTAGGAGACGAGGATCCCGACCGTGATCATGAACTGGAAGAAGAACCCCAGCCGGCCGCGCACGGCGGGGGGCGCCACCTCGCTGATGTACATCGGCGAGACGACGGAGGCCGAGCCCACCGCCATGCCCTGAAGGATGCGGAAGACGATGAACGTCGCGAGCGTGGGGGCGATCGCGGTGAGGACCGAGGAGACGACGAACAGGCAGCCGATCGCCACCAGCGCGCGCTTGCGCCCGAGCCAGTCGGCGAAGCGCCCGCCGAGGATGGCGCCGATGATCGTTCCGATGAGCACCGCCGAGACGGACAGCTCCTTGGTGAACGAGCCGAGGTGGAAGGTCCGGGTGAGCGAGCCCAGCGCCCCCGCGGTCACGCCGGTGTCATAGCCCCACAGCAGCCCGCCCATGGCCCCGATCAGCGCCAGCAGGTAGACGTAGCGCCGGGCGCCGGGATCCGCGCTCGCCCGGGTTCTCACATCCGCGCCATCGTCCATCCCTCTCCTCCTTCTCGGATGACGCTCTGCGTCCTACCCCGACGGTCGCGCAAACGCGCATCAGGGGAGGGTGAGTGTCATCACCCGGACGCGGCGCAGCAGGCGGGGCGCAGTCCCGAGTGCGCCTCAGCGCAGGGCGGGGTACAGCGCGCGGTAGGTCTCGCGCCGCTCCCGGTAGACCTCCGTCCACTCGGCGACGGGCTCGACCACGGCGCGGCCGCTGACCGTCGCCGCCACCGCCTCGGCCGGGTCGGACCACACCTCGGCGGCGACGCCGCCGAGCAGCGCGGCGCCGAACGCGGCCCCCTCGTCGACGGCCACGCGCTCGAGCGGGAGCTCCAGCACGGAGGCGACGATCCGCAGCCACAGCTCGGAGCGCGCGCCGCCGCCCGAGACGCGGCCGAGCTCGATCGGCGCGCCCAGCGAGCGAAGCAGGTCCAGCGAGTCGCGCAGCCCGAAGGCGACTCCCTCCAGCACCGCCCGGGCGAGCGCGCCGGTGTCATGACGGGCCTGCAGGCCGACGAACGCGCCGCGTGCATCCGGATCGACGTACGGCGTGCGCTCGCCGCTGAGGTAGGGGAGGAAGGTGAGCCCGTCGGCCCCGGGCTCCCACCGCTCGGCGCCGGCGAGCAGCTCGTCGTAGGACGGCTCCCCGGCGACGGCGCGAAACCAGGACAGCGCGGCGGCGGCCGACAACATCACGCCCATCGCGTGCCAGCGGTCGGGGACGGCGTGGCAGAAGGAGTGGACGCGTCCCTCGGCCTCGGCCTCGAACCCGTCCGTGGCCGCGAACACGACCCCGGAGCTCCCGAGCACCACCGAGGCCATGCCCGGATCGACGACCCCCACCCCGAGCGCTCCGGCCGCCTGGTCCCCGGCGCCCGCCGCCACCGGGATCCCGTCCTCCGTGTGCCCGCTGACCGCCACGCCCTCGCATGCCGGGGGCAGCCAGCCGGCGTCGAGCTCGAGCGCCTCCAGCACCTCCTCGCTCCACGCGCGGCGTCCGACGTCGAGCAGCAGCGTGCCCGAGGCGTCGGCCACGTCGGTGGCCAACGCGCCGCACAGCCGCAGCCGCACGTAGTCCTTGGGCAGCATCACGCGAGCGATCCGGACGAAGGAGTCCGGCTCGTGCGCGCGCATCCACAGCAGCTTCGGCGCCGTGAACCCGGGAACGGCGCGGTTGCCGGTCATCGCCACCAGTCGCTCGCGACCGCCGACGGCGTCCTCCAGTTCGCCGCACTCGTCGAACGAGCGCTGGTCGTTCCACAGGATCGCCGGCCGGATCACCTGGTCGCGATCGTCGAGGGCGACGAGACCGTGCATCTGCCCGGTGAGCCCGATCCCGGCGGGCGCCTCGCCGCAGGCCGAGCGGACGCGGCCGAGCACGTCCTGGCACGCCGCCCACCAGTCCTCGGGGTTCTGCTCGGCCCAGCCCGCGCGCGGGGTGTCGAGCGACAGCGGCGCCTCCTCGCTGGCGAGCACCGATCCCTCCGGGTCGATCGCCACCGCCTTGACGGCGGACGTGCCGACGTCGATGCCGACGAGGACGCTCACGTAGCCGCCCGCTCGACGTGGGAAGGACCGTCCGGCGTGGGGGCGGCGGCGCTCACGTAGCCGCCCTCTCGACGTGGGAAGGACCGTCCGGCGTGGGGGCGGCGGCGCTCACCCGTTGGGGAGGACCTGGATCTTCAGCCCCGCTCCGGAGCGCATCGCCTCCAGAGCGTCCTCGAAGCCGTCGAGCGGGAAAGTGTGGGTGAGCAGCGGCTCGGTCTTCACGGCGCCGGCCTGGAGCATCTCGATCGCCTGCACGAAGGTGAACAGGACGGCCATCGAGCCGACGATGGTGATCTCGTCGTTGTAGATGCGAAACGGCGAGATCTCCACCCTCGCCTCTTGCGGGGCGACTCCGAAGATCATCAGCTTGCCGCCGCGGCGGACGGCGTCGACCCCCTCCTGGATGACCGGCGGCACGCCGGTGGCATCGACGACGCAGTCGAACCCCTCGCCGTGGGCGTCGAGAGCGGCGCCGACCGAGGTCTCCACCGCGGCGGCGCCCAGCGAGCGCGCCAGCTCCAGCCGCTTCTCGTTGCGATCGACGACGACGATGCCGGCGGCGCCGCCGTGGACGAGCAGTTGGAGCAGCAGCAGCCCCATCGTCCCCGCCCCGGTGAGCAGCACCGAGTCGCCGGTGCCCGGCTGCAGGCGGCGCATCCCGTGCACGGCGCAGGCGAGCGGCTCCACGAGCGCCCCCGTGCGCAGCGAGGTGCCCTCGGGCAGCGCGTAGGCGTTCTTGGCCGGGGCCTTCACGAGCTCGGCGAAGGCGCCGTCGACGGTGTCGCCGATCGCGTTCCAGTTGCGGCACAGGTTGCCGTGCTGGACGCGGCAGTAGTCGCAATGCCCGCAGAACAGCGACGGGTCGACGGCGACGTGCATGCCGACCGAGACGTCCTCCACGGCTCCGCCCACCGCGACGACCTCGCCGGCGAACTCGTGGCCGGGCACGATCGGGTACGGGGTGGGTGGGAACTCGCCCTCGGCGATGTGCAGGTCGGTCCCGCACATCCCGCACGCCCCGACCTTGACCACGATCTCGTCCTCGCCCGGCTCGGGGTCGGGACGCTCCTGCACCTTCAGCTCGCCCGGGCGCTCCCATACCGCCGCTCGCATGTCCACCTCCAGTCACGGGTTTACCGGGGCCTCGTGCGGGAAGACACTACCCCGCACTGGTTCGTCCAACCGGAGGAGGAGGGAACGCCCAGCTACCGCGCAGCGACCGTCGCTCTCACCGCGGCGCTCCTCAGCTCCGGCTGCTCGGTGGCCGGTGCCGGCGGCGGCAGCGGCGCCGGCCCGCACGCCGTCTCCCTGCGGGTGGCGATCGTCTCCAACCCGCAGATGGAGGACGTCGAGCAGCTGACGCCGCTGTTCGAGAAGCAGCACCCCAACATCAAGGTGAACTTCGTCACGCTGCCGGAGAACGAGTCCCGGGCGAAGATCACCGCCTCGGTGTCGACCAAGAGCAACGAGTTCGACATCGTGATGATCTCGAACTACGAGACGCCGATGTGGGCGCGCTACCGCTGGATCGTCAACCTCCAGCCCTACATCAAGCGCACCCCCGGCTACGACGAGGCGGACTTCATCCCCTCGATCCGCAGGGCGCTCTCCTACCGCGGGGACATGTACTCCGTGCCGTTCTACGGAGAATCCTCGTTCCTCGTCTACCGCAAGGACCTGTTCGCCAAGGCGCACCTGACGATGCCCGCCCACCCCACCTGGACGCAGGTGGCACGTTTCGCGGCCAAGCTGAGGAACAAGAAGAAGGGCATCGCCGGTATCTGCCTGCGCGGCGACGCCGGCTGGGGTGAGAACCTGGCGCCGCTCGATACGGTCATCAACACCTTCGGGGGGCGCTGGTACAACCTCTCCTGGCAGGCCCAGCTGACGCGCCCGGCGTTTGAGCGTGCGGTGTCGTTCTACGTGAACCTCGTGAACCGCTACGGCGAGCCCGGCGCGGTCGAGGACGGCTTCGCGGAGTGCGGCACGCTCTACGGCCAGGGCAAGGCGGCGATGTGGTACGACGCCACCTCCGCCGCCGGCACGATCGAGGATCCATCCAGCAGCACCGTCGTCGGCAAGAACGGCTACGTCGCCGCCCCGGTGATGAAGACGAAGCGCTCCGGCTGGCTGTACTCGTGGTCGCTCGGCATCCCGACGACGTCGCCGGACAAGCAGGCCGCGTGGACGTTCATGGCCTGGGCGACCTCGAAGGCCTACATCCGCCTCGTCGGCGAGAAGCTCGGCTGGGCGAATCTGCCTCCGGGGAGTCGCCGCTCCACCTACCGGATCCCCCAGTACGAGAAGGCCGCCCGCGCCTTCGCGACTCCCTCACTGCAGGCGATCGAGACCGCGGATCCTGATCATCCGACCGTCCAGCCCGTCCCCTACACGGGGATCCAGTTCCTCGACATCCCCGAGTTCCAGGACCTCGGCACCCGCGTGAGCCAGCAGATCTCCGCGGCGATCGCCGGCCAGGAGTCGGTGAAGAGCGCGCTCTCGACCTCGCAGGGCTACGCGCAGGCGACCGGAGCCAACTACCGCCACCAGTGATGGACGCCTCATGAGCACCACCACCGCCGAGAGCACCGTTCGCGTGCCGGGGGCGCGGCGCCGGGACCGTCGCGGCGGCGAGGGCTGGCGGCGGCGGATCCCGCTGCTGCCGGCGCTCGTGTTCACGATCGTCGTCACCCAGATCCCGTTCCTGCTGACGATCTACTACTCGCTCACGAACTGGGACCTCGCCAAGCCCGGATCGGCGCAGTGGGTCGGGCTTCACAACTACGGCCAGGTGTTCTCCGACCCGGTGTTCTACGGGGCGCTGCTGCACACGATCGAGATCACCTTCGGCTCGGTGCTCATCGCCACGGTGCTCGGACTCCTGCTCGCCGTGCTGCTGGACCGCGCCTTCTTCGGCCGCGGCTTCGTCCGCACGCTGCTCATCTCGCCGTTCCTGATCATGCCCGCCGCCGCCGGCCTGCTGTGGAAGACGACGATGCTCGACCCCGTCTACGGGATCGTCAACTGGGTGATCGGCTGGTTCGGGTTCGCGCCCGTCGACTTCGTCGGCACCCATCCGCTCGGCTCGGTCATCGCCGCCGTCGTCTGGCAGTGGACGCCGTTCGAGATGCTCATCCTGCTCGCCGGACTGCAGAGCCAGCCGCGGGATGTCCTGGAGGCGGCTCGCGTCGACGGCGCGAGCGCGTGGGCGAGCTTCCGCGAGCTGACCCTCCCGCACCTGCGCTCCTACCTGGAGCTCGGCATCCTGCTCGGCTCGATCTACGTCGTCAACACCTTCGACGCGATCTACATGATCACCCAGGGCGGACCGGGCACGGCGACGACGAACCTGCCCTTCTACATCTACCAGCGCGCCTTCGAGGGCTTCGAGGTGGGACAGGCGGCGGCGCTCGGGGTCGTCACCGTCGTGCTCACGATCATCATCGCGACGATCGCGCTGCGCACCGTGTTCAGCGTGTTCATCGAGAACGAGGCGCGGGGCTGATGGCGACCGTCGCGGGCACCGGCGCGACGGCGGGCGCGGAGACGCGGGCGGCGCGTGCGCCACGGCGACGGCGGCGGCGGCAGCTGGGCGGGATCGCGTGGGGCGCGCTCGCCTGGATCCTCGCGATCATCTTCTTCTTCCCGGTGTTCTGGATGGTGCTGACGTCGTTCAAGCCGGAGTCCGCCGCATACACGAATCCGCCGAAGTTCATCTTCCATCCCACCCTCACCGAGTACAAGGCGGTGTTCAGCGCGGGCATGGGGCCGTTCCTGGCCAACTCGGCGATCGCCACCGTCGTCTCGGTGCTGCTCGTGCTCGTGCTGGCGACGCCGGCGGCCTACGCGCTCTCGATGCGGCCGATCAAGAAATGGCGCGACGTCCTGTTCTTCTTCATCTCGACGAAGATGCTGCCCGTCGTCGCCGCGATCGTGCCGATCTACCTCGCGGTGCGCGACCTCGGGATGCTCGACAGCATCCCGACGCTGATCGTCCTCTACACGGCGATGAACATGCCGATCGCGATCTGGATGATGCGCTCGTTCTTCCTCGAGGTCCCCGGCGAGATCCTGGAGGCGGCGCGGATCGACGGCGCCGACCTGCGCCACGAGCTCACCGAGGTGGTGCTGCCGACGGTCGCGCCGGGGCT
This sequence comes from uncultured Solirubrobacterales bacterium, assembly GCA_963839085.1. Taxonomy (GTDB): domain Bacteria; phylum Actinomycetota; class Thermoleophilia; order Solirubrobacterales; family Solirubrobacteraceae; genus Palsa-465. The sequence continues at coordinate 123,561 of CAWITN010000005.1, forward strand.
CGCCGCCACCGCCCTGATCTGCGCCATCTTCGCCTGGAACGAGTTCTTCTTCGCGCTGAACCTCACCTCGATCCGGGCGGCGACGATGCCGGTGTTCCTCGTCGGCTTCGTCACCAGCGAGGGTCTGTACTGGGCGAAGCTCGCCGCCGCGGCGACGCTCGCCTCCGTGCCGGTGCTCATCGCCGGCTGGATCGCGCAGCGCCAGCTCGTGCGCGGCCTGTCGATGGGGGCGATCAAGTGAAAGGAGGAGGACACCGATGGCCGAGGTGATCTACGACGAGGTCTCCTGTCGCTACGACGGCTCCGAGCAGCCCGCGGTCGACAGCCTCGATCTGGAGGTGCCCGACGGGGGCTTCATGGTCATGGTCGGCCCGTCGGGGTCGGGCAAGACGACCGCGCTGCGGCTGCTCGCCGGGCTGGAACCGCTCAGCGGCGGGCGGATCCAGATCGGCGGGGAGGACGTCTCAGGCGTCGAGGCCCGCGATCGCGACATCGCGATGGTGTTCCAGAACTACGCGCTGTACCCGAACAAGACGGTGGCCGAGAACATCGGCTTCGCGCTGAAGATGCACGGCGTGAGCCGCGACGAGCGCGACAAGCGCGTCAAGGAGGCGGCCTCCATGCTCGGCATCGACGAGCTGCTCGATCGCAAGCCGCGCCAGCTCTCCGGCGGTCAGCGCCAACGCGTCGCGATGGGCCGTGCGATCGTCCGCCGCCCCGCCGCGTTCCTGATGGACGAGCCGTTGTCGAACCTCGACGCGAAGCTCCGCGTCCAGACCCGTGTACAGATCGCGGAGCTGCAGCGGCGGCTCGAGACGACGACGGTGTATGTCACCCACGATCAGGGCGAGGCGATGACGCTCGGCGACAAGGTCGCGGTGCTCAAGGACGGCACCCTGCAGCAGTGCGCACCCCCGCGCGAGCTCTACGAGAACCCGGTGAACGCGTTCGTGGCCGGCTTCATCGGCCTGCCGCAGATGAACCTCCTGCGCCTGCCGGTGAGCGAGGGCGCGGCACGGCTGGGAGAGCAGACGATCCGCCTGCCCGAGAAGCTGGCCGGCGCCACCGACGGCGAGATCATCCTCGGCGCGCGCCCCGAACACGTCGCGGTGTCCGAGCCGGGAGAGGGGGAGGGCGGGATCCCCGGGGAGGTGCTGCTCGTCGAGTCGCTCGGTGCCGACTCCTACATCCACGCCTCGATCGACGGCCTCGAGGAGCCGCTCGTCGCCCGGACCGAGGGCTACGACGCCCGGCAGCCGGGGACGAACGTGACCCTGCGGATCGACCCCGAGCGCATCTACGGATTCGATCCGAAGACCGAGCGCCGCATCTAGCGCTGGGGCGCGAGGTGGACCTTGATCCCGCCGCTGCCGTCCTCGGCGGCGGCGAACGCGCGTGCCGCGTCAGCCAGGGGGAAGGTACGGGAGACGATCCGCTCGACGGGGATCGCGCCCGTGGCGATGAGCTCGATCGCCCGCTCGACGTCCTCACGCACGTACATCGCCGTCCCCTGGAGGCGCAGCTCGGAGTCCTGCACCAGGTGCAGGGGCACCGTGACCGGCCCCGGCGGCACGCCTTCGACGACGACCGTCGCGCCCTTCTGCGCGAGCGCCACCGCCTGGGCGATCGTCGCGGCCGAGGCGACGCAGTCGAAGACGACGTCGGGGCGCCACGGCAGCTGCGTGCGGATCGCCGCGACCGCGCCGGGCTCGGTGGGATCGATGACGAGATCGGCGCCGAGCGCGGCCGCCAGCTCGCGGCGGCTCGGCTGGGGATCGGTGACGGCGATCGCCTCCGCGCCGCCGGCGCGGGCGGCGAGCATCGTCAGCTGGCCGATCGAGCCGCCGCCGAGCACGGCGACCGTGCGGCCGGCGACGCCCTCGGCGACGCGGACGGCGTGCGTGGCCGTCGACAGCGGCTCGACGAGCGTCGCCGCCGTCCACGACATCCCCTCCGGAACGTGGTGGAAGCGGTGAGCCGAGGCGACGAACGCCTCGGCGAGGGCCCCGGCCGTCTGGCAGCCCACCACCTGGAGGCGCTCGCACAGGTTGTAGCGGCCGCTGCGGCACATCCGGCAGGTGCCGCAGACGAGGTTCGGCTCCAGCAGCACCCGGTCGCCGGCAGCGAACCCGCTCACGCCGGATCCGACGGCATCGACGATCCCCGCCGCCTCGTGCCCCGGGACGACGGGCAGCTCGATGAACGGGTGCCGCCCGTGCAGAGCGTGGAGGTCAGAGCCGCAGATCCCGACCGCCTCGGCGCGTACCCGCAGCTCGTCTGGGCCCGGTTCGGGCAGCGGTCCGTCCTGCAGCCGGACGTCCTCCGGACCCGCGAGCACCGCCTGACGCACCTCGTCCTCCTCTCCGACGCCTGCCCCGGGCAGCCTTCCCGGGCGGGCAGCGGGTAAACCACCGCCCATGAGCGAGCTCTACGGCGGCGTCGAGACGGGCGGCACGTGGTGCGTGTGCGCGGTCGGCCGCGGCCCCGAGGAGCTCGACGCGCTCGAGGAGTTCCCCACCGGCGCGCCGGAGGCGACGATCGAGCGGATCTGTGACTTCTTCCGCCGGGCGCCGTCGGTGGCCGCGATCGGAATCGGCGCCTTCGGCCCCGTCGACCTGCGCCGTGACTCGCCGACGTGGGGCGCCATCACGACGACGCCGAAGACCGCGTGGCGGGACGCCGCCCTCGGCCCCGCCGTGCGCGACGCCGTCGGCGTGCCCGTCGCGTTCGACACCGATGTGAACGCCGCGGCGGTGGGAGAGCACCGCTGGGGCGCCGGCCGCGGGGTCGCGTCGCTGCTGTACCTCACCGTCGGCACCGGGATCGGCGGCGGGCTGGCCATCGACGGGCGGCCGTGGCACGGCCTCGTCCACCCCGAGGTCGGCCACCTGCGGATCCCGCACGACGGGAGCTTCGCCGGTGTCTGCCCGAGCCACGGCGACTGCCTGGAGGGCCTTGCCGGCGGCGCCGCGCTGGCTGCCCGCTGGAACGCCGCGCCCGACGAGCTGCCCGACGATCACGAGGCGTGGGAGATCGAGGCCGAGCAGCTCGCGCTCGGGATCCTCGCGATGGTCATGGTCGCCTCGCCGGAGCGGATCGTCGCCGGCGGCGGCGTGCTCGAGCGCTCGGGGCTGCTGGGGCGGATCCGCCGCCGGCTGCCCGAGCTGAACGCCGGATATCTGCCGGCGCCGGAGCTGGGAGACGGGATCGACACCTATCTCGTGCCGCCGGGCCTGGGCGACCGCGCCGGGGTGCTCGGGGCGATCGCGCTCGCCGAGGATCTCCACCGTCGCTCGTGACGGCGCCGGCGCTCGCCACCCGAACACCGCCGGCGGCTGTCACCGACTCCCGGCGCTTGTGACGAACATCATTTTGGTGCCAAAAGTTTTTGCTGCTAACCTTTAGGTACCAAATGACTTCTTCAGCCACCTCCGCCGACGTCGAACCCACCAAGCGACCGGGCATCGAGCCCCACGTGATGAGGGTCGCCATCGTGGTGATCCTCGGCGCGATCATGTCCGTGCTCGACACGACGATCGTCAACGTCGCGCTGCACAGCCTCACCGTCGACCTCCACGCCTCGCTGGCCAGCGTGCAGTGGGTCGTCACGGGCTACCTCCTCTCGCTCGCCGCGGTGATCCCGGTCACCGGGTGGGCCGTGCGGCGCTTCAGCGCCCGGCGTCTGTATCTCATCGCGCTCGTCGTGTTCACCGCGGGCTCGGCGCTGTGCGCCCTCGCGACGTCGAGCAGCGAGCTGATCGCCTTCCGTGTGATCCAGGGCGTCGGCGGCGGCATGATCACCCCGATCGGCCAGATGATCCTCGTCAAGGCCGCAGGCCCGAAGAACCTCGCCCGCGTGATGAGCTTCATCGGCGTCCCGATCGTCCTCGCGCCGGTGTTCGGCCCCACCATCGGTGGCCTGCTCCTGCAGGGGGTCGGATGGCAGTGGATCTTCCTCGTCAACGCCCCGGTCGGCGCGCTGGCGCTCGTCATGGCGCTGCGCCTGCTTCCCCACGACGAGGCGAGCGCCGGCTACGCCGGGCGGCTGGACTTCATCGGCCTCGGCCTTGCCGCCGCGGGCGTCGTCGGGATCACCTACGGACTGTCGGAGAGCCAGTCGGCCGGCAGCCTCACCGCGCCCTCGGTGGTGTTCCCCGTGCTCGCCGGCATCGTCCTCCTCGCCGCGTTCGTGATGCGCTCCCGGCGCGTCGAGCGGCCGATCCTGGACCTCAGCCTGTTCCGCAACGCGGGCTTCCGGGCCGCTTCGATCGTCACCTTCTGCCTCGGCGCCGCGCTGTTCGGGGCGATGATCCTGCTGCCGCTGTACTTCCAGACGGTGCGCGGAGAGGACGCCATCAACACCGGCCTGCTGCTCATCCCGCAGGGCATCGGCGGCGGCCTCGGCATGTTCCTCTCCGGACGGGCCACCGAGCGCTTCGGCGCCGGCCTCACGTCGCTCGCCGGAGGCCTCATCCTCGCCGCCGCGACGATCCCCTTCGTCCTCGTCACCGGCACCACCTCGTTCGTCACCCTCGGGGCCGCGATGGTCGTCCGCGGGGTCGGCGTCGGGCTGGCCATCATGCCCGCCATGACCGCGGCGTTCTCCGTCCTGCGGCCCGACCAGGTCAACGACGCCAGCCCGCAGCTCACCGTGCTCCAGCGCGTTGGCGGCTCGCTGGGCACGGCGATCATCGCCGTCGTCCTCCAGGGCCACACGGCCCACGCCGCGCACACGCTCACCGGGGCCGCCGGCGCGTTCTCCGACACCTACTGGTGGGTGATGGGCGTGACGCTGGTGGCGCTGGTGCCCACCACGCTGCTGATGCGCATCGAGCGCCGCGCCAAGCGCGAGCAAGCCGATCCGGCGTCCGAGCCGCCGCGCCTGGAGGTTCGGCCTGAGCCCGCCCTGGCGGAGGTCGGGTGATGGCCAAGCCCGCGGCCGCCAAGCCCCGGAGCGAGATCGAGGAGCTGCGCCAGGCGCTGTCGGCGCTGCTCGGAGCCGAGCGCCGGCTGCGCGGACGCGAGCACCAGCGCGTCGGCGAGCTCACCTACGGCCAGCTGCGCGCGATCGCCGTGCTCGGCCGGGCGCCCGAGATGACCGCGGGCCAGATCGCCCGGGAGACCGACCTCAACCCGGCGAGCGTCACCGCGCTGCTCGATCAGCTGGAAGCGGTGGAGATCGTCGAGCGGCGGCGCAGCGCCATCGATCGGCGCGTGTGCGAGGTCTCGCTCACGCCCCGGGGACGGGAGCTGCTCGACGAGAAGCTCTCCCGCCTGCACGGCAAGTGGGAGGTCATGATGGCCGAGTTCGGAGACCAGGAGATCACGGCCGCGCGCCGGGTGCTGGAGCGGATCGCTGAGCTGCTCGATTCGCTCGCCACCGGCACCGAGTGATGCTCGTCACACAGGGGCCGGCCGCGGGTCACCGGTAGGTACATTCGAGGCACGCGACCGCTGGCCCCACACCGATGATCGGGCTCTCCCGCTGGTGCATCGCCCACCGCCGCTGGGTGGTGATCGGGTGGATCGCGATCGCGATCGGCGCCAACGTTCTCGCCGGCGTCGTCGGGCGCCATTACGCCACCGACTTCAGCCTGCCCGGCACCCAGGCGCAGGAGGTCACCGACCTGCTCTCCCGGGAGTTCCCCGCCCAGGGCGGTGACACCGACACGATCGTGTGGCACGTCACGAACGGGACCGTCGAGAGCCCGGCGGTGCGGCAGGCGATCACGCCGCTGCTCACGCGGGTGACGCGGCTGCGCCACGTCACCGGGGTGCTCAGCCCGTACAGCGCCGCCGGCGCCGTGCAGATCTCCAAGGACCGGCGCACCGCCTTCGCGCTCGTCAACTTCTCCAAGCGCGCCAACCTCCTGCCCGACGACACCGGCACGCCGATCCTCCACGGACTGAGCGCCATCCACGTTCCCGGCCTGCAGCTCGCCGCCGGCGGCCAGGTGATCGAGCAGGCGGAGGGCTTCAGCGTCGGCCCGGCCACCGTCGTCGGGGTTCTCGCCGCGCTGGTCATCCTGCTCATCACCTTCGGCTCGGTGCTCGCCGCGGGCCTGCCGCTGCTCACGGCCGGGCTGGGGCTGATCACCGGCACGGCCCTCATCGGCCTCGCCACCCGGATCACCGACATGTCGAACGTCGCCCCCGAGCTGGCGCTGATGATCGGGCTCGGCGTGGGGGTCGACTACGCGCTGTTCATCGTCACCCGCTTCCGGGAGAGCCACGCACGCACCGGCGACGTGGAGGCGGCGGTGATCGAGGCGATGGACACCTCGGGCCGGGCGATCCTGCTCGCCGGCACGACGGTGATCATCGCCCTGCTCGGCATGTTCGCCACCGGCGTCGGCTTCCTCTACGGCCTGTCGATCGCCTCGGTGCTGGCCGTGCTGCTCACCCTCGGCGCCTCGCTCACGGTGCTCCCGGCGCTGCTCTCGCGCTTCGGCGAGCGGCTCGTCAGGCCCGGTCGCTCCGCCCGCCGGCGTACCGCGCGCGGTCAGGCTCCACGCGGATCGCTGTGGCGCCGGTGGAGCCTGTTCGTGCAGGCGCGGCCGCGCACCCTCGCGCTCGTCTCGCTGCTCGTGATGGTCGCCTTCCTGATCCCGTTCCTGTCCCTGCGGCTCGACGCCAGCGACGCCGGCAACGATCCCTCCGGCACGAGCACGCAGCGCGCCTTCGCGATGCTCGCACACGGCTTCGGTCCGGGCTTCAACGGCCCGCTGCTCGTCGCCGTCGAGCTCCCGTCCGGGAGCCGGGCCACCGCTGTCGGTGCGGTGCGCGCCGCGGTGGCGCGGACGCCGGGCGTGGTGGCCGCGACGCCGCCGCGGCTGGCGCCGTCGGGACGCGTGGCGGTGTTCGAGGCCTACCCCGGCTCGGCCCCACAGGCGTCCGCCACCACCAACCTGGTCCAGCGCCTGCGCGGGCGCGTACTGCCGCCGCTGCGCCGGTCGCTCGGCGTGACCACGCTGGTCGGCGGCTTCACCGCCGGCTCGATCGACTTCGCCGGCGTCCTCTCCCACAAGCTGCCGGTGTTCATCGCCCTCGTCGTCGTGCTCTCGGCGCTGCTGCTGTTCGTCATCTTCCGCTCGCTGGTCATCCCGCTCCAGGCCGGGATCATGAACCTGCTCTCGATCGGCGGCGCCCTCGGCGCCACCGTGGCGGTGTTCCAATGGGGTTGGCTGTCCGGGCCGCTGGGGCTCTCGCAGGGTCCGATCGAGCCGTGGATCCCGGTGCTGATGTTCGCCGTCGTGTTCGGGCTCTCGATGGACTACGAGGTGTTCCTCGTCTCCCGCGTGCGCGAGGAGTTCGTCCGCCACGGCAATGCCCGCGAGGCGGTGGCGGAGGGGATCGCCGCCACCGGCCGGGTCATCACCGCGGCGGCCGCGATCATGATCTGCGTGTTCCTCGCCTTCCTCCTCGGCGACGAGCGGCCCGTCAAGGAGTTCGGCTTCGGCCTCGCCGCCGCCGTCCTGCTCGACGCCGTCGTCGTGCGCTGCGTGCTGATGCCGGCCGTGCTCGAGCTGCTCGGGGCCGTCACGTGGCGGTTGCCGAGCTGGCTTGACGCGCGTCTGCCCCGGGTCCGCATCGAGGGCACCGCCGCGGCGGAGGCGTCCGGCGCCGGCGCGGATCGTGACCCACGGGTCACGGCCGGCTAGAGACACGGCTCACGGTCCGCACGCGAGCAGGCGCTCCGACTCACGTTCGCGTCTCGGAGTCACTCAGGCACCGCCTCGGTGCTTGACTGACTCCAAGAGCGCCAGGGCGGCGGGCGGACGAAGGATGCGGCGGCGGAGCGGCGGACGGCCCCGGGCCTAGAGGCGGCTGCGCGCCGTCTCGAGCGCCTCACGGGTCTCGTCGGCCAGCTGCGCGACGAGCTCCCCGGCGGGCAGCTCACGGGCGAGGGCGTGAGCGTCGCCCGCCCACAGGTTGATGAGGTCAGGGTCGCCCGCCTCCCGGGCCTGGCGGCGCATCGGTGCGGTGACGTAGTGGACCTCCGGGTAGGCGAGCGGCGCCCCCGGCTCGTGCTCGTCGATGAAGCGGTTGCGGATGGCCCGGGCGAGGCGGCCGGTGAACGCGCGAGTGAGGACCGTCGGCTCGTGCTTGCCCAGCGCCCCGCGGTGCGGCTCGCTCGTCCCCGCCTCCGGGCACAGCATGAAGGCGGTGCCGAGCTGGGCGGCGTGGGCGCCCGCGGAGAGGACGGCGGCGACGCCGGCTCCCGAGGCGATCCCGCCAGTGGCCACGAGGGGGAGGTCGACCTCGTTGCGCACGCAGGCGAGCAGCGGCAGCAGCGGGATCGGCCGGAGGTCCCGCTCGTCCTGAAACGACGCCCGGTGCCCGCCGGCCTCGGCGCCCTGCACGACGAGCGCGGTGGCGCCGGCCTCCACGGCCTGCGTGGCCTCCTGCACCATGGTGATGCTCACCCAGGTCTCCGCCCCGGCCTCGTGCAGGCGCTCGAGCACCTCCGGCGCCGGGCATCCGAAGGTGAACGACACGACCGCCGGGGTGTCCAGCTCATCGCCGCACAGCAAATCGAGCTTGGCCTCCCAGTCGTCGTCGCTGTAGGCGGGGTCGCCGAGCTCCACCCCGGCCTCATCCGCCCATCGCGAGAGCTCGGCCACGTATCCCTGGTAGGTGCCGGGGTCGTTCGGTCCGTCACCGGGGACGAACAGGTTGACGCCCAGCGGCCCATCGGTCAGCTCGCGCGCCTGCGCGAGCCGCTCGGCGAACGCGTCGGCGGCGAGATAGCCGGAGGCGAGGAACCCCAGCCCGCCCGCGTCGGAGACCGCGGCGGCGAGCTCCGGCGTCGACGGGCCGCCGGCCAGCGGCGCCAGCACCACCGGCACGCGGAGCTCGTCGAGGATCAACTGATGGCGGTCTCGCCGGCCGGCTCGTCGTACCGCGCCACGGTGAAGCCGATCAGCGTGGGCACATGGACGGCGTAGACGACGATCGAGAGCGTGAGCACGACGAGCGCGCCGCCGGAGAGGTGGTTGCGCACGAACACGAACTCGATCATCCCGGCCGTGATCGCATAGGCGAGCAGCGCCCACTTGGCGACGTCGAAGAAGCGCCCCCAGGCGAAGCCGGTGACCCGGGTCAGGGAGGCGAGGTTGCCCACCATCAGGAGGGCCGAGAGCGCGAGCAGGACCGCGGCGGGGGCGAGCGGCACGTGATGGGGGAGATGGGCGGAGAGGTAGATCCCGCCGGCGACGATGAGGGCGAGGGAGAGCATCCCCACCTCGGTGACCGGCGGAAGCTTGCGCTCGCTCACGGAGCCGGCCTCCTGAGCGACGGGATCGCCGATCCGACCGGGGGCGGCGGCGCTCACGACGAGGCGAGCTTGGTCATGATCACGAACGTCGCCACCTGCATGACGCCGAGGATCCCCGAGCAGAAGACGAAGCGCTTCATCAGCCGCTCGATCACCTCGCCCCGCGGCTGCGGCTTCTTCAGCTCGGTGAGGACGGCGATGTTCGCCGGCTCGAGCAGGCCGAGCGCGAGCACCGCCATGATCCCCACGACGATGAAGCTCGCCACGACCCAGCCGTGTTGGGGGTAGCTCGTCAGGTTCGTCCCCAGCTTCGTCGAGAGCTGCCAGCCCGCCGCCAACGTGGCCGTCACGACGGTCGGCATCAGCACGACCATCTTCGGCATGAAGCGGGTGGTGAACTCCACCCGCGCGGGGATCGACAGCCGTCCGAGGATCGGCCCGACGATCAGCCCCACGAACAGGTCGATGACCGTCCAGGCCGACCCGAACACGACGTGGAAGAACTCGAGTGGCCAGAGGCGGTTGGAGGCGATCGCGACGATCAGCCCGACGAGAATCACCGCGGCGAGGCCGAGCCCCACGCGCGGAACGATCTCGAAGTCGGGGACCCCGGGCCGAGCCTGCGGCTGCCCCTCCGCCCCGATCGGCGTTGCCACCTGCGCCATGCGCGAATCCTACGCCCTCGTTCGGTCGCTGTGCAAGGGGCGGTGGGCCCGCTCAGGAAGCGCGGGGGGTGTCGCCGCCGGCGAGGGTGTCGCGCAACGCCTCCAGGCCGGTGTACCGCGGCTGCCAGCCGAGCTCCCGCCGGGCCTTGGCGGTGTCCATGATCGACGGGTGGGCGAGCGCCTCGATCCAGTCGACGGCGGGGGGAGTGCCGGGCGGCTTGGGCAGCGCGGCGGCGAAGCGAGCGAAGCGCTGCACGATCGCGCTGGGTATGCCGACGGGGGTGAGGCCGGCCTCCCGGGCGATGTCGGCGCCGGTGAGGACCCCCTCGCCGGCGATGTTGTACGCGCCGGGCGGACCGGCGCCGAGCGCGCACTGCAGCAGCGCCTGGCCGACGTCGTCCTCGTGGATCAGCTGCAGCTGAAAGCCGGGCGTCAGCGCCGGGACGGGAATCGGCAGCCGCTTGATGAGGTCGATCAGCCGGCCACCGGCGTCGGCGAGCGGGGCCGGAATCGTGCCCTTGGCGCCGAGCGCGTGCGGCCCGACGACGATCGGCGGACGGACCATGTAGAGCTCCGGGAGCTCGGCGCCCTGCGCCTCGGCGATCAGGAGCTGCTCGAGCTCGGCCTTCTCCCGGGCGTAGAACAGCCGCTCGGCGGGCCGGGTCGGCCAGTCCTCGGTGATGCCGATCGGATTGTCGGGATGAAAGCCGTAGGCGGCGACCGACGAGGCGTACACGAAGCGCTGCGCGTCGACCGCCCGGGCGGCATGGAAGGCGTTGAGCGTTCCCTCCACGTTGATCTGACGGATCGTCTCGGCCGAGGCGTTGCCGGTGATCATGAACGCGAGGTGGATGACCACGTCGGCGCCGGCGAACGCGCCGCGCAGCGCCTTCTCGTCCCGGACGTCGCCCTGGCGATACTCCATCTTCGACCAGCCGTGCTCACCGGGATCGAACGGTCGCCGGGCGATCCCGACGATCCGGGCGACGCGGGGCGAGCTCTGCAGCAGCGGCATGAGGCCGAACCCGAACGTTCCCGTCGGTCCCGTCACCGCCACGGTCAGCCGCCGCTCTGATCTCTCGCTCGCCACGGCGGACAGCCTATCCGGACCGCCCGGGCCGATGATCGGCTCGCGGCGTGTTGCGTCTCCGTGCCGGTTCCGGGATTCTCAGGCCCCGTGAGGAGAGGGTCCAATCGCGCGTTGGGTTCACTGCTCGGCGCCTGGGGGCTCGCCTGCTGCGCGACATGGGGTGCGTCAGTCGCCCTCGCGGTGTACGCGTTCGAAGTCGACGGTGCCGGCGGGGTCGCGGCGGCGGCGGCGGCCCGGCTGCTTCCGGCGATGCTCACCGCGGCGCCGCTCGCGTCAGTGCTCGACCGCCACGATCGCGCGCGCCTCGTCGCCCTCGGCTGTCTGGTCCAGGCCGGCGCCCTCCTCCTCACCGGGCTCCTGATGCTGGGTCACGCTCCGCTCGCACCCGTGGTGGGGCTGGCCGCGCTCGGCAGCGCGGCCTCCCCGGTCGTGCGCCCCGGGCTGGAGTCGCTGATGCCCGCGCTGTCGCGCTCGCCGGTGGAGCTCACGCGGGCGGTGGCGCGCTGGAGCCAGTTCGACAACGGCGGGTTTCTCGTCGGCGCCGGTCTGGCGGGAGCGGCGATCGCGGTCGTCTCCCCGGCGGTGGTCGTGCTCGCCGCGGCCGCCGCGATCACGCTGGCCACCCGGCTGAGCTCGGCGCTGCCGGCCGGCGCGGCGCTCGAGCACGAGCACGAACTCGAGGGTGACGACGCAGAGGACACGGGACTGCTCGCCGGGTTGCGCGTCATCGTGGCAGCCCCGCTGCTCCGCGCCGCGTTTCTGTCGTTCGCGCTGCTTCTCCTCCTCGACGGGACCACCGACGTGCTGCTCGTCACCCTGGCCCTCGGCCGCCTCCAGCTCGGTCATGGCGGGCCGGGCGAGCTGAACGCGGTGTGGGGGGTGGGGGGAGTGCTCGCCGGCGTGACCCTCCCCGTGTTCGTGCGCCGCCGGGGCTACGGGTTCGCTCTGATCCTGGGCGGGGCGGCCTTCGGGGCGGGCATCGCCCTCTGCGGTGTTCCCTCGGTCCCCGTCGTCGTCCTGGCCATGATCCCGGCCGGGATCGGATTCGCGCTCGTCGAGGCGGCGATCACGGCGGTGATCCCCCGGCTCGTCGACGACAGCCTGGTGGGCCGGGTCTACGGCGTCGCCGAGCTCCTCTACGGAGGCGCCGCCGGAGCGGGGGCACTGCTGGCTCCGCTCGCGCTCAGCGCCCTCGGCGACCGGGACGGTCTCGTGGCCTGCGGCGGCGTGATGCTCGCCGCGACGCTGCTCGTGCTCGGCGCGTGCCGGCGCCTCGACGCGGGTGAGGAACGGGCGGAGCGAGTCCGGGGGCTCCTGCACCGGGTCGCGTTCCTGGAGCCGCTGCCGCTGCCGCGCCTCGAGCGGCTCGTGCGCGGGGCCGAGGCGGTCGCCTTTCCGGCGGGAGCTGTCGTCATCGTCGCCGGAGACGTCGGCGACGCGTATTACGTGATCGAGGACGGCGAGGTGGAGATCGAGGGGCTCGGCGTCACGTACGGGCCGGGCAGCGGGTTCGGGGAGATCGCCCTGCTGCACGACGTCCCCCGGACCGCGACCGTGCGCGGTGTCACCGAACTGCGGCTGTGGCGGGTCACCCGCCGTGCCTTCCTCGCGGCCGTGGGCGCCAGCAGCGAAGCGGCACGCCGGGCGGAGGCCGTCGTCGCCGAACGACTCGCCCGCGGAGCGACGGGCGCCGAGGCGCTTCGGGGCGCGGGGGACGAGCACGCGGCGGCGGGCACGCCGCCACCCGCCGGCGGACCCGCCACGGAGTAGGGTCAGGGTCCCATGCGCGTCGCCATCGCCGGAGCCCATGGCAAGATCGCCCGCCTGCTCGCCTGGCAGCTGCACGAGGCGGGCGACGAGGTGGTGGGCCTGATCCGCAACCCCGATCACGCCACCGAGGTCCAGGCGCAGGGTGCCCGCGCGGTGATCTGCGATCTCGAGCACGCCACACCGGCCGAGCTGGCCGGCGCCGTCGAGGGCGCCGACGCGGTGGTGTTCGCCGCGGGCGCCGGGCCGGGGAGCGGTCCCGAGCGCAAGCTCACCGTGGATCGCGACGGGGCGATCGCCCTGCGCGACGCGGCGCGGCAGGCCGGGGTCGGCCGCTACGTGATGGTGAGCGCCGTCGGAGCCGAGCGGCCGCCCGACGACGACGACGTGTTCAGCGTCTATCTGCGGGCGAAGGCGGCGGCCGACGCGGCGCTGCGCGACAGCGACCTGGCCTGGACGATCGTGCGTCCCGGCCGGCTCACCGACGAACCGCCGGCGGGGCAGATCTCGCTGCGGCGCGAGCCGTTCCGCGGCGAGGTCGCCCGCGCCGACGTGGCGACCCTGCTCGCGGCGGTCCTGCACGACCCGCGCAGCGCCGGGGAGACGCTGTACGTCAACGGCGGCGAGGATCCCGTTGAGGAGGCGCTCGATGCCCTCCTGCGCGCAGCGTGAAAAAAGTCACCTGTGGGCCTTGCAAATGGTTACTGCCTCGTTTAGGGTGCCTCATGTCAACCGCTGGAACACGATCATGAACGCCTTCTCCTTCGACATTCCCTTCACTTCCGCCCCCGCCAAGGACCGGACGGCCGCTGCGTGCCGGCACACCGGTACGGCCATGGATCTCGGCAATGACGGAATGACCCTCGTTGGGAGGCGTGCGCCGTAAGCACTTCAGGCGCATACCGCCGAACAACGAGGGCGACCCGGCTGGGTCGCCCTTTTTTTGTGCCCTCACGACCTTCAGGCAGGTGATGCTCATTTGAACCTCAACACAGCCGCCGGACCCGGATAAGCCCCACTCGGGCCGGCCCCGGGTGACCTCGGTCACCCGGTCCCCCACTGACACATATGAAGTGACACATCGCCCGGATCCCGGGTGACGGTCACTCCTGTGTCAGCTCACACCAATCGAGATGAGAAAGGAGCACCTGCTCATGTCAGGCAGCTCGACGTACCTGCGCGCTCGTGTCGTGAGCGCGCCGCGGCCACGGTCGCGATGGAGACCCTGGGAGCTCACGCTCGTCCGGCGACTGCACCTCGCCGAGCGAGAGCTGGAGCGCCTGCGGCGTGACGGGCATCGCCCGCGCGGCGTGGACGCCCCGTTCCTGAAGGTCCCGCCCCTGCGCCCCCGTGCCTGAGACGGCCACGAGAGCGCCCAAGATCGCGCGGCCCGGCTCGGTCTCCCGTCACGGGATTCCAGTCGGGCCGCGCGGCGCGTAACAATCTGCTCATGGCCGCTACCTCGCCGGACGAGCGCTCGAGCGACGGGGCGCAGCCCACGGCGGCGCCGACGCCGGCGCCGACCGCGGCGCCGACCGCGGCCGGGATGCCCGAGCAGATGCCGCGTGAGTTCAGCACCCGTCGGCTGGTCATCCGGCTGATCGTGCTCGCCGTGTTCGTCGGCCTCGTGGCGGCGGCGATCGGCTCGCTGCCCGGGCTCGGCACGCTCCGGCACCGCTTCGCGGACGCCGACGGCTGGCTGTTGGCGCTGATCGCGCTGATGAAGCTCGGCTCCTGCCTGTCGAACGTCGTCGCCTTCCGCGACGTGTTCTGTCCCACCATGGGCTGGGGCTTCTCCTACGACCTGGCGATGGCCGAGCAGGGCACGAACGTGCTCGTGCCGACCGGCGGCGCCGGCGGGCTGGCGCTCGGGGCGTGGGCGCTGCGCCAGGGGAACATGCCCACGGCGCAGATCGCCCGCCGTAGCGTCGCCTTCTTCGTCCTCACCAGCATCCCCAACTTCGCCTTCGCCGCGGTTCTCGGCCCGCTGCTGCTCGCCGGCCTGTTCACCAGCCAGGCGCCGGCCATTCCGACGATCGTGTTCACGGTGCTCGCCTGGACCGTCGCCGCTCTCGTCGCCGCGCTCCCGCTGTGGCTGCACCGGGTCGACCCCACCGCCTCACGCGGCGGTCTCGCCGGCAAGCTCCGCGCGGTCGCGGTGGCGCTCGACCAGGGCATTCGCGACACCGGCCGGCTGTTCGCCGAGCGACAGTGGCGGGCGATCCTCGGCGCCATGGGCTACCTGATGTTCGACATCGTCGCGCTGATCATCGGCTTTGCCGCGTTCGGCGGCGGCTTCCCGCTCGGGCCGCTGGTGTTCGCCTACGTGGTCGGACAGCTCGGCGGGTTGATCCCGCTGCCGGCCGGGATCGGCGGCACCGACGGGGGGCTGATCGGCGCGCTCGTCCTCTACGGCGCGTCGCTGTCCCAGGCGGCCGCGGCCGTGCTCGCCTACCGCCTGTTCCAGCTCAGCGTTCCCGCCGTGCTCGGCGTCGTCTCCTTCTTCCGGCTGCGTCGGCGGCTCACCGGCACGGGGGCCCCGCAGCAGATCTGCGAGCCGCTTGCCCGCTGAGCTGCACTACCTGAAAGCGCCCGCGCCCCCGGCCCCCGCGGGCGACGCCGAGACGATCCGGGCCCGGGTATCCGCGATCCTGTCCGAGATCGAATCCGGCGGCGAGGCGGCGGTCCGCCGGTTCTCCGCCGAGCTCGACGGCTTCTCACCGGACCGCTTCCGGGCCGGCGAGGCGGAGCTCGACGCGGCGGACGCCGCGCTCGACCCGGAGCTCACGCGCTGGCTCGAGCTGAGCGCCGAGCGCGTGGCGGGCTTCGCGCGGCTGCAGCTGGAGACGGTGTCCGACCTGGAGCGGGAGATCGCGCCGGGGCTGATCGTCGGGCACCGCCACGTCCCGGTCGGGCGCGTCGGGGCCTACCTCCCCGCCGGCCACCGCCCGCTGATGGCGAGCGCGCTGATGACCGTGCTCGTCCCGAAGACGGCCGGCGTCGAGCGTGTGATCGCCTGCACGCCCCCGCAGCGCGGCGGCCCCGGGCACCCGGCGATGCTCCACACCGCCCGGCGCTCGGGCGCCGACGCCGTGTTCACGCTCGGCGGAGTCCAGGCGATGGCGGCGATGGCCTTCGGCCTGGAGGGCGAGGAGCCCGTCGACATGATCGTGGGCGCCGGGAACGCCTACGTCACGGAGGCCAAGCGCCAGCTGTTCGGGCGGGTGGGGATCGATCTGCTCGCCGGTCCGTCCGAGGTGACGGTGATCGCCGACGACGACGCCGATCCGGAACTGGTCGCCGCGGACCTGCTCGCCCAGGCCGAGCACGGCCCCGGCTCCCCAGCCGTTCTCATCTGCCTCTCGGAGGCGTTCGGGCGCCGCTCACTGGCCGAGATCGAGCGCCAGCTCGCCGAGCTGCCGGGCGACAACGCCGCGCACCGGGCGTGGCGCGATCTCGGAGCGGTCATCCTCGCCGCCGACCGGGGGGAGGCGGCCGAGATCGCCGATGCGATCGCTCCCGAGCATCTGGAGGTGCACGCCGCCGACGAGGCCTGGTGGCTGGCCCGGCTGCGCAACTACGGCTCGCTGTTCCTCGGTGCGCTCACCACCGTGGCGTTCTCCGACAAGGGCACCACGGGGACCAATCACGTGCTGCCCACCGGCCGGGCGGCGCGGTACTCCGGGGGGCTCTCCGCGCTGCGCTTCCTGAAGACGCTCACCTACCAGCGCGTCCTCGATCCCGGCGCCTCGCGCCCGCTGGCCGAGGCGGTGGCCGCGATCTCCGCCGCCGAGGACCTCCCCGCGCACGGGGCGAGCGCGTCGCGCCGACTGGCGAAGCTGCCGCCCGGGCGGTAAGAATCAGCGGCACAGGCTCGCGCGGAGCGGGCACCCGGCGCCGACGAGGAGGGTACGCATGGCTGTGAGGGCGGACGACAGCGGAGCCGCAGGCACCACACCGGGCGCGGCCGCGACGACGCGCGGTCTCAAGCAGGAGCTCAAGCTCGTCGACGCGGCGGCGTTCTCGGCCGGCCTGATCGGCCCCGTCGGCGCGATGGCCCTGCTCGGCACCGGCGCCGCCCCGATCCTCGGCCGCGCGGTGACGTGGGCGTTCATCTTCGCGCTCATCGGTGTGGCGCTCGTGGCCTACTGCTTCGTGCGCCTCTCGCAGCACATCTCACACACCGGCTCGGTGTACGCACTCGTCGGCACGACGCTCGGCCCGCAGGCGGGGTTCTTCGCCGGGTGGGCGCTGCTCGGCGCCTACACCGGGATCGCGGTCGGTTCCGGGATCGAGATCGCGCTGTTCTTCACGCAGTTCCTCGGCCTCACCGGGATCGCCCACACCCAGGAGTGGATCGTGATCGCGCTCGTGGCGCTCGCGCTGATCGGGGCGCTCGCCTTCGCCGAGATCAAGATCATCACCCGCACGCTGCTGTTCTCCGAGCTGACTGGGATCGTGCTGGTGACGATCCTCAGCGTCGTCATCATCGTCACCCTGATCCTCGGCGACGGGCCCCACGGGCGGAGCTTCAGCTTCAACTTCCTGTCCTTCGAGCCCGGTACCGGGTTCTCGACCATCTCCAAGGCGGCGCTGTACGGATTCCTCGCCTTCGCCGGCTTCGAGGGGGCGGCGGCGCTCGGCGAGGAGACGACCAACCCCAAGCGGGAGATCCCCCGGGCGATCCGCGTCGCGCTCACCGTCGTCGGCGTGTTCTACCTGCTGACGATCATCGGCCAGTCGATCGGCTACGGCCCGAGCAAGGCCGGTGTGAAGGCCTTCTCGGGCGGCCTCCCCTACGGCGACCTCGCCCAGATCTACGTCGACAAGGCGCTCGCCGACCTGCTCAACCTCGCCGCCACCATCAGCCTGTTCGCGATCTGCCTCGGCTGCAGCGCCGGAGCAGCCCGAATCCTCTACGCGCTGGCCCGGGACGCCACCGGCACCCGGACCGGCGTGGCGAGCCTGTCCAAGCGCGGCGCCCCCGTGGTGGCGCTGATGATCGTGCTCGTGGTCGTGCTCGGCGGAATGGTCGGCCAGCGGCTCGGGGGGGTCGACGTCACCAACGCCACGTTCTATGCCCTACAGCTGGGGACGCTGTGCATCCTCGTCGCCTACCTGATGGCGACGATCGGGGCGATGAAGTTCCTGTTCTTCGACGGCAAGGTCACGACACCGAAGTGGCAGCTCGTGATCCCCGCGGCGGGCGCCGTGTTCGTCGGCTACACGCTGTACAAGAACATCGTCGGCGAGCCGTTCCCCTACGACCGCTTTCCGATCGTGGTCGGCATCTACCTGCTCATCGGCCTGCTCACCGTCGTGGTGACGCCGGGCCTCGCCGGGCGGGTCAAGCGCGGGCTGCTCAATCCCCAGGCCGATCCCGTCGGCGCGCCGTGACCCGGGTCGTCTGCCAGCAGCTCGCCCCGGTCCTCGGCGACGCCGAGGCCAACCGGGTGATGTCGCTGCGGGCGATCGCCGGCGCGGTCGACGCCGGGGGCGACATCGTCGTACTGCCGGAGCTCGTCACCAGCGGGTACATGTTCGAGTCCGCCGAGGAGGCCGCCGCCCTCGCGCTGGCTCCCGACGATGCCCTGTTCGGCGAATGGGCGGCCGAGGCGAGGCGGGGTGGGGCGGTCGTGATCGCCGGCTTCCCCGAGCGGGGGGCTGACGGGCGGGTGTACAACAGCGCCGCGGTGCTCGACGGCTCGGGCCTGCTCGGGATCTACCGCAAGTGCCACCTGTGGGACCGCGAGAAGCTGTGGTTCGTCCCCGGGGACGAGCCTCCGCGGGTGTTCGACACCGCCCACGGCCGGATCGGCGTGCTCGTCTGCTACGACCTGGAGTTCCCCGAGATGCCGCGCGCGCTCGCCCTCGCCGGGGCCGAGCTGATCGTCGTGCCGACGAACTGGCCGCTCGTCCGCCGGCCCGAGGGCGAGCGGGTGCCTGAGGTGATGATCGGGATGGCCGCCGCCCGGGTCAACCGCGTGTTCCTCGCCTGCTGCGACCGGGCGGGACGCGAGCGCGGACAGGAGTGGAACCAGGGCACCTCGGTGATCGACCTCGACGGCTTCGTCCTCGCCGAGCAGCCACAGGTGGGACCGGCCAGCGCCGACCTTGACCTCGCCCGCGCGCGTGACAAGCACCTCGACGGCCTCGCCGACGCGTTCGCCGACCGCCGGCCCGAGCTCTACGGCGCCGTCACCCGGGAAGCCGCGGCCATCGACTGAGTCTCAGCGCAGGATGCCGGTGTGCCCCAGGGAGTACGACCCGGGCTGGGGCCACACGCAGAGACCGTGGGGACCAGAGCCGACGGGGATCGCCTTGATGAGGTGGCCCGTCACGGTGGAGATCGCATAGACGACCGCGTTGTAGCGGCCGCTCAGCCACAGGACCCGGCCGTTCGCCGACACGCCCCCCATGTCCGGGCTCGCGGGGAGCGGCAGCTGCCAGGTGGCGATCACACGGCGGTTGCGGAAGCTCACCACGGAGATCGATCCCGCCTGGCGGTTGGAGACGTACATGACCCGGGCGTTGCGGCTGGGGTACAGGCCGTGGGCGCCCGCGCCGGTCCTGAGGAAGCCCTCGACCCGGAACGTGCCGGGATTGATCTCCCACAGCCCGCCGGCGAGCTGATCGGCCACATACAGCGTCCGGCCGTCGGGGGAGAGCTTGACATCCTGGGGGCTCGACTCCCCGTGGTTGAGCACGAGCGTCCTCACCACGTGCTGCGTGCGCAGGTCGATCTCGATCATCTGCCCGGCGAACTCGCAGCTGGCGTACGCGTAGCGGCCATCGGCGGAGAAGTCGATGTGGTCGACGCCGTGGCAGGTGGGCACGAACAGCGAGTGGACGAGGCGCATCGTGTGCGGGTCTCGGAAGTCGAGCCGTTGCAGCCGCTCGGCGACCACGATCGCGTCTCGGCCGTCGGGCGTGAAGTACAGGTTGTAGGGATCCTCGACGGCGATCGGCGTGCCGGGCCGCCCGGTCCGGGGGTCGATCGGCGTGAGGGTGTTGCCGAGGTCGTTGTCGACATACAGGGTTCTCAGGTCGTATGACGGCGTCACGTGCTGCGGAAGCGCGCCGGTGGGAAACGTGGCGATGACCTGCATCGTGCGCTGGCTGATCACCGACACCGTGTTGCTCATGCTGTTGGGCACGTAGACGAGCGCGGGGTCGCCCTTGACCGCGGGACTGAAGTTGCCGGCGCGATCGGCGGCGTAGATGTTCAGCGCCCCCGGGCGCGCCGCCCCGAGCGCGGGCGGCCCGTGAAACGACAGCCTCTTCGGCGCCGGCGGGGGTGGCGTGGAGCCGTGGCCGGAGCCGCAGCCCGCGAGGGCGGTGAGGAGCACGGCCGCGGCAAGCCACGCCCACGCCGCCGTGAGGGAGATCCGGCGCACGACCCCAGGGTGCCCCGATTCGGCCCATGGCCAGCTCAGCAATGCGTGAGGATGCTCTCAGGCCGCCGTCACGCGCCGTGGGCTCGGCTAGCCTCGCCAGCCCGTGACGCTCCGAAACCTCCTGATCCTCGGCGCCACGCTGGCCCTCGCCGGCTGTGGCGGATCCTCGCCGGGCACCCACGCCCCGCACGCGCGGCGGCGGGCCGCCGCGCACACCGCCCGGCCGGTCGTGCCGCGGCCGGTCGGGCTCGTCGATCACCCGCTCTACGCGCTGCCGGCGCCGCTGCGCGACCCGGCCGCCGTCGCGCTGGGAGGGCAGCGCTTCGCCCTGCTCGGGGGGCTCGACGCCGCCGACGTCTCCACCGATGAGGTCGACGTCGGCGATCCCCGCGGCACCGTCCAGCGAGCGACTCTGCCGGAGGCCCAGCACGACGCTCAGGGCGCCGAGCTGGTGGGGCGCGTGTACGTGTTCGGCGGCGGCTCGTTGTCCGAGCTCGATCACATCCTCGCCTTCGATCCCGCCGCCGGCACGGTCACCGCCGCGGGCAGCCTCCCCTCGGCCCAGTCGGACGTCGCCGTCGCCGCCGCCGGCGGCACCGCCTACGTCGTCGGCGGCTACGACGGCGTGAACTGGAAGACGACGATCCTCGCCTATCGCCCGGGAGGGCCGCCGCGGGTCGCGGGCACGCTTCCCGTCGGCCTGCGCTACGCCGCCGCCACACCCGTGCCCGGCGGGATCCTCATCTTCGGCGGCTCCACACCCACCGGCGCGGCGAGCGACGCGATCCTCCGCTTCGATCCGCTCACCGGCCGCGTGCGCCAGATCGGCCGGCTGCCCGCCCCGCTCACCCACGCGGGGGCGGCGACCCTCGACGGCACCGCCTACCTGGTCGGCGGCCGGGGCACCGACCTGGGCACCCAGTCCGACCAGGTGCTGGCGATCGATCCGGCCACCGGACGGGTGACGCGCGCGGGCCGCCTGCCGACGGCGCTGTCCGACGAGGCGGTGGTCGCCGTCGACGGCGGCATCATCGTCGCCGGCGGGCTCACGACCTCGGGGGCGACGAGCTCGGAGGTGAGCGAGCTCCTGCCGCGGTGATGCCGGCCGCGGCGTCGGGCCTCGGAGCGGCGGCTCAGCCCGGGAAGCGCGCGAGGATCTGCTCGGAGCGGGCGAGCCAGACCTCGACGTCATCGCCGGTCCGGTGGCGGATCGACCAGTCGACCTGGCGCAGCGCCATGTGCGCGACGTAGGCCCGCGCCGCCACCGGGTGGCAGCCATCCTCGACGAGCGCCCACAGCCGCTCCTCGGCCGCCGCTGAGCAGTCAGCCACCGCCAGGCCGAACGCGAGCGTGACGAGATCGAACACCCGGTCTCCTGAGCGATAACCCTCGCAGTCGACCACCCCGCTCAGCCGTCCATCCTCGGCGAGCACGTTGAGGTGGTGGAAATCGACATGGACCGCGTCGTCTTCCCTCAGGGCCACGTCGTCCAGTGCCGCGCCCGCGGCCCGAACCTGCGCCAGAAGGGCGCCCGTGATCTCGTCGCGCTCTCGCAGCGAGGCGTGCTCGCAGTAGCCACGGCACCCGGTGAGCAGCGAAGCCCGCATGTAGTCCTGCCAGCCGCTGCCACCCGCGGCTACGCCCGCCTGCAGCGCGTTATGAGCGATGAGATCCTCGATCAGCCCGTCGCCGACTCGGTCGCTGGTCGTTCCGGGGAGGAACTCCTGCATCACGAGCAATCCCCCGGCGATGCCCACCACGTGGAGGTAGGCAGGCAGCCGCGCGCCGCGATCCCGCAGCCGCTCGACGAGCGGCAGCCAGGCTTCGTGCGCGGGCAACGCGTGGTCGTCGACCGGCCACTCCCACTTCGCGACCGCGCGGACCCCGGCGCCATCGATCACCAGGTTGGCGCCGACCTCGCCGTGGGCGAACCCGCCCGCGGAGACGAAGCTCGCGCCGTGCTCCGCGTTGAACCGTCTCAGCGCGTCATCGAGGGTCACGCGATCGATCCTTCCCCCGTTCCTCACCGGTCCTCGAGCGCAAGCAGGTAGGCATCGATCGTCCGCACCTGCCCGGCCGTGAGCCGGCGCGGGGTGGGCATCTCGGCGGTGAACTGCCGCAGGGCCGCGCGATCGATGCGGAGGTGGAGCAGGTCCCCGCCCTGACGGCGGGGGTCATCGTGGCCGTCCAGGGTGTGACACGAGGAGCAGTCGGCGGCGAACAGCCGTGGGCCCGCGGCGGGGCTCACCCGCCCGCCCGAGCCGCAACCCCCGAGCGCGGCGGTGAGCACGAGCGCGATCACGGCGGCGGTGGGGCGTCGCATGGCAGGCCGACCGTAGCGAGTAGCGCTCTGGGACAATCGTCGGCCTCGTGATCGCCGTCCGCATCATCGTCGGCGTGCTCGCCGTGGCCGGGGTGGTCGGGGTCCTGCTCTCCGTGCTGCGCACCGTCGTGCTCCCGCGCGCGGTGCCGGCCCGTCTCGCTCGCCTCGCCTTCCTCGCGGTGAGGGCGCTGCTCCTGACGCGCCTGCGCTTCTCGCGCCGCCCGCGTGACTACGAGACTCGCGACCACGTGTTCGCGCTGCAGGCGCCGCTCGGCCTGTTCGCGCAGCTCCTCACCTGGGGCGGGCTGCTGTTCCTGTGCTTCGCCGCGCTGTTCTGGGCGGTGGCTCAGGGCCGGCTCACCGGCCCCGCGATCGGCGCCTCGCTGGACCAGGCGGGCTCCTCGATGCTCACCCTCGGCTTCGCCCATCCGCGCTCCCTGGCCGCGCACTTCACCGCGTTCGCCGCGGCCGCGGTGGGGCTCGCCCTCGTCGCCCTCGTGATCACCTACCTCCCGAGCCTGTACAACGCCTTCTCCCGCCGGGAGGCGCTGATCACCAAGCTCGTGGTGCGGGCGGGATCGCCGCCGTCGGGACGGTCGCTGCTCGCCCGCTCGTGGGAGCTCGGGCGCTTCGATCAGATGGAGGAGGTGTGGAACAACTGGGAGGACTGGTTCATCGACGTGGGCGAGACGCACACCACGTTTCCCCAGCTCGGCTTCTTCCGCTCGCCGCACGCGAACAACCACTGGATCCTCGCCGCCGAGGCGGTGCTCGACGGGGCGAACCTGCTGATCAGCGTCGTCGACGGGCCGCGCCAGTCACGGGCCGAGCTGTGCCTCGACGCCGGGGCCAACGCCCTGGCCGGGATCGCCGACTTCCTCGGCATCGCCCATCGCCCGCCCGGCGAGGAGGAGATCCGCCTGCCGCGCGAGAAGTTCGACCGCGCCTGGGCCGAGCTCGCCGGCCTCGGCGTGCCCCTGCGCGACGACGGCGAGCTCAGCTGGGGGGAGTTCCGCCGCCGGCGCTCCCGTTACGAGCACCTGCTGGCGGAGCTCGGCCGGATGACCGATGCGCCGCGCAGCGACTGGAGCTCGTGGCGCGAGGACGGGCCCCGGCACAGCCCGCCACTGCTCCGCATCTGAGCGCGGCCCATCGTGGCATCCTCGTTCGGACGCCGATGAGCGACATGCCGCCCGCCCCGAAGCGCAACCGCGTCACCCCGGCCGGAGAGATCGTGGCGATCCCGCTGCGCGGGGCGTGGGGCGGGAACCGGGGGATCCTCCACGACGGCGAGGGGATCGTCCGCCACCACGCCGGCGACCTGTGGATCGTCTGCGCGCTGCGCTTCCGCGGCCGCTGGCGGCAGCAGTGGCTCCCGCACCACTTCACCTGGCTCTTCTTTCACGACGAGGCGGTGGCGCTCGCCGCCGGGCACCGGCCGTGCGCCGAGTGCCGCCGCGGTGCCTACACGGCCTACCGGGAGGCATGGGCGGACGCACTCGGCTCGCCGGTGCCGAGCGCGAAGGACATGAATCGCCGGCTCCACGCGGAGCGGATCGTGCCCGGGACCCATCGCCGCCGGTTTCACGACGCGCCGTGGGACTCGCTGCCCGACGGGACGTTCGTGGCGCTCGAGTCGGGGCCGGCGGTCGTGCTCGGCGACACGGTGACGACGTGGACGACCGATGGCTACGGCGAGCGCCGCCGGCGCCCCTCCGGCGGCAGCGCGACGCTGATCACGCCGCCGGCCAGCGTGGCCGCGCTCCGGGCCGGGTATCCCGTGCAGATCGATGACGCCGCCCGCTGATCGCCCGGAGCTCGACCGCTTCCTCGACGCCCAGGCCGGTGTCTACGACCAGGCGCTGGCCGAGCTCCGCGCCGGACGCAAGCGCAGCCACTGGATGTGGTTCGTGTTCCCGCAGATCGCCGGGCTCGGCCGCAGCGCGACCGCTCAGCGCTATGCGATCACGGATCTCATCGAGGCGCGGGCGTATCTCGCCGATCCCGTCCTCGGGGCGCGGCTGCGGGAGTCCGCCCAGGCGCTGCTCGACGCACCGAGCGATGACGCCGAGGCGATCCTCGGCGGCATCGACGCGTTGAAGCTGCGCTCCTCGATGACCCTGTTCGCGCACGCCGATCCCGAGGAGCCCGTGTTCGGACGGGTGCTCGCCCGCTTCTACGACAGCCGGCCCGACGAGGCCACCGAGCGCATCCTCGGCTTCCCTACCGCTTGACGTCGACCTTGACGGCGGCCGACGCGATGCCGTTGGCGACGACGGTGAGCGTGGAGTTCCCGGTGCCGATCCCGCGCGGGAGCGTGAACCGGGCCGTGGAGCGCATCCCCGCCGCCACCGCCATCGAGCTCATGTGCGTCGTGCGTGCGTAGGCGACGTGATGGGTCTTGTCGTTGGTGATCCTCACCAGCGGATAGTTCGTCGCATTCTGGAGATCGTCGCCGAACGCCGAGGCCTGGGTGAGGCCGTTCAGCTGCACGCCGGCGACCGTGTAGGTCCCGCCGCGCCGCAGCCGCTTGGGGACCGAGGTGATCCGCGGCCGCCACGCCGCCTTTGGGTGGCCCGGCCCGTCGTAGATCTCCAGGCTGCGCGGGCCGATCCGGTAGTCGAACAGGACCTGACCCGTCGGCAGGACGAGCATGTTGCCGTCGTTGGAGCCCTCCTGCGCGGCGTCCGCGTCGTCGGCGACGCGCGTCAGGTGGGTCCCGTCGAAGACGAAGAAGTGGGTCGGGAGCAGGTGGTTGCCGGGACTCGCGTTGAGCAGGACGTCGCCGTTGGGGAGGATCGCGGAGGCGGCGTCGGCGGCGTCGTACTGCTGTCCGCCGATCACGGGGAACGGGGGCCCGGCGCTCCAGGTGCCACTGGCGACGTGGTAGATCCCGTTCGCGCCCGTCGAGCCTTCGGCGAACACCGTGCCGTTGTACGTGAGCAGCTCCGGTCCGACCTCGAGGTCGCTGCAGTCGATCAGGGGGTCGGCGGTCTTGCCGGCGCTCGCCCACGATCCGGTGGACGGGGTGTAGATCTCGGTGTTCGAGGTGGTGCACGAGCCGGCGTCGACCGTGAGCACCTGACCGTTCGGCAGCAGCGACCAGCCCTCCTCGCCATTGCCGTCCGCCTTGCCGGCACCGGTGGGCGTCCAGGTCAGCGTCCGCGCGTCGAGCAGCGCCTGCACGGTGGTGCCGGAGTAGCCGGAGGCGCCCACCATGAACGTGCCGCCGGCCAGCACCGTGCCCGGGGCGTCGCCGATCCGCGACCACTCGCCGGAGCCTGCGTCCGGCGGCGTGACCGGCGTCCAGCGGTTGGTCTGCGGGTCGTAGATCGCGCCCCGATTGCTGTCGTCGTTGTCGCCGAAGTTGAACTCGCCGCCCTCGACGATCACGCGGCCGTCCGGCAGCACCGCGGAGGAGAAGTACAGCGGGCCGTACCCCGCCGGCATCGATCCGGCGCGATGCCACGTCCCGTGGAGGTAACTGTCCTGGGCGCTGGGCACGAGCCGCCACCAGTGGCTGCCGCCGCTCTCCATCGGACCCTGGTCCTGCACGAGCACGCTGCCGTCGGTGAGCAGCAGCATCGCGCCGGGATTGAACGGGGCCGGGCCGGGAAACTGCTTCCACGGCGAGGCCACTGCCGTGGCGCTGAGGACGCCGAGGAGGGCGAGGCTCGCCACGAGCACGGCGCAGGTCACTCCGCGGCGCATGGATCGGGGGTCGGCGATCAGTCTTCGGGGGGCGGGGGCTGGAAGACGATCCGCTTGAGCTCGCTCAGCGCGCTGCCGCCCAGGCGCAGCGCGGTCTGGAAGCCCTCGGCGCCGAGGGCGCCCTCGTCGAGGTCACGGCGCAGGCGGTCGAGCTCGGGTCGCTCCGCGTCGGTCACCGACTCGCGGCCGCGCTCGATCAGGATGATGTGGCGGGGGCGACGCTGCGCGTGGGCGAGTCGCACGTAGCGCTCGCGCTCGGCGGCATCGAAGCCCTCGAGGGCGAGCGCCACCGACGCCTTGGCGGTGATGCGCTTGGCGACGGCCGCCTCGAGCAGCTGGCCGGCACGCTCCTCCATCTCGGCCTCCGGCACCCGGCCGGCGAGCAGGGTGCGGACCTTGGCCATCGAGAGGACGGCCGAGCGCTCCTCGACGACGCGCTCGGCGAAGCCGGCCGGGTCCGCCGACGCCGCGCCGACGATCACCACCAGGCTGCCCGGCGAGTAGCGCAGGCGGTCGGAGGGGGAGAGGACGCGGTTGCGGGTCGAGATATCGACCGGACGCGGAGCCCCGCGGCGGGGGCGCTCAGAGGACCATCCGGTGCGCTCGTCCTCGCCGATCTTGACGCTGCGGGATGAGGGTGGAGTGGACACCCGTCCACTATGGCAGCTTGAGGAGGGATTCCAGGGTGATGCCGCTGGCGACCGATTCCGGGCGCTCCGCGGCGATGTCCGAGCCGGGACGGGCGTGCTCGTCGCGGCGCTTGATGAGCAGCCACTGCGGCTTGTCTCCGCCGCGCGTGCGCTGCAGCGCGAAGCCGCCGCGCAGCTTCTCCCCGTGGAGCACGAACACGGCGTGCCCCCGCTCGAGCGCCTCCGGCCACGGGACCCGCCCGCCCTGCTCGTAGCTGCCGCGGTCCCAGATGATCACCCCACCGCGGCCGGCCGCGCCCTCGAAGCTGTTGTGACCCATTCCGTGATCCTCGACCTGGACGGCGAAGCGCTTCACCGCCGGGTCGAGTGACGGCCCCTTCGGCACCGCCCAGGAGCGCATCACCCCGTCGACCTCCAGCCGGAAGTCGTAGTGGTGCGCGGTGGCCTGGTGCTCCTGGACGACGAACACCCCGGCCGGAACGCCGCGGAGCGCGAACTGCTCGTGGCCCTCGGGCTTGACGGCGGTCCGCCGCGCGGCGCGATCCTTCAGCAGGGCGTCCAGCGCGGCCGGCTCCCCCTCGGCATGGAGGCGGACGACCCCGTCCTCGTCGAGGCGCGCCCACCCGCGCAGACCGAGCTCCCGCGCGCGACCGCGCAGCGCGTCGCGGAGCGCCTCATCGCCGGGCATCTCGATCCGTGCCGCGTCCATGGCGGGGATTGTCGTTCTAGTTGTCCGGCAGCGCGCCGAGGATCCGCTTGACGGCCTCGTCCACCGGCAGCTCCGCCGTCGGCAGGTGCAGGTCCGGCTCCTCGGGCGGCTCGTAGGGCGCGTCGACGCCGGTGAAGCCCTTGATCTCGCCGGCTCGCGCCCGGGCGTAGAGGCCCTTGGGGTCGCGGCGCTCGCACTCCTCGACGTCGGTGTCGACGTGCACCTCCAGGAACGGCAGCACGGCCGCGTCGTGCAGCTGGCGGGCGATCAGGCGGTCGGAGCGCAGCGGCGAGACGAGCGAGACGACGGCGACGACGCCGGCGTCGGCGAACAGCCGCGCCAGGTGCCCGACCCGCCGGATGTGCTCGGCGCGGTCGCCGGGAGCGAAGCCGAGGTCGTCGGAGAGCCCATGGCGCAGGTTGTCGCCGTCGAGCAGGTAGGCCACCCGGCCGGAGTCGACGAGCGCGCGCTCGAGCGCGACGGCGATCGTCGACTTGCCGGACGCCGGCAGCCCGGTCAGCCACACGGTGGCTCCGGCCTGCCCCAGCGCACGCCAGCGGGGGCCGCGGTCGAGCGCCGAGGGATGCCAGGTGACGTCCCGCCGCGACTCCGCGGGCGGGATCACCTCCCGCGCCTCGCGGATGATGCCCGCGCCCACGGTGTCGTTGGAATGCTCGTCGATGAGGATGAACGCGCCCGTCACCGCGTTGTGCTCGTAGGAGTCGGCGAGCACCGGGGAACTCGTCCGCAGCGACACGCGGCCGATGTCGTTGAGGGCGAGCGAGCTGGGGCCCTCGTGGATGACGAGCGTCTCGGGATCCCAGCGGTCGAGGATCTCCTGGACGGTGGCGCGGACCGTGCGAGCGGTGTGCTTGAGGGCGTAGCGGCCGCCCGGGCGCAGCGGCGCCTCGGCCATCCAGCAGAGCGTCACGTCGAGCTCGCGAGCGGCGGGAGGGCGGTTCTCCATCCCGGCGATGAGATCGCCCCGGCCGACGTCGAGGTCGTCGGCCAGCGTGACGCCGATCGACATCGGCGGGATCGCCTCGTCGGCGTCGGGGTCGAGGGTGTCGACACTCTCGACCGTCGTCTCGGAGCCCGCGGGGAGCACGACGACGCGATCGCCCGCTCGCACGGTGCCGGCGGCCAGCTGGCCCGTGTAGACACGGCGCGCGTCGGCCGGCCGCGCCACCCACTGGACGGGCAGGCGGACCTGATCCTCGTCGGGATCGTGGTCGGCGGCGACGTCGACCGTCTCCAGCACCTCGAGCAGGGGCGGTCCCGTGTACCAGGGCATCCGCTCCGAGCGCTCGACGACGTTGTCGCCGTCCAGGGCACTGATCGGGATCACCGTGACGTCGGAGATCCCGACTCGCTCGGTGAGGTCGCGCGCGTCTCGCTCGAGCTCGCCGAAGCGCTCCTCGGAGAAGTCGACGAGGTCCATCTTGTTGACGGCGACGATCACGTGACGGATCCGCAACAGCGCCGAGATCTGGGCGTGACGGCGCGTCTGGACGACGACGCCCTGGCGCGCGTCGAGGAGCACGATCGCCAGCTCGGCCGTCGAGGCGCCGGTGAACATGTTGCGCGTGTAGCGCTCGTGGCCCGGCGTGTCGGCGAGGATGAACGCCCGCCGGGGCGTGGCGAAGTAGCGGTAGGCCACGTCGATGGTGATCCCCTGCTCGCGCTCGGCCCGCAGCCCGTCGGTGATGGCGGCGAGGTCCGGGCTCTCGCCGCGGGAGCTCAGCGACTCGAGCTGATCGGACAGGAGCAGCTTCGTGTCGAGCAGCAGGCGGCCGATGAGGGTCGACTTGCCGTCGTCGACCGAGCCGGCGGTGGCGAGGCGCAGGAGCTCGCGCTGGGCGACGTCGGTGGCCATCAGCGCCGGACCATCAGTGACGGACCACTAGAAGTAGCCCTCGCGCTTGCGGTCTTCCATCGCCGCCGCCGAGGTGCGGTCGTCGGCGCGTGTCTCCCCGCGCTCGGAGAACTCGGAGCGCTTCACCTCTTCGACCACGGCGGCGACGTCGGCCGCCTGCGAGCGCACGGCGCCGGTGACGGTGAGATCGCCCACGGTGCGGTAGCGGACCGAGAGGCGCTGGACCTCCTCGCCCTCCTGCGGCTGGACGAACTCCGAGACGGCGAGCAGCATGCCGTCGCGCTCGACGACATCACGCTCGTGGGCGAAGTAGATCCGGGGAAGCTCGAGCGACTCGAGCGCGATGTAGCTCCACACGTCGAGCTCGGTCCAGTTCGACAGCGGGAACACGCGGATCTGCTCGCCGCGGCGGATCCGGCCGTTGTAGAGCGCCCAGGGCTCCGGCCGCTGGGCCCGCGGCTCCCACTGGCCGAACTCGTCCCGGAACGAGAACACCCGCTCCTTGGCGCGGGCGCGCTCCTCGTCACGCCGGGCTCCGCCGAAGGCGGCGTCGAACCGTGCCGCCTCCAGGGCGTCGAGCAGCGTCCGGGTCTGCAGCCGGTTGCGGGAGGCGTGGGGGTGATCCTCGCTCACGCGTCCGGTGTCGATCGACTCCTGCACCGAGGCGACGATCAGCTCGTGTCCGGCGTCGGCGATCCGCTGGTCGCGGAACTCGATCACCTCGGGGAAGTTGTGGCCGGTGTCGACGTGAAGCACCGGGAAGGGGAGGGCCACCGAGTCCCCGACGCGAAACGCCTTCTCGGCCAGGCGCAGGAGGACGATCGAGTCCTTGCCGCCGCTGAACAGGAGCACGGGGCGCTCGAGCTCGGCGACGACCTCCCGGATGATGTGAACGGCCTCGGCCTCGAGCACCCGCAGTTCGTCGAGGGATCGCCGCGGGTGGCCATCGGCCGGTCGTCGGGTACGGGTTGTCTCGGTGATAGTCAAGTGAACTGATCGGGTACCCGTTGTGATGCTGGCCTATCCACGCCTAGCCAACTAATTCAGTTGAGATGATGATATTTTAGCCGCGATGCCCCGCCTGAGCTACATCGTCTGCTCCACCCCCCGCAGCGGGAGCACGCTGCTATGCGAGCTGCTCAAGAGCACCGGCGTCGCCGGGCGCCCGGAGGAGTACTTCGAGGCCCGCGCCGCCACCGGCCTGCCGCCACATCCGGGCGACTATCTGGAGGGCCTGCCACCCACCGGGGCGGGCGTGCGCGACGACGAGACGCCGCCCGAGCCGGCGCCGTACTCGGACCTGCGCGGCATCGAGGACTACGGCGAGCATCTCGAGACCTCCTTTCGCCTCGGCACGACGGACAACGGGGTGTTCGGGACCAAGCTCATGTGGCGCAACCTCGACGATCTCTGCGTGCTCGCCGGCGCGCTCCCGCCCTACGCGCGCCTCGACACGCACGAGTTGCTCGAGCGCGTCTTCGAATCGCCCCGCTACGTGTGGATGACCCGCCGGGAGAAGGCCCGCCAGGCGATCAGCCTGTGGCGGGCGCTGCAGACGCGGACATGGCGGCAGGAGCACCCCGGACCCAGCGGCGGCGCCGCCGAGCTCGTCTACAGCTTCGAGGCCATCGACCACCTCGCGCGCGCGCTCGCACGTGACGACGACTGCTGGCGTCAATATCTCGCCGACCACGCGGAAGCGACGATCGCGATCACCTACGAGGACGACGTGGAGGGCGAGGAGCGTCAGGGAACGATCGAGCGCATCCTTCAGCACCTCGATATTGCCGCGCCCCAGGGATGGCGGGCCGAGGCTCCGCTGCGCCGCCAGGCCGACGAGCTCACCGAGCAGTGGGTCGCGCAGTATCGGCACGAGCGCGAGCAGCGGATGCTCACCTCCTCACAGGCCGCCTGAGCGAGACCACAGGTAGGCTGGCGGGGGTGAGCGTCAACGTCATCTACATGCACTCGCACGACACCGGGCGCTACATCCAGCCGTACGGCAACCAGATCCAGACGCCGAACATCCAGTGGCTGGCCGACCAGGGGGTGATGTTCCGCAACGCCTTCTGCGCCGCCCCGTCGTGCTCGGGAAGCCGCGCCGCCCTGCTCACCGGCGAGTACTGCCACACCAACGGGATGATGGGGCTCGCCCACCGCGGCTTCGAGCTCTACGACTACGACCACACGATCCCCCGCGTGCTCGGCCGCGCCGGCTATCACACCGAGCTGGTCGGCGAGCAGCACATCTCCCGGGACCCGGCCGTGATCGGCTACGACGTCGTGCGCCCGCTGGAGAACACGCGCTCGGAGAACGTGGCGCCGGTGGCGATCGAGGCGCTGCGCAACGGCATCGAGGAGCCGTTCTTCCTCTCGATCGGCTTCTTCGAGACCCACCGCAGCTTCTTCGCCCCCAGCTCGGTCCGTGACCGGGTCTACTCCCTGCCGCCGCCGTTCCTGCCCGATACCGAGGAGATCCGTGAGGACGTCGCCGCCTACAAGGCGAGCGCGCGCTCGCTGGACCACGGCGTCGGCGCCGTGCTCAACGCGCTTCACGTGACCGGGCTCGACCGGCGCACGCTGGTGATCGCCACCACCGATCACGGCCTCGCCTTTCCCACCGCCAAGGCCAGTCTGCTGGACCGCGGGATCGGGGTGTACCTCATCCTCCGGGGCCCCGGCTTCACCGGCGGACGCGCCTTCGACGAGCTCGTCTCCCACGTCGATCTGTTTCCCACCATCTGCGACGTGGCCGGCATCGAGCACCCGCCGTGGCTCGTCGGGCGCTCACTGGTGCCGCTGGTGGCCGAGGAGGAGGCGCCGGGCGTGCGCCGGGAGATCTTCTCCGAGCTCACCTACCACGCCGCCTACGAGCCGCAGCGCTCGATCCGCACCGAGCGCTACAAGTACATCCGCCGCTTCGACGAGTACCCCTACCCCGTGCTCGCCAACTGCGACGACAGCCCGAGCAAGGCGGCCTACCTGGCCCGCGGGTGGGCGCAGCGGCCGGTGGCGCGCGAGGGGCTCCACGACCTGTTCTTCAACCCCGGCGAGGGCCGGAACCTGATCGACGATCCCTCCTACCAGGAAGTGCGGGCCGACCTGACGAACCGGCTCGAGGGCTGGATGCGGGAGACGAACGACCCGCTGCTCGACGGGCCCATCCCACCGCCGCCCGGCGCGCTCATCAACCGCCAGGATCAGCGCTCGGCCGCCGACCCGCTGCTCACGGCGGAGGGCGTGCCGATCCACTGAGGGTGGCGGGCGCGTCCGGGCCTCCGCCCATCGGTGGGCGAGTAATGGGGCTATATGACCCGGCGAGTTCAGGCAGTCAGCGGGGCGTTCGAGCAGACGCCGCGATCGGGTGACTGAGGGGACTAGGCTGGCCCGGTGACGCTTCGTGTCGTGCTGCTCGACGTCAACGGCACGCTCACGGACCCCTCCGAGATCGGTGCTCCGTGGAGCACGCCCGAGCTGGGGCACTGGGCGCTCGACGCGGCGATTGCCACCGCGATGGTCGATGCCCTCTGGCAGGAGGGCGGGCGGCCGTTCGCCGAGCACCTCCGGGCCGCCATCGAGGTCCAGGTGGCCGAGGCGGGGCTGGATCCGGCGGGGATCGAGCAGGCGGTGAGGGCGGCGAGCGCGCTGCCCGCGCGTCCCGGCGCCGCCGCGGCCCTCGCCCTGCTGGCCGGCGAGGGCCTCCGCCTGGTGGCGCTCACCAACTCCGGCGCCGAGGCGGGTACGCGCACGCTGGCGGCGTGCGGGCTGTTGGGGCAGGTGGAGCGCGTCCTCGGGGTCGATGCCGTCGCCCGCTTCAAGCCGCATCCGTCCGTCTATGCCTACGCGCTGCGCGAGCTGGGGGTGGCGGCCGCCGACGCGCTGCTGATCGCCACCCATCCGTGGGACCTCGCGGGAGCCGCACGCTCCGGGATCGCCACCGCCTGGGTCACCCACGGCCGGCGCGGCTGGCCCGCCGTGTTCCCGCCGCCGGACATCCGCGGCCGCAGCCTGCGCGCCGTGGCCGAGACGATCGTCCGCGGCGGCCCGCGCGCGGAACGGCCCTGAGGCGGCCCTCGCGGCTTGCCGCGATAATCCCGCCGGGGTGCACGACTACGACGTCCTCATCATCGGTTCCGGCTTCGGGGGGTCGGTCAGCGCACTGCGGTGCGTCGAGAAGGGGTATCGCGTCGGCGTGATCGAGGCGGGACGCCGCTTCGCCGACGACGAGTTCGCCGCCACCTCGTGGGATCTGCGCCGCTTCCTGTGGGCGCCCGCCCTCGGCTGCAAGGGGATCCAGCGCATCCACGTCCTGCCTGACGTGATCGTCCTCGCCGGTGCGGGCGTCGGCGGCGGCTCGCTCGTGTACGCCAACACGCTCTACGAGCCGCACTCCTCCAGCTTCTACGCCGACCCGCAGTGGTCACACATCACCGACTGGCGTTCCGAGCTCGCGCCGTTCTACGACCAGGCGAAGCGGATGCTCGGGGTGGGGGAGAACCCCACCGTCACCGAAGCCGACGTGGTCTACCGGGCCGTGGCCGAGGAGATGGGGGTGGCCGACACGTTCCGGATGACGCCGGTCGGCGTGTTCTTCGGGCCCGACGGCACGAAGGCGCCGGGCGTCGAGGTGGAGGATCCGTTCTTCGGCGGCGCCGGTCCCCGGCGGCAGGGCTGCATCGAATGCGGAGGGTGCATGACGGGCTGCCGCTACGGCGCCAAGAACACGCTGGTCAAGAACTACCTGTACCTCGCCGAGCGGGCCGGGGCCGTCGTCCACCCCGAAACCACGGTGGTGCGCGTCGCGCCGCTGCCCGGCGGCGGGTACGCCGTGCGCACCCGTCCGTCGGGAAGCTGGCTCGGGCGCCTGCGGGAGCGGACGTTCACCGCCGATCAGGTCATCTTCGCCGCCGGGACGATGGGGACCCAGCGGCTGCTGCACCGGATGAAGCTCGACGGGACGCTGCCCGGCCTCTCCGACCGACTGGGCACGCTCACGCGGACGAACTCCGAGGCGCTCGCCGCCGCCACCACCAAGTGGCGCCGGCGCCGGGAGCACGACTTCACCCGCGGCGTGGCGATCACCAGCTCCTTCCACCCCGACGAGCACACCCACATCGAGCCGTGCCGGTACGGCCGCGGCTCGAACGCGATGGGCCTGCTCGGAACGGTGATGACCGACGGCGGCGGCAAGGTCCCGCGGCCGCTGAAGTGGCTCTGGCAGGTGTTCACGCACCCCGGCCGGGTCGTTTCCTACTACGCGGGGCTCGGCCGGTGGTCCGAGCGCACCACGGTCGCCCTGGTCATGCAGACGCTCGACAACTCGCTCACCCTGTTCGGGAAGCGCGGGCGCTTCGGGCGCTTTCGGCTCTCCTCCAAGCAGGGCCACGGGCTGCCCAATCCGACCTGGATCCCCGCCGCCAACGAGGCGGTGCGCCGGATCGCCAAGCGGATCGACGGCTTTCCCGGCTCGAGCGTGGGGGAGATCTTCGACGTCCCCATGACCGCCCACTTCCTCGGCGGGGCGCCGATCGGCGACTCGCCCGCGTCGGGCGTCATCGACCCCTACCACCGCGTCTACGGCTACGACGGCCTCCACATCGTCGACGGCTCGGCGATCTCGGCCAACATCGGAGTCAACCCCTCGCTGACCATCACCGCCCAGGCCGAGCGGGCGATCTCGATGTGGCCGAACCGCGGCGCGGCGGACCCGCGCCCGGCTTCCGGGGCGCCGTACGAGCCCGTCGCGCCGGTGCCGCCGCGGCGCCCGGTGGTCCCGGAGTCGGCGCCCGGCGCGCTGCGTCTCGCTCGCGATGGCGCGCCCGCCTGATCCACCCCGCCCGCCGCGCGAGACGGAGCCGGTGGTGGCGCTGACGCTCCCCGGGGCCGAGCGGCATGGCGCCACGCTGGACGACCGGATGCTGCGCGACTGCGACCTCTCCGGAGTTCACGCCCGCGGCGCCTCGATCGACCGCGTCCGGGTGGAGCGCTCCCGGCTGACCGGGATCCACCTGGTGGAGGGGCGGCTGCAGGACCTGGCGTTCGTCGACTGCCGGATCGATCTGGCCACGTTCGGCTACTCGACGCTCAACCGGGTGAGCTTCGAGGACTGCGTGATGGGCGAGACCGACTTCCTCGGCTGCCGGATGGAGGCGGTCCGCTTCCTCGGCTGCTCACTCGACGGCGCCGACTTCCGCGACGCCCGGATGAGCCGCTGCCAGTTCCGGGGCTGCACGCTGGAGGGAATCCGCGGGATCGCCAGCCTGCGCGGCGCGGCGTTCGACTGGCCGGAGATCGTCGAGCACGCCGGCCTGTGGGCCTCGGCGCTCGGGATCGAGGTGCTCTCCGACGAGGACGAGGTCTAGCTCAGGCCGAGGAAACGGTTGACGTCGCCGCGGATCGCCGCTCGCGCCTCGCCCCAGCGCAGCTCTCCGACGCGCATCACCCGGATGTCGTGGAGCTGGAGCTGGGTGTCCTTGAGGCGGTCCTTCTCCATGTCGAACACCGAGCTGTGCCAGCGATTGCTGTCGAGATCGATGGCGAAGCGGAGCGCCGGCCAGTAGAAGTCGAGCTCCCAGCCGTGGACGATGACGTCGCACTCCGGTTCGGGCACCCGCGGGTCCTCCATCAGCCAGTCCCGGAAGTCCTCCTCCCACCCGGAGGCGACCGGCTGCCGGTAGCCGCGCAGCGCGCGCTTGAGGCAGCGGATGCCAGGTCTGTGGGGGTGCCGGGCGAGCGTTGCCTCGATCTCGCTGAGGTCGAACCGGCGGTGGCGCACGGACTCAGTGATGAGGCGCTCCAGGTGGCGCTGCGTGGTGAGTGGCGAGACCTCGACGAGCAGCCGAGCCACGGCCGAGACGCGCATTCCGTCGTGGCGGCGGATCTCGGCGGGGTGGGGCGGGTGCCGTGTGCGGTGAACGACGACGCCGGCCCGGTGGTGCGTGCGGCCGGCGCCGGGCACGGTGAGGTGGATGATTCCCGTGCCAAGGGGCCTGAGCTGCCACAGCCCCGCGGCCGTGAAGTGGCTGAGGAAGGCGTCGGGCGGCACCGTGAGGAGCGCCGCGACGAGGCGCCCCCGGTCGGAGAGCGCGGGATGTCCAACCGCGTAGACGCCGAGGTGGATGCGATGCAGCAGTCCGCGGCGTGCGATGTGCGCGATCTCCCGGCGCGAGTATCCGATGGCGAGCAGCTGGTCAAGCGAGACGACCCCGGACTGCCGGACTGCGGCCGTGCTGAGCACCCGCCCCCGTTCGTCCCGGCTCGGAGGTCGGCGGGAGGGCTCGTGTCTTGGAGTCACTCAAGCACCCCCTCGGTGCTCAGATGACTCCAAGACGAACATCGACCCACGGTGGCAGGAAATTCGTCACACATGGGTGGAGGGACTGTGACAATTCCCCGCAAAAGTCAGGAATTTTGCCCGGCTGGTACATTGACGTACCATGACCACGACGTCCGACCGAACCGACACGTCCAGCCGCGGGGGGAGCGCCGCCGCCGAGGGCACCGCCACCGAGGCCGGGGCCGCCGCCGCGAAGGCCGGGGCCGCCGCCGCCGAGGGCACCGCCACCGGGGCCGCCGCCGCCGAGGGCACCGCCGCCGAAGGCACCGCCGCCGCCACGGCCGAGGGCCCCGAGGCCACGCCCCGAGCCGGCCGCTACGCCGAGCGCACCGCGCCCGCCTCCGCCGCCGGCCCCGTGGAGCCCGACACGCCGATCCGGATGCCGCCGATGCAGCCGGGCCCCAAGCTCGCCCAGACGCTGCGCTTCGTGCGCAACCCGCGCCGCTCCATCCTCGGAGCCCAGCGCCAGTACGGGGACGTCTGGCAGCTGAAGCTCGCCACGCGGCCGGAGCCGTTCGCGGTCACCTGCCACCCCGACCACGTCAAGTCCCTGCTCACGGCCAAGCCCGACGACGCGCCGTCGATCACCGGCGAGTCGCCCCTGCGCCCGATCCTGGGCCCGAACTCCGTCCTCACGCTCGTCGGACCTCGGCACATGCGCCAGCGAAAGCTGCTCCTGCCGCCTTTCCACGGCGAGGCGGTGCAGCGCTACGCCGAGATGATCGAGGAGGTCGTCGACCGCGAGCTGTCGAGCTGGCGCGTGGGGGAGACGTTCTCGCTGGCCCAGCGGATGCAGGCGGTCACCCTGGAGGTGATCATGCGCGGTGTCTTCGGCATCGATGACGACTCGGCCGGGGCGGGAAGCGCCGGGGCGCGCGTCAAGGAGACGATCCGCCGGGTCCTGCATGGATCGACGACGACGATCTGGTCGCTCGTCGAGCTCCAGAACCTCGGCCGGCGCGAGCCGCGCGGAGCGATGAAGTGGATCCTCGACGTGGCCGACCGCCGGATGTACGACCTCATCCGCGAGCGGCGGGCGCTGGGGACGATCCCGGGCCGCCATGACGTCTTCTCGCTCCTGCTCGAGGCGCGCGACGAGGACGGCGAGCCGCTCACCGATCACGAGCTGCGCGACGAGCTGCTCACGCTGGTGCTCGCCGGCCACGAGACGACGGCCAATTCGCTCGCCTGGACCCACGAGCGCCTGCTCCGTACCCCGCGCGCCTACGACGCGCTGCGGGACGCCGTCCGCGGCGGCGGTGAGGCGTCGGAGGCGCACGTCGAGGCGACGATTCAGGAGGGCATGCGCGTCCGCCCGGTGATCCCGTTCATCGCGCGAATGGCCAAGCGCCCCTGGAGGCTCGGGCAGTACGTGGTGCCGGCTGGGACCCCGATAGCGTTGAGCATCCTCGCCCTCCAGCATCGCCCGGACGTGTATCCGGAGCCCGATCAGTTCCGCCCCGAGCGGTTCCTGGGCACTCGGGATGGACGCGACGCGGTGCTCAAGCCGGGCACTTACACGTGGATCCCGTTCGGCGGCGGCATCCGGCGCTGCCTCGGGGCCACCCTGGCGATGGCCGAGCAGCGGGTGGTGATGCGCGCGATCTCCGAGCGCATCGACCTCGAGGCGCCGAAGCCCGAGCCCGAGAAGCCGCGGCAGCGCAACGTCACGATGATCCCCTCGCGCGGCGGCGAGGTGACGGTCACGCGGGTGCTCGCGAGCTAGTGGTCGCTCACGTGGGGAGCCACGAGGGGAGCGCCGCGGCGCCGCCCGCGGCCACCGCGCGCCAGCGGCTCATCGACGCGCTGGCCGCCTCGATCACCGAGAAGGGCTACCGGGACACCACCGTCGCCGACGTCGTGCGGATCGCCCGCATGTCGCGGCGGACGTTCTACGAGCACTTCGAAGACCGCGACGCGTGCTTTCTGGCCCTGTTCGCGCAGACGACCTCCCGCACGTTGGAGCGAATCGCCGGCGCCGCCCGCGCCGACGCGCCCTGGGAGGAGCAGGTGGATGCCGGCCTCGACGCCTACGTCGAGTCGGTCACCGAGCGACCGGCGCTCCAGCAGAGCTTCGTGCGCGAGCTGCCGGGGCTCGGCCGGCACGGGGCCGAGCAGCAGCGCCTGGTGATCGAGGGATTCGCCGCGGCGCTCGTCGGTCTCGTCGAGCAGGCCCGCCAGGCCCAACCGGGGGTGATGGCCCGCCCGCTGCCGCTCGACGTGGCGATCATCGTCGTCGGCGGCCTCAGGGAGCTGCTCGTCGTCTCGATCCAGCAGGGCCGGGACCCCCACGAGCTGCGCGCCAGCGCCGGGCAGGTGGTCAAGGCGATCATCGCCTCGGTCGTGTTGTAGCCGCGGGGGTATAACGAGGGTCATGGACTTCGGAATCGGCTACTTCCCCACCCACGACGCCGTCCGTCCCGGCAGCCTGGCACGGCTGGTCGAGGAGCACGGCTTCGAATCGCTGCTGTTCGCCGAGCACACGCACATTCCCGCGAGCCGGGAGAGCCCGTATCCGGGCGGCGGTGAGCTGCCGCGCAAGTACGCCCACTGCTACGACCTGTTCGTCGCGCTGGCCGCGGCCGCCGAGGCGACGACGACGCTGCGATTCGGCACGGGCATCTGCCTGGTCACCGAGCGTGATCCGATCGTCACCGCCAAGGAGGTCGCCTCGCTTGACCACATGTCCGGCGGGCGGTTCGAGTTCGGCGTCGGCGCGGGCTGGAACCGCGAGGAGATGCGCAACCACGGCACCGACCCGCGCACCCGGATGCGCCTGTTCGCCGAGCGCGTCGACGCGATGAAGGCGATCTGGACCGAGGTGGAGGCGAGCTACAGCGGCGAGTTCGTGTCCTTCGAGCGGATCTGGTCCTGGCCGAAGCCCGCCCAGCGTCCCCATCCGCCGGTGCTGGTCGGCGGCAACGGGCCGACGGTGCTCGACCGGGTGCTCGCGTTCGGGGACGCGTGGATCCCCAATTACGCAAGGGAGGGCATATTCGAGCGGGTCGACGAGCTGCGCTTCCGGGCCGAGCGGCCGATCGACATCCAGGCGATGGGCGTCCCCGCCCGCGCCGACGTGCTCGAGCGCTGCGCCGAGGCCGGCTTCAGCCGGGTCCTCCACTGGATCCCGTCCGCCGGGCTCGGCGTTGTCGAGGCGGCGCTGGAGAACTGGGAGGCCGTGATCGCCGAGTTCACGGGCGAGGCGTAGGCCCATGGCATACGACGAGGAGCTGGCCTGGCGCATCCGGGCGGCGCTCGGCGGCCTCGACGCCGCGGCGACCGAGAAGAAGATGTTCGGGGGCCTCGCCTTCCTCGTCAACGGCAATATGGCGGTGGCCGCGAGCGGGCAGGGAGGTCTGCTGCTCCGGGTGCCACCGGAGCAGACCGAGACGCTCGTCGCCGAAGCCCACGTGGAGCGGTTCTCCATGCGCGGCCGGGAGATGGACGGCTGGCTGCACATCGCTCCGCAGGCCGCAGAGGGCGACGAGGCGCTCCGGCGCTGGGTGGCGATCGGGGCCGACTACGCCCGCGCGCTCCCGCCGAAGCAGAAGTAGCTCTGGCGCGCTCAGCGGGCCGGGATCGTGAGCAGGGTCGCGCTCGCCGGCGGCAGCGAGACGAGGAAGCGGCCGTCATCGGCGGCGAGCGCCGGGGTGCTCGGAGTGCCGGTGAGGCGCCCGGTGGTCGTGCCGGCGGGGATCTGCTGAGCGCCCAGCGTCAACCCGCCGGTGGCGGTGAGCGACGGCGCGCTCAGGCGCGAGAGCATGCCCGCGGCGGCGTGGTGGGGCGAGGGGACGGCGATCCACCCGGAGGCGTGGGCGGCCTCGTTGATGAACACGACGCGCTCCACGCCATGGGTGTCCCGCGTCGCCCACACCCGCTCGCTGGCGACGGCGGGACGCCCGACGGCGAGCAGCCGTGATCCCGGTGGCGCGGCCTCGGCGAACATCAGCATGCCGTAGTACATCGGCGTCACCGTGCCATGCCACGTCCCGGCGGAGGCGGCCACGTCGAAGGGCCCGTACCAGGCGTGGTGGAAGGTATGGATGTTGACGCCGTCGACGCCGGCCCGGGCGAACGCGAACAGCGTGTCGAGGCTCCACAGAGCGGCGGCCATCGTGTTGCTGACGCCGAGCTGACCCCCACAGGAGACGCTGTTGAGCTCGTCGATCCGCAGCGGGATGTGGTGTGCGTGGGCCAGCGCCGCCGTCGCCGCCACGCTCGCGGCGAGGCCGTCGGAGGAGCTCGGCGCCAGCAGATGTGAAATCGACGGCACCTGGGCGGCGCTCCCGGGGTGGCAGCGGGCGAGCGGGTAGCGATGCAGCGTCACCATCCCGACGTCGCGCTCGCGGACGAGGAACTGGGGCACCGCCGCCTGGTAGCGAGGCGCTCCGGTGGCGGGACCGACCACCGGCACGCCGCGTGGAAGCGCTTGGGCGATCCGCCCGAAGTCGTTCAGATAGGCGGCGGGGTCGTAGCTCGACGGGCGACCGGGCACCGGCTTGCCGTTGCGCGCGTACCAGCCGAGGGCGCCGTAGACCTCCGGCTCGTTGCCGAGCTCGAACCCCTCCACGTAGGCGCGGCCGATGCCCGCGAGCAGCTTCGAGGCCTCGGTCCCGGCCACCGCGCGGCTGTCGGCCTCCAGGTCGATGCCGGGGATGATCCGGGCGTGGAGATCGGCGGCCAGAGAGTGGAGCATCCTGGTCAGGCTGGGGCCGAGGGTGATCTTCACCCCGGGCGGCTTCTTCACTCCGGGCACCGGCCACCAGCTCCAGTCGGTGCTGTCGCCCCCGAAGCGCAGCACGGGCCGCTGGCCCGGGGTGAGGTTGCGCACCAGCTGGAGGAACACCGGATCGATCGCCTCCGGATCGCTCCCGGCATAGGGGATCGTCGACGAGTACTCGATCGAGAGTCCGAGGAACCCCGAGGCGACCGGTCGGCCGACAGGCCCCCCGACCGCGAGCGTCCCGGGGAGGGGCGCCGGGCGATCGGCCAGGGCGGGCGCCGCGAGCACGCCCGCGATGGCGAGGATGGTGGCGAGGACGAGGCGGCGCGCGCCGGGACGGCGTGGGCGGTTGGCTACGTGTCTCGTCGGGCCTGTCGCGCGGTCCACCATCCCACAGCGTAGATGGCGGCCAAGTCACGCTGGTACCGTGCGAGCGGTGAGAGCGACAGGCGCACTCCGGTGGCTGCCGTGGCCCGCGCGCAGCGTCCTCGCCGGCACGGCGGGAACCGCCGCGCTGAGCGCCGCCTACGCGCTCGAGCACCGCCTCCGGCCCCACGTGTCCGGCCCGCTCGACTACGACGACGGCCTCGTCCCGGGCGAGATCGTCGCCTCGATCATGCACCTCGGCGCGGTGAGCGCCGACGAGGACCGCGAGCTCGGGCTGGCGCTGCGGTGGAGCTACGGGTCGGCGTTCGGGATCTGGCACGGGGTGCTGCGCCGGCACGTGGGAGAGCCCTGGGCGGGCCTCGCCTTCGGGGCGACGTTGATGAGCGCGACGCTCAGCATGTTCCCGCTGCTGGGCCACACGCCGCCGCCGTGGCGCTGGTCCTCCGGGGTGCTGCTCACCAGCTTCGGGACCCACATCGTCTACGCGACGACGGTGGCCACCGTCGACGACCGGCTGCGGGGATGAGCGACTCCTCCGGCGAGCGGTTCGCCTCGGCCGGCGAGGTGACGCTGTGCTACGAGACGTTCGGGCCGGATGACGGGCCCCCGCTGCTGCTGGTGATGGGGCTGGGCTCCCAGATGATCTTCTGGGAGGACGACCTCTGCCGGGAGCTCGCCGACGCCGGGCACCGGGTGATCCGCTTCGACAACCGCGACTGTGGCCGCTCGACGATCATGCGCGAGCTGCGTCCGCCGACGCTTCGCCAGCTGGTGCTGCGTGACCCGCGCGGCGCGGCCTACCCGCTCAGCGTGCTCGCGGATGACGCCGCGGCGCTCCTCGACGCGCTCGGAATCGAGCGCGCCCACGTCGTCGGAGCCTCGATGGGCGGGATGATCGTCCAGCTGATGGCGATCAACCACCCGGAGAAGGTGGCCTCGCTCGTCTCGATCATGTCGAGCACCGGCAGCCGCCGCGTCGGCCAGCCCCGTCCCGCGATGCTGCTGCGCCTGCTCCGCCGCGCCCGTCGTGACCGCGCGGGGTACATCGCCGACACCGTCGCGACGCTGCGGGCGATCGGCTCCAAGCGCTACCCCGCCGACCCACAATGGCTGGGCGAGCTCGCCGCTCGGGCATACGACCGCGGCTACCACCCGGCCGGGACCGCGCGTCAGCTCGGGTCGATCAACGTCGCCCCCGATCGCACCGCCGCGCTCGGCTCGGTGGAGGTGCCCGCGACGGTCATCCACGGCAGCGATGACCCGCTGATCGTCCCCTCCGGCGGGAGGGCGACCGCCAAGGCGATCCCCGGTGCCCGGTTGCTCATGCTGGAGGGGATGGCCCACGACCTACCGCGGCCGCTGTGGCCGCAGATCGTCGAGGGGATCCTCTCGACCGCCGTCGCCGCCGCGTAGGCGTGCCGGCCAACCTCGTCAACCTCAGCGGCGCGGCGAAGGGCTTCGCGGCCCAGTCGGTGCTGGCCGACGTGAGCGGCGGGGTCGCCGTCGGTGACCGGATCGGGGTCATGGGGCGAAACGGCGAGGGCAAGTCGACGCTGCTCGCGCTGATCGACGGCACCGAGACGCCGGACGCCGGGAGCGTCACCCGCCGCCGCGGCCTCCACGTGGGACGGCTCGGCCAGGGCGACGAGCTGCCGGTGAGGGGGACGGCCGGCGAGGCGCTCGCCGACGAGGCTGCGCTCGCCGCGTGGTCACGGGAGGCGGGACGGCGAGCCGTGCTCGACGGGCTGCTCGGGGGTGTCTCGTTGGGGCGC
Organism: uncultured Solirubrobacterales bacterium; assembly: GCA_963839085.1. Lineage (GTDB taxonomy): Bacteria > Actinomycetota > Thermoleophilia > Solirubrobacterales > Solirubrobacteraceae > Palsa-465. The sequence continues at coordinate 167,244 of CAWITN010000005.1, forward strand.
TTCCCGCGGGGAGCGGACACGCCGCTGAAGGGGCTCTCCGGGGGCGAGCGCCGGCGCATCGCCCTGGCCCGGCTACTGCTCGAGGCGCCGGAGCTGCTGCTCCTCGACGAGCCGACGAACCATCTCGACATCGAGGCGATCAGCTGGCTCGCGGGCCACCTCCGTAACCGCGCCGGGGCGCTGATGGTGGTCACCCACGACCGCTGGTTCCTCGACGCCGTCTGCACGGCGACGTGGGAGGTGGATGACCACGCGATCCACGTCCACGAGGGGGGCTACGCGGCGTACGTGCTCGCCCGCGCGGAGCGGGAGCGCCTCGAGTCCGTGCGCGAGGAACGCCGCCAGGGCCTGCTGCGCAAGGAGCTCGCGTGGCTGCGCCGCGGGCCACCGGCGCGGACGACGAAGCCGAGGTTCCGGATCGAGGCGGCCAACGCGATCATCGCCGACGAGCCCCCGGCCCGCGACCGCGCCGAGCTGCTGCGCTTCGCCGGGACCCGCCTCGGCGACAAGGTGCTCGACGCCGTCGAGGTGTCGGTGAGCTTCGGCGCCCGGCGTGTCCTCGATCGCATCACCTGGCGGCTCGGTCCCGGCGACCGCGTGGCGCTGATGGGCGCCAACGGCGCCGGCAAGACGACGGTTCTGCGGGTCCTCACCGGCGAGCTCGTCCCCGACTCCGGCGTCGTGGAGCGCGGACAGACCGTGCGCCTGGCGCACCTCAGCCAGGACACCGTCGAGCTGCCGGGTGACGAGCGGGTGCTCGAGTCGCTCGAGTCGGTGCGCCGCCGTGCGACGCTCGCCGACGGACGCGAGATCACCGCCGGCCTGCTGTGCGACCGCTTCGGCTTCCGCGGAGATCGGGCCCGCACCCCGGTGAGCGAGCTCTCCGGCGGCGAGCGCCGGCGCCTCGCCCTGATGCGGCTGCTGATGGCCGGCCCCAACGTGCTGCTGCTCGACGAGCCGACGAACGACCTGGACATCGACACGCTCACCGCGCTGGAGGATCTGCTCGACGGCTGGCCGGGCACGCTCGTAGTGGCCTCCCACGACCGCTACTTCGTGGAGCGCGTCACCGACAACGTGTTCGGGCTGCTCGGTGACGGGCACCTCCAGCATCTCCCGGGGGGCGTCGAGCAGTACCTCGCGCTCCGGGCCGCGTCGCCGGACGGCGCGGGGTCGACGGACGGGACGGTCTCGACGCTGTCGCCGGTCTCGCCGGGCGGTGGCCCGGCTCCGCGGCGCGGCGCCGAGGGACGGGCCGCCCGCGCCGAGACGCGACGGCTCGAGCGCGCGCTCGAACGGAGCGCCGCGCGTGAGGCCGAGCTGACGAGCGCGATGGCCGCCCACGCCACCGAGCACGAGCGCCTGGCCGCGCTGCAGGCCGAGCTGCAGAGCCTGCTCGCCGAGCGCGAGGGGCTGGAGACGGCCTGGCTCCAGGCGGCCGAGGCGCTCGAGTAGCTCCGCGCTTCCATGGCGGCGGTAGGCTCGCGGCCGTGACGAGGCGACGGATCATCGTGCTGCTGCTGCTCGTCCTCGGCGCCGCGCTCGCGCTGAGCGCCTCCGCGAGCGCACGGCGGACGCGGGTGCCACGGCGGGCCACCGGGCCGGCGCTCCCGCTCGCTCACGCCGGGCGGTGGATCATCGATGCCCACGGCCGCGTGTTCGTCACCCACGGCATCAACATGGTCTACAAGATCCCGCCGTACTACCCCTCCGTCACCGGGTTCGGGGCCGACGACGCCGCCTTCCTGCGCTCGATCGGCTTCAACTCGGTCCGCGTCGGGGTGATCTGGAAGGCGCTCGAGCCGGAGCCTGGGGTGTTCTCCGCCACCTATCTCACCCACATCGCCGCGACGGTGAAGCTGCTCGCCCGCTACGGGATCGTCTCGTTGCTCGACGTCCACCAGGACATGCTCAACGAGCTGTTCCAGGGCGAGGGGTTTCCCGACTGGGCGATCGAGGACGGGGGGCTGCCGAACCCGAAGCTCGGCTTCTCGAACAACTATCTCGCCAACCCGGCGCTCGAGCACGCGCTCGATGAGTTCTTCGACGACGCTCCGGGCCCTGGTGGGGTCGGCCTGCAGCAGCGGTTCGCGACCGCCTGGGAGGACGTCGCGCAGGCGTTCCGCGGCGACCGGTCCGTGCTCGGCTACGAGCTGCTCAACGAGCCGTTCCCCGGGACGGCGTGGGAGACGTGCGCCCAGCCGCTCGGCTGCCCGCTGTTCGACGCCCAGCTGCTCACGCTGTACAAGCGCGTCGACGCCGCGATCCGTGCGGTCGACAAACGGACGCTCGTGTTCTACGAGCCGAACGTGATCTTCAACGACGGCGCCAACACGACGCTCGGGCCGCTCGGCGACCCGCGCGCCGGGTTCGCCTTCCACGACTACTGCCTGACCGAGCCGGAGAACCTCACCGATCCCGATCCGCTGGCGTGCCAGGTCACCGACGGGCTCGTGTTCTCCGATGCGCTCAGCCACGTCGCCATGACCCACGACGCGCTGCTGATGACGGAGTTCGGGGCCACCCAGAGCACGGCGTATCTCGACGACATGGTGGGCCGGGCCGATGAGAACATGGTGCCGTGGGAGGAGTGGGCGTACTGCGGCTGCCACGACCCGACGACCCAGGGCCCCGGCGTGACCCAGGCGATCGTCCTCGATCCGTCCAAGCCGCCCCGCGGGACGAACCTCGTCACGAGCACGCTCGACGCGCTCGTCGAGCCCTATCCCCAGGTGATCGCCGGCACGCCGACGGGCTGGAGCTTCAGCCGCACGAGCCGGACGTTCACCTTGACGTTCACGACGGCACGGGCGAGCGGGCGCGGTTCGTTCGCCCGCGGGGCGATCACCGACGTGGCCACACCCGCGCTCGTCTACCCCCACGGCTACGCCGTCCGCGCCGTCGGGGCGGCGATCGTGTCACGCCGCCGCGCCGGCGTGCTCCAGCTCGCTGCCTGCCGCGGCGCCCGCACCATCACCGTCACGGTCACGCCCGGACGGCGCTCGCACGGCTCCTGCACGGCTCGCGCCGCCCTGCGCTGAGCGTCTACCCCCGACGGCGGCCCCGGCCGACCGCAGATCGCTCATGTGACGATCGTCACACGAACGTATGTTTGTGTTGTCTGCCAACGCGGTATGTAGTTAGAGAACCCTTTGAGACCAGACCGAAACCCGGAGGAGTTGGTACATCCCCATGGCTGAGCAGACTCGCACCCAACGTCAGGCCGCCGGCAAGAAGGCCGCCGCCACCCGTAAGCGCAACGCCGCCTCGAAGAGCGCGACGTCCACGAAGCGTTCCGCTTCGCGCACCACGAGCCAGGCCCGCGGCACCGCCCGCAGCACGGCTCGCGGAACCCGCAGCACGGCTCGTCGCGCCGGCTCGACCGCGTCGCAGGCGACCAATGTCGTGACCCGCTCGCTGGAGGCCGCCGGCGCCAGCGCCGAGGCGGTCGCCCGTCAGGCGGAGCGGATCGTGAACATCCAGGTCGGAGCGGCCCTCACCGCTCGCGACACCGTGGTGAGCACCGTGCGCACGTACGCCAACACCGCGAAGCGTCGAACCTCGCTCAACCGCCTCGAGCGTCGTGGCGAGACCGCCCTGCGCCGCAGCCGGCGCAAGGCCGAGCGTGACGTCCGCGGCGCGCGGCGTGACTTCGAGCACCAGTTGACTGACCTGAAGACCGGCGCCGAGGATCTCGTCGGCCGCGCCAACGGCTCGCACTAAGCGCAGCCGGACACACCCTGACCGGTACACGAGCCGGGCCCTCGCGGGCCCGGCTCGTCGTGCGTGCGGGGCCCGCCTACGGCCCCCGGGTCGTCACGGCCCAGGCCGTCGCGCGTGCCGCTTCGCCAGGCGAACGATGGCGAGAAACCCCTCCATGGAGACCTAGAGCGCCAAGGAACGTCATTCCGAGAGCGTCGAGCGTTTACAGGAGCTGCCGCCGCTCCTCGGGCTCGTGATCGGCTCAGGTGCCGGTGGCCGGGCCCGCCGCGTCGGCCGGTGCGCGCAGGTGGGCGTCGAAGAAGCGGAGGATCCGCTGCCAGGAGTCCTCGGCCGAGGGGTGGTGGTAGTCGAAGCCGGCGAGGGCCTGCACCTGTCCCAGCACCGGCCCGAGGTTGATCCGGTTCATGAAGCTGTGCCCGGCGTCGGGGTACTCCTTGACGTCGTGGGGGACGCCGAGGGTGTCGAGCGCACCTTCGAGGCGCTGTGCCCGGCCGCGCAGGGTCCGGTCGCGACGGCCATAGCTGGCCACGATCGGGCAGGCGCCGGCGAGCAGCTCCGCGGCGTCCTTCGGCACCTCGCCGTAGTTGACCGAGGCGGCGCCGTAGCCGTCGCGTGGGGCGCACAGGAGGGCGAAGCCGCCGCCCATGCAGAAGCCGATGATCCCGATCCGGCCGCTGCAGTCATCGCGCGCGGCCAGCCAGCGTTGCGCGGCGTCGATGTCCTCGTAGGCCTGGCCGCTCCCTGAGCGGGAGGCCTGGAGCGTGGCCACGACGCAGCGCAGGCCTCGTCCGGAGTACAGGTCGGGGGCGAAGGCGACGTAGCCGGCCGCGGCGAGCCGATCGGCCTGCTCACGGATGTCGTCGCTCAGGCCCAGCGCGTCCATGATCACGACGACGCCGGGGCGGGGCTCGTCGCCGGCGTCGTGGGGGAGGGAGAGATAGCCACGCAGCTCGCCCGACGCGGCGGGATAGGTGAGATCGGGCACCGGCTCAGCCCTCCCGGATCAGCGAGGGGAGCTTGAGGACGAGCTTCGGGATGTCCCCGCGGGCGCCGCCGAGGGCCTCGGTGAGGGCAGCCGCACCGCCTGCCTCGAGCGGCGGACCGTGCCCGACGAGCACGAGCACGGGTCGGTGTCCGCCGAGCGCGCCGCGCGGCGGGGTGAGGCGGAGCAGCGGATGCACGCCCAGCCGGCGTCCGAGCGCGAACGCGGGCGCCGTGCCCACCGCCTCGGCCACGACGAGCGTCTGGCGCTCCTCCCACCACAGCGCCACCTCTTGCCACCACCGGCGAGAGACGACCCGGACCGGCTCGAACGGCGTCCCGTTCGGCGTCGTCGGGAGCCGCAGCAGCGGGACGCCGAGCGTGTCGGCGAGCGGCGCGCACTCCCGGTTGTGGCGGTCGAGCAGCTGGAAGACGCCGGCCGGTTCCCCGAGCTTCGCGACCTCGGCGAGCGCCTCGGCGTCGTCGAAGGGGTCGACGAGCCACACCCGGCCGTCGACGGCGAGGGCGTGGGCGGCTCGTCCCATGGCGGAGGTCTCGACCCAGGTGAGCCCGGCGGCGTGGCTGATGACCCGGCTCGTCACGATGCCCCCTCCGGCGCGTGCCAGGCGAGCATGACGCCGTCGCCGATCGTCAGCAGGACGTTGTGCAGGCGGGTGTCCTGCTGGACCCGGCGGGCGAACTCGCGGATGCCGGTGGTGCCCTCGTCGGTGGCCGACGGGTCGAGCGCGCGTCCGTCGCGGAACAGGTTGTCGGCCACGATCATCCCGCGCGGGGCGAGCTTCGGCAGCACGGCGTCGAGGTAGGCGGGATAGTCGGCCTTCCACGCGTCGATGTAGACGAGATCGAGCGGCTCGTCGACCTGGGGGATCGTCTGGAGGGCATCGCCGACGATCAGCTCGATGCGCTCGGCGTGGCCGCTGGCATCGATGTGACGGCGAGCCGCCGCCGCCGTGTCGGGATCCCGCTCCAGGGTGATCACCCGGCCCCCATCGGAGAGCGCGGCGGCCATGGCAATCGTGCCGACCGCGGTGAAGGTGCCGATCTCCAGCACCCGCCGGGCACCCCCGAGGACGATCAGCGCCTCGAGCAGACGCGCCTCGGCGAGGCCGCTCATCATCCCGGGCGAGGGCGTGCTCTCCCGGGTCCACGCCGCCGCCGCGGCGTGGGCGCCCTGGAGCGGCGTGGTGTGATCCTCGGCGTAGCCCTCCGCGGTGGAATCGATCAGCGCGGCCATCAGCGGCAGCTTACCCGCGCGGGGTCGTCGCGGCCCCCATGGTCCGGCAGACTGACCGCCATGCGGCTGCGCGCGCCGATCGCCGCGGACGTCCCCGCGGTGCAGGCGATCCTCACCGCCTGCGCCGCGCGTGACGAGGACGCGCCGCTGCCCCCGTGGCGCTCGCCCCCGCCGGTCGTCCGCGGCGCCGGGGACGAGCTCACCGAGACGTGCGTGCTGGAGACGGAGGCCGGCGAACTCGTCGGCTACGCCTGGGCGGCCTCGTCGGGATCCGGCGCCCGCGTCGCGCCGAGCGCCGAGGGCCGTGGTCATGGCCGGCGCCTGCTGGAGTGGATCGAGGAGCGCGAGCGGGCTGCCGGGCAGAGCGTTCACCGTCAGCGGGTGGCGGTGACCAACACGTCCGCCGAGGCGCTGCTGGGGGCGGCGGGGTACGAGGCTCCGCGTGAGGTCACGCGGATGGCCCGGGAGCTCCACGACCTGCCGCCGGTTCCCGCGCTGCCGCGTGGCTTTCACGCTCGCCCGGTCGAGCCGGAGGGGGACGCCGTCCCCCTTCACGCCCTCGATGACCGGTGCTTCAGGGACGCCTCCGACTACGAGCCGGACCCGTTCGAGCACTTCTGCGCCACCCACCTGCACGCTCCCGACGCCGATCCCCGGCTCTCGGCGGTGGCGGAGCGGGACGGGCGGATGGCCGCCTTCCTGCTCGCCCGGCGCTGGGACGAGGGCGGCATCGGTCACATCAGCCTGCTCGGAGTGGCGCCGGAGTGGCGCCGCCGGGGCCTGGCCCGCGGGCTGCTGCTCGGCGCGTTCGCCGGCTTTGCCGCCGCCGGCCTTCAGGTGGCGCAACTCAATGTCACCTCCGACGACCCGGGCACCCGCGTACTCTACGAACAGGTCGGGATGACGCCGCGGTTCGCCAGCCGGACATGGGCGCGCCCCGTCGACGCCGCTCAGCGCGCCGGGGGGGTCCACGCGTAGAGGATGTCCGGGGCGCCCTCCTCGTTGGTGGCGCCGTCGGTGCGGTTGACCTCGGTGAACCCGTGCCGCGCGTAGAAGCGCCGGGCCCCCGGGTTGGACACGAAGGTCCACAGGCGCAGGCCGCGCGGACGCTCGCGGAGGGCGCGCTCGAGGAGCCGCGAGCCGATGCCCCGGCCGGTCATCCGCGGCTCGACGTAGAGCTGGTCGAGCCAGTCGCCGTCGAGGACCATCAGCCCGAGCGGTTCCCCGGTCTCGGCCCCCGGCCCGGTCTCGGCCCCCGGCCCGGCCCCCGGCTCGGCCCCTGCCCCGGCCCCCGGCCCGGCCCCGGCCCCCGGTCCGGCCGCGGCCCCCGGTTCGGCCCCGGTCTCGGCCTCGGCGAGCCACAGCTCGCAGGCGCCGAGCACGCGCTCGGCCATCCACCGGGCGACGTCGTCGTCGTCGTGGACGAGGGGCGGCACCCGCGGGACGGCCGCGCGGCGGGCGCGGAGGTAGAGGTTCGCCGCGGCGGCCGCGTCGGCGCTCGTGCCGCGCCGGATCACGATCGGCCGCGCCGGAGCCTCACGCATCCTCGCCCCACAGCCGCCCGCGCAACCCCGAGGCCCGGGCGACGGGTCGCTCCACCGCCCGCAGAACCGTCTCCCGGGTGCCCGCGAGGATGACGCGCTGCCGGGCCCGGGTCACCGCCGTGTAGAGCAGCTCACGGGTAAGGATCGGCGAGCTCACCGCGGGCAGCAGGACCGCCGCGGTGTCGAACTGGGAGCCCTGGCTCTTGTGGATCGTCATCGCGAAGACCGTCTGCACGGAGCCGAGGCGGGCCGGGCTGTAGCTGACGAGCGCGCCGCGGCGCTCGAACACCGCGCTCACGTGCTCGTCGCCGTCGCGCACGACAACGCCGCTGTCGCCGTTGAACAGCCGCAGCTCGTAGTCGTTCTCGGTGACCAGCAGCGGCCGGCCGACGTAGAAGGCCTCGGCGGCGGAGAACCCGGGCAGCGCATCCGCGAGCCACCCCTCGATCCGCGAGGTCCAGGTGGCGACCCCCTGCGGTCCGCGCCGGTGGGCGCAGAGGATCCGAAACGCGCCGAGCGCGCCCAGCGCCTCACGCGTCGCCCCCGCAGCGGCGGCGTTCACGAGCGCCGTCGCGCTCTCGACGGCCGCCGCCCGCACCGGGGCGAGTGCCTCCCGCGCATCGGGATCGGCGATGTCGACGTCGATCCAGCTCACCTCGGGCGGCGGATCGGCGAGCAGCTCCAGCACGGCGTCACCGTCGCCGTGCCGGATCGCCGTGGCCAGCCGGCCGATCCCGTCGCCATAGCGGTGGACGCGGTCGAGGACGACGATCCCGTCGGCGATCGCGGCGCCGGGGGGCGGTTGCTCGGCGGCGACGAGCCGTCCCGTGAGCTCGGTGAGCTCCGCCAGGCGGGACGGGCTCAGGCGGAGGCTCTCGGTTGCCGGGCCGACGATGTCGCCGAGCACCGCGCCGGCCTCGATCGAGGCGAGCTGGCCGGGATCGCCGACGAGGACGAGCCGCGCGTCGGGGCGGATCGCCTCCAGCAGTCTCGCCATCAGCGACAGCGACACCATCGAGGTCTCGTCGACGACCACCACGTCATGGGCCAGGCGCTGCTCGCGGTCATGACGAAAGCGGCTGTGGCTGCCCGGTCGCCAGCCGAGCAGGCGGTGGATCGTCTGCGCCCGCAGGCCGAGCAGGCGCTCGCGCTCGGCGGGCTCGACCGCGAGCGTCTGGGCCTCGGCGTGCACGGCCTCCTCCAGGCGAGCCGCTGCCTTCCCGGTCGGCGCGCACAGGGCGACGAGCGGGGGACGGTGCCCGGCCGCCGCGGCCTGCGCGTCGAGCAGCGCGACGATCCGCGCCACCGTCGTCGTCTTGCCCGTTCCGGGTCCGCCGGCGACGACCGCGAGGCGCGAGAGGACGGCGCAGGCCGCCGCCTGGCACTGGCGCGAGTCGAGCTGATCCGCGAACAGCCTCCCGATTCCGCCCGCCAGCACGTCCGGGTCGACGGCCGCGGGCGGATGCTCGGCCTTCGCCACGAGATCTCCCGCGAGCTGGCGCTCCAGCGCCCAGTAGCGGTCGAGATACAGCCGGGAGCCGAGCAGCCGCAGCGGCCGCGGCTCGCCGGAGACCTCCTCGCCGGTGGTGACGAGCGTTGGGCAGGCCGCCAGCCGCTGCGGCCACTCCGTCGCCTCCGGCCAGGGCAGCGCGGTGAGGTCGATCGGCTCGTCTCCGTCGACGGCGGCCGTCTGCGCGATCGTCGCCAGGTCGACGTGGACGTGCCCGATCCGTGGCGCCCGGACGGCGAGCGCGACGGCGAGGGCGACGGCCTCGTCCTCCACCTCGGCCAGATACAGCAGCCGCCCGGCCACGTGGACGTCGGCGGCGGCGAGCACGCCGCCGAGGTTGAACTGCGCCAACAGGCCCCCGGCGGCGAGCGCGTGGCGGCTGTCGAAGCGATCGGTCTCCGCGGCGGCGGGCGGCGGCGAGGGGGTCGTGGCGCTCATCGCTGCGCTCCGGCATCGAGGACGTCGCTGAGGGCGGTGACGAGCGCCGCCGGCGGCGCCCACGCGAAGACCCCGCAGGGCGAGCCGTCGATCACCGGCGTCTGCGCTCCGACCATCCCGCGGAGGAACAGGTACAGCACCCCGCCGATGTGGCGGGCGGGGTCGTAGCCCGGCAGGCGCCAGCGCAGGTAGCGGTGCAGGGCGACGAGGTAGAGCAGCGCCTGCAGCCCGTAGTGATGGCGCAGCATCTCCTCCGCCAGGGCGGCAGGTCGGTGGTCCCAGACGGTGAGCGGCTCGCCGGGCGGCGCGAGCCAGTTCGTCTTGTAGTCGCAGACGAGGAAGCGGGGGCCCGTGTCCGTGCGCCGGCGGATGACGAGATCGAGGCTGCCGGTGAGGTATCCGCGCACGCGCCGGCGGAGCGCCGGGTCGCCGAGCCGGGCGGCGTAGTCACGCAGGGGGTCGCCGGCGGGCAGCCGCTCGCGCAGCACGTCGGCGACCTCGTCGAGCGTCACCCAACCGTGGGGATCGTCACCGCCTCCGAGCGGGAGCTCGAAGCCGAGCTCGTCGAGCCGGTCCGATCGCGCGACGTCGCGCAGACGCTCCCCGCCCGCGAGCGGACCGAGCGGCGTCTCGAGCATCGCGCGCAGCCCGTCGCGTACCGCGTCGGGATCGCCGACATCGAGGCCCCGGGCGGCCATCCCCAGGGCGATCTGACGGGTGAGCTCGGCGTCGAGATCCGGGGCGGCGAAGTCGCTCGCCTCCAGCACCGCGTGCACGAACGTCCCCACCTCGGCGCCGAACGGCATCCCGGCGAGCGGAGGCGCCGCGGCGAGCCCGGGATCGGGTGGCAGCGGCGCCTCCGGTGCCGGCGGCGACTCCTCCTGGGGCTCGTCGATGAGGATCGGCTCCTCCGCCTCGCTGCCCACTCCCGGCTCGTGCGCGCCGGCGCTGATGTCGCTGTAGGAGGTGCGCCGCCAGCGGAGATCGAGCCCGCGATCGAAGCGGGCCGTCGCGAGCGTGTCGATCGCCGGCAGCGGCGCGCTCCACGAGGGGGGCATCCCGAGCGTCGACTCCTCGACCGAGACGCAGCCGGGTGCCTGCTCCCGGAGGGCGGCGAAGCGCTCCCAGGCGACGTCGTCGCTCGGGGTGAAGGTGCCACGGGCGGCGACCGTGCCGTCCTCGGCGCGGGCGAACAGCAGCCGGGTGAGGGCCCCGTGGCGCGCGTCCCACGACCCCGCCCACCACACGATCGCCTGGTGGCGAGCCCGCGTGAGGGCGACGTAGGCGAGCCGCAGATCCTCCCCGCGCTGCTCGAGCTCGAACTGGCTCTGGTGCTGGTGGTACTCGGCACCCTCGAGCCCGACGTCGATCGTCTGGTCGTCGTCGTGGTCGGGGTCGTGGAACAGCACGGGCAGCTTCTCATCGGGGATGTGGCCCGGCTCCCAGAGGTAGGGGAGGAGCACGATCGGGAACTCCAGGCCCTTGCTCCGGTGGACGGTGAGGACCTGCACCGCCGCCGCGTCGGACTCGAGGCGCCGGCTGCGCTGCTCGTCGGCTGTCTCCTCGCGCGCTTCGGCGATCCGCCGGCGCAGCCAGGCGGCCAGGGCGGCGACGCCGAGATGCGCGCTCGTGGCCTCGGCGTGGAGCAGCTGAGCGACGTGGCGCAGGTCGGTCAGGCGACGTTCGCCGTCGGGATCGGCGAGCACGCGCTGGGGCAGCTCCTCGGCGGCGGTGATGAGCTCGGACAGGGTGGCCACACCCCCCGTGCGCATCACGCGCGCCCAGTCGTGGAGCCGCTGATAGAGGTCCTCCCACTGGCGCTCGCTCGCGGTGGCGACGTCCTCCGCGCTCCAGCCGAAGAAGCACGTCAGCGCCACGGAGTGCGCTCGGGCGGTCGACGCCGGCTGCTCGATCGCCTCGAGCAGCCGCAGCCATTCGCGCGCCGGCGGCGTCTCGAACACGCTGCCGGCGCCGCCGGTCACCGCCGGGACTCCGGCGTGCTCCAGTTCGCCGCGGATCTGCTCGGCGGTGCGGTTCGTGCGCACCAGCACGGCGATGTCCCCGGGCGCGATGGCGCGCGGCTCGCCGAGCCGTCCGCCCTCGCGGTCACGCCGCTCGATCGTCGCCGGCGAGGACAGCAGCGACACGACCTCCGCGGCGACGTCACGGGCGATGTGCGCGCGGGTGGCCGGCTTCTCGGCGAACCCCTTGGCCGTCTGCTTGACCGATGTGCGCCTGACGACGCGGATGCGCAGAGGCGCGGCCACCGGGGCGCCGTGCAGCCGGGGAGCCCGGTTGGCGGCGGCGGCCTCGACGCGACGGTACTCGATGCCGCGATGGCCGAGCTTGACCCCGGCGAACAGGGCGTCGTAGGCGTCGATAAGAGCCTGGTCGCTGCGCCAGTTGGTCGACAGGGTGGCGCGCTCGCGGGCCGAGCCGGCCGCCCGCAGGTAGGAGTAGACGTCGGCGCCGCGGAACGCGTAGATCGCCTGCTTGGGGTCGGCGATGAGCACGAGCGCCCCCGGTGGCCGGCCGAACGCCTCGCACATGATCTGCCATTGGACGAGATCGGTGTCCTGGAACTCGTCGACGAGGACGACGTCGTAGCGACTGCGCAGCCGATCCGCCGTGGTGGCCCCCCCGGGGCCGGCCAGCGCGTCGCGCAGCCGTGTGAGCAGGTCGTCGTAGGTCATCACCGCCGCGGCTCGCTTGCGGCGGTCGAGCTCTCGGCGGGCGGCCTCGGCCAGCGCCACGCGTCGCTGCGCGAGCGGCAGCGGAGCCCCCACGATCGCCGCCGCCGGGTTGTCGATCGCCGCCCGCGCGATCGTCTCCGCCTGCCCGAAGGGAATGACCGCCTCGGCGCGATGGAAGGCGCGGACATAGAGGTCGCCGATGACCTCGCGGGTGAGCTCGTCGACGTCCTCCACGAAGACGATGTCGGGCTCGAGGTCGGCCGCGATGCCGAGCCCGACGAGGACCTCCTGGCAGAACCCGTGCGTGGTGGCGATGGTGGCGGCGTCGAAGTCGCTGAGCGCGCGGTGCAGCCGCTCGCAGCGCAGCCGGAGGAGCTCCGGCGGGTCGCCGGCGTAGAGCTCGACGACGGGATCGTCCTCCGGCGGACGCGTGCCGGCGAGGACGTGCTCGAGCCCACTCCGCACGCTGAGCAGGCGCTCGCGGACCCGGGCCCGGAGCTCTCCGGTCGCCGCGCGGGTGAAGGTGACGAGCAGGACGCGCTCCAGCGGCGTGCCCTCGGCGACGTGTCGCGCGGCGAGCGCCGCGATCGTGTACGTCTTGCCCGTGCCGGCGCTCGCCTCGAGCACGGAGATCCCGGTCGGCAGCGGCCCGTCGAGACGGAAGGCGAGCGACGCGAAGGTGTCGGTCACGTCAGCTCCTCGTGCTCCAACAGGCCGTCCCACAGCCGGCAGGCGAGCCGCCCGAAGCGACTCGTCTCGCTGGGGTCCCAGCCCGGACCGTGCTCGTCGTCGGCCGGGTCCAGCTCCAGGAGCTCCGGCAGCGAGCGCACGCCGCCGAACACGAGCTGATGCTCGGGCTCGCGGTCCTCGCGATCGAAGCCCCAGCGGGTCTCCCACTCGCGCAGCGCGGCCGTGGGGCCGTCACCCCCGCCGGCCACCGCGCCGGCGTACGCGGCGGAGCTCTTGCAGAAGATCGGCAGCGGCTCGCGCATCCCCCGGTCGAACAGGTCGAGCACGGCGAGCAGCTGCTCGGTGGCGAGCACGCGTCGCTGCTCAGCCTCCTCGGCGAGCGGCCGGATCCTCGAGATGGCGATCCCGTCGGTCCCCCGGCCGACGGTGGCCGCGGCGTAGGGCGTGGACGGGTCGGCGACGGTGAGGGCGAGCAGGCGAACCCAGGTGACGATCCGGTGCCTGGCGGCCAGCCGGGAGTACGTGCTCGCCAGCAGGGTCTCCCCGGCCACGCCGGGCACCGTGCCGGTGAGGGTGCGCCCCTCGGGCAGCTCGACGTGGAGGTCGACCGCCCCCCGCGGAGCGCTGATGAGCGCCTCGGCGGCCGTCGCGATGGCGCGGGCGGTGTCGAAGATCTCGACGAGCAGCGGCCGGCCGAGATCGCCGGGCGGCAGCGTGCCGCGCCGGATCGCCGCCAGGCAGGCGGTCCGGCCATCGACGCCGGCCACCAGCGCATCGAGGAGCTCCTGGCCGACCGCCCATCTCTCGAGCCCGTCGAGCTCGGCGCGGAGCTCGTCCTCGATCGCGTCGGAGCGTTCGAACAGGCTGATCGACAGCCGGTTGCGCAGGAACGCGCGCACCGGGTGCCCGACGAACCGGACCAGCTCCTCGAGCTCGTAGGCCCGCTCGCCGGTGCGGGCCAGCGGCCCGGCGAGGAAGGGCTGCGGTGTGTGACGGGGCGAGACGATCGACTCGGCGCCGCGCAACGCGACGGGGTCGAAGCTCCACGGCCCGGGCGCCTGCAGCAAGCCCGGCGTGAAGTTGCGCGGATCGAACGGCTGCAGCGGATGCTCGGTGACGATCTGCGCCCGGGCGGGCGGGTGCTCGTCGCCGGCGACCCGGACGGTGGCGTCGGCGACGTCGAGCAGCTCCCCGACCGGCACCGCCGGGGGCAAGGGCGTGTTCGTGCGCTCGTCGTGGCCGCTGTAGGTGATGATCAGCTGCTCCCCGGCGGCCATCAACGCGTCGAGCAGCAGCTGACGATCCTCGCTGCGCGGGTCGCGCTCGCCGATCTGGGGACGCTCGAGCATCACGTCGTCGCCGTCGCGCGGCGGCTTGCGCGGGAAGGCGCCGTCGTCCAGACCGAGCAGGCACACGACCCGATGGGGGACCGAGCGCATCGGAACCAGCGTGCAGATCGTGAGGTGACCGGTGCGGAAGTTGGCTCGCGTGGGTCGGCCCTGGAGGCGCTCGGCGAGCAGCGCTCTCACCTCGGGCAGGCGCAGCACGACGTCGGCGCCCGTGCCCTCGGCGACGAGCTCCTCGAGGATCCGACCGAGCTGCGCTCGCTGCCAGGCGTCGCGGGGCGCCGGCCGCGCGAGCGCGTCCGCGGCGGCGCCGATGGCCTGCGCCCAGCCCGCGATCGGCTGCGGGGTGGACAGCGCGTCGAGGGCGGCGCGCAGCCGGGCCATCATCTCGGTGAGCCGTCCGGCGAGATCGATCGCGCCGCTGTCGACGTCGTCGAGCGGGAGGACGCCGCCGTAGAGGCGCTGCTCGTCCTCGGTCATGCTGACCCCGACGAGCAGCCGATCGAGCCCCGCCGCCCACGTGCCGCTGTCGACGGCCTGGAGCTTGAACGGGGCGCGGTGGTCGGCGTCGAGGCCCCAGCGGACGCCCGCGTCGGAGATCCAATCCTGGATCCGGCCGAGGTCGTCGTCGTCGAGCCGGAAGCGCCGCCGGACCGGCTCGCGGTCCGCCAGGTCAAGCACCTGCGAGGCGGTCACGCGCCCGCCCGCGAGCTCCAGCAGCGCCGCCACGACGCCGAGGATCGGGTTGGTCTGACGCAGGGACCGGTCGGCGAGCCGGACGCGCAGGTTGAGGCTCTTCGTGGTGTCGGTCGCACTCGGCCCGAGCCGCCCTTCGTCGTCTGCCGGTGCGGCGCCGAAGCTGGCCTGGATCAGCGGAGCGTAGGTCTCGATGTCCGGGCACATCACGATCACGTCACGTGGCTCGAGCGTCTCGTCGCGCGCGAGCGCGTGGAGGATCGACTCCCGGAGGACCTCGACCTGGCGCGCCCGTCCGTGGCAGGAGTGGATCGCGACGCTGCGGTCTCCGGGGGCGAGGAGGGGGCGCTCCTCGGCACGTCCGGGCAGCGGCGCGCCCTGCGGCGGACGATCGGCCCGGACGTCGGCCTGGATGCGCGAGAGCAGCGAGTCCCCCTCGCCGACGGGGGCGGCGAGATGATGGTCCGCGACCGACGCCGGATCGTCGAGCACGAGTTGGAGCTCCCTGACGTCTCGCCCCCAGGAGCGCAGCAGGGGATGACGCGGGAGCTCGGCAGTCGGGTCCTCGGCGCGGGACCGGCTCGGTGGCGCGCCGCCGAGCGCCGCCCGGACCGACGTCCACAGGGCGGGCGAGGGGTGGAGCAGGAACAGGTGGAGGTCGCGTCCGTCGGCGAGGGCGCGCAGGACGCGCAGGTAGCTGGCGGGAAGCCGTGTGAGACCGAACACCGACAGGCGAGGCGGGAGATCGACGAGGTCCGGCTGCTCGCGCAGGCGCCCGCACGCCGCCGCCAGGCGCTCGGCCGGATCCGCCAGGCCGATGCGGGCGCGCAGCCGGCGCCACAGCTCGGCCTGCCACTCGGCGGAGGAGGCGCCGGCCCCGCCACCGCTCGTCTCGCCGCGCGTCCAGGCCGCGACGAGCTCGGGCCGGTGCAGGGCGTAGCGGTAGAGCAGCTCGGCGAGGTGCCGGACCGTCCCCAGCCGCCGGTTCTCCCGGTAGCGCTCCGACGCGTCCATGCCGTGGCCGAGGTGGCTGGCCAGACCCGCCGCCCACGGCTCGCCGAGCGAGTCCTCGACGACCTCCAGCAGCGGCCACACCGCGCGCTCGGGCCGCCACGGATCCGCGTCCGGCGGGACGCCGGCGGCGAGCGCGACGGCGTCGGCGATCAGCTCGTAGGGGGAGGGAAAGGCGATGTTGGCGCAGATCCCGTCGTCGCGGTCCGGGCTCGTGCCGAGGTGGCCCGAGAGGCGCTGGGTGAGCCAGCGCTCCATCCCGCGGGCGGGAACCGACACGACCTCGGCGGCGAAGGGGTCGTCGAGCGGCGTGGCGAGGAGCTCTCCGAGCGCCCGAGCGAGACCGTCGGCGCGCTCTGAACGGTGGACGTGGAGCACGGTCCAGCGAGTATGGCCCCGGCCCCCGGACGGATGCGGGACTTTGTGCCGGCTTTGTCACATATGCCGGCTCGGCGCCACCCCGATGATCGCCCTGGCGGCCACCCCGGCGGCCACGCCGGCGACCACCCCGGCGACCACCCCGGCGGCCGACCCGCCGATCGCCCCGGCGCGGCACGCGGCGGCCCGCGGCGGCACGGCGGCAGGGCCTCTGGTATCCCTGGCCGCGGTGCCGATCTCCCCGCTCATCCCGGAGAACGTCCTGGACAACTGGCGACACTGGTGGCCAAACGAGGCCGAGGCAGTCGCCGTCGACGTCCGGTCGCGGTTCGCCGCCGCGCTCGACGCATGGGGCCTCACCGACGTCGTGCGGCTCGCGGGGGGCGAGGTGGCGCTCGTCGCCTCCGCGCGCTGCTCGTGGGGGGAAGTGGTGCTCAAGGTGAGCCCGCGGGTGGCCCGCGAGAGCGACGTCTTCGCCGCCGAAGCGCGCGCACTTGCGATCTGGGCGCAGGCGGGGGTCGCCCCGCTCGTGATCGGCACCCGCGACGACGAGCTGACGTTGCTGATGGAGCGGCTGCGGCCGGGCACCAGCCTGGAGGAGGCCGAGCCGGACCCCGAGCGGGTCGTCGCGATCCTCGGCGGCCTCTGCCCCCAGGTCCACCAGAGGGTCGATCCGACGGCGTTCTGCCGGCTGGGCGAGGGCGCTGAGGCCGCCAGCTGGCGCCACGCGCTCGCCGGCACGCGGGAAGCCGATGAGCTGGAGCAGCTGCTCGAGCCGAGCCCGCGGGACCGCCTGCTCCACACCGACCTGCACTGCCTCAACGCGCTGCGCTCAGGAGACGTCTGGGCGATCATCGATCCCAAGCCCCATGTCGGAGACCCGCACGCCGAGGTGTTCGCCTTCCTCTACGGACCGCCCCTGAACTGCCTGCCCGGTGGCCGCGCCGCGGCCCGTGAGCGGGTGCGAGAGCTGGCGTCCGTCTACGCCGGCGCCGCCGGGCTGGAGGTCGACCGCGTCCTGGTCTGGCTGCGCCTGCGAGCGCTGACCATGGCCGCGGGGCTGGAGCAGGGGTCCGAGCAGGCACACCGGCTCCTCCACCTCGTCGAGGCCCTCGGATGAGCGGGCAGCCGCGCCGCGACCACGTCCTGAGCCTGACGTGACACCGGGCCGCGCTGGTAGGTTCAGCGCCGTGATCGGCGCGCGGGCGGCATGTCTCGGGCTGATCCTCGGGGGCCTGCTGCTCCTCGCCGGCTGCGGGGGAGGGGGCCGGCCCGCGCACCGGGCGGCCCCGGCTCGGGGGCGGGCGAGGACCGTGCCGCCGGTGGCGGCCGGCCCGGCGCCCGCGATCCGCCGAGTCGGCGCCCGGCTGCCCTCGGGTCCGGTCCGCGTGCTGCTCCGGCATGTCCCTTCGGGCACGAGCGCCGTGACGATCGTCGACCTCCAGGCCGCTCGGTCGGTGCTCGAGCTGGCCGCGACGGCGAACCCGTTTGCGCCCGGGATCACTGAGCAGCCGGCGGCCGCGCGGCTGCTGGCCGCCGTCGCGCGGCTCGATGTGGACGCGCCGGCGCTCGTCACGGGGATCGACTTCGGGGGGGTCACCGCCGCGCTGCGCTTCCAGGCCGGCTCCGGCCATGAGCTCCTGCTGCGGGTGGCCGCGGGGCCACGGGCGATCGGGCGCCGCCTGCTCCGACACGGCTGGCGGTGGCGCCGGGGTGCCTACCGCCGGCGGGCGTCCGGCGAGGTCTTCGCCGTGCCCTTCCGGGGAGGCGTCGCCATCGGCAGGGACCGGCGGCGCACGGTCGCGGTGGCGGCCCAGCGGGCCATCGCCGCCGCCGAGCGACCGCTGTTCGCCCTGCTGCCGGCGAACCTCGCTCCCGCCGTCTCCGCCGCGGCCCCCGGCCCGGCGAGCTGCGTGAGTGGGATCGTCGCGATCGAGCAGCTCGCGCCCCATGACGCCTCGGTCTCCGTCCTCGTGCGGGGTGCTCCGCAGCTCTCACGGCTGAGGATCGCGCCGGGCGCCCGCGAGCTCCGCCGGGCGGGGCTGCGCGCCGGCCTCCCGAGCGTTCACGGGGACGAGATCAACGTGCCGGTGCTGCCGCTGCGGGCGCTACGCCCGGAGGCGATCATCGGCGCCCTGCGGGGCGCGGCGGTGTACCGCTGCGGCGGATAGACACAGCCACAGGACGCGGCGCGGTGACGATGGCTCGAGCGTCCGCCGTCAGCCGACGGAACGGTCATGATCCGCGTTACGGCGAGGGGGGGTCGATCTCGGAGAAATAGGCGAGCGGTGACGCTGCCACCGTTCCCTCCTCACCACGTCGCGCGACGGCGATTGACCGACCAATGCGCGCACGAGTCGATCGTCGTCGTGGAGGTAGGGGCGGGCTACGGCAAGTCGGTCCTCGGGGCGGAGCTCGTCCTCGCAGTACGGCGCGGTCGGCAACCAGACGGTGAGCCAACCCACGACCACGACGACAGTGAGCGCGTCGCCGGGATCTCCGGCGTTCGGCGACGCCGTGACGCTGATCGCGCGCATCACGCCGTCGGTGCTCGGCGCGAGCCCCCCGACCGGCGAAGTGACGTTCACGGATGGCAACGTCTGGCTCGGGGCCGCCGCTCCGGCGATCAGGAACGGCAAGCCGTTCGCGGAACTCCAGACCACGGGGCTGCTGGTCGGCGGCAACCCGATCGTCGCGACCTACACCGGCGACGACAACTACGCCGGCTCGACCTCGGGCTCGACGAGCGTGACGGGGACGTCCGACACGGCGCCGAGCGCGGTGACCGTGCATAGCGCCGGCAGCGTCGCCGCCGGACCGACGTATACCGCGACGACGACGACGACTGGCACCGGCGGGATCGTCTACTCGCCGGCGGCGACCCCCGCTGCGCCGAGCGGAATGACGATCGACCCCTCGAGCGGCACGGTCACGTTCAAAGTCCCGTCCTCCGGATTGAGCAGTTTCTCCTACGCGGTCGTGGCGTCCAATGCGGCGGGCCGCGCGGAGAGTGCGGTGGTCACCGTGGCGGTGCCTAGTTGACAGCGTGGCCCAGCGATCCGGCGGGGCGAGGGCTCACGATCGCTTCGCACGAAGGACGTTGAGCGCGGCTGCGTCACAACCTCAGCTTGAGGGAGCGGGTGACGACCGTTGAGGTGTGTCCCCGGGCGGTTACGGTCAGCTTCAACCGGACCACGAGCACATGCTTCTTGTGCAGCTTTCGGAGTGCCGCGCGGGAGAGCTTGAGCTCCAGCTTGAACTTCTTGTGGGCCCCCACGGTCTTCCTGGCGCGGGCCACCAGCTTCCCCGTCGTCGTGTGCTTCGTGTGCGGAGCAAGGGCCGAAACCAAGCCGGGCGATGCCGCGTAAAACTCAGCCAGGTAATGGGCCTGGTATGCGTTCGGGTTCTGCAATTTGAGCGTCTGATAGCCGTTTGAGGAGACGGTGCCGGAGACATGGATCGGTCCCGACGCGGGCGGATGCGTCTGCTGATGCTTGGTGCTGCCCGAGCCGTCGGACCCTGCGCCACCGCCCGACGAGCCGCTGCCGCCCGAGCCGCTGCCGCCCGAGCCGCCGCTACCGCCGGACCCACCTGATCCGCCCGAGCCCCCACCGCCACCCCCGTCGCTGGCGCTTCCCGGAGTCCCCAGGGTGTCGTAGGCCGGTGACGCTTCGGTGAAACCACCAAGCACGGCGGCGTTGCCGTCGATGTCGAGCCCGGCCGCGTTCACTCCCCCGAAGTAGGGTGGGTCGGCCTGCGTGAAGCTGTCGAGCGTCTCGGTCCCCGGACTGCTCGAGCCGCCGAGGATCGACACCTCTGTGGAGTTGGTGTAGGTCGACTCGCCCGAGTTGGATTGCCCGCAGGACACGTTCTGGGGACTGTTGTTCGTCTCAAAGCCGATGATCGCCTCACCGTCACCTGCGCCGAGCGACAACAGCACGCTGGTCTGGCCGCCGTTCTGCCCGAGCGACCAGTCACTGCCAGGCACACCGCCGGCTGTGCCCGTGTTCTGGTCGGGGCCGATCACCACGTACTGCACACTCGAGCCGGTCGAGTCGCCCACGCTCGCACACACCTCTGAGGTGAAGGCGAGAGCGAGCGTGCCGTCCGGACCGGCAGCGAGCTCGATTGGCACCGAGTTCGCGGCGTAACCACCCGGCGTCCCATAGGTCGCCGAACCGACGCTTCCGAACTCGCCCCCGGCGTTACGGACCGACCAGCTGATCGTCTCGGCGCCGCCGTCGGTCGCCGTCCAGGCGACCAGCGCTCGGCCGTTCGGTGAGGTTGCCCCGTACAGATATGGGGTGATGTTCTGAGCCAGCGTCTGCGCGGTACTGCTCCAGGCTCCCGTCGTGTCGCGACTGATCTCCTCGATGTCATCGCTGGACTGTGCCGCCAAAACGACCGTCGCCGCCGAGTCGTTCGGATCCATCGCGACCGTGACGGGTCCGTTGGCGACCCCCGTGAAGATCGGTGTGCTCGAGGCCAGCGTGAAGGCCCCGGCGGAGCTGATGCTGTAGCTGCTGGCCTCGACACTGCCGCCCGACGCGCCGACGCTCAGTAGCTCCCCTGGCCGCACATCCCAACCCGTCGTCTGGATCTCAAGCGCAGCCGTGCCCCAGCTCCCGTCGGCGAAGCGGTAGGCCAGGCCGGTGCCGAAGCTGGTGTTCCAGGCAAACACCGCGTCACCATTTGCCAGGAAACTGACCTGGCCGAGCCCCGTGGCCTGGCTCGCCCCGGACACAGCAACCGGCGTCCCGAGGGTCCCGTCGCTGTTGAACTGCGACACGGTCGGAACCTGGCCGTCGAGGTAGTAGAGGAACACTGCTCCCGTCGGGCTGGTCACGACCTCTCCGGTCGTCTCGGTGCTCGTGTAGACGTAATCGGTGCCTGGCGGCATCGAATGGACGCCGTTCCAGCTCGCCGCGAGGGCACCACCGGCGACGCACCCGAGGTTGAAGACAAGAACTGCGCCGGCGGCGGCGAGAGCAACCTTCAGGCGGGGAAGGACCAGACGGGGCACGTGCTTCCTTTCATCAGGGGAGCAACGACTAACGGCTGCCGCAAACGCTAAGAAAGCAGCGTGAGATCAGCGTCACACGCCCGTTCCCCGACCAGACACTCAGCCCGCTATCGGCGCTTCGAGCGAGGCGCGGCCTCACCACAGCTCGCCGTCACGCCAGTCGCACGTGAGCTCGCCGCCGAGGTCGAGCGGGACCGAGGTGTCGAACACGTGGACGCTGTCGTCGTCATCGGCCGTGCGGACGATCCCGTCGGGCGAGAGCGCCCACGTGCGACCGCGCCAGCGGCGCCATCCGCGCGCCGCGTACAGTGGCGCCCCCGCTGCACTGGCGCTGAGCGCGCCGAGGTCATAGGCGCCGCGGATCACCTGCTCGATCACCTCCATCACCCGGCCGCCCAGACCCTGCCTTCGGTGCGCGGCGCGGACGGCGACGGCCTCGACGTAGCCGGTGCGCAGCGTCCGCCCGTCGTGGAGCAGCCGGCGCATGACGACGGCGCCGTGGGCGAGGAGCCGGCCGTCCTCGCGCAGGAGGACGTGCATTCCGCCGAGCGCATGCTCCCAGCCCTCCTCGTTGAAGTTGTTGAAGGCGGCGCCGAGGAGCTCGCGGATCTCCGCCAGCGCCGTGTCTTCGAGCTGTGCGGTATGGGCGAGTTCCACGTGCGCTTCGGCGTCCACCCCGATCACGCCTTCATGTCCACCACCGCCGTCTCCGGCGAGTCGTGCCAGTGACCGCGGGAGTCGAGCCAGCGGAAGCGCACGGCGACCGCGGCGTCAGCGGCGACCGCGACGTGGATGTCGAAGATCCCGTTGACGTCGGTGACCTCCTGACCGACTCCTCGCCAGTCGCCGAGGCCGTCATCGGACGCCTGCACGATCACCAGCGTGCGCGAGTGCATCGGGCGGGCGCGCCCCCACACCTCGATCAGCTCCGCCGGCTCGCCGGCCGGACTGCTCGGCAACCAGTCGTCGGCGGGATCCCGCCCCAGGAATCGAGCCACGACGGGGGCGCGGAACATGGCCAGCGCGGGCTTCGGCGTGCCGTCCTCGCGCTCCAGGCCCGTGGTCCACGTCCCGGGCAGCATCGCCCCGGGGTCACGCGTGCGCCGGCGCAGGTCGAGGGTCTGCTCGGTGAGCGTGTCGCGGAGCAGGAACTGGGCGAACGCGGCGACGTGACCGTCGCGCCACGCCTCGTACTCGGCGTCGGCGTTCAGCTGGGCCTGCTGGGCCTCCGTCCATGGCTGCTCGGGAAGCTGTGCGTTGGACTCGTAGCCCTGTTCGGTGATCCAGATCGTGTCTGCCGCCGGGGCGATGCGGTGCATCCTCACGAGCGCGTCGAGCAGCGTCTGCAGGCGGCTCAGGTCACCGATCTCCGCATCGCCCGGGAGTGGCGAGGGCAACCACGGCGGTGCGTCGTACTCGTAGGTGTGCTGGGCGTAGCCTCCTGCGGGCAGCTCGGTGAAATGGGCGCAGGCGCCGGTGTCGATCGGGCGCAGCTCGGCATCGACACAGGCGAGACGGCGCAGGAAGATGAGCGGTGGGACGCCGGCGTTGCCGACCTGTGGCGCGGCCCCGGTGGGGCTCGTGTTGCCGATCAGGATCCGCGCGCCGGGGGAGGCGCGCTCGATCAGGGGAAACGCCGTGCGCAGCAGGGCTCGGTACCAGTCCGCGCTGACGGGCTGTCCGTCCTGCCACTGTGGAGCCAGGAAGCCCGACTGGTTCGGCTCGTTCCACAGCGTGAAGGTGCCCACGCGCGGCAGCGGCCGGGATGCGCCGACCGGGGTGTAGCTCCCCGAGTAGCGGCGCGCGAGCATCTCCTCCCACGCCGCCAGCTCCGGGACGGAGATGTCATCGTTGTAGAGGGGATCCCCGGCGAGGCTGCGAGGCAGTGGATTGCGCGTCGCCCAGCGGGGAGCCGAGAAGGCGGGATCGATGATCACGCCGATGCCCGCGGCCGAGGCCGAGCGAACGGCCCGGTCGAGGGCGCGCATCCCGACCGAGGCGTCGTAGGAGCGCGGGTCGGCCAGGTCGAAGCCGGCCGGCGCATGGGCGGCGTTGGGATCCGGCGCCTCGAGCTTCCACTCCGCCGAGACCCGCAGCTCGTCGACGCCGAGCCACCGCAGCATGTGAATGAATCGGGGCAGACGCGAGGGGGAGAACAGCGCCCCCTCGTCATCCTGCAGGATGGTGTGGAAGATCTGGGGCGCCGCGGCGGCGGGGGCCGCGCGGAGGGCGAGCGCCAAGCCGCCCAGGCCGCCGACGGCGGCCAGGAGGCTCAGCAGGGTGGTTGTCACGCGCGCACGGGCCATCTCCTGAAGGTCAGGAACACCACATACCGCGGCGCGGACCGCGGCAATCCCTGGTGGTCCCTCCTCCGAGGAACCACCGGCGGGCGGTCAGGCGGGGCTGCGCGCTGCGCTGAGCCCGGCGCCGACCGCGCCGAGCGCGACGGCCATCGTCATCACCGGTCCGCGCTTCGGCGCACCGTCACGGATGGCCAGCCAGCCCGTGGCGGCATCGCCCGCGTCACACAGGATCCCGAGCCTCCACCAGAGGTCCTGCGCCTCACCGCTGGAGAGCAGGGTGCCGATCCCGAGCGCCACGTCGCGGATCCCGAACAAGCGCGCCATGAAGGCCGCGGCGCCGTCGGCGCCGGGCTGGAAGCCGAACAGCGAGCCGATCAGCTCGGGCGCCGCGAAGGTCGCGGCCCCGATGGCGATCCGGCCCAGGGGGAGTGATGTCCTCTGATTGATCTGTGTCATGGCGCCAACCTATGGGACGGCCGGGGCGCGTGCAACCCCGCAGGCCGAGCGGCGAGGGGGGGAGAAAATCATGCGCTCGCGCCTCTTAATGACATGCCCTCACACGCCACGGCGCCCGCTGAGCCGACCAGCGACTACGTCGGTGAGTTCGTCACGGCGATGATCCGGGCGGGGTCACTCCTCGCCGAGGTGCTCGACAACCTGGTCGACTCAATGGCGGAGACCGGCGCGGACGCCGACGTGGGCGCCGAGGAGCTCCTGGCGATGCTGATCGAGACGGTGCGCGATGCGGTGAGCGCGGCGGGCGAGGGGCCGGTCAAGGCCGTCACGCCGGTGCTCGACGCGTGCGTGCGGCGGACGCTCGAGGATCTCGGGGCGGCGGTGGCGCTCCTGCACCGGGACGTGGCGTGACCGGGCCGAGCCCCCGTTCAGTCGCCCGCGTACAGCGCGTCGAAGCGTTCGGCGTACTTCTCGTTGACGATGTTCCGCTTCACCTTCAGCGTCGGAGTCAGCTCGCCGGTCTCCTGCGAGAGGTCGTGCTCGAGGATGAAGAACCGCTTCACCTGCTCGACCTGGGCGTAGCGGCGGTTGGCCGCTTCGAGCTGGCCCCCGACGAGCTCGATCACCTTGGGGTCCCGCGCGAGCGCCCCGATCGAGGTGTCCTCGATGCCCTGCTCACGGGCCCAGGGGACGATCTCCTCCTCGTCGAGCGTGATCAGCATCACCGGGTAGGGGCGCCGGTCGCCGTGCATCATCGCCTGCGAGATCCACCGCGACTGGCGCATGTCGTTCTCCAGGTTCGCCGGGGTGAGGTTCTTGCCGCCGGCGGTGATGATGATGTCCTTCTTGCGGCCGGTGATCGTCAGGTAGCCGTCCTCGTCGAGCGAGCCGAGGTCGCCCGTGTGGAGCCACCCGTCCTCGATGCTGCCGAACGACGCGTCGGCGTTCTTGTAGTAGCCCCGGAAGATGTTCGGCCCGCGCAGGAGGACCTCGCCGTCCTCGGCGATCCGGATCTCCACCCCGGGGATCGCCTTGCCGACGGTGCCCCAGCGGTGTTCCTCGGGCGAGGAGTGGGTGGCGGCGGTGGAGGTCTCGGTCATCCCGTAGCCCTCGAGCACCGGGACGCCGCAGGCCCAGAAGAACTCGAGGATCTCCGCAGCGATCGGGGCGGCGCCGCTGGTGGCCTGGCGGACCCGTCCGCCGAAGGCCGCCCGGACCTTGGAGAACAGGGCCTCGTCGACCTGGGCGAACTCCTCACGCAGCTCCTCCGGCACCGGCTCGCCGCGGAGCTCCAGATCGCGCACCCGGGAGCCCACCTCGACCGCGTGCGAGAGCCACTCGGCCGGGGCGTTCGCGGTGACGAGCGTGTAGATCTTCTCGAAGATCCGCGGCACCGACGGGAGGTAGGTGGGCTTCACCTCGGCGAGCTCGGGGATGATCTGCCGCGTGTCCCCGCCGAAGTAGGCGATCGCGCCGCCGAGGTCGAAGGACAGCAGCTGGACGAGCAGCGCGAAGGCGTGGGCGAGGGGCAGGAACAGGTAGGTGACGTCGCCCTCCTCGCCGGTGAGCGAGGTCACGCGCTCGGTCATGTTGACGATGGTGCGGTAGTTGCCGTGGGTGAGGACGCAGCCCTTCGGGGGGCCGGTGGTGCCGGAGGTGTAGATGAAGGTGAAGGGGTCCTCGGGGTCGACGGCCTCGGCGCGCTCGGTCAGCTCGCGCTCGTCGCGCTCGCGTCCCCGGGCGCGGAGCTCGGCGAGCGAGATCGCACCCTCGGCCGGCTCGAAGGTGATCAGGTGGCGGAGCTCCGGAAGCTCGTCGCGGACCGCGAGGATCTTCGCGAGCTGCTCGGCGTTCTCGCAGAAGATCGCGCGCGCGTCGGAGTTCCCGGCCACCCACGCGCACTCCTCCGGGGAGTTCGTCGGGTAGATGGGGACGACGACGAGCCCAGCGGAGGCGATGGCGAAGTCGGCGTAGGTCCAGTCCGGACGCGTGGCGGCGAGGATGCACACCCGCTCGCCAGGGGCCAGCCCGAGGTCGATCAGGCCGCGGGCGATCTCCGAGACGATCTCCCGCACCTCGTCGAAGCTCACGTCGTGCCACTCGCCGTCGCGCTTGTGGCGGACGGCCGGGCGCTCGCCGTACCGCTCCGCGGCCCGGGCCAACAAGTCGGCGATCGTGCGCGAGCCGGTCCCCGCGGGGGTCGTGGAGGGCGGGGAGGGCGGGGCGGCCGCAGGGGTCGTCGAGGCCGTCGAGGCCGGGCTCGGTTGGGCAGATGTCATCGATCTCGCTCCTCGGGTCGAATCGTCAGCGCGAGCCTACGCGGTTGGGGCGCGCGGCGGCGCGGTCGGCGCCGAGGCGCGGCGGCGCGCTCGGTGCGCGGTCACGACTCGGTCACCCTCAGTGCAGGACGATCCTCAACGCGAGCACCAGGCAGCCGAGCACGGCGCCGACGAACGCCTGGCCGACGAGCTCGCGGCCCGAGAGCTCCGCCCGGGCGGCGGCGGCCGCCTCCAAGGCGACCACGGTGATCGCGGCGACGACCACGCCCGCGTTGAGCGCGGTGGAGAGGCTCGCGCCGACGACCCCGGCGAGGATCACCGCCACCAGCGGCAGGACGGCCCCGGCGAGGACCGTGACCTCGTGCAGGAGCTGCGAGCCGAGGCCGCGCGCGGTGAGGCGCCGTCCGTGATGCAGCCGGTCGCCGGTGAGCGACGCATAGGCGTGGGCGAGCCAGTAGAGGACGAGCGCGAGCACGATCGCGGCGATCGTCTCCGCGTACGTCTCCCGGCCGCTGCTCTCGGCCGCCAGCAGCGCTCCGACGGTGATCGTTCCGTACACGCCACCACCGATGTTGAGCCGCATTCTGTGCATTCTCGTCCTCGGAGGATTCGTCTGTCGCCCGCATGGGTACACCCGCTGCCGGAGAGGAGACGGATGTGGGAAGGGTGAGACCGATGCGGTGTGTGGTGGCCGGCGTGGCGCTCGTCGCCTGCTGTGCCGGGCTCGCCGCCTGTGGCGGTGGCAGCACCCACGGTCCCGTCAACCTCAGCTGGTATGTGTTCTCGGAGCCGTCGGGATCGTTCGCCGCAGCCGCCAAGGCGTGCGGCCAGGCCTCCGGCGGCCGGTACACGATCACGATGGACCTGCTGCCGACGAACTCCGACGAGGCACGCGTCGGGCTCGTGCGCCGGCTCGCCGCCCACGACTCCTCGATCGACATCATGGCCCTCGACGTCATCCGCCCGCCGGAGTTCGCCACGGCCCACTGGATCCGTCCGGTCCCGGCCTCGTTCGCCCAGCAGATCAAGCAGGTCGACCTGCCCGGGCCGGTGCAGACGGCGACGTGGGACGGCAAGCTCGTCGCGGTGCCGATCAACTCCAACACCGAGCTGCTGTGGTACCGCAAGGACCTGCTCAAGGACATCGGCCGGCCGGTGCCCACGACCTGGCAGCAGATGATCGCCGACGCCCGGATGCTGGCCAAGAAGGGCAAGCCCCACTACATCGAGGAGCAGGGGGCCGAGTACGAGGGTCTCACGGTGTGGTTCGACTCGCTCGTCAACTCGGCCGGGGGGCAGATCGTCACCGGCAACAACAAGGTCGTGATCAACCACTCGGCCGAAGCGGCCGCGTCGATCATGCACGAGCTGGCCACCTCGCCCGCCGCCGATCCCTCGCTCAACGTCGATCAGGAGGATCAGGGCCGGATCGCCTTCGAGGGCGGTAAGGCGGCGTTCGAGATCAACTATCCCTACGTGTGGCCCTCGGCGCAGAAGGACGTGGCGAAGACGGTCTTCCCGCAGATGGGCTACGCGGCGTTCCCCGGCGTCGTCCCCGGGCGCACGCCGCGGGTGGCGATCGGCGGCTACGACCTCGGCGTCTCGGCGTACTCGAAGTATCCGGCGCTGGACTTCGACGCGATCCGATGCCTCACCCAGGAGAAGTACGAGATCACCTACGCCGAGAAGGGCGGCCTGGCGCCGGTGCGCGGAGCGATCTACAACCTGCCCTCGTTCGCCAAGCAATACCCCTTCCACGCGCTCATCGAGAGCCAGCTCAAGGACTACGGGATCCGCCCGCAGACCGCGGCCTACGCCGACGTCACGCTCGCCATCCAGAAGGCGCTGTCGCCGACCGGAGGGATCGATCCCTCCACGATCGTGGCGAAGCTGCGCAGTGAGCTGAAGGCCGCGCTGTCCTCGGAGTCGCTGCTGTGAGCGCGGTGAGCACACCGGCCGCCCCCGCCCCCGCGCCGCGCGGCCGTCGCCGGCTGAGCGAGCGGGTCCGCTCCGAGCGCCGGTTCGCGTTCCTGCTCGTCGCCCCGGCGGCAATCGTGATGCTCGCCGTGACGGCGTATCCGGTCATCGACACGATCGTGCTCTCGCTGCAGCGAGCCGACCTCCGCTTCCCGGCGGCCAACAAGTTCATCGGGTTCGACAACTACGGCTACGTGCTCCGCTCCTCGGTGTGGTGGGCCGACGTCCTGCACACCACGATCATCACCGTGATCGCGGTGTCGATCCAGTTCGTGCTCGGGATGCTCCTGGCGCTGGCGATGCACCGCACCCTGGTCGCCCGGGGGCTGCTGCGGACGATCGGGCTGCTGCCCTACGGCGTGATCGCCGTCGTCGCCGCGTACTCGTGGAACCTCGCCTGGTCGCTCGGCAACGGCGGCTGGATCCCCCACGCGCTGGGGCTGACGAGCGATCCGCTCAGCAGCACGGTCGGCTCGTACATCGCGATCATCATCACCGAGGTCTGGAAGAACACGCCGTTCATGGCGCTGCTGCTGCTGGCCGGGCTCTCGCTCGTGCCCGACGAGCTGCTCGAGGCGGCCAAGGTCGACGGAGCGAGCACGTGGCAGCGCTTCACCCGGATCACGCTGCCGCTGATGAAGCCGGCGATCCTCGTCGCGCTGCTGTTCCGCACGCTCGACGAGTTCCGCATCTTCGACGTCATCTACATCTTCAACCAGGGCGCGCAGGGCACCGAGTCGATCTCGATGATCAACTACTCGACGCTGCTCGACCGCCTGAACCTGGGGCTCGGCTCGGCCGTGTCGGTGCTGCTGTTCCTGCTCGTGGCGCTGATCGCGTTCCTGTTCATCCGCCTGTTCGGCGCGGGCACCGCGCCCGGGAGCGAGGCGGCATGAACGTCGGCGCCCAGCGACGGGTCGGGTGGTCAGCGGCGCTGCTGATCATCGCGGTGTGCTCGCTCGTCCCGGTGCTGTGGATCATCTTCCTGTCGCTGAAGACGCCCGCCACCATCACCGACGGCAGCTTCATCCCCCACCAGTGGACGCTGTCGAACTACAAGGACATCTTCCAGGCGGGAATCTTCACCAAGGCGCTGCGCAACTCGATCGGGATCGCCCTCATCTCCACCCTCGCCGCGGTGATCCTCGCCTCCGCCGCCGCCTACGCGATCGCCCGCCTCGACTTCCCCGGCAAGCGGGTGATCATCGCCGCGTCGCTGGCGGTGGCGTTGTTCCCGCAGATCTCGCTCGTCGGCCCGCTCTACAACCTGTGGCGCCAGATCGGCCTCTACGACACCTGGCCGGGGCTGATCATCCCCTACATGACCTTCGCGCTGCCGCTGTCGATCTACACCCTCTCGGCGTTCTTCCGGGAGATCCCGTGGGAGCTCGAGCAGGCGGCGCAGATCGACGGGGCGACGCCGTTCCAGGCCTTCCGCAAGGTGATCGCGCCGCTGGCGATGCCCGGCATCGTCACCACCTTCCTCATCGTGTTCATCATCTGCTGGAACGATTTCGTGTTCGCGATCTCGCTCACCTCGACGACGGCGGCGGAGACGGTCCCGGCCGCCATCGCTCAGTTCCCCGGCGCCTCGCAGTTCACCGTCCCCTACGGCGACATCGCCGCCGCGGCGGTCGTGGTGACCCTGCCGGTGCTGCTGCTCGTCGTACTGTTCCAGCGCCGGATCGTCGCCGGGCTGACCGCGGGCGCCGTCAAGGGATAAACGAAGGAGTCACCGACACCATGGCCGAAATCGAGTTCCGCGACGTCACCAAGCGCTACGGCGACGGCTACGAGGCGGTCAAGCACCTCTCGCTCGACGTCCCCGACCACGAGCTGATGATCCTCGTCGGCCCGTCGGGCTGCGGGAAGTCGACGGCGCTGCGGATGGTGGCCGGGCTGGAGGACGTCTCGGAGGGCGAGCTCAAGATCGGCGGCACCGTCGTCAACGACCGCCCCCCGCGCGACCGGGACATCGCGATGGTGTTCCAGAACTACGCGCTGTATCCGCACATGACGGTGCGGGAGAACATGGGCTTCGCGCTCAAGCTGGCCAAGGCGCCACAGGAGGACATCGACCACAAGGTCACCGAGGCGGCCCGGATCCTCGACCTGGACGCGCACTTGGACCGCAAGCCGGCGAACCTCTCCGGCGGGCAGCGCCAGCGGGTGGCGATGGGACGGGCGATCGTCCGGGATCCGAGCGTGTTCCTCATGGACGAGCCGCTCTCGAACCTCGACGCGAAGCTCCGCGTGCAGATGCGGACGGAGATCTCCCGCATCCAGCAGCGCCTCGGTACGACGACGATCTACGTCACCCACGACCAGACCGAGGCGATGACGCTCGGCGACCGGATCGCCGTGATGCGCGCCGGCGTGCTCCAGCAGGTGGGCGCGCCGGGCGATCTCTACGGCCGGCCGAAGAACCTGTTCGTGGCCGGCTTCATCGGCTCCCCGGCGATGAACTTCCTCCCTGCCGAGATCGACGGTGACGACCTGAAGCTGCCGATCGGCCGCGCGCCGATCGACGGACCGCTGCGCCAGCGCCTGTCCGCGGGCAAGGGCGGGGGCCGCAAGGGGGTCATCGCCGGTCTGCGCCCGGGTGACTTCGAAGATGCCGCGGTGGCGCACGATCGCCCGCACGGAATCACGTTCCGCACCAAGATCGACGTGCTCGAGTCGATGGGCTCGGAGTACTACGCCTACTTCGTCGTCGAGTCCGAGCGGGTGTCGGCGCAGGAGCTCGACGAGCTCGCCGGCGACGCGGGCGCCACCGATCTCCCGAGCGCGCAGGGCGGATCGCAGGTGGTGGCGCGGCTCGACGCGTCCAGCGACGTGCGCCAGGGCGAGGAGGCGGAGCTGTTCTTCGACACCTCGCACCTGCACCTGTTCGATCCCGAGACGGGGGAGAGCCTGCTCGGCTGAGAGCGCGGACGGGCCCGAGACACGTCAGAGGGTCCGTTGCCGGCGCGGCGCTCGACGGGGATGCCCGGCGTCGACGCCGAGCACGATTTCATGCGGGCCCGCCGGCACGCGGTGCTGGCCCGGCTCGCCGCCCGCCTGCGCCGGAAGCCGGCCGAGCTCGGGCTCGTCGTCCCCTACGGGGAGGTGATCGCCGCCCTCGGGTACCGCTCCGAGCGACGGATCGGGCGGCGGGTCGTCCCGCTGGCGGCGATCGTCGGCACCGTCGACCGCGCGCGTCAGTTCGACCGCCGGTTCCGGCCCCGCTCGGCGCTGCTGCGCGAGCGGTGGGAGCGGATCAACGCGGCCATGCGCCGCGGAGACCCGATGCCCCCCGTCGACCTGCTCAAGATCGGCGAGGCGTACTTCGTGCGCGACGGGCATCACCGCGTCTCGGTGTCCCGCGCCCTCGGGCGCAAGGAGATCGACGCGATCGTCACCGAGGTGTTCACCAAGATCGCCGCCGCTCCCGCCGTCGGCCGGCGCCGCTGGCGTCCCCGGCGTCCCCGGCGCCGCCGCTGAGGCGAGGCTCAGACCCGCAGCTCGGCCGGCGGAGGCGAGGACGCCGACGGGTCCGGGGCCTCACGCAGCGCGGCGCCGGGCACGATCACGACACCGCCGACGGCGACCGCCGCCATCAGCAGGAAGGCGACGAGCGGATGGTGGACGACGATCTGGACGACGATCGCGATCACGATCCCGCCGGCGTTGCCCGAGAGCCACACGAGCGCGGTGGCGCTCGTGCCCGCCGGACCGGCGCGACGCTCGCAGACCTCGAGGATCACCGGCAGGCAGGCGAGCAGGAGGAAGCCGCTGAGGCAGGCGCCCACCGCGATCGCCGGCACCGACTTCCACACCGCGAACAGGACGCAGGCGGCCGCCGTCACGGCGGCGGCGAGGCGGAACATGGAGTACTCGGCCCGTTTGCGGATCACCCCGGGCGGGAGGGCCGCGGAGCCGACGACACCCGCCAGCACCGTCCCGACGAGCAGCCATCCGGCCGTGGAGGCGGAGATGTGGGCCGGCTTCAGCAGGGCTTGGAGCCAGGTGGTGAGCGCGACGAAGAAGCCGAAGCCGATGAAGGCGATCGCCGCCAGCCGACGGATCAGCGGGTCCTGCCAGACGATGCGCCGCCCGGAGCGGCCGGTCACGTCGCCGATGATCGGCGGGTGCTCGCCGAGGGCGAGGACGGCGAGCAGGAGCACGGCCGACGCCACCCCGTAGACGCCCTGGATGACGAGCAGCGCGTGGAGGTGGGCGCCGCCGAGCGCGGAGCCCATGGCGAGCGACGCGAGCATGCCCAGGAAGATCCCGGCCGACCCCAGCGCGATCCCCGTGGGGCGCTGCGCCGCAGACAGATAGCCGCTGGCCAGCCCGGTGACCGCGTTGAGGACGAGCGGCTGCCCGAGCGCGATCAGCACCTGGCCGGCGAGCGCCCAGGCGAACGTGGGCTCGACCAGGCGCAGCAGTCCGCCGGCCGCGGTCAGCGCCGCGCCGGCTGCGAGCGACGGGCGGAACCAGCGATCGAGCAGCGAGGCGGCGGGAACCGCGAGCACCACGTAGAGGAGGGGGAAGATCTCCGACAGCCAGCCGATGTCGCTCACGCTCACGCCGAGGTGGTGGGCGGCGGGGGTGGTGATCGGCGTGAAGGTGAGCCACAGCATCTGGTTGGCGGCGGCGAGCAGCCCGTAGGCGGCGATCACCAACCAGCGGTCGCGGGGCACTGCGGCCCCGCCCCTGCCCGCATCGGGCCGTCCGGCGGCGGTGGTGCTCACAGGACGCACTGCCCCTCTCCGCGGTAGGTGGGGACGGCGTCGACGATCCGCTCGCCGGACACGAGGTGCAGCGTGGTGAAGCGCTCGCACAGCTCCCCCGCCTTCGCGTGGCGCATCCACACCCGGTCGCCGATCCGCAGGGCGTCCGCCGCCGCCCCGCGCAGGGGCGTCTGGGTCTCGCCCGCGCCCTCCTGCCCGTCGAGGGCGAGGCCCGCCGGCCACCACGGGCGGGGGAGGCGGTCACGACCCGCCGGCCCCGACGCGACGTAGCCGCCGCCGAGGGCGGTGGCGACCCCCCGGCCAGGGCGGCGGACGACGGGGACGACGAAGAACGCCGCCGGGCGCGGGCGGAAGCGGACGTAGTCGTCGAACAGCGCGGGCCCGAACAGCCCGGAGCCGGCCGTCACCTCGCTGACCCAGGGCTCGGCCGCCGAGGACTCGATGCTCCCCGTGCCGCCGGCGTTCACGAACGACAGCGGCCCCGCCGCCGCCTCGACGGCCTCCACGAGCGCTCGGCGGCGCTCGCGCAGCTCGCGGCGGGAGACGGCCTGCATCGCGCGGATCGCGAGCCCGCGCAGCGGCCGGCCGGCCGGGTGATCGCCGACACCGGCGATCTGCCCCTCGTAGGCCATCATGCCGACCAGGCGCAGCCCGGGCCGACGCCTCACCCCCTCCGCGAGGGCGGCCAGCTGCTCCGGGGAGTGCAGCGGCGAGCGGCGCGGACCGACGCGGATCCTCCCCCCGAGCAGCCACAGCCCGGCGTCGGCCTCCAGGCAGACGTCGATCTCGCCTCCGCCCTCGGCGGCCGCCCGGGCCAGGAGGTCGAGGTGGGCGACGGCGTCGACCATGACGGCGATCCGCCCGCCCCCCGGCGCGCTCGCGCTCCGCCGCGCGACCGCGGCGAGGGCCGCGCGGTCGACGCTCGGATAGCCGACGACGATGTCGCCGAGGCGATGGTCGGCGAGCCACAGCGCCTCGGGAACGGTGAGGGCGAGGATGCCGGCGAAGGCGCCGTCGTCGTGGCCGAGGACGCGCTCCAGCAGGGCTCGGCAGCGGATCGACTTGCTCGCCAGCCGGAGCGTCGTTCCCCCGGCGCGGTGGGCGAGCTCGGCCCGGTTGGCGTCGAAGGCGTCGAGGTCGACGCAGGCGAAGGGCGGCTCCAGATCGGCGCACGCCCGCTCCAGGCGCTCGCGATCCGAGCTCACCTGCAGTGGTTGCCGCATAGCGCGAGCTTCTGCCGGCGGCCCGCCCCTCGAAGTTGTCGACATCACGCTGCATGAAAACATGGATCCATGACAGCGTCATCCCGGGCGAGCTGGAGCAATTGGGACCGTCGCCAGTCGTGCGCCCCCGCGGCCCTCGCGCGGCCCGCGAGCGTCTCGGAGCTGAGCGGCGTGCTCGAGCAGGCCGCCGCGGACGCCCAGCGCGTGCGCGTGGCGGGATCGGGCCATTCGTTCACCGCCCTGGTGCCGACCGACGGCACGCTCGTCTCGCTCGAGCGGATGAACCGCGTCCTCGACGTCGACCCGGCGAGCGGTCTCGTGCGGGTGGAGGCGGGCATCCGCCTGGCGGAGCTGAACGCGGCGCTCGAGCGCCATGGCCTGGCGCTCGAGAATCTCGGCGACATCGACCGGCAGACGATCGCCGGGGCGACCGCGACCGGCACCCATGGCACCGGCGCCCGGCTGCGGAACCTGTCGGCCCCGATCCGCGCCGTCGAGCTGATGCGCGCCGACGGCGCCACGCTCGCCCTCGACGGCGATCGCGATCCCGACGCGTTCCGGGCGGCGCGGGTGAGCCTCGGCGCCCTCGGCGTCGTGACGGCGCTGACGATCCAGGCGGTGCCCGCGTTCCGGCTCCGCGGCGAGGACGGTCCGGCCCCGCTTCAGCCGACGCTCGAGCGGCTCGACGAGCTCGTCGCGGCGCACGAGCACTTCGAGCTCTACTCGTTTCCCTATTGCGACACCGCCCTGCTGCGGCGCAACGACCGCACCGAGGAACCCGTGACGGATCGCTCGCGCCTGCAGCGCCACCTCCAGGAGATCGTGCTCGTCAACTACGGGCTGCTGGCGTTCTCGCGGCTCGGCCGCCGCTTCCCGGAGCTGATCCCGCGCCTCAACCGCACGGTCACGCGGATCGCCGGCTCGAGCCGCCGGGTCGACGCCTCCCATCGCATCTTCGTCTCGCCGCGGCTCGTGCGGTTCACCGAGATGGAGTACGCGATCCCGCGCGCCCACGCCGCGGACGCGGTGCGGGCCGTGCGGGAGGTGATCCACTCACGGCGGCTCCCGGTCAACTTCCCGATCGAGGTGCGGTTCGTCGCCGGCGACGACGCGCTCCTGTCACCGGCCCACGGGCGCGACACCTGCTACGTCGCCGTCCACGTGTTCGACGGCATGGACTACGCGCCGTACTTCCACGCCGTGGAGGAGATCATGAACGGCTTCGATGGCCGGCCGCACTGGGGCAAGCGCCACTTCCAGACGGCGGCGACGCTGCGGGAGCGCTACCCCGAATGGGACCGCTTCCAGGCCGTCCGGGCGCGGCTCGACCCCCACGGGCGCTTCGCCAACGCCGAGCTCGAGCGCGTGCTGGGCCCGGTGGGCACCGTGACCGCGGTCGGCTGAGCGCCCCGGATACGCGGTCAGCTCGGGACGGTCTGCAGCGTGCGGCCGCGTCCCTGCCGGGCGAACACCCAGGAGCGCAGCGCGATGTAGCGCGTGATCGTGGCGAACACGCTGGCCACCACGAGCACGGTCACCTCGAGCAGCGCGGCGGGTCGCCGGTCGAGCCCGTGGAGGACGGCGAGCGAGGCCTCCGTGAGCCCGAGCGCGATCAGGTAGACGAGCGCGCCCGCGGCGTGCTGCCGAACGAGGCCGCTGCGGCCGCGGATGCGGAACGTGTAGCGCCGGTTGGCCTGGGTGTTGGCGACCGCGGTGAGCGCGAGGGCGAGCGCGTTGCCGGCCACCGAGCCGAGCTGAGCGCGGAACAGCACGTAGAGCAACGCGTAGGCGAGGGTGGAGGCGATCCCGATCAGCAGGAAGCGGACGACCGGCGAGGCGAGCTGGAGGCGCACCACGCCGCGCAGGTCGGCGATCGCCGTGGAGACGATGTCGACGCGGCTGTCCGGATCGTCGACCCAGTCGACGGCCACCTCGTGGATCCGCATGCCGCGACGCTGCGCGAGGACGAGCAGCTCGGTGTCGAAGAACCACGCCTCGTCGAGGACGTCGGGGAGCAGCGCGCGGGCCACGTCGGCGCGGACCGCCTTGAAGCCGCACTGCGCGTCGGAGAACCGGGCGCCGAGTCCGACGCGCAGGATCCCGTTGTAGGAGCGCGAGATGAACTCGCGCTTGGTGCCACGCGTGACGCGCGAGCCGGGCGCGAGCCGCGAGCCGATGGCGATCTCGCTGTGGCCGGAGACGATGCTCGCGACGAGCGGCAGCAGCGCCCGCAGATCGGTGGAGAGATCGACGTCCATGTAGGCGACGACGTCGGCGTCGCTCTGCGACCAGACGGCCCGCAGCGCCCGCCCGCGGCCCTTCTGCTCCAGGTGCACGACGCGGACCGCCGGCAGCGCGGAGGCGATCTCCCGGGCTACCGCGAGTGTGGCGTCGGTACTCGCGTTGTCGGCGATGGTGATCCGCCAGCGATACGGCATCGCCTCCCGCAGGAAGGCGTGGAGGCGGGCGACCGACGCGGGCAGAGCGACCTCCTCGTTGTAGACGGGGATGACGATCTCGACCAGGGGTGGACCGTGCTCGGGGGCGATCGGGGCGCGCTGGCGCGTGTCGGTGAGGGTGGTCATTGGCTTCGTGTCCTCGGCGGGGTTACGCGACAAGCTTCCCCGCCATGCCGAAGCGACGGTTATGAATGGAGTAAGACGAAACTGTGCCTCGACGCCGCGGGCCGGCCGTCGGCCGGCGACGGCGTGATTTCGAGCGGCGGTCCCCGGGGCGGGGCTATGATCGCCGCGATGGCCCTCGCCGACGGCACCCACGAGCTCGGCCCCGATCATGGCACCCTGAAGATCCACACCTTCCGCGAGGGTGTGGCGCAGCGCGTCGGGCACGACCTGGTCATCGGGGTGGGAACCTGGCAGGCCACCGTGGAGGTGGCCGCGGGATCGCCGCGCTCCGTCACCCTGGAGGTCGACACGCGCTCGCTGCAGGTGCACGACGGCCGCAACGGGCTCAAGCCGCTGAGCGACAAGGACCGCAGGGACATCTGCCGCAACATCGACGAGAAGGTGCTCCGCGGTCAGCCCGTGAGCTTCCGCTCCGACGAGATCGACCCCGTGGGCGGCCTCACGATCCGCGGTCAGCTGACCGTGGTCGGCACCACGCGGCCGGCGCAGTTCGAGCTCTCCGCCGCCGACGACGGGCGGGTGACCGGGAGGCTGCCGGTCGTCCAGAGCGAGTTCGGCATCACGCCCTACCGAGCGCTGATGGGCGCGCTGAAGGTCCGCGACGACGTCGAGGTGGCGCTCGACGTGAACCTGCCCACCGGCTGAACCCACAAGGAG
Organism: uncultured Solirubrobacterales bacterium; assembly: GCA_963839085.1. Classification (GTDB taxonomy): domain Bacteria; phylum Actinomycetota; class Thermoleophilia; order Solirubrobacterales; family Solirubrobacteraceae; genus Palsa-465. Next base: position 204,808 of record CAWITN010000005.1, read on the forward strand.
CGAGATGGACGACGACTGGCGACTGCGCGTCACCCTCCACCAGCACGGGATCGCCCGCGCGCTCAGCGAGCGGATCGACGCCGGGGAGCTGGAGCACGAGCTGGAGCGCGCCTTCCGCAACCGTGTCGTCGTCTCCGTCGACGGTCCCGAGGTGTTCTGCTACGCCGGCTCGCGCGAACAGGCCGAGCGGGCCCGTGAGGTGATCGAGCGGCTCGTGGAGCGCAACGGCTGGAAGGCGGAGGTGGAGCTGCGCCACTGGCACCCGGTGGCCGAGCGCTGGGAGGACCCGGACGAGCCCGAGCCGAGCAGCGACGCCGAGCTCTCCGAGGAGCACCGCGAGCGGATCGAGCAGGAGCGCCGAGAGGCCGTCGAGCAGGGATATCCGGACTGGGAGGTGCGCGTCGAGTGCGACACCCGCGAGCGAGCCGGCCAGCTCGCGGACATGCTCCGCGCCGAGGGGCTCCCCTGTGTCCAGCGCTTTCGCTATCTGCTGCTCGGCGCCGCCGACGAGGACAGCGCCCGGGCGCTCGTCGAACGGGTGCGCCGGCACGTGCCGGCGGGGACACCGGTGACGATGGGGGCGAGCATGCGCTCGCTCGTCGACGGCACGGGCGGGAACCCGTTCGCCGTGCTCGGTGGTCTCGGCGGCGGGGCGCTCTGACATCACGGCCGCTGCGCGCGCGGCCTCAGGTGTCGGTGTCGGACCTGACGAAGACGAGCTTGCCGAACATCTGGGACTCGAGCATCATCCGGAAGCCCTCCCGCGCCTCGGCGAGCGGGATGGTGTGGTCGATCACCGGCCTGACGTCCTTCTCGACGCACAGCCGCACCAGCCGCTCGAGCTCCTCACGGGTGCCCATCGTCGAGCCGACGACCGAGAGCTGAAGGAAGAAGATCCGGGTCAGCTCGGCCGGATCGGCATCCCCCGTCGTCGCGCCGGAGACGACGATCCGCCCGCCCGGCTTGAGCGATTTGATCGAGTGCGACCACGTCGCGCGGCCGGTCGTCTCCATCACCGCGTCGACCCGCTCGGGCAGTCGCGCTCCGGACTCGAAGGCCTGATCGGCGCCGAGCTCAAGCGCGCGTTCGCGCTTCTCCTCTGAGCGGCCGCACACCCACACCCGCAGCCCCGCGGCGCGTCCGAGGACGGTGCATGCGGTCGCCACTCCGCCCGACACTCCCTGCACGAGCACCGTCTCGCCGGGGACGAGCCCGCCCCGGGTGAACAGCATCCGATATGCCGTGAGCCACGCCGTGGGCAGGCAGGCGGCCTCGGCGAAGCTCAGCTCCGGCGGCTTGGGGATGACGTTGCGGCGGGGGACGGCCACCCGCTCGGCGAAGGTGCCCTGGTGGCGCTCGGAGAGCAGCGAGCGGCGCGGGTCGAGGGTGTCGTCGCCGCGCCAGTCATCGGAGGTGATGACGGCGTGGACGATCACCTCCTCACCGTTCTCGTCGATGCCGGCGGCGTCGCAGCCGAGGATCATCGGCAGCTGCTCGCGCTTGATCCCCACCCCCCGCAGCGTCCACAGGTCGTGATGGTTCAGCGAGGCCGCCCTCACGCTCACCGTGGTCCAGCCGGCGGGGACCTCGGGGTCGGGCCGCTCGCCGATCTCGAGCCCGCTCAGCGGGTCGTCGGGGGAGAAGTCGGTGGCGTAGACGGCGAGCACCGGGACATCATGCCCGTTCGCGATCGACGTCGCGTTCAGCGGCCGGCATGGCCCCGATGACCGGTGTGGCGCCTGCGGTGGGCGCGTCGCTTCGCTCGGTGGGGCGGCTTGGCGTGCCGGAACGGCGGCGGCGTGGCATCGCGAAACTCGACGAGGCCACCGAGCGTGCCGACGTAGGCGGTGCCGTCCGGACCGAGGGTGACGGGGGCGTAGTTGTTGTTGTAACCGAGGCCGTCCCCCGCGCGTTCGCTCCACACGGTGGCGCCGGTGGAGAAGGAGAGCGTGGTGAGGTACCACGGGTCGTCGGGGTTCGCCGGCTTGGTGTAGGTGTAGACGAGGCCGTTGGAGAGCGAGAGCTTCGGCACGACGGTCGGGGCGATCTCGGAGCTGCGCCAGACGACGTGGCAGCCGCGGCCGTCGGCGTTGACGTCGACGCGCTCCAGGCCCGCGGCGGTCGTGGCGCCCTCCTCGGTGGCCGTCGGTCCCGAGTAGCCGTAGTTGTTCTCGACGATCATCGACCGGGCGGTGCCGATCAGCGAGTTCTCGGTGTCGCTCGCCCCCTGCGTGAACACGGGGGTGACGCAGACGACGCGGGATCCCTTCACGCGCACCGCGCGCTTGAGGACGACGATGTCCATGGGGTCGGCGTTGTCGGTGATCGCCACGTAGCCCTTGCCCATCAGCAGCGGGGTGGTTCCCGACCCGGCGTCGACCTGGCCCGGCTTGTGGATCCCCGAGTTGGCATACGCCGATCGCCACGCCATCACCGGCTCGCCGGCGGCGTTGGCTCGCCAGCGGTACAGCGCCTTGATCGTGACGATGTAGACGCCATGCGCGGCGACGGCGAACGAATTCTCCGTCTCCTCGTGGGTATCGACGGCGTGGACGGCTCCCGTGGCCGGGTTGACGGTGCCGACGATCCCGTCGAAGGATTCGAACCACAGCAGTCCGTGCCAGTCGGGCAGGACCGAGGTGATCTCGTCGTCGGACGGCACCGCGCCTGAGACGTCGTAGTCGTGGACGAGGCTGAAGCCGGGTCGCCCGCCGGTGCCGGTCTCCCCGACGATCTCGATGTGACGGCTGGTGGTCGGGATCACCGCCTGGTCGAGATTGTCGAGATAGAAGTAGCCGCCCCCGCCGAAGTCCTGGAAGAGGTTGAGCGTCTTCGTGCTCAGCAGGTTGCGCCCCGGGAGCGCGTAGGTGGCGAGCGTGGCGAGGGTCCGGGGATCGAGCATCTCCAGCGTCGGTCCGGTCGGACTCACGCACACCGACACGATCCGCCCCTGCGCATCGAAGGTCACGCTGGCGCAGTCGGCGGCGAGGAACGTCGAGGTGACCGAGATCCCGTCTCCGAGCGGGCCCGGGCCCTCGTAGGTGTTGCTCATGTACGCGTCGTCGTGGATGTTGCTCAGCCCGTCGGGCGCCATGAACGGATCCACGGGCGGGGCGGCGTAGTACACGGGGCGCGAGGTCGCCGGGAACCCGGTGAAGGCGGGCCCGGGGGCGGAGGGAACGCTGGGGATCGAGGCCGCCGAGGCGGCGACGGGGACGGCGCCGGCCAGCCCGGCGGCGAGCAGGCACGCGAGGACGAGCCGGGTCACAGTCCCCCTCGGGCAGCGGACCAGCGCCACCGTGATCGGGCGGGGCGGCGTCAGTGCGCGCCAAGGGGATCCGGTCATCGTCAGCCTCATGCGTGCCGCTCCGTCGGCGGCATGTATAACAAAGCGGATCGGCGACGCCGCGCCCGCGCTGCTTCAATGAGCCGCCATGGGCCGGGTCACCGCCACCGCCACGCGACAGCTCGACGCCCCTCCGGAGCGGGTGCTGGAGGTGCTGCGCGACTATCGCGACGCACGGCCGCGCCTGCTCCCGGACAACTACACCGCCTATCGGGTGGAGGCCGGCGGAACCGGATCGGGCACCGTGATCGCCTACCACTTCAGCGCCGGAGGCCGCGAGCGCGACTATCGCCTCCGGGTCGCCGAGGGCGAGGGCAGCCTGGAGGAGAGGGATGAGCTGTCGTCGTTCTTGAGCCGCTGGACGGTGGCGCCGTCGGGAGCCGGCAGCCAGGTGACGCTCGAGGGCTCCTGGGACGGAGCGGGCGGCATCGCCGGCGTGTTCGAGGGGCTGTTCGCCCCGCTGGGGCTGCGGCGGATCTACAACGAGATCCTCGGCCGGCTCGCCTCCGCGCTCTGATCGGGCCGCTCGCGGTTGACGCCGGCGGGCGCCGGGGTCGAGAATGGCGCGACGCGGCAACCGCACGAGGAGGCGAGCGATGGGTGGCTTTGACTATGTGATCGTGGGCGCCGGCTCGGCGGGATGCGTGCTCGCCGCGCGGCTCAGCGAGGACCCCGACGTGAGCGTGTGCGTGCTGGAGGCCGGTCCCTCCGATGCCGCCGAGGAGATCCACCTGCCGGCGGGACTGCTGCCGATCGGCACCTCGAAGTACGACTGGTCCTTCTTCACCGATCCCGAGCCGGGGCTCGACGGTCGCATCCGCTACCTGCCCCGGGGACGGACGCTGGGCGGCTCCTCCTCGGTCAACGCGATGGTCTACATCCGCGGCCACCGATCCGACTACGACGGCTGGGCGGCGATGGGGTTCGACGGGTGGGGGTGGGACGACGTGCTGCCCTACTTCCTGCGCACCGAGGACAACGAGCGCGGCGCGAGCGCGCTGCACGGCTCGGGGGGTCCGCTCGGGGTGAGCGAGGGCCGCTCGCGCTACCGGACCTGCCAGGCGTTCATCGAGGCCGCCGTGCAGGCCGGGATCCCCCTCAACGACGACTTCAACGGTCCCGAGCAGGACGGCGTCGGCTGGTATCAGCTCACGCAACGCGGCGGCATGCGGTGCTCGGCCTCGGTGGCCTACCTGCACCCGGCGCTGGCCCGGCCCAACCTCACCGTCGAGACGGGCGCCCACGTTACCCGGCTGCTCCTCGACGGCCTGCGCGCCACCGGCGTCGAGATCGACCAGCGCGACGAGCTGCGCGAGATCCGGGCCGACCGCGAGGTGATCCTCTGCGCCGGCACCTACCAGAGCCCGCAGATCCTGCAGCTGAGCGGGATCGGTCCCGCCGAGGACCTGATGCTCGCCCACATCCCGCCGGTCCACGACCTGCCGGCGGGGGAGGGCCTCCAGGACCACGTCGCCTCGTGGATCACCTACACGACCGACGAGCCCTCCCTGCTCGGCGCCGAGAGCGAGGAGAACCTGATCCTCCTGCAGAGCGAGGGTCGGGGTCCGCTGACCTCCAACTTCGCCGAGTCCGGGGGCTTCATCCGCACGCGTGAGGACCTGCCGGCCCCCGACGTGCAGCTCCACCACATCCCGATCCTGTTCCCGGACGGCGGGGCGAGCGAGATCCTCGTCGACGGGTGGGCGCTGTCCTCGTGCGTGCTGCGGCCGACGAGCACCGGGTTCGTCAAGGTGCGCTCACGGGTGCCCACCGCCAAGCCGCGGATCCTCCACAACTACCTGATGACCGAGGAGGACCGGGCCACCGCCCTCGCCGGGGTGCGGCGCTGCCTGGAGATCGCCGAGCAGCCCGCCCTGCGGGAGCTCTCGACCGGAGCCGTCAACCCGGTCGATCCGGACGACGACGCCGCCGTGCTCGAGCTGATCCGGCGGAACTCGACAACGATCTACCACCCCGTCGGGACGTGCGCGATGGGCCGCGTCGTCGACGGCGAGCTCCGGGTGCTCGGGATGGAGTCGCTGCGGGTCGTCGACGCCTCCGTGATGCCGACGCTCGTGCGCGGCAACACCAACGCGCCCACGATCATGATCGCGGAGCGCGCCGCGGACCTGATCCGCGGGCGGGTGGCGCACGCGGGGTCGGCGGAGCCGGCGGCGGCCTGATCCGCCGGACCGCTGCCTGAGCCCGCGGCCGCGTGGCCGGCCTCCGGCGTCCGGCGCCGGTCAGCGGGCGTCGAGCGCCTGGAGGATCGGCTCCAGGGCCGGATCCTCGGCCCCGGCGGCGAGCGCCCGGGCGACCACGTCACGCGCCTCGCCCTCGAGCCCGCGGCGCAGCAGCTCCCGCGCGAGGACGTCGCCGAAGCCCGGCGCGCCGGGAAGCGACTCGAACGCGGCGCGCAGGCCGTCGAGGCCGAGCTCCGCGTCGCCGTCGAGGAGCGCGAGCCGGGCCGCCAGCGCGGTCACCCACGGGAGATAGGCGAAGTCCGGGGTGACCATCGGCGCGGCGCGGGCGAGCCAGTCGCGGGCGGCCTGGGGGTGGTCGTTGTCGAAGCTGAGGGTGGCGGCGCGGACGAGGACGGAGGGGTCCTCGCCGGCGGCCGCCACCGCCAGCTCCAGCTCGGCCTGCGCGTCGTCCTCGGCCGCGGCCAGCTTCGCCGAGGCGGAGCGGATGTGGTCCTCAGCGCTCACGTTCAGACCTTCGGGGCCACCGCGTGGAGCAGCCGCAGCAGCAGTCCCCACACGGGTTGGTTGGGAGCGTCCGCGGGATCCTTCACCACGCCCCGCTCCTTCTCGCCCTGCTGGGCCGCCTTGGTGCGCGCCTCCTTGGGGTCGCCCATGACCGCCTTGGTCTTCTCCCGCGGCGGACCCTCGACGACCAGCTTGCCGTCCTTGTCGCGACGCACCGTGACCGTGGTGGGGGAGGGCGACTTCTCGCCCTTGCCGTCGTCGCCCTTGCCGTCGTCGCCCTTGCCGTCGTCGCCCTTGCCGTCCCCCTTGCCGTCGCCCTTGCCGTCGCCATCGCCCTTGCCGCCATCGCCCGGCTCATCTCCCGGGTCGTCGTTGAGCAGGATTCCCGGGGTGGGCTCGAGCACGGGAAGATCCGGACCCTGGGGCAGGGGCGGCGGGACGATGGTGATCAGCAGCAGCGCGGGGGCGAGCTCCTCGGCGGTGGTGTGGGCGTCGGTCTGGATGCGCCGCGCGCGGTCCTGCCACTCCGTGAACTCCTCGTGGGCGTGGGTGAGCATGCGCGTGGCGGTGCGGACTTCGTCCATCGCCGTGGTCAGCGCCCGGCCCGCCGCCGCGACGGCCTGCTGGGCGACCCCGGCGGCGGCGGCGCCGGCGTGACCGCGCGCCTGGGCGGCGGCGAGGTCGCCCTGCGCCCCGGTCAGTGCCGTCTGGGCCCGGGTGGCGGCCTGCTTGGCGGTGTCGAGCCGCTGCGTCCAGGTGACGATCTGCTCGTGCCAGGAGCGGCTCTGCGTCTCGGCCGTCCGCGCCTGCTGCTGGAGCTTCTCCAGCTCGGCGCCGTAGCGGAGCAGCAGGCGCGAGGCGTCCTCGACGACGGTGGCGGCCCGCATGAACGCTCCGCTCACGAGACCGGAGAAGGACTGATAGCCCGTCGCCGACCGTCCGTCCCAGTGCGGCGCGATCGACCCGGCGACGATCTGGATGTGACCCCCCTGCTCGGCGAGCAGCTGTGAGCTGCTCAGCAGGTGGGTGCCCTGGCCGATGACCGCACCGGTGTCTCCCGGGACGGGATAGATCTCCAGGCCCGGGACCAGTGGCGTGTCGGGCAGCGTGCTCACCGCGCCGACTCTCTGACGACCCCGTCGGCGTGCGAATAGCCCTCACTCGCGGACGCCAGGGCCGCGCGCAGGCGCTCGGACGCCGCGCCGAAGCCGGGCAACGTGCTCGACAGGTGCGCGGCCAAGCCCTCGACCGCCCCGGCGGCGGCGGTGCCGGCGCCGGCGCCCGCGCCGGCGGCGATCCGGCCGCGTGCCTCCTCGACCTGACTGGCGAGCCCGCCGAGACGGGCGGCATGGGCGGCGACCTGATCGGGCGAGACGCGGAACTCCGACATCGGAAGGAGATCTTCGCTCCGTCCCCCGGTCTGAGCCAGTGGCCGGGGGTATCGACTCGGCGATACCCGGATCCCCTGCTCACCGATGGACCGCGGCGAGGAGCGCCGCGTAGGAGCGGACGAGCGCGGCGCGCTCCAGCCCCAGACGCGGATCGTCGCTCGCCGACCCCGCCGCGACCCAGGCGTCGGAGATGTCCATCGCGGCGGCGCGCTGCGCGGCGGCGAGCCGGACGTCGTCCTCCGAGGCGCCGTAGACATAGGCGTAGACCGCGGCAAGGGCGTCGATCAGGGGCTCGGCGCCTCCCTCCTGCAGCTGACGCGCGCGGTGGGCGTGCCACCACGCCACCTCCAGCTCCGCCGCCCGCACCGGATCGAGCGATTCGGCGTAGTGGGTGGCGAGGATCCGGTAGAAGCGGGCCATCGCCCGCTGAGCGCCGGCGGGATCGTTGTCGGGATACGGCGCCCAGCGACGGTTCGCGAGCACGATCAGCCAGGCGGCGCGCAGGGTCAGGTGCCACGGGAGTCCGAACATCGCGCGGGTGAGCCCGAGCGAGGCCCACAGCAGCGCCAGCCACCGGCGGCGGTAGTAGGCGACCCACGCCGCCGTCTCCAGCGCCCCGACCCGCCGGGGATCGAAGGCGCGGTGCCGGACCCCGCGGACGCGGGCGCTCATCGCCCAACCCGGGAGACGATCGCATCGGCCACCGCGGCGGCGCCGCGCGCGCCCATCGCGATCGTGAAGTGGTTGACGTCCTCGACGAGCTGCCAGCTGCGGTTGGCCCGCTCTCCGGCCCATCCGGCGACGAGCTCCACCGGCTGCATCGGCCTCGGCTCGTCGAGCAGTCCCCGGGGGGCGGCGAGCAGCGTGGCCGGGTGCGAGAGCTCACGGGCCCAGGTCCCGAGTCCGTCCAGCTCGGCGGCGTCCGCGCGAATGGCGGCCTGGAGGACCGAGCTGCGGAGCTCCGGCGGCGCGCCGATCACATCGTGGTCGGCGTAGGCGAGCAGGTCGTCGTCGTTGACGTCGGAGGCGGCGGCGAACGCCGGGTGGGCCCGCCACCACTCGTGGTAGGCCTCGGCGCTGGCAAAGCGCATCGCGAGCCGGGCCAGCGAGGGCCCGAGGAACGCCTCGATGAACGCCTGCGGGTCCTTCACCTCACCCGTCTGCGGGATCGTCAGCCCCCCGTCGACGAGCACGAGCTCCTGCACGCGATCGGGGGCCTCGACGGCGAGGCGGGCGGCGATGTAGGCGCCGAGCGAGTGACCGGTGATGAGCGCCGGCCCGAGGTCGAAGGCGTCGATCACCGCGACCAGGTCGGCCACGTAGGCCGCCGTTCCATAGGGTGCCGGGAGCTCACGGCTGTCGGCCCGCCCGCGCAGGTCGACGGCGATCAGCGACGCCCGGCCACCCAGTGCCCGCGCCACGGCGAGCCAGCCGTGGCTGTTGGCGGTGATGCCGTGGACGGCGAGCACCGGCGGCGCCTCCGGGCTGCCCAGGCGCCAGACGGCGAGCTCTCCGCCGTCGACCGCGACACGCACGCGCTCGCGCTCGCGCTCGCGCCGGCCGCTCATCTCACCCGCGATGGTTCTCGGGCACGAACTGCTGGATCATCCAGCCCGCGTGGTGGAGGATGCGCTCGACGTCGTAGCGGTCCGGGGCGGTGAGCAGCAGGCGAGCCCAGTGATCGGACAGCGCCGACATCGACTCGGCGGTGAGCTCGGGATCGGGCGAGCGCTGCCCGCCGGCGGGCTCGAAGGCGCTCGCCACGAGCGCGGCGAGCTGGGCGACGACGGCGGCGCGCGCCTCCGTGATGCGGGCGTGGAGGAACTCCGGCGCGCCTTCCGGGGGCATGAGCACGAGCCGCCAGGTGACGGGCTCGGCCTGGACCGCTCGCAGGTAGCCGTCAAGACCGTCGACGAGCGCCTGGGTCAGATCGCCGGCGGAGGTCTCGGTGGGCACGACGGCGGCGAGCTGGGTGAGCGCGCGCTGGCCCTCGCGGTCGAGCAGCGCGCCGAGCAGTCCGCCGAGGTCGGAGAAGTGCTCGTAGACGATCGGACGTGAGATCCCCGCCTCCCGGGCGACGCGGTCGATCGAAACGGCGTGCAGGCCATCCTCGCCGACGATCCGCTTCGTCACGTCGAGCAGTTGCTCGCGGCGTTCGGGGCGCGACAGCCGCTGGCCGCGGGGGGGAGAGGAAGAGGTCTCTGTGTCGTGCATCACAGTTCGCTTGCCAGTAAGACTACACAACTGTAAGTTACAGACCTGTAACCAAGTTGCCGAGGAGAGAGCCATGATCGCCACCGCCCCCGACAGAAGCGAGGACCCGCCACCCCGGGTCGAGTCACACGAGGTCATCGTGATCGGCACCGGCTTCGCCGGACTGGCGATGGCGATCAAGCTCAAGGAGGAGGGAATCGACGATTTCGTCGTGTTGGAGAAGGGGGACTCCGTCGGCGGGACGTGGCGGGAGAACACCTACCCCGGCTGTGCCTGCGACGTCCAGTCGCACCTGTACTCCTTCTCCTTCGAGCCGAACCCGCGCTGGAGCCGGATGTTTGCCAGCCAGCCGGAGATCCGCGCCTACCTGGAGCACTGCGCCGACGCCTACGGCGTCAGGCCCCACATCCGCTTCGGCTCCGAGGTGACGGCGGCACGTTTCGAGGAGGCCGAGGATCGCTGGTACGCCGAGGTCAACGGCGGGGAGCGCACGTACGCCGCTCGCATCGCCGTGGCGGGCTTCGGCCCCCTGAGCCGACCGGACGTCCCCCGGGTGGAGGGCGTCGAGCGCTTCGCCGGCGAGTCGTTCCATTCCGCCGAGTGGAACGACGACGTCGCCCTGGAGGGCAAGCGGGTGGCGGTCGTCGGCACCGGCGCCAGCGCGATCCAGTTCGTCCCCCGGATCGCTTCCCGCGTTGGCACGCTGAAGCTCTTCCAGCGCACCGCCCCGTGGGTGCTGCCGAAGCCCGACCGGCCGATCTCGCAGCTCGAGCGGACGCTGTTCCGGCGCCTCCCGGCGCTCCAGCGCGCGTACCGGAGACTGATCTACTGGCGGCTGGAGAGCCGCGTGCTCGGGATGGCGGTGCACCCCAAGGTGATGAAGCTCGCCGAGCTGGTCGGCCGGCTGCACATCCGCCGTGCGATCTCCGACCCGGTGCTGCGCGCGACGGTGACGCCGAACTACACGATCGGGTGCAAGCGGATCCTGATGAGCAACGACTACTACCCCGCGCTGGCGCGGGAGAACGTCGAGGTCGTGCCGGGCGGGATCACGCGCATCACCGAACGGGGCGTCGTCGACGCCGCCGGCCATGAGCACGAAGTCGACGTGATCATCTACGGCACGGGCTTCAAGGTCCACGACCCGCTCGGCGCCCTGGGGATCACCGGGCGCGACGGCGCGGAGCTGGGGGAACGGTGGCGCGAGCAGGGCCTCGAGGCCTATCTCGGCACCACCGTCGCCGGCTTCCCCAACCTGTTCATCCTCGTCGGCCCGAACACCGGGCTCGGCCACAACTCGATCGTGTACATGATCGAGAGCCAGGTCCACTACGTGCTCGCGGCGATGCGGGCGATGCGCGAGCGCGACGCCGCCGCGATCGACGTCCGCGCCGAGGTGCAGGCGCGCTTCAACCACTATCTCCAGCAGCGGCTCGAGGGCTCGGTGTGGGCGTCGGGCTGCAAGTCCTGGTATCTCGACGACAGCGGCAAGAACCGCACCCTGTGGCCGACGTTCACGTTCCGCTTCCGGCAGGCCACGAGTTCGTTCGACGCCGAGGACTACGACGTGAAGGCGGTGGCGGCATGAGGGACTTCAACGGCAGGGTATGCGTGATCACGGGCGCGGGATCGGGGATCGGGCGGGCGCTCGCGCTCGAGCTCGCGGGGCGCGGCGCGCGGCTGGCGATCTCCGACATCAACCCCGACAGCGTCGGCGCGACGGCGGAGCAGGCGCGGGCGGCGGGCGCCGAGGTGGAGCACACCACGCTCGACGTCGCCTCCCGCGAGGCGGTGTTCGCCTATGCCGAGGACGTTGCCGGGCATTTCGGCGCGGTCAACCTCGTGGTCAACAACGCCGGCGTCGCCCTCGCCAAGGATGTGCTCGAGACCCCCGTCGAGGACTACGAGTGGATCATGGGGATCAACTTCTGGGGCGTGCTGTACGGCACGAAGGCGTTCCTGCCCCACCTGATCGCCTCCGGCGACGGCTACCTCGTGAACATCTCGAGCGTGTTCGGCCTGTTCTCGGTGCCCGGGCAGTCGGGCTACAACGCGGCGAAGTTCGCCGTGCGCGGGTTCACCGAAGCGGTGCGCCAGGAGATGCTCCGTGACCGCCGGCCCGTCGGCGTGAGCTGCGTGCACCCCGGCGGGATCGCCACCAACATCGCCCGCAACGCGCGCACGGACAAGAACACGCCCGACGAGCTCGACGAGGCGTTCAAGAAGATCGCCCGCACGACCCCGGCCAAGGCGGCGGCGACGATTCTCACCGGCGTCGAGAGGCGCAAGGCGCGAATCCTCATCGGCGCGGATGCCCGCGTGTTCGAGGGCATGACGCGCCTGCTCGGGGCCGGCTACCAGGGCCTCGTGTGGCGTGCTTCGCGCCGGCTCGATCCGACGGTCTGAGGCGCCGAAACACTCCTCCCAAACGGGGGGATCGCCGCGTATCGGGTGCCGTGGGAGCTGTGATGAGTCGGTGAATCGCGTTGTTCAGCGCGCCGCGGCGGTCTAGACTCGCCACCGCGCATCGGCTGGGATGAGGGCGACCGCCGCGATCCGCCCGGCTCGCCCGGACGCGAGAGAGAAGAGGTCGAGGGCAATGCTCAGGTTACGGGCCGCGCTGGCCATCATTTTCGCCGGCATTTGGGCGATCGGGATCGCTCCCGCAAGCGCGCTGGCGAGCTCGTCGGGATGGTCGATCCAGCCCAGTCCGGTTCCGGCCGGCGCCACCGACTCGGTGCTGTCCGGCGTGTCCTGCGCCGCGGAGGGGATCTGCATGGCCGTCGGTGATCAGGGGAACTTGGTTCACCCCGCCACGCTGGCCGAGTTCTACGACGGCCATCGCTGGGTCATCCTGAGGACCCCGAACGCCACCGGGAGTCAGAACGTCCTGCTCGGCGTATCGTGCCCACGCGTCACCTCGTGCATCGCGGTCGGTTTCACCGAGGTGCCCCACACTGGCGCGGTTCCGCTCGCCCTTGGCTTCCACGACCGAAGATGGGTCGTTCAGCCGACGCCGTCGCCCCCACCCGGTGCCAGCGGGTCGTTCTCCGCCGTCTCCTGCCCGGGGGTGGACTCGTGCACGGCGGTCGGCAGCTACGTGCCGGCGGGTGTGGACTCCACGTCCCAGCCCCTCGCCGAGCACTGGAACGGGTCGAAGTGGACGATTCAGCCGACTCCCAACCCCCAGGCCGAGAACGGCAGTCTCCTCGATGGCGTCTCATGCGTCGCACCGTCTGCCTGCATGGCGGTGGCCGACTACTTTTACGCCGATATTGCCGAGTCGATCTACGCCCTGCAGTGGAGGGGCAGCACGTGGACCGCGCTGCAGCAGCCCAACCCCCGGGGCCAGGACGACAACGCCGAGAACGCGGTGTCGTGCGCCGACATCATCCTGTGCGCAGCGGTGGGGTCGTGGGTGGACTTCGACGAGGACCAGCTCACCCTCGCCGAGGACTGGAACGGAACGACCTGGACGCAGGAGACGACGCCGAATCCCGCCGGCAGCACCGCGGCGAGCCTGAACGGCGTCTCGTGCCCCATCGGCAGCTTGACGTGCACAGCCGTCGGCGGGTGGTCCGGGGCCGGCTCGTCGGGTGGCACGCTCGCCGAGGCGTGGAACGGGTCGATCTGGAGCCTGCAGGCCACTCCTGACCCGAGCGGCGCGGTGTTCAGCTCCCTGACGGGCGTCGACTGCCTGTTCGACGGGCCGTGCGTCGCGGTAGGGAACTATTACGACGGCACCATCACTCGGCCGCTGGTGGAGGCCTACTCGCCCTAGCAACCTCCACGCACAGCGCCGACGCATCGCCACGCCCGCACGGCGTCATCATGTGTTCAGCGTGAACCCGGAACCCGATCAGGAGGAGTACAGAGATGGCTGAAACCGAGAAGGCGATCCTTGCGGGTGGGTGCTTCTGGGGTGTCCAGGACCTGATCCGCAAGCTCGATGGTGTGAGCGGGACCCGCGTTGGCTACACCGGCGGCGACACGCCCAACGCGACCTACCGCAACCACGGCTCGCATGCGGAGGCGGTCGAGATCCTGTTCGATCCGGAGCGCATCTCCTATCGGGACCTGCTGGAGTTCTTCTTTCAGGTTCACGACCCGACGACGAGGGATCGCCAGGGCAACGACGTCGGGCCGAGCTATCGCTCGGCGATCTACTACGTCGACGACGAGCAGCGTCGCATCGCGCAGGACACGATCGCCGATGTCGACGCGTCCGGCCTGTGGCCGGGGAAGGTGGTCACCGAGGTCGCGCCCGCCGGACCGTTCTGGGAGGCGGAGCCCGAGCACCAGGACTACCTCGAGCGCTACCCCGACGGCTACACGTGCCACTTCGTCCGTCCGGGCTGGAAATTGCCGCGCCGCCCGCAGGAAGCGGCGCACTAGCCGAGACCCGCTGGCCTTCCTGCAGTCCTGACCCGGGGGCTGGGCGTGTTTCTCGGCTCCCTGCCGAGTTTCTCGCCCAGGCTCAGGTGTGGTCCGGCGATCCGGGGTGGCCTCACCCGAAGGCGTAGGCTCGTGAGCAGCGGCCGATCAGGCCATGCCCGTCGAACAGATGCACGCGCTCCGGATCGCCATCGACATCGCCTGGCTCGTCTTCTGGGTCGGCTGGTTGGCGGCCGCGTTCACCGCGAAGAGAGGCAGGGGTGGCGCAGGTCAGCTCCCGCTCAGGGGCGTGTCGGCCCTGGCGGTCGTCGTCCTTCTGCGCGTGTTCCGCGGCGGGAGCCTGAGTGTCCACAGCGTGGCTCTCGAGGTGGTCGGGGCCGTCGTGTTCGCCGCGGGGATCGGGGTGGCGATCTGGGCGCGGATCCATATCGGACGCAACTGGGGGATGCCGACGACCCAGAAGGCCGAGCCGGAGCTCGTCACCTCCGGTCCCTACCGCTTCGTCCGCCACCCGATCTACTCGGGAATCCTGATCGGAGTGCTCGGGACGGCGCTCGCGACCAACGTGCTCGGCTTGATCGTCGTCGTCGTGCTCGGGGCGTACTTCTACTACTCGGCGTGGGTGGAGGAGAAGAACCTCACGGCAACGTTCCCCAGCGCCTATCCCGTCTACCGCGCCGGCACGAAGATGCTCATACCGTTCGTCCTCTAGGCGGAGGCACATCCCGTTCGCGTCGGCGACCGGGCGAACCGGTGGCGCGGACCGATCATTCGGTCACGGGCGCACTTCGTAATAGAGGTTGGCCGGGTCGTCGAAGTCGTGCACCTGGAACCGCGTGAAGCCGGCATCACGCGCCAGCCGCTCGAGCGCGCGCGGCGGCAGGCCGATGGTGCCCAGCCCGGCGCCATCTGGCTCGGACAGCGCCGAGGACATGCACGAGGCGATCGAAAAGCCGAGGAACATCGCCAGCATCGGGTTGCGGCGGTTGCCGGCCCACGTGTCGTGACAGCGGATCTCCTTGACCAGCCAGGTTCCGTCATCGGCGATGGCATGACGGATGGCGGCGGCTGCCGCGTCCGGCCGCGTCATGTCGTGCAGGCAGTCGAACGTGAGCACCAGCGAGTAATCGCCGTCGTCGGGCAGCTCCTCGGCGCGCCGATCGAAGATCTCCACATTGGTCAGCCCGGCATCCGCTACGCGAGCCCGCGCGCGCTCGACGGCCAGACGCGAGAGCTCGTACCCGTGGAAGGTCGACCGGGGGTATGCCTCGGCCAGGGTCGTCAGCGCGACCGCGGCGCCGCACCCCACATCGGCGACCAACGTGCCTGCGGTCAGCCTTTCGTGCACCCCGTCGAGGGCCGGAACGATGGTGGGCACCAGACTGATACGCGCCCAGGGGCCGAGCATCCGCTCGGTTTGATGCACCCCCGCCGCCCCGTGGCGGTCATAGGGCAGCCCGGTGCCGGTGCGAAAGGCGCTGGCCAGGTCGTCCACCAGCGCCGGGTCTGGGGGCGGGCCGAACGCGCCGGCGGCGAACTGCAGGCTGTCCTCCTCCCGCGTGAGCACGGCGGCGCCGACCGCGGTCAGCTCGAATCGCTCCCCGTCGTCCGAGGCCAGCAGGTCGGCCGCTGCGTTGCCCCGCAGCCACTCGCGCAACCAACGCTGATGCAGTCCCGTACGTTCGGCCAGCTCCTCTGCGGTGACCGTCCCGGCGCCGTCCAGGACCCGGTAGAGCCCCAGGCGGTCGCCGAGGTGGATCAGCAGCGACACCATTTCGCCCTGCTTGTAGCTCCACACGCGGAAGGCGAACCTGGCGACCTCTTCGGGGTCGAGCCGACCGGTGGACGTACTCGCAGTGCTCGTCACGGCGTCTCCCTCCAGCTCGCTGTCATCCACGGTGAAACCTACGCCGATCCGGACGCGCGGGGCGGTCTCGGTCAGGCTCCGGCCTGCTCGGTGGGGCTCCGGCCGCCGTGGCCTCGGTCAGGCTCCGGCCCGCCGTAATCGCTGCTCGATCTCTTCGGCGAGCCGGGTCTGCAGGGGCCCGGCGCCGTCGACCGATTCCTTCTTGGCGTCGAAGAGTCTCGTCCACGCGCCCGCGGCCCAGCTGATCTCCGCTTCGTCCTGGCCGAAGCGGCGGCCGCATGCCCGCTGGTAGACGGCGAGGAACTCGGCGCTCTCGTGGACGGTCGGGAGGGGGGCCGGGGCGGCGACTATCGCCGCGGCGACGCCGGCGAGCGCCGCCTCGGGCAGCGCGCCGACGCTGTCCCAGTCGAGAACTGCCCGGAGCGCTCCGTGGTTCCAGAGGAAGTTCTCTCCCCACCAATCCACGTGCCCGATGACGGCCGGCAGCGCGCTCCCGTCCAGCCGCCGCGACGCCCGGGCCGCGGCGCCGTCGATCCAGGCGGGCTCATGCATTTCATTGAGATCATCGTCACGGTCGTCCGGCGGCGGCCACAGCCGGCCCTCGTCACCGTTCCATCCCACCCATGCCGGGACCGGCGCCAAGGTGGGAAGCGACGCAGCAAACGGAGCGAGCGCGACGAGCTCGGCCAGCGGGGGAGCCAACATCGTGATCGCGTCGGCCCGGGAGGGCGCCGGCTCCGCCGGCACATAGGCCTCGATGCTCACGGCGACGCCATCGAGCAGACGGGGCCCCACCAGCGGCTCGGGACATGGATACCCGCGACGCCACAGATGGGCGTGCACGCGCGCGCATGCCTCCAGGCGTTCAGCGGGCGGGCGAACCTTGACCACGACCTCCCTCCCGTCGTCCAGCCCGACGCCGATCACTCGCGAGAGGTGGCTCACCTCGAACAGGCGCCGGGAGGGCCGTGCACCAACCAGCGTCCGACACCATTCGGCGAGCAGGGCGCACGGAACGGCAGGTGCTTCTCGCCGAGGCACTCGGCACATGTTCGCAAGCGCCCGTCCCGGAACTCCTCGATTCGGATCGACTCGTCCGGCCTAGACTGATCCCCGATGCGTCCGCAGCCGCTGATCTCCGTCGGCGACGTCGAGCTGAGCAGTCGCTTCTACCAGCAGCTTCTCGGGTGTGAGAGCGGGCATGGGGGCCGCGAGTATGAGCGCCTCCTGCACGACGGGCAGCTCGTTCTCCAGCTCCATGCGTTTGACGTCGAGCACCACCACGGGCAGATCGGTGATCCCTCGGCGCGGCCGTATGGGAACGGCGCCGCGCTGTGGTTCGAGATCGACGACTTCGACGCCGCGGTGCACCGAGCCGAGGCGTTGCGAGCCGAGGTCGTTCTGCCGCCGCACCGGAACCCTCCGGACGGACCGGGTGGTCCTGACCACCGCGAGATCTGGCTCCGCGATCCGGACGGCTACCTGGTCGTGCTCGCCAGCCCGGACGGCGAGTCGCCGTGGCCGGATCCACGCGTCGGCTGAGCGCGGCGTCAGGGCTTGACCCAGACGACCGTGTAGCGCCAGTAGAGTCGGCGCTGGAAGCGGGCGCCCGGGAGAACGCGCGCCGTGATCCGACGCATCGAGCCGTAGGTCTCCGGCGGCGGCCACGCGATCGGCGACGGGTGCTGCCAGTAGCCGCAGTGGATCACCCGCACGCGGTGGCCGACGACCGCGGCGACGTCGAGGGGCAGATCGCGCGGCGAAGAGCGAGCGAGCCCGATCACCGCGAGCACGCCGCCTGCTCGCAGCAGACTCCCGAGGTGAGCCAACGCGCGCTCCGCCGGCACGTGGTGCAGCGACGCCACGGCGGTGATCAGGTCGAATGACGCCGGCTCGAACGCGAAGGCGAGCGCGTCCCCCTCGAGGTACTCGATGTCGCCCCCCATGGGGTGGGCTCGGGCGGCGACGATGCCGGCGTGATCACGATCGATCCCGACGACCTCTGGTATCCGTTGGCGCAGCTCTCGGGTCAGCGTGCCTTCGCCGCACCCGACGTCGAGCGCGCGCCGGCAACCGGGCGGGATGGCGTCGAGGATCACCGAGTGGTAATGGGTGTTGTGGTTCCAGCGTCGGGGCGCCGTCGCCATGCGCGCGAGTCTCGCAGCGCGAGTTGGGCGAGGTACCGCTGGGGCGTGAGCGGCGGGCGCGTCACGTCGCGGGAGCCGGCCCGAACCAGGTGCCGAGCGCCTCGGGGAGTCCGCGTTGGGTCTGGTCTCCGACCCAGGCGACGTAGCCGTCGGGCCGGATCACCACCGCGCTGGGAGCGGCGACGTCGCCGAGCACCGGAAGCTCCCACGGACCGTTGGACTCCGCATCGATCAGTGTGACCCGGTCGGCCCAGGGGGTGATGTCGAATGCCCCGGGGTCTCCGAGGTTGAGCAGCACCGGCTCGGCGTCGTGCAGCAGCTCGAAGACCCGCCGCGGGCCGTCGGCGGTGACGAGGTCAAGATCGGGCATGCGGCGTCCGAGCAGGGGGTGTCCCTCGCCGAGGTCGTAGTGGATGTCCAGCCCGGATACGAGCCCGGCGAGCCGCTTGCGCGGCTCGTCCATGCTCGCCAGCTCCGACGCCAGTTCGACCAGAGCCTTCATACGCTCGTCCGGGCGCTGGAGCGTGGTCTGGGCCATCGTGTAGTGGATCGCGCGGGCGGCGACGGGGTGGCGCTCGGCGTGATAGGTATCGAGCAGGCTCTCCGGGGAGGTCCCGTCGAGCACCTGGGCCAGCTTCCAGCCCAGGTTCACGGCGTCCTGTACGCCGAGGCTGAGGCCCTGACCGCCCGCCGGATAATGCACGTGCGCTGCGTCGCCGGCGAGGAGGACGCGTCCGGCGCGGTAGGCGGCAGCCTGACGGGTCAGGTCGGTGAACCGGGAGATCCACGTCGGGTTGTGGACCCCGAAGTCGGTGCCGTATACGGCGATCAGCGCCTCGCTCAGCTCACGCAGGCCGGGCTCGCTGCCCCGCTCGAGCTCCCGCTCGGTCACGACGACCCGCACGGTCCGGCCGTCCTCCATCCTGTGCAGGCCATGGGTGCCGATGGCGTCGCGGCGGATGCCCCGCGGCGGCTCCTCGGTCACCTCGACTTCCGCGATCAGGTTGCTCCTGGTCGCGTCCCACCCCGGGAACTCGATCCCGGCCGCCTTTCGGATGACGCTGCGCCCCCCGTCGCACCCGATGAGATACCGCGCTCGCAGTGACCCGCCGTCGGCCAGTCCGACGTCGACGCCGGTGTCGTCCTGCGTGAAGCCCGTCGCCTCGCTTCCGTAATGGATCCGCACCGGCAGCTCGGCGACCCAGGCGGCCATGATCCGCTCGATCTGGTTCTGCCAGATTCCCAGCGAGTACGGATGACGCGTCGGGAAGTCGCTCATGTCCAACACCGTCGTGCCGAACATGGCGGCCTGAGCCACCTGACCCACGGCGAGGAACCGATCAGCCACGCTGCGCTGATCGAGCACCTCGATCGTGCGTGAGTGAAAGCCGCCGGCCCGTGAGCCGACGAGCACGTGATCGGGACGCCGTTCGAGAACCGCCACGTCGACCTTCGCCAGCGCCAACTCGGCCGCCAGCATCATCCCCGTCGGACCTCCTCCGGCGATCACCACCGCATGCTCGGTCATCGCCGCCCTCCTGTCGGGTACGTCGCGACACAGCACCGCATTCGCTCCTCCTCAATCCGCTCCGCCGGGCTTGCGGCGGGCGATTATGGGGCACATTCCGGAGCCTCATGAGGGCGTCGATTCCGGTATAAATTGGAGGTGGAGAGAGAAGCGGGGCGCTGTCTCTCCATTCGCCCGCGGCGTCGGCTTGGCACTCTAGGCAGCGCATGCTCTCGTTCCTGAGGCGGGTCGCCGTCGACGTCACGCCGATGCGCGAGTCGCGTGACTTCCGGCTGCTCGCGATCGGTCAGATCGTCTCCTCGCTCGGGACCCAGGCGGTGCTTGTCGCGCTGCCCTACCAGATCTTCGTGATCAGCCATTCGGCGGCGCTGGTCGGGCTGCTCGGCGCCTTCGAGCTCGGCCCGATGATCGTCGTCTCGCTGCTGGGCGGCGCGCTGGCCGACCGCTGGGATCGCCGCCGCCTGCTCGCCGTCGCCCAGGTGGCGGTGATCGCCGCGGCGGGAGCGCTCGCCGCCGCCGCGATCGCCGGGCATCCGCCCGTCGGGCTCGTCCTCGTGCTCGGCGGCCTGCTGGCGGGCGGCGCGGCGCTCGACGGCGTCTCCCGTGGGGCGATCGTTCCCAATGTGCTCAGTCGCGAACGGCTGAAGACCGGGCTCGCGTTCAACTACGGCCTGCAGCAGGTGTCCGGCATCGTCGGGCCGGCGCTCGGCGGCCTGATGATCGCCGCCGCCGGAGTCTCCAGCACCTATCTGCTCGACGCCGTCAGCTGTCTCGGCGTGCTCTACGCCGCGCTGGCGATCGGCCCGCAGCGGCCGGCCGGGGCGGCATCCGCGCCGCCCGTCCGGGAGGCGATCGCCGAGGGGCTGCGCTTCGTGAGGTCGAGCAACGCCCTGAAGGGGAGCTTCGCCATCGACCTCGTGGCGATGACGTTCGGCATGCCGCGGGCGCTGTTCGCGGTCCTCTCGCTCACCGTCTACCACGCCGGCGCGAGCGGCACCGGGCTGCTCTACGCCGGCGTCTCGGCCGGCGGCACGCTCGCCGTGCTCAGCTCAGGCTGGATCGGCCACGCCCGGCGCCTGGGGCGGATCGTCATCGTCGCCGTCCTCTGCTGGGGGGCGGGGATCGCCGCCGCCGGGCTGGTCAGCAGCATCGCGCCCGCGATCGCGCTGCTCACGCTGGCCGGCTACGCCGACGGCGTCAGCGCCTTCTGCCGCTCGACGATCAACCAGACGGTGACTCCGGACGCCCTGCGCGGGCGGATGAGCTCGGTGTTCAGCCTGGTGGTGACGAGCGGGCCGCGACTGGGGGACATCGAGTCCGGTCTCGTCGCCGGCGCCACCTCGGCGCTCACCTCCGTCGTGTCCGGCGGCCTCGCCTGCATCGCCGGGGTGGGAGCGATCGTGCTCGCCTTCCCGCAGCTCGCGGCCTACGACGACCACGCGCTGCGGGCCGAGCAGGACGAGCGCGAAGGGGAGCGCCTGCAGGCGGAGATGCTCGCCGTCGGCGAGCTCGAGCTTCCGTAGCCGCGTCGGTGTTTCATCGCCCCTGCGCTCAGCTGACGACGGCGGCCTCCTCACCGGCCGGCGCCTCCGCCGCGGCGCTCTCCGGTGAACGCGCGAGCACGGCGAGCACGAGGATCGCGGCGACGCCGGCGGCGCACCCGCAGACGACGTAGCCGAGCGAGTAGGCGCTGTCGAGCGCGTGGAAGGCGACGTGCTTGAGCGGGTTGAGCGGGTGCCCGGCGGCCGTGGCGGGTACGGCGTTGGCCCCCAGCGGGCCTGACTTCACGGCGGCGATCGCCGGGGCGAGCTTGGCCCGCGCCGCCGCCGGCGCGTGCGCGGCCGAGGCGTAGAAGCTCTGCACGGCGTGCCGGAGCGCCGGGCTCGCCGCGAGCTTGGTCTGAATGGCCGCGGCTGCGCGGCTGAGGGCGATCGCGCCGACGATCGCCGGGCCGAGCGTGAATCCGAAGTCGCGCAGCAGGCTCGTCGTGGCGCTGGCCATTCCGGTGAAGCGATTCGGCACGGTGTTCACCGCGACGGACGTGACCGACGAGATGGCGAACGCGAAGCCGATGCCCACGAGCGCGAGCGGAGCCACGATCGGCCCGATCGAGAGATCGGCCGCCGATTGCGTGGCCGCCCACAGATCGCCGATGGCGATCAGCGTGAAGCCGCCGCCGAGCATCCAGCGGGGGTTCACGACCGGGAGCAGCCGCGACGTGAGCGGCTGCAGCACGAGCGCGAAGCCCTGGATGAGCACGAATGCGATCGCGGTCTTCAGCGGCGTGAAGCCCTGGATCGAGGACAGCCGGATGCTCGACGTGTAGGCGGTGCCGAGGAAGGCGAACATGCCGACGACGGTGACCACGGCGGTGATGGCGAAGGCGCGGTTCTCGAACAGCTCGAGGCGGAGCAGCGCCCCCGGTCGCCCGCGCTCGACGAGCACGAACGCGACGAGCAGCACGGCGGCGACGATGAAGCCGACGATCACCTCGGTCGAGCCCCAGCCGCTCGTGGCGGCCTGGATGACGGCGAACAGCAACGCGAACAGCCCGATCGCGATCGTGATCTGACCCGGCCAGTCGAGCGTGCGCTCCTCCGGGGCCGAGGAGTCGCGCGCGAACAGGGCGGAGACGAGGAGGCTGAGCAGGCCGAGGACGCCGACGGCGATGAAGGCCCAGCGCCAGCTCGCGTTCGGGTCCGAGCCGAACGACAGCTTCGCGAGCGCGCCGCCGATCACCGGCGAGACGAAGCCGCCCGTCGACAGCGCCGCGGCCCAGATCGAGATCGCCCGCCCGCGTTGCTGCGCGGTGTGCGTGCCGGCGGCGACGACGGCCAGCGAGGTCGGGAACAGCGCGGCCGCGCCGATGCCGGCCAGCGCCTGGCCGATCCACAGGACCGCGACGCGGGTGTCGGTGGAGCTCGAGGCGCCCGGGGTGAGCACCGAGACGGCCTCGCCGACGGCGAGGATCGCCGCTCCGCCGAGGAGCAGTCGCTTGCGCCCGAACAGGTCGCCGAGCACGCCGAAGGTGAGCTCGAGCAGCGTCACCGGCACGAGGAAGGCGTCGGAGATCCACGTGAGCTGCGAGGCGCTCGTGCCGAGATCCTTCTGGAACAGCCCGTTGAGCACGGCGGGGATGGCCAGCGCCACCTGGCCGATGCACACGGCGAGCGCGGCGGCGGCGAGTGATCCGCGGGTCAGTTCGTAGCCAGGTTCGTGGCGACGCGCTTCCGGCGCAGCGGGATGTGAGACGTCCACCGAGACTCCTCCCTCTCTCTCCGCGACTCCCTACCCACGCCGCCGACCGACTAAGCCGGCGAGCGGAGGCCCGGTGCTCACGTACGCTTCCCGGCATGACGCCGACATCCTCGATGCCGCAGTCGGGCATCTTCGCCCTCGGCACCGCCTCCCACGCCTACCTGGAGTTCGACCTGCGGGACGGAGCGGATGCCCGCGCGCTCGTGGGCGCGCTGGCTGACCTGCGCGAGCCGCGGACGACGATCGGCGGCGTCAACCTCGTCATCGGGGTGCGCCCCGAGCGCTGGCGCGACGAGCTCGGGGCCCCCGCCCCGGCCGACGTGCACGGGTTCACCGACCCGGTGCGTGGCGGTGACGGCTTCACGATCCCGGCGACCCAGCACGACGCGCTGCTGTGGCTGGCCGGCAGCACCTACGACGTCGTGTTCGACGAGGCGCGGGCCGCGATCGCCGCGCTGGCGGGCGTTGCGGCCGTTGCGGAGGAGATCTCGAGCTGGCCCTACCGCCACGATCGCGACCTCACCGGCTTCGTCGACGGCACCGAGAACCCGAGCCTGGCGCGCGCGGCCGAGGTGGCGCTGATCGCCGCCGGCGAGCCCGGAGGCGGCGGCTCGGTGGCGCTGCTCCAGCGCTGGGCTCACGACATCGGCGGGTGGGAGGCCCTCACCGTTCCCGAGCAGGAGCAGGCGATGGGGCGGCGCAAGGCCGACTCGGTGGAGCTCGAAGACAAGCCGCAGACCGCGCACGTCGCCCGCACCGACCAGGACGACTTCGGTGAGATCTTCCGCCGCAACATGCCCTACGGGACGGTCACCGACCACGGCACGATGTTCGTGGGCTTCGCCCGCGAGCAGTCGCGGCTGGAGCACATGCTCGAGAGCATGGCCGGGGTGAACGGTCCCCGGGACACGCTCACCCGCTATGCGACGCCGCTCACCGGCGCGTACTACTTCGTGCCCGCGATTGACGCCATCCGCGCCTTTGCCAGCGGGCCCGACTGAGGCAGGAGATGCCGCTCGGGGCGCTCAATCCCGCCCTCGCCGAGGCGCGCTTCTGCCCCCGCTGCGCACAGCCGGCGGAGATCGAGCTGCCGCACCGGATCGGCTGCCCGCACTGCGGATACGTCGCCTACTACAACCCCAAGCCCGTGGCGGCGGTGATCCCGTGCGACGCCGACGGCCGCGTCATTCTGCTGCGGCGCGGGTTCGATCCGGGCGGCGGGCTGTGGACCTTCCCGGGCGGGTTCGTCGAGCTCGGCGAGACCGTCGAGGCCGCGGCGCACCGTGAGACCGGTGAGGAGCTGGGGATGGCGATCGAGCTCGGCGGTCTCGTCGGGGTCTACTCCCGGGCCGACGAGCGCGTCGTGCTGATCGTGTTCCGCGCCGTCGCGCTGGGGCCGCCGAGCACGTCTCCGGAGGCGACGGAGGTGAGCGCGTTCGCCCCGGAGGAGCTTCCCTGGGGCGAGCTCGCCTTCTGGTCGACCGAGCAGGCCCTGCGCGACGCCTTTCCGGGGGCCCGGCCCGACGCCGCCGGCTGAGCCGCCCGCCGGCGGAGCCGAGGCCTGCCGGCGGAGCCGGGGCCTGCCGGCTGAGCCGGGGGCTGCCGGCGGAGCCGAGGCCCGACGGCGCCGCCGGGGCCGTCCGCTCAGCCCCAGACCTCGTCGGCGAGCTCGACGATCATCCGCAGCTTTTCTACCTGCTGCTCACGGGTCAGGTCGTTGCCCTCGAAGGTGGAGGAGAAGCCGCACTGGGGCGAGAGGCACAGCTGGTCGAGGTCGACGTACTGCGAGGCCTCCTCGATCCGGCGCTTGAGCGCATCCCGGTCCTCCAGCTCGCCGCGCTTGGTGGTGACGAGGCCGAGCACGACCTGCTTGCCCTTGGGCACGAAGCGCAGCGGCTCGAAGCCGCCCGAGCGGGCGTCGTCCCACTCCATGAAGAAGCCGTCGACCTCCAGCTGGTTGAACAGCGCCTCGGCGACGAAGTCGTAGCCGCCCTCGGCCACCCAGGAGGAGCGGTAATTGCCGCGGCACATGTGCGTCGTCACCGCCATGCCCTCGGGACGCTCGGACAGCGCCTCGTTGATATGGGCGATGTACGCCTCGTGCTGGTGCTCGGCGTCGCCGCCGAGCTCGCGGATGTGCTCGCGCTGGCGGGGATCGTTGAGGTAGGCGAGGCTCGTGTCGTCGAACTGCAGATAGGTGAGCCCGAGCTCGCCGAGCCGCCGGACCTGCTCGCGGTAGGCGGCCACGAGGTCGGACCAGAAGCTGTCCATGTCCGGATACAGATCGCGGTCGATCGCCGCCCGGCCGCCGCGGTAGTGGACCATGCTCGGGGAGGGGATCGTCAGCTTCGGGGTCTGCTCGGGCCACACGCAGGACTGCAGAAACGACAGCGCGTCGCCGAAGATCGTCTCCGAGACGCCGAGCTTGCCGTCGATCTGCATCGCCGCGGGGGTGAACTCGATGTCGCCGTCGGCGTTGTGGAACTGCACCCTGAGGTCGCCCGGCGCCTTGGAGACTCCGTCGAGCGAGTAGATGAAGTCCATGTGCCACGAGCCGCGGCGGAACTCGCCGTCGGTCACCGAGCGCAGGCCGACGTCGCGCTGCAGTGCCACCACCTCCCGGACCGCCGCGTCCTCGAGGCCCTTGAGCTCGGCGTCGTCGATCCGTCCGGCGGCGTGCTCCTCACGCGCCTTGAGGAGCTCACGCGGGCGCAGCAGGCTGCCCACGTGGTCGGCCCGGAATGGCGGTGTGTCGCGGATCGTCATCTCGTCCCCTCCTGGTGTGCCGTCTGCGAGCTCATCTATCCGCCGCCGGCCGCGATCAAAACACATCACGGCTCAAGGACGCGGTCGGATCGGCGGCGCGAGCTCAGACGATCGGGCCGCCCTGGGGAGAGGTCGTGGTTGGCCCGGTCCCGGTGCCCGGATCGCCGGGCTGGCTCGGGGCCCGCAGCCACTGGACGATCTTGCCGTGCTCGATCAGGAAGTTGGTCCGCGCGGTGAGGCCGGCGCCCGAGTCGCAGTTCGAGCCCCCGGGACCGGAGCGCGCGCCGAGGCGGAACAGCACGTTGAGGTAGCGCCCGCGGTGCTCGGCGGAGATGAACGTCGCCCCACACGGCAGCGACTCGTTGATCACCAGCGCCTGGTGGCGCGTGCGGATCGTCACCGCCTCCAGCGAGCTTCCCGAGCCGCCGTTGATGAACGTGCTCGGCAGCGCGAAGTACCCGGCGGCGGCGGCGAGGTCGCCCCGCTTGAGAGCTCTCGACCAGCCCTTGACGACGGCGATCTCGCTCGCGATCGAGGAGGTGGCGCCGCGGTGGGGGAGGACGGACGTGCCCCCGCATCCGGCGAGGAGCACGGCGAGAGCGAAGCCGAGCACGGGCAGCCGGCGAGGCGGAGCCTGCATGTCGAGATCTTCGCAGCGGGCGGTGCCGTGGATCAGCTTTTCCTACGGAGCTCCGCGGCGGGTCGTGGCGAGGGCTCCCCAGCGTGCGGCCACCCGCGCGGCGTCGGCGATGCTCGCCCCCGTCCCCAGCTCGTGGGCGAGAACCGCCGCGAAGGTGTCGCCGGCGCCGTAGGCGTCCATCACCGGTCCGGGTGGGACGACGGCGTCCCAGCGGCCCTCGCTCTCTCCCCACCAATGGCCTCCGGCGTCACCCTGGGTGGCGACGAGCACCCGCGCGCGCCCGGCGAGTCGCTCGGCCCAGGCCCGCTCGTCGGGATCGGTGTCGCTGTAGACGAGCGCGTCGAGCATCGGGCCCGCGGCGAGCGTCTCCCGGGCTCGGGGGGTCGCCACGAGCACCGGCGCCCGGCGCGCGTGCTGCAGGGCGCCCAGGTCGCCGGCGGTGAAGTACACCGCCCCGGCCGTCGCGATCCGCTCCCACGGCAGCGCGTCGTCGCCCCGCGGAGCCAGCCGCTCGCCGAGGGTGACGATCGCGCGCTCGCCGCCGCGCTCGATCAGGGTGATCGCGCGGCGGGTGGGCTGAGCGCGCGGGGCGGCGTGAACGGTGACTCCCCGTTCCGTCAGCTCGGCGGTGGCCCGGGCGCCCGCCTCGTCCTCGCCCAAGGCGCAGAACATGTCGACCTCGGCGCCGAGCTCGGCGAGCATCGCGCAGGCGACTCCGCCGCCCCCGCCGGCGCGGTGAAACGGTGGCTCGCCATGGACGACCTCACCGCCGCCGGGGAGGCGCTCGACGCCGATGAAGGTCACGTACTCCACGTGCCCCACCACGGTCGTGCGGCCGGCGGTGGCGCTCACGCTCCGAGCCTAACAACGGGGACGCCGCCGCCGTTCGTGCCCGGGTAGCCTCCGCCCCGATGAAGGAGCTCCACGCCCGCGCCGAGGCCACCTCGACCGCCGTCCCGGCGGATGCGCTGGCGTTGCTGCGGGCGGTCGGGGACTACCCGCGGTGGTATCCGGAGGGCGTGCGCTCGGTCGACGTCCAGGAGCGGGACGCCGCCGGCACGGCGGTGCGCGTCAGCGCCGTGCTCCACCTGGCCCAGGGACCGCTGGTGCGGGACTTCGCGCTCGGGCTGGCGGTAAGCGAGCCCGAGCCGGGGACGGTCCGCCTGGAGCGGGTCCCGCACGAACCTCGCGACTCGGAGTCGTTCACCGTCACCTGGCGCGTGACGCCGAGCGCAGGCGGCAGCCGGATCGCCCTCGCCCTGGAGGCCAACCTCGACGTGCCGCGCCTGCTTCCCGTGGGCGGCGTGGCGGCGAGCCTCGCCGAGGGGTTCGTGGGGGCCGCCGCCCGGGCGCTCCAGAGCTGAGCGCGGGACTCGGGGGGCAGCCGGCGCCCGAGCCGAGCCGAGGCGCCGACCGCCGCGCTCACACGAGGGACAGCCGCCCCGCCTCCAGGTCGAGCAGCCGGCGTTTGTTGGGCAGGCCGCCGCCGAAGCCGGTGAGGCTGCCGTCGGCGCCGATCACGCGATGGCACGGCACGATCACGGCGATCGGGTTGCGGCCGTTGGCGAGGCCGACGGCACGGGCCGCCCCCGGGGCTCCGATCGCTCGCGCGATCTCACCGTAGGAACGGGTCTCGCCGTAGGGGATCTCCCTCAGCGCCATCCAGACCCGCTGCTCGAAGGCGTGGCCGGCCGGGGCGAGGGCAAGCTCGAACGCCCGCCGGGCGCCGGCGAAGTATTCGCGCAGCTGCGCCACGGCGTCGGCGAGCCGGGCGGCGTCGGGGGTTGAGCCGGGCGCCGGCGCGAGCCGGGTCCGGCCGTCCTGCATATGGAGGTGGGTGAGGGCGCCGGTGTCGTCGCCGGCGATCAGGAGCTCGCCGATCGGGCTGTCCATGGTGGTGTGGAAGGGGCTCATGCCGAGTTCAACGCCGGCGAGCCCGCGGCCGTGAGACCCGCGGGCAGCGGCGCGGGCGCGGAGCCCTCCAGGTCCATCGCCTCGGCGATCAGCTCGTAGGAGCGGCGCCGGGCGGCGTGGTCATAGGTGATCGTGACGACGATCACCTCCTCGGCGCCGTACTCGCCGGCCACCTCCTCCAGCCCCGCGCGCACGGTCTCCGGGGTCCCGATGATCGCCCTCCGGCCCGGGATCAGTCCCTGACCGGGACGCTCGCCTTCACGGGCGAGGAACGCCAGCGCCTTCTCCGGCGGCGGCACGGCGATCAGCTCGCCCCGGCGCAGCATCCGCAGCGTCATCCGGCTGGAGGACGCGAGGTGCTGGGCCTCTGCCTCGGACTCGGCGCACAGAGTCCACACGGCGACGGCGGTGCGGGAGCCGACTGCGTGCTTCTCCGCGGCGAAGCGCTCGCGATACATGCGGGCGATCTCGCTTCCGCCGGGATTGATGAAGTCGGCGAACGCGTAGGGGAGAGCGAGCTGGGCCGCCCACACGGCGCTCTGCGGGGAGGAGCCGAGCAGCCATGGGGCAGGGAGCTCCGGCCGGCCGGGGAGGATCCGGGCGAGTCGCTGGAAGGGATGGTCGTCGGGCAGGCTGTCGTCCAGGTACGCGAGCAGCTCCGCGAGCTGCTGGGGGAAGTCGTCGGGGGCGGCATCGCGGCGGTCGCGCTGGAGCGCGAAGGTGGTGAGCGGGTCGGTCCCGGAGGCGCGGCCGATGCCGAGGTCGATGCGGCCGGGGAACATCGCCGCCAGCAGCGTGAACGTCTCGG
The DNA here is from genome assembly GCA_963839085.1 of uncultured Solirubrobacterales bacterium. Classification (GTDB taxonomy): domain Bacteria; phylum Actinomycetota; class Thermoleophilia; order Solirubrobacterales; family Solirubrobacteraceae; genus Palsa-465. Next base: position 233,790 of record CAWITN010000005.1, read on the forward strand.
CGACCTTGAACGGGCTGTAGTGGGGCAGCATCACGCCGCCCGAGCCGACGCGCAGGCGCCGCGTGGCGGCGGCGATCGGCCCGATCAGCACCTCCGGGCTCGCCCCGGCGAGCATCGGGCCGCCGTGGTGCTCGGCCACCCAGTAGCGGTGGTAGCCGAGGGCGTCGGTGGCGCGGGCGAGGTCGATCGTGTTGCGGAGGGCGTCGACGCCCGTCGAGCCCTCGGCGATCGGCGATTGGTCGAGCACGGAGAGGCGCATGATCCGATGGTAGGAACCGCGGCCGCTCGCGCGGTGCGAGCTATTCGGGCAGCCAGTCGTCGTACACGCGGTAGGGCCCGTCCGGGTGCTCGGCGTAGGCGACGTCGGCATCGTGTGTCTCCACCGCCGAGCCGGCGCCGTGTCGCTGGGCCAGCTCGTCGACGGGGTAGCCGCCCCAGCCCTCCGGGTCGAACTGATGCTCGCGGGCGCCGATGGCGAGGACGACGGCGCCGCGCTCGCCGGCTCCGAGGATCATGTGCGGGATCTCCGGCGGGGTGTGGACGAAGTCCCAGCGGCGCAGCGGCCGCTCCTCCCCGTCGACGAGCAGCAGGGCCTCGCCGTCGAGGACGAGGAACTCCTCGGTGTCGGCCTCCCAGTGGTAGAGGCCGATCGGCTGTCCGGGGGCGAGGACGACGATGTTCACCCCGAGCTGCGGGAACAGCGCATCGTTGTCGGTGATGCTCGTGGAGACGCCGAGTCCTTCGCGTCCGCCCCAGACGGCGTCGCGCGCATTCAGCACGAACCACCCCTCGCCGGCGGGATACCGCCCCACCGGAGTCTGCTCGAGCTTCGCCTCACGTGACATGGCGGCGATCATACGTGGCGTGTTCGATGCGTCCCTGCGGCAGGTGGTGGCCACCCGCTACGTCACGCCGCTGCGCGAGGGCGGGTCGCTGCCCGGTCTCGTCGAGGCCGACGATGACGGCCTGTACGTGACGAAGTTCCGCGGCGCCGGCCAGGGCACGCGTGCGCTGTGCGCCGAGGTGATCGTCGGTGAGCTCGGCCGCGCGCTCGGCCTGCTCGTCCCGGAGCTCGTCCTCGTCGCGATCGATCCCCGGCTCGCCGCCGCCGAGCCCGACCCGGAGATCCAGGAGCTGATCGCCGCCAGCGCGGGCGTGAACCTCGGCGTCGACTTCCTCCCCGGTGCGCTCGCCTACGCCCCCGCGGGCCGCTGGCAGCCCAGCCCGGAGCAGGCGGCCGAGATCGTCTGGCTTGACGCCCTCACCACCAACGTCGATCGCACGCCGCGCAACCCGAACCTGCTCGTCTGGCACGAGCGGCTGTGGCTGATCGACCACGGCGCCGCGCTCTACCTCCAGTACGGGAGCCTGGGCGCCCTGAGCGGCGTCGACCCGGCCCGCCCGTTCCCGCTGATCGCCCAGCACGTGCTGCTCCCGCACGCCGCCTCGCTGCTGGAGGCGCACGAGCGCCTGGCGCCGCGGGTCGACCGCGCGCTGCTCGGCGCCGTCGCCTCACTCGTGCCGGCCGACTGGTTCGCCGAGGACGGGGCGCCGGTGTACGCCGACTACCTCGCGGCCCGGCTGGGCGATGGCGGGTTCGCCACCGAGGCGGAGCGTGCCCGTGTCGCCTGACCCCTTCTCCTACGCGATCCTCCGGCTCGTGCCGCGCGTCGAGCGTGGCGAGCGCTTCAACGTCGGGGTGGTGCTGTTCTGCCGCCAGGGGGGCGGTTACCTGGGGCTGATGAGCGCGCTCGACGACACGCGCCTGCAGGCGCTGGCCCCGGATCTCGACGCGGACGACGTGCGCGCCCAGCTGCGCTCGCTCGAGCTCGTGGCGGCGGGTGACCCCGCGGGTGGCGCGCTCGCGAGCCTGCCGCCGTCGGAGCGCTTCGGGTGGATCGTCGCGCCCTCGAGCACGATCATCCAGCCCTCCGAGGTCCACACCGGACTGTGCGCGGAGCCCGAGCGCGAGCTCCGCGCGCTGTTCGAGAAGCTCGTCGGCTGAGGGCGCTCAGACCGTCGCGGGCTGGCTGGGGTCGCCGACGGCGGCGGGCTCCTGAGCGTCCGGTCCGGGGGTGTGCTCGCGAGCGGCCCGTCCGCCGGTGTGCTCGCGAGCGTCCTCCTCCTCGGCGTGCACGACGAGGACGGGGATCGGACTGTGGTTCAGCGCGTAGTGGCTGACGCTCCCGAGCAGTGACGCGCTCACCGCCCCGCGCCCGCGGGAGCCCATCACGAGCAGGTCGTGACGGCCGGCCTCGAACTGCCGGGCGAGGGCATGGCGAATCGGATCGGGGGTGAGGATGTCGACGACGGGGATCGTCGGGGGCACGCGGTCGACGGCGGCCCGGAGCGTCGCGGCGGCCTCCTGGGCGAGATCGTCCGAGAGGCGCTGGATGGCGTCCGCGGCGAGCGATGACGCCGCCCAGCTCGCCGGGTGGGGAATCGCCGACAGCAGTGTGAGGCGGCCGTGGCCCGCCTCGGCGAGGTCGATGGCCTCGGTGAGGGCGCGCTCCGCGTGAGGGGAGCCGTCGATGGCGACGAGGATGTTGCGGAACATAGGATGCTCCTTGCTGAACGAGCCCGGCGCGGCCAGCGCGTCGGCCGCGCTGTAGCGATGATTGGTAAGCCAAAGATTAGCATGACACGAAAGCTCTGACGTGGCGCACGAACGAGAGATACGGGCGACGGCGAGCGCGGGGCACGAGGAGGCCTTCAGGGCGGCGTTCGACGACTTCGCGCGGGCCGTCCGCCGGGCCCGGGGGGCCCAGCCGGGCGGGGCGGGCGACGGGCTGACGCTGTCCCAGTTCGCCCTTCTGCAGACGCTCGCCACGCGGGAGCAGGCGCGGGTGGCAGAGCTCGCCGTCGAGGCGGGGATCACCGCCTCGACGGCGACGCGGATCCTCGATGCGCTCGAGCGCCGGGACATCGTGCGCCGCACCCGGGCAGCCGAGGATCGCCGGGCCGTGGCGATCACGCTGACGGCCTCGGGCGCCGAGCTGCTGGCCGCCCAGCAACAGTGGATGGATGAGCGGCGCCGGAGCTTCGTGACCTCGCTGCCGGCCGATCAGCGTGAGCACCTCCCCGAGCTCATGCACGGGCTCGCGCGATTGATCGACGAGCTCGCCGCCGGGCCCCCGTCGGCCTGAGGCATCGGCCGCCGCGCCGGCCCCCCGTCGGCCTGAGGCATCGGCCGCGGCGCCGGCCCCCCGTCGGTCTGAGGCGTCGGCCGCGGCGCCGGCCCCCCGTCGGCCTGAGGCATCGGCCGCGGCGCCGGCCCCCCCCGACCGGGGGGTATCGGGCACATTCGGCTTGCGTCGCAGCGCAAGTCGGCGGAGGCTCGGTCGACACCGATGCCGCTGCTCGTCGATATCGCCCGCTTCCGTGCCGATGATCCGGACGCGCTCGTCGCCGCGTCGCTCGCCTGCCCGCTCTGCCTCGGCAGTCATGAGGTCACCTGGGAGGCCGCGCTCGACAGCTGGGACCCGGTGGTGCGGTGCCACTGCCACGCCTGCGAGGAGGAGTGGCAGGTCTACGTCGCCCCGCATCAGGCGCTGCGGATCGGCCTGCTGGCGACGCGCGCCTGACACGCCGGGCCGCGGGCGACGCGCGCCTGACGCGTCGACCTGCGGGCGACGCGCGCATGACACGCCGGGCCGCGGGCGACGCGCGCATGACACGCCGGGCCGCGGGCGACGCGTGCCTGACGGGCCCGGCAGGGGGTGTGTCCGATAGGTGTCGCTCAGCGGAACGGATCGGCCACACCCCCCAGGCGGCACGACGGGGATCACTAGGGTTTCGGCCATGGAATACCGCACACTCGGCCGCACCGGCGTCAAGGTGAGCCCGCTGTGCCTCGGCGCGATGATGTTCGGCGCCTGGGGCAATACCGACCACGACGACTCGGTCCGCATCATCCACCGGGCGCTCGACGCCGGCATCAATTTCATCGACACCGCCGACGTGTACTCGCGCGGGGAGTCCGAGGAGATCGTCGCCAAGGCACTCGCCGGCGGTCGCCGCGACGGCGTCGTCCTCGCCACCAAGGTCCACGGCTCGATGGGCGAGGACCCCAACGAGTTCGGCAACTCGCGCCGCTGGATCGTGCGCGAGGTGGAGAACAGCCTGCGCCGGCTGAAGACCGACTGGATCGACCTCTACCAGATTCACCGCCCCGAGGAGGACACCGACATCGACGAGACGCTGGGCGCGCTCAGCGACCTCGTCCGGGCCGGCAAGGTCCGCTACGTCGGCTCCTCCACGTTCCCGGCCAGCCGGATCGTCGAGGCGCAGTGGGTGGCCGACCGGCGCGGCCGCGAGCGGTTCGTCTGCGAGCAGCCCCCGTACTCGATGCTCGTGCGCGGGGTCGAGGCCGACGTGCTGCCGACCTGCCGGCGCTACGGCATGGGCGTCATCCCGTGGAGCCCACTGGCGGGTGGCTGGCTCTCCGGCCGCTACCGCAAGGGCGCCGACACGCCCGGCTCCCTGCGGGCCGATCGCATCCCCGCGCGCTATGACCTCTCCCGCCCCGAGAACCAGCTCAAGCTGGAGAAGGCGGACGCGCTGGCGCGGGTCGCCGAGGAGGCCGGGATCACGCTGATCGAGCTCGCGATCGCCTTCGTCATCCGCCATCCCGCGGTGAGCGCCGCGATCATCGGCCCGCGCACGATGGAGCACCTGGAGTCCCAGCTCCCCGCCGCGGACGTCGTGCTCTCCGACGACGTGCTCGACCGCATCGACGAGATCGTGGCCCCCGGCGTCAACGTCAACCCGGCCGACGGGGGCTGGCCGAACCCCGGCCTGGAGCCGGAGAACCGGCGCCGACCCGCGTGAGCGACCACGGCGCCACGGTGACCGGGCGCGCCGCGGCGAAAGCGTGGCCCCGGAGATCATCTCCGAGCGTCCGGGTGAGACGCTTCTGAGCGGGGGTTCTTATCCTATTCCGTGACGATTCGGTGATTGTCCTTCGGATTGATCGGGAAACTTCCCTGTCACGAAGGAAGACCTGATGAGCACGATCCTCATTCTCAACGGCATCTCCTCCCTCACCGCCGCCATCGGCCTGGGCGGATACGCCATCCGGGCGCGCCGGCGCGCACAGCGGGAGGACGAGGCGCGACGCGCCTATCTCCCCCGCGGCGACGGCGGGGCACGGACGCGCTGACGCTCGGCTGAGCCCGGCGCGCAAGCCGCCGTCACGGCGGCCGGAGGCCCGTGCCCATTCGCCTCTGGACGGCATGCCAGAGTAGGCGTGATGTCCGACCCGCTGCCATTCGATCCGATCGAGGAGGCTGGCCGGCAGTGGCGCGAGCACTGGGGCGAGGAGTGGGTGGCGCCGATGCAGGCGGTGACCTCGGTGATGCGCGTCCAACAGGTGTGGCTCGCGCGGCTCAACCAGGCGCTCGCTCCGTTCCTGCTCACCTTCGCGCGCTACGAGGCGCTCATGCTCCTCTACTACAGCCGCAACGGCGCGCTGCCGCTCGGCAAGATGGGCAGGCGGCTGCAGGTCCACCCGACGAGCGTGACGAACCTCGTCGACGGCCTCGAGCGCCGTGGCTACGCCACCCGCACGCCGCACCCGAGCGACCGGCGCACCACGCTCGCCACCATCACCACGGCCGGCCGCCGCCAGGCCGAGGCGGCAACGGGCGCGCTTCACGCCATCCGCTTCGGCACGCTGCCGCTCGACGACGATGCGCTCGGGCAGCTATCGGGGCTCCTGCGTGAGGCGCGCGTGGCGATCGGCGACTTCGCGGTCGACGGCGGGAAATAGTTTGACGTCCTAGTATCTCGGGGCCTAGACTGGAGAGGCGCATGGCGGTCACGGAGAACACGATTCCGGTCTCAGAGGCGGAGTGGAGGAAGGCCTACGGCCTCACCCCGGAGCGCGACACGCACTTCACCACCCTGTCCGGAGAGGCGATCCGGCCGCTCTACACCGAGCGAGACCTCCCCGCGGATCCCGGGGCCTCGATCGGCGTCCCCGGGCTCTATCCCTTCACCCGGGGCGTGTACCCCTCGATGTACCGCGGTCGGCTGTGGACGATGCGCCAGTTCGCCGGGTTCGGGACCGCCGAGGAAACCAACGCCCGCTTCCGCTACCTGCTCGAGCACGGGCAGACGGGCCTCTCGACGGCGTTCGACATGCCATCGCTGATGGGCCACGACTCCGACTCGCCGCGCTCGCTGGGCGAGGTCGGGCGCGAGGGGGTGGCGATCGACACCGTCGATGACATGGAGACGCTGTTCGCCGGGATCCCGCTCGACCAGGTGAGCGTGTCGATGACGATCAACGCCCCGGCCGCGATCATGCTCGCGTTCTTCGTCGTCGCGGCCGAGCGTCAGGGCATCGGGCCCGATCAGCTCGCCGGGACGATCCAGACCGACATCCTCAAGGAGTACATCGCCCAGAAGGAATGGTGCTTCCCCGTCGACCCGGCGATGCGGCTCGTCACCGACATGGTGGAGTGGTGCACGGAGAACATGCCGCGCTGGCACCCGATCTCGATCAGCGGCTACCACATCCGGGAGGCGGGGTCGACGGCGGCCCAGGAGCTCGCCTTCACGCTCAAGGACGGCCTCACCTACGTCGAGCACGCCGTCGCCCGCGGGCTCGACGTCGATGCCTTCGCGCCCCGGCTGTCGTTCTTCTTCAACGCGCAGATCGACTTCTTCGAGGAGATCGCCAAGTACCGTGCGGCGCGGCGGATCTGGGCCCGCGAGCTGCGCGAGACCTTCGGTGCGCAGCGTGCCGAGTCGTGGCGGATGCGCTTCCACACCCAGACGGCGGGTGTGTCGCTCACCGCCCAGCAGCCGCTCAACAACATCGTGCGCACCGCGATCGAGGCGCTGGCGGGCGTGCTCGGCGGGACGCAGTCGCTGCACACCAACTCCTACGACGAGGCGCTCGCGCTGCCCACCGAGGAGGCGGTCAGGATCGCCCTGCGCACCCAGCAGATCATCGCCGAGGAGACGGGGGTCACGAACACCATCGACCCGCTCGGCGGCGCGTACTTCATCGAGTCGCTCACCGATCGGATGGAGGCGCAGTGCTACGAGTACTTCGCCAAGATCGACGCGCTCGGCGGGATGGTCGAGGCGGTCAAGCGGGGCTTTCCGCAGCGTGAGATCGCCGACGCCGCGTTCGTCCTGCAGCAGGAGATCGATTCCGGTCTGCGCACGGTGGTCGGCGTCAACCGCTACACCGAGGGCGACGGAGAGACGGTCATCCTGCGCATCGATCCGACGCTCGAAGGCAAGCAGGTGGAGCGCCTGCGGGCGGTCAGACGGGCCCGCCGTGAGGATGAGGTGCGCACCGCCCTGGAGGCCGTGGGCGCCGCCGCCGCCGACGCCGAGCACAACCTCCTGCCGGCACTGCTGACGGCGGCGCGAGCCGGCGCGAGCGAGGGCGAGATCGTGGTGGCGCTCCAAGGGGTCTGGGGCGATTACCGCGAGCAGCCGATGTTCTGACGCCGCGTCATCGCGGTTCGCGCTTATACGAAACTCTTAGCGTCCCCCTAGGCTGCTCAGAGCATCGGGCGGAATGATGCTCCGCATGATCGACGGCAGCGAGCATCAGGCGCCTCCCAGGCTCGGACCTGCCTGCGGCCGGCGGACGCCCTTTGGTGTCCCGGCCAGCGCGGCTCGCCGCACGTCGGATCTGTCCCCACGCCTACCCAGGCCGTCGAGCGAGCGCTTGCGACAGTCCTGGCCGCCGGTTCCGGTCCCGCCGGCCCAGCCAGGTTCTCGCGTCCGCCTCGGTGCGTAGGCACTCGTCCTGAACAGAAGAAGACGCGGAACCGCGGCCCGATCGTTTCCCCCGGCGATCGGGTCGCCCGCGTTGCCGCGTGGGTATGCGGCGGCGTACCAGCGCCCATCTGCCGCCACGCGAGCGCCCGGCGGCATGCCAGCGCCCATCTGCCCCCACGCGAGCGCCCGGCGGCGTGCCACGCCCATCGGCCCCCACGCGAACGCCCGGCGGCGGCGCGTGGGACGAAACGGGGCTCACAGGCCTACCGGTCCCCACGCCCGGCCTCGAGCGGAACGGTCGGGGGCAAATGGGCGTTCCCGGCGTCCATTTCCCCCCAACCTCTGCGGATCGCAACACGCGTGGGTCCTCATGCACGTATGACGTGTACCCGGACCCACGGAGCGGCCATCGGCGCACGGATGGGATCGAATGCACGCGCTGGGCCCGCCCGGCCGGCCGTCCGCCCGGCCGCGGGGAGCGCGGCGCTCAGGTGAACTGCAGCACGCTGCGGATCCCGTCCTGGTGCTCCATCAGTTCGAAGGCCCGGTTGACGTTCTCGAGCCGCATGCGATGGGAGATGAACGGGTCGACGTCGAGCTCGCCGTCCAGGTAGAGCCTGACGAGCTGCGGGACCTGGTCGCGCCCCTTGACGCCGCCGAACGACGAGCCGCAGATCCGACGTCCGGTGATGAGCAGGCGCGGGATCACCTCGAGCGTCTCCCCGCGGCCGGCCACGCCGGCGATCGTGCACAGGCCCCAGCCCATCCGGGCGGCTTCGACCGCCTGGCGCATCACCGCCACCAGACCGGTCGCCTCGAACGTGTAGTCGGCGCCGAATCCACGCGTCTCCTCGAGCACCCGCGCCACCGTGTCAGGCCCGCCCGTCCACGTATCGGTCGCGCCCTGCCCGCGCGCGAGCGTGAGCCGCTCCTCGGAGAGGTCAACGCAGATGATCCGCTCCGCACCCCGCAGGCGGCAGCCGGCCACGGCGCCGAGGCCCACCATGCCGGCGCCGAACACCACGCACGTCGAGCCGGCCTGCACGGCGGCGGTGTTGATCGCCGCGCCGAGCCCGGTGGAGAGACCGCAGGCGAACAGCGCGGCCCGATCGGCCGGCGCCTCCTGGGGGACCACCGCGAGCGCGATCTCGGGCATCACCGTGTACTCGGCGAACGTACTCGTGCCCATGAAGTGGCGGATCGGCTCGCCGTCACGGGAGAGCCGGGTGGTGCCGTCGGGGAGGTGGCCCTGGTTCTGCTGCTCGCGGATCGCCAGGCACAGGTTGGTCCGTGGGCTGCGGCAGTGCTCGCACTCGCGGCACTGCGGCGAGAACAGCGTCACCACCCGGTCGCCGGGCTTGACGCTGTGCACCCCGTCGCCGATCCGCTCGACGATGCCCGCGCCCTCGTGCCCCAGCACGGCGGGCGCATACCCGGACGGGTCGGCGCCGGAGGCCGTGTACATGTCGGTGTGGCAGACGCCGCAGGCCTCCAACCGGACGAGCGCCTCGCCCGCGCGCGGCTCGGCCAGCTCGACCTCGGTCACGTGCAGCGGGGCTCCGAACTCCTCCAGCACGGCGGCGCGGATCTTCACGGCGGTCACGGCTCCTCTCGGCGGGCTCTCGGCGTCTCGACGCCGACAGCCTAGTGCCGCTCAGCGCCGTTCGAGCGCGTCGATGAGCAGCTCGAGCGTGCGGCGCCATGCCGCGGGCTCGACGCGCTTGGCGGCCCGGGTGGCGGCGAACACGAGCCGGACGTCGAGCGCGGTGGCGTCCTCGCGCAGCCGCCCCTCGGCCCGTGCTCTGGCCAGCAGCGCCTCGATCGCCTCGGTGAGCCGGTCCCGCGACGCGCGGACATCGGGGTGGTCGGCCACCATCGCCCGGGCGTCGCCCATGAAGTCGTCGTCGGCGTCGCGCTCGACGACTGCCCACAGCATGTCGCACAGCGCCTGGAAGTGGTCGCCCTCCGAGGCGGCAGCGGATCGCGCCTGCTCGGCGACCTGCTCGCGGCGGCGCGTGACGAGGGCGGCGAGCAGCTCGTGCTTGGAAGCGAACTGGCGGTAGATGCTTGCCACCCCCGAGCCGGCAGCAGCGGCCACGGCGGGCATCGGAGCCTCGATCCCGTCGGTTCGGAACACCTCGGCGGCGGCCTGCAGCAGGCGCTCCCGCTTGTCCGATTGACACAGCGTCGCCCAGCGCTCGTCCTCCTCCGCCGGCACGTCTGCGGAGGGTGTTTCCGGCGAAGGCGGAATGGGCATTCCGCTAGGGTATCGAGCGATGAGCGAGACGGGCAAGAACACCAACGGCGCGGCCGGGGGCAACGGGCGCGGCGCCGGCGAGAAGGCGGGCACCGGCAACGGGTCGCGCGGGCGGCGGCGCTTCGGGCGACACCACTCGGTCGAGGCGGTCAGGGGGACATCGGAGGACCCGCGCGGGGACAAGTACAAGTGGATCGCGCTGTCGAACTGCACCCTCGGCGTGCTGCTGGCCACGCTCGATGCGTCGATCACCCTGATCGCGATGCCGGACATCTTCCGGGGCATCCACCTCAACCCGCTCATCCCCTCCAACAGCTTCTACCTGCTGTGGATGATCCTCGGCTTCCTCGTCGTCTCCAGCGTGCTGATCGTCTCGCTGGGTCGCCTCGGCGACATGTTCGGCCGGGTGAGGATCTACAACCTCGGCTTCGTCATCTACACGATCGCCTCGCTGTTCCTCACCGTGGACTGGCTCACCGGACAGTCGGGAGCGCTGTTCCTGATCGCGTTCCGCGTCGTGCAGGGAGTCGGCGCCGCCTGCCTGCTCGCCAACTCGGCGGCGATCATCACCGACGCGTTCCCGGCCAATCAGCGCGGCATGGCGCTGGGCATCAACAACATCGTCGGCGTCACCGGCATGTTCGTCGGCCTCGTCCTCGGCGGTCTGCTGGCGCCGATCTCGTGGCGGATGGTGTTCCTCATCTCGGTGCCCGTCGGCGTGCTCGGCACCGTCTGGGCCTACCTCAAGCTGCGGGAACTCTCGACCCCGCACCGCGCTCGGATCGACTGGGCCGGCAACCTCACGTTCGCCATCGGGCTGATCCTCATCATGGTCTCGGTGACCTACGGGATCCGGCCCTACGGTCACGCGGCGACCGGCTGGGGGAGCCCGCGGGTGATCGCCCTGCTCGCTGCCGGGGCCGCGTTCCTCGTCGTGTTCGGGATCGTCGAACGGCGGGTGGCCCAGCCGATGTTCCGCCTGCCGCTGTTCAGGATCCGCGCCTTCACCTTCGGCACGCTGTCGACGTTCCTGGCCGCCGTCGCCCGTGGCGGCCTGATGTTCATGCTCATCATCTGGCTGCAGGGAATCTGGCTGCCCCGGCACGGCTACGACTTCGCCAACACGCCGCTGTATGCCGGGATCTACATGCTCCCGCTGACCGTGGGGATGCTGCTCGCGGGACCGACCTCGGGGTTCCTTTCAGACCGCTTCGGCCCGCGCCCGTTCGCCACCGGCGGGATGATCGGCGCGGCCGTGTCGTTCTTCCTGCTCACGCGGATCCCGATCGATTTCCCCTATCCGGTGTTCGCGCTGGTCATCCTGCTCAACGGGATCGCGATGGGGATGTTCGCCTCGCCGAACCGCGCCGGGGTGATGAACAGCCTGCCGGCCGCGGACCGGGGCGCGGGGGGCGGGATGAACCAGACGTTCCAGAACTCGGCCCAGGTGCTGTCGATCGGCATCTTCTTCACGCTGATGATCCTGGGCCTCTCGGCGACCCTTCCCCACGCCATGGCGAGCGGGCTCGAGGCTCACGGCGTGTCCCGGGCGGCGGCCGTGTCAGCCTCGGTCAAGCCGCCGGTCTCGATCCTGTTCGCCGCCTTCCTCGGCTACAACCCGATGCAGCAGTTGCTCGGCGCGAAGGTGCTCGCGTCGCTCCACGCCAACGTCCGCGACACGATCACCGGCCACTCGTTCTTCCCCAAGCTCATCTCCGGTCCGTTCCAGCACGGCCTGCACGAGACGTTCACCTTCGCCATCGTCGCGTGCCTGATCGCCGCGGTCGCCTCCTTCTTCCGGGGGGGAATGCAGCGCGACGACGCCGACGGCGCACCCGCGCGTCGGTCCGACGCCTCGCCGAGCGCCGTGCCCGCCGGGACTCGCTGACGCGGCCCCGGATAGGGTGGGGGAGTGTCCGATCGCGCTCGCGTCTTCGATGCGCTGGCCGCGAGCGCGGCCGAACGCGATGCGCTCTCCCGCCTGCGGACGGCGACCGGTGAGATCGGCGGGGCGATGGAGCGCCACAGCCTGCGGGTCCGGCACATCGCGGCGGAGATCGCCGCCCGGCGCGGCTGGACCGTCGACGGCGAGATCCTCACCGTGGCGGCGATTCTGCACGACGTCGGCCTGTACCCGGATGCCTCGCGCGGGGGCGTCTACACGGCCGACGGTGCCGCGCTCGCCGTCGAGCTCGTCCGGGCGCACGGGTGGAGCGAGGCGCGGGCACAGCGATGCGCCGATGCGATCGAGCGCCACCACGAGCTGCGCGGCCAGCTCGCGCGCGGTGCGGAGGTGCAGGCGCTGCGGCTGGCGGACCTCGTCGACGTGAGCGGCGGGGTGATCGCCGCCGGTCTGCCGCGCGCCTGGGTCCGGCGGCTCCGGGAGGAGATCCCCGTCACCGGGCTCGGCCGCGAGCTGTGGCGAGAGGTCGGTCGCGCGCTGCGCGAGCGACCGCTCACGCTGCCGCGGATCTTCCTGCGCCCGTGAGAGCCGAGGCGGTAGGCGTCGGCCGGTAGGATCCGCCGCGGGACGGTCCGCGCGGGCTGCGCTGTCAGCGCGACCGCACCGGGAGAGCGAGCGAGAGGAGCGGCGATGGCCACGACCGACGATCAGGCGAGGGCCCGGGCGGGGTCCGGGGGGTGTCCGATGCGGCCCGAGGTGGCGGCGCTCGATCTGGGGAAGGTGCTCGTGATCGACCGCCCGACGTGGGTCGACGGGCCGCCGCACGACCTGTTCTCCCGGCTGCGCGCCGAGTGCCCCGTCCACTGGTCCGAGACGGTGCCCGACTTCCCGGGCTCGCCGGGCTACTGGTCGGTCACCCGTCCCGAGGACGTGCACGCGGTGAGCCGCGACTGGCAGACGTACTCGTCCGCGCGGGGGATCACCGCGGCCAACGCCGTGTTCCCGCTCGAGTACCTGCAGGCGATGTTCATCGGCATGGACCCGCCCAAGCACGACCGCCTCAAGCGTCTCTTCCAGGCGGGCTTCACGCCGAAGCGGATCGCTGATCACGAGGACGCGATCCGGAGCATCGCCCGCCGCGTGCTCGATCGCCTCGCCGGCCGCGAGGGCTGCGACCTGGTGGGCGAGGTCGCCCAGCCGATCGTCTCCCGGGTCATCGGGAGCTTCATGGGCATCCCGGAGGAGGACGATGCCGTCTGGGCCACCCTGATGAACTCGACCCTCGGTGCCGGCGACCCGGACCTGAACCCCGAGGGGATGGAGAGCATCGTCCTCAAGGAGCTGCCGGAGATCTTCGAGCGCTGCCGCATGATGATCGAGGCACGGCGGGAGAATCCGACCGACGATCTCACCAGCGTGCTGGTCCACGCCGAGATCGACGGCCAGCGGCTCGAGGAGCACGAGATCGTGATGGGCTTCTTCCTGCTCGTCGCCGCCGGCAACGACTCGACCAAGGCGACGTACTGCAGCGGCATGCGGGCGCTGATGGAGGACCCGGAGCAGATGCGGCTGCTGCTCGACGAGCCGTCGCTGATCCCCGGCGCCGTCGAGGAGGCGCTGCGCATGTTCCCCGCCTTCGGGCACTTCGCCCGCACCGCGACGCGGGACGCCGAGCTCGGCGGACAGCGGATCCGCCGGGGCGACAAGGTCGTGCTGTGGTACGTCTCGTCGAACCGCGACGAGGATCGCTACGAGGATCCCCATCGCTTCGACGTGAGGCGGGGCGCCGAGCACCAGGCTTTCGGCGCCGGCGGACGCCACTTCTGCCTCGGCACGGCGCTCGCGCGGCTCGAGCTCAAGGTGATGTTCGAGGAGACGCTCGTGCGCTTCCCGCGCGTGGCCCTCGACGGCTCACCCCGCTACGCCGAGTCGGCGTTCATCAATCAGCTGAAGACCCTTCCGGTTCGCCTGAACGCGTGATCGATGTCACGACCGCGGCCGGCGCCGGAGACATAGGCTGCGTCAGCTGATGCCATCCAGGATGAGGGGGTGTCCATGTCCGCTGCACCGATCGTCGTCGGCACCGACGGCTCCGCTACCGCCATGTGCGCCGTGCGGGAGGCGGCACGCATCGCGGGGGCGCTCGAAGCGCCCGTTCACATCGTCATGAGCTGCGAAGGGCCGTCGGCGCTGGCCACGGCAAGCGCCTCGTTCGGCGCCCCGCTGGTCGGCGACGACGGCGCGCGGGAACGCGCGCAGGACACCGTCGAGGTTGCTCGCGACAGCCTCGCGCGCACCGGCGTCGCCACCGAGGCCCACGTCTGCCAGGGCGATCCGGCCGATGCGCTCATCACCATCGCCGATGGGGTGGGGGCGCAGATGATCGTCGTCGGCAACCGTGGCATGGCCGGGGCGCGGCGGGTGCTCGGCTCGGTTCCCAACCGGGTCTCGCACCGAGCACGCTGCCACGTGCTCATCGTTGCCACGGGCGAGGAGCGCTAAGCCTCCACGGTCACCCACGGGTGCGCCCGGTCCTCGTAGATCTCGCTGCCCGGAGCGGGGAACGAGGGATCGGCGAAGGCCCCAACCGGCACGATCACGAGCTCGGGCTCGGCGGGGATCCCGTAGAACACCGTCGCGCCGCACTCGGGGCAGAAGCGAAACGTCCGCGCCTCGCCGTCCTCATCCGAGTGACGGACGTACTCGTGCCAGATGCCGGTCACCTCGACGTGCTCACGGGCGAAGCGCGCCTGGACTCCGAACGCGCTCCCGGTCCGCCGCTGGCAGGCGAGGCAGTGACACACCCGGACGCGCACCGGCTCTCCCTCGGCCGTCAGCGTGAGCTGCCCGCAGTTGCAGCTCGCCCGGCGGGTCAATGCAGGCCGCCGTTGCCCGGGGGCTGGGCGCTCGCCATCGCCTCCTCGGTGCGGATCACGTGCATGACGGCATTGATCAGCGCGAGGTGGGTGAACGCCTGCGGGAAGTTGCCGAGGTGGCGGCCGGTGCGCGGATCGACCTCCTCGGCGAACAGGCCGAGCGCGGAGGCGTAGCCGAGCAGCCGCTCGCACAGGTTGCGCGCCTTGACCAGCTCGCCGATCTCGCACCAGGCGGCGACGAGCCAGAACGAGCAGATCAGGAACGTGCCCTCCTCGCCGGTGAGCCCGTCGTCGGTCTCCTCGACCCGGTAGCGCAGGACGAGCCCCTCCTCGGTGAGCTCGTCGGCGATCGCCTCCACGGTGGCGCGCACTCGGGGGTCCTCGGGCGGCAGGAACCGCAGCAGCGGCATCAGCAGCAGCGCGGCGTCGAGGGCCTGCCCCTCGTAGTGCTGGACGAACACGCCGCGCTCATCGACGCCGTTCTCGCAGATGTCGGCGTGGATCTCGTCGGCCACCGCGCGCCAGCTCGTGACGTGCTCCCAGTCCTCGCGCAGCTCCGCCAGGCGCGCCCCGCGGTCGCACGCCACCCAGCAGAACATCTTCGAGGAGGTGAAGTGCCGGGGCTCGCCGCGGACCTCCCAGATGCCCCGGTCGGGCTGGCGCCAGTGCGTGATCGCCATCTCCACCTGGTGCTGGAGGATCGGCCACACGCGCTCGTCGAGCGAGTCCCGCGAACGGGTGTGGAGGTAGACGGAGTCGAGCAGCGCGCCCCACACGTCGTGCTGATTCTGCTGGTGGGCGGCGTTGCCGACGCGCACCGGGCGGGCGCCCTCGTAGCCCGAGAGGTGATCGAGCTCGCGTTCCTCCAGCTCGCGCTCGCCGCCCAGGCCGTACATCACCTGGAGGTCCTCGTCGCCTCCGGCGACGTCGGCGATGAAGTAGAAGAAGTCGTTGGCCTCCCAGTCGAAGCCGAGCGTGTACAGCGCCCACAGCATGAAGGTGGAGTCGCGAATCCAGCTGTAGCGGTAGTCCCAGTTGCGCTCGCCGTGGGGCGTCTCGGGCAGCGAGGTCGTCGCCGCCGCGAGCAGCGCGCCGGTGGGGGCATAGGTGAGGCCCTTGAGCGTCAGGGCGCTGCGCTGCAGGTAGGTCCGCCAGGGATGGTCGGGAAACGTGCCGCGGTCGAGCCAGTGCTGCCAGTGGTGCGCCGTCCACACGAGCCGGTCCTGGGCCTCGTCGATGTTCTGCGGCGGCAGGTGCTCGGACCAGTACAGGGCGCAGTAGATCTGCTCGCCCTCCTTCATCCGGTGGCGGGCGGTGGCCCGTGGACCCTCGAAGCCGAGGCGCATGTCGGTGCGCAGTCGCAGCTCGAGCTCGCAGTCGGGGTGAGTGGCGACGCCCTCGTGGTAGCCGCTGCCGGTGTACGCCCAGCTGCCGTGGGAAAGGCCGTAGTTGAACACGGGCTCGCAGTCGAGCACCACCTGGACCTCGCCGTTGACGCAGCGCACCGTCCGCAGCAGGACGTGGTCGGCGTCGTAGTCGGTGGGGGCGCGGCGGTGGGTGTGCGAACGCTCGTGCTCGTGGTGCCAGCCGCCGATCAGCAGCACGTCGCGCACGACGATCCAGCCCGTGCCGGTGCCCCAGCTCGTCTCCAGGACCATCGTCCCGGGCAGGTAGCGCCGGGCCGCCGGAACCGTCATCCCAGCCGGCCCGATGCGGAACGAGCCGGCGGCGCGGTCGAGGATCGCGCCGAACACGCTCGGCGAGTCGACGCGGGGCAGGCACATCCACTCCACGTTCCCGCTCGGCGCGACGAGCGCCACCGTCTCGCAGTCGGACAGGAACGCGTAGTCGGCGATCGGCGGAAACGCGCTGCCCCCGCCGAGGGGGGCGACGGAGCTCAGCTGCCGGGCGTCGTAGAGCGGTCCCGTGCCCGGAGCGAGGGGCGGGGGCACGGCCTCCAGCCGGCGCTGTCGGATCTCCGCCACTAGTGGTCCCTCCGCTGGGCCCCCGAGGGCGTGATCGAACCCATCGGCGGGTTGATAACAGAAACGGGGCGATCCGCCGAATCGGCGCCCGATTCGGGCGGCCGATTGCGGGGCGAGGCCGAAGCGCCGAGCCGGTCTCCGTGACGCGTCATCATGAATGCGATGAGTGCCTTCGGCGAACGCGGCTTCGGTGCCGCCAACGGCGCCGCCCCCGGCTCGATGGGGCGGATGCTGAACGGCGGCTCGCGCCGGGGTGCCAAGAAGCCACCGCCGCTGATGGACCCGAACCGCAAGCGCGACACCCGGCGGATCCTGCGCCTGTTCGCCCCCTACCGCCCTCGGCTGGCCGCGGTGCTCGTGCTGATCGTCATCTCGGCGGGGGTGAGCATGCTCAACCCGTTCCTGCTCCGCGCCGCGCTCGACGACGGGATCTTCAAGCACGAGCACACGCTGCTCACGGAGGTCGTGCTGGGAATGATCGGGGTGGCGATCTTCTCCCAGGCGACGAGCATCTGGCAGACCTACATCTCCAACGTCGTCGGCCAGCGGGTGATGCACGATCTGCGCGCCGCCGTCTACGACCGCCTGCAGAAGATGTCGCTCGCCTTCTTCACGCGGACGAGGACGGGGGAGGTGCAGTCGCGGATCGCCAACGACATCGGCGGGCTGGACAGCGTCATCACCACCACCGCCACGACGATCGCCCAGAACGCCACGACCGTCGTCGGCGCGATCGTCGCCATGTGCCTGCTCGATCTCCGCCTCGCCGCGATCTCGCTGCTGTTCGTGCCGCCGTCGGTGTGGATGACCCGCAAGGTGGGGAAGATCCGGCGCCGGATCACCTCCGAGCAGCAGAAGCAGCTCGCCAACCTCTCGGCTCTCGTCTCCGAGTCGCTGTCGGTGTCCGGGATCATGCTCGGCAAGACGATGGGGCGCGGCGGGGACCTGGCCGGGCGCTTCACCGCCGAGTCCCAGGGCATCGCCGACCTGGAGGTGCGCTCGCGGATGGCCGGGCGCTGGGTGATGGGGACGATCCAGTTCGTGTTCGCCTCCACCCCGGCGGTCATCTACTGGCTGGCGGGGCAGAGCTTCATCTCCAGCTCGATTCAGATCGGCACCGTCGTCGCCTTCACCACCCTGCAGACGCGGCTGCTGTTCCCGATCCAGTCGCTGCTCGGTGTGGGCGCCGACATGGAGGCCTCGCTCGCCCTGTTCGACCGGATCTTCGAGTACCTCGATCTGCCGATCGACATCGTCGAGGCCGAGGATCCGGTCGTGCTGGATCCCAAGCGCATCGTGGGCGAGGTGCGCTTCGAGGGAGTCGCGTTCCGGTACGTCGACCCCACCACGCGGTCGTCGGGTGCCAACCCCGCGAGTTCGCCAGCTGCGGCGGGGGTTCCCACTGGCGCTGACGGCGAACTCGCAGTCGAATCCGCCCCAGCGGATTCCACCTGGACCGTGAGCGACATCGACCTCGACGTGCCGGCGGGCACCCGCACCGCGGTGGTGGGGGAGACCGGGGCCGGCAAGACCACGCTAGGCTACCTCGTCGCGCGGCTCTACGAGCCCCAGCGCGGGCGGATCACGATCGACGGAGTCGACATCCGCCAGGTCAGCCTGGCGTCACTCGCGGCCACCGTCGGCGTCGTCTCCCAGGAGACGTATCTGTTTCACGAGAGCGTGCGGGAGAACCTCCGCTTCGCTCGCCCCGACGCGACCGATGAGGAGATCGAGGATGCGGCGCGCACGGCCCGGATCCATGATCTGATCGCGTCACTGCCGGATGGCTACGACACCATCGTCGGCGAGCGCGGCTACCGGTTCTCCGGCGGCGAGAAGCAGCGCATGGCGATCGCGCGGACGATTCTGCGCAACCCGCCGGTGCTCGTGCTCGACGAGGCGACGAGCTCGCTGGACACCCAGACCGAGGCGGCCGTGCAGCGGGAGCTCGAGCGGCTCTCGGAGGGCCGCACGACGATCACCATCGCCCACCGGCTCTCCACCGTCCGCGACGCGGATCAGATCGTCGTCCTCGATCATGGCCGGATCGTCGAGCGCGGCACCCACGAGGAGCTCCTGGCCGGCGGCGGCCACTATGCGGCACTGGTCGCCCGGGACGTCACCGAGGATCCGGTCTGAGCCGGATGAGGTCGCCGGAACGAGCTCAGGGCACGCGCACGTAGCGCAGCACCAGCCGGCCGAGCCGGATGATGTCGCCCGGCTCGAGGTCGGTGGCGACGATCCGCCGGCCGTTGACGAACGTGCCCTGCGAGCTGCGATCGTCGAGGGCGCGGACGTGGTGGCCGTAGCGCGCGACGATCGCGTGCCGGCGGGACACGTGGGGTTCCTCGAAGCGGAGCTCGGCGCCGATGCTGCGTCCGACGTGGATGATCCCCTCCTGGATCGCCAGCAGCGGCGCATCCTCCGCCGCGCCGAGGGCGAGGTAGTGACCGGGGATGGCCACGCGCGGATCGATCGTCCGCGCATGGAGCCGGTGGTCGAGGAAGGCGAGGGCATCGAACGCCGGCTCACCGGGGGCGAGGCGGCCGGTGGCGGGCTCGACGGCGGGGGCCGGACGCTCGGCCGGGACCGTCACGTGACCGAGGGGGCGGTGGGGGATCGCGGTCGTCATGGCAGGGATCACACCACCGGATTCCGGGGAACGCCTGAGAAGAGAGGAAGAGATCGGTAAGAAATCGCTGAGGAGCACCCGGGACGATCTCACGACCGAGCGCGCGCGTCGCGGCGGGGCCGATCTACCATGACCGCGTGGCGGTCTCGCAGAGCGCGGGCATCCTCCTGTTCCGAGGCGGCGGCGAGGACCTGGAGGTCCTGCTCGTCCACCCCGGCGGCCCGTTCTGGGCCCGGCGCGATGCCGGCGCGTGGTCGATCCCCAAGGGCGAGCACGGCCCCGACGAGGCGCCGCTGGCGGCGGCGCGGCGCGAGTTCGCGGAGGAGCTGGGGTCGCCCCCGCCCGCCGGAGACACGATCGAGCTCGGAGCCATCCGCCAGCGTGCGGGAAAGCTGGTGCGCGGGTGGGGGCTGCGTGGTGAGCTCGACGAGACGGCGATCCGCTCCAACACGTTCGAGCTCGAGTGGCCTCCCCGCTCCGGGCGCATGCGCGCCTTTCCGGAGGTCGACCGGGCCGCCTGGTTCGACCTCCCGCAGGCACGCGAGAAGATCAACCCGGCCCAGGTCGAGCTGCTCGATCGGCTGGCTGCGGCGCTCGCTTAGGATGCCGGGCATGAGCGACCGCGGCTCCGAGGCCATCAGCCCGACGGCCCACTACACGGGCTATGTGTGGGCGCGCAACGGGCTCTCCCATCCGGCCCTGCGCACGATCGAGGGGCGCGTGCTCTACGACGCGCTGCGGCCGCTGATGGAGGTGACCTCGCGCACGATCGGCCTCGCGCTCGAGCCGTTCCTGCTCGCGCGTCACCGCGCGATCGACTCGCTGCTGGAGGCGGCGATCGAGGACGGCACGGTGAGCCAGGTGGTCGAGGTCGCCGCCGGGCTCTCGCCGCGCGGCTGGCGCTTTGCGCAGCGCTACGGCGATCGCATCACCTATGTCGAGACCGACCTGCCGGGGATGACGCAGCGCAAGCGGCGCGCGCTCGAGCGGATGGGGACGCTGTCCGAGCATCACCGCGTGGCCGAGCTCGACGCGCTCCGGGACGCCGGCGAGGACAGCCTGGCCGATCTCGCCGCAACGCTCGACGCCGGCCGCGGCGTGGCGATCGTCACCGAGGGGCTGCTCAACTACCTCGGCACCGAGGCGGTGAGGGGGATGTGGCGGCGCTTTGCGGTGGCGCTCGGAGGCTTCCCCCACGGGCGCTACTTCTCCGACCTTCACCTGAGCGCCGATCAGAACATCGCCACGCGCGTGTTCCGGTTGGGACTCTCCGGCTTCGTGCGCGGCCCGGTCGATCTGCACTTCGCCTCCGCGGCCGAGGCCGAGGCCGAGCTCATGGAGTGTGGGTTCACCACCGCCGAGGTGCACGGCGCCGAGGAGCTCGTCGGCGACGCCGGGAGCCGGCCGGGGATCGTGAGTATCATTGAGGCATCAACCAAATGATCTCAGTCACTCTGTTCAACGATCCCGCGTGCCCGTGGGGATACTCGGAGAATCCCGCTCTGCGGGTGCTCGAGTGGCGCTACGGCACGCAGCTCAGCTGGCGCCTCGTGCTCGTCGGGCTGAGCGAGGACACCTCCCGCTACGCCTCCCACGGCTACACGCCGGTGCGGATGGCCCAGGGGCACCTGCGCTTCCGCGAGCGCTACGGGATGCCGTTTGCGAGCATCGTCAAGCCGCGGCTGAGCGCCTCCTCGCGCGCCTGCCGCGCCGTGATCGCCGCCCGCCGCGAGTGGCCGGGCAGCGAGTGGCGCGTGTTCCGCGCCGTGCAGCTGGCGAACTTCACGGGCGGGCTGCTGTTCGACGATGACGAGGCGATGCGCGAGGTACTCGCCGGCGTCCCCGGGATCGACGCCGAGCTGATCATCGACGTGATCGACTCAGCCGAGGTGCTGGCCGAGTACGAGCAGGACAAGGCGCTCACGCGCACGGCCGCCGGCTCGCCCACCGCGCTGCAGGGCAAGGCCGGCAACAGCGACGGCGCCGTCCGCTACACCGCCCCGTCGCTGCTGTTCGAGACCGAGGACGGCCGGCGGCTGGAAGCCGGTGGCTTCCAGCCCGTCGAGGCCTACGACGTGATCGTCGCCAATCTCGACCCGACGCTCCAGCGCCAGGCCCCGCCGGAGGATCCGGCTGCCCTGCTCGCCTACTTCCCCTTCGGCCTCGTCACCCAGGAGGTGGCGGCGCTGATGGCGCGGGGCAACGACGCCCCTGACCGAGGAGCGGCCGAGACGGCCCTGCTCGGGCTGACGGCCGAGGGCCGCGCGGCGCGGGTCGCGCTCGGCGACGATGCGCTGTGGCTGCCCGGCGGGGCGCTCGCGAAGGGCGCGACGGGCAACGGCTCGGCGCACGCGCTCACGTCGTCGACCCCGTAGGTCAGTGGAGCGTCGTGTTCCGCGGGGCGCCGTCGTGCGTCCAGGTGAGGGTGTCGCCGTCCAGGGCGAGGTTCGCCAGAACCGGTGGTTCGTTCGGCGGCCACTGGCCATCGGCTGACGAGCCGACCGCAGTGTCCACGACCCGCGGCCCGGCGCTGTCGCTGACGGCGATCTCCTCACAGCCGGCGCCCCCGATGACGTACGCAGTGCAGCCGTCGCTCGCGCTGAGGTGTGCGGCACTGTCGCCGGACGAATTGACGACGATGTCGTCGATCCCCGTCGTGCACGAGTGGTCCGTGCATTGAATCTGCTCGCCCCCCAGCTTCCCGGCGCTCACGCCCGTGCGCAGGTCGTAGACGGTGAGTGCGCTGCTCGCTCCGCCGTAGTGAATGTCCGAGGCGAAGACGCCCACGGCGGCGTAGTCGCCCGCGGTGGCGGCGCCGTCGAAGCCGACCTCCACGTCGATGCTCTGGAAGCTGTCGCGGGCGAGCAGTCGCTCCTGCCCGTTGGCGAACAGGCATCCCATCACGGCCGTCGGTCCGTCGGTCACGCCGAATTCGGCGTCCGATCCGGTCTGTGTGACGATCCCCGACGTGCTGCGGGCGAGCACGAACGACCCGGGCGGAGCAAGACACGGCGGTGAGGAGGCCAAAGTCGGCTGCCACGCCACGAGGCTCCCGCGAATGCGCCCGATGATGCGGGGACGTCCCCCGGCGGGACCGATCTCGGCAAGGCGCCCCCCGGGCTCGAGGAACGCGATGCTCCGGCCGTCGGGGGCCCAGGCCGGCGAGCTCCCGCGGACAAGGCGACGAGCCGTTCCGGAAGCGACGTCCTCGACGGTGATCCAGCCGCCGCGCGCGAGCGCGAGGCGGTCGCCGCTCGGCGCCCAGGAGGGCGCGCGCCCCGGACCCAGATCACGCAACCGATTCGGTGGTCCGGCCCAGACCTCGCGGTGCTCGACGACGGCGAGCAACCCGGTGGACGACCACGCGGCCGCACCCGCTCCGACGGCCAGCGGTGGCCCGCTCCAGATCCCGTCGATGCCGGACGGGATCAGTTTCGCCCCGGTGATCCCGGTGATCCCGGTCAGCTCGGCCGGGTCGGTCGTGAAGGCGGCACTTCCCATCGACAGCCCCTGGCAGTCGACGCAGCTCCCGTCGGCCGCGAGGATCGTGGTACCCCCGTGGCCGGCGATCGCGAGATATCGCCCGTCCGAGGACCAGGAGAGCGAGAAGGTCCGGGTGGGCCGGCAGGGCTGGGCACGGGTGCAGACGGTGCGTTTCACCCTCGCACCGCGGCCGATGAGGACGACACTGCCTCCGTGGAGGGTCTGAACCGCGAGCAGGCCGTTCCGGCCGCGGAAAGAAGCGAGCGCCGGCTGTGCAACGAGCAGGGTGAGCACCACGCCGAGGAGCGAGAGGCGCAGGCAGCGCATGGTTGCTCAAACGACCCCGGCGCCGCGATGTTGCGCCCTCACCGACTGGGACGCGACCACCTGGGGGTGCGGAGGCTGCCGTTTCTCAGCGTCCGATCCACGGGTTGGCGGCGAGCTCGCGCAGCACCGCCTCGGTCACCGTGAGGGCCTGGAGGATCGTCGTGTAGTCGAGGTTCTCCGGGGTGTCGGACATCTGGTGGTAGTTGGAGAGGGCCTTGTAGCGATTCATCGAGGCGAGCGTCGCCGTCGGGTACCCCGCCCGTGCGGGGATCACGGCGTCGGTCGAGTTGCGGGCGCGCATCTCCCGGCGGATCGGCGCGCCGACGCGCTCGGCGGCGAGCGCGACCAGATCCCGGAAGGTGCGGTCGGGGTAGTCCTCCATCACCACCGGCCCCTCGCCCTCGACGAGGACGAGCCTCGGCGAGCCGACCGTCTCCAGGTTCAAGAACCAGGTTCGCTCACGCGGCAGCTCGGGGAAATGGCGCCGGGCGAAGCCGTAGATCCCACCCTGGATCACCTCCTCGGCGCCGCAGGAGACGAGCAGCACGCGGAGCCCCTCCACGGGCTCGGCGGCGAGGCGCTCGGCGAGCGCGACGAGCACCGCGACGGCGCTGAGGTTGTCGTTCGCGCCGGGGCACACGGGGCTGCGGGCGACATCGGCGAACACGGCGGCGCCGATGGCGCAGCCGACCGCGCCGGCCAGGCTCGTGCCGCGGCGACGCTGCGCCGCGCCGAGCGCGACGAGCACCGGGGAGGCGAGCATCGCCCACCACAGCGGCACGGAGGTGTCGATCCGCTCGAGCACCCCCGGAAAGCGCTCGCCGAGCCACGCCTGCGCGCGATCGTCGAAGATCGCCCCGGTGTGGGCGGCGTCGTGGTGGGCGAGGACGACGAGCGTGCGCTCCGCCGCGAGGTCGCCGGCGTGGGCCACCACGTTCGGGGTCGTCGCACGTGGGGCGCGCAGGCGGCGGTAGATCCGCGGGCCGTTGGAGATGTCATCGGCGATCGCCCCGGCGGCGCCCGCCCCCAGCAGGCCGCCGAGGCGCCGGGTGCGCCGGGACGCCGCGAGCACTCCGCCGAGCGCTCCGGCCAGCGCGAGCGTGCGGATCGCCTCCGCGTAGCCCTCCAGGTACTCCTCGTCGTCGATCCGCACCGCGCAGCCGCAGCGCTCCAGGCGAGCGGCCAGCCACTCGGCGGCCTGTCGCTCTCCGGGCGAGCCGGCGCGGCGCTGCAGCGGAGCGAGGGTCTCGACGACCTCACGCAGACGCTTCTCGTCGGCAGACAGGGCACTGGGTGTGGGCAACGCGGTCACGGGGCGATGGTAAACGGGGCAGGGTTTCCCGGTCCGGCGCGGAAGCTCGCCGGAGATGTCACGGGCCCTCGCCTTCGTCTGCGCCCTGGCCGCCGGCAGCCTCGTCGGCCTGCAGGCGCCCGCCAACGCCCTGCTCGCCCATCGGGTCAGCGACCTCGGCGCGGCGCTCATCAGCCTCGCCGTGTCGCTGTGCGTCATCGCCGCGCTGCTCGTCGTGCTCGGAGAGGCGGGCCGGCTCACCGGCCTCGTGCCGTTCAAGGCCGTGTACCTCATCGGCGGCCTCGGGGGGGCGGCGGTCGTCGGGATCGGGGTCGTCGCCGTGCGCCCGCTGGGGGCCGGAGGGGTCACCGCGGTGCTGGTGGCCGGCCAGCTGCTCGTCGCCGTGCTCGCCGACCGCCTCGGCTGGTTCGGGCTCCACCACGTCGGCCTGAGCGCCGGCCGCTGGGCGGGCATCGCCCTGGTCGTCGGCGGCACCCTGCTGCTCACCCGCACGTGAGCCCCGAGGGGTCGATCGAGGTCGTCGACCTTCCCGCGGATCTCGTCCTCGCCGCGGTCGAGCTGTGGCACGAGACCGGTCTCACCCGCCCGTGGAACGACCCGGAGGCCGATCTTCGCCGCGCGCTGGCTGGACCCGCCTCCACAGTGCTGGCGGGGCTCCGGGCGGACGAGCTGATCGCCACCGCGATGGTGGGGCACGACGGACACCGCGGGTGGGTGTACTACCTGGCGGTTCGTCCGCACGCCCGTGGCCGGGGGCACGGACGGGCGATGATGGGCGCCGCCGAGCGGTGGCTGATCGGGCGGGGCGTCCCCAAGCTCAACCTGATGGTGCGATCGGGCAACGAGGCGGTGAGGGCCTTCTACGCGGCCCTCGGCTACTGCCCGGACGATGTCGTCGTGCTCGCCCGGCGGCTCGATTCCTGACCGGAGCCTCCCCCTAGACTCGGCTGCGAAATGGCCTCCTCCTCGACTCACCAGCTGGCGGCGCGCGTCGCCCGGCGGCTGCCCTATCTGCGGCGCCTCCCGGTGCTGCGGCTGCTCGTCCTGGGAGAGGTCGTGATGCTCGCCAAGGAGCACTTCGAGAAGCTCTCGCCGGGTGAGCGGCGGCGCCTCGTCGTGCTGCTCCGTGACGGGCGCGGCCGGCCGGCCAACCTCTCGCGCCGGGATCGCGCCGAGCTGGCCGAGCTGATCGCCAAGGCCGATCCGCGGGGGTTCGCCGGATCGGCCGCCGGAATCGTCTCGCCGGTGCCGCTGCCCGGCCGTCGGAACCGCTAGCGCAGGCCGTGGCCACCGCTCCGCGCCCGGACCACGATCTCGCCTCGACGGGCGTCCGGCCCTGTGCGCCTCACGACCTGGCGGCCTGCGTCGCCCTCCTGCGGGAGACCTACGAGACCGATCGCTATCCCGTGCACTGGCCATCGGATCCCGCGCGCTGGCTCACCGCCGGGCGTGTGGAGGCGGCCTGGGTGGCCGAGCGAGACGGCGCCATCGCCGGGCACCTCGTCGTGAAGCATCCCGGCGAGGAGCGCCTGTGGCCGCAGTGGCGGGCCCTGGCCGGCGGCGAGACCGAGCGGATCGGCGTCGTCTCCCGCTTCTTCGTCGCCCGCGGCTCACGCGGCCACGGGATCGGTTCGGCGCTGATGGACCGCGCGCACGCGTACGCCACCGAGCACGGCCTCCGGCTCGTGCTGGAGGCCGCCGAGCACAACCTGGCGGCGATGGCGTTCTACCGCCGCCGCGGGTGGCGCGAGGTCGGCGGCGCGACGATCACGCTGAGCGACGGCAGCCCGTTGCCCGTCCGCCTGTTCGTCGCCCCGGCGCGCGGCTGAGGCTCACGTGCCTACCGGGGACGGGGCGGACGCTCCTGGACCACGCGCACGCCGTGCTTGGGGGCGAGCGTGATGGCGCGGAACGCTTCGGGGTCGGGGCGGGGGGAGACGGCGAACAGGGACGCCCGCTGAAGGATGCGGCGCAGGGCGACCCGCATCTCCATCTGGGCGAAGCTCGCGCCGAGGCAGCGGCGCGTGCCGCCCCCGAACGGCAGCCAGGTGTAGATGTCCGGCGCCTCCTCGCCGAGGAAGCGCTCGGGCCGGAAGGAGTGCGGCTCCGGGAACAGATCGCCGCGGTCGTGGATCACGCGGATCGACGGGTTGAGCTCGATGCCGTCGGGGATCACCCACTCACCGAGGCGAAACGGCGCGCCGCGCACGACCCGTCCGACGCCGGGGATCACCGGGCGCATCCGCAGCGACTCCTTGATCACCGCGTCGAGGTAGGCGTCGTCGCCGCGGCGTGCCCGCTCCATCACCTCCGGCGTGTGGAGCAGCAGATCGAGCGTCCATGCGAGCCCGGTGGCGGTCGTCTCGTGGCCGGCGATGAGCAGCGTCACGAGCTCGTCGCGCACCTCGTGCGGCGTCAGCCGCTCGCCGCTCTCGTCCTCGGCCGCGAGCAGCGCTGAGAACACGTCGTCACGCGCCGCGAGGTCGGGGTCGGCGCGGCGCCGGTCGATCTCGGCGAACAGGAGCTCGTCGACCGCCGCCCGGTTGGCCTGGAAGCGCTGGCGGCTGCGGTCGAGGCCGATGCGGGGCAGGAGGAACAGCGACAGCAGCCCGCGCGGCTGGGCGACCGGCTCGACCATCGCCCGCAGCCGACGGCGGAGCTCGCGCTCCTCGGGCCCCTGCGTGTAGCCGAACACGGCACGGACGATCACGCGCAAGGTGAGCGACTGGAGGCTCGCGTGCAACGGGAACGCCTCATCCACAGGCCAGGCGTCGATCTCGGCGTCCGCGGCCTCGGTGACCGCGTCCTCGTAGAGCCGCATCCGCCGGCCGTGGAACGGGGGCAGCATCAGCTTCCGGTGGCGCAGGTGCTCCTCGCCGTCGAGCACGAGCACCGAGCGCTCACCGAGGATCGGCCCGAGCAGCGCGTTCGCCTCGCCCGCGTTGAGCCGGGCGTGGGGGCCCTGGAAGACCTCCCTGACGAGGGCCGGGTCGAACACCATCACGAAGCCGCCGTCGAACACGGTGCGCATGAGCACCGCACCCCCGTAGCGACGGTGGCAGAGCGCGAGGAAGCGACGGCCGCCGAGGACGAAGCCGATCGTCTGCAGCAACGGCGGCAGGGGCGGCCCGGGGGGGAGCCGCGTCGCCGGCGGCGGGTCCACGGCGAGCGAGTCGGCGGGCGCGGCGGTCTCGACGCTCATCCTCGCATCATCGTGGCACACGGCGAGTCGGTGGCCGCCGCGTCGGCCGCTCGCCGCGCGGTGGGGTTGCCGGATGACGCTCTTCACAACCCGCGTGGGCGAGGCTGTCACCATGTAGGGAAGCGATCGGGACCCGAACCGTGACCGAGGTGAACGTGATGAAGTTCCTGCGCACAGCTCCCACTCGACAGCTCCTCGCCCTCATCGGGGCCACGGTGGCGGTGATCATCGCCGGCACGGCGATCGCCATCGCCGCCACCTCCGGGGGCCCCGTGCCGAAGCCCGCTTCGCTGGCCACGGCGATCCGCACCGGCCTGAGCGCCCACCGGTTCGACGGGATCAGCGCCGACATCACCTTCACGAACTCGCTGATCGACGCGTCGGACTTCCAGAGCGACGCCACCGACCCGCTGCTGCAGGGCGCGAGCGGACGGATGTGGTACTCGCCGGCCAGCGGCCGGCTGCGGCTGGAGCTGCAGTCGAGCAACGGCGACGCGCAGATCGTCCTGCACGGCAACTCTTTCTGGGTCTCGGATCCGAGCTCGCAGACGGTCTACGAGGGGACGCTCCCGCGGTCGGCGACGTCCTCGAGCCGGGCGAGCGCGGGGCCGCACAGCGTGCCGTCGACGGCGTCGATCACCGGCGAGCTCTCGAAGCTGGCGCGCCGCCTCGTCCTCAACGGCCGCACCGCGGCGCCGTTCGCCGCCGAGCCGACCGATGTGGGCGGACGGCCGGCGTACTCCGTGCGCATCACCCCCCGGGGTCACAGTGGCGAGGTCGGCGGGCTGGCGCTGGCGTGGGACGCCGTGCGGGGAGTCCCGCTCAGCGTCGCGGTCTACGCCACCGGCAACAGCAGCCCCGTGATCTCGCTCCGGGCCACGAACATCTCCTTCGGCGCTGTGCCCGCCTCTGACTTCGCCGTCTCCCCGCCGTCCGGTGACAAGGTCGTCAGATTCGCCTTCCCCGCCGGCGCCCAGGGCGCGACGGCGCACTCGGCGCCGAGCGGCCTCGCGGCGGTCACGAAGGCGGTTCCCTTCACGCTGCATGCCCCGGCCTCGGCCGCCGGGCTGCCGCGCTCGACCGTGGCCGAGATCACCGTGGGCAGTCACCCTGCCGCCCTCGTCACCTACGGGCACGGCCTCAGCGGCATCGCGGTGATCGAGACCGCCGCCGAGCATGGGCCCGCGAGCGGCTCGGGCTCGAGCTCGGCGGGCGGGTCGAGCTCGGGCGGCCTCAGCCTCCCGACCGCGACGATCGACGGGACGAGCGCCCAGCTGCTGCCGACGGCGCTCGGCACCGCCGTGACGTTCCGCCTCGGCGGAACGGCGTACACGATCGTCGGCTCGGTTCCGCCCGCCACCGCCCGCGCGGCGGCGGCGGCAGTCGCCGCCGGCGCGTGAGCGACGCGCCGCCGATCGAGGTCCGCGGCCTCGTCAAGCGCTACGGGGCGCTGACCGCGGTCGACGGCGTCGATCTGACGGTGAGGGCGGGTGACGTCTACGGCTACCTCGGCCCCAACGGCGCGGGTAAGACGACGTCGCTGAGGATGATGCTCGGGCTGATCCGGCCGAGCGCGGGAAGCGTCAGGCTGTTCGGCGCCGATCCCATGGAGGGGGTGAGCGCGCTTCGCGGCGTCGCGGGCTTCGTCGAGGCGCCGACGTTCTATCCCTATCTGACCGGCCGCCGCAACCTCGAGCTCCTGGCCGCCTACGACGGCGACGGGGCGCACGATCGGATCGACGAGGCGCTCGATGCCGTCGAGCTCGCGCCGCGGGCGGGCGACCGCGTCGGCGGCTACTCGCACGGAATGCGCCAGCGGCTGGGGATCGCCGCTGCGCTGCTGCGCGACCCCAAGCTGCTGCTGCTCGACGAGCCCGCCACCGGGCTCGATCCCGCCGGCATGCGTGACATGCGCCGGCTCATCCGGCGGCTCGCCGGCGAGGGGATCACCGTGCTCCTCTCCAGCCATCTCATGAACGAGGTGGAGGAGGTGTGCAACCGGGTGGCGATCGTGCGCTCGGGACGCGTCGTGTACGAGGGCGAGATCGCCGCGCTCAAGCGCAGCGCCCGATCCGGCTACACGCTGCGCACCACGGACGACGAGCGCGCCGTGGCGGTGTGCCGGGGGGCCCGCGGGGTCGAGAACGTGAGCGCCGCCGGCGCCGCGATCACCTTCGACGCCGACGAGGCCGCCGTCGCCGAGCTCTCTCAGGGGCTCGTCGAGGCCGGAGCGCTGATTCGCGCCCTCGCGCCGCGATCGCAGTCGCTCGAGGACCTCTTCTTCTCCCTCACCGAGGGTGTGCCGGTGTCGCCGCCGGTCGCGGTGAGCACGTGAGTCCCGGCGTCGGCACCGTGCTGCGCTGGGAGCTGTTCAAGCTCCGCTTCCTCAAGCGGACCTACCTCGGGCTCGGGGCGGCGTTCATCGTTCCGATCCTGTTCGTGCTCGCGATCCATTTCCAGCATCGCCAGCGTGGTGGGGGCGATTTCGCCTTCTCCTCCTACCTGAACCGCAGCGGGCTCGCCGTCCCGCTGGTGATCCTCCTGTTCGGGGCGATCTGGCTGTTCCCCCTGATCACGGCGCTGGTGGCGGGCGACATCTTCGCCTCCGAGGATCACAACGGCACGCTGAAGACCATCTTCACGCGCTCGCTCGACCGCTGGCAGATCTTCGTCGGCAAGGCCCTGGCGGCGACGATCTACGCGGTCGTGGCGATCCTCATCAGCGGCACGGTGGCGATCCTCGCCGGCAGCATCCAATCCGGCTTTCACCCGCTGCAGAGCCTGTCGGGAACGATCGTCTCGGCCCCGAAGGCGACCGAGCTCGTGTACGCGAGCCTGCTCGTGTACCTGGTGCCGATCCTCACCGTGGTCGCCATCGGGCTGCTGCTCTCGGCGCTCACCCGCAACAGCGCGGCGGCGGTGGTCGGCACGCTGATGCTCTCGCTGCTGTTCCAGCTCGTGGGCGTGCTGCCGGGGTTGGGGGGAGCGCGGCCCTACCTGCTGAGCACGCAGTTCAGCGCCTGGCAGGGCCTGCTGCGAACGCCGATCGACTGGGACCCGATCCTGCGTGCATTGTGGGTGTGCGCGATGTACGGCGTCCCGTGCCTCGCCGCCGCCTTCGTCGTGTTCCTGCGTCGCGACGTCGCGGGCGGCTGAGCTCCGAGGCTCAGCCGGTGTCGGGAGTGCCGATGCCGACCTCGGGGCGCGACCCAC
Organism: uncultured Solirubrobacterales bacterium; assembly: GCA_963839085.1. Taxonomy (GTDB): domain Bacteria; phylum Actinomycetota; class Thermoleophilia; order Solirubrobacterales; family Solirubrobacteraceae; genus Palsa-465. Next base: position 264,726 of record CAWITN010000005.1, read on the forward strand.
GTGAGAGCGCCACGACGGCTTCGCGCATCACCGCCTCGGCGTCGGCCGAGCCGGCTCGGACCAGCGAGGCCCCGACGCTCACCGTGATCGACACCTCGGCCCCGTCGATCGGCACCGGGGCCTGGGCGGAGCCGACGGCGCGCTCCGCGATCGCGGCGACATCCTCGTCCTCGGCCACGTCCTCCACGAGCAGCGCGAACTCATCGGCGCCGAAGCGGGCCACGGCATCGGCGGGGCGGAGCATCGCGCTCAGGCGCTCGGCGACGGCGCACAGCACCTGATCGCCGGCGGCCCGCCCGAAGGCCTCGTTGACCCCGGCGAAGGCGTCGAGGTCGAGGAGCAGCACGGCGATCGGGGCTCCCGTCCGGCGAGTGCGGTCGAGCGCGATGGTGAGACGGTCGAGGAACGCGGTGCGGTTGGGGAGGCCGCTCAGCGGGTCCTGGGAGGCGCGCTCCACGAGCTGCGCCTCGGCCCGCTTGCGCAGGAGTCCGAAGCGGACCATCTGTGCCAGCGACTCGGCGGTGAGCTCCTCGACGCCGGCGTGGTCCTGGGCGCCGGCGGCGACGGCCTGGTGGCCGAGGTGCGGCTCCGGGAGCTCCGAGACGACGATGATCGGAAGCTCCGGAGCGGTGGCCCGCAGCGGCGCGAGCGCAGCGAGTTGCGTGTGCGCCGGACCGACCTCGCCAAGGAGGATCGCGGTCGTCCCCCGCTCGTGCAGCTCGACCAGGGCATCGTCGAGATCGATCGCCTGCGTGATCAGCAGGCCGCGCGGGAACCCGGCGCGGAGGAGGTCGGTGAGCTGCGAGGTGAGCCGGCCGTCCCGGCAGACGATGAGGACGCGCGCGGTCGCCGCGGCTGGCCCACCGTCCGCCACGGTGGGCTCATCTACGGGCGAGCTCATGCCGACCATCCCTTGCCAGAGCTTCCACTAGCCCCCTAAAGCTAACGATCTCTGCGGCACGATGAGTGCTCCTCACCCCGCGTGCGGCGATCAGTCCGGAAACCGGCGCGGCGGCACGGGCTCTGCCGGCGGGTCCGGACGCTCACCGCCGAGCTCCCGCGCCCACCAGCCGACGTCGCGCCACGCGCCCGCCTTGAACCCGACGCGGCGGTAGATCCCGACCGCCTGGAAGCCGCAGGCCTCGTGGAGCGCGACGCTGGCCGGGTTCGGCAGCGTGATCCCGGCCAGCGCCAGTCGGAGGTTCTGGGCCTCGAGCAGCGGCAGCAGCGCCGCGTACAGGGCGCGCCCGACGCCGCGTCCACGCCGGCCTTCGGCGACGTACACGCTCACCTCGGCGGTCCAGCGGTAGGCCGGCCGGGAGCGGTGCGGCGCGGCGTACGCGAAGCCGGCGAGAGCGCCCGCCTCCTCGGCCACGAGCCAGGGATGGCGCCGGGCGTAGGCGGCGATGCGCTCGCTCATGGCCGCGGCATCGGGCGCCGCCTCCTCGAAGGAGACGGCGTTGTCGTCGACGAAGGGGGCGTAGATCCCGGCGCAGCTCGCCCCATCGAGGTCGGCGTCCGCGTCGCGGATGCGCATCAGGGGAAGGACGCCGTACGCGAGAGCTCGCCGAGGTTGGGATCGACGTGCGTGGCGCTCCAGCACGCCTTCGCGCCGTGACAGGCCTTCATCCGCTTGAGCTCCACGTGCAGAAGCTCCTGGTCGTAGGGCGTCAGCTGCGTGTAGATGTTGTGGAGCTCGTAGGGGTCGACGCGCAGGTCGTAGAACTCGCGCTCGCCGTCGACGTATTCGACGTAGAGGAAGTCCGGGGTCCGCATCGCCTCGTAGGTGGTCGGGTTCCCGCTGGCGGGCTGCTGGAAGTCCGGATCGGCGCTCGTGAGCTTGGCCCCGTCGTGCTCGACCAGGGCTGCGTTGCGCCAATCCGTCACCTGCTCACCGTGGAGCAGGTCGAGCAGGCTGTGCCCGTCGCTGCTCATGTTCGTGCCGGCCATCTGCGCGAACGTGTCGGCGAGGTCGATGTTCTCGGCGACGTCATCGGTGCTCCCCCCGGCGGGCACGCCCGGACCGGTCACGATCAGGGGGACGCGGATGTCGGTGTCGAACGCGGTCATCTTGCCCGGCATGAGCCGGTACTCGCCGGTGTGCAGGCCGTTGTCGGAGCTGAACACGATGTAGGTGTTCCCGGCGACGCCATCGGCCGCCAGGGTCGTCTCGATCGCGCCGATCATGCGGTCCACCGACTGCACGGCCTGTGCCCGCAATCGATAGGCCTGGTCGATCTGGGCGATCTGGCCCTGGTTGAGCGGCGGGTGCACGGCGAGCCAGTGGGGCGCATCGGTCGGCAGCGTGTCGAAGCTGGGTGGTCGCGGCGCCATGAGCCCGGGGAAGTCGTTCTCATCCTCCGGCGCCGGCACGTAGGGGGCATGGGGGGAGAAGGTGCCGAGCTCCAGGAAGAACGGCCGGCCGGCCGCCACCGACTGGTTGATGAAGTCGATGCCCTTGCCGGCGATCACGTCGGTGAGGTAGTCCGAGGGGGCGCTGCCGTACTGGACGAGGGTCCCGTTGGAGTTCATCGTGTAGTCGTACTCGGGGTAGCCCCAGCCGGCCACGTCCCATTCATTCCACCCCGGCGGGATGTACGTGTCGGGGACGGGCGCGGAGCCCTTCTGCTGGAGGTAGCCGTTGAGGTACTTGCCCATCATCGCGGTGGCGTAGCCGACCCGCTGCAGCACGGTGGCGAAGGTGTGGTTCTCGTCGCCGTGGTCGTAGAACGACCCGAAGCCGCCGTTCCTGCCGACATTGTTGAACACGTGCGTGTCGTGGGGGTAGTCGCCGGTGAAGATCGACGACCGCGAGGGGCAGCACAGCGAATCGGACACGAAGTAGTTGTTGAACGTGAAGCCCTGGCGCTGCATCTCCAGGACATTGGGCATGTACTGGATCAGATCGCTCGACAGGTCGTCGGTGAGCACGAAGACGATGTTCGGCCGAGAGGGCAGGCCGTGCCGCACGACCCGGCGGCGGGCGGCCGCCTGCAGCGCGCGCGAGGAATGGATCGTCGCCCGCTGCGCACTCGCCGGCTGGCGCGCGAGCACGTAGCCGGCGATGCCCGCAGCGATCACGAGCGCTGTGGCGAGACCGGCGAGGCGTCGGTGGCGAGAGATCATCGGCGGTGCATCCTGGCATCTGCAACCGACGGAGGGAGCGCTCGGTGCGCCCACGCCGTTGGCCGTTGGTTAAGCCTCGCGAGGTCCCGGTACGATCGGGACGTGCGCGAGGTTCAGCCCGGATTGTCGCATTGGGAGGCATCCCACCCCGACTGGGAGCCCGGATGCGACTGGCCCGAGGTCGTCTCCTCCTATGCCCTCGACACCGGCGACACGCTCGTGCTGATCGATCCCCTGGCGGTGCCCGAGACCGTCCTCGATCAGGCCGCCGGCCGGGAGACGGCGATCGTGCTCACGTGTCCGTGGCATGCGCGGGATGCGCCGAGCCTGGCTGAGCGCCTCGACGCACCGCTGTGGGTGCCGCCGCCCGACGAGGGCGACCCGGACCCGGTCACGGGGCGGGTCTACCGGGCCGGTGAGCGGCTGCCCGTCGGCGTCCAGGCGTTCGCGGGCATGGAGCCCAACGACCTCGTGCTGTGGGTCGAGAGCCACCGCGCGCTGGTCACCGGCGACACCCTGATCGACCGCGGCGAGGGCCTCATCTTCCCCTCCGATTGGGCGAACAAGGGCGTGCCGGCCGCGGAGATCCTGCAGACGCTGCGCCCGCTGCTCACGCTGCCGGTCGAGATCGTGCTCCCCACCCACGGGCAGCCGACCGACCGGGACGCGCTCGTGCACGCGATCGGGTGAGGCCGCCCGCGGCTACCTCGCCGCCGGCGGCGTCCGCCGCGCTTCGCCGAGCAGAGGGGAGAGGAGCGAGCGCATCGCCCGCAGGGTCGCCTCGTCGTCTTCGAGCGGCAGCGCACTGCGCGGCATGAGCACGAACGAGGCGCCGAGCCGGACTCCGAACTCCGCGAGCAGGCTGAGGTCGACGTCGGCGATCTCGCCGCGCTCCCGGGCGGCGGTCAGCCGATCGAGGAGGAACGCCCTCACGATCTCGAACACGCCGCTGTCGTCCCGCGTGAGCTCGAACAGCAGCGCCTGCGGCTCGTGCCGGGCGATCCGGGCGAGGAGGGGATGGTCGCGGACGAGGCGCAGCGCGGCGGCGGCCAGCGCGGCGAGCTGCTCGTCGGCGGGAGCCGCCGCATCGACGGCGCCGGCGATGGCGCCCAGGCAGCGGCGTGCCTCACGGATGGCGAGCGCGTCGACGAGCGCGGCCTTGCCGCCGAAGCGCCGGTAGACCGTCATCCGCCCGACGCCGGCGCGCTGCGCGACCTCGTCCATCGTCAGGTGCCGCAGCCCGGAGGCGGCGGCCAGCTCCAGAGCGGCGTCGAGGATCCGCTCGGCGAGCGCGTCGTCGGGCGCCTCGGTGGCCGGATCGAGGGCGAGCGCGAGGAGCCGGGGGGCCTGCGCCGGCATCAGGCGGCGATTCCGGCGCGCGGGCCCGGTTCCGGCGCCTGACGCGGTCCGAGCGGGCCGGCCGCGATCGCCCGGCGGCGGATGCGGAGCTGCGCCGGGCCCATCACCTGCAGGCCGCGCGGCATCACGGGCGTGAGGCCGCGGCTGACGCGGCCGAGGGCGTCGAAGGCGAGGCGGTCTCGGCGCGTGAAGGGGATGCCGAGCCGCTCGCGCAGGCGCGGGGGCATCAGCCCGAGCCCGCCCAGCGCGAGCGCGCGGGAGGCCGGCAGGCGGAGCGCCCGCCACAGCGCGTCGGGCATCGCCGCCGGCATCGGCGCGTCCTCGATCGCCGCGAGCACGCGGTCGACCGACGTGGTGCGCGTGAGGACCTCGTCGATCGTCCGGTCGACGTAGCCGCGGAACGAGGCCCAGTCGTCCGGGAAGTCACGCTCGCGCACCCCGAGCAGCCGCCCGAGGCCGCGGTACTCGCGCAGGAACCGCTCGCGCTCGTCGAAGGTCAGCGGCGTACCGAACTGGGCGTGCCCGGAGACATAGGCCTCGATCAGCGTGGCATGGACCCAGGCGTAGGCCTCGGGCTCCAGCGCGTAGTAGCGCCCGCCGTCGGGGAGGGTGCCGCGGAAGCCCTTGTGGAGGTTGCGCAGGCGCCGGCCGGCGGCGATCGCCTCCTCGCCTCCGTAGACGATCAGGTTGACGTAGTCGAGCGTGCGCAGGAGGCGGTCCCACGGCCGCGCCTCGAAGTCCGAGAAGTCGTTCACCCCGGCCCCCACGGTGGGATGGGCGACCTGGAGGAGCAGCGGATAGAGCATCACCAGGTACAGCCGAGCGTCGCTCGCGCGCTGCCAGGTGATCGAGTCCGGCCCGAGCAGGAGGGCCTCGGCCTCCTGCGGCGTGGGAAACAGCGAGGGCTCATTCATGGTACGCAAGGTATAACATCCGTACCACATGAATCAAGCATGCGAGGGAGGCAGATGAGCATCCGGACCCTGAGCGACGAGCAGCGCGCCTTCGTCGAGTCGATTCGCGACTTCGCGCGCCGCGAGTGCGGCACGCGGGAGCAGCGCGACCGGCTCACCGACCACGGCCGCGAGCCCCACAACCAGGCGCTCTACGAGCGGATCGCCGAGCTCGGCTGGCTCGGCGTGGCGATTCCGGAGGCGTACGGCGGCGCCGGTGGGGGGGCGGTCGACATGTGCCTGCTGTGCGAGGAGTTCGCACGGGGGCTGATTCCGATGGGGTTCTTCTCGGTGAGCATGATCACGGCCGGCGCCGTCGAGCGCTTCGGGACCGAGGAGCTCAAGCGGGAGATCCTGGGGGGCGTGGCCGGCGGCCACGTCGAGGCGATCGCCATGTCCGAGCCCGAGGCCGGCTCCGACGTCGGAAACCTCAGCTGCCGCGCGGAGCGCCGGAACGGCTCCTACGTGCTCAACGGCCAGAAGACCTGGATCACCGCCGCCCACGAGGCCGACCACATCCTGCTCGTGTGCCGCACGACGCGCGGCAGCTCCAAGCACGAGGGGCTCAGCATGATCTCGGTGCCCACCGATCTCGATGGCGTGGAGGTGCGCGGGATCGACACGATGGGCGGCCGCGAGGTCAACGACGTGTTCTTCACCGAATGCGAGGTCCCGGCCGAGCGCCTCGTCGGCGAGCAGGATCACGGCTGGATGCAGCTCATGGCCGGCCTCAACCACGAGCGCCTGATCATCGCCGCGCAGTCGCTCGGCATGGCCCAGCGCGCCTTCGACGACGTCCTCGCCTACGTCAAGGAGCGCAAGCAGTTCGGCCGGCCGGTGGGGAGCTTCCAGGTCCTGCGCCACCGGCTCGCCGATCTCGCCACCGAGCTCGAGGCGACGCGGCTGCTCGTCTACGACGTCGCCGCGAAGGTCGACGAGAACCCCGGCCGGCTGTTCCCGCGCGAGGCCTCGATGTGCAAGCTCAAGGCGACCGAGCTCGCCAAGCACGCCGCGCTGGAGGGCGTTCAGATGATGGGCGGCTACGGCTACGCCGTCGAGTACGACATGGAGCGTCAGCTGCGCAGCGCGGTGGTGACGACGATCTACGGCGGCACCTCGGAGATCCAGCGGGACATCATCTCGAAGACCCTCGGGCTGTAGCGGTGGCCACCCGCCGGCCCGGCGGGTGGGTCTCCGGCTGTGGTCGGCGGGCTGCCGTGCGGTGCTGGCGGGGGCGGCTCCTGGGGGTTGGGCGTTTTCCGCTACCAGGAGTAGCGCTAAACGCCCATCCCCCCGTGGACGAGGCTGCCGCCCTCCAAAGGACAGCCGATTTCCCCGGAGGCTCGTGTGTCCGGTTCTGCGACCGGGGCGTTCAGCGGACGGTGTAGTCGGCGTTATGGGCGAGTGAGATGGCCATGGCGGGCCAGAACACTCCGGTCTTGGGTGCGCCGGGGCGGCATGTGCCGCCGGACACGCCGGGGTTGGCGATCCACGCGAGGGCGTCGAGGTTCCGGTAGCCGGTCTTCGTGCTCGGCAGCGGCCCGAGTCCTCGACCCGGCGGGTTGCACAGCACCTCGTTGCCCTGGCGGGCGGGGTGGCGGGGCTTCAGGGGGCCTTGGCCGTTCTCGGCGGTGTTGATGACGAAGTGCTTGCCGTGGGTGAGGCGGGAGATGTGCTCGCCGTATTTGATCTCCTTGCGGGTCCAGTCGAAGTGGGTGGAGTTGAGGAAGAACCCTTGGGCGTAGGCGATCCCGGCTTGCTCGAGGAGGTGCGCGGCGCGGTGGGCCGAGAGCGCGTCGGCGGCGCCGGCGTCGAGGTAGACGACGAGGTGCGGGCAGTTGGAGAGCACCGCGAGGGCGTCGCGCAGCTCACCGAGGCGGATCGCCAGCCCGGCCTTGCTCAGGCATGGGGTGGTGATGATCGAGTCCATCTCCAAGAACAGCACGGCGGGCCGGTCGCCGATCCCCTCGGCGAAGTTCGAGATCCAGTCGTGGTAGATCGCGGCATCGGCGGGGGTGTCGTCGCCGTGGTGGCACTGCCCGTCGACGATCCGATACGTCGCGATCATCGGCACCGACCCGGGCTCCTGCACGATCGCCCGGTCGAGATAGGACTCGACCGCGCGCCCCGGGTATGCACCGTTCCACGCCCCGAACCGCGCGACGCCCGGCTCGCGGGCGATCCGCTCGAGCAGCCGCGCATCGGCCGGGTTGCTCTCGTTCGCGGCAGCCTTCGCCGCCAAGCTCTGATGATCGACGAACAAGGCGGCGCCCCGCAGCGGATCCGAACCCGGATCGTTGCGGAGCGCAAGCGGATCGAGCGGGTTCCGGATCATTGAGATGTCGCACGGCTCGTTCGTCGTGCAGATGGGCACGGTGATCTGGGTCGGGCCGGTGATCGCCCCACCGATCGGATCTGACAGCGTGACGACGAACTCGCGGGGGAGCACGTTCACGCCGTGCGACACGCTGGGGACCGTGATCTGAGCCTGCGACTGCCCCGGCAGGAAGGTCGCGGTACCCGCGATCGGCACGACAAGGGGCTCCCGCCCCGTAACTGGCCAGGTGATCTCGTAGTGCACCGACCCCACCGGGGCGACGTCGTCGCGCGTCAGGTTCAGCTCGATCCCGTCTCCGTCCTCGCCCATCCCCGCGTTGAACCCCATCGTCGCAGCGGTGATGATGTCCGTCGGGTTGGAGGTCCGGCTCATACCCAGGCGCGTGTCCCCGCTCCCAGTGTCCGTCGCGATCACCTGGATGCTGAATCCGACGTCAGCGGAGGTGACGGTGTACACCGATTCCTCGGAAGTGGATGGCGTCGGCGGACCGGTCGGGCTGCACGTCATCCCCTGGCAGCGCTCCCACTGATAACTGAACTCGCTCCCGTCGACGCCAAACGCAGTCAGCTTCTCGCCCACATACGGCTGTCCGTCGATCGCCGGTGACTCGACCTCCTCGCCCACGGCACCTGCGAGCGAGGCCGGAGGCGTGTAGATCATCGCGGCCGAGGTCACGCTGCCTGCGCCCTTCGCATCAGTGCTGATGCCGCCGGCGACGAGCACGTCGCCATGGGGTAGCGTCGCCGCGCTTGGCTGGATGAGCGGCGACGTGAACGACGCCGCCGGGAGCCAGTCGTGGATCGCCGGGTCGTACAGCGAGGCACCCGTTGTGCCTCCGCCACCGAGCGCGAGGAGGCCACCACCGGGCAGGGAGGCGATCGCTCCGTCGTCAAAGGCCGGAGAGGGCTGCCAATCCATGTTGGAGAAGGTGTCGGGCAGATAGGTCCAGGTGTTGTTCGACGCGTCGTACATCTCCACGGGCGTCGCCTCGCTCTCGCCGTTGCCGGCGCCGACGACGGCCACGAGGCCGGCGCCGAGCGGAGCCGCTGCGTCCCCGATCCCCCTCTCGTTCGGCGCGACCATCGTCCACGAACCCGTGCTCGGATCGTAGATCTCGTTCGTCACTCCCTCGGAGGCAAGGATGCGACCGTCGCCGAGCGTGGACGCTGCCGGCCCCGCCATCCCTACCGGCATGACAGGCCCGGAAGTCCAGGTGTTCGTGACTCCGTCGTAGATCTCGGTCGCGGCTATCGGAAGCCCATCGCCTGACGTGCCACCCACCACGAGCACCTCGTCGCCCGGCAGCGGCGCCGCGGCGGCATCCTCCAGCGGGGACGGCAGCGGCGCACCCGGCGACCACGTGTTCGTCGTGGGGTCATAGAGCTCGGTGCTGCTCAAGACCGGCCCGTCAGTACCCTGGCCGCCGACGACGAGCACCCGTCCGTCGCTAAGCGTGGTGGCGGCGGCGCCGAAGCGCGGAGTCGCCATCGACGCCGCGGGCGACCAGGACCCGTACACCCTCCCGTCCCCCTCACCGAGGGCAGGCGCGATCATCGCCACGACGATCGCGGCCAACGTCGCCCCCGACGCCCGACGGACCCCCTTCACTCGGTCCCATATCGGCAGGTCCGCCGCGCGACTTGAGCAGGTTTGATCAGATTTAGGAAGTCTTTAGGTGTACATCCCGCCGAACTGGCCGCCGGTGATGTTCAGCACCTGGCCGTGCACGTAGTTCGCCCACGGCGAGCAGAGGAAGAACACGCCGCCGGCGGCCTCCTGGACGGTGCCGGGACGACCGAGCGGGATCAGCATCGGGGCCATGCCGCGAAGCTGGTCGGGGATGCCGAGCTGGACCTTCTCGCCGTCGATCTCCATCACGTTCGCCTCGTCCTTGCTGGCGGTGAGGCGGGTCTCGATGTAGCCGAAGGCGACCGCGTTGACGTTGATCTTGAACTGGCCCCACTCCTTGGCCAGCGTCTTCGTGAGCCCGACGACGCCGGACTTGCCCGAGGAGTAGTTCGCCTGCCCGGCGTTGCCCATCGTCCCGGACACGGAGGAGACGTTGACGATCTTGCGGAAGCGTTCCTCGCCGCGCTCGCGCTCCTGCTTGGCGGGCTCACGCATGTGGGGGGCCACCGCCCGGCACATGCGGAACGGGACGACGGTGTGGATGTCCAGCATCCGCTGGAAGTTCTCGTCGCTCATCTTGTGGATCGGCTGGTCGATCGTGTAGCCGGCGTTGTTGACGAGGATGTCCACGCCGCCCCACTCGTCGATCACCTTGGCGACGAGGTCGTCGCACACGCCGGGCTTGGTGAGGTCGCCGGCGAACACGAGCGTGTCGCCGGAGATCTCGCCCGCCGTCTGCTCGGCGACGTCGCCGTCGAGATCGTTGATGAGCACCTTGGCTCCCTGCTCGGAGAGCAGCTCCGCCGTCGCGCGTCCGATCCCGCGGGCCGAGCCGGTGACGATCGCGACCTTGCCGTCGAGGACTGTCATCTTGGAATGCCTTTCTCTCGCCCTGGTTAGCGCGGGGATGATGCCACCGCCGGCGCCGGCGGTGCGCGTGGCCGACCCGCGGGCCGGCTGCCGGCCGGCCCCGGGCGGACCGGCGGTGCGCGTGGCCGGACCCGCGGGGTAGGATCGGGAGGGTGAACGCCCGCGAGTGGATCGACGCCTTCGCCGGGCGCCTCGGGGTCGCCGCGCCGAGCACGGGCGAGTTCGCTCAGCTGCTGGAGCTCGCCGGCGTGGCCGCCCACTCCTCCGAGCGCGTCGCGGCGCCGGTCTCCTGCTGGGTGGCCGCTCAGGCCGGGATGACGCCGGCGCAGGCGCTCGCCGCCGCTCGTGAGCTCGAGCCGGACGACGGCGGCTCGTGAGCGAACGCGAATACGAGGTGGTGCTGTTCGGTGCCACCGGGTTCACCGGAGGGCTCACCGCGCACTATCTCGCCGAAGGGGCCGCCGCCGACACGCGCTGGGCGCTCGCCGGGCGCAACCGGGAAAAGCTCGAGCGCCTGCGCGACGAGCTCGCCGAGACCGACCCGCGGCTGGCCGAGCTGCCGCTGCTGCACGCCGACATCGGCGATCCCGCCTCGCTGCAGAAGGTCGCCGAGGCGACGAAGGTGATGATCTCCACCGTCGGCCCGTACGTCAACTACGGCGAGGGCATCGTCGCCGCGTGTGCCGCTGCCGGCACCGACTATGTCGATCTCACCGGCGAGCCCGAGTTCGTCGATCGCATGTGGCTCGGCTACCACGAGCAGGCGCGGCAGAGCGGCGCCCGGCTCGTCCACGCGTGCGGGTTCGACTCGATCCCCCACGACCTCGGCGCCCTGTTCTGCGTCGACGAGCTGCCCGAGGGCGTGCCGATCGAGCTCAACGGGTTCGTCCGCGCCGGCGGCACCTTCTCCGGAGGGACCTACCACTCCGCCGTGCACGCATTGTCACGCCTGCGGCAGAGCGCCGCGGCCGCCAAAGAGCGCCGCCAGCGGGAGCGCTTTCCCACCGACCGCCGCGTGCGCGGGGCGAGCAAGCCGCCGCACCGGGACGCCGACGCCGGCGGGTGGGTCGTGCCGTTCCCGTCGATCGACCCGCAGCAGGTCCTGCGCTCGGCCCGTGCGCTGCCCCGCTACGGGCCGGACTTCTCCTACGGCCACTACCTTGCCGTCGGGCGGCTGCCGATCGCGGCCGGCCTCGTGCTCGGCGCCGGCGCGCTCGCTGCCGTCGCTCAGCTCCCGCCGGCGCGCGATGCGCTGCTCAAGCTGAAGGATCCGGGGGACGGGCCCACCCCCGAGCAGCGCGCCAAGGCCTGGTTCCGCGTGACGATGGTCGGGCGCACGGCGGAGATGAAGGTCACCACCGAGGTGAGTGGCGGCGATCCCGGCTACGGCGAGACCGCGAAGATGCTCGCCGAGTCGGCGCTGTGCCTCGCCAAGGACGACCTGCCCGAGACGGCGGGCCAGGTGACGACCGCGGTGGCGATGGGACGGCCGCTGATCGATCGCCTCACCCGGGCCGGAATCGTCTTCCGCGTCACGGGGCGGGAATGAGCACCGGCTGGAGCAGCCAGGACATCCCTGACCTGACCGGCCGTGTCGCCGTCGTGACGGGCGCCAACAGCGGCCTCGGCCTGATCACCGCCCGCGAGCTCGCCCGCCACGGGGCCGAGGTGGTGATGGCGTGTCGCAACCTGGACAAGGCGAACGCCGCGGCGGCGGACATCCGCCACCAGGTCCCCGGGGCCCGCCTCGACGTGGCCTCGCTGGACCTCGGGGATCTCGCCTCGGTGAGCGCCTTCGCCGAGCACACGGCAACCGAGCACGAACGCCTCGATCTGCTCGTCAACAACGCCGGGCTGATGGCGCCTCCTCGCCGCACGACCGCCGACGGCTTCGAGAGCCAGCTCGGCACCAACCACCTCGGGCACTTCGCGCTCACCGGCCGGCTGCTGAGCTCGCTGGAGCGGTCGAGCGCGGCGCGCGTGGTCACCCTCGCGAGTGCCGCGCACCGGATCGGGCGGATCGACTTCGACGACCTGCAGCGCGAGCGCCGTTACAACAACTGGCTCGCCTACGGCCAGTCGAAGCTCGCCAACCTCATGTTCTGCTTCGAGCTCCAGCGCCGGGCCACCGAGGCCGGCAGCCCGCTGCGGAGCCTCGCCGCCCACCCCGGCTACGCGGCCACGAACCTGCAGACGAGCGGCCCGGCGCGCCTGCACGAGAAGCTGCTCGGGATCGTCGGCAACCGGCTCCTCGCCCAGAGCGCCGAGATGGGCGCGCTCCCCTCGCTGTACGCCGCCACCGCCGAGCTGCCCGGGGGAACGTTCGTGGGACCGAGCTCGCTCGGCGAGGTGCGGGGCAGTCCGCACGTCGTCACCGCCACCGGCCGCGCCTACGACGAGGCGGCGTGGCGCCGGCTGTGGGAGGCCTCGGAGGACCTCACCGGCGTGCACTACGCGTTCGCCGTGACGCCCGCACGTTCGTGAGCGCGGGCGCCGAGGAGGATCCGCCCGGCGCCTTCCTGCGACGCGAGGGCCCGGCGGCGCTCGAGTGGGCGGCCCGCTACCTGGAGGGCGTCTCGGAGCGCCCCGTTCTCGCCCAGGTATCGCCCGGGGAGCTGCGTGACCGGTTGCCGGCGCGCGCGCCCGAGCAGCCCGAGCCGTTCGCCGATCTGCTGCGTGACCTCGATGAGCTGCTGCTGCCGGCGGTCACCCACTGGCAGCACCCCCGCTTCTTCGCCTACTTCGCGACGAGCGCCGCCGAGCCCGCGATCCTCGCCGAGCTGCTCAGCGCGGCGCTCAACTCGGTGGCGATTCTGTGGCGGACGGCTCCGGCCGCCACCGAGCTCGAAGCGGTCGTGCTGGCGTGGGTGGCCGACCTGCTCGGGCTCCCGGAGGGCTGGCACGGCCACATCGAGGACGGCGCCTCGACCGCCACGCTGGCGGCGATCATCGCCGCCCGCCACGCGACGGGGCGCGAGCTCGTCGTGTGCTCCGAGCAGGCCCATTCCTCGGTGGCGAAGGCCGCACGAATGCTCGGCATGGAGCTGCGCACGGTGCCCACCGACGCGGCGCTACGGCTCGATCCCGCCCAGCTCGGCGACCTCCGGGCCGCCGCCGCCGTGGTCGCCACCGTCGGCACGACGGCCTCGACGAGCGTCGACCCCGTGCCGGCGATCGCCGATGCGTGCGCGGCAGCCGGCGCCTGGCTCCACGTCGATGCCGCCTATGCGGGCACGGCGATGGTCTGTCCGGAGTTCCGCTGGGCCTTCGCCGGCGTCGAGCGGGCCGATTCGCTCGTCGTCAACGCGCACAAGTGGATGCTCACGCCGATGGACTGCTCGCTGCTGTGGAGCCGGCGTCCCGATGACCTCCGTCGGGCCTTCAGCCTGATCCCCGAGTACCTGCGCACCCCCGACGCCGAGGATGCGCTGTCGCTCTCGGAGTACGGCCCGGCGCTCGGGCGTCGCTTCCGCGCGCTCAAGCTGTGGGCGGTGCTCCGCTGCTTCGGCCGGCAGGGGCTCCAGGCGCACGTCCGACGCGGCGTCGCCCTGGCGGCCGAGTTCGCGAGCTGGGTGGATCGCGAGCCGGGCTGGGAGATCGCCGCGCCGCGCCCGTTCTCCGTCGTCTGCTTCCGGCTCACCGGCGAGGACGCCGAGCGGCGCAACCGCGCGCTGCTTCAGGCCGTCAATGCGGCGGGGGAGATCTTCCTCTCCCATGCCGTCCTGCACGGCGACTACGTCCTGCGGCTCGCCGTCGGTCAGCTCACCACCCGTGCGGAGGACGTCGAGCGGGCGTGGGCGGTGCTGCGCCGGGAGGCCGCGGCGCTGACCTGAGCGCGGCGCTCAGCGCCCGACCGGGTGGACGGCCACGGGCACGACGACGTCGCCGGCGAGCTTGTCGTGCCAGCACTGCTTCTCCTCGTCCCACAGCATCCAGAGCCACCCCAGGAAGATGACGATCGTTGAGAGGATCGTCCCGATCCAGCGGATGAACGCCCGCCCGTATCCGATCGGGCCGCCGTCCTCGATCGAGATGACGCGGATCCCCATCGCGATCTGGCCGACGGTCTGACCCCGGGGCCGGCCCACCAGGTAGGTGTAGTAGGCGATCTGGAAGACGACGCTCAACACGTAGCCGACATCCTTCAGAGCGACATCCAGGATCCCGTCGACGACTCCGACCAGGACGCCGTCGATGACAGCTCCGGCGAAGCGCTGCCAGAACCCGGCCCGCGGACCTGATGCGCCGCCCGCGTGGCCGGGCGCCTCCTGCTCTGTGTACGCCACAGTGTTCCCCCTGTTGATGTGCCCTGCTGGTTCCCGGCCGGCCGGATCATCCCCGCTGTTCCGGCGGAAAGCAAGGACGACTCAGGGGCGGTGCGCGTTCAGCGCCGGCAGCGCCTCGATGACGCTCAGCGCAGCTCGGCGGAGCTCTTGCCGAGCAGCTGCCGGGCGACGATGAGCAGCTGGATCTGCTGGGTCCCCTCGAAGATGTCGAGGATCTTCACGTCGCGCGCCCACTTCTCGAGCAGCTCGCCCTCGCCGTAGCCGACGCTGCCGGCGAGCGCCACGCAGCGCAGCGCGATGTCCGTCCCGGTGCGGCCGGCCTTCGCCTTGGCCATCGAGGCCTGCAGCGAGTTCGGCTTCTTGTTGTCGGCCATCCACGCCGCCTGCATGGTGAGCAGGCGCGCGGCCTCCCAGTCGGACTCCATCGCGATGAACTCCGAGACCGCGGCGGTCTGGAGGTGGGGCGGAGCGTCATAGTCGACGCTCAGCCCGGCGTCCTCCAGCAGCTCCCGGGTGCGCTCGAGGCAGGCCCGGGCGACGCCGATCGCCATCCCCGCCACGAGCGGGCGGGTGTTGTCGAACGTCTGCATGACGCCGGCGAACCCCTGCTTGGCGGTCTGGATCTCGGGGCTGCCGAGCAGGTTCTCCTTCGCCACGCGGCACTCCTCGAGGCGGAAGTTGGCCGTGTCGGAGGCGCGGATCCCCAGCTTGTGCTCGAGCCGATCGAGCTTCAGGCCCGGGTTGTCCCGTTCGACGATGAACGACTTGATCGCGCCGCGGCCGGCGGAGCGGTCGAGCGTCGCCCAGACGACGATCAGCTCGGCTCGGTCGCCCGAGGTGACGTAGATCTTCTCGCCGTTGAGGACGTACTCGTCGGTCGCCTCGTCGAACCGGGCGGTGGTGCGAATCGCCGCCGAGTCCGACCCGGCCTCCGGCTCGGTGATCGCCATCGCCGCCCACTTTCCGCCGAAGCGCGCCAGCTGTTCCTCATCGGCCACGGCGCCGATCGCCGCCTGGCCGAGGCCCTGGCGCGGCATCGAGAGCAGCAGGCCGACGTCGCCCCAGCACAGCTCGATCACCCCGAGCAGCGAGGCCAGGTTCGAGCCGTTGCGGGTGCCCTCCTCCACGGGCGTCGCATCGGCGCTCTTGGCCGGCTTGTCCCCGCCGGCCGCGCCGCCGCTGCCGCCCGGCCCGGACCCGACCGTCCCGGCCCCGGCGCCGCCGAGCGCGCCGGAGTCGTTCATGCCGTCGATCAGCGCGGCGAGCATGTCGAGCTCCTTGGGGTAGGTGTGCTCCTCACGGTCGTACTTGCGCGAGTGGGGGCGGAACACCTCCGTGGCCACCTGGTGGGACTGGCTCACCAGGGTGGAGAACTTCTTCGGGATCTCGAGGTTGATGGTCATCGGTGGTCGCTCCTGGACGTCCGGTGGGGGGCTGGCGGGTGCGCGGCGGAGGCCATCAGACGATCAGGGCCCCTTCCATGACACCCGCGGCGCGCAGGTCGCGGTACCAGCGCTCCACCGGGTGCTCCTTGGTGTACCCATGCCCGCCGAGCATCTGGACTCCGTCGGAGCCGATCTGCATCCCGCGCTCGGCGCACAGGCGCCGGGCCAGCGCGACCTCGCGGGAGAACGGCAGGCCCTGGTCGACGCGGCTGGCGGCACGGAGGGTGGTCAAGCGCATCCCCTCGAGCTCGATCGCCACGTTGGAGATCGTGAAGGCGACGGCCTGGCGGTGCGAGATCGGCTCGCCGAAGGCGACTCGCTCGTTGACGTAGGGGATCAGGTAGTCGAGCACCGCCCGCGCGGTGCCGACGGCGACGGCGCACCAGCCGAGCCGCGCGAGCTGGACCGCCTGGGTGTAGACGTCGGGGTCCCCTTCACCGAGCAGGGCGCCGGCCGGGATGGCGGCGCCGTCGAAGATGAGGCGCCCGGTCGCGGCGGCCCGGATGCCCATCGTCGGCTCGGGCTCGACGCTGATCCCGCTGCTCTTCGCCTCGACGACGAACAGCGCCGGGCGATCCTCGAGCGACGCGGCGACGACGAACACCTCGCCGTCGGAGGCACGGGGGACGAGCGACTTGACGCCGTCGAGCACGAAGCCGTCACCGCTCCGGCGCGCGACCGTGCGCAGCGCGAACGGGTCGAACAGCGGCCGGGGCTCCATCATCGCCACGGCGGCGGCGGGGACGTTCTCGCCGACGAACTCGTGGAGGTAGGTCGCCTGCTGCTCGGCGTCGCCCCACAGCCCGAGCGCGGTTGAGACCGCGGCGGGCGCCAGGCAGGCGACCGCGATCCCGGGGTCGCCCTGCGCGAGCGCCTCGCTCATCAGCACCGAGGTCACGGCCGAGCGCTCCTCGACCGCCCCGCCCAGCTCCTCGGGGACGCCGACCATCGTCAGTCCGAGCTCGTTCGCCTGCGCGAGCAGCTCCGGAGGGGCCGCGGTGGCGGCGTCGGCGTCGGACGCGGCGGGGCGCAGGCGGGCGAGAGCGAAGTCGCGCACCGACTCGCTCAGCATCGCCTGCTCGTCGGAGGGGGTCAGGTCGAAGGCACCGCGGCGGGAGGCGCGCGGTTGGCGGGCGGGGCGCCCGAGCTTCGTCACGGCCGAGAAGGTGCGTCCCGCGGTGGCAGCGGTCCGGGCGCTCGTCCTCGCGGTCGTGTAGAGCAACCGCTCGGTCTGCTCGCGCAGCCCGAGCCGATCGACCAGCTCCGAGGACGCGAGCCGGTTGAGCGCGCGCAGCCCGTAGGCCATCCCGCGCTCGGCGATGTTCTGGTCGGTGGACATGGGCAGATCTTACCCCTGATCATTGTCACGTCATCTCGTGTAATCCTGACCGCTCACGTTCATCAGACAGAGGTATGGCTCGATCGATACCCCCGGTCGTTGCGGCGCCGGGCGACGCGGCGCATCATCGAGTCACCACACAGCAGCGGTCCGTTCAAGCGAAAGGGAACTCACTTCAGATGTCGTCGTTCGAGGTCAACGTCCAGACGCTGGAAGCCCTCCAACAGGCGGTCGAAGGGCTTGCCGTCGAGCTCGAGAACGGTTCCTACCTCGTCGGCCCGTATTCCGGCAGCTCGCTCGAGTACGGCGGCTCTCCGTACGCAAAGGTCTCCGGGGGCCAGCTCGGCGGAGCCGACCTGGCGCTGGGCGAGTTCTTCGACAACTGGCAGAACGCGCTCGGACAGATCGGCAAGAACATGGAGAACGTCGCCACGGCGCTCGCCAACGCGGCCGAGAACTACGCCGAGGTCGACGACCACGTCTGCCTGGTGAACCCATGACGCTCGCGACCACAGGGGGCGGACCGTCCGGCGGCTGGAACCCGCCGATGTCGCTCTACGACTGGCCGAACGGGATGCTCAACCCGGGCGCCCAGAACCAGGCGATCGCCCAGTGGCGGTCGTGGCTGCTCGGCGCCAACGCCGACGCGTTCGCTCATGTCGAGTCCCAGCTCACCTCGACGGCCACGCTCGCCGGCGTCACCGCCAAGGGGCTCCAGGATGCCCAGGCGGCGGACTGGAAGGGCGAGGCGGCCGACGCGTACCGCAAGGCGCTCAGCCAGCTCCCCAAGGATCTCACGAACCTCGAGCAGTGCTACTCGACCTGCCTGAGCGCCGTCTCCTCGTACGCCGACACGACGCTCGAGCTCCAGGCCCAGTACAAGGCGAAGCTCCAGGAGCTGGAGACCCAGATCGGACAGTGGCAGCAGGCCGTCCTCGCCAGCTATCCGAGCGAGCAGGCGGGCATGGCCAAGCTGCACGGGCTCCAGGGCGAGCTCACCGCCACCGCGCGGGGCGGCATGATGATCCTGCAGAGCTTCGTCAACGCGTGGGAGGCCACGAACGGCAAGATCAGCTCGCTGGCGGGCCAGGCCCCGCACGAGAGCACGCTGACGAAGCTGATGGCCCCGATCCGGTGGGTCAAGGACCTGGCGGTCGGCATCTACGACGACGTCACGAACACGTGGAGCTCGATCCAGGCGTTCGCGAACAACCCGAGCTGGTCGACGCTCGGTGACATGTCGAAGGACCTCGGGGTCGACGCCTCGATCATCGTCGTCGCCGCCGCGGCACCGGAGGCCCTGGCCGGCATGGGCGCGCTCGACGCCAGCGCCGAGAGCTCGGTGCTCAGCGTGACCGAGGACGTCGGCGCCGCCGCCAAGGGCGCGGGCATCGGCTTCGGCGCCGACGGCACCGCGGCTGACTTCGGCCAGGGCCAGTACGGCGCCGGGGTCATCAGCGCGGTCGAGACCGGCCTCGACATCGACGGTGAGCTGAAGACGAGCGAGCTCGATCAGGCGATCGGCGACGCCGGCCTGCTCGACCAGTATCAGGCCGACCTGGCCAACGCCTCACCGCAGGGAGCGCTCAGCGGCTTCACCGCCAAGGAGCAGGAGGACCTCAAGGCGCTCGTGCCCAACTACACCGATCCGGCCGCCGTCTCCCGGGTCGATGCGCAGCTCAACCAGGATCTGAGCACGGCGCGCACGGCGGCCGCCTCCGACGCCCTGAAGGACTTCCTGAAGGACCACGGCATCGTCGAGCCCGCCTCCGACGCGGCCGGCCATGCCATCGACGGCAGCGGCAGCGGGAGCTGAGCCGTGGGCGCCGATCTCCAACCCTTTCCCGGACCCGCCGCCGAGCACGAGCAGGTGTGGCGGGAGGCGGGATGGGGGCCGCGGCTCGCGTGGCCCGTGCCCGACCGCGTGCCCGGGCTCGCGCTCTCGCTCCGCCTGCCCGCCGGCTGGACGGCCGAGGAGCTCGTGGTACCCGATCCGGCGGAGCACGCCAACGCCCTCGCCGCCGAGACGGCGCTGCGCAGCTGGCAGGCGATGCCGGGATCGATCACGGCGCAGCGCCTGTGCCGGTTCCTCCCCCGGCCCGACGGCCCCGATGTCCCGCTGCTGGCCACGCTCACCGCCACCCACGCCTCGCTGGCCGAGCCCCCGGCGCTCTCGCCGGACGGCGAGCGCGCCGCGCCGATCCGGATCGGCCCGATGACCGGCTGGGTCTTCACCGCCACCCGGAGGGTCCGCCGCGGGACCGCGTCACCGCTGTCCGTGCTCGTCGTCAGATACCTGCTGGCGACCGAATACGGCAGCCTCGCGGTGTCGTTCTCCTCGCCCCAGCGCGCCTTTCACGACGTGCTGGTCAAGGTGTTCGGCGACGTCGCCCAGACGCTCGTGCTCGATCAGCGCGGCTAGCCCCGGATCTGGGCGCTCTCCGGCGCGAAGGTCCGATATGGAGAGGTTTCTCGCCATCGTTCCCCCTGGGAGGGCGTACGCAGGGGCTTACGGCGCGCTTATCACCGGCGCGTCATGCTGATCGGATGCGCGTGCTGATCGCCGAGGACGAGAGCCGGCTGGCCGACGCCATCGCCCGGGGACTTCGGCGTGAGGGCATGGCCGTCGACCTCGCCCCCGACGGCAACGATGCGCTGCTCAAGGCCCGCGTGGTCCGCTACGACGTGCTCGTGCTCGACCGTGACCTCCCCGGGCTCCACGGCGACGAGGTCTGCCTGGCGGTGCGCGGCGAGCGCCCGGAGACGGGGATCCTCATGCTCACCGCGGCCGGCACGCTCGAGGACGTCGTCGAGGGGCTCAGCCTCGGGGCCGACGACTATCTGCCGAAGCCGTTTCGCTTCGCCGAGCTGGTGGCTCGGATTCGCGCGCTCGGGCGGCGGGCGGCGCCGAGCCGGCCGCCGCTGCTCCACCACCGTGACCTGGAGCTCGATCCGGCGCGGCGGCGCCTCACCCGGGCCGGGCGGGAGATCGTCCTCGCGCGCAAGGAGTTCGCCGTGCTGGAGACGCTGATGGCCGCCGACGGCGCCACCGTCTCGGCCGAGGAGCTCCTGGAGCGCGTCTGGGACGAGCACACCGATCCGTTCACCAACGTCGTGCGGATGACGATCATGACGCTGCGACGCAAGCTGGGCGAGGCGACGCTGGTGGAGACGGTGATCGGCGTGGGCTACCGTATGGCCTGATGCGCGTGCGCGGTCCGTGGCATTCCGGCCCCGCCCCTAAGATCCGCCTCAAGCTGACGCTGCTCTACGGCGGCGTCTTCCTCCTGACCGGTGCCGTGCTGCTCACGATCGGCTACGCGCTCGTCCGGCACAACCTCGACGCGCGACCCGGCGACTACCGGAACGCGGAGCGCAAGCTTGGGCTCAGTCCGGCGGCTCTGCCACCGCACACCTTCCACGCGGACTCGGGCGACCAGTCGCTCGTCAGTGCCGTCAGGGCGCAGCTGCGACGCGACGTCCTCCACCGCCTCGTCGTCGACTACCTGATCGCGCTCGGGGCGATGACGCTGGTCTCGGTCGGCGCCGGTTGGCTGCTGGCGGGCCGTGCCCTCAGCCCGCTGCGCCGGATCACCGCCACCGCCCGCCGCGTGTCCGGCGAGAACCTGGGCGAGCGGATCAACCTGCAGGGACCGGCGGACGAGCTCAAGGAGCTTGCCGACACCTTCGACGGGATGCTCGAGCGCCTCGATGGGGCGTTCGCCAGCCAGCGGCACTTCGTCGCCAACGCCTCGCACGAGCTGCGCACGCCGCTGGCCATCATGCGCACCGAGGTCGACGTCGCGCTCGCCTCAGAGACGGCGAGCGCGGGGGAGCTGCGCGAGATGGGCGAGGCGGTGAGGGACACCGTCGACCGCTGCGAGCGGTTGATCGAGGCCCTGCTGACGCTCGCCCGCAGCGAGGCCGTGACCGGGCGGGAGGAGCCCGTCGACCTCGCGGCGCTGGCCGCCGACTGCCTCACCGACCTGCGCGCGCGCGCCGAGGACGCGCGGATCACCACCCGCCTGGCGCTCGCGCCCGCGTGGACGCTCGGCGAGCCGCGCCTGCTCGAGCGGATGATCGCCAACCTGATCGACAACGGCATCCGCCACAACGTCTCCGGCGGCTACCTGGAGGTGGCGACGTCGCAGCGCGACGCCCGGGTACGCGTCGTCGTGCGCAACGGCGGCGAGGTGATCCCCGCGGAGATCGTCGCGCGGCTGATGGAGCCGTTCAGCCGGGGCAACCGCGCCAGCCCGGGATTCGGGCTCGGCCTCTCGATCGTCCGCCGGGTGGCCGAGGCGCACGGGGGGGAGGCGACGGTGACGGCTCCCCGCGACGGGGGGCTGCGGGTCGAGGTGAACCTGCCCGCCGGAGCGCCGGCCGTGCTCCGGCGCGCCCAGCATGCCCCGGGTGCGCTGGTCCGCTACCGCTAGCGGACGCGCCTCACTCGGACCCGCTTACGGAGACCTGATGCACCGCGACGTATCGTCGCGCCATGTCGTTCGGCGTCGTGGAAACGGTCGCGAGGCGGCGGATGGCGGGCGATCCCCGCAACCCGTCGTGCGCCTCACCCCGCGGACGGACGCCGGCGCAGCGGCGACGGCGTGCATTCGGTCGTCAGCGCGAGGGATCCCCCTCGCTCCGCGAGACGCCGGTGAGCGGCCGGGCAGGACTCCCCGGTCAGGCCGCTCACCGGGTCTCCCGCGGCGGCGCGCCGCCGCGGGCGCGCACCCCGGTCCAGATCCGCCCGGCGGCATAGCCGGCGGCGCTGAGCGTCCCGACGAAGAAGCCGACCGGCCAGTAGCTCTCGTAGGAAAGGGCGATCGCCGCCCACACGACGCCGAGGGCGAACGCCACCGACAGCGCCGCCGCCGCGTGCGGCCGAGTGGTGAAAGCACGCGCGGCGGCGGGCGGACCGATCATCAGGCTGAAGATCAGGGTCGTCCCGACCACGGGCACGGTCATCGTCGTGGCGAGCGCCACGATGAACAGGAACGCGAGCTCCACCCCGAACGGCGGGACCCCGCGGGCCTGAGCGGTCTCGGGCAGGACCGAGGCGAGCATCAGCGGCCGCGCGAGCCCGCCGACGGCGAGCAGGCACAGCGCCGAGAGCGCGATCGTCGGTCCGAGCTGGCTGCCGGAGACGCCGAGGACCTCGCCGAACAGCAGCCCGTCGATCTCCAGCGCGTTGCCGGAGCCGACGGCGAGGCACAGCGCGCCCAGCCCGAGCAGGAACACGAGCGTCAACGCGGTGGCGACGTCGTGGCGCCCCCGCCGCCCGAGCAGCCCGATCCCGAGTGCCCCCGCCACCGAGAAGACGCCGAGGCCGACGAGCGTGCTCACGCCGACCAGGCTGGCCGCCGCGGCACCGGCGAACGACCCGTTGGGGATCGCGTGGGCGACGAAGGCCGACCCGCGCAGCACGACGAAGAAGCCGACCGTTCCCCCCACGACGGCCACGATCGTGGCCACGATCCAGGTGTTCGTCATCAGTCCGGAGAACACGGCTCCTCAGCGCTCCTCGCGGACGCGGCGCACCGTCCGCGCGGCGATGTGGGTCACCAGCACGAGGGCGACGACGAAGAAGCTCGCCGGCCACCCGCGATGACGCGCCGTCCAGTCGTAGCTGTCGTAGGCGAGCAGGATGCCGAGCCACATGACGCCGACGCCGATCGCGGCGGCGAGCCCGATCGCCCACCCGGGCCGGCGGGCGAGCGCCAGCGCGCTCGCGGCGGGGCCGACGAGGAGCGCGGTGGAGAGGATGGCGCCGATCGTATCCGCGGCGAGCGCCACCGCCAGCGCCATGGCGAGCAGATAGAGCCCGCCGATCAGCCGCACGGGCAGACCGCGCGCGGCAGCCAGGTCGGGACTGAGTGAGACGAGCAGCAGCGGGCGGTAGAGGGCGAGCACGATCGCCAGCGAGATCAGCGCGAACACGCCGTCGAGCGGAAGCGTGGCGCTGTCGAGCGCGAAGATCGAGCCGAACAGCACCGTCACCGTGGCACCGGTGGCGCTTCCCGCCGTCGTCACCAGGTACAGGAACAGGGCGGCGAGCCCGAAGCCGCCGCTGAGCACGATCCCCGTGGCGAGGTCGCGACCGCGCGCGCGCTGGATCCCGATCAGCTCCATGACCCCCGCCGCCGCGGCCGCCGCGCCGAGGAAGCCCCACAGCGGCGCGACCGGCACGAGGTAGGCGCTCGAGCCGCCGGCGGCGCCGATGTCGCCGAGCGCCTCGCCGGCGAACGCCTGACCGCGCAGCACCGTGAACACCCCGGTGACGGCGGTGACGATCGCCACCACGGTGCCGACGGCGAGCGCCCGGCGGACCGCCTCGGTGGCGAAGAAGCCGGGGGCGATGATCGCCGCCGACGCGATCACACGATCTCCACCGCCGGCGCCCCGTCCGCATCGTGGGCGACGGCGTGCTCGTCGTGCCCGGTGCCGGCCACGACGAGCACACGGCCGTGCACGCGGAGCACGTCGACATGGTGCCCGTAGAGCTCGCTCAGCACCTCGGAGCGAACGACCTCCTCGGGGGCGCCGCTGGCGGCCCGCCCCGCCGCGAGATACACGAGGCGGTCGAGCACGGGCAGCAGCGGGTTCATCTCGTGGGCGGAGAGGAGCACGGCGATCTCCCGCTCGCGGGCGATGCGCCCGAGCAGGCTCACCACCTCCTGCGCGCTGCGCAGATCGAGGTTGGCCAGCGGCTCGTCGAGCAGCAGCAGCCGTGGCTCGCCGATCAGCGCGTGGGCGATGAGGATCCGCTGCTGCTCGCCCCCGGAGAGGCGACCCACGCGGGTGTCGGCGAAATCGGTGGCGCCGACGGCGGCGAGCATCTCCTCCACGCGGTCGCGTCGCGCGCGCGAGGGCAGCGGCAGGCCGAGCCGGTGGCCGTCGAGGCCGAGGGCCACGAGGTCGCGGCCCCGCAGCGGCATGTCGGGATCGAGGAGGAACTTCTGCGGCACGTAGCCGATGGCCCGTCCGCCGGCGAGAGCACCCCGGCGGCGGGGCCCCGGCTCGCCGCCGGCCACGCTGACCTTCCCGCCGGTCGGCCGCTGCAGTCCGAGGATGGCGCGGAACAGCGTCGTCTTGCCCGCCCCGTTGGAGCCGATCAACCCCGTGAACTCCCCGGCGCCGATGCGAAACCCGACATGATCGAGCACGGTGCGCCCGCCCAGGCGCACCGTCAGGTCCTCCACGTCGAGCGCCCACGCCTCGCTCATGGCAGTCTCGGCGTCGAACGTCCGCTGCCCACCGCCCGCTGCAGTGCGGCGAGCTCGGCGAGCATCCAGGACTGGTAGTCGTAGCCGCGCGGCATCGTCTCGTAGACACCGACCACGGGGATGCCCGCGGCGCGGGCCTCGGCGAGGAACGACTGCGTGACCGAGTCGGTGACCTGCTGGTTGTAGAGGAACACGCGGACGCGGTGAGAGGAGAACAGCCCCTGCTCCCGGCTGACGTCCTGGGGAGCGGGGTCGACGCCGTTCATGATGTCGGCCTGGAGGGTGAACGGGGTGAGGATCCGCGTCCCCGCCGCCTGGAGCAGGTAGTCGCCGACCGGCTCGGTGACCGCCACGGGAACGTGGGGATAGCGGGTGGCGAAGCGGGCCAGTGCCTCGTCCCACGGCCGCAGCGAGGCGTCGAAGCGCCGCGCCGCGGCGGCGAAGTAGGCGCGATGGGCGGGCTGGAGCGCCGACAGCGCGGCGACGAGCG
Organism: uncultured Solirubrobacterales bacterium; assembly: GCA_963839085.1. Lineage (GTDB taxonomy): Bacteria > Actinomycetota > Thermoleophilia > Solirubrobacterales > Solirubrobacteraceae > Palsa-465. The sequence continues at coordinate 289,787 of CAWITN010000005.1, forward strand.
CACCGGCGACGGCGGGCATCGTCCGCGGGGAGTACCAGAGGTGGGGGTTGGGCGTCGAGTCCGGTAGCCCGAGCAGGTGCTGGACATCGATCACGTGGCGGCCGCGGCTCGGCGAGGCCGCCTCGACGCGGTTCATGTAGGTGTCGTAGCCGAGCCCGTTCTGCACCACGAGACGGGCCTGCGCGATCAGCCGCGCAACGCTCGGGCTCGCCTCGAAGGTGTGGGGATCGGTGTTCGGGTTGCTCTCGATCGCCGTCACCGCCACGTAGCGGCCGCCGATCTGCGAGATCACGTTGGCGTATTCGTTCTCGGCGCCGACGGCGACGAGCTGGCCCGGCCGGGCCTGGACCACGGCGAAGGTGTGGCCGCAGCCGGCGGCCGTCATCGCCGCCGCGGCGAGCGCGAGCGCCGCGGCGAGCCGCCGCGGGCGCAGGGTCACGGCGCATCGGGGGCGGTCAGGGAGGGAGCGGGTCACCGCGCGGTCGAGCACGGCCGCAACCTACCACACGATGAGATTGATTCTCGTTATGGGGATAACGAGAGTCAATCTCGCCGGGACGGGCGATAAGCTCCGGGAGATGGAATCGTCCGCCTGGAGCGATCACGTCCACGCCACGCTCGCGCGGGCCGGGCTCAAGCGCGGGGGGGCGCGGGAGCGGGTGATCGGGCTGCTCGCCGAGCAGTCATGCGCCCTCAGCGCGGTGGAGATCGAGGACCGGCTGCGCGAGGCCGGTCAAGCGACGGGCCGCGCCAGCATCTACCGCGTGCTCGAGCTGCTCGCGGAGCACGGGCTGGTGGAGCGGGTCGCCGTCGGGGACGGGCAGACGCGCTTCGAGCGCGCCGCGCCCGGGGGCGAGCATCATCACCACCTCATCTGCGAGCGCTGCGGGACGCTCGTCGCGTTCGACGATCCGGGCTTGGAGCGGGCGATCGACTCGCTCTCCTCGCGCCTCGGCGTGACGATCGACCATCACGACGTGCTCCTGCGCGGCGCCTGCGGCGCCTGCCACTGATCAGGCGCGGGCGATCAGCGTGAACATGACCGGCAGGAGCTGGCCGCCGAGGCGCAGGCGGAAGCGCCCGTCGGCCTCGCGGGCCACGATGTCCTGACGGATGGCGAACGACGGCTCGGTGTGCTCGATCAGCGTCTCCACGCGGAAGCCCGCCGCGGCGGCGGCGCTCACCGTCTCCCCGAGCGAAATGGGAGTAGTTGATCGACACCGGCTGGGCGAGCTCCGCGTCGGGTGCCGCGTAGGACCCGGGCTCGTCGAAGCGATGGCCGCCGTCGTTGGCATAGGGCATGTCGAAGCGCAGCGGCTCGAGCGTCTCGATCATGCCCGGCAGCGGGTGGCCGTCGATGAGCACGAGGCGCCCGCCGGGACGCAGCGTGGCGTGCGCCGAGCGCATCCAGGCGCCGAGGTCCTCGATCCAGCAGATCACGCCGGCGGTGGCGTAGGCGAGGTCGAAGCGGCCCTGCAGCGCAGGCGGGAGGCCGGTCGAGTCAGCGCTGACGAACTCGGCCTCGACGCCACAGCGCGCGGCGAGGTCACGGGCGCGGGCGAGCGCCACGTCGGAGAAGTCGACACCGGCCACCCGGGCCCCGCGGCGGGCCAGCGAGATCGTGTCGTGGGCGATGTGGCACTGGATGTGCAGCACGTCGAGGCCGGCCACGTCGCCGACGGCGGCGGCCTCCTCCTCGCTCAGCGTGTCGGCGCCGGCGATCAGCGCCCGCGTGTCGTAGTGGGCGTCCTGGCCGTGGATCGCCGCCAGCTCGTCCCAGCGGCTCCGGTTCAGCGCGCTCGCCTGGCTCCACTCCATGCCCACGGCGGCGACTGTAGCCGGAGCCGGCCACGCTCGGGCGCTCCGAGCTAGCCGGTGGTGGGCCCCATCCCGGCGGGCTCGCCGCCCGTCGGGACTGGGGGCGCGGGGGAGCCCGCGCCGGCGGGGCTGAAGGCGGCGTCGGTCTCGCCTCCGGAATCCGCGACGCGGCTCGGCGTGGGTGCGCCCGAGCTCCCGCGACCGCCCGCGCCCGCCTGGCTGGAGGACGCGGGTTCGCCGCCGGAGCCTTGTCCGCCGCCGGTCTGGCCGGAGCCGGCGGCCTGGCCGGATCCCGTGGGCCATCCGGCCGGTGCGGTGACCGTGCCGGCGGCGCGCGAGGAGCCCCCGGCGCTCGTGCTCCGGCCCCCCGCTCCGAACCCGTGTCCTGAGCCGGTCCGCCGGACGCTTGCTCCGGTCACCGAGCCGGTGCCCCGCTCGCTCGTCGAGCCCGCCGGCGCGGCGGCGCCGCGCGAGGCAGGACCCACCACCGTGAGCCGCGTCGGGATCGCCGGCGACTGCGCGCCGGTGGAACCCCGGGGCCCGGAGGTGGTCGCCGCCACGGACCGCACCGCGCCGACACGCGGGGTCGCCGGCGCGGTGCTCGCGTGAGCGGCGCGGCGACGGTGGTGGCGCTGCGGGGCGATCGCCCCACCGAGGGTGCCGCCGACGACGGCGGCCGAGGTGGCGATCACGGCGGCGCTCTTGAGGACGATGGCGGCGCCGCCGGCGGTGCCGCCCCCCGCCAACAGCTCGGCGATCGCGTTCACGCCGCTCCCCCGGCGGGTCTGGCTCGCCGCCCAGACGACGAGCGGGCTGGGGGCGATCGCGGCCAGGCCGGCGCGCAGCGAGCAGCGGGCGCGGTAGACGAGTCCCCGAATCGCCTGACCGCTCACGCCGAGGGCGAAGCCGGCCTCCTCGTAGGAGGCGCCGTCGATGGCGGTGCGCAGGATCGCCTCGCGCTGAAGCTCGGGCAGCGCGGCAACGGCGGCGAGGGTCTCGCGCATGAGCGTCCGCCGCTCCAGGTCGGAATCGGGCGCGTCGGTGCCGCGGAGGGACTCACCGAGCTCGTCGAAGTCGTAGCCGGGCGTGCGCAGCGCGCTCACCGCCTGGTTGTGGGTGATCCGGTACAGCCATGCCTTGACGTTGCGCACCTCGGTCCCGTCGCGCAGCGAGCCCCAGGCGTTGATGAAGGTCTGCTGGACGACGTCCTCGGCGCGGGCGTCGGAGAGCAGCATCCGCCGGCAGTAGCCGAGCATCGGCCGGCGGTAGCGCTGGACGATCGCCTCGAAGGCGGCCTCGGAGCCGTCCGCGGCGAGCGACGCCAGTCGCTCGTCGGGCTGGGTGAGCAGGACGGCGGCGGAGAGCATCGTCCTGGTCAGCGTCGGCGATGTCTGTCGGCTCAACGTAAGACTTCCTTGTCGCGTCGGGGGTGAGCGGGGGCCCCGGCCGGTACCCCCGCTCGTGCCCGTGGTGGATGCGTCAGCTACCGACGGGTCTCGTGACGCCGGCTGTGGCGCTTGGCGTGCCGCCGGGTCGCCGTCGTGCTCGATGTGGTCGGCGTGCTCGACGTGGTCGTGCTGGTCGTGGTGGTCGTCGTGCCGGTGCCGGTGCCGGTCCCGCCGCCCATGCCGGGGCAGCTCGCCGCGTACGCCACGCCACCGCCGGCCGCCAGCGACGCCACGGTCGCGGCGACGGCGAATGCGCTTCGGTTGAGCCTCATGAGAGGACCCTCCTTTGGTTGTTCCACGGGCGAGACGCGCCCGCGCGGCGGGAACTCACGCCGCTCCCGTAAGACCGACGTAGGAGACCTGGGCGAGAGACTCGGCATTTCGCCGAGAAAAACGCCCACCCCCGGGGGCCGAGCCGGCTACCAGGTGTCGATGTTCGGGCGGCGCTTGCCGGCGGACTCGCGCCAGCGGCCCGAGGACTCGTCGAACAGGGTGGCGATCCAGCGACGGGTGTCGGCCGGGTCGATGACGTCGTCGAGCTCGAAGTAGGCGGCCAGGTTGATCCCCTGCCCGCGCTCGTAGGCGGCGGCCACGGCCGCGTCGTAGGCGTCCCGCCGCTCGTCGGGATCGGCGATCGCGTCGAGCTCACGACGCATCCCCAGGCGCACCGCGCCCTCCAGGCCCATCGCCCCGAACTCCGACGTCGGCCACCCGACGGTGAACTGGGGCGCCTTGAAGCTGCCGGCGGCCATCGCCTGGGCTCCCAGCCCGTACCCCTTGCGCAGGACGACGGTCCCCGTGGGGACGCCGAGGTTGGCCCCGGTGACGAACATGCGCGAGAAGTGGCGGACGGTGGCCGTTCGCTCCGCCTCCGGTCCGACCATGAACCCCGGGGTGTCGCACAGGAACACGATCGGGAGCGCGAAGGCGTCGCAGAGCTGCATGAACCGCGTGGCCTTGTCGGCGCCGTCGGCGTCGATCGCCCCCCCGAGGTGACGCGGGTCGTTGGCGATCACTCCGAGCGAGCGCCCATCGACGCGGGCGAGGGCCGTCACCATGCCGGCCGCGAAGCCGCCGCGCAGCTCGAGCACCGACCCGGCGTCGCAGAGGGCTTCGATCACCGCTCGGACGTCGTAGATGCGCTTGCGGTTCTCCGGGATGAGTGTCCGCAGCACCGCCTGATCGGCCACCGCGGGCTCCGCGAGGGCCGGGGCGGGAAGCAGATAACCGAGGTACCGCTTGGCGGCGGCGACCGCCGCGGCGTCGTCCGCGACGCGCAGATCGACGACGCCGTTTGACCACTGGACCTCGGTCGGGCCGACGTCCTCGGGGCGGTGGACGCCGAGACCGCCACCCTCGATCATCGCCGGGCCGCCCATCCCGATGCTCGCGTTCTCGGTGGCGATGACCACGTCGCAGCAGCCGAGCAGGGCGGCATTGCCGGCGAAGCAGAAGCCGGAGGCGATTCCCACCAGCGGAACGAGGCCGCTGAGGCGGGCGAACAGCTGAAAGGCGCGACAGTCGAGCCCGGCGATGATCGGCATGTCGACGTCCCCGGGACGCCCGCCGCCGCCCTCCGCGAACAGGACCACGGGAAGCCGCCGGTGCTCGGCGAGCTCGAACAGGCGGTCCTTCTTCTGGTGGTTGCGCATTCCCTGCGTGCCGGCGAGGACCGTGTAGTCGTAGGACATGGCGATGCATCGCTCGCCGGCGATCGTGCCGACGCCGCCGACGAGCCCGTCCGCGGGCGTGCGCTCGGTCAGCTCCCGCTTCTCACGCCGGCGCTCCTGGGCGGCGAACATCAGCGGTCCGTACTCGACGAAGCTGCCGGGATCGAGCAGATCGGCCAGATTCTCCCGGGCGCTGCGGTGGCCGCGCTCGTGCCGCCGGGCGATCGCCTCGGGGCGGGCGGCGTCGAGCCCGAGCTCATGGCGCTCCCGCACGGCGGCGAGATCGGCGCGGACCGCCGAGCCGAGGTCGCCGTCGCCGTCGGCGGCGGAGTCAGCGTCGGGCTCGGCGTCGCCGGGCTCCGTGGGCCGGCCCGAGGCCGCGGAGGCGCGCAGCACGGCGAGCCGCTGCCCGGCGGACACGGCATCGCCGATCGTCACCTCGATCCGCGCCACGATCCCGGGGCCCTCGGCGACGAGCTCGTGCTCCATCTTCATCGCCTCGAGCACGACGACGGGATCCCCCGCCGTGACGGCCTCCTCGACGGCCCGCGGGAGCGCGGCGACCGTACCGGCGAACGGGGCGAGGAGCTCGGTCTCGGCCTCCACGGGCATCGCGGGATGATTGCGCACCCCCGCGCCGAGCCGGTGTCCCGGTGGCCAATCGGGCTCCGTGAAACCGCTACGCGTGGAGGTAGCCCCCTGCGCTGCGGCCTGGCACGCTCTAGCCCATGTCGACGCGCACGGAATGGACACCGAACCGCGGTATGCCGCCGCGGGGCCGCTCCGTGCGGCCGCAGTGGCGGCAAGCCGGCGCGCGCGGCCACGACGAACCGGAGGGGCAGCTCGTCCACGGCCGGCTGCAGTGGCGCAGCCGCACGTGGACTGCAGTGCCCTGACCGATCGGGGGCGCAACGGGCTGGGGAGCCCGACCGTTGGTGAAGGCGAAGGGCGGGCCGGTCCCTCGGGGGGCCGGTCCGCCCGTCCCCGCCCAGATGGTCGATTCCGCGGCCGCGTGGGGGTCGTGGAATCGATCATCTGGGTGGGGGATACTCCAGCGTCGAGATGAGCGAGCCCGAGCTGCTGTGGCGTCCGACGCCCGAGCGCGCCCAGCGTGCGGAGCTGACGCGCTTTATGGGCTGGCTCGAGCACCACCGCGGACGTGGCTTTGCCTCCTACGACGAGCTGTGGCAGTGGTCGGTCGACGAGCTGGAGGCGTTCTGGGGCGCGATCGTCGAGTTCTTCGACGTGAGCTTCACGACGCCGCCGGCGGCGGTGCTGGAGAGCCGGGAGATGCCCGGCGCCAGCTGGTTCCCCGGCGCGCGCGTGTCCTACCCGGAGCACATCTTCCGCGGCCGCGATGCCCATGCGGTGGCGATCCAGCATGCCTCCGAGCTGCGTGAGCTCTCGAGCTGGACGTGGGGAAGGCTCCGGGAGGAGACTGCTGCCATCGCCCACGGCCTGCGCGCCCTCGGCGTGGGGGAGGGGGACCGCGTCGTCGCCTACATGCCGAACATCCCGGAGACCGTGGCGGCGTTGCTCGCGTGCGCCTCGATCGGTGCGGTGTGGTCCTCGGCGGCGCCGGAGTTCGGCGCCCGCAGCGTGATCGATCGCTTCAGCCAGATCAGACCGAAGGTGATGCTGGCGATCGACGGATACCGCTACGGCGGGCGGGACTTCGACCGCAGCGGCGTCGTCGAGGGGATCGCCGCCGAGATCCCCGGGCTCGAGCGGGTCGTGCGCTTCGGCTATCTCGACGGCTCGGGGTGGGAGGAGGGATTCCTCGGCTCCGGCGAGCTCACCTTCGCGCCGGTGGCCTTCGACCACCCGCTGTGGATCCTCTACAGCTCGGGCACGACGGGCCTGCCCAAGCCGATCGTCCACGGCCAGGGCGGGATCCTCGTCGAGCAGATCAAGAAGGGCCACCTGCACCTCGACGCCCAGGCCGGGGACCGCGTGTTCTGGTTCACCACCACGGGCTGGATGATGTGGAACTTCCTCGTCGGCGTGCTGCTCACGCCCGCCTCGATCGTCCTGTTCGACGGCAATCCGGGCCATCCGGGCCTGGACACCCTGTGGGACCTCGCCGAGCGCAGCGGCATGACAACGTTCGGGACGAGCGCCGCGTTCATCGCCTCGTGCATGAAGGCGGAGATCGCCCCGCGCGGCGGGGACCGGGAGCTCGGCGCGCTGCGCGCCGTCGGCTCGACCGGGTCGCCGCTCTCCCCGGAGGGCTTCCGCTGGGTCTACGAACAGCTCGGGCAGGACACGTGGCTGTTCTCGACCTCCGGTGGGACCGACATGTGCACGGCGTTCGTCGGCGGGGTGCCGACGCTTCCCGTGTATCTCGGCGAGCTGCAGGGCCGCTGCCTCGGCTGCGCCGTGGCGGCGTGGGACGAGGCCGGCACCCCGGTGATCGACGAGGTGGGGGAGCTCGTCATCACCGAGCCGATGCCGTCGATGCCGCTGTATCTGTGGGGCGACGAGGACGGCGAGCGCCTCCGCGACTCCTACTTCTCCATGTATCCCGGCATCTGGCGCCACGGCGACTGGATCGAGATCACCTCCCGCGGCACGGCGATCATCTACGGCCGCTCGGACTCGACGATCAACCGCGGCGGTGTGCGCATGGGGACGAGCGAGATCTACCGGGCCGTGCTGGCGATCGACGAGGTCCTCGACGCCCTGGTGGTCGACCTCCCGAGGGAGGGCACCGACGGGTGGATGCCGCTGTTCGTCGTCCTGCGCGACGGCGCCACGCTCGATGAGCGCCTCACGCGGGACATCCGCGCCCGGATCCGCTCCGACTGCTCTCCCCGTCACGTGCCCGATGAGATCCGGCAGATCGCCGAGGTCCCGCGCACCCTCTCCGGGAAGGTCCTGGAGGTCCCCGTCAAGCGGATCCTCACCGGTACGCCGGTGGAGCAGGCCGCGAGCCGGGAGTCGCTGGTGAACCCCCGCGCCCTCGACCCCTTCGTCGAGATGTCGGCCGGGCGGTGAGCGGCGCCGGCGATTCCCGGCGCGCCGCCGTCGCCGCCCGCGCCGCCCGTGCCGCCGCGGCCGCGGGGCGGGCGAACCGCCGTGCGGGTGTCGTGCGCGCGGTGCGCGCCGCGCGGGAGCTCCTTCCCGGGGACGAGAACCTCGGCGATCAGCTCTCGACGGCGACCGACCGTCCCTCGACGGTGATCGCGCGCTTCCTGGCCGAGCCCTCGGCCGACGGCGGGGGCTCGACGGCCAGTGGCGAGGCGGGCCTGGCCGCGCTACAGGTGTGGCAGGCGCTCTCGCAGCGGGTGGGACGCGGCGCCGGCAGCGCGGAGGCGACGATCATGTTCACCGACCTCGTGGGTTTCTCCACCTGGGTGCTCGAGGCGGGCGATGAGCTCGCGCTGGAGCTGCTGCGGGAGGTCGCCGGAGTCGTCGAGCCGGCGATCGTCGGCCGACGGGGGCGGGTCGTCAAGCGGCTGGGCGACGGCCACATGGCGGTCTTCGCCGCTCCGCTCCCCGCCGTCGAGGCGGCGCTCGAGATCCAGGAGCGCCTCGGCGGAGTCGAGGTGGGCGGTCACCGGCCGCGGCTGCGCGCGGGTCTGCATCGGGGCCAGCCGCGCCGGCTCGGGGGTGACTACCTGGGGACCGACGTCAACATCGCCGCTCGGGTGAGCGAGGCGGCGCGGGCGGACGAGGTGCTCGTCTCGGCGGCCGTCGTCGAGGCGATCCCGGACGCCGAGCGGGAACATCTGGAGATCTCGCGCCGTCGGGGCTTCCGGGCCAAGGGGGCGCCCCGGGACCTCGAGGTCTACCGCGTGCGCCCGCTCTTACCGAGCTCATAGGGCGCATCTACGCGCCTCTCACGGGGGCCTGCTTCCATGAACGGGTAGACACATGGGATCGCCGTCCCGCGATTTCCCTTGCAACGGCTCAGGAGATACAGAGACATGAAGCGAAACACGACGATGATCCCGGTGGTGGTTCTCGCCGCTGTGATCGGCGGCCTGATCGCCTGGGCCATTGGCGGCAACTCCAAGACCATCCACTCCACGACGACCGTCGTGAAGCCGTCGGGCAGCGCCTCGAGCTCGGTCCCGACCTCCTTCTCGGGCTCCCAGAAGGGGCTGTCGATCAACCAGATCTATCGCATGGACAGCCCCGGGGTGGTGGACATCATCGAAATCGGGTCGTCGAGCGGCTCCGGGTTGTTCGGCGGCGGCAAGCAGGAGGGCGAGGGCGCCGGGGTCGTCTACGACTCCAAGGGCGACATCCTCACCGACGAGCACGTGGTCGCCGGCGCGCAGCTGGTGACCGTCCACTTCCAGGACGGCCTCACCGCCAGGGCGAAGGTGCTCGGCACCGATCCGTCGACCGACGTCGCGGTGATCAAGGTCAACGTCCCGGCAGCGCAGCTGCATCCCATTACGTTCGCCGACTCCTCGGCGGCGCAGGTGGGCGACCCCGTGGTGGCGATCGGCAGTCCGTTCAGCCTGCCCGAGACCGTCACCCAGGGGATCGTCAGCGCGATCGGACGGAGCATCGAGGCCCCGAACAACTACCAGATCACCGGTGCGATCCAGACCGACGCCGCGATCAACCCCGGCAACTCGGGCGGTCCGCTCCTCGCGGCCGACGGCCGGGTCCTGGGGCTGTCCGACCAGATCGAGACGAACAACCAGACCGTCAGCGGCCAGGGCTCGAGCTCGGGAGTCGGCTTCGCCACGCCAGGCAACGAGGACCAGAAGATCGCCAACGCGATCATCGCCGGGCACCCCATCAAGCACCCGTTCGTCGGCGTCGAGCTGAACGGCGCCTCCAGCGGGGGCGCGGCGATCACGCTCGTCGAGCCGAACACGCCGGCGGTGCGCGCCGGGCTGCGGAACGGCGACGTGATCACCGCCATCAACGGCGGCAAGATCACCTCGACGCAGCAGTTCATCAACACGATCGACAACTTCAAGCCGGGTCAGACGGTCACCCTGAGTGTCAGGCGAGGCGGGCGGTCGAGCACGCTGAAGCTCACGCTCGGGGTGCGTCCGGCCAGCTCGCCGACGACCGGCTGAGGATCGGGAGGCCGGGCGGAGCGGCCCTGTGCCGATCCGCCCGGTCACGGCGAGCCCGGTGACGGGCCCTTAGGGGGCCTGGGAGGCGGAGGGCTGGCGGGCTGAGCGCAGGGCCGCGTAGCGGATGCGGATCCCGCGGGCGATGGCGGCGAGCGCGATCACGGAGATGACGATCGGTCCCAGGGCGCCCGAGCCGAACAGGCGGGCCAGCCAGTAGGCGAGGGCGCCGAGCAGGCCGGCCACGGGAACGGTGAGGATCCAGGCGGCGACGATGTTGCCGGCCACGCCCCAGCGGACGGCCGAGAGCCGCTTGGCCGCGCCGGCGCCGACGACGCTGCCCGCGATCACCTGGGTGGAGGACAGGGGGTAGCCGAGGTGTGAGGAGACGAGGATCACGACGGCGCCCGCGCCCTGGGCCGACATGCCCTGGGCGCTGTCCATCTTGATGATCCGCGTCCCGACGGTGCGGATGATCCGCCAGCCGCTCGCGTAGGTGCCGAGCCCCATCGCGGTGGCCGCCGAGAGCACGACCCAGAGCGGAACGTGGAAGTGGTGGGCCGAGAAGTCGCCGTGGGCGATCAGGGCCACCCCGATCAGCCCCATCGTCTTCTGGGCGTCGTTGGTGCCGTGCGCGAGCGACAGCAACGAGCTTGCGATCACCTGCCCGCCCCGGAGAGCGACGGTCGCCGGTCCCGGCCGCCGATTGGCCACCAGGCGGTAGACGACGGTGATCAGCACCGCGGCGAGGACGAGGGCCGCCAGCGGGGCCACCAGGGCCGGGATGGCCACCTTCGTGAGCACTCCGTGCCACTTGATCCCGTCGCTCGCCGAGGCGGCGAGGAGCGCTCCGATGAGCCCGCCGATGAGCGCGTGCGAGGAGCTCGAGGGCAGCCCGAAGAGCCACGTGAGCAGGTTCCACGCGATCGCTCCGACGAGCGCGGCGAAGGCGACCGTCTCGGTCACGGCGCCGGCGTGGATGATCCCGGTGCCGATCGTCGCCGCGACCTTCAGGGAGATCAGCGCGCCGACGAAGTTGAGCACCGCCGCCAGGCCGATCGCCGAACGCGGCGCCATCGCCCGGGTGGAGATCAGGGCCGCGACGACGTTGGCGGTGTCGTGGAAGCCGTTGGTGAAGTCGAAACCGAGCGCGGCAACGACGACGATGACGAGCAGGACGCCGCTGTGCATGCCGCCTACCGGCTGACGTCAGGTCGCGGCGGGGCCTGTGGATGTGGTGGCCAGCGTCCGCTCCATCAGCTCGCGGTGAACCGACCGCGTGCCGCCGGTGCGTCGCTCCCAGGTGCCGTCGCTCGAGAGCACCCAGGCATTGGTGTCATCGGCGAAGCAGCGCTCGAGGGTGTCCTCCAGCTCGGCCTGCAGCTCCGGTGCCTCGATCGGCGCGAGCAGCTCCACGCGGGTGTCGAGGTTGCGCGGCATCAGATCGGCCGAGCCGATGTAGTAGCAGTGCTCCTCGCCGCGGTGGAAGGCGTAGATGCGGCTGTGCTCCAGGAACCGCCCGACGACCGAGATCACCTCGATCGTCTCGCTCACCCCGGGAACGCCCGGCTTCAGGCAGCAGATGCCGCGGACGTTGAGCCGGATCGGGACGCCGGCCTGAGAGGCACGGTAGAGCGCCTCGATGCAGCGCTGGTCGACGAGCGAGTTCATCTTCATCTCGATCCGGGATGTCTCGCCCCGCTCGTGGGCCTCGATCGTGTGCTCGATCTCCTCCAGAAGGGGAATCCGCAACCAGTACGGGGCGATCAGCACCTTCTGCTCGCGCGCCGGATGCCCGTAGCCGGTGAGCGAGTTGAACAGGTTGGAGACCTCCTCGCCGATCTGGGGATCGGTCGTGAACAGCCCGAAGTCCTCGTACAGGCGCGCGTTCTTGGCGTGGAAGTTGCCGGTGCCGATCATCACGTAGTGGCGGATCCCGCCGCGCTCGCGGCGGACGACGAGGATCGCCTTGGCGTGCGTCTTCAGGCCGGGGATGCCGTGCACGACGTGGGCGCCCACCTCCTCCAGGGCACGTGACCAGCGGATGTTCTGACGCTCGTCGAAGCGCGCCTTGAGCTCCACCATGCACACCGCCTGCTTGCCCTTCTCGGCCGCCTCGATCAGCAGCGGCACGAGCGTCGAGTCGTCCGACGTGCGGTACACGGTCATCTTGATCGCGAGCACGTTCGGGTCGTCGACGGCCTGCTTGACGAACCGCTCCACGCTGGTGGCGAACGAGTGGTAGGGGTAATGCGCGAGCACGTCGCAGCTCCGCATCGGGGCGAACACGTCGGGCTGGTCCTCGGTGGCCGGCTTGGGGCCGAACAGCGGGTGGGTGATCGGGGTCCACGGCGTCTGGCGCAGCTCACTCGGCGCCTCCACCGAGGCGATCTGCCACAGGTCGCCGAGGTCGAGCAGCCCGTCGACGTCGTAGACCTGAACCTCGTCGACGTCGAGCCACTCGATCAGGCGGGCGCGCAGCGCGGAATCCATCCCGGCACCGACCTCGAGGCGCACCACCTCGCCGAAGCGCCGCCGCCGAAGCTCGTCCTCGACGGCCTGGAGCAGGTCGTCGGCCTCGTCGGAGATCTCGAAGTCGGCGTCCCGGGTGACCCGGAACAGGTCGTGGCTGAGGATCTCCATGCCCGGGAACAGCGCGTCGAGGTGGCGGGCGATGACGTCCTCGAGCGGGATGAACGTGTTCTTGGCGATCTGCACGAAACGCGGCAGCACCTCCTTGGGCACCTTCACGCGCGCGAACGCGTCGTGGTCGGCCTCCGGATCGTGCAGGCGGACGATGATGCTCAGCGAGAGGTTGGAGATGTAGGGGAAGGGGCGTCCGGGGCCGATCGCCAGCGGCGTGAGCGCCGGGAAGATCTGCTCGCGGAAATGCCGCTCGATGTCCTCGGCCGGCGCGTCCGAGTCCTCGCAGGAGACGATCCGGATGCCGTGCTCGCGCAGCGCCGGCTTGATGTGCTCGCTGAACTGGCGGGCGTGGCGGGCGTCGAGCGAGCGGACCTTCTCGGCGATCCGCTCCAGCACCTCGGTCGGGACGAGGCCGTCCGGCCCTCGAGCGTCGATCCGGGCGTCGACCTGGTCGTGCACGCCGGCGACCCGGACCATGAAGAACTCGTCGAGGTTGGTGGTGAAGATGGCGAGGAACTTGAGCCGCTCCATGAGCGGCAGCGACTCGTCCTCGGCGAGTTGCAGGACGCGATCGTTGAAGTCGACCCAGGACAGCTCGCGGTTCTCGTACAGGCGGGGCTCGCGCAGCTCGGCGGACTTCTCGGACCGGGAGTCCGCCTGCACCGCGCTGTCGCTCACGACACCTCCTGTGATTCGGTCTGCGCGATCGCCGCCAGCTCCGAGGGACGCAGGAGCACCAGCAGCTCGCCCTTCTCGATCCCCGCCAGGCCGCCCTTCTTCATCCGGGCCTGAGCGCCGGTGAGGTCGTGGAGCGTGAGGGTGAAGGACGGGTCGTGGCCGACGAGGAGCACGTCCTCGAGTCCGGCGGTGAGCGCGAGCACATCGAACGGCTGCCCGGACAGCGACGGTTCGAGCGTGGGTTCGATCCCGAGCGGCTCGCAGGCCAGCTCAGCCGTCTGCACCGCGCGCCGCTTCGGGCTGGTGAGGCACACGTCGAGCGTCACTCCGAGCCGCCGGAGGGCTTCGCCGGCGGTCGCCGCCTGCCGCATCCCCCGTTCGGTCAGCGGTCGCTCGTCGTCGGGGACCCCGCCCTCGGCTTCGGCATGTCTGAGCAGCCACAGCATCCGTCCCTGCACTCTACGACCACACCCGATCCTGCGCGAGTGGCCGGACGGCGAACAAGGTCACGGCGCGCGAGCCGCGCCGCGGTCAACCGATCAGCAGCCGGCGGCCGAACACCCGCTCGAAGGCCTCGCTGTCGCCATAGCGCTCGACGCTCCAGCGCGGCAGGGTGAGGTCGCCGGCCGCCTCCAGGTGGAGGCCGAGGCCGTCGCCGTTGGTCGACAGGCGCGCCTCGGAGACCGACTGGTCACGGCCGCGCTCCAGGTGCTCGGCGAGCCGCAGGATCGTCGCGCATCGCTCGAGCAGCGCCTCGTCGCCGGGCTGCGCGAGGCCGGCCATCTCGCCGAGCTTGGCGGCTCCCTTGCGGTGGTAGCGGCTGATCTGGGCGATCAGGGCACGCTCGCGGGGGTCGAAGCCCGGCAGCTCGGCGGAGGCGATCAGATAGCGCGAGTGCTTGTGGTGGTCGTCGTAGGAGATCGTCATCCCGACGTCGTGGAGCAGCGACGCCGCCCACAGGAGCTCCCGCTCGCCGTCCTGCGGCGTGAACAGCCCGGTGGAGGCGAGCGAGTCGTGCATCTGGCGCGAGAGGCGGGCGACGTGCTCGACGTGGTCGAGGTCGGCCTCGTACTGGATGGCGAGGTTTCGCACCGCAGCCGCGCGTACGTCTGCGAACAGCGGCTCGGCGCCGGCGAACAGCGTGCGGGCGAGGAACACACCGTCGCGCAGGCCGGCCTCGGTGGCCTCGAGACCCGCGAAGCCGCCCACCTCCAGCACGGTCTGGAGGGTCACCGCGGCGGCGAGGATGATGTCGCCTCGGCCGGGCTTGATGCCGGGCAGCGTCCCCCGCTCGGCGACCGGGAGCGCGGCGAGCTCCGACACGAGCTCGTCGAGCACCTCCGGGGTGATCACGTAGCCCTGCACTCCGACGTCGAGCTCGTGGGCGGCGCGCTGGGCGGCTCCGGCGAGGTTGCGGATCGCGCCGCCGACGCCGACGAGCCGTGGGCCTGCCTCGGTGAGCCAGGGGATCTCGGCGAGCGTCGCCGCCACGTGATCGCGCAGGCGGGCGAGGTCCTTACGGCGGGCCGGGCGGCCGGGCTCGGTGCTCGGCAGGAAGCGCTCGGTCATCCGCACCGCGCCGAGCGGGAACGAACCGAGCTCCCGGGCGTGGCGCCCGGCGACGTGGATGAGCTGCATGCTGCCGCCGCCGAGCTCGACGACGCCGCCGTCGGCCAGGGTCGTGGTGTTCACGGCGGCCACGTAGCCGTAGAAGGCCTCGTCCTCCTCGGAGAGGACCTCGACGGCCAGCCCGGTGGCGTTACGCGCGCGGGCCAGGAACGCCTCGCGGTTGACGGCGTCGCGGATCGCGCTGGTGGCGATCGGGTGGACGTCCCGGGCGGAGAGCCCGCCGGCGCGGCAGAAGCGATCGAACACGACGAGCGTCTCCAGGCCGCGGACCATCGCCTCCTCCGAGAGCTCCCCGCTGACGTCCATCCCCTCGCCGATGCGCACCGTCTCGTAGAGCTCGTCGGTCCGCTTCCACCAGCGGCTGGGCTCGCCGGCGGGCGCGGCGAGACCGCCGGGCAACGTGCCCGCCTCACCGTCGGTGAACACGACGAGCCGCCACGAGTTGGAGCCGAGGTCGATCACCGCCGTCTGGCGGTGGCTCGCCTCCAGGCGGTCTGACGCGCGGGTGGTTCGCCAGCTCACGGACGCATCATCGAGTCGGGCGCGGACGGCAACGGCTGACGGCTCCGTCGCGGTGCCCGCGCGCGCCCGGGCCCTCGGGCCCCAGGAGATCGACGAGCAGCGTGGCGAAGCCGAAGTCGCGCGCGCCGAGGCCGCGGCCGGTGAGCGGGTTGTAGTACTCGCGGAACCCGTGGGCGCGGACGGCACGTGTGAGGCCGACGACGACGCGCTCGGCCTCGGCCTCGTAGCCGAGCTCGCGCATCGCGGGCACGAGCAGCCACGCGGTGTTCATCCATGACGGTCCCCGCCAGCAGCGCCAGCCGGCGAAGCGCGGGTTGAACGCCGGCTCCTCCTGGGAGACCGAGGGGATTCCGTACGGCGCCAGGTAGCGCCGGGGATGGAGGAGGTGCTCCTCGACGATCCGGCGCTTGAAGTCCTCCGGGATCCCGGGCAGCGCCAACGGTGCCAGCGACGACCACGTGGAGACGCGCACGATCCGCTCGCGCGAGCCGGCGAGGTCGAAGAACAGACCGGTCGCCTCATCGTGGCAGCGCTCGAGCAGCGCCTGCTCGGTGTGCTGCGCGCGGGCGAGATGGAGCTCGGCGTGTTCGTCGTCGAGCCGCGCGAGCGCCCGCAGCGCGAGCGCGTAGAGCACGTTGACGAGCACGTCCTCCACGTGCTCCTCGTAGCGCTCGGCGATCGCCGCGGCGTCGTAGCCGAGGCGCCGGGAGCGCTCGATCAGCCAGAAGAAGCCGACGCGGTCGTGGCGCATCCAGTTGAACACGTCGTCGTACTTGGGCGAGTCGTCGAGCCCCGACTCGTCGGGGTCGATGATCGTCAAGAGGCCATCCCCGTCGGGGTCGCGCCGGCTGTGCAGCCACTCGTAGTGCAGGCGGAGCCCGTCGAGCGCCTCGGTGGCGAAGCCGGGATCATCGGGCGAGGCGGCGGCGACGCGCTCCCAGGCGAGGGCCAGCAGCGGCGTCTGGATCGTCGCGGTGGCGGTGCAGCCGAACACGGTGTGGGTGCCGTAGAAGGGCGCGCGGCGCCAGTACGCCGGCCGGTCCCAGAACACCGTGTGGGGGATGAAGCCGTCGAGCC
This sequence comes from uncultured Solirubrobacterales bacterium, assembly GCA_963839085.1. GTDB lineage: Bacteria > Actinomycetota > Thermoleophilia > Solirubrobacterales > Solirubrobacteraceae > Palsa-465. The sequence goes on from CAWITN010000005.1 coordinate 306,317, forward strand.
GGCCGGATCGCAGCAGCGTGCGCAGCTCACCGCGGGCGCGGGCGGGGTCGAAATGGGACCACGCGATCGCGTGGAAGCAGGAGTCCCAGTACCACTGATGGCGGTAGCGCGGCGTGGCCGGGCAGGTGAAGGCGTAGGGCACCCCGTCGGCGGCCCGCTGGCCCTCCCGCCAATTGCCGCGCAGGACCCGCTCGGCCTGCGCCAGGATCGCCGGATCAGCCATCGCCGGATCAGCCGAGGAGCTGATCGTAGGTGACGATCTCACGTCCCCGGGCACGTTGCAGCAGCGCGTTGATCGTGGCGATGTGCCCGGAGAGCCGGAAGTCCTCCGGATGGACGTCGAGGCGCATCAGCTCGCCGGCTCTGCGCCCGCCCGCGCCGACGAGGAGCGGCGAGAGGCGGCGCTTGAGCGGCGTCGAGGTGCCGAGGCACAATGCGCTCGCGCGGAGGCGACGCTCGTCGCGGCCGCGGACGCTCTGCAGGTCGGCGAACCACTCGAAGCGCTCGGCGAGGATCGGGCGCAGCACGCGCGTGTAGGCGTAGCCCGGGGCCACGAACCCCCGCGGGTCGAGCCCCAGCCCGAGCAGCAGGCGCCGGCCGCAGTCCACGCGTTGGGCTGCCTCCTCGGACCCGAGCCCGGGAAACTCCGCCGCCGGCCCTCCCTGCCAGTGGGCGAGCGTGCTGCGCGGCCAGGGCGCGCGGACCGAGCGCCGGTGGGCCAGGCCGTGCTGGGCGATCGCGTCGCCGAGCGCCTCGCGCTCGCGCAGCCACGACGCGAGCCCCGGCCCCCGGGCGCCGATCGGATGCAGATCGCTGGCGGGGATGACGAGCAGCGTCACCCGCTCGACGCCGCGCGCCGCCAGCCAGGCGCGGATCGTCTTCACGCGCTCGAACGAGCGCGGCTCGACATCGTGCACGGCGACCGCCAGCCGACCCGTCGCTCGTGCGCCGCGCATCGGGGACGGGCGCTCAGCGCCGGCCGAGCAGGCGCTCGAGGTCGTCGAGCTCCGCCGCCAGCGCGGCGTCCCAGCCGTGGCGGGCGGCGATCTCGGCGGCGAGCGTGGGGTGGCGCGGGCGCCGGCGGGCGCGTTCGATCGCTGCCGCGAGGTCCGCGACGTCGCCGGCCGTGAACGTCTCGACGGCACCGCGGATCAGCGCCACGGACGGGGTGACGCCGGCGGCGACCACCGGAGTGCCGCACGCCGCCGCCTCCAGGGCTGCGAGGCCGAACGTCTCGTGGGCGCCGGGCAGGACGACGCAGCGGGCGCGGGCGTACTCGTGGGCCAGGGCGGTCCGCGAGGCGACGTGGCCGCCGAAGTGCACCCGGTGGCTCACCCCCAGCGACCGGGCCTGCTCGTGGAGCATGTCCTGCGCCGGTCCGGTGCCGATCAGGCGCAGGCGCCAGCGGCCGCGCGCCGTCGCCTCCAGCAGCTCCTTGACACCCTTCTCCCGGGAGAGCCGCCCGACGTAGAGCACGTGCTCGCCCCGCGTGACCTGCGGCCGCGGGCGGAAGTCGGGACCGAGCCCGAGCCGGAGCGGGAGCTCGGCGGTGCGCTGGGCGTCGCCCCCGGGATCGACGACGGACATCACGGCGTCGACGTCGGCGTACGCCCGGCGGTACCAGTGGCGCAGCGCACGGCGGTACACGAGCTGAGGCCCGGGCAGCCCGGCGGCGTGCAGCGCGACCGAGGAGTGGTGGACGGCGATCACCGTCGCCCCCAGCTCGTGCGCGGTCCGGCTGGCCAGCCGCGGCGTCCAATAGGGGTCGTGGAGCAGGACCACGTCGGGCTCGATCGCCCGCAGCGCCGAGATCATTCCCGCCGCGCCGAGCGGGATCCGATACCCGTTGGAGGCGGCGAGGCGCAGCGAGGGCTGGGCGTGACGATGGGGCTCCTCAGCGGCGGTCCTCCCGGGCACCACGAGGTGGTGCTCAAAGCGTCCGGTCCGCCGGGCGTAGGCGGCCTTCGCCTCCAGGTAGGTGCGGATTCCGCCGCTGCGCTCGCCGTAGAACAGGGTGACGTCGGCGACACACAGCCCGCGGTCGGGCCCATGGCTCAGAAGCGGAGCGCTCGCCGCCACGGCGGCGAGCGCCGCGTCACGCGGCACGCGGGACCTCGGCGGCGCGCGGCCGCACGGCGGCGTCCCAATGGACGGACAGCTCGGCGAGGGCGCGCTCCCAGGTGCACCCCGCCGCGGCCTGGAGGCCCCCCGCCGCCAATCGCTCGCGCAGCGTCGCGCGGCGGGCGAGGCCGTGAATCGCCGCCCCGAGGGCGTCTGGATCCGGGGCCACGACGCAGCCGTTGCGCCCGGGCTCGATCGCCTCGGCGGCGCCGCTGCCCTCGGTGGCCAGCGCCGCGACGCCACTCGCCTGTGCCTGCAGGACGCCGTAGCTGTCACCGGCGCCGACGGAGACGAACAGCTCGGCGCTGGCGAACATGGGGGCGAGGCGATCGGTCTGCGCCGGGTCGACGACGACCAGCCGGCCGCCCAGGCGGGCGCGGAGGTCGCGCTCGGCCGGGCCGCGGCCGACCATCACCAGCTGCGGGCGATCGTCGCGCCTGCAGGCGCGCTCGAAGGCCTCCATCAGCAGCGTCAGCTCGGGGCCGGCGGCGATCGGCTCGGCGGCGAGGATGGAGAACGCGGGATGCGCGGCGCCGGGGGTGGCCTCGATCGCGCTCGCGCTGTAGTACGCGGGGCTGAAGCGCTCGCGGTCGATGCCCGGACGCCACCGGGCGATCGCCGTCGCCTCGACGCCGAGCTCGGCGAGCCGCCGGTCGGCCGCCCGGGTCGGGGAGAGGACGATCCGGCAGCGCTCGAGCCGACCAGCGCTGTCGGCCGCGGCGGGACCGGCAGCTCCGGGATCGTGGATCGCGCAGACGAGCGCGCCGGCATCCTGCGCGCGGGAGATCGCCTCGCCGGCGTCGGGGTCGCTCGTCCACACCAGGGCGAGGCGGTGGCGGCCGGCGGACAGGGCGTCGCGCGCCGCGCCGATCTCCAGCGCCTCGACGTGGTAGCCGGGCACGGCGTGGCGCGTGAGCGCCGCGATCGTCTCACGGCGCGCCGAGGTGTGCGGGGGGCGGGGGAGGATGACGGCGACGCGCTCGTCGCTCAGGCACAGCAGAGGCTGCTGCGCGCACCCGCCGTGCGCGGGTGCGAGGGTGTTCTCATAGTCCACGACCAGGCAGCTTCGCCCCCATACGCAGGGATTCTGTGACGCCTCGGCGTAGTTCCTGTGACGAACCCGTGAACGGGCCGGCCCCGGCGGGGGATGGGCGCGCCAGAGGCGGAGTCGCTCAGCGCCCGGCGACCGCCGTCCGCTTGCGCCGCGGCGGCAGCGGGGCGGAGGGAGGCGGCGGCGCGGCGCCCGGCGACGGGCCGATCACGTAGCGGACGGCCGAGCCGATGAGCATCAGCGTCATGATCACCGCGCTCGACGCGCACCACTCGCAGATGGCGTGGATCGAGAACAGCTCGCGATAGGTCAGGTAGCCGCTGAAGCCGGTGCCGATGAGGGTCATCCCGAGCGCCGCGAGCCGGGTCTCCTCGCGGTCGGGGAGGAGCTGGGCGGCGAGGATCCCGACGTAGCCGATCAGCCCGATGAGGGCGACGGGAACGCCGTCGAGCTTCGACCACACCGAGGTCTGCACCTTGATGCATGACTCACCCGCCGTGCACAGCGGCTTGATCCCCTCGTAGTGGACGTAGGTGAGGTAGATGGCGATGCCGAGCCCCGCCACGTTGAGCACGATCAGCAGGACGCGCAGCGCCCGGTAGTTCATCAGGCCACCTGCTTGTAGGCGGCGAGGAGGTTCGCGTACGGGATGATGCCCGCGTCGCTGCCGTCCTCCTGCGCTTCCACCTTGCCCTTGGGGCCGGAGAAGTACACCGTGGGCGTGCCGTTCGGCGCCTGGGTCTGGCCCTGCTGGGCCTGGGTGCTGACCGTGGAGACGACCGACGGGTTCTTCTCGTTGGCCTGCCACTTGGCGGTGTCGAGGCCGGGTATCTCGCCCGCCAATCGATTGAAGAAGCTCTGGTCCGCGTAGCCCGTGCCCTCGGTGCCCTGCTGGTGGTAGAAGAGCTCGGCGTACTGCCAGAACTTGCCCTGGAGCCCGGCCGCGTAGGCATCGGCCTGCTGGCTGACGAAGTAGGACGCGCCCTGGTTGTTGCAGGTGGCCGTGCAGGCCGACTCGTAGACGATCTTCACCTTGCCCTGCTTGACCTGGTTGGCGATCAGCTGGCTGAGGCCGCCCTGGGTGGTGAAGGCGGCGCAGATCGGGCACTGGAGGTCACCCCAGTAGGTCATCGTCACCGGGGCGGTGGGGCTGCCGAGCGTCTCGCCGCTCTGCGGGATGCCGGCGAGCTCGCTCGACACGCTGCTGACGAGCGACGTCGCCTGGTTGCCCTTCTTGATGCCGCCGCCGGAGCTGCTGCTGCTCGTCGAGACGACGATCGCCACGACCACGACGACGACGGCGATCACGACCACGCCGGCGAGCATCTGCAGCCGGCGGGTGCGCGACTGGCGCTCAGCCCGCGCGCGCTCCTCGGCCAGTCGCCGCTCGCGCGCTTCCTGCTTCTGCTGAGCTCGTGACGCCATTGCCCTTGCCTCTCGAGGCAACGATACCGACGCATTCGTAAGAGCGCGCGAATGAAACGCAGGCGCCGCGGCCCTCTTCACCTGCCAGGGAGCCGATTTCCCCGCTACGTGCGTGTGAACATCCTGTGACCGGACCACCGGCACCCCGCAGTCCGGGGTGTGGCTGCACTACATTGATGCCCATGCCGCCACACGGGATCGTGTCGCATGCGGGCACGCAGGCCACGGCGTCCGCTCCGCGCCCCCAGAACCGACTCCGGCTCGCAGTGATCGATCGCGATCCCGGGTTCATGCAGGTGCTCACCAACCGCCTCGACGCGCTGGGCGCCGAGCTGCGCACCGCCTCGACCGCGGTCACGCCCGAGGCCCTGGTGACGATGCGCCTCAACGCGCTGGTGATCGACCTCGCGGTGATCGGGCCGGGAAGCTGGGAGTACCTGGAGCGCGTCTGCGCCCGCCTGCCGGGGTTGGCCGTGATCATCTGCACCGGTCCCTCCTCCGTCGCTCAGCGCGTGCGCGGCCTCCGGATCGGCGCCGACGCGTGGATGACCAAGCCGTGCCACGCCGAGGAGCTCATCAGCGTGGTCGAGGCGGCGATCCGCCGGCACCGCCGCAACGAGATCCCCGACCTCGTCCAGCCGATGACGGTGGGTGAGATCGCGATCCGGCCCGACCTCTACCAGGCCTACGCCGGCGAGACGAGCCTCGAGCTGACCGCACGGGAGTTCGAGATCCTCGACCTCCTCTCGCAGTCGGACCGCGTTCTGCGCCGGGAGGAGATCTATGAGCGGGTGTGGGGCTACGCGATGGCCCACGGCGACCGCTCCGTCGACGTGTTCGTCCGTAAGCTGCGCCAGAAGCTCCGGGCGGCGTCGCCCGAGTGGAGCTACATCCACACCCACTTCGGGGTCGGGTACCGCTTCTCACCGGAGCCGGATTCCGGGACGGGCGGCGACGGGGTGCTTGGGGCGCAGAGCCGCGATGACCTTCCGGCGAGCCCGGACGCTGACGGGCCCACCGGTGGCCTGGCGGCCGAGCTGGATCATCTGCTCGCTCGCTGAGCACCGCACCACGCGGTCACACTTTCTTCACATCGCCGTCACGAATCGATAACGCCTCGGCGGCGGGGGACGACGACGATCCGGTCATGGCCGCGACCGCGTCGCCCCAGCACGAGATCATCGCCGTCGGACCGCTGGAGATCATGCCCGGCGAGCACCTCGCGCGGGCGAGCGGGCGCACGCTCGCGCTCTCGATCCGGGAGCTGCGGCTGCTGACCGAGCTCGCGCGGCGCGTCGACCGGATCCTCTCTCGCGACGAGCTGTTCGCACTGGTGTGGGGACGCGAGATGCGATCCGGCGATCGCTCCGTGGACGTCTACGTGCGCAAGCTGCGGGTGAAGCTCGAGGAGGCGCTCCCGGGCTGGAGCTTCATCCACACCCACTTTGGGTTCGGGTACCGGCTCGCCGCCGAGCTCAAACAGCAGGAAAACAAATCGTTCACAAGCGAGTAACACCTCGCCGCGGCCGGCTTTCGACACTGCGGCCAACACATCGATGAAGGAGATCCAGTGAAAACCAGACACCTCGGAGTGCTCGTGCTCGCGCTCGTCTCCGTGCTAGCGGTCGCCGCCTGCGGCTCGAGCTCCGGCAACAGCGGCACCGGCTCCTCGGGCGGGAGCTCGACGGCCAGCGGCTCGATCAGCGGCGCCGGCTCGACGCTCGCCCAGCCGATCTACCAGCAGTGGGCCTCGAACCTCCAGGGCAAGGGGCTGACGGTCAACTACCAGGGCGTCGGCTCGGGCACGGGAATCGCCGACCTGCAGACCGCGACGGTCGACTTCGCCGGCTCGGACCCGTCGCTACAGCCGACTGATCTCAAGGCGATGAAGGGCCCGGTACTGCAGTTCCCGGTCGCCTTCGGCGCCATCACGGTGTCCTACAACCTGCCTGGAATCAAGTCGGGCCTGAAGCTCGACGGCCCCACCATCGCGGGCATCTTCGACGGGACGATCACGAAGTGGAACGACCCGGCGATCGCCTCGCTGAACCCGGGCATGAAGCTTCCGAGCCTGGCGATCACCACCGTTCACCGCTCCGACTCCTCGGGCACGACGGATGGCTTCACCACCTACCTCTCCGACGTCGCTCCGGCGTTCACCAAGATCGTCGGGCCTCCCGGCAAGGTCGTCAAGTGGCCGGGCGGCACCGGCGCCGCGAAGAACTCCGGCGTCGCGGCCGCCGTCAAGCAGACCCAGGGGGCCGTCGGCTACGTCGAGCAGGCGTACGCGCTCGAGAACGGCTTCACGTACGCCGCGGTGAAGAACTCCGGCGGTCAGTACGAGCTGCCGACGATCGCCAACACCTCTGCGGCGGCCAACGGCATCGCCGTCCCGGCGAACCTGGGGATCTCGACGATCGACTCCAAGGCGTCGGGGGCCTACCCGATCGTCTCGCAGACGTTCCTCGACGTCTACCAGGATCCGTGCAAGGACGGCAAGACCAACGCGGCGACGGCGAAGGCGCTCAAGGGCTTCCTCACCTACGCCTTCGGCGCGGGCCAGAAGACCCTCGGCCAGGGCTCCGGGGAGCTGCCGTACGCGCCGCTACCCTCCTCGCTGGATGCCAAGGACAACGCGCAGCTGGCGAAGCTGGCGTGCAACGGGGCACCGGTCTCCTGAGGGCCTGACGTTGGGGGCAAGCGCCACCAGCCTGGGCGGCGACCGCGCGAGGCTCGCGCGGTCGCCGCTGCAGCGCCTGCCCGACCGGGTCCTCCAGTGGGGCCTGAGCGGACTGGCCGCGGCGATCCTGATCCTGATCGTCTACTTCTTCATCCGCCTGATCGGCGAGTCGAGCGACGCGATCGGGCGATTCGGGATCAGCTTCGTCGTCGGTAACGACTGGGACGTCAGCCGCGAGATCTACCACGGGGCTCCGCTCGTCGTGGGCACGGTGATCACGGCGGGCCTCGCGCTCGTCATCGGCGTTCCGATCGCCGTCGCCTCGGCGCTGTTCGTCACCGAGATGTGCCCGCGCCGGCTGCGCGGCCCGCTGGGGATCCTGATCGACCTCCTCGCGGCGGTCCCGTCCGTCGTATACGGCCTGTGGGGCGTCTACGTGCTGGGGCCGAAGCTCGAACCGGTCGAGAAGTGGTTCGGCCACACGTTCTCGTTCATCCCGTGGTTCGGCGACTCGGCAAGCCAGATCACTCCCGGCAACTACTTCATCGCCGGGCTGATCCTGGCCATCATGATCCTCCCGATCGTCTCGGCGATCTCCCGCGAGGTGATTCGCACGGTGCCGTCCGAGCACAAGGAGGGGGCGCTCGCCCTCGGCGCCACGCGCTGGGAGATGATCCGCATGTCGGTGCTCCCGTACTCGCGCCAGGGCATCACCGGTGGCGCGATGCTCGGCCTCGGTCGCGCTCTCGGTGAGACGATCGCCGTCGTGCTGGTGATCGGCAACGCGCCGCTCATCGGCAAGCATCTGTTCGCGCAGGGGTACACGCTGGCGGCCTCGATCGCGGCTGAGTTCGGTGAGGCCGCCAACGACCCGATCCATCGCTCGGCGCTGTTCGAGGCCGGGCTGATCCTGTTCGTGCTCACGCTGATCGTCAACGTCATCGCGCGGTGGTTCGTCGCCCGCGGGACCCACGGCAGCCGCACGGCGGGCGCCGGGGCGACCGGCACCGGCACCGTCGGCGCCCTCGGCGGGGGATCGGAGGCCTGATGAGCGCGATCGAGATGCCCACGGTGAGCCGGCGCCGGCGGACCACCGACCGGCTGATGCGCGGCCTGCTGCTCGCGGCGACGCTCGTCGCGCTCGTTCCGCTCGTGCTCATCATCTACTTCCTCATCCACAAGGGCGTCTCCGAGTGGACGGGGAAGTTCTTCACCACCGACCCCAACGGCAACTTCTTCGGCTTCTCGGGCGGCATCCGCAGCGCGTTGCTCGGCTCGCTGGAGCTCGTCGGCCTCGCCACCGCGATCGCGGTTCCGCTCGGCATCGCGGTGGCCGTGTGGCTCACCGAATACGGCCGGGACAGCCGCTTCGCCAACGTCGTGCGCTATTTCGTCGACGTGATGACCGGCGTGCCCTCGATCGTCTTCGGGCTGTTCATCTACATCACGCTCGTGATCACCCACGTCGGCGGCGGCTTCACGGCGTGGAAGGGGTCGGTGGCGATCGGGCTGCTGATGCTCCCGATCGTCATCCGCTCCAGCGAGGTCGTGCTGCTGCTCGTGCCCGCCAGCCTGCGCGAGGCGGCCCTGGCGCTCGGCGCCCCGCGCTGGCGCGTCCTCAGCCGCGTGGTGCTGCCGACGGCGGCCCCCGGTCTCGTGACGGGATCTCTGCTCGCCGTGGCACGGGGGATGGGGGAGACCGCGCCGCTGCTGTTCACCGCGTTCGGCGCGATGGTCCTCACCGGCAACCTCGGCGCCGAGATGAACACGCTGCCGGTCCAGATCTACGGTGACATCACCAACCCGAACCCCCACATCGTGGCGCGCGCCTGGGGCGGCGCCCTGACCCTCGTCGCGCTCGTGCTTATCCTCAACCTGATTGCCCGTGCCGTGGCGCGAAGGAGCCGCTGATATGAATCCCCCGGAGACGACCTCGCACGATCAGACCGCGATGCCCGCCCAGCGCAGCCCCCGTCCCCAGCCGACCACCTCGGAGCCGACCGCCCCATCGGTCGCCACCGGCCACGCGATCCACATCGCGGAGCTTCACGCCTTCTACGGCCAACAGCACGCCGTCAGGGGCATCGACATGACCTTCCCCGCCAACGAGGTGACGGCGATCATCGGGCCATCGGGGTGCGGCAAGTCCACGATGGTGAGGTGCATCAACCGGATGCACGAGGAGATCCCCGGTGCGCGCGCCACGGGATCGGTCACGCTCGACGATCTCGATCTCTACGGCGCCGGGGTGGACGTCACCGCCGTGCGCCGGATGATCGGCATGGTCTTCCAGAAGGCGAACCCGTTCCCGACGATGTCGATCTTCGACAACGTTGCCGCGGGCCTCCGGCTCACCGGTCAGAAGGGAACCGGGCTCCGCGACCGGGTCCACGGTGCGCTGCAGGCGGTCGGGCTGTGGGACGAGGTCAAGGATCGCCTGAAAGCTCCCGGGATCGGCCTCTCGGGCGGGCAGCAGCAGCGGCTGTGCATCGCCCGCGCGGTGGCGGTCGAACCCGAGGTGATCCTCATGGACGAGCCGTGCTCGGCTCTCGATCCGGTGGCCACGCTCCGGGTCGAGGAGCTGATCGACGAGCTCAAGGAGCGCTACACGATCGTGATCGTCACCCACAACATGCAGCAGGCGGCGCGGGTGTCGAACACGACGGCGTTCATGCTCGATGGCGAGATGGTCGAGCACGGGCCGACCACCGACATGTTCACGAAGCCCTCCGACGAGCGCACCGAGCGCTATGTCACCGGAAAGTTCGGCTGAGCGCGATGCAGGAGACCCGCCATCAGTTTCGGGAGTCGCTCAAGGAGCTCGAGGCGCAGACGCTGAGCGCGCTGGACATCATCGTCTCCCAACTCGACCGTGCGCTCGAGTCGCTCTCCTACTCAGACGTGGAGCTCGCCTCGATGGTCGTGGCCGACGATGATCGCATCGACGGCCGCTACCTGGAGGTCCACCAGGGAATCCTCTCGCTGCTCGCCCGCCAGGCGCCGGTGGCCACTGACCTGCGCCTCGTCGCGGCTCTGCTGCACATCATCCGCTGCATCGAGCGGATGGGCGACCAGTGCGTCAACGTGGCGAAGCTCGTGCCGCTGTCGGGCTACGAGTCACCCAAGGACAAGGAGATCCTCGACGGGATCGAGAAGATGGGCCAGCTCGCGCGGGCTCAGGTGACGCAGGCGAAGGATGCCTTCGCCACCCGGAACGTCGAGATGGCCCAGGACCTCGTGACCCAGGACCAGGAGATCAACCGCCTCAACCGGGAGATCTTCAAGCGCGCGGTGGAGATCGGCGACGACCTCGACATGCGCGAGTGGGGGATGTTCATGATCCTCGTCGCCCGCTGCCTCGAGCGGATCGGCGACAACACCGTGGACATCGCCGAGCAGGTGGTGTTCGTCGTCACCGGGCTGTTCCGGGAGATGGCGGGCGCCTCGAACGCCTCCTCCTGAGCGGGCCTCACCCGCCGGCGGCGGGTGAGGGGTCTCACACGCCAGCGGCGGCCAGATCGGCCCGCAGCGCCTTCGGCCGGGCCGCGGTGGCCCGCGTGGCGACGGCGACGAAGGCGATCCGCCCGTGGCGGACACCGAAGACCTCGCGGGCCCCGCCGCGCAGCCGCGGCCCGATCCACACGCCGGCGGAGATGCGCCGGGCGTGGCGCAGATGCGCCCGCGCCGAGGGTCGCATCCCGGCGGCCGAGACGCCGTGGGCGGCGGTGGCGATGAGGGCGACGCGGCCCCGCGAGTCGAACACGCTGCTCGCTTCGGCCCGGGAGCCTGTGACGCAGTAGCGATAGGCGCGACCCGGACGGGCGACCGGCTGTCCGGCCCGATACAGCACCCGCTCGCTGCTGTCGCCGAGCGCCAGACGGCGGTCGAGGCCCGTCGGTCCCAGCGCGCCGCGCGCCGGCAGGCAGCTGGTGGCGGGGACGCCGTCGGCCCGCTCCCACATCTCCAGGTAGGACTCGGCGCCCTGGAACATGTCGGACATCACCTGCGTGCCGCCGGCGAGCTGAACGTCGTGGAGCCAGTCGGCGTACATGCCGTAGTTGGCGAGCCCGTTGGTGTCGAGGTCGAACGCCCGCTGTCCCCACACCTCCTTGCCGAAGGTGACCTTCCCGAGGTAGGAGTGGAACGGATAGCTCATCGGCGTGGCCGTGGCCGGCCCCGGCTGCTCGGCGAGGCCGTTCATGTCCGACCCGTAGCCGAAGCCGAAGTGGTAGCGCGGATCGGCCTGGGCCTTGTCCTCGCGCTCGACGGTGACGAACGAGCCCGCCGGTGCCACCGGCTCGGAGATGAAGCCCCCGTCGTCGTAGATCTGGCGGAACAGCTGCGGGGAGGAGCAGCAGTGCGCGGAGACGACGCCTGAGTAGTGATCCGCGGTGGCGAGGGCCACCGCGGCCGTGGCGGTCTTCGAGTCCATGTGGTCGAGCTGGATGATCAGGTGCTGCTTGATCATCTGCTGGATCAGATAGAAGCCGAGGTTGGTGAGACCCTGGACGTTGCACTGGGGGCCCGGGCCGTAGACCGGGAGCGGGTTGCCGCCGGTGAGCGAGGCAGCGGGCCCGTTGAGCAGCGTGGCCAGCGCGCCGGCGGGCGCGACCGTCAGCTGCTCGGCGTCCTGATCCTCGGCCGGGCACGGTTGCAGGGTGAAGAAGCTGCCCGTCTCCAAGCGGTTGCCGGCGTTGATCAGCTCACCGGTCTCGCCGGCGATCATCTTCGAGCCGCCGAAGGCGTTGTTGAACTCGTGCACGGGGAAGAACGTGCGCACGCCCAGACCCTCGACCTCCTTGAGGCCGGCATCGATCTCGCTGGTGTTGCACTGGGGCGTGCCGTCCTTCTCCCCGCAGCCGAACAGGCGTGAGACCTCGATCCCCTCGATCACGGCGAGCTTGCCCTGGTTGATCACCTTCCGCGCCTGGAACGGGGTGGTGACGATCCGGAAGAAGCCCTTGCCGGGGCCACCGGCCTGGGCGTCGATGTAGTTCTGCAGCGCGTACAGGTCGCGGCTCTGGATGAGCACGCTCGACATGTCGTTGCACGGGTTGGTGCGCGTGGTCATGAGCGAGCACAGCGCCTCGTTGTCGACGAGGTTGGTCACCATGACCCGCAGCCCGGCCTTCCAGGCGCGCTCGATGCCGGTGTAGTAGTCGCCCTCCTCGGCCAGCGCCGTCGGGCTCGGCCAGGCGATGAACGTCGGCCAGCCGTGCATGTTGCTCGGCCGGGTGGCGCCGCCGAAGTCGAGGAAGCTCTCCACCTCGCCGTTGGTGCCCTGCTCGTCCGCGGCGCAGCTCGCGGGGAGGGCGTACGGCGCGCCGTACGGGCTCCACGGGCGCCCGCAGTGCCAGTCGCCGCCGAACAGCTCGAACGCGGTGACGTGGGCGTGGCCCTCGACGGTGCCGAGCACGGCCCCCTCCGGGCTCGCGCCGGTGAACGACCGGCCGGTGGCGTCGGTGCCGGCTTCGGGATACGTGGCACATCCCTTCGCGGGGGTGAAGGCGACGGCTTGGTGGGCGCCGGTGGCGAGGTTCGTCAGCGTGAACCCCCGCGCCCCGGATCCGGTCACCCTCCATTCCGCGGCGGGGCTCGGCGTGCTCGCCGTGGTGAGCGCGCCACCGGAGCCGCCGACGAGGTAGCCATCATGGGGCGTGTAGAGGAGATAGTCGCCGAGGGCGGCGGCCTGCATCCGGAACGGGCCGTCGGCAGCGGCGATCGACGCTCCGCGCCGGCCGGGGGCGCGCAGCGCGTAGCAGCCGTGGACGAGCGAGTAGCGGGTGAGGTGGCGCTTCGGCGCCGCCCGATGCCGGGCGACGGTGCGCGCGCTCGAGTTGCCGAGCGTGGCGATGATCAGCACGACGGCGGCGACTGCCCCCAGCAGCGCCACCCTGACCGCGATCCTGCCACGGCCGGGCCGCTCGTCGTCGATCCTCATCCCTCATCTCCTCTGTTCGCGGCGCCGTTCCTCTTGGGCACGGCCAGCTTATCCCAGGCGCGCGGCGAGCAGACCCACCCCGCCGGCATGCCGCCGCGCTCGGTCAGTTCGGTGGGCCGTCGAGGGGCTCGACGCCGTACAGGCGGACCGGCTCGCTCTTGCCCTTCAGTGTCACGCCCTCGCGCTCCACGAGCGGCGGGTGCTCGTCGCCGAGGCGGTCGCGGGTGTGCTCGGAGAGGAGGATGAGATCGCCCGTCTCCCGGGTGGCCGCCTCGACGCGCGCGGCGACGTTGACCGCGTCGCCGATCACGCTGAACTCGAGCCGGCCGCCGCCGCCGAGGTTGCCGGCGACCACCGTGCCGGAGTTCAGCCCGATGCCGATCGAGAGCTCCTGCGAGGAGTGCAGGTCGCGCACGATCTCCAGCGCGGCGGCGAGGGCATGATCGGCGTGGTCGGGCAGACGGCGCGGAGCTCCGAACACCGCGAGCAGGCCGTCGCCGACGAACTTGTCGACCCGCCCCCCGTGTTCGTGGATGGCCTCCACGAACTGCGTGAACAGCTCGTTGAGGGCCGAGACCACCTGGTCGGCCGAGGTGCGCTCGGCGAACCCGGTGAAGTCACGGATGTCGACGAACATGACCGTCACCTCCACCTGCTCGCCCCCGAGGTCGGTCCCCTCCTGGAGGATCCGATTGGCCACGTCGGGGTCGACGTAGGTTCCGAACGCCTCCCGGATCCGCTCCCGCTCGGCCAGTCCGGCGACCATCGCGTTGAAGCCGAGCTGCAGCTGGCCGATCTGGGTCCCGTCGTAGACCGGCACGCGGACGTCGAAGTCGCCCTGTCGCACCTGGGCCAGGGCGCGGCGCACGGAGTCGACCGGATCCGCGGTGGCCCGCGCCGCGACGGTCACCGCAAGCAGCCCCACCGTGATCCCCACGCCGCCGAGGGCGACCATCGCCACCCCCAGGTGCTCACGGACGTCGTGGGGCATCGGCTGCCGGGTGAGCGCGACCACGCCGATGGCGATCGACCCGAGTATGGGGAGCCCCGTGCCGAGCAGCCAGGCGAGCACGGTCCGGGTGGCCACCCCCGGAACGACGAGCCGGCCGGGGGCCCGGTCCGACAGGGCACGCGCCGCCGCGGGGCGCATCATCAGGTCGGTGAGCAGGTACGCGCACGAGGCGGTGACGACGCCGGTGATCGCCACCGTCACGAGCACGCGCGTCCCCAGGTAGCTCGAGTAGCCGAGGTCGACGACGCCGAACATGACGGCGGCGACCAGCCACAGCACGACCTGGACGCGGAACAGAAGCAGCGGAGCCCGCAGCACGAGCAGCGTCTCCTCCAGACTCGCGGACCGGTCCTCCCGCATCCACTGCTGCAGGCGACGCAGCCGCCAGGTGCCGAGGACGACGCCGACCGGCACGGCGACGGCGACGTAGACGAGCGCCATCAGCAGGTTCACGTCCCGGTCGTGGGCGAGTCGCGCACCGAGCGGAGGCTCGGGCACCACGAACGCGGCGATCGCCACCACGGCGGCGGCGCCGACGAGGTTGGTGAACACGACCATCACGGTGATTGCGACCCGTCCTGTCCGCCACAGCGTCTCGGACGCGGGTCCGCTCTCGCCGGGCCGGATCAGCTCGGAGAACCCGAGGGCGGCGGCTTTTCTCGCGTCGTGCAGGAGATTCATGTCCCACGGGAAACTATCCGTTCGCCAGGCGAACATCCCCCGAACCTTGGCCATCGGGCCAATGACCGGAGGCTCCGCACGCGAGTACGTTGCGCCCATGCCCACGCGGCCCCCCCAGATCGTGGCCTTCGGCGGCGGCGGGTTCTCGATGGAGTGGGGCAACACGCTGCTCGACGACCACGTGCTGTCGCTCACCGGCGTGGAGCGCCCGCGGGTGTGCTTCCTGCCCACGGCGAGCGGCGACGCCGACCACTACGTCGTGCGCTTCTACCGCGCCTTCGCCGCGACGCGCTGCGAGCCGTCGCACATCTCGCTGTTCCGCCGGGAGACGGGCGTGGGAGATCCCCGCGCGCACCTGCTGGCGCAGGACCTCATCTACGTCGGCGGCGGCAGCCTGGTCTCGCTGCTCGGAACCTGGCGCGCGCACGGGATCGACGAGATCCTCCGCGAGGCGTGGCAGGCCGGCGTCGTCATGTGCGGGGGCTCGGCGGGCGCGCTGTGCTGGTTCGCCGACGCCCTGAGCGGGTTCCACGAGGGCCCGCTGCGCACGATCCCGGCGCTCGGCTTCCTGCCCTGGAGCAGCGCGGTGCATTACTACGAGGAGCCCGGGCGCCGGTCGAGCTTCGTCGGGGCGGTGGCCGATGGACTGCCGGCCGGATACGGGGCCGGGGACTCGGCCGCGCTGCACTTCGTCGGCACGGAGCTGCACGAGGTCGTATCGTCCCGACCCGAGGCACGAGCCATGTTCGTATCGTCTGACGGCAACGGCGGGGCCGGCGAGCGGGAGCTCGCGGTCCGCTTCCTGGGCGCGGCGACGCCGCTGTCCCAGGCCCCCGCGCTCGCCGCTTGATGGCCTCCGATCCCGGAGGTCCCATCCTGGCGATGGGCGGCGGCGGCTTCACCATGGACGAGGGCGAGGCGGCGCTCGACCGCCTCGTGCTCACGCTCACCGGCAAGCCCGTGCCGCGGGTGTGCTTCCTGCCCACCGCGAGCGGCGACCCGTTCGATCAGGTGACGCGCTTCTACGAGCGCTTCGCCGAGTGGCCGTGCTCCCCGACCATCGTGTCGCTGTTTCACCTCGGCCGTGACCGGATCGACCCGGTCCGTCACCTGCTCGGCCAGGACGCGATCTACATCGGCGGCGGATCGATGCGCAACATGCTGGCGATCTGGCGCGAGCACGGGATCGACGAGGCGATGCGCACCGCCTGGCGGCGCGGGATCGTCCTGGCGGGGCTGAGCGCCGGAGCGATGTGCTGGTTCCAGGGCGGGCTCTCGATGAGCGGCGGCGCGCCGCAGCCGGTCCCCGGTCTCGGCCTGCTCGGCGGCAGCCTCTCCGTCCACCTCGATGGGGAGCCCGAGCGGATACCCGCCTACCGGGCGGCGGTGGCGGCCGGCGAGCTGCCGCCCGGCTACGCGGCCGACGACGGCGCCGCGCTCGTGTTCCGCGGCACGCGCCTGGTGGAGTGCGTGGCTTCACGCCCGGATGCGCGCGTGCTCCGGGTGTGCCCCGACGGCGCGGGCGGGGTGTCGGAGGCGCCGATGGCGGTGCGGGCGCTGCCGGGGGTCGGCCAGGCGCCCGCGGTGCAGGAGGTGCCCTCGGCGGTCGCCGAGCTGCGGGCGCTGCGCGCCGGGCGCCGTCGCTGGGACTGAGCGGGCTGGTGAGAAGCGCTAGGAGCGCCCGCCGGCGGCGGGGCGCCGACGCCGGAGGGTGGCGGCGGCGATCGCGCCGGTGGTGAGCACGGCGGCGGCGATGAGAACGACGACGATCGCCGTCGTCCCGCCGCCGCTGCTCGCAGTGGAACCGCCGCCGAGCGAGGTGGGGACGCCGCTCAGCGGGTGCCCCTCGGCCGCGGCGATGCGGGCGACCGCGGCGGTGGCCGCCACCGCGAGCGCGGTGCCGCTGGTCCCCGCCGGCCGCGGCAGCGTCGCCACGGCCTCCACGGCCGCCGGGGGCATGCCGGCGGTTCCGTAGCCGGCCGGCATCACGACGAGCAGCCGCGGCGCGCCGTTGAAGCTGATCTCGCGCTCGAGGAAGGCCGCGTACTGCTGCGGGTGCTCGAACACCTCGGGGATCACGCCGAGATCCTCCGGCGAGTGGATCAGCGCCACCTTCACCGGGAGGCGGTCCCGTCTCAGCGTGGCGGTGACGGCGTTCAGCTTCAGCTCGGCGGCGTGGCTGACCGCCGCGTAGGGATAGAAGACGTCGGTGCCGAGCAGCACGTCGCTGGCCGGGTCGCCGTCGGCCCGCGCCATGGGTGCGGCAAGCACTGAGCTCACCAGCAGAGCCGCCGCGAGCGCGGCCACGCGCCTGACGCCGAGCACCGGCTACGCAGCGCGGGGAGCCGAGGCCGCGGCGGCGGGCGAGGCCGCTGCCGGGGGCGAGGCCGCGGCGACTGCGGCGGCCGTGGCGCGGGCGGCGGGCTCGCTCACCTCGACCTCCATCCGCTCGCTGGCCAGCTCCACCGAGTGCGGCTGCCCACCCATCTCCGCCCATCGCGTGGCGACGTCGCTGCCGATGCGGTCGAGGAAGTCGTCGCTGTGGAGCGGGTCGTGGTGGAACAGCAGCAGGCGCTTGGCGGCCACGCGCCGCGCGAAGGCGAGCGCGTCGGAGACGGGGCAGTGGCCCCAGCCGAGATGGCCGGTGTACTCCTGATCGGTGTACTGGCAGTCGTGGATGAGCAGCTCGGCGTCACGCGCGAGCTCGAACCCGGAGATCCAGGCGTCGTCGAGCTCCTGCAACGGTGCCCCGAGCCCCGGCTCGTGGTCGGGGATGTAGCAGAGGGCGAGATCCTGATCCTCGATCCGATAGCCGAGCGTCGGACCGCGATGGGTCACCGCCTGGGCGCGGATGGTCGCGGGGCCGATCTCCCACTGGAGCGGCTCGCATTCGCGGAAGGACACCTGCGAGGGCAGCTCGCGCACCTCCACCGGCGCCAGCGGCGCGGAGATGTAGCGGGCGACGCGCTCCTGGAGCGAGGCCTCCGGCGAGGCCGGGCCCCAGATCGTGATCTCGGATTCCGGCCAGAACGCCGGGGCGAAGAACATCAACCCCTGGATGTGGTCGAGATGCAGGTGGGTGAGCAGGATGTGGATCGGCTGCTCCTGGCGCGGGAGCGAGAGTCCGAGGTTGCGGATGCCGGTGCCGGCGTCGAGGATCAGCGTGCTGCCGTCCGACAGGGTCAGCTCCACGCACGATGTGTTGCCGCCGTAGTGCATCGTCTCCGGACCGGGTGCCGGGATCGATCCGCGGGCCCCCCACACCTTCAGATTCATGGGCTCTCTCCCTGTCCCTGCTCGCCGTTCCGCACCGGCCAGAAGATCACGATCGCGCCACCGCTCACGCCTCCCAGCCCGACGATCGGGATGGCGCTGGCTGCGACCTCCTGGTGGCCCCCGCCGGGGGCTCGGATGCGGAACGTACCGTGGTAGGGACGATTCTGACGCACGGCGAGCGTGGCCGGGATCTCGTCGTAGGGAAGCGGATGGTCGGCCTGATCGAACGGGCCGAACTGGCTCGTCCACTCCGCGGCGCTCATGCCGCTGCTCTCCTCGAAGCCCCGCCCCAGCATCGTGCCGGCCGCCCCGTTGTAGTAGAGGAGCGCACCCTCTTCACCGACGAGGAAAGCAGGCGTCGAGAGACTCGCCAGCAGGTTCCTCGCCAGGATCAGCTCGAGCGGCTTCTGAGCGCTCATAGCGGCAACTCTAGTGCGGTCGGCAACGTGATGGCGTAGGCGGTCCGGCGGCCTCGGGGAGGCCTTATGCTCCCGCGGGTCATGGCGCAGGCGAAGACGAGACGACGCTCGCGCAAGCGGCGCAATCCGGACAGCGCCCCGCGCGCGGTGCGCTCCGAGCGGCGCGAGACGCGGGCCCAGCTCGACGCCCGGTCGATCCGCGAGCGGCAGGCCACGGCGCGCGCGGTCCGGACCCCCGGCGCCTTCGGCGAACGACCGGAGGGACCCTTCGCCGGGCTTCCGGTGTCCGAGATCGCGATCTTCGCCGGTCTCGTCGCCGTCGTCGTCGGCGTCGTCGGCGGAGCCACCACGTCGCTGGTGGTGGGCGCGATCGTCTGCGCCGTGGGGGTGATCGAGATCACCGCGCGCGAGCACTTCTCCGGCTTTCGCTCCCACGCGTTGCTGCTCTCGGCGTTTCCCGCCGTGGCCCTCGAGGTCGTGCTGGGGACGACCCTGGGGCTGACGAGACACCGTGGCGTCATCCTGCTCCCGGTCATCCCGGTGTTCGCGCTGTGCTTCTGGTTGCTGCGCCGCCGGTTCCGCCGCGCGCGCCAGGCGCGGGTGGCGCGGGCGACGCGCCGCTGACGAGAGGTCGGCTCGCGGTGACTCGTGCCGCCGTCGCCGCGGTGCTCAGAACAGCGGCGTCGAGACACGGTCGGGGCGCTCGGCGTCCTCCGCCTCGCCGGACACCTGCGTGGGCAGGTGCACGGTGAACTCGGCCCCGCCGCCGGGGGCGTTGGCCGCGCTCACCGAGCCGCCGTGCTGCTCGGCGACCTGGCGCACGATCGCCAGCCCGAGCCCGCTGCCCTGCCGGCCGCGGGCGTTCGCGCCGCGGTAGAAGCGCTCGAACACGTGGGGGAGGTCCTGCTCGTCGATCCCGTTCCCGTGGTCACGCACGCGGATCCCGCTGCGGTCGACCGCCACCTCGATGACGCCACCCTCCGCCGAGTGACGCGCCGCGTTGTCGAGCAGGTTGTTGATCACGCGGTGCAGGCGCTCGGCGTTGCCCTCGACGACCACCGGCTCGAGCTCGGCCCTCACCTCCACTTCAGGCGTGTTGCGCCGTGCCCGCCCCACCGCCTCCTCGACGATCCTGTCGAGCCTCACGTCCTCGGTCGCGCCGGAGGGAAGATCGCCCCGGGCCATCTCGATGAGATCCCCCACCAGGGCGGTGAGCTCGTCGGATTGCTCGACGACGTCGTGGAGCAGCTGCCGGCGATCGTCGGGGTCGAGCTTGTCGGATTCGAGCAGCACCTCGACGTTCGTGCGCAGGCTCGTCACCGGGGTGCGCAGCTCGTGCGAGGCATCGGCGACGAGCTGACGCTGCGCCTGCACCGAGGCGTCGAGCTCGGCACGCGAGTGCTCGAGTCGCTCGAGCATCGCGTTGAAGCGGGTCGCCAGCTGCCCCACCTCGTCCTCGGTGCGGACGGTGATGCGCCGGCTGAGGTCGTCGGTCTCGCCGATCAGCTCGGCGGTGGCGGTCACCTCGGCGAGCGGCTTGATCACGCGGCTCGCCGCCAGCCGGCCGAGCACGGCCGCCAGCGCCATTCCGAGGGCGCACACGAGCAGCAGGATCAGCCGCAGATGAGTGAGGACGGTCTGCGTCGGCCCGAGCGGGCGGGCGAGCTGGATCCCCAGCGACTCGACCGGGTTCTCGCCCAGGCTGGCCTCGACGTGGAAGGTGAGCAGGCGCAGCTGATTGCCGTCGACGCTCACGTCCTGGAGCGCCGAGCGCTGATGGCCGCTCGCCACCGCGGTGGTGGTCGCGTCGGTCGGCAGCCGCAGGCCGCCGGAGGTGATGATCGGCGTGCCATTCGGGCCCAGGACCTGGGTGTACTGCGCCCTCCCGCCGGCGTTGGCCGACAACCCCGGGAAGTAGCCGCCACCGCCGCCGATCGCGTAGTTCGGCGTGGTCATCATCACGTGCTCCTGGGCGGTGAGCTGCTTGTCGATCTGCCCACGGAGCTGATCGCGGACGACGAAGTAGCACACGGCCGCGGCGAGGATCACCGCCACCCCCACGGCGCCGGCAGCGGCCCAGCCCAGCCTGCGCCGGAGCGGCACGCTATTCCTTCAGCACGTAGCCGACGCCACGGACGGTGTGCAGCAGACGCGGCTCGCCGCCCTCCTCGGTCTTCCGCCGCAGGTACCCCATGTACACGCCGAGCGCGTTCGACGTCGGACCGAAGTCATAGCCCCACACGTTCTCGAAGATCGTCGAGCGTGTGAGCACCTGCCGGGGGTGGTGCATGAACAGCTCCAGCAGCAGGAACTCGGTCTTCGAGAGCTCGATCGCGCGATCGCCGCGGCTGACCTCGTGGGCGACGGGATCGAGCACGAGGTCCGCATAGCGGAGGATCTCGCCGTCGGCTCCGTCGCCGGAGCGACGCAGGAGCGCGCGCAGGCGCGCCTGCAGCTCACGCAGTGCGAACGGCTTGACGAGATAGTCGTCGGCGCCGACGTCGAGACCGTGGACGCGGTCGTCGATGGCGTCGCGAGCGGTGAGCATGAGCACCGGCGTGCGGTCGCCCGCCGAGCGCATCCGGCGGCATACCTCCAGGCCGTCGAGCCGGGGCATCCCGACGTCGAGGATCACCGCGTCGGCGGGGTTCGCGGCGAGCGAGTCGAGCGCCTCCTCGCCGTCGGCGGCGAGGTCGACGTCGTAGCGCTCGAGCTTCAGCGCGCGCTCGAGCGCACGCCGGACGGCGGGTTCATCATCGACCACGAGGACGCGTGCCATACCGGAATCATGGCGATAGCGCGTAAAAGATGTTGAAGAAGGGGGGGTTGGGCGTTTTCCGCTACCTGGAGTAGCGCTAAACGCCCAACCCCCGTGGATGAGGCTCGGCGTCAGTCGGCGAGCTCGGTGACCAGCGGGGCGTGGTCGGAGGGCTTCTGGCCCTTGCGGTAGTCGCGCTCGATCGCGCAGCGTGTGAGCCGCGGGGCGAGCTCGCGGCTCACCAGCGTCAGGTCGATGCGCAGCCCGAGGCCCTTGTGGAAGTGGCCGGCCCGGTAGTCCCACCAGGTGAACTGCGGCGTCTCGGGGTGCAGGTGGCGGTAGGCGTCGACGAGGCCCGTGGCGAGGATGGCCTCCAGCCGGTCGCGCTCGGGCGCGCTCACGTGGGTGCCGCCGACGAACGCCGCCGGGTCGTAGACGTCGTCGTCGGCCGGCGCGATGTTGAAGTCGCCGGCCACCACCAGCGGCGTGCCGTGCAGCGCCTGCGCCCGGGCTCGCATCGCGTCGAGGAAGTCGAGCTTGCGCGGGTACTCGGGGCTGTCGAGGGTGCGGCCGTTGGGGACGTAGACGCTCGCCACGCGGATGCCGCCGGCGCTCGCCTCACACCAGCGGGCTTCCGCCGCCACGGTGTCTCCGGGCAGCCCGAGCAGCGGGTCGGTGAGCGTCAGTCCCTCCCGGGCCAGGATCGCCACTCCGGACCACTGGCCGGCGGAGTGATGCACCGCTCCGTACCCCGCCTGCCCCAGCTCGTCGACGGGGAACGCGTCGGGCGCGCACTTGGTCTCCTGGAGCATGGCGACGTCCGGTCGGTGCTGGGCGAGGAACTCGAGCACCCGCGGCAGGCGGACGCGCAAGGAGTTGACGTTCCAGGTAACGAGCCGCACCGACGGGCAGCGTACGCTCCCGGCGAGATGGCCAAGGAGAAGCTCGGGACCTATCGCGCCAAACGCGATTTCGCCGCCTCGCCCGAGCCGGGAGGGGAGCCGCCGCCGGCGGAGGACGGGGGGCGAAGCCGGGAGCGCGATGTTCGCCGCCGGGCGAACTCGCAATCCCGGCGGAGCCGGGACCGTTTCGTCGTCCAGGAGCACCACGCCACGCGCCTTCACTGGGACCTCCGGTTGGAGCACGAGGGAGTCCTTGCGTCATGGGCGATCCCCAACGGGATCCCGTCGGATCCTCACGAGAACCGGCTCGCCGTGCACACCGAGGACCATCCGCTCGAGTACCTGGAGTTCCACGGCGAGATCCCCCGGGGCCAGTACGGCGCGGGGACGATGACGATCTGGGACACCGGCACCTACGAGCTGCACAAGTGGGAGGACCGCAAGGTCGAGGTCACGTTCCACGGCGAACGGCTGCGCGGACGCTACGGGCTGTTCCCGATCGGCCACGACGGCGCGGAGAAGGACTGGATGATCCACCGGATGGATCCCCCCGAGGATCCGCAGCGCCAGCCGATGCCGGAGCGGATCACGCCGATGCTCGCGCGTGCCACCCCGCCGAGCGGCCTGCCGCAGCCCGAGGCGGACTGGTCCTTCGAGGTGAAGTGGGACGGCGTCCGCGCGATCGCCTACGCGCAACCGGGGCGCCTGCGGCTGGAGAGCCGCAACGGGCGGGAGATCACCAGCGCCTATCCGGAGGTGCGGGCGATGCTCGAGCAGCTCGGCATGCGCGAGGTGGTGCTCGACGGGGAGATCGTCGCGTTCGGCGAGGAGGGGCGTCCCAGCTTCGGGCTGCTCCAGAAGCGGATGCACGTCACCTCCCCCTCGGCGGTCAAGCGCCTCGCGGCGAGCACACCCGTCGTGTACGCGATCTTCGATCTGCTCTACCTCGACGGCGAGCTGCTGCTGGAGGCCCCCTACAGCGAGCGTCGCGCCCGGCTCGAGGAGCTCGGCCTCGGAGGTGCGGCCTGGCGCGTTCCCGCCGTGCACCGCGGCGCCGGTCGCCAGCTGCTCGAGGCGACGCGCGGCCAGGGGCTGGAGGGGATCGTCGCCAAGCGGCTCGACTCCCGCTACGAGCCGGGCCGGCGCAACGGCTGCTGGCTGAAGATCAAGAACACCAACCGCCAGGAGCTCGTGATCGGGGGGTGGCTGCCCGGCGAGGGTCGCCGGCGCGAGCGGATCGGCGCCCTGCTCACCGGCTATCACCGTGACGGCGAGCTCGTGTTCGCCGGGCGGGTCGGCACCGGCTTCACCGATCGCACGCTCGATGAGCTCGCCGAACGCCTCGCCCCCCTCCGGCGTCCCACCAACCCGTTCACCTCGGGCCCGAAGCTGCCGCGCAACGCGGAGTTCGTGGAACCGGAGCTGGTCGCCGAGGTGGAGTTCGTGGAGTGGACGCGTGACGGCATCCTCCGCGCGCCGTCGTTCAAGGGCCTGCGCGAGGACAAGCCGGCGAGCGAGGTGGTCCTGGAGCCGGCTGTGGCGGCCGCGCCATCCGACGCGGACGCGTCGGACGCGCCGGCCGCGCCATCCGAGCCGCCCCCGTCGGTCGCGCCGGCCGGGCCGGCACCGCGGGCGTCGGCTCCGGGGCAGACCGGTGAACGACCCGGGCCGGAGGACCTGTTCGACGCCGTCGAGCGGCTGCCGGGGGGCGAGCTGGTCGTCGAGCTCGACGACCGCCGCCTGAAGCTCACCAACTGGGACAAGGTGATGTTCCCGGCCACAGGCTTCACCAAGGGCGACCTGATCGCCTACTACCTGCGGGTGGCGCCCGCCGTGCTGCCGCACCTGCGAGACCGCCCGCTCACCCTCAAGCGCTACCCCAACGGCGCCGAGGGCGCGTACTTCTACGAGAAGCAGTCGCCGAGCCACCGACCTGAATGGGTGGCCACGGAGACGGTGGGCGACATCCGCTTCACCATCGCCCAGGACCGGACGACGCTGGTGTGGCTGGCCAACCTCGCCGACCTGGAGCTCCACACCTCGCTCGCCCTGGCGCGTGATCCGGACCATCCGACGATGCTCGCGTTCGACCTCGATCCGGGGGAGCCGGCGGGCATCGTCGAGTGCTGCCAGGTCGCCCTCGTGCTGCGCGGGCTGTTCGAGCAGCTCGGCCTGCAGACACGGGCCAAGACGTCGGGATCCAAGGGCATGCAGGTGTACCTCTCGCTCGACGGATCCGCCGATTACGACGTGACGAAGCCGTTCGCCAAGCAGATCGCCGAGCTGCTCGAGCAGCGGATGCCCGAGCTCGTCGTGTCGCGGATGACCAAGCGACTGCGGGCCGGGAAGGTGTTCGTCGACTGGAGCCAGAACGAGGAACACAAGACGACCGTGACGGTGTACTCGGTCCGGGCCCGCGAGCGCCCGACCGTCTCGACGCCGCTGCGCTGGGAGGAGGTGGAGCGCTGCCACTCAGAGGGCGATCCCGCCGCGCTGCGCTTCGAGACCGACGATGTGCTCCGGCGCGTCGCCGAGCAGGGCGACCTGTTCGCCGACGTGCTCAGCCTGCCTCAGCAGCTTCCGCGGCTGAGGTAGCCTCGCCGCCGTGCGGCGCACGGCGACCAACGCGGTGGGGCTCGCGGCGATGCTCGCGGTCACGCTGCCCCTGCTCGCCGGCTGCGTGGGCACATCGCGCCTGCTCCACCGCTCGGTGGCGGCGAAGCCACCCCGCACGCACGCCGGCGCCGTGTACGTGGCGCGGTTGAGCCGCCTCCAGGCGAGCCTCGCCGCGGCCGAGGCGAGGCTCCCGCGCCGGCCCCGTACGCCGGCGCAGCTCGCCCGCGCGACGGCGCTGCTGGCGGGGGCGATCGGGCGTCTCGCCGCCGGCCTTGAGGCGATCGCGCCACCGCGCTCGGTGGCGGTGCTGCACCGCCGGCTGGTGGCGATCACGCGGGTCTACCATGGCCGGCTCGTCAGCCTCGCGCGGCGCGCCGGCCGTCCCGCCGACGAGGTGGCGGCAGCCAACGCGTTGGTGCGCGCAACCGCCGCCGCCAGCACCGGCTTCACTGACACGCTCGCGCAGATCCGCGCCAAGCTGGCGTCCTAGCGGCCCGTCACGATTTGGCGTCCGTCACCCCCGGTGAATCTTCGGGTGGGGTCGACTAGGATCATCCCGCCGATGGACCAAGTCACGCTGCGCAACCGGTTGCTCGTGGCGACGGGCATGTGGAAGGAGGCAACGGGCGAGCCGCTGCCCCGCCTCGCCCCCGGCGACCCGGCCGATCAGATCCGCGACTTCGAGCTGCGGCTGGTGGACCGGCTGTGCGAGAACGCCACCCCGGAGACCGCCCGTGAGGTCGCCGATCGCACGTGGGACCTCGTGCACGACCGCCCGGACAGCGATCCCGTCAAGCGGCGGGTCGTCGAGTGCCACGAGGCGCTCGCGCGCCTGACGCACCTCGGCGAGTGACCGTCAGCTGATCTGGGTCGGCGGCGCCGGCGGCAGGATGATCGTGCCGGCGCCGTTCTCCTCGGCCGAGGATCGTGTGAGCCCGGCGGCGGCGTAGGCGTCGGTCTCGTCGAGCGTCTCGTGCGCCAGCAGCTGGCTGACGAGGTGGTCGAGGTTCGCGCGGTGATCGCGCAGCAGGTCCCGCACCTCGGCGTGAGCGGTCTCGACGATGCGGCGCACCTCCTCGTCGACGATCCGCTGGGTCTCCGCGGATGTCTCCGAGACCCCGGGCAGGAGCATCCCGGCCGCCTCGCTCGGGATCACGGCGATCGGCCCGATCGCGCTGCTCATCCCCCAGCGACCGACCATGTACCGCGCGATGCGCGTGAGCTGCTGGATGTCCGACTCGGCGCCCGTGGTGAGGTCGCCGAACACGATCTCCTCGGCCGACCGTCCACCGAGGGCGACCTTGATCTGTGCCAGGAGATGGCGCTCGTCGAAGTTGAAGCGGTCCGCGTCGGGGGCGGAGAAGGTGACGCCGAGGGCCTGCCCGCGGGGGATGATCGACACCTTGCGCACGGGGTCGGCGCCCGCCGTGAGCATCCCGACGAGGGCATGGCCGGCCTCGTGGGTGGCGGTGCGCAGGCGATCCTCCTCGGACACCATCACGTTGCGCGCGGCGCCGAGCACGATCCGCTCGAGCGAGTCGGAGAAGTCGTGCTGGGAGACGGTGGCGTGGCCGCGCCGGGCTGCCAGCAGGGCCGCCTCATTGACGAGGTTGGCGAGGTCGGCGCCGACCATGCCCGGCGTGGAGGCGGCGATCGATCCGAGGTCGACGTCGGCCGCCAGCGGCACGGAGCGGGTGTGCACCTTGAGGATCGCCTCGCGGCCGGCCCGGTCGGGCGGCTGGACCATGACCCGGCGATCGAAGCGTCCGGGCCGCAGCAGGGCCCGGTCGAGGATCTCGGGGCGGTTCGTGGCGCCGAGCACGATCACGCCGCTGCGGGGGTCGAAGCCGTCCATCTCGGTGAGGATCTGGTTCAGCGTCTGCTCGCGCTCGTCGTGGCCGCCGGAGATGTTCGGGCCGCCGGAGGAGCGCGACCGACCGACGGCGTCGAGCTCGTCGATGAAGATGATCGCCGGGGCCGCTTCCTTGGCCTGGGCGAACAGGTCACGCACACGGGAGGCTCCGACGCCGACGATCATCTCGACGAACTCCGAGGCCGACATCTGGAAGAACGGCACCCCGGCCTCGCCGGCGACGGCGCGGGCGAGCAGCGTCTTGCCGGTGCCGGGCAGGCCGCTGAGCAGGACGCCCCGCGGGATCTTCGCCCCGAGCGCGAGGTACTTGTCCGGGTTCTTGAGGAAGTCGACGATCTCGGTGAGCTCCTCCTTGGCCTCGTCGATCCCGGCGACGTCCTGGAAGGTGACCGGCTGATCGCTCGCCTCGACCCGGCGGGCGCGCGAGCGGCCGAAGGACATCAGCCCTCCCGCGCCACCCCCGGCGGCGGCCGCGCGGCGCATGATGAAGATGAACAGCAGGACGAGCAGCAGGGTGGGCCCGAAGCCGAAGATGAGGCTGGTGAGGAACGAGGGACCCTGATCGGGGTTCTGGGCGTTCTGAACCACGCCCTCCCTGTCGAGCAGCGCGTTGAGCTCGGTGCCGGGTACGTAGGAGGGGACCTGGGTCGAGAAGTACCGCGTCGTGGTCTGGCCCTGGTAGCTGAAGCTCGTCTTGAACGTGCCCTGGATCGAGCCGTTCGTCGACGACACCTGCTTGACGTTGGCCTTCTCCACCTGGGTGATGAACGTCGGGTAGTAGGGGATCCGCACCCGCGGCTGCTTCGGGCCGAGCGCCTGGGAGGAGATCCAGTAGTTGACGACGAGCAGTCCGATGACGAGCAGCGCAACGAGCCACCGCGGGTTCGGCCCGCGCGGGCGAGTGCCCGGCGTCTGCCCGCCGCGGCCATCCGGCGCCGGAGTGACCTTCCAGCCCGTCGGGGCCCGACGACCGTCGTCCTGGCCGGGGCGCGGGGGAGCCTGACGTCTCGGATTCGGCTCGGGCATGAGGTGATTGTCGCAAGCGCCGAGCTCGCGACCGGAGATTCCTTTGCCTCAGGCCGATTCGATGCGGATGCGGAACGACTCCGAACCCTCCACCGAGGCCCCCAGAGCGCTCGCGCGGTCGGCCAGCCAGCGGTCGGAGGTGACGACGCGGACGGCTCCCGGCTGGGGGTCGGACCGCAGCCGGCGGATGATCTCGTCGTCGGCCGCGTCGCGCTTGGGCTTCGGGGCGTGGGCGACCTCGATCACCGTCGAGCGGATCGGCGGCGAGGGCCGGCGCTCGAACACCACCGTGAGATCGTCCCCCTCGGCGGCCGCCCAGCGCTCGAGCAGGTCGACGAGGCGCAGCATCGCGGCGTCCCGGTCCGCCCACCAGGACTCGAACCCGCTGCCCCGGGTGCCGATCACGTTCATCCCGTCGACGATCCAGCGCACGGGCGCAGCGTACGAGGTCCGCGTGCGCGCGCACGCGCGTGAACCAGCGTGCCACGGCCACGGGACGCGCGCCACGGCTCGCCGGTCACTCCTCGCCGGGCTGCGGACGCTGCCGCGCCCGCTTGCGGTCGGACTGCCGTCGCTTCGCCTCCAGCCGCCGGCGCCGCTGGCCCGCGGTCGGCTTCGTCGCGGTTCGCGTCCGCGGCACGACGAGCGCGGCGGCGAGCCGCGCCCGGAGCCGCTCCAGCGCCAGCTCCCGGTTGCGGGCCTGGCTGCGGGCGTCCTGGGCCACGGCGCTGACGCGGGGGCCCAAGCGGGATGCGATCCGCGCCTTCTGGCCCTCGTCGAGCACCGCCGAGGCCGCGACGTCGAAGCTCGCCTCGATGCGCGAAGCGGTCACGTTGGCGTGCTGACCGCCGGGCCCGGAGGAGCGTGAGGCCCGCACGATCACCTCGCCGAGCGGGATCGTCACCCCGGGGGCGATCCGCAGGCCGTCAGGTTCCATGGGGGAAGGGGGTGTGTCCACGCGGTGAAGTTTCGCGCGCCAACGCAGCACCCCGCCGGCGAGCTTTGCTACCTTGCCGCGTCGTAAGGCCGTCCCACGGGGGCCGGCGTCAAGCAGGTGCAGGCCCGGGCGGTGGTCACATCCTCCGTGGTAGCAGCATCTCACTACGGAGGGATATCTCCACAATGCCAACGGGAACGGTCAAGTGGTTCAGCGACGAGAAGGGCTTCGGCTTCATCACGCCCGACGAGGGCAGTCGCGACCTGTTCGTGCACCACTCGAGCATCAACGCCGACGGCTACCGCTCGCTCGCCGAGGGCGCCAAGGTCTCCTACGAGGAGGAGGCCGGCCCCAAGGGTCCGAAGGCGATCAACGTCATCAAGCTGTAAGCCGCTCGTCGGACTGACGAGAACGGCGAGAATCGCCCGCTGGGCGATTCTCGCAACGGACTCGGCGCGAAGGCGCTGGAGCTAGATGCTGGTCTTCGCCGAGTCCGCGGTGACGATCTCGGAGGTGGCGACCGCGGGAGGGACGCTGGTGCTCGCCGTGGCGACGTTCAGCTCGGTGCGCGCCGGGCGGCGCTCGACCGAGCTCTCCGAGCGGGCGCTGCTCGCCGCCCAGCGGCCGCTGCTGATGCCCTCGCTCGAGTCCGACGAGGAGGAGCGGGTGCGCTTCGGGGACGGTCACATCGTCCGCATCCCCGGGCATGGTGGCCTGCTCGAGCGCGACGCCGACACGGGGAACCTCTACATGGTCATGTCGGTGCGCAACGGTGGGGCGGGCTTCGCCGTCATCCAGGGGTGGCGGGTCACCGTCGGCCCCGCGACCGCGGGAGCGCCCCAGCCCCCGCTCGGCTCGTTCCGCGCCCACACGCGGGACCTCTACGTTCCCGCCGGCGGGACGGGGTTCTGGCAGGGAGCGATCCGCGATCCGGCCGACCCCGACCACGAGCCCGTCACCGCGGCGGCGAGGGATGGCCAGCGGGTGATGGTCGACCTCCTCTATGGCGATGCCGAAGGGGCCCAGCGGACGATCACGCGCTTCGGCATCACCACGCGCGACGACCCGGAGGGACCGCGCGCGGAGGTGCTCCGGGTGTGGCGGGTGGACGGTCCCGATCCTCGCGCCAGGTGAGGTCCGCCGCTGGCGGCAGGTGAGGTCCGCCGAACAGTCCTTATGATTGTCAGGGCGGGTTCGTCAGGTCGTATGGCGCGGAGCGCCGGAGGATGTGAGGCTGTGAGCAAGGCGGTGGAGGAGCGCGAACGGGTGATCATCCGTTTCGCGGGGGATTCGGGCGACGGGATGCAGCTCGCCGGCAGCAGGTTCACCGACGCGACGGCGGTGCTCGGCAACGACCTGGCGACGCTTCCGAACTTCCCGGCGGAGATCCGTGCGCCCGCCGGGACCCTCGCCGGCGTCTCGGCGTTCCAGATCCACTTCGCCTCTCAGGACATCCTCACCCCCGGGGACGCCCCGAACGTGCTCGTGGCGATGAACCCGGCTGCGCTGAAGGTGAACCGCAGCGAGCTCCCACGCGGCGCGACGATCATCGTCAACGAGGACGCCTTCACGAAGCGCAACCTGGAGAAGGCCGGCTACGACGCCAACCCGCTCGAGGACGGCTCGCTGGCCGAGTTCCGCGTCCACCGGATCCCGATGACGACCCTCACCACGCGCGCCGTCGAGGGCATCGAGGAGATCTCCAGCCGCGACGCCGGCCGCGCGAAGAACCTGTTCGCGCTCGGCGTGCTCTCGTGGCTCTACGGCCGGCCCCTGGAAGTGACGACGCAGTGGCTGGAGAAGAAGTTCGCCAAGCGCCCGGCCGCCCTGCGGGCCAACCTGGCCGCCTTCAACGCCGGATGGTCGTTCGGCGAGACCACCGAGCTGCTCGAGGTCCGCTACCACGTGGCGCCGGCCACCGACGTCCCTCCCGGCACCTACCGCAACGTCAATGGCACGGTCGCCCTCGCCATGGGCCTGATCGCGGCCAGCGTCCGCAGCCGGCTCCCGCTCGTGCTGGCGAGCTATCCGATCACGCCGGCCTCCGAGCTCCTGCACGAGCTCTCCCGCCACGCCGATCTCGGCATCACGACGATCCAGGCCGAGGATGAGATCGCCGCCGCCGGCATGGCCCTCGGGGCCGCGTTCGGCGGCCGGCTCGGCGTAACGGCCACGAGCGGTCCGGGCATGGACCTCAAGGCGGAGATGATCGGGCTGGCGGTGATGCTCGAGCTGCCGATGGTCATCGTCGACGTCCAGCGGGCCGGTCCGTCGACGGGCATGCCGACGAAGACCGAGCAGTCCGACCTGCTGATGGCGCTGTACGGCCGCCACGGCGAGTCCCCGCTGCCGGTGATCGCGCCGGGCACGCCGGGAGGCTGCTTCCGCGCCGCGTTCGATGCCGTCTCGGTCGCCGTGCGCTACCGCACGCCGGTGATCCTCCTCTCCGACGGATTCCTCGCCAACTCCTCGGAGCCGTGGCAGATCCCCGACGTGAGCTTGCTGCCGGAGATCGATCCCGCCTTCGCCACCGATCCCGGTCCGGATGGGGTGTTCCTGCCCTACAGCCGGGACGAGAAGCTCGCGCGGCCGTGGGCGATTCCCGGTACCCCCGGGCTCGCGCATCGGATCGGCGGGATCGAGAAGGCGGACGGGACGGGCAACATCTCCTACGACGCGGCCAACCACGAGCGCATGACGCAGCTCCGGGCGGCGAAGATCGAGGGCATCGCCCGTGAGCTGCCTCCGGTCACCGTCGACGGGGATCGCGACGCTCGGCTGCTGGTGCTCGGCTGGGGCTCGAGCCAGGGGGCGATCCGGGCCGGAGCACAGCTCGCGCGCGCCGACGGGCACCGCGTGGCGACCGCCCACCTCGGCGTCCTTCACCCCCTGCCGGCGAACCTCGGTGACGTCCTGCGGTCCTTCGATCGCGTCCTCGTGCCAGAGATGAACAGCGGCCATCTCGCGCAGATCCTGCGGGCTCGCTACCTCGTCGACGTCGAGCCCTACGCCAAGATCCAGGGGCAGCCGTTGTTCGCTTCGGAGATCCAGCGCCTGATCGAGGAGCGGCAATGAGCGCCACCCACGCCCACACGAACGGCACGAGCTACACGAAGGCGGACTTCCAGTCCGATCAGGAGACGCGGTGGTGCCCGGGCTGCGGGGACTACGCGATCCTCTCCGCCGTCCAGCAGTTCATGCCGGAGCTCGGGATCCCGCCGGAGAAGATCGTCTTCATGACCGGCATCGGCTGCGCCGGTCGCTTCGCCTACTACATGGACACCTACGGGATGCACGGCATCCACGGACGGGCACCGGCACTGGCCACCGGCCTGGCCACCGCCCGGGACGACCTCTCGATCTGGGTCGTCTCCGGTGACGGCGACGCGCTCTCGATCGGCGGCAACCATCTCATCCACGCGCTGCGCCGC
Source organism: uncultured Solirubrobacterales bacterium (assembly GCA_963839085.1). GTDB lineage: Bacteria > Actinomycetota > Thermoleophilia > Solirubrobacterales > Solirubrobacteraceae > Palsa-465. The sequence goes on from CAWITN010000005.1 coordinate 338,466, forward strand.
AACGTGCCGGTGAAGATCCTGCTGTTCAACAACCAGATCTACGGTCTCACCAAGGGCCAGGCGTCGCCGACCTCGGAGCTCGGAAAGATCACCAAGTCGACCCCATTCGGGGTGGCCGATCACCCGTTCAACCCGCTCGCGTTGGCGCTGGGAGCCGAGGCGTCGTTCGTGGCCCGCACGCTCGACCGCGACCGCCGGCACCTCACCGACGTGCTCCGCGCGGCCGCGCAACATCCCGGCGCCGCGCTCGTCGAGATCTACCAGAACTGCCCGGTGTTCAACGACGGAGCGTTCTTCGCGCTGACCGAGAAGGAGACCCGGGACGTCAACCAGATCCGCCTCGTTTCCGGCGAGCCGATCCGTTTCGGGGTCGACGGTGAGCGGGGTGTGGCGATGCGTACCGACGGCGCGCTGGAGATCGTCTCGGTCGCCGAGCACGGCGTGGACGGACTGCTCGTCCACGATCCCACCCGCGCGGATCCGGGGCTCGCGTTCGCCCTCGCCAAGCTGGCGAGCGATCCGACGGGGCCGACGCCGATCGGCGTGTTCCGCAGCGTCGAGCGCCCGGCCTACTCGCGCAGCGTGCGCGACGAGCGCGTGGCCTCGCCTGACCAGCTGGCGGCGCTGCTGCATTCGAGCGATACCTGGACCGTCGCCGGTTCCTGAGCGCGGCCGGCCGGGGCGCCTGCCGCGCCGACGCGGGGGGAAGGCGATTTGGGCTGAGTGCCAGGCGCTCCGATCGCCTTTGGTGAGCTGTGAGGAGGTTTAGGGGGGTCCGGTCCCGGTAAACCTCTTTATGGGGGGAGGAACGACGCCGCGGTACACCGGGGGAGGACGCGGCGCGGCACTGGCATGACGCGGACCGGAACCACACTCAGCGAGGAATCCCCGGCGGGCGACAGCCCGCTCGACGTGATGGCCGAGGGCCTGGAGCGGATGTCCGCGGCGCTGCCGGACGGGCACGGGCTGCTCGCCGCCGTGTGCGATCCCCCCGGGCGGCCGAGCGACCTCCTGGTCCGGGAGGCCGGTGGCGAGACGTCCTTCCTGCTCGGTCTGCCCGCGGAGCACAACGCGGGTGTCGCGCGGCTGTTCTCCGCGACGCTCGAGCTCGCTCGCACCGTCGTGCGCCTGGAGCAGGCGAATCGCGAGCTCGCGGAGTTCGCTCGGGTGACGGCCCACGACCTGGCAGCCCCGCTGCGCGCGCTCTCCGGCCTCGTCGACCTTCTCGCCCCGGCTTCCCGCGAGCAGGAGGCGAGCGAGACCTTCGGGGCGATCCGCTCGGCGCTCACGCGGATGCAGGCGATGGTCGACGGGGCCGTCGGCTACGCGCACGCCCAGGACGCGCCGGTACGACGCGATCCCGTTGATCTCGACCGGATCCTCGGCTACGCGCGCGCCGCGCTCGGCGCCGACATCGCCCGTACCGGCGCCGTCGTCGTCGCCCGCCCGCTGCCGACCGTCCTCGGTGACGAGCACCAGCTCGAGCGGTTGCTCGTCAGTCTCCTCGCCAACGCGATCAGGTACTCGGCGCCCGGCGTGCCGCGGATTGCCCTCGAAGCGCTGCGCGAGGGCGAGGCATGGCGGATCGCGGTGAGTGACGAGGGCATCGGCGTGGAGGCGGGGGCCGAGGAGCGGATCTTCCTGCTGTTCGAGCGCGGCAGCCGCGCTGCCGCTCTCGGGGGCGGGACCGGGCGCGGCATCGGGCTGGCGACCTGCCGGCGGATCGTGGAGATGCACGGCGGCCGGATCTGGGTGGAGGCCAACGAGCCGCGCGGATCGGTGTTCACGTTCACCCTGCCGGCGGCAAGCTAGTGTCGTGAGTCGTAAATTCGGTGGCAGCCACGCCCAGCCGCTCCCGACCCCCGGGCGGAGCGCTGGCCGGGGGCTCGTGCCGGGACTACACTCACCGCGTGGGTTTCCGGGCGATTGGCCGCAGCGGGGAGAATGACCGGGTGACGGAGGAATCCGCCCCGGGTTCGCGTCAGGTCGGCCCCGACGTGGCGAGCGAGCCCGACGACGCGTCGCCGGCCCGTCCCGACGAGCCGCGCGCGGGCGCTGCGCCCGGCGAGAACGGGCTGCCGGCCCCGGACGACGACGCCCTCGTCTCGCCTGACGTGACCTCACAGCTCGAGCGCGTTGCGGCGACGGTGCGGAGCTTCCACGACCAGCTGGCGAGGTTCGAGGCCACCCGGCGCATGCCGACCCGTCCGGCCGCGCCGGTTCCGGCACCGGCCCCCCACGAGGCGGAGGCGCGGCAGACGCACGCCGTCGCCGACGCACGCGCGGAGGCCGACCGGATCCGCTCGCAGGCGGAACAGGACGCCGCCGAGCTGCGCGCTCGCGCCGAGACGGACGCCGCAGCGGTGCGCTCGCAGGCGGCGGCGGAGGCGGCAGAGCTGCGGTCGAGGCTGGAAGGGGAGGCGGCCGAGATCCGGCGCGAGATCGAGGCGGACGCCGAACGGATCCGTGAGGAGGCCGAGCTGCGCTCCCGGAGCCTGTGGGCGGAGATGGAGGCGGAGACGCGGAGGATCCGGGCCACGGTGGAGGCCGAGGCCGAGCGTCTCGGCACCGCGATCGCGCAGGTGCGCGCCGAAGCCGATCGTGTCAGGGGTGAGGCCGAGGACGAAGCCGCGGCGGTGCGCGCCGAAGCCGCCGAGGCGGCCGCTCGCGTGCAGGCCCACGCCCGGGCGGAGGCCGAGCGCATCCTCGCCGAGGCACGCGACGGAGCGCAGGCGCTGCGCCGAGAGACGGTCGAGGCGGCCCGCGCGGAGGCGACGCGTGAGGGCGAGCAGGTGCGTGAGGAGCTCATCGCCAGCATCCGTGATGCCGCCGCCGGCGCCATCGCGCGGCTGACGAGCGACGCGCCTGCCCTCGCTCCCATCGCCGCCGATGCGCGTGAGACCGGACCCGCGGAGGGCGGGAACCTGGAGCAGGCGCTCAGCGAGCTCGGCATTGCGGCGTCCGTGGTGGAGCGCTCGCTGGAGCGCCTGGCCGCGGTGGTGGGGCGTCAGCTCGCCGATCGCGGCGAGGTTGCCCCCGGGGCGTGACGCGCGCGCGGTCCGCAGGGCGGAGATTCCGGGCGGGGTAGGTCGCTACCGCAGGCCGGGGGTCACGGTCGTGACTCGCCGAGGGCCTCTCTCAGCACGATGGCGGCCTGGTCTCCCCACTGCGCCCGCAGTCGCTCGGCGATCTCCCGGCGGGAATAGCCCGCGTGGGCGAGCTCGCTGACGACGATCAGCTCACGCGCGGTCACCCGGGGCGCCGCTGGGGCTGTCGGTGCGGTCGGCGCCGGCGGGGTCTCAACGGGTCCCGACACCGGGTCCCGGGCCGGCCACCCGTTCGGCTGAGTCGGCTCCGCGATGCCCCGCGTGGCCCCGGCCCGCCGCGGCGCGAGCGGGCTCGGACCCCCGCCGTAGCTCCCCCGCGCCCGGGGCCGCCCGGAGTTCGCGAGCACGCCGTCGTCGAGCAGGGACTGGAGCCTGATGATCAGCTCCTGGATTCGCTCCATGCTCACACTCAGGGAGTCAAGGGCGCTGCGAGCGGCCAGCAGCATCTCGGGCTCCGTCCGCGGGCCCCTGCCGAGCGAGGGGGGATTCTCGGCATCCATCGAGGCGGGATGATACGCGCGGCCCGGCGACGCATCTGCCGACACACCGGAATCATGCAGGATATCGTCTCACCCTCTCGGGGTAGATAAGTACCCCGGAGGCGCACTTCCAGGGTGCGCCGTGGCCCCCGCGGGAGGGCAGGAGAGCTTCGTGTCCCATCAAGCAGCCGACGATGCCGCCGCCGAGCGGCCGTTGCGCGTCCTCGTCGCGGACGACGATCCGGTCGTGCGCCGCGTCATCCGGGACATCCTCACCGCGGCGGACATCGCCGTCGTCGGTGAGGCCGAGAACGGGCGTGACGTCCTCGGCCTGGCCCGCTTCTATCTCCCGGACATCATCTTGCTCGACGTCGTCATGCCCGGCGTCGACGGGCTCACCGCGCTCGAGCTGCTCGGCGCCGACGAGAGCATCGAGGCGAAGGTCGTGATGCTCTCCGTTCGCGGGGAGAACGACGTCGGCTTCCTCGCGCTGCGCAAGGGGGCCCTCGGCTATCTGAACAAGGAGGTCGACCTGACGGTGCTGCCGCGCGTCCTGCGCGACGTAGCGGACGGCAACGCCGCGCTGTCACGGAGCTTCACCGCCGACCTCGTCCGGCGCCTGCGGGAGCTGCCGGAGGGAGGGGTGGGGATGCGGCCCGTCCAGAGCGCCCTCACCGCCCGCGAATGGGAGGTGGCGGACCAGCTCTGCCTGCGGCGGAGCACCGAGCAGATCGCCGAGACGCTCGTGCTCACGACCGAGACGGTGCGAACGCACATCAAGAACATCATGCGCAAGCTCGACGTCCATTCGCGGGCGGAGCTCGTCGACAGGGTCGAGCACCTCCGCTCCGGGCTTGCCGCAAGCGAGGAGCTCGCGGGCGAGCCGGATCAGTCGAGCAGGCGCGTGAGGTCCGCGAGCCGGCGCGGGAAGCCGTAGAAGCCGTAGCCCTGGGCGCTGTCGCACCCCAGCTCGCGCACGAGCTGGAGCCGGTTCTCATCGGAGACCCCCTCGCCGATGGCGGACAGGCCGAGCTGGCGGGCGCTGGTGGCGAGCGTGGTGAGCGCCGCGGCCGCATCGCCATCGGTCGCCGCACGCTCGACGATGAGCCGGTCGAGCTTCACGCCGCTGAAGCCGAGCTCGGCGAGCACTTCGGCGGCGACGGCGGGACCGCTGAGGTCGTCGGCGAACAGCGGACACCCGAGGGAGACGAGCGAGCTCAGCTCCTTGGCGGAGCGCTCCGAGCTGGCGACGATGATGCCCTCGGCGACGTCGAAGCCGAGCGAGCCGGTCTCGATTCCCTCGATCGCGGCGGCGCGCTCCGTCTCGGAGGCGAGCAGGCCGTCCTCCAGCTGGGCGCGCGACAGGTTCACGATCACCCTGATCGGCCGGCCCGCCGCGTCCTCCAGTTCACGCGCGGCGTGGGCGGCCTCCCCGAGGATCCAGCGATCGAACCGCTCGAGCAGCCCACCCTCCTCGGCCAGCGCGACGAGCTCGGGCGGGGTGTAGCTCACGAGCTGCCGATGCCGGCAGCGCAGCAGCGCCTCGGCTCCGACGATGCGCTCGCCATCGAGGCTGACCAGCGGCAGGTAGGCGAGCCACAGCTGACCCTGCTCCATCGCCTCGCTCAGCCACCGCCCGGCCTGGTGCAGTCGATCCTCGGGCCCGGACGGCGGTCCGGCGGCGATCTCGGCGTGCGATCCGCTCCGCTTGGCGGCGTACATGAGCCGATCGGCGCGGGCCACGGTCTGGTTGGGATCCGCGGATCCGTCGCGCTCGAGCACGGCCCCGAGACTGGCCGAGATCGGGAACCGCTGCCCGCCGGCCGAGAACGGCCGGGCGAAGCACTGCTGGATCCGCTCGCAGACGATCTCGAGGGCGCGGCCGTCCTGCAGGCCGTCGCACACGACGAGGAACTCGTCGCCGCCGAGACGCCCGACGGTGTCGGCCCGGCGCATCTCCCGCTGCAGGCGGGCGGCCACCTCCGCGATCACGAGGTCGCCCGTCATGTGCCCCATGCGGTCGTTGATCGTCTTGAAGCCGTCGAGGTCGATGAAGACGACGCCGACCGCCGAACCTTCGCGGCCGCGGCGGGCGAGCGCCTGCTCGAGCCGATCGAGCAGGAGATCACGATTCGGCAGCCCGGTGAGGCGGTCGTGGAGCGCACGATGGCGCAGCTCACTCAGCTCGCGCTCGTCGATGGTGACGTCGCGGAGGGAGATCAGGCGGTAATCGCCGGGTTGCTCGACCGAGACCGGAACGAGCTCGCATCGGACCGAGCGGCCGTCGCGGAGCTCGAGGGTGATGCTCGAGTGCCCGCGTGCCTCGAGCAGGTCGCGGAGCGCGCGGGGCTCGGCGCTCGTGCCGAGCATCGTGAGCATCCGCTGCAGGTCGTGCGCGCCCATCCGGCTGCCCGGCGGCAGCGCCGCGAGCTCCTCGAACGAGCGGTTGTACAGGATGACCCCGCCCTCATCGTCGATCACGATGACCGCCTCGCCGATCGCGTCGAGGAGGGCTCGGAGCAGCTGGGAGTAGGCCTCCAGCGCGTGGGCGGAGACGATCGCACGCATCGGCGGCGGCGCGGCCCCGCTGTCGATCACCATCTGGATGCCCTCCGTAGCCGGACAACATGGCAGCCTGAATGGGCCGCCAAGAGGGATCGTACGTTCGCCCCGGTCATCCGGCTAGGGGAGGAACGTACCCCAGCGGGGGAGACGTCCGGACGTGGGCCCGGTCGCCCCTCGTCGGTGAGAGCGCGCCGTGATCCCGGGCGTGGCACCGGCGGATCGGCGCCGATCAGGGCTCCGCGACGCGCCCGTCCACCGGCTCCAGCGGAAGCCCGTCGCGCTCCCACTGCAGCAGGCCGCCGGACATGTTGTGGGCGTCGTAGCCCGCCTGCCGGAACGCCTCCGTGGCCATCGCCGAGCGACCGCCGCTGCGGCAGTAGAAGACCACCGGCCGGTCGCGGTCGATGGCGTCCGCGCGGCCCGACAGCGTCGCGAGCTCGATCAGGCTCCCGCCGGCGATCCGGCCTGCCTCGTGCTCGTGCGGCGCGCGCACGTCGATCAGCTGGATCTCGCCCTCCCTCAGCAGGTCAGCTACCTGACGCGGCGAATATTCCCCATCCATGGCGGCAAGGATAGAGGCACCGACCCCTTGCGAGGCCGTCACGAGCGTGATCCATAACCCTGCTCGTGACATTCGTCTTGCAAGTTCTGTAGTCTGCCCCGCCGATACAGCAGCCGAGTCCTCTCGACACCTGATCGAGGGGAGCGGGGAACCCAAAGGGATGACAGATCCCGGGGGCGAATCGCCGGACATTCCGGCGTAGCGCACTCTTTCAGCGCGAGCCCGACAGCTAACCCCGTAGGCGTGGAAAGAGAAAGGGTTGGCAATTGTCGTTCGATAAGGGTGTGAGGATCCGAACCGCGGTGGCCGTCGGGATCATCGTCGGCGCACTCGGCTTCGCCGCACCGGCGCTTGCGGCGTCACAGCATCTCGGCCAGCGCGTCCTCCGTGAGGGCATGACCGGTCACGATGTTCGTGTTCTGCAGCAGTACCTGGGCTTCTCGGGCTTTCCGACCACGATCGACGGCGATTTCGGGCCGGTCACCGAGCGGCACGTGCTCGGCTTCGAGCGTCGCTTCCGGCTCCCCATCACGGGAACCGTCAGTCGCACCTTCGTGACGAAGATCCGGGCGGTGGTGGCGGACAAGCAGGGCACGGCCGCGGTCGCGGGCTCGACGGGCGGCGCCTCGTTCGCCCTCCCGGCCAACGCGCCGAGCGCGAGCCCGACATCGGCGCCCACGACCTCCGGCGTGAAGGCCGAGCTGGTCGACGGCCTCGCCGTCGCTCCGGACAGCGCCCCGCAGACGGTCAAGGACGTGATCGCGGCCGCGAACCGGATCGCCACCATGCCCTACTTCTACGGCGGTGGCCACAACCCGGACTTCGCCGCCAGCGGCGATCCCGCCGGCTATGACTGCTCCGGCTCCACGAGCTACGCGCTGCACGGTGGCGGGCTGCTCTCCGCTCCCGAGGATTCGACTGAATTCGAGACCTACGGCTCGGCCGGCGCCGGCAAGTGGATCACCCTGTGGGCGAACGGCGGCCACGTGTACATGAACATCGCCGGCCTGTGGTTCGACACCGCCGCGCAGAGTTCGTCGAACGGCGACGACCGCTGGACGGCCACTCGCGTCGACCAGGCGTCGGGCTACATCGAGCGCCACCCCACGGGTTACTAGGGCTGGTCCGCGCGCCCGCTGTGTGCGGGCGCGCGGCGCGTCGGGGCGATCCTCGGTGACGTAGCATCCAGGGCGATGTCCGCCATCGCCGAGATGTACACGATCCCCCAGGAGCACCTGGACTTCCGCGACACGATCCGGCAGATCGCGCGGGAGCGGATCGCCCCGCGCGCGGCCGAGATCGACGAGCGCGCCGAGTATCCGCACGACCTTCGGGCGCTGCTCGCCGAGCAGGACGTCCTCGGGCTCCCGTTCGAGGCCGAGCACGGCGGGACGGGCACCGGCACGCTGATGCTCAACATCGCCGTGGAGGAGATCGCCAAGGCGTGCGCCTCGACGGCGCTCATCCTGATGGTCCAGGAGCTCGGAACCCTGCCGATCAAGCTCCACGGGTCGGAGGAGCTCAAGAGCCGCTTTCTGCCGCGCTGCGCCAGCGGCGAATGGAGCCCCGCCTTCGCCCTGTCCGAGCCAGAGGCCGGATCGGATCCCGGCGGGATGATCACCCGTGCGGTCAAGGACGGCGGCGAGTGGGTGATCGACGGCACCAAGAACTGGATCACCAACCTCGGGATCGCCGACTTCTACTGCGTGTTCGCCGTCACCGACCGCGAGGTCGGCCATGCGCGCGGGATCACGGCGTTCGTGGTCGAGGCTGACCGGCCCGGCTTCAGCGTCGGCAAGCTGGAGCACAAGCTGGGCATCCGCGGCTCACCCACCGGCCAGCCGATCTTCGACGGCGTGCGCGTGCCGGAGGCGAACGTGATCGGCCAGGTCGGCCAGGGCTTCAAGGTGGCGATGTCGACGCTCGATCGCTCCCGGCTCGGCGTGGCCGCCCAGGCGCTGGGGATCGCCCAGGGGGCGACCGACTACGCGGCCGCCTATGCGCGCGAGCGCCGCCAGTTCGGCAAGCCCATCAACGCCTTCCAGGCGATCCAGTTCAAGCTCGCCGACATGGAGACCCAGTGCGCCGCCGGGCGCGAGCTGCTCTATCAGGCGTGCGCGAAGATCGACCGCGGCGACGCCGACGTGAGCAAGTACTCGGCGATGGCGAAGCTGTTCTGCTCCGACGTGGCGATGCGCGTCACCGTGGAGGCCGTCCAGGTGCTCGGCGGGTACGGCTACGTCAAGGAGTACCCCGTCGAGCGAATGATGCGCGACGCCAAGATCACCCAGATCTACGAGGGCACGAACGAGATCCAGCGACTCGTGATCGCCCGGACGATGCGCTGAGGACCATGCGGGGAGGTCAGCCGACCCTGCGCCGGATCCTCCTCTCGGCGCTGGCTGCGTTCACGGTCGGGCTCGGCGTGATCAGCCTGCTCACCGGCTTCAGCGACGAGTTCGCCGTCCGGGCGCTCCAGGGCCTCGCCGTGTTCGGCGCCGGCGTCATCGTGCTCTGCGCGGCCGTCGCGCTGGTGCTCGTCCACCTCGGCAACTGGCGCGACCCGGAGTCCGAGCTGGAGTTCGAGGCGCTCGTGCGTCGCTCGGAGGAGCTCGCCGCCGTCGACTCCTGGGGCGACAGCGACGAGTACGCGTCAGCCGACGAGGACGACGACGATGACGAGCTGTACTTCGATCCACGCGACGAGGATGACTTCAAGGCGCTCGTGCGCTCCGCCGTCGACGAGCTGCCGCTCGAGTTCCACCGCGCGCTCGAGCACGTGGCGATCGTCGTCGACGACGGCGACGGGCGCGTGGGCCTGGGTCTCGGGCGCCGCCGGGCCTATGGCCTCTACCAGGGCGACACCGTGGCGGGCGACTTCTTCCACGACCGGATCATCATCTTCCGGCACACCCTGACGCGGGACTTCGGCCACGACCCGGACCTGCTCAAGGCGCAGGTGACCCGGACCGTGCGCCACGAGCTCGCCCACCATCTGGGCTGGGACGAGAAGGGCGTGCGCGGCCTCGGCCTGTAGGTCCGTCCGGGCGCCCGCGCCCGCGGCGGGCGGGCGGGCGGGCGCGTCGGCTTCTGAGGGGGGTCTTGGCAGATAAGTCCCGCCGGCGGGGCACGATCCGCCAAAGCCCCCTCAGAGGAGACGGCGCCGAGCGCGCCGCCCGGAGCGCGCAGAGGCTACGCTCCTCACCCCCGCGGCCCGCCTGCGGCCCGTGACCCACTCCGAGGAGGAACCCGATGCCTGAAGCGGTGATCGTCGACGCCATTCGCACCCCCATCGGCCGTGCCGTGAAGGGCTCGCTGAAGTCCGTGCGCGCGGACGATCTGGCCGCGACCCCGATCCGCGCGCTGATCGAGCGCAACGGCGACGTCGACTTCGCCCAGACCGTCGACGTGCTCATGGGCGCGGCCTCGGGCATCGGCGAGCAGGGCTACAACGTCGGGCGCAACGCCGCGCTCATCGCCGGCCTCGACCACCACGTGCCCGGCTGCACCGTGAACCGCTTCTGCGCCTCGTCGCTGATGACGATCCGGATGGCCGCCCACGCCATCATGGCGGGCGAGGGCGAGCAGTACATCGCCGCCGGCGTCGAGGCCGTCTCGCGCGCCGGGCTCGGCGCCGGGATGATGGACGAGGCCAAGCACCCGAAGCTGAACGGCTCCGAGGGCTCGCTCTACGACGTCTACATCCCGATGGGACTCACCGCCGAGAACGTCGCCGAGCGCTGCAAGGTCTCACGTGAGGCCCAGGACGAGTGGGCGGTGATCTCCCAGAACCGCGCCGTCGAGGCCCAGGAGTCGGGTCATTTCGACGCCGAGATCGTCTCCGTCACCGTCCCCGCGCACCGCGAGACCGACAAGGAGGGCAACGAGGTCGACGTGCCCGAGACGGTCGTCGACAAGGACGACGGCCCGCGCCCCGGCACGACGATGGAGGTGCTCGGCAAGCTGAAGCCGGCGTTCCGCGAGAACGGCACCGTGACGGCGGGCAACTCGTGCCCCCTCAACGACGGCGCCGCTGCCGTGCTCGTGATGTCGGCCGAGCGGGCGGAGAAGCTCGGCCTGCAGCCCAAGGCGCGGATCATCGCCTCGACGGTTGCCGCGATCCGGCCGGAGATCATGGGCCTGGGGCCGATTCCGGCGATCCAGGCGCTGCTCGAGCAGACCGGCAAGACGATCGACGACATCGACATCGTCGAGATCAACGAGGCCTTCGCCGCCCAGATCGTCCCCTGCCGCGACGACCTGCACATCCCGGAGGAGAAGCTCAATCCGTTCGGCGGCGCGATCGCCCTGGGCCACCCGTTCGGGATGACCGGGGCGCGGATCATGACCACGCTGCTCAACGGCCTGGAGGCGACCGGCGGACGGTTCGGGATCGAGTCGATGTGCGTCGCCGGCGGCATGGGGCAGGCGATGCTCGTCGAACGGCTCTAGGAGGATCGGCCGCGCGGGTCAGGCCGCCGTGAGCGCGACGAGCTCCGCGCGCAGGCCGTCGGCGATGGCCGACAGCGGCGGTGAGAGGTCGCGGTCGGCGAGCAGGCCGAAGCACACCAGGCCGTCGTAGGAGAGGATCCCCACCGACAGGCCCTGGTTGGCCGGGTTGAGCGGGACGATCGGATAGATCTCGCGCATCTGGGCGCCGCTGAAGTAGAACGGCTGCTGCGGACCGGGGATGTTCGAGACGACGAGGTTGAACGCGCGCACGGAGCCCATCGCCCGGGCGAGCATGCCGGAGACGAGCGGGGGCGCCCAGCCCGAGGCCCCCACCATCAGCGCGCCGGCACGCACCGCCGCGGACTCCTTGAGGTCGCGGGTCTGGGCGGACACCGAGCGAATCCGTTCGCCGAGCGAGGGCTCGCTCACCGGGAGGTCGACGAACACGGTCGAGATCCGGTTGCCGAGCTCCGATTGGCCGTCGGCGCTCCCGCGCACGCTCACGGGGACGAGCGCCACCACGGCCTCCGGATGCGGCAGGCAGCGGCGCAGCATCCCGGCCACGAGCGCGAGCACCGTGTCGTTGACGGTGCCTCCGCTCGCCCGGCCGGCGCGCTTGACGGCGGCGAGCTCGACGTGGGCGACGGCGTAGCGCCGGTTGGGGGAGATCGGGAGGTTGAGCGGGGTCATCGGCGCCTGCGGACGGGCGCGGGCCAGCTCCAGGGCCACCTCGCTCGCGCGGCGCATGTCACCCGCGGCACGGCGCGGATCGGGATCCAGCGCGCGGAGCATGCCGTCGACCATCAGCCGCGGCGCGCGGGACAGCGGCCGGCTCGCCACCCGCGCGACGTGGCGGCGAAGGTCGTAGCCGCGCGGCTCCCAGGGCTGCTCGGGGGGTGGGACCGCCAGCGGCTCGGGAGAGGGATCGAGCACGAGAGCGGCCATCCCGATCGCGGCCAGCCCGTCGACGAGCGCGTGGTGGACCTTCATCAACAGCCCCTGCCGGCCGTCGCGGAGCCCGGAGATGAGGGTCGCCTCCCACAGCGGCCGCGAGCGGTCGAGGCGGTGGGAGAACTCGCGGCCGACGAGCGAACCGAGCTCGGCCTCGCCGGCCACCCCGCCCGCCTCGGACAGGCCGGCCTGGCGCACGTGCCAGTCGAGGTCGAAGGCCGTGTCGTCGGCCCACACCGGATTGGCGATCCCCAGGGGCGGCTCCTCCAGGCGTTGGCGGAGCCGTGGGATGAGGTGGATCCGCTCTCCGATCCGCGCGGCGACGGTCGCCCGCGTGAGCCGGGGCTCGGCGTCGAACACGAGCAACCCCCCGACCGCCATGTTGATCGGCCCGTGCTCCGCGGCCAGCGAGGAGCGATCGGCCGGGGACAGCTCCTCCGTCATCGGCCGAACCCTACCTGTGGGTGCGGGCTCGAGTCCGGGCGCCGTCTTGACAGTGCCGCTCGTGGCCGGGAGACTCTCGCGGGGCAACGGGCCGGGTCAACTACGTAGGGGGGTTCTCTCGATGGGTGCGGATCACGACGCGCACGAGCGCCGCAGCAAGGTCGATCGCGGCCGACGGATCGCGATGGCAGGTCTGACGGCGGTCGTCGCGACCGGCGTGGCGGCGGTTCCGGCGGCGGCGGCGAGCGGCAAGGTGCACGCCTGCTATTCGAAGAAGACCGACGTGCTGACGTACAGCAAGAGCGGCAAGTGCGGCAAGGGCGAGAAGTCGCTGTCGTGGGCGAAGACCGGTCCGAGGGGAAAGACGGGCGCGCGCGGGGCCCAGGGTCTGCAGGGCACCAAGGGAGTGCAGGGCGCCAAGGGTCTGCAGGGCGTGGCCGGCCCGCAGGGCGCTCAGGGGCCGCGGGGGGTGGCAGGTACCTCGGCCGCGGCGCTGTACGGCGCAAGCTCCTACTACGGAATGGGCGTGAAGAGCCTCCCCGTGACCTCGAGCCCGGGCGGGGGAGCGGTCGTCGACGCCTTTCCCGTGACGACCAACGGTTACTACCTCGTGCACACGGCGGACACGCTGAGCACCTCCGGGAGCGGCACGCTTCGCTCGGTGGGGTGCGTCGCCGAGGACGGCCGCGGCCACGATGAGCCGATGTTCGCCCAGCCCACCACCGGACACTGGTTCGGGGTGGTTGGCACGACGGGCGTCATTCCCGCGACGGCCGGGAGCATGATCTCCGACGTCTGCGACGCCCGCAGCACGCCGAGCAGTCCGGGAGCTCTCGGCACTGCCCATGACCTCGCCACCGGGATGGGTGCCGTGCGCGGGACCACGCTGAACGGCACGGCTGTTGCGCGAGCGAAGGGGGTCGCGCACCGCTTCAGCTTCGCGGACGTCGCCGGGCCCGGGCAGAGGGGCGCCGGCCGGGCGAAGTAGCCCTCGATCGACGTCGACGCTCGAGACGCAGTGGGCCGCGTCTACGCCGTCCGCGCCAGCCACAGCGCGAACATCCCGTTCTCATCGGAGTACATCCGCTCCAGCTTGAGCCCCGCCGCGGCGAGGTCGGCCTCGATCCGGCGGCGGGTGAACTTGCAGCTGATCTCGGTCCGGAGCTCCTCGCCGGCCGCGAACTCGACGCGGAGGTCGAGATCGGCGATCAGCACGCTGCACGGACGGGTGGCCCGCAGGCGCATCTCCACCCACTCCTGGCGGCGGTCGAAGAACGCCACGTGCTCGAAGGCGTCCACCGGGAAGTCCGCGTGGAGCTCACGGTTGATCACGTGCAGCAGGTTGCGGTTGAACTCGGCGGTCACGCCGGCGCTGTCGTCGTAGGCAGCTTCGATGACGCGGGGATCCTTGACGAGATCCGTGCCGAGCAGGAACCGGTCGGCGGTCACCATCTGGTCCCCGATCGTGCGCAGCAGGCCCCGGCGGGTCCCGGGCGGGAAGTTCCCGATCGTGCCGCCGAGCAGCGCGAACAGCCGCGGACAGTCGGTGGGCTCCGGGATCCCCTCCAGATGACGCTCGAAGTCGCCGACGACGCCGTGCACGTGCAGCCCCGGGAACTCCTCGACGAGCGTGTCCGCGGCCGTCTCGAGCGCCACGGCCGAGACGTCGAGGGGGACGTAGCGCTCGAGCGTTCCGGCGGCGGCCATCGCGCCGAGGAGGATGCGTGCCTTGTCGGCCGCACCCGAGCCGAGCTCCACCAGCTCACCGGCGCCGGTGGTCTCGATCAGCTCGGGTCCGACGCCGGCGAGGATCGCCATCTCCGTTCGGGTGGGGTAGTACTCGGGCAGGGCGCAGATCCGCTCGAACAGCTCCGAGCCGCGGCTGTCGTAGAAGTGCTTCGGTGGGAGCTCCTTGAACGGCCGGGTGAGCCCGTCGAGGACGTCGTTGGCGAGCGATCGCTCCTCCGCCTCCGACAGCCACGAGTCGATTCGCACGTTCGGTGCGCTGCTGAGCATCTTCATCGTCGGTCCCTCGCGATCCTGAAGCCGGCGAAGATCTGCCGGCGATTCGGGTAGTCCCAGTTGCGGAATGTCGGCGTCGCGACCCGTGCGCGGGTCGCCCAGGACCCGCCGCGCAGGACGCGGTAGCTGTCGCCGAAGAACACCTCGGAGTACTGCGGGTACGGGTGGGCGACGAAGCCCGGGTAGCCGTCGAAGTGGCTGCTCGTCCACTCCCAGACGTCACCGAGCATCCCGAGGGCGCCGCAGGGGGAGGCTCCCCCCGGGAGCCCTCCGGCGGTGAGCGCCCCCGCGGCGAAGTGATCGAGATTGGCGTGCACGCCGGGCTCGATCGGCTCCTCGCCCCACGGGTAGCGCCGGGCTCCTCCTCGCTGCTGATCCCAGGTTGCGGCCTTCTCCCACTCGAACTCCGTCGGCAGGCGGGCGTCGTGCGCCCGGGCGAAGGCCGCAGCCTCGAACCAGGAGACGTGGATCACCGGTCGGCGGGGATCGAGGGCGACGAGCTCCCCGAGGCGCCATTCCGAGCCGAGATCCGGCTCCCAGCCCTCCGGTCTGGTGATGTCGTACTCCTCCTTCCACGCCCAGCCCTCGTCAGACCACCATTCGCGCCGCTGGTAGCCGCCGCCCTCGACGAAGGTGAGGTAGGTGGCGTTGGTGATCGGCACCCGGCCGATCCGGAAGCCGTGGAGCTCACGCCGATGCACGGGACGTTCGTTGTCGTAGGCGAACTCGTCCGGCGGGGCGCCGATCGTGCACGGACCACCCGGGACGTCGACCAGCTCCAGGCCCGTCCACCGCGCCCCCGACTGCGGCGTCCGGGCGGTGCCGAGCGCCGCGCCGGCGGTGAGGCGGCCGAGCTGGATCGTCTGGAGCATCGTCTCGCAGTGCTGGTGCTCGTGCCGGATCACCATCTCGTGGATGCGCCCATCGCCGACGCCGTCACGCTCGATCACCTGGAGGGCGCGCGTCCGGATCGTCTCGAGGTACTCGCGGGCCTCGGCGCCGCGCAGGAAGGGCACGTCGCCGCGGCTGGCCCGCGGCGTCTCGAAGGCGTCGTAGACGTCGGCGAGGTCCTCCCGCAGCAGCGGCTCGCCGCCGTAGCGGTGAACCAACCACAGGTCCTCGAAGGCGGCGATGTGACCGAGGTCCCAGACGAGCGGGCTCATCAGCGGCGACTGAACCCGCTCGAGCTCCGCGTCGCTGATCGGCGCCACCAGGGCCAGGGTGCGGGCGCGTGCCTCGGCGAGTCCCGCCGCGACCTGCTCGGCAGCCGGGCCGACGCCCTGTGCAGTCTGGCTGCCCATGGCTGACATTGTTCCATCTCGCCCAGGCCTCAAACACAACCCCTGTCGCGGCGGCGTCAGCTCACCGCGTAGCGGGCGAACAGCGAGCTCTCCCGCTCGAGCAGCCACCGCAGACGCAGCCGGGCGGGCTCGGCGAGGGAGGGACCGCGGGTGATCGCCGGGGCATCGCCGCCACCGGCCAGCAGCGGGGCCAGCGTCAGGAAGAGCTCGTCGACGAGACCGCCGGCGAGGAGCGAGGAGAACAGGCGGGGGCCGCCCTCGCAGAGCAACGACACGACGTCGAAGTCCGCGCGCAGTCGCCGCATCGCCTCCGCGGGTGTGAGGTCGTCGGGCGCCAGCGCGACGTGCCGGACCTGCGCCGCCACGTCGTTCAGCGCCTCGCCCGCGGCCTCGGGCGCGAACACGACGACGCGCGCCTCAGGTTCGGCGAACAGCGGGATCTCGGTGGGGATCCGCCCGCTGCGCGAGATCAGACAGGCGAGCGGCTCGGCGCTCCGCCCCGCGGCGAGCCGCCGCTCGCGACGCTCGGGGACGGCGATCATCCGCCCGTAGCGCTCGATCTCCATCGTGGCCGGTCCCGCCATGATGGCGTCGACCCGCTCACGCAGCCCGTGGAACAGCGCCCGGTCGCCGGCGTCGGCGAGGCCCCGGGAGCGTCCCGCGATCGTCGCGCGTCCGTCGCCGCTGGCCACGAAGTTCACCAGCGTGAGCGGTCGCCCCGACGGTGGCGTCAGGTCGGCGAACATGCCGTCGAGAAGGGGGCCGGCATCGACCTCGGCGGGCGCCCCGAGCGGGAGCAGCTGGCGATATCGCGGGGTTGCCTCCGGCATCGGCGCGAACGTATCAGCACTGCTGCGCAGGACCGCCGAAACGGTTAGTCTGACGCCGTCGATGAACCCGGGGAAGCTTGATCGCGGAGAGTTGCTGGCGGTGATCGGGGGGATCCTGCTCGGGATCTCGCTCGCCTTCGCGTGGTACTCGCTGGGCAACCAGTACACGAGCCTCGGCACCTGCCACGGCCCACTCCACGGCGGCCCATCGGTGGCGTGCAGCGGGTGGTCCTCGCTGGCGGCGATCAAGTTCCTGCTCATCATCGCCGCCGCGGCGCCGCTCATCCTCGCTTGGATCATCCTTCGCGGCCATGCCCTCTCCTGGCCCCGTGGCGAGCTCACCGCGGTGACCGCGCTGATCGCGCTGACCCTGGTCGTGTTCCGCGGCGTGATCGACAAGCCCGGGTCGCCCTCCGGCGAGATCACCGTGTCGTGGGGCTGGTGGCTCGCGCTGCTCGGCGGGCTGATGATCCTCGTCGGCGCGATCTGGCGGTCCTCGGAGACTTCGACCCAACGCAAGCCCCCCGGCGTCCTGTGAGCGACGCGACGACCAATCAACGGCCGGATCGCAATCTGGCCCTGGAGCTCGTGCGCGTCACCGAGGCGGCGGCGCTCGCCGCCGCCCGGATGGTGGGAAGGGGGGACAAGGAGGGTGCCGATCAGGCGGCCGTCGACGCCATGCGACTCGTGCTCGACACCGTCTCGATGGACGGCATCGTCGTCATCGGCGAGGGTGAGAAGGACGAGGCGCCGATGCTCTACAACGGCGAGCGGATCGGCGACGGCGAGCCGCCTCAGGTCGACGTCGCCGTCGACCCGCTGGAGGGCACCCGGCTCACCGCTCTGGGGATGCCGAGCGCGCTCGCCGTGATCGCGCTGTCGGAGCGCGGCTCGATGTTCGACCCGGGGCCGTGCGTCTACATGGAGAAGATCGCCGGCGGTCCCGACATCGCCGACCTGCTCGATCTCGACCGGCCGCTGCCGGAGACGCTCAAGCTGGTCGCCGAGCGTCGCGGGCGCGACATCCGCGACGTGATGGTCGTGATGCTCGACCGCGAGCGCCACCACGAGATGATGCGTTCGGTGCGCGAAGCCGGGGCTCGTGTGCGTCTGATCCTCGACGGCGACGTGAGCGCGGCACTGCTCGCGGTGAGCGACAACTCGCCCGTCGACCTGCTGTGGGGCATCGGCGGGACGCCGGAGGGCGTCATCTCGGCGGCCGCCATCAAGTGCATCGGCGGTCAGCTGCTCGGTCGCCTGTGGCCGCGCAGCGACGAAGAGCGCACGGCGGCGATCGAGGCGGGCTACGACCTGGACAAGGTGCTCGCGGCGGACGATCTCGTCGCCGGAGACGACGTGTTCTTCTCCGCCACGGGCGTCACCGACGGCGACGTCCTCCAGGGCGTGCGCTACCAGGGCAGCGGGAGCGCGAGCACGGAGTCGCTCGTGATGCGCTCGCGCTCGGGCACGGTGCGGCGGGTCAGTGCCCGCCACGATCGCTCGAAGCTCCGGCTCGTCGGCGGCGAGCGCTACGGCTGATCAGGTCGCGGCTTCGGTCGCCGCGGCGGTGGCGGCCAGCGCGCCGACGCGGGACTCCTGGAGCTCGAGGGCGGCCAGCGAGCGCAGGAAGCCGTGGGTGACGATGACGTGGATGAACGACTGCGTGACCTCGTAGACCGGCGTCGAGAGGCCGGCCGCGATCGACGGATAGAAGTTGGAGACCTCGACCTCGATTCGCAGCACCCCCTCGTCCGGACCGGCCTCCCCCTCGAGCCGGCGCGCGTCGAGCTGCAAGTGGCCTGACCCGCGCCCCGAGCGCGCGACGAGCAGGCCGTCGCGGATTCGCCAGGTCACCCGTCCGTGGTCGCTGTGGAACTCGTACTCGGGCGGGTCGAAGCGCAGCAGGGTGATGCGCCGGATCCCGAGCAGCGTCACCGCGCGCGAGTCGGGTGTGTAGCGGACCCGGGCGAACCCGAGCGTGGCCCGCGAGAGGTAGAGCCAGTAGGTGCGGGCGAAGTTCTCCAGGTTGCGGATCGTCCACAGCCGCTCCAGGTCCTCGGCCGAAACGGTCAGCTCGGCCGACTGGACGGAGGTGACGCCGCCGTCGTGAGCGATCGAGGTCGACTTGCGGGGCGAGAGGATCACCGCCCGGGCGGGCAGGGTCGCGCGGCGGCGACGACGTGCGCTCAGGACGGCGCCCGTCGCCGAACCGGCCGCGACGAGGGCGCCGACCGTGGCGATCGTCGTGCGGGACGGCCGGTGGCCGGATCCCGGCTTGACGGCGCGGAGGGAGGCGATCGGCTGCGCGAGCGGGTCGGCCATCGCGGTCATTCTCGCCGTCCTGCGGCCTGCGTGCGTCGTCATCCTGCGGCGTGACCGGTCGTCGTGCTAGAAGCTCTGGAATGGAGGGCGTGCAGTTCCACGTCTACCGGGGAGGCGACTCCTCCGCCGTGGCGGGTTTCCCCGCCGTGGCCGGCTCGCTGCGTGAGCGCGCGAGCGAGCTGACGAAGAGCTGGCTGGCGGCGCTGCTCGACCAGCGTGAGCTCGACCGTGCCGCCGCCACGGTCACCGGAGGCATCGTCGAGCACGGCCCGCGCCTGTGCGCCGCGGTCGTCGAGCTGCTGGAGAGCGGCGGCGAGCCGGAGGAGGACCTGGTCATCTCGGCGATCGCGCTGCCGGAGCTGCTCGACGCGCGCGGTCCGCAGGAGCTCTCGGCGGCGATCGAGGCGCTGCGCTCCGTCATCTGGCGGGCGCTGCGTGAGGAGTCCGGGGGCTTCGGCGGCCAGCCGCCCTGGGAGCTCGGCGACCGGCTCGCGCGGGTGCTGGAGAGCCTGCGCTCCGGGGCGCTGGCAACGTACGCCGTCGAGGGCCAGGCCACCGGCGTGAGCACCGAGCCGGTGGAGGAGGTGCGCGACGCCTACCTGAGGATGGAGGAGCCGAGCGAGGCCTTCCTCGGGGAGGAGGCGAGCGAGGCCTACCGCGAGCCGGTGGAGGAGGCGAGCGAGGCCTTCCTCGGGGGGGAGGAGGCGAGCGAGGACTACTCCGGCGCGGAGGAGACGATCGACGCCGCGCTTCAGGACGCGATCGCGCTCGCGTGGGCCCGCGGCGTTCCCCTGTCGGTGCTGTGCGTGGAGATCGACTCGCTCGAACGCCTTCCGTTCCCGGCGCGTCCGACGCGTCCGCCGGCACCGGAGGCGAGCGATGCCGGCCTGGAGGAGACCCTGGAGGCGTCGCTCCTGCCCGAGCACCAGATCCTCGCGGAAAGCGCGCAGCGGGCGTGGGTGATCGCCACCGCCTGGGGCCGCGCTCGCTCCTACGACCTCGCGCTGCGGATCGTCGATGTGGCCGCGGCCGGCGGCTCGGTGAGCGTCTCCGTCGGGGTGGCCGTGCTGGGGGAGGACGGCGAAGACGCGGACACGCTCATCGCGGCTGCCGAGGAGGCCCGGTTCGCCGCGGCCGCCTCGGGCATCTCCGTGCTGCCCCCAGACCGACACCGTCGCGATCCGCACTCCCGCGGCACCGGCCCGCAGGCGTCCTGACGCCGGGCGTGGCCGCGCCGGGCGGGGTGCGCCGTCCGCGGGCGTGCCGTCCGGCCGCCGGCGGCCCGATGCGGCGGCGGACGTCAGGCGCCGGGAGCGCGGGGGAGGGAAGCGGCACCGATCGTGGTCGTGCCGGTCATTCCGAGGGCCTGGCTCGTCGCCTCGGTGAGATCCCAGTCCGCGCCGTTGGCGTAGGGACCGCGATCGATCACCGGGACCGTGAGGGTGCGCCCGTGATAGAGCAGGGCGACCTTGGTGCCGCACCGCAGCGTGGGGTTGGCCACGCCGAGGGTGTGGCGGGTGAGCCGGACCCCGCAGGCGGTCCGCTTGCCGAAGAAGCCGGGGCCGTACCAGGTGGCGACCGAGGGGCGGTAGACGACGACCGAGAGGGCCGGGGAGGCCGCCGCGGCCTGAGCGTCTCCGGCCTCGACGACGACGCGGATGGAGAACTGCCCGATGTGGTTGGTCAGCCAGGTGGCGCTGAAGCTGCCGTTCCCGGCCACCGTGCTGTGCGTCGTGGGCTCCCACGACCAGTTCGTCTGATGGCCGAGCCGCTCGATCTCCACCGTGTCGCCGGAATCGGAGGACGGCACGCTGCCCCTGAAGGTGAGTCCGCCGTGCAGCAGCGCCGAAGCCGTCGTGGAGAAGCTGATCCCGCTCCCCGCTGCGCTCACCGTGGCCTCGCCGTTGCCGACGGACCCGCTCGTCGGCGTGGTCGGGCCCGAGGTTCCACTCTGCCCGCTCGGATCGAGGCCGGCGCCACCAGAGGAGGCCATCGCCGGGGCGCAGAGCAGGAGCGCGCCGAGGATGGCGAGCAGCAGGGCGTGGTGAATCCTTACGCGGTCGATCACGGTGGGCTTCGGTATCGCTCCTTCCGTGAGGCCTACGAGGTGAGCTGACGGGCTCGCGCTGTCGCGCTACGGCTCTCGATCGAGCCGATTCGCCCCCGCGGACCAAGCGGTCCGCAATTGGGTCCCCCGTCGGTGCGCCGCTGACGACGCGCCGTTCGGCGTGGAAGGCGCCGGGAGTATATGCACACCGCGGCGAGCGGCGTCAGGTCGTCAGGGCCGCGGCAGGCGCGAGACCGCGGCACGCAGTGCGCGAGCGCTCGCCGAGAGGCCGATCTCGGCCAGCTCGGCGGCGGCCTGGACGGCGGTGCCGAGGAGGGCGCCGCGCTCGCTCGCCGGCGGGCGTGCCGGTTGGGTGGCCGCGCGCGACGGGCCTGGGGAGCGTGGGGACGCCTTGGGGAGCCGGGGGGCGCCGGCGGCGGTGGCGGTGGCGTTGCCGGTGGATGTGCCCTTCACGGCGCCGGTGCCCTTCGCGGCGCCGGTGCCCTTCGCGGCGCCGGTGCCCTTCGCGGCGCCGGTGCCCTTCGCGACGGGTGTGCGCTTGGCGGCCGGTGTGCGCTTGGCGGCCGGTGTGCGCTTGGCGGCCGGTGTGCGCTTGGCGGCCGGTGCGCGCTTGGCGGCGGGCGTGGCCTCCGTGGCGGGGGCGGCCTTCGCGTCCGTGGCCGACGCCTGGCCGTTCGCCGTCGCGGCGGCGGGATCGGCCCCGCCGGCCGTCGCCCGGGCAGGGCGCTTGGCGCTGCGGAGCTGCGGACGGGTACGCGGGAGCGCGCCGAGAACCTCGGAGGGTGTGCGCTCGGTCATCCCGCTCATCATCGCGCACCGCTCGATTCCCGTCCAGCGGGGTGTTCTCGCTGAAGGATCGCCGGGCAGCTGTCGATAGGACTCAGGGCGGCATCCGAGCAAAATTCGGCGCAAGCTGAAACGGCCGGCGTCGTTGTACGTATAGATAGGAACATCACCGCTCGTGCGGTGGAGCTGCGCATTGCGCGGCATCCGGCGTTCGCGGACGCCACCCGTCGGAAGAGTTCGCTCAGCAACGTTTTACAATCGAATGTTTGAGTAGCTGATGCGCGTCTGTCGCGCGCTCGCTCTCGGTCATCCATCAGCTCCGGCGGCCCTCGTGACGTCGGCAGAGACGACGGAAACGGAATCAGATGTCAGTAGCGGAACTGCAGGAACTCGAAGAGATCAAGGGACTGGTCACCCGCGGCCAGCAGCTCGGCGTGCTCACCTTCGCGGACATCGCGAGCGCGGTCGCCGAGCTCGATCTCGATGAGACCGATGTCGAGGAGCTGCACGGATTCCTCGAGCGCGCCGAGATCGAGCTCGTCGAGGAGGTCGATCCCGCGCAGACCGCCACCGAGGTGGAGCGGGCGCCGGACAAGCGCGGTCGCCGCAAGGCGAAGACGGCGCTGGATCTGAAGCCGGACATGACCACCGACTCCCTTCAGCTGTTCCTGAAGGACATCGGCAAGGTCCGCCTGCTGACGGCGCAGGAGGAGGTCGATCTCGCCAAGCGGATCGAGCGCGGCGATCTCGACGCCAAGCAGAAGATGGTCGAGTCCAACCTCCGGCTCGTCGTCTCGATCGCCAAGAACTACCGCAACCAGGGCCTTCCGTTCCTGGACCTGATCCAGGAAGGGACGCTGGGTCTCGTCCGCGCGGCGGAGAAGTTCGACTATCGCAAGGGCTTCAAGTTCTCCACGTACGCGACCTGGTGGATCCGCCAGGCGATCGCTCGCGCGCTCGCCGACAAGGCACGGACGATCCGGATCCCCGTGCACGTCGTCGAGAAGCTCAACAAGATCGGGCGGGCCGAGCGCAAGCTCGTCACCGAGCTCGGACGCGAGCCGACGGCCGAGGAGATCGCCGAGGTCACCGGCATCGAGCCCGAGGAGGTCGAGTCGATCAAGCGCTCGGCGCAGGCTCCGGTGTCGCTCGAGAAGCCGGTCGGCGACGAGGAGGAGTCCGAATTCGGACAGTTCATCGCCGACGAGCGCGCCGAGTCCCCGTACGAGCGCGCGGCCGAGATCCTCACCAAGGAGGCGCTGCGCGAGGCGCTGGAGAACCTCTCCTACCGCGAGCGCCGCGTCCTCGAGCTCCGCTACGGCCTGGGCGGCGAGCACCCGCGCACGCTGGACGAGGTCGGCCGGACGTTCAACGTCACGCGCGAGCGGATCCGCCAGATCGAGAATCAGTCGCTCAAGAAGCTTCAGTCGCTGGCTGAGGCGCAGAAGCTGCGCGACGTCGCCTAGGCATCTCCGGCTGACGCCGGGACCGCATCGTCCGGTTGGGATGCCGCACGCGAGCATCCCACCCCGGACGGCGCGGCCCGCCGTCCGCACGTGGCTGCGATCTGAGACCGCGCGCCCTCGGCACTGACAGCGAGCTTCGCTTCGCTCGCTCTGAAGCTGTCCGTGGGTTCGCTCGGTGGCTCAAGGTCGGAAGGCGGTCGGCCGATGCTTCGGTTGTGTTCGATCTTGATGAGGCGCTGGGCCTGCTCGTGCGCAACGAGGGGTCTGACCTGCACCTGAAGGTGGGGGCGCGGCCGCAGGCGCGCGTGCACGGCGGCCTTGGTCCGATGGAGGAGTACGAGCCGTTGCATCCCGAGGACACCTCGCGCGTCCTGCACGAGATGCTCACCGACCCGGAGAAGCTCGCCGAGTTCGAGCGCGAGCACGAGGTCGACTTCGCCTACTCGGTGTCGGGCCTCGCCCGCTTCCGCGTCAACGCCTTTCAGCAGCGCGGCACGGTGTCGATCGCCGCCCGCGTGATCCCGTTCGCCGTGCGCACGGTCGATGAGCTCGGGCTCCCGCCGGTGATTCGCGAGCTCGCCGAGGAGGAGCGCGGGCTGATCCTCCTGACCGGGACCACCGGCTCGGGCAAGTCGACGACGCTGGCGGCCATCATCGACCAGATCAACGGGTCCAAGGCGCGGCACATCGTGACGATCGAGGACCCGATCGAGTACCTCCACTCCGACCGGCGGTCGATCATCAACCAGCGCGAGGTCGGGATGGACACGAACTCGTTCAACCGCGCCATGCGCCGGGTCCTGCGCCAGGACCCCGATGTGATCCTGATCGGCGAGATGCGCGACGAGGAGACCGTGCGCACCGCGCTGTCGGCGGCCGAGACCGGCCACCTCGTGCTCTCCACCGTCCACACCCTCGACGCCGCCGAGAGCATCAACCGGATCATCGACTTCTTCCCGCCCCACGAGCAGAGCCAGGCGCGCGCGATGCTCGCGGGAACGCTCAAGGGGGTCGTCTCCCAGCGGCTGGTGCCCACGCCGGACCGTGACGGCCGGGTCTGCGTGTGCGAGATCCTCCGCATGACGGGCCGAGCGCGCGACATGATCATGGACCCCGACCAGACCGACCGGCTGCGTGAGGTCATCGCCGAGGGCGAGTACTACGGCATGCAGACCTTCGACCAGGCGCTGCTCCGCCATGTGCAGGCAGGCCGGGTGGCGATGGACGACGCGATGCGCGTGGCGACGAGCCCCCACGACTTCAAGCTGCTGATCGCCGCCGACGGCCGCACGTCCACCTCCATGGAGGACCTCCTCACCCGTGAGGATGACCCGGACGCTCCGGCGCGTCAGGCGGCTCCCCGCGCGCCGCTTCCCGCGGTCGGCGCCGGGGCGCGCAGCTCGGCTCCCCCGCCGGGCATGGCCGCCTGATCGCCTCCGCCAGTTACTTCAGTTCGTGAAGCGTTGCGCTAGAATCGGACGTGCGCATGCCTGAGCTCGCCGCCAACGACGTCTGTCCGGTCTGTCGCACCGCCGAGGTGGTGTGCGGAAAGTGGACCCTGTTGGTGATCCGGGATCTCGCCGAAGGTCGCTCGCGCTTCTGCGAGCTGGAGCGTTCGCTGCAGGGCATCAGCCCGCGCACGCTGTCCTTGCGCCTGCGCGCCCTGGAGGAGGAGGGGATCGTCGCCCGTCGCACGTTCCCCGAGGTTCCGCCGCGGGTCGAGTACGCGCTGACCGAGAAGGGCCGAGCGCTCGTGCCGCTGATCGAGGACATGCGCACCTACGGTCTGCGCTGGCTGACCGGTACGAGCGCGGATGACGACGCCTGCGCGCCGGACGCCGACGACGCCGCGGCCGTGCAGCGCACTCCCGCTGCCGCACTCGTCTGACCGGCATCCGCCGGGTCGATGCGGATCGCCGTCGCCGCCGATGAGCTGACCGGGGTCGCCGCCGAGATCGCCGCCGCGCTGACCCGGCGCGGCCACACCGCGATCCTCCACGGCGCGCTGGCCGAGGCGGAGCGAGCGGACTGGGCATGGGCGAGTGAAGCCGCCGCGCGCGACGTCGCCGACGGACGGGCCGAGCAGGCGATCGTCGCCTGCTGGACGGGAACCGGCGCGTCGATCGCCGCCAACAAGGTGCCGGGGATCCGGGCCGCGCTCTGCGCCGATGCGCCGACGGCCGACGGCGCCCGGCGGTGGAACGACGCCAACGTCCTGGCCCTCAGCCTGCGCACGACAGCGCCCGCCGAGCTCGAGGAGATCCTCGACGCCTGGTTCGGGGCCGAGCCGAGCCAGGACGCCGCCGACGCCGCCAACGTCGAGCACGTGGCGGCGATCGAGCGCGGCGGCTGAAGTCGCTCCTGGGGAGGATCGGCGCGGTCGAGGGAGAACCATCTCGGGGCGATGCGCAACCCGACCCTTCACGCCATCCTGCGCGAGTTCACCGCGGATTCCGCGCTCCAGCTCACCCACGAGACCCAAACCGGAGCCGAGGTCCCGTTCGAGATCATCGAGAGCGACGCCGGACGCGGCCGCGCCCCGCTCTACTGCTACCGGCCGCTGACGGGCTCGTTCATCCGCGAGCGACTCGGTCTGCTCGCGGCGCTGCCGAGCTACGCCGCCGCCACGCGCGCACTCGCCGGCATCGAGGGCACGGAGAGCTACCTGCGCCTGCGGGGCGAGCTCGACGTCCCCGACACCGAGAAAGCGCGTGCGGACGCCGTGCTGCGGTGCCTGCTCGCCCGCGTGTTCGAGGAGCGCAGCGAGTTCGGCCTCGACGACGGCCGCTTCGATGCCGCCTACGCCGAGCTCGAGCGCACGCTCTACGAGGGGCGCTCCGTCTCCACGGTGATCGCGCCGCTGCTCGGCATCGCGCTCGACGCCGCGAGCAGCGAGTTCGCGCTCGGCGACGGGCTCTCCCTCGTCAACGGGACGGAGCTGCCCGACGCTCCGCCGGAGGCGGTGTGGGGCTTTCCCCCCGTATCGGACGATGCCCCGCGGGCGCAGGAACCACGCGTCCTGCTCGTCCTCACGACGACGCGGGAGCGGGGCGAGCGGCCGCCGCTGCCACAGGCGCGCAGCCGGTTCCAGCGCGTCCTCACGGCGCTGCGGCTGTTCGAGCGCGGCGCCTATTCGGTCGGTCCGATGATGTGGAGCCGCAACGACGGCGGCGCATGGCACGCGGTCCCGTTCGGCTCCGGCGGTCGCAGCGCGCGGGGCGGGGGCGGCTCCCTTCTCACCCTCATTCCGGCCGCCCAGGAGGACGAGCTGCGCGCCTTCTGCAACCTCATCGCTCGCCGCATCCCGAGCACCGGGGAGGTGGCCTGGGCGCTGAGGCGCTACGAGCTGGGCTGCGAGCGCCTGGCGCCGTTCGAGGGGTTCACCGATCACCTGCTCGCGTTGCGGGCGCTGCTCGAGCCGGAGGGTCCGAGCAGCGGGCGCCTGGCGCAGCGGCTGGCGGTCCTCTGTGCGACGGCCGAGGGGCGCGCGGCACTCGCCGAGCGGCTCGCCCACGCGATCTCGCTCGAGCGGGCCGTGATCCAGGGCCTGGCCCCGGCCGACGCGGCGCCCCTCACCGCCGACCGGCTGGTGGAGGAGGTGGCCGAGCACCTGCGGGCGCTCCTGCGCGATGTCCTGTGCGGCCACCTCGACCACGACCTGTGCAACGTCGCCGACGAGCTGCTCCTCGCCGAGGTCGCCTGAGGCGGACGCCGACCGCTCGCTCTATCCTTGACGGCGCGACCGCTCCCTACTCGGTCCCCTCGGGGGCCGGGAGTGTCCTGCCACCAGGCACGACAACGTAAGTCCTGGGGCCCTGAGAAGTTCAGGGGGAGCGCGATCGTGTCCTTCGGGGCATTGCGAGGTCTCGCCCAGCGAGGTCTCGCGGTGCCCGGAGGGCGTGCCCGCCGCCAGGACCGGGGGCCGAGGGCCGTTTATCCTCCAGCGGACATGGCCACACGCGGCTCCGAGCGAACCCGGACCCCCAACATCGATCCGGCGTGCCGGAACGTGCCGGGGTTCAGTGAGGACGGCTTCGAGGAGCTCTGCCACCTCGTCAACGAGGACGATCCCGACACCTCGCTGTGCGGGCGCGACGTCAGCGGCTATCCGTGGAACCCGCCATGGCCGCGCTGCGAGGCGTGCGTGGCGGTGGCTCGCGGCCGTCTCAACTGACCGCCGGCGGAGCACGTGACGATGCCCGAGCGCTTCCATGTCGAGCTGCGCCAGCGCCTGCATCAGGGCCGGGCGTTCAACCTCACCGCCGATCAGCTCAGGGTGCGCTTTCTCGAGCCCTGGCTGGCCGGGGGTCCGGTCGAGCTCGACGAGCATCAGTACGAGCCGGGCCGCGCCAAGCTGAGGGTGCTTCGCGGCCCCGAGCTCGCGCCCGAGCAGATCGGCCTCGGCCGTGGCTGGCAGAACGCCGAGCGCGCCGGCAGCGACGTCACCGAGGACGTGCTCCGCTCGCCCGCTCCCGCGCCGGCGGCGTCAGGCACGCTGGCCGAGTTCAAGCTCGCCGTCGAGGGCGCATGCGCGCTCGAGTCGCGCACCCTGGCC
Organism: uncultured Solirubrobacterales bacterium; assembly: GCA_963839085.1. Classification (GTDB taxonomy): domain Bacteria; phylum Actinomycetota; class Thermoleophilia; order Solirubrobacterales; family Solirubrobacteraceae; genus Palsa-465. The sequence continues at coordinate 366,376 of CAWITN010000005.1, forward strand.
GAGCTCGTCGCGCTGGCGGCGATCCGGCACCCCGGGACCCGGGTGAGCGAGCAGCTGACCCTCGCCGAGCGGGCCGTGTGGGAACTGCTCCACGAGCACCGGTTGGCGCTGCTGAGCGCCGCGCACGAACCGGTCGCCCCGGAAGCCTGGCCGGACCTCCTGCTCGCCTGGCCGAGCTGGCGCGATGCGGAAGGTCCCCGCGTCGGCGCCGCCGGCGGCGAGGCTGCCTGAGCCTCAGGAGACCACCTCGGCGAGCATCCGCTCGCGCTCGGGGGCGGAGGCGAACAGGTAGCGCTCGACCAGCAGCAGGCCGGCGACGTCGTGGACGTCGTCGTCGAACTGCGGCACCTGGAGGAGGGGCCGGCCGCGGATCGCCCGCCGCAACCGGGCGACGTTGCGGGCGTCGCGGCGCGCGAGCACGTGGTAGTCGTGGAGGTTGGCGAGCACGCGTGAGCTGAGCGGCTCCCCCAGCGCCTCGGCCAGCGGCAGGGCCAGCTCGTCGAGCTCGCCGGCACCCGACAGGTCGTGATGGACGCGGTTGACCACAACACCGGCGAACGGCAGCCCGCTCTCGCCGAGCGTGCGGTGAAACCAGATCGCCTCGTCGACCGCATCGTCCTGGGCGGAGGTGACGACGAGGAACGCCGTCGTGTCGGCCCGCAGCATCTCCTCGACGGCCGCCGCGCGCAGGCTGAAGTCCTTCGTCATGTCGCCGAGCAGGCCGAAGAACGTCGACAGGTCGGCGAGCAGGTCGATCCCGGTGATTCGCCGCAGGACGGAGAACAGCGGCGAGGCGCCGCGCCCGAGCACGCGCATCCCCAGGCCGGTGGGGCGAATGAACGTGCGCACCGCGCGGCCCTCCAGGAACGAGGTGAGGCGCCCTGGGGCGTCGAGGAAGTCGAGCGCGTTGCGCGACGGTGGCGTGTCGAGCACGAGCAGGTCGAAGTCGCCGTCGCGCTGCAGGTCGTAGAGCTTGGCGATCGCCGTGAACTCCTGCGAGCCCGACACCGCGGTGGAGAGCTCCCGATAGATCCGGTTCGCCTTGATCTCCTCGGCCCGGCCGGGATCCGGGGCCACGCGTTCGATCAGCTCGTCGAACGTCCGCTTCGGGTCGAGCATCATCGCCCACAGCTCGCCGGTGATCGGGCGGCCGGCGCTGCGCAGGCGCTTCGGCGCCACCCGCCGTGGCTCGTTCCCGAGTTCCTCCAGCCCGAGCGCGTTGGCCAGCCGCCGGGCGGGGTCGATCGTCACCACGGCCACGCGCGCACCCTCGGCGGCCATGCCGAGGGCGATCGCCGCCGACGTCGTCGTCTTGCCGACACCGCCCGATCCGCCGCACACGCACACGCGCTTGCCGGCGAGCAGCTCGGCGATGCTCACGCCGCCTCCTGGCCGACGTCGAGCCCGGCCTCGAGCGCGTCGGCGAGGTCCTCGAGCTCGCCGCGGCCGAGCTCGTCGCAGAACAGGTAAGGCAGCTCGATGACGGGCGCCGGGAGTTCGGCGTGGAGGCGATCGAGCTGCTCGCGCTGGACCCGAGCCCGGGCGTGCTCGGAGAGGGCGGCACGGACGGCCCCCCGCGCGGGTGCGCTCACGAGGTCGCCCCCGGCGAGGGCGAGCTGCTCGGCCTCGCCGGCGTCGAAGCGATCGGGGTACACGGCGTTGGCCACCACCAGGTCGAGGCCGAGGCCGTCGGCATGGAGCTGCTCGGTCATCTCGAGCGTCTCGTTGACCGGCATCTCCTCAGGGGTGCAGACGGCGACGATCGCCGTGAGCCGGGGATCGGCGAGGGTCGCGGCGATCGCCTGAGCCTGGCTGGCGATCGGACCCACCCGCGCGATCTCGGCGAACGTGAGCGGAGTGCGGAGGATCCCCACTCCGTGGCCGCTGGCGGGCGCGTCGACGACGACGAGGTCGTAGGGCGCGGCGTCGCGCGTGCGCCGGCGCAGCTGGGCGAGCTCCCACACCTTGCCGATGCTGAGCAGCTCCCGCATCCCGGGCGTCGCCATCGCGAACACGCCGAACAGGCGACTCGATCCCAGGGCCGAGCCGAGCGTGCCGGCCTTGACCCGCAGGTACTCCTCCATCGCGTGCTGCGGGTCGATCGAGATCGCGAACAGCCCCGGCACGAGCTCGACCTCCTCGAACACGTCGGCGTGGCCGGCCCGGGCGCTCTCACCGGCGAACGGCCGCGCCACCCGGCGCTGGCTCGAAAGCTCGGCGATGATCGTCCGCAGGCCGCGCCGCGCCGCCGCCATTCCGATCGCGGTGGCCAGGGTCGACTTGCCGACGCCGCCCTTCCCCGTGACGAACAGCAGTCGATGGTCGAGCAGATCGGGCACGACGGCGGAAAATAGCGGCTCGTCTCGGCCGATCCGCGCAGGAATCCGGCCGCCGCGTACGAATAGTCCCCGCGTATGTGTTCCCCGACACACCGGAGCCACCCGTGACGGCCACCGCCAAGGTGATCGCGTTCGCCAACCAGAAGGGCGGCGTCGCCAAGACCACGACCACGCTCAACCTAGCGGTCGCCCTCGCCGAGGAAGGACACCGTGTGCTGTGCTGCGACATGGATCCCCAGGGCAACCTGACCATGTCCCAGGGCATCGATCCCGACACGCTTGAGAAGTCGATGTACGACGTGCTCGTGCATCACGTTCCGATCCGCGAGGTGATCGTCCAGCGGGAGATCGACATCGCCTGCGCGTCGATCGACCTCGCCGGCGCAGAGATCGCCATGTCGACGATGATCGGCCGGGAGCGCTCGCTGGAGAAGGCGCTGAGGGCGATCGCCGAGGACTACGACTTCGTCTGCATCGACACGCCGCCGAGCCTCGGGCTGCTCACGATCAACGCCCTCACGGCGGCTCACAAGGTGATCGTCCCCGTCCAGTGCGAGTATCTGTCGATGCGTGGGCTGATCCAGCTTCAGAACACGCTGGCGATGATCCGCGAGAACCTCAACCCGAACGTCGACATCGAGGGCATCCTGCCCACGCTCGTCGATTCCCGTACGCTCCACGCCAAGGAGGCGATCGAGCTTCTGGAGGAGAATTTCGGCGATCGGGTATTCGCCTCACGGATCCGCAAGACGGTCCGCTTCGCCGAGGCGCCCGTGAAGGGTATGTCGGTGCTCAAATACGATCCTGACGGTCTGGCCGCACACGCCTACCGGCAGCTTGCGAGAGAGGTCCTGTCCAATGCCAAACGCTAAGCGCGCGAGCATGCGGGAGGGCCCGCTGGCCGCGCTGTTCCGCAAGACGAGCGAGGACACCGAGGGGCAGCCGGCGCTGCCCGCGCCCGAGCCGGAGGCACCGCCCGAATTCGATCCCGCCGCGAGCGCGGCGGCGAGCGAGGCCGACGAGCTGCCCGGCGCGGCGAGCGTCCCCTCGCCCCAGGAGCGTCTGCGCCAGGTGTTCTCGGCGGACATCCCGGAGAACTTCATGGAGCGTCCCCGCGCGCAGCCGGCCGAGACGAGCCCGGCCGCCCCGGAGGTGGACGTCTACGCCCGTGCCGAGCGCATGGCGGAGACCTTCGCCCCGCCGCGCCCGGTCGGCACGCCGGTGCTCCGCGTCGTCGGCGTCGGCGGCGCCGGCGTCAACGCGGTCAACCGGATGATCGAGGCGGAGATCGAGGGCGTCGAGTTCATCGCGATCAACACCGACCTGCAGTCGCTGCAGCAGTCCGCCGCGCCGATGACCCTTCACATCGGCGACGGGATCACCCGCGGCCTCGGCTCGGGCTCGAACCCGGAGCTCGGCCGCGCCGCCGCCAAGGAGGAGTACGACCGCATCAAGGCGATGCTGCGCGGCTCCGACATGGTGTTCATCGCCGCCGGAGCCGGTGGCGGGACGGGGACGGGCGCGGCACCCGTGGTGGCCCAGATCGCGCGCGAGCTCGGAGCCCTCACCGTGGGGATCGTCACGCGGCCGTTCCAGTTCGAGGGGTCGCGGCGGCGCGACCAGGCCGAGATCGGGATCGAGGCGCTCGCGCAGGAGGTCGACACGCTCATCGTCGTGCCGAACAACCGCCTGCTCACCGTGCTCGATCGCAACACGTCGATGGTGGAGGCGTTCCGCGTCGCCGACGACGTGCTGCGCCAGGGTGTTCAGGGCATCTCCGACCTGGTCACGCTTCCCGGCCTGATCAACCTCGACTTCGCCGACGTCCGCACGATCATGTCGAACGCCGGCAACGCGCTGCTCGGCATCGGCATGGGCATGGGGGACCGCCGTGCCGTCGAGGCAGCCGAGCAGGCCGTCGCCTCACCGCTGCTCGAGACGAGCATGGAGGGCGCGCACTCGATCCTGCTGTCGATCACCGGCGGCCGGGACATCTCCCTCTGGGAGGTCAACGAGGCGGCCAAGGCGGTGGCCGAGGCGGCTCACCCTGACGCCAACATCATCTTCGGCGCGATGGTCGACGAGCGGCTCGAGGATCAGGTGTGGATCACCGTCGTCGCCACCGGCTACGGCGGTCCCCGCCCCCGGCGGACGGAGAGCGCTCCGCAGTCGGAGCGCCGCGCCGAGTCGAGGCCACGGGAGGCGATCCGCGAGCCGTTCGGCGAGCCGCGGGTCAGCCGCGTGCGCCGGCGCGAGTCCGCCATCGACCTCGACGTTCCCGAGTTCATCCCCCGCCGCTAGCGCCGGTGCCGGCGTCGCCGGCACCGCGGCCTCGCCGTGAGGGCGAGTTCGCGGGCGCGCCCAGTGGCCAGCGCGGTGTCGTCGCGGCCGGTCACCCCCTGAGCGCGGAGGCGGGCGCCGCCGCCCTGCGGTCCGGGGGAAACGCCGTCGATGCCGCGCTCGGCGCGATGCTCGCGTCGTTCGCGTGCGAGCCACTGCTCACCGGTCTCGGCGCCGGCGGTTACATGCTCGTGGCGCCGCCCGGGGCACCGCCCGTGCTGCTCGATTTCTTCGTCGAGGCACCCGGGCGCACGGCTCCGGGCGCGGCGCTCGCGGAGCTGCTGCCGGTGGCCGTGTCGTTCGGCGACGCGGTTCAGGAGTTCAACATCGGGGTGGCCTCCGTGGGCGGCTACGGGGTGCCGGCCGGAGTGTGCGCCGCGGCGGAGCGGTTCGGGACGATGCCGCTCGCCGCCCTGGCAGCGCCCGCGGCCGCACTCGCCCGCGAGGGGGTCGTCCTCACCCCCGAGCAGGCGTACCTGATGGAGATCCTGTCCGGGATCGTCACCTCGACGCCGGAGTCAGCCGCGTTGTTCGCGCCGCACGGCCGCGTGCTGGGGGCGGGGGAGCGCATCCGCCAGCCCGAGCTGGCCGACGCGCTCGAGCGGCTCGGGCGGGAGGGCGCCGAGCCGTTCTACCGGGGGGATATCGCCGCCGCGATCGCCGCGTGGGTCACGGCGCGGGGCGGCCGGCTCACCGAGGAGGACCTGGCCGCCTACCGAGTGATCGACCGCGACCCCGTCCGCGTCCGCTACCGCGGCCGTGACGTGCTCACCAACCCCCCGCCGTCGGCCGGCGGAATCCTCATCGCGTGGGCGCTTTCGCTGCTGGATGAGGATCCGGCTCCCCCGGACGCGGCTCGCATCGTGGCGGTGATGAAGCGCGCGCAGGACGCCCGGACGCCCGAGTTCCTGGAGGGGCTCGCCGAGCCGGGATTCGTGAGACGCTTTCTGGCCGGACGGCCGTCCGGCCTGGGCTCGACGACCCACATCGCGGTGATCGACGCCGCGGGATGGGCCTGCTCGGTGACCTGCTCGGCGGGATCGTGCTCCGGGGTGATCGTCCCCGGCACCGGCGTCCACCTCAACAACATGCTCGGCGAGCAGGACTTGAACCCCCTCGGCTTCCACCGCCATCCCCCCGGCCGGCGGCTGCCGAGCATGATGGCCCCGACCGTGTTGCTGCGCGACGGCGACGCCGAGCTCGCCCTCGGCAGCGCCGGCTCCAACCGGATCCGCTCCGCGATCCTGCAGACGATCGTCCGTGTGCTCGACGACGGGCTGCCGGCCCCGGAGGCCGTGATGGCCCCGCGGCTGCACTACGAGAACGGCGTCGTCTACTCCGAGCCGGGCATCGACGTCACTGCGCTGCGCGCCGGCGGGCGGAAGGTCGTCCCGTTCCGCGCCCGCAACCTGTTCTTCGGTGGCGCGCAGACCGCGCAGCGAGACGGCGACGGGCGCTTCTGGGGTGGCGGGGACCCGCGCCGGGGGGGCGCCGCGGTGGTGGTGGAGTGAGGCCGCGCCGCGCTCTGGTCTCGGCCGTGATCCTCGCTCTCGCGCTGGCCCTCGGGGCGTGCGGGCTGGACGTCCAGGAACCCGACCTCTTCCTGCTCACGCGGACCGGCCAGGGCCCGCGGCTCACGCTGCTCGTCAACAGCGGCGGAACGATCCGCTGCAACGGCGGGCGGGCGCGGACGATCTCCGACGCCCGCCTCATCCAGGCCCGCGACCTGAGCGACAACCTCGGCAACGACGCCTCCGCCCACCTCCGCCTGCCGACCGTCGCCGGGAGCGTCGCGTACTACACGATCCGCATGGAGCAGGGGACGATCCGGTTCCCTGACATCGCCGCCCGCACGCGCCGGCCGCTGGCCCAGGCCGAGCTGTTCGCCACCGAGACGGCGCAGCAGGTCTGCGGCCTCGCCGGGTGAGAAACCCCTCACCCTGCACGCGGGCCTCGCTTGAGGATCGCAGCTACTGTTGCACGCCGCATGAGCGTCCTCGCCGCCCACATCGCCACCTACCAGTCGATCATCCTCGGCCTCCTTCAGGGAGTCGCCGAGCTGTTCCCGATCTCCAGCCTCGGCCACACCGTGCTGTTCCCTCACCTGTTCGGGTGGAACAACATCGTCGCCTGGCAGTCGCAGACCGAGTCGCCGTGGCTGGCGTTCATCGTGATGCTCCACGTCGGCAGCGCGATCGGCCTGCTGATCTACTTCTGGCGTGACTGGGTCGCCCTGGTCAAGGCGTTCTTCGCCACGGTGCGCAAGCGGCGGATCGAGACGCCGACCGAGCGGCTCGCGTGGCTGATCATCGCGGCCAGCATCCCCACGGGGATCCTCGGGATCGTTCTGGAGCACACGGCTCGGGTGGCGACCGCGAAGCCGGAGGTCGCCGCCATCTTCCTCGTCGTCAACGGGCTCATCCTCCTCGGGGCGGAGCGCCTGCGCCGACGCGCCGAGGTCCGCGCCCTGGCGCGCCGCGAGGGCACCAAGCCGGACGGTGCGCGGGAGCTCGACACGCTGGAGTACAAGGAGGCAGGCGTCATCGGGCTGGCGCAGAGCGCGGCGCTGATCGCCGGCATCAGCCGCGACGGCATGGTGATGGCGGCCGGGCTCGGGCGCGGGCTCGACAACGCCGACGCCGGGCGCTTCGGGTTCCTGCTCGCCACCCCGATCATCCTCGCCGCCGGCATCTTCAAGATCGGCGACCTGCTCGGCCGCAACGGCGACGGAATCCGGGGCCAGGCACTGCTCGCCGCCGTCGTGGCGGCGATCGTCGCCGTCATCACCGTCCATTTCCTGACGCGCTACTTCCGGCGCGGGAACCTGATCCCGTTCGGGATCTACTGCCTCCTCTTCGGGGCGGCGATGGTCATCTACAACGCGTGATCGCGTAATCGCCCAGGGGGCGATTACGTTGGCGAGTAATTCGCCAGGGGCGAATGCTCGCGGCTGGCGGTGAGTCAGGCGGGCGAGGGGGTTCGCGTCTCGGCGCCGCTCAGCCGAAGCGGACCTTGCCGTTGGAGCGGGCGCGGGCCTCGGCCCGGTCGGCGTAGTCGAGGCGCTTGATCGCCCCCCGGAACAGCTTGGTGACGAAGCGCAGGCGCGCGTTCTCGCTGCGCAGATCGAGCAGGCCCTGCTTGGCCTCCAGGCCGAACTCGACGGTCGCCGCCATCCCGTAGGCCGACATCTCAGCCAGCTCCTCCGCGTCGGTCTCACGCCCCGTGGCCTGCCTCACGAGATCGGCGTAGGCGGTGCGGGCGGCTTCGGCGGCCTCAGTATCGAGGGCCTCCTCCCCGTCGCTCACGTACTCCACGATCCCCGCCGGATAGGGCAGGTGGGACTGACGCTCGAGTACGCGGATCGGGCGGGTGCCGCGGGCGACGAGGTTGATCCGCCCGTCGTCGAGCCGCTCGAGCACGCGATCGACGGTGCAGGCGCAGCCGATCTCCCGGAGCCCGTCGTCGGCCAGCCACACGATCCCGAACTCCCGCTCCTCCTCCAGGCAGCGGTTGATCATCGTCTTGTAGCGCTCCTCGAAGATGTGCAGCGGCACGAGCTCGGTGGGGAGCGCGACGATCCCAAGCGGGAACAGCGGAAAGCCGTCGGTCGGGCTCGATGTCATCGGCTCCGAATTCTATGAGCGGGTCACGGCCCCAAGAAGTGCTACGCCGCGCGCCGGGCTGAGACGAGCAGGTTGTAGAACAGCGCCGGCGGCAGCAGCGGCTCGAGCACGCGCTCGTCGACGCGCTGCAGGACGAGATAGCCGTGGAAGGCGTACCGGCGCCAGAGCATGGGGACGTCGGCGGGGTCGGCGCTCGCCTCGAGCACGCGGTTGAACCACCCGAACCAGTTGGCCACGAGCTCCTCACCGCGCACCTGCACGTCGTCGAAGCCGCTGCGGCGGGCGAGCGAGGACAGGTCGGCGGGAGCGAAGGCATGGATGTCGACGACCGACTCGAGCCCGTGGTCGTGCTCGTTGTGGTCTCCGCCCGTCGGGGGCGGCGGGGCGCTGCGGGCGCGCAGGAGGGTTCGCCACAACGGCGAGAGCCGGTTCGCGGTGCGCTTGGGGATCCGCGCCAGCCGGTCGCCGAAGCGTGACGGCTCACCGGCGAACACGAGCCGTCCGCCGGGGCGCAGGACGCGATGGAATTCCGAGAATGCCTTCTCCAGGTCGGGGAGGTGGTGAAGGACGGCGTGGCCGAGCACGAGGTCGAAGCTCTCGTCGGCGAACGGGAGCGACTCCGCGTCCGCCCGGGCCGCGCGCACCTCGACTCCGAGCCGGCGGGCGTTGGCGGCCAGCGTGCTCACCATCCCCGGGGAGATGTCGGTGCAGGTGGCCTCCTTCACCACCCCCGCCTGCAGGAGGTTGAGGCTGAAGTAGCCGGTGCCGGCTCCGATCTCCAGCGACCGGGGATAGCCCCGGTCGAGCTCGGAGCCGAGCAGCTTGCGCAGCTTGCCGAGCACCTGGGCCTGGCCGACCTCGCCGAAGTCGATCCCCCACTTGGAGTCGTAGCTCTCGGCCGCCACGTCGTGGTAGCGGGTGTTCACGTCGCGGATCTCATCCGCTGTCCTCACTGCCTCCATGGCGGCGATCACATTACCCTGGTTGCCGTGTCGGCGGACGCCTACCTCCAGCTCGATCAGCCCCCCGGAGTGCCACCGCTGGCGCTCACCGGCGAGCGGACGCTGCCCGACGTCCCGGCCGAGAACTACTGGTACCGGCGGCATCTCGTGGTCTACGAGTGGATCGCCGAGCGCACCCGTGGGCTCGACGTCCTCGACATGGCCTCCGGCGAGGGATACGGCGCCGACGTCCTGGCCCGCAGCGCCGGCTCGGTGGTCGGGCTCGACGCCAACCCCGAGGCCCACGAGCACGCGCGCCTGCGCTACCGGCGGGAGAACCTCCGCTTCGAGCGGGGTCTCGTCGAGTCCTTCGGCGAGCCGGCCGCCTACGACGCGATCAGCTTCCTGCAGACGATCGAGCACGTCCAGGACCCCGCGGCCGTGCTCCGTCACTTCCGCTCCCTGCTGCGTCAGGGCGGCACGGCCTACATCTCGACGCCGAACCTGCTCACCCTGGCGCCCCCGGGGGCGGAGAAGTCGGCCAACCCGTGGCACATCAAGGAGTACCGCGCCGAGGAGTTCCGCGCCCTGCTCCAGGGGGAATTCGACTCCGTCGAGCTGTACGGGGTCTTTCATGCCGGCAAGCTGCGCGCGCACGCCGTCGCCCTGCGGCTGGGCTGGGACCGCGTCCACGCCGCGCTCGGCATCACGCAACTGTTCTACGACCGCTTCACGCCGGCCATCGCCGTCAGCGACTTCGCGATCCGGCCCGGCGGCCTCGACGAGGCGCTGGACTTCCTCGCCGTCTGCCGGTGATCCGGCCCGGCATCGACGTATCGAGCCGCAGGCCGCAAGCCGTCCTGACGCGAGACTAGATTCGCTGGCGTGGGTAAGCGGAAGGGGCGGCAACGTGAGACTGCGTTCACGCTGTTCGGGGACGCTGAGTTCGTCGAGAAGTTCTAGACCGCCGCGGCGGTTTCGAGCCGGCGTTCAAGAAGCGGGTCGAGCGGGAGGCGAAGGCTCGAGGGCTGCGAAACATCCAGCGACGCAAGGGAAGGAAGTCGCCCGTTGAGCCGTCGGATGAGCGATAGAGTGCTCGGGATGAGGGGCAAGTACAGATGGCGGACGACGCTGCGGGAGAACCTGCCCGAACTGCTTGCTGCGCGTGTCCCCAAGGGCTCCGAAGACTGCGGCGACCACGAGTGGTACAAGGCCGACGAGAACACCTGGCGCTGCTACCACTGCGCCGTCGGGCTCACCCATGAGGTCCCCTGGGGGGAGAGGGAAATCGGAGCACGCCGGCACGAGGCTGCCGCGGCGCTGGTCCGGGCCAATCTCCGGGACCCCCAGGTCCCTCACCACTGACCGTCGGTCGCAACCGGATCGAGATCCGGGATGATCCGGATCTCATGACTTCGCGGGATGCGCCTGGCGAGCTGGCGATCGTCCTGCACACCCACATGCCTTACGTGGAGGGCTTCGGCACGTGGCCGTTCGGAGAGGAGTGGCTGTGGGAGGCGATCGCCACGAGCTACCTGCCGCTGCTCGACGTGCTGGACGAGCGCGGCACCGGCGCGGCACCGCTGACGCTCTCGCTCACGCCGGTGCTGTGCGATCAGCTCGAGGCCCCGGGAGCGATCGAACGCTGCCTGCGCTTCCTGCGCGAGGTTCGCCCCGCCTCGCACGAGCTCGACCGGGAGGCGCTCGCCCGCGGTGAGGCCGGACCGTCCGAGCCGACCCCGGACGCGACGGCCCTTCCCGGCCTGATCGCGGCGCTCGAGCACTCCGCCGGGGCCTATGCCCACGCGGCCGAGCGGCTGGACTCGGTTGGCGATGGACTGCTGGCCGCCCTCGGCGCCCACGCCGGCTGGACCTCGGCGGCGACCCACGCGGTGCTGCCCCTCGTCGCCCTCGACGCGGGTCTGAAGCTCCAGCTGGACACGGGGATCCACTCGCACCGCCGGCGCTTCGGCGACTGGGGCGGGGGCTTCTGGCTCCCCGAGTGCGCGCACGCCCCGTGGCTGAACGAGGCGCTCGAGGAGGCCGGAGTGCGGGCGACGTGCGTCGAGCTCACGTCCCGCTTCGGACTCGGCGATCCGCAGCACCTGACGCCGCTCGCCACCCACGAGGGGCCGGTGCTGTGGCCGATCGACCGGGCCCTGATTGACCTCGTGTGGGGTCGGGGCGGCTACCCGTCGCGCGATGCCTATCGCGCCCGGGCGCGCGTCACCGAGCGCCGTCATCGCATCTGGGCCAACGACGGAACGCCATATGACCCCGTCCGGGCCGGCCGGCAGGCGCGAGAGGACGCGAATGACTTCGTCAGCCGGGCGCGGGAGCGGCTCGCCGCCGGCGGGATCGCCGTCTGCGCGTTCGACACCGAGCTGTTCGGCGAGTGGTGGTACGAGGGGGTCACGTGGCTGGCGGCGGTCCTGGAGGCGGCGGAGGACCAGGGCCTCGCGCTCACGCGGCTCGACGATGCGCTCGAGCGCGATCCCCCGGTGTCCGCCCCGGACGATCTCGGGATCAGCAGCTGGGGGGAGGGCGGCGATCTGCGAACGTGGAGCTCCCCGCGGGTGGCCCGGTTCGCCTGGCGGATGCGCGGCGCGGAGCTGCGCGTCCTCGCCGGCGACGAGCGCCCACCCGATCGCGCGCTCCGCGAGCTGCTCGCGCTGCAGGCGAGCGACTGGGCCTTCGTCGCCTACCGCGACTGGGCCGGCGACTACCCCGAGCGCCGCGCCGCGGGGCACCGGGAAGGCCTGGAGCACGTGCTGCGCGAGCCCGGGCTCGATCCCCGCCTGCGGAACCTCGCCCCCGAGCTGTTCGGCCGGGAGTGATCGATCGGGCGGCGCCGCGTCAGCCCCAGCGGAACGTCTCGGGCGCCTCGCGCATCCGGATCAGCTTCGCCGGGACGCCGCCCACGATGGCGTTGTCGGGAACGTCCTTGGTCACCACGGAGCTGGTCCCGACGACGCAGTTGTCGCCCACCGTCACCCCGCGCAGGATGCAGGCGCCGTAGCCGACCCAGCAGTTGTGCCCGACGTTGACGTCGCGCATGTAGATGCCCTGATTGCGGATCGGGCGCTCCACCTCAACCATCCCGTGATCGAAGTCGATCAGCATCACCCGGTCGGCGACGATGCACTCCCGCCCGATCGACACGTGCTGGTAGGCGGAGATCGTGCACTCCTGGCCGAGCACGGTCTTCGCGCCGATCGAGACCTCGCCCTCGTGGGCGCGGATCTTGCAGCCGTGCCCGATCCACGACCAGCGGCCGAGCCTCACCACGGCGTCACGGCCGATCTCGAACTTCACCCCCGGGAGCACGAAGCACAGCCCGTCCGTCTGCAGACGACCGCGCCACCGCAGCTTCAACCACGCCCAACGGGCGATCAGCGGGACGTAGCCCCAGTGCAGCATGTGATGCGCGGCGGCGAAGCGCCAGAACGCGCGCGGCCCGCCGCGCAGTGGCGCGGGGGGGTGGCGGACCGTCCTCGGCGCGACGCGACGCGCCGCTGGCCTCTTCACCGTCGGGGCGGACACGAGCGAAATCGTATTCGGCGGCCTGCGGGAACGTTCCCCGGTGACCATCTCGGTGCTCGCCCGGCGCTTCGCGCGTGCCGACGCGCGGACGCGCCACCACGCGACGGCTGACATAGTTGCTCGCCTCGTGCCCGACACCGAGACGAGCACCCTCGCCGAGCGCCTCCTGGCCGGGGAGAAGCGTGCGCTCGCCAAGGCGATCACCCTGGTCGAGAACGACGACCCGCAGGGGTGGGAGCTCGTGCGCACCGTGTTCCCGAACACGGGCCGCGCCGCCGTCATCGGCTTCACCGGGCCGCCCGGCGTCGGGAAGTCGACGCTGCTCAGCGCGCTGACCAAGTACGAGCGCGAGCACGAGCAGACCGTCGCGGTGCTGTCGATCGATCCCTCCTCGCCATTCACCAAGGGTGCCCTGCTCGGCGACCGCATCCGCCTCACCGACCATTTCCTCGACCCGGGTGTGTTCATCCGCTCGATGGCCAACCGGGGTGCCCTCGGCGGCCTCAGCGAGGCGACGCTCCAGGCGGCGCTGCTGATGGACGCCTCGGGACGCGACGTCGTCCTGCTCGAGACCGTCGGCGTCGGCCAGGCCGAGGTCGACATCATCGACCACGCCGACACCGTGGTGCTCGTGCTGATGCCGGGCTCCGGGGACTCGATCCAGGCGCTCAAGGCCGGGGTGATGGAGATTCCCGACATCATCGTGATCAACAAGTCCGACCACCCCCTCACCGACACCATGGTGCGGGAGATCAAGGGGATCCTCGCCCTCGGGCCCCACGAGGGATGGCAGGTTCCGATCGTGAGGACGGAGGCGGTCCGCGGCCGGGGCGTGGAGGAGCTCGCCGAGAAGCTCGCCGAGCACCGGGCGCACATCGAGGCCGAGGGCACGCTGTCGGAGCGGCGGCGGCGCAACCTGGTCAGCGAGGTGGTGGCGATTGCCGCCTACCGCATGCGGCGGGAGCTGGAGGCCGCGATGGCCGACGACGACACGGTGAAGGAGCTGCTCGACCGGGTCGTCACCCGTGAGCTCGATCCCGCCTCCGCGGCCACGACGATCCTCGAGCGGCGGTTGAAGGGCTGAGCGAGTCGGTGGACCGGCGGCGGTTCCTGGCGCTCGCCAGTGGTGCCGGCGCCGCCGCGGTCCTCGGCGGCTGTGGCACGGGGTCCCCGCAGCAGCGCCGAGCGCAGCGCGCCCCCACGGCCGGCGGCGCCGCGAAGGCGCCGCCCCGCTCCGGGCCGAAGACGCTCGCCGAGGCGATCCGCGGGCCGGTGCTCCGGCCGGGCGCCGCGGGATACGCCGCCGCGGCTCATGTCTTCAACGAGCGCTTCGATCACGTGCGCCCGCACGCGGTCGCGTTCCCGCTCGACGCCGCCGATCTGCGCGCGGCGATCCGCTTCACCACCGGGCACGGGATCCGCGTCCGGGCCCGCTCCGGCGGACACAGCTACGCCGGCTACTCCACGCTGCGCGACGGCGTCGTCATCGACCTGCGCCGCCTCGCCGGTATCTCGGTCGACAAGCGGGCGCGCACGGCCACGATCGGGGCGGGGGCGCAGCTCATCGACGTCGCCTCGGCTCTCTCCCGCCACGGCGCGATGCTGCCGAGCGGGTCCTGCCCGTCGGTCGGCATCGCCGGCGTCACGCTCGGCGGCGGCTTCGGGCTGGCCGCACGCCGCTTCGGTCTGACGACGGACAATCTGCTGTCGGCGCGCGTCGTCACCGCCGACGGGGCTCTGCGCACCGTCGACCGCCGCCACGACAGCGACCTGCTGTGGGCCCTGCGGGGTGGCGGCGGCGGGAACTTCGGCGTCGTCGCCGAGTTCACCTTCCGCACCCATCCGCTCCCCGCCAGCGGCGCCTTCTTCTCGGTGGCCTGGCCGTGGTCCTCGGCGGCGGAGGCGGTCGAGGCGTGGCAGCGCTGGGCGCCTCACGCGCCCGACACCGTGGGCTCGATCCTCCACCTCAACGCCGGCGGCGAGCCGTCGATCACCACCGACGGTCAGTACCTCGGCTCGGCGAGTCAGCTACGCCAGCTGCTCGCGCCGCTGCTATCGGTCACCGGCGCGCGGCTGACCGCCGCCTCCGAGATGGCCTATCTGCCGCTGCAGATGGTGCTCGCGGGGTGCGAGGGGCGCAGCTCGGCCGCCTGCCACACCGTCGGGACCGCGCCGGGCGGAACCCTCCCGCGCATGAGCTTCAACGCGAAGTCCGACTACGTGGCGCACCCGCTCTCCGCCAAGGGCGCCGCGGCGCTCGTCGCCGCGGCCGAGGCGAGCGGGTCGCCCGGTGCGATCCTGTGCGACGCCTACGGAGGCGCCGTGGGACAGCTCGCCCCCGACGCCACCGCCTTCGTCCACCGCGAGCAGCTGTTCTGCATCCAGTACTACGGAGACGGCGCGAGCGCGGGCTGGATCGATCGCGCCTGGCGGAAGATGCGCCCGTATGTCTCCGGCCAGGCCTACCAGAACTACATCGATCCGGCACTCGACGGTTGGGCCAAGGCGTACTACGGCGCCAACCTCTCCCGCCTGCGCGCCGTGCGCGAGCGCGTCGACCCGCACCGGTACTTCGCCTTCCCACAGGCCATCTGATCGGCGCCCGCCGCGCGGCAGCGGAAAGGCTCCAGATAGGATCGTGGGTCCCCGCGAGCCGTCCTGACGGGCGGATCGCCGAGTGCTCCCAACTTCCCCGCCGGAGAGACAACGATGCCCAAAACCGTGATCCTGTCCGCCGCCCGTACGCCGATCGGCAAGCTCGGGGGCGGCCTCTCGAGCCTTGACGCCACCGAGCTGGGCGCCACCGCCATCCGGGCCGCGCTCGAGCGCGCCGAGGTCGGCGGCGAGCAGGTCGACCACGTCGTCATAGGACAGGTGCTGCAGGCCGGTCAGGGCCAGATCCCCTCGCGCCAGGCGCAGATCAAGGCGGGCATCCCCAGGGAGGTCTCCTCGGAGACCATCAACAAGGTGTGCGCGTCGGGGATCCGCGCCGCGGCGATCCTCGACGCCGCCATCCGCGCCGGCGACATCGAGGTCGGGGTGGGGGGCGGGATGGAGTCGATGTCGAACGCGCCCTACATGCTCAAGGGGGCTCGCTTCGGCTTCCGGATGGGCGACGCCAAGGCGATCGACGCGATGATCAACGACGGGCTCACCAACCCCTTCTCGGGCAAGCAGATGTTCGTCGAGGCGACGGAGGTGGGTGACGAGCTGGAGCTCACCCGCCCGGACCTCGACCGCTGGGCGCTGCGCTCGCACGAGCTCGCGATCAAGGCCACCGACGAGGGGCGCCTGCCGGAGGAGATCGTCCCCGTGACCGTGAAGTCGAAGAAGGGGGAGACGACCGTCGAGATCGACGAGGGGCCGCGGCGCGACACCTCGCTCGAGAAGCTCGCCGCCCTCCCCGGCCTGGTGGGCAAGGAGGGTTCGCACACGGCCGGGAACTCGCCCGGCGTCAACGACGGCGGCGGGGCGCTCGTGCTGGCCAGCGACGAGTGGGCCAAGCGAAACGGCCGCACGGCGCTGGCGACGATCGTCGCCCAGGCGCAGGTGGCCGACGACTTCGCCTACCTCGCCCGCACCCCGGCCAGCGCGGCCGAGAAGGCGCTCGCCAAGGCCGGACTGACCGCCGAGGAGATCGACGTGTGGGAGATCAACGAGGCGTTCGCCTCGGTGACGCTGAACTCGCTGCGGATGCTCGGCATCGACGAGGCCAAGGTCAACGTCAACGGTGGGGCGGTCGCGCTCGGGCACCCGATCGGCGCGTCCGGCGCCCGGATCCTGGGGTCGCTCGTGCTGGAGCTGCGCCGTCGCGGCGGTGGCCTCGGCTGCGCGGCGATCTGCTCCGGCGGCGGCCAGGGCGACGCGGTGATCGTGGAAGTGAATGGCAACTGACCCAACGCCCACGGGCTCGGAAGCCGCAGACCGCGACGGACGGAAAGGCGGGAGAACCGCAAGCCCCGGCGAAGCCGCCGCCGCCTTCTTCGACCTCGACCGCACGCTCATGGAGGGCTCGTCGGCCTTCCAGTTCGGCCGTGCCGCCTTTCGCCACGGGCTGATCTCCCGCCGCCAGCTGCTCACCGACGCGTGGGCGAACATCCGCTTTCGCCTGCGCGGCTCGACCGATGAGGACACCGTCGCGCTGCGCGATCGGATCTCGGCCTCTCTCGCCGGCGTGCGGGTGCGCGAGCTGGAGCGCCTCGGCGCCGACGTGCTCGCCGGGATCCTCCCGCGGCTCGAGCCGCAGGCGCTCCAGATCGCCTATGCCCACCAGGACGCCGGGCGCTCGGTGTACATCGTCACCGCGGCCTCCCAGGAGCTGGCGGAGATGCTCGCCCACGTGCTCGCCTTCGACGGCGCGATCGGCTCACGGTTCTCGACCGTCGTCGACGGCGTCTACACCGGCACGCCCGAGGGTCGGTTCATCTACCGGACGGGCAAGGCGATGGCGATCCGCGAGCTCGCCGATGCGCGCGGCATCGAGCTCGGCGCCTCCTACGCGTACTCGGACTCCGAGTCCGACCTGCCGATGCTGGAGCTCGTCGGCCATCCCGTCGTCGTCAATCCCGACCAGACGCTGCTCAAGCTCGCCCGCGAGCGTGGCTGGGAGATCGAGCGCTTCGATCACCTCGGCCGGCGACTGAAGACGCTGGCCGGGCTCGTTGCCGCCGCGGCGACCACGGCGAGTGTCGCGGGGTGGGCCGCACGTCGCTCGCGACCTCGCCGCCGCCTCCCTCGGCGCCGGTCTACAATTCGCCCGCTCCGCTAGGCGTCCCGATGGCCACCTCCACCGAAAAGAAGATCCGCGTCGTCGTCGCCAAGCCGGGACTCGACGGCCACGATCGCGGCGCCAAGATCATCGCCCGCGCGCTGCGCGACGCCGGCATGGAGGTCATCTACACGGGTCTGCACCAGACCCCCGAGCAGATCGTCGAGACCGTCATCCAGGAGGACGCGGATGCCGTCGGCCTGTCGATCCTGTCCGGCGCCCACATGACGCTCGTGCCGCGGATCATGGAGCTGCTGGGCGAGCAGGGAGTCGACGACGTCGTCGTCACCCTGGGAGGAACGATCCCCGCCGACGACATCGAGGAGCTCAAGAAGCTGGGGGTGGCCGAGGTGTTCACGCCGGGGGCGCCGGCCCAGCAGGCCATCGACTTCATTCGCGGCGCCGTCCGCGCCTGAGCCCCCGCGCGAAAGCCAACCCCCGCGTGTGTCTGGCCAGGTCAATGCGATGTGATCGGTCCCGCGCGTACACCGACCTTGCCGCGTTGACTGACCAGTCAATCGGGTAGTATTCCCGCCGTTCAAGGAGTCCTGAGGAGGCCACCGTTGAAGATTTGCGTCCTGGTCAAAGAGGTTCCGGACGCCGCCGTCGAGAAGCGGATCAACCCCTCGACGGGGCGGATGGAGCGATCGGGTGAGAAGAACCTGAATCCGTACGACACCCACGCGATCGAGGCTGCCATGCAGCTGCGCGAGGGCGGCGCCGTCGAGGTCGACGAGATCGTCGCCGTGACGATGGGCCCGCAGTCGGCCGTCCGTGCCCTGCACAAGGCCGTGTCGCTCGGCGCCGACCGCTCCCTGCACCTCACCGACGAGGCGCTCGCGGGGTCCGATGTGGCCGCCACCGGCTACGCCCTCGCCAAGGCGCTCGAGCAGGAGTCGCCGGACCTCGTGCTGCTCGGCCAGCAGTCCGACGACGGCGAGTGCTACACGATCGGCGCCGTGGTCGCCGACCACCTGAAGATGCCCTCGCTGACCCAGGTGATCAAGATGGACGTGGAATCGGGCCCACCCACCCGCCTCAAGTGCGAGCGCCAGGCCGAGTACGGCTACGACACCGTGCAGGTGGAGATGCCGGCCGTGATCTCGGTCGGCGACGCCATCAACGAGCCCCGCTATCCGTCGCTCAAGGCGATCATGGGCGCCAAGAAGAAGCCGCTGCAGACGTCCTCGGCCTCCGATGCCGGAATCGACACCTCGCTCGTCGGCGCCGAGGGCTCGCGCGTGCAGTGCGGTGACTTCCACGATCCCCCCGCCAAGGCCGCGGGCCAGATCATCGAGGACGAGGACACGAACGAGACGGTCGAGAAGATCGTCGCCTGGCTCGACGAGAGGAAGCTGATCTAGACATGGCCGACGTTTTGACCTACGTCCTCCACTACGAGGGCGCCTTCAACAAGAACTCGCTCGGCGCCGTCTCCGAAGGCGCGGCCCGCGCCGCGGACATCGGCGGCGAGTGCCACGCCGTCGTCGTCGGCGGTGACGATCTCACCGACGAGCTGTGCCAGACGATCGGTGCCTACGGCGCCACCAAGGTGTTCCGGGCCAAGGGTCCTGAGGGGCTCGCCCAGCCGGTCATCGACGTGATGGCCAAGGTGATCGAGGACCACGGCCACGCCTACGCGCTGTTCGGCGGCGGACTGCTCGGCTTCGAGATCGGTGCCGGCCTCGCCGCCCGCAGGCAGGCCGGGGTGACGATGGAGGTGATCGCCGTCAAGGCCGAGGACGGCAAGCTCGTCGCCGAGCGCCCCATCCTCCAGGACTCCAAGATCTCCGTGTCCAAGTACCAGGGCGACCTCGGCATCATCATCGGCCGCATCAACGCCTTCGAGGTGGTTCAGAAGGACGGCGGATCGGCGGAGGTCGTCGACGTCGACGTTCAGTACTCCGATTGGTCGAACAAGGCCTCGATGGTCGAGCGCGGGGAGCAGCGCGGCGCCGACGTCGACATCGAAGGCGCCGACATCCTCGTGGCCGGTGGCCGCGGGCTCGGCAAGGCCGAGAACTTCTCGCTCGCCGAGGAGCTCGCCGCGGCCTTCGGTGGCAACACGGCCGTGGCGGCGACGCGCGCCGTCGTCGATGCCGGGTGGTACCCGTACGCCGCTCAGATCGGGCAGACGGGCAAGACGGTCTCGCCGAAGCTGTACCTGGCGGCGGGCATCTCCGGCGCGATCCAGCACAAGGTCGGCATGCAGTCCTCGGAGAACATCGTCGCCATCAACAAGGACGCCAACGCGCCGATCTTCGAGTTCTCCGATCTCGGGATCGTGGGCGATCTCAACAAGATCCTGCCCAAGCTGACCGAGGCGATCAAGGCGAAGAAGGGCTAGGGCACGATGGCGTCGAGCAACGGAAGCGGACCGCACGCACCCAGCGAATTCCCCCCGCCCGTCGACTCGGCGGTCGAATTCATCAAGCACGGCCTCGACCCCGAGGACGAGCTGATCGAGGTCGGGGTGGCGATCGTCGGCGGCGGCACGGCCGGTCTCGCCTGCGCGAACCGGCTGCTCCAGCTGCTCGGCGACGACCCCGAGCTGATGGAGAAGCTGGGAGAGGTCCCGGTGGCGGTGGTCGAGAAGGCGAAGACGTGCGGCGGGCACAACCTCTCGGGCGCCGTGATGCGGCCCGGCCCGCTCCAGGAGCTGTTCCCCGACATGTCCCGCGAGGACTGGCGCAAGGAGCACTTCGCGTTCGGCGAGGTGACCAAGGAAGCCGTCTACATGCTTCCGAGCGGGAAGGCGAAGCTGCGGATCCCCCCGCCGCCGCCGTTCAAGAACCACGGCAACGAAGTCGTCTCCGTCTCGGCGCTGGCACGCTTCCAGCAGGCACAGGCCGAGGAGGGGGGCGCCTACATCCTCACCGAGACCTCGGCTGCGCAGCTGATCGTCGATGACGGCAAGGTCGTCGGCGTGCGCTCGGGGGACAAGGGCCGCGGCAAGGACGGCGAGCCGCTCGGGAACTTCGAGCCCGGGACCGACATCAAGGCGCGGGTGACTGTACTCGGCGAGGGGTGCTGGGGCCACCTCACCGGCGCGGCGATCAAGGAGTTCAACCTCGCCGAGGGGCGCGAGCCCCAGGTGTGGGAGCTCGGCGTCAAGGAGGTCTGGAAGGTCCCCAAGCCGCTCGACCGGATCATCCACACCATCGGCCCGTGGCCGCTGAAGCTCTCGGCCAAGTACGGCCAGATCGGCGGCACGTGGCTGTATCCGATGAAGGACGAGAAGACGGGCGAGGACCTCGTCTCGATCGGGTTCGTCGTCGACCTCGAGTACCGCGACGCGACCACCTCCGCGCACGACCTGCTGCAGCTGTTCAAGACCCATCCCCTGGTCAAGGGGATCCTGGAGGGCGGCGAGCGCGTCGGCTGGGGGGCCAAGGCCCTTCCGGGCGGCGGCTACTGGTCGATGCCGAAGCTCTCGATGCCCGGTGCGCTGCTCGTGGGGGACGCCGGCGGCATGGTCGACACCGTCTCGCTCAAGGGCGTTCACCACTGCATCAAGTCCGGCATCCTCGCCGCCGAGGCGATCTATCGCTCGCTGAAGACGGGAGAGTCGCTCGAGTCCTACGAGACCGCCGTCGAGGAGTCGACGATCGGCAAGGAGCTCTACGAGGTGCGAAACACGCGCCAGCCGTTCTCCAAGGGATTCATCCAGGGTGCGCCGATGGTCAACCTGGCCATCGCCACCAAGGGGAAGCTGCCTCCGGGGCGGATGGAGTGGGAGCGCAACGACGAGCAGCCGATGTTCGTCGGCGACACCAAGGACCGCTACCCGAAGCCGGATGGCAAGTACATCTTCGACAAGCTCTCGTCGGTGTACATCTCGGGCAACGCGACGCGGGACGACGCGCCCAACCACATCCGGATCGAGAAGAAGGTGCCGCGGGAGATCGCCGAGACATGGGTGTGGATGTGCCCCGCCGGTGTCTACGAGGTGCCCGACGACGCACCGGAAACGGGACCGGTCGACGTGACCGTCAACTACACCAACTGCGTGCAGTGCGGGGCGATCACCGCCAAGGGCGGTCGCCTCACTCCGCCCGAGGGTGGAGACGGTCCGCTCTACCAGCTCACCTGATCCGCGGCGTCGCGAGCGGTGGCCTCCGGGATGGGCCCACCGACGCAGGAACTTCCGGGCGTCGTGGCTGTTAATGAGGGCATGACGCGCCTACGCACCGTTCTGATCACCGCCGCCGCAGCCCTCGCCGGAGCCTCGCTGGCTGCCGCGCCGGCGCTGGCCGCCGCGCCTGCGCTGGCCGCGAGCGCGTCACCCCGCGCCAGCCTCAGCCACCTGGTGTGTGAGAAGGCGCTCGATCCGGTCGCCCGGGCGGTGTCGGTGACCGCCACGATGCGGCCCGTGGCCGGGACTCGCCGGCTCGAGATGCGCGTCGCGCTGCTGCGGCGAGAGCCGCACCAGTCCTTTGCGCCGGTCACCGTGCCCGCGGGGTCCAAGCTCGGCAGCTGGATCACGCCCGGCAACGCCTCGCTCGGCCAGCGACCGGGCGACATCTGGAAGGTCCAGTTCCCCGTCGCCGACCTCGTCGCCCCCGCGACGTACCGCTTCCAGGCCGAGTTTCGCTGGATCGGCCGCCAGCAGCGCGTGCTCGCCTCGGCCACCCACGTGAGCCGCAACTGCCACCAGCCCGAGTTGCGTCCCGACCTGCTCGTGCGCTCGTTCACGGTGGAGGCGATCCAGGGGCGCCCGGACGCTGAGCGCTACGTCGCCGTGATCGGCAACGGCGGCGCCACCGCGGCCACCGACTTCGAGGCCCAGTTCAGCGACAGCGGCCAGGTGCAGACCAAGACGCTCGCCCGGCTCCCTGGCCATGGAAGCGTCACCGTGCGCTTCGTCGGCCCCACCTGCGAGACGTCGTCGCCGCCGACGCTCGTGCTCGACCCCCAGGACCGGATCGACGACTTCAACCGGGCGAACAATCTCGCCACCGCGACCTGCCCGCCGGCGACGACGAGCCCGCCGGCGGCAACCGGCTGAGGGCGTCTGAGACCCCGGCTCGGGCGCTATCCTGAAGAGACGATGAACACAGAAATCCATCCCGAGTACGTCGAGGCACACGTCCGCTGCACCTGCGGCAACGAGTTCACGACCCGCTCCACCAAGGCTCAGATCAACGTCGAGATCTGCTCGGCGTGCCATCCCTTCTACACCGGCAAGCAGAAGCTGGTGGACACCGGCGGCCGCGTCGAGCGGTTCCAGCGCCGGGCAGCCAGGGGTCGGCGCGCAGCGCGCGCCGGCGCCTAGTCACCAGCTCCGCCGATGGACGGCGCGGTCGGGAACGGATGCCTGACCGCCAAGCGCGACGCCCCCGTCGGGGGCCAGGCCGTGCTGGAGGGCGTGATGATGCGCGGGGTCGGACATTGGGCGGTGGCCGTCCGCACACCGGCCGCTGAGGACGCGCGCCCCGGCGGGATCGCCGTCTCCCGGTTTCCCATCGTCGGCCTCGCGGCGCGCCGGCGCCTCTACCGGCTCCCGGTCCTGCGCGGCGTCGCCGCCCTCGTCGAATCGCTGTCGATCGGCCTCAAGGCGCTCGGGATCTCCGCCAACGCCCAGCTACCCGAGGCCGAGCAGGGCCCGCAGGAGATCTCGGGCGGCGCCTGGGCGGGAGCGATCGTGTTGGCCATGGTGTTCGCCGTCGGGCTGTTCTTCGTCGTCCCGCTCGGCCTCACCAGCCTGATCAAGCACCAGCTCGGCTCCTCGGTGCTGTTCTGGCTCGTCGAGGGGCTGGTGAGGACGGCGATCTTCCTCGGCTATCTCACGCTGCTCTCGCGCCTGCGGGACCTCCGGCGGGTGTTCGAGTACCACGGCGCCGAGCACAAGGTGATCTCCTGCTACGAGGCCGACGACGAGCTCGCGCCCGAACGGGCAGCGCTGTATTCGCGGCTGCACCCCCGGTGCGGCACGAGCTTCCTGCTCGTGGTGATGATCATGGCGATCTTCGTGTTCGCGCCGATCGGCGTCCCCGCCCTGTGGATCCTCGTGCTCACGCGGATCCTCGGCGTGCCGGTGATCGCCGGCCTGTCCTTCGAGGTGATCAAGTGGGCGGGGCGCAACCGCCGCCGCGGCTGGGTCCGGGCCGTCATGTACCCCGGCCTGCAGCTTCAGCGGCTGACGACGCGTGAGCCGGACCAAGCGCAGCTCGCGGTGGCCATCGCCGCGCTGCAGTCGGTGCTCGCGGTCGAGACGCCGGGGCTCGCCTCGCGCGATCTCGTCGGCGTCGAAGTCGTCGCCTGAGCGGGCTGCCGTCGCGCCCGGTCCGGCGCCCGATGTCACACTTTTCCCCCATCAGCCCAACTGGGTATCGATGAGAGCAGCGGCGAGCACCCTCCTCACCGATGTGGCGGGCGCGGGTCCGCCCGCACCGCCCGGCTCGGCGCTCGACCAGTTCGAGCAGCTCTACCGGTCGAACGTCGGCGTCGTCACCGCCTACTTCGCACGCCGGTGCACGGAGCCGCAGACGGTGGCCGATCTCACCTCCGAGACGTTCGTCCGGGCGGCGGCGTCGTTCGCAAGCTTCGATCCACAGCGCGGCACCGGTCGCGCATGGCTGTTCGGCATCGCCGTGCACGTGTTCGCGTCCCACTGCGCGGAGGCGGCGGGCGGGCGCGCCGCGGTGGCCCGGCTGGCCGCGCGCCGCCCGCTCCAGGCCGATGAGACCGAGGAGCTGACCGCTCGGATCGATGCCGAGCGCGAGGGGCGCGAGCTGATCGAGCGATGCGAGCGGCTGCCCGAGGGCGAGCGCGCCGCGGTCGAGCTCGTCGACCTCGCCGGGCTGACGCCCAAGGAGGCCGCCGCCGCGCTCGGCGTTACCCATGTCGTGCTGCGCAAGCGGCTCTCACGAGCCCGGGCCCGGCTGAGAAAGGAGCATCAACGCGATGAGTAAGTTCGAGGACAACCTGTGGCGCGAGGTCATGCACGACCACGGCGACCGCTTGGCCGGGACTCCGGCACCGACGGGCGCGGGCCGCCGCCGAGGGCGGCGGCTCGTGGCCGGAACGACCGTGGCGCTGGCCGGCGCCGGGACGGCGCTCGCGCTCGTGCTGAGCGCCGCGAGCAGCCCCCCGGCGTTCGCGGTCAGCCGCAACAGCGACGGCACCGTCCACGTATGGATTCGCCGCGTCCAGGCGATCGCCGGGCTGAACGCGCGGCTCGCCCAGCTGAACGTGCCCGTGCGGGCGGTCGCTGTGACAGCCAGCTGTGCGCCAGTCCCCTCCGCGGTGACGAGCCGGGGGGGCGTGGTCGGGCCCATGCACCTGGTCACCTCCGCCCCGGTTGCGCAAGCGGTCGTCAACGCGCGTGTCGACCCGCGGCGGATCCCGCGCGGTCAGACGCTGGTGATCGCGGCCCAAGCCGTCGGCCGCACCGCGCGTCTCGTCGGGTCGGGCACCGTCGCTCACGGCAAGGTCCCGGCGTGCATGACTCCCGGCGCCGTCCAAGACGTGGTGACGAGATTCCAAGGCGGGACCTGCAAAGTGGCGTCGAGGCCGGCACCGTCCCCGGCCACCTCGACCGGCACCGGCACCACGACGAGCGGCCCGACCACGGCGCCGGCGCCGGCGCCTCCGGTGACGACGAGCACCGGCACCACCACGACCACCACCACCGGCGGGACGTCCACGACCGGGGCGCCGCCGACCAGCACCGGCACGTCCACGACCGTCACCGGCACCAACACGACCAGCGGACCGGTCGCCACCGCCGCTCCACCCGTGCGGCTCCCGGCGGCGTGCCGCGCCGGACCGGTCGCTCGTGCACGGGCGATCGCAAAGCAGGGCAGCACCAAGCAGGGCGGCCCCGCCGCCAAGCAGGGCAGCATCGTCTCCACCTCCACGGGCACCTCCACCACGGGCACGTCCACCGCTCCCGCCGGCCACTGAGCCTCCCGGGCGGCTGATCCCCGCGCGTCGCTCGGGCGGCGCCGGGGATCGGCCGCCCGCGGGCGCCGAGTCCGCTATGCCCACCGAGTTCGAGAACCTACACTCGGAAGCGCGATGATCGACGACCTCGTGGCACAGATCGAAGCGCGCTTCGACCAGCTCCAGGCGGCGCTGTCCGATCCCGCGGTGATCGGCGACCGGGAGCGCTTCAAGGAGGCGAGCCGCGCCTACCGGGACCTCGAGCCCGCGGCGAAGCTGGCGACGGAGTATCGGCATGCCAGCGGTGACGCCGAGAGCGCGCGGGAACTGATGGCCGAGTCGGGCGAGGATCTGGAGCTGCGCGAGCTGCTCGACGCCTCGACGGCCCGCCTGGCGGAGCTGGAGGAGGAGATCCGCCTCGCCATGGTCGAGCGCGACCCCAACGACGACAAGAACGTGATCGTCGAGATCCGTCCCGGCGTCGGGGGGGAGGAGGCGGCGATCTGGGCCGGCGACCTCTACCGGATGCTCACGCGGTACGCCGAGCGGCGCGGCTTCAACGTCGAGTCGCTCGCGAACGGCGACGGGACCTACACCTTCGCGGTGAAAGGCGACGGCGCCTATTCGGTGTTCAAGTTCGAGGGCGGCCCGCATCGCGTCCAGCGCGTGCCGGAGACCGAGTCGCAGGGCCGCATCCACACCTCGACGGCCACGGTGGCCGTGCTGCCCGAGGCGGAGGAGGTGGAGGTCGAAATCGACCCAAACGACCTCCAGATCGACGTGTACCGGAGCTCCGGTCCCGGGGGCCAGTCGGTCAACACGACAGATTCCGCGGTGCGCATCACCCACCGGCCGACGGGCATCGTCGTCTCCATGCAGGACGAGAAGTCCCAGCTCCAGAACCGCGAGCGCGCGATGCGGGTGCTGCGCGCGCGGCTCTACGATCGGGCGCGGGCCGAGCAGCAGGCCGAGCTCGCCGCCTCGCGCCAGGGCCAGGTCGGCACCGGCGAGCGCGCCGAGAAGATCCGCACCTACAACTACGCCGAGCGCCGCGTCAAGGACCATCGCACCAACACCCTGGTGCACAACCTCGACGAGGTGCTGATGGGCGAGCTCGACGAGTTCACCGCTGCGCTTCAGGACGACGAGAAGCGCCGCCGGCTGGCCGAGCGTGCCGCCGGCTGACGCGCCGGCGGTGACGGTGAGGCTGGCGCTGGAGCTGGCCGGCGCCGAGCTCGGCCCGCTCGGCCTCGACTCGCCGCGCCTCGACGCCGAACTGCTGCTCGCCGAGGCGCTCGGCGTCGAGCGCGCGCGGCTCGTGATCGCCGCCGCCGACCCGGTGGGGGAGGGCCCTCTCGGTCGTTTCCGGGAGCTCGTCGCGCGCCGTGCGGCGCGCGAGCCGGTGGCCTACATCCTCGGCCGCCGGGGGTTCCGCCATCTGGAGCTGCGCTGCGACCGCCGAGCGCTGATCCCCCGGCCCGAGACCGAGCTGCTCGTGGAGGTCGCGCTCACGCTCCCGACGGCCGCCCGGGTCCTCGACGTCGGCACGGGAACCGGCGCCGTCGCGCTCGCGGTCAAGAACGAGCGTCCCGACCTCGTGGTGAGCGCCACCGAGGCGAGCGAGGCCGCGCTGTCCCTCGCCGCCGAGAACGCCCGCATGCTCGGCCTCGATGTGACGGTGCTGGCCGCCGACCTGAGGGGCGGGGTGGAGTGCGACGCGCTGCTGGCGAACCTCCCCTACGTTCCGGAGGGGACCCCGCTCGCGCCGGAGATCACCGAATACGAGCCGGCGGGCGCGGTGTTCGGCGGCCCCGACGGCCTCGCGGTGATCCGGCGGCTGTGCGCGGAGCTCGACGGCGTGCCGACGGTGGCGCTCGAGCACGGCTTCGACCAGGGCGCCGCGGTCCGCGAGCTCCTCGCGGGCGCCGGCTTCGCCGGTGTGGCGACGCTCCCGGACCTGGCCGGACACGACCGCGTGACGGTGGGTCGGCGGTGAGGGGACCGGCGGCCGAGACCTTCGAGCGCTGCATGGCCGTCGGCGGCGTCGCGGTGTTCCCGGCCGACACCGTCTACGGGCTCGCCTGCGACCCGGCGAACCGGCTCGCCGTCGAGCGTCTCTACCGGCTCAAGCGCCGCCCGCTCGCGAAGGCCTCCGCGGTGATGTTCTTCGATCCTGAGCTGGCGCTCGACACGCTGCCGGAGCTCGGGCGGCGGACCCGCGAGGCGCTCCGCCGGCTGCTGCCCGGTCCGCTGACCGCGCTGCTGCCCAATCCGGCGCAGCGGTTTCCCCTCGCCTGCGGCGAGGATCCCCTCACCCTCGGCGTGCGGGTCCCGGTGGTGCCGGCGCTGGCGGGGGCGCGGTGGCCGGTGCTGCAGTCGAGCGCGAACCTGGCCGGCGGACCTGAGGCCCGGCGCCTGGAGGATGTGCCGGAGAGCCTGCGACGCGCCGCGGACTACGTGATCGACGGCGGGGAGCTGCCCGGGATCGCCTCGACGGTCGTCGACCTGCGGGGCTACGAGGGCGGCGAATGGGAGGTCGTGCGCGCGGGGGCGGTGGACGAGGAGGCGCTGCGGGTGGTGCTTGGGTGAGCGCCTTTGGCGCTGATATCGTCGCGGGGGTGAGCGTGGAGCTGCCGCCCGACTTCTTCAATCTGCCGGTCTCGGAGGTCGATCCGGAGATCGCCGAGGTGCTCAGGCTCGAGCTTGATCGCCAGCAGCGCACGCTGGAGATGATCGGCTCGGAGAACTTCGTGCCGGTGTCGGTGCTCGAGTGCCAGGGCTCGGTGCTCACCAACAAGTACGCCGAGGGGTACCCGGGCAAGCGCTACTACGGCGGCTGTGAGTATGTCGACATCGCCGAACAGCTGGCGATCGACCGGGCCAAGGCCCTGTTCGGCGCCGAGCACGCCAACGTCCAGCCGCACTCGGGCGCGCAGGCCAACACGGCGATGTACCACGCCCTGCTCACGCCCGGGGACACGCTCATGGGCCTCGAGCTCGCCCACGGTGGTCACCTCACGCACGGGATGAAGATCAACGTCTCCGGCCGGCTCTACGACATCGCCCCGTACCAGGTCGATCGGGAGACGAGCCTGATCGACATGGACGAGGTCGCCCGGATCGCCCGCGAGCGACGGCCCAAGATGATCCTCGCCGGCTGGTCGGCGTATCCCCGCCAGCTCGACTTCCCCCGCTTCCGCGAGATCGCCGACGAGGTCGGCGCCTTCTTCGTCGTCGACATGGCTCACTTCGCCGGCCTCGTCGCCGCCGGCCTGCATCCCTCGCCGGTGCCCTATGCCGACGTCGTGACGACGACGATCCACAAGACCCTCGGTGGTCCGCGCGCCGGCATGATCCTCTGTCGTGAGGAGTACGCCAAGAAGATCAACTCGGCGGTGTTCCCCGGCCAGCAGGGCGGCCCGCTCGAGCACGTGATCGCCGCCAAGGCCGTGGCCCTGCGAATCGCCGCCTCCGAGCCCTTCCGTGAGCGCCAGCGGCGGACCGTGGAGGGCGCCAAGGTGGTGGCCGAGGCGCTGCTCGGCGCCGGCGGTGGCGTGAGCGTCCTCACCGGCGGAACCGACGTCCACCTGCTGCTCTGCGACCTGCGGGAATCCGAGCTCGACGGCCAGCAGGCCGAGGACCGCCTGGACGAGATCGGCATCACCGTCAACCGCAACGCCGTGCCGTTCGACCCGCGGCCGCCGATGGTCACCTCGGGCCTGCGGATCGGCACCCCCGCGCTCGCCACCCGCGGCCTGCAGCACGACGACTTCGTCGAGGTGGGGGCGATCCTCGCCGAGGCGCTGCAGCCCGGCGACTTCGAGTCACGCCGCGCGGAGCTCGCGGAGCGTGCGGCGGCGATCGCCGAGCGCTACCCGCTCTACGCCTCGCTCGGTACGCCCGCCGCCGTCTGAGGCGCCGGCCCGGCCCGGCCCGGCCCGGCCCGGCGCGCCGCGCCGCGCCTGCCGTGTCTGTCACGGCTTCGTGCCGTCGTGTGCCGTGCTTGCGTGGCGCCCGTGGCAGATCTGTCAAAAGGCAGGCTTGGGAAGGGGGGCTGGGGGGTTTGCCGTGGAGACTGGCGGCGTGATCGCTTGCGGTACGACGCTTAACGTGACAGGGAGCGGCGTGTGGGCGCGCCCTGTCAGGAAAGGCGTCACCCTGACGCTTTTGCTGTCAGGGAGGGGGCGGATTGGCCGGGGTGTCAGGTAATGCGTCACGTCGAGCGGGAGATCGGGCGGATCGCGGCCGAGCAGGACAACGTGATCGGCTGGGATCAGCTCCGCCGGGCCGGGATGACGCGAGATGTGGTCCGGCGGCGCGTGGAGTCGGGGCAGATGCAGCGGATGCATCGCGGGGTCCTGCTCGTCGGCCCGGCGCCGCCGACGTTTCGCGGCCGGGCACGAGCCGCCGCGATGTCCGTCGGGCGCCACTGCGCCGTCGGCCTGGAGGCGGCCGCGGCGCTCCGTGCGCTCCGCCCGCCGCCCCGCGGCCCGATCGACGTTGTCGTCTCGGGCCGTAACGCGGCACCGCGGGCGGGAATCGTCATCCACCGTTCGTCGCTGCTCGTCGCCGAGCGCGGCTGGATCGACGGGATCCCCGTCACGTCGGTGGCGCGAACGATCTGCGACGAGGCCGGGACGCTCCCGACCCCGGAGCTGGAGCAGCTCCTCATCGACGCCCGGGTGGCGCGGAGCGTCACCGACGCCGAGCTGGGGGCGGTGATCGAGCACGCGCCGCATCGCCGCGGGAGTGCGCGGATGCGCGAGCTGCTGCGGGACGAGGCCGAGGAGGGATATTCCCGCTCGCGGGCGGCTGCGGGGGCTGCTGCGCGAGGCCGAGCTGCCGTACGGGATCTTCAATGCGTACGTATGCGGCCTGCAGGTCGACTGCCATTGGCCGGCCGAGCGCCTCATCGTCGATGTCGACGGCAACCGCTTTCACGGCCACCGTCACGCCTTCGAGAACGATCGGCGCCGCGACCAGATCCTCGTGGCGGCGGGTTGGCGGGTGATCCGGGTGACGTGGCGCCAGCTCGTCGGCGACGCGATGGCGGTCGCCGTGCGGATGGCCCAGGCGCTCGCTCACGCGGTTCGCTGAGCCGCGCCTCTTTAGCAGTCGGGGGGTCCTGGCATGCTATGGCGTGGCCATGCGGTACTGGGACGCAGTCTTCGCTTTCCTGGTCGCCACGGGCGTGGCGGCGCTCCTCACGCCGGCGACCGCGTGGCTCGCCCACCGGATCGGCGCGATCGACTTTCCCCGGGCACGCGGGCTCAGCCAGAAGCCGACACCGAAGCTCGGGGGGCTGGCGATCCTCGCCGGGACGCTCGTCGCCGAGGCGATCTGGCTGCCCGCGACGATCCACCTGCCCCACGTCCCCCATACGCGCCCGGGATCCTCGGGGGGCACGGTGCACACCCCGGCGATCGTGGCCGGGGCGGTGCTCATCACCCTGGTGGGGGCGATCGACGACTGGCGTGAGCTGACGCCGCTCGCGAAGCTGGGCGGGCAGATCCTCGCCGCCTTCATCGCGGTGGAGGGGGGAGTCGACGTCACGAACGTCACCCTGCCGTTCGTCGGAGGGCTCCAGTTCCCCAATGAGGGTGGGGTGCTGAGCGCGGTGTGGCTCGTGGGGTTGATGAACATCGTCAACCTCTCCGACGGGCTCGACGGACTCGCCGCCGGGCTGTGCACGATCGACGGCATCGCCTTCACGATCATCATCTTCGACATCGCGGGCGGGGGCACCGATGCGGCCGTTCTCGCCGCGCTCACCGCCGGTGGAGCCCTCGGCTTCCTGTTCTACAACTTCCCGCCGGCCAAGGTGTTCATGGGCGACTCCGGCTCGAATCTGCTCGGCTACCTGCTCGGGGTGGTCGCCGTGATCGGTTCGCTGAAGACGGGTCTCGTCGTCGCGCTCGCCGTGCCGCTGCTGATCCTCGCCGTCCCCTTCCTCGACACCGGCTTCGTCGTCGCCAAGCGCCTCAAGTACCGGCGTAAGCCGTGGTCGGCCGACGCCAACCACTTCCACCACCGGATGGCGCGGATCGGCTTCAGCCCGCGC
Organism: uncultured Solirubrobacterales bacterium; assembly: GCA_963839085.1. Taxonomy (GTDB): domain Bacteria; phylum Actinomycetota; class Thermoleophilia; order Solirubrobacterales; family Solirubrobacteraceae; genus Palsa-465. Next base: position 397,878 of record CAWITN010000005.1, read on the forward strand.
AAGACGATCGCCTACCTGTACGCCTGGACGGTGATGCTCGCCGGGGTCGCCCTGGCCCTGCGCTTTGTGCCCTACTCCGACCACCGCGGCCACTACCGCCTCGGGTGGTCCCTGGTCATGGCCGCGATCCTGCTGCTCGCCCTGCTCGCCAGCGTCTACCTCGTCTACGTGCTGGAGATCCTCAAGTTCAAGCGGCTGCGCACCCGCCAGTTGCGGGCGCTCGACCCGGACACCGACGAGCACGTGATCGAGCAGGCGGTCGAGCGTGAGGCGGAGACGGGCGAGTTCGAGCAGGTCGCCGGACCGAGATAGGGTGAGCCCCGTGGAGAAGGCGAACCTGGAGGACCTGACGGCGTTCACCACCCTCGACGGCTCGCAGATCCGGGAGCTGGCCGGGCCGGCGTGGAGCCCGGTGCGCAACCAGAGCCTCGCCGAGGCGACGTTGCCGCCGGGCGGCGAGACGGTCGAGCACTTCCACCGCGAGGCGGAGGAGATCTACCTCGTCCTGTCCGGCCGCGGCCGGATGCGCCTGGGGGACGAGGAGGACGCGATCGTGCCCGGTGACGCGGTGGTGATCCGGCCGGGGACGCCGCACAAGCTGTGGAACACCGCCGCCGAGCCGCTGCGCATCCTCTGCTGCTGCGCCCCCGCCTACGCCGACGCCGACACCGTGATGACGGGGCGCTAGGCCCTGTCCGGGCTGACCCGCCTCGAGCGCAGCGCCCTGGCGGCGACGGCGCTGGCCACCGCGCTGGCCGCCCTCGGCCGCTACGTGAGCGGGGTCTCGGCGATCCTCGCGTTCGTGCTGGCCACGATCGCGCTGGCCGGCCAGGCGTGGATCGTCTCGCTGGCCACCGAACAGCTCGGCGAGCGGCTCGGCGCAGGCGCCGCCGGACTGCTCCAGTCGACGGTCGGCAACCTGCCGGAGTTCTTCGTCGTCATCTTCGCGCTGGGGGCGCACGACAAGACCGTGGCCGAGACGGCGATTCTCGGCTCGATCCTCGTCAACGCGCTGCTCGTGCTCGGCCTCGTCCTCGTCGCAGGATCGCTGCGAGCCCCCGACGGGATCATGCGCTTCAGCGCCCGCCTGCCCAACGACACGGCGACATTGCTGCTCACCTCGTCGTTCATCATCGTGCTGATCGGGCTCGCGAACTCCTCGCACGACCCGGCGAGCCACCACGTGGGCACGATCTCGATCATCGGCGCCGGCGCGATCCTGTGCGCCTACGGTGCGTGGCTGCGGCAGTACCTGCGCTCGCCGGACCCGGCGAGCGCGCCACCGGATGCCGCGTCCGGGGACGCGCCGCCTGAATCCTCCGAACCGGCACCCCGCCGCCGGGCGCCGCGCACATCGCTCGGCGTGAGCCTGGCGATGCTGCTGTTCGCCGGGGTCGGATCGGCGTTCGTCTCCGATTGGTTCATCCACGCGCTCGAGCCGACGATCACCCGCCTGCACATCTCCCAGACGTTCGCCGGCCTCGTCATCGTCGCGCTGGCCGGAAACGCGGTGGAGAACGTGTCAGGGGTCGTGATGGCCTGGCGGGGGAACTCCGAGCTGGCGATCTCGGTGGTCAAGAACTCGGTGGCGCAGATCGCCGCCTTCCTGTATCCGCTGCTCGTGCTCGTCTCGCTGCTCACCGCCACCACCCTCACGTTCGCGCTCGCGCCCGTGTACATCGGCGCCCTCGTCGGCACGGCGATCGTCATCTGGCAGATCACCAGCGACGGCGAGGGGACGATGTTCGAGGGGGTGGCGCTGATCGCCACGTTCGTGATCCTCGCCACCGTGGCGGCGTTCGAGCATTAGCCGGAGGTCTCGGCCACGTCTCTGGGCGCCTTACGGGCATATATATCCCTTTAGGCGCCCAGAGATGGCCGGTGGGGAGGGCGTAGGCTCCGGCGCGGTGCCCTCCGCGGATCGCCTCGCCGCCGCGCGGCTCGAATCACCGCGGCTCGTGCTGGAGCCGCTGCGTCCCGAGCACGCCGAGGAGCTCGCTCCCGTGCTCGCGGACATCTCGCTGTATCGCTTCACCGGTGCTGAGCCGCCGCGGATTGACGAGCTGCGGGCTCGCTTCGTCCGTCAGGCGCGCGGGCGATCCCCGGACGGACACGAGCGCTGGTTGAACTGGACGGTCCGCCGGCGGACCGGGGGCGAGGCCGTGGGCACGGTGCAGGCCACGGTGAGCGGAGGGGCGGAGGCGGATCCGGGGGACGTCGCCGAGCTGGCATGGGTCATCGGCGCCGCCCACCAGGGCCAGGGTCTCGGCACGGAGGCGGCGCAGGCAATGGCCGGCTGGCTGCGCGCCCAGGGGGTGAATCGCCTGCGGGCGCACGTCCATCCTGGCCACGACGCGTCGATGGGCGTCGCGGGCTCGCTCGGGCTGCGGCCGACCGGGGTGGTGGTCGACGGCGAGGTCCGGTGGGAGACCCCCGGCCCGTCGGTCTGAGAGGCCCCCGGCCCGTCAGTCTGAGAGTCCGCGGCCCGTCGGTCTGCGAGTGGCGCGGCCCGTCGGTCTGCGAATGGCGCGGCCCGTCGGTCTGCGAGTCCACCGGCCCGCCGGCCTCCGAGTCCCCCGACCCGCCGGCGGCGTCAGCCTGACGCTCCGCTCGGCTTGACAATCCGGCGCTAAAGTGTCATTCTGACGTTTACGTAAGAATCAATTTCAGCCCCGAGGATGACGCGATCTTGAACTCTCTCCGCAGCGCTCCCGCCCGCCGGCGCGCCCGCCGCGACTCGGCGGCGCCGCAGGACGGTCACACGGGCTCCTCTCCCGCGCCGCGCCGCCGGATCGGCGTCGACAGGGACCACGGCACCTACAAGTGGTGGGCCCTGTCCTGCACCAGTCTCGGCATGCTGCTCGCGACGATCAACTCGGGGACGCTGATCATCGCGCTGCCCAACCTCGAGCGCAGCCTTCACACGACCTTGCTGGAGCTCGTCTGGGTGATCCTCGTCTACATGATCGCCTCGACGGTGCTCGTGCTCACGGCGGGGCGGCTCTCGGACCAGTTCGGTCGCAAGAACGCCTACATCGGCGGCTTCGTCGTGTTCGCCGTCGCCTCGCTCGGCGCGGGCTTCGCCTCCGACGGCACCCAGGTCATCCTGTGGCGGATCCTCCAGGGCATCGGCGGATCGTTCCTCTTCGCCAACGCCGCGGCGATCGTCACCGACGCCTTCCCGAAGCAGGAGCTCGGGCTGGCGATGGGGACGAACACGATGGTCGCCGCCGTGGGCCTGGTCATCGGTCCCGTGCTCGGTGGCGCGCTGGTGGCGATCTCGTGGCACTGGGTGTTCTGGTTCAACGTCCCCTTCGCCCTGCTCGGGAGCTTCTGGGCCTGGCAGATCCTCCACGAGGTCACCGGGCGCTCGGAGGACACCCACTTCGATGTCCCCGGGACGGTGACGTTCCTCCTCGGGCTCACCGGCCTCGTCTACGGCATCTCCCGCGGGGGGCTCTCCGGCTGGGACGCGACGATGGTGATCGTGCCGCTGATCGTCGCCGCCGTGCTGTTGCCGAGCTTCGTGCTGATCGAGAGCCGGGTCCGCCAGCCGATGCTCGACCTCTCGATCTTCCGCAACAAGCTGTTCGCGGCCGCGTCCGGCGCCGCCTTCCTCAACGGCCTCGCGCGCTTCGCGCTGATGTTCGTGTTCGTCTTCTACTTCCAGGGCGTGCAGGGCGACTCGCCGATCCTCGCCGGGATCAAGCTCGCGCCGCTCGCGCTGGGGATGCTGATCGCCTCCCCGCCGGCCGGCATGTGGGCCGACCGGCACGGCTCGCGCGGGCTGGCCGTGGGCGGCATGCTCATGGTGGCCGGCGGCCTCGCGTTGATGACGACGCTCGGTCGCGACACCTCCTACGTGTGGCCGGCGGTCTTCCAGTTCGTGGTCGGGCTCGGCAGCGGGATGTTCAACTCCCCGAACACCGCAGCCATGATGGGCACCGTGGCCCCGCACCGGCGCGGCATCGCCGCCGGTGCGCGGACGCTCGTCCAGAACACGGGCGCTGTCATCTCGATCGCGTTCGTGCTCGCGGTGGTCACCTCGTCGGTGCCGAGGACGGTTCTGTTCAAGGTCTTCTCGGGGCTCGCCAAACACATCACGAACGCCCAGCTCGTCCCGTTCATCAGCAACATGCACGAGGCGCTGTGGTGCCTCACCGGCTTCTCGCTCCTCGGGGCGGTCGTCGCCGCGGTCCGGCCCAAGCATCAGTCTGGCGTCGACGCCGCACCTGATCGGACGGTGCCCGCCGACCCGGCGCGTACGCTCGAGCCCGTCCCATGAGCACGACGGAGCAGCGAGCACTGCGGATCGGCGAGGTCGCCGAGCTGACCGGGATCACCCCGCGGACGATCCGCTACTACGAGGAGATCGGCCTGCTCGGCGGAGAGAGCGGCCGCGAGCAGGGCAAGCACCGCGTCTACACGCAGGGCGACATCGATCGCATCCGGGAGATCGTCAGGCTGCGCGACCTGCTCGGCCTCTCGCTCGAGCAGCTCTCGCAGCTGCTGGAGGCCGAGACGGCGCGAGCCGAGCTCCGGCGCGAATACCACTCCACCGAGGATCCCGCCGAACGCCGGCGGATCCTCACCGAGCTCCGGGGGCACATCGCCGGCCAACTCGGGCTCGTTCGCAGCCGACGCCGCGAGCTGCACCGGCTCGAGCGCGAGCTCGCGGGCAAGCAGGAGCTCGTCGAGACCCGGCTGCGCGAGCTCGATCAGACCCCCGCCGCGTAACCGCCGCCCCGCCGCGAGGTAGATTCACACTGAAGGTCGTTCGGCGCCTCCCCAGAGCCTCCCCGGCTTCCGGAGCCCGCCATCAGTCCCGGACCTCGCTCTCGATGCCCCACGTGACCCTCACGCGTTCACCGCGCCTGATCCCGCGCCTGGCCGCGGCCGCCGCCGCGCTCGTCGGCCTCATCAACATCGCCTCCGCGCTCACCCCGGACATCCGCTGGCGGGGCCACCTGCTGCTGGTGGTCGAGCCGCTGGCGGCGATGCGCACGTTCCACGCGCTGGCGCTGCCGGCGGGGGCGGCGCTGCTGCTCGTCGCCCCGTATCTGTGGGGCGGTCGCCGCCGGGCGTGGCAGACGGCGATCGTGCTCATGCTCGTCCTCGGTGTCCTCGACCTGCTCAAGGGCCTCGACGTGGAGGAGACGGCCATCACCTGGTTCGTCGGCTGGCTGCTCATGCGCAGCGGCCGGAGCTTCCCCGTGCATCACGAGCCGATCACGTTGCGCTCGGCCGTCTGGCGGGTGCCATTGCTGGGGCTGATCGGCGTCGCGCTCTCGGCGCTGGCGGCGTGGGCCTCCGAGGGCCACCCCTCATGGCGGACGGTCGTCCATGAGACCAGCGACCTGCTCGCGTGGCGTCCCGGCCCGCTGCGCTTCGAGCGCCACACCGCCCTCCACCACTCCTTTGCGTGGATCCCCGTCGGGGTTCACCTGGTGGAGATCGGGACGCTGCTGGGGATCGCGTACCTCGTCTTCCGCCCGCTCGCCGCGCCGCGCGCGCTGCCGGGACCCGCGGCACGCGCGGCCGCCGATCGCCTCGTCCGCGCCCACGGCACCGACACGCTGTCGTTCTTCAAGCTCCGCGGGGACGAGCAGTACCTGTTCAGCGAGGATCGACGCTCGTTCGTCGGCTACCGGGTCGAAGCCGGCGTGATGCTCCTGTCGGGAGATCCCGTCGCCCCGCGTGAGGCGCTTCCCGAGCTGCTCACGCAGGTGCGGGAGTTCGCCGCCGCCCGCGGGCTGAAGCTGGGCGCCGTCGGCGCCAGCGAGGCGCTGGCGGAGCTCTACCGAGGGTTCGGGCTGAAGACGATCTACCTCGGTGACGAGGCGGTCGTCGACGCGCGCGCCTTCTCACTCCAGGGACGGCCGATCCGCAAGGTGCGGCAGTCGGTCACGCGGTTGACCAGGGCGGGCTACGTCGCCGAGCTGCGAGAGCTGCGCACGCTCGAGCCGTCGCTGCTCGCGCAGATCGAGCACGTCGTCGAGCTCGGGCGCGAGGGGGCGCCGGAGCGCGGGTTCTCGATGGCGATGGATTCCCTCCAGGGAGCGGGGAACCACGCCACCCTCGTCGTCATCGCCCGCGACGAGAACCACGACGTCCGGGGCGTCCTGCACTTCGTGCCCTGCTACGGGCGCCCGGCGATGTCGCTGTCGTACATGCGCCGGGATCCCAGCACCCCGAACGGGCTGACCGAGTTCCTCGTCGCCCGCGGGACAGAGCTGCTGCGCGAGCGTGGGGTGGAGGAGATCTCCCTCAACTTCGCGACCTTCGCGCGGTGGATGCACAGCCCGGAGAAGCGCTGGGAGCGCGCCCTCGGGAAGATCGTCAAGCTCGCCAACCCGTTCTTCCAGATCGAGAGCCTGTACCGCTTCAACGCCAAGTTCTTCCCGCGTTGGGAACCGCGCTACCTGGTCTATGAGGGAAGGCTCGGGCTGCTGCGCGTCGCGCTGGCGGCGATGTGGGCCGAGGGCCAGGCGCCGAAACCCTCCCTGCCGGCGCTCGGCCGGCGGCGCGACCGTTCGCCGCGTCTGAGCACGACCGCCTGAGCGCGTCGATCCTCCGCCGGCGAGAAGCCGGGCCGCAAGCATCCTGACAAGCGGCACCCCCGGCAGGACGCCGATCCCAGCTGCCTATTAGAATCGCGCGTGCCTTCGGGCGTCAGGGGGTACCTGTTGAGCGCGCGCTTCCCCGACCGCCGCTACCCTTACGCCCGCATAAAGACATGCTCCGATTCAGCCGTCTCCGCCGACCCCATGACACTGCGCCGCTTTCGCTTCCCGCCCGCCGGACGGGTCGTGGCGAAGCGGCGAGCGCGCGTCGGTCGACCCTCCCGCTCCGGTGTCGCTGAGCGCTCCCGCGATCGCTGAGCAGCCGGTGTCCGCGCTGCGCTACGTCGACGTTCTCCTGATCGTCGTCGCGGCCCCGATCCTGCTGTTGATCGGCGTGTCCGCGTCCGGCTACGCGATCGGGGCCGGGTCGTGGCTCGTCCTGCGCGCCGTCGGCGTGGGCGTCGACCGCGTCGCCGACGGCGGCTCGTTGAATCGCTCGATCTCGATCCGCATGGGCTACATGCTGGGGCGTCTGTTCCTGCTCGCGATCGCGGTCATCGTGGCCCGCTCATCCGACGGCCGCGACGCCGGCCTGGCGGCGCTCGTCGTCGTCGTGGCGGCGTTCACGATCCAGCTCAGCATCAGCGCGGCCACCCGCCCAAGGCGGCCGGCGCGATGAGGCTGAGCCGCAAGCAGCTGCTGTGGACGATCGCCGTGGTGTGGATCGCGGGCACCGTGATCATCCGGTTCGTCGTCGGCGACTCCGCCAAGAACAACAGCTTCCAGATCCAGAACGAGTTCCAGCTCCACGACTGGATCCATCTCAGCGTGTTCAGCATCAACCGGGCGGTCGTCTACCTGATGATCGCGGCGCTGCTCACGGTCATCACGGTGACGTTCGTCGCTCGCCGCATGCAGGCGCGCCCGAACAAGGTGCAGACGCTCGTCGAGGTCATCTACGGCTACACCCGCGACCAGATCGTCGGAGACAACATGCCGGACGAGATGGCCGCTCGCTGGTTCCCCTTCCTCGCCACGCTGTTCCTGTTCATCTGGTACTCGAACCTCATCGGCTACATCCCTCTGCCGACGAACTCGGCCGAGAAGTTCACTCTCTTCGGCGCACATATCCCGAGCTTCTCGCTCTACGCGGCGACGGCGAACATCTCCGTCCCGCTCGTGATGGCGATCGTCGTGTTCGTTCTCTTCAACGTCGTCGGCATCCGCGCCCACGGCGGGTGGGGCTACATGAAGAGCCTCATTCCGTCAGGCGTGCATGGCCCGATGCTGCTGCTCATCGCCCCCCTCGAGATCATCTCGACGATCATGCGGCTTCTGTCGCTGACGATCCGGCTGTTCGCGAACATCCTCGCCGGCCACATGATCATCCTGTTCTTCGCCGGGGGCCTGGCGGTGATCCTGGGGATCAGCGCACTCGGCTGGTTCACGCTGCCGTTCGCGGTGATCGTCTACGTCTTCGAGGCGACGCTCATTGCCGCGCTGCAAGCCTTCATCTTCGCGATCTTGGGCGCCATTTACATCGGCGGCGCCGCGTCTTCTCACTAACCAAAAGGAGCTGAGCAAACCGTGCTTTCCACCATCATCGCCTTTGCGGCCTCGAGTTCGAGTTCATCCTCGATGGCGGGACTCGGCATCGGCATCGGCGGCGGCCTCGGCGCAGTCGGCGCCGGCGTCGGAATCGGCATCATCTTCGGCAAGGTGATCGAGGCGGTCACCCGTCAGCCGGAGATGCGGGACGAGATCACCAGCATCCAGTGGCTGGGCTTCGCCCTCACCGAGGCGTGCTTCTTCTACGGCCTCGTCGCCGGCCTGCTCTCCTACGTGCTCAAGTAGATGGCGGGAACCCTGCACACCGCGTCGAGCAGCGGCTCGTTCCTCATCACCCCGAGCGTCGGGCTGATGCTCTGGACGCTGCTGCTGTTCGTGATCGCGATGTACGTCCTCTACAAGCTCGCCTACCCGCGGATATCCGACGCGCTCGAGCGCCGTCAGCACGCGATCGAGGAGTCGATCGACGCCGCCGAGAACACGCGCAAGGAGGCGGACCATCTGCTCGAGGAGTACCGCGAGCGGCTGCAGGAAGCGCGCCAGCAGGCACAGGACATCGTCGATCGGGCCCGCAAGGCGGCCGAGGCGCACGAGCGGCGCGCGCACGAGGATGCCATCGCCAAGCGCGACGCGATGATGGAGCAGACACGGCGCGACATCGAGGTCGAGACGCGGCGCGCGATCGCGGAGATCCGCAGCGAGGTCGCCGACCTCACCGTGGCCGCGACCGAGAAGGTGACGCGCAAGACGCTCACCGAAGAGGATCAGCGCCGGCTCGTCGAGGACGCGCTGTCCGAGCTCGATTTCAGCGCGCTCAGCACGGGCGGGGACGAGTAGGCACACGATGGAGGAGATCGCCGAGGTCTACGCGCGCTCGCTCTACGAGGTCGCCGCCGAGCAGGACTCCCTGGACGTCGTGCGCGAGCAGCTGGGCCAGTTCGCCGACGCCCTGCACGACGAGCGCCAGGTGGCGGTGTTCTTCTTCTCGCCGTACTTCTCCACCGAGGAGAAGAAGGACGGGCTGCACAAGATGGTCACCGGCGCCGACGCGGTGACGATGAATTTCCTGGAGGCGCTGATCGAGCGTCACCGGATGCCGGCGATCTTCCGGATCCGGACCCGGTTCGAGGAGGTCTGGGACAAGGACCACAAGCTGCTCCCCGTCGAAGTGACGAGCGCGATCGAGCTCGACAAAGCTACCGTCAAGAGCATTGGCGACCGGATCGGGGAGCAGACCGGCAACGAGATCGAGATGACGAGCCGGGTCGACCCGGACATCCTCGGCGGCCTGGTGCTTCGCGTCGGGAACCTGATCCTCGACGCCTCGATCCGCAACCGCCTCGAACAACTTCGCAAGCAAGTCGCGCAGGCGTAGCGCGAGCCACCGCCCCGCCACGTCAAGGAGCCCCTATGAAGATCAAGCCAGACGAGATCACGTCCATCCTCAAGAACCGGATCGAAGGCCTCGAGACCACGGGTGCCGACCTCACCGAGGTGGGGACCGTGCTGTCGGTGGCCGACGGTATCTGCCGCATTCACGGGCTCGAGAACTGCATGTCGTTCGAGATGCTCGAGTTCCCGCACGACGTGACCGGCCTGGCGCTCAACCTGGAGTCCGACAACGTCGGCGCGGTGATGTTCGGCGAGTGGGAGAGGATCGTCGAGGGCGACACGGTCAAGCGGACCAAGCGGCTGCTCGAGATCCCGGTGGGCGAGGAGATGCTCGGACGGATCGTCGATCCGCTCGGCAACCCGCTGGACGGCAAGGGCTCGATCCACGCCGCCGAGAAGCGGCCGGCCGAGCACAAGGCGCCGGGCGTCGTGCAGCGCCAGCCGGTCAAGGAGCCGATGCTCACCGGGCTGAAGGCGATCGACGCGATGATCCCGATCGGCCGCGGTCAGCGCGAGCTCATCATCGGCGACCGCCAGACCGGCAAGTCGGCGATCGCCATCGACACGATCATCAACAACAAGGACCGGGACCTGATCTGCGTCTATGTGGCCATCGGCCAGCGCAAGGCGACCGTCGTCCAGCTCGCCCAGACGCTCGAGGACGCCGGCGCGCTCGAGAACACGATCATCGTCATGGCGGCCGCCGACGAGGCCGCGCCGATCCAGTTCCTCGCCCCGTACGCGGGCGCCGCGATGGGCGAGTACTTCCTGTACAACGGGAAGGCCGCGCTCGCCATCTACGACGACCTCACCAAGCACGCCTACGCCTACCGGCAGATGTCGCTGCTGCTGCGCCGGCCGCCGGGCCGCGAGGCCTACCCGGGCGACGTCTTCTACCTGCACTCGCGGCTGCTCGAGCGCTCGGTCAAGCTGAGCGACGACATGGGCGGCGGCTCGCTCACCGCGCTGCCGATCATCGAGACGCAGGCCGGCGACGTCTCGGCGTACATCCCGACGAACGTCATCTCGATCACCGACGGGCAGATCTTCCTGGAGCCCAAGCTGTTCAACTCCGGCGTGCGCCCCGCGATCAACGTCGGCATCTCGGTCTCACGCGTCGGCGGCGCGGCTCAGATCACCTCGATGCGCAAGGTGACCGGCACGATGAAGCTGGAGCTCTCCCAATACCGCGAGCTGGAGGCCTTCTCCCAGTTCGGCTCAGAGCTCGACCCGGAGACCCAGCGCACGCTGGCCCGCGGCGAGCGGCTCGTCAAGACGCTCAACCAGGGTGAGCGGGAGCCGATGGCCGTCGAGGATCAGGTCGTGCAGATCTACGCCGCCACCAACGGCTTCATCGACCGGATCAACGTCGACAAGGTGGAGCGGTTCCTCGGTGAGCTGACCGACTCCGTGAAGGGATCGGAGCCCGAGCTGCTCGGCAAGATCGCCGACGGCGACTGGTCCGAGGAGACCCAGTCCTCGCTGCACGACGCCATCAAGGGCTTCGCCGAGGACTTCGGCTACGACCTCGACGAGGAAGGTCACCCGATGGAGGAGGAGGAGGCCGTCGCGGCGTAGGCCGCGACGCCTTCGCACATAGATGCCCGTTTCCCAGCGCGACGTCTCCAACCGGATCTCGTCGGTCAAGAACATCCGCACGATCACGCGCGCGATGGAGATGGTCGCCGCCGCTCGGCTGCGGCGCGCCGAGCAGCGGATCGAGCAGCTGCGGCCGTACGCGAGCGCGATCCGCCGGATGACGCGCGACGCCGCCGAGGCCGCCGGGACGCTTCCGCGCCTGCCGATCCTCGAGGACCGTGAGAACGTCGAGACGGCGGGGCTCCTGCTGATCGCCGGGGATCGCGGCCTCGCCGGCGCGTTCAACTCGCAGATCGTCCGGGCCGGCGTCGCGGCCGGGCGCCATCACGATCATGAGGGGCACCATCCGGTGTACTTCGCCTCCGGTCGCCGCGCCGCGTCCTCGCTCAACTTCCGGGGCGTCGACGTCGCCGACAGCTTCACCGGCTTCACCGACCGTCCGGCCTACGCCGACGCCCGGCGGATCGCCGAGCGGGTGATGGCCGCCTACATCGACGGTGAAGTCGACCGCGTGGAGATCTTCTACAACGGCTACATCTCCGCCGTCTCCCAGGAGGTCAGGCACGAGACGCTGCTGCCGCTCCAGCAGGCGACCCTGCTCCAGGAGGACGACGGCGACGGCGAGGATCGCGAGCGCCCGGACCACGGCGATGGTCCCCGGGCGCTCGTCGAGTACGAGCCCGACCCGGAGCAGATCCTCGCGCGGCTCGTCCCCGACTACGTCGAGATCTCGATCTTCCGGGCGCTGCTCGAGTCATCGGCCTCCGAGCACGGCGCGCGGATGACGGCGATGCGCAACGCCTCCGACAACGCCGCCGAGCTGATCGACGACCTCACGCTGCAGATGAACCGTGCCCGCCAGGCCGCGATCACCCAGGAGATCATGGAAGTCGTCGCCGGAGCCGAGGGCCTGAGCTAGCCCGCCATCGCATTTTCCTCACCTGACAGAAACTGGAGTAACCAATGGCAACCACCACCGAAGAGCGCAACGTCGGCCGGGTCGAGGAGGTTCAGGGCGTCGTCATCGAGGCCGTGTTCCCCGAGAAGCTGCCCGAGATCAACCACGCGATCCTGATCAAGCGCCCCGCGGCGCTCGCCGAGGAGGAGGACATCGACATCGCCGCGCAGGTCGATGAGTACCTCGTCTGCGAAGTCCAGCAGCACCTCGGCGACGACCGCGTGCTCGCGGTGGCGATGGACACGACCGACGGTCTGGCCCGCGGCGTCGAGGTGATCGACAGCGGAGGCCCGATATCGGTGCCGGTGGGCCGGGAGACGCTGGGGCGGATCTTCAACCTGCTCGGCGACCCGATCGACCTCGGCGACCCGCTCTCCGAGGACGTCGAGCGCTGGCCGATCCACCGCCCCGCCCCCGATGTCGAGGCGCTCACCCCGACGACCGAGATGTTCGAGACCGGGATCAAGGTGATCGACCTCCTCGCCCCGTACGCCAAGGGCGGCAAGGTGGGGCTGTTCGGTGGCGCCGGCGTCGGCAAGACGGTGATCATTCAGGAGCTGATCCACAACCTCGCCCAGGAGCACGGCGGCCTGTCGGCGTTCTGCGGCGTGGGCGAGCGCTCCCGTGAGGGCAACGACCTGTGGTTGGAGATGAAGGAGTCGGGCGTCATCGACAAGACGATGCTCGTGTTCGGTCAGATGAACGAGCCGCCCGGAGCGCGCATGCGCGTCGCGCTGAGCGGGCTGACCATGGCCGAGTACTTCCGTGACGAGGAGGGGCAGGACGTCCTCCTGTTCATCGACAACATCTTCCGCTTCGTCCAGGCCGGCTCGGAGGTCTCGGCGCTGCTCGGGCGGATGCCCTCGCAGGTCGGCTACCAGCCCACGCTGGCGTCGGAGATGGGTCAGCTGCAGGAGCGGATCACCTCGACCCGCAAGGGCTCGGTGACGTCGATCCAGGCCATCTACGTGCCCGCCGACGACCTCACCGACCCGGCGCCCGCGTCGGCCTTCGCGCACCTCAACTCGACGACGTCGCTGTCGCGGTCGATCTCCGAGAAGGGGATCTACCCAGCCGTCGACCCGCTCGACTCCACCTCGACGATCCTCAAGCGCGAGATCGTGGGCGACGAGCACTTCGAGGTCGCCAACGAGGTCAAGGAGGTGCTGCAGCGCTACAAGGACCTCCAGGACATCATCGCGATCCTCGGCATCGACGAGCTCTCCGACGAGGACAAGGTGACGGTGAACCGGGCGCGCCGGCTCGAGCGCTTCCTCTCCCAGCCGTTCCACGTGGCGGAGCAGTTCACCGGCACGCCGGGCGTCTTCGTGCCCGTGTCGGAGTCGATCCGCGGCTTCAAGGAGATCCTGGAGGGCAAGCACGACGACGTGCCCGAGCGCGCGTTCTTCCTCAAGGGCTCGATCGACGACGTCGTCAAGGAGGCCGGCGGCAGCAGGGACGAGGAAAAGGACGAGGGCGACGGCGACGCCAAGGGCGAGGACGCCGACGAGAGCGGCGAGGGCGCCGACGAGACCCGCGGCGACGCCGACGGCGAGAAGGACTCCGACAGCGACAGCGACTCCAAGAGCGAGAAGGCCTCCAAGGGCGACAAGGACTCGGCGAGCGGCGACGACGGCTCGACGGCGGTGCGGGTGGCCGACTCGGCATCGGGTGGCAAGAAGGACGAGGAGTAGCCCTCGGTGGCCCACACCAAGTTCAGCTGCGAGGTCCTCACCCCGGAGGGCGAGGCGTTCAACGATGAGGTGGAGATGGTCTCGACCGTCACCTCCGTCGGCTCGATCGGCGTGCTCGCCAACCACCAGCCGGTGCTGGCGATGCTCGAGCCCGCCGAGCTGCGGCTCTACCGCAGCGACTCCGACGTCGTTCGCTTCGCCCAGGCCGAGGGCTACATGCAGGTCCTCGGCGAGCGAGTGCTGATCCTCGTGGAGGAGGCCCACGACCCCGACAGCCTCGATGCCGGCGAGTTGCGCGAGCGCGTGGAGCGGGCCCAGCACGAGCTCGAGGAGGCCGGGGACGACTCGGAGAAGCAGCGAGTGGCGGAACGGGACAAGCGCCGGGCCGAGGCGTTCCTGGAGCTCGCGGGGGGCTGATCTCCCGGGGGGCGCCCCGGTCATTAGGGCGCGCTAGCGACCGTCCCTACACTCGATTCGGCGATGATCGACGAGCGCAACCTCGCCGAGCGGCTCATCTCCTACGACACGTCGAAGCCCGACGTGATCGTCGCCGTGGCAGGGTTTGTCAAGGGGTGGCTCGAATCACGCGATATCCCCGTGCGCGACTTCGAACACAACGGACTGCCGGTGCTGGTGGCCGAGGTCGGGCCGACGCAGGAGACCGCGCCCTGTGTCGTCTTCCACGGGCACCTCGACGTCGTTCCCGCGCGCGCGGAGCAGTTCCAGCCGCGGATCGAGGGCGACCGGCTGATCGGCCGCGGCGCCTACGACATGAAGGGTGGCCTGGCCGCGATGATGTGCGCGACGGCGGACCTGGCCGGCCAGGACCGGGTGAGGGTACGCCTCGCCTGCGTTCCCGACGAGGAGTCCGAGGACCTCGACGAGCGCTCGACCGACGCCTTCGTGGCGCGGGGCCTCGGCGGCGACTTCGCCATCACCGGTGAGCCGACGAACATGCACATCGGCATCGAGGCCAAGGGCGTGCTCGTGATGAGGATCGTCGTCAGTGGCCGCGCCGCCCACTCCTCGACGCCGTGGTTGGGCGACAACGCCGTGCTCAAGGCGATCGAGGTGTTCCGCACGATCGAGTCGCTGCCGTTCGCGCGGGTGTCCTCGGAGATGTTCGACCGTCCGTCGATCAACCTCGGCCGGATCGAGGGCGGCGACGCCCTCAACAAGGTGCCGGACCGCTGCACGATGTACGTAGACGTTCGCTATCTCCCCGGTCAGGACCCGGGGGAGATCCTGGAGCAGGTGCGCCGGATCCCGCAGATCGAGGTCGAACGGACGTTCATCCACCCAACCGTCACGGTGTCCCGGGCCGATCCCTTCGTTCGCACCCTGCGGGAGGCGGTGGCGCGCAGCGCGCCGGAGATCGAGATCCTCAGCGTCGGCCGCGACGGCGCCTCGGACGCCGCGTCGTTCATCGAGGCCGGCATCCCCGCCGTCGAGTTCGGGCCCGAGGGCGCCGGGCATCACGGGCCGGACGAGTGGGTCTCGCTGTCCTCGCTGCGCCGCTACCGCCGGGCGCTGGCCGACTTCGTCCGTATGCTGCCTGTCTTCGCGGAGGCGGAGCCGATGCGTGAGACGAACCTGCGAGCGATCGAAGGAGGACACGGGTGAGGCTGATCCCGCGCACGCGCGGTGGGGCATTGCTGCGCTTCGCCCTCGCCGCCGTGATCGTGATCGTGTTCGCCGCCGGCACCACCGCCGTGGCCGGGCTGCTCCAGGTGCAGAACGTCGTCAACGACCTCGACCTGTCGCCGTCGCTCGCCCACGCGGACGTCAAGCTGCCCCCGGCGGGCGCGCCGGAGACGCTGCTGCTGATCGGCTCCGACCACCGCGCGGGCTCGCCGTACATCGATTCCCAGACCGACACGATGCTGTTGGTCAGGCTCAACGCGGCCTCGAAGACGATCAACCTGCTGTCGATCCCGCGCGACCTGAAGGTGACGCTTCCCAACGGGGACATCGGCAAGCTGAACGCCGCGTACACGGTCGGCGGCGGCCCAAACGGGCTCATCGACACATTGAAGGCCCAGGTGTTCCCCGGCTTCCAGGTCAATCACATCATCGACATCAACTTCACCGGCTTCTCGGATCTCGTCGATGCGATCGGCTGCGTGTACTCGGACGTCGACCACCGCTACTACAACGTGAGCGGCCCGTACCCCGACGACTACTCGTCGATCGACATCCAGCCGGGCTACCAGAAGCTGTGTGGGAACGACCAGGCAGTGACCGGCGCGTTGCCCTTCGTCCGCTTCCGCCACACCGACACCGACCTCGTGCGCAACGCCCGCCAGCAGGACTTCCTGCGCTGGGCGCGCGAGGGCTACGGCTTCAGCCAGCTTTTCGCAAACCGCGACAAGCTGCTGCGGATCATCGGCAAGCACGGCCAGACCGACCGCGGGCTGCACTCACTGAATGGAGTGCTCAATCTCCTCGACCTGGTCCTCAACCTGCAGGGCACCCAGATCAAGCAGATCAGCTTCCCGGCCCAGCTTGCGGCGTGCGGCGGGTCCGTGACCGTCAACGGCGTGGCGGAGCAGACCCCCTGCTACGTCACCGCCACATCTCCCCAGGCCGAGGCGAACGCCTACCACGCGTTCATGACGCCGACGACGAGCTCGCCGTTGCCCAAGCCGACGAGCGGCGGCCACAAGCGCTCGACGCGGCACCTGAGCAACGCCGGCCTCAGCGCGGACCCCAAGGACGGCGTGGGCCAGGCCGAGGCGCTCGGCCGCGCGGGGCTGTCCGTCTACTACCCGACGGAGGTCTACAACACGGCCAACGGGCCGAGCCAGTACTGCTCCGACATCACCGGCAACTGCGTCGGCTACGGCGAGCCGGCGAGCGCGTACATCGGCTCCTATCCGCGCCAGTACCTGATCCATGCCGACGGCCGCAGCTACCCCTCCTACCGGATCACCGTCGACATCAACAGCCAACTCGGCGAGTACTACGGGATCCAGGGCACGGAGTGGCGCAACCCGCCGATCCTGAACAAGCCCACGCAGACCCAGGACGTGGACGGCCGGCAGCTGCTCGAGTACTTCGACAACGGCAAGAAGCTCACGATGGTCGCCTTCCGGACCAAGACCGCTGCCTACTGGGTGTCGAACAGCCTGACCGACTCGATCCCCAACCACCAGCTCGAGGCGATCGCCGCCTCGATGAAGCTCTATCACTGAGCCGTTTTCCGGCTCCCGTTCTCACGCGGGCGAGGGCTGTACCCTCACCCCCTTCATGACCACATCACGTGAACCCGTCGCCGTGATCGGCACCGGCTACGTCGGGCTCGTCACCGCCGCCGGCTTCGCGGAGCTCGGCAACGACGTCTGGTGCGTCGACGTCGACGCCGACAAGGTCGAGCGGCTGAAGCGCGGCGAGATCCCGATCTACGAGCCGGGGCTGGCGGAGTCGATCGAGCGCCACCGCGACCGGCTGCACTTCTCGACCGAGCTGGCGCCCGCCCTGGAGCACGCCCGCCTGCTGTTCGTCGCCGTTGGCACGCCGCCGACCTACTCCGGCGACGCGGACCTGTCCGCCGTCCATTCGGTGGTGGCCTCGATGCCCGCCTCCGACCATCACGCGCTGGTGATGAAGTCGACCGTTCCCGTGGGCACCGGGGCCGCGATCAAGCGGATCTTCGCCGAGCAGGCGAAGGCGGGCTTCGCCTATGTCTCGTGTCCCGAGTTCCTCAAGGAGGGCTCCGCCCTGGCCGACTTCCGGGCGCCCGACCGCGTCGTCGTCGGCGACGACGGCGATTGGGCGGGCGACGCCGTGGTGTCGCTCTACGAGCCGCTCGGGTCGGCGCTCGTGCGCACCGACATCCACAGTGCCGAGATGATCAAGCTCGCCGCCAACGCCTTTCTCGCCACGAAGATCTCGTTCATCAACGAGATCGCCAACGTCTGCGAGGAGACCGGCGCCGATGTGCTCGAGGTGGCCAGGGGCATGGGCCTCGACCACCGGATCGGAAGCCACTTCCTGCGACCGGGCATTGGCTTCGGCGGCTCGTGCCTCACCGGCGAGCAGACCGTTCTCGTGCAGCGGCGCGGCCGCACTCAGCTGCTGAGCTTCGAGCGGCTCTGGGAGGTGCTGGAGGCCGATCATGGTTCCGAGGACGGGGTCATCGAGCCCGACGACCTGCGCGTCCTCTCCTGGGTGCCCGGCGGCGCGGAGCCGACCTTCCTGCCCGTCATGTGCGCCACCCGTCGCGACTACGAGGGCGAGGTGATCGAGATCCGCACGAAGATGGGCCGGCGGGTTCGCAGCACCGCCGACCACGGGTGGATCGTCTCCGACGGCCGGGGCGGCACGCCGGATCGAAAGCTCGCCTCGGAGCTCACGGCCGAGGACTGGCTGCCGATCGCGCTGGGCAACGCGCAGACATGGGACGGGGCCCAGACCGCTGCGCTCATCTGCGCCGCCGACGCGGCGGAGATCGCGCGGGACAAGCTGATCGTCCACCCGACCCGGGCGGCGATCGACGAACTCGTCGCGCGGCCGATCGAAGAGCGCCGCGAGATCTTCGGCCGTTCGCCCTCGGCGAGCGCGCGCACCGGCGACGTGCGGCGTACGGGCGCGCTCCGCCTCGACGAAGCCGACCGCGCGTCCATCTCGCTCGCCGAGACGGCGCTGGGCACGACGAAGAACGGAACCCATGCACGGAACGTCATCGCCCTCGATGGCGCGTTCTGGCGGATCGTCGGCCTGTACCTCGCCGAAGGCTGCACGACCATGGAGGCCTCGGGGCGGATCCGGATCATGTGGAGCTTCCACCCGACGCGCGAGCAGCACCTCGTCGACGAGGTCGTCGCCTGGTGGCTGCGTTACAACGCTCGCGCCGTCGTCGCCGAGGCCGCGACGGCGAAGAGGGTCTCCGTCTCCTCACGCCTGCTCGGGATCTGGTGGACGCAGGTCCTCGGGCTCGGCCGGACGAGCTACGAGCAGCGGCTCCCCGACCTCATCTGGGATCGCCCGGACGGGGACCGGTGGGCGCTGCTGTCGGGTCTGTTCGAGGGCGACGGCTCGTGGTCGCTCGTGAACGGTGGGCCGAGCGTGATCATCGAGTTCGGCACAGTGAGCGACGAGCTCGCCGACGGCGTCATGCGGCTGTTGGCGAGCGTCGGGATCGTCGCGTCGAAGCGGGTGGGCAGGACCGCGAAGTCGACGAAGGACACGCACTGGATCCGCATCGCCGGCGCGTACCAGATCGAGCGGGCGATCGAGCTCGTGCCGGAGCGCGACCGCCCCGGGGTACTCGCCGCGATCGGCCGGCAGAGCAAGCGAATCGCTCCCACGGGGTATCGCCGCTTCACCGACGAGGGTCCCGCCTGGGTGCGGGTCGTCTCGACCGAGCACACGACCGTGTCTGAGCCGGTGTACTCGCTCGAGGTGCCGTACTCGCACACGTTTGTCACCTCCGATTCGCTCATCACGTCGAACTGTTTTCCCAAGGATGTCTCGGCCCTGAAGCAGCTCGCCGGCAACTCCGGCTACCACTTCCAGCTGCTCACGGCGGTGATCGAGGTCAACGAGCTGCAGAAGCGGAGGGTGATCGGCAAGCTCCAGAAGCACCTCGGGACGCTCGTGGGCAAGACGGTGACCCTGCTCGGGCTGGCCTTCAAGGCGGAGACCGACGACATGCGGGAGGCGTCCTCGCTTGTCCTCTCGGCCCGTCTGCAGGGCGACGGCGCCCGCGTGCGCGCCTACGATCCGGTCGCCGAGAGCGAGGCGCGCACGCTGATGCCCGGCGTCGACTTCTCGCCGTCCGAGCTGGATGCCGTGGAGGGAGCCGATGCCATCGTGCTCGTCACCGAGTGGCCCCAGTTCCGCTCGCTGGACTGGCAGGAGGTCAGCCGGCGGATGTCCGGCTCGGTGGTGATCGACGGCCGCAACTTCCTCGATCAGGCGGCCGTCGAGGCGGCCGGGCTCCTCTACGAGGGCATCGGGCGCTAGTAGGGTTCGGCGCCGATGCAAGCCCTGATACTCGTCGGCGGCGAGGGCACGCGGTTGCGGCCGCTCACCTCGACGCAGCCGAAGCCCGTGGTGCCGCTCGTCGGCCAGCCGTTTCTGGCCTACATGCTCGAGTGGCTGAGGGGCCACGGCGTCGACGACGTGATCCTCTCCTGTGGCTTCATGCCCGACGGCGTGCGCAGCGTCCTCGGCGACGGCGCCGCGCTCGGGATCCGCCTGCGCTACATCGAGGAGCCGACGCCCCTCGGCACCGGGGGCGCCCTGCGCTACGCCGGGGATGTCCTCGACGAGCGCTTCCTGATGCTCAACGGCGACGTCCTCACCGACATCGACGTGAGCGCCCAGCTGGAGCAGCACGAGCGCACCGGGGCCCGGGCCACCCTCGCGCTGATCGGCGTGGAGGACCCATCGGCCTATGGTCTGGTCCGCCGCCACGAGGACGGGTCGGTGAGCGGCTTCGTGGAGAAGCCGCGACCGGAGGAGATCGACACCAACCTCGTCAACGCCGGTGTCTATGTGCTCCAGCACGATGTGCTCGACGCCATGGCGCCGCCCGGGACCAAGATCTCGATCGAGCGCGAGCTGTTCCCGACGCTCGTCGGCGACGGTCTCTACGGTTACGAGGCGAGCGGCTACTGGATGGACATCGGCACCCCCGAGCGCTACCTGCAGGCCACGCGTGAGATCCTCGACGGCCACGTCAAGACCCTGGTCGGCGACCGCATCGCCGCGTCCGGTGGCCGGATGATCGGCTCCGGCTCGACGGTCCACGGCGAGGTCATCGCGCCGGCGCTGGTCGGCGACGGCTGCGAGATCGCCGCCGGCGCCCGCGTCGGGCCCCACTCCGTCCTCGGGAGTGACGTCCGTCTCGCCGAAGGGGCCGAGGTGACGGCGTCGGTGCTCATGGACGGCGTGAGCGTGGGCCGCGGCACGACGATCCGTGACTCGGTCCTCGGGCGCGACGTCGAGATCGGCCCCGACTGCGTCATCGAGCACCAGGTGATGCTGGGCGACGGGGTGAGGCTCGCGGCGGGCAACGTCCTCGGAGGAGGCGCGCGGATCTTCCCGGGCGTCGAGCTGCCGGCCGGGGCGATCAAGATATGAGCGACGCGACGGTGAGCGGCGGAGAGCTGGGGGCCGAGCACGTGGCCGGCGTCGATCGCTCCGGCATGCTCGCCGACGTCCTGTCGATCCCCGACCAGCTGCGCGATGCGTTGTGGCGGGTCGAGTCGGCGGGGCTCGAGACCCACGACGCCCGCGGCGGCATGGTCGTCGCCGGGATGGGAGGGTCGGCGATCGGGGGGCTCCTGGCGCGCGACGCCCTCGGCGACCGGGCGTCGCGGCCGATCGCCATCGCCCGCGACTACGGGCTGCCGCCATGGACGACGCCGGAGACCACGGTGCTGTGCTGCAGCTACTCGGGGAACACCGAGGAGACCCTCGCCGCCTACGATGCCGCCGGCGCGCTCGGCGCGCGGCGGATCGTCAACACCACGGGCGGCAAGCTGGCGGACGAGGCCCGCTCCGACGGCATCCCGGTGATCCCCATGCCGGGCGGCTTCCAGCCCCGCGGCGCCGTCGCCTACGGCCTCGTCACCGCGTTGGAGGTGGCCGGGATATGTGGAGCCGGCGAGCGGCTGCACGCCGAGATCGACGTCGCCGCCGCGCACGCCGAACGGCTCGTCTCCGCCTGGGGACCCGAGTCACGTGCGGACTCGCTCCCCAAGGAGCTGGCCCGCGGCCTGCGCGGGACGGTGCCGCAGATCGCCGGTGCCGGCCTGGCGGCGCCGATCGCCTATCGCTGGAAGACGCAGCTCAACGCCAACGCCAAGGTGCCCGCGTTCGCGGCCGAGCTGCCCGAGCTCGACCACAACGAGATCGTGGGCTGGGAGGGAGCCGCCGAGCTGGCCCGGTTCAGCGCGGTGTTCCTCGACGACTCCGACCTCCATCCCCGGCTGCGCCAGCGGCTCGAGCTCACCCGCGGACTGATCGCCTCGAGTGGGGCCGCCACCTTCCGCGTCGAGTCGATCGGTGAGACACGGCTCGAGCGGATGCTCTCGCTGATCATCCTCGGCGACCTCGTCTCGCTGTACCTCGCCGTGCTGCGCGGAGTCGATCCCGCTCCCGTGGACGTCGTGGAGCGCCTCAAGCACGCCCTCTCCGGCGGCTGACGGGCCAGCCGGCGAAGCCGGCCCGTCGAGTTCGCCCCCCGCCCCAGCCGGCGAAGCCGGCCCCTCAGCGCAGGGCGATGCCGCGCCGCTCGTAGAGGCGCTCGTCGGCGGTGCGCATGAGCGCGTCGATCTGCTCGCCGTCCTCGGGGAACGCGGCCGAGCCGATCGTGAGCTCCCACGGCACGTCGCCGGCCACCTCGGCGCGGTGGGTCGGCAGGCTGTCGTGGATTCGGCGGCTGACCGCCTCGGCGCCCTCGGGGCCCTGCTCGGCGAGGAGCAGGCCGAACTCGTCGCCGCCGAGCCGGGCGACGACGTCGCCCGCCCGGGCGGAATCGGCGAGCATCCGCGCCGAGTGCCGCAGCAGCTCGTCGCCGGCGGAGTGACCGAAGTTGTCGTTCACCCGCTTCATGCCACGGATGTCGATGTAGGCGATGACGAACCGGCGCCCGTAGCGCCGGGCGCGGGCCAGCTCGCGCTCCGCCGCTTCGAGGAAGCCACGGCGGTTGAGCACGCCGGTGAGCGGATCGGTGACGGCGGCGTCCTCCAGCGCGGCGAGGACGCTGAGCTGGCGACGCTGGCGGAAGGTCGACCGCGCCGCCGCGGCGCCGGCCAGAACGGCGAGACCGAGCGCCACCGCGAGCGTCAGCCACATCAGCGGCGGGATCACGTGGAGGAACCGAGAGAGGACGAGGGTCGGGGTGGAGGCGGACGCCAGCCGGGCCGAGGTCACGGGCCGCCCCGAGCGCCGGCGGTCGACCGCGCCGGGAGTATCCGCGTCCCCTCCGCGGGCCGGTGCGCCGGCCACCGCGACACCGCTCGTCGCCCGTGTGAGCGCCGAGACGGCGCGGTCGTCGCCAAGGGCTCCGCCCGTCGCCGGCAGCGTCGCGCGTCCGCCCCCGTGTGCCGCCGGACGGTGGGACCGAGCCGGGCGCCGTTGGCTCCGGGAGGCACGGTGGGAGCTCCTGCGCGGGGTCGCCTTGGCGGTGCCCGTCGCGGGCGAAGTGGTGGTGGCGGATGTGCCCGTGCTCCCCGCGGCCGGCGAGGTCGTCGCGCCCGCCGCGGCGGCGGTGCCGGAGGTGCCGGAGCCCGCCGTGCTGGTGGCCGTGGGCGGGGAGGTGGCGCCACCGCCCCACGGGACGCAGGCGGGACGGCATCCCCGCCCGGGGTTGCCGCCGAAGATGCCGGTGCCGGTGCTCCCGACGCCGGTGGTGCCGGTCCCGCCGCTGCCCGGCGTGCCGGTGCCCCCGCTGCCCGGCGTGCCGGTGCCGCCGGTCCCGCCGCTGCCGCCGTTGCCGGTGCCGCCGCGGCCGCCCGGCCGGCCGGTGCCGCCCCACGTGGCGGTGCCGGTTCCGGTGCCACCGCGGCCCGGCCTGCCGGTACCGATCCCGGTCCCCGTGCCGCCACCGCGGCCCGGCCTCCCGGTGGCGATCGGGTTGCGGCCGAACGCCGGGGTGCCGCCATTGCGTCCGTACCCGGTCCGGGCGGCCGACGTCGGCCACGCCGGGCGTCCCGCCGTCGCAGCGGCGCGGGCGACGTGCGACAGGCCCCCGTGGCCGGAGGCGGAAGCGGCGTCCACGACCCCGAGTCCCACCACCGCGGCGGCGATCGCCGTAGTGGTGGCGAGCCGCCGGACGGGTACCGCCAGGGCGATGCGCGCAGCTCGCAGCGAGGAGTTCATATGAGGTTCCCAAGCCCGATGGACCGGATCTTAGATCGCGGGTGCCGGGGCTCCCAAGCGCCATCAACGTTTGTACGACCGAACCTTGACACAGCTGTGGTAAGGTTGACGGGGTGGAAGGACTCACCATCAACGAGGCGGCGTTGACGAGCGGATGGTCGCCCCGGATGCTGCGCTACGTCGAGCGCAGCGGCCTCATCACCCCGGCACGCACGAGCGCGGGCTACCGCGTCTACGGTGGCGCCGAGCTGCAGCGGTTGCGAACGCTCAAGGAGCTGCTCGCCCGCTTCGACCTGGGGCTCTCCGACATCGCGTTCGCCGCTCGGTTGGAGAGTGACCCCGACCTGCGCGACGGTGTTCGCGCGTGGTTGCGGACGGAGCCGACCCGGCCGGCCGACGTTCCGGCGGCGGACTGGCTGCGCTTCGAGCAGGACAAGCACGAGCGCCTGCTGGCGCTGGCCTAGGCCTTCTGAGAACCCGAACCCTGGAGACGCACGTGAGCACGATTGCGGAGAAGATCGACTACAAGGTGGCCGACCTCGGCCTGGCCGAATTCGGCCGTAAGGAGATCCGGCTGGCCGAGCATGAGATGCCGGGCCTGATGGCCACCCGGCGCGAGTTCGCCGACAGCCAGCCGCTGAAGGGCGCGCGGGTCACCGGTTCGCTGCACATGACTGTGCAGACGGCGGTGCTGATCGAGACGCTGACGGCGCTGGGAGCGGAGGTCCGCTGGGCCTCGTGCAACATCTTCTCCACTCAGGACCATGCCGCCGCGGCGATCGTCGTGGGGCCGGAGGGCACCCCGGAGAACCCCCAGGGGGTGCCGGTGTTCGCGTGGAAGGGCGAGACGCTCGAGGAGTACTGGTGGTGCACCGAGCAGGCGCTGAGCTGGCCCGCCGATGACGGCCCGAACATGATCCTCGACGACGGCGGCGACGCCACGCTGCTCGTCCACAAGGGCGTTGAGTTCGAAGCCGCCGGAGCGGTGCCCGACCCCGCCGGCGCCGACTCGGACGAGTTCCGCATCATCCTGGAGCTTCTGCAGCGCTCGCTCGGCGAGGATCCTCAGCGGTTCACGAAGATCGCCGACGGCATCCGGGGCGTCACCGAGGAGACGACCACCGGCGTGCACCGGCTCTATCAGTTCGCCGAGCAGGGCCAGTTGCTGTTCCCCGCGATCAACGTCAACGACGCGGTCACGAAGTCGAAGTTCGACAACAAGTACGGCTGCCGCCACTCGCTGATCGACGGGATCAACCGGGCGACCGATGTCCTGATCGGTGGAAAGGTCGCGGTGGTGTGCGGCTACGGCGATG
The DNA here is from genome assembly GCA_963839085.1 of uncultured Solirubrobacterales bacterium. Lineage (GTDB taxonomy): Bacteria > Actinomycetota > Thermoleophilia > Solirubrobacterales > Solirubrobacteraceae > Palsa-465. The sequence goes on from CAWITN010000005.1 coordinate 422,803, forward strand.
TCGGCAAGGGCTGTGCGGAGTCGCTGCGCGGCCAGGGCGCCCGGGTGATCGTCACCGAGATCGACCCGATCTGCGCGCTGCAGGCGGCGATGGACGGCTACCAGGTGACGACGCTGGAGGACGTTCTCGGCACGGCTGACATCTTCATCACCACGACCGGTAACAAGGACGTCATCCTCGCCGCGCAGATGGCGAAGATGAAGCACCAGGCGATCGTCGGCAACATCGGCCACTTCGACAACGAGATCGACATGGCCGGGCTGAGCCGGATCGAGGGCATCAAGAGGATCAACATCAAGCCGCAGGTCGACGAGTGGGTGTTCCCCGACGGGCACGCGATCATCGTGCTCTCCGAGGGCCGGCTGCTCAACCTCGGCAACGCCACCGGGCACCCGAGCTTCGTGATGTCGAACTCGTTCACCAACCAGGTGATGGCCCAGATCGAGCTGTTCACGAATCGCGATGCCTATGAGAAGCAGGTCTACACGCTCTCCAAGCAGCTCGACGAGAAGGTCGCCCGGCTGCATCTCGACGCCCTCGGGGTGAAGCTCACCCGGCTCACCGAGTCTCAGGCGGCCTACCTCGGCCTCCCGGTCGACGGGCCCTACAAGCCCGACCACTACCGCTACTAGGGAAGGAACGCGATGCCAGGCTCGGCGGCTCCGGCGCACGCGGTCGCCGACCTGGCGCTCGCGGCCGGCGGGGCCGAGCGCGTCGCCTGGGCGGCGGAGCAGATGCCGGTGCTCGCGCAGGTGCGCGAGCGCTTCGCTGCCGAGCAACCGCTGCGGGGCATCGACGTGGCGGCATGCCTGCACGTCACCCCCGAGACGGCGAACCTGATGATCGCCCTGACCGAGGGGGGAGCCCGGGCCTCGCTGTGCTCGGCCAACCCCCTCTCGGCGCAGGACGACGTCGCCGCGGCGCTCGTCGCCGACCACGGAATCGAGGTGCGCGCTCGCCATGGCGAGGATGCCGACGGGTATCTCGCCAACCTGCGCGCCCTGGTCCAAGCGGGACCGCAGATCACGCTCGACGACGGCGCCGACCTGATCACCCTCGTGCACGAGCGCGGGGGGGAGGTGCTCGACTCGTTCATCGGCGGAACCGAGGAGACGACCGCCGGACTCCTCACCCTGCGCCGGATGCAGGAGCGCGGGCGGCTGCGCCACCCCGTGCTCGCGGTCAACGAAGCACGCACCGAACGCGCGCTCAACGACCGTCACGGCACCGGCCAGTCGGCCCTTGACGGGATCATCCGGGCGTCGGGGGTGCTGCTCGCGGGCCACACCGTCGTCGTCCTCGGCTACGGCTGGGCGGGCCAGGGAATCGCCGAGCGGGCCCGCGGGGCGGGCGCGGTCGTCGTCGTGTGCGAGGTGGATCCCCTCCGGGCGCTCGAGGCGCGGATGGCGGGCTACGAGGTGATGCCGGCGCTCGAGGCGGCTGCGCACGGCGACGTGTTCGTGACCGTGACCGGGTCGCGCCGGGTCCTGCGCGCCGAGCATTTCGAGCTGATGAAGGACGGTGCCGTGCTCGCCAACGCCGGGCACTTCGACGTGGAGATCGATCTGCCCGCGCTGCGGACGGTGGCGGTCGGAGGGGTGCGGCAGGTACGGAGGCTGGTCGAGCAGCACGTGCTGCGGGACGGCCGGCGGCTCAACCTGCTCGCCCAGGGGAGGGTCGTGAACCTCGCTGCCGCCGAGGGGCATCCGGCGGCCGTCATGGACGTCTCGTTCGCGCTGCAGGCGCTGTGCGTGGAGGCGTTGGTGAAGCACGCGAGTGACGCTGGGAGTCCGCTCGGACCGGGCGTTCACCCCGTGCCCCCGGCCATCGATCGGGAGGTCGGGCGACTGAAGCTGGCCAGCCTCGGCGTGCGGATCGACGCGCCGACCCCCGAGCAGGCGGATTACCGGGAGTCCTGGGCCTGACGCCGGGGGGCGGGCGGCCCCGAGGGGGCTCCGCACAGTGCGACGTTCTCTGAGAGGATCGCCACATGCCAGGCGCCCCCAAGAGATCGTCGGCGGCGGGGAAGCCGTCAGCCGCCCGGACCGCGCGCAAGGCGCTGCGCGGGGGGCTCGACCTGGGAGGGACGAAGATCGAGGCGATCGTCGTCGACGCGCGCAACCAGGTGCTCGGCGCGGCGCGCCACCCGACGCCCACCGAGGGTGGACCCTCGGACGTCGCCACCGCGCTGGTCGCCGCGATCAGGGAGGCCGCGGCTTCGGCGGGAACCGAGACCAAGGCCCTGCTCGGCGTCGGGGTCGGCTCGCCCGGCACCGTGGACCCGGCGAGCGGAACCGTCACCAGCGCGCGCAACCTGCCCGGCTGGGAGGGATCGTTCGATCTCGGGGGGAACCTCGCGAAGGCGCTGGGATGCAAGGTCTACGTCGGCAACGACGTGTCAGTGGCGACCACCGCCGAATACCGCCTCGGCGCCTCGGGCGCGGGGCGGTCACTGCTGGGCGTGTTCTGGGGCACGGGCGTCGGCGGCGGGCTGATCATCGGTGGCGAGCCGTGGCACGGACGTGGAGGGGCCGGTGAGATCGGCCACATGGTCGTCAGGCGCGGCGGCCGGCGCTGCCCCTGTGGGCGGCGAGGCTGCATGGAGGCCTACGCGGGCCGCGGCGCGATGGAGGCCCGCGCCCGCCGGCAGGTCGAGAAGGGGCACCGGACGAAGCTGTTCGACCTGATGAAGGAGGGCGGCCGCACGCGGCTGACGAGTGCGGTGTGGTGGCACGCGATCGACCAGGGCGATCATCTCGCGATCCGGCTCATCGACCAGGCGATCGACGCGCTCGGCGTCGGCATCGCCTCGGCGGTCAACCTGCTCGACCCGGACGCGGTGGTCATCGGCGGCGGCCTCGGCGTGCGCTTCGGCGAGCCCTACGTGGAGCGGATCCGCCGGGCGATGCGCCCACATCTGTTCAACGACGCGCATCCGCCGCCGGTCCGCCTGGCGGCGCTGGGGGACACCGGCGGCGCGCTCGGCGCCGCTCTGCTGGTGCGTCAGCCGACTGCGTAGCGCTCGTCGCGCTGGGCGTCGCGCTCGGTCTCGCCGAGCATCCTGACGAACAGGTAGACGAGCGCCACACCCATCACCACCGACTGCTCGAGCGCCATCAGCACCCCGGCGAGCGCCTGATCGTCGTGGGCGCTCAGCCCCCATACGCGATGCTGGTGAACGTAGTAGGGATAGATCGCATCGGGCGCGAAGGCGAGCATGACCCCGAGCAATCCCACGATCAGCTTGGTGACGACCATGTACACCACGGGGCCGAGCCCGCCCAGTCGCCAGCGGCTCCGGATGGGGGAGAGGAGGTGCCACCAGTACAGCGTCCCGGCGGCGGAGAAGCAGAGGTGCTCGACGATGTGGATGTTCGGGTAACGGAGCGCCAGGTCGTACATGTGGGGGATGTGCCAGAGCCACATGAACCCCGCGTAGGCGACGACGGCGAAGGCGGGATGGGCGAAGAAGCCGGCGCGCCGCTCGATCAGGTGCACGCGCCGGGTCACCGGGCGCAGGATGCCCTTGGTCAGCCCGAGGATCATGAGGATCGGCGCGATGTCGAGCAGCAGGATGTGCTGGACCATGTGCGCCACCATCAGCTGCTCGCCGAGCACGTCGACGGGGGACACGAGCGCGAGCAGGATCGCCGCCAGCCCGCTGCAGTAGAGGGCCAGGCGTCCGACGCCGGGGGGATGGGGCTCGCCGGCCCGGCGAGCTCGGCGCCATCCCCACACGTACACGACCCCGAGGGCGAACACGCCGATCAGCACGCTGGGATCGAAGGACCAGGTGAGGCGCGGGTCCATGAGGGGCAGTGTGCCGCATGGTCGCCGACGGCGGGGAAACCTCCTCGCCCCCGGTGACAAACCCACCTCGGAGGATTAAGCTCGTCTCCCCCACGCTCCACGATCCCTCTACGCCAGGAGGTTGGTATGCGCATCGAGGTCAAGGGCCGCAACGTGGCCGTCTCTGACGATCTCAGGCAGCACGTGAGCCGGCGGTTCAGGAAGGTCTCGCGGCAGGTCTCCGACCTGGCGGAGCTGGAGATCGAGGTGTTCGAGGAGCGCAACCCGGCCAACCCCGACCGGCAGGTGGCGGAGGCGACGCTGCATCTGAAAGGGGTGACGCTGCGCGCCCGTGAGGCGTCGGGGAGCCTCATCCACTCGGTCAACCAGGTGAGCGACGACATCGCGGTCCAGGTCAAGCGCCACCGCGTCAAGCGGCGTAAGCGCCGGGAGGCGCGCTCGGCCGCGCAGGCCCCGGCGGCCGAGGTCGCCTCGGCCGAGCTCCCGGGAGATCTCGGCACCGCCGCCTGAGCGCCGGGATCGTTGCAGGAGCCGGAGGCGCGGCAGCTTTCGGTGAGGATGCAGGGGGAAACCTGCACAGTGATTGTGCGATGGCAGAGGCGGCCGCGCGGAACCGATTGGCTGCGGTGGCGAATCACCCCCCGGAGGGATTTAAATGCTGGCCGAAATCGTCGCTGCCCTGATGCTCCTGCCCCTGCTGGCCGTCGTCTTCGACCTGGCGCGGGACCGCGGAGAGCACTGAGGAGAGCCCGCCGGGCGGGCGGAAATCGGCTTCCCCGAAGCCCGCCTGCGAAGAGGTTTTGCCCCAGCGTTGGCCGGGGTCCGGGCCCAGGGGCGATGCTACGCTGGGCGGCATGTCGTTCCTGGACCGCGCGCTTCGCATCGGCGAAGCGAAGAAGTTCAAGTCATACGAGCAGCGGGTCCAGCGGATAAGCGCCTACGAGGAGGAGTACTCCCTCTACGGCGACGACGAGATCCGCGAGGCGGCCGACCACCTGCGTGAGCGGGCGCGCGGCGGCGAGAGCCTCGACGACCTGCTCTACGAGTCCTTCGCGCTCACCCGCGAGGCGGGCAAGCGCTCCATGGGCATGCGTCACTTCGACGTCCAGCTGATCGGCGGCATGGTCCTCCACGATGGCTCGATCGCCGAGATGAAGACCGGTGAGGGCAAGACCCTCACCGCCACGCTCGCCGTCGTGCTCAACACGCTCGCCGGTCGGGGCGTCCACATCGTCACCGTCAACGACTACCTCGCCCGGCGCGACGCGATGTGGATGAAGCCGATCTACGACATGCTCGGCGTGACCGTCGGCGTGCTGCAGAACATGCAGCCCTACGAGGAGAAGCGCGACGCCTACGCCGCCGACATCACCTACGGCACGAACACCGAGTTCGGGTTCGACTACCTGCGCGACAACATGGCCAAGACGCTGGAGGAGAAGGTCCAGCACGGCGGCCGCCCGAAGCCCGACACCGGCTCGCACTACCACACGTTCGCGGTCGTCGACGAGGTCGACAACATCCTCATCGACGAGGCCCGCACCCCGCTGATCATCTCCGGAGCGCCCGAGCAGGCGACTGAGTGGTACGCCAGGTTCGCCAAGCTGGCGCCGAAGATGGTTCCCGGCAAGACGCCGGAGGGGCTGCTCCCGACCGAGCGCAAGGCGTTCGTCGCCGACTTCGACTACGAGTTCGAGGAGAAGCACAAGACGGTCTCGGTCACCGAGCAGGGCGTGGCCAAGGCCGAGCGCTTCCTGCGCGTCGATCACCTCTACCGCGCCGAGAACGGGCACCTCGTCAACCATCTCATCCAGGCGCTCAAAGCCGAATCGCTGTACAAGCGCGACGTCGACTACGCGGTGATCGACGACGAGGTGAAGATCATCGACGAGCACACGGGGCGGATCCTGGAGGGGCGCCGCTGGTCCGAGGGCCTGCACCAGGCGGTCGAGGCCAAGGAGGGCGTCCGGGTCCAGGAGGAGAACCAGACCCTCGCCACGATCACGCTGCAGAACTACTTCCGCATGTACGACAAGCTCGCGGGGATGACCGGCACGGCCATCACCGAGGCGACCGAGTTCATGAAGATCTACAAGCTGCCGGTCGTCCAGATCCCCACGAACCAGCCGATGGTGCGTGCCGATCGCAACGATCAGGTCTACAAGACCAAGGAGGGCAAGTTCGCCTCCGTGCTCAAGGAGATCGAGGCGCGGAACGCGACCGGCCAGCCCGTGCTCGTGGGAACCATCTCCGTCGAGGTCTCCGAGCAGCTCTCCCAGCAGCTCACGCGCAAGGGGATCCGGCACACGGTGCTCAATGCCAAGCCGGAGTACGCCCAGCGCGAAGGCGAGATCATCGCCGAGGCCGGCGCCCCCGGCGCGGTGACGATCGCCACCAACATGGCGGGACGCGGCGTCGACATCAAGCTGGGCGGCAACCCCGAGCACCTCGCCCAGCTGGAGTTGGCGCGGATGGGGCTCCAAGCCGGTACGCCCGAGTACGACGAGCACATGGCGACGATCCTGCCGAACATCGAGGTCGCGGTGGAGAAGCGCCGTGAGCAGGTGATGGAGGCCGGCGGCCTGTGCATCATCGGCACCGAGCGCCACGAGTCACGCCGGATCGACAACCAGCTCCGCGGCCGCGCCGGCCGCCAGGGAGATCCCGGGGAGTCGCGCTTCTTCCTCTCGGCTCAGGACGACCTCGTGCGCCTGTTCGCCGGCGAGCGGATCTACAAGATCCTCGACCGGCTCGGGACCGTGGACGAGGAGGGCAACGAGGAGCCGATCGAGGCCGGGATGCTCTCCAAGCAGATCGAGAAGGCGCAGAAGAAGGTCGAGGAGCAGTACTTCCTGCAGCGCAAGTCGACGCTCGAGTACGACGACGTCCTCAACCAGCAGCGCGAGGTCATCTACAAGTACCGCGACGAGGTGCTCGAGGGCCGCGACATGAGCGACGCGGCGCGGGAGGAGCTCGTCAGCCTCGTGCGGCGCCTGATCGACGAGTACGCCGGCGGCGACATCGTCGAGGACTGGGACGTGGAAGGGCTGATCAAGCGCGTGCAGGAGGTGTTCGAGCCCTCCGAGGAGCTGCTCTCAGTCGACCCGGACCGGGTCGACCGGGAGGATCTTGCCCTGCGCCTGGAGGAGGAGGCGCTCGCGCGCTACGACCAGCGCGAGCAGGAGCTCGGGTCCGAGCTGATGCGCGCCGTCGAGCGGTTCCTGCTGCTGGAGATCATCGACCAGCGCTGGCAGGAGCACCTGTACGACATGGACTACCTGCAGCACGGGATCGGGCTGCGCTCCTTCGCGCAGATCGAGCCGCTGGTGGCCTACAAGAACGAGGCCTACGAGCTGTTCCGTGACCTCATGCACTCCGTCTGGAACGACTTCGCGCGGATGATCTTCCACGTCGAGGTGACCCTGCAGCAGGATCCGGGCGACCCCGGTGGTCAGCCGGCGCTCCCCGAGCACCGTCCCGATCCGCGGGCGAGCTCGGCGACCGGGGGTGGCCGGGTCAGCTACTCCAGTGGCGCGTCGGCGGCGCCGAGCCCGCTGGCACTGGCCGCCGCCGCGGCGGGCTCGCCCGAGTCGATGGCCGAGGCGGGCGCCGCGGCCGAGCTCGCCGAGGCCCCGGCGCCGGCCCCGGTGGAGCAGCGCCGGGTCGATGACGCCGAGCGCATCGGCCGCAACGATCCCTGCTGGTGCGGCTCGGGCAAGAAGTACAAGAAGTGCCACGGCGCCTCCGTGTGAGCGAGCCACCGAGCGCCACCGCGGCGCTGCTAGGGTTGCCGTGATGGCCCAGGTCCCGACAGAGCCGCTCCCTCAGCGACTCGCAGCAATCCGTGAGCAGCTCAAGCTGCTCTCGGACTATCTTTGACCCGGCTGGGCTGAGCGAGCGCATCGAGGCGCTCGAGACGGATATCGGCGATCCGCACCTGTGGGACACCCCCGAGCGGGCGGCCCAGCTGACGGCGGAGCACTCCCGCGCCACCCGGCGCCTGGCGGGGTTCCGCGCGCTCGAATCCGATGTGGAGGATCTGGAGCCGCTCGCCGAGCTCGCCGAGGACGATGCCGAGATGGCGGCCGAGCTGGAGGAGCAGCTTGTCGCGATCACGCACCGGCTCGAGGAGCTGGAGGAGCAGCGTCTGTTCTCGGGTCCCTACGACGCCGGGGACGCGCTCGTCACGGTCAACGCCGGCGCCGGCGGGACCGACGCCCAGGATTGGGCCGAGATGGTCCTGCGGATGGAGATGCGCTGGGCGGAGAAGCGGGGGTTCGCAGTCGAGCTGCTCGAGGTGTCCCCGGGCGAGGAGGCCGGCATCAAGTCGGCCACGTTCCGGGTGCGCGGCGAGAACGCCTACGGCCTGTATGGCTCGGAGAAGGGCGTTCACCGGCTGGTGCGGCTCTCGCCGTTCGACTCCGCCAACCGGCGCCAGACGAGCTTCGCCGGCGTCGAGGTCTCGCCGGTCGTCGAAGCCACGGCCGAGGTGGAGATCGACGACGACGATCTGCAGATCGACACCTACCGGGCCAGCGGCGCGGGCGGGCAGCACGTCAACAAGACCGACTCGGCGGTCCGCATCACCCACAAGCCGAGCGGCATCGTCGTCCAGTGCCAGAACGAACGCTCACAGTCGTCGAACAAGGCGGAGGCGATGGCGATGCTGCGCTCGAAGCTGCTCGAGCTCGAGGAGCGCAAGCGCCGCGAGGAGATCGCGCGGGAGAAGGGGGAGGCGCAGGACGTCAACTTCGGCTCGCAGATCCGCTCCTATGTCCTGCACCCGTACACGATGGTCAAGGATCACCGGACCGATTTCGAGATGGGCGACGCGAACCGCGTCCTCGACGGAGACCTCGACGGGTTCGTTCGCGCCTACCTCCTGCGGTCGGCGACCGCGAATGCCGCCTGAGTCACCGACCGAGCCCGGCGCCACGCGCGTCGCGCCCGTGAGCTCGCCGTCAGGGGAGCTCACGCTCCCCGGGGAAGCCGGTAGCGGACAGCCGACCGCTCCGTACCTGGAGGCTGTCACGGCGTACGGGTTCCGGGGCTCGACGCGGTTCCACGTGCCCGGTCACAAGGGCGGCACGGGAGCGGATCCGGGCCTCGTCCGCGCGCTGGGGGAGACCGCCCTGCTGCTCGACATCCCGCAGGACATCGAGGGGATCGACCTCGGGCCCTCGCCGACCCCCTACGAGCGGGCCGAGCGCCTCGCCGCCGAGGCCTACGGCGCTTCTCAGTGCTGGTTTCTCACCAATGGGGCCAGCCAGGGCAATCACGCCCTCTGCCTGGCGCTGGCCCCACCAGGCACCCGAGTCGTCGTGCAGCGCAACTCGCACGCCAGCCTGATCGACGGTCTCGTGCTGAGCGGCGGCCTGGCCGCCTTCGTCTCGCCGGAATACGACGATGAGCTGGGGATGGCGCACGGCATCACCCCGGAGGCACTTGAGGGGGCCCTCGAACGCGCCCCCGATGCCCGCGCGGCGTTCGTCGTCTCTCCGACCTACTACGGGATGGCCGCCGACGTCGCGGGCTGCGCCGAGGCGGCCCACGCGGCCGGCGTGCCGCTCGTCGTCGACTGCGCCTGGGGGGCGCACTTCGGCTTTCACGCCCGGCTCCCGGCCTGTCCGCTCGCCCTCGGCGCCGACGCCATGCTCGCCTCGACGCACAAGATCGTCGGCTCGCTCACCCAGTCGGCGATGCTGCTCGTAGCTCCTGGCAGCCGGCTCGACGCGGCCGCGATCGGCCGCGCCGTGCGGCTCGTGCGCTCGACGAGCCCGAGCTCGCTCCTGATGGCCTCACTGGACGCCGCCCGCCGCCAGCTCGCCATCCACGGCGAGGCCCTGCTCGACACCACGATTCGTGCCTCCGCGCGGGCGCGGGAGGCGATCGACGCCATCCCGGGCTGTGTGGTCGTCGGCGAGGGGATGGTCGGCCAGCCCGGAATCGCCGGCTGGGACCCGTTGCGCATCGTCGTCGACGTCCGCGGCACCGGCTGCACCGGCTACGAGGTGGCGACCGCTCTGCGGGCCTCCTACGACATCCACGTGGAGCTGGCCACGCACGCGACGATCGTGCTCGTGCTCGGCCTCGCCCAGCCCGAAGGCTCGCTCGAGCGTCTCGCTCACGACTTCAGCGAGACCGTGCGGCGCATCTCCCGCCCCGGCGAGGGCCGGATCGTGTATACGCCGCCGGCGGCGATCGAGCAGGAGACCGTCGTCTCGCCGCGCGAGGCGTTCCTCGGCGCCAGCGAGGCGGTGCCCGTCACCGACGCGGTGGGGCGGATCTCCTGCGAGTCGATCGCCGGCTACCCACCCGGCGTGCCATCGCTGCTGCCCGGCGAGCGGATCACCGCCGGGCTCGTCGACTACCTGCGCGCCCTGACCGACGCCGGGGCGCGGCTCCACGGAGCCGCCGATCCGAGCTTCCGGACCGTGCGGGTCCTCCGGGGGTAGCTCCCGGAGGCGCGTGCGCCCCCGGGAGCGGTCCCCGTGACTCGATCAGAGTGCGACCCGGAACACCTCGCCGGTCAGCTCCCCGATGTAGAGGTAGCCGCCACTCTCGGCGAGCCCCACGACCGGCGCCACGAAGCCCGTGACGAACGGCGTCAGCTTGCCGCCCTGCTTCGTCGGCAGCGTGAACACCTCGCCCGCTTTGCCGGTCGTGCCGGCGAACGAGGAGAGGTAGAGCTTGCCGCCGCTGAGCACGACGCCCATGATGTCGGTGTGCGGCTTGAACGTCGCAAACGGCTTGGCGAAGCCCTTGCACGCCTTCGCCTTCGTCCAGTTGCAGGCCGGGAAACCATAGTTCTGGCCCTGCTTGACCCGCAGCAGGAAATCCGGCGGGTTCTTCGCGCCCGAGTCCTGACCGAGGTCGGAGACGTAGGGCGAGCTCGACCCGGCGGGGAAGGCCATCTGCCACGGCTGGCGCATGCCCGAGGCGAACACCTTCACGCCCTTGCCGGAGGCCGACATCGAGAGGATGTCGTACAGGTCCGGTGTCTTGGTCGCCGGACCGTGGTCGTTGTTGTCGGTGAGGCCGACGTCAACGCCGACGTAGAGCCGGCCGTTCGCCCCGAAGCCGATCCCGTTGAGCCCGTCGAGCCCCTTCGGCGCCGCCCAGATCGTCTTCTGCGTGGCGAACGACTTGCCGTTCCAGCCCGACCACTTGGCGATGAAGAAGGCCGGTCCCGCCTTGGTGAGGTTGCCGCCGCTCACGTACAGGGCCTTCCCGTGCCAGGCCAGACCGGCGACGAACCCCGGCGAGCCCTTGAGCTTCTTGGCGGTGCCGTTGGCGAGCACGTACGCGCCGCCATTGGGCGGTCCCTTGGTGTCGGAGCCGCCGTCGCCCTCGAATACCGCGCCGCCGCCGACGGCGAACGATGTGGGCGTGCGCAGCCCCTTCGCGAACAGGGCAACGGTGTGGCCGTTAGCCGCGGTTGGCGGCGGCGGACCGCCCGTCGCCGCTGCGGCGACCCCGCCGAGGACGCTGAGCGCCCCGATGGATACGGCGAGGGTCCTCGCCGTGCGTGAGATTCTCACGTCTACCTCCTCCTCTTGGATGAACGCATTGCCCCCGGGACGCGCCGGCCAACAGCCCCCCGGACGCCTTTATCTTATTCACACAGACTTCACAGCGTCACGCCGGCGCCACCGCGGGTGCGATCCCTATCGTTGAGGTGTGGCCGTCATCGCTGATTCGCTCCGCGACCTCGTCGCCCGCAGCGTCGCCGAGGACGTCGGCGCCGGCGACGTCACCGTCGCGGCCACGGTGCCGCCGGATGCCCGTGCCCGAGCCCGGATCCGGCAGAAGGCGCCCGGCGTCGTGTTCGGGCTCGACGCCGCCGAGGAGACGTTCCGCATGCTCGATCCGGAGTGCCGCATCGAACGGCTCTGCGAGGAGGGCGTGTGGCGCGAGGAGGGTCCGGTGCTGCAGGTCGAGGGCTCCGCCGGAGCCCTCCTCTCCGCCGAGCGCACGGCGCTCAACTTCCTACAGCGGCTCTCCGGGGTGGCGACGCTCACCGCCCGCTGCGTGCGCGCCGTCGAGGGCACCGGAACGCGGATCCTCGACACGCGCAAGACGACCCCGGGCCTCCGGGCGCTCGAGAAGGCCGCGGTGGCCGCCGGCGGCGGCACGAACCACCGCGCCGGCCTCTACGACATGGTGCTCATCAAGGAGAACCACGCGGCGATCGCCGGCGGAGTCGGCGCCGCCGTGCGCGCGGCGCGCGCCCGGTTCCCCGAGCTGAAGGTGGAGGCCGAATGCCGCACCCTCGGCGAGGTCGACGAGGCGCTCGCGGCGGGGGCGCCGATGATCCTGCTCGACAACATGAACCTCGACTCCCTGCGGGAGGCGGTGTCCCGCGTGGGCGGGCGCGCGGAGCTCGAGGCGAGCGGAAACGTGACCCTTGAGACGCTCCGGTCCGTGGCGAGCACGGGAGTAGACTTCGTCTCCATCGGGGCCCTCACGCACAGCGCCCCGGCACTCGATCTCTCCCTCCTGCTCGAGGCGCTCCCATGACGACACTCCCCATGCTCGGCGGGGCGGCTGACGGTCCGCTGCTGCTCGAGAACATCCCCGCGCTGCGCGACGAGGTCCGGGCGCTGGCGCGCGAGCGCGGCGCCGTCATCCTCGCCCACAACTACCAGCTGCCGGAGATCCAGGACGTCGCGGACTACGTCGGCGACTCACTCGGGCTCTCCCAGCAGGCCGCCCGGGCCGACGCCGAGACGATCGTCTTCTGCGGCGTGCACTTCATGGCCGAGACGGCCTCGATCCTGTGCCCCGAGAAGCGGGTGCTGATCCCCGACCTGGATGCCGGCTGCTCGCTGGCGGACTCGATCACCGCCGAGCAGCTGCGGGCGTGGAAGGCGGCGCATCCCCGGGCCATCGTCGTCATGTACGTCAACACGACGGCGGAGGTCAAGGCGGAGACCGACTACTGCGTGACCTCGGCCAACGCGGTGCGCGTCGTCGAGCACATCCTCCGGGAGCACGGGGAAGATGCCGAGATCCTGTTCGGTCCCGACATGTTCCTCGGCGCCTACGTGGAGAAGACGATCGGGCGCCCCCTCCACGTGTGGGACGGCGAGTGCCACGTCCATGCGGGGATCCGCCCCTCCGACATCAGCGCCGTCCGCGCCGCTCATCCCGGCGCCGACTTCCTGATCCACCCCGAGTGCGGCTGCTCGACGAGCGTCATGGAGTACGTCGCCGCCGGTGACATCGAGCCCGAGGGAGTCCACATGCTCTCCACCGGGGGGATGCTCACGTACGCCCGCGGCGAGCACCCCGGGCCGCGCACGGCGATCGTCGCCACCGAGACGGGCATGCTCCACCCGTTGCGGGCCGCCGATCCCGATACCGACTTCATCGCCGCCAACGAGGCCGCCTCCTGCCGCTTCATGAAGATGATCACGCTGCCCAAGCTCCGGGACGCGCTGCGAGAGGATGGGCCCGAGGTTCGCGTGCCGGCCGCGATCGCCGCGCGCGCCAGGGTGCCGATCGAGCGCATGGTGGCGATCAGCTAGCGGCGAGCAGATCGAGCCCCTCGGCGGCGTCCCGGACCCGTGGCAGCGCGATCAGCCGGCGCTCGTACTCCGGCGGCGTGTAGCAGTGCACCTCCGCCGGGTTGCCCATCTCCATCGCGTCCCACAACGAACTGGCCTGGTAGACGCGCTCCAGCCAGGGGATGCCGTCGTAGGCGCGGGAGACGAGCACGACGACGAACTCGGGCCCTCGCTCGCGCTGCGGCAGCGCCCCCCGTTCGTCGGCCACGCGCGCTCCGCCGAGCCGCGCCAGCTCGAGCGGCCATCGGTCGCTGACGCGGCTGATGTAACGCTGCAGCTCGTGACGGTTGATCGGCTCGCTCACCGGCGGCACCTCGGCGACCCCGTCCATCATCTCAGTACCGGGCCACCGCCGCGACCATACGACCCTCCAGCGCCAGCGCGTCACCGTTCGGTGGACCGTCCATGAAGAACGCGAACGCGAGCGCCTGCTGGCCCCGGCTGCGACAGATGCCGGCGAGGTTGGAGACGTCGTCGAGCGTCCCCGTCTTGGCGCTGCAGCGGCCCGCTGCGGCGGTGTTGGCCGCGATCGGCGCGACCGTTCCGCTGCGGCCGACGACGGGCAGCGACGCGAGCACCAGCGTGCCGGTCGGAGTGCGCCACAGCCCGCGGAGCAGCGTCACGATCTGCTGAGGGGTGGAGCGGTCGCGGTGGGAGAGACCGGAGCCGTCGAGGATCCTCGGATGGATCCCGTAGTCGGTGGCGATGAGGTGGGAGATGACGTTCGCTCCCGCGGCGATCGAGCCGTTGCCGTCGCCGTAGCGGACGCCGAGCTGCTTGGTGAGCAGCTCGGCGATGAAGTCGTCGGAGGGGACGTCCATCAGCCGCAGGATCACCTGCATCGGGGGGGAGTCGACCGAGGCCAGCGGTGCCGCTCCCACCGGGGTCGTGGCCGTCCGGCGCGATGCGTGCACGACGACGTGAAGCGTGCGCATCGCGGCGGCGATCTGCTTGGCCGCAAAGGCGGCGGGGGTGGGGGAGCCGAGGGTCGAGCCGTGGTCGTAGGTGAGCGCGCTGAGCTGGCCGCCGAAGTCGGGGGTGTCGGGCCGGTAGCCGGTGGAGAGCCCGCCCCGGCGGGTGTCGAACAGCGACTCGTCACCGAACAGGTGGCCCGTGACGCGATGGATGCCGCGGTTGGCGATCTGCTCGGCGAGCTGGCTGCCGGTCGGCCCGAAGCCCGACTCGTAGGCCTGGTTGAAGCCGCCATCGCCGAGCGTGGGGTCGCCGCCGCCCTTGAGATAGAGGTCTCCGTGCCACACGCCCCCCGGCCCCAGATGGCCCGTGCCGAGGATCTGGGTCTGCAGGGTCGCGCCGGGCCCGAGCGTCCGCAGCACGGCGGTGGTGGTGTAGAGCTTCTCGACCGACGCCGGGGGGCGCGCCACGCCGCCGCGTGCGTCGAACAGGACCTGGTGGGTGGTCAGGTCGTACACGACGGCGCCGGAGCCGCGGCCCACCGGGCGCAGATTCCGGCTCAGGGCATAGCGCAGCACGAGCTGGTTGACCGGGGTGCGGGTCCGCCGCCGGGCCGGGGGCCGCACGGGCGTTCCCGACGGGGCGGACCCCGTGGCGGCCGTTGAAGGCGTGAGGGTCGCCGAATGCGGGGCGGTCACCGTTCCGCCGCAGCCCGCGAGGAGCGGCGCGGGCAGCGTGAGGAGCAGCGCGGCCAGGAGCGTGGGGAGGCGAGGCGAGCGCATCGATCGGGCGGCCGCGATTCCGGCCGCGAAGCCTAAGGATGGCGGATCACGCGGCCGGACGCGAAGGAGACCGTGGGTCGCGGCCCCGGCGGCGGTTCAGTCGAACTCGTCGACTGTGTGCGGCCCTACGCAGGCCACCGCGAGGTCATCGGCGACCCCGGCCGCCACCTCGCGCACCTCTTCGTAGGTGACCTCGTCGAGCAGCTCGATCGAACGATCGGGATCGACCGGCTCGCGGTAGACGATCGCCTGCTGGGCGGCGTACCGGGCCAGCGCGCCCGAGTTCTCGAACGCGATCGCGCGGGCTCCCGCCGCAAACGCCCGGGCACGCTCCACCTCCGCCTGCGTCGGTCCCTGCTCCCGGAGCTCGGTGACGATCTCCCGCATCCGCCGGTAGGCCTCGATGGCCTTGGTCGAGTCCAGACCGGCCGACAGCTGCAGCACGGGGACGTCGGCGTACGCGTGCGGGGAGGAGCTCACCGAGTAGGCGAGCCCCCGCTGCTCCCGGATCTCGTCGAACAGCCGGGAGCCCATCGAGCCGCCGAGCAGGGTCGAGTAGATGGCCAGCGAGGCGCGCTGCTTGGCGGAGTCGACGTCGACGCGGGGCCGGTAGGACATCCGCAGGTGCGACTGCTGGGATTCGCGCTCGGACACGAGGACGCGGGGAGCGAAGCTGGGAGCCGGCTCAAAGGGCTCCGGAGCCGGATGGGTCGGGAAGCGGCTGAACAGCTCCTCTATCTCCCCATCGCCCAGCGCATCGAGGTTGCCGACCGCGAACGCGGCTCCGTGCTGAGGCGCCCAACGGCGGCTGCGGAAGGCGAGGATCCCGTCCCGCGTGAAGGTGTCGCGCAGGTGCTCGGTCGTGCCCAGCACCGAGCGACCGAGCGGGTGCTCGCCGAACACCGCCTCGTCGATGAGGTGCTCGGCGACGGCGGCCGGCTGGTCCTTGTAGCGCGCGATCTCCTGCACCACGACGCCGCGCTCGCGGTCCATCTCCTCCTGGTCGATGCGCGGACGCCCGACGAAGTCGGTGAGCAGGTCGGCGGCCTTCAGCGCGACGCTCGCCCGGCAGGTGATGTGGAAGGCGACGAGGTCGTGGCTCGTGTACGCGTTGAGCACCGCGCCGATGCGCTCGGCGGCCTCGTTGACGTCACGGTAGGTGGGGTACTTCTCGCCGCCCTTGAACACGAGGTGCTCGAGGAAGTGGGCCATCCCGTTCTCCTCCGGACGTTCGGTGCGGGCGCCGGCGTCGAAGGTGACGAGCAGCGTGACCGCCTGCGTGCCCGCCTTGGCGATGCGGTGGAGGGGAAGGCCGTTGGGAAGGGTTTTCGTCGTGGTCGTCGTCACCTCTCTAAACGTAGCGGGCGGCGCCGGAAAGCCCGACGGGGACTGGGCCTGCGAGACCTCGCAGCGGGGGCGGCTCCGCGGAAGCGCCTGCAAATCCCGTTGCAGACGGGGTGCCGCGGCGGTGTTTTTCCTACGCTGGCGCGACCACATGGCTTCCTCAGACTCCAAGCACAGAGCCCGCCGGCGGCGCACCACCGAGTCCGCCGGCCGGCTGAACCAGGCGCGCCTGGCCCGTCCCGTCCGCCCGCAGGGTCCGCCGGCGAGCGCCTCGACGGTGATCGAGTTCCGCGGCGTGTCCATGCGCTACCCGAGCGGCGACGTCGGACTCGACCAGGCGACGTTCGCGATCGATCGCGAGCAGTTCGTGTTCCTCGTCGGCTCCACCGGGTCCGGCAAGTCGACGCTGATGCGGCTGCTGATCAAGGAGCTCGACCCCAGCGAGGGGACGATCCGCGTCGCCGGACGCGCGCTCGGCGACATCTCCCGCTCACGCGTTCCCTACTACCGCCGCAACATCGGCGTCGTGTTCCAGGACTTCAAGCTGCTGCCGAACCGGACCGTGTACGAGAACGTCGCCTACGCCCTCCAGGTCACGGGTGGCACGCGCCGGGAGATCCGCGCCAAGGTGCCCGACATCCTCCGGCTGACCGGCCTGGCGACGAAGCTCCACAACTACCCGGACCAGCTCTCGGGCGGAGAGCAGCAGCGTGTCTCGATCGCCCGGGCGTTCGTCAACCATCCGCCGCTGCTGCTGGCCGACGAGCCGACCGGGAATCTCGATCCCGAGACGAGCATCGACATCATGCGGCTGCTCTACCGGATCAACCGGACCGGGACGACCGTCGTCGTCGCCACGCACGACGCGGCGATGGTCGACAAGATGCGCCGGCGGGTGATCGAGCTCTCGCACGGGCGGATCATCCGTGACGAGGCGGGCGGGCTCTACGCGCGCGACGAGACCACGCGCGAGTTCGCGCAGCGTCTGCGCTCCCCGGCGACGCGGCCTCCCGGGATCTGAGCCATGCGGCTCGGGTTCTTCCTGCGCGAGTCGATTCGCGCCATGCGCCGCAACGCCGCGCCGAGCTTCGCCGCGCTCATCACCGTGCTCGTCACGATGCTGATGCTCGGCGTGTTCATCCCGATCGTCGAGGCGACCGACAGCACGGCGAACAGCGTGCGCAGCCGCGTCGAGGTCGACGTCTACATGAAGACGACCGCGACCCGCGCCGAGGAGGCCCGCGTCCGCGCCGAGCTGCTGGCGCTGGCGCACGTGAAGCGGATCGTCTTCGTGCCCAAGCAGCAGGCCTACGCCGCGCAGGCCAAGGCAAACCCGCAGGCCTACGCGCTGCTGGGCTCCAACCCGCTGCCCGACACCTTCCGCGTGGTCCCGGACAACCCGGCCAACGTCCTGCTCGTCCGCGGCGAGATCACCCCGCGGCCACCGAGTGGGAGCGCGCGCCCGATCGATTCCACGATCCAGAACGTGTCCAACCACGTCGTCGACACGAAGAAGCTGCTCACGGTGACGAACCTCGTCAAGTACATCGCGGCGATCGTCACGGCCCTGCTCGTGATCGCCTCGGTGCTGCTGATCGCCAACACGATCCGGCTGTCGCTGTACTCGCGCCGCCGGGAGGTCGAGGTGATGAAGCTCGTCGGCGCGACGGATTGGTTCATCCGCTGGCCGTTCGTGATCGAGGGCGTCGTCGTCGGCAGCCTCGGGGCGGCGCTCGCCATCTGCGTGCTCGGAGTCACCAAGGTCGCGGTGCTCGACCCGCTCGCCCGGAGCTGGACGCTCATCTCGGCGCCGCACACGATCTCCTTCGTGCTGCTCGTGGCGGTCCTGATGGTCGCGGCCGTCGGCGTCTCGGCGCTCGGGTCCGGGCTCTCGCTGCGGCGCTTCCTCCGCGTGTAGTGCCGTGATGCCCCCATTCGATCCCGGCGCTTAGGCCCGATCGCCCCGGCTGTTGAGGCGGCCGGAGGGATGCCCCGAGTACCCTGACGGACGATGTTCCAACCGCAGCGCCGTCCCCGACGCACACCGCTCATCGCCGTGGGCGCGCTGGCGGCGATCGTCCTGCTGCTGCTCGGGATCTATCTCGGTGGACACCCGGGCTGGATGCCGTCTGGCGTGCGCAGCGCGTTCACCGACGAAGGCGGCGAGGGCCAGTTCGTCCAGGGCGTGCTCAACGAGGTGAAGCACGACTTCTACCGAAAGGTGAACGTCACCCAGCTGGCCAACGAGGGCCTCTCGGCTGCGGTGGCGAGCCTCGACGACCCCTACTCCCACTACTACAGCCCGGCGGAGTACCAGTCGTTTGAGAACTTCACCAACCCGCACGACCGAGGAATCGGCGTCGACGTGGAGGAGAAACCGACCTCACGCGGGCTGAAGATCACCGGCATCCTGCCCGACTCGCCCGCCGAGCGAGCCGGCCTGGCCCCCGGCGAGCAGATCGTCGCCGTCGGTCACACCGAGCTGGCCGGCAAGTCGACGACGGCCGACACGTCACTCATCACCGGCCGTCCCGGCACCGCGGTGACGATCACCGTGCTCCAGGGGGCTCACCCGCGCATCGTGCACCTGGTGCGGGCGAACCTCACCGTCTCGGTGGCCAGCTCGCACCTGATCCGCTACCGCGGGCTGAAGATCGGCGACCTCGTCTTCACGCAGTTCAGCCAGGGGTCGGGCAACGAGCTGCGCGCCCAGGTGCGCAAGATGCTGGCCGACGGCGCTCAGGCCCTCGTGCTCGACCTGCGCGACAACGGCGGCGGCCTCCTGGAGGAGGCGGTCAACGTCGCCAGCATCTTCATCCCCGACGGCACGATCGTCTCCACCGACGGTCGCACCCAGCCTCGTCAGGTCTACGTGGCCAAGGGTGACGCGATCGCGCCGCACATCCCGCTCGCCGTGCTCGTCAACGCCGACACCGCCTCATCGGCCGAGATCGTCTCAGCGGCGCTGCAGGACCGCGGCCGAGCCAAGGTGGTCGGCACCCACACCTATGGCAAGGGCGTCTACCAGGAGATCCAGTCGCTGTCGAACGGCGGCGCCCTGGAGATCACCGTCGGCGAGTTCTTCACGCCGAGCGGGCGCAACCTCGGCGGCGGCGGCGACAGGCGCGGCGCCGGCGTCGTCCCGAACGTCTACGTGACCGAGAACACCAGCGGCCGGGGCGACCGGCAGCTCAGTGCGGCCGAGCGCACGCTCGCCGCCGAGGTCCGCTGAGCGGCTTGCCGGACAGCCGGCCGGCCGTCCGGGTGGCGGAGCTGCGGCGGACGGGGAAGTTCCTCGTCGCCGAGCCGTTCTTCGGACCTGGCCCGCGGATGGCGGTGAGCCGCGACAGCCGCTACTCGGTGGGCGACCTCGTGGTCCTGAGACCGGCGCCGCCGGGCCGGCGCGGTGGCGGCGGCGGCCGCGCGCAGGTGGCGCGGCGGATCGGGCGCCCGGACGTCGCCCGGGACGTGCTGGAGGCGCTGCTGCTCGACCGCGGGCTGGCACGGCGCTTCGATCCCGCCGTGGAGCGTGAGGCACGCCAGGCCTCCGAGCGGGACGTCGAGCTCGGCTCGCGGCGCGACCTGCGCGGGATGGCGACCTTCACGATCGACCCGGCGAGCGCGCGTGATTTCGACGACGCCATCTCGGCCGAGGCGGTCGGTGGCGGCCGCTGGCGGGTATGGGTCCACATCGCCGATGTGAGCGCCTACGTGACGCCACGCTCGCTGGTCGACCGCGAGGCCTACCGTCGCGGGACGAGCGTCTACGTCCCCGGAACCGTGGAGCCGATGCTTCCCCGCGCGCTCTCCAATCAGGCCTGCTCGCTGGTGCCCGGCGAGGACCGGCTCGCGGTGAGCGTGGAGATGACGATCGGGACCCGTGGCGTCGAGCGCGCCGCCTTTCACCGGTCGCTGATCCGCTCCGACGAGCGCCTCGACTACGACCGCGTCGATCGGATCTTCGCCGGAAGGGTGCGCGCTGCCGATCCGTGGGCCGCTCCCCTCCAGGCGGCGCGTGAGGCGGCGCGCGCCCTCGGTGCGCTGCGGGCGGCGGGCGCGGCGCTCTCGCTCGAGTCGTTCGAGCCGGATTTCCGCTTCGACCGCCGTGGCCACGTGAGCGCCGTCGAGCCGGTGGCGGCCACCGAGTCGCACCGGTTGATCGAGCAGCTGATGGTCGCCGCCAACGAGCAGGTCGCGCGGCGGCTCGAGGCCGCCCGCGTGCCGACGCTCTACCGCGTGCACGAGCGTCCGGAGGCCGAGGCCGTCACGCGGCTGGTCGAACAGCTCGCCTCGCTCGATGTGCCCACGCCGCCGATCCCCGGCGGTCACCTGACCCCGCAGCAGGCCGCCGATGCCGTGGGCGAGATCTCGCAGATGCTCGACGACTGGATCCGGCGCACGGGGCGGGGGCGGCTCGCGCTCACCCGGCTCGTGCTGCGCTCGCTCAAGCAGGCCTACTACGACCACCGCAACCGCGGTCACGCGGGACTGCAGTCGTCGAGCTACTGCCACTTCACCTCGCCGATCAGGCGCTATCCGGATCTCATCTGCCATCGCGCTCTGCTGTCCACGCTCGGCGGGGAGGAGCCGGCGCCGGAGAGCTCGTGGGTCGCCTCCGCGGGACCGTGGTGCTCCACCCGTGAGCGCGAAGCGATGGTGATCGAGCGTGACGCGGACGACATCGCCCGCTGCTTCCTGCTCGAGCGGACCCTGTTCGAGAGTGGGAAACCGCCGGTGTTCACGGGCGAGGTGGTGGGGCTGATCCGCTCCGGCGCCTTCCTCGCGTTCGGCGAGCGGCTCGCCTACGAGGGGATGCTGCCGGTGCGGCGGATGCACGACGACTGGTGGGAGCTGAACGAGGAGGGGACGGTGCTCGTCGGCACGCGGGGCGGCGGCGCGCTCCGCCTCGGTGACACACTCGCCGTGCGCGTCGATTCGATCGACACGCGCCGCGGCCGCGTCGATCTCTCGCCGGCCGAGCACGAGGACTGAAACCCCATGGCCAAGACCCGCAAACGCAAGGCCTCCGCCGGCGACGTCGCCACCAATCGCCAGGCATCCTTCCGCTACAACCTGCTCGAGCGCTACGAGTGCGGGATCGTGCTCACCGGCACGGAGGTGAAGTCGCTGCGCGAGGGCAAGGCGCAGCTCAAGGACGCCTACGCCA
Organism: uncultured Solirubrobacterales bacterium; assembly: GCA_963839085.1. Classification (GTDB taxonomy): domain Bacteria; phylum Actinomycetota; class Thermoleophilia; order Solirubrobacterales; family Solirubrobacteraceae; genus Palsa-465. The sequence continues at coordinate 444,387 of CAWITN010000005.1, forward strand.
CGGTGCGAGACGGCGAGGTGTGGCTGATCGGCCTCTACATCCCTCCCTATGGTCCCGCCTCCCGCGAGAACCACGCCCCCGAGCGCGACCGCAAGCTGCTGTTGCACGCACGCGAGATCGAGCGGCTGATCGGCCAGACCAAGGAGAAGGGCCTCACCATCGTGCCCACCCGGCTCTACTTCTCCGGTCCGAGGTCCCGGGCCAAGGTGGAGATCGCAGTCGCGCGCGGCAAGGACCTCTACGACAAGCGCGACTCGATCCGCAAGCGCGACATGGCCCGTGACGTGCAGCGTGAGCTGCGCGAAGCGCACCGCTGATTTCAGCTGCGGGCGATGGCCGCGGCGAACCGCTCGGCCGCGCCGGGCGCCAGCGCCTGGTGGAGATGCGGCTCGACGGCCTCGAGCTCGAGCAGGCGGACCTCGCCGTCGTCGCCGAAGACGACGTCGATCCGCGCATACACCGGGGTCCCGTGGGCGCTGGTCAGCTCGGCCATCACCCGCTCGGCCAGCGCGCGCTCGGCGGCGTCCGCCACGCTCGGAACGACGAGGTCCTCGCGCAGCATGGCCCGGGCCACCCGCAGCCCGTCGGGGATCGTCGGCGCGATGCCCTGCCCGTCGAGCACCTGCCGCTTTCGCAGGGCGTGGGAGAACTCGCCGCCCAGGAACACGAGCGAGGTCTCGCCGCGCTCATCGACGCTCGCCTGGTAGGGCTGCACCAGCGCGGTGCGCCCGCTCCGGAGAATCGACTCGATCAGGCGCCGGGCCGCGTCGTGGTGCTCGGCCGGGAAGCGGCCGGTGCTGCGCGCGCCGGCGGATACGCTCGGTTTGACGACCACCTCGTCCTCGAGCGCCGGCAGGGGGTCGCCGGGGGCGACGAACACGGTGGGGACGACGGGGGAGGCGAGGGCGGCCAGATAGCGCTTGTCCGCGTTCCACGCGATCAGCTCCGGGGAGTTGCGCAGCCGCTCCGGCCCGATGGCGGCGCACCAGGCGAGGAACTCGCCGGCCCGCATCGAGTAATCCCACGTGGAGCGGACGATGACGCGGTCATAGCTCTGCCAATCGACGCCGGGGTCGTCCCAGACCTCGAAGCGGGCGTTCAGCCGGCGCGCGGCGTCGTGGTCGTCCCCGTTCCCGCCGGGAAACACCGAGCAGGTGGCGAAGGCGACGCGCAAGGCCGCGATTCTCCCAGCGCTGCGGATATCGGCGCAGTTCAGCCGCCTCGGCCACCGGCGTCTACAATGGACGATGCAGAACCCCCGGGGACGACAGGCTTCGACGTGGTCGGATCGTGGGGGTGGTTGCGAGTCGAGGTTCCGGGTGGCCTCGTAAAACCCCCGGAAAAAAATAAGTGCGGACACGCACAATTTCGACCTCGGGCTGGCTGCTGCTTAGGCAGTAGTTCCCTGTAGGTCTCCCGGCCCCCATTCGCCCGCGGTGGGGATGCCGGGATCAATCAGCGGGCTTACCCGGTGAGGATGTGCTCCCTCCGATCCGGGGACATCTCAGGGAGCTGGCTCTCGACAACCCCGCCGGCGTGGCGAGCCGAGAGTGAGAACAGAGCGCCGGCTACGCTCGTAGACGCCACCTCTTACGCGACTGCGGACGCGGGTTCAATTCCCGCCGTCTCCACCTCCGCAAAGATTTCGAACCGCCCTCCGCACCGTCTCGGTCGGGGGGCGTTTCGATGAGGGCGCACATGACGAGGCGTGAGGTCGCCGGCGCGGTCATCGACTGGTGTCGTCGCGCACTCGCCGAAGACGCCCCGGCCGTGCGCGTCACAGACCTCTGAGCCCGTGTGAGATGGGGCACGGAGCCTCATGAGAATCCCACGGGCGCGGGGATTTTCGGTACGACTACGCCAGTCGTCTGATTCACGCGGCCCGGCTCGGGCCTGGGGCGCGGTTCGACGGCGGGGCACTCGCAATGGCGTAACGAATACAGGAGGTCCGTCTTGCCCATCGTCCATTCCACGCGCCTTGGCGCCGACCTGCACCTCGGCAAGCAGGACGCCAAGCCGCCGGCGAGCAGCCACGTCAGGATGCGCGACCTCCTGGCGGCGATTCCCGCCGGCGCCCTCCCGCCGATCCCAGAGCACTTCGGCCACGGTTACGACTTCGGTGCCGACGGATGGTTCATGCTCGGAAACGGGCCCGATCCCAGCGTGTCCCCGGATTTCCAGGGCTGTGGCGACTGCGCATGGGCCGGACCCGCTCATGAGGAGATGGAAGCCGCCCGCAACGCCGGCCGTGCCGTTCCTCCGTTCAACGGCAAGACCGTGGTCGCGCAGTACTCCGCGTACTCCGGATACGACCCGAAGACGGGAGCGAACGACAACGGCTCAGACCCGCAGCAGGTGCTCGAGTGGCGGCAGACGAAAGGCCTGTACGACGACAACGGCACCGTCTACAAGATCGGGCAGACCGTCACGCTCGAGCCGGGAGATCTCGAGCAGCTGTGGGCTGGCGCGTACCTGTTCGAGTGCGTCGGGATCGGCGTCCAGCTTCAGGATGCGCAGATGAACCAGTTCGACGCCGGCGAGCCGTGGGATTACGTCGCGGGCTCGAAGATCGACGGCGGCCACTACATCCCCGTGATGGGCAACAACGGCCTGATCTCGTGGGGTGAGCGGGTCGGGTTCACGCAGAGCTTCTACGAGCGCTGCTGCGACGAGGCCTATGCGTACGTCGATCCTGAGCGATATAGCCAGGTGACCGGCGAGACGGACGAGGGCTACACCAACCAGGATCTCGAGAAGTACATCGCGCTCGTCGCCAAGGAGAAGTCCTCACGCGCCGAGGGGGGTGCGTGAGGGAGCCGCCGACCGCCTCACGCGCAGTTCCCTACCTATGCGGAAGTCTTCTGCGCGTGCGGCCGGCCTGACGCCGATGTGTGGTCGCGCGCGAGCGGCGGGCGGTCGCGCGCGTGCTCACTCCTGGTCTGGGAGAGGCTTGAGGATGAACACCTCGACGGCCAGATCGGGGTCGATGTGGTTGTCGCTCATGAACCCGATCACCTCCCGTCCGGTGAGCACCTCGATCTCGCGGCTGACGTCGGCCTGCATGACAGCTTGCCAGCGGCGGCGCAGGTCGAGCACCGCCCTGGCCTCGCCGGCACCGACGAGCGTCTGCTCCCCGCGCGTGAGGCTGTCCTGGAGCACGACGAAGACGCCGTTGTCGCCAAACGTGGTTCTCGCCCTGGTCGGTCCGCGGCCCGTCGTGCGCGCCAGGGCCCTCACGACCGTGTTCGAGATCGCGGCGGCGAGCCGGCCGTCGGACTCGGCGAATTCAGAGCTCATCGCGCGATCGCGAGCTGGAAGCCCGCAGCGGTAAGCGGATGCTGCGGGAATGCGATCTGCAAGAGGGTCACCGGGACCCCTTTCCTGGTTGCGTCCGAGCCGTTCCGACCCCGGCGCTCCCATAGCGATGACTTGTCACTCTCCTCCGATCGCGGCAAATGTCAAGCCGCGGGTCGGTCCACGCTTCCCACCGCTACGTCGCGGCCCCTGCGGGCCCTGCCGGCACGCCGGGGCGGCAGATCGTCGCGTGCAGCTCGGTCGTGAGCCGGGCGATCTCCCTGGTCAGCTCGGTGTTCTGGGCCAACAGGAGCACGTGCTGCTGGGCCAGCGCCCGCTCGCGCTCGAGCACATCCGTCTGGCGCGCCTCGAACGCCTCCTCCCGCCGTATCTCCTCCTCGTGATGGACCTGAATGGCGGCGTCGCGGAGCTTGTCGCGCTCGGCCTGGCGCGTCTGCGCGAGCAGGATCAGCGGCGCCGCGTACGCGGCCTGGGTCGAGAACGCCAGATTGAGCAGGATGAAGGGATACGGGTCCCACTGGAAGCTGAACGCGGCGGCGTTGAGCGCGATCCAGACCACGACGAGAACGGTCTGTCCGATGATGAACCGGGGCGTGCCGAAGAAGCGGGCGAAGCGCTCGGCGAGGATCCCGAAGCGGTCACTCCCGAACGTTCCGTGGTGAACGATGCGATGCGATGCGGCGGAGGACACGGCGCCTCCTTTCAGTCGCCCGGGACGACTCCCGGACGAGGCGAGGGTGATGAGCGGCCCGATGGACGCCCATCGACCATATCTGCCGCCTCCGTATCGCAACCTGAGGGTTGCGTTATGCTCGTCTGATGGCGACATCGGTGCTCGTGCTCGGTGGGTCCGGGTTCGCCGGACGCGCCGTCGTGTGCGAGGCCATCGACCGCGGCTGGGAGGTGACGACGTTCAACCGTGGACGCGGCTGGAGCCATCCCGCGGCGCGGCGGCTGCTCGGCGATCGCGAGCACGCGGCGAGCCTGGCCGCGCTGTCCGAGCGCGACTGGGACATCGTGCTCGACACCTGGTCGGGCGCCCCGCGCGCCGTGCGGGACAGCGCCGAGATCCTGAGCACTCGCGCCGGACGCTACGTCTACGTGTCCAGCGAATCGGTCTATGCGCCGCCTCCGCGTCCCGGCGCCGATGAGACGGCCCCGACCGCCGAGGCCGCGCCCGACGCCGACGACGGCTCCTACCCGGAGCTCAAGCGCGGCGCCGAGATCGCGGTCGAGCAGGCCTTCGGGGAGCGGGCGCTGCTCCTGCGCCCCGGGCTCATCCTCGGCCCGCACGAGGACGTGGGGCGGCTGCCGTGGTGGCTGTCACGGATGGCGCGGGGCGGCGAGGTCCTCTGTCCCGGCCCGGCGGATCTCCCGCTGCAGTTCATCGACGCGCGTGACCTCGCCCGGTTCGCGCTCGACGCGGCGAGCGCCGGGCAGCACGGTGCGTTCAACGTCGTCAGCCGGCGCGGTCACGCGACGATGGGCTCGCTGCTGGCGGCCTGCCGCGCGGTGGCGGGGGCACCCGGCACGGAGCTCCGATGGCTGCCGCCTGATGTGGTGACCGGAGCGGGAATCGAGCCGTGGACCGAGCTGCCGGTCTGGATCCCGCCCGACCACGAATACGCCGCCATGCACGACGCGTCGGTGGAGCGTGCCCACGGCGCCGGGCTGCGGTGCCGCCCGGTCGAGGACACGGTGAGCGATACCTGGCGCTGGATGCAGACGCTGGAGGGCCCTGCGCCGCTCAGAGATGGGCTCGAGCCGCCTGGCCTCGATCCCGCTCGCGAGCGCGCGGTGCTCGCCCCCTGAACCGTGCCCCGGTGGTCCCGCAGTCGCCGGCAGCGGCGTCCAGCGCGGTTCGCGCAGCAGCGTCGCCCTGGCCGGGAGCGCGAAGCGAGCTGGCATCATCTCGGGTCATGTCACATGAGATGAGGATCCCCACCGCTGAGCATCCGATCACGATCGAGCCGGAGCGTCGCCGCGTGGTCGTGCGCAGCGGGGACACGGTGATCGCCGAGAGCCAGGATGCGCTGGTGCTCCAGGAGGCGAGCTATCCGCCGGTCCACTACCTGCCGCCGGAGGACGTCGACTGGAGCATCCTGGAGGACAGCGAGACCACGACCTTCTGCCCGTTCAAGGGCGACGCGAGCTACGCCACGCTCCGCCTGGCGTCCGGCACCGAGGTGAGCGACGTGCTGTGGAAGTACGACGACCCCTATCCGGCCGTCGAGGCGATCCGCGGCCACGTCGCCTTCTACGGCGACAAGGTGGAGATCGCCGTCGAGGGTGGCTCCGCGGCCTAGTCGCTGCGCGTAACCGCAACGGGCCCGCCGTCGCGTGACGCCGGCGGTCAGCCGGTGCGGTGGGTGAGGTCGTACACGGTCTGTCCGCCGACGGTGACCTTCTCGAAGTGCGACTCGACCCAGCTGAGGATGCTCGCGGAGCCGCCGCCGCCTCCTCCCGGTCCGCCCGCCGCGCCGCCACCGGACGCGCCGCCACCCGAGGCGATGTAGTAATGGATGTCGCCGGCGGCCACGTAGGCCTCGAATCGCTGCAGGGAGAGGTTGCCGCCCTCGTTGTTGAAGCCGCCGATCGCCATCAACGGCAGGCCGCCGGTGGCGAGCTCGATCGAGGCCGCGGACTGCGACCCCGAGGTGGCCGCGACCCAGCGGTAGCGGCTGCTGTCGGTGCTGAGGAGCTGCTTGAGCGCGGTGGTGACCGTGGTGGCGCCGGGTCCGCCCGCGCCCGCTCCCGTGCCGCCGGAGCGACGGCCGGGGAACCCACCCGTGCCCGAGCCGCCGGGCAGGGCACCGGTGCGTGAACCGCCAGGCGCGCCACCGGACGGCGCGCCACCGGACGGCGCGCCGGCAGGCCGCCCGCCGGTGCGCAGGCCGCCGATGCTCTCGCCGCCGGCGCGCGAGGCGCCACCGCGTGAGCCGCCGGGGCCTCCGCCGATCCCGCCGCCGGCGCTCGGCCCGGCCGAGGGAATCGAGCCGCTGTGGGCCGTGGAGATCGTCTCCGCGGCGTAGGCGACCGGGCCGGTGAGCGCCGCGAAGAGCGCGAGCGTGACGGCCACGCCGGCGAGGCGCCGGCCGCGCACGAACCGGGTGGCGAGCGCGGCCAGCACGAAGGCGCCGGCCGCCGCGAGGACGAGGGGCCGCAGCCACGGCTCCCAGTGGGGTGTGCGATCGAGCAGCACGACGGCCCAGACGGCGGTGATCAGCACCGCGGCGACGGCCAGCCCAAGGGTCATCACGTGCCGGCGACGATCCCACAGCATCCGCCCGCCGATCGCCACCAGCGCGGCGATCGCCGGGGCCAGGGCGACCGTGTAGTACGTGTGGATCACGCCGCTGCCAAGGCTGAACACGAGCGCGCTGACGATCAGCCAGCCGCCCCACAGCAGCACGGCGGCGCGCGTGCGGTCCGTTCGCGGGGCGCGCCGTGTCGCCCACAGGCCGAGGACGAGGGCGAGCAGCGCCGCCGGCAGCAGCCACGACGCCTGCCCGCCCATGAGGTCGTTGAACAGACGCAGCGGCCCGGTGGCGCCGGAGAAGTTCCCACCGCCACCGCCGCCGCGACCCCCACCGCCGCCCGGCCCGCTCGATCCGAAGATGCGCCCGAGGCCGTTGTAGCCGAGGATCAGGTTGAAGATGTTGTTGGTCGGCGATCCGTCGATCATCGGGCGCGAGCCGACGGGCCACACCGCCACGAGCGCCACCCACCAGCCGGCGCTGAGGACGATGGCGAGGCCGCCGAGCAGGGTCTGTGTGGCGCGACGCCGCAGGCCGGTCGGCGCGGCCAGCATGTAGACGAGGGCGAAGGCCGGCAGGACGAGGAACGCCTGCATCATCTTGGCCAGGAAGGCGAGGCCGATCATCGTCCCGGCGGCGATCACCCAGCGCGTGCCGGCGCGCTCGATCGCACGGGTGAGGCAATAGGCGCCGGCGACCAGGAGCAGGACGAGCAGCGCGTCGGGATTGTTGAAGCGGAACATGAGCGCCGCGACGGGCGTGAGCGCGAGCAGGGCTCCGGCGGCGAAGCCCGCCGTGGTGCCGAACCAGCGCCGGACGGCGGCGAACAGCAGCCCCACGGCGGCGACTCCCTCGAGCACCTGGGGGACGAGCATGCTCGCGCTGGAGAAGCCGAAGATCCGCCCGAACACCTCCATCACCCACAGCGAGGCGGGTGGCTTGTCGACGGTGATGAAGTTCGAGGCGTCGATCGAGCCGAACAGGAACGCCTTCCAGCTCTTCGTGCCGGCCTGGACGGCGGCGGCGTAGAAGCTGTTCGCGTCACCCGAGGCGGTGAGGTTGACGAGGTAGGCGCCCGCCGTGGCCGCGAGCAGCGCGAGCAGGACGAGTCGATGGGTCGCGGGACGGCGGACGCCGCTCAGCGAGCGGCGGCGGGTGCGCGCCGGGGCGAGGGGAGGGGGGCGGAGCTCGGTGGCGGTCGCGCCGAGCAGGGCGGGCTTGGCGATCATGCCGAGGAGCCTGCGTGCGCCGCATAAGGGACGCGTGTGAAACGCGAAAGGCGAACGTGCGAAGCGCGGCGATGCCCCCCGGCCGGCCTGGAACACTGATGTCGTGACTCGGAGCGGTCCGCTCAACGGTGGGCGAGAAACAGGACACTAGGTTCGTGGCTTCGCCCGACCCAGACGATCCCCATCGCCACGCCGACGCCGGCCACGCCCACGCCGGGCACGCACATGCCCCCGGTCTGCACGTGCACGGCGCCTCGGACGACCGGCGGCGGCTCGGGATGGCGCTCGGGCTGATCGTCGCGTTCATGGCCGTCGAGGTCGGGGTGGGGATCCTCGCCCACTCGCTGGCGCTCCTCTCCGATGCCGCCCACATGCTCACCGACGCAGCCGCCCTCGCGCTCTCGCTGCTCGTCACCCACCTCGCCGCCCGGCCGGCCCGGGGCGCGATGACGTTCGGGTTCGGCCGGACGGAGATCCTCTCCGCGCAGTTCAACGGCGCGACGCTGCTCGTGCTCGGTCTGCTGATCGTGTTCGAGGGGATCCATCGCCTCGTCTCGCCCCCCGCCGTCACCGGCGGCGCCGTGCTCGCCGTGGCGCTGGGGGGGATCGTCGTCAACCTCGCGGCGACCTTCACACTGGCCGGCGCCAACCGCGAGTCGATGAACGTCGAGGGATCCTTCCGGCATCTCGTCACCGACCTGGCCGCGTTCGTGTTCACTGCCGTCGCGGGCCTGGTGATCGTGCTCACCCGGTTCCGGCGCGCCGACGGGATCGCCTCGCTGGTCGTGGCCGCGATCATGCTCTACGCCGCGTACGGGTTGCTGCGGGCGAGCGGGCGCGTGTTCCTGGAGGCGGCGCCGGAGGGGATCGACCCGGCGGTGATCGGGCGGCGGATGGCGGGGCAACCCGGTGTCTGCGAGGTTCACGATCTCCACGTGTGGGAGGTGAGCTCGGGCTTTCCCGCCCTGTCGGCGCACGTGCTCGTGCCCGAGGGCAACGACTGCCACGAGGTGGCGCGCGAGCTGAAGCGCCTCCTGCACGACGAGTTCTCGATCGAGCACACCACGCTGCAGGTGGAGCACGAGCGGGTCCGTCTGCTCGACATCGAGACTCCCGAACGTCGGGGCTGAACGCTCAGGCGGTCGCTGCCCCGGGTAGAGAAACGGCCGTGTTCTCTGGCTCCGAGAGGGTCGTCCGGTGATCCGCCCGCCGCGTCGTCGCCACACCGGGCGGGCCGATGTGGTCGCGACCGCCGTCCGCCAGGCGACGCGCTTCGATCGCACGATGGTGTCGCCGAGCGCCGGACTGCTCGCGGCGCTGCCGGTGACGGCAACGCTCGGGGGCGGGATCGGGGCCGGCGATCCGGTCGCCGGGGTGACGATGGGTGCCGGGGCGATGCTCGTCGGGATCGCGTGGCGGGTACGGGGGGGACGCCCGCGGCGCGGATTGCTGGCGGCGGACGCGGTCCTGATGGCCCTGGCGACGTTCCTCGGCTGCATCACGGGGGGGACGGAGTGGCTGCACCTGATCCTGCTCGCGGCCCTCTCGCTCGCCGGCGGGCTGCTCGTGGCGCTGGGCCCGGGGGGCGGCGTGCTCGGCAACCAGGCCGTGCTCGCGGCCGTCGTGTTCGGTCGGTTCAGCGAGCCCGCCCCCACCGCGCTCGGCCTGGCGGGACTTGTCTTCGCGGGGGGTGCGGCCCAGGTCATCTTCCTCACCATCGTGCGCTGGCCGACGCCCCTGCGCACCCAGCGTGAGGCGACGGCGGCGGCATACCGTGCGCTCGCCGCCTCGGCCCGCGGAGACGGGACCGGGACGCTCGCCGCCGCCCGTGCGCTCGACGAGGCGGAGGCGTCGCTCGCCGCTCCCGCGTTGCTCGGTGACGCGGCGCTCATACCGCTGCGGTCGCTGGTGGGAGAGGGAATGCGCATCCGGCTCGGGCTCGCGGCCGTCCAGTCGCTGATCCGCCAGGGCGGCGGCGAGTCGGCGCTCGCGGCCTCGGCGCTGGCCGTCCTCGGCGATGGGCTCGAGCAGGCGGCGCGAGCGATCGAGGGGGATGCGGGGGCCCGCGCGGCGCTTGCGCGTCTGGCGGAGCCACCGGCCCGCCCCATAGCGCGCGCCCCGGCGCCGCCGCCCGAGGGGATCGTGGCGCGCCAGCTCGAGCGGCGACTGGCCGCGCTGGCGGGACAGATGCGCGCGGTGGCAGCGCTCGCCCAAGCGGCCGGCGAGGGCGGCGGCCTGCGCGACCGGCGCCCCCATCCCCGCGGGAACCTCCCGCTGCTGCGCCTGCGCGCGAACGCGAGCACGCTGCGGGCCAACGCATCGCTGAGCTCCCCGGCGGGCCGGCACGCCCTCCGGCTCGCGGCGGTCGTCGTGGTGGCGGAGCTGATCGCGAGCCACATCCCGCTCGCCCGCAGCTACTGGATGGTCGTGGCCGCCGCCACGACGCTGCGGCCCGAATTCGGTGCGACGTTCACCCGGGGCACCGAGCGTGCCCTCGGCACCGCCGTCGGGGTGGCCCTCGCCGGCGCCATCGTCGTCTCGCTCCATCCGGCGGGCGGCGTGATCGTCGCGCTCGTGGCCGGGCTCGCGTGGGCGGCGTACTCGGTGTTCCCGGCGAGCTTCGCCGCCGGCTTCGCCTTCATCACCGCGCTCGTCGTGTTCCTGCTCAATGCGATCGCTCCCGATACGCTCGCCACCGCGGAGGCACGGCTGCTCAACACCCTGCTCGGCGCGGCGCTCGGGCTGATCGCATATGCGGCCTGGCCGACGTGGGCGAGCCGGCCCGCGCGGATCGCGCTGGCGAATCTCGCCGCCGCGCAGCGCGACTATCTCGATGCCGTGCTCGACACCCTGATCGCCGGCAGGCGGGCCGAGGAGTCGCGCCTGCGGCCGCTGGCCCGGCGCGCGCGGCTGGCGTGGACGCAGGCGGAGTCGACCGTGGCGACATCGCTCTCGGAGCCGCACACGCGCCGAATCGATGCCGACCAGGCTCGGGGAGCGCTGGCGACGATGCGGCGGCTGGTGCAGGCCGCCCACGTGCTGCGTCTCGATGCGCAGGACGAGCAGATCCCGCCGCTGAGCGGCCTCGAGGCGCTTCGGCGTGATGTCGACGGCGTGCTCTTGGCGGTCGAGGCCGACCTGCGCGGTGCGCCGCACCCGCCGCCGCCATCACCGCTCGACGTCCGTGAGCGCTTCGAAGGCTGGGCTCAGGAGGCGGCCGAGGACCCCCGCGTGCGCGCTCTCGTGCCGGGGCTCGACGAGATCGTCGATGCCGTCAACAGCCTGGCCGCGGTCACGGGAGTCGAGGCGGCGGTGCAACCCGCGGCGCCGTGAGCGCCAGCGGGGACCATCAGGCCCGACAGGCCCGGCGCGATCCGCGGTGGCGGACCCCGCCGGCCCGGCGCTGCCCGCGGCGGTGAGCCGCCGCCGGCCCGGCGCTGCCCGCGGCGGTGAGCCGCCGCCGGCCCGGCGCCGCCCGCGGTGGCGGGCGGCGCCGGGGGTGGGACTAGGAGCCGCCTGCCGCCAGGGCGGTGCCGATGGCGGAGAGGTTCGGCGTGCCCAGCCCGGAGGCCGGGTTGAACGTCGTCCCCGGGTTACCTGTGTAGTACAGGTTGTCGTTCGTCGTCCCGGCGGTGTTGAGCGTCGTGAACGGCGTCGAGCTGCCCGCGGCGAGCGGGTACACGAGCGGATTCCAGAACCCGGCACGGCGGCCGAGGTAGGAGTCCATCACTGCCGCCGAGCCGTTGAGCTGCGGGGCGACGAAGCTCGTGCCGCCCCAGCCGCCCTCGAGTACCGGGTCGCCCGCCTGAGAGAACGACGGTGAGTACAGCAGGTAGCCCGTGAACGGGTCTGCGTCCGCCGAGATGTCCGGTTGGACCCGGCCCGTGCCGCTGCACGCGGTGACCGAGGGAGTCGGGTTGAAGTCCCACTCCGTCGGCAGGGTGAGGCCGTCGACGGTCTGGTAGTCCGTCGGCGTCAGGTACTCCACGGCCTGACACGAGTTGAGCCCGGTCACGCCGTCGTTCGTCTGGTATGCCGGCTCCGGCTCGGAGGTGCTGTAGCCACCGCCGCCGCCGAGCGTCTCCGACTCCGCCGCCTGCTCGAGGGACTCGCTGCCGTCGGCCGCGAAGTACGGCCACAGGTAGTCCCACGCCCAGGTGCGCTCGGCCGTGACGTCCACCGGGACATTCCCGTTGGGGGTGTCGAGCGTCGCGGACCACGGCAGCGTCGTGCCGCCCGCCGAGACGATGTACGGACTATCGGCAGGCGACCCGACCGCCAGGTTCGTCGTGCCGATGTCCTCGGCGGCGGTGTAGGCGCCGTAGTCGCCGGCCGAGGTGAACGCGGACTGACCCTGGAGGGCCATCTCCTCGAACGCCTGGTCGAACGACGCGATGTAGTTCGGATCCTCGAGGCCCGAGGCGACGAGGGCGGCGATGATGGTCTCCGACTCGCCCCAGCTCGCCGAGACGTCCGTGGCGATGTTCTGGCTTGCCGCCTCGTAGAAGGCGTCGGCGAACCCGGGGTCGGTGTTCGGCGCCTGGTAGTCGATCACGTTGGCGTACGGCGCCACCGCGCCCGACTGCTCCACGTCGAGGTCCGTCTCGCCGGTGCCGCCGGCGTTGCTGGGAGCCCCTGGTCCGCCGTCGACGTTGTCGACGGTCAAGGTCCGGTTGCTCGGCGGGATGTCGGCGATGTTCGTCCAGAAGTACTGGGGCGCGCCGGGATCGAGGGCGGCGAGCGTCACGATGCCGATCGTCTCACCCTGCCCCTCGGCTCCACTGCTGTACATGCCGTTGAGCCCATAGTTCGTCGCGAAGTCGGACGGAAGGTTGCACGCGCTGGGCAGCCCGGTGAGGGTCTCGCACTGGGTTGGGCTGAGCGCTCCCGGGTGGGTATCTGATGACGTGCCGCGCTTCGCCGTCGGCGCCCGCTGCAGCGGGGCCGTGTACGCGGAGTAGTTCGTCAGGCCGAGGATCGCGAGGATCTCGTTGGCGAACTGCTTCGGGAGGCTCGGCTGCGCCGTGATCCCGTGGACGGTCTGCGCGGGGATGCGCGCGCCGCCCTTGACGCCGGGCTGGCTCGGGACGCGGTAGGTGTCCTGGGTGATGCCGAACGCGGCGTCGATCTCGGCGACGGTTCCCACGGCCTGAATGTCGAGCCGATCGCCGAACGCGTCAGTCTTGATCCCGTAGCTGTGCAGGTAGAGCTCGAACGAGCGGACGTTGAGGGCCGACTGGCCGTAGGCGTTGGCGAACTGGGCCGTGGTGAGCGGCGTCGTCAGCGGCGCCTCGGCGGCCGCCGAGAGCTGCGTCGCATTACGCGCCTTGAGGATGACCGAGATCCGCTCGAGCGAGTCACTCGGGGTTGTCCCCAACTTCTTGGCGCCGTGGAGATGGGCGACGAACCCGTCACTCGCGACGTGGGTGCGTGAACTGGCGAGCGCCGGGGCCGCAGCCCCGAAGGTCGCGAGTGCGGCCACACAGGCGCCCGCGGCGATGCCGCAGGACCGGCGACCAAACCATCTGTACATCGATTCCCCCTTGGATTCGCTTTGTGCCCTGAGCGGCTTTCGCGTGATGCCCTGAGCGGCTGGCGAGGATTCTAGACGCGGGTTGGAGGCGCCTGCAAGGCGCAACCCTGACAATCGCCCGCCGCCTCACGGACGGCTGGACGCACCGGCGGCCCACTCCCGGCGGCGCTTGACGCCGCGGCCTCCACCGGCTTGCATCTCCTCCGTGCCCGACTGGGACGATGTGAGCCGCTTGGCCCTGGCGCTGCCGGAGACGGCGGAGAAGCCCATGCACGGCCTCCGTTCCTGGCGGGTGAAGGACAAGCTGTTCGTGTGGGAGCGCCCGCTGCGTGGGAGCGACCTGCGCCAGCTCGGGGAGGCCGCGCCGGACGGGCCGATCCTCGGTGCGCGGGTGGAGGACGCGGGCGCCAAGGAGTTCTATCTCCAGCGCAACCCCGAGGTCTACTTCACGATCCCGCACTTTGACGGCTACAACGCCGTGCTCGTGCGGCTCCAGCGGATCGCTCTCGGCGAGCTGGTGGAGCTCGTGGAGGACGCCTGGCTGTGCCGCGCGCCGAAGAAGGTCATCGACCGCTATCTCGCCGAGCACGGCGACGAGGACGTTGACGGCACCGGGTGAGCCGGAGCCCACGGCGGCGGCGCCACGCCGGCCGTGGAACGGACTCGCCGGCGCCGTCCGCGCTCTCACCGTCTTCCCGGTCCCGCGCGCCACGGCGGGGCCGCTGAGTGAGAGCGTCGCCTACTTCCCGCTCGTCGGCGTCGCCTGCGGCGCGCTGGCGGGAGCGGTGAGGCTCGGCGGCGACGCGCTGCTCGGCCGGCTCCCGGGCAGCGTGCTCGCGCTCATCGCGCTCGTGGCGCTCACCGGAGCGCGTCCTCAGGTCGGCCTCGCCGGCTGCGCTGAGGGCCTTGGCGTGCGGGGCGACCGGGACCGGCGCCTGGCCGCGATGCGTGACTCCGCCATGGGCGCGCTCGGCGTGATCGCGCTCGTCGGCTGGGCGCTGCTGCTGGTGGCGGCGCTCGCCCCGCTCAATGGGATCCACGGGCTGATGGCGCTGATCGCCGCCGGAGGGCTCTCGCGTCTGACGATCCTGCTTCAGGCGGTCACGATCGACGCGGCGCGACCGGATGGTCCCGATGCCGCGCTCGCGGTCCCGGCCTCGGCGCTCACCGTCGCTGCGGCGACGGCCGCGGTGGCGGCCCTCGCCGCCGGACCGTGGCGCGGCCTGCTCGCGGTCGGCGTCGGCTGCGCCGTCGAGCTGCTCGCCTCGCTGTTCGCCTCGCGCAGCGTCGGCGGCCGGACCGGCGACACGCTCGGTGCGACGGTCGCGGTCACCGAGGTCGCCGTGTGCCTCGCGCTGCTCGGGTCCTGGCGCTGAGCGTGCCTCAGCGGCGCGGGGACCAGCGCGGCCGGCGCGGGACGAGGGCCGCGTCGAGCACGACGAATGCCACCTCGGCGCCGAGGTTGAGGCCTCCGACGGCGTTGATGGTCCGCTTGAGCTTGGCGGCGCGCTCCGGGGTCTCGGGCGAGGGCTCGTTCCCGTCGGCCAGCGGGACCGCACCGTCTGGCGCGCTCCGGGCGAGACCGATCCCCGCAAGTGCCGAGGCGAAGCCCGTGACCACGACGGTGCCGATCGCCACGTCCTTGGCGGCGACGAGGGCGCGGTCGCGCCGGGACACCCTGCGCGCGCCGAGCGCGGTTCGCCGCGCGGGCAGCCAGCCCGCGACGAGGCCGGCGACCCCGAGCGAGTTGACGAAGCCGTAGCGGCGCCAGGCGCTGTTGAGGACCTTGCCGCGCTCGCTCGGGTCGCTGATCCGGCCGAGAGCCGGGTGCATGGCCACCCGGCCGTACAGGTTGCCGCCGAGCAGGGCGGCGATCGACAGCTCCTGGGCGAGCTGCTCGAGGGCGCTTGCGGACCGCGGCAGGGGAAGGGAAGCGCTGCTCAGGTCGGGCAGCCCGACCTTGGGGAGGCTGATATCGGGGAGGCTGACGTCGGGCAGGCTGACGTCGGGCAGGCTGATGGCGGACATGGTCCTCGGCTACCCACGGGCGGCAAGCGGGAAAACCCCGGAGCCCGAGGTTCCCGCCGACAACCCGTGCCGGAGCAGCCCGTTCGGCACCGCGTCCGCGCGCCGAAGGGGGTCGACGTCGCCGGCGCGGCGCAGCGCCGTGATCCCCAGCCCGAGTGCCGGCGGCCGGTCTGCGTTGTGGGCGTCGGAGGCGATCAACGCCCATGGATTCGCCGCCAGCAGCGCGCCGGCCCGGGCACGGATCTCCGGCCCGAGCCGTCCGGCCACAGAGAAGGCGTTCACCTGCAGGACGCTGCCGCGGGCGAGCTCGTGGGCGAGCGTCGCCGCTGTCGTCGGCAGTGGGCGCGTGCGCTCGGGATGTGCCAGCACGCAGGCGAAGCCGCGGGACCGCAGCTCGTCGGCTGCCGCCGTGAAGCTCTCGTCGAGGCCCGCGAACGGGCACTCCAGCAGCACCCAGCGGCGACCGGGCGGCCCGTGAGCGATCACCTCCAGCTGCTGGTCGCTCAGGCGGGCGACCATGTGATGGGCGAGCTCGCCCCCCGTCTCCACGTGGACGGGGATTCCCTCCGCGTGGAGCCGCGCGTTGAGCTCGGCGACGCGCTCGGGCAGCTCGCCGGGATCGGTCACCATCACCTCGTGCACGTGGGGGGTGGCGACGATCACGTCGGTCCCCTCCGCCGCGGCGGCGGCGGCGAGCTCCAGGCTGCCCCCCATCTCCCGCGGACCGTCATCGACCCCGGCGAGGATGTGGAAGTGGATGTCGGCGAACCCCACACCGAGATGATTGCCGCTCCGCCGGATATCCCGTGACGATCGGGTTAAGTGTCGGGTTTCGTGTCTGATCCCGTCATCAGCGATCCGGAGTTGCGAGCACGGCTTGCCCTCGGTCAGGCCGAGTTCGTCCGTTACTTCGACGAGTTCACGGCGCAGCTGTCGCCGCAGCGCCTCGACCACGCCGGGCTGCAGCGAGCGCTCGCCTACCCGTGGGAGCGACCCGCCCGCTCCTACGTGCTCCACGGCGACCGCGCCGAGGTCATCGACGAGCTCCCCGCCCGCCGCCGGGACGATGTGCTCGCCCGCTTCCTTCGCCGCGAGGCACGCACGCCCCTGCTGGCCATCGGCTCGAATGCCGCGCCTGAGACCCTCCGGCGCAAGCTCGGACACTTTCCCCTGCCGGCGGATCGCGACGTGCTCGTGGTGGCCGGCCATCTCCACGATTTCGACATCGGTGCCTCGGCCCACCAGGCGATCTACGGATCGATTCCGGCGACGCTGTTCCCCAGTCCCGGAACCGGCGTGCGTGCGGCGATCCTGTGGGTCACCGCGGCCCAGTTCACGCAACTCACCTGGAGCGAGCTGTCCTACGCCATCGGCCGGATCGACGCCCGCTTCGCGGCCGACGAGCCCGATTTCGACGCCCGGGGCGTCGTCGCCTTCGTGTCCCGCTTCGGCGCGCTGTGCCCCGCCGGCGGCCCGGTGGCGCTGGCTGCCGTCCCGGCGCGGGAGCGCCGCGCGCCGGCGCTCACCCAGCGCGAGCTGCTCGAGCTCGTGGCCGGCTGGGTGCTGGGCCCCGGGGCATCGGCCGAGGCATTGGTGCGATCGGTGCTGGCGCAACCACGTGAGATGCGTCCGCGGGTGGCCACCGAGGTGCGCCGGCGGGCGCGGCCCTTCGCCTCGCCGCGGTGGACGCCACTGGTGGCCGCGTCAGCGTGACGGCGCCTGGCCGAGGGCGAACTCGCGGGCCCGCGTCGCGCTCGCCACGAGCAGCCCGAGGAAGGTGTCGAGCGTGTCGTGGTCGACCCCGGTGACCGGCAGCTCGCCGCACACGAAGACCTCGCCGGCGCCGTTCTCGGCGAAGCAGACGAGCGGAGCCTGGCGGTTCCAGTACAGGAGCTGGTGCGGATCGATGAGGCCCGGGGGCAGGACGGCCGCCTGCGCACGGAGGACCTGGCCGCGGACCGAGACGCCGACGTCGAGCGGATAGCCGGCGGCGTGGAGGGCGAGACCCCATTCGCCGGGGGCGACCTGATGTGCTGCCGCGTCGAGCGAGTCCATGAAGGCGCCGAGCGCCGTGTGCGCATCGTTCATGTGACGCGAGCGTAGCCTGACCTTCAGCCGCTCGGGAGCATCGCCCGGACCACCGTCGCCGGGACGCCGTCGGCCGAGGCGATCGTGCGATCGGATGCGGCGGCGGGGAGCAGGAACAGCCGACCCGGTTCGAAACGGGCGCCGCCACACACGACGGCGCCACCGACGGTGATGAGGGCCGCGCAGGCGCCCGCGGGGGCGGCCTCCCGCCGCTGGGCCACCGCGAGCCGATCGACCGTGAAGACGTCGTTGGCCACGAGCCGTTCCCCGCGGGGGGTGAGGAGCGGCGGCTCGACGTCGTCCCAGTCGATCGAGCGCAGCGACTCGGGAACGTGGAGCTCACGTGGCTTGCCGTCGAGTCCCGGCCGGTGGAAGTCGAACACGCGGTAGGTGGTGTCGGAGTTCTGCTGGATCTCGAGGACCACGGTGCCCGCACCGATCGCGTGGACGCGTCCGGACGGCAGGAACATCACGTCGCCTGCGGTGACGTCGTGACGGAAGAGCATGTCGCTGACGTCCTCGTCCGCGATGAGCGCGCGTTCGAACGCCTCCCGCGTGACGCCCTGGCGCAGCCCGCAGAACAGCTGAGCGCCGGTGGCCGCCTTCACGATCACCCACATCTCGGTCTTCGGCTCGCCGCCGAGCTGACGGGCGACGGCGGCGGGGGGGTGGACCTGCACGGAGAGCGTCTGCTCGGCGTCGAGGAGCTTGATGAGCAGGGGGAAGCGGTCTCCTTCGGCGCCGGCGCCGGCGCCGGCGCCGGCGCCGAACAGCGGCTCGCGGAGCTCGGAGCGCCAGAGCTCGCCGAGGCTCCGCCCCGCCAGTTCGCCGGCGGCGACGACGCTCTGGGCCTCGGGGCGATCGACGAGCTCCCACGACTCGCCGATCGTCGTCCCCTCCGGGAGGGGCTTGCCGAACAGCTCCTCCAGGCAGCGACCCCCCCACACGCGCTCCATGAACAGGGGCTCGAAGGTGAGGGGCTGCTCCGGGATCACGGGCGGCACAGCTATCACACAACCGGGATCCCGAGCGTTCTCCATCTTGAAGTGCGCGCCCCTGCTACCACTGCCCCCATGAGCCGTCGTGCGTGGAGCACCTTCGCGGCGATGTCGGTGATCTGGGGCATCCCGTACCTGTTCATCAAGATCGCTGTGCGCGGGGGCGTTCCGCCCATTCCCCTCGCCTGGGGGCGGATCGCCATCGCCACGGTGATCCTGCTCGGGCTCGCTGGGCGGCGCGGCACGCTCGGCACGCTGCGCGGGCGCTGGCGCTGGATGGCCGCCTACGCCGTGGCGGAGGTGTGCGTGCCGTTTCCGGCGATCGCCTTCGCCGAGCAGCGCGTCGCCTCGTCGCTGGCGGCGATCGGGATGGCCGCCGTCCCGCTCGTCGGTGCGGTTCTCGCGCTGCGCTTCGACCACAGCGAACGCGTGACCGGAATCCGCGCCGTCGGCCTCGTCGTCGGCTTCGCCGGCGTGGTCGCCCTCGTCGGGGTCCAGGTGGCCACGAGCGGCCAAGCCCTGCTCGGCACGGCGGCGCTGCTGCTCGCTGCGGTCGGCTACGCGATCGGGCCGCTGCTGATCAAGCACAAGCTCGCGGGCCTCGACCCGAGCGCGGGCATCGGGGGGAGCCTGGCCATCGCGGCGGTGGTGCTGGCGCCGTTCGCAGCGCTGGATTGGCCGGCGCGGACGCCGAGCGCCGGGGCGCTGCTGTCCGTGGCCGTGCTCGGCGTGGTCTGCACGGCGGCGGCGTTCGTGGTCTTCACCGTCCTGATCCGGGCGGCGGGTCCCGGCCGAGCCACCGTCATCACCTACGTCAACCCCGTCATCGCGGTCGCCCTGGGGGTGACGCTCCTGGGGGAGCGCCCCAGCGCCGGCGCGGTCGCCGGACTGCTGCTGATCCTGGCCGGTTCGTGGCTGTCGACGGGCGGCCGCCTGCCGCCCCGGCGCCGGCTGAGCCGGGAGGCGCCGGCGGGACAACCTTCCTTCCCGGTGGTCCAGCGGCTAGAGTCCGGCCCCTGACGGCCACCCGACGGGACCGGTAACGCAGGGCGGGCGTCCGCACTCGGACTGCGCGAGTGATTCGCCTCGCGCCTCGTGCCCCACCAGGAGACCTCCATGCAGACCGAGCTGGCCGAACCGGCCACCCATCCGACAGTCACGCCCGAACACTCGCCCGAGCCACAGCAGGTGCGTCCGGTCGCGATGCCGCTGGTCGATCGGATCGCCAGCGCCGTGATCACCGGCGTGCCGCCGGTGATGGTGCTGATCGGGATGTACTTCGGCTGGACCTCCCACATGCTCGTGTGGCAGGACCTGCTCGTGCTGGCGCTCATGTACTGCGGGATCGGCGCCGGAGTCACCGTCGGCTTCCACCGCCTGCTCACGCACCGCAGCTTCAAGACGAGCGCGCCGATGCGGATGCTCTGGGCGATCATCGGCTCGATGGCCGCCGAGGGCCCCGTGATCGACTGGGTCGCCACCCACCGCAAGCATCATCAGTTCTCCGACACCGAGGGCGACCCGCACAGCCCCCACCTGCACGAGCGCAGCGGCTGGAGGGGGGAGCTCCGCGGCCTCGCCCACGCCCACGTGGGTTGGGTGTTCAGCGACATGGAGGTGGCCGACGAGCGTCGCTACGCCAAGGACCTCCTCGCCGATCCGTGGGTGCGCTTCGTCGATCGCACGTTCGTGGTCTGGGTGTTCGCCGGGCTCGGCGTCGCGTTCGGGCTCGGCGTCGCCCTTACGGGCACGGTCGACGGCGGACTGACCGCGTTGCTGTGGGGTGGTGCCGCCCGGATCTTCTTCGTCCACCACGCCACCTTCTCGATCAACTCGCTCTGCCATTACTTCGGCAAGCAGGAGTACGACACGGGCGACGAGTCGCGCAACCTCGCCTGGCTCGCCATCCCCACGTGGGGCGAGGCGTGGCACAACAACCACCACGCCTTCCCGACCAACTACCGCCACGGGATGAACCGCTGGCAGATCGACCCCTCGGCGATCATGATCCGCGGGATGGAGATGGTCGGGCTCGCCTGGGACGTCGTCCGCGTCGATCCTGAGCGCCAACGTCGTGCCCCGCGCGCACAGACGGCACAATAATCGGCTTGCTCAGCGACACCGCGCCATTTCGCCGCGAGCTGGCGGCAGCGTTCCCGGAGCGCCCCTTCACGATCCGCTTCTGGGACGGGAGCGAGGTGCCGGCCACGACCGGCGCCGGCCCGACGTTCATCGTCGCCTCGCCCAAGGCGCTGTCCCACGTGATCCGGGCCCCGGGGGAGCTCGGGGTCGGCCGGGCCTATGCGCAGGGACTGATCGACGCCGACGACCTCGATGCGGGGATCCGGACCTTCGACACGTTCGAGGCGCCCCGCGTGAGCCCGCGCCAGACCGTCCGGCTCGGCCTCGCCCTGGTGCGCGCCGCCGGCCTCACCCTGCCGCCGCCCCGGCCCGGGACGGAGCTGCGGCTGCGGGGAGAGCGTCACACGATCGCCCGTGATCGCGCCGCCGTGCGCCACCACTACAACGTCGGCAACGAGTTCTTCGCCCTGTTCCTGGACGACACGATGACCTACTCCTGCGCGTACTGGGGCGCCGGGGCCGAGACGCTCGAGCAGGCCCAGTTCGACAAGCGCGAGCTCGTGTGTCGCAAGCTGGCCCTCCAGCCCGGCGAGCGTCTGCTCGACGTGGGCTGCGGGTGGGGGAGCTTCGTCATCCACGCCGCGGCCGAGTACGGCGTCCAGGCCGTCGGCGTCACGCTGTCGGAGCCCCAGGCGGCGCTCGCCCGCGAACGGGCGCGCGCGGCGGGAGTGGCCGACCGCGTGGAGATCCGCGTCGCCGACTACCGCGAGGTCGACGACGGTCCGTTCGACGCGATCGCCTCGATCGGGATGGTCGAGCACGTGGGGGAGGAGCGGATCGACCTCTACGCCGAGCACCTGCGCGACCTCCTGCGCCCGGGGGGACGCCTGCTCAACCACGGCATCGCCAAGCTCGCCGACTTCGATACCAAGGACGAGGGCGCGTTCTCGGAGCGCTTCGTGTTCCCCGACGGCGTGCCGCTGCCGCTCAGCCGGATCACGCAGGCACTCGAGCGGGCCGGCCTGGCCACCCGCCACGTCGAGGGCATGGCCGACGACTACGCCGAGACGCTGCGCCACTGGATTGCCAACTTCGATGCCCACCAGGACGAGGCGATCGCCCTCGCGGGGATCGAGCGGGTGCGGGTGTGGCGGTTGTACCTGCGCGCCGCGCGCCAGGGCTTCGAGACCGGCTGGGCCTCGATCTACCAGGTCCTCGCCCACCGTCCCGCCGGGCCGCTGGCGCTGGACGACCGCCCGTGGCTCGCGGCCGCGCACACCGCCGGCGCTCGCGCGGGCGTCCCCGCCGGCGACGCCGCCGGCGCTCCCGCCTGGCGGTAGGCGGGTGGTGGTCGCCCCGGTCGCCCGGCCCTGAGCGACCGGAGGGCGACGTCGGAGCGAGGGAGCCGCTGGCCGGCGGACGGTCAAAAACCGCTGCATTGGGGTACGGTGGAGGCGATCATGCGACTCGGACCCTGGTGCAGGTGTCGGTAGCCGATCCACCCGCAGGGTTCGAGGTGGAGAGCCTCCGCGCCGGGAACGGCCGCCTCGAGGTGCGGGGCCGTTGGCAGGGCGTACGCGGCCGGCGGTTCGTCCGTCCGAGCCTCAGCGCATTGACCGCCGAGCGTCCCGCCCGGGTGCTCGCCGACCTCGAGCACAAGCCGTGGGCGCCGGACGGAGAGCAGTGGGTGGCCGTGTTTCCGTGGTCGGCCCCCCTGCCCGAAGGCGGGGAGCTCGAGCTCGCCGTCGCGCCCGATCTCGCCGTGGCGCTGACCGTCTCCAGAACGCCGGATCCCGGCACCGTCGTGCTCGCCACGCGCCCCGAGGATCCCGCCGAGCGCGCCGCCGCGCGGCCCGGGCCGTCGATCCACACGCCCGATCCCTTCGCAGGCCCCGCCCGCCCGGTCGACCCGCGGCGCGAGGAGCGGGAGAGGCGGGACGCCGCGCTCGCCGACCGCGAGCGGGCGTTCGAGGAACGCGAGGTGGCCCAGGTGGAGCGCGAGGCGGTCCTGGTGCTGCGCGAGGCCACGCTCGAGGAGAGCGAGGCGGCGCTGCGGGACCAGGCGGTGATCCTCCGCAAGCGCGACGAGCTCATCGCCCGCCGGCACGAGCTCGTCACCGAGCGGGATGCCGCGCTCGCCGAGCGCGACGCGGCCGTGCGCGAGCGCGATGCGATGCAGGTCCGCCACGATCAGGCGACGGCGGCCCGCGCGGCGGCCGAGCAGCGGCGCGAGGCAATGATCGCCCAGCTGGAGCGCGACCGCCGCGCCGAGCACGAGCACCTCACCGCTCGAGACGCGCTCGAACGCGAGCTCGCGGACGCCACCGCGGCGCGCGCCGAGCACGAGCGCCAGCTCGCGGAGCTGCGCACCGAGCTCGCCCGGGTGCACGCCGAGCTCGCCCATGACCGCGAGGCCCTCACCACCGAACGCGCCGAGCAGGCCCAGCTGCGGGCCGTCGCGCAGCTCGCCTCCCGCAGCCCGCGTCCGCGGCGCACGGTCCGCAGCCTGGCCGGCTCGGTCGACTGGAGCTCCCGGCTGCTCGCGATCAGCGCGCTGATCGTGCTCGGCGTGCTCGTGCTGGCGATCGTCGGCTCGCGCTGAGCCCGCGCGCTACGGCGAGAGCGCCTCGCCCCCGGGCGGCGCGCTGAAATCGAGATCCGGCATCACGGCCACCAACCCGGACGGGTTGATCATCGGATGAGTCCCGTAGTAGTGCGCACGGATCTCGTCGAAGTCGACCGTCTCCGCCACGCCCGGCCACTGGTACAGGTCGCGCAGGTAAGGCCAGAGGTACGGATACTCGGCGAGCTTGCGGATCGAGCACTTGAAGTGGATCTGGTAGACGGCGTCGAAGCGCACCAGCGTGGTGAACAGGCGCCAGTCCGTCTCCAGCGGCCGTCCTCCGAACAGGAAGCGGCTGCCCGCGAGACGGGCGTCGAGCTCATCGAGCATCGCGAACAGTCCGTGCACCTCCCGCTCGTACACCTCCTGCCGGCGCGCGAAGCCCGCCTTGTACACGGCGTTGTTGAGCCGTTCGTAGATCCGCGCGTTGAGCGCGTCGATCTCGGGGGCGAGCGCGGTGGGGTAGAGCTCGACGGGATGCTCGGCGAGCGGCGCGAACACCGTCGAGAGCATCCGCAGGATGTCGGCTGACTCGTTGTTGACGATCCGTGCGCGGTCGGTGTCCCACAGCACCGGCACGCTCACCCTGTCCCGGAAGCCGGGCTCGCTCGCCTCGTAGGCCTCCGACAGGAAGTCGAAGCCGTTGACGGGGTCCTCGTAGCTCCCGCCGGAGAACGCCCAGCCCCGGTCGTCGCGGATCGGATCGACGAACGAGACCGAGATCGCCGCCTCCAGGCCCATCAGACGGCGGGCGATGATCGTGCGGTGCGCCCACGGGCAGGCCCGCGAGACGTACAGGTGGTAGCGCCCGGCCACCGGCGGGTACCCGGTCGTCCCGTCGGCGCTCACCCATTCGCGGAAGCGGCTCGCCTGGCGGCGGAAGCTGCCGTCCTCGTCGCCCTCGCGCCCGAGTGAGAACGCTTCCGCGGTTCCGCTCATGGCCTCACTGTAGCTCCGGCGCGCTCGGTGCCGGACGGCGCGACGCGCGGTATCGTCGGCGCCTGTGAGCGCCGAGCACGCAAACGCCGCGTGGCACCTGCGCCTCCACCACACGGGCCACGACGCGCTCAGCGAGGACACCGCGCAGACGCCGGGAATGCGCCGCTACGAGGCGATCTCCGGCAAGCGCAACGGCTCGCGCCGGATCTGGATGGGGGAGACGCACATTGCCCCCGGGATGATCTCGGGCGATCACCACCACGGCGAGGCGGAGACGGGCATCTACGTCGTCTCCGGCCATCCCGAGTTCGTGTTCATGGAGGACGATGGCGAGCGCCGCGTGAGGACCCGCCCCGGCGATTACGTGTACGTGCCGCCCTACGTCCCGCACCGCGAGGAGAACCCGTCACCCGACGAGGCGGCGGTCGTCGTGCTCGCGCGGAGCACGCAGGAGGGGATCGTCGTCAACCTCCCGAGCCTGCGCGCCCACGTGCCGGAGCTCGACCGCCTGATCGCCGGGCTGTCGGCCGATGTCGGATCGGCGAGCTAGCGACTCACGCCATTAGCCGGCGAGCGTCGCCTCCAGCGTGATCTCGCCCACCCCGGCCAGCGCCTTGGAGACCGGGCAACCCGCCTTCGCCTGGTTGGCGTAGTCGACGAACTGGTCCTGGTCGAGGCCCGGCACGCGCCCCTCGGTGACGAGGTCGATCTGGGCGATCGCCGGTCCGCCGTCGACGATCCGCAGGTGGACGCGAGCGGTCGTCTTCACGGAATCGGGGACGTGGCCGTCGCCGGAGAGAAGATTCGAGAGCGCCATCGAGAAGCAGGCGGCGTGGGCGGCGCCGATCAGCTCCTCGGGGTTCGTGCCCTTCCCCTCCTCGAACCGGGTCGAGTAGGAGTACTGGCCCTCGAACAGGCCGCTGGCGACGGACACGGTGCCGGCGCCGTCCTTCAGGTTGCCTCGCCACTCGGCGGTACCGTCACGGGTGGGCATTTGGAGACCTCCGGTTCGGATTCACGAGAACCCTGACCCTATCCAAGCCCGCCCGCCCGTGAACCATCGAAAAGCGGCCGGCGCACCGATCCGGGCCCTCGAATAGCCTGCCCCCAATGCTGCGCCGCCTGCTGCCCCTCGCGTGCGCCGTCGGGGCGCTGGCGCTCCCCGTCGCGGCTCACGCCCAGAGCGTCCCGATCTTCTCCGGCTTTCACTCCGTGCTCGCGTTCGGCGAGGGCGAGGCGACCTCGGATCCGGATCTCGCCGCATTCGAAGCGACCAGCGCCGTCCCCGCGGCCGACCTCAGCCAGGAGCGCATGTACGAGGGGCTCGAGCAGGCGTGGCCGGGGTTCACCACCGCGGATCTCGACACCTACTACAAGAACTCCGACTTCGAGCCCCAGCCCTCGTCGAGCGCGCTCGCCGGACTGGAGGGAGCCCTCGGCTCGACGGCGAGCGGCGAGCCGGCCGCGGTGGAGTCGCCCGAGACGGGTGTCACGGTCATCCGCGACGGGACCTACGGGATTCCCCGCATCTACGCCCAGACGCGCGCCGAGGCGATGTGGGCGGCGGGCTACGTCACCGCCGAGGACCGGCTGTTCTTCATGGACGTCCTGCGCCACACCGCCGAGGGCACGACGACCGAGCTGCTGGGAGCGAGCTCTGCGTCGGCCGACAGCGCCCAACTCGGCCAGCAGGACGCTTCGCCGGCGCAGCTCACGGCCGAGCTGCAGGCATTGCCGCAGACCAACGGCGCCGAGGGCGGCCAGGCGCTCTCCGACATCGAGCAGTACATCGACGGCATCAACGCGTTCATCCGGCTCACCCAGATCGATCCCGCTCGCCTGCCGGCCGAGTACCCCGCCCTCGGGATCACCCCCGCGCCGTGGACGCTCGCCGACACCGCGGCGGTCGGCATCTACCTCGTCGGCGAGTTCACCGTGTTCGGCGGTGAGCAGCCCCAGCAGGCGGAGATGCTCGGGACGCTCGAGCAGCGCCTCGGGCGCACACGTGGCACCAAGGTCTACGACGACCTGCGCCTGGCCGCCGATCCCGAAGCCGTCGTCACGCTCCCCACCCGCTTTGACTCCGACCGGACGGGACGACTGAACCCGCGGTCGGTGGCGATGATCGACCCCGGGTCGCTCGTGGCCCGTGATGCCCAGACGGGAGCGCCCGCCACGAGCTCGGTCTCACGGCAGGCGGCGGCGCTCGACGCGCGCAGCGCCACGGCTCTGCCGGGCTGGGCGCGGCCACTGGCGAGCCGGGGACTGCAGCTCCCGCACCTGGAATCGAACGCCGTGCTCGTCGACGCCCGCCGCAGCGGCACGAACCAGGCGCTGGCGGTGATGGGGCCCCAGGTGGGCTACTACACGCCGGAGGTGTTCCTGGAGTACGAGATGCACGCCCCCGGCATCGACGTCAGCGGCGTGTCGTTCCCGGGCGCGAGCCCGTATCCGCTCATCGGCCACGGCGACGACTTCGCCTGGACGGGCACGTCGGCCTTCTCCGACAACGCCGACGTGTTCGCGGAGAAGCTGTGCAACCCGGACGGCTCCAAGCCCTCGTTCGCGTCGAGCCACTACGTGTACCGCGGTCACTGCATCGCGTTCACCACCCGGACGATCACCGAGCAGACACCGGTGGCGCCGACGAGCCCGAGCCTGCCCCGCACATTCAGCTTCCACACGCTCAACTCCGTCCATGGGCCGATCGACGACTTCGCCACCGTCCACGGCGCTCCGGTGGCCCTCTCGCTGTCCGCGGCGACACAGGGTCACGAGGCGTCGGCGTACGTCGCGTTCATGCGTCTCGCCGAGGACGTCCCCACCTCGCCGCAGACATTCATCGACGCCATGCACGCCTATCCGGGGAGCGAGAACTGGTTCTACGTCGACGACAAGAACATCGCCGTCTACCAGTCCGGGCTGTTCCCGCGCCACGCCCGCGGCACCGACCCGGATCTCCCGATCTGGGGCACCGGTCGCTACGACTGGAAGGGCTTCCGGCCGGCGACGATGAGCTACGACTCGCTCCCGGTGGGCGCGGACCCGCACTCGATCGATCCCAAGCAGGGCTACCTGGTCAACTGGAACAACGCCATCGCCCACGGCTGGCGCGTCGCCGCCGGGGACTGGGAGAGCGGGCCCGTGGTGCGGGCGACGATGCTGCAGGACGACCTGAACGCCGCGTTGCGGACCCACCACGTCGACCTCGCCACGCTCACCGGCATGGTCACCGCGCCGTCGCTCACCTCCGATCTGCGCGGGATGGCTGTGTGGCCGTTCCTGCGCAAGGTCATCGGGCGCTCTGGCAACGCCGAGGTGCGCTCGCTCGTCGGCCTTCTGCAGACGTGGTCGGCCAACGGTTCGCAGCGGCGGAGCCTGACCTTCGGCGGCGACGCCGAGTACGGCGCCGCATCGCTGCTCATGGACACGTGGTGGCCGCTGCTCGTCCGCGCCGAGTTCCAGCCCGTCATCGGCGCCGCCGGGATGGACTTCATCAACCGGTACTTCGACACGATCAGTCCCGACGGGATCCGCGACGGCACCGGCAACGGGTTCTTCGAGGGCTGGGAGATGGACGTGCAGAAGGACCTCCGCCAGGTGCTCCACGACCGCGTCCGGGGGCGCTTCTCCCGCACCTACTGCGGCGGCGGCTCGCTCCGGCGCTGCCGCGCCATCCTCACCCGCACGCTGCTGCAGGCCGCCGCGCAGATCACCAAGGCCCACGGGAGCTCGGTCGCCAACTGGACCCTGCCGACCGTCTGCAAGATCACCACGCCCCCGAGCTGCGATCAGATCATCACCACCGCGGCCGGCGCGATCCAGATTCCCCCGGAGCCGTTCGACAACCGCGGCACCTTCTACCAGGCCGTCGCCGTCCAGGGCCACCGCTGAGCATTGAATGGCGGGGCGGCTGGCCGTGGAGGACTGGCCGCAGACCGGGTCCGATCCGGGCGGGCGCCCGCTCGTCCTCGTCCACGGACTCGCCACCTCCCGCTGGATCTGGGACCTCGTCGCTCCGCCCCTGTGCGCCCGGCGCCCGGTGGTGACCCTCGATCTCCCCGGGTTCGGGAACTCCGCGGCGGCCGGGCCGGGGTTCGACCTCGACCGGGTCGCGGCGCGGGTCGCCCGGGGGCTCGCCGCGCGCGGCGTCCGCGGCCCGTTCGATCTCGTCGGCCACTCGCTCGGGGCCGCGGTCACCGTCGCGCTGGCCGTCGCCCACCCGCGCAGCGTGCAGAGGCTCGTGCTCGTCGCTCCGGCCGGAATGGGCGTGACGCCGACCGTGCTCGCCGCGGCGCTCGCCGCCGGCGCCGCGCCGGTGCTGACGCTGCGGCGCCGGCTCGGCCCGCTGGCGGACTTCGCGTGGGGCCGCCGGCTGCTGCTGATCGGCGCGGCGGCGGACGGCGCCGCGCTGGCCCCGAGCGTTGCGCGGAGGATGATCGGCGCCTCCGCGCGCGCTCGGCGCACACCGGAGGCACTCGCCACCGTGGCCGAGGGGCACCTGCCGGCGCTGCTCAGCGCGGCCGCCTGCCCGGTCGGCGCGATCTGGGGCGAGCGCGACCGCACGATCCCCGCGAGCCGGGCGCGCGCGCTGCTGCGTGTCCGTCCCGACGCCGAGATCGAGCTGATCGCCGGCGTCGGGCACGTGCCGATGCTGGAAGCCCCTGAGGCGTTCGTGGCGGCGCTCGAGCGGCTCCTCGGCCGCCTGCCCCAGGCCGGGGAATGAGCAGTCACCACCGCGCGTAGCGCGCTCACCCCCGCGGATAGAGCGGTCACTCGCGTGGGTAGAGCGCTCACACCCCTGGAGGAAAGGCGCCCCGGATGAGCGATGAAGAGCTGGGAACGATCCGTACCAACATCCCAGCCCGACTGGACCGCCTTCCGTGGGCGCGCTTTCACTGGCGCGTGCTCATCGGGCTCGGCACGGTGTGGATCCTCGACGGCCTGGAGGTCACGATCGTCGGCGGCATCTCGGCTCGGCTGGGCGAGAAGGGCGCCGGCGTCGGCATCTCGACCGCCAACGTGAGCGGCCTCGCCGCCTCGCTGTATGTCGCCGGCGCATGTGCCGGCGCGCTCGTGTTCGGTCAGCTGACCGACCGCTTCGGGCGCAAGCGGCTGTTCATGATCACGCTCGGCATGTACCTGGCGTGCACCACGCTGACGGCGTTCGCGTTCTCGCCGCTGTGGTTCTACGTGTTCCGCTTCTTCACCGGCTTCGCGATCGGCGGTGAGTACAGCTCGATCAACTCCGCCATCGACGAGCTCATCCCGGCCCGGCACCGGGGTCGCGTCGACATCAGCATCAACGGCAGCTACTGGGGTGGGGCCGCCGCCGGCTCGCTGCTCGCGGTGCTCGCGCTCAACACGAACATCTTCGCCATCAACGTCGGCTGGCGGCTGTGCTTCGGGCTGGGGGCGGTGCTCGGCCTCGCCGTCCTGCTCGTGCGCCGCAACGTCCCGGAGAGCCCCCGCTGGCTATTCATCCACGGGCGCGAGGAGGAGGCGGAGCGCGTCGTCGCCGGAATCGAGCGCGAGGTGAGCGAGCAGACCGGGCAGCAGCTGGAGGAGCCCGACGAGTCGATCGAGGTCCACCAGCGGCGAACCGTCCCGTTCCTGCTCACCGTCCGCTCGGTGCTCACCATCTACCCCCGCCGCACCGTCCTCGGCCTGTCTCTGTTCGTCGGTCAGGCGTTCCTCTACAACTCGATCCTGTTCGGGCTCGGAGCCCTGCTCAGCACCTACTTCAAGATCTCCACGGGGGACGTCCCGTACTACCTGGCGATCTTCGCCGTCGGCAACCTGTGCGGTCCCCTGATCCTCGGCCGCCTGTTCGACACGGTCGGTCGCAAGCCGATGATCGCCGGCACCTACCTGCTCTCCGGCAGCCTGCTCGTCGTCACCGCGATCCTGTTCCGGGGCCACGATCTCACCGCCACGTCGCTGATCGTCGGCCTCACGGTCATCTTCTTCTTCGCCTCCGCCGGGGCCAGCTCCGCCTACCTCACGGTGTCCGAGGTGTTCCCGATGGAGACCCGGGCCCTGGCCATCGCCGTGTTCTACGCGATCGGGACCGGCGTTGGCGGGATCACCGGGCCGCTGCTGTTCTCCAAGCTCGTCTCGTCGGGCAGCTACAGCCAAGCCGAGCTCGCGCTCCTGCTGGGAGCCGGGCTGATGATCGTCGGCGGTCTCACCGAGGTCGTGCTGGGGATCGCCGCCGAGAACCGGTCGCTGGAGAGCATCGCCCCGCCGCTCACCGCGGCGGGCTCGCTGGCCTCCCCGGCCGCTTCCGGGTAGCCGTTCGGGCCGGCGCTCACTGGCGCCCGCAGTCCCCGAGGCCGAGGCTGCTCGCTGGCGCCCCCAGTCCCTAACGGCCGAGGCTGCGGCCGGCGCCCATCACGCCCATGAGCCCCCAACCGAACCGGTCCTGCGGTTGGGTGGGGACTCATGGGCCTGGTGGGCCCATCAGGCCCCACGCGCCGCGCAGAACCCGCGGGTTGGGACGAAATGGGCGTTGAGACCGAGGGCGGTTTGACGGCGGCGGCCCCTGAGGCTCGTTCGCGGACGGCGGCCTGGCCCAATGGCAAGCAAGGAGGCGTCACTTTGAGACGGCCCGCCGTCCTGAACGGCCCGTCGGATCGAGACTCCCGCCGGGCCCGGGGGGCGCGTCGGCTAGAACTTCCGGCGTGACGCGCTACGGGAAGCTGGACGACATGGTCGTGCATCAGCGCGAGCCGTTCAATGCCGAGACACCGCGCCACGCGTTGGACGGCCGGGCGCTCACCCCGCTCGACGCGTTCTACGTTCGCGGTCACGGCACCGTGCCCGATCCCGTCGCGCCGGAGGATTGGACGGTCCGGGTCGACGGCCTCGTCGAGCGCGAGCTCTCCCACACCGTCTCCGAGCTGGCCGAGTTCTTCGAGGCGGGCGAGGAGCTGGCCACGCTGCAGTGCGCGGGCAACCGGCGCAGCGGCCTGATCGAGGTGCGCGACATCCCGGGGGAGGCGCCCTGGGGTCCCGGGGCCACCGGCACCGCCCGCTGGCGCGGGGTGCGGCTGGCCGACGTGCTGCGCACCGCGGGCCCGCGGGCGGGCGCCCGCCACGTCGCCTTCGTGGGCGCTGATCACTCGCCGGAGGCCGAGCCACCCCAGGACTACGGCGCGTCGATCCCCCTGGCCAAGGCGCTGGCGGCCGAGGTGATGCTCGCCACCGAGATGAACGGCGAGCCGCTCCCGGCGGTCCATGGGGGGCCGCTGCGGGTCGTCGTGCCCGGCTTCATCGGGGCGCGCAGCGTCAAGTGGGTGACCCGGATAGAGGTACGGGCGGAGGCGTGGGACGGCTACTTCCAGGCCACCGCGTATCGACTGCTCACCCCGGAGCAGACGCCCGCCCCCGGCCGCGGGATCCCGCTCGGCGAGGTGGCGCTCAACGCCGACTTCCTGGCGCCCGCCGACGGCGCTCGCGTGCCGGCAGGCGAGGTGGAGCTGCGCGGCTACGCGATCGCCGGCGGGGAGCGCACGGTGACCCGTGTCGACGTCTCGTCCGACGGCAGGCACTGGACGCAGGCCGAGCTCCACGAGCAGCCGAGCCGCTGGACGTGGCGCCTGTGGCGGGCCGTGCTTCCGCTGGCCGCCGGCAGCCGCGAGCTCGTGGTCAGAGCCTGGGACACCTCCGCCATCACCCAGCCCGAGCACGCCGAAACGGTCTGGAACCCCAAGGGGTACGTGAACAGCTCCTGGGGCCGGCTGCGCCTCGACGTCGCGGGCTAGGGTCCGGATTCGCAGATTCGGCGGCCACCGAACTTCCGACTCACGACGCTCTAGGGCAACGCGTCGCGCCGGCGCTCCAGGACGATCAGGGCATCGTCGATGGTGCCCGCCGCGACACCCTGGCGGCGCAGCATCGCGCGCAGGGCGCTCGTGCCCATCGACTCGTAGAGCACGTCGAGCCGTTGCCAGACCTGCTCGGCGGAGCCATCGTCCTCCTCGTCCGGGGTGCGGAGGATTCGCCCCAGCTGGGAGAGCGCGCGGTCGAGCCGGTCGAAGTCGGCGCTCACGCCGGGTGTCCCTCCGCGAGGGGCACGCTCAGCTGTCGAACCGGCGGCGCGCGAACCAGTCGCCGGCGTCGCGCACGCCGGGCAGCGCGAAGAGGTAGCCGCCGGGCTCAGAAGCCACGCGGCGACTCCGCTTCCGCCTCGCCGCCGTCGGCGGCCGGCGTCACCGGCGGGCGGGGCGCGCCCGCCGTCGAGTCGCCGAGGAGGCCGGCGAGCCGCTCGAGCTCGGCCCGGATGCTCGCCGCCTGGTCGATGTGGCGCGCGGCCGTGTCGAGGTGCTCGTGCAGCTCGTGGCCGAGTTGCTCGCGGGCATCGAGCAGCTCCCGCTGGCGCGTGCGGAGCTCCTCGGCGTAGGCCTCGCTGCGCGCCTGGGCGTCGTTGAGCAGGCGCCGCGCCTCTTCGCCGGCGGCGGCGAGCTCCTTGGTGCGGTGGCGCTCGATCTGGCGCTCGACCCAGCCCGCGTAGTCACGGGCCGCCGCCTCCGCGCTCGCCTCGGCCTGTGGCGCCAGGACGGTGGCCTCGGTGCGGTACGTCTCGCCGGCATCGACCGGCCGCACCTCGGCCACCGGTTCCGTCTCGGCGGTCGGCTCCGCGTGGACGGTCGGCAGCGCGATCGCCGCCGTCACGGCGCCCGGCCCCGCGTCGGCGCCCGCACCGTGCGCGGCGGCCTCCGGCGCCACACCGGCGGGCGCAGCCGTCCGGGCGGCGCCCGCCTCGAAGTCCTTGGAGCGAATGAGGAACAGCGTGAGGACCCCGACGACGAGGGCGAGGATGGCGCCGATCAGGAACACCTCGTTGAGGCCGTGCACGAATCCCGCGCGCACCGCGTGGGCGGCGGCGCCGCGCGCATCGGCG
Organism: uncultured Solirubrobacterales bacterium; assembly: GCA_963839085.1. Classification (GTDB taxonomy): domain Bacteria; phylum Actinomycetota; class Thermoleophilia; order Solirubrobacterales; family Solirubrobacteraceae; genus Palsa-465. The sequence goes on from CAWITN010000005.1 coordinate 477,384, forward strand.
GGAACGGAGCGGAAAGCCGACTTCGCCCCGCTGCCGTTGGCCACGTCGGAGGCGAGCGCAGCGACGCGCGCGTGGCTGAGGTGAGCGGTGCCGGTGAGCAGCGAGACGATCCTCGTCCTCACGGTGTGGGAGAACAGCGACCCAAGGCCGGCGATCCCGGTGGCGATCCCGACCTGGCGGAAGGTCGAGTTGATCCCGCTGGCCATTCCCGCGCGCTCCTGGGGGACGACGCCGATCGCGGTCGAGGCGAGCGGTGGATTGATCAGCCCCGTGCCCGCGCCGGCGACGATGAAGCCGGGGATCAGGTGGGTCCACCCCGAATCGGCGCTGAGACCGCGCATGAGCAGGAGCCCGGCGCCGACGAGTCCGAGTCCCGGAGCGATCAGGAAGCGGATCGGGACCCGCGCCGTGAGGCGGCCGGCGAGCGTCGAGGTGAGGAGGACTCCGCCGGAGAGCACGAGCAGGCGCAGGCCGGTGTCCAGCGCGCTGTAGCCGAGCACGTCCTGGAGGTAGAGCGTCAGGTACAGCAGCAGCGAGAACAGACCGGCGGAGAGCGCGAAGGCCGCGAGGTTGCCGCCGGTGAAGGTCGGCTTGCGGAACAGCGACAGGTCGAACATCGCCCGCTCGCCCTGCATCAGCTCGGCGACCACGAACACGACGAGCAGCACCCCGGCGCCGATCAGGCAGGCGAGGATCTGCGTGGCGCCCCAGCCGACCTGGTCGCCCTTGATCAGCGCGTAGACGAGCGCGCCGAGCGCGCCGCTGAAGGTGATCACGCCGATCACGTCGGGGATCTGGGCGCGCGGCGGCTTCGACTCCTCCACGCGGAGGAGGGTGATGAATGCCGCGACCACCCCGATCGGGACGTTGACGAGGAAGATCCACCGCCATGAGATCCCGGTGGTGAGCGCCCCGCCGACGACCGGGCCGACGGCCACCGCCAGGCCGGTGATGGCGCCCCACACGCCGAACGCCACGCCGCGCTCGCGTCCCTGGAAGGCGCTGCCGAGCAGCGCCAGCGAGGTGGAGTACATCGCCGCGCCGCCGATGCCCTGGGCACCGCGGGACAGGTTGAGCCACAGCGGGTCGGTGGCCAGGCCGGACAGCAGCGAGGAGACGCTGAACACGATCAGGCCGAGGACGAACACGAGCCGGCGCCCGAACAGGTCGGCGAGCGAGCCGGTGGTGAGCAGCAGCGCGGCCAGCGTGAGCGCGTATGCGTCGACGACCCACTGCAGATCCGAGAAGCTCGCCTTCAGTGAGGTCTGGATCGCCGGCAGGGCGACGTTGACGATCGTGACGTCGAGCAGCAGCATGAACGTCCCGACGCAGACGGCGATCAGCGTCCACCATTTCCGGTCCATCACGTTCCTCCGGAGATCGTCTCGAACAGGATCATTGGGCCTATCCACGGTGTGGGTACCCGTGGTCCCCCGACTCTATGCTGCGATCCGGTCAGGGTGTGACCGCGGGTTTCTCCCCAACGTGACATCTCCGTCCGGGCGCCTGATTACGCTTTTGCGCACGCCCTATGCCCGGGGGTACGGACACGCACGCCGATGGACGCCGCCGGCTGCAGCTCGGCGACGGCCGCCGTGTCACCTACGTGGAGGTCGGTCCCGCCGACGGACGCGCGGTCCTCTATTGCCCGGGGGCGATCGGCACCCCGCTGACGGCGTCGAACGAGCTCGCGTCCGTGGCAGACGAGCTCGGCATCCGACATCTGGCGGTGAGCCGGCCGGGGACCGGCGGCTCGGATCGTGCCCCGGGACGGACGTTGCTCAGCTTCGCCGACGACATCGCCGCCCTCGCCGACGCCCTGGAGCTGGAGCGCTTCGACGTCGTCGGCGTGTCGGCCGGAGGCCCGTACGCGCTCGCCGTCGCCCACCGCCTGAGCCGCCGCGTCGGCCGGGTCACCCTGGTCAGCTCGCTCTCTCCCCTGTGCGCGCCGCAGGACACACCGGGGATGGCCCCACGGATCCGCCTCGGCCTCCAGCTGCTCGCCCGCGCGCCCGCGGCGTGCGCGGCCGTCGGAGACCGGATCGTTCCGCTCCTCCGGCGTCATCCCGAGCTCCTGAGCTGGATCATCGCCGCCCATGCCGCGCCGCAGGAGCGCCGCCGACTCGCCCATCCGGCGGAGCGCGCCGCCGCCGCCGCGAGCTTCCTGGCGGTCACCGAGGACGGTGTGCGGGGGATGATCGAGGACTTCCTCACCTACGCCCGGCCCTGGGGGTTCGACGTGGGAGAGGTGAGGACGCCGGTGCAGCTGTGGCACGGCGCGGCCGATCCGCTCGTCCCGGTCGAGCACGCCCTGCAGCTCGCCGTCGCACTGCCCGACTGCCGCGTGTTCGTCGACCCCGACGAGGGGCATCACTTCTTCCGCTCGCGCCTGCGAGAGATCCTCGCCACGCTCGTGGAGGCCAGGACGCATCAGCGCTGAGGCACGGGGGTGGCGACATCCTCGGAGGTACTAGCATCGAGTCAGTGGAGATCGTCGGTCGCCGCGTCATGCTCCGCTACCCCACGGCCGACGATGCGCCGGCGCTGCTCGCGCTCGGCTCCGATCCGGAGGTGACCCGGTTCTTCTCGTGGGGCCCGTACCGCAGCCTGGACGAGCCCCGGGCCTACATCGCCGCCCTGCCCGACGAGCGCGCCCGCGGCGAACGGCTCGACTTCCTGATCGTCGACCATCACCGCGGTGCCGCCGGGATCATCGGGCTCACCGAGCACGTCCGTCGTGACCGTCGGGCGGTCGTCGGGACCTGGTTGGGGCGTGCCCACTGGGGGACGGGGATCAACCGCGCGGCCAAGAGCCTGATCGCCTGGCTCAGCTTCACCGTGCTCGGTCTGGAGCGACTCGGCGCCTACGCCGACGTCGAGAATCCACGCTCCCAGGCGGCGCTCGCCGAGCTCGGGTTCGCCGCGGAGGGCCGCCTGCGCGCCTTCCACCGCCACGGCGACAACGTCCACGACGTGCTCGTGTACTCGTGGCTTCGCACCGACTGGGAGGCCTCGTCGCTCGCCGAGGAGCCGGCCGAGGTGCACGGCTCGCCGCCGCCCGCGTTTCGCACGGCCCCCGTTCGCGTCCGTTCGCGCTCGCCCCGGTCAGACCGATGAGGCGAGCCCTCCGGCTGCGGCCCTACCGGCGGCTGCTCGCCGCCTACGCCCTCAACGAGGTGGCCTACCTCGTCGGCGCGCTCGCCCTCACCGTGCTCATCTACCGCCGGACCGGCAGCGCGGCGGGAGCGACGGCGTACTTCCTGTGCGCCCAGGTCGGGCCCTCCTTCGTCACCCCGGCGTTCGTGCCCCGGATCGCCCCGATCGCGCCGCGTGTGACGCTGCCGGTGCTCTACGGGCTGGAGACGGGGCTGTTCGTGGCGCTCGCGCTCCTCGCCGGATCCTTCGCCCTCGTGCCCGTCCTGCTGCTCACGCTCCTCGACGGGATCCTCGCCCTGAGCGCCCGAACGATCGCGCGGACGGCCAGCGTCACCGTCCTCGAGCCGGCGGGGCTCCTGCGTGAGGGCAACGCGGTCACCAACGCCGCCTTCTCGGTGTGCTACCTGGCCGGTCCCGCCCTCGGTGGCGCCGCGGTGGCGACAGCGGGAACGCAGGCCACCCTCGTCGGAGTGGCCGTCGGCTTCGGGCTGATCGCCGCCGTGCTGCTCAGCGGCCGCGACCTCCCGGGGCCTGCCGGGGTGGCGGGGCGTTCGCTCCGGCTGGCCGGGGCCCTGCGCCGGATCCGCCGGCGTCCCGCGCTGCTGCGGCTGCTCGGCGTCCAGTCGATCGCGATCGTGTTCTTCGCCATCTCCCTGCCGGTCGAGATCGTGTTCGTCCACCGCTCGCTGCACGACAGCATCTCCGCCTACGGGGTCCTGCTCGCCGTGTGGGGCGGGGGGGCGACGGTCGGCAGCATCGTGTATGCCCGTCTGCGCGGCCTCCCCAGCCGCAGCCTCGTGTGCGGCGCCACCGCCGTGCTCGGCGCCGGATATCTCGGATTGGCGGTGGCCCCCGACCTGGCGGTCGCGCTGGTGGCCGCCGCCGTCGGAGGAGCCGGCAACGGAGTCGAAGCCGTGGCGGCGCGAACCGCGCTGCAGGAGGAGGTGGAGGCCGATTGGCTCACCGCTGTGACGGCGCTCAACGAGGCGACCAACCAGGCGGCCCCCGCCGTGGGGATCATCATCGGAGGCGCGCTCGCGGTACTCGCCGGCGCCCGGGTCGCCCTGGCGGTGGCAGGCGCGGGAGCTCTCGTCGTGGCCATGTTCAGCTGGCCCCTGCTGCGCGCCCTGCGCGTCCCGCCCGATGCCGGCACGCCACCGGGCCCGTCCGTTCATGGCGTTCCCGCCGGGTCCACGCAGTCGTGATCGTCGCCTGCATCGACATCGGCTCCAATACGACGCGGCTGCTCGTCGCCGAGTGCGACGCGGGATCGCTGCGCGAGATCCATCAGGAGCGCGTGTTCACCCGGATCGGGGCGCGCATGGGACGCGGCGACGCGATTCCCGCGAGCACGATCGCCGAGGTCGCGGACGTGGTCAGCGGGCAGCTCGCCGCCGCGCGGGCCCACGGCGCGCAGGCCGTTCGGGCCGTGGCGACCGCGGCGGTCCGGGCCGCCCGCAACGGGACGGAGCTGACCGCCGCCGTCACGGCCCGGTGCGGCCTGCGCATCGAGATCCTCGCCGAGCCCGAGGAGGCTCGGCTGGCCTTCGTGGGCGCGGCTCGCACGCTCGGCCGGAATCTCCTGGGGGAGCTCGCCGTGATCGACGTCGGCGGGGGCTCGACCGAGCTGGCCGTCGGTGTCGCCCCCGACCGGATGCGCTGGTGCGTCTCGGTTCCGGTCGGCTCGGGTGCGCTGTCCGAGCGCCATCTCCACAGCGATCCGCCCGCTCCGCCTCAGCTTGAGGCGGCGCGCCGCGAGGTGAGCTCGGCGCTGGCCGGGATGACGCTGCCGCCGGTCTCCGAGGCGGTGGCGGTCGGCGGCAGCGCCACCTCGTTGCGACTGCTGGCGGGCGATCGCCTGGACGCGAGGGCATTTCGGCGTGCCCTGGCGCAGCTGTCGGCCTCCTCGGCGGCGGTGATCGCCTCGCGCACCGGGCTCGACCCCGTCCGCGTGCGCCTGCTGCCGACTGGGCTCCTCATCCTGCAGGTGGTCAGCGAGCGGCTGGGGCTTCCGCTCGAGGTGGGGCGGGGCGGGTTACGCGAGGCGGTGGTGCTGGAGGCGGCCGCGGGAGCGAGCGCCTAAGACAGCGGGTCTACCAGCCGCCGCGCCAGTCGACGCTCGCCGCGCGCCGAGCCGCCGCGTCCATCCGGGCGTGCTTGCGCTTGTCGAGCCGCCACTGGATGAGCGAGAAGATGATGATGATCGTCGGGAAGAACGCGATCGTGATGAACATCGCGTTGGTGATCACCTTGTCGTCCGTCTCGCCGTACCAGCCCTCGCCTCCGGTGGCCCGGGCGAGCGCGTCGGGGGCCATCACCAGCAGCGTCGTGCCGAACACGAGCAGGAAGGCGGCGAGCCTGGTGCGGAGTCGGCGCATCGGGGCGAAATGCTAGCTGATGGCGGGGACCGCGGAGACGGCCGCGAGCGCCTCGAGCAGCGGCGGGTTGTACTGCGCTCCGTGGGTCGTGACCTCCAGATGCGAGATCGGCGCTTCGAACACGCGCGCCCCCAGCGCCTCGGCCAGCTCGCGCTGCTTGCGGGGCGGCACGAGCTCGTCCCGCGTCGTGAGCACGACGGCGGCGGGGTGGCTCAGCTGGCCGAGCCACGGGCGCGAATCGAAGCGCCCGAGCTCGCGGCCGGCCTCGGCGATGTCCCGGGCGTTGTGGCGGGTGAGCTCGGACAGCAGCCAGGCCGAGCGTTCGTTCTCCTGGATGCCGGAGCGCTTGAGCCCGCGGCGCAGGACGAAGCGGGGCGCGACCGACAGCGCCAGCGACAGACCGCCCATCGCCCGCCAGGAGTTCTTCAGCTCGGGCTCCTGCCAGTGCTGTGCCGTGCCGCTGAGGACGAGCCCGGAGACAACGTCGGGATGATCGCGGGCGACGAGCTGGGCGATGGCACCGCCCATCGAGTAGCCGACGACGACGGCCGGAGCCAGCCCCAGCTCTCGCAGGACGGCGGCGGCGTCGGCGGCGCAGTCCGTGAGGCGGAACCTGACGAGCGCCCGCAGCCCGCGACCGTGCCCGCGGTGGTCGATGGCCAGGACGCGGTAGCCGGCCCCCTCGAGCGCCGCGTAGCAGCCGAGCCAGTTGAGATCTGCGCTGGCGAACCAGCCATGGAGGAGCATGACGGGTGGCCCGTCGCCACCGGTGTCGCGCAGGAAGAACTCACCACGGTCCTCGACGCTGACCGTGCGGGCGGGGGGAAGCGGCGCCGGTGGCGCCGGTGCATAGGTAACGCGGCTCACGCGCCGGAGGCTATAACGGCGCGCTCGGCGGCGCTCCGTCTCGCCAGCTCCAGCACCTCCAGGGCGGCGACGGCGTCACGCGGCTCCACCGGCGGCGGGCCGCCCTCCCGCAGCGCGCGCTCGAGCCCGGCGTAGAAGCGCGGCCAGTCGCCGGGGACCGAGACCGGGACGCTGCGCTCGCCGCTGACCAGGCGCCCGTGGAGCTCCGGGGGCGCTTCACCCCAGCGGCCATCCGGACCCGGCCGCCGCCCTGCGCTCAGGGCGTCCTCCTGCGGGTCGAGTGCGTTCACGACGTAGGCCCCCGCAGTGCCGAGGACCCGGAGCCGGGGCCCCGGCGCGGCGGTCATCGCCGAGGCGCGGAGATGGCTGATGACCCCGCCGGCGTGGCGCAGGGCGAGGAACGCGTCGTCGTCGGCCGGGGTGCCGCGCAGGGCCGCGATCTCGGCGTAGACGTGGGTCACCGGGCCGAAGCGGTGAAGCGCCTGGTCGACGAGGTGGACGCCGAGGTCGAGCAGCTGGCCGCCGCCCCGCTCCGGCGGTTCGGCCTGGCGCCAGGCGGACGGATCAGGCCCGGGACGCCACCGCTCGAAGCGCGACTCGTAGCGCAGCACATCCCCCAGCGCCCCCTCGGCGAGCAGTCGCTCGAGCGTGAGCTGGTCGGAGTCCCAGCGGCGGTTGTGGAACGGCGTGAGCAGGACGTGGTGGCGCTCGGCATGCTCGACGAGCTCCCTCGCCTCCGCCGCGCTGACCGCGAGCGGCTTGTCGACGACCACGGGCAGCCCGCGCGCGATCGCCGCTGCGGCGAGCTCCGCGTGCGTGAGGTTGGGGCTGGCCACGACGACGAAGTCGATCCCGGGGGACTCCCACAGGGCGCCGGCGTCGGCGAGCACGACGGCGCCGGGGTGCTCGGCGGCCGCCTGCCGCGAGCGCGTCTCGTCCGCCGTCACGATCGCGCCGACGGCGAGGCCGGGCGTGGCGGCGATCAGCGGCGCATGGAACACCCGCCCCGCGAGCCCGTAGCCGATGATCCCCGCGCGCAGCTCGTTCACCCGCACATTCCTACCATTGCGGCCATGGCCGTGGTGATCGCATCGGATCTCGGGAAGGACATCGCCGGGGAGCCCCTGCTCCGCGGCGTCTCGTTCAAGCTCGAGCGCCGCGAGCGGATGACCCTGTCGGGCCGCAACGGCGCCGGCAAGACGACGCTGCTGCGCGTGCTCGCCGGCGAGGCGTCATTCGACCGCGGCGAGCTCGTGTTCGCCAAGGGGGTGAAGGTGGCGCTCCACGACCAGCGCCCCCCGCGAGATCGTGGGCTGACCCTCCGTGATTACGTGCTGAGCGGGGCGCGGGAGTTGATCGCACTCGAGCGGACGCTGGGCGAGCTCGAGCAGGCGATGGCCGCCGGCGATTACGAGGAGCCGACCCTGCAGCGCTACGCCGACGCCCAGGCGCAGCTGGAGCTGGCCGGCGGCTACACGTGGCGCGAGCGGGCGTTGTCCACCCTGCACGGGCTCGGCTTCCGCGACACGCGGGACCTCGACCGGTCGCTGCAGACGTTCTCCGGCGGAGAGCTGACACGAGCCTCGCTCGGTCGCGCGCTGGCCGGAATGCCGGATCTGCTGCTGCTCGACGAGCCGACGAACCACCTCGACATCGCCTCGCTCGAATGGCTCGAGCAGCATCTCGTCTCGCTCGATGCCGCGGTCGTGCTCGTCGCCCACGATCGCTGGTTCCTGGAGGCCGTCGGCACTGCGGTGCTCGAGCTGGAGGCCGGCCGCGGCCGGTTCTTCGCCGGGCCCTGGCACGCCTGGCGCAAGGAGAAGGCGGCGCGCGAGATCGCCCTCGGCCGGGCGATCGAGCGCCAGCAGGCGGAGATCGAGCGGCTCGAGCGGTTCGTGACCCGCTTCCGGGCCGGCACCCGCGCGCGGCAGGCCCAGGCCCGCGCGAAGCGGCTCGACAAGATCGAGCGGATCGGCCGGGACCCGGCCGACGGCGCCTCGCTGGCGTTTGCCTTCAAGCCGCCGGAGCGCAGCGGCCGCGTCGTGTTCGAGTTCGAGGAGGGGCGGGTGGCGGTGGGGGATCGCCGGCTGCTGGAGCACGGCGAGCTGTGGCTCGAGCGCGGCGAGCACATCTCGCTCGTGGGGCCGAACGGCGCCGGGAAGACGACGCTGATCGAGACGCTGGGAGGGCGCCGGCCGCTCGGAGAGGTCCCGCCCGGCGGCGGGCCGCTCGTGGAGGGCAGGCTGCGCACCGGGCACAACGTGAAGATCGGCTTCCTCTCCCAGCACGCCGAGGAGCTCACCGCGGGCAACGCCCGCACTGTCCTGGAGGCCTGCCAGCACGCCACGAAGCTCACCCCGAATCAGGCCCGGTCGCTGCTCGGTCGCTTCCTGTTCTCCGGCGAGGAGGCCGAGAAGCCCCTCGACGGGCTCTCCGGCGGGGAGCGCCGGCGGCTCTCGCTCGCCGTCCTGGTCAGCTCGGGGGCCAACGTGCTGATCCTCGACGAGCCGACCAACCACCTGGATCTCGAGAGCCGCGAGGCGCTCGAGGAGGCCCTCTCCACTTTCTCGGGGTCGCTGCTCCTGGTCTCCCATGACCGGGCTCTGCTCGACGCCGTCGGCACCCGCACGGTGGCACTGGAGGACGCGCAACTGCGCAGTTACACGGGTGGCTGGCCCGAGTACGTGAGGGTGCGGGAGGAGCGCGCGGCGGCGAAGGCCGCCGCGAAGTCCGCCGCCGGCCGGTCCGGCGCCAAGGCGAGGCGGAGCCCCGGCGCGACGCCGAGCGCGCGCGCTCCGGGGGCCGGGGCCAAGGCCAACGAAGCCGCTGCGGAGCGCCGGATCGAGCAACGGATCGAGACCGCCGAGGCGGCGCTGCGCGCGGTCGAGGACGAGCTCTCCGAGCCGGGGGCGTGGGCAACGCCCGAACGCAGCGCGGACTCCAGCGAGCGTCATCGGCATGCCAAACAGGTCGTCGAGGACCTCTACGCCGAGCTGGAGAGCATCGCCGGATAGCCACTCGCTGTCGCCGCGGGTCCCCGTAGACTCCTCTGGCGATGGCACCCCACCTCGATGGGTCGCCGATCCGGGTCGCGCTGATCGACGACGACAGCGGGATGATGCTCGTGCTCGAGCGACGCTTCGCGGCGCTCGGGTGGATGTGGGAGCAGCTCGGCTATCCCGCCACGCACGAGGCGCTCGCGGCCATGCGGCTGCACGCGGTGGTCCTCGACCCCGCCCTGACCGGGCTCGACTACCTCGAGCGGACCGCGCTTGCGCTGCCCGGTCTGGCGCTGATCGTCCTCACCGGGCCGTCTCCCGTCGCCGACCGGGTCAGGGGGCTGCGCGGCGGGGCCGACGACTGGGTCACCAAGCCGTGCCACCCCGACGAGCTGGTGGCTCGGCTGCAGGCGGTGCTGCGGCGGCGGCGGGTGGGCGACGCGCCCGTCGAGGGTGATCCGATCCTCGCCGGCGAGCTCGCCATCCGGCCCGACCGCTTCGACGCCTACGCCGGCGACGTGCCGGCCGCGCTCAGCCGGAGGGAGTACGAGCTCCTGCTCCTGCTCGCCGGGGCGGACGGACGCGTGCTCGAGCGAGAGGAGATCTACCAGCGGGTGTGGGGATACACGATGGTCCGCGGCGACCGTTCGGTCGACGTGTTCGTCCGCAAGCTTCGCCAGAAGCTGACCGCGATCTCGCCCGGCTGGCGCTACGTCCACACCCATTTCGGCGTCGGCTACCGCTTCGCCGCCGAGCCCTCCAAGCGCGGGACCCCGCCCGCTCCGGTGCCCGGGGCGCCGGACGACGCGGGCGGCGACTCGAGCGATCGCCCGGCGCACTACGCTGTGAGCAGCTGATGCTGAGCCGCGTCAACCCGAACCTGCGCAACGTCATCATCGTGCTGGTGATCGCCGCGCTCGTGGCGATCATCCCCGGCGGCGGCACGGGAGCCGCGGTCGCCCTGCAGGCGGTGGCGCTGCTGTTCCTCGCCGTGATGACGTGGATCGCCACTCGCATGTACCGCGAGCATCGGGTCACCCTCTACGGACTGGGCGACAGCCGCCGGGCCGTGCTCTACGTCGCGGTCGCGGCGGCGGTGTTCGTGCTCTCGGCCAAGGGCGTGATGCTGTCGACCGGCCTCGGCACGATCGTCTGGATCGTCGTCCTCGGTGCCTGCGTGTACGCCGTGTTCGCGATCGTCTGGGCGGCGCGGCAGTACTAATCACGGGTTCACGCGGGTAGGGGGGCGAGTGTGGAGGAGCAGGAGCTCAGCATCGACTGGTCGCGGGCCGAGGTCGCCGACGGCCGCCTCAGCGTCCCGCTGAGCGACAAGCCCCCGAAGGGCTGGAAGGACGGCTTCGAGCGGACGATGAAGCTGCTCGGCGAGTCGCGCTGGCAGGACGTCGCCATCAAGAAGGGCAGCATCAGCGTGAACGGCGTCGAGCCGGGGAGCGAGGACAGCCTGCGGTTCTATCTGGAGGGGCTCGTCGAGCAGGCGAACGCCGACGTGCGCCCCGACGAGCCGGAGAGCACCGGCGAGAGCCCCGATGGCGACGACGACGGGCCTGACGCCGAGATGACCGGCCGCTTCCGCGAGTTTGCGCAGGACGACGCCGGCGACGGCGCCGAGCCCGGCGACGGCGGCTAGCCTCGGCGCCGGCGTGCGCGCCGGCCGCCTGCCTGCCGCTGTGCGCCCGGAGCCTGACGCCTTTCCTGTGACGGCGCAGGGCGGCGCGCGCTCCGTGGCAGGTTGGGCGTCACCCTGACGCTCTTCCTGTCAGGGCGCGGGCGGGTCGCGCTCCATGTCAGGTCGTGCGTCACGCCGACGCGGAGCCACGGCGCGCGTGGACTCCGCGCGGCCGCCCGCGGTGTGACGTACGCTCCGCGCTCGTGACACCGGAAGACGGCAGCCGGCGGCCGCCGAGGACATCTGACGCGATCGAGCTCGCCCCGGTCGACGCGCCACCTCCGATCGCCATCGAGCAGCGCGCCCCGCTCCAGACGAGCCACGAGCTCACGCGACGGCAGCGGCGGGAGCTGCGCGAGCTGCGCCGTGACGAGCTCCGCGAGTCGACCCGCCGGCGCCGGCGCGAGGCGAGGCTGCGCGCGCGGGAGGTGGCCGCGGACTGGCTGATGATCGCCGGTGCCGCGGTCGTGCTCCTCGCGCTGTTCCTCCCCTGGAGCCATCAGTTCTCGGCCGCCGTGCTGTCCCGCTTCGGCGCCTCGGCGGCGCTCGCCGGCGTCCCGCGGAGTCCCGACGCGTGGCAGGTGTACTCGATCGTCGATGTGCTGCTGGCGCTGCTCGCCGCGGGACTGACCGGTGTCGCCTTCGCGGGCCGCCGGACGGCGCGTCTGGTGTGCGCCGGTGCCATCGGGCTCGCCGCCGCGTTCATCCTCCACGCGCTCGCCGTCCCGCCGACGAACGGCGCCGAGCTCGTGGAGCGCGTCGGCGGCGCGGTTCGGTACGTGCCCAACGCCCCCCGCTCGGGTCCCGGGGAGCTCCTCGCCCTGATCGGGCTCGGCCTGGCGCTGTTCGGGATCGCGCTCTCGCTCCCCGTCCTCGACTGACGCGCCCGCGGCTTCCGAAGGGTCCTGAGGGTCCTAAGCTCGAAGGACAGAGCCATGTCCGTCGTCTCCGCCGAAAACCGCCGCGAGCTGCCCGACGAGCCGGGCGTCTACGTGTTTCGCAACGCCCGGGGCAAGGTCGTCTACGTCGGCAAGGCGAAGTCGATCCGCAAGCGCGTCGCGTCGCACTTCTCCAACCCGAGCACGCGGGTCGGCCGTGACCTGCTCCCGATGATCGATCGCATCGAGGCGCTGGTCGTGACGACGGAGTCCGAGGCGCTGCTCGTGGAGCAGAACTTCATCAAGCAGTACAAGCCGCGCTTCAACATCCGCCTGCGCGACGACAAGTCCTATCCGTACATCGCGATCTCGCTCGACGAGGACTTCCCGCGCGTGTACTTCACGCGCGAGCGCCACCGCCGCGACCGCGCGTACTTCGGGCCGTTCTCGAACGCCAAGCGCGTGCGCTCGACGCTCGAGGTGCTCGGCAAGGTGTTCATGTTCCGGTCCTGCGAGGGGCCGTCGCCCGGGCGGCGGAGTGGCTCGCCGTGCCTGGACTACTACATCAAGCGCTGCGAGGCGCCGTGCGTCGGCTACGTCAGCCGTGAGCAGTATCGGGCCGGGATCGACGGGGTGGTCGCGTTCCTGTCGGGACGCTACAAGGAGATCGAGCAGAAGCTCGACTACGAGATGCGCCTCGCCGCCGCCGAACAGCGCTACGAGGACGCCACCCGGGAGCGCAACCGGCTGCGCGCGGTGAGGTCCCTGCTCGAGCGCCAACGGGTCGCCCACGAGGGCGCGGGGACGTTCGACGCGATCGCGGTGGCGGTGGCGGAGGGGGAGGCGAACGCCCAGGTGTTCCAGGTCCGCGACGGAGTCCTCGCCGACCGCCAGAGCTTCTATCTCGACAATGCCCCCGATGGCGAGGTGGCGGACGTCGCCGAGGCGTTCGTGCTCCAGTACTACACGAGCTCGATGATGGTCCCGCCACTGCTCGTCGTGCAGCGTGAGCTCGCCGCGGCCGCCGACTCGGCATCGCTCGCCGAGGCGCTCAGCCAGCGGCGCGGGAGCCACGTGGAGATCCGCGCCGCCGAGCGCGGCGACAAGCGGCGCATCCTGGAGCTGGCCGAGCGCAACGCCCGCCTGGCGCTCGACCAGGAGAAGCTCCGCTCCGAGCGACGTCGCCAGCAGCGGGTCGAGGCGCTCGACGGCCTTCAGCAGGCGCTCGGGCTGGACACGATCCCGCTGCGCATCGAGTGCTTCGACATCTCCACGCTGATGGGCACGAACACCGTCGCCTCGATGGTCGTGTTCGAGGGCGGCGCCCCGAAGAAGTCCGATTACCGGCGCTTCAACGTGTTCACCACCGGCGACGGCAACAACGGCTCAGGCTCCGCCAACGCCGGACCTGACGACTTCGCCTCGATGGAGGAGGTGCTCGGGCGGAGGATGGCGCGCTTCGAGGAGCAGCACGACCGCTCCCCGCACGACAAGGACTACGACCCGAGCTTCGCCGCGCTCCCGAGCCTCGTGGTGATCGACGGCGGCAAGGGCCAGCTGGCCGCCGGGCTACGGGCTCTGCAGGGGTTCCGTGACCGCGGTGTGATGGTGATCTCGCTGGCCAAGCGGATCGAGGAGGTGTTCATCCCCGGCCGCAGCGAGCCCCTCCGGCTCGCCCACGACACCCCCGAGCTGCAACTCCTCCAGCGGGTGCGCGACGAGGCGCACCGCTTCGCCATCACCCATCACCGCACCCGGCGCGACCGCGCGATGACTGCCTCGATCCTCGACGAGCTCCCCGGCGTCGGCCCCGCCCGCAAGCGGGCCCTGCTGGCGCACTTCGGCTCACCCGACGCGATCGTGTCGGCCACGCGCGAGGAGCTGGAAGCCGTCCCCGGCCTCCCCGGCAAGCTCGCCCGCGAGGTGCATCGCGAGCTGCACCGCACCGGCGTCTGAGCCGGCCGGGCGTCAGCGTCCCCCTCGGTTCCCTCCCGCGGTCAGATGATCGATTCCACGACCCCGCGGATCGGCCACCTAGCGGGTGAGCATGATCGCGCTGGCCAGCGGCACGGTCACGTCGTAGCCGCCCTCCGTCGCCGGCGCCACGGAGCCGCGTACGGGGGTCCCGCTCAGCGCCAGGGTGGTGGTGCCGTCGGGGAACTGCTGACCGCCGATCGTCACCCCGGTCGTGGAGGTGAGCGCGGGCGCCTGCAAGGCTTCGCTGGTCAGCCGCGTCTGCGCTCCGGCCAGGCTGAAGTGCACGGTGTAGGCGGACGTCGTGCTCTTGTTGATCAGCACGACGTTGGTGTGCCCCGACGGCGTCTGAACCGCCCACACCTTGAGGGGACCGCTCGATGCGCTCACGTTGAGCAGCCGCGACCCGGGGGGGTCGGCCTCCGCGAACATGAGCATCCCGTAGTAGACGGGCTTCACGTCGGCGCTCCACACGCCGCCCCGCGACTCGGTGAACTGAAACGGCTCATACGCCGCGCCCGGCAGGGTGTGCAGGTTGATGCCGTCGACGCCGACGCCGGCCATGTTGAACAGCGTGTCGAGAACCCACAGGGATGACGCGAAGGTGTCACTGACGCCCTCGCGCCCACTGCACGCCGCCGAGTTCAGCTCGTCGATGCGGAACGGGAGCCGTGCGGCGTGCGCCTCGCCGACGTAGGGCTGGACGCCCTTGGCGAGCCCCGCGGAGGCGTAGTCGGCGAGCAGGTTGGGGATCGAGGCGTAATCCGACGCGGCCGGGTTCGTCTCACAGCCGCGGAGGGGGTAGCGATGGAAGGTGACGTAGTCGAGCCCGGACCGCTCATCGGAGATGAAGGCCGGGAGGTACGGCATCCAGTTGAGGCTGGAGAACGTCGGTCCGGCCACCGAGATCGAGGGCATGGCCGCGCGCCACTCGCTGAACTCCGAGATGAAGTCGGCCCCGGTGTAGGTGCTGGGCCGGCCGAGGAAGCCCTGGCCGAGCCGGTTGCCGTACCACGGGAACAGGGGATAGAGATCCGGTTCGTTGCCGATCTCCAGCGCCGCGATGTTGCGGTGGCCGATGCCCCTGATCAGCGCCCGCGCCTCCGCGGCGGCGAGGGCGGGCTCGCCGGCTTCCAGGTTGACGCCCATCAGCAGCTTCCCGCCGAGGTCCTGGGCGAACGCCCGCGCGGTGCGCATCCATCCCTTGGTGAGCGAGTAGTTGATGCCTCCGGGGGGGATCACCCCCCGCATCGGCCACCACGTGTCGTCGCTCGAGTCACCGCCGATCCGGATCAGGGGGTGCTGGCCGGGATTGAGCAGCTGGATCAGTCCGATCAGCATCGGGTTGATGGCGTCGGGATCACGGCCGGTGTACTGGTGCAGCGCGCTGTACTCGAAGGAGAAGCCGAGATATCCGTTGCCCATCGGCTGGCTGTAGGTCGTGCCCGCGATCGTCGCCTCGCTGAGCGGCAGCCCGATCGAGATGGCGGTGGCGAACCCCGGGACGGCGAGCGAGACGGCGAGGACGAGCGTCGCGAGCAGGACAGCTCGCCGGGGACGGCGTGGCACGGCGGCATGGTGACAGACGACTCGGGCGGTTGCGGCGGTTCGCCCGGATCGCGGTTCCGTCCGCGGAGGCGTCAAGATTCACGGAGCCGATGTCGACGCCTACGCAAGAGCCGGTTCCGGGCGTCCCCGCGCCGGACGGGGCGGCGGGCGACTCCTCGGCGCTCACCGACCTCGTCGTGATCACGGGGTTCTCGGGCGCCGGCAAGTCGACCGCAATGGCGGCGTTCGAGGACGAGGGCTACTTCTGCGTCGACAACCTCCCCTCCGAGATGATCCGCTCGCTGGTGGAGCTGTTCATGCACTCGGGGTCGAAGGTCGCCCGTGCCGCCGTCGTGTCCGACGTGCGGGGCGGCAGCTACTTCGAGGGGCTGGCGAGCATGCTCGACGGCCTGCGCGCCACCGGCGTGAAGCTGCGCGTGCTGTTCCTCGAAGCCTCCGAGCTCACCCTGCTCACGCGCTACAAGGAGACGCGCCGCCGTCACCCGCTCGCCCCCTCGGGCAGCGTCACCGAGGGCATCGCGCGCGAGCGCGAGCTGCTCGGGCCGCTCCGCGCCCGGGCCGACGTGGTGATCCAGACCGATGGCCTGACGCCGACGATGCTCCGTCGAAAGCTCGCCGACGAGCTCCTGCCGACCCGCACGCCGGGACGGCTCGCCGTCACCTTCGAGAGCTTCGGCTTCAAGTACGGCCCCGCACGTGACCCCGACGTGATGTTCGACGTGCGGTTCCTCCCCAACCCGCACTACGAGCCCGACCTGCGCCCGCTGACCGGGCGCGACGAACGGATCGTCACCTTCATCAACCGGGAGGGGGCGCTCGACGCGTTCCTCGAGCGGCTGCATCCGCTGCTCGACTACCTGCTTCCGCAGTACCTCGCGGAGGGCAAGGCCCACCTTGTGCTCGCGATCGGCTGCACGGGGGGCAGGCACCGCTCCGTCGCGATCGCCGAGCACCTCGCCATTCGCTACGGCGATGCGCCGGCGTACCTCGTGGAGGTCGTCCACCGGGACATCGAGAAGGCAGGCTGAGCGCGGCGTGATCGATCACGTCGGCTTCGAGGTCTCCGACCTCGCGCGGTCCGCCGCCTTCTACGACGTCGTGTTCCACGCGCTCGGGGCCCGACGGATGCTCGAGTCCGAGCACGCCGTCGCATACGGCGTCAACGGGCCCTTGTTCTGGATCGTCGTCCGGGGACGCGCTCCGGCGCCGGGCTACGGCCACGTCGCGCTGCAGGCGAGCGGCCGGGCCGCCGTCGACGCGGCCTACCGCGCCGGACTGGCCAACGGCGGGCGGGATGACGGCCCGCCGGGGCCGCGGCCGCAGTACGGCCGCCACCTCTACGCCTGCTACATGCTCGATCCGGACGGGCTGCGCGTCGAGGTGGTCTCCCGGCCGTGACCGGCGCCGCCACACCGAGGTTCTGAGACTCGGCTAGATTTCGTCTCTCGGCCGGCGCAGGAGTCGGCCGTCCGTCGTTGGAGGCGCTGTCCTATGAGACCTGGAGGTCACTGAGCATGCCGGTACGCGTGGGAATCAACGGCTTCGGCCGGATCGGCCGGAACGTCTTCCGCGCTGCCCATGAGCGGGGTGCGGAGATCGAGTGGGTCGGAGTCAACGACCTCGTCGACGCCAAGACGATCGCCCATCTCCTCAAGTACGACTCGATCCTCGGCCCGTTCAAGGGCGAGATCGAGGCCACGGACAGCGCCATCAAGGTCGACGGCACCGATATCCGCCTGTTCAGCGAACGTGACCCCGCCGCGCTGCCGTGGAGCGACATCGGCGCCGACGTCGTGATCGAGTCGACCGGACTGTTCACCGATCGTGAGAGCGCCTCCAAGCACCTCGAGGCGGGGGCGCAGAAGGTCGTCATCTCGGCTCCCGCCACGGACCCGGACGTGACCGTCGTGCTTGGCGTCAACTTCGACGCCTACGACCGCGAGCATCATCGCATCGTCTCCAATGCCTCCTGCACGACGAACTGCCTCGCGCCGGTGGCAAAGGTGCTCCAGGACACCCTCGGGATCAAGCACGGGCTGATGACGACGATCCACGCCTACACGGCCGACCAGCGTCTCCAGGACCTGCCTCACCGTGACCTGCGCCGGGCGCGCGCGGCGGCGATCAACCTGATCCCGGCATCGACGGGCGCCGCCAAGGCGATCGGGCTCGTCATCCCCGAGCTCAACGGGAAGCTTCACGGGTTCGCCATTCGCGCCCCCGTGCCCACCGGCAGCGTGGTCGACCTCACCGTCGAGGTGAACCGTGAGACGAGCATCGAGGAGGTCAACGATGCGCTCGCCCGGGCCGCCGCCGAGGGACCCATGGCCGGTCTGCTCGCCTACACCGAGGACCCGATCGTGTCCTCCGACATCGTGCACAATCCCGCCTCGTCGATCGTCGACTCCCAGCTCACCGCGGTCATGGACGGGACCATGGTCAAGGTCGTCGCCTGGTACGACAACGAGTGGGGCTACTCCAACCGGGTCGCCGACCTCGTGCAGAAGCTGCTGTGAGGACGCTCGCCGGTCTCGGCGAGCTCGCCGGCAAGCGGGTGCTCGTCCGGGTCGACTTCAACGTCCCGCTCGCCGGCGATCCGCCACGCGTCGCAGATGACACGCGGATCCGCGCGGCGCTGCCCACGCTCGAGCACCTTCGCGAGCGCGGCGCCCGGCTGATCCTCGTCTCCCATCTCGGCCGGCCCACGGAGCGGGATCCCGGTCTCTCGCTGCGTCCCGCCGCCGACCGGCTCGGTGAGCTGCTCGGTACGGCGGTGACGCTGGCCCCGGCCGTCGTCGGCGGAGAGGTCGAGGCGCTGGCCGACGCGCTCGCGCCCGGTGAGGTGCTGCTGCTGGAGAACGTCCGCTTCGAGCCGGGGGAGACGAACAACGATCCCGCCCTGGCCGAGTCCCTGGCGGCCCTCGCCGATGTCTACGTCGACGACGCCTTCGGTGCCGCCCACCGCGCCCACGCCTCCACCGAGGGGGTGGCGCGCCGGCTCGAGCACCGGGCCGCCGGGCTCCTGCTCGAGCGTGAGGTCAGCACGCTGAGCCAGCTGCTCGACAGTCCGCAGCGCCCGCTGCTCGCCGTGCTGGGGGGCGCGAAGGTGAGCGACAAGCTGGCGGTGATCGAGCGCTTCCTCCGCCTGGCCGACACGATCCTGATCGGGGGGGCGATGTGCTTTCCCTTCCTGGCCGCCCAAGGGCACGCCGTCGGCGCGTCGCTGTGCGCCGAGGAGGACGTCGAGCTCGCCCGGCGGCTGCTCGGCCTGGCCTCCGGCGCGCCCGCCACCCTCCAGCTGCCCGCTGACCTCGTGCTGGCCGAGCGCTTCGCCGCCGAGGCGACCGCCGTTCCGCTGGACGGCGTCGATGTCCCCGAGGGGATGATGGGCCTCGATATCGGCCCGCGTACCGCGAGCGGCTACGGGCGGGAGATCGAGCGCGCCGGCACGGTGTTCTGGAACGGGCCGATGGGAGCCTTCGAGCTGCCGCCGTTCGCCGCCGGCACTCGCGCCGTCGCCGAGGCGATCGCCGCCGCGCCCGGGATCACCGTGATCGGCGGCGGGGACTCCGCCGCGGCGATGCAGCAGTTCGGACTGGCCGATCGCGTCACTCATCTCTCGACCGGGGGCGGAGCCGCGCTCGAACTCATCGAGGGCAGGAAACTGCCGGGGGTAGAGGCGCTGACATGACGGAATCCCGACGCACCCCGCTGGTCGCCGGAAACTGGAAGCTCCACAAGACGATCGAGGAGGCCGAGGAATTCATCCAGGCCCTTCTCCCGCGGGTTTCCGACGCCGACGGCGTTGACGTGGCGATCTGTCCCGCCTTTCTCTCCCTGGCGGCGATGGTCGACTCGACGCGTGGCTCGCGGGTCCAGGTGTACGCCCAGAACATGCACCAGGCCGACCACGGAGCGTTCACTGGCGAGGTCTCGGCGGCGATGCTCACCGAGGTCGGCGTGCACGGGGTCATCCTCGGCCATTCGGAGCGACGCGCCATGTTCGGCGAGAGCGACAGGGCGCTGGCGCAGAAGGTGCCCGCCGCGCTCGCGGCGGGGCTGGTGCCGATCCTCTGCGTGGGCGAGACCGAGGAGGAGCGCGAGCGGGGTGACACCGAGCGCAAGCTCCGCCACCAGGTGCAGGAGGATCTCGCCAAGGTCCCGATCGAGCGGCTCGGGGAGATCGTCATCGCCTACGAGCCGATCTGGGCGATCGGCTCCGGGATCGTGGCCACCGCGGAGCAGGCGCAGGAGGCGATCGCCTTCGTTCGCGCGCTGGTGGGCGACCGCTCACGCGAGGCGGCCGAGCGCAGCCGGATCCTCTACGGCGGCAGCGTCAAGCCCGAGAACGCGAGCGAACTGCTCGCGCTCCCGGACATCGACGGCGCGCTGGTCGGAGGCGCGAGCCTTGATGCCGAATCCTTCGCCGCGATCGTCGCGGCGGCGAGATCATGAGCCGATGACGATGCGCGCATTGCCCCATCGGACCCGCTGATGGCCGGGCTGCCCGACGGCGCCGATTCCCTGCCCGCCTCCGCGGCCGTGCTGATCGTGCTCGACGGCTGGGGTCTTGCTCCGGACAGGCCCGGCAATGCCGTCTCGCTCGCCCGCACGCCCGTGTTCGACGCCCTGTGGGAGCGCTATCCGCACACGCAGCTGACCGCCTGCGGTGAGGCCGTCGGGCTGCCCGCTGGGCAGATGGGCAACTCTGAGGTCGGGCATCTCAACCTCGGGGCCGGTGCCGTCGTCGCACAGGACCTGACCCGGATCGACGCCGCGATCGCCGATGGGTCGCTCGCCGGCAACGACGTGCTCCGTGACGCGTACCGTCGTGGCTCCGGCGGGGCACGGGTGCACCTGCTCGGCCTCGTCTCCGACGGCGGCGTGCACTCCGGCTTCGAGCACCTGCGCGCGCTGATCGACCTCGGCGCGTCGCTCGGCGTCGAGGATCTCGTGCTCCACGCCTTCACGGACGGACGGGACACGCTGCCGAAGGCGGGCGCGGGATATCTCGCCACCGTCGAGGGGTGGATGCGCGACGCGGGCGCCGGACGGATCGGCAGCGTCATCGGCCGCTACTACGCGATGGACCGCGATCGCCGCTGGGAGCGGGTGCGCCGCGCCTACGACATGCTCGTCCACGGCAACGCCGCCCACACCGCCGAGACGGGAGAGGCGGCGTGCCGCGAGGCGTACGAACGCGACGAGACCGACGAGTTCATCTCGCCGACGCTCGTCGGACCGGAGGCGCGGATCCGGCCGGGCGACTCGGTGATCGCCTTCAACTTCCGTCCCGACCGCATGCGCGAGCTCACCCGCGCGCTCGCCGAACCGGACTTCGACGAGCTCGATCGCGGTGGCGCGCCGCCGGTCACGGCGTACGCCACGATGACCGAGTACGAGGAGGGCTGGCCCTACCCGGTGGCCTTCCCGCCCTCGCATCCGGCCACGACCATCTCCCGCGTGGTCGCCGAGCAGGGACTGCGTCAGCTCCACGTCGCCGAGACGGAGAAGTACCCGCACGTCACGTACTTCTTCGGGGGCGGCCTGGAGGAGCCACTCGAAGGGGAGCGGCGCGAGCTCGTCGACTCCCCGCGCGACGTGCCGACCTACGACCACAAGCCGCAGATGAGCGCGCAGGAGGCGGCGGCGGCGTTCGTGGGCGCCTGGGAAGGGGACCGGCCGTCGTTCGGGATCATCAACTTCGCCAACGCGGACATGGTCGGTCACACCGGCGTCATCGAGGCGGCGGTGAAGGCGATCGAGACGGTCGACGAGTGCCTGGCGCGGGTCCTCACCGCGGTCCACGAGTCGGGCGGAGCGTGCTTCATCACCGCCGACCACGGCAACGCGGACCACATGCTCGAGCCCGACGGCTCGCCGAACACCGCGCACTCGCTCAACCCGGTGCCGGCGATCGTCACGGTGCCCGGCCTGTCGCTGCGCGCGGGCGGGATCCTCGCCGACGTCGCCCCGACGCTGCTCCAGATGCTCGGCATCGAGCCGCCCGAGGCGATGACCGGCCGCTCGCTGATCGCCTGAGGCGACCGACTTGCCGCCCCGATGGCGTCGGGGGGTGCGGCGGTTCTCGAGGGTGCGGCGGTTTTCGCCTCGCGGGCCGGTGGGTAATCTGATCGTGACGTGTGAGCGACCTCGGGAGGGTCTTGATGCGCCGGATCGGCTGGATCACGCTGCTGTCAGCCATCGTCTCGCTTGCGTGGGGGGCGAGCGCGCAGGCCACGCCCTACGCGCCGGTGAACACCCCGGGGCCGAAGCTGAGCGTCCCGTCCGCGGAGCTCCGCGCCGCCCTCACCTGCGCGGGCGATCTCAGCGCCGGAACCACCGAGCCCGTGCTGCTCGTGCCCGGTACCACGCTCAACCCGAAGACCGACTTCAGCTGGAACTGGGAGCGCGCGCTGACCGCGCTTCACCGCCCGTACTGCACGATCGACCTCCCCGGCAACGGCATGGCCGACATCCAGATCGCCGGCGAATACGTCGTCTACGCCATCCGCCAGATGCACGCCCTCTCGCATCGCAAGGTGCAGATCGTCGGGCATTCGCAGGGCGGGATGGTGCCGCGCTGGGCGCTGCGCTTCTGGCCGGACACGCGGAGCATGGTCGACGACGTGGTCGGGCTCTCGCCGAGTAACCACGGCACGCTCGATGCCGATGCGCTGTGTGCGCTTGGCTGCGCACCGTCGATCTGGCAGCAGCGCAACGACGCCCGCTTCATCGCCGCGCTCAACTCCTACCAGGAGACCTTCCCGGGGATCTCCTACACGAACATCTACACCGATACGGACGAGGTCGTCGTCCCCAACTTCGGGCCGGACGCCTCCTCGGCGCTCCACGGCGGCGGGGGACAGATCACCAACGTCGCGATCCAGCAGGTGTGCCCGGACGACGTCACCGAGCACATCGGCATCGGCACCTACGACAACACCGCCTACCAGATCGCGATGGATGCCCTCGACCATCCCGGGCCGGCCGACCCGGCGCGCGTCTCGCGCTCCGTCTGCCTCGATCCGCTCATGCCTGGGGTCGATCCGACGACGTTCGCGGTCAACTACGCCGCCACCGACACAGCGATCGCGGAGACGCTCGCGACCTATCCGCACGTCGCGGCGGAGCCCCCGCTGGCGTGCTACGTCACGGCGAGCTGCCCCGGGCAGGCGAACAGCGCGGCGCGCCGCTCACGCGACCGGCGGGATCGCGGAGCTCACGCGCGTCGCGTTCGCCGGTCCCGCCACCGCTGAGACCCGCCGGCTCGCCCGCCGGCGGGATCGTCACGCGCGGCCTGAGCGAACGATGCGGGCAAACCCCTCCATGGACGGGCCCAGGCGCACGGAACGCCAGATCCACCCCGTCGGGGCGGCAGGTCATCCTCGCCGGGCGCCAGGGACGATCCCGTCCTCCGCCGCGCGCTCTCCTGACGCGGTTGAACGGCACGCGCTGGGCGTTGGATCGGAGGAATAAACTTGACAGCTCGCGACTGAGATCTTATGATCCTTAGCGTAGGCGACAATCTCTTTCAGGAGGCACAACCATGGCAATCATCCGCTGGGAGCCGGCGCAGGAGCTGGCGACGTTCCAGAACGAGATCAACCGTCTCTTCAGTTCGTTCTTCGACACCCCGACCCATCAGGGCGCAGGCCAGATGCGGCGGTGGATGCCGGCCACCGATCTGGTCGAGGGCGAGAACGAGTACGTGCTCCGGGCCGATCTGCCCGGACTGGGCGAGGAGGACGTCAACATCGAGGTCGAGGACAACGTCCTGACGATCTCCGGCGAGCGCAGGGCCGAGCACGAGAGCCGCAAGGAGGGCTACTACCGGCTCGAGCGCGCCTACGGCGCTTTCTCCCGCTCGCTCACGCTGCCCGAGGGCGTCGACGCGACGGCGATCAGCGCCGGCTTCGACAAGGGCGTGCTGGAGGTGCGCGTGCCGAAGCCCGAGCAGCGCAAGCCTCGCAAGGTGGCGATCTCGGTCGGCGCCACGAACGGCGCGCAGCCCGCGATCGAGGGCAATGAGACCGCCGGCGAGACCGCGGCGGCTTAACTCCCCGCGCGCCGGGCTCTCAGGGCATCCGGCGTCACCCCCGCGCCGGCTCTCACCGCGTCGCCCTCGGGACAGTCCCGGGGGCGACGCGCCATCAGGGAGGCGATTTCTGGCACGGTCTCGGCCGTGTTCTCCATCCGGACCCGTGACAGATCGAGCCTGGCTCGCGCCGGCACGCTCCACCTCGCCCATGGCGAGGTGTCGACGCCGGCCTTCGTCCCGCTCGCCACGCGGGGATCCGTCAAGACGCTCGAGCCGCGGGACGTCGAGGGGCTCGGCTACGAGATGGTCCTCGGCAACACCTTCCACCTGTTCCTGGCCCCCGGACACGAGCGGATCCGGCGCTTCGGCGGGCTCCACGAGTTCATGCGCTGGCCGCGCCCGATCATCACGGACTCCGGCGGTTTCCAGGTGTTCTCGATGGGGCACGGCAACGTGGCCGACGAGATAAAGGGTCGCAACCGCTCAGCCCCCGCGGTGCGGGATCCCGCCAGCTCCGGCGCGATCCTGGAGATCACCGAGGAGGGCGTGCGCTTCCGCTCCTACACCGACGGTGCGGAGCGCTTCCTCTCGCCGGAGGTGGCGATGGAGGTGCAGAGCGCGCTCGGCTCCGACATCGCCCTCGTGCTCGACGAGTGCACCCCGTTCCACGCCTCGCGCGACTACACCGCCCGTTCGACCGAGCGCACGCATCGCTGGCTCGAGCGCTGCCTGGACTGGCACGAGCGCCACCACGGGCCCCCCCGGCAGGCCGTCTACGGCATCGTTCAGGGCGGCGTCGAGCATGACCTGCGCACCGAGTCGGCGGCCGTCATCGCGAGCACCCGCTGCGACGGGGTGGCGATCGGCGGCTCGCTCGGCCGCGACAAGCCGCAGATGTACGAGGTGGTGAGCTGGACGACCGCCGAGCTCGAGCGACTCGCTCCCGGCCGACCCCGCCACCTGCTGGGGATCGGTGACGTCGACGACCTGATCGCCGGCGTGGAGCTGGGGATCGACACCTTCGACTGCGCCATGCCCACGCGCCTCGGCCGCCACGGCGTCGCGCTGGTGCCCGATCCGGACCGCCGCTGGCGGGTCGACCTCGTGAAGTCGGCCCACCGGGAGGACCGGGCGCCGATCCTCGAGGGGTGTGGGTGCCCAGCGTGCGGCCAGGGCTTCAGCCGCGGCTACCTGCACTACCTGCTGCGGGCGGGGGAGGCCACCGGGCCGCGCCTCGTCACGCTCCACAACCTCGCGTTCATCAGCCGCCTGATGGGGGACCTGCGCGCCGCGATCGAGGCCGAGCGCCTGCCGGAGTGCGCCGCCGCCCTGCGGGCCGGAGCGGCCCCGGGCGCCAGCTGACGCTCAGTGGGTGTTGGAGTCGATGATGCTGCGCGCGCTGTTGATGATGCTCTGAGCATCGCTCGTGATCACCCGGCGGACGTGAACGATGGTCGACGAGGTGCTGGCGGCGATGACGAGGGCCACGGCGACCGCGGCCACGAACACGACGACGAGCGCGAGCAGCACGACGAAGCGCCGGAGCATGCGGTGCTGGCGCTTGGGCGGGCGGGCCTCGGTGGCGCGATCGGCGTCCATCTGGGCCGGCACCGGCCGGGCACGCGCAGGCGCGTGCGCGGGGGCCTGCCGCGCCGCCCGCGGCGTCCGTGCGCGGGGGGCGAGCTGCGTGGCCGCCGTCGGATCGTCCTGGGCCAGGACATGTGTCGCCGCCGGCGCCCCCAGGTGCATCGTCGCCGCGGTCTCGTCGAGGGGCGGGATCCCGCGCGCTCCCTTGCCGATCGCCTCCGCGAACTGCATCGCGTCGGCCGGGCGGCCCTCCTGATCGATCGCCAGCGCCAGGGCCACGGCCTGCGAGAGCTCGAGCGGGACCTGCGGATTCATCTCGTGCAGAGGGCGGGGCAGCTCGCGCTGCTGCTTGAGGGCCAGCTCGGAGAGCGACGTCGCCTCGTAGGGGAGGCGGCCGGACAGCAGCTGGTAGGTGACGACGCCGAGGGAGTAGATGTCCGCGCGCGGACCGGCCTCCTCGCCACGCGCCTGCTCGGGGGCGAGATAGGCGGCGGTGCCGAGCACCGACCCGACCTGGGTGATGCTCGACTGGTCGGTGGCGCGGGCGATCCCGAAGTCGGCCAGCTTGACCACATCGCTGTCGGACACGAGGAGGTTCCCGGGCTTGACGTCCCGGTGGACGACCCCGTTGCGGTGGGCGTAGTCGAGGCCGCGACACGCCTGCGTGACGACCTCCACCGCCTGCTCGACGTCCATGTGACCGCGATCGCGCAGCAGCTCGGCGCACGAGTGTCCGGAGACGTGCTCCATGACGATGAAGTGCTGGTGCTGGCGCTCGTCGAAGCCGAAGTCGAACACCTGCACGATGTTCGGGTGCACCAGCCGGGCAGCGGCCAGGGCCTCCCTGCGGAACCGCGAGACGAAGGCGGGATCGTCGGCGAGGTGCTCGGCGAGCAGCTTGATCGCGACGTAGCGCTCCAGGCGCTTGTCAAAGGCCAGCTGCACCGTCGACATGCCGCCGACCCCGAGGCGACCTTCGACCCGGTAGCGGTTGGCGATCGTGGTGGGCGTGCTCATTGGTTGTTTCCGTTGCCGGCCGTGGCACCGCCGCTGTTCGTCGAGGTCGGGGTGCTTCCCACGCCGGCGCCACCGCTCCCACCGCTCGTGGAGGTACTACCCGGGGACGTTCCCGTGGTTGCAGGCGCCGTGGAGGTGTGCGTGCCCGTCGTCGAGGGGGTGCTCGTGGTGGTGGCGGTGGTCGTCGTCGGCGGGGTGGTGGCCGTGGTCGTCGCGGGCGTCTTCTTCGTGGTGGTGGGGATCGTCGCGTGCTGACTGCTCTGGCAATCCGGCCCGGCCTTGGCCGCCAGCGCTGCGCTCGCCTGCTTGAGGTTGTTGGTGAGCGTCTTGTTCAAGGAACTCGGGAGGTTGGAGACGGCATTGTCGAACGTCTGGGCTGCGGCGCCCGCCTGGCCGCAGTGATTGCTGTCGATCGCCGCGGCGACCGCGTTCAGCTGGCTGTCGAGCGTGCTCGCCTGCTGGGCCGAGAGCAGGCCGGAGCTGCCGCCACAGGCAGCCACGAGAACGGCGAGCGCGAAGCCGAGTCCGCCGGCCAGGAGTGCGCGGGGGATGTAGCGCATCCGATCCAGACCTTAGACGCTGCCGGGCCCGCGCCGAGCCCCCATGTCGCGAGGCGGGCTCATTGCCCGAACGATAGGCGCTCGGCGAGGGAGTCCGGGAGGCGGGCGGCGCGAATCGCGGCCGCCGCCCCCGGAATGTCGTACTCGGTGCGCCGGTACACGATCGTGGCGGCGTCGAGGTCGAGCTCGAGCCAGGCCGCACGGGGGTCTCCGTCACGCGGCTGCCCGACGCTACCGGGGTTGACGAGCCACTCGCCCTCCGCAACGGACAACTCCTCGCCGTTCCCGCGCGTCTGACCCGTGGCGCTCGCCCCCGGGCTGCGCCAGAACGACAGCGCCACGTGGGAGTGGCCCACGAAGCAGACCTGATGAGGCTGGGCGTCGAGGCACAGCTCGGCCTGGAGGGGCGAGAGCACGTACTCCCACACGGGGTCACGTGGACTCGCGTGGTAGAGGCCGACCGCCTCCTCCAGCCAGCTCGGCTCGAGCCGATCGAGGAACTCGCGCGTCTCCGGGGTGATCGTGTCCTGCGTCCAGCGGGCGGCGAGCGCCGCACCGCGTGAGAACTGCTCGAGCGGCAGCGAACCCCGGACGCCGAGGTCGTGGTTGCCCGCCAGGCAGATCGAC
Source organism: uncultured Solirubrobacterales bacterium (assembly GCA_963839085.1). Lineage (GTDB taxonomy): Bacteria > Actinomycetota > Thermoleophilia > Solirubrobacterales > Solirubrobacteraceae > Palsa-465. Next base: position 504,724 of record CAWITN010000005.1, read on the forward strand.
GTATGGCTGCGTGCCAACTCCACGCAGGCATCGGGATCGGCGCCGTAGCCCACGAGATCGCCCAGGCACCAGACCTCGTCGCACGGGGAGCTCTCGATCGCCTCCAGCACCGCCTCGAACGCGTGCCGGTTGCCGTGGATGTCGGAGACGAGCGCCACCCGCATCTCTACAGTCTCGCGGGTGAAGCGGTCTTCGCGCATTCGCGTCGCCGCGCCGCTGATCCTCTCGCTGGCGGCGGCGGAGCTGGCGGCGCGTCTGCTCGCCCCGGCCGGACAGGCTCACCCGAACACCCCCGCCGACCCGGCGGAGCACTTCACGGCGGCCGAGATCGCCCGCGGCGCGCGCTACGAGCGGCCCCAGCGGCGATTGGCGCTGATGCGCGCGGCCGTCGAGGCCGGGATGCTCGCGGCGTTGGTGATCCACGCCCGGCGCCGCACCCGGACCGAGCCGGCGTCGCCAGAGGACGCGGCTCCGGCGGGCGCGTCGGACGCGGCGGTTCCGGCGGTTGCGGCCCCGGCGGCCCCCGGGCCGACGGAGACCTGGCGCGCCGCCGCCGAGGGCGCCGTGGTCGGAGCCGGACTCGCCCTCGCCACGACGGCGGTGGGCCTCCCGTTCTCGGCGATCTCCCGCCGCCGCGCGCTCCGAGTCGGGCTCGCCACCCAGGGCTGGCGAGACTGGGGTCAGGACCTCCTCAGGGCGACGGCGCTCGAGTCGGTGTTCGCCGCCGGCGCCGCCGGGGGCCTCGTGGCCATCATGCGCCGCTCACCGGAGCGGTGGTGGCTGCCCGCCGCGGCCACCTCGGTGGGCCTGGGCGTGGCGCTCACGGCGCTCGCGCCGGTTCTGCTCGACCCGATCTTCAACGACTTCGAGGCGCTTGCCGACGGTGAGCTCCGCCGTGACGTTCTCGCCCTGGCCAGGGCGGCGGGGGTGAAGGTGGGGGAGGTGTTCGCCGTCGACGCCAGCCGGCGGACGAGTGCCGCCAACGCCTACGTCACCGGCCTCGGCCCGACGAAGCGCGTCGTCCTGTTCGACACGCTGCTCGACCGCTATGACCGTGACGAGATCCGCGTCGTCGTCGCCCATGAGCTCGCCCACGTCCGACACCGTGACGTCGCCCGCGGCGTCGCGTTGATGGCGCTCGTGGCCGGTCCCGCCGCGCGAGCCGTGCAGGAGCTCGGGGCCGCGCTCGCCCCGGGCCCCGGGGGGCGGCCGGAGGCGCTCCCGGCGCTGGCGCTGGCCGCCGGCCTCGTCAGCCTGCCGCTCGGGGTGCCGGCGAGCCGCATGTCACGCGCGCTCGAGCGCCGTGCCGATGCCTTCTCGCTCGCCCTCACCGGAGCGCCGGCGGCGTTCGTCTCGTTCGAGCGCAAGATCGCGGTGCAGAACGTGGCCGACGTGCGGCAGCCGCGATGGTTCTCGCGTCTGATGGCCACCCATCCTCCGACGATGGAGCGCATCGCCGCGGCGCTGGCCGCGGGCGCGTGAGGCCGGCTCAGGGACCGGGGTCGCCGCCCGCCGAGCCGCTGGATCCCCCGAACTCCGGCAGGTTCTTGATCCCCTCCCGGGTGCGCCACTTCGAGTAGTTGTCCTCCATGGCGTCGATCAGCTCGCGCATGAACTTGGGCGAGAGGTTGATCCGGCTGACCACGACACCGGGTATCTCGTCGTCCTCGATCTCGTGATCGACGCGCGCGAAGGTGACGGTGAATTCGTAGTCGGAATGGCTGACGTTGGCGAAGTTCGAGTAGTGCCCGGCCATCACCTCGGGCGCGAAATGGATGTTGATGTGGCGGTCTGGAGGATTCGGTTCGTCCATATGCTCGTAGTATCCCATCGTGAGGATCGCCGTAGTTGCCGTGGGCAGACTCCGTCCCCCGTTCGCCGACGACGTCAGCCATTACCAGAAGCTGCTCGCTCGTCACACGCGGCTGGAGCTCGTGGAGGTGCGAGAGGACGAGCACGTGGAGCGGCGGCTGCCGAACCGTGCCTTCGTCTCATTGCTCGCCAAGGAGGGCGAGTCGCTCGACTCGCTCGCCTTCAGTCGCTTCCTGGAGGAACGCCGGCGCAGCGGACGTGACCTGTGCTTCGTGATCGGCGGTCCGTTCGGGCTCGATCTGGACGGCGTCCATGTCGATCACCGGCTCTCGCTCGGCCCGATCACCCTGCCCCACCAGCTGGCGCGGGTCGTGCTGCTCGAGCAGGTCTACCGGGCTCACAAGATCCTCGCCCGCGAGCCCTACCACTACTGAGGCCGCGGCATGCCGGACCGTCGAGACGCCACCCTCCGTCGCCTCGCCCTCCGCCAGCGGAGCCGCGCCCGGCGGGAGCTGCAGCAGTTCACCCACCGCCTGGCGATCCTGCTCGTCGCCGCCGCCGGGGTGATCGCCATCGGCAGCCTCGCCTACGCCGCGGCGGAGGGGACCTCGGTGGCGTACGGCTTCGTGTGGACGCTCGACACGGTGACGACGCTCGGCACGATCCCCGCTCCGCGGGATACCGCCGGCCGGATCGTCACCGTCGCTCTCGAGCTCCTCGGCATAGGTACGCTCTTCTATGGCCTGGCGACCGTCGCGGAGTTCTTCGTCTCCGGGCAGCTCAGCGGCCTGCTGGAGCAGCGCCGCACCGACAAGATGATCGAATCCCTCTCAGAGCACTTCATCGTCTGCGGCTTCGGCCGGGTGGGCCGACAGGTGGTGCGTGACCTGCGCGATGCCGGCGCCACGTTCGTCGTGATCGACGAGAGTCAGGAGCACCGGGAGGAGGCCCGGGTCGCCGACGTCCCCTACGTCGAGGGCTCGGCCTCCGACGACGACGTGCTCATCCGGGCCGGGATCTCCCGCGCTGCCGGCGTCGTCGCCTGCGTCGACTCCGATGCCGACAACATCTTCATCACCCTCACGGCGCGCGGGCTCCATCCCGACATCTTCATCATCGCCCGCGCCTCGGCCGAGGACTCGGAGAAGAAGCTCCAGCGCGCCGGGGCCGACCGCGTGATCTCGCCCTACAAGACGTCGGGGTCGATGATGGCCCGGGTGGCGCTCCATCCCCAGGTGGGCGGGGTCGTCGAGGTCGCCGACCTGCGGATGGAGGAGATCGAGGTCCCGCCGCTGTGCGCCGGAGCCGGCAAGACGGTCGACGAGGTCCGTGGCCGTGCCGTGATCGTCGCGCTGCGGCGCGGCGATGGCCGGCTCGAGCCGCAGCCGGGGCCGCAGACCGTGATCGCGGCGGGGGACCACGTCATCGCGCTGGGCCGGCCCGATGTGCTCGAGCGCCTGGAGCGGACCTTCCAGCCCCCGCCCGACGGCGCCCGTGGCGGGCCGCCCCCGACCGGAGTCACGCACGCCGGATGAGCGAGCCGCTGGAGGATCTCCGCGCGAGCGTGCTCGCGGCGGCCGCGGCGATGCGGGGCGCCCCCGGCGAGCCCGGCACGCCGCCGAAGCTCGAGCGCCCCAAGCGCGCCGGCCAGGGCGACTACTCGACGAACGCCGCGATGCTGCTGGCGCCGGCGCTGGGATCGCCGCCCCGCGTGATCGCCGAGCGCCTCGGCGAGGAGCTGGAGGGGCGTCTCGGCGCGCGCCTCGCCGGCTGGGAGGTGGCCGGACCGGGATTCCTCAACCTGACGCTGTCTCACCGCTGGTACGTGGAGGCGCTCGGCGCCGTGCTGTCGGCCGGCGAGGGGTTCGGCGCGAGCGCGGCCGCGCGGCCCGAGCGGATCCTGATCGAGTTCGTCTCCGCCAACCCGACCGGGCCCCTCGTCGCCGCGAGCGGCCGGCACGCCGCCTACGGCGATGCGCTGGCTCGCATCCTCGAGTACGCGGGCCACACCGTCGAGCGCGAGTACTACTTCAACGACGCCGGCAACCAGATCAGCCTGCTGGGCGCGTCGGTCCAGGCCCGGGCCCGGGGGGAGGAGGTCCCGGAAGGGGGCTACCAGGGCGAGTACGTGGCCGAGCTGGCGAACGAGATCCCGGACGCGGCGAGCGCCGACGTGGAAGACGTCGCCCGCGTCGCCGTCGAGCAGCTCCTGGCGCAGATCCGGGCCACGCTCGAGCGCTACGGCGTGCGCTACGACCGCTTCTTCTCCGAGCGCACCCTGCACGAGGGCTCCCCGTCCGCGGTCGAGCGGACGATCGCCCAGCTGGAGCAGGCCGGCCACGTCTACCGGCACGAGGGGGCCACCTGGCTGCGCACGACGACGTTCGGCGACGAGCACGATCAGGTGATCGTCCGCTCGAACGGGCAGCCCACCTACCTCGCCGCCGATATCGCCTACATCCAGGAGAAGCGCGAACGTGGCTACGAGCGCCAGCTCATCCCCGTCGGCGCCGATCATCACGCCTACGTCGCGGAGATGAAGGCGGCGATGACCGCGCTGGGCGGCGAACCGGACACGATCGAGCTGCCGCTGTTGCAGTTCGTGCACCTCGTCTCCGACGAGGGCGTGTTCAAGATGTCCAAGCGCCGCGGGGACTTCGTCACGCTCGATGAGCTGATCGACGCCATCGGGGTCGATGCCGCGCGGTTCTTCCTCCTCCAGCGCTCGCACGATCGCACGATGGAGCTCAACATCGAGCTCGCCCGGAGCCAGACCGCCGAGAACCCCGTCTACTACGTCCAGTACGCCCACGCCCGCATCGCCTCGATGCTCGCCCGGCTGGGGGACGAGCGGGTCAGCGCCGCTCTCGCCACGGCGGTCGACTGGGGTGGGGGAGAGCTCCACGGCTCCGAGCGGACCCTGATCAAGAAGCTGGTGTCCCTGCCGGAGGAGATCGCGGAGGCGGCTGAGCGGCGGGCGCCGCACCGGATCGCCGCCTACGCGCTCGAGCTCGCCCAGGACTTCACCGCCTTCTACCGGGACTGCAAGGTGATCGGCGCCACCCCGGAGTCGGTCGAGTCCTCCCGGATCGCCCTCTCGGTGGCCGCCCAGCGGACGATCGCGCTCTCGCTCGGGCTGCTCGGCGTGAGCGCCCCCGAGTCGATGTGAGCGTTCTGTCCGCGCGCCGAGGCGCAGCTCGCTGACGCGACACTTGGCGCCTTAGGGGGTCATATCGCCCCTTTACTCGCCCAGAGTTGCGCGGGCCCGTTAGTCGAAGTGGGCCAGCTCGCGTTCGAGCCGCTCAGCGTCCCGGGCGGGAAGCGGTGGTCCGGGCGCCTGCGCCGCCGCCGCGTGCGCGGCGCGGGAGCGTGCCCGCCACCGCGGCAGGCTGAAGGCGAGAAACCCGATCCCGAACAGCAGGATGGCGGGGGGGAGGATGTACACGGTGAGGTTGAAGCCGTGGGCGGGCGGCTTGCCGAGGACGGCCGGCCCGTACTGGGCGACGAGCGCGTTGAGGATCTGCTGCTTGGTGTCGCCCTTGACGACGAGCCCCTGGATGACCTCCTTCTCCTGCGTCGCCTGCTGGGACTGCGCGAGCGCGAGCGGCTCGTGGCAGAGCACGCACATCACGTCCTGCCAGATCGCCGTGAGCGAGGTGCGGACCTTCGGCTTGACCGACGGTGCGGCGAGCGAGGCGGTCGGCGCGAGCAGCCCGAGCAGCAGTGTGAGCGCGAGCAGCGAGGCCAGGCGCCGGCGCATCACGCGTTCGGCTGCGCGTAGGCCTTGGCCAGCGCAGTGGCAAGCCACTGGCTGTCGACGGGGCCCCGCTGGGCGGCGACGACCCGGCCGGCCCGGTCGATGACGAAGCTCTCCGGCACCTCGTCTGTGCCGAATGAGCGCACGAGGTTGCCCGGCACGTCCTGGATCACCGGATACGTGAGGTGGTGCGCGGCGATGAACTGCAGGGCGCTCCCCGCATCGTCCTCGTAGGTGACGCCGAGCACCGTGCCGCCGTGCCTGGTGAGCGTCTCCTCGGTGCGCTCGAGCGCACCGGTCTCCCCGCCGCACGACGGACACCACGAGGCGAAGATGTTGAGCACGACGACCTTGCCGCGGAAGTCGGCGAGGTCTGCCCGCGTGTGCGTCCCCAGCACGCCGAGCGCGTCATGCGCGTCCGGAGCCATCGGCGGGTGCCCGGCGGCGATCTCGGAGTCGATCGACAGGTTCTCACCCTGGTGGTTGATCCCGTAGGCGAGCAGCACGATCAGCGCCAGCGCCAGCGACGTGATCACCCCGGGGATGAGGAAACGGCGCACGGCAGCAAGATTAACCGGTGGCGCGCGCGGGCCGCGCCGGGCGCGGCCGGGGACGGCGCGGTCGGGGCGGACGCGGCTCACCGCGAGGGGGGTGTCAGATCCCGGACTTGAAGTCCAGGCCCTCGGCAGCTTGTTTTCCTTGCCCTTGGGCTGCCGAGCGCAATAGGCTTGTTTCTCCGGGTCAAACTTCAACGGTTGGGGGTCACGGCATGTTCAGGAAACACCCGCGTGCGTTCGCGGCGACCACGCTCAGCGCCGGCGTAGCGATGCTCGCCGTTGGGGCGGCGGCGAGTGCCACCGCGGCGAAATCGACGGCGATTCGCGGCTCGGCAGCGCCGAAGGTGGCGACGCGCCATTACGCCGGTGCCGTCCGAGCGTCGACTCCGGTCAGCTTCGAACTCGTGCTCAAACTGCGGGATCCGAGCGGAGCGCAGGCGCTGATCAACCGCGTCTCGACGCCCGGCAGCGCGGACTACCGGCATTTCGATACGGCGGCGCAGTGGGAGGCGCAGTTCTCGCCGTCGCAGGCGTCCGTCGATCAGGCGCGAGCCTGGCTGGCCCACGAGGGCTTCAAGGTCGGCGCAACGTCGGCCGATCGGATCACGATCCCCGCCTCGGGGACGGCGGCGCAGGTCGACCGCGCGTTCGGCGTGGTGCTGCGCAACTACAAGATCGACGGTCACACGCTTCGTGAGGCGAAGGGGACCCTGTCGATCCCGGTCTCACTGGCCGGCATCGTGACCGGCGCGCTGGGCGTCGACCAAGCGCTGGCGAAGCCCGCTTACGCCGGTAATCCGGATGTCCCGGGCTCTTCGCGCCCGGCACCATCGACGCGGACTTCGACGACGATCTACCCGCCGGCGCCGCCGGCGTTCCTGACCCATCCGCCGTGCTCGCAGTACTACGGGCAGAACAGCACGACGCTGTCGCCGCCGTTCGGCCACGGATACCCGAACACGATCCCGGACGTGCTGTGTGGCTACGTGCCGAGTCAGCTGCGCTCGGCCTACGGAGTGGGCAGCGACACCGGAGCGGGCAGCACCGTCGCAATCATCGACGCGTACGGCTCGTCGACGATCGCCGACGACGCGACGCAGTACTTCAGCCAGAACGACCCGAGCAACCCGTTCTCGCAGGCGGATTTCAAGCAGATCGCTCAGTTGCCGTTCGACGACGAAACCGAGTGCGCCGCGCCGGGGTGGTCGACCGAGCAGGCGATCGACGTCGAATCGGTCCATGCGATGGCGCCGCAGGCGCACATTCTCTATGTCGGCGCGCAGGACTGCATCCTGGGCCTCTTCACCGCCGAGCAGTACGTGATCGACCACCACTCCGCCGACATCGTCACCAACTCGTGGGCGGACACCGGCGGTGACCTGTTCGACACCAGCTCCGACCGGAACGCGTACGACGAGCTGTTCACCATGGCGGACGGGATCGGCATGACGATCCAGTTCTCCTCGGGCGACGATCTCGACGACTTCGTCGACTTCGGGCTCTCGGTGGCCAACTTCCCGTCGTCGAGCCCGCTCGTGACAGCGGTTGGTGGCACGGATGTCCAGATCAACGAGCAGGGTCAGCGGATCGGCGAGCTCGGCTGGGATGAGGGCCGCGCGTTCAAGTGCACGGCCAATGTCGTCAACATCCTGTGCTCGCAGAGCCAGCTCGGGCAGTGGCTGTCGGCCGGGTATGACGGCGGCAGTGGCGGCTGGACGAGCTACACCTACCCGCAGCCCAGCTACCAGGAGGGCATCGTCCCCCTGGCGCTCGCCGAGCGCAACTCGGCGGTCGACGGCCCCACGCCGATGCGGGTGGTGCCCGACATCTCGGTCGACGCCGATCCGGCGACCGGCTTCCTGATCGGACTGCATCAGACGCTGCCCAATGGGACGTCCGAGTACACGCAGACCCGGTATGGCGGCACGAGCCTGGCCTCGCCGTTGCTGGCCGGAATGATCGCCGACGCCCAGCAGGTGGCTGGGGCCCCGATCGGGTTCCTCAATCCAACCCTCTACTACCAGGACTACGTGCAGCCGGCGTCGATCTACGACGTCGTGCCCGAGCCGACCAAGGAAGCTCTCTATCGCGAGGACTTCGCCGGCGCGGTCGGGCTCGGCCTGCCGACCACAGGCACCCTCACGGAGGTCCACGAGCTGTACTACCGGGGCACGGAGGAGTTCTGCGACGGCGACGGCTCGTGCTCGATCAAGCAGGAGCCACTGGTCACGGCTCCGGGCTACGACAGCCTGACGGGGCTCGGATCGCCGGGGACGAACTTCATCGGCGTCCTCGGCTCCGGCCAGTAGACGACAGGGAGGCACCGGCGCCGGACCGCCACGCGGTCCGGCGCCGGTCGGTGTGCGCCGAGGATGGTGCCGTCGGGACACGCCCGTCGACGGAGCCCTCACCGCGATTAGAATCAACCCCGCGCGGATGTAGCTCAGTTGGTAGAGCGTCGGCTTCCCAAGCCGAAGGTCGCGAGTTCGAGCCTCGTCGTCCGCTTGGTAACGACCCCTGTCTGACGCGCTTTGTCGTTGGCATCGGGCACCGTTGCAGTGGGGTGGCAATGTCCCGGTATCTCCCCGGGCGGCCGTAGAGTCCACGCCATGACCGGCAAGCTGAGGTTGCCGACGGGCCACCAGTCAGCACTGTGGAGCACGGACACGAAGCAACGCCGGAGCCGTACGGCGTGCGACCGGTTTGCATCTAGTGGTCGGATCTTCGCTGTCGCCGCATGCGCGGTCGTGTTGGGGAGTTTGCGGATCCGGCCGCGACAGATTGGCGTTAGCCTCACCGCCGACGGGCTATTTCGGTACCGCGCCGGTGTCTAATCTCCCACGGCTCCCGCTGGGAGTCGCGGCTCGGTCCGTTTCCGTCGGCATGATGGACGGCGTCAAGGGTTACGCCGTCCGTTGCCACGACGGGCCTCGGAACCACGGATTCCCGATCGATGACTGCCTGCTGGTGGCGGCGTCAGGCTGGCGCGTGGCGTGCCGCGTCGTTCCGGCCGCCGCTCCGCCTGGGCCGGGAGCGAGCTGCGCTTCGGTCGCGTCAACGAACATGGCGCGTCGCGCGGAGTCGACGGCCTCAGCCGCGCCGTGCCAGGGCCCAGACGATCGCGCCGATCGCGATGGTGGCGATCCAGAATTCGATGGTCCGGTCCTGAGACAGTCGGGTCTCATTGCCGTTGGAGTCGATGATCGATACCGGTCCGAGTCGTCGGTATTCGCGGAATCGGCCCGATCCGACGAGATCGGCAGGAATGAACGTGGTCCCGGAGGCGTGAGACGGCGCATGCTCGACTGCGGTGCTGATCGCGTGATCCAGGGCCCGCGACGCGGCTTCAAACGCACTGCTTGGTGGTGTCTCGAGCGTTGCCATCCGAAGATCATCTCCTCGAAGCCATTCTCGATAAGCGTAAGCGCTTCCTTGAGCGCGTCCACCGCCTCGCCGTGATGAAAGATTTCGGCGGCTGTCGGCGCCGGCCGCCTCGATCGCATCGATGCATGTGATGCTCGTCCCGCGAATGCGAATTGTCGAAGACGCGGACCGCAAGAGCTTGCCCGTCGTTTGTCAGATGCCGCAGAACAACGCTGTAGCGCATGACAGCTGAAGGTCGACCACCTACCTCGAACTCGACGAGCTCATCGGCGTCGTGGGACAGCTGCAGGACGAAGCGGACCACGTCGCATGACGATAAGCAACGTATCGGCGTCGACTCCGCGCGCCGGCCGACGGCAGCCACCCTCTGCGGAACGTGTCCCCAACCGTGTCCCGAACGCAGCATTTCTCACCTGCTCCCACCGCACAGGACAGGCGGCGCGTGCACGGCCAGCACGGTCGGGAGTCGAGCTGAACCACCGCTTCGTCCCTGTGCACGGTGTCGCCGCGCTCTCGTCTCGCGACGGGGCGCTTCACGCGACACCGCCGTCCCTCCACCGCACAGGTGGGGGAACCTGGTTGGATCAGTGACCTCGCCCGTACACGAACGAGGAGGCCGAATGAATATCGAGTTGCTTTCGACCCTGGCGGTCATCACACCCGATCCACCCGCCAGCCGGAAGCTGTACGTCGAGACGATCGGTCTGCCGCTCGGCGGTGACGAGTATCTCCACAGCGAGCACGTCGCCGGATGCAGGTCCTTCGGGATCTGGCCGCTGTCACACGCCGCGGAAGCGTGCTTCGGGACCCCGCAATGGCCAGCCGATCGGCCGACGCCGCAGACCAGTATCGAGTTCGACGTTGCCGACGCCGCAGCAGTCAGCTCAGCGGCACAGGAACTCCGGCAAGCCGGCTACGAGCTGTTGCATCCACCACGTGAGGAGCCATGGGGTCAGACGGTGGCCAGGCTGCAGTCACCGGAGGGCGCGATCATCGGCATCTCGTACATCCCGTCGTTTCACGACCAGGACTGACCGCGGGAGCGCCCTGCTCTGTCTTTTTGGGCGGAGATCGACCCGTGACGGTCCGTGGCGGGAGCGGCGGTCGAGCGGTGCACGCGCGCAGTGGTTTAGATGGACCACAACGCTTGGGTGGGTGAGAGGCGTGCGGCTCGGAGGGCGGGGATGAGTCCGGCGGCGGCTCCGATGATGATGGAGGCGGCGATGCCGCCCGCCCAGGCTTCGGTGGCACAGGGGGCCCGCGCCTCGCTGGAAAGGCTCTCTGCGGTGTGCGGCGGAGGTCTTGGAACCGGCGTCGCCAGCGGTCGGTGCCAGCCTGAGCTGGGGCGGCCGGGCAGATCCCCCCGCAGGCCGCGCTCCGGCTACTCGGTACTCAGCGTGGTCTGGCGGAGCTGGCGAGGCCGCCGGTCGCCGTTGTCGTTGGCGGTGATCGTGTACCCGCCGGGCGTACCATCCTCTGGCGTGAGGATCGTTCGATCGCTCTTGGCAGGGGCGTGCTCGTTGGGCCTGGTCGGAGGGCTCGCGTCGCCCGCACGTGCGGTCGTGGGGGGCAAGCTCGTGCCGCCCGGCTCGTTCGAATACGTCGCCGACGTCCTGATCGGTGGCAGCACCGACGGTTGCAGCGGCGTCCTGGTCGCGCCGGACTGGGTGCTGACGGCGGGCCACTGCGCGTCGATCACCGGCTTGGTCAGTGAGGGTCTGGTGCCGTCGCAGGCTGCCCTGCCCCCGTCCGCTTTCAAAGTCGAGCTCGGCACCCCTTACGCGGACGGGCAGGGCGGCGAGATCCACACGGTCAAGCAGGTGATCATCGACCCCGACTACCTCGTCACCAACGGAGTCGGCAACGACGCCACGCTCCTGCAACTCACGTCGCCCTCGAAGGTCACGCCGATGCTGATCGCCCCGGCTGACCCCACGCTGTGGCGGGCGGGCGTGCTCGGCACGATCGCGGGGTTCGGCACGACCTCTGAGAGCGCCTCCACCGAACCGCCGCAGATGCACTGGGCCCAGGTCCCGTTCACGACCGACGCCTACTGCGCCGAGAAGTTCCCGCCCGGCGCCGAGGAGGTGCAGAACGATGGCTACTTCGACGCCAGCAACATGGTCTGCGCGGGCTACCCGCAAGGCGGCACCGACACCTGCGAGGGGGACTCCGGTGGACCGCTGCTGGCGCGGCTGCCGGACGGCAAGCTGATCCTGGCCGCGATCACGAGCTTCGGCGACGGCTGCGCGCAAGCCGGGCATCCGGGCGTCTACGACCTCGTCGCGACTGGCCCGATCCGGACGTGGCTGGCCCACATGGTGCCGCAATCGATGGCGCCCGACTCGGTGCTGAAGGTGCGGGGTAAACACAAGCCCGCACGGCGCAAGCACAAGCACCGCCGGCGGCCGCACCGCCGGCGGCCGCACAGCCGGCGGCGGCACCGCCGCCGGAAGACTCCGGCGCGGTCCAGCCATTAGTCGCCACCACCTGGATCGGCGCCGTCCGGGGCGACAGCAGGCGTATCGCCGAGAGCCTGGGGGACTGCGCCCTTGCCGGTAGCGGATGGGGTCAGCGCGTGCTACTCGTACAACGCAGGTCGGCGTCGAGCGTGCCGGTCCGGTACTGCGCAAGCGCCGGGGCCACACCGGTGAAACCACCGCTCGTGCAGTTCTGCTGCGCCTGGGTGAGTGTTCCCTCGGTTCCGGCCACCCAGTCGGGCAGCTGACCGTTGAAGGCCGTCGGCGTCGTCTGCGCCGTCAGCCCGGTGATCTCCTTCCACTGGGCGATGGTGGAGTAGACCCCGATGGGGCCGGTCGCGCCGGCGTCGTGCAGCCCGGCGATGTAGCCCTGGACCGCGGCGATGTTGAGCTGATAGGTCCCGGCCCAGCTCGCCATCAGCTCGACGTCCAGCCACCAGGGTGCGGTCTTGGCGCCGATCGGGTCGAGGGCGGCCGCGAGGCGGTAGGAGTGAGCGGCTCGCTGCTCGCCGTAGATGTACGAGCAAGCGTTGGTCAGCAGGCCGTTGCAGGCGCCGTAGGCCGGCGCGGTGCCGCCGCTGGGCCAGTCTGCGACGTGGTGCCCGCCGGGGTTACCGGTGTCGATGTACAGCGACAGGCGTGGCTGCCTCGGTCGCTTCTGCCCGGGCGAGTTGCGCGCCCATTGCAGCTCGCTGCCGACACAGCGGTTCGCCTTGTTCGCAAGGCCGCCGTTGACGCCCACGATCCCGAACAGGGGGTTCGACGGGTAGGAGCCCGAGCACTGCGGATAGGAGACGTCGTAACCGGTGCTCGGCGACGAACTGGTGCTGATCACGATGATCAGCACCACCACGACGACGATGAACCCAAGCACCACTGCCGGCGCCCGCCGCCCGCCGGACCGGAAACGGCTCGCAGGCGGCACGAGCGCCACGCTACCACGGGGCTGGCGGCGTTCGCCCATCTGGTCGAACCAACGGGCCAGCCTCGCACGTGACGGTAGGCTCGAGGCGATGTTCGACCACGTGGGGATCGCGGTGTCCGACCTCGCCGCATCCGAGCGCTTCTACCGCACCGTTCTGTCCGTGCTGAGCGTCGAGCCGAGCTACGCGGGACCGGACATGGTCGGGTGGGATGACTGGTGGATCGGCCCGACGGACCGCGAGCACGCGGTGGCCCGCGGCCTGCACGTCGGCTTCCGCGCGCCGGACCGGGCGGCCGTCGACGCCTTCTGGCAGGCGGGGGTCGACGCCGGTCACCCCGACGACGGCGCGCCGGGACCGCGCTCGGTCTACGGGCCCGACTACTACGGCGGCTTTCTGCTTGACCCGGACGGAAACAGCGTCGAGGCGGTCCACGGCGAGCGCGAGCGCGCGGTGCCCGACGGCCGCATCGATCACCTGTGGCTCCGCGTCCGCGACCCGCAGGCGTCGCGGCGCTTCTACACGACGGTCGCGCCGCACGCCGGGCTCCGCTTGGCGCATGACGACCCGGGGCGCGTGCAGTTCCGAGGCGAGGACTACAGCTTCTCGCTCGTGCGCGACGAGCGGCCGCTCACCGAGCACGTCCATCTCGCCTTCGCCGCGGACGCGGACGCCACCGTGCGGGCCTTCCACGCCGCCGCGCTCGCCGCGGGCTACGAGGACCACGGCGCCCCCGGCGAGCGCCCCGTCTACCACCCGGGCTACTACGGCGCCTTCGTGCTCGACCCGGACGGCCACAACGTCGAGGTCGTCAACCACAACCGCTGAGCCAAGCCGGCGAGCGCGCGGGATCTAGGACGCTGCGCCGACCGGTGCACCGTACGACAACAGGCGTTCAGCGACCTCTTCGATGCCGAGCGCGCGCCCGCGCGCGTACGCAGCGTCGGCGTCCTGCGGGGCAAGGGCGGCATGTGCTGAGGCGATCCGGCCCGCCATCACGCTGCCCCAGAAGGAGTTGAGCTCCCGTGGGAGCACGGTGTCGCCGGTGAGGCTGTCGGAGGCGCCGAGCGTCTCGAGCGCCTCCTCGTGGCGTCCGAGGTCGATGAGCGCGGCGACGATCCCCTCGCCCTGGAAGCCCATGTTGATCCGCGCGCTCTTGTCGCGAGCGAGGGCAACGCCCCGCGCATAGGCCGCAAGGGCCACCTGCGCTCGTCCCGCGAACAGGTGGCAGTCGCCGACCATGTACACGGGCGTCTCAGTCGCCCAGGTGCCACCGCCGCGGCGAATCGCCAACTCGAACGCGTCGGCGGCATCATCGAAGCGGTCCTGAAGCAGCAGCAGGTTGGCCTCCACGATCGCCGCGAGATTGCGGGCGTCCTCGTACGGCGAGGAACGCAGCTCCGCTCCGACGGCCCGCGCTCGCGCCTGCCACGCCGGACCCGGCCTGTGCAGAGCGTCCATGACCGCGCAGGTCCCGTGGAGCCACGCCGCAAAGATCGGGTCGCCTTCGGTGTCGGCTTCGAGCGCCTGCTCGAGGGCAATCCCATGGGCTTTGCGTCCGACAGCTGCCGCCACGCGCACGAGCGCGCGCACCCGGCCGGTCGCGGGGCCGGTCGCAGCCGCCTGGTCGATCGCGCCGTGCCAGTGCGCCTGAAGGGATGTGATACGCAGCGCTGAGTACGTGCAGGCGACCAGCCGGCTGAAGAGCTCGGCGTCCACCTGCGCGGACCAGTCCAGCAGGACGAACAGGTCGGACTGCTCGGCGACGATCGGGTCGTACGTCTCGCGGTAGGCCGTCATCGGCCGCTCGAGCACGACCGGCAGCCACTCGGCGACGATGGTCTCGGCGTGGCGCCGGCACAGCGCCTCGCGCTCGCCCGTCGCCTCGAGCAGTTCGCGCGAGTACGTCCGCAGCGCCGAGGCGAGCTCGAACCGGCCGTCGCGCGTTCGACGCACGAGTGAGGTATCGACGAGCTGGGCGAGCGATTCGAGCACATCGTCGATCCCCTCATCGCACACCTGCTCGATCCGCTCGAGCGTCGCCTCGCCGGCGAAGTAGCCCATGCGACGGAAGAGGCTCGCGGCCTGCGGGTCGAGCAGGCTGTAGGACCACTGCATCGCCGCACGCAGGCCACGCTGGCGCTCAGGCAGGTCGCGCCCACCCGTCCCCAGCGCGTCGGGCGAGCGCCGCAGCCGCTCGAGCAGTTCGTCCGGTGAGAGCAGCGCGAGCCGCGCGGCCGCCAGCTCGATCCCCAGCGGCGAGCCGTCGAGCTCACGGCAGAGCGCGGCGACGGCCGGTCCACCGGCCTCCTCGGCCGGGAACTCACGCGACGCCCGCTTCGCCCGCGCGATCAGGAGCGTCGCCGCCGGCCCCTCGGAAAGCCCTGCCAGCCCGTACGCCTGTTCCTCGCTCAGCCGGAGCGGCGACCGGCTGGTGACGAGGATCCGCAGGCTCGGCGCCACGCCGAGCAGCTCGGAGAGCAGTGGCGCAGCGCCGAGCACGTGCTCGAAGTTGTCGAGCACGAGCAGCAGCTCGCGGCCCGCCAGCGTTCCGGCGAGAGACTCGGTCGTCGTCCCGAGGACGGACGCGATCGCGCCCGCGACCGCCTCGGATGCCGTCAGCTCCGCCAGCTCGACCAGGAACGCGCCATCGGCGAGCTCATCGAGCAGGCGGTCGGCGACCGCGAGCGCCAGCCGCGTCTTGCCGATCCCACCGGCGCCGACCAACGTGACCAGGCGCGCGTCACCGAGCAGCAGCGCCACCACCTCGTCCACGTCGTCGTCACGGCCGACGAGCGGCGTCGGCGCGCTCGGGAGGTTGGTCCGCAGCGGGTCGAGCGTCTTCGGCGCCGGATGCGGCCCGGGGCCGACCGCGAACAGCTCGCGCGGCTCCGGGAAGTCCCTGAGTCGGTGGCGGCCCAGCGAGGTCAGCTCCGCGCCGGTGACGAGCGCCGCCGTCGCCGCCGACACGAGCACCTGGCCGCCCCGCGCCGCCGCCGCGACGCGCGCGGCGTAGTGGACGTCGGGGCCCCAGTAGTCGCCGTCGCGGATCCGCGGCTCGCCGGTGTGGACCCCCATCCGCACCCGCACCGGCTCTCCATGCGGCCATGGGTGCGCGGCGAGCGCCGCCTGGCCGGCCGCCGTCGCCGCCAGCGCCTGGCTCGCCGAGCTGAAGGCGACGAAGAAGGCGTCGCCCTCGGTCGAGACCTCGACCCCATCGTGCGCCTCCCACACCCCACGCAGCAGCGCGTGATGGGCGAACAACACGTCACCGAAGCCGTCGCCGAGCCGGTCGAGAAGCGCCGTTGACCCCTCGATGTCGGTGAAGACGAACGTGACGATGCCGGTCGGGCGCTCGCTCATCACCGCCATCATCTCAAGGGCGGCCGATCAGGTCGGACGGAGGAGAGTCAGACGAGCGGGTTCCGCGATCAGGCGGCCGGGTGCTCGCGCCTGAGCCGCTCGAGTGCTGCCGCGGACTCGGGATCGCGGTCGAGCACGACCTCGCGGAGCGTGGCAGCGTCGAGTCGGGCCGGCTCGGTCCGCTCAAAGAAGGCCTCGAGCGTGCGGGCGAACCGGAGCGGGTCATCGAGGTGTGGAAAGTGGCCGGCTTCATCGAATATCTCAAGGCGGCTGCCGGGCATGGCCTCGTGTGTGGGCTGCGCGTGCGCGACGGGGATGATCCGATCGTGGCTTCCCCAGATGATCAACGATGGCAACTCGGACGTCAGGTAGAGGCGGTCTGAGGCATTGATGCGCTGGCCGGTGGGGTCGATCACGGCACGCACGGTGTGGATGAAGGCGTTTCGCGCCTCGGCGTTGGCGAGCGACTGATAGCCGCGCGCCATCTCCGTCAGGTCGGGGCGTGTCCGTAACCCCATCCGGCCCAGCGCACGGGGGATCACAGAGGCGACATCCAGCACCCGGGGGTGCGCGAGCAGCGGGAGCACGAATTCCGATCCTGGCAGCGTCGCGGCTCGCAGCAGCGGGTGGACCTCGTCGCCGAGACCGCCGCTCGAGACCAGCACGAGCCGCTCGCAACGCTCCGGGAACTGGTAGGCGAACTGCATCGCGATCCCACCGCCGAGCGAGTGGCCGACGACGCTTGCGCGCTCGATGTCCAAGCCGATCAGCAGGTCTCGGATGCCCGAGGCGTGCGCCCCGAGCGAGTAGTCGCCGCGCGGCTTGGCCGAGTCGCCGTGACCCAAGAGATCCGGCGCGACGACTGTGTGGTTCTCAGCCAGCAACTGCACGATCCGATCCCACTGCGACGCGCGGCCGGCGACCCCGTGGATGAGCACGACCGGTGGCCCCTGGCCCGCGATATTGAAGTTCACGCGATGGCCATGCAGCGATACGTCGACGTGATCGATCCTCGGAACCGCCCACATATGACGATCGGTCCCCTCAGTCCTCGGTTCCGTCCGCGGGCGCTCAGGGGCAGGAGTTGAAGCCATTGCGATGAGCGTACCCGGGATCCCGCTGAGTCGACACGAGATCGATGTTCAGGGACGCGCAATGATGTGTGCGGAGCTATGTCCGCAGTGGCGAAGATACGGTCGGGCGTCGCGTTCTGGGCCTGGCTTCGCACCCATGATCCCGGCTACAACGCGTCTCGTCGGGCCGCGCGCGCCGCGGTGCTGATGCCGGCGACGTTCGCGCTCGGGGACAAGGTGATCGGTAACCCGGAGCTGTCGTACTTCGTCGCCTTCGGCTCGTTCGCGATGCTGCTGCTCGTCGATTTCCAGGGCTCGATCGGCGATCGGCTGCGGGCCCAGGCGGCGCTCGGGGTCGCCTGCACGGTTCTGATCTGTCTCGGCACGCTTGCGTCGCAGTCGACCGCGGTGGCCGCGATCTCGATGGCGGTGGTGGCGTTCGTGATCCTGTTCGCGGGCGTGGTCAGTTCGGTGCTCGCCAGCGCGACCACGGCGCTTCTGCTCGCGTTCATCCTGCCGGTCTCACTGCCGGCGCCGGCCTCGTCGATCGCGGATCGCGTCGCCGGGTGGGGTCTGGCGGCTGGGATCTCGCTGTTGGCGATCTCGCTGCTGTGGCCGGCGCCGGCGCGCAACGCCATTCGCGGCCGCGCCACCGACGCGAGCCGAGCGCTCGCGGCACGTCTCCGCGCCGAGATCGCATACGTGCTGAGCGGGGACTCTATGGCCGATCGCGAGGCGTATCGAGCCGCCGTGGCGACGGCCGACGAGGCGACCGAGGAGCTCCACACGCTGTTCTTCGCGACGCCGTACCGGCCGACCGGGTTGACGACCGATGCGCGTGCCGTGGTCCGGCTGGTCGACGAGCTGCGCTGGCTGAACGCGGTGGTGCTCCATTCGGCGCCGAGGCACCATCCGAAGTCCCCGAGTCGGGCAGTGTGCTCGGTCAAGGTCGCCGCCGCCGAGGTCCTCGAGCAAGCGGCGGCACTGCTCGATTCTCCCAGGCGGACCAGCGCTGAGCTGCAGCGCGCGGTTGATCGGATGCGGGATGCCCTTGCCTCGCTCGAGCGGGCGACGACCCGCCGGCTTCCGAGTGAGGGTGTGGCGACGGCCGACGCCGACCGCACCGCCCGCGAGGTCGTCTCCGCCCTTGACGCGAGCTTCCGCGCCCAGGAGCTCAGCTTCGTCGTCGGCCAGGTCGCCAGCAACACCGACTACGCCGCAGCCGCAGCGCGACGCAGCTGGCTGCAAAGAACCCTCGGGCACCAGCCTGGTGGATTCGCCGGACCGCTGTCGTCCGCCCAGGAGCGCGCCGGAGCGCACCTGACGTGGCGCTCCTCGTGGCTGCACAACAGCCTGCGCGGGGCCGCCGCGCTCAGCCTCGCCGTACTCGTCGCCGATCTCTCGAGCGTCCAGCACGGTTTCTGGGTGGTGTTCGGGACGCTCGCGGTGTTGCGCTCGAATGCGCTCAGCACCGGCCAGAGCATCCTTCGGGCCTTGCTGGGAACCACGGTTGGGTTCGTGATCGGGGGCGCGCTCGTGTACCTGGTCGGAACCAACACGACGGTGCTGTGGGTGCTGTTGCCGTTCGTGGTCCTGTTCGCCGGCCTCGCGCCCGCGACGATCTCGTTCGCGGCCGGGCAGGCGGCGTTCACGATGACGCTGCTGATCCTGTTCAACATCCTCGTGCCGGCGGGATGGCAGATCGGGCTGTTGCGGATCGAGGACGTCGCAATCGGCTGCGCGGTGAGCCTGGTCATCGGGCTCCTGTTCTGGCCTCGAGGCGCCGCCGCGGCGCTCGGCCGAGCGCTGTCCGAGGCGTATACCGACAGCGTCAGCTACCTGGCCGGCGCGGTCGCGTACGGGGTCGGCCGCTGCGACGGAGCGGCGCCGCCGCCATCCCCGCCACGCAGCGACGCACTGCGGGCGGCGGCCGCCGCACGACGGCTCGACGATACGTTCCGCGGCTACCTGACCGAGCGCGGCTCAAAGCCGGTTCCGCTGGCCGCGGTTACGAGCCTCGTCACCGGCGTGGCCGGGGTGCGGCTCGCCGCGGACGCGGTGCTTGACCTGTGGGACGGTGAGGCCGCGGACGGAGGCGATCGCTCGGCCGCGCGAGCCGAGCTGTCGAGCGCGACCGACCACTTGACGGGGTGGTACGACCACTTCGCCGCGGCCCTCACCGGACGCGAGACGGTGCCCGAGGCGCTCGCGCCGGACGAGGTCGCCGACGGCCGGCTCATCGACGCAGTCGCCCATGACCTGCGCGACTCCAACGGCGACGCGACCTCGATCGGGGTCAAGGTGATCTGGACCGGAGACCATCTCGATGCCGTCCGCCGGCTGCAGGAGATGCTCGTGACCCCCGCGCGGGCGGCGGTCATGGTGCAGGCGCTCGGACCGCAGGACGGGCTCATCGGGACGCGCTTGCCGCTGCATTGGCAGTCGCCGTCCAGAGTCTGAAGCCGCTCCGCCGAGCACGACCGGCTCGTTCGGAGCGGTCAGGGAAGGCGCCAGGTTCCGTCTGGGGCGAGGACCTCGACGTCGCGTCCGTCGCGCGTGCGGCCACTGACACGCACACCCGGCCCGCCGATCATGAAGTCGGTGTGCACGGCGCTGAGGTTGATCCGTTCGGTCGACTTCGGGTCCTCGGAGAGGAATTCAAAGCCGCGGCCGATCGCGATGTGACTCGCGGCGTTCTCGTCGAGCAGCGTCTGATGGAAGATCGTCTCGAGCGCCCCGATCCGGCCGCTCCCGTCGACGAGTGCGACCTCACCGAGCCGGGTGGCGCCGTCGTCACGAGAGGCGAGCTCGCGCAACAGCTCGGCACCGCTGTCAGCCTCGATCTCGACCGCCCGCCCGCGCTCGAAGCGCATGCGCAGCCCCGTCACGGCGCGGCCGTTGACGAGCAGCGGCTTGGTCGAGCGGACGACGCCCTCGGTTCGCTCGGGGTCGGGGCTGGTGAACACCTCCTCGGTCGGGATGTTCGCCATGTGCTCGCGGCCCCACGCCGTGGTCGAGCCGCCCCCCAGCCACCGAACGCCGGGCAGGAGGCCGACATGCAGATCCGTCCCCTCGCCCTCGAAATGCAGCGCGTCGAGCTGCGCATGGGTGAGCCGCTCGGCCGAACGGGCAAGATCGGCCGCCCGTGCGCGCCACGCCGCACCCGGATCAGGCTCGTCAAGACGACAGACGCGCTCGATCTGTGACCACAACCGCTCGAGCGCCGCGTCACCGTCGAGATCCGGATGGACCAGTCCGGCCCACCCTCGCGTGGGCGCGGGCACGATCGCCCAGTTGACGGCCCGCTCCATGACCACCGCACCCCACTCCGGGATCGGCACGGTGTCGCGGCCGAGACGCCCCGCATCGATGTCGTCATACAGCCCGGGCGCAGGATCACCCGCGAGCATGATCATCGAACCGTGCAGCGCCCCGAGCTGGGTCGGCAGTTCGTGCACCCACG
Organism: uncultured Solirubrobacterales bacterium; assembly: GCA_963839085.1. GTDB lineage: Bacteria > Actinomycetota > Thermoleophilia > Solirubrobacterales > Solirubrobacteraceae > Palsa-465. The sequence goes on from CAWITN010000005.1 coordinate 525,536, forward strand.
GAGAAACCCAGCCGAGCGCGGCATCAGCGGCCTCTTCGAGCCGGATCTTCCGCACGAGCGGATCGTGCCAATCGACTTCGACCTGGTGGGCACCCCGACGATAGGCCGCCCGAACGATCGCACGGACCAGCGGGGCGTCGGCGAGGTGGCCCCGCACGATGACAGTCTGCCCTTCCTCGACGTTCGCCGAGACCTCGACGGTGAGCGCCGCGAGCGCATTGATGCGCCGGTCCTGGCGCCCCGGACCCGATTTCGGCTCAGACATTGGTCCTCGATTCTCCTGGCGCCGGCCGACGCATCGGCCAGATCGGTGGTCCGCCCTGTGGCAGCTCCAGCACATCCAGATGCACGAAGCCGAGCCGTTCGTACAATGCCGCGCTGCGCGCGCTGCTGGCCTCGATGTACGACGGCAGCCCGGCCGAGTCAGCTTGCTGGAGGGTCGGCTGCATGAGCGCCGACCCTACGCCCTGTCCCTGCAGCGCGGTGCGAACGCCGACCAAACGGACATAGAAGTGAGGCTCACGGAGGTGTCGCGCCTCCAGCAGGTGCTGCACCCGTCCCGCCAGCAGCGATCGCCTCCCGAATGCCCGCAGCCACATCAGCGCCTGCTGCCCGGTGAGGGACGCGGGAAACTCCCAGGCGCCGGGCGGCAGCGTGCACACCGCACCCTCGGAACCGGGGGTCGTCCACACAGTCCCCCCGTTCGGGATCACGTACTGCTCCATCTCGGCGACAAACATCGTTCGCAGCCGCGCCGTCAGTCGCAGACTGCGCGGCAACATCCACGTGTAGACCGGGTCGTTGATGAACGCGTCCGCCAGTGCGGCCGCCACCTTCGGCACGGCGTCTGCAGCCGCTGTCCGGACTTCGATCGTTCTCGACGCGGTGCTCATCGTCAGTCCCGAAGACCGCTCGGCACGCTCTGACTGCTCGGAGATGTTCAGCATATCCTGAATAGTATTTGCTGAACATCTTGGTGTCAAGCAGTACGCTCTGCGATCGATGTCCGAGGCCAGTGACCCGTCGGCTCCACCGCAGGACGATGCTCCGCGTCGCTACGAGAACCCCCGGAGCATCCGTGCGCTCGCTCATCCGGCGCGGTTGGCGATCATCAATGCCCTGGCAACGGGCGAGGAGCTGACGGCTACGCAGTGCGCGGAACTGAGCGGGCTCAGTCCGAGTGCGACGGCGTACCACCTGAAGCTCCTGGAGCGCTACGGGTTCGCCGAACCCGCACCTCCGCGAGCCGACCGCCGGGAGCGGCCGTGGCGGGCGACTGGACGGGGGACCCCGGTCGAGCTGGACGGCTCAACACCGGCCGGGGCCTCGGCCGCATCGGCCGTCGTGGCGGCCTACTTCGACACGACGCGGGCGGTGGGCCTGGAGTACACGGCGGGCGAATACGCCGAGCCCGAGGAGTGGCGGAACGCCGTCCTCAGCAATGCCGACCTCTGGTTGACCGCCGAGGAGTTCCGGCGTGTCTCCGAGGAGCTGCGCGCGGTGGTCGAGCCGCTGAGGGGTCGGGCATCGCCCCGGGAGCGCCCAGCGGGCAGCAGGCGGGTCCGGGTGATGAATGTCGTCGTCCCGTACCGACGGACTCAGGCGAAGCCGGCCTCAAACCGGCCCTGATCATCGGCTGGCCGGCGGTCGGAGCATCTGGAGCAGGGGGCCGGTGCCGCCGTAGTGAAGCTCGGCGATCTGCTCGAACCCGAGCCTGGCGTACAGCGCGGCATTGCGCTCAGTCGTCGCTTCCAGGTACGCGGGCAGCTGTTCTTCGTCGCAGCGGTCGAGGGTCGGCTGCATCAGGCGGGTTCCGAGGCCGGCGCCTTGGCGCTCCGGTGCGACGCCGACGAACGCGATGTAGTGGTGTGGCTGGCGGGGGTGGCGTGATTCCATGCGCGAGAGCAACGCGGTCGCCTGCGGTAACCGGGCGCCGAACGCGCGCGCGTATGAGAGCCCGTGCCGCAGCGCCGCCGACGGCGGCAGCCGCCAGTTTCCCGGCGGGGTCGAGATCACGGCACCGGCGCAGTCGGCGGTCGTCCAGATGCTGCCTCGAGCGAGTCCGACAGCGCGCAGTTCGATCTCGAAGAACCGCCGCGACCGTGAGCGCCGCTTGAGCTCGACGGGCATCATCCAGACGAACGGGGGATCCTCGTAGAACGCGTCGGCGAGCACGCCCGCCAGCCGCGCGACGTCGTCGGCTGTCGCGAGCCGCACGGCGGGCTGCTCGGCGAACAACTCGCCGCGCACTACAACCGCCAACGCGACCGCGTCGCGGGCTGGCTCACGGACTCGCTGCCCGACACGATCGGCCCCGAGGACGCCCGCGATCTCGCCTCGGTGATGATCGCCAACGTCGACGGCCTGCTGATCCGCACCTTCATCGACGCCCCACCAGCCACGACCTCGCCACCGCCACCGGCCGCATGCTTCGTTCTGAGTAGCATCGCCGCAGATGGCCGAGGGGCTCACCGAGACCACGCGTCGACACCTGTCGGCGCTGGCCACCCAGGCTCAGCGCCGCAGCTGCACCCCGGCGCTGGTCGCCGGCGTGGCGCGCCGTGGCGAGTTGCTCTGGGATGCCGCGATCGGAACCGCGGATCTGTCCGATCCGTCGGTGCCGCTCGGTCCGGACACCCAGTTTCTGGTCGCGAGCAACACGAAGACGTTCACCGCCGCGATGATCATGCAGCTGCGCGACGAGGGGCGCCTGGGCCTCGATGACACGGTCGACGTGCGTCTGCCGGATTCCCAGCATCCGTTGACCATCCGCCAGTTGCTCTCGCATACGAGTGGGATACAACGTGAACCGGTCGGCAACATGTGGGAGACCCTGGAGGGGCCCGATCCCGCCGACACGGTCGAGAACTGGAATGCCGCCGAGCGCGTTCTGCCTCCGCGTCGACTCTGGCACTACAGCAACCTCGCCTACATGGTGCTCGGGGAGATGATCGCCCGCCTGGACGGTCGCTCATGGGAGGACAGCCTGACCGCGCGGCTGTTGAACCCGCTCGAGCTGCGACGGACGACGACCATCCTGGCGCCGCCACACGCCGGGCTGTACTACGTGCCCCCGTTCTCAGACGTGCCGGTCGAGGAGCCTCTCGTGTTCACCGGCACAACCCTGGCGGCCGGCGGACTGGCCAGCACGGTGTCGGACCTGGTGAAGTGGCACGCGTTTCTGATGGATCCGGATCCGGCGATCCTCAGCGCCGACACCATCGAGGAGATGTGTCAGCCACAGATCACGGTCGATCCCCAGTGGGATCGAGCCTACGGCCTTGGCTTCTTCCTGCGCCGCAAGGACCGCGAGATCTGGTTCGGGCACACCGGCGGTGCCCCCGGCGGGATCACCGGCGCGTTCTCTCACGCCGACTCGCGCACCACCGCGATCGTCCTCACCAACCAGAGCGCGGCCAAGGACCCAGGCGGCACGGCCGTCGATCTTGGCTCCTACGTCCTGCGCAACGACCCCGCCCCGGAAGATCCGTGGGTGCCGGGCACGGAGTTCCCCGAAGAGCTGCGCGATGTCGTCGGCCTGTGGTTCTCCGAGGGCAGCCCCGCCCTCTTCAGCGTGCGTCAGGGACGGCTGGAGGCACGCGACCCCCAGGAACCGGACTCGACCCCGCCGTCCGTGTTCGCGCGCGAGTCACAGGACACCTACCGGACGACCACCGGCCTCGAGCGCGGGGAGCGACTGATCATCCACCGCCGACCCGACGGCACGGTCCGGCAGCTCAACTGGGCGACCTACCGCTGGACGCGTGAGCCGCTCGGCTTCGGTTAGTCCAACGACGCCGGTCAGAGCTGACCTCCTCTGGCGTGTGCTCTCGTCAGGCGGAGCGCGAGCTACGCGTCGACGGGGACCACGTCGCAGAACACGAACCCGTCGCGCGTGACGGTGTCGCCGACCTGGCAGGGGATCGGCGCGGTGAAGATCGGCCCGGCGTGGACGAACGTGTGGAACTCGCCGTTTTCGCCGCACGGGTCGACGTCCGGCGGAAGATCGGCGAGCAGCTCGGCATCGAAGGGCCGCCCGGCGAACGACGGATCGAGCCGGCGGGGGTCGACGCAGACGAGGACCGCCTCGAAGCCCGCGGCGATGAACTCGCGGGCGAGCGCGCCGGTGTCTCGCCCCCACAGCGGGAAGATGGCGTGCTTGCCGACCCGGCTCAGACGCTCCTCTCGATACTCGCGGATGTCAGCGAGGAACAGGTCGCCGAACGCGATCGTCTCGGCCTCGGCCAGCGGCGCCTCGGCGAGCGCCTGTCCCATCCGCTGCTCGTAGACTTCGTTGGAGCAGGCGGCCGGGATCGTTACCTCGACCAGGGGCAGCCCGGCAGCGCGCGCCTGACGGACGAGCAACTCGCGTCGGACGCCGTGCATCGAGATCCGCGCGTAGTCGGCCGTCACCGTCGTGATCAGCGCGCGGGGAGCCGGTCCGGACCGTTCGCGCAGCTCGTGCAACGCGAGCGCCGAGTCCTTCCCACCGCTCCATGACAATGCTGACACCGTCATGGGCCGGCCGAGCTGCGCTCGTCAGGTGTGCGGCGATCGGCTTCGTCGTCGCGATGCGCCGCGCGGCGGACGAGCCAGGCCGTCGCCAGCCCAAAGACGACGCCGATGACGGTGTCGGCGAATCGCAGGATCGGCTGCTCCCAGGCGTTGCGCGGCTCGAGCTCGGCGACGACCATGACAACCGCGATCGTGACGCCGGTGGTGACCGAGTCGCCGGGCCGTCCGGCGAGCGTCACGAAGGTCGTGCCGAGCGTAATCAGCAGCGCCATCGCCCAGGGGTGCGACGGGGCGATCACCAGGTAGATCAGACACAGCACGAGGCTGACGACGGTTGCCGCCAGCCGCGAGGTGGCGGCAGCCAGACTCTCTGTCTGCGCATCGCGGTAGACGAACAGCGTCGCGATCACGGCCCACATCGCGCCGAGGAGATCGTCGGAGGATGCCGCCGAGATTCGTCTTCGCCGGCTCGACGATTTCGGCGGCCCGGCCGGAGAGGATCGTGCGGCTGGCATGGGAAGGCGAACCATGGCAGAGCAAGTGTGGGCTCGTCGGACTTCCGCGCAGGGCGGGTTCGCCGACCCTTCGCAGCCGTCGCGTCAGGGCAGCTCAGGGCCTGGGCGCGAGGGACCTACCGTCGGCCGAGCAGGGTTTGAACCGATTCCCGGAATGCCGCGGTGGTGAAGCACTGCGGTTCGGCGAACTGCTCCAGCGCGATCGCGTGATCCCAGGTCGCGTCCGCGGCGGTGCGCAGCAGCGGCTTCATCATCGCAACGGCGTGAGGGGCAAGGAGGCGATACGGGTGCACCAGTCGACGGCGGCGTTGAGCAGCTCATCGTGTGCGACCATCTCCTGGACGAGCCCGAGCTCCTTGGCGCGTTCCGCGTTCAGGTGCTCGCCCGCGACGTAAGAGGCAAACGCTCCCTCGTAGCCGAGGCGCCGGCTCAGGGCCAAGGACCCCATGAGCCTCCCCCCGGTGCAGACTGGCGTACCGACCGAGGGGCCTATCCGCTTGGTGCCAACTCTGAACCGCCTCAGGGGCGAGGCGGGGCCGGCGACCGGTTCAGTAGCCGCATTCGCACCTGATTAAAGGCGCTCGGATCCCCACGAGGAAGAATGCGCCTCCGAAGCCACCTGTCATGTCGGTGAACGCGTCGTGGGGATCGTTGTGCGCCGCGGAGATGTAGAGCGGATGGTGCCTGTAGGTCGCCTGCTGGTCGCCGTTGGGACGGGTGATCGTCCCGAACAGCCGCTGCGACAGCCCCGACCCGTGGATCACGCGAGGCCTCGCCGAGGTCAGGACCGGCAGCCACGCTCGCGAGCAGCGATGAAGACACCGACTGGCGGTACGCGAGTCTTTACTGAAGAAGTAGACAACACGACCCGAACCCGTAACGAGCAGTGGAGCGTACGCCCTGAGCTGATGCCATGTGCCGAACGCGACACGCCGCGGGCGAGGAGCAGCGTGGCCGATCGCCTGGCCACACACGACGAAGCTGAGAACGCACAGAAGCGAGAGCGCACCACACGACTTTCTCACGACGTCCTGTGTCCCTACACCGCGCTTGCGACCGCCCAGCAGGCGATCGCCGAGCCGATGGTCGTGAAGTATCCGTAGTCCTGGTAGATGTCCCCGGCCTGCTTGCGCTGCTCCTCCAGCGGCAGGTCCCCGGGCATCACCGGGTCCGAGGCGTTGCGGATCGAGACGAACGGGGGCGGGTCGGTGACGCTTGCCAGCGCCAGGGGAAGCGCTGAGTCGTCCATCTCCACCAACACGCAGTCGGGCGCCGCAGTGAGCAGGCCGTAGTGGTCGGTCGTGTCCCCCCAGGCGAAGAAGTCGGTCGTCAGCACCGTGCCGGACTCCCACACCTTGAGCGGCCGCGTGCGGTATTGGGCCGGGATCTTGTCGGCATTCGGCGCCAGCAGCGGCGCCGTCGCCCCCAGCGCTTTGCGCATCGCATCGGTGAGCGAGGCGGTGGGGTAGGCCCGCTGCGCCCAGGGCTCGGACTTGAACTGCTCGATGCAATCCCAGCGCACGGTGGAGGGCACCGCCACGTCGCCGAGCTCGGTTGCCGCTCCGACGCCGCCGGCGGTGCCGCTCGTGATCACGAGCTTCGGCGTGACCTCCGAGACGATCTGCGGCCACAGCTTCAGGATCGGCAGCTTCGGCCCGTCGATCGCGGGGTGCAGTGCGGACTTGAAGCACAACACGGTGCGCGCGCCGATGCTCGCCAGGTGCCACGCCCCGAGCCGCTGCGATTCGCGCGCCGGCGCGCGCTCCCCGAGCAGCGGCTCGTACGACGCGAAGTCCTCCGTGTACGGCACCCAGTCGGTCGACGTGACGCCAGGGGTGAGGACGTCGGCGAGCGCCCGGCCCTCCGCGGTCGTGTAGGTGGCGATCACCACGTCGGCGGCGGGGAGCGGGCCCTCCGGGTCGGTGTGCGGCGGGTCGATCGGCGTCGGGGCGAGCCCGTCCGGCCACGGGATCGGGCTCAGCTCATCGCGCCGTGAGCCGGGGTCGAAGTTGATCCGGGTAAGCAGTTCCCGGGCATCTGGCGGTGGTGTGGACTCGCTCACCGGACTCACACGTCGGATTTGATCGGCGCGAACCGGATCACGCCGTAGGCGTCCTGGGTGCGGTCGAACACGGAGTAGTAGTTGTTCATCAACGGCAGCCCGAGGATCGACTGCGGCATGCCGGAGCCCCCGATCGCGAACGACGCCTGTCCGCTCTGCGGACAGTCGACCTGCCAGTACGTGGACGGACTGCACGTCAGCGGCACCGGGCTGCCGGTGTCCCCCTTCAGCGTGAAGGTGATATCCGGCCACTTGTCGAGGTTGAGGCTGCTCGTCTGCACCGAGCCGCTGGAAGCGGTCTTGATCGCCTCGATGAAATCGGGGCTGAGCTTCTCCAGCGAGGAGACGATCGCCTCGAACACGTCCTTGGCGAGCGCCAGGCTGTTCGTGCCGCTGTCGATGATCGAGTTCGACACCATCGTCTTGGCGAGCGTGGCGGGCAGGCGCTTGGCCTTGTGCTCCTCGCCGCCAGCCACCTGCACGGAGAGCAGGTCCGTGTTGTACCAGGCATCATCGACCACGTCGACGTTGACGAACTCACCGGTGTACAGGTCCTCCTGCTCGGGCCCGCCACCCATGACGAAGAAGCCCTGGTTGAGCGGGTCCTCTTCGGGATTGGAGCGACGCAGGCTCGGCATCGAGCGCAGCGTGTAGAAGGCGAACAGGTTCTTCTCGATCCCGGCGGAGGCAAGTGCGGTGAAGTACGGCGGCAGGTCCTGCTGCGGCATCCGCTGCAGCAGGCTGGCGAACTGCTGCACGGCTGCGCTGGTGTTCTTGGTGGGGAACGGCCACGGGAACGTGACCGACCTATCACCATGCTCCTGGAGGTATGAGGACATGTCGTAGGCGTTGTTGAGGACGTTGTAGGCCAGTCCCAGAATGCCGTCAGCGCGGCCGAACCCGCCCGGCTCGTCGTCGGTGGTCACCGCGATATAGGCGTCCAACGACGCACCGGTTCCGAGCGCCACCTTCGTCGTCACCACCGGCCCGGCCCAACCGCCCGTTCCGTAGATGACGTCCTGTGCGAGCGCGGTCGGTTGCGCATCGCTGTCTCCCTTGACGTCGTAGACCTTCGGCACCACGGCCAGCGTGCTGCTCCCTGTGTCGAGGATCACGTTCGCGGTCGTGCCGCCGCTGCCGATCGTGATAGGAGCGGTGTAGTCACCCCCGCCGTACACGTTCGAGATCGGAACGCGAAGTACGCTGTCGGTCATCCCAAAGCCCCCTTTGGTGTCCCCGCGCCGCAGTCGCGCGGCGTCCCATCCGACGTTACGTCAGGCCGGTCGCGAAGTCAATCCCGGCCGCAGAACCGTCACATCGGACGGCCCACGTCGAAGCCGCGTGGGCCCCGCGCCGCGCCCGACCAACCCACGATGCCCGAGAGCTTGCCGTCTCGCCAGACGACGTTGCCGGACCAGTAGTCACCGTGGGTGAGCACCTCCGGCGAAGCGGCGATCTGCGTCCAGCCGGCGGAAAGCCGCGTCGCCAGCGGGCCGTTCAATCCCTGCGAACTGCTACGGGCTGAACTGGTTCTTGCCGTCGGGGTAATGCTGGAGATAGTCCTGGTCCTCAGCTTCGGCCTTCCAGAAGGTGCCGGCCTTGCTGAGCTTGGTCACGACGTTGCCGGGCCAGAGGCCTGAGGCGTCGGCGTCGGCGATCGTGTCCTCGGCGACCCGGCGCTGCTCGTCGCTCGTATAGAAGATCTCGGAGCGGTAGTCGGAGCCGACAAGCCCCTCGCCAAGGTCGGGGCGGTGGATCTGGAAGAAGAACTCCAGGATGTCCCGGTAGGAGGTGAGCTCGGGATCGAAGATGACCTCGACTGCCTCGGCGTGACCCGGATGGTGCTCGGCAGTCGGAGCGTCGTTGTTCCCGCCCGTGTAGCCGACGCGCGTGGAGATCACTCCGGTGCGCTGGCGCAGGAGTTCCTGCGCGGGCCAGAAACAGCCCCCGGCGAGGATCGCGGTGTCGGTGTTCTCGCTCATCGCGGCGCTGCCGAAGTCGTGGTGAGGACAGTGGGGCGACTTGACCGTCGGGACGATAGTCGTGACCGGACCGCCGGGCTCCGTTGCGGGGCGGACTCCCGGCTACAGGCCGAGCTGTTCGGCCAGCTCGAGCGCTTGCCGTGCCCAGCCGGCGATGAAGAGGAGGGCTCGGCTGCGTTCCCGGAACCTGAAGATGGCATCGATCTCCCCAGCGCCTCCGTAGCGGTACTGCTGGTCCTGCCCCACCTGGGCCAAGGTGAACGGCGCCAGCCAGTCGTACTTCACCGCGGATGACCACATACCCAGCTGCACGAGCCGCGGGTCTTCGTTCCAGCCGGCCGACCGCAGGCCGCTGAGGTAGCCGTCGAAGACGACCTGCTCGAGATGGGGCAGATGCTCGGCTGCGACGAAGTGATCGAAGCAGGCGTCGGGCACGAGGTTCCCGATGTCCTCGCCGATCGAGCCGAGACCGGCGAATGCCCAGTCGATGAGGAAGATCTGACCGCTCGACTGTCGCACGAGGTTCTTCGGCCAGACGTCGAGGTGGCAGAGCGTCCGCGGCAGCGACTCGCTGATGCGGTACAGCCGCTCTCGATTGGCGTGAACGAAGCGCGCCTCATCCCGAAGCCCTGGAGGGAAGGCCGTGCGCACGACCGGGTGCTGCCACGCCGCTTCATCGTCGAGGAGCCCCCACTCCACGGGCTTCTCGGAGCTGTACTGGCGCAGGAAGCCTCGGCTCAACCACGGGTGCGGAGGGAGTGGCTGCCCGTTCAGAAACGAAGCTTGGCCACGGCCGAGTGCGGTCGCAGCCGGCGCATAGAGCTCGACCGGCCATGAGTCGCCGAGCAGGCCGTCGACCCACTCCAGTAGCAGGAGCGCCTCCCGGTCATCAACCTGGGACGCCAGGCGAACCGGAGCGTGGATCCCGGCCTCGGCATAGATGTCGGTGAGGCGATGTTGGTAGGCGAGCGATTCGCGAGCCCAGTAGTTCCATCGCTGCGGGTCCTGGTCCTCGGCTGTCCAGTGGCGATCCCACGGCGTCTCGCCAGGATCTCGGTCGGCGCGCAGGTACTTGAGCACCGCGGACTGCCCTTCGCTGGTGCGGACTCGCCACACCCCGGGACTCAGTCGACGGTTGTGAGGCAGCTCTTCGAGTTCGCCGAGACGGCCGCCGACTCCAAGGCGCCCCAGCATCTCTTCAACATTCGGCAGCGGAGAGTCGCGGGCGCCGCCAGTCACGTTGCCACGTACCCTACGTCGCCCTCGCATCTCGGGCACGCGCACAGCCCGGGAAGGTTGGCGGCCGCTACGTCGGCGGCCGGGTCGACGATGTGCTCGTCGGCTTCCGCGTCGGGCAGGTGGGTCACCTGCCGACCGCGGTCGGCTCGATCCGCGCCGCCCCACGGACGCGGTCGACTGCGTGTGGTTCGGCGAGGTGCCGCCACCACGGCAGGCGCGCGACCAGGATGCGGTCGAGGCTGAGACGCTCGCGCCGGGCCGGCGGAGCGGACGCGAGCAGAGCGAGGAACGTCGTCGTGTAGATGATGCCGGCGCCGATGTCGGTCGCGCCGGACGTATACGGACCGCCGAAGCCCTCGCCGACCGCCCAGACCAGCAGCGCGTACACGGCACCCACGGCATAGCCGGCCCGTCGCCCGATCCCAAGCAGGAGCACGAGAGCCAGGCCGGTCTCCATCAACCCGGTCAGCGTGGCGAAGAGGGAGGGCGCACTGGACTGAAGGGTGATCCAGAAGTGAAACCAGCCGTGGAGGAATAACGGCTGGCCCTGAGCGGACGCATTGAGGGCGCCGACGTAGCTGTGGCGATAGCCGGGAAGCCACTTCAAGACCGCGTCGATGGCCCAGATCACCCCGAACATGACGCGCACGATCGTGCCCGTCCATCCCGCCGGGGGGGTGGGGATCCCGCTCCGTGCTGGAGCACGGACCGTCATCGGCTCGCCAAGCCGCATGTCTTGCACAGTCATAGGTGTGTGTCCTTGTCTGGGGAACGCGGCGATCGGGTGACCACCGCCGTTACGTGTCCCAGACGCCGACCAGGGCAGGTTCCTTCCCGATTTGCGGCGGGGCGCTTGGTCCGGACTACGGGTTGCTCGGGTTGGCCGCCAGCTGCGGGCCGGTGGTCGGGTTGCGGCTGAAGGTCTCGCCCTTGGGCACACGGGCCAGGCCGGTGAACGTGGGACCCTGATCGCCCGGGATGTGGACGTCGGTGGCGAGGTTCCGATGCTCCGGATCGAGCCCGTTCAGGCGCAGCGCGTAGCCGCGCTGGCCGGTCTCGCAGTCGGCGTTGCCCTGATTGTCGACCGCGGCACCGTAATTGGACTCGTGGAGGAATTCGTCCATGCTGGAGATCGCGGCGCCGCCATCCGCCGGCGCGGTCGCGCCGAGCGAGCCGACGTTGTTGGTCTGCGTCGGATTGGCGAAGTTCAACAGCGCCCGCTGCGCAGTCCCGAAGCTCGTGACCTCATCAACATCGCCAGCGAGATACGTCCACCAATAATTCCAGTCATTACACACCGTCACATACGGCCCGAGATAGCGAATCATCGGATTCAACGTCCCCACCGTATGCGACAGCGCATTGACCGCCATATTCGTCCCCGGCGCCAACGCCAACCGCTTCAACGAACGCATCACCCCCTGAAGCTTCACATCCAACCCCGGGGTGCGCCCCAACACCCGCGAACCCTGCTCCAACGCCGGATCGATCACCGGCAACGCCACCCGCAACGACCGCGTCGCCGGCGTCAAATCCCGGCCCAACACCGCGAAATCCGTCAAAAACGGCCGCTGCACCGCCAACGAACGCGTCGAGACCGACAACGTCTGAGGCGACTTCTGGATCGTCGACTCAAGCGCCCGCGGCGAACGATCAATCGCCCCGAACGTCGTACCCCCATACCCAAACCCCTGCGCCAACTGCGCCGAGACCGGATCGACCGTCGAGGTAAACCCATTCAACGCCCCCAAAAACCTCACCAACCCCGCCGACGGCTGAGACAAATACCCCGCCACGCTATGCAAATGCCCCAACAACGACGGCAACGCCGCAATCGTGTCGTTCAACCCCCCACCCCGACCCGCCAGAGCATCCCCAAACCCCAACGTATTCTGATCAATCGCCGTCCGCGTCGGCGCGTTGAACGTATCCAACACCTGATCAAACTGCACCGGCACCTCCGTCTGCGACAAAGGCATCGTCGCCCCATCGGCAAACACCCGCCGCGAACGCCCCAACGTAATCGCCACATACTTCAACCCCAACACCGACTTCGACGCAATCGACGCACGCGAATCCAACGGCACCCGATCATGCGACTCATTCAACTTCAACACCAACTGCGCCACCGTCCGCCCCTTCACCGTCACCGCCCGCTCCGCCGACACCAACCCCACCAAAAACCCACCCTCACGCACATCATTCCCCACCTGAATATTCGACCCATCCGACACATCAACCCGCAACTCCTTCGTCGGCACAAACGGCAACCCGCGGTTGGCGTTGAAGGCCAGGAGCACCGCGATCAGCACGAGGAGAACCGACAGCGCGCCGATCAGGACCGGGTTGACGAACACGCTGCCGGAGGGGAGTAACGGCGCCACCGGCGTCGAGCGGCCGCGCCCCTGGGTCCGGAGCGTCTCGACCGGGTCGACCCCCGGTGGCTCCTCGCCTCGCTCCTCGGCCCGCTGCCAGGCCGCCCGCGCCGCGTCCCAGCGCTCTGAGCCGGCGAGCAGGAGGCCGAGGCGAAAGGCGCCGAACCCGTCCCCGCCCTCATCGGCGCGCTGGTAGGCGTCGAGCGCTTCCGCCATCTCGCCGCGCCGCTCGTGCAGATAGCCGAGCTTGGCCGCGGCGGCGGCGTCGCCCGCGTCGGCCGCCTCCGCGTACGCGCGCTCGGCCTCTTCGAGCTCGCCGGCGGCGAGATGACGATCGCCGCGCTCAAAGCTCGGGGCAGACTCGGTGGGTTCGGACATCGGTGGGGAAGGGCTACGGCGGGAAGGGGCTACGGCGGGGAGGCGGATACGGCGGATTCGGCCGGCGAGCCCCGGGGGCCGGGCGGGCGTCCGCGGGACCGGGGGGCGGGGGATTCGAGCCTACCCGAGCGCGGCGCCACGCCGCGCCGCGTCAGTCGACGCGAAGCCGCGTATCGCCGAGGTCGAGCCGGTCACCGGCGCGCAGCTGGCAACGGCCGACGCGCAGGCCGTTGAGAAACGTCCCGTTGGTGGAGCCGAGGTCGTGGAGGATCCAGCTTCCGTCGCGGAAGCGCAGCCGGGCGTGGCGGCGGGAGACGAGCGGATCGTCGAGGACGACGTCACAGCTGCGCTCACGGCCGAGGCTCACCTCGGTCGTGGCGCCGCTCCAGTCGAGGGCGAGCAGGGCACGCGGCCCGTGGGTGGCGACGCGGACCCAATCGCGGAGCCGGTCGAACTGCGCCGTCACGGCCGAAGCGGCGCGCGGCCGGGGGCGGATGTGAAGATCGCCGGTGACGTGCGCCGGGTCGATCAACGGGGCGGCGAGCAACTCGTCGACGCGGCGCATGTACGTGTCCTCGCTGAGGAGCCCGTCGCCGTAGGCGGTGTTCAGCCGCCTCGCGAGCTCGTCACGCAGTCGCCCCGGGCCGATCATCGCCCTGGTGTCCTGATTGCCCGACTCACGACACCAGTGTTCCGCGGCGCCCGGCGGCTGTCCAGTCCGTCATGCGATCACGACGGAATCCCGCGGGAGACGGTCGGGGTCGAACTCGCCGAGGAGCTCGCGGACGCCAGCCAGCTCCCGGTGCTCGCGCGCCAGCCCGAGCGAGTGGGCGAGCCGGGCCAGCGTGACCCCGGTGGGCTCCGCCCGATCGGCGAGCGTGGCGGCGCCGTGTCGCTTGGCGAGCCGGGCGCCGTCGGGTCCGAGCACGAGCGGAACGTGGACGTAGCGCGGGACCGGGAGCCCGAGGAGGCGGGCGAGGAGAACCTGCCGCGGGGTGGAGTCGAGGAGGTCGGCGCCCCGGACGACCTCGCCGATCTCCTGGTCGGCGTCATCGACGACGACGGCGAGCTGGTAGGCGGGGATCCCGTCGGCCCGCCTGACGACGAAGTCGTCGACGACGCCCGAGTACGGCCCGAGGATCCGGTCGGTGAAGGCGACGCGCGCGCTGCCGGCGCGGAGGCGCAGGGCGGGCGGCCGCCCCGCGGCCTCGCGCTCGCGTCGCTCGGCCGCGCTCAAGGTCCGGCACGTGCCGGGGTAGGCACCTTCGGGAAGCTCGCCGTGGGGGGCCGAGGCCGCCTCGCGGATCTCGGCGCGGGTGCAGTAGCACGGGTAGAGCAGGCCCTCGGCCTCGAGCCGGCGGAGGGCGTCGGCGTAGAGCGGGTGACGCTCCGACTGTCGGACGGACGCGCCGTCCCAGTCGAGCCCGAGCGCCCGCAGATCCGCGAGCTGAGAGCGCTCGTGCTCCGGCCGCGAGCGCTGGGGGTCGAGATCCTCGATCCGGACGAGGAACCGCGCCGACTGCGAGCGGGCGAACAGCCAGGCGAGCATCGCCGTCCGCAGGCTGCCGAGATGCAGTGGCCCGGTGGGGGAGGGGGCGAAGCGGCCGTCGGCGGACACTCAGGGCGCCAGCAGCACGCCCGGGTTGAGCAGCCCTTGCGGGTCGACGGCGGATTTCGCGCCGGCCAGCGCGGCGGCGAACGGCGCGGGGCGCTGGCGCTCGTACCAGCTGCGGTGGTCGCGGCCGACGGCATGGTGGTGGGTGATGGTGCCGCCGGCCGCGATGATGGCGTCGCTGGCCGCGGCCTTCATCGTCCACCACCGCTCCTCCTCCTCGCCGCGGCGGACGGGAGCGAGGACCGTGTAGTACGGCGCGGCACCATCGGCATAGGCGTGCGTGAGACGGCAGGTGACGCGGCACGGGTCGCCGAGCGCCTCCTGGGTCGCGCCGACGACGGCCTCGTGGAAGGCGGGAAGGCGCTCCCACGTGATCGCCGTCTCGAACGTGTCGGCCATCACGCCGCACTGGAGCATCACGTCGCGGAGATACGGCATCGCGAGGAACGCCTCTCGCCAGGCGCCGACCGCCCCGCCCTCGGGGGTGCCGCGGGATCCGGCCGGTGCGGCCGGGTCGGGGGTTCCCCCGTGGTCGCGGCAGATCTCGAGCGCTCGCGCCAGTCGCGAGCCGACGTCGTGGTCGGTCGACTCGAAGCCGAGGACGAGGAGGTCGCCCGACCCGTCCCCGGCGCCGGTGCTCCGCGCCTCGAGCGCATCGACGAGCCGGCAGTTGGCCGGCGCCAACCCCGCCTGCACGATCGCCCGCACCGCGTCCGCTCCGGCGAGGAAGCCGGCAAAGCTCACGGCCCGGGAGGCGCGGAACCGCGGTCGCGGCTGGACGCGCACCCACGCTTCGGTGATCACGCCGAGGATGCCCTCGCTGCCGAGCAGCATGCGATCGGGAGACGGGCCGGCGCCGCTCCCCGGCAGCCGCCGTGACTCCCAGGCCCCGCGCGGCGTCAGCGCCCGGATCGACTCGACGAGATCGTCGATGTGCGTCGGCCCGGTGGCGAAGTGGCCGCCGGCCCGCGTGGCGATCCAGCCGCCGAGCGTCGAGAGCTCGAACGACTGCGGGTAGAAGCGCAGCGTCAGCCCGTGCTCGGCGAGCTGTGACTCGAGCCGGGGCCCGCGGCAGCCGGCGCCGATCCGAGCCGCGCGGGAGACCGGATCGACGTCCGCCACGGCGTCAAGGTGCCCGAGGTCGAGCGAGATCACCCCGTCGAAGCGGTCCGGAACCTCGGGCTCGACGCCGCCGCACACGCTCGTGCCGCCGCCGTAGGGGACGACGGCGACGTTCGCGCCGGCCGCCCACTCCAGGACCTCCTCGACCTGGGACTCGACCGCCGGGTGGGCGACGGCGTCCGGAACGTGGTCGAAGCGGCCCCGGAACGCCCGCACGGTGTCGAGGTAGGAGCGCCCGTAGGAGTGGCGGAGCCGATCGAGAGCGCCGTGGGAGAACGGCGTGGCGACGCGCGGCTCGGGCACGGCGATGTCCGCCACCCGCGCCGGCGCCTCCGCCTCGGCGGCGCCGAAGCCGAGCGTCTGGCGGACCGTGGGGGCGATGGCGCTCGCGTCCGGCCGGGCATCCTCGTAACCCCACCCCCACCAGTTGAGGGTGCGCTCGCTCACACCTCGATCCAGCGCTCGCCGTCGAGCACGCGGTCGACGAGTCCCCCGTCGCCCTCGCCGAGCAGGGTCGCGACGGCGAAGGCGGCGGCCACCCCGTCGAAGCGCCCGTGGTGGGCGAGCATCCCGTGCTTGGCGCCGGCGACGGTGATGTAGGACACCTGGGCGTGGCGGGCGAGGGCGCGCGCGAGCGCCTCGGAGCGCTCGGGGCTGGCGATGCGGTCCCGGTCCCCGTGGACGATGAGCAGCCGCTCGCCGGAGAGCCCGTCGGGGACGTCGGCCGGATACACCCAGGGCGCGAGCGCCACCGCGCTCACCACCTCGGGCCGCGGCGCGGCCAGGATCGCGGCGCGACCGCCCAGGGAATGTCCGACGAGGCACGTCGGCCGTGTCCCCCCGAGGCGCTCGGCGATGCGATCGAGCGCCCAGTGGGCGTCGTCGGCGGGCGTGTGATGGGTGTCCCAGCCGCGCATCGTGTTGAGCAGCCGGAAGACGGCGAGGCGCCCCTGCCCCGCCCGCGCGACGCGCGAGGCGATGGGGATCATGCGCAGCACCGACAGCTGCGTGGGGGAGACCATCGGGCTGCCGCGCCGGCTGGCTCCGCCGTGCAGGATGAGCGCCACCCCCTCGGGCTCGTCGGGAACCGCGACGTCGATCAGACGTGGTGCGAGCTTCATGCCGACGGCCTACCCGGAGTTCGCTCAGCGACCGGCGGCGGCCACGGCGGGCGCCACGGGCCGGCCGAGCCGGGAGGCCATCGCTCGGCCCGCGGTGCGCCCCGAGAACAGGCAGCCGCCCACGAACGTCCCCTCGAGCGCGTTGTAGCCGTGCATGCCGCCGCCTCCGAACCCAGCCACCTCGCCGGCGGCGTACAGGCCGTCGATGGCGCGGCCATCGGAGTCCAGCACGGCGGAGTCGAGATTGGTCTGGATGCCGCCGAGGGTCTTGCGGGTGAGGATGTTGAGACGCACGGCGATCAGGGGGCCGGCCTTCGGATCGAGCAGGCGATGGGGCTTGGCCACACGGGTGAGCCGGTCTGGGCGGTAGCGCCGGGCGTGGTGGATCGCCATCACCTGGTTGTCCTTGCCGACCGGATTGTCGATCTGCCGGTCCCGCGCCTCGATCTCGGCCCGGATCGCCGCTTCGTCGAGCAGCCCTTCACCCGTGAGGGCGTTCATCCGCGCCACGAGGGGGCCGAGCTCGCGCTCCACGATGAAGTCCTCGCCGTGCTGCATGAAGCGCTTGACCGGCGTGGGGACGACGCCGGGGAGCACGCGCTGATGGATCGTGCGCAGGATGCTGCGGCCGGTGACGTCCGGGTTCTGCTCGGAGCCCGAGAGGGCGAACTCCTTCTCGATGATCTTGCGCGTCAGGATGAACCAGGTGTGGTCGTAGCCGGTGCGGCCGATGTGCGCGAGCGTGGCGAGCGTGTCGAAGCCGGGGAACAGCGGGACCGGCAGCCGCCGGCCGGTGGCGTCGAGCCACAGCGACGAGGGTCCGGGCAGGATGCGGATCCCGTGGTGGTTCCAGATCGGGTTCCAGTTACGGATCCCCTCGACGTAATGCCACATCCGGTCGCGCCCGATGAGGCTCGCTCCCGCGCGTTCGGCGATCTCCAGCATCCGGCCGTCGACGTGGGCGGGGACGCCGGAGATGAGGTTCTTGGGTGGGGGGCCGAGCCGCTCGGGCCAGTTGCGCCGGACGAGGTCGAAGTTGTGCCCGATGCCGCCGGTCGACAGCAGCACCGTGTCCGCGCGGGCGGTGAACTCGCCGACGACCTCGCGTGAGGTGTCCTCGCCGCGGTGAGCCGATGTGGGGGCGAGGATCGAACCCGAGATGCCGGCGATCCGGCCGCCCTCGACGGTGAGCTCGTCGACGCGGTGGCGGAAGGCGAAGCGGACGAGCCCCCGCGCCGCGCCCTCGCGCACGCGGCGCTCGAACGGCTCGACGAGGCCGGGGCCGGTGCCCCAGGTGAGGTGAAAGCGCGGGACGGAGTTCCCGTGCCCGGAGGCGAAGCCACCGCCGCGCTCGGCCCAGCCCGGGCTCGGCAGCACGCCGACGCCCATCCCGGCAAGCCACTCGCGCTTCTCCCCGGCGGCGAAGTTGACGTACGCCTCGGCCCACCGGCGCGGCCATTCGTCCTCGGGCCGGTCGAAGCCGGCGCTACCGAGCCAGTCCTGCCAGGCGAGCTCGAACGAGTCCCGGATTCCGGCGCGGCGCTGCTCGGGGGTGTCGACGAGGAACAGGCCGCCGAGCGACCAGAACGCCTGCCCGCCGAGGCAGGCCTCGGGCTCCTGGTCGATGATGAGGACCTGCGCTCCGGCATCGACGAGCTCGGCCGCGGCCGTCAGCCCGGCCAGGCCATGGCCGACGACGATCGCGTCGGCTTGGAGGGGATGTCCGTTGGAGGAGGCGGGGCTTTGGCCGTCACTCATGGTCGGGCGTACCTTATTGCGCGCGCCCCCGCGGCGGTGCACGGCTCGCGTGGTCGGCGACTCACGACACTAGACTCGTGCGCCGTGACGGCGGCCAACGACACCGTGGCGCAGGCTGGCCGGGAGGCGGAAGCGCCGGTCTCGGCGGCGATCAGGGCGGCGGTCACCGGAGTGGCGATGGCCGTCCCCGAGCGACGGGTGACCAATCGCGAGGTGGCGAAGCTGGTCGGCGTCGACGAGACGTGGATCGCCAAGCGGACCGGTACCCGGGAGCGGCCGTGGGCCCAGCCCGGAGAGCGCCTCAGCGACTTCGCCGCCGCCGCCGGACGGGCCGCGTTGGAGCGCGCGGGGGTCGACGCCGCGGCGCTCGACCTCGTCCTCGTCGCCACCTCGACGGCCGACGAGATCACCCCCAATGCGGCGCCGCTCGTCGCGGGGGCGATCGGCGCCGGGTCCGCCGGCGCGCTCGACGTCGGCGCGGCCTGCACCGGATGGCTCGCCGCGCTGGCGATGGCCGCCGGCCAGATCGAGTCGGGCCGGGCCCAGCACGTGCTCGTCGTCGGCGCCGACTTCCTGTCTCAGTTCCTCGACCTCTCCGACCGCATGACGGCGCCTCTGTTCGCCGACGGCGCCGGCGCGGCGGTCATCTCCCGGGCGGGCGAGCGCGGTGGCGTCCTCGCCCCCGTCGTGCTGCACGCCGACAGCGGCGGCGCCGAATGGATCCGCCTGGAACGCAGCGGCCGGATCCGGATGCAGGGCCAGGAGACGTTCCGCGCCGCCGTGCGCTCCCTCTCCTCGGTGGCGCTCGAGGCGCTGGAGGCGTCCGGTCACGAACTGGGCGAGATCGACCTGTTCGTGTTCCACCAGGCGAACTCCCGCATCATCCGATCCGTCGGCGAGCGTCTCGGGCTGCCATCCGAGCGTGTCGTCGACTACGTCGGGCGCTTCGCCAACTCCTCCACGGCGACGCTGCCGATCGCGCTCACGGTGGCCGAGGCGGAGGGCCGCCTGCACCCCGGGGATCGAATCCTGCTCGCCGCCTTCGGAGGCGGCTTCACCTGGGGGGCGACGGTGATCGAATGGCCGGCGGGGGCATGACGTCGGCGGACGCCGGCCCCGCCCGCGCGGCCGGTCCGGCCTCGGTCGCCGAGCGCCGGCGTGAACTCAGCGCTCGCCACGGCAGCTGGCGGGCGATGACACTGGCCGCGGCGCTCGACGCGGCGGCGGACGGTCATCCCGAGCGGCCGCTCATCCTCTCCGACGCGCGCAGCTTCACCTACCGTGAGGTCGCCGAGGCCTCGCGAGCGCTCGGCGCGGGGCTGATCGCCCGGGGGGTCCGGCCGGGCGACCACGTCGCCGTGGTGCTCCCGAACCGCCCGGAACTCGTCGTCCTCACGTTCGCGCTCGCGCGGATCGGCGCCGTCGCCGTGCCGGTCAACTTCCTCCTGAGGCGCGACGAGCTCGCCTACGTGCTCGCGCAGTCGCGCGCCTCGCTGCTCGTCACCGAGGCGCGCTTCCGGGACCTCGACTACCTGGCCGCGCTCGACGAGATCGCGCCAGGATGGGAGCAGCGGGGCGGCGGCGAGCGGCTGCCGGACTTGCGTGAGGTCGTGGTGATCGGCGAGCAGGCCGACCGCCCCCGGCGAGCGTCGAGCTACGAGGAGTGCCTCGCCGAGGCGCCGGCGGATGAGCTGCTCGCCGAGCTGGCGCGACGCGAGCAGGCCGCCGACCCGCAGGCACCGGCCGACATCATCTACACGTCGGGCACGAGCGGACGGCCGAAGGGGGTCGTGCTGTCCCACGACGCGCTGCTGCGCAGCGCGTACGGCTCGGCGTGGACGCGCGCCTTCCAGGATGGGCGGCGGATCCTGTTCGCGCTGCCGCTCTACCACGTTTTCGCGTTCGTCGAAGGCCTGCTTGCGAGCCTGTTCGCCGCCGGCGCGATCATTCCCCAGGCCCAGTTCGACCCCGTCGCGACGCTGCGGGCGATCGAGCGCCACCGCGCCCACGAGGCGCTGTTCGTGCCGACGATGACGATCGCCGTGCTCGAGGCCGCGCGGGGCGAGCGCTACGACCTCGCGTCGCTGCACGCCGTGATGTCGGCCGCCGCGCCGGCGCCGGTGCGACTCTGGCAGGACGTGCGCGACGAGCTCGGCGTGAGCGAGATCGTCACCGCCTACGGGATGACCGAGACGAGCGCCGCGACCACTTACACCCAGCCCGACGGTCCGCTCGAGCTCGTCGCCACGACGGTCGGCACCCCCAAGTACGGCGATATCGCCGGGGATCCGGCGCTCGGCGGCCACCTCGTGGCGTATCGGACGGTCGACCCGCTGAGCGGCGCCGAGCTGCCCGCCGGCAGCGAGGGCGAGCTCGCGGCACGCGGGCCGATCGTCACGCGCGTCTACTACGACAAGCCGGAGGAGACGGCGGCGGCGATCGACGCCGACGGCTGGCTGCGCTCGGGGGACCTGGGGCGGATCGGGCCGGATGGCCTCGTGCTCACCGGCCGCAGCAGGGAGCTGTACAAGTGCGGCGGCGAGCTGGTGGCGCCCAAGGAGGTGGAGGAGTGCCTGACGTCCCACGCCGGGGTGGCCCAGGCATACGTCGTCGGGGTGCCCGACGAGCGGATGGGGGAGGTCGGCTGTGCCTTCGTCGTGCCCACCACGGACCCCGGGCCGAGCGCTGAGGAGCTGATCGCCCACTGCCGCGGCCGGCTCGCCCGCTTCAAGGTGCCCGCCCACGTGATTCCGCTTCCCGCCGCCGAGCTTCCCACGACGTCGACGGGCAAGGTCAAGAAGTTCGTCCTCATCGATCGCGCGACGGCGGCGCTCGATCTCGCCTGAGCGATCGCCAGCGGTGTCCGGCATCGGCGTCCTGCGCGAGGGCCCGCTGCACGCGGCGATCAAGACGGCGATCGCGCGCGTCGGCGACCGGCAGGAGGTGCCCGTCGACGGCTTCGTGATCGACATCGTCCGGGCCGACGGTGAGCTCGTCGAGATCCAGACCGGGGGCTTCACCGCCCTCGGCCACAAGCTCGATGCCCTGCTCGACGCGCATCGCGTGCGGATCGTCCATCCGGTCGCCGCCCGCACGACGATCGTCCGGGTCGACGGTGACGGGCAGGTCGTTCGCGAGCAGCGCTCGCCGAAGCGGGCGACGGCGCTCGAGGTGTTCGACAAGCTCGTCGCGTTCCCCTCGCTGCTCTCGCATCCGAACCTGGCCATCGAGGTGCTGCTCCTCCACGAGCAGAGCGTCCGCGGTCCGGCGCCGTCGGTCACCCGCGGCCGCCGGCGCGACCCCGGTGAGCGCCGGATGCTCGAGCTCCTCGATCGCGTCGAGCTCAAGGGTCCGGCGGCGGCCCTACGGCTGATCGGCGCGCTGCCGCCGGCGCCGTTCACCACGCGTGAGGTGGCCGGGGCGCTCGGATGCCGGATCCTGCTCGCGCAGCGGATCGTGTACTGCCTGCGCCTGGCGGACCTGCTCGAGGCGGCCGGCCGCCGCGGCTCCGCCCCGCTCTACCGCCCGAGGTGAGCGGCGAGCCGGGCGATGCCGTCGAAGGCGCGGGCCCGGTCGAGCGGGCCGGCGGGGATCGGACCGAGCCCGCGGAGCTGGCGGTCGATCGTCACCGCGTTGACGTACAGCCGCTCGGGGTTCTCCCAGCCGCGGAAGGCGGCGAACTCGGGGGAGGACACGAGCCGGCGGCACAGCTCGAACGGTTCGAGCCCCGCACTCCGGGCTCCCGCGACGCCGTCGCTCAGCCAGCTCCAGTAGTCGCGCAGCGCGGCCAGCTCGCGCCGGGTGGAGACGGGTCCGTGGCCGGGCACGAACACGTCGGCCTCCAGGGCCATGAGCCGGGTCAGCGCGTCAAGCCAGGCCGCCACCGGTCCGTGCCACATCACCGGCGTGACGCCGGAGAACAGCAGGTCGCCCGTGTAGAGCACGCGGGCGTCGGGAACGAGCACGACGGTGTCCGAGGCGGTGTGCGCGGCACCGCAGTCGATGAGCTCGACCTCACGGCCCCCGAACGTCTCGGTGCGCCGGCCGGTGAAGGTCCGGTCGGGATAGCGCAGCTCCACCTCGCCGAGGGCGAACGGCGCCAGCATCTCCGACACGTAGCGCCCCGCCTCGCCGGCGCGACCGGGCACGCGGCCCATCAGCGTCGAGACGCGGCGCATGCCGAGCATCCGCTGCGGCGAGGGCTCCTCGTGCATCGCGGCGGCGGCATCGGCGGACGCGAGCACCTCGGCGTCCGGCAGCTCCGCGTTGCCCCACCAGTGGTCGACGTCGGGGTGCGTGTTCACGAGCAGCGTGATCGGAGCCGATCGCGTGTACGGCGCGAGGTCGCGGAGGGCCGCGCGCGCGAGTCGCTGGTCCCATGGCGTGTCGATCATCAGCGCGGCGCCGTCGCCGGTGACGAGGCCGAGGTTCGTCTCCCCCCAGCCCCCGGGCAAGCGCAGCCAGACGTGGCAGCCGGGAGCGACTTCGACGGTGGCGCTCACGACGCTGATCCTGCCACGCCGCGTCTCCTTGAGGCCTCCGGGAGATCCCTGAGCCCCTGCGGGTCATTCCGTCTGGCGCCGGCCCGGGGCGATGGCAGACAATCAGGCCATGGACGAGACAGCGCCAACCTCCGCCCCGATCTCCCGTGCTCGGCGCGGCCGATGGCTCGGAGGCGTGTGTGCGGGCCTTGCCGCCGTCCGGGGCTGGAGCCCCGCCGCGGTTCGCCTCGCCTTCGTGCTCGCGGCGCTGGCCGGCGGCCTCGGCGCCGTCGTCTACCTCGCCTGCTGGCTGATCATGCCGGCGCAGGGCGACGGCGGCGAGCAGCCGGCCGGCAGCGACGGCGTGGTCCTGCTCGCGCTGGCCTGTGCCGCCGGGGCCGGTCTGCTCGCGCTCGCTGCCGTCGGGGCGCTTGCCACCGCGTTCGGCTTCGGCTGGGTCGTGCTCGGGATCGCCGCGCTCGTGCTCGCCGGCCTGCTCGGCGTCCGGCGCCTCGGCATCGGCTGGGCGCTCCTGCCGGTCGCCGCGCTCACGCTGCCCGCGGTCGCCGTGGCCATGAGCGACGTCCGGCTCGCTCCGCAGGCCGGGCAGTCGGTGAGCGCCCCGGCGTCGGCGCGGGCGCTCCCGACGTACCGCTCGGGGCTCGGGACGCTGATGATCGATCTGCGCCACACCACGCTGCCGGCCTCCGGCAGCGTCCCGCTCCGGATCGAGGCGGGCGTGCGGCGCACGATCGTCGCGCTGCCGTTCGGGCGCTGCGTGCGCGTGCACGTCTCCTACCGGGTCGACACGTTCGCCGTCGGACTCGCCACGCTGTTCGACAGTCGCAGGGTGGTGCCGTTCTCCGACGTCGTGCTGTTCGGGCGGCTCTACGGGACGCGTCAGCCCGGCGTCGCCACGAGCGCGGCAACTCGCGCGGGGCCCACGCTCGACATCGACTTCTCCTCCCAGGGCGGCAGCCTCTACGTCCGCGACTATCCGGACACCGTCGACCCGGAGGTCCGACCGGACTGGCCCGGATACCCGGTGCACCTCGAACCGAGGCCGCGCCTGTCCGGCGAGCCGCGCAAGCTGAGGCCGGTGATCCTCCGCGCCTGGCACCGGCGGCTGGCGGCGGAGCGGACCTCCGCGCGGGTCGTCTCCGTCGATCTCCCGGGGCCGTGCGCATGAGCGCCCTCCGTGGATCGCTGGCGGCCTCACCGGAGCTCCGCCGCCGTGGCTACGCCCTGGCCGCGGGGGCGAGCCTGCTCGCCGCGCTGGCGCTGGCGCTCGCTCCGGGTGCCCCACGCGGCCTGGCGCTCGCCGGTGCGGGGCTCGGATGCGCGGCGGCCGTCGCCCTGTTGGCGGCGACCGTCCTGCGCACGCTGCGGCGCCACCTCAGCCTGCTCGTGCTTCCCGTCCTGGCCGTCCTGATCGCCGGCTGGGTCACGGTCGGTCTGCATCGTGCGTCCAGGGATCTCCGTGAGCCCGCCGCCTTCGCCGTCCACGGCGTCCTGTTCGGCGCCGACCCGTACACGTTGTACCGCGGCTTCCTCGCGCCGAGCTCGCAGTGGCCCTGGCGGTTCGACGGCGTGTCACTGTTGCCGCTCGCGCTCGCAGTGCTCGCCGCCGCCGGCGGCGTCGTCCTGCTCGCCGATGCCGTCCGGCTGCAGCTCGGGCTGTTGCCACGCCGCACCGTCCCGTGGCGGGTGCTCAGCGCGCCGCTCGAGCGCCGCGGACGGATCGCGTGGCGGGCGCTGCCCGGGGTCGTGCTCGTCGGCGCCGCCGCATTCCTCGGCATCGGCCTCGCCAATGGCCTCGTGAGCGGCGATCCACTGCTCGAGGCGCTCGTGCTCCTCGCCTTCGGCGGGGGCGGGGCGCTGCTCGTCGCCGCCCCGGTCGTCGTGGGGACGCTGATGCGCCTCGACCGCGATCAGTCGACCGACGCCCAGGAGCTCGAGCGGCTGCGCTTCGCCGCGCATCTGCACGACTCGGTGCTCCAGACGCTCGCGCTCGTCCAGCGACAGGCCCACGACCCGGCGGCGGTGATCCGACTCGCCCGCCGCCAGGAGCACGCGCTGAGGGCATGGATGGCCGGCGAGGCCGAGCTCGTCTCCGAGACGCTCGCGGCCGCATTGCGTGACGCCGTCGCCGAGGTCGAGGACGAGTGCGACATCACCGTCGAGCTGACGGTGATCGGCGACCGCCCGCTGTGTCGCTCCGGCGAGGCGCTCGTAGCGGCCGCCCGCGAGGCGCTGCGCAACGCGGGTCGGCACGCCTCCGGCGCGCCGGTGTTCGTCTTCGGCGAGATCGACGGCACGCGCGTGGAGGTGTTCGTGCGCGACGACGGCCCGGGCTTCCGGCTCGAGGACGTCGCGCCGGAGCGACGCGGCATCCGGGACGCGGTGATCGGCCGGATGACGACGGTGGGAGGCCGGGCGGTCATCGAGTCAGCCCCCGGGTCCGGAACCGAGGTGGCGCTCGTGCTCGACGAGGCGAAGGGCCGGTGAGCGCCCGGCGGTTGCGCGTGATCGTGGTCGATGATCACGCGTTGTTCCGCGCCGGCGTCCGTGCCGAGCTGGGCCCGCACTGCGATGTCGTCGCCGAGGCGGCCGAGCCCGGTGAGGCGGTGGCGGCGATCGCCGCGCACGAGGCCGATCTCGTCCTGCTCGACGTGCATCTCCCGGGAGGCGGTGGCCTGGCGGTCCTGCACGGCCTGTCGAGCCTGGAGCGACGCCCGCCGGTGCTCGCGCTGTCGGTCTCGGACGCCGCCGAGGACGTGGTGCCGATCATCCGCGCCGGCGCCGCCGGCTACGTCACCAAGACGATCGACGGCGCCGAGCTGCTCGATGCGATCACCCGTGTGGCGGACGGGGACGCGTACTTCAGCCCGCGGCTGGCCGCGTTCGTCCTGCAGGCGTTCAGCTCCGCGGCGCCGCGGACCGAGCGCGATCCCGAGCTGGACAGCCTCACCGTCCGCGAGCGGGAGGTCCTCCACCACCTCGCGCGCGGCTACGCCTACAAGCAGATCGCCGCTCGGCTGGGGATCAGCGCCCGCACCGTCGAGTCCCACGTGGGGGCTGTGCTGCGCAAGCTGCAGCTGTCCTCGCGCCACGAGGTCACGCGTTGGGCCGCCGTGCGGGGCCTGATCGACCCGGGCGGTGACTGAGGCCGAGCCGGCTCAGCGCGCGGTACGTGAGAAGCCCGCCTCGCAGTTGCGAAACGCCTGATGGAGGTTGAGCGCCCCGAACAGCAGGTGGTGATGGCTGAAGTCGTGGACGGTGCGGTACACGCTGTAGACGCAGAAGATCTTGTTCGCCCGGCGGCGGCCGACGAGATGGTTGGCGACGTGGTGGGCGATGATTCCGCCGACGTAGTGGCCGGCCGCGCCGCAGCCGGCGGCCGCCACGGGCGTGAGCACGAGCACGCTGACGACGAGCAGCCGGGCGCTGAGACGACGCAGGCTGCGGGTCATCGCCCGCCCTTGATCCAGGCGAGGATCCCTCGGGAGTGTGAGATCACGGTCCCGTCGGCGAGCTTGAGCGTCGGCAGCTTGCGCGTCCCGGTGGCGTTGAACAGTTCCTCGCGGGAGCCGCGGCGCAGGAACGGCAGCGGGCTGCCGTGAGCGGCGATCACCTTCTCGTAGGGAATGCCCGCCTCCCGCAGCGCCTCCTGCACGCGGCGGCAGGGGTGCATCCGCGGGCCTCCATCGTCCCCGTGACAGACATACAACGTCGGGTTGGGCTGCGTTGCCATCAGTCTTCTCCCGGCCGGAGCGGTTACGCGGGCGAGGGTAGCCGACACCGGGTCACGGTCGCCAGTCGATCGCCTCCAGGCGGCGGTGCAGCCGCGCGCCGCGCCCGGGATTGAGCGACGCCACCCAGGCCACCCGGCCGCGCAGATGCGCCTCGAAGTCGGGCACGCCGGCACGGTTCTGACTCCCCGGGCCGTCGCGGGCGGCGTTGTGGAGGATCGCCTTGAGACGCTCGTACTCCTCCCGCGCCGCGTTGGTGTGCGCGTTGACGACGATGCCGCACACGATCTGGCGCGAGCCGCGTCCGGTGAGACGGGACTTCTCGCCGTGGACCGCGAAGCCCTCCTCGCGCACGATCTGCGCCACGGCGGCGAGCAGCATCCCGCGGCGCCGCGCCGTCAACCGCGGGCCGGACAGGACGAGGTCGTCGGCGTAGCGCGAGTAGCCCAGTCCCGCCGCGGCGGCCAGTGCCGCGAGCCGCCGGTCGAGACCGAAGGCGGCGAGGTTGGCCAGCGCGGGCGAGCTCGGTGCACCCTGCGGGAGGTGCGGAGTGGCCAGCCGGCGACCGAGCCGGAAGTGCGGGCCCACCTGCGGTGGCGCCTGCGCGCGCGGGATCGCCTGCCACACGGCGCTCGGCACGACGTTGGTGGTCAGCCCGGTCAGCGCGTGGGCCACGTCCGGCCGGTAGCCGGCGGCCCGGAAGATGCCGAACACACGGCGGGCGGGGACCGAGGCGAAGAAGTCCTGGAGATCGAGCTGGAGCACCATCTCCCGGCTCACGTGCAGCCGGGCGTGGGTGAGGGCGGAGCGGCCCCGCGTGAAGCCGTGAGCGGCGGGATGGGCCGGAATCGCCGACAGGATCTCGGCGAGCAGGCGGCGCTGGATCTCCTTGAGCCGGAGCTTGGGGATCTCGATCATCCGCGGCACGCCGCCACGCCGGGGCAGCGTGCGGTAGCGATAGTTGC
Source organism: uncultured Solirubrobacterales bacterium (assembly GCA_963839085.1). Classification (GTDB taxonomy): domain Bacteria; phylum Actinomycetota; class Thermoleophilia; order Solirubrobacterales; family Solirubrobacteraceae; genus Palsa-465. The sequence continues at coordinate 553,416 of CAWITN010000005.1, forward strand.
GCAGGCGCTCCGAGGCGACGGTGCGCTCGAGTCCCCTCACGTCGGCCATCCAGGCGAGCTGACCGGTGCTGAGCTCGAGCCAGTCGGCGAGCTCGCCGGCGGATCCGATCGCCGCCAGCGCCCAGCCGTGGGCCGGAGCCGGCCGGGGGGCGGGGGCGCCCATAGCGGAGGACAGCTCCTCCGCGCCGGCATGCTCGTAAAGGAAGGCCTCGATGAGCTCGGCGAGCCGCTGCCGTCGATCGGCTCCGGTCAGGTGGGTGCTCGCCGCCGCGACCCGCATGGCGAGCAGCTCGAGCCACGCCGGCCAGCCGTCGAGCACGCCGGCGGCGCGCTCGGCCAGCTCGTCGACCGTCGCCGGGCCGGCGAGGAAAGCGCCGGCCAGCTCCGCGGCCAGATGGGCACGATCGCGGGGACGATCCACACGCGGGATGATGGCGGCGCCGGAAGCTCCCGACCACTCTCGTCGTGCGAGCCCGGCAGTGCCTCCGCAGGATGCACCTCAGGGCCCGCGACGCAATGCCCAGCTGGCACCTCGATCTCCGGGGTGACCCCGGAGAGATCACGCCCCCGTCGGGGCGCGTGACCGACTCGGGGACCGCCGGCGCCGCGACCGCCGACGGTAGCGCGCGGTGCGATCGGGTAGCTGTCCGCTCGGATGCGGATCGCGCTGATGATCGAGGGTCAGGAGGACGTCACATGGCCGGACTGGGTGGCGATCGCCGACGCCTGCGAGCGCGGCGGGATCGAGACGCTGATGCGCTCCGACCACTACCTGTCGGTGGAGGGTGCGCGCGAGCGCTCCGCACTCGACGCCTGGGGCACCGTGTGCGGGCTCGCCGCGCGGACCGAGCGGCTGCGGCTCGGCACGCTGCTCAGCCCGGCGAGCTTCCGGCACCCGTCGGTGCTCGCCAAGCTCGCCACCACGGCCGATCACATCTCGGGTGGTCGGGTCGAGCTGGGCCTCGGAGCCGGCTGGTCGGAGCCGGAGCACGCCGCCTACGGGTTTCCCTTCGCTCCCCTCGGCACGCGGATGGACGTGCTCGCCGAGCAGCTCGAGGTCATCCACGGCCACTGGTCGGAAGGGCCGTTCACCTTCCACGGGCGCCACTACCAGCTCGATGACCTCGACGCCCTGCCCAAGCCGCTCGTGCGACCGCACCCGCCGCTGATCATGGGCGGCCAGGCGGGGCCGCGGTCGCTCGCCCTCGCCGCACGCTTCGCCGATGAGTACAACCTGGTGATGGTCACCCCGCGGGTCGCCGCCGAGCGCGGTGAGCGCCTTGCGCGGGCCTGCCGTGAGGCGGGGCGGCCGCCGATGCCCCTCAGCCTGATGACCACCACCGTGATCGGCGCTGACGCGGCGGAGTTCCACCGTCGCGTCGAGGCGCTGGCTGACCGCACCGGCCAGGCGCTCGCGCCCGACGAGCTGCCCGACGGGTGGCTGGGCGGGCCTCTGGACCGCGTCGTGGAGAGGCTCGGCGAATATGCCGCCGCCGGGGTCGAGCGCGTCTATCTCCAGCATCTCGTGCATACCGACCTGGCGATGATCGAGCTGATCGCGGGCGCGCTCGTGCCGGCGGTCGGCGGCCTCAGCGCCCGCGCCCCGTCCGCTTGACGCCGCCCCGCAACGACCTCGAGCGGGGTAGGTTCACCCCGTGAACTCACGGGATCGCGTGAAGACGTACGGGTCGGCGGTGGCGGCGATGGTGGCCGGCGTCGCCTGCTCGGCATCGATCGCGGGGACCACGGGGGAGGTGATCGGGATCGTGCTCGTCTCCCTCGGCGGCGTGGCCGCGGTATCGCTGCTGTTCTACGAGGTGGGGCTGAGCGAGGACCGCCAGCGACGAGCCGTGCGGAGCGCCCCGCCCGGCTCGAGCGATCGCGACGATCGCGCGCCGCGCCCCTCCCGGACCGGTCGGGAGCTCGCCGTGCCGCCGCTCGAGCAGCACCGACCGGAGGGACAGGGCCCGGCGCAGCGGGGCCATCGCTCCGGCGCCGCCCGCCGCATCGGCGGACGTCCCCGTCCGCCGCGCCGCCCCCAGTAGGCCGCCCCGGGGGCGTGAGCGCAGGATCCCGTGCACCCCTCGCGCGGGCCGAGGGCGATCGCCGATCATGCGTGTGAGCGGGCCGCCGAGCGTGCCCGCGTTCGCTACTTCACCGCGCGCCAGTGGTTACGGGCCAAGAGTGATGCGCCAGCTGACCCAGCTCATCATCGTCCGCATGATCGCGCTCCTGCTCGCCGCCGGGGTGGCGCTGGCGTGGGCGGGAACGGCGGCGGCCGCCGCCACGAAGCAGGTCGATTACCGCGGGCTCCGCCTGGAGGTCCCGCGTTCCTGGCCCGTGTACGACCTCGCGCGCGCCCCGCGCACGTGCGTGCGCTTCAACCGCCACGCCGTCTACCTCGGCCGCCCCGGCCCGCGTGAGGACTGCCCGGCCGCGGCCCTCGGCCACACCGAGGCAATCCTCGTCAGCCCGCCGTCCGGCGGCCTCGTCGCCGGCGCCCGGCTTCCGGCCGGCGGCGCGCAGGGGCCCGATGGCTCGGTTGCGCAGCTGTTCGAGCACGGTCTGCTCGTCACCGCCACGTGGGGGCGAGATCCCGCCCTGGTGCGCCGCACGCTCCACGACCCGCGGCTGGGGACCAGCGCCGGCAGCTCGCCTCCGGCGATGGCGCACGCCGCGCGGGCGGCGTCGAAATCCTCGTCGGTGACCGCCAAGGCGGCGGCCAGCGTCTACGCGGGCACCGGCTTCGACACCTGCGAGGACCCGAGCAGCGCTCAGCTGCAGGCCTGGCTCGCCTCCACCTACCGCGGCGTGGGGGTGTACATCGGCGGGGCCAACATGGGCTGCTCGCAGCCGAACCTGAACGCCGCCTACGTCAGCCAGGCCGTCGCGGAGGGCTGGTATCTGATCCCCACCTACGTCGGGCTGCAGGCCCCCGGCAACTCGTGCGGCTGCGCCGCGATCACTCCCAGCCAGGCCGCCGCCCAGGGCGCCGCCGCCGCCGAGGACGCCGTCTCCGATGCCGAGGCGGTGGGGATCGGGGCGGGCAGTCCGATCTACGACGACATGGAGGCGTACTCGACAGGCGGGAGCCACACGACGACGGTGCTCACGTTCCTGTCCGCGTGGACGAACGAGCTCCACGCCCTCGGCTACCTCTCCGGGGTCTACAGCTCCTCGGACTCCGGCATCCACGATCTCGTCGCCGCCAACGGCGACCCGAGCTACACGATGCCCGATGACATCTGGATCGCCGACTGGAACGGCGAGCAGACGACCGCGGACGGCTCGGTGCCGAGTGGCGACTGGAACGACAATCAGCGGCTTCACCAGTACGAGGGCGGCCACGACGAGACCTGGGGAGGGGTGAAGCTGGACGTCGACAGCGACGAGGTCGACGGAGCCACGGTGGGCGCCGGCACCGTCACCGCGGCCCCCCCGCCGACGACGCCCGCAGTGACGATCACGCCGCAGCCTGACGGCGCTATCAAGCTCGACGGGAGCTGGAGCGGCGTCAGCGGAATCGCGTACTGGCGCGCCTTCGGCGGCAGCAGCGCGACGTCCCTGAGCCCGCTGTCGAACCCGAGCTCGAGCGCCGGCGTCGTGTCCCACAGCGCGTTCCCGTATTTCGCCGAGCAGGCGATCGGCTCGACCGGCCAGGTCCTCGGCACCTCATCGGCGACGGCGACGCCGTCCCATCTGGCGATCTACGGGCACACCGCGTTCGTCCCGGAGCATGGTCTCGCCGGCGTCCCCGTCGGTTGCTTCGTCGACACGACGTGTCACATCCAGACGACGGTCACCCGCGGACGCACCGTGCTCGCGCGGACCAATCGCGAGCGGCTCGCCGCGTGGGGCAACGGGATCGTCTACTTCTCGTTGACCACGGCCGGGCGCCGGCTGCTGCAGAAGGCGCACGGCCGTCTGGCGGTGACGGTCTCGCTGCGCGATGCCTCCGGGGCGAAGACGGGCAGCGAGCTCAACCTGATCTCGTTCACCACCTCGGGCCGCGCGCCACGGCGCAGCGTCACTCAGTCGAGCGCCATCCGTCTCACCGGGCTCACCGACTTCGTGCGTGCCGGCGGCGGGGGGATCCTCGCCGAGTGCCGTGGCCCGGCGCCTTGCCACGCCGGGGTGACCCTGCTCGTCGGCCGCACGACGATCGCCCGCACGGGCAGCGAGTTCATGGGCGCCAACGAGCTCACCTACCTGAGCTTTCACCTCACCGCGCAGGGCCGGACGCTGCTGGCGGACGCCGTCGGCAACCAGCTGGGGGTCAAGGCCGTCGTCTCGATCGGGGCCGCCGCGGCCTCGGGCACGCTCGTCCTGGTCAGGTACTGAGAGACCCGGTCCCGGGAGGCTTTGGCAGATAAGTCCCGCCGGCGGGGCACGATCCGCCAAGACCACGTGCCGGCGGATACCGGAGGCCCGCGGCGCTAGGGAGCGAGTCGCTCGATCCGCCAGCCGCCGGCCGGTACGGGCGTGTAGAGCAGCCGGTCGTGGAGGCGGTCGTCGCGGTTCTGCCAGAACTCGAACCGCTCCGGGACGAGAAGGAAGCCGCCCCAGTGATCGGGGACGGGCGGATCTCCCTCGCCCAGCTCGGCGCTCAGGCTGGCGACGCGTTGCTCGAGCGCGTCACGGCTCCTCACCACCTGGCTCTGCGGCGAGGCGAGGGCGCTGATCTGGCTCGCGCGGGGACGGCTGCGGACATACTCCGCGGACTCCTGCGCGGAGGTTCGCCGGACCGGTCCCTCGATCCTCACCTGACGCCCGAGCGGATCCCAGTAGAACAGCAGCGCGGCACGGGGGTTGGCTGCGAGCTCGGCGCCCTTGCGGCTCTCGTAGTTGGTGAAGAAGCGAAAGCCGTGCTCGTCGAAGCCCTTCATCAGCACCATCCGCACCGACGGCGCGCCGTCGGCTCCGGCGGTGGCGACGGCGACCGCCTCGGGGATCCGGATCCCCGCCTCGCCGGCGGCGGCGAACCAGGCCGCGAACTGCCGCACGGGGTCGGCGTCGGCGTCGGCCTCGCGCAGCGGCTGCGAGTGATCGGTCACGGCGTCAGCTTACGACCGCCCCGATCCGCGCGTGACCCACAGGATCTTTGGGTAACGAGATCCGGGATGGCCGGGCCTTCTCCGTCGACGGCGTTCCAGACCGCTCGGCGCGTGCTGCGCGAGGAGGCCGTGTCGCGCACGGAGCGCAGCCTGCGCGTCTTGCCCGAGCTGATGCCCGCGCTCGTGGCGGTGGCCGGCGAGCAGGTCATGCCGGCATTGGCGGAGCTCGACGCCCGGCACGCCGGCTGGGGGATGATCGCCGCCGGGACGCTCGTCGTGCGCAACTCCGAGCGGCTGGCCTCGGCCGGGGGGGAGCTCACCCCCGATCCGTCGTTCACCGGCGCGCTGGCGTGGTCGGCCCTGCTGTGCGCCGTGCTCGGCGATCGCCTGCTCGATGCCGAGCGCCGACCGGTCCAGCGGCCCTGGGAGCCGAGCGAGCAGGCACGGGAGGCACGACGGCATGCCGGCGACACCGGCGGCGCCGTGCAGGAGGCCCACACTCTCGCCGGTCGCCGCTTCGCCGCCTACGCGCGCTCCGAGCTCCAGAGCGGTCTGACCGGCCTCGATGCGCCGCAGGCGGGCTTCGCGCTCCTCGCCGTGGGGGACTGGATCGCCGCCAACGAGGCGCGCATCGCCGAGCCGCTGTGTCACCGCCGGGGGCTCCTGCGACGCGTGGTCAGCGACGTCGGGCGCGCGCAGGACGGCTGTGGGATGGCCGCCTGGCTGCTGGCAGAGATCGGGGTGCCGCTGGCCGACGCACTCGAGCGCGTGTGAGCGACCGAGCGAGGGCTCACAGGAGGAGCTCGAGCTCGAGCTCGTCGTGGACGGGGATGCCGTAGAGCCCCTCACGCGGGATGCTCGGCTTGAGCTCCCGTGCGCGGTCGACCGCGCCGCGGTGCACGGCCGCCAGGCGCATCCCCCGGCGCTGGTAGAACCGCAGCGCATCCAGGTTGTCGTTCGTGGTGCCCAGCCACAACCGGCGGCAGCGCTCGGCCCCGGCGAGCGCGGTGACGGCCGAGAGCAGCGCCGAGCCGACGCCGCGGCGCCTCGTTCGGGCTTGCCACCTACGTGCTGGAGGATGGGACTGCGAGCTCGTCACGCTCGATCAGCGCACCTCGAGCAGCGCCGCGCTGTGCGCCGGCACGATCAGGTGGTAGGCGCCGTCGCGCGCGCGGACGATCGGGCGCTGGGGCGTTCCCGTGAGCTCGCCGGTCGTCGTCTCACTCCCGAAGCTCTGTCCGCCGATCGTCACCCCCGTGCTCGCGGCGAGGCTCGGTGCGGTGAGTCGTTGCACGGTGGCCGGCCCCCGCGCACCGGGCAGGTGCAGCGCCAGCGACTCCGTGGCGGTGGCGGACTTGTTGATGGCGACGACGTGCAGGGCGCCCTGCGGCGTGCGCAGGGCCCACACCGGCTCCGCTCCGCCGGGGGCGCCGCTGACGGCGAGCAGCCGCGAACCGGGGGGCGCCGCGCGGGCGAACAGCAGCGCGCCGTAGTAGATCGGGTAGACGACGCCCGTCCAGTGCCCATCGGACTCCACGAAGGTGAACAGGTGGTTGGTCACCTTGGGATTGGTGTGCAGGTTGACCCCCTGGATCCCGTCGGCGGCCAGCGCGAACAGGGTGTCCACCGACCACAGGGCGGCGGCGAAGGTGTCGCTGAGGCCCGGCTGCCCACCGCACGAGACGGAGTTCGTCTCGGCCAGCCGTAGCGGACGCCCATAGCGCTTGGCGAGCTTCACACTCGGGACCAGCGATGCCGCCAGCCCGGTGGAGGACGCGGGGGAGAGCAGCTCGGCGGCGGTGACGTGTGCCGTCGGCCCGCAGCGCTTGAGCGGGTAGGCGTGGACGGTGACGGGCGAGAGCGTGCGGTCAGTGGCGAGGACCGTCCCGAGCTGCGCGATCCAGCGCGGCGAGCCGACCGCCGGTCCGGACAGCGGGACACCGGGGAGGGCGCGCGCGACGGCGGCGACCTGCGCCGCGTAGAGCGCCGGATCCCAGTCCGGCGCGCGTCCCTTGATCCCCAGGCCGGAGGTGGTCCGGTACCAGTTGAAGCTCGAGTACAGCTCCGGTTCGTTGCCGAGCTCCAGGGCCTCGACGGATTTGCGCCCCAGGCCGGAGAGCACAGTCCGCGCCTCGGCGGCGGCCAGCGCCGCGCTGCCCGCCTCGAGGTTGATGCCGACGATCAGCCGTGCCCGGAGCTCGGCGGCGAGGGCGCGCGTGACCGCCAGCCAGTTCGGGGTGAACGTGAACCTGACCCAGGGTGGCGTCGGCTCCCCGCCGATCGGCGTCCAGCTCTTGTCCGCGCTGTCGCCGCCGAGCCGGAGCACCGGGCGCTGGCGCGGATCGAGCTGGCGCACGAGGGCGACGAACACGGGGTCGATCGCGGCGGGATCGGTGCCGGTGAGCAACTCGAGCGAGTAGAGCTCGGTGGAGAGCCCGACGAAGCCCGCCGGCAGCGGGGGGGCGCTGCGCGGCCCGCCGATCGTGACCGCCCGGGCCGGGCCGGGGGGAGCCCCGTGCCGCGCCGGAGGGGCCAGGATGCGGGGGATCCCGCCGCCGCAGCCGGCGAGCGTGAGCACGAGCACGGAGAGGAGGAGGGGGGCGAATCGGGGCGCCATCGCGGCCGCCAGTCTGCCAGCTCGACCACGGCCCTCGTGCCCCCTGCCGCGGGCGTCCTTGAGTACGCAAGGGTGTACGTTGAAGAGATGCGCGTTCCCATCACGGTCGATCTCCACCTCCCCAATTTCAATTACCCGGGCGTCAGCCCGGACAAGGTGTTCGACACCCTCGTCGACATCGCCACCACCGCCGAGTCCTCCGGCTTCAGCTCCATCTCACTGATGGACCACCTCCACCAGATTCCGGTGGTCGGTCCGGAGGAGAACTGGATGTTCGACGGCAACACGATGCTCACCGCGCTCGCGGCGCGCACGACGAAGGCGACGCTCGGCACGCTCGTCGGCGGCGTCACCTACCGCAACCCCGCCCTGCTGGCCAAGATCACCACGACGCTCGACATCGTCTCCGGCGGGCGGGCGTGGCTGGGCATCGGCGCAGCGTGGTTCGAGAACGAGCACCGCGCCTACGGCTTCGACTTCCCGCCGCTGAAGACGCGCTTCGAGATGCTCGAGGAGACGCTGCAGATCGTGCGCGGGATGTTCACCCAGGAGCGGACGAGCTTCTCCGGGACGCACTTCCACGTCGATCAGGCGTACAACAACCCCAAGCCGCTGCGCGGGGACATCCCGATCCTCATCGGCGGCTCCGGTGAGCGCAAGACGCTGCGGTTCGTCGCCAAGTACGCCGACGGCTGCAACCTGTTCGGCGATGCCGAGCGGGTCCGCCATCTGATCGGCGTGCTCGAGCGCCACTGCGAGGACGTCGGACGCGACCCGAGCGAGATCACCAAGACCGGCATGGGCATGTTCGTGCTCGCCGACACGCACGAGGCGGCGCAGCGCAAGGCGGCCGCGCTCAAGGAGGCGGGCTTCCCGGCCGAGCGCCTGGCGCAGATGGTGGTGGGCGATCCCGACACCGTCGGCGAAGCGGCGACGAAGCTGAAGGACGCGGGGCTGGAGGGGATCACCACCTCGCTGCCCGACGTCAGCGACCTCGACGCGCTCGCGCTGATGGGCCGGACGCTCAGCGGCGTGTTCGGCGAGATCTGATCGCCGCCGGCGGCCGCTCATGGTCTTCTACGAGCCGGGCGAGCGCGACCGCTCGCTGCTGCCCCATGACCCGTTCAAGTCGCTCGTCGCCCCGCGGCCGATCGGCTGGGTCTCCACCCGCGGCGCGGACGGCGCCGTCAACCTGGCGCCGTACAGCTTCTTCAACGCGATCGGGGAGGGGCCGGCGATGCTCGCCTTCTCCAGCAGCGGCGCCAAGGACTCCGCGACGTTCGCCGGCGAGCTGCGCGAGTTCGTGTGGAACCTCGTCACCTGGGAGCTGCGGGAGGCGATGAACGCGACCTCGGCGCCCCTCCCGCGGGGGGAGAGCGAGTTCGCCCGGGCCGGGCTCACGCCGGCGGAGTCACGGATCGTCGACGTGCCCCGGGTGGCGGAGAGCCCGTGCGCGATGGAGTGCCGCGTCGTCCACCACATGGAGCTGCGCGACATCGATGGTCAGCCATGCGATCAGCACCTGGTGATCGGACAGGTCGTCGGCATCCACCTCGACGAGCGGTTCATCGGCGAGGAGGGCGTTGACACCGCCGCCCTGGCGCCCGTCGCCCGCTGCGGCGGCCCCAGCGACTACGCGGTCGTCCGCGAGCTGTTCCAGATGGTCCGGCCGACGCGCTAACCGGGCGACTCGAGCCCCTCGAGCTCATCGCGCCGGGCGTGCGGGTCGGGCGCACCGTCCGTCAGCTCGACCCCGGGGACCTGCTCGAGAGCCCTCACGAGTCGCTCGAGCGGCTCGTTGATGTCGTCACGGTCGGCCTTCTGGTCAAGCATCAGCCGGATCGCCGCCATCTCCCGGGCGAGGAACTCGGTCTCGGCCAGTGAGCGGGCGTTGACCTCCCGGTCGCGCTCGATCTCGGCCTTCTCGCGGTCGGTCTGGCGATTCTGGGCGAGCAGGATCAGCGGCGCGGCGTACGCGGCCTGCGTCGAGAACGCCAGGTTGAGCAGGATGAACGGGTACTTGTCCCAGCGCAGCGCCCAGTCGGCGGCATTGAGCCCGATCCAGACGATGACGATGATCGTCTGGAAGGCCAGGTAGCGGCCCGTCCCGAGGAAGCGGGCGAGCCGCTCGGCCATCCGCGCGAAGGCGTCCGGGTCGTACACCGGCCCACCGGGGGTGCCGCGCGGGCTGCCGAGATCGTCGTGCCTGGCCATCGTCTAAGTGTGAGTGATGCGCCAGTCGGCCGGCAGCATCCGGTCCAGGACGTCGTCGATCGTGACCGCGCCGACCAGTCGGCCGGAGTCGTCGGTGACCGGGAGCGCCACGACGTCGTAGGCGGCGAGGCGACCTGCCACCTCGCGGTCGCTGATGCCGGCCGAGACGGGCTCCCACTCCTCATCGATGCAGCGCGCCAGCGGCTTGCTCGGAGCCTCGCGGAGCAGCCGCTGGACCCCGACGACGCCAAGAAAGCGGCCGGTCGGGGTCTCCAGCGGCGGCTGGCAGACGAACACCTGGGCGGCGATCGGGACCGGGAGGTCCGGATCGCGCACGCGGGCGAGCGCCTCGGCCACGGTCGTCGTGGGGGCGAGGATGATCGGCTCGGGCGTCATCAGCCCGCCGGCCGTGTCCGGCTCGTAGGAGAGCAGGCGACGAACCGGCTCGGCCTCTTCGGGGTCCATCGCCCCGAGCAGCTCGGCCTGCAGACTGGGCGCGAACTCGCCGAGCAGGTCGGCGGCGTCGTCGGCCTCCATCTCGTCGAGCACGCGGCCGAGCCGCTCACGGTCGAGCCCCTCGATCAGACGGACCTGCTCGTCCTCGGGCAGCTCCTCCAGGAGGTCCGCGAGGCGCTCGTCCTCGAGCGCCTCGGCCAGGCGGCGCCGGCGGGAGAGCGGCATCCGCCGCAGCGACTCCGCCATGTCGATCGGGTGCAGGCCCCCGAGCGCGGCGGCCTGGCGGTCGAGCGGATGCTCGTCGACGAACAGCTCGCCGGCCTCGCTCCAGTCGAGCACCTCCGGCGCTCGGCGCAGGCCGGGCACGCGTCGCCCGCCGACCGCGACGGTGGCGACCTCCCACGAGAACGACTCGGGTCCGGGCGCGATCCCGATGTCGACCACGCGCCGCCCACGAAGCGGGCGGCCGAACATCTCACCCACCACCAGCCGCTCCCCTTCCCGCAGCTGGAACTGGCGCAGGTTGACCGACCCCCTCCGCAGCCGGACCCCGGTGCCGGAGATCTCGCTGATCCGCGGGGCGCCGACGAAGAAGCGCCGGCGCCCCGTGGCGATCACGAACCCGTTGACCCGCGGCGGCCGTCCACCGAACCCGAGCACGACGTCGGCCACGTGCCCCACGTCAGCGCCGTCGGCGCCGACCAGCGGCAGGTGGGTGAGCCGCGAGACGTAGACGATCTGCTCGGACATGGCGGATGCCTCAGGCGCCGGTCGCCCCGGAACCGGCGGACCCGAGCAGCGAATTGGCGCTCGTCACCTGGCTGGCGGGCGGGAACGCCGGCGTCGGCTGGCGCCCGTAGCTGGGGATGTCGAGCGTCATCGCCAGGCTCAAGGTCCCACTGGTGCTGGGGATGTGCTCGGTGAACTGCATCATCATCCGCCGCACGAGGTGCCGGGAGTCGATCCATACGTCGACGGGGATGCGCGTCACCTTGGTCATCTGCTCGATCGCGGCGATCCCCTGCCGTACGGAGCTGCGCTGAGCCGCGGGAACGACCCCGGGGACCTTGGAGAGGTCGATCGTCGCGTGGTACTCGGTGGTGGCGCGGCCATCGATCGTGGCGGTCCCCACCTTCTTCACGCCGCCCGAGGTCGCCTTCAGGTACTGGAGCAGCTGCGCCGGGTTGCTCTGGGTCGGGTTGTCGAGCAGCGAGGACAGTCCGGGGATGCCCTGCGCGGCGGCGGCCTTGGCGAGGTTCATCGCGAGCCACGGCCGGCCGCCGGAGAGACGCCCGGCGATCGCCTGGGGGAGCTTGATGTAGATGACGTCGCCGTCGAGCAGCTCGCGCATGCTCAGCGTGGAGCCCCCGAGGGCCTTGGTCACCCCGGGGAACGAGCCGAGGTTCATGGCGAGGGTGAGCTGCCCCGTGCGGGCGGCGGGCGTGAAGCTCCCGGTGCCGGTGGTGGTGATCGCTCCGCCCGGCAGGGAGGCGCTGGCGATCTTCATGTCGAGACTCATCCGGTAACCGGCGGCGGCGTTGGAGATCGTCGCCGCGGTGGCGACGGGATCCAATGTGCTCGATCCACAGCCGGCCGTCGCCGTGGCGACCGTCGCCGCAGCGGCGATTCCCAGTGCGAGTGCTGTCAGGCGCCTCGCGGCGAGGCGACCCTTTCCGTGCATGTGGCGTTCCCTTCCCTCTCGGTTGACGTCCGCTGATTCTCGCACCGGTGTAGGGTTGCGCGAAAGACCCCGCCCCCAGGAGCATCGATGCCACCCGCAAAGCGTCCGGCCTCTTCCCAGAGCACATCGTCACCGTCTTCCTCCGCCTCGACGTCCAAGAGCCCGAAGGGGGGCACGGCGAAGAAGGCGGCCTCCACGAAGAGCGGCTCGACCCGGGCCTCCGGCGCGAAGACGGCGGCGAAGAGCACGCGAAGCTCCGGAACGCGATCGACCCGGGCGAGCAGCGCCAAGTCCGGCGCCAAATCAGGCGGCAAGTCCCGCTCGGCCGGCTCTTCGTCGCGCTCGTCATCCCGGGCATCCGGCGCCGGCTCGGCGTCAGGCGCGAAGCGCTCCGCTTCCCGCGCCGCGGCCGCCGGCGAGGAGCGTCTGGAGCAGCTCTCCCAGCGGGTTCGCCGCCTCAACGAGCGCATCATCGAGGCCGGCCGTGAGGCGGGCGAGTCGACCCTGACCAACTACGAGAAGGCGCTCAAGGCGATCGCCAAGGGAATCGAGCGGGGTCCCGGGTCAAGCGACATCGAGTGGATCTCGAATCTCGCCTCGGCCCAGGCGAAGTTCCTCCGGGACGTGACCAAGTCGGTCACCTCGGCCGGGCGTGACCTGTTGAAGTAGGGATCGGGGGGGTTTGGCAGATCCTGGACGCATACCGTCCTGAATCTGCCAGAGCCTCCCGCTCACAACCGAAGCGCCCGCCCGTTCAGGGACGACGGCTACCCCGGAGAATCGCCCCCAGGGCGATTCTCTCAAGGAACCGAAGGTTCCCTACCAGGCTTGGCCGTCGCCGCAGTGCGGACAGGCGACGGTCGTCGACACCGCGGCCTCGAACACGAAGCCGCAGTGGCAGCTGTAGAGCGCGTTGTCCTCGACCGGGCCGTGCTGGCGGCGGCGGGCGGGTGTGGCGTCGTCGCGGGGGGCGGGTTCGGCGCCGTGCGTTGCCGTCTCCGCCGGGGAATCGGCCGTGGATGCCGCCGGAGCGGCGGAGTGGCGATCCCGGAAGCTCCCAGCGCGGCGGCGGGTGCCCTTCTCGCCTCGTGTGTTTCTGACAAGCACGTTCATGAGGAGTAACGGCCGCGGATGGCCCTGGTTTCGCCTTGGGCCCGATTTTTCCTGCCGATTAACCTCCTGCTAACGCCGGCGGCCGTAAACGGTGGGAGACACCGGAGTCCTGGTTCGGAGAGAACCCCGGCGGCGTGGCCGAGGGCTTCACTGTGAGAAACTGATCACCGCATGGATCCGAGACGGAAGCGGACGATCCGCATGACCGTGGCGCTGACGGCCGCGCTGCTTCTCGCCTCGGCGTTGATCTGGACGAGCTTCAGCGCCGGCCGCGACGAGCTCACGGTCAGCCAGCTGCTCAAACGCGCCCAGCCGGAGCAGACGTACATCCTGGCCGGAACGGTGCTCAAGGGCTATCGGCAGGAGGGCGACGTGCTCGTCTTCCGCGTGCGCGACCCGAAGCTCGACGAATCGGTCACCGTGCGCTACACCGGCGTCGTGCCCGACCCGTTCGCCGCCGGCCGAGGCGTGCTCGTCAACGTGGAGGAGTCCAAGCCGGGCTCGACGACGTTCGTGGGCGAGAACTCCTCGCTCACCACGAAGTGCCCCTCGAAGTACCAGGTCGCCCCGCCGAAGCGCTCCGCGACGATCGCCCCCGGCAGCGGCGAGTGAGCAGGGAGGAGGTCGGGCGATGGCGCTGATCGGCCGCGCGCTGCTCATCCTGGCGCTGCTCACGGCGCTCTACGGAATCGGCGCCTCCCTGTATGGGGCGCGCACGCGCAACCGCGAGTGGGTCGACTCCGGCCGCCGCTCGGTCTACGCGATGTTCCTGCTCGCCGCGGGCGCGTTCGCGATCCTGGAGTCGGCCTTCCTGCGCAACGACTTCGCCTACAACGTCGTCGCGGCGCATTCCTCCACCACCACCCCGACGTTCTACAAGGCGGCCGCGCCGTGGTCCTCGCAGGAGGGATCCCTGTTGCTGTGGGTGTTCCTGCTCTCCGGCTGGTCGAGCCTCGTGCTGTTCCTCACCCGGCGCCGGGTGAGGGAGATCGCCCCCTACGCGACGGCCGTGCTGCTCGGCTTCGGGGCGTTCTTCACGATGCTGATGATCTTCTACGCGAACCCGTTCGCGACCACCGCGAACCCGCCGCTACAGGGCGCGGGCCTCGATCCGCTGCTCCTGCACGGCAGCATGATGATCCACCCGCCGATGCTGTACTCCGGCTACACGCTGCTGACGATCCCGTTCGCGTTCGCGGTCGGGGCCCTCGTCACCGGGCGGCTGAACTCGGAGTGGATCCTCGTCACCCGCCGTTTCGCGCTCGCCGCGTGGCTGTTCCTCGGGATCGGGATCGTCCTCGGGGCCCGCTGGTCCTACACCGAGCTCGGCTGGGGCGGCTACTGGGGCTGGGATGCCGTCGAGAACGCGGCGCTGATGCCGTGGCTGTGCACGACGGCGTTCATCCACTCGATCATGATCCAGGAGAAGCGCGGGATGCTGAAGGTTTGGAACGCATCCCTGATCCTGCTCTCCGGGATCCTGTCGATCCTCGGCACGTTCCTCGTCCGCTCCGGCGTGCTCGACTCGATCCACGCCTTCGGGGCCTCGACGCTGGGAGTGCCGTTCGTGGTCCTGCTGGGGATCATGGTGATCGGCGCCGTCTATCTCGTCACCACCCGGCGGGCGGCGCTGCGCTCCGATCACCAGATCGACTCGCTGCTGTCGCGCGAGGCCGTGTTCCTGTTCCAGAACCTCGTGCTGGTGGCGATGGTCTTCGTGATCTTCTGGGTCACCTTCTTCCCGCTCATCTCGCAGGCGATCACCGGCACCAAGGTGTCGGTCGGGCCGCCGGCGTTCAAGCCGTTCGTCGTGCCGCTCGCGCTGATCCTCGTGCTGCTGTCCGGGATCGGGCCGCTGATCGCCTGGCGGCGCGTCACGGTGGCCAACCTGAGACGGAACTTCACCTTCCCGGTGGGGATCGCCGTGATCACGCTCGCCCTCGTCCTGAGCTTCACCGATGCCGCCACGCGGCCGTTCGCGCTGATCATGTTCATCCTCGGCGCGTTCGTGCTCGCGGGCGTGGCCCAGGAGCTGTTCCGCGGCACGAGCGCCCGCCGGGCGGTCTCCCGCGAGGTCTGGCCGGTGGCGTTCGTCTCGCTCGTGAGGCGCAACCGGCGCCGCTACGGGGGCTACATCGCCCACGCCGGTGTGGCGCTGCTGCTCATCGGCGTCGCCGGCTCCTCCTCCTTCCAGCACTCGCGCAACGTCAGCCTCAAGCCGGGCCAGAGCGCGGTCGTCGACGGATACACGATTCGCTACGTACGGCCGACCGCGCGGGCGACCTCGGCGAAGCTGTCGTTCGGCGCCGTGCTCGCCGTCTACCACGGCGGGCACTACATGGAGACGCTGCGGACCTCGCGCGGCTTCTATCCCACCGGCTTCAATGGCACCTCGGGCCCCATCTCCGAGGCCTTCAACGGCAACGCCGACTCGAACATCGGCCTCGACGCCGGTCTCAAGCAGGACATCTGGGCCGTCGGCGATCCGACCCTGCAGCCGCTCCAGAGCTCGATCAACCGCGGCGATCGGGTGTTCGAGAAGTTCATGCAGAGCCTCACCCCGGCCCAGGCGAGCAGTCCGAAGGTCCAGGACTTCGTCGCCGCCTACCGGGCCCGGGCGATCGTCGGGTTGACCGACCGCTACGTCAACCATCCGTGGCCGGTGGACTTCCTGTTCATCATCTCGCCGCTCGTCAGCTGGCTGTGGATCGGTGCGATCGTGATCGCGTTCGGCGGATTCATCGCACTGTGGCCGATCCCGGTGCTCGTGCGCCGGCGCAGCGCCGCCACCTATTCGGCGCGGCTGGCCCGCGAGCTGGCCTGAGGCGCCGTGCAGTTCCTCCTCGTCCTCCTCATCCTCGTCGTGGTGGCGACGTTCGTCACCATGCCGCTGCGGCGCCGCCGCCGGATCTCCGATTCCGAGGCGGTCAGGGTGGCCGGGGCCGAGCAGGAGGTGGCCGAGCTCGAGGCGGTCCGTGACGCCAAGTACCGGGAGATCCGAGACGCCGAGCTCGACCATCTCACCGGCAAGCTCTCGGACCCCGATTTCCGCACCGTCGACCAGGGCCTGCGGGCGGAGGCGATCGAGATCCTCAAGTCGCTCGACCGCGCCACCGAACGGCTGGCTCGTCGCCGCACCGAGGCCGAGGCGGAGGCGGCGGCCAAGGAGGCCGCCGGACGCGAGCCGCACCCCCTGCCGGTGCTCTCCGAGCCGGCGGTCCGCCCGGCCGGCGGGCAGGCGGGCTCTGGTGTCAGTGACCCGCGCGCAGACGAATAGCTACCATCCCATCGCGAGATGGTCACGGTTCTCGACGTCGTCCAGGTCCTGCTCAGCTTTGGGCTGATCTTCCTGATCCTCATGCACTCGGGGAAGGACACCGGGCTCTCCGGCGCCTTCGGCGTCGGCACCGGCCAGGGACCGTTCGGGGGAGGCTCGCTCGTCGAGCGCAACCTCAACCGCTGGACGATCGGCTTCGCCGTGGTGTTCGTGGTGAACACGGTCATCCTGCTGAAGATCTCCTAGCGGCGACGCCCGCTCACCACGCGGCGGCGAACAGCTCCCACAGCTCCGTGCGGTCCGGCGCCGGAGGCGTCATCTGCAGCTCGGGACGGCCGGCGGCGGCCTCGGCGCACTGATCGAGCTGCTCCTCGGTGACCCCGCCGTCTCGCAGCCGGCTCACGCCTGTCCCGTCGCGGAGCGTCACCGCGAACTCCTCCGCCGGCGTCCCGAGCGCGTGATCGAGGGCGTCCAGCTCACGCGGGAAGCGCCGGCGCAGCGCGCCGAGCGACACCGGAAGCATGATCGCGTTGGCGCCGCCGTGCCCGACCGGTGTCAGCCGCGCGACGGTCTGCGCCACGACGTGGTGCAGGCCGTACCACGTCGACCCGATCACGTAGCCGGCCAGCAGGGCGGCGAGCGCGAGCTCGTCCCGGGTCCCCGGCGCGTCGAGATCGCCGGCGAACGCCGCCCGCAGGCGGCGGGCGGCCTCGTGCCCGGCGAGCGTCGTCACCGGGCTGCGCAGGGAGGTGAGCGGTCCCTCGGCGGCGTGGCCGAGGGCGTTGGCGGCGCTCGCGGCGAGGCCGGCGGCCGGCTGCGAGGCGCTCAGCGCGGGGTCGTTGATCACCGTGCCGGGTCGCACCCGGGGGGTCTCCATCGGCACCCCGGTGGCGTGACGGTGCACCGAGGTCATCTCGGCTCCCGACAGCGTGGTGGGGATCGCCGCCAGCGACTTCGCCCCGCCCGCCCCGGCCGCCACGAGCGCCTTGGCGGTGTCGATCACGCGTCCGCCGCCGAGCGCGACGAGCCGCTCGGCCTCGACCTCGGCCCGCAGCTCCGCCGCCAGCTCGTCGACATGCCCGGGACCGACCTCGTGCACCGCGGCCGCTGCCGCCGCCAGATGGGGCGCGGCGTCGATCGCCCGGGGCGTCGTGAGCAGTGCGTAGCCGGAGCCCAGGGTGTCGGGCGCCGAGCCGGCGCTGCCGCGCCCGAACACGATCAGGCGCTCGCCGTCGCGCCACGTGAACGCCGCGGTCATCCGCGGGCGGAGAGCTCGTCCACGAGCCGCAGCAGCTCGAGCGGGCTGAACGGCTTGGTGAGGAACAGATCGGCCCCGGCCGCCTCGGCGCGGCGGGCGACCGAGTCGTCGTGGGCGGCGGTCAGCATGACGATCGTCATCCCGTCGCTCAGCGGGGCGGCACGCAGCCGCTCACAGGTGGCGATGCCGTCGAGCCCCGGCATGTCGACGTCGAGGAACACCAGCGACGGCCGCTCGCGCCTCGCCACCTCCAGCGCGTGCGCGCCGTCCTCGGCCTCGTGCAGCTGAAAGCTCGAGACGTCCTCCAACGTCGTCGCGATGAGCTTGCGGATGAAGGGATCGTCGTCGACGACGAGGACACCGTGGCTCACCGCTGCTCCGAGATCTCGCGCAGCCGGGCGTCGGGAATCGACGCGAAGGCCTCTACGACCGCGGGATCGAAGTGGCTGCCCGCGGCGGCGATGATCATCTGCCGAGCCTCGGGGAGGGGGGACGCGGGACGGTAGGGACGCACGGTGGTGATGGCGTCGAACACGTCGGCGAGGGCGAACACCCGCGCGGCAAGCGGGATCTCGTCCCCGGCGAGACCGTCCGGATAGCCGTTGCCATCCCAGCGCTCGTGGTGTGAGCGCACGACCTCGGCCGCCGCCTCCAGGAAGTCGATCCCCCCGATGATCTGGGCGCCGATGACGGGGTGCCGGCGCATCAGCGCCCGCTCCTGCTCGGTAAGGCGGCCCGGCTTGTAGAGGATGGCGTCCGGGATCGCCACCTTGCCGATGTCGTGGAGGAGGAAGCCGAACTCCGTCGCCGGGTCCCCGGCGAGCGACCGCGACATCGCGCTCGCCACCTCCACCGCGTAGGCGGTGACTCGCTCGGCGTGCTTACCGGTGTAGGCGTCGCGCGCCTCGACGGCGTTCGACAGCGCGCGGACCGTCGCCATGTAGGAGCGCTGCAGCTCCTGGGCGTGAGCGCGCTCCTGCTTGAAGGTCTCCCGCAGGTCGGCGGCATACCGCTCGAGCTGACGCTCCTTGTCCGCGGCGTCCTGCTCGCGTTGCGACAGCTCCGCGCGCAGCCGCTCGATCTCCCGCGCCATCTCGGCGGTGTGCATCAGCGCCATCGCGGGTCCAGGCTACCGGCCGGAGGGCGCGGTTTCATCCCGCCGCTGGGGAACCGCCGAGCCCCCCTCGTCACGGCCGAGCGCGGCCAGCAGCGCGTCGAGGGCGGCGTGGACGGGGACGACGTCCAAGCCGAGCCGCAGCAGCCCGGCCGAGGGAGGGGACGAGGCGTCGGCCACCAGGATCACCGCCCGCCGCACGCGCCGGCCGCGGAGGTCCAGGGCCTGCAGGACGGCCTGTGGGTTGCGCAGGCCGGTGTCGATCAGCGCCACCTCGAAGCGACGCTCCTCGCAGGCGCGCGCCGCCGCGGCGCCGCTGAGCATCCATTCGTGCTCGATGCCCATCGCCTCGAGCGCCGGCGCGAGCTCCGTGCGCAGCTGGTCGCGTCCGACCACCAGGACGCGGGTGCGTCCCGCGTGGACAGCGGCGTCGAGCACGCTGCGCAGCTCGTCGGGATCGATCGGCTTCCCCACCACCCATTCGCCGGCCAGCTCGCGCTGCGTGTGGGAGACCGACACGAAGACGACCGGCAGGGCACGCAGGTCGGGGTCCTCGCGCAGCCGCCGCAGGACGGCGAAACCGTCGAGTCCGGGCATCGCCACATCGAGCGTCACCGCGTCGAAGCGCTCCGCGCGCAGCCGCGCGAGCGCGTCCTCGCCGCTGGCGGCCACGCTCACCGTCACGTCGAGGGGCGCGAGCTGGTCGGCGATCAGCCGGGCCACGTCGGGCTCGTCGTCGACGATCAGCACGCGGCGGCCGCGAATGGCGTCGAGCGGCCGTTCGAGCGCGGGTTGGGCGACGGCGGGAAGCCTGACGCGGAAAGTCGTGCCGTGGCCGGGCGCCGACTCGACGTCGATCTCGCCCCCGTGCATCTCGACGAGCGACTTGACGATCGAGAGCCCGAGGCCGGTGCCGGGCTCCCTGCGGCCACCGCCGCGGCCGCGGAAGAACCGCTCGAACGCGTGGTTGAGCTCCTCCTCGCTCATGCCGATGCCGGTGTCGGAGACGACGATGTCCACCCAGGCGTGCTCGCGTTGGGCCGAGATTCGGATGTGGCCGCCCTCCGGGGTGTACAGGTGGGCGTTGGTGAGGAGGTTGGCGACGATCTGCCTCACCCGGGCGGCGTCGGCCACCGCGTGGGGGAGATTGGGAGACAGGCTCAGCTCCAGGTGCTGGCGCTTCTCGTGGAGTTGTGGCCCCATCAGCTCGGCCACCTCCCCGATCGCCTCCGCCACATCGATCGCGCGGCGATCGATCTCGACGCTGTCGGCCTCGATCCTCGCCACGTCGAGGAGGTCGTTGACGAGCTGGACGAGCCGGTCGCTCGAGCGCAGGATGATGTCGACGAACTCGCGCTGCCGGGCGGTCATCCCCTGTGACTGATTGGCCAGCAGCTCGACGAAGCCCTTGATCGAGGTGAGCGGGCTGCGCAGCTCGTGGGAGGCGGTGGCCACGAAGTCGCTCTTGGCCCGCTCGAGCCGCGCCCGCTCGGAGATGTCCCGCACCGTCCACACGATGCCGTCGGCGGTCTCGCCCAACGCCGCCGCGGTGATCGCCAGCGTCCGGCCCCGGTGCTCGATGACGTGCTCGCCGGTGAGGGCCTGCTCGAGGGGAGGCAGGGGGCTCTCCGGGGCGTCGGCTCGCCCGCCCACGGGGAGCTCGGGAACGAGCTCCGTGGCCCGTGGGTTGACGGTGGCGATCTCGCTGGATCCGGGGGCGGTGACGAGCAGGGCGTCACCGAGGCTCTCGATCGTCACCGCGAGTCGCCGGCGCTGGCGCTCGAGCCGCTGGCGCGCCTCGGCGAGGTCGTCTCCCATGGCGTTGAACGCGGTGCCGAGCGCCTGCAGCTCGCGGGGACCGTCGGGGCGCACGCGGCGATCGAGCTCGCCTGCGGCGAGGTCGCGGGTCGCGGCGACGAGGGCGTCGAGTGGACGCCGCATGTTCGCCACCAGCGCCGTGATCAGGGCGAGCGCCCCGAGCAGGGCCAGCAGTCCGGCCACCGCCACGAGCACGACGGCCCGGCGAGAGCTTGCCCGCGCGAGCGTCCGCGCCCGATCCTCACGCACGAGCTGGCGCTGCTGCAGCGCCGCGGCGGCCCGCCGCGCCCGCTGCAGCGCCGGTTCCGCGTCGCTGGCGCCCGGCGGCGGTCGGGCGACGAGGCTTCGCGCCGTCGCCTGATCGGCGATCTCGGCGAGCACGAGCCGCAGGCTGGGCGGATCGCCGCGGGCAAGGCTGCGGGCGACCGCGGCGGCGGAGGCGTACTCCGCGGCGACCCGGCGCCGCGACGCCGCGGCTCCGCGGCCGGTCACATCCCGCCACACCTCCACCTCCGCGACGCCGGCGGAGACGAGATTGGCGGCGGCGGTGGCCAGCTCCGAGGAGTGCGCGAGCGTGGTCTCGTAGCGCTGGCGCGCGCCGTAGAGGCTGGCGACGCCGAGGGCGGCCACGAGCGCGAGCAGGAGCGTGAGCCCCACGAGCGCCAGGCGCAGCGACCGGGCGATGGAGAAGCGCCGCATCAGCGGCCATTGTGATGCGAGCGGCGGCGATCGCGCCCGGAGCTACCATGGCGCGCAGCGATGAGTCTGGCCCGGGCGTGGATGCGGCAGCTGTTCGGTGCTTCCGGAGCGGCCCTGCTCGTCCCCGGCGCGGTCGCGTGTGCGGTCGCGGTGCTCGCCTTCGCCGGCGGCTTCTCCCGTTTCGACGCCCTCGGCCAGGCGGTGTCGGGACCGGCGCCGCCGATGGGCTCGTTGACCCGGATCATCCCGGGCACCGCGAACGGCGTGGCGGCGGCGATCGCCTCCCTCGGCACCGGGGCGGCACGCCCCGCCGGGCACGATCGCGCGGTCGCTCCCGCCGCGGGCGGTTCCTCACGCGTGAGCGGCGCTGGTGGGACGCGCGGCGGCTCGGCGACCGGCTCCGGTCACGGCTCGGGTCGCGCCGCCAACCCGCATCGGGGCGACGGCTCCGGCACCGGCGGGTCCTCTGGCGGCTCTGGCGGCTCGGGCCGCTCTGGCGGCTCGGGCGGCCCGGGCCGCTCCGGCGCCGGCGGCGGCGCCCCCGCTCCCACGGTCGTCGATCAGGCGGCCGGGGCGGCGAGCGGCGTGGCCTCCCAGGTGCCGGCGCCCGTCGGCCCCGCGGTCACCGCGGCGATCCATCAGATCGCCTCGTCGGTCGACGCGATCGCCCCGATCCGGGTCACGCGGTGAGGCCGCGCGGCGCCGTCGTCGCCGTCCTCGCGGCGGTCACGCTCGGCGCCTGCGGCAGTCAGGCGACGGTCTCGCACCCGCGCGCCGCCGGCGCGAGCGCCCGGGCCGGCACGGTGGCGGCCGGCACGGTGGCGCCCGGGGGCCACCCCGGAGCGAACGCCCTGTCGGGGGACTGGCCGCAGTTCGACTTCACCGCGCAGCGTTCCGGCACCGGACCGGCTGACACCGGCATCACCGCGGCGAACCTCCACTCGCTCACGCGCCGGGTCGTCGGGCTTCCCGGGGTCGCGGACTCCTCGGCGATCGAGCTGCATGCGGTGCGCGTGAACGGGCGCCGCCGCGACGTTGTCATCCTCACCACCAGCTACGGGATCACGCTCGCGCTCGACGCTCAGACCGGCGCCCGCCTGTGGGAGTTCCGGCCGCCGGATCTGAGCTCGCTGGAGGGCACGCCCCAGATCACCACCGCCACCCCGACGGCCGACCCCGATCGGCGCTACGTGTACGCCGCGAGCCCCGACGGCTTCATCCACAAGCTGTCGGTGAGCACCGGCCGGCAGGTGGGTGGCCGCTGGCCGGTACGGGTGACGTTGCTGGCGAGCCACGAGAAGATCGCCTCCCCGCCGACCGTCGACGGCGCCGCGCTGATCGTCGTCACCGACGGCTACGACGGCGACATCCCGCCCTACCAGGGCCATGTCGTGAAGATCGACCGCGCCACCGGACGGATCGAGGCCGTGTTCAACTCGCTGTGCTCGAACGTGAAGCACCTCATGAACCCCCGGGACTGTTCCTACAGCGACTCGGCGATCTGGGGACGCTCCGGCGCCGTCCTGCTGCCCGGCAGGAGCGGCGACATCCTCGTCGCCACCGCCAACGGCGCTTCGGACGAGACGGTCAGCTTCAACGGGCACACGAACTGGAGCGACAGCGTCCTCGAGCTGTCGTCCCACCTGACCCTGCTGCACAACTGGACGCCCTCGAACCAGCTGATGCTCACGCGGGATGACCTCGACCTCGGCAGCACCTCGCCGGCGCTGCTCCCCGGCGATCTCGCCGTCCAGGGGGGCAAGACCGGTGAGCTGAACCTGCTCGACCTCACGCGGCTCGACGGCACGAGCGGCCCGGCCGGCCCCCGCACGGGCGGGCAGCTGCAGACGATCGCCGCACCCGGTCCGACTGACGTCTTCTCCGAGCCCGCGGTGTACACCCACGGCGGCCACACGCTCGTGTTCGTCGCCGACGGGGCCGGGACCGCCGCCTACGCCCTCAGCGGCCGCCGTCTGCGGGTGGCGTGGCAGGACTCCTCGCCGGGCACCAGCCCGGTGATCGCCGGCGGCCTGCTCTACGTCTACGACGAGATCCACGGCACGCTGAACGTGCGCGTTCCCGCGAGCGGGCGGGAGCTGGCGGCGCTTCCGGCAGGCCCCGGCCACTGGAACAGCCCGATCGTCGTCGGCGGGCGGATCTTCCTCCCGGTCGGCAATGCCAATGACCACACGACGAGCGGGACGCTTGACATCTTCCACCTCCCTGGCCGCTGAGACCGACAGCCCGAGCGTCGGCAGCCTGCGCCATCCGCTGACGCGGACGCTGCTCGCCCTGACCTTCACCACCGGCCTCGTCGACGCCACCAGCTATCTCGGGCTCGGGCGGGTGTTCTCGGCCAACATGACCGGCAACATCGTGCTCCTCGGCTTCGGCCTGGCGGGAGGGAGTCATCTGCCCGTGCTCGCCCCGTTCCTCGCGCTCGCCGCGTTCGTATTCGGAGCCGGGCTCGGCGGCGTGTTCATCCGGCGGCTCGCCGGGCAGCGCCGCCGGCACCTCTCGGCAGCTCTCACCGCGGAGATCGTCGCACTCGTGATCGCTGCCGTCCTCGCCGCGGTGAGCTCGCCGCGGGCGGGGAACGCCGTGGGCGATCTGATCGTCGTCGTCCTCGCCCTGGGGATGGGCGTGCGCAACGCGACGGTGCGGAACTTCGCCGTGCCCGACGTCAACACGACGGTGCTGACGATGACCATCACCGGCCTGGCGGTGGGGCTGCCCCCGTTCGGCGGCACCGGCGAGGGAACCGTGCGCCGCAGCGCGGCGGTGGGGGCGATGCTGGTGGGCGCGCTCGTCGGCGCCCTGTTGTTGAAGACCTCGCTCGTCTGGCCCCTCACCCTCGGAGCGGTGATCGGGGCCGGCTCACTCGCCGCCTACCGCCACGCCGGCTAGTGGGCCCATCCGCCAGGACGAGTCCACTCGGGCGACCGAGGCGACCGATGGTCCCGCGCGCATGAGCGACGGCCAAGGCGGGATGACGATGTTCGCCGCCTGGCGGGCGCACCGGCATGGGGAGTCCGCGCCGCGGACCGCCTGGGCGCGCAACCTCGCCACGCCCGTCCGTGACTTCCTCGCCACGGAGACCGGAAGCGCCGCGGCCCTGCTCGCGGCGACGGTCCTGGCGCTGGTGTGGGCCAACTCACCCCTCAGCCACAGCTACACGACGGTGTGGGACACCCGGCTGACGGTTCGGCTGGGGTCGGCCGCCGTCTCCGAGGACCTCCGCCACTGGATCAACCAGGGCCTGATGACCCTGTTCTTCCTCGTCGTGGGGCTCGAAGCCCGCCGTGAGCTCGACATCGGCGAGCTGCGAGCGCGGCGCCGGCTGACGATCCCGATGCTCGCGGCCGCCGGCGGGATGGCGGTGCCGGTCGGCATCTACCTGGCCTGGAACGGCGGCCGTCCCGGGGGCGGGGGGTGGGGAGCGGCGATGTCGACCGACACGGCCTTCGTGCTCGGCGCGCTGGCGCTCGTCACGCCGCGGGCGGCCACCCGGCTGCGGGTGTTCCTGCTCACGGTCGCCGTGTTCGACGACCTCGGCGCGCTGATCGTGATCGCCGCCGCGTACACCCACCACCTCGTCCCGGTGGCGCTGCCGGTGGCGGGGGTGTTGTTCGCGGCCACGCTCGTCGTTCAGCGCTCGACCCTGCCCGGGCGCGGTCAGCTCCAGGTGGTGCTCGGAGTCGCGACGTGGGTCGCGATGCTGAAGTCCGGCGTCGATCCCGTCATCGTCGGGCTCGCGCTCGGCCTGCTCACCGACGCGCACCCGCCGGGGCGCGAGCAGCTCGAGGAGGCGACCGCCCTCACCCGGTCCTTCCGCGAGCAGCCGACACCCGAGCTGGCGCGGTCGGCGCGGCTCGGCGTGCTGCGCGCCGTGTCGTCCAACGAGCGTCTGCAGTACGGCCTGCATCCGTGGACGGGCTACGTGATCGTGCCGCTGTTCGCGCTGGCCAACGCCGGCGTCCACGTCAGCGGGGGCCTGCTTTCGGCAGCGGTCGGCTCCCCGGTGACGCTCGGGATCCTCAGCGCCTACGTGGTCGGCAAGCCGCTCGGCATCCTCGGCGCCTCGTGGCTCGCCTCACGGCCGCGGGTGCACGGGGAGCGCCTGCCGGTGAGCTGGCCGATCATGAGCGTCGGGGGAGCGGTGGCGGGGATCGGCTTCACCGTCTCGCTGTTGATCTCGAGCCTCGCCTTCACGGGCCGCACCCTGGCCGAGGCGAAGCTCGGTGTGCTCGCCTCCGTCGTGATCGCTCCCGTGATCGCGTTCGGGATCGTGCGGGCGGTGCGGCTGCTGCCGGCGGGGGTGCGGGCCCGCCAGCTGGCCGCCACCGCCGAGGATCTCCTCGACCTCTCCGACGACGTCGACCCCGCCCGCGATCACGTCCGGGGACCCGACGACGCGCTGGTGACGCTCGTCGAGTACGGCGACTTCGAGTGCCCGTACTGCGGGCAGGCCGAGGCGGTCATCCGTCAGCTGCTCGCCGACTTCGGGGGCGAGCTGCGCTACGTCTGGCGCCATCTCCCGCTCGCCGACGTGCATCCGAGCGCCCAGCTCGCCGCCGAGGCGGCCGAGGCCGCCGCGGCGCAGGGGCGCTTCTGGGATGCCTACGACCGGCTGCTCGCGCACTCGGGCACATTCACCGCCGCGGACCTCGAGCGGATCGGCACGGAGCTCGGCCTCGACATGGACCGCGTGTGGGACGAGCTGCACAATCACTCCCACGGGGAGCGGGTGAGCGAGGATGTGGCGAGCGCCGACGCCAGCGGCGTCACGGGAACGCCCACCTTCTTCATCAACCGCCGGCGCCACCAGGGCGCCTACGACCTGGAGACGCTCGCGGCCGCGGTCCGGGCGTCGGGTCGGCGCGCGCGCCTGCTCGCGGCGGCCTCGGCGCCGGAGACCGAGTTGATGGCGGGGGAGCGCCAGTGAGGCTTGGCGAGCAGGAGCTGCACGTCGCAGATCCGGCGCTCGGCGAAGCCGCCCTCGCAGTAGGCGAGATAGAGCTCCCAGAGCCGCTGGAAGCGGCGGTCGTAGCCGCGCTGCTCGAGCTCGGCGGAGGCGGCCCGGAAGTTCGCGCGCCAGCCCTGGAGGGTCGTGACGTAGTGGGCGGTGATGTCCTCCAGGGCCACCGCCTGCAGGTCGGTGCGCTTGGCCATCGCCCGCGTGATCACCTCCAGCGAGGGCAGGCAGCCGCCCGGGAAGATGTGGGTCTTGATGAAGCTCTGTGACGCCTTCTCGACCTCGTAGGCCCGATCGTCGATCGTGATCGCCTGCAGCAGCATGCAGCCGTCGGGCTCGAGCAGGTCGGAGCACTTGCGGAAGAACGTCCCCATGTGCTGCCAGCCGACGGCTTCGATCATCTCGATCGAGACGAGCTTGTCGTAGCGACCCTGCAGGTCACGGTAGTCCTCGAGCAGCACGGTCACCCGGTCGCTCAGCCCGGCGGCCCGGACCCGCTCCACCGCCAGCTCGTACTGCTCCTTGGAGATCGTCGTCGTCGTCACGTGGCAGCCGCGAGTGGCGGCGGCGTGGATGGCCAGCCCGCCCCAGCCGGTGCCGATCTCGATCAGGCGGTCCTCCGGCCCCAGCGCGAGCTTCTGGCAGACCCGCTCGAGCTTGGCCATCGAGGCCTCCTCGAGCGACATCGAGGGGCGCTCGAAGAAGGCGCACGAGTACATCATCGTGGGATCGAGCATCCGCTCGAACAGGTCGTTGCCGATGTCGTAGTGCGCCGCGATCCCGGCGCGGCTGCGCCCACGGGTGTTGCGCGTGGACAGCGACCGCGCCTGCTGCAGCGGCCATCGGATCGGGGCGAACCAGTCGCGCACCCGGTCGATCACGAACGCGTTGCGGGCCGCGACGCGGATCACCGCGACGAGGTCCGGCGAGTCCCACATCTCCGCGGCGTAGGCGTCGGCGAGCCCGCGGCTGCCGCGGAGGATGAGTGGCCAGAAGCGCTCGTCGAGGACCTCCACCGTCGCGGTGGGAGCTCCGGTGCCGAACGTGCGACGGCGCCCCTGCTCGACGACGGTGAGGCTTCCGACGCGGACGCCCCCGCGGAACAGGCCATGGACGATGCGACGGGCGGCGGCGGGATTCATGCGTGGGAGGGGCGGGGGGGATGGGGGTGATAGGTCGCGCCGGCGAGACGGGCGCGCAGCGCCTGCGCGTAGATCAGCGCGAGGACGCGGACCGAGGCGAAGGGATGGCGCACAGCGAGCCGCCGCACGGCCGGGCGCGTGAGCTCGCGGCGGTGCAGCCCCAGGGTCGCGTCGAACACGGGCCGCTCGTCCTCGCCGACCTCGATGTGGAGCGACAACGTCTGCGCCGGAGCGGTGGCGGCGAAGCGGTAGCGCTGATCCATGCCCATCAGCGGAGACACGTGGAGCTGCTTCTCGGTGCTGTCGCGCAGCAGGCGCCCGCCGGCGGCTCCGGCGGCCAGCACGTAGGCGTGGCGCTCGCGCCACGGCGTGTTGGTCACCTCGGCGACGATCGTCTCGACCTCGGTGCCGGTGGCGTCGAAGCAGTAGTAGAAGCTCACGGGGTTGAAACAGAGTCCGAAGGAACGGGGCTGGGTGAGGACGCGGATCGGGCCGGCGGGGCGGGTGCCCGTCGCCTGACGGACCGTGTCGCGCACCGCGGTGTCGAGCGGCTGGCGGGGATCCCCGAGGAGGTCACGGCGCCGCACCCGCAGCAGCCCGGGCCACCGGCGGGTGAGGCGCCCGCCGAGCAGGTCGGGCAGCTCCTCCAGATCGAGGTAGGCGAGCACCAGTCCGTAGGTGAACTGGCGGCTCGGCCTACGGCGACGGTGTCGCACCGTCCCCGCGTACAGGCAGCTGACCGTCATCTCGGCGGAATCCTATGCCGCCCCGGCCGTCTCAGGCGACGGGCGTGAGCTCCGCATCGGCGGGGGTCGCCGTGGTCTCGTCCGGGGTCGCCGTGGCGGCGTGGATCTGCGGCTTCTCGCTGCTCTCACCGCTGAGGGCGTCCCGGAAGCCACGCATGCCGGAACCGAGGCCACGACCCATCTCGGGCAGCCGCTTGGCGCCGAACACGAGCAGCAGGATGACAAGCAAAAAGACGATGTGAAGGGGGTTTTCGAGGCCCATGGTGCTCTCTTTCGGTGGTCGTTTGCGTCCCGATGCTTCTACGTAGCCCGGGGTGGTTTGGATCACGAGCTCCGCAACGGCGCGACGATCACCGGAGGACCGTGCGGCACCTGGCTTCCGCCGGCCCGCTCCTGGGTCACCATGATCCGGCTGACGCCGCTGAGGTTGCCGGGAACGTCGACGCTCCCGGCGCCACGCGTCGTGACGTCGAACAGCGCGGAGGTCGGCTGAGGCGCCCTGCGCCCGCGGCGGAGCAGCCACACCTCGTAGATGTGACCGGAGCTCGGCTGGGGCAGGTCGTTGACGACGAGCTCGCCCCGGCCCCCGGTCACGCGCACGAGGGCGTGTCCGACGGCGGCGCGGTAGACCCGGGTGCCCTGACCGCCGTGCGCGAGCTCGACGCCGCCGGCGACGGCGAGAGCGATCGCCGCGGCGCCGGCCAGCGCGCCGGCCGGGCGCAGCAGCGGGACCGGCCGCCAGGCGAACCTGGGCGCGCGCCCGCGTGCCGCGGAACGTGCCGCCCCGGCGTCGCGGCGGGCGTCGCGCCTCACCCCGGCGAGCACGTGCCGGCGCAGCCGGGGCGGCGGCGGCACGTGGGGGACGGCGAGCGGAAGCGCGTCGGCGACCTGCTGGAAGGCGACCAGCTCGTCGCGGCAGACGATGCAGTCGTCGAGGTGATGGGCGAAGGCGCGGGCCTCGGCGTCATCGAGGGCGCCGATGGAGTAGGCCGCGACGTCGGGCGCACAGCTGCGATCGAGGCTCATGTGAGCACCCCGGTCCGGCCTCCGAGCGAGATCCGCAGCTTGGAGAGGCCGAGGCGCATCCGGCCCTTCACGGTGCCGGTGGGCAGCTGGAGCATGTCCGCGATCTGGCTGTGGGTGAAGCCGCCGAAGTACGCGAGCTCGATCACGTGCCGCTGCTCGTCGGGGAGATCGCCGAGCGCGCTCCGGATTCGTCGCGCCTCGTCGCGATTCTCCACCTGCTGGTCGGTCCGCTCGGGTGCGGCGAGGCGTTCGGCCAGATCCTCGTGCTCGACGTCGACCGTCGGCCTGACCGCCTCGCGCCGGAAGGCGTCGATCGCGCGGTTGTGGACGGCGCGGAGCACCCACGAGCGAACGCTGCCGCGCTCCCGGTCGTAGCGCGCGCCGCTGCGCCACAGGGAGACGAATGCCTCCTGCACGATGTCCTCGGCCATCGCGGTGCGGCCGGACATCCGATAGGCGAGCGAGAACGCGACGGCGGAGTGGCGGTCGAAGACCACCTCGAACGCGCGCGCGTCGCCGCCGTTGACGAGCGCCATCAGGTCCTCGTCGGCCAGCGTGCGCAGGTCGGGGCGGGTGGGCCTGGATGCTCTCAGCACGGTCGTGACTCGATTTCTGCAAGGACGTCGACGGTCTGGGATGACGAGGGACAGATCCTCCGCCGCCGGCGTGGAGGGTCGCGATCGGTATACGGCGCCGGGGCCGCGGCGGATCATCGCCGGCTTGGTCGAGACGGCCGCCACGGTTCCGTCGGCCGCCCCCGCCGCCCGGCAGGGGGCGCCCGGTACCCTGGACCGCTCCTTTTCCGACCGAGGGGGAGCGGATGCTGCTCTACGACTCGCCGGTGTCGGGCAACTGCTACAAGGTCCGCTGGCTGCTCACGCGGCTCGGCCTCGCCTTCGAGCGCCGCGAGCTCGACGTCGTCGACCGATCGAACCGCCCCAACGTGCTCGGAGGCCTCAATCCTGCGCTGCGCGTCCCGACGCTGGTGTTCGACGACGGCCGCGTGCTCGCCGAATCAGGGGCGATCCTCTGCCATCTCGCCGCCGGCACCGACCTGCTCCCCGCGGAGCGCTTCGAGTACGCGCAGGTCCTGCAGTGGCTGTTCTTCGAGCAGTACGACGTCGAGCCGAACATCGCCGTCGCCCGCTTCTGGAAGCTCGCCGGCGTGAAGCGGCCCGCCGAAGAGGTGGAGGCGAAGCTCGCCGGCGGCCACCGCGCCCTACGGGCCCTGGAGGGCCATCTCGCCGAGCGGAGCTTCCTCGTCGCCGAGCGCTTCACGATTGCCGACTTCGCCCTCTACGCCTACACGCACGTGGCGGAGGAGGGGGGCGTCGAGCTCGCCGCCTACCCGGCGGTGCGGGCCTGGCATGCACGGGTGGCCGCCCAGCCAGGCCACATCCCGATCACGGCGTGACGTTCTGGCAGATCGGCCCCCATCGTGGGGGTCGATCCGCCGAGACCCCGGCTCAATCGGCCGCGCCGGCCTTCGCGAGGGCCTCGAACTGCGCATCGGAGAGCTCGATCGTCGCCGCCTGGAGGTTGTCCTCCAGATGCTCGACGCTCGAGGTGCCCGGGATCGGCAGCATCACCGGCGAGCGCTTGAGCAACCACGCGAGCGCGAGCTGCGACGGCGAGGCGCCCTCCTCCCGGGCGATCTCGTCGAGCGGTCCTCCGTGGCCGGCGAGCTGACCGGTGGCCAGCGGGAACCACGGGATGAACGCGATGCCCTGCTGCTCGCAGTGGTCGAGGAGCGCCTCGGCGTCGCGCTTGACGAGGTTGTAGAGGTTCTGCACCGAGACGATCTCGACGATCTCCCGCGCCCGCTCGAGCTCCTCGACGCTCACCTCGGAGAGGCCGATGTGGCGGACCTTCCCCTCCTCCTGGAGCAGCTTCAGCTCGCCGAGCTGCTCCTCCAGCGGCACCTTGGGATCGATGCGGTGCAGCTGATACAGGTCGATCTGCTCGACGCCGAGATGGCGCAGGCTGAGCATGCACTGCTGGCGGATGTACTCGGGGCGTCCGACGGGACGCCAGTCCCCCGGTCCCGCGCGGGTCAGGCCGGCCTTCGTGGCGATCACGAGCTCGTCCGGGTACGGGTGCAGCGCCGTGCGGATCAGCTTCTCGGACACGAACGGTCCGTACGAGTCGGCCGTGTCGATGAAGGTGACGCCGAGCTCGACGGCGCGGCGCAGGACGCGGATCGCCTCGTCTCGGTCGGCCGGCTCGCCCCAGACGCCGGGTCCCGTCAGCTGCATGGCTCCGAAGCCGAGCCGGTTGACAGTGGTGTCGCCGCCGAGCGCGAACGAGCCCGAGCGGGCGACAGGTGTGGTGGTGCTCATGGTGGATCTCCTCGTGTCCGTTGACCGGTCGCTTTCACCGCACGTCTACCCGCCCAGTGGGGACCGGTTCATCAACGGCCGCCCGGGGTAAGACAGGCGGGGAGCCAGCAAGGGAGGAGAGCGTATGACCGAATCGAAGATCATCGAGAACCCTGACGAGCTGCAGGGCGAGGCCGTCTACGACCAGGACGGGCGCGAGGTCGGGAAGATCCAGACCATCTACGGCATCGGCGAGGACAAGGTGCCGATGTGGTTCGCGATCGAGACCAGGGAGGGCATCACCGATCGACGGACGGTGCTCATCCCGGCCGCTCGTCTCAAGCAGGAGGACGACCAGCTGCGCGTCCCCTACAGCGTCAACCACCTGCAGGAATCGCCCGAGGTGGAGGACGGCGACGAGATCTCCGAGGAGCAGGATCGGGAGCTGCGCGACTTCTACGCGATCGATCTCGGCGACAACGAGCAGCGCACCGACAACATCTCGTATGCGGCCCAGGTCCCGGACGGAGACGGACCGGCCAAGAAGATCGAGGGAGAGTAGGCTCGCCGCCGTGGCTGAGTCCCGCGCTGCGTCCCTGCCGATCCCCGGCGCCGCCACCGCCGGATCGATGCTCGGCGCCGCCGTCGGGTCCCTCGCGCGGCGCGCGGGGAGTCTCGTGCCGAAGTTCCGGCCGGGAAACCTGGACGACCGTGATCCGGACGTGATGCGCGAGCTCCTGCCGGGCACCTGGCTGATCGTCAGTGCCTGGTATCGGCCCGACGTGCGCGGCCTGCATCACATCCCTTCCGAGGGACCGGCCGTGATCGTCGGCAACCACAGCGGCGGCGCCCAGTCGCCGGAGGTGTTCATCTCCAGCCTGGCGATCGCTTCCTACTTCGGCGTCGAGCGCGAGTACTACCAGCTCGCCCACCGGATGGTGCTCAATTCGCCGGTCGGCCCGCTGCTGCGTCGCTTCGGGACCGTCGAGGCCGACCCGGAGAACGCCCGCCGCGCGCTGGAGACGGGCGCCCTGCTCCAGATCTTCCCCGGCGGGGACTACGAGGTGTTCCGGCCGAGCTGGGAGTCGGCCCGGGTCGACTTCGGCGGACGCAAGGGATGGATCCGGCTCGCCCTCGAGCACGACGTCCCGATCGTCCCCCAGGTGACCATCGGCGGCCAGGAGACGGCGCTGTTCCTCTCTCGCGGCCGGTGGCTGGCGAAGCTGCTCGGGGTCGACAAGACGCTGCGCCTGAAGACCGTCCCGATCATCCTCGCGCCCCCGTTCGGGCTCGTGCTCGGACCCTTCACGCCGTACCTGCCGCTTCCCTCGAAGGTCGTCATCCAGCTGCTCGAGCCGATCGATCTGCGCGAGACCTACGGCGAGGATCCGGACATCGACGAGATCTACGACGACATCATGCGCCGGATGCAGGACGTCCTCGACTCGCTGCAGCGCGAACGGCGCCTGCCGGTTCTGGGATGAGTCGCTCGCGCTCCTCATCTGTGCGGAATCGCCCGGGGGCCCGCCGGCGCACCGAGGGAACGGGGCTGCGATGAGGCTCGAGGAGCACATCGCGATCGCCGCCTCGCCGGAGGACGTGTGGGACGCGATCGCCGATCCCCGTGCCATCGCCCGGGCGATGGGCCCGCGGATGAGGGTGCTGCCCGAGGACGAGGAGCGCGAGCCGGAATGCGGTGCGCGCTACCGGGTCCTCGTGCGGGTCGGAGCGGCGCTCGCCGGCGGGCAGGTGGAGATCGTCGAGTACGACCCGCCGCGGAACTTCGCCTGGGTCTCCTTCACCGGCGTCTCGCACCGGATGCGCCTGCGGATCCGCCCCGCCCCCGCGGGCAGCATCCTCACGATGCGCTTCGCCTACGACGCGCCGGGGATCCTCGGCACGCTGGCGGACGTCGCCGCGCTGCCGCGGATGCGTGAGCTCGTCACCGGCGCGCTGAACACGATCAAGCACACGATCGAGGAGGGAGAGCCGCCCGTGCCGTCCGGGCCGTCGATCGTCAGCCGCGTCGCGCACGAGCTCGTCAACGTCGGGGTGATGGCCAGGGCCGGCATCGTCGCGCCGATGCGTCCCGACAAGCTCGTGAGGATGCCGTTGGCGCTGAACGCGTGGGGCACCTCGCTGGCCACCGCCGTGGCCATCGGCGCGATCCGTGATCCCGACCGCGTGATGGTGAGCGACGAGTTCGGCGAGCTCACCTACGCCGAGGTGGACCGGCGCACCGACGCCATCGCCGTCGGTCTTGGCGAGCTCGGCGTGAGCGAGGGCGACAACGTCGGTCTGATGGCCCGCAACCATCGCGGCTTCGTCGAGGCGGTGGCCGCGGTGGGCAAGCTCGGTGCCGACGTCCTGCTGCTCAACACGGCGTTCTCGGCGCCCCAGATCACCGAGGTGTGCGAGCGCGAGAAGCCGTCGGCCGTCATCTACGACGGCGAGTTCCGCGACCTCCTCAAGGATGCCGGCGAGGACCGCCTGCAGGTGATCGCCGACGGCGGTCTGGTGGAGGAGGACGATCAGTCCGAGGCGCTCGATCTCCCCGCTCTGGATCGACTCGCGGACGAGTACGCGGGACGGCGCCCCTCCAACCCGGGTCGCGCCGGGCGGCTCACCATCCTCACCTCGGGCACCACGGGCACGCCCAAGGGTGCGAGCCGAGGCGCCGCCGAGGGCGGGGGGATCCCGTCGCTCGATGCGCCCGCCGGCCTGCTCGACCGGATCCCGATGAAGCAGGGGATGCGGATCGGCCTGGCGGCGCCCATGTTCCATGCCTGGGGCCTGTCGAACTTCGCCCTCGGGTGCGGGCTCGGGGCCACGTTCATCCTGCTGCGCAAGTTCGATCCCGAGGCGTGGCTGCGGCAGATCGAGGAGCAGCGCGTGGAGGCCCTGATCGTCGTGCCGGTGATGATGCAGCGGATCCTCAACCTCGACGAGGAGAAACGCGCCGCCTACGACACGAGCTCGCTGAAGGTCGTCTCGGCATCCGGCTCCGCCCTGCCCGGTGACCTCTCCACGAAGTGGATGGACGCCTTCGGGGACACGCTCTACAACATGTACGGCTCGACCGAGATCGCCAGTGCGACGATCGCTACGCCGCACGACCTGCGCGCGGCGCCGGGCACGGCGGGTCGCCCCACCCGCGGGACGATCGTGAAGCTGTTCGACGAGCACGGCGCGGAGGTCGACCAGGGCGACACCGGCCGCATCTTCGTCGGCAACTCGGCGCTGTTCGAGGGCTACACCGGCGGCGGTGACAAGGATCGGATCGGCAACCTCATGTCCTCCGGGGACATCGGCCGCTACGACGAGGCCGGCCGGCTGTTCGTCGTCGGCCGCGACGATGAGATGATCGTCTCCGGCGGAGAGAACGTCTTCCCCAAGGAGATCGAGGATGTCCTCGCCCAGCACCCGGCGGTCGCCGAGGCGGCCGCGATCGGGGTCGACGACGAGGATTTCGGGCAGCGGCTGAAGGCGTTCGTCGCCCTCAAGGACGGGGAGTCGGCCGACGAGAAGGCGCTCAAGGAGCATGTCCGCGACCAGCTCGCCCGCTACAAGGTGCCGCGGGAGATCGTGTTCGTCGACGCGCTGCCGCGCAATGCGGCCGGCAAGGTCGTCAAGCGCGAGCTGGAGGAGAGCGACGAGGACGACGGCGGCGAGGGCGAGGCCAAATCGAGCGACGACGCCGAGTCCGATGGCGACGCGAAGTCCAAGTCCGACAGCGACGCGAAGTCCAAGTCCGACAGCGACGCGAAGTCGACATCCGGCGGGGCCGCGAAGTCGACATCCGGCGGGGCCGCGAAGTCCAAGTCCGATGGCGACGCCAAGTCCAGGTCCGGCGGTGACACGAAGTCGACAGGCGGTGCGGCGAAGTCCGGCGGGACCGCGAAGTCGAAGTCCGGCAGCAACGCGAGGTCCAAGTCGGGTGGCGAGGCGAGGTCCAAGTCCGGCGGCGCGGCGAGCGCCAAGTCCAGCGGCGCGGCGAGCGCCAAGTCCAGCCGCACGACCCGGCGCACGCCCGCGAGCAGCGGCACAAGCGGCACGAGCGGCAACGGCGACGGCAGCGGGCAGCGGGCCTCGCGCCGGAAGACCGCGAAGTCCTAGCGACCCTTCCCCGGCTCCGTCAGGGGATGAGGACGATCTTGCCGCGCGTGTGACGCTGGGCGAGCTCCCGATAGGCGTCCTGGACGCGCTCCAGGGGATAGGCGCCGGCGATCGGGAGCTCCAGCTCGCCGGAGGCCAGGAGTCCGGCGAGCTCGCCGAGGACGGCGGCGCTGGAGCCGGCCATGCTCCCGTCGGTCCTCACCCCCGGGTGCTCGGCGGCGGCGGCGTAGTCGATGATCGTGTCGATCCGATCCGGGGCGACCCCCAGCTCCAGCGCCAGCGCGACGTAGCCCTGACCGGAGGTGTCGATGAACGCGTCGACGCCGTCGGGGACGGCGGCGCGGATCCGGTCCGCCACGCCCTCGCCGTAGGTGACCGGCTCGATCCCGTGCGCCCGCAGCCAGTCGTGGTTGTGCTCGCCGGCGAGACCGATCACCCGCGCGCCGGTGCGCCCGGCGAGCTGTGCCGCCAGGGAGCCGACTCCGCCGGCGGCCGCGGACACCACCACGGTCTCGCCCTCTTCGGGGCCGACCGCTCTGACCGCCGCCCATGCCGTCGCGCCGGCAACCGACAGCGCGCCGGCCACCTCCCAGCTCACGGAGCGGGGCTTGGCCGTCGCGTGCTCCGCCTTCACGACGGCGTACTCGGCGTGGCTCGCGCGCTCGTGGGTGAACGCGATCACCGGGTCGCCGACGGCGAAGCCGCTCACTCCGGGGCCGGCCGCTTCGATGGTGCCGGCGAGATCGGTGCCCTCCCCGGAGGGGAACGTGGCCGGCCAGCGCTCGTGGAGCAGCCCCTCACGGATGCTGATCTCACCCGGGTTGATGCCGGCCGCACGGACGCGGACGAGCAGCTCACCCTCGGCCGGCTCGGGCCGCGGGACGTCGGTCACCTGCAGCACCTCGACGGGCCCGTAGTCATCGAACCGCACTGCGCGCATCAGGATCCTCCTGGCTGCTCGGGGTCTCGTCGCTCGTCGAGGAGCACGTCGACGAGGCACGCGGGGTCGCTGTCGACGGCGAGCAGCGTCCGGGACGCGGCCGCGAGGAAGCCCTCCTGCACGGCGCCGTCGAGGAAGGCGATCAACGGATCGTAATAGCCCAGGACGTTGAGCAGCCCGCACGGCTTGGCGTGCAGCCCCAGCTGTGCCCAGGTGAGCATCTCGATGATCTCCTCGAGCGTGCCGATGCCGCCTGGCAGGGCGATGAAGGCGCCGGAGAGCTCGGCCATCATCGCCTTGCGCTCGTGCATCGAGCCGACGACCCGGAGCTCGCCGAGCCCCCGGTGGGCGCGCTCACGCTCGGCGAGGTGGCGCGGGATCACGCCGATCACCTCCGCGCCGGCGCTCATTCCCGCATCGGCGAGCGTCCCCATCAGCCCCACCCTCCCGCCGCCGTAGACGATGCCGATCTCCCGATCGGCGAGCGTCCGCGCCACCGCCTCCGCGGCGGCGGCATATTCGGGGCGGCCGCCGGACTGGGAGCCTGCATACACGCACACGCGCCGAGGTATCACGCTGCCTCAATCTAGTGGTCCGTCTCGTCTCCGGTCCGCTCCCGGGCGCCGTCGCGCGCTGGCTAAGCTGAGCGTGTCGGAGTCTCCCGTGCCACCGCGGAGCGCCGAAAGAGCACTAGACTGGTTGAGAATACCCGGATCAGGAGGAAGCACATGGCCCTATCGATCGGATCGAACGCACCCGACTTCGAGGCTGAGACCACGGAGGGGCGGATCCGCTTCCACGAGTGGCTCGGCGACTCGTGGGCGGTGCTGTTCTCGCACCCCAAGAACTTCACGCCGGTGTGCACCACGGAGCTCGGCTACATGGCGAGCATCAAGCCCGAGTTCGACCGCCGCGGCGTGAAGATCATCGGGCTGTCCGTCGATCCCGTCGAAGATCACGCACGGTGGGCCGAGGACATCGCCGAGACGCAGGGCACCGCCCCCAACTACCCGATCATCGGCGACAACGACTTCGCCGTCTCGAAGCTCTACGGGATGTTGCCCGCCGAGGTCGAGGGTGATCCGCACTCCCGCACCCCGGCGGACAACCAGACCGTCCGTAACGTGTTCGTGATCGGTCCGGACAAGAAGATCAAGCTGATCCTCGTCTATCCGATGACCACCGGGCGCAACTTCGACGAGGTGCTGCGGGTGATCGACTCGCTGCAGCTCACGGCCAAGCACAAGGTCGCCACGCCGGCCCAGTGGAAGGACGGCGACGACGTGATCATCGCCGGCTCGGTGTCCGACGACCAGGCGAAGGAGATCTTCGGCGACTGGGAGGCGCCGCGGCCGTGGCTGCGGATCGTCCCCCAGCCCGAGAAGGTGTCCTAGCGGGATTGCTCGTTCGGCGCATCGACCCGGCGCAGAGTCGTGAGCTGCGCCGGGCGGTGCTCCGCCCGCACGAGACGCTCGAGGCGGTCGCCCTCGCGGAGCGTGCCGACGGCTACACCGTCGGCGCCTTCGCGGACGGGCGGCTGATCGCCACCGGAAGCATCTTCGAGGACGGCCCCGGCTCGTTCCGCGTGCGGGGGATGGCCACCGCCCCCGACGCGCGCGGCCGCGGCGCCGGCACCGCGGTGCTCACCGCGCTTGTCACGCACGCCCGTGGTCACCACGCACGGCGCGTCTGGTGCAACGCGCGGACGCCGGCGCGGTCGCTCTACGAGCGTGCCGGGTTCGTCGCCGTCTCCGCG
Source organism: uncultured Solirubrobacterales bacterium (assembly GCA_963839085.1). Lineage (GTDB taxonomy): Bacteria > Actinomycetota > Thermoleophilia > Solirubrobacterales > Solirubrobacteraceae > Palsa-465. The sequence goes on from CAWITN010000005.1 coordinate 591,736, forward strand.
GAGTTCGAGCTGCCGCACATCGGTCCCCACTACCGGATGGAGCTGACGCTGGGACGCTCAACCTGACAGGGCGCCACGGGTGGGCGCGCCCTGTCAGGAAGGGCGTCCCACCCTGACGCTCTGTCTGTCAGGGAGGCGGCGGACTCGGCCGGGGTGTCAGGTAGTGCGTCACTGAGCACCGCGTCCGAGGCCGAGACCCCGGCGAAGTACGGGCCTAGACGGCGGCGGCGATCTCGCCGCGCCGGTCGACCTCGCCGGCGGCGGGGTGCGCGCGCAGCGCCCCGAGCCACTCGCACGTGAGCGGATGGCGCTCGGGGTCGGGCGCCAGGTCGGGAAGCCAGGCAGGCAGTCGCACGGCGAGCGGCAGCGCGCTCAGGTCGGCCAGGCTGGGCTCCTCGCCGCCGGCCAGCCATCGCCCGCCGGCGCGCTCGAGCAGTCGCTCGTGCGGGGCGTAGCGCTTGACCAGCCGTTCGCGAAGCTGGGCGACGAGATCGGGCGGGTCGCCGGGATCGAGGCCGAAGGCCTGCTTGCGCATCGACAGGAAGAAGTTCGTCGTCAGCTCGTCGTCGACCCAGCGCAGGAGACCGCGGGCCCGGGCGCGGGCGGCCGGGTCGCTCGGCCACAGCGCCGCCCCCGCGCCGGTGTCCTCGGCCCATTCGCAGATCGCCGTCGACTCGCGGATCGCCACGGCGCCCACCTCCAGCACCGGCACTCGCCCGGTCGGGTTGAGCTCCCGCAGGCGGCTCGGCCGGTGGCGCGGGTCGATCTCCGCCAGCTCCACCTCGATGCCCTTCACGGCGAGCGCGACGCGCGCCTTGCCCGCGAACGGTGAGAGGCTCCACGACCACAGGCGCGGCGTCGCCATGGCCTAGACGACCCGCTGTGCGATCGGGGTGCGCAACGTGTCCAGCAGCGCTCGGCGCCGGTCGGGATCGATGTCCGCCGGGAGCGGCAGGGTGATCCGCTGGGCGATGTCGCCGTAACGGCGCCGGAGCTCGTCCACCACCTCCTCGGGGGTGCCGACGACGGCGAACGTCTCGAGCACCTCGTTCGGGATCACGTCGGCGAGTCGGCCCCACATCTCCTGGTGGGTCATGCTGTTCAGCTCGTCCTGCAGCGCGCCCCAGCCGTGCAGCTCGAGCACGGGCCGGTAGGCGGGGGTCGAGCCGTAGAAGCCGATCTGGCCGCGGACGAGGCCCAGGCCCGCCTCGCGCTCCTGCTCGGAGTCATGGGCGACGGCGAACACGGGCAGACAGACCTCGAACCCCTCCATCGTCGCCCCTGAGCGCTCACGGCCGCGGGCGAGCGCCGGGAGGGTCACCTCACGCAGGTAGCGCTCGGTCTGAAAGCCGTGGGAGATGAACCCGTCGGCGACCTCGCCGGCGGTCTCGGTCATCTTCGGGCCGACGCCGGCGAGCACGATCCGCGGCGATCCGTACTCGTTGGGGCCCGGCGAAAAGAACGGGGTCATCAGCGTGTGGCTGTAGAAGTCGCCTCGGAACGACAGCCGCTCGCCGGTCTCCCACGCGTTCCAGATGGCCTTGACCGCGAGGATGAACTCCCGCATCCGGGGCGCCGGGTGCGACCACGGCATCGAGAAGCGCCGCGTGATGTGCGGCTTGATCTGCGAGCCGAGACCGAGCGTGAAGCGCCCGCCGGAGAGCACCTGAAGGTCGTTGGCGCTCTGGGCGACGGTCATCGGATTGCGCGCGAAGGCAACGGTGATCGCGGTTCCGAGCTCCAGTCGCTCAGTGTGGGCGCACGCCGCCGCGCAGGCGATCAGGGCGTCGATCTGGGTCTCCGGCGCCCACCATCCGTCGTAGCCGGCGGACTCGGCCGCCGCGGCGGATCGGGCGGCGGCGGTCACGGTGGGGAAGTAGCCCCCGTCGTCGACCTTCACCGAGTGCCGCGCTTTCGACATTCGCCACTCACGGCCCTCATCGAGAGCGCAGCCTACTCGAGGAAGAACGCGCTCAGTGCACGGGCCACCGCCTCGGGCGCGTCCTCGGCAAGGAAGTGACCTGCGGCGACGGCCTCGCCTCGCAGGTCGGGCGCCCACTTCCGCCAGACCTCGAGCACATCGCCGTAGAACACGGGCAGGGCTCCCCGCGCCCCCCACAGCGCGAGCACGGGACAACCGATCTCGCCACCCTCCGCGTCGATCTCGACGTCGATCGTCGCGCCGGCCCGGTAGTCCTCGCACATCGCGGTGACCGTCGCGGGATCGCGCAGCCCGGATCGGTAGGCGTCGAGGACGGCCGCCGGGTAGTGCGGGCTCGTGGCATCGAGCCCCATCCGCGCGACGGCGTAGTCGAAGAACGCGTCGGGCGCGCCGAGGATGAGGCGCTCGGGCAGGGGGGCGGCCTGGGCGAGGAACGCCCAGTGCCAGTAGCCGAGCGCGAAGGTGCGGTCCGCCCGCGCCCACACCTCACCGGTGGGCACGATGTCGAGCACGGCGAGGCGCTCGACGCGGCCGGGGTGATCAAGGGCGAGGCGGTAGGCGACGCGGCCGCCGCGGTCGTGCCCGGCGAGGGCGAAGCGGGGGTGGCCGAGTCCGGACATCGCCGACGCGAGATCGGCGGCGAGGGCCCGCTTGGAGTGCGGAGCGTGCTCGGCGGCGGGCGGGGGGCGAAACGAATCGCCGTAGCCGGGCAGGTCTGCGGCGATCACCGTGAAGCGCTCGGCGAGCGCGGGCGCGACGCCGTGCCACATGAGGTGGGTCTCCGGGTAGCCGTGGAGGAGGAGCAGGGGCGGGCCGTCGCCGCCGATCCGGGCGTGGATCTCACCGCGCGGCGTGGGCAGCTGCGCCGTTTCGAAGCCCTCGAACATCTCGATCCGGGATGCTCGCAGAGTCACGCGGGTCCGAGGCCGTGGCGGATCGGTGTCGCTGAGCGACACAGATCGGCCACACCCCCCTCAGCCTACGCCCGGCGGTGGAGCACGACGTTGCGATCGAGCCGGGTGCCCGCGAAGCCCATCGGCCGCCCGCCCTGGGCGTCGAGGTAGGACAGCTGCCGGGAGATCGTGCCGATCCCGCCGGGGTCGGTGTGGTCGAGCATCCACGTGCGCAGGGCGACGCCGCCGCCCCGGGTGGCGATGAGCTCGATCGCCCGCGCCTGCTGGGGGTAGTCGATCAGCGATGCTGTCGTGATCAGCCAGTAGCCGCCGGCCGGGCTCGGGCGCGCGCGGATGTCGTTGCGGTGGATGTGGCCGGCCAGCGCCGCCACCACGCCGGGATGGGCGTCCAGCACCGCGAGCAGCGTCTCGCCGCCGGTGGAGCTCTCGAGCGGCTGATGGGAGACGACGAGCACCCAGCGCGTCCCGGCCGCGGTGAGCTGAGCCTGTAGCCACTGGGCCTGGCCACTGACCACGAGACCGCCGGAGCCGCCGGTGCGCCGGGCGAGATCGAGCACGACCACCCTGACGGCATCACCGAGATCGAAGGCATAATCGAGCCGGCTGCCCGCGGTGCCCGTGCCCCTCAGGGCAGAGCCCGCTGAAAGCGCGCTCACCGCCTCGCCGACGGAGAGCTCGCCCCGCCGCGGATCGGGGGGAACGGGAACCGTCGGTCCGGCGAGGGCCTGGCCGAGCAGCTCGCTCACCACCGCCGGCAGCAGCGGGCCATCGGGTGAGCCGCCCGACGTGAGCGTGAGCCCGGGGGGAGCGTGAGTCCCCGCGGTAGGTCCCACAGGGCGCGCTGGCCGAGCGCGAGCGAGCGGGTGAGCGCGCTCGGGACGAGCTCGCCCTGGACGAGGACGTCGTGGTCACCCAGCACGGGGTACCAGGGGGCGCCGGCTCCGCGGGCGGTGAACGGGCGGGTGGCGGCGGCGAGCAGGCCGGGATGCCGCGGCGCGTCGAGATCCGGGCGGTAGTAGAAGGGATCGGGATCGGCGGCCGACTGGACTCCGAAGTACCCGTGCGGGCCGCTGCCGGGCTCGACCCGCCCTCCGGAGAGCAGAGCGATGGCCGCAGTGAGCTCGTTGCCCTGGGCGTTGTCGATCACGTCGCCGCCCTGGATCACGACGGCGGGCGCGAGCCGGCGAATCGACCGTACGGCGCCGGAGAGGACCCGGGCGGTGAGCGCCTCCTGGGGACGGAAGGTCGACTGCAGCGGGGGTCCCAGTCGATCGAGGAACGGCACGCGCGCGGGGGAGGCGGCGTCCATGACGTGGGCGTCGGTGACGTGGGCGAGGCGGGCGAGCAGCTGCACCCCCGCGGCGGGAGGGCCGAGCTCGGTGCGGACGAGCAGGGGCTCGCCGGCGGCGGGCTCGAGCTGGCCGTCGCCGCGGAGATCGCTCCAGGTGGACGCGAGGGTCGAGCCCGAGCGGGCGGCGCCCGCTCCGCTCCCGCAGCCGGCGAGCGCGCCCGAGGCGGCGAGCGCGGCGGCCGACGCGAGCGCTTGGCGCCGGGTGAGGACGGTCCCGCGCGCGGGAGGACCTGCGGCTCCCGATGGATGCCGTGCGCTCACGCCGACAGACCGGCCACCACCGGCTCGCGGCCCGCCTGGCGGGCCACCCACAGGACGGCGAACGCCCCGGCGGCGGCCAGGCCCGCGAGTACCGCCGCCACCTGCATCGCCGAGGGCACGAGCTGGAGCGAGGCGTAGTTGATGGCCAGGCCCGAGAGCACGGGACCGAGCACGAGACGCTCGAGCAGGACGCCGAGGACCGCTGCGGGAACGATGAGAACCACCGTGGCACCGGTGAGGAGCCGGCGGATCGCCACCGGCCCGGCTCCCGCCGCCCGGAGCACGGCGATGCTGCGGCGGCGTTCCTGGACGGTGAGCGTGCACGCCTGGACGAGCGCGTAGAGGCAGACGAGCCCGTCGACGACGGCCACCGCCTGAAGGATCGTGCGCAGCACGTCGACGAGCGGGACCCCGCGCGCGGTCGCGCCGGCCGCCTGCTGCGGCACGCCCCCGAGCCGGCCGATGGCCGCGTAGACCGCTCCGGCGTCGGCGTGGGGGGCGAGCTCGACGGCGATCGAGGCATCGGCGGCCGCCCCGGGATCGATGCGCAGCAGGGCGGCGGCCGGGACGTAGGCGACCTCGCCCTCGCGGTCCAGCGAGCTGACGACGCCGGCCACACGCAGGCGCAGCTCCGTGCCGTTGGGGAGCGCGAGCGCGAGCGTGGCGCCGGGGCTCAGCCCCGCCGTGTTGGCGAGCCCCTCACCGACCTCGGCCTCGCCGGCTCCGCGCAGCCGGTGGCCGACGACGAGCGGCGGGGCCTCGAAGCGCGTGTGGTCGCCGGGGTAGGCGATCACGTCGACGATCTCGCCGAGGGCGAACGAGTTCGCCGCCTGGACGTCGTAACGCGGCGCGGCGGCGCTCACCCCGGGGATCTGCCGCACGACGGCGACCCGATCCGGCGGCAGCGCCGCGGTGAGCTGGTAGCGCTTGCCGAGGGCGCTCGGATCGGTCTCCAGCGTGCCCAGCGCCGAGGCGAGCGCGACGAGCAGGAGCACGAAGCCGGACGACAGCGTGAGCATCGCCACCGTGGCGAGCAGGCGCACGCGGCGGGCGGACGCGAGCCGGGCGCCGAGCATCGTGAGCCCGGCGGCGCGCGGACCGCGGCTCCGGCGCGGGGCGGCCAGCGCCGCGCCGCCCCGGAGCAGCCCGATGACGCTGCCGCCGGCGGCGGAGAATGCGGGCCACGCCGCTCCCAGCGTCGGCAGGCCCACCGCGACGAGCCACGCGGCGAGGAGCGGCGCGACGAGACCGGCGCCCGGGCCGGGCTCGTTGAGGAGGGTCAGCAGGCGATCGGTCGGGCCGAGGATGATGAGGACGGCCGCCAGCGTGCCGACGGTGGCGGCGGGAACGGCCACGAGCGCCGCCTCGATCGCCTGGGTGAGCGCGACCTGGCCCCGGGTGGCGCCGACGGCGCGGCGGATCCCGATCGACGGCAGCCGGCGCTGCACCTCGGCACGGGCCGAGGCGGCGAGCAGCACCGCCGCGGTCAGCAGGGCGATCAGCGACAGCGCGACGAGGAGGTCGATGACGATGCCCGCCGCCTGGTCGAGCAGCACGCGCACCCCCGCCCGTGTGGCGAACTGCAGGTTGCGCAGCCCGAAGCTCGTCGCCCGCGCCTGGACGAGGACCTGGTCGAGGTAGCGAGGATTGCGCAGCCAGATCTCGACGAGGTCCACGTCGGGGTTTCGATCGGCCCCGAAGCGCGCGTCGATCTGGGCGCGCGTGAGGTAGAAGCGCGGCTTGGCGAGCGGGAAGCCGACGTTGTCAGGAGCCTCGACGAGACCGACCACCCGCTCGGCCCCCAGCTCGCCGACCTGGAGGGTGGATCCCAGATGGAGCCCCCAGGCGTCGGCGAACGCCTTCTCCACCAGGATCTCCCGCCCGGCGCCGTGCAGCGGGCGGCCGGCGACGAGGGCGTAGCCCCGGCGGTCGGCGTCGGCGGAGGATCCGTCGAGCACCTCGGCCACGGCGTCGCCCCGGGGCGCCTGGCCGCGCGCGGCCACACTCACGCCGGTCACCTCCTCACGCGTGGCGTAGCCGGCGACGTCGGGGAGCGCCTGGACCCTGGCGACCACCGACGAGCGTGGCTGATCGCCGAAACGGACGATCAGGTCGGGCAGATGCGAGGCGGCGACGGCGCGATCGAACCCGAGCCCGAGGCCGTCGGAGAGCACGACCCCCGCACACAGCATCGCCGCCGCCACGGCGATGCCGACACCGCTCAGCAGCGTGCGCCGGCGGCGCATGGCGAGCCCGCGCCGGGCATGGGCGAGCGCGGCGCCGAACGTCCTCACGGGCGTTGATCGGCGTCGCGGATCGCGAGCAGCCGATCGGCGCCGGCGGACAGACGTCCGTCGTGCAGCGTGAGCACCCGATCGGCGATGGCCGCCGCGTCCGGTTCGTGGGTGACGATCACCACCGCCCGGTCGCGCAGACCCCGCAGCAGCTCGAGCGCCACGGCGCCGTTCTCCCGGTCGAGGCTTCCGGTCGGCTCGTCGGCGAGCAGGAGCGGCGGGTCGTTGACCAGGGCCCGCGCCAGGGCGAAGCGTTGCTGCTCGCCGCCGGAGAGCTCGTGCGGGAGGTGATCGGCCACGGGGGAGAGCCCGAGGTCCGCCACGAGGGCTCGGCCGCGGCCCTCGCCGCCGGCCGGCGCGCCGGGAAGCCGGGCCGGCATGAGCACGTTCTCCAGTCCGGTGAGCTCCTCGATCAGCTGGAACTGCTGGAAGACGAAGCCGATCCGTCCCAGCCGCGCCCGCGCGAGCGCGCGCGGCCGAAGCCCGGTGAGCGGGGCACCCGCGACCGCGATCCGCCCCGCGTCCGGCACGTCGAGGCCGCCGAGCAGGTGCAGCAGCGTCGACTTGCCCGAGCCCGAGCGTCCCAGCACGGCCGTGACCTCGCCCTGCTGCACCGACAGCGATACGCCGTCGAGCACGAGCCGTCGGCCGCGGCCGACGCCGACGCTCTTGCGCAGGCCGACCGCTTCGAGAACCGCCACACCGTCACGGTAGCTGCCGGCGACGCTCAGCCCGCCAGCCGCACCACCGCGGAGAGGTTGATCGCCGCCGCCATCCGGCGATACCCGGCGGCGTTGGGATGGAGGTGATCGCCACTGTCGAAGGCGGGGTCGAGCCGCTCCGGATCGGCCGGGTCGGCGACGGTGTCGGCCAGGTCGATCACGCCGTCGAAGGCGTGTCCGGTGCGGATCCAGGCGTTGACCGCGTCTCGCTTGGCCTCGCCGGCCGGCGTCCAGTAGCGGGCGCCTTGAAACGGGGTGAGGGTGGCGCCGAGGATCTTCAGCCCGGCGGCATGGGCTTGGGCGATGATCAGCTTGTCCCCGGCGATGATCTGGGCCGCCGAGACGTCGGTGTGCGGGGCGGTGAGCGGGCCGGTGTGGTCGCTGTAGCTGATGTCGTTGATCCCCTCCAGCAGGATGACCTCGCGGACGCCGGCCCGATCCACCACGTCGCGGCCGAAGCGGGCGACGGCGTTGGTGCCGCAGCAGATGGCGTTGTTGAGGACGCGGTTGCCGCCGATCCCCTCGTCGACGACGCTGAGGGTGTCGCCGTGCAGCGCATCGAGGCGGCGAGCGAGATCGTTGGGCCAGCGGGCGTCGGCGTCGACCGGCGAGCCGACCCCGTCGGTGATCGAGTCTCCGAGCGCGACGACCGCCCCCAGCACGCGCGCGGGGGCGAGCACGTCGACGCCGTCGAGCAGATACCACGACTCGGTCTTGGCCGCGAGCCCGCTTCCCCCGGTCTCGTTCGTGAGGTCGCCGGACCCGATGTAGTTGATGTCCCGGGCCACGGCGTGCTCGGTGACGGGACCGGTGGCGTCCGGCAGGTACAGGTTCACCGCCAGGCGCTGGAGGGCGGCCACGGTCAGCTTCACCGGATCGGAGAGCGCCTCGGCCCCGGGTGGTACCTCCACCGAGCGCTCGCCGCCGAACGTGAGCGCTCGCAGGGTCCCGCGCGCGATCGCGGCCCCGGAGCCCTGGATCCCGACGCTGGCCGCGCCGACCGTGAGGGGACGGGTGCCGTAGGCGTTGGAGATCTCGATCCTGACCGCCGAGCCGCCGACGCTCGTGAACACGATCTGGCGCAGGGTCTGGTCACGGAAGCCGCGGCCCGAGTGATTGGAGCCGAGTGGTCCCTGCGGCGCCGCCCCCCAGGTGGCCACCCAGTGGGGGTCCCGGGTGCGGGCGTGGCGGCGGGCGGAGGCGGGCCCGGCGAACCCGAGCGCGACGGCGATCAGCGCGACGGCGGCGAGAGCCGCCAACGGCAGCCAGCGGACGGGGTGGAGGCGACTCATCGGAGGACCAGGCCGGCGGTCCGGCAGATCGTAGCCGGGCGGTTCTTCGGTGGCGCCGGTTGCGTCGTAAGTCAAACGGACGGATCAGGACGCTAGCCCGAGCCGAGCAGAGAGCGCACGTCGGCGAGGACGTACGGCTGGACCATCCCCGCGCAGTACAGGGTGAAGTGGACTCCGTCGAACCGGCACAGCTTGCCGTTGAGCGATCCCTGGTAGCGACCGTGGGGGGAGACGACCTTGTCGATGTCGAGAACGTTGACGTTGCGATGACCGCGGGCGGCGCGAGCGATCATGGCGTTGATCAGGCGATGGCGGGCCGGGCTCCCGGCCACCGAGGGCGAACCGTCCGGATTCGCCGGGGGCTGGGCGTAGGGGACCGACAGGAACACCACCTTGCGCCCGTGGGCGCCGAGGGCCGAGACGTACGCGTCGATCCGCTTCTGCAGGGCGCCGTCGAACGCGGCTTCGCCGAGGTGCTCGACCTTCCCGTCGATCCGCCAGTCGAACTGGTCCCGGTAGCCGAGCTCGACGACGACCGCCGCCGCGCCCAGCTCGTCCGCCTGCCGGCTCCAGGTGGCGAGGGCGGTCCCGCACCCGCCGGACTGCTGCTCCCACGTGCCGCTCACCTCGAGCTCCCCCGCATTGGTGAACGCGCACCCCAGCAGCGCCGCATTGGCCAGCTCGGTGCCGTAGCGCTGCTCATCCTCCATCATCCCCACGCCGAGGGTGTAGGCGAGCGAGTCGCCGACGATCAGGACCTTCTCCGGCGGGCAGGTGTGGAAGCTGACCGTCGCCGATCCGCTCCAGGTCAGGCGATGGTCGCCCAGCGCGGTGTACTCCGTCTTCTCGGCGGTGGCGGCGGGCAGCGGCGCGAGTCCGATCGAAGGGGAGTCGGTGAGGTGCTGCGGACACGCCGGGGCGCTGCCTCGGAGGTCGGCCGGCGGCTTCGGCAGCGTGCGGGCGTCGGAGACCGCCTCGGCGAAGGAGATCGACGACAGGGAGGCCCCGAGCAGCAGGGAGGCCACCGCGGCCCCCGCCGCCACCGGCGCCAGCGCGCGGACGGCCCACCGGGGGAGCTGGCGGCGGCGAATGGGCTGCTCGACGACGTAATAGGAGATCACGCTCGCGAGCAGCGCGACGAGCAGGCGGAGGACGAGCAGCGGCGCGCCGACCAGGCCCGTCGAGCTCTCGTCGAGCCACTGGAAGAGGGGGAAGTGCCACAGGTAGAGGCCGTAGGAGATCGCGCCCAGCCTTCTCAGCGGCCGTGAGGCGAGCACGCGCGCCGCGGGCGCCCACGGCCGGGTGATCACGGTGAGGATGAGACCGGTGCCGGCGAGGTCGACGAGGAGCAGGCCACCTGGGTACATCCAGCCGGCTTCGCCCCGGGCCAGGACGGCGAGCGCGCCGAGCAGGCACAGCATCACGATGGCGCCGGCGTCCAGCGCGCGCCGCCGCGCCGCCGGCAGGAGCGAGGCAGCGCTGCGCGGCGGGCTCACGCCCCAGGCGCGCAGGGCACGCCACACGGCCAGCGAGGCCCCGATCAGCAGGCTGAACGCGCGCGTGTCGGTGCCGTAGTAGATGCGGTCGATGCTCGCGGGGCCGCCGTACAGGATCGCCGCGTCAAGCGCCGAGGCGAAGGCGCCGGTGAGGCTGATCAGGAGCAGGATCCGCAGCGATGCGAGGCGCCGGCGCTGAGTCCGGGCGCGGGCGCCGGCGAGCCCGAGCACCCCCAGCACGACCAACGGCCACACGAGGTAGAACTGCTCCTCGATGGCCAGCGACCACGTGTGCTGAAGCGGGGACACGGGTCCGGTGGCGGCGAAGTAGCTCGATCCGGCGGCGATCTGGTGCCAGTTGCCGACATAGAGCAGGGTGGCGAGGCCGTCGTTCTTGAGGCCGGGGATCGCGTGCTCGGGACCGGCGATCGCGTAGTAGAGACCGACCACCGAGATCATCACCAGCAGCGCGGGCAGCAGGCGCCGGGCGCGCCGGCCCCAGAACGCGCCGAGGGAGATCGTCGCCCGGGTGCGCCACTCGGCGAGCAGCAGCGAGGTGATGAGGAAGCCGGAGAGGACGAAGAACAGCTCGACGCCGACGAATCCGCCCTGCGCCCACGACACGCCGGCGTGGTAGAGGACCACGGCGAGGACGGCGAGGCCGCGCAGCCCGTCGAGGCCCTGCCAATGCGGCAGCGCGACGCGTCGCTCCGGTCGGGTGCGAGACGGCATCCGACGGTTTCTAGACACGCGGGCGTCGAACCCGCGTAAGCCCCCTTCGGCTCCGCTTAAACGACGGCCGGCGCTCAGCGGGCGTCGATGATGCCCATGCGCCGGAGCTGCTCGATCACCAGCTCGGCCGCCTCGACCGGTTCGGTCTCGGCGGTCCGGATATGAATCTCCGGGTTCTCCGGAGGGTCGTAGCGGGAGTCGATGCCCGTGAAGTTCTTGAGCTTGCCGGCGCGGGCCTTGCGGTAGAGGCCCTTCGTGTCACGGGACTCCGCCAGGGCCAGCGGAGTGTCGACGTACACCTCGCAGAACTCGCCCGGGTCCAGCATCTCCCGGGCCGCCTGGCGCTCCTCGCGGAACGGGGAGATGAACGACACGAGCACGACGAGCCCGGCGTCGACCATCAGCTTCGTGACCTCCGCGACGCGGCGCAGGTTCTCGATTCGGTCGGCGTCGGTGAAGCCGAGGTCCTTGTTGAGCCCGTGGCGGATGTTGTCCCCGTCGAGCAGGTAGGTGCGGACTCCCTCGGCGTGCAGGCGCTTCTCGACGAGGTTGGCGATCACGCTCTTGCCGGCGCCGGAGAGGCCGGTGAACCAGAGCGCGGCGGGATGGTGCGAGTTCATGCGCGCGCGTGCGCGCTTGTCGACCTCGACAGCCTGCCAATGGACGTTCTGGGAGCGACGGAGGGCGAACTGCAGCAGGCCGGCGGCGATCGTGTCGTTGGTGAGGCGGTCGATCAGGATGAAGCCGCCGGTGTCCCGGTTCTCGTCGTAGGGGTCGAAGGGGATCGGTCGCTCCGCGGTGATGGTGGCGGCGCCGATCTCGTTGAGGTGAAGGGTCCGGGTCGCCAGCTCCGTCATCGTGTTCACGTCGATTCGATGCTTGGGCGCGGAGACAGTGGCGCCGACGGTGAGCGCCCCGATCTTGAGCAGGTAGCGGCGGCCGGGAGTGAGCGGCTCCTCGGCCATCCAGACGATGTCGGCCTGGAACTGGTCGGCCACGCACGGCGGCTGCCGGGCGGCGGCGATCACGTCGCCGCGTGAGACGTCGATCTCGTCGGTGAGGGTCAGCGTGACCGACTGCCCGGCCCGCGCCTGCGGCAGATCTCCGCCGAGGGTCACGATCCGCCCGACGGTCGACTCGCGGCCCGACGGCATCACCTTCACGCGGTCTCCCGGCCTGACCGTGCCCGCCGCGATCAGCCCCGAGAAACCCCGGAAGCTCGGGTCGGGGCGGTTGACCCACTGGACGGGCAGGCGCAGCGGTGCCTCGGCGAGCTCGTCGGCCACCTCGACCGTCTCGAGCGCCTCGATCAGCGACGGCCCGTGATACCAGGGCGTGTTCTCGCTCGCGGTGGTGACGTTGTCGCCGCGCAGCGCCGACATCGGGATTGCCACGATCCGCTCGAACGCGAGCGGGGCGGCGAATGCCCGGTAGTCCGACTCGATCTGGTGAAACAGCGCCTGCGAGTACCCGATCAGGTCGAGCTTGTTGATGGCGAGGATCACCTGCCGGATTCCGAGCAGCGAGACGAGGTAGGAGTGCCGGCGGGTCTGGGTGAGCACGCCCTTGCGCGCGTCGATCAGGATCACCGCCACGTCGGCGGTCGAGGCGCCGGTGACCATGTTGCGCGTGTACTGCTCGTGCCCCGGCGTGTCGGCCACGATGAAGGTCCGCCGCTCGGTGGAGAAGAAGCGGTAGGCCACGTCGATCGTGATCCCCTGCTCCCGCTCGGCCGTCAAGCCGTCGACGAGCAGGGCGAAGTCGAGGTCCCCGCCCTGGGTCCCGATGCGCGCCGAGTCGGCTTCCAGCGCGGCGAGATGATCCTCGAACACGAGCTTCGACTCGTAGAGCAGCCGCCCGATCAGGGTGCTCTTGCCGTCATCGACCGATCCGCAGGTGATGAAACGCAGCAGCGACACCTGCTCCTGGGCGAGGAGGTAGGCCTCGAGCCGATCGGCGGGTCGGGTGCGGGCCGGGAGGCTCAGAAGTAGCCTTCCTGCTTCTTGCGCTCCATCGAGCCCGAGGCGTCGTGGTCGATCACGCGGCCCTGTCGCTCGGAGGTCGTGGCCAGCAGCATCTCGGCGATCACCTCCGGCAGCGTCGTCGCCGGCGATTCGATCGCGCCGGTGAGCGGATAGCAGCCGAGCGTGCGAAAGCGCACCATCCGCGGCTCGGGAACCTCGCCCTCCTCCAGCGGCATCCGGTCGTCGTCGACCATGATCAGCGCGCCGCCGCGCTCCACCACGGGCCGGGAGGCGGCGAGGTACAGCGGCACGATCGGGATGCCCTCGGCGTGGATGTAGAGCCAGACATCGAGCTCCGTCCAGTTCGACAGCGGGAACACGCGGACCGACTCGCCGGGACGGGTGTGGCCGTTGTACAACCGCCACAGCTCCGGTCGCTGGAGCTTCGGATCCCACCGGTGCTGCGCCGTACGCACCGAGAAGACGCGCTCCTTGGCGCGGGACTTCTCCTCGTCGCGCCGGGCGCCTCCGAAGGCGGCGTCGAAGCCGTGCTCGTCGAGCGCCTGCTTGAGCCCCTCCGTCTTCCACATGTCGGTGTGCAGCGAGGAGCCGTGGTCGAACGGGTTGATCCCCCGGGCCAGGCACTCCGGATTGCGGTGCACGATCAGCCGCACCCCGGGCTCAGCCGCCACCCGGTCGCGGAGCTCGTACATGGCGCGGAACTTCCACGTCGTGTCCACGTGCAGGAGGGGAAACGGCAGCGGCGAGGGGTAGAACGCCTTCAGCGCCAGGTGCAGCATCACCGAGGAGTCCTTGCCGATCGAGTAGAGCATCACCGGGTTCTCGGCCTCGGCGACCGTCTCGCGCAGGATGTGGATCGATTCCGCCTCCAGCCGCGCGAGGTGCGAGAGGCGGCGGGCGCCCACGCCGAGGTCGGGCGTCGTGGCCGTCACGGCATCACCCCCGCGGCCAGCGCCCCGAGGATGTCCGCCGCGAGCTCGGCCCGGCACACCAGCAGGTCGGGGAGCAGGGGATCGGGCTGGTTGTAGCGGAGCGGTGAGCCGTCGATTCGGGAGGCGTGAAGACCGTGGGCGAGCGCGACGCCGACCGGCGCGGCCGAGTCCCACTCGTACTGGCCGCCGGCGTGGAGGTAGGCGTCGACCTCGCCCGTCAGCACGGCGACCGTCTTGACGCCGGCCGATCCCATCGGGACGAGCTCGCCACCCAGGCGCTCGGCCACGAGCTCGGCCTCGGCGGGGGGCCGCGTGCGTGAGACGGCGATCCGCGGGCCACGGGCCGGCTCGGGTGGCCGCGCCGTCGCCTCGCCGAGCCCCGGCTCGCTGGAGAACAGCTGGCCTCGCCCCGGGAGCGCCACCGCCGAGGCCGCCGGCTCGCCGTCGATGCACAGGCCGACGTGGACCGCCCAGTCGTCGCGCCCCTCGCCATACTCGCGCGTGCCGTCGAGGGGGTCGACGATCCACACCCGGCTGAGCTCGAGCCGCGCCGGGTCGGCCACTGACTCCTCGGACAGCAGGCCGTCCTCGGGACGGGCGTCAGCCAGCGTCCTCACCAGCAGTTCGTTGGCGACGGCATCCCCAATCGCGCCCAGCTGGCGCCCGGTACTGACGCCACAACCCCGTAGCGTCACCAGGAGCTCCCCAGCCGCGCGAGCGAGATCCGCCGCCAGGATCGCGTCGCTCGCCTTCATCAGTCCCGCGCAGTGTAACGGTGGATGGCCCAGTCTGGAAACTTGACCGAGGCCGACCTAGCGCACGACGGCCGAGCTCGCCAGCACCTGGCCCGAGGCACCGAGCGCCTGGACCTGGAAGTAGCTGCCGGTCTTGGTCACCGTCAGCTCGGTCTCGAAGCCCCGGCTTGGGCCCGTCCGGGTCGGGTGCAGCGCTCTCGAGCTCTGCCCCGTGAGCACGCGCCATCCGGCCACGTCGGTGGCGCCGTTCCAGCTCGCATAGACGTGCGTCGTCTGCTTGGGGGCGGGGACGGCCGCGATCGCCGGGATCGTGGCCGGCTGGGCGTTCCAGGCGAGGCGGTAGGCCCGGTAGCTCGAGGTGGGCTCGACGAAGTGGGCATCGAAGACGGGCTTTCCGGTCGCCGTGTCCTCTGAGAAGTAGGGCTGCTGGCCCCACCCCAGGACGACGTTCCCATCCCCCAGGGGCTGCACGCTGCCCTCGAAGTCGGCGAGGATCCCCGGGGAGTGCCCGTACTGCCGCATGAGGAACGCGGTGTGGTGGGCGAGGCTGATCCCCAGTCGGATCCCGCGCGAGCTGTTGTGCACCCGCGGCGGCCCGGCGCCATCGTCGAAGATCGTCAGCGAGCCGTCGGGCTGGGCGACCGCGTCGTGCTGGAACGCGAACGACGCGCCCGGTTCCATCTTGAAGCTCGACTGCCGTCCGCCCAGCGTCCAGATGGTCGCACCGGTGTCACGGTCGATCTTGTAGACGGCCGAGGTGTTGCGCGCCGAGACGAGGAAGTTGCCATCGCCCAGCGGCTGCACCGAGTTGAGATGGAAGGGGTCCTCGACGTGGCCGGGGACCTGCGGGCCGTAGATCATCGACTGCGACAGGGGGATGTGATCGAGCGCGTTCCACTCGAACAGGAGCAGGCCGGTCGCCATATCGACTTCCTGGACGACTGCATCCTCCACGGGCCGGTGGACGCCGGTGAGCCAGACCGGCTCGACGGCGATGAAGTAGGCATCGCCCGAGTTGGTGATGTCGAACTCGTGAAGGTCCATCGACAGGCCGTTCGCCGCCTTCACCACCTGTTGGAGCTGATAGATCTGGTTGAAGACGATGCCCTCGCCCTGGCCGCTGCCGTTGTTCGTCGTCCCCTGCCACCAGGTGAGCACTGGCTTGTAGTGGAGCGCCTGGACCTGGAAATCCGTCATCAGGACGTTGCGGGCGATCGGGGTGGGGTGAAACCACACGAGCTGTCCACGCGAGTTGAGGATCATCGGCCCGTTCTGCGAGGGGCCAAACTGCGGGGCGATGAAGAAGTCGCCCTCCCCGGCGGGCGTCCGGTTCGTCGTCACGTCGATGCTCGGCGGCGTGAGGTCGGGCCGCGAGTGGAAGTGCTGGATGCCGTTGGTGCCCACGGGCGCCCGGGGAATCTTCTCGGGCGGCTGTGGCTTGGCGGGGTAGGCGATGCGGAAGCTGAACTGCCCGGTCGGGGCGCCGGTCAAGTCGAGCGAGGTGGTGACGGTGACCGTCTCGCCCGCGGCGAACGGCTGCGCGGGAACCCAGCTGCCGCCGTCACCGTCGGAGTCGGCCTCGATCGTGCCGGAATGGGTCCCCGACTTCGAGCCGACGACCGTCACCGTGCCGATCTGGCTGGCCGGCAGCCCACGGAAGATGATCTGGGTCGCGGGCATCTCGTAGCCCGAGCCCGGGAACGGATACACGTCGACCGGGGTGGCGGCCGCCGCCGTGCTCGTGAGCACGGCGGGGAGGACGCACACAGCCGCCAAGGCGAAAAGCCGGAGGACCTTCATCACGACCGGTCGACTAGTAGCCGCAGACGACGCCGGGCTGGCAGGTGATCAGGTTGCCCTTGGGGCCGACCACATACCAGTTGCCGCCGAATGACGTGCGGGCCTGGCCCTTGGTCTCACCGGCGCTGTGTTCGTGGCTGTACTCGTAGAGCGGGCGCTTGTCGTAGGTCACCTGGAGATGACCGCCGCTGATCTTCGCGGTGCCGAGCAGCTTCGACTTGAGCCCTGAGCCGGATTTGACGGTGACCTTGCCGGTCGCCAGGTAGGGCTTCCAGGTCCGGGCGCAGGCGCCGGTGCACCGGCTCTTGTTGGGCCCGTCGTTCTCGAACGCGTACAGCGTGTGTCCGTTCGACGCGGCGAGCACGTTTCCGTAGGCGCCGGCCTTGTGCGTCTCGAGCACGGTGCCGCTCGCCGTGTGAGCGCTGGGAGCCGTGGCCAGGGCGGCCGCCGGAGCGACGACGAGGCACGCGGCGGCGAGGATGATGGCGAGACGGACGCGACGGCCGTTGCGATGGGTGGGCATGATGTTCCTTTCTCTGCTCAGATGCGCTTGATGCTGGTGCGGCCGAGCGTATGGCCCTTGCTGGACAGGGCCCGGATCTGGACGTAGCCGGTGGTCACGTGCCCGAGGTGGATGACGGTCTCGAAGCCGTGGTGGGAGACGGTCCCGAGCTTCTTGAGGTGGTGCTTGGAGGTGCCGTAGTAGAGCCTCCAGCGGGTCACCTGGTTCGCGCCGTTCCAGGACACGTAGACGTTGGCCTTCTTGCCGCTGCGGTGCACGGCGATCGCCGGCTTGGTCGTCGGTGATCCCGTCCAGCTCTGGATCAGCGCGCGGTAGGAGGAGTCCGAGGCGGGCAGCGACGCCTCCCACATCAACTGGCCGGAGGTCGAGTAGTCGGAGATCAGCGGCTGCTGGCCCCAGCCGACGAACGCCTGGTTGCCCGGGAGGATCTGCATGCTCCCCTGAGTGGGGACGACGAGCCCCGGCGTGTGGGAGTAGCTCTCGGCGACGGTGGCCGTGTGGGCGGTCATGTCGAGGTTGAGGATCAAACCGCGAGCGGTCGGCAGCGGCCCGGTGATCGCGCTGCCCAGGATGCAGCAGTGGTCGTCGAACATCGTCAGCTGACCGTCGGACTGCAGTTCGGCGTCGTGCTGCCACTCGAACGCGACGTTGGGTCCGAGCGTGAACGTGCTGTCGGTGGCGTTCGGCTTGGCGTCGAGCGTCCAGGTCGGAACCCCTGTGGCCGTGGGGTTGACGTCGTAGATGCTCCACGTGTTCCGGGCGGAGAGCAGCAGCGAGCCGTCGGGCTGCAGCTGGATCGAGTTGAGATGGAACGGATCGAACACTCCGGTGGAGGAAGGCTTGACGGCCGACTGGCTGAGGCGCACGTGGTCGGCCATGTCCCAGGTGTAGACCACCTGGCCAGTCGCCAGGTCGACCTCCTGCACGCCGTTGTCCGCGAACTCGCCGTTGGCCGGTCCGCCCAGCGCGGTCAGGTTCGCGTGCACGGTCCGTGTGACCGCGTAGATCACGTCGTCGCCCGGTCCGCCGATCAGCTCGTGGAGATCAGGCTCCCACCCGTCCTGGCCGGGGAGCGTCGCGATCTGGTGGTACTGCTGGTTGAGGATCACGAACTTCGCCCCCGGCAGCGGCAATCCATCCGGGATCCCTCCGTCGGATGTGCCGGCGGAGATGCGACCCTCCCAGTACACGAGCACCGGCTTGCCGTCGACCGTGTCGGCGTGGAAGTCATAGACGATGTTCTTGCCGGTGGCGGGCTGGAACCACACCGGGTTGCCGTGCAGGTCGTCGATCAGCGCGCCGGACTGGCCAACCTGAGGCTTCCCGGTCGACGGGTCGGAGATGGGGTCGAGGAACAGCAGTCCGTGGCCGTTGCCCACCTGCCCCGAGTGATCGATGGCGAGCTTCGGGGGCTGCAGCGACGAGGCGGTCCGAAAGTGCCACGCCGACCCGGCGCTGACCGCGCCCGCGCTCGCCGGGAGCGCCAGCACCACGGCCGTGAGGCAGGCAGCGGCGAGGGTGGTGGCGAGACGACCGGGGCGGCCGAACGTTGGGTGGGTGGTCATCGGGTTGCGGTTTCCTTTCTGCTCAGACGTGCTTGATGCTGGTGCGGCCGAGCGTATGGCCCTTGCTGGACAGGGCCCGGATCTGGACGTAGCCGGTGGTCACGTGCCCGAGGTGGATGACGGTCTCGAAGCCGTGGTGGGAGACGGTCCCGAGCTTCTTGAGGTGGTGCTTGGAGGTGCCGTAGTAGAGCCTCCAGCGGGTCACCTGGTTCGCGCCGTTCCAGGACACGTAGACGTTGGCCTTCTTGCCGCTGCGGTGCACGGCGATCGCCGGCTTGGTCGTCGGTGATCCCGTCCAGCTCTGGATCAGCGCGCGGTAGGAGGAGTCCGAGGTCGGCAGCGAGGCCTCCCACAGCAGTTGGCCGGAGGTCGAGTAGTCGGAGATCAGCGGCTGCTGGCCCCAGCCGATGAACGCCTGGTTGCCCGGGAGGATCTGCATGCTCCCCTGAGTGGGGACGACGAGCCCCGGCGTGTGGGAGTAGCTCTCGGCGACGGTGGCCGTGTGGGCGGTCATGTCGAGGTTGAGGATCAATCCACGAGCGGTGGGGAGCACCCCCTTGGCGTTGCGTCCGAGCAGGCAGCAGTGGTCGTCGAACATCGTCAACTGGCCGTTGGACTGCAGACGGGCGTCGTGCTGCCAGGAGAACGCGGCGCCCGGACCGAACGTGAACGTGCTGTCGGTCGCCTTCGGCTTGGCGTCGAGCGTCCAGTTCGGTAGCCCGGTGGGGGCCGTGGGGTTGACGTCGTAGATGCTCCACGTGTCACGGGCGGAGAGCAGCAGCGAGCCGTCGGGCTGGAGCTGGATCGAGTTGAGGTGGAACGGATCCCACACGTTCCCGGTGCTCGTCGCCGGGGGCGGCGGCTCGATCGACTGGGCGAGGCGCACGTGAGCGGCCATGTCCCAGGTGTAGACCACCTGGCCGGTCGCCAGGTCGACCTCCTGCACGCCGTTGTCCTCGAACTCGCCGTTCGCCGGTCCCCCGAACGCGGTCAGGTTGGCCGCTCGGGCTCGCTCGACCGTGTAGATCACGTCGTCGCCCGGGCCGCCGATGAGCTCATGGAGGTCGGGCTGCCAACCGTCCTGGCCGGGGAGCGTCGCGATCTGGTGGTACTGCTGGTTGAGGATCACCCACTTCGATCCCGGCAGCGGCCCGCCGGCCACCTCTCCGGGGGCCTGGGTGGTGCTGACCTGACCCTCCCAGTAGGCGAGCACGGGCTTGCCACCCACCGTGTCCTCGTGGAAGTCGAGGTCGACGTCGTGTCCGGGAGCGGGGTGGAACCACACGGGGTTGCCGTGCAGGTCGTCGATCAGCGCGCCGGCGTGGCCCACCTCCGGATGGGACGAGTTCGAGTCCGCGAGCGGATCGAGGAACATCAGGCCGTGGCCGGAACCGATCTTGCCGCTGTGGAGGATGTCCAGCTTCGGGGGGTCCAGGTTCGGCTCGGTCCGGAAGTGCCATGCCGAGCCGGCGCTCGCGGCCCCGGCGCTCGCCGTGATCGCGAACATCGCCGAGAGCGCGACGACAACGCCGGCGCCGAGAAGGCGCATCGGCACGCGAAGCCGCACGAGCGGGCCTGCTCCGGAGTGCTCGCCCGACGGCAGGCGTCGGCTGAGCCGGAGCGTTTCCATGGCGCGCAGGCGCGCAGTTCGCATGTCCATCTGCCGTCCTTTCCAGTCGGTTGCGACGACCCGCGAGACACGGGCATCCCCAGTGCCTGCTCCAACAGCGGGCGGGCGATGAAGTTGCGCACCATACGCTCGCCTGCGGCAGGCAGCGCGTGGTCCCGGCCGATTACCTAACGCCAGCTTGACGCGAGCTGTCATGCTCGCTCCGACATGAAGCTGAGTGCTCGCAATCAAATTCCTGCCGTGGTCACCGCGATCAACGCCGGCGAGGCGATCGCGAACGTCGAGCTCGACGCCGCCGGCATCCGACTCGTCGCCTCGATCACCGTCGAGGCGGCGAGGGAGCTCGGACTCACACCGGGCTCTGAGGTGACGGCTCTCGTCAAGGCCTCCGACGTCATCCTCGCCATCGACTGACCGCGTCAGCCGCGGGCGCTGAAGGGCCGGGAGGTCCTGATCACCCGGCCGCGCGCGTCAAGAGCCTGCACTTCGTAGCTGCGCGCCCCCCCGCTGACCGGGATCGCGGTCTCGAAGCCCGACTTGGCCACACTGCGGCGCACGACGCTGGAGGGCGCGCCGGAGGCGCCGGCCCGCACACGCCAGGCGACCACCTGCGTGGATCCGTTCCAGCTCGCGTAGACGGTCGTGGCGCCGTGGCGGGTCAGGGCGGCGCCGGCGGGCAGGGTGAGCGGCTCGCCGACCCATGGCTCCAGATTGACGCGATAGGACAGGTCCGAGCCGGGCATCGACGCGTCGAGGAGCAGCTTGCCGGCGGTGCTGTACTCCGAGAAATAGGGCTGAGAGCCCCAGCCGATGAGCTCGTTGCCGTTGGCGAGCGGCTGGACGGAGCCCATGTAGTCCGCGTCGATGCCGTCATGCTCGTAGGCGTCGGCGAGGGTCGCCTCGTGCGTGGCCATGTTGAGCTTGAGCACGACGCCGCGGGAGGGGGCGCTGGGGGAGACGTAGGTGCCGCCGCCGGTGAGCTGGCAGCAGTGGTCGTCGAACAGGGTGACGAGTGACGTGCCCGGGTAGACGCTGACGTCGTGCTGCCAGGCGAAGGCGGCGCCCGGACCGAAGTGGAAGCTGGAGTCACGTCCCCCGAGCGTCCAGATGATCCGCCCGGTGGCGATGTCGACCTTGTAGGCGGCCCATGTGTCGCGCATGGAGACCACGAACGTGCCGTCGCCGGGGAGGTCGATGGCGTTGACGTGGTAGGCATCCCACGGGAACCCGTTCGTCGGCAGCGAGGCCTGCGATTGGGCGAGGGGGATGTGCTTGAGCGCATCCCAGGTCCGCAGCAGCCGTCCTGTGCGCAGGTCGTACTCCTGCACCGCCGAATCGATCAGGGCGCCGTTGTAGGCGCCGCCGAAGCGCGACAGGTTCCTCGGGACGTTGCGGTTGGCGGTCACCCACGCGTCGTGGCCGTGGATGGCGAGCGTGTGCAGCGTGAGCACCCAGCCGTCTGCCCCCTTCAGGGTGGCGACGGTCTGGTAGTGGCGGTTGACGATCACGTACTCGCCGCTGTCGGTGGCGCCCGTGTTGGTGACGACGCCCTGCCACCAGGCCAGCACGGGTTGGCCGTCGAGCGTCTGCAGGCTCAGATTCGACGCGACGATGTTCCGCGGCACCGGCCGGAACCACACCGGCTGGAGATGGTTGTCGAGGATGAGCGGCCCGCTCTGGCCCACCAGCGGGGGGTAGTTGAGGTCGTAGAAGTTGGCGAGCAACAGGTACCCGGGCGCGAGCGCCCCGGTATCCGTCCGCGTGTCGGCCCGGATCTGCGGCGGGTGCAGGGCCGGCGCGGAGACGTAACGGTACGTGTCGCCCAGCGTGTAGGCCCCGATCGGTGCCCCGCGGGAGCCGCCGACGGCGAAGTCGAGAGCCACGAAGCCGGCGATGATGACGGCCACGGCGATCGCGATCGGGATCCGCCGGATGAGCGGTCCCGGCGCCGCCGCCGGTCCCCGGATCTGGGTGATCGCCACCAGCGCGGCGGCGGCGCACAGCCCGGCCCCGATCAGGTAGCCGAGGTGGAAGCCCTCCGTGAGCGCCTGGGAGACGGTGGTTCCCTGACCGATGAGGCGAGTCGACCGCGCCGTGGCGAGGGTGATCAGCACGGCGATGCCGAGCCCGCCACCGATCTGGCGCGAGGTGTTGACGAGCCCCGAGGCGAGCCCCGCCTGGCCCGGCTTGGCGCCCTGGGTGGCCGCGATCGTGGAGGGCACGATCGACATCCCGATGCCTCCCGCCACCAGCAGCCCCGGGATCATGATGTAGTCGATCCCGCTCCCGCTCGAGGCGATCTTCGAGAGCAGGAGCATCCCCACCGCCATCATCGACAGGCCGCCCCCGAGCACGGCGCGGACGCCGAAGCGGGTGACGAGCCGGCCCGCCTGGCGGGCGGTGAGCATGATGACGAGCGCCAGCGGCAGGATTATGAGACCGGTCTCCAGCGGCGAGAGCCCGAGGACCTGCTGGAGGTAGAGCGAGCTCAGGTACCACATCGGGAACAGCGCCGCGCTGAACAGCAGCACGATCCCGTTGGCCACCTGCAGCGGCCCGGTGAGCTCGGCGAAGGGGATCAGCGGCGCCTTGGCGAACCGCGCCTCGATCACCCCGAACATCACGAGCAGGACGATCCCGACCAGGATCGGGATCAGGGCATGGGCATTGAAGACGCCGTACGTGCCGGCCTTCACGACGCCATAGACGAGGACCATCTGCCCGAGGGTGAGCGTGAGCGCGCCGGCCAGGTCGAAGGCGGGTGCGTTCTCGCCCCGGCGACGTTCGGCGACGACCCGCCAGGCGACGACCGCGGCGATTATCCCGATCGGCGGATTGATGAGCAGCACCCAGCGCCACGTGAGCTCCTGGGTGATGATCCCCCCGAACAGGACGCCCGCCGCGCCGCCGGCGCCGTTCATCGCCGCCCACAGCCCGATCGCCCGGTGCAGCTGCGGGCCCGGGGGGAAGGAGGAGGTGATGATGGCCAGCGAGGAGGCCGCCATGAACGCGCACGAGAACCCCTGGATGCCGCGGGCGACGACGAGCATGTCCTGGCTCTGCGAGAGACCGCCGAGGAGCGAGGTGAGCGAGAACAGGACGAGGGCGGCGACGAACGTTCGGCGCTGGCCGAGCCCGTCGGCGGCCCGGCCGCCCAGCATCAGGAAGCCGGCGAAGCTGATCGCGTAGGCATCGACGACCCACTGCAGATTGGAGGAGGAGAAGCCGAGCGCCGACTGGATCGAGGGCAGCGCGACGTTGACGATGCTGAGGTCGAGGATGACCATGAACTGCGCCACGCAGCAGACCGCGAGCAGCAGCGCCGTACGACCACCCACCGAGGGTGGGGTGATCGGCTCGGGGGCGGGGGGCAGGACGGGCGCCGCCGGGGTCACCTGGACCTCGCCAGATGCCACCTCGGCGGCGAGTGTCTCGCCCCGTCCGCCCTCGTCACGCTGATCCATCGACCAATTCCTCTCGCAGCTTGGACGCCTCCGCGGGCAGGTGACGACGTCTCCCCGGCACTCGGTCGCACGTGCCGCCGGTGCCTCGCGTCACCCCGGGATCCCCCGGAACGGCAAGGGCGCATCGTAGCCGACGGTGAGCGCGGCCACGTCGTCCGCCTGCGGGGCCGCCACCTCCTGCCGGCCGCGTGAGCCACCGCCTCCCGGCCGCTTGGCCATGGCGGGCGCGCGTCCCCGCGCGCGAGGCCCTCGGCCGTGCGAGCGGCCTCTGGCTCCTCGTCTTCGGGCCCGGCCATCGCAGGGATCCGCGGTCCGGATCCCGACACCGACGGTCCCTGGGAGGCATCGACGGCGACCTCGTGTACCCTCTGCGCTGTGGGTGCATTGACGACAGGGCGCGGGGCGCGTCTGCTTCTGCTGGCGATGGTGGCCGCTGCGCTTGCCGCGGCCGGTTGCGGCTCCTCGGTCACGACGAACTCCATCCCCGCCATGCCATCGGCCGTGGCGGCGCCGACGCAGGCCAAGGCGAAGGTGAAGAAGCCCGCCGTGAAGCACCACCGTCGCCACCACGCGAAGACCAAGCCGGCGACCAAGCCAGCCTCGGGCTCCTCGTCCTCGTCGAAATCCACCGGCGGCGCCTCAGCCGCCTCGGGCTCCTCGTCCTCGGCGAACTCGACCAGCTCGTCCTCCTCGGGCTCCTCGTCCTCGGGATCCTCGGGATCCCAGCCCGTGGCGCCGGCCACGACACCGGCGCCGACCACGACGCCAGGGGGCCCGACGATCTCCGGCTCGGGCAGCGGCGGCGGCGGGTCGAGCAAGGGCGGCGGGGGCAGCGGCGTGGCCGTCTGCAAGAAGCACTGCAGCGGCTACTAGCCGACCGCAGCACCGCCTCCCGCCACTCAGTCCCGGCCCAGCCGGCCGTTCTCACAGCTCCCGGCCCGGCCGGCCGTTCTCACGGGGGGCCGGCCCAGTCGGCCGTTCTCACGGGGCAGGCGCAGGGCCAGACGGCCAGTCGCTCCGGGTGTACCTGACAGGTACCGGCTGATACCTTTGCGGTATGGCGGCCTCACTCGTCGGCACCCACCCGTCGGTGAGCCCGCACCTGGGAACCGTCGGGGAGCGCCAGCGGGCCCGGATGCTCGACGCGATCACCACCGTCGTCGCCGAGAAGGGGTACGCCGCGGCCACCGTGGCCGACATCGTGAAGACGGCGCGCGTCTCGCGGCGCACGTTCTACGACCAGTTCGCCGCCAAGGAGGAGTGCTTCCTGGAGGCGTACCGGTTCGGGATCGAGGTGCTCGTGGGGCGGATCCGCGCCGCCGCGCGTGAAGCGGCGGCCGACGGCTGGCGGCAGGAGCTCAGGGCCGGGATCCGCGCCTACCTGGCCGCGCTCGTCGAGGAGCCGCGGTTCGCCCGCACCCACATGCTGGAGCTTCACGCCGCGGGCCCGCGCGCCCAGAGCGCTCGTGACGACGCCCTCCGGGGCTTCGCCTCGATGTATCTGCGCACCTTCGAGGCGGCCGTGCGCGCGCAGCCGGGTCTCGTCCTGCCCTCGGCGGAGCTGCTCTTCGTCCTCGCCGCCGGGGTCGATCAGCTCGTGTGCGCGCGCGTACGCGAGGTGCCGCTCGAGCGGCTGGCCGACCTGGAGGACGTGATCGTCGATGCCGCCGTGGCGCTCCTGCTGGGCGCCGTCAACCTCAACCACGATGGGAGCCGCTGATGGATCTCACCTTCTCCGAGCCAGAGCTCGCGTTCCGTGACGAGCTGCGGGAGTGGCTTGCCGCCAACCCCCCCGCCGATCCCCCCCGCGACGGGAGCGAGGAAGACCATTACGTCTGGCGGCGGCAGTGGCAGCGCCAGCTCTACGAGGGCGGGTGGGCGGCGCCCGCGTGGCCGGCCGAGTACGGCGGGCGCGGTGCCAGCCTCACCGAGTCGGCGATCTACTTCGAGGAGCTCGGCCGCGCGCGCACCCCGATGGCCGCCAACGTCCTCGGGCTGCTGCTCGGCGGCCCGACGCTGATGGTGTGGGGGACGCCTGAGCAGAAGGAGCGCTACCTGCCGCCGATCCTCTCGGGCGAGGAGATCTGGTGCCAGGGGTTCTCCGAGCCCGACGCCGGCTCGGACCTCGCGTCGCTCAAGACCCGCGCCGTCAAGGACGGCGAGGACTGGGTGGTCACGGGTCAGAAGGTGTGGACCTCGGGGGCCCAGTACGCGAAGTGGTGCATGCTCGTCGCCCGCACCGAGCCCGGCCTGGCCAAGAAGCACCAGGGCCTCACCTACTTCCTGATGGACATGGAGCAGGACGCCGTGCAGGTGCGGCCGCTGCGGCAGATCACCGGCGAGGCGGAGTTCAACGAGCTGTTCATCGAGGAGGCACGGATTCCGGAAGCGAACGTGGTCGGCGGGGTCGGCAACGGCTGGAAGGTCGCTCTCACGACGCTGATGAACGAGCGCGCCGGGCTGGGGTTTGCCCTGCAGGTGCGTCTGCGCCACCTGCTCGACGACCTGTTCGCCGCGGCCGCCGAGCGCGGCCTGCTCGACGACGCCCTGTACGCCGACGCGCTCGCCGAGCTCCACGTGCGGACCGAGACGATCCGCCTGCTCGCGTGGAAGGGCCTCACCGACGTCGAGAAATACGGCCAGCCCGGCCCCGAGGGGTCGCTCGTCAAGTGGCTGTGGTCGGACACGAACCAGCGCCTGACGCAGTTCGCCGCCGACGTGCTCGGCCCGGACGCCCTGATCCGGGAGTCGGCGTGGAGCTATGAGCTGCTGCGCGCCCGAGGCAACACGATCGAGGGCGGGACGACCGAGATCCTCAAGAACATCATCGCCGAGCGCGTGCTCGGCCTCCCGCGCCTGGCCACGGCGTAGAAAGGAGCAAGGACATGGACTTCGGATTGACCGACGACCAGCGCGACATCCAGCGCACGGCCCAGGAGCTGCTCAGCGCCCGGGCCACGTCTGAGCGCGTGCGTGAGCACGGCGAGGCGGGACGCATCGACGAGGAGCTCTGGCGGGAGCTCTCCGAGCTGGGCTGGCCCGGGATCGCCGTCGCCGAGGAGCACGGCGGCCAGGGCCTCGGACACGTCGAGCTGGCGATCCTGTGCGAGGAGCTGGGGCGCGCCGTGGCGCCCGTGCCGTTCCTGCCCTCGGTGCTGGCCGCCGAGCTCATCGGCCACGCCGGCAGCGATGAGCAGCGGGCGCGCTGGCTGCCCGGTCTGGCGGCGGGCGAGCTCCGCGGCGCCGCCGGTCACGCCGGGGTGATCCCGGGTGCGGCGGGCGCCGACGTCGTCGTCGTCCTGCGCGACGACGGTGGCGCGGTGCTCGTCACCGAGCCCGGCGAGGCGGTCGCCTTGATCGACCCGGGCCGTCCCGCGGCGCGGGTGGGGCCCGAAGCGGGCGAGGAGTTGCCCGGTGACGTGGCGGCGGCGCTCGACCGGGCGCTCGTGTGCGTGGCCGCCGAGCTCGTCGGTGTGTGCGACCGCGCCCTGCGGATGACCGTCGCCTATGTCGGCGAACGCAAGCAGTTCGGCACGCCGGTGGGCGCCTTCCAGGCCGTATCGCACCGGTGCGCCGAGATGCTCCTGGCCACCGAGAAGGCCCGCGCCGCGGTGTCGTTCGCCTCCTGGGCGGCGGACGCCGACCCCGAGCGGCTTCCAGAGGCGGCCGCGATGGCCAAGGCGGCCGCATCGGACGGCGGGCGCGAGGTCACGGCGAGCGCGATCCAGGCCCACGGCGGCATCGGGTTCACCTGGGAGGCCGACGTCCACTGGCTCTTCAAGCGCGCCGAGGTCGACGCCCTGCTGCTCGGCGGCGGCAAGACCCACCGCGCGCGGCTGGCCCGTCTCGTCGGGGACCGGGTGGCGGCGCCGGCCGCCTGACCGAACCGCGTGAGCGCGTGATCGTCCTCGCGGCGGGGGGTGTGTCCGATCAGGTGCCCTCCAGGGGGCACGATCGAACACGGCTTCTGTCGGCAGGCCTATGCGGCGGCCGACGAGGCGCCCGCGTCCACAGCGGCGGCCGCGGTCCCGGCCAGCCGCGGCAGCACATCGCCGAGGACGTGGTAGACGCGCGGGTTGGCCGCCATCCCGCAGTGGCTCGAGCGCACCTCGATCGCCTCGGCGGCGGGGTCCAGGCACGCGCGCCAGTCGACGACGCCATCGCTGCGCGAGTACACCGACACGTAGCCGACGTCCCGGGGAAACGGCGCCTTCAGGTCATCTTCGGCGCGGGCGCAGCAGCCCCCGCGGCAGCCGAACGAGAACAGGCCGGGAACCCCGGCCGACCCGAGGAGGGCCACGGCCCGCACCTGCGTGCGGACGAGCGGGTGAACGGCGAACTGATCGCACAGCGGCGAGCCGAGACAGACGATCCCGCCGACGAGATCCGGCCGGCGGACGGCGAGCACGCGCGCCATCGTCCCGCCGCGGCTGTGGCCGACGATGATCACGCGCCGTCCCTCGAGCTGGGCCGAGCGCTCGATCAGGGCCTCCAGCCGGCCGAGCGATCGCTCCGAGCAGTCGACGTTGGCGGAGATCCCGGCCTGGCGGGGGCGGTAGCCCATGCGGCGCATCCAGCGGGCCATCGTGCGCAGGGACAGGTCGCCGGCGAGGAAGCCGGGAATGAGCAGCACGGGAGTCCCGTCGCCGCGGGGGACGTCCTCTCCCAGGAGCACCGGATTCCGGCGCAGCTCGGCCTGCTCGAACGCGAGCCGGGCCTCGAGCCAGACCGGGATCTGCAGGCGCTGGACGAAGCTCCGGGTCCCGCCGTCGGCCGGTGGGGGAGAGTCCTGGGAGCGCGGGCGGAAGGCGGGGAGGTCGAACACGGGTTCGCCCTACCCGATCGACCGACGCCAACCGGCGATCCGTGTCTGATGTCACAAATCGATCCGGCGCCAACCGTGCCATGGAGTAGAATTGGGCGCATGGCGGCCAGGTGTTCGCAGCGCGCACGAGGCCTCCGTGGCTGAGATCACCTCCCTGCCCGAGGCGATCACGGCGCTCGTCTCGGATGGGGGCTCGATCGCGCTCGAGGGGTTCACGCACCTGATCCCGTTCGCCGCCGGCCACGAGGTCCTGCGCCAGGGCCGGCGCGAGCTGGAGCTGATCCGGATGACGCCGGACGTCCTCTACGACCAGATGGTGGGCGCCGGCGCGGCACGCAAGCTGGTCTTCTCCTACGCGGGCAATCCCGGCGTGGGCTCTCTGCACCGGCTTCGCGACGCCGTCGAGCACGGCTGGCCGGCGGCGCTCGAGATCGAGGAGCACTCGCACGCCGGGATGGCCAATCGCTACGCCGCCGGCGCCTCGGGGCTGCCCTGCGCGCTCATGCGCGGCTACGTGGGCACCGACCTGGAGTTCCACACCGCAGTGGAGCGGATCACCTGCCCGTTCACCGGCGAGACGCTCGTCCTGGTGCCCGCGCTCAACCCCGACGTGGCGATCGTCCACGCGCAGGAGGCGGACCGGCACGGCAACGTCCAGCTGTGGGGGATCCCCGGCGTGCAGAAGGAGGCGGTGCTGGCGGCGTCGCGCTCGCTCGTCACCGTCGAGCGAATCGTCGACCGCCTGGCGCCGCGGCCGGGCGCGGTGGTCATCCCCGCCTGGACGGTCGATCTGGTGGCCGAGGTGCCCGGCGGCTCACGCCCCTCCTACTCGCACGGGATCACCGAACGCGACAACGACTTCTACCGCGCCTGGGACGCCATCAGCCGGGACCGCGGCACGTTCTCCGCCTGGATGGCGGAGCGCGGCCTCTCGGGCACTCGGGGAGCGGTCGGCCAGTGAGCGCCGTCGCCGCCGAGGTCACGCCGGGCGAGCTGCAGACGATCGTCGCGGCGCGGTCGCTCGCCGGCAAGCGGTCCTGCTTCATCGGCGTCGGGCGCCCGAGCACGGCGGCGATCCTCGCCCGGGAGGTGATCAACCCCGAGCTCGTGCTCGTCTACGAGTCGGGGACGATCGGCGCCAAGCCGACGCGGGTGCCGCTGTCGATCGGCGATGGTGAGCTCGCCGAGACGGCCGATTTCCTCGTCTCGGTCCCGGAGATGTTCAACTACTGGATCGGACCCGGCCGGATCCAGGTCGCGTTCCTCGGCGCCGCCCAGGTCGACCGCCACGCCAACCTCAACTCGACCGTGATCGGCGAGTACGCGTCGCCGCGCACGCGCCTGCCCGGAGCCGGCGGGGCGCCCGAGATCGCCACCGGTTGCCCGGAGGTGGTGGTCATCGCGCCCCACTCGCCGCGCACCTTCGTCGAGCGGCTCGACTTCCGGACGACCACCGGAGCCCACACCACCTGCGTGATCACCGATCTCGGGGTCCTCCGGCCCGAACCGGGGAACGGCGAGCTCGTCCTCGCCCAGATCCACCCGGGCGTCGCCCCCGAGCAGGTCAGCGAGCGGACCGGCTGGGCGCTGCGGATCGCCCCCGAGCTGACGACGACCGAACCGCCGAGCGACCGAGAGCTCGCTGCGCTGCGAGAATTGGTGTCCCGTGCCTGAGGCGTACCTGTACGACGGCATCCGCTCTCCGTTCGGCCGCTACGGCGGCGCGCTCGCGGGCGTCCGGCCCGACGACCTCGCCGCCCACGTCGTGTCGTCGCTGCTCGCGCGCCACCCCGACCTCGATCCGGAGACGATCGACGACGTCATCTTCGGCGACGCCAACCAGTCCGGCGAGGACAACCGCAACGTGGCCCGCATGGCGGTCCTGCTCGCGGGGCTGCCGACGACGATTCCCGGCGTCACCGTCAACCGGCTGTGCGGCTCCTCGCTGGAGGCGGCGATGCAGGCCAGCCGGTTGATCGAGACGGGTGACGCCCGCTGCGTGCTGGTGGGCGGCGTCGAGTCGATGTCCCGGGCGCCGGGCGTCCTGCTCAAGCCGGAGAAGCCATACGCGATGGGCAACCAGACGCTCCACTCGACGACGCTCGGCTGGCGCATGGTCAATCCGAACATGCCCGAGCAGTGGACGATCTCGCTCGGGGCGAGCACCGAGAAGCTGGCGGGCATCCACGGGGTCACGCGGGAGGCCCAGGACGAATTCGCCGTGCGCAGCCACCGTCTCGCCGCCCGGGCGTGGGACGACGGTTTCTACTCCGACTGGGTGATCCCGGTCCCCGGCACCGAGCTCACCGAGGACGAGAACATGCGCCGCGACACCTCGGTGGAGAAGCTCGCCAAGCTGAAACCGGCGTTCGCCAAGGACGGGACGGTGACGGCCGGCAACGCCTCCTCGCTCAACGACGGCGCCTCGGCCCTGCTCATCGGCGACGACTCGCTGCCCGGCGAGCCGCTGGGCCGGATCGTCGGGCGCGGCGTCCACGGCGTGGATCCGGACATCTTCGGGATCGCCCCCGTCGAGGCGGCGAACAAGGCGCTGAAGCGCGCCGGCATCGGCTGGGGGGACGTCGAGGTGGTGGAGCTCAACGAGGCGTTCGCCGCCCAGTCGCTCGCCTGCCAGTACGAGTGGAAGGAGCTCGATCCCGAGCGTCTCAACGTGAACGGCGGCGCGATCGCCATCGGTCACCCGCTCGGCGCTTCGGGGGCCCGCGTGCTCGCCACGCTCGCCTACGAGCTGCGGCGTCGCGGAGGCGGTTACGGCGTCGCGGCGCTGTGCATCGGTGTCGGCCAGGGCGTCGCCGTGGTGCTCCATGTCTGAGCGCCTGCGCGAACCGCCACTCGACTACCCCGACTATCGCTCGACGGCGCTGCGCCATCCCAAGCAGCCGCTCGTGCTCCTGCCTCGGCAGGTGACCGAGCTCACCGGTCCACAGCTCGGCCAGCTGCGCCCCGGCGTGATCGAGAACGACCTGACCAGGGGCCATCCGGGAGAGCCGATCGGCGAACGGATCACCGTCCGAGGCCGATTGCTCGACGGGAGGGGCCGGCCGATCCGCGATTCGCTCGTCGAGATCTGGCAGGCCAACGCCGCCGGGCGCTACGCCCACCGCTGGGATCGCTGGCCGGCGCCGCTCGATCCCAACTTCAGCGGCGGGGGGCGCACGGTCACGGACGCCGACGGCCGCTACGAGTTCATCACCATCAAGCCGGGGCCGTACCCGTGGGGCAACCATGACAACGCCTGGCGGCCCGCGCACATCCACTTCTCGCTGCTGGGCCGATCGTTCGAGCAGCGGCTGGTGACTCAGATGTACTTCCCCGGCGACCCGCTGTTCCCCTACGACCCGATCTTCAACTCGGTGCGCGACGAGCGGGCGCGGGAGCGGATGATCAGCCACTTCAGCATGGACACGAGTCAGGCCAACTGGGCGCTCGCCTACGAATTCGACATCATCCTCGGCGGTCGCGAGGCGACGCCGATCGACGAGGCCCACTAGTCGTGCCCGATCGCGCGAGGACCGGCTAGTGGAGACGCCGTCTCAGACGGTCGGCCCCTACCTCGCCCTCGGACTGCCGTGGGCTGACGGGCCGGTCGCCGACCCCGCCGGGGTCACGATCGCCGGCTACGTGATCGATGGCGCCGGCGAGCCGATCATCGACGCGCTGGTGGAGGGCTGGTATCACGATCCGCCGGTGTTCGCGCGGTGCCCCACCGACGACGACGGCGCCTGGCGCCTCGTCGTCCCGCGTGTGCCCTACCTCGCCGTCCACGTGCTCGCGCGGGGTCTCCTGCGCCACCTCACGACGCGGATCTACCTGGCGGCCCCCGATGACGACGATCCGGTGATGGCGAGCGTGCCCCCGGCCCGACGTGAGACCCTGATCGCGCAACCGAGCGACGATGGCTACCGATTCGACATCAGAATCCAGGGCCCCGGCGAGACCGTCTTCTTCGACGTCTGAGCTGTTCGGCGGGCTCTACGCACGCGGAGCGGTCGCCGAGGCGGTCAGCGACGCCGCCTGGGTGACGGCAATGCTCGACGTGGAGGCGGCACTGGGGGGACCGCGGCTATCCGCCGCGGAGATCGACATCCCGGCGCTCGGCCGCGACGGCGCCGAGCATGCCTCACCCGTCGTCCCGCTGGCCCGCCGCTTTCCCGACACCCACGTCGGGGCGACCTCACAGGACATCATCGACACGGCGATGATGCTGATCGCGGCCCGGGCCCTCCACCCGCTGCTCGCCGACGCCCAGGCCGCCGCCGACGCCGCGGCGGCGCTCGCTTCACGGCACCGCGAGGCGCCGGTGATGGGACTGACGCTCCTGCAGGAGGCGAGGCCGACGACGTTCGGGCTGCGAGCGGCAGGCTGGATGATCGCCCTCGACGAGGCGCGCGCCGCCCTTCGCGAGGTGCCCCTGGCCGTGCAGATGGGCGGCCCGGTGGGGACCCGGGATCCGGAGGCGGCGGCCCGCGTCGCGGACGCGCTCGGGTTGGCGGAGCCGGTGATCCCGTGGCACACTGACCGCGTTCGCCCCGCCCGGCTCGCCGCCGCCCTCGGGGTGCTCGCCGGGGCGCTGGGCAAACCCGCCCGCGACGTCACGCTGTCGCCGTACCTGCGTGAGGGGGTGCCCGGCCGGGGCGGCTCCTCGGCGATGCCCCACAAGCGCAACCCCGTCGCGGCGGTGTCGGTGCTCGCCTGCGCGCGACGCGTGCCCGGGCTCGTGGCGACGATGCTCGCCGCGATGGAGCAGGAGCACGAGCGCGCCGCCGGCGCCTGGCAGGCGGAGTGGGGGACGATGACCGAGCTGCTGCGTCTCACCGGCTCCGCGGCCGCCTGGGCGCGCGACCTGCTCGAGCACCTGGAGGTCGACGAGGCCGCGATGCGCGCCACCGCCGGGGAGGATCCCGACATCGGGTCCGCCGCCGCGCTGGTCGATCGCGCGCTGGAGGCCCACGGCCGGTGACCCTCCTCCATCACGACCTCACCGGCCCGGAGGACGGGCCACCGCTCGTCCTCGCCGGCTCGCTCGGCACGTCACTCGAGATGTGGGAGTTCCAGTGGCCGCTGTCCGTCCGGCACCGGCTCGTCGCGCTCGACGTCCGCGGCCACGGTCGCTCCCCGGTTCCGCCCGGTCCGTACACCATCGCCGAGCTCGGCGGCGATGTGCTGGAGACGATGGACTCGCTCGGGCTGGCCCGGGCATCGTTCTGCGGCGTGTCGATCGGCGGGATGATCGGGATGTGGCTCGGAGCCCACGCGCCGGAGCGGATCGAGCGGCTCGTGCTCGTCTGCACCTCGGCGCGGCTCGGACCGCCGGAGGCCTGGCGCGAGCGGATCGACACCGTGCGGGGCGCGGGCTCGGTGGATCCGCTGGCCGACGCCGTCGTCGCGCGCTGGCTGACGCCGCCCTTCGCGGCGGCGCACCCGGAGCTGCGCGACCGGCTGCGGGCGATGCTCGCGGGGTGTGATCCCGAGGGGTACGCGGGCTGCTGCGCGGCGATCGAGACGATGGACCTCCGGGATGAGCTGCCGGCGATCAGCGCCCCGACGCTGGTCATCTCCGGTTCCGAGGACCAGGCCACCCCGCCTGAGCACCAGGAGCTGATCGCTGCCCGCGTCCCGGGGGCCCGGCACGAGGTGGTGAGCCCTGCCGCCCACATCGCGGTGGTCGAGCGCCCGGAGCACGTCAACCGTCTGATCGAGGAGCATCTGAGATGAGCGAGGATCCGCACGAGGCCGGGATGCGCGTTCGCCGTGAGGTCCTGGGCGACGAGCACGTCGAGCGGGCGATCGAGGGCACGACCGCCTTCACCGCGCCGTTTCAGGACTTCATCACCCGCTACGCCTGGGGCTCGGTGTGGACGCGCGAGGGGCTCGACCGGCGGGCGCGCAGCATGATCACCCTCGCCGTGCTGACGGCGCTCGGCCGTGAGCAGGAGCTCACGCTGCACGTTCGCGCGGCGGTGCGCAACGGGCTCACCCCCGAGGAGATCGGCGAGGTTCTGCTCCACACCGCCGTCTACGCCGGCGTGCCCGCCGCCAACGCCGCGTTCGCGATCGCCCGGCAGGTGCTCGAAGAGCCGGACGGCAGTGACTGAAGCCTCAGGGGCGGTCGACTCCGCCGCGGGATAGGCTGCTGCGCCTGTGAACCTCGATCGCGTCCATGCCATCACCCTGTTCGTCGCCGGTCTGGCCGCCGCCCGGGAGTTCTACGACCGGGTGTTCGGCAAGCCGATCCTCCGCGAGGATCCGCACTCGATCGCCTACGGCTTCGAGAACATCGTCGTCAACCTCCTCGTGGAGGGGGAGGCGCCGGGGCTGATCGGACCCGCTCCCGTCGCCCCTGCGACGGCGGGCGCGCGATTTCAGCTGACGGTGGCCGTGGAGGACGTCGACGCCGTTTGCGAGTCGCTGCGCGCGCTCGGCGTGGATCTCCTCAGCGGGCCCGTCGATCGGCCCTGGGGGGTACGCACCGCGAGCTTCGCCGACCCCAGCGGGCACATCTGGGAGATCGCCTCGTGAATGACGGGACGTCGGCGCTGCTCGAGAACACCGTCCGCGTGCAGCTTCGCTGGCGCGACATGGACATGCTCGGCCACCTCAATCAGTCGGTCTACCACGAGCTGCTGGAGGAGGGACGCGGCGCGCTGATCACCGAGATCATCCGGCGCGCCGGCGGCGACCACGTCCACGGCGGCTTCGTGCTCGTCCATGTCGACCTCGACTACCACACCGAGGTGCGCAAGGATCACGGCGCGGTCGACGTCGTCGTGAGGCTGGTGGACGTCGGCGCCTCGAGCCTGCGAATGGCCCACGAGGTGAGGCTGCCGGACGGGCGCGTCGCCGCCTCCGGTGAGACCGTCGTCGTCGCCTGGGACCCCGTCGCGCGCGGCAAGCGGACCCTGTCCGCGTCCGAGCGCGCCGCCCTCACGGGCTGAGCGGTCCAGGAGGGATTCGCGGCCGCCGGCATCCGGCGCGTCGCAGCGGGGGGGCGACCACGCGTATCCCCCGCCCTGGCTCAGGCGGCTCGGCCGAGCTCGGCCTGAGCGGGCAGATCGGCTGCCACATGAAGCACCGGCGTTCCGAGCGCCCTGACCTTGCTCGGGAGATCGATGCGCAGCCACCGGGACAGGCGGCTCGGCAGCGTGGAGAGGATGATCTCGTCGAAGCCGCGCAGGTTGAGCGCGTCGGCGATGGCGGCCAGTGGGTTGGCGTCACCGACATGCCCCTCGACGGGCCGGCCCGCCGCCGATCGCAGCCGGGGGAGCGCGGCCTGGAGCTGGCGCTCGGCGGCCTCGCGTCCGGCGATCTCCGGGTCCACCACGCGGTGCAGGCCGGTGGGGGTGGCGGGCACGAGGAGGTGGAACGTGGCGGGGCCCTCCCCGGCGCGTTGTCGCACGGCATCGAGCAGAGGCTGGCTGGTGGCGGTCCGGTTGGCGACGAGGAGGATGCGGGTGGGAGGCATGGCAGCGTGTGTGGTGAGAGGCATGGCAGAGATTGTGTTGTTTGATACGAACTCTCTCGCATCATGACAGCGTTCGGTGGTTGGACCCATCGCAATCGAGCGCTGATCGATAGACGCCGGTCGAAGCTTCACGGACCGACGCTCAGAGCGGCGCGGGCGCGACGCCGGGGGCGGCAGCGGCCACGACGACCGGGGCGGCAGCGGCCACGACGACCGGGGCGCCATCGCTCGCGCCGTTGCGGCCGTCCGGGTCACGGTCCCCGTCGACGTCCGCGTCCGCGCCGGACTCGTCGTCCGCGGACGGCGCGCCCTCGCTCCCCAGGGCCACGCGCGCGGTCGCCGTCACCAGCTGATAGAGGATCAGCAGCTGCACGAGCGCCAGCGACTCGGAGCGGAGCAGGTCGGTCCCGACGGTGAACTCGCCGAGCCGCGTCGTCCGCAGGTGGGTGGCGAAGTGCATCCGGTCCCAGATCGCCTCTTCGACGACGGCGGCGTGATCGGGGTCGAGCCGTCCGGAGATGCGCAGCACCGATTCGTCCCCGCGCTCAACGAGCGTCAGCCCGCTCGACGCGCTCCCCGCGAACGGCGAGAGGTCGGGGTGGGGGAGACCGGCCCTGAGGATCAACTCGGCATCGAGGTGCGCGGGCTCGTCCTCGGTGCTGCCGGAGCCGGCGAGGAAGCAGACGAGCAGGTCGGCGTGGCGGCGCTGCGGACGGATGTACGCCTCCGAGTCGGGCTCGCGCCGGTCGAGCTCGGAGAGCACCTGGTCGGTCGTGTAGCCCCGCCGCGAGCAGTCCCGCTGAACCTTCCACCGGCGGCGGAGGTCCTCCGGCGGGTTGAGGAACACGCGGACGTCGTAGACGTCGCACATCTCCGGCACGTGGTATCCGAGCAGGCCCTCGATGATCGTGAACCGGGCCGGCTTGACGTACACCGCCGGACGCAGGGTCCCGTCCTGGTGGCAGTAGACGGGCTTGAGGATCGGCTCGCCGCGGCGCACGTGCTCCAGGTGCTGCTGGAGGATGTCCAGGTAGTTGCAGTCGGGGTGCAGCGGGGTGATCCCCAGCTCGGCGCGCTGCCGTCGGTCATAGCGGTGATAGTCGTCGGTGCACACGTGCGTGACGTGCTCCTCGCCGAGCACCCGCACCAGTCCGCGGGTGAGCGTGGTCTTGCCGGCCGCCGAGTCGCCGACGACGCCGAGGATCACCGGTCGGGACACGGCGCGCCTTCGCTCTGTCCCTCGAACACGCGGCTCGCGAGGATGTCCTCGGCCTCGATCCGCACGAGGTCGTCGAGGGCCGGCTCGCCGCCGGCCCGGATGACCTCGTAGACGCGGTTGGCGTGGCGCAGCCGCGCCCGCTCGATCGCGTTGCGCACGCTGCGGGCATGCGCGAAGCGGGGCTGGCGCATGCGCAGCGCCAGGTAGGCGCGGAGCGCGTCCTGCGCCTCGGGGGCGAGCCGGTAGGATTCCTCGTCGAGCATCAGCTGGCCGATGTGCAGCAGCTCGCCGATGGTGTAGTCGGGAAAGTCGATGTGGTGCGCGACGCGTGAGGACATCCCCGGGTTGAGGCGGAAGAAGTCGTCCATCCGGTCGGCGTAGCCCGCCAGGATCACCACCAGCCGGTCGCGCTGGCTCTCCATCACCTGAAGCAGGATCTCGATCGCCTCCACGCCGTAGTCGCGCTCGTTCTCGGGCCGGTAGAGGTAGTAGGCCTCGTCGATGAACAGCACGCCGCCGTAGGCTCGCTTGAGGACCTCCTTGGTCTTCGGCGCGGTGTGACCGACGTACTGGCCGACGAGGTCATCACGCGTCACGGCGATCACGTGATTGCGCTCGATGTAGCCGAGCCGGTGGAGGATCGCGGCCATGCGCATCGCCACCGTGGTCTTGCCGGTGCCGGGGTTGCCGGTGAACGACATGTGCAGCGTCGGGCGCGCAGCGGTCAGACCGGAGTCCCGGCGCAGACGGTCGATCACCAGCAGCGCCGAGATCTCCCGGATCCTCGTCTTCACGGGGGCGAGGGCGACCAGCTCGCGGTCGAGCTCCGCCAGCACGTCCTCGATGCCCGCGTCGCCGTGGACGGCCGACAGGTCGGGCACCCCGGCCAGCGCCGCCCCCGCATGCCTGGTGTCCGGCACCGCGCCGGCGGCGGTCACGGTCCGCCGCCGTCGGACCCGCCGTTGTCGGCGTGGACGGCACCGGCGCCGTTGCCGTTGGTCGGGCGATAGCGCTGGCCGCTCGGCCGGTCGGCGGAGTAGGGGTGCAGGCCGTAGCGCATCATCCGGTCGTGGGAGTCGGTGCGGTCCAGCCGGAAGCCGGGCTCCGAGGCGGGGCGGGAGACGATGAAGCTGAGGGCCGTCGTCTGGCGCCCCAGCGACGCGTCATAGGCGCTCAGCTTCACGTACTCGTTGCCATGCGCCTCGCGGCACGCCCGGACCTCACGCAATACAACGCCCGCTTCCTCCTGCATCAGGTCGAACATCGGCTGGCCCCACATCTCCCAGTACGAGTTGCGTGGGTGCGGGTCGTCGGTGTACTCCACCGACATCGCCCAACCGTGGCCGAGGGCGTAGCGGACCTGAGCGACGATCTGCTCGTCGGTGAGCTCCGGCAGGAATGAGAACGTTCCCTGTGTGATCTTCATGACTGTTCAGCCCACCGTCGGAGTGACGACGTAGTCGGGGGTGTCGGTGGAGGCGAAGTCGAAGGTGACGTCCTTCCACACCTGCAGCGCGGCATCGAGCTCCGGACAGCCTCGGGCGGCATGAGCGAGGATGTCGGGACCCTCCTGGAAGTAGTCCTTACCTTCGTTTCGGGCCTGGATGATCGCCTCCACCGCGACACGGTTGGCGGTGGCACCGGCGGCGACGCCCATCGGGTGTCCGATCGTGCCGCCTCCGAACTGGAGCACGACGTCCTCGCCGAGGTAGTGCAGCAGCTGGTGCATCTGGCCGGCGTGGATGCCGCCCGAGGCGACCGGCATCACCGGCGCCAGGGAGGCCCAGTCCTGGTCGAAGTAGATCCCGGTCTCGGGATTCTCGGCCACGTGGTCCAGGCGCAGCGTGTCGTAGTAGCCACGGATCATCATCGGATCGCCCTCGAGCTTGCCCACCACCGTCCCGGCGTGGATGTGGTCGACGCCGATCAGGCGGCACCACTTGGCGATCACCCGGAACGAGACCCCGTGGGTCTTCTGGCGGGTGTAGGTGCCGTGGCCGGCGCGGTGCAGGTGCAGGAGCACGCCGTTGCGGCGAGCCCACTTCGACATCGACTGCATCGCGGTGTAGCCGACCGTGAGGTCCATCATCACGATGATCGAGCCGAGCTCCTTGGCGAACTCCGCCCGCTCGTACATGGTCTCCATGTCGGCGGCGGTCACGTTCATGTAGTGGCCCTTGACCTCGCCGCTGACCGAGGAGGCCCGGTTGACGCCCTCGATCGCGTAGAGGTAGCGGTCGCGCCACCGCATGAAAGGCTGCGAGTTGATGTTCTCGTCGTCCTTGGTGAAGTCGAGGCCGCCGCGCAGCGCCTCATAGACGACGCGGCCGTAGTTCTTGGCGGAGAGGCCGAGCTTGGGCTTCACCGTGGCGCCGAGCAGCGGACGCCCGAACTTGTCGAGGTACTCGCGCTCCATCACGATTCCGTGGGGGGGACCCTGGAAGGTCTTGACGTAGGTCGCCGGGATCCGCATGTCCTCCAGGCGCAGCGCCTTGAGCGCCTTGAACCCGAACACGTTGCCGATGATCGAGCTCGTCAGGTTGGCGATCGAGCCCTCCTCGAACAGGTCGATGTCGTAGGCGATCTTGGCGATGTACTCGCCCTCGCGCCCGGGCACCGCCTGCACGTCGTACGCCTTGGCCTGGTAGTGCTCGTGGGCGGTGAGACGATCGGTCCACACCACCGTCCACGTCGCGGTGGAGGACTCGCCCGCCACCGCGGCCGCGGCCTCGATCGGGTCCACCCCCGGCTGCGGCGTGATCCTGAACGCGGTCAGGATATCCGTGTCCTTGGGCTCGTAGTCGGCGTCGTAGTAGCCCATCTCCGCGTACGGAGTCACGCCCGGCGCCCAACGGTTCTGCTTGTCATTACCGGCGGCTGTGGCGGTCATGCAGCTCCTCGGGGTTGTCCGTCTACTGACAGCCTAGGCGACTGAGTTATAGATAACCAGTTCGGCTTTTCCGCTACTAAATAGAGCTAAGACTATGAGTTGTACGCGGTGGCGTCTCATAACCGCGAGTCGATCGAGCTGCGGGGATTCCCTGTGGTACGGCACCGCGGCAGTCACTACGGTCGGACGCCAGATGCTCCACGCAGCCCTCCTCCGCGCGGGGCGATGATCGACGTCGCGCTCACCCGGGCCGCGGCGCGGCCGGCCGACGTGGCAGTCGTCGTCGACGTCCTGCGCGCCACCTCGACGATCGCCCAGGCGCTCGCCGCCGGATACGAGCGCGTCACGTGCGCCACCACGCTCGAGCACGCCCGCCGGCTCGCCGCACCGGGACGCACGATCGCCGGAGAGCGCGGATGTCGCCGGCCACCCGGGTTCGCCACCGGGAACTCGCCCCGGGAGGCGCGGGAGCGGCACTCTCCGGAGCTCGTCCTGACCACGACCAACGGGACGCCGACGATCCTGCTCGCCGCGCGGCGCGCACCCTGTGTGCTCACCGCGTCGCTGCTCAACCTGAAGGCGGTGTGTGACTCGCTGGCCGAGGTCGCCGGCGGCACCGCGCTCGACGTGCAGATCGTCTGCGCGGGGGCGAGCGGCGCCGTCGCGCTCGACGACGTCTACGTCGCCGGGCGATTGTGTGCGGGGCTGGAGGGGCCGCGGACCGACGCGGCGCTCGTCGCCCAGGCGATCGCCGCCAGCTACGAGACGCCGCTGCGGGCGCTCCGCGCGAGCTCGAGCGCCCGGATGCTGAGCGAAGTCGGTCTCGGCGCCGACGTCGTCGACTGCGCCCGCGAGTCGCGGCTCGAGGTGCTGCCGGCGGTGACCGAGTTCGACGCCGACACCGTCGTCCTGCGGGACAGCGGGCCGGCCGGCGAGGCCGAGCTGCGAGACGCCCTGACCGGGGGTACGGTGAGGGTCTGATGCCCCGCCCCGTCCTCCTCGGCGTCGTCGGCGACTCCGCCGCCGGGAAGACGACGCTCACCCGCGGCCTCGTGCGGATCCTCGGCGAGGAGCGCGTGACGCACATCTCGGCCGACCACTACCACCGCTACGACCGCCGGCAGCGCGCCGAGCTGGGGATCACTCCGCTGCGTCCGGAGGCCAATCACCTGGACATCCTCGAGCAGCACCTGGAGCACATCCGTCGCCGCGAGCCGATCCTCAAGCCCGTGTACCGCCACCAGGACGGCACCTTCACCGCGGCGGAGTACGTCACGCCGGGGCACTTCGCGATCGTCGAGGGCCTGCTCGGCTTCCACACCGAGGGGATGCGGCGTGCCTACGACGTGCGCGTCTACCTCGATCCTCCCGAGGAGATCCGGCGTCGCTGGAAGGTCAGGCGCGACTGCTCGCGCCGGGGCTACACGACCGACCAGGTGCTCGAGGAGCTCGATCGCCGCGAGGAGGACGCCGCCGTCTTCGTGCGGCCTCAACGGCGTCACGCCGACATCGTGATCTCGTTCGTGCCGGGCGAGCGGGGCGATCCCGAGCACCTCGATGCGACCGTGACGATGCGACCCGGTCTTCCGCACCCGGATCTCGCCCCCGTGATCGGAGACGGCGAGGGCGGGATCACGCTGCGGGAGCGGGGCACGGAGATCTCCCTGTGGATTCCCGGCACGATCGCGGCCGAGCGCAGCGCCGTGATCGAGGAGGCCGTGTGGGATCGGATGCAGTTCGCCAGCCACCTGCGCACCGACCGTCTGGGGGAGTTCACGATCGGGACCGAGCTGCACCGCTCCGAGGCGCTCGCCATCACGCAGCTGCTGCTGCTCTACCAGCTCGTCACGGCCAGGGCCGCGATCGCGGTCGGAGCTGCGGGGGCCCGGGACGACGACGAACCGCCTGCCGGACCGGCTGCCGGACCGACTGCCGGACCGGCTGCCGCCGTCACCGTCCCAGGCCGCTCTCGGCCCGCTCGCGCAGGAAGCGCGTGAACAATCCGACGGTCTCGCGCCGTGGACCGACCGCCGAGGACAGGACGAACCACGGTCGAGGTCGAGGGCCGTCGCGGAGCGGGATCTCCCCGAGCCAGCCGGCCTGAAGCTCGGTCTCAGCAGCGGCGCGCGAGAGCAGTGAGACGCCGAGCCCGGCCCGGGCGGCCTGCTTGATCGCGCCGTTGGAGCCGAGCGTGAGCGTTGGCGGCGC
Source organism: uncultured Solirubrobacterales bacterium (assembly GCA_963839085.1). Lineage (GTDB taxonomy): Bacteria > Actinomycetota > Thermoleophilia > Solirubrobacterales > Solirubrobacteraceae > Palsa-465. Next base: position 634,019 of record CAWITN010000005.1, read on the forward strand.
CAGGTCCCGGTCGGCCAGAAACTGCTCGCCGAGAGCGCGCGTTCCCGATCCCACCTCGCGCAGGAGCCACGGCCGGGTGGCCAGCGTCGCGGCCGGAACCGGCTCGCCGCCCGCGGCCGGGTCGTCGGGCGCGGTGATGAGGACGATCTCGTTCGCGTGAAGCGGCTCCGCGTGTAGCCGGGGGTCGCCCGGCGGTCGGCCGGTGATGGCGACGTCGGCGGTGTGGCCGAGCACGCGGTCGAGCACCTCGCGGCGGTTGCCCACGGCCAGCGAGAGCGCGATCTGTGGATGCTGGTCGGAGAAGGCCCGCATCAGCCGGGGCACGAACGATTCCGCCGCCGTCGTGACGGCGACGATCTCCAGCCGCCGCGCCGCGACCTCGGCGGCCTCCCGCGCCGCCCCGCGGCCCTGCGCGAGCAGGCCGATGACATCCTCGGCATACGGGGTGAAGGCGGTTCCCGCCGCGGTGGGGCGGATCCCCCGGCCGGCCCGTTCGAACAGCTCGCAGCCGAGCTCACGGCTGAGCGTGGCAATCGCCGAGGACACCGACGGCTGGGTGACGATCAGCTCGTCGGCCGCGGCCGTCACCGAGCCGCCGCGGACGACGGCGAGAAACGACGTCAGCTGGGTGATGGTGATAGCCACAGGTCTATTGATGAAACGTATGCCATCAAGTACGGCTGATGTGTGAAATTCGCGCCGAGCAGAGGTCACGCGACCGGCGGGGGGACGCTGCGGCATCCTCCGAGACGTGTCCGCGCAGGCGAAGCTCCCCGCCGTCGGGGTCGACGAGGATCCGTTGCGCGGGGTGATGGCGTGGTGGGAGCGCGAGCGGCGACCGCTGCCCTGGCGGGCCACCCGTGACGTCTACGCGGTGTGGGTCTCGGAGGTGATGTCCGCCCAGACGAACGTCGAGCGCGCCGCCGCGCGGTGGGAGCGCTGGATCGACCGCTGGCCCACGGTCGAGTCGCTGTCCTGCGCATCGCTCGCCGACGTGCTCGTGCTCTGGCAGGGCCTCGGCTATCCCCGCCGCGCGCGTGACCTCCATCGCGCGGCACGGATCGTCGTCGTCGACGGCTGGCCGGAGGACCTCACCACGCTTCCCGGTGTCGGCCCGTACGTCGCCTCGGCGATCCGCTGCTTCGCGCTGGAGCAGCCGGTGCTCCCGCTCGACGTCAACGTCCGCCGCGTCCTGCGCCGTCGCTTCCCGGGCGGCGTCGACACCAGCGGCGACCCCTGGCGGGCGGGGCAGGCGGTGATGGAGTTCGGCCAGCGCGTCTGCGCCGCGCGTCCGCGCTGCGAGGCCTGCCCGGTATCGGCGGGTTGCGGGGGACCGGGCGCCGACACGGGCGCTCCCCGCCGCCAGGCGCCGTTCACCGGGAGCCTCCGTCAGCGGCGGGGGCGGATGCTGGCCCGAGTGCTCAGCGAGGGGACCGTGGCGCTGAGCGACGCCGAGCTGGCGGTCGCCGCCGGGCTCGCCGCCGACGGCCTCGCGCGCCTCAGCGGCCGGACGCTCCGCGCGCCTCTGTGATGCGGGCGACCGCGCCGGACCGGGGCTCAGGCCGGGGAGGCTTCAGCCAGCGTGCGGCGCGGAGCTCGCACGGCGGCCTCGATGCGCTCGGCGGTCCAGCTCGGAGCGAGCTCGAGCAGGATCTCGAGCATCGCCGCGGCCGCCGGCGATCGGTAGCCGGCCGGAAGCACGGCCGCCACCGGTCGGGGCGGGAGCGGCGGGTCGAGCGCGCGGATGACGACGTCCTCGCGCACGGTGCGAGCGACCATGTCGGGAATCACCGCCACGCCGACCCCGGCCGCGACGAACCCGAGCAAGGCGGCGTGGTCGTCGTACTGGAAGGCGATCTGTGGCGTGAAGTCGGCCGCGCTGCATGCCTGCTGGAACAAGTACGCGTCGGGGCAGGTGACCGTCGTCGGGAGCATCCACGCCTCGCCGGCCAGGGCGCCGAGATCGAGCTCCGGCGCGTGCGCCAAGGGGTGATCCACGGGGAGCGCCACGTACATCGGGTCCTCGAACAGGGGCACGAACTCCAAAGGGCCGCCGGGATCCTGACGGCGTCCCGGGCCCTCGATCCCGCGGTCGTCGGCCTGGTTGCTGAGCGCGATGTCGAGCTCGCCCGCCCGTAGCAGCGGAAGTGAATCGGCCGGGTCGGCGACGGCCACGCTCAGGGCGACGCCGGGATACCGAGCCCGGTATTCCACGAGGGCCAGCGGCACCACCGACGCCGCCGCGGAAGCGAAGGCGGCGAGCCTCAGCGTCCCCCCGCCGAGTCCGGCCTGGACGCGCAGCTCGTCCTCGAGCGCCTCGAGGTTGGAGAGGATCTCCTCGGCCCGCTCGACGAGCAGCCGACCGGCGTCGGTGAGGGCGACGCCCTGGGGCAGGCGCCGCAGCAGCTGCACGCCGACCTCCGCCTCCAGCACCGCGATCTGGCGTGAGATCGCCGGCTGCGTATAGCCGAGCGCGGTGGCGGCGGCGGAGAAGGATCGCTGGCGGGCGACCTCGCGCAGGACCCGGAGACGGCGGACATCGAGCATGACCTGAAGTTATAGCTGATCCAGCAAGTCCCTATTTGCGTTTATGCCGATGGGAGCGGAGCATGAGTCACACGGAACGCAGACGACGAACGGAAACGGAGACCAACATGCCCACCATCACCGCCATGCCACGCCGTATCAAGCGGCTCTGGGCCGAGATCGACTACGCCCAGCGCCGGTCGTTCGAGCTCCAGACCGGGATTCCCCTCACGGGGTCACGCGAGCCTTCGCCCGCGCAGCGCCGGCAGATCGCCGAGCTCGAGGCGGCGTACACGCTGCCCCGCGCGGTCGATTGCCGCTGAGCCGGCGCTCGCTCAGCGAGCTCCAGGGTCACGGTCCGGTTGACGCCGTGAAGGTGACCGTCGAGGAGAAGCTGTCGGGATTGGGCGATATCGACTGATTGGCCGGGATCGCCATCGAGAAGGTGAGCGAGAGGTTCGCCGGCCCGGCGCCGCTCCCGATCTGCGCGTCGAAGAGCTTGATGGCGCTGCCGCTGCCGGTGCCCAGCGACGTCGTCGGATAGCTGACGGAGTTGGACGGCGCCACACAGGTACCGGTCGCGCCGGCGGCACTCGCCGCGGTGAGCGAGCGATTGGCGCTCCAGGCTCCCACGCCTCCTGGGTCCTACATCGAGAAGGTCTGCATGAAGGCCTTGTCGTCGTCTTGCTCGTCCGGATCGAAGGGCCTGCCGCACCGAGCACAGATCACAGGATGAGAACCCGGCAGCGGCTCATGCTCGCCGATGAGCCCGCAGAGGAAGCGTCTCCATCGCGATCGCGAGACGCCAACGCGATGCGTGATCTTTGATCGCGATGGCGACACGCCATCGCTCCGTGTGAGCGGTGCTCGATCCACGCCGACAGCGCGTGCCCCGTCGTTCTGCCCCATATGTTGCCCCCTCCTGCGCCCTCGACCGCCTCCCGCGGTCGGGGGTTTCCGTCGCTTGTTACCCGCCTAAGGGCTGCCCTTCCGGCCAAACACGAGCACCTGGGAGCTCGTCCTGAACCGCCGCCTCCTGGACCTCGGAGGGCCCATGCTTCGCAGCGGAGCCCCTCACCTCACGCAGATTCTGCTTCGCGTAACCGATGGGCAGAGAGTAATCGCCCGCCGCGGCTCCTGCGCCGGGCTGGCGAGCGGCAGCGACGGTGGTGCCGGCACGAGCGGCGGGGCGAGCCGTCAGGAGGACACCCCGGAGGTCCGAAGCCCCGCCCGATTTCCGTCCGAATTGCGTGTGGTACCGTGGACAACGAGCTCAGTGAGCCCCGGCTCTTCTCGCTTTCCGAGCGGCGTTTATCACCAGAAGGGCAGAAAGGCGGTTGGCCATGGCCACCGCGACACAGAAGCCACGCGCCACCGAGCGCGTCCCTGCCGAGGCGCGGGTGCCGCAATGACCCCCGCCGCCCTGATCGCACCGCTCGACGCGGCCGTAGTCGATCCGGCGATCGCCCCGGTCGTACTCGATCCGGCCGTTGACGCGGCCGTCCTTGACCCGGTCACGCTCGACCCGGCCGTCGTCCCCGAGACGCCCCAGCGAGCGCCCTATCGCTGCGAGTGTGGGCACGAACTGCGCGTGTTCGGCGTGGGACGGCATCGCATCTACTTCATGCCGGGCGACGCGACGCTGGAGGACCCCGTGATGAACCGGGTCTGTCCCGAGTGTGGGCGTGGCCTGCCGGGCAAGAACGCACCGGAGAGGAGCATCCCGTGAGCACCGCCTGCTGCCCCGACTGCCGGCTGCGATTGGGCGCCCCGGAGGCGGCGTACCTCAGTGCCTGCCCGCAATGCGGGCGACCGGTGGTGCTGATGAGCGACCTGGCGGGGATCGTCGGCTTTCGCCGGTTCGTGCCCGAGCCCTCGCCCGAGCCGTTGCCGACCGCGATCGCGGTCTCGCTTCCCGTCCCCGACCCGCCCCGGTCCTCCTGAGGCCGCCCGCCGCCTGAGGCCGCCGTCGACGTCGCGGCGGTGCGAGGGCTCAGCGCCCCGCGATGAGCTCTCGGTCGGCTCGGCCGATCAGCGCTTCGCTGGTCTCATTCGGTTCCAGCTTGGCCAGTCCGGCGCGGATAGCGCCGGCGTCCGGGGATGCCGCCAGCGCTGAGGCGATGTCACCGAACCGCTCGCGGGCGTCGCCGAGGGAGATGTCGGACATGACGAAGAGGAACTCATCCCCCCCGAGCCGGATGGCGAAGTCATACGACCGCATATGGGCTCGGATCAGCCCGACGATGCTCCTGAGGAGCGCGTCACCGGCGGCGTGTCCCGAGGTGTCGTTCAGCTTCTTCAGGCCGATGACATCGATGTAGGCGACGACGAGACTCTTGCTGTTGCGCCGGGAGCGATCGACCTCCCGATCGAGATCGATCAATCCAGCCGTTCGCGCGCGCGCGCCGGTCAGCTCATCGGTCTCGGCGAGCGCGATCTGCCGGGCGAGCGCCTCCCGATCGGCGAGAGCCTGGAGACGATCGCGGCCGGCCTGCCGGCGATCGCGCGCGGCGGCCTCGCGATCCTCCGCGGCGCCGGCGCGCTGCTCGGCGGCCGAGGCGCGGAGGAGCGCGGCGCGTCGGCGCAGCTCGGCCGCTCTGAGAACGACCTCGGCGCCGGTGGCCGCACGCTCGTGCACGGCACGCTCGAACGCGGCGTCTCGTTGAGCGATCGCCTGATCTCGGCTTACGGCAGCCAGGTCCCGCGCGAGCGCGATCTCGTCGCGGGTGTGCGCGAGGGCGTCCCGCTGGCCGGCGGTGTCCAGCCGAGCCGCCGCCGTCTCCTCCCGCTGTTGGGCGGAGCGCTGGCGCATGTCGCGCGTCAGCTCGTGATCTCGTGGGTTCACCCCGTCGGCGAGGTCGCGATCGCTCGCCGCCTGATCTCGATCGGCGGCGCGCTGGTCGCTCTCGGAACCGGTCTGGTCGAGCTCGGCGCCGGTCTGGTCGGCGTCCGCCAGCGTCTGGTCGGCGTCGGCGAGCGTCTGCTCGGCGTCCGGGAGGGTCTGCTCGGCGTCAGTCAGAGCGGCCACGACGGCGTCCGCGCCCGCGGCAGGCCGCCCACGTCGCCGCCCCTTGTTCGCTCCGTTGTTCCCGGCGGGAGTGTCTGACGGCGGGCTAGGCATGGATCCGCTCGGCCGGCGGGACGGCGTATCTCTGAGGTTGTCCGGTGCAGCTCAGGGCAGGACGCCAGGTGGGAGCACGTAGCGCCGCGGCGCGGTGGCGGCGAGGGCGTCGCCGTGGCCGATTCGGCCGCCGTACAAGCCTCCCGCCGAGCTCGCGACGGGCTCGGCTTCGGGCTCCCCGTGGTGAGCGGCGATCCACCTGAGGACCGCCTGTGAATCGGCGCCGGCGGCCATGATCGCCGCCCGCTCGATCACCTCGCCGCCCGATGGATGCTGCCTCGCCAGACGGCTCACCAGCGCGCGGATCGTGTCGTCGTCCATCTCTCAGCCCACCTGAGCGGGCGAAGCCGCTCGTAGCGGGATCACGGCGGGCGCCGTTGCGCTCGCGTCGTCCGAAACCGCTGGTTCGGGTGCCACCGCCGGGGGCCTGGCCTGCCATTCCGGCGGGTACGCGCCGACCATGTGCCGGTCCCCACACAGGTAGGCTCGGAGCCTGCGGAGCGCCCCCGGGAACGACAAGCTGTCTTCGCCTCGGCTCGTCTTGGATCCCATTGTTCAGACCTCCTTGAGCGAGGCCGGGATGTCCGCGGCCATCGCGCTGCTCTCGTGGGGAACGGCCATCCCATCGCTGGGACGAAACTGTCCGTGAGGCCGCCATCCGGCCTGTGCCCGACGGTGTCTGCGCGAAGCCGCTTCGCAGGAGCGGTGAAGTTGCCCTGTCTCTCCACTGTACTCCGCGCGAGTAAGGTGCGAACACTTAGTTTTGCTGTTTGCGTCGCTCCAGGGGCTGGCCGCCGACGTCACCCAGGACGCATTCCTCGACCTGTGGCGGAGCCGCCGGACCTACCGGCCCGAGTCACGCACGTCCCGATCCTGGCTGCTGAGCATGGTGCGACACCGCGCGATCGACGCGTGGCGGCGCGAACGCAACCAGCACAGTGATCTCCACGACGACATGTCGGTAGTCGAGCGGTTCGCGATGGACGACACCGAGGCTGAGGCGATCGCCGGTGAAGCGGGCAGGAGCATCCGCGGCAAGCTCGCGGAGCTCCCCGTCGAGCAGAGCAGCGTGATCGAGCTCGCGTACTTCGGCGGTCTCACCCACAGCGAGATCGCCGCCCGGCTCGGATTGCCGCTCGGGACCGCCAAGGCCCGCATGCGCCTCGGCCTGAAGAAGCTGCGGCTCGCGCTGGGCGAGGATTAGCCGCCGGACCGCGCTCGGGCGGGACCGAGCGACGCGCGGTCACTGATCCGATGGGCGCCCCGGCGCGCATAGTGGGTGTGCGCGTCAAACCTCTCCTCCTCCCGATCCTTGCCGCGATCGTGGTCGCGGTGGTAGCGCTCTCCCTCGGCCATCAGCGCGGCGCCTCGGCGGGGACGAGCGCATCGGCGAGCGGCCACGCGGCACACGTCAAGATCTTCATGTACGCCTTCGAGCCCCAGACGCTGACCGTCAAGGTGGGCACACGCGTGACGTGGACCAACCACGACAGCACGGCACACACCGCGACCGCCGACCAGGGATCGTGGGACACGGGGACGATCGAGCACGGACAGAGCAGGACGATCGACTTCACGCACCCCGGGACGTACTCCTACCACTGCAGCTTCCACGCGTTCATGACCGGGACCATCAAGGTCGTGCGCTAGTGGCGTCCCTGCGCTCCGCACCGGCCCTTCGCCTCGCCGCCGCCGTGCTCGTGGCGGTGATCGCCGGGGTGCATTTCCAGCAGTACGTGGACTTCATGAGCGAGGTGCCCACCGTCGGCGTGCTGTTCCTGTTGAACGCCGCGGGTGGCGCCGGACTCGCGATCGCCCTGCTGGGCGCGGACCGACGCCTCCGGCTCCTCGCGGCGGTCGGATCGCTCGGCCTCGCCGCAGGTTCCCTGATCTCGATCTTCATCGCCCTCGACGGCTCGTTCTTCGGCTATCAGGAGCCCGCGCTCCGCCTGCCGATCGTGATCGCGATCGTGGCCGAGCTCGCGGTGATCCCGGTGCTCGTCGCGCTGTGCCGCCGGGAGCTCGGCGCGGATTCGCCCCGAACCGTCCTGCGCCCGGCGCGCTAGGCGGCTTGCGTCAGCGGAGTCCTATTCGAGGTCGACGCCGAGGGTGCGCGCGGTCGGGGATCGCGGAATCGTGCGCTGGTCGGGGTTCGTGCCGAGGACGCGATCGCCGAGGTTGGAGCTGACGCCCATCCAGTAGCCCTCGTGCTTGAAGTGGTGAAGGCGGTGGTTGCGCCAGATCCCGCGGTACCACCGGGTCTTCGGGACGTAGGGGGTGTGGATCAGGAAATGCGACCACTCGTAGCGAAAGAGCCCGAGGTAGGAGCAGGTGATGAGCGTGAGCGAGAGGGGCAGCAGGTGCCCGCCGAGCAGGGCGACGAAGGGGAGCATGATGAGCGGCGAGAGGATCGCGATCTGGACGACGAAGCTGAGCACCTCCACCGGCTTGAGCAGCACTCGCTCGAGGTCGGACGGGGAGCGGTGGTGGTTGCGGTGCTGGATCGATCCGTACAGCTCGATCCGGCGTCCGAACAGCCGGAAGGCGGGGAGGTGCAGCAGATAGCGATGGATCAGCCACTCGACGAAGGGCTGCGCGGCGAGGACACCCAGCGGCACGACGGCGTCGTGCCAGGACCAGCCACCGAGCGCGACGCGCGCGGCGAGCGCCAGGGTCGTCGCGAGCATGATGACGCGGGGGGAGAAGTGATGGATGAACTCACGCCAGCACGCCGGGAGCTCGGCGAGCTCGATGCGCTTGGAGGTGATCGCGGCGTGGTAGGAGGCGGGGACCTGGTCCGGGGTCATCTCGCTGCTCGCCTCTCGGTGGCGGGGACGTCGATCGGCGCGTCGGCGATCGGCGCGTCGGGAGACAGCGCGGCACGCGCCGCGCTCATCGCCGCGTCGGCGTCGCCGGCGGCGATCGCGGTCGCGATCGGCCGGCGGAAGTCGCTGCGTGCGAGCTCGTGCTCGAGCCACGGGACGCTCAGCTCGGGCATCGCGTGGACCCCGCGGATGAGGCTGTTGAACGCGAGTTGATACGCGAGGTTCCCGGCGCCGTCGAGGATCCGCTGCCAGAAGTGCTCGTCGATCGCGAGCAGCTCGGGACCGCGCGCGACGGCGGCGATCCGCTCGCTGATCGCCAGCAGGTCGTCGGTCAGCTCGCGCCCGGCGCGCTCCGTGCACAGGCGGACGACGTCGATGCCGATACCGGCTCGCATCTCGAGCGCCGAGCCGAGCAGCGGCAGGACCCCGTCGACCGCCTCGGCGTGCTCGGCCAGGACGGAGAGCAGATCGAGCCCGGCCGTGCGACGGAGGTCGCGGACGGTCGTGGCCCCACCCTGCGCGATCGCCAGCACGCCGATCTGCTCGAGGCGTTTGAGCGCCTCACGCACGACGTGGCGGTTGACCTGGAGGACCTCGCTCAGGGAGCGCTCGGAGGGGATCGTCGATCCGGCCGGGTAGCGGCCACTGACGATCTCGCTGACGAGCTGACCGAAGACCTGGTCGCCGAGCGTTCGATTCGAGACGGCCCGGAGCATCCGCCGGTCAGCCTAGCAGCTGGTACAACCAGTTGGGCGCTTACCCCATCCTGGGACCGCGGCCGAATCCCCCGATCGGACCATCGAGCTCCGCCACGAGCAGCTTTCCGGACACCCGTGCGACGGCCCGGGCCGGCCGCGAGATGAATCCGGCCGCTTCGCCCGCCGACACCACGCGAGGCTCACTGAGCGAGTAGGTCCGCCCGCCGCGCACGACCTGTCCGCCGCCGGCGATCACGTTCTGGACCCAGTCGGAACGCTCGCCGTAGAGGATCACCACGGCAAGGTGGCGCCCCATCCGGAACGCGTTGACCGGCGTCCGGTAGACGCGTCCGGTCTTGCGCCCGCGATGGACCACGACCGACCAGGGAGGCACCAGCCAGGCGTACTGGCGCTGGATCGGATTGTTGACGGCCTTGTTGAAGCGAGCAACCGCTCTCGGGATCTCCATGCGGCCAATCTATTCGGTGCGATGCCGGTCCTGCGAAGGCGCCGGGCGACCGCAGCGAAGAGCGATTCCCCGCGTCGGCGCCCCACGTCCCAGGCCACGAAAAAGCCCCGCCGGAGCGGGGCTCTCCCAGGTGCGCCCGAGAGGACTCGAACCTCCACGGACCAATCGGTCCACAAGGCCCTCAACCTTGCGCGTCTACCAATTCCGCCACAGGCGCGGGGGCGGGCCAGTATAGACCGGGCTGGGCCGGCGCTACCGTCGGAAAGCGGTTCCGAGCGACGGGGAGCACGTTCCGTCCAGGACCCGCGCTATCTTCACGAACACATGTTCGACGTGACTCATCCCGCAGCCCACGATCCGGCCGGCCACGCCGGAGGAGGAGCCTGAGTGATGGACCTGACCAAGCGACAGCAGGAGATCTTCGACTTCATCAAGCGCTACTCGGCGAAGTACGGCTATCCGCCGACGGTGCGGGACATCGGAAAGGCGGTGGGACTGGCCTCGTCCTCCACGGTGCATGCCCACCTCGCCAACCTCGAGCGGATCGGGCTGCTCCGTCGTGACCCGTCCAAGCCGCGGGCGATCGAGCTGCTGGACCGCGCGGCGGCGGCGGTGGAGAGCTTCGTCAAGCCCGGCCTTCCGCTCGTCGGCCAGGTCGCGGCCGGTCAGCCGGTGCTCGCCGAGGAGAACATCGAGGACTACATCCAGACTCCGAGCTTCGCCGGCGGCGATGACGGCGAATACCTTCTGCGGGTCCGCGGGGAGTCGATGGTGAAGATCGGCATCCTGGACGGCGACCTCGTCGTGGTGCGACCGCAGGAGACCGCCGAGGACGGCGACGTCGTCGTGGCCCTGGTGGGAGAGGACGCAACGGTCAAGCGCTTCTTCCAGGAGGAGGACCACATCCGCCTGCAACCCGAGAACGACACGATGGAACCGATCCGCAGCCGCGAGGTGCGCGTGCTCGGCAAGGTCGTCGGTCTGATGCGGAGCCTCCCGTGAGGCGATCGAGGCGGATGGCATGACCGCGCTCGCCACGGCACCGACGCTGTTCGACGACCGGGGCGGCGAGCCCACGCTTGACGAGACCCTGGCCGGCGTCTGGGAGGGGCTGATGGCCCACCGGTCGGTCGAGTGCCTGCTCTGCGGAGAGGCGATGGTGCCCGAATACGGCGCCCACACCCGGCCCGTGAGCGGGCGCTGCACCGGCTGCGGGAGCGTGGTGCAGTAACCGGGCGCCGGACGTGCCGGTTCTGCCGCCGGCCATACCCAACGCTGCTCAGGATTTCCGACTCACGACACTGGGCGCTACGCTGCCCCCGCAGGCTGAGCAGCCGCGGAGGCATGAGCCTTCGAGGAAAGTCCGGACATCACAGGGCAAGGTGGTCGGTAACGCCGACCCGGGGAAACCCGCGGGAAAGTGCCACAGAAAAGACACCGCCTAAGCCTGGAGTCGCTGTAGCGCTTCAGGCCGGTAAGGGTGAAATGGTGCGGTAAGAGCGCACCGGCGTCGCGGTGACGCGGCGGCCAGGTAAACCCCACCTGATGCTAGGCCAAGCAGGACCGTTTGGAGGTGGCCCGCCAAGGTCCGGGTAGGCCGCGTAGATGGATGGCTGCTCTCGACAAGATCCGGCTTACAGGCCTGCTACGGATGAGCCCCGCTTCGGCGGGGCTCATCTATTGCCCCTGACGAAACCGGCCGGGGAACGCCCGACGCGGGCGGCTCCCGCCCGGGCGGCGTCAGTCGACGCCGGCGGCTCCGTCCCGCGCCACGGCTCTCAGTGCCTCTCCGTCGAGCCGGTGCATCCGCCACTCCGTGAGCTGCTCGGCACCGATCTTGGCGTAGAAATCCAGCGCGGGGGTGTTCCAATCGAGCGCCGCCCACTCGAGCCGCGTGCCGCCGCGCTCCACGGCGAGCCGCGCCACGTGGGCGAGCAGCCTGCCGCCCACGCCGGAGCGCCGATGCTCCGGGGGGACGTAGAGGTCCTCGAGCCACAGCCCGGGGCGTGACTCCCATGTGGAGAAGGTGGAGTGGAACAGCGCGAAGCCGACGGGTGCGCCGTCCTGCTCGGCGACCACCGCCTCGGCCCAGGGGGTGGGGCCGAACAACGCCTCGGCGAGCATCGCCTCGGTGCCGGTGACCTTCTCCGGGGCGCGCTCGTAGTCGGCGAGCTCGCGGATCAGCGAGTGGATGAGGCCGATGTCCTCCGGCGTGGCATCCCGGATCCGCAGCCCCCGGGCGTCGGCGGCAGGCCGCTCGTCCTCGTGGCCCGCGCTCACTCGGGTGGTTCGATCTCACGCTTGAGGATCTTGCCCGTCGGTCCCTTGGGCAGCTCATCGACGAACCAGATCCTGCGCGGGTACTTGTAGGCGGCGACCTGCTCCTTGACGAAGTCCCGGAGCTCGGCCTCGTCGACCTCCTCGCCGTCCTTGAGCGCGACCGCGGCGGCGACCTCCTCGCCGTGGGTGTCGTGGGGGATGCCGACGACGGCGGCCTCGCGCACGGCCGGGTGCTCGTAGAGGACCTCCTCGATCTCGCGCGGGTACACGTTGTAGCCGCCGCGGATGATCATGTCCTTCTTGCGGTCGACGATGAAGAAGTAGCCGTCCTCGTCGACCTTCGCCATGTCGCCGCTGTGGAACCAGCCGTCGCGGATCGCCTCGGCGGTCTCATCGGGCTTGTTCCAGTAGCCCTTCATGACGTTGTGCCCGCGGATCACGATCTCGCCCACCTCTCCCTGGGGGACCTCGTTTCCCTCGTCGTCGAGCACCTTCATCTCCACGCCGTCGACCGGGGTGCCGATCGAGCCTGGCTTGCGGTCGCGGTCGGGGTGGTTGAACGACGCCACCGGCGAGGTCTCCGACAGGCCGTAGCCCTCGAGCACCTTGCAGCCGAACTTCTCCTCGAAGCCGCGCATCAGCTCGACGGGCATCGCCGAGCCGCCGGAGGCGCAGACCTCCAGCGAGGAGGTGTCGGCCTCGTCCGCCTTGGGGTCGTGAAGGATCGCTCCGTACATCGTCGGGACGCCCTGGAACACGTTCACGTGGTCGCGCGCGATGATCTCGAGCGCCTTGCCCGGGTCGAAGCGGGGGATGAGCGTGAGCGTCGCACCCGCCTTGACCATCGCGTTCATTCCGCACGTCTGGCCGAAGGTGTGGAACAGGGGCAGCGCGCCGAGAGTCATCGCCTCCGTGCCGAGCCCGAACAGCCCGACCGAGATCTCCGCGTTGCGGATCAGGTTGTGGTGCGAGAGCTCGGCGCCCTTCGGGGTCCCCGTCGTCCCCGACGTGTAGAGGATGACCGCGGTGTCGGAGTCGTCGGTGTCAGCCACCTCGGATGCGGGCTCGTGCTCGCCGAGGAGCGACTCGAACTCCCCGGGGGCGACGAGTACGCATTCCGCCCCGGCGTCCTTCGCCCCCGCCTCCGCCGCCTCGCCGAAGTCATGCCAGGCGAACAGCAGCTTGGCCTCCGGATCTCGCAGGTAGAACGCCACCTCGCGCTGTTTGAGCAGCACGTTCATGGGCACGGCCGCGCATCCGGCCCGGAGGATGCCGTAGTAGCAGATCGGGAAGTAGGGGACGTTCGGCAGCATGATCCCGACGCGGTCGCCGCGCTGCACCCCCTTGGCCGCGAGCAGCGAGGCGACGCGCGCCGAGGCCTCGTCGAACTGCGCATACGTGACCTCGACGTCGTCGAGCTTGATCGCGACGTGGTCGGGGTCGGCGGATGACGCTTCGGTGAGGTGGCTGGCGAGGTTCATGGGGCGGAGCCTAGCTCCCGCCTGCCCATCTCGCGCCCGATCCCTCCCGAGTCGCCGCCTGAGAGGATCCGGAACATGCTGCTCACCTCGCTCAGCACCGTCGAGCAGGCGATCCGCGCGAGCTGGTGCCTGTGGACCGCCGATCCCGCCGACCACGACAAGTGGTCGGAGGAGAACCCGGCCTCGGGACAGTGCGCGGTGACGGCTCTCGTCGTCCAGGACGTTCTCGGCGGTGGGCTGATCGAGGCCGACGTGACGCGCTCGGACGGCACCTCAGGCGGCTATCACTACTGGAATCGCCTCCCGGGAGGCGCCGAGCTCGACCTCACCCGTGAGCAGTTCACGCTCGGGCAGCGGGTGATCGACCCGCGTCCGGTCGCACGCGCGCCGGACGTGACGCACGGACGGCTGGCCGGCCAGTACCACCTGCTCGCCGCGCGGGTGAGACGCGCCCTGGCCGGCCCGCCCGAGCCGCCGCCGGCCGAGCTGCGTCTCCTGGGGGTGTGCCTCGACCACGGCGCCGATCGGCCGCTCATGTGCCGGGAGGGAGGTGACGGCGACTGGGAGCTCCCGGGCTGCTCAGCGGTGCGCGGCGAGCGCTTCGACACCACGCTCGAGCGCGCGTTCGGCGAGCGCGTCGCGCTCGCCGTCGAGGCGCGGCACGTGGTCGCCGTCGTCTGCGGCGAGGACCGCGAGTCGCTCGTCCTCTACGAGTGCCTCAGGCGCCCGTGAACTGCGCCGGGCGCTTCTGCATGAAGGCCATCACGCCCTCGACGAAGTCCTGCGACTCGGCGCGCTGCTGCTGCTCGACCGTCTCGTGCTCGAGCTGGGCCGCGAGCTCGGCATAGATCGCGGCGTTGATCGTCCGTTTGATCCCGGCGTAGGAGCCGGGAGGGCCGGCGGCCATGCGCGCGGTCAGCTCCGTCACGGCGGAGCGCAGCTCTGAGTCCGGCACGACGCGGTTGACGAGCCCCCACTCGAGCGCTCGGGCCGCGGACAGGCGCTCGCCGGTGTAGGCGATCTCGAACGCGCGCGCGGGACCGACGAGGCGGGGCAGGAACAGCGAGGCGCCGCCGTCGAGGGCCAGGCCGATGTTGACGAAGGCGAGCAGGAAGTACGCGCCCTCGGCGGCGAGCAGCATGTCGCAGGCCAGCGCCAGCGAGCAGCCGATGCCGACCGCGCCGCCGTTGACGGCCGCGACCACCGGCTTGGGGAGCGTCCTGACCCGGAGGATGAGCGGGTTGTAGATCTCGCGCAGGGGCGTCGCCACGTCCGGCTTGCCGTTGGCGCCGACGGTCCCCGCCCTGAGGTCCGCCCCGGAGGAGAAGGCACGACCGGCGCCGGTGAGGACCACCGCGCGCACGTCGTCGTCCTCGGCCGCGGCGTCGAGCGCCGCGATCAACTCCTCGCCGAGCTGATGGGTCCACGCGTTGAGCGCCTCGGGGCGATTCAGCGTCACCCAGGCGACGCGATCCTCGATTTCGTAGGCGACGGTCTCCAGCTGAAGACTCTGCATCTCCCGCCCTTCGTGTCGTTGGCATGCGCACGATACCGACGCCCCCCGCGATGCGGGATGATGTCAGCTCAAGCGATGGACCTGATTCCGAGCAGCCTGACCCGCCCGGTGAGTCGCCTCGGCGCCGCGGCCCAGAATGCCCTGGAGGTGGCGCGCTTCGGCGGCCTCGCCACCGGGGAGGAGGCCTCGCCCTACGAGGTGGCGTGCGAGCACCGGGTGTTCCGCCTGCGTCACTACTACGCCGAGCAGGCCGCTGCGGACGCGCCCCCCATCCTGCTCGTGCCGCCGATGATGCTCGCCGCAGAGATCTACGACGTGTCGTCGAGGACGAGCGCGGTGACGATGCTCCGCCAGGGCGGTGTCGACCCATGGGTGGTCGACTTCGGCGCGCCCGAGCATGAGGAGGGCGGCCTCGAGCGCAACCTCGCCGACCACGTGCTCGCCGTCTCCGACGCGATCGACTTCGTCCGTGACGCCACCGGGCGCGACGTCAACCTCGGGGGCTATTCGCAGGGCGGGATGTTCTGCTATCAGACGGCCGCCTACCGTCGCAACGAGGGCCTGAGCTCGGTGATCACCTTCGGCAGCCCGGTGGACACGCGTGCCGCGGTGCCGTTCGGCCTGCCCGAGCAGATGGCGAGCGTGGCCGCCGGCATCCTCGCCGGTCCCCTGCGCGACATCGCCCTGCCGGCGTGGGCCAGCCGGACGGGCTTTCGCCTGCTCGATCCCGTGAAGACCCTGCGCAACCAGCTCGACTTCATCATGCGCCTGCACGACCGCGATGCGCTGCTCCCGCGTGAGGGGCAGCGCCGCTTCCTGGAGGCGGACGGCTGGGTCGCCTGGCCCGGCCCGGCGCTGGCCGACTTTTTGCAGCAGTTCATCGCCCACAACCGGCTGCTCGAGGGCGGCTTCGTGATCGACGACCGGCTGCTCACGCTGGCTGACATCGCGTGTCCGATCATGTCGGTGGTCGGCACCGTGGACGAGATCGCGCCCGCGCCCGGGGTGCGGGCGATCCGCCAGGCGGCCCCGCGCGCCGACGTGTACGAGCTCGCGCTCCACGCCGGGCACTTCGGCCTCGTCGTCGGCTCGACCGCGAACGCGGTCACCTGGCCGACTGTCGCCGCCTGGGCGCAGTGGTGCGCCGGGCAGGGCGAGCTCCCGGCGCAGCTCGAGGCGGTCCCCGACGAGGGGGCCGCCGAACTGACGCCGGAGGTCGGCAGCCGCGTCGGCTACAGCCTGGAGCTCGCCGGTGGCGTGAGCACGGGAATCGCGCGGGCGCTGCTCGGCACGGTGCGCCGGACGAGCCGCAGCATGCGCGAGATCGCGCGGGAGACCGCCGGTCAGCTCCCGCGGCTGGCCCGGCTCGATCAGATCCAGCCGGGAACGCGGATCTCGATCGGCTCGCTCGTCGAGGAGCGCCGGCGCCGCGATCCCGAAGGGGTCTTCTTCCTCTACGAGGACCGCGCCTACAGCGCCGCCGACATCAACGCGCGGATCGACAACGTCGTCCGCGGACTGATCTCGGTCGGCGTCCGCCGTGGCGAGCACGTCGGCGTGATGATGGGCTCGCGCCCCAGCGCTCTCGCGCTGCTCGTGGCGATCAGCCGGATTGGGGCGGTGTCCGTGCTGCTGCGGCCCGACGGTGACGTGAAGCGCGAGGCGGAGCTCGGAGCGGTCACGCGGATCGTCGCCGATCCCGAGCGCGCCCCGCAGGCGGCCGGGCTGCGGCGCGTGCACACGTTCGTCCTCGGCGGCGGGGGTGGGCCGCGGGACCTGGGTGTCCCGCTCACCACCGACATGGAGCAGATCGATCCGGACGCCGTGGAGCTGCCGGCGTGGTACGAGCCCGATCCGGGTCGGGCCAGCGATCTCGCCTTCATCATGTTCACGGGCGAGGGCGAGCGCACCCGCATGAGCCGGATCACCAATCGTCGCTGGGCACTCTCGGCCTTCGGCACCGCCTCCTCGGCGGCGCTGTCGGGCTCCGACACGATCTACAGCGTCACTCCGCTCTACCACCCGTCGGGGCTGATGATGAGCATCGGGGGGGCGATCGTCGGAGGCGCTCGGCTGGCGATGGCGCGACAGTTCGATCCCGGCACGTTCTGGGACGAGGCGCGCCGCTACGGCGTCACCGTCGCCTCCTACACCTGGACCCTGCTCCACGACCTCGTCGAGGCCCCGCCGCACCCGGGCGAGCGCCACCACGGCGTGCGCCTGTTCATCGGCTCCGGGATGCCCCGGGGACTGTGGCGCCGCGTGCAGGCTCGCTTCACGCCGGCCCGCGTGCTCGAGTTCTACGCCTCCACCGAGGCGGGGGCGATCCTCGTCAACGTGAGCGGCGCGAAGGTGGGGGCGATGGGGCGGCCGCTCCCCGGCGCGGCCGAGGTGAAGATCGCCGCCTGGGACAGCGACTCGGGGCGCATCGAGCTGCGGCGCAACGGCTTCGCCCGTGAGGCCGACCCCGACGAGATCGGGATGCTGCTCGCGCGCGTGGCCCGCAGTGAGCACACGAGCACGACGCCGCTGCGGGGAGTGTTCCGGCGCGACGACGCCTGGCTCGTGACCGGCGACCTGTTCCGGCGCGACGCCGACGGCGACCTGTGGCGGATCGACAGCCAGGCCGACGTCATCCCAGGGGCCGACGGTCCGATCTATCCAGGCCTGATCCGCGACGCGCTCGGCGACATCCCCGCGGTCGACCTCGCGGTCGCCTACGGGGTCGGCACGGCGCGCGGCTCCGAGAACGGAGCCGGGCACACGATCGCCGTCGCCGCGGTCACCCTGCGCGCGGGCCACGAGCTCCGCGCCCGTGACATCACGGGCGCGCTCGGAGGGCTCCCCGCGAGCGAGCGCCCGGCGATCGTCCACGTCGTGCCGGCGATTCCGGTCACCACCTGGTTTCGCCCCGTCACCGGGCCACTTCGCGCCGCCGGGATCCCCGAGCCGGGGGAGGGGGTGCTCGTGTGGCACCTCGACGTCAAGCGCGATCGCTACGAGGCGCTCACCGCGTCAGCTCGGCGGCGGCTCGCCGGCCAGCCTGCCTGAGCGAGCGGTCACGTGACGTGACCGCGATCCGGCCGGGCCGTCGGGGTGCTCAGGCGCCGAGGACGGCGCCGGAGTCGTACAGCTTGATCACCTTCACCGCGCCGGGCGGGGAGGCGTTGATGCACAGCTGGCAGAGGACGCACTCGTCGAGGTTGTCCTCGACGATCTCGACGCCCGACGCGCCGGCCTTGAAGATGTCCACGGGACAGACCTCGGCGAGCTTGCGGGCGAGCTCCCCGTCGCCGGCGACCGAGGGATCGACCTCGACGGCGATGAACAGAGCGCTGCTCATGCCGCGACCCCCATCTTCTCCTTGACGATCTCCGGGATCTGCGAGATCTCCTCGGCGACGACGATCCCCGCCTCGGCAAGGCGGGCGATCTTCTCGCTGGCGGTGTCGGCCTTCCCCTCCACGATCGTGCCGGCATGGCCGAAGCTCATCCCCGGCATCTCGTCCATGAAGCGGCCCGCCATGAAGGCGACGATCGGCAGGCGCGAATCGTTCTCGGTGACGTAGCGGGCGAGCTCGGCCTCCATGCGGCCGCCGGGCTCGGTGTAGATGACGATCGCCTGGGTCTGCTCGTCGGCCTCGAACAGCGGCATCAGCTCCGCGTAGCTCGAGCCGATGATGGCGTCGCCGCCGATCGAGACGGCGGTCGACTGACCGAGCCCGGCGGCGGTGAGGGTGGAGGACATCTCGGTGGTCATGCCTCCCGAGCGGGAGATGACGCCCACCGGGCCCGGGGTGTAGGACTTGGCCGCGTCCCGGGCGGGGCCGCCGATGCCACCCATCTTGATCACGTTGGGGACGATGATCCCCAGGCAGTTGGGGCCGATGATGCGCGCCTCGTGGCGGGCGGCGACCTCGACCATCTCGGCCACGTCACGGCGCGGGATGCGCTCGGTGACGATGACCACGAGCTTGACGCCGTTCTCCAGCGCCTCGAGCACCGCGTCCTTGGTGAACGCCGGGGGGACGGTCACGACCGAGCCGTCGATCGGAGCGCCATGCTGCTCGACCGCCTGGGCGACGGTGTCGAACACGGGGACGCCGTGGACGTCGCGCCCGAGCCGGCCGGGGGTGACCCCGCCGACGATCCGGGCGCCCTTGCCGTAATCGAGGCACTCGCGCGTCAGGTTGACGGCCTCGCGCCCGGTGATGCCCTGGACGATGAAGGTGGTGGTCTCGTCGATCAGGATGCTCATCAGACGTCGGTCTCCGCGCCGATCGCCTCGCCCGGCTGGCGAAAGCCCTCGCCGGAGGCTCCGTCACCCGCCCCCTGGATCTTCTCGACCGCCCGCCGGGCCGCCTCGTGCAGCGAGACGCTGCGGTCCGCGTACTCGACGCCGTACTTCTCAAGGATCTTGAAGCCCTCCTCCTCCCACGCGCCGGGGATGCGGAAGATGGCGATCTTCTCGGCGGGATCGAAGCCGAGCTCGACGCAGGCCTTGATCACGCCGCGGGCGACGATGTCGACCCGGGTGTTGGAGACGATCGACATCATCACCGCGATCTTGTCGACGCCGGGCTTCTGCAGGACGAGCTTGGCGAGCCCGGCCGCCTTGCGCACCGACGGATTGCCGCCGATCTCGCAGTAGTTGGCTGGATCGCCGCCGTGGGCGCGGACGGCGTCGAACAGCGTGAGCGAGCCGCCGCCCGCCCCGATCACGAGGCCGAGGTTGCCGTCGAACTCGGTGACGTTGCCCGCCACCCCGCGATGGTCCTGGGCGTCGACCTCTTCGCCGGCGAGCTCGAAGGGCGTCGCCTCCCGCGCCTGGCGGGTCTCCTCGTCGCCGACGCCGAGCTCCTTGAGGATCGCCTTCTGGCGCGGCCGGGCCTCGTTCTCCATGTCCATGTGCGCGTCGAGGGCGACCACCGAGCCGTCCTCCAGCTCCCCGAGGGGGTTGATCTCGGCGAGCGTCATGTCGTAGGTGAGGAACAGGCGGGCGAGCCGCGCGAGGATCGGGGTCAGGCGGTTGAGCACCGAGCCGCTGACGCCGAGGGAGGCGATCAGCGTCTTCGCCTGCCAGTCCTCGAACGGCTCGCGGGTGGAGAAGTGGGCGCGGGCGACGTGGTCTGGGTGGGTCTCGGCGACCTCCTCGATGTCGATCCCGCCCATGTCGGAGAACAGCATCACCGGGCGCTTGCGGATCCCGTCCCACACCACACCGGCGTAGTACTCGTGTTTGACGGCGGCCTTCGAGTCGACGAGGACGCCGCGGGGCATGTGCCCGCCGATCTCGAGCTGGAGGACGTCGCCGGCCTTCGCCTCGGCCTCCTCCGGCGTGTCCGCGAACTGGACGCCGCCGGCCTTCATCCGCCCACCGGTGAGGACCTGTGACTTGATGACGACGGGCCCGGCGATCTCGGTCGCGATCTCGCGGGCCTCCTGCACCGACTTCGCGAAACCGTGCTTGGTGACGGGGATCCCCGCCTTGGCGACGATCGCCCGGGACTCGTATTCGAAGAAGCGCATCGGCGGCCGGGGAGGCTAGCGGAAAGGGCCGCGCACGCACGGGCCGCGCGCTGAGGCGCGGGGGCCGCCCCCTCGGACGGCCCCGGATTCGCAGTATCGGGCGCGACCGACCGCGCCTAGAAGACGGCCACCGATGCAGCGTTGCCGTGTCCGGCGCCGGTGGTCCTCAGGATCATGCGGCAGCCCGAGACGCCGCTCGTGGCGAGGGCGCAGGCCTCGACATCCCCGGTGAGAGCCTGCGGCACGAGCAGGTCGTCGCCGGCGATCGTGAACTCGGCCGCCTGGCCGCCGGATCTGGCGAGGTAGGTGTCGCCGCCGTAGGACAACCCGTGGCCCGTGACGGTGTACCAGCCGATCTGGCTGCTGAGAACGTCGGCCTGGACGAGGAGGCGGTTCGCGCTCGACAGCGCCACGAAGTACCCCCCGCTCGAGCCGGGATCGCCCGCTTGGGCCGGACTGCCCTTCAGCGGGGTGAAGCTCGAGCCGTGGAGGATCGATCCCTGAGTCTGCGGCGGATCGGTGCCGACCTCACCCGAGAACACGAGTGCCGAGCTCCCGAGATCCTGGGTGGCGGCGCCATCGGGATTCTCAAGCTGTCCGGGAGAGTTGGCCGTCTCCACGAGCGTGTCGTTCGACTGCTTGGTGTAGGCGACCAGGTCGCCCGATGTGTAGTCGGCCGAGACGACGGTGGTCGGATTGGCGAGGGCGATGTTGGTGTCGTCCTCCTTGCCCGTCGAGTTCTCGCTGCGGAGCGTCAGGGCGCAACCTGAGCCGACCGTGAGCACGTCGAGCTCGTGGTTGGCGGAATCGCTCGCGTACACCGTCGACCCCGACACCAGCAGGTCGCCGGGGTTGCCGCCGGTCGCCACCGTGCTCGACGGCGACGAGGGGATCTCGCCGGTGAGGCTGTCGATCGTGAAGCTGTAGACGTTTCCGTCCTCGTCGTTGAACAGCAGGCAGTCCGCCGGCGTCGTCATCACCGCGAGCTGTTGGTTGCCGTAGTACTGGCCCCCTGAGCACCCGACCGAGACGTTCTCGATGTGGGTGACGGCGGTGCCCGTCACGGAGTACACGTCGACCCCGTCGGGGCAGGTCCCGTCCTGGGCGTAGAGGGTGCTGGTGCCGCTGCCCATCGGGCGGCTCAGGTGGCGCAGGACGCGCGCGGCGGCATGGTTGTCGCCCGCCCGGGTGCCGTGAACCCTCAGCGCGGCGATCGAGCGGGCCGGTGTGGCGTGCCCGACCCGGGAGTGGGCCGACGCGGCCAGCGCCGCTCCCGCCCAGACAAGCGCTGCAGCGACGGGCAGCAGCGCCCAGCGCACCGTGCGGATACCTCTCATGGCTTCACCTCACCTAGTAGGCCTCGCAGACGAAGCCGCGGGCGCGGTCCCACCCTTGGCCGGCCACGATACCTCGCGCCGAGATCCCGAGCCAACGCACGCGGCCCGAGCCCCGCCGGCTCCCCGCGCCATCAGGCGAACGACCACTGGTCGTAATCCTCAGTGAGACAGTCGAGGAGATCTTTGATCAATCCCGTCGGATTGATGTGCAAGAATCCCCGGCCTCAAATCCGATCAGATAACTAGGCAATGGGGGATACATGAGACGTCCAATGAAGTTGAGGCGGGCCGCAGCGGTCCCGCTGATCGTGCTGGCGGCGGGTGGCGCGATCGCCGGCTGCGGCGGGTCATCCGACGCCAACACCTCGACCGGCGGATCGACGGCGAGCAAGGGGAGCGGATCGCCGAGCGCCACCCTGAACCTCGTCGCCTACTCGACGCCAAAGCATGCCTACGACGCCCTGACCGCCGCCTTCGAGGCGACTCCCGCCGGTAAGGGCACCGCTTTCAGCGAGTCCTTCGGGGCCTCCGGCTCGCAGAGCCGCGCCGTCGACACCGGCCAGCCGGCCGACGTCGTGGCGTTCTCGACCGAGCCCGACATGTCCCTCCTGGTCAAGGACGGGATCGTCGCCAAGTCCTGGGACGCCAACCCGGAGCAGGGTTTCTCGTCCGACTCCGTCGTGGTGTTCGTCGTGCGCAAGGGCAACCCCAAGCACATCAGCGGCTGGGATGACCTCATCAAGCCCGGCGTCGACGTCATCACGCCGAACCCCTCCACCTCGGGCAGCGCCCGCTGGAACATCCTCGCCGGCTACGGCGCGGAGCTCAAGGAGGGCAAGAGCCCCGCGGCGGCCCTCGCCTACGTCCGCACGCTGCTGACCAAGAACGTGAGCGTCCAGGATTCGAGCGCGAGCGCCGCGCTGCAGACGTTCCTGGGCGGCAAGGGCGACGTCCTGCTCGATTACGAGAGCGACGCCCTGTCGGCGGTGAAGGCCGGCGATCCCGTCTCGATCGTCTACCCCAAGCAGACGATCCTGATCCAGACCCCGATCGCGGTGACGGCGAAGAGCGCCCACGCCAAGCAGGCGCAGGCGTTCCTCCAGTTCCAGTGGTCGCCGGCGGGGCAGAAGATCTGGGCCGAGAAGGGCTATCGCCCCGTGCTCGCCTCCGTGGCGAAGCAATTCAGCTCGCAATTCCCGACGCCTCCGCAGCTGTTCACGATCGGCTTCCTGGGCGGATGGACCTCGGCCAAGGCCAAGTTCTTCGCCCCTTCGACCGGGCTGATCACGAAGATCGAAGAGGCGGCGGGTGTCCCCACCGCAAGCTGATCTGACGGTGTCGGCGCCCGCGGCGCCGACACCTTCGCCCTCGCCGCCGCGTGCCCGGGCGGGGCCGCGGCCGCGCGGACTGCGCCGCCCCGGCGCCGGTTCCCTGGGGCTGGGGCTGGCGACGCTGTACCTCAGCCTGATCGTCCTGATCCCGCTCGCGGCGGTGGTCGCCAAGGCGTTCTCGTCCGGACTGGGGACCCTGTGGAGCGCGATCAGCAACTCGCTCGCGGTGAAGGCGCTCGAGGTCACGCTCGGGGCCTCGCTGGTGGTGGCGCTGATCAGCGCGGTGATGGGCACCCTGGTCGCCTGGGTGCTGGTCCGCGACAGCTTTCCCGGCCAGCGCGTGGTCAACGCGCTGATCGACCTGCCGTTCGCGCTGCCGACGATCGTCGCCGGCCTCACGCTGATCGCGCTCTACGGTCCGAACAGCCCGCTCGGCATCCATCTCGCCTACACCCGTGGTGCGGTGATCGTCGCGCTGCTGTTCGTGACGCTGCCGTTCGTGGTGCGCTCGGTGCAGCCAGTGCTGATCGAGCTCGACGAGGAGGTGGAGCAGGCGGCCGCCTCACTGGGCGCCTCCAACGCCGTCACCTTCCGCCGCGTGGTGCTGCCCGCGCTGCGGCCGGCGATCGTCTCCGGCGCTGCGCTCGCGTTTGCGCGCTCGGTGGGCGAGTTCGGATCGCTCGCGCTGATCGCGGGCAAGGTGCAGATCGCCTCGATCGTCATCTTCGCCGACATCGAGAACGGCGACCCTCAGTCGGCCGCGGCGCTGTCGGTGATCCTGATGGCGATCTCGCTCGTCGTCCTGTTCGTCCTGCGCCGCCTGGGAGGTCGCGTTGCTCGTTAGCCGCCGCGCGACGCTCTCGCTGAGGGCGCTCGCGCTCATCTACCTCGCCCTGCTCCTCCTCCTGCCGCTCGGGATCGTGTTCTGGCGCACCTTCGAGGACGGCGCGGGCACGGCCTGGTCCTGGATGACGACCCCGGCCGCGGTCAGCGCCCTGTGGCTGTCGCTGCTGATCGCCGTGATCGCCGTCCCCCTCAACACCATCTTCGGCGTCGGATGCGCGCTCGTCATCGCTCGGGGCCGCTCGCGGCTGCGCGGCGTCCTCGACGCGTTCATCGACCTTCCCTTCGTCGTCTCCCCGGTGATCGTGGGGCTCGCCCTGCTCCTCGTCTACGGCCAGGGTGGCTGGTTCGCCGGGCTGTTCCTGGACCACGGGATCCGGATCATCTACGCCGTGCCGGGGATGGTCATCGCCACGATCTTCGTCTCGCTCCCCTTCGTCGTGCGAGAGGTGACGCCCGTCCTGAGGGAGATCGGGGACGAGCAGGAGCAGGCGGCGGCGACGCTCGGCGCCTCCGGCTGGCAGACCTTCCGGCGGATCACGCTGCCGTCGATCCGCTGGGGAGTGGCCTACGGCGTGGTCCTCTCGACGGCCCGGGCGCTCGGCGAGATCGGTGCCGTGATCGTCGTGTCCTCCAACGTCGCCGGGCAAACGCTGACGCTGCCGCTGCTCGTCTACCAACGTGACCAGCAGGTGGGGGGCCAGACGCTCACGAGCGTCTACGCGGCCGCCACCGAGCTCGCCGTCATCTCCATCGCCGTCCTGCTGATCATGACCCTGTTCGGATCGAGAAGGGACAGAACCGCATGAGGATCGAGGCCACCGACATCTGCAAGCGCTACGGCGACGACTTCGTCGCGCTCGACGATGTCTCGCTGGAGGTGCCCGAGGGGTCGCTGACGGCGCTGCTCGGTCCCAGCGGGTCGGGGAAGTCGACGCTGCTGCGGATCGTCGCCGGCCTCGAGAGCGCCGACCACGGGACGGTGAGCATCGACGGCTCCGATGTGACAGCGGCGCGCCCGCAGGACCGCGGCATCGGGTTCGTCTTCCAGCACTACGCCGCCTTCGCCCACATGAGCGTGTTCGAGAACGTCGCCTTCGGGCTGAGGATCCGCAAGCGCTCGCGCTCCGACACGCGCACGAAGGTGGACGAGCTCCTTGCCCTCGTGGGCCTCACCCAGTGGGCCGATCAGCGGCCGCACCAGCTCTCGGGCGGCCAGCGCCAGCGGATGGCGCTCGCGCGGGCGCTGGCGGTCGAGCCGCGCGTGCTGCTGCTCGACGAGCCGTTCGGGGCTCTCGACGCCAACGTCCGCGCCGAGCTGCGCCGCTGGCTGCGCAGGCTTCACGACGAGCAGGGCGTCACCACCGTGCTGGTCACCCACGATCAGGAGGAGGCGATGGAGGTCTCCGACCGGATCGCGGTGATGAACCGCGGCCGGATCGAGCAGGTGGGGACGCCGCGCGAGGTCTACGACACGCCTCAGAGCGAGTTCGTGATGGGCTTCCTCGGCCCGGTCAGCCGCGTCGACGGACGGCTGGTGCGCCCGCACGACGTCACCGTCTACGCCACCCAGGAGGAGGGCACGCTGGAGGCGATGGTCAAGCGCGTCGTCCACCTCGGCTTCGAGGTCCGCGTGGAGCTCGAGCTGCCCGGTGGCGAGCTGGCCCGCGCTCAGCTCACCCGTGGGCAGACCGAGGCGCTCGAGCTCTCCGACGGCGACATCGTCTGGGTGCGCGCGCCCGCGAACTCGCGCCTCGCGGCGACTGCCTAGTCACCCGGCGGACGCTGAGCGCCGCGGGGGCGACTGCCTACGGCCCGGGCGAACGCCGCGCGCTGCGGCTACCGCGTGATCCAGGCGTCCGGATCCTCGGCGAGGCGGTCGATCGACTTCGGCAGCCGGCCACTGGCCACGTCGGCGACGGTCACGTGCTCCACCACCGAGCGCAGGCTCGACCGCACGGCGATCCACACGCGGGGGAGGGATTCCGAGGCCCCGTTGTAGGCCGACTGCTCGGGCGGGCCGCCGCGCACGCTGGCCAGCGGCCCCTCGACGGCGCGGATCACGTCGGCGACCGTGATCTCCTCCGCCGGGCGCGCCAGCCGGAAGCCACCCTCGGCCCCACGGTGCGAGCGCACGATCCCGGCGTGCCTGAGCTCTCCGAGGATGTTCTCGAGGAAGTTGTGCGGAATGTCCTGGGCGGTGGCGATCCGCTCGGCCTTCACCGGCTTCTCGTCCGTCGCGGCCGCGAGCTCGACGGCGGCCCGGACGGCGTAGTCGGCTTTGGCGGAAATCCTCATGTTCGGATTGTGACGACTGCGCCCGACGGCTTACGCCGGTATGGACGCGAACCCGTAGGCCTCGGCCAGCTCCGGATCCCGGTGGGCGAGCATCTCGGCCAGCGTCACCATCACCTTGCACTGCTTCCAGGTGGCGTCGTCCTGCATCTTGCCGTCGATCATGTGCACCCCGCGCCCGTCCGGGATCGCCTCCAGCACCTTCTTGGCGAAGAGCACCTCGTCGGGATCGGGGCTGAACACCTTTTTGGCGATCGCGATCTGCGCCGGGTGCAGCGACCAGGCTCCGACACAGCCGAGCAGGAATGCGGCGCGGAACTGCGTCTCGCAGCCGAGCGTGTCCTTGATGTCGCCGAAGGGCCCGTAGAACGGAAGGATTCCCGCGGACGTGCAGGCGTCGACCATCCGCGCGATCGAGTAGTGCCAGGGGTCCTGCTGGGCGCTGGCGCGCGGTGCCTCGAGGTCGGCGGGGTCGGGATCCTCGATCACCCGGTAGCCGGGGTGGCCGCCGCCCACGCGCGTCGTCTTCATGCGGCGGCTCGCGGCGAGGTCGGCCGGCCCGAAGCTCATCCCCTGCATCCGCGGGCTCGCGGTGGCGATCTCCTCCAGATTGACCACGCCGAGTCCCGTCTCCAGGATCGCGTGGATCAGGATCGGTCGCTCGAGGCCGGCCTTGGCCTCGAGCTGGGCGAGCAGCCGATCGACGTAGTGGATGTCCCAGGGCCCCTCGACCTTGGGCACCATGATCACGTCGAGCTTGTGTCCGATCTCGGTCACCAGCGTGGTGATGTCGTCGAGCACCCACGGCGACTCCAGGCTGTTGACCCGCGTCCACAGCTGGGTCTCGCCGAGCTCCATGTCCTTGCCCACCTTGACGAGGCCGGCACGCGCCGGAAGCTTGCGATCGACGGGCACGGCGTCCTCCAGGTTGCCGAGCAGGATGTCGACCGTGGGGGCGATGTCGGGGACCTTCGCCACCATCTTCTCGTTGGAGAAGTCGAGGAAGTGGATCATCCGGGAGGGCCTGAAGGGGATCTCCAGCACTGGGTCAGGCGCGCCGATCGCCAGGGGCTTTCCGAAGTCACGGGGGTTTCGCACGGGGTCCGTCTCCTGATCCGAGGTGGGGCTGGAAGTAGTGTCGTGAGTCGGAAATTCGATCCGAATGAACGAGTCGGGACACTAGCCGCAAGCGGCGCGAGCCGGCGAGTTGGCATTCTCCGGCGGCAGCGAGAACCCGAGTCAGGAGCAGCCAGCGATGCCAGAAGTCCAGACCGATCAGGCCGCCCGTGAGGCGAGCGGCGCCCATCCCTACGGTCGCTACCTCGAGGAATTCGAGGTCGGCGCGGTGTACAAGCACTGGCCGGCCAAGACGGTCACCGAGTCCGACGACCACCTCTTCTGCCTGATCACGATGAACCACCATCCACTCCACATCAACGACGTCTACGCGTCGCAGTCGCAGCAGGGCCGCAACGTGGTGGTCGGTCCGCTTGTGTACTCGCTGGCGCTCGGGATGAGCGTCTCGGACGTGAGCGGGAAGGCGATCGCCAACCTCGCCACCGAGGAGCTCAGCCACCCCGCGCCCGTGTTCCACGGCGACACGCTGTTCTGCGAGTCCGAGGTGCTGGAGGTCAAGCCGTCGCGCTCCAAGCCCGACCGTGGGACGGTGCGCGTGCACACCCGCGTGCTCAACCAGGATGGGGTGCTCGTCGCCGAATTCAAGCGCCTCGTGCTCGTGCCGAGGAAGGATCCCGACGCGCCTTTCGCCGGCGCGGAGAGCAACGTCGAGTAGGGCCGGTCCCGCCGCCGGCCCGGCGGGTGCCGGTGGCGCCCGCTGCACTCCGACCTCACCGCCGCGGGTTCGTGAGCGAACCCGGCGCGTCGCAGAGGGGCGCGCAGCGGGTAATCATGAACGAGCCGTAAAAAGCGCCGCCCGGGTACCCTTGCCGGGCGATCGACCGTTGAAGGAGTGCCATACCGCGATGTCCCACACTGCAGCGACGCACCAGGCAAACACCGAGCACGCCGGTCTGAAGGCGTGGGTGGACGACGTAGCGGCACTCGCCCAGCCCGACGAGATCCACTGGTGCGACGGCTCGGCTGAGGAGTACGACCAGCTCGCGCAGGCGCTGATCGACGCGGGGACGTTCCAGCGGCTCTCCGACGCCAAGCGCCCGAACTCCTACCTCGCCCTGTCCGATCCGGCCGATGTGGCGCGCGTCGAGGACCGCACGTTCATCTGCTCGGAGCGCGAGGAGGATGCCGGCCCCACCAACAACTGGCGCGACCCGGCCGACATGCGGGAGGTCCTGAACGGCCTGTTCGCGGGGGCGATGCGGGGACGCACGATGTACGTGGTGCCGTTCTCGATGGGCCCGATCGGCTCCTCGATCTCCCACATCGGCGTCCAGCTCACCGACTCCGCCTACGTGGCGGTGTCGATGCGGATCATGACGCGGATGGGGCAGGAGGCGCTCGACGCGCTCGGCGAGGACGGGACCTTCGTCCCCTGCGTGCACTCCGTCGGCGCCCCACTGGAATCGCCTGACGCCCAGGACGTCCCGTGGCCGTGCAACGCCGACAACAAGTACATCGTCCACTACCCCGAGACGCGGGAGATCTGGTCGTTCGGGTCCGGCTACGGCGGCAACGCGCTGCTCGGCAAGAAGTGCTTCGCGCTGCGGATCGCGTCGGTGATGGCGCGCGACGAGGGGTGGCTCGCCGAGCACATGCTGATCCTCAAGCTGACCTCGCCCGAGGGCGATGCGAAGTACATCGCCGGGGCCTTCCCGAGCGCCTGCGGCAAGACCAACCTGGCGATGCTGATCCCCACGCTGCCCGATTGGAAGGTCGAGACGATCGGCGACGACATCGCGTGGATGAAGTTCGGCGAGGATGGCCGGCTCTACGCCGTCAACCCCGAGTACGGCTTCTTCGGCGTGGCTCCGGGCACGGGTGCCCTCACCAACCCGAACGCGATCGACACCATCGGCCGGAACTCCATCTTCACCAACTGCGCCCGGACGGATGACGGTGACGTGTGGTGGGAGGGTCTCACCGGCGAGCCGCCGGCGCACGCCATCGACTGGCACGGCGACGACTGGACCCCCGAGTCAGACTCGCCCGCGGCCCATCCCAATGCCCGCTTCACGACCCCGGCGGCCCAGTGCCCGTCGATCGCGCCGGAGTGGGAGGACCCCCGGGGCGTTCCCATCGACGCGATGCTGTTCGGGGGCCGGCGGGCCACCGTCGTGCCGCTCGTGGTGGAGGCGCGCGACTGGGAGCACGGCGTGTTCCTCGGCGCCACGATGTCCTCGGAGAAGACCGCGGCGGCGGCCGGGAACGTCGGCGAGCTCCGCTTCGACCCGATGGCGATGCTGCCGTTCTGTGGCTACCACATGGGCGACTACTTCGGCCATTGGCTCACCACGGGTCGCCGCGAGGGGGCCAAGCTCCCCAAGATCTTCTACGTGAACTGGTTCCGCAAGGACGAGCACGGCCGGTTCCTGTGGCCGGGCTTCGGCGAGAACTCGCGGGTGCTCGCCTGGGTGTTCGCGCGCTGCGCGGGGACAACGGACGCGGTGCAGACCCCGATCGGGCTGCTGCCGCCGCTGGGCGAGGGCGGGATCGACACCGACGGCCTCGATGTGACCGAGGCGGCGATGCGCGAGCTGCTCACCGTGGACGCCGACGGGTGGCGCACGCAGCTGCCGCAGATGCACTCGCACCTCGCCGAGTTCGGCGACAAGCTCCCCCGGGAGCTTCGCGACCAGCTCGAGGACCTCGAGCGCCGCCTGGACGCCTGAGCCGTCCTTCGCTGGTTCTGCGGGAGCGCCCGTACCCTCAGGAAGGTGGCGCTTCCCTTCATCCCGTCCGATGCCGCCCTGCTCGCTCTGCAGGCCGGCGTCGTGGCGGGCCCGCGTGTGGCACCGGGCATCGGGCGACTGGACCGCTTCCACGGGCGCGGCTGGGCGATCGTGCCGGTGGCCTCGATCGTCGGCGTCATCTTCCTGATCCGCTACGAGTCCTCATCCGCCACGTGGCTCACCTATCTCGCGCTGGTGGCGGTGCCGTTGCTCGCCGCGGCCGCGCTGGGCTGGGCGATGCACGGCGCGCGGCCGTGGTTGGCCCTGCTGGCCGTGCCCCTGTTCATCGGGGTGTGGCAGACGCCCTCGTCGCTGCTCGGCGAGGCATGCGGGTCGGTGCTGTGCGGGCTCTCGTGCGTGACGCTGGGGGTTCTGCTGGCGGCGGTCGCCCCGAGTGGATGGTTGAAGCTGGGGATCGTGGCGATGTCGGTCGCCGACGTGTGGCTGGTCGCCTCCGACCTGCTCCAGGCGCCGAACAACCGGCTGGTGGCGGCCACCCCCGGCTCCGGGCTCCCGAGCCTCCAGAGCGAGACCTTCGGCACGGTGTCGCTCGGCTACGGCGACCTGTTCGTCGCCGGCGTCCTCGGGGCGCTGCTGTCGGCGCGGCCGCGCCGTCAGGCGGTGGGAGCGGGTCTCACGCTGGCGCTCGCCGCCGTCTTCGACCTGCTGTTCTTCTTCGTCGACGAGCTCCCGGCGACCGTACCGGTGGCACTCGCGCTGATCGTCATCGAGGCGTGGGCATGGCGTCGGCGCCGGCGGGGTCGGCCCGAGGCCGCGCCCGAGCGAGGCAGGCCGGCCCAGCTCGAACCGGTCTAGTGCTTGGCGTCGCCGGTCGAGGCCGGCGGACGCGACTCCTCGGCGAGTGAGGTGATGGCGAGCGTCCCGCGGGCCGCCTCCTCGAGCACCTCGGTGGCCTCCTCGGCCGACCGGGCATAGAGCTCGACGAGGAGATGGACGACGATGCGGTCCTCATCGTGCTTGTGGAATCGCACGTGGGTGAAGAACTCCCGCGTTCCGTGGTCGCCGAAGGCCGCGTAGGAGAGGGCGTCGCCGGCCTCCGGACCGGAGCAGGTCTCGACCTCGTCGGCGTCGACGGTGACCGTGCACGAGGCCACCCAGGGGGTGCCGGCGATCATCCGCTCCCAGCGGTCCTCGATCGGCTCGACGCGGCCGTTGTGGAATCCGAGGTGCGGCTGGTCGTGCATGCACTCCAGGCACTGGACGACCGCCTCCTGCATCTCGTCGACGACCTCGCCGCGTTCGCCCGTGTCGGGATCGATGCGATGGATGCCCTCGTAGTGGACCTGGACCTCCAGGTTCTGCGACCAGCAGCGATAGCAACGAAGCCAGCTGCGAACCTCGGTTGAGCCCTCCATCACGACCAGTTTACGATCCCCTCATGAAAGACCCCTCGCACCGCCCGCTCGGGGCGGTGCTGGCCGGCGGGGCGGGCCGCCGCGTGGGGGGCGCCAAGGCGACGGCGCCGCTCCTCGGCGAGCCGCTGATCGCCCGGCCACTGCGGGCGATGGGCGCCGTCCTCGGCGACGTCGTGGTGGTCGCCAAGGCCGATACCGAGCTGCCGTTTCTGGGCGACGTGGCGGTTCTCGTGGAGCCTTCCGAGCCGCGGCATCCCGCCGTCGGGATCCTGCGGGCGCTGGAGCGGGCGGGGGAGCGGGGGGTGCTCGTGTGCGCGTGCGACATGCCGTTCGTGGACGCTTCGACCGTGGCGGCGCTCGTCGGCGCTCTCGGGGTGGCGAGCGCGGGCGGGGAGCTGCAGCCGTTGCTCGGCTTCTACGGGGTCGACACGCGTGACGCTCTTGAAAGAGGTGCGTCGGCGGGGGCGTCGATGCGGGCGATCGTGGCGGCTCTGGAGCCTCTGGCGATCGAGGTGGGGCAAGAGGTGGCGTTCAACGTCAATACGCCCGAGGAACTGGCGCGCGCCGAGGAAATTCTGCTCGGGAGGGGGTGATTTGGGCTTCGTTGGACCTCTAGGTCTCTATGGAGAGATTTTTCGCCATCGTTCCCTTGGCGGAGCGGCAGTTCGGGCGGGTGGGCCATGCGCAGCTGGTGTACCTGGGGGTGAGCAAAGGAGCGATCACCTCGTGGCGGTCGCGGGGGATGTTGCGCAAGGTGCTCCCACGCGTGTACGCCCTCGGGCACGCCGCCCGCTCGGTCGAAGCTTCGCTGTTCGAGGCGGTCCTGTACGCGGGGCCGGGTGCGGCGCTCTCGCATATGACGGCGGCGTGGTGGCGGGGGCTGATCGCCTTCCCCGATCATGTGATCCACGTGAGCACGCCGCGCAGGGTTCCCTCGCTTCCTGGGATCGTCGTTCACCCCCGACGCAACGTCGAGCGCCGATTGGTCAGGGGGATTCCGACGACGAGCGTCGAGCAGGCGGTGCTCGATCTCGCCGCGACCGGGGAGGAGCGGCTGGTGCGCAAGGCGCTCGGGCAGCTCGACTACCACGACAGCCTCGACCTGCACGCCCTCGACGCGGTGTGCGGCAACGGCCGGCCCGGCAGCGGGCTGCTCAGGGGCATGCTGGCGGTCCATGATCCGGGGTTCGGGCGTGTCAACGGCGAGGAGGAGTACGACTTCCTCGCCCAGTGTCAGGCGTGGGGGGTTGAGCCGCTGCCGTTGATCGACCAGCGGATCGGTGGGGTGCAGATCGACGCGTACTGGCCGCAGCAGCGCTTCGGTGTTGATCTCGACGGCAGACAGGCTCACTCCAGCTGGGCGCAGATCAAGCATGATCGCGCCAACGAGCTCATCCTCAGGCGCCACAGCGTGTACCTCGTGCGCTACCACTGGGACCTCATCCACGCCCACGGAACCGAGGTCCGCACCGAGATCCTCCGCACCCTCCAGGAGCGTGCGCCTCGTGGACCGATCCCCTAGCCGAACGTGAAGTCGTAGGCGGCCGTGCCCGGCGGCATCTCGACGGTGATGACCCCCGCTTCGTCGCTGGGCAGCGAGATCAGCGAGTAGAGCCGCTCGCCGGTGATGGTGACGGCGCCCCCCGCGCCCACGTCGGCGCCGGCGTCGGCCGCCGGCAGCGGTCGGCCGTTGAGAAGCACGTGCGCGATGCGCGGGGTTCCGCCCACCGAGGTCATCACGAGGTACACGTGCTGGGCCTGGAAGCCGCCGAGGATCGACGCGGTGGTGCCGACGGGCGAGATCGACTGAGCCTTGGCCAGCCAGGTGCCGCGGAGCTCCCAGGCGTTGGCGCCCAGGCTCGTCGTGGCGGTGTAGGCGTGGGTGCCGGCCTGGATCGGGGCGGCGAACGTCTGGCCGTACTGATCGAACTGCTTGGGGTTCAGGTAGGTCTCGTAGGAGCCGAGATGCCCCGAGGGCACGAGCGCGTGGGCGCTCATGGGCGGCGGCAGGTGATGGGCGCCGGCGTCGTAGAGCAGGCGCCGCACGGCGGCCTCCTCCTTGAGGTAATCGCCCTCGCCGAACTGGGTGTGGCGGACCTCGCCATGCGCGTCGATCAGGTAGTCCGCCGGCCAGTACTGATTCTGGTAGGCGTCCCAGGTCCCGTAGCGGTTGTC
The DNA here is from genome assembly GCA_963839085.1 of uncultured Solirubrobacterales bacterium. Lineage (GTDB taxonomy): Bacteria > Actinomycetota > Thermoleophilia > Solirubrobacterales > Solirubrobacteraceae > Palsa-465. Next base: position 667,686 of record CAWITN010000005.1, read on the forward strand.
CTGGACGACGGGATAGGTCAGACCGTCGGAGTGGATCGCCTGCGCCACGTTGCTCGCCTCCTGCTCGAAGGTGAACTCGGGTGTCTCCACGCCGACGACGACGAGGCCGTCACGCGCGTACGTGCGGTAGAGACCCTCGATGAACGGGAGCGTGCGGATGCAGTTGATGCACGTGTAGGTCCAGAAGTCGACGAGCACCACCTTGCCGCGCAGGCCGCCGATCGACAGCGGCCGTCCGTCCGGCGTGTTGAACCAGTCCTGGGTGTCGGTGAAGTTGGGCGCCGGGCCGAGATCGGGCAGCGACGGCGTCTTCACGCCGGGGATCGCCACGCCGGCGGCCGGCTCCGTGATCGGCATCGGCTTCGTCGCCGCCTCGGCCGCGCGCCGTTCGAAGCGCGACTGCGGGCGCAGCGAGGCGAGACGGTGCTGAGCCGCGCTCGAGTTCTCGAGGCCGTGGGTGGGGTCGACGAGGAAGGCGAGGAACGAGGAGTGATTGGCGCCCGAGGTGGCCCGCGCCAGGGCGTTCTCGAAGCGGATGTCGAGGTTGGTGGCCATCGCCACGCCGGTGAGCAGCAGCACCGCGCCGAGGACGGCTTCGACGATGTGCCCGCGCGCCCGGCGCCGGACGGCGTCCATCAGCCGCCGGCCCCCCAGCGCGTACAGGGTCAGCACCCCGCACAGCCCGGCGGCGTAGGCCACGCCGACGGCGACGACGCGGGCGGACGTCGCGCCCGATGCCGAGACGGAGATGACGGCGGCGAGGATCGGGCCGGCGCACGGAGCGCACACGAAGCCGAGCGCTCCGCCCACTCCGAGGCCGGACCAGAAGCCGCTGCCGCGGGTCCGCGGGCCAAACCGGGCGAGGCGCGAGAGCGGCGCCTGGACACGCTGGGCGAGCGGGGGGACGAGCATCACGACGCCGAAGGCGATCAGGACGACCACCGCGAGGGTCCGCGCCGCGCCTCCGGCCAGGCCGACCCCACGGGTGAGCTGCGCCAGGGCGACGATCGACACCGTGAAGGTGACGCCGAGCCCGAGCACGATGCCGAACGGGCGGCGACGCCCGCCGGCCGCGCTCGCCGACAGGAGCGCGGGCAGCACGGGCAGCACGCAGGGGGTGATTCCGGTCCCGGCCCCGGCGATCAGGGCGAACAGCAGCAGCACGAGCATGCGGTCCACAGCATGACGGATGCTCGGCGCGGGAAGGCCAGGTGCGCCGTAGACTCCGCAGACCACCGGGGATGCGGCAAAGCGAAAGGGGAGCCGATGAGGATGCGAGCAGTCGGAGCACGGGGCACGTGGATGTGGGTCCTCGCGCTCGGCGTCGTCATCTGGTGCGGGGGCCTCGGCGGCGTGGCCGCCGCGTCCGCGAGCGAGCGGCCGCAGATCGTCGGCGGTCACGGTGCGACCTCCGGCCAGTTCCCCGAGCTCGCGTTCGTCGTCTACCACGAGCCCGACGGCACCACCAACTTCACCTGCACGGGAACCGTGATCTCGCCCAAGCTGGTGCTCACCGCCGGCCACTGTGCGATCGACACCGACACCGGCATCCACGCCGCCTCCGGCGGCTACCTCGTCGTCACCGGGACGAACGACTGGGCCTCCCCGGTGGGACGGAGCATCAGCCCCGTCTCCCGGGTGTTCGTGGCTCCCGGGTTCAACAAGAAGACGCTCAGCTTCGACTCCTCGATCCTTGAGCTCTCGACGCCGACCGCCGCGGCGCCCGTGCCCCTCGCCGGCTCGGACGATGCCGGGCTCTACGCGAGCGGGACGTCGGCCGAGATCGCCGGGTGGGGTCAGGAGAACCCGCGCCAGGAGAACCCGCCGAGCCAGCTGCAGTGGGCCGGCGAGGTCGTCCAGGGCGCCGCCTTCTGCGGTCAGGCGGCCAGCAGCGGGCGCGGCGGGGTGGCGTTCAACGGCGCGATCCAGACGTGCGCGGAGGATGTCCCGTCAGACGCCAGCGGCACCTGCCACGGGGACAGCGGCGGCCCGCTGCTCGCCCAGACCGGGGGGTCGTGGATCGAGATCGGCGTCACGAGCTTCGGCGCATCGCAGTGCAGCACCCACATCCCCAGCTTCTTCACCCGCGCCGACGCGATCAGCTCGTGGGCCGACAGCCTCATCGCCCAGACGCAGGCGCTCGGGGTGACGGCGCCCGGGGCCGAGCCGCGGCATCCCCGGGGCGGCACCTACCGCGCGAAGACCTCCCAGAAGCGCTCCGTGCGCCTGCACGTCGCACGCTCGGGCCGGTTCGTCACGTCGATGAAGCTCAGCTTCGTGCTGAAGTGCTCCGCGCATCGCAAGCTCCGGATCACGGCCACCGCTCCACGCATCCACTGGTCCCTGAAGGCCTTCCACGGATTCGGCTTCAAGCGCAAGTTCCGGGACAGCCGGGGGATCCACTACCGGATGGAGGCGAAGTTCCTCACCACCGGCGAGACGATCGGCCTGTTCCACGCGACCGAGGGAGGGTGCAAGAGCGGCAGCGTCGATTGGGAGGGCAAGCTGTAGAGGACGCCGCCCGGCCCCGGCTCCGGGCCGCTCAGCCGCCGATGGCCGACATCGTCCGCGGCGGCTGGATGAAGCCGGGCTCTCCGACGTGGTGCTTGAGCTCCTTGCGCCACACCGCGTCGCGGATGATGCGCTCCAGCTCGTCGTCGTCGGCGCCCGCCCGCAGCGGGTCGCGCAGGTTCGTCTCGTGCAACGAGAACAGACAGGTACGCAGCCGGCCGTCGGCGGTCAGGCGGATCCGGTTGCAGTCCCCGCAGAACGGCTCCGAGACGGGATTGATGAAGCCGATCCGGCCGTGGCCGTCGGCGAAGCGATAGATCCGCGCGGTCGCGCTCGGCTCCCGCTGCACGGGCTCGAGCGGGTACTCGGCCTCGATCATGGCCAGGATCTCGGCGCCGGTGAGCACCTGGTCGACCGTCCAGGCATGGTCGGCGTCGAGCGGCATGAACTCGATGAAGCGGACCTCGTAGGGACTGCGGCGGGCGAGCTCGGCGAACGGCATCACCTCGTCCTCGGTGAAGTCGCGGATCGCCACCGCGTTGATCTTGATCGGGTGCGCCTCCGGGATGGCCCCGAGTCGCTCGAGGCCGCGGAGCACCTGCGCCAGGGCGTCGCGGCGGGTGAGGGCATAGAACCGGTCGCGCTGCAGCGAATCGACCGACACGTTGAAGCGGGAGATCCCGGCTGCCACCAGCGCCTCGGCGTCGCGCTCGAGCAGGAAGCCATTGGTCGTCACGGAAAGCTCGGCGAGCTGGGGGAGCGCCGCCAGCTGCCCGGCGAGCACCGGGAAGTCACGGCGCACGAGCGGCTCGCCCCCGGTCAGCCTGACCTCGGTGACGCCCATCTCGGTGAGCACCGAGACCACCCTCACGATCTCCTCGAAGCGCAGGATCTCGTCCCGGTCGAGCCACGGCAGGCCCTCGGCGGGCATGCAGTACTGGCAGCGGAAGTTGCAGCGGTCGGTCACCGAGACGCGCAGATCGCCGATCGTCCGGCCGTGACCATCCATGAGCGGCTCCCTCATCACCCGAAGGCTACAGTTCCCCGATGCTTCGCCGGCCGGCTGCTGTCGTGGCGATGATCCTGGTGACCGGACTCGCGATCGCCGGCTGTGGGACGAGCCGCCGTGACCAGGTGGTGGCCAAGGTCACCCAGTACGCCCGCGCCACCGCGAGACGGGACTACCGGACGCTGTGCACGCAGGTGTTCGCGCCGTCGCTGCTCGCCCACCTGACCGCCAACGGCGTCAGCTGCGAGGCGGCGATGCAGGTCGCGCTGGAGGGGGTCACGCGGCCGTCGCTCGGCATCGGCCGTGTCGTCGTGCACGGCCGCAGCGCCTCGGTGACGACGATCACCACGGCGCAGGGTCAGGAGGCCTCGCTCGACGCGATCGAGCTCACTCGGACGGGGGCGGGCTGGCGGATCGTCTCGCTGGGGGCGCCGCAGATCCCCGGCCGCCGGCCGGGCGCGTCGGCCGGGTGAGCGGAGCGGACCCGCGGCGCGCTCACGCCGCGCCATCGTGGAGGCGCTGCTCCAGGCGGGCGATGAGCCCGGGCACGTCGAGCCCCGGATCCTGCTCGGCGAGCCAGGCCCGGGCGCTGCGGGTTCCGCCGATGGCGCGGATTCCGCGCTCGCCGTGCTCGACGGTGAAATCGGCCAGGGCATGCGCGCGGCGGGCGTCGAGACGGCGACGGCTGACGTCGAGCTCGGCGCGGTGGGCGTCGATCGCCTCGATCAGGTCGTCGATGCCGCGCGCGGGCGGAAGCGAGGAGACGCTCACCACCCGGGTGTCCCGGGCGCCGAGCGAGCGCAGCGCGGCCCGGAGGTCCGACAGCGCCCGGGCGGCGACCCGGCCGAGGTCGGCCTTCGTCACCACGAGCACGTCGGGCACCTCCATGATCCCGGCCTTCAGGAACTGGAGCACGTCCCCCGATCCGGGCTGGACGACGACGACGACCGTGTCGGCCACCTCGGCCACCTCCGTCTCGGACTGCCCGACGCCGACCGTCTCGATGACGACGACGTCGAACGCCGCGGCAAGGGCGCTCGCCGCCGCGCGGGTGGCCGGGGCCAGCCCGCCGAGGCGCTCGGCGGCGGCGGTCGAGCGGACGAACAGGCCCCGGTCGCGCGGGTCGACCTCCAGGCGGGCGCGGTCCCCGAGCAGCGATCCGCCCGACCGGCGCGAGGATGGATCGACGGCGAGCACGGCGACGGTTCGTCCGCGCGCCCGCCACCCCGACACCAGGCGCGAGAGCAGCGTCGACTTGCCGACTCCGGGCGGCCCCGTCACCCCGACGATGTGGCCGGGCGACTCGCCCCCGAGCGCCGCCGGCGAGACCGCGGCGAGCAGCGCGGCCGCCGCGGCGCGATCCGCCTCGGTACGGCTCTCGACGAGATTCAGCACCGCCGGCGCGGCACTCGCGTCGCGCTCACGCAGCCGGCGGGCGAGCTCCGCAGGGTCGCTCAAGCGGCGGCGGAGATGCCGTTGCGCTCGGCCACGAGGGTGACGATGTCGCGCATCATCGCGTTGAGATCCCAGTCCTTCGGCGTGTAGACCGCCGCCACCCCCGCCTCGCGCAGGCGGGCGGCGTCGTCGACCGGGATGATGCCCCCGACGACCACCGGCACGTCGCCCACCCCGGCCGCTCGCAGCTCGGCGAGCACCGCCGGGATGAGCTCGCTGTGCGATCCCGACAGGATCGAGATCCCGATGATGTGGACGCCTTCCTGGGCGGCCGACGTCGCGATCTGCAGGGGCGTCAGCCGGATGCCCTCGTAGACCACGTCCATGCCCGCATCGCGCGCCCGCACGGCGATCTGCTCGGCTCCGTTGGAGTGGCCGTCGAGCCCGGGCTTGCCGACGAGGAACTTGAGGCGGCGCCCGAGCGCGTCGGAGACCCGCTCGATCTCCTCCCGCAGCTCGGCGACGTCCTCGCTGGAGACGGCAGCCGCCTCGCCGACGCCGGTCGGGGCGCGGTACTCGCCGAACACGTCGCGCAGCGTCTGGGCCCACTCACCGGTGGTGGCGCCCGCCCGCGCCGCGGCGATCGTCGCCGGCATGATGTTCTCGCCGTCGTCGGCGGCGACGCGCGCCAGCTCGGCGAGGGCGCGGTCGACCTCGGCCTGGTCGCGCTCGGCGCGCCAGCGCTCGAGTGCGGTCCGCTGCTCGGCCTCCACCGCCGGATCGACGACGAGGATTCCGCCGTCCTGATCGGCGGTGAGCGGAGACGGCTCGGTCGTGGTGAAGCGATTCATCCCCACGACGATGAGCTCGTCTGACTCGATGCGCCGCCAGCGCTCGCGGTGGGAGTCGACGAGCGACGACTTCATGTAGTCGACGGCCTCGACGGCGCCACCGAGCTCGGCCACGCGGGCGATCTCGTCCTGGGCGCCGGCCTTGAGCTCGGCGACGAGGCCCTCCATCACCGTCGAGCCCTCGAAGATGTCCGGGTACTCGAGCAGGTCGGTCTCGTAGGCGAGGATCTGCTGCAGGCGCAGCGACCACTGCTGATCCCAGGGCCGCGGCAGGCCGAGCGCCTCGTTCCAGGCAGGAAGCTGGACGGCACGGGCGCGGGCGCTGCGCCCGAGCGTGACGCCGAGCGCCTCGAGCGCGATCCGGTAGACGTTGTTCTCCGGCTGGGCCTCGGTCAGGCCGAGCGAGTTGACCTGGACGCCGTAGCGGAAGCGGCGCTCCTTGGCGTCGGTGACCCCGTAGCGGTCGCGGCCCAGCTCCTCCCACAGCTCGGACATCGCCCGGAGCTTGGCGTGCTCCTCGATGAACCTCACGCCGGCGTTGACGAAGAACGAGATACGCCCGAAGACCTTGCCCATCAGCTCCGCGGGCACCCGCTCACGGACCGCGTCGAGCACGGCGATCGCATTGCTCATCGAGTACGCGATCTCCTGCACCGGCGTGGCCCCGGCCTCCTGCAGGTGATAGGAGCAGATGTTGATCGGGTTCCACTTCGGGACGTGGGTCACCGTGTAGGCGATGGTGTCGGCGATCAGCCGCATGCTCGGGCCGGGCGGGAACGCGTAGGTGCCGCGGCTGAGGTACTCCTTGAGGATGTCGTTCTGCGTCGTGCCCTGGAGCTGCTCCTCGTCCACGCCCTGCGCCTGCGCGGCGACGATGTAGAGCGCCAGCAGCCACGCCGCCGTCGCGTTGATCGTCATCGAGGTGTTCATCGTTCCGAGCGGGATGCCGTCGAGCAGGGTGTCCATGTCGCCGCGATGGGCGATCGACACGCCGACCTTTCCCACCTCGCCGCGGGCGAGCTCGGCGTCCGGGTCGTAGCCCGTCTGGGTGGGGAGGTCGAAGGCGACGGAGAGACCCGTCTGCCCCTTCTCCAGGTTGCGGCGGTAGAGCTCGTTGGAGCGGCGGGCGTCCGAGTGCCCCGCGTAGGTGCGCATCATCCATGGCCGATCGCGCTCCGGCAGACGCGGGGAGGATGTCTCCGGCATAGGGCGAATTCTACGGGGGTAAGGTGAGGCCATGCCCGATCAAAGCTCCGCCGCAGAGGAACACGCCCTGATGCAAGAGATCACCGAGCCGCTGCGTTCGCTCCCGGACGGCGCCGTGGGGGACGTCGCCGAGTCGGAGTTCCCGACCGTGCTTCGCGGCTATGACAGGTTCGCCGTCGACGCCTACGTGCAGCGCACGAATCAGCTGCTCGCCGAGCTGCAGTCCCGCAGTACGCCGCAGGCCGCGGTACGGCGGGCGCTCGAGCGGGTCGGCGAGGACGTCTCGGGCATCCTGCAGCGCGCGCACGAGACGGCGGAGGGAATCACCACGCAATCGCGCCGGGAAGCCGAGGACCGGCTCGAGTCGGCGCGACGCGAATCCGCTGATCTCACCGCCAAGGCGCGAGCGCGCGTCAAGGAGCTCGACGCCGACACCGACCGGATCTGGTCCGAGCGCGACCGCATCGTCGGCGACGCCAGGGAGCTCGCCCGCCAGCTGCTGGAGCTTGCCGACGAGGCCGCCGCCCGCTTCCCGGCGGACGAGGAGACGGGCGAGATCGCGGTGAGCCCCGCCCCCGCCCCCGCCACGGCCCCGGCCCCCGCCCCCGCTGCCGCGGCGGGCGGACCCACGCCAGGCGTCCCCGACGAGAACGAGACCGAGCCGTCGGACTCCGACCTCGCCCCGGCGACCGACGACGACACCGCGCCCACCTTGGAGTCGGACGACGGCGCCGGCGATCCGATCGTCGCGGTCGATCCGGTGGCCGGGGAGCAGGCCACGGAAATGCTCGAGCCGTTCGACGTCGAGACCGAGGATCACCAGGCACTCCCGGGCGAGCTTCGGTTCTCCCGCGGCCCCGGCCAGGATGGCGCCGAGCGCCACCATGGCCTGTGGGGCTCCGGCGCGTGAGCGACGACGCCGGCGCGATCGACCTCATGCACCTGGGCCGGCCCCGGGTGATCTGCGCCTGGGTCGTCGGCGACGTGATCGTCGACCCCGGCCCGACGTCGTGCCTCGACGCGCTCCTCGACGGCCTGGAGGGGATGGTGCCGCGCGCGCTGCTGCTCACCCACATCCACCTCGATCACGCCGGCGCGACCGGTTCGCTGGTCCGACGCTGGCCCGAGCTCGAGGTCCACGTGCACGAGCGTGGCGCCCGGCACATGATCGATCCGAGCCGCCTGCTGGCGAGCGCGACGCAGCTCTACGGCGAGGACATGGATCGTCTGTGGGGGGAGTTCGTGCCCGTGCCCGAGGAGCGGATCCGCGTTCTGCGCGGGGGTGAGCAGCTGTTCGGGGACGACGGGTTCACCGTCGCCTACACCCCGGGGCACGCCTCCCACCACGTCTCCTACCTCCACGACGGGATCGCCTTCGTGGGCGACGTCGGTGGCGTGCGGATCACCCCGGCCGGGCCGTCGATTCCCCCGACGCCGCCGCCGGACATCGATCTCGGCCAGTGGCAGGACTCGATCTCCCTGATCGAGGGATGGCAGCCGAGGCGGCTGGCCATGACGCACTTCGGCGCGAGCGATGAGGTCACTGCCCAGCTCGAGGAGGTGGGATCGCGCCTGGAGCGATGGGCAGACCTCGTCCGCCACGCCGAGTTCCCGGCGTTCGACGCCGCCGTGCGGAGCGAGATCGAGGACCTCGCCGAGCCCGGCAGCGCGGACGCCTACGCGCAGGCGGCGCCACGGGATCAGCTGTACGCGGGGCTTCGCCGCTACTGGGCGAAGCTCGACGCCACGGCGTCCTAGCAGAGTCCTGAGCGGCCCCGGCGCGGCGGTATGCTGGCGCAGCATGGCGCAGACGATCGAGCGGCCTCGCGTCGGGCCCCGCGTCGGCGGTCCCGGCAGCGGCGTCGGTGGCCTGTGGCGCGTGGTCGTCCTCAACGACGACTTCAACACGTTCGACCACGTCGCCGAGACCCTCGCCCGCGTGATCCCGGGCGTCACGCTCGCCGACGGCTACCGGCTCGCCGACCGGATCCACACCTCCGGCTGCGCGATCGTGTGGAGCGGCCCGCGCGAGGACGCGCTCAGCTACTGGGAGCAGCTCGACTCGGCCGGCCTGACGATGGCTCCGCTGGAGAGCGGGTGACGGCCTCGCCGTCTCGGGGCCCGATGGGGACCTCGGGGTCGAGCGCCAGCGGCGGTGGCTACGCCGCCCCGGGCACGGCGGCGTCGCCCCGGGAGGCTTGGGGCAGCAGCTTCGCGAGCTGACGCTCCGGGCTGACCCGGACGACGTTCCACACGATCCCGAGCTTCTCGAGCAGGGCGATCAGCAGCCCGGTCGGATCGGCGATTTTCTCCCACAGGCGCAGGCCGTGGAACGCCGAGGTGGGGAAGGCGTGGTGGTTGTGATGCCAGGCCTCGCCCATCGACAGCGGCGCGAGCCAGAACACGTTGCGCGACTCGTCCTCCACGTCGAAGCGGCGACGGCCGAAGAAGTGGCAGACGGAGTTGATCGACCAGGTGACGTGGTGCAGGAGCAGCACCCGCACGAGCCCTCCCCAGAGCAGCGCCGTGAGCGCGGTGCCGAGGCTGCCGCCGATCAGCCAGCCGAGCGCGAAGGGGATCGCGAAGCCGAGCACCACCCAGAGGAAGAACAGCTTGTCCATCGCCCGCATGAGACCGTCCCTGACGAGGTCGGGGGCGAAGCGCTCCCGCTCGGCCGTTCCCACGGTCTCGAACAGCCAGCCGATGTGGGCGTGCCAGAGGCCCTGCACGGCGCCCAGGAAGCCCGGCCCGTGGAGGTGGGGGGAGTGGGGATCCCCTTCGGCGTCGGTGAACGCGTGGTGCTTGCGATGGTCGGCGACCCAGGTGATGACGGAGCCCTCCACGGCCATCGAGCCGAGAGCGGCGATCACGGCACGGAAGGCCCGCGAGGACTGGAACGCCCGGTGGGTGAACATCCGGTGATAGCCCAGGGTGATCCCGAGCGCGGTGAGGACGTAGAGTCCCGCCAGCAGCGAGAGTTCGAGCGGGCCGACCACGCGGTGCCAGAGCAGGACGATGGCGGCGAGGAGGCCCAGGGGCGGCACGGCGACACCGAGCAGATTGACGGTCTTGTGCAGACGGGACATGGAAGAAGGGACAGTACAGCGCGGGCGCGCAGGATTCTGCTCACTCGCTCACGATTTTCGGTAACGAAGTTGTAGGTTAATACACACTTTTGCACGCACGACCCTGGCAGGAGCTCCCCACGGAGATCGTGCTCGTACTGCGGCCCGTCCTCGGCGAGGCCACAGACGAGATGATCGACTCGGTCCGGACCATCCCGGTGTACCGCCGTCCGCTCGCGGGCACGTTCGGAGAGGGCCTGCGCGCCGGCGTGCAGGAGGCGCTCCGTCATTTCCTGGCCGAGATCGAAGCGGGGGGCGACGTGCCGCGTCCCGACGTGTACCGGCTGCTCGGCCGTGGCGAGATGCGTGCCGGCCGGACGCTCGAGTCGCTGCTCGGCGCCTATCGGATCGGCGCTCGCGTGGCGTGGCGGCGCTTCGCCGCCGCCGGCGTCGAGGCCGGACTCCCCCCGGAGACCCTGTACCTCCTCGCCGAGTCGATCTTCGCCTACATCGACGTGCTCTCGGCGGAGTCGGCGGAGGGGTACGCGCTGGAGCAGTCGGCGATCGCCTCGGAGACCGAGTTCCGGCGCCGGCGCCTGGTCCGCACGCTCGTCCGCGATCCCCCCGCCGACGCCGCCGCGGTGGAGGCGGCGGCCGCCGAGGCGGGATGGCCGCTGCCGCGCAAGCTCGCCGTGGCCGCGGTGTCCGGGCTGGAGCGCGAGGCGACGCCGTGGCGGTTGCCGGGCGCGATCGTCGAGCGGATCGGCGAGCTCGCCTGCGTGGTGCTGCCGGATCCCGCGGCGCCCAGCCGCCGCGCCGAGCTCGAGCGGGCGGTCCGTGAGCGGGGGGCGACGGCGGGCCTCGGACCCGCCGTGGCGTGGACCGAGGCGGCGGTGAGCTTCTCCCGCGCGCGCGCCGCGCTCGCGCTGGCGGGCGCCGGAGAGGCGCTGGTGGCCGCCGAGGAGCGGACGGGCGAGCTGCTGCTGCGCGGTGACGGCCGGCTCGCGGCCGAGCTCGCCCAACGCGCGCTGGCGCCGCTCGACGGGTTGTCAGCCGGGGGCCGCGTGCGGATGCGCGAGACGCTGCGGGCGTGGCTCGCCGAGCAGGGACGGATCGGGCCGACGGCGGCGCGGCTCGGCGTACACACGCAGACGGCGCGATACCGCCTCAGGCGGCTGCGCGAGCTGTTCGGCGCGGCGCTCGACGATCCCGACGAGCGCTTCTGGCTCGAGCTCGCCCTCCGGGTGGACGGGGAGTCCCAGCGCGCCGTGGCCGACTGACCGTCTAGCTCGTCTGAACCGGCCGGCCGAGCTCGGGATCGGGCTCCGGCGTGTCACCGCTGCCCACCCCGTTGCCGTTGCCGACCTGCGGTCCGAGCTCGCCGCTGTTCAGCTCCTCGTGCCAGGTGTAGACCACGGGGATCTGGAAGTGCCCGGCGTGCCGGGCGCGGAACTCGATCAGCTCGGGGCTGTCCCAGAAGCGGTACCAGTCCTCCCGGGACTCGAACCACGTCATGTGGAGGATCTTGTAGCGGTCGTCGAGGCTGCGCTGGACCGAGAACTGGGTGGCGCCGTAGCGGAGCGCCAGCGGGGCCATCCGAGCCACCGCCTGTCCGAAGCTCTCGTGCCGGAACACCGTGGCGTACCAGGGGATGTGGACGACGCCTGCCATGACCTACGCTCCCACCTTGGCCCGGATCGCCCCGGGGCCGTCCGCGGTTTTTCCTTGTCCTTCCTCGGTCGCGCCCACGAGGATCGCGATCTTGCCGAGGTGCTTGTTGTCGCGCAGGAGCTGGTGAGCCTCGGCGACCTTGTCGAAGCCCATAGTCTGCCACAGCACCGGCCGGATCTTCGACTCCTCGATCAGCTCGTTGGCCTTGGTCGCCTCCCAGGCGTTGGCGAAGTGCGAGCCGATGATCTGCTTCTGGCGCATCCACAGGTAGCGGACGTCGAAGTCCAGCTGATAGCCGGAGGTGGCCCCGCAGATGACGACCTTGCCGAACGGCTTGACGGCGAACACCGAGGTGGGGAAGGTGGCCTTGCCGACGTGCTCGAAGACGATGTCCGGCGGCCCGCCGAGGATCTCCTCGACCGCCTTGGTGAACCGGCGGGACTCCTTGAAGCGCGCCTTCTCCTCCTCGGCGCTCTCCCCGCCCCGGCGCATCATCCCGGAGTACTGCGAGCGCTCGATGTGGCCGACCGCGCCGAGCTGCTCGATCAGGCGGCCCTTCTCGTCGCTCGAGACGACACCGACGGCATCGGCGCCGGTGATCTTGCACAGTTGCGTGGCGAACACGCCGAGTCCGCCGGCGGCGCCCCAGATCAGGACCCGGTGACCGGCCTGGAGCCGGCACTGGTCGATCAGCATCCGGTACGCCGTGAAGTACGTGAGGCCGTAGGCGGCGGAATCCTCCCAGGACAGGTGCCGGGGCTTGTGGAGGAGCTGCTGGGCCTGGACCTTGCAGAACTGGGCGAACGAGCCCCAGGTCGTCTCGTAGCCCCAGATCTGCTGGGACGGCGCGGCGAGCGGGTCGAGCCCGTGGACCTCCGGATCCTCGTAGGACGCCTGGTTGCAGTGGATCACGACCTCGTCGCCCGGCTTCCAGCGGGTCACCCCCTCGCCGACCTTCCAGACGATCCCGGAGGCGTCCGAGCCGCCGATGTGGTGGCCCCACTGCGGATGGTCGCCGTAGCGCCACACGCCGACGGGCTCCCCGAGCGCCGCCCACACGTTGTTGAAGTTGACCCCCGCCGCCATCACCCGCACGATGACCTCGAAGGCGCCGGGCTCGGGGACCTCGATCTCCTCGACCTGGAAGGCGTCGACGGGCTCACCCTGGCGCTCCTCGCGGATGACCCATGCGGCCATCGTGCGCGGGAGCTCGCCCGGCTCGGTGTCGACGGTTGCCACTTGGCTCAGATCAACGGCCACGAAGGAATGCCTCGCTCGTTCGGGGGACGGAAAGGTCCGCGGATCGTAGGGGAAACGCGCTCGAACGAGTCTCAGGGCTGCAGCAGCGCGTTGTCCGCGCTCGGTCGCGCCCGGCCGATCCGGAGCATCGCCGGGTGGATCGCCGAGCCGGCGGAGGCGCCGGCCTGCTGCGCGGCCAGAAGGTATTCGCCGGAGTGGAAGTCGACCTCGACCTGGGCGGTCCCCCCGGGGTTGATCGGGCCAGTGGTGGCGAGGGCGCGGCCGCCACCGCTGCTCCGCACCTCGACGGCCTCGTTGCGCGAGGCCTGGTTGGTCACGATGAACAACACGGGGCCGGCGCCGGCGGAAGCGGGGGAGACGGAGACGCGATGATCGCTCACGTAGACCGTGAGGTTGACGACCGTCGCCGGAGTCGGACGGTCGGCGAAGGTGCCGGTGCTGCCGCAACCGCCCAGCAGGATCGCCGCGGTGGCCGCCAACCACATGGTCCTGCTGCTCATCCTCTCCAGGTCTCCTCTCCGGCGCCGATGCGGGCTTGCCTCCAGCTCACTACCGCACAAACACGGCCGAACCCTAACCGACTCGGTGACGGCACGCACGCCGGGGGACACGGGTGAGCCCCGGGGGCTCGGCGCTCAGCCGGCGTCGTCGGCGAGTCGCTTGCGCTGGTCGTCGAGCTGAGTCAGCTGCGCCTGGAGCCGTTCCCAACTGTCGCCTTCGGCCTCGTCGTACTCCTTGCCGCTGAGCTCCCGGAGCCCGTCGACGTACTCGGCCCAGGCACGACGCTTGTCCTCGTCCAACTCGCGGAACTTCTCGGCGTCTGGGGCGGTCGCTGGCATGGCGCTCCTTTCTCTCTTGCCGCTGATCCTACCCCCGCGGCCGGTCGTCCGGGGGCGGCAGTGGGCGGGGGCGCCGCACGCCGTCTGTCACGCCGTCCGGCCGGATCCGTATCACGGTCGGCATGCAGTTGCTCGAGCAGAGCCTCGCCGGAGTGGAGTTCCTCGCCGTCGACACGGAGACCAACGGCCTCGGCGGCGACGCGTGCGAGCTCACCGAGCTCGGAGCGGTGCTCGTCGGTGGGGGAGAGCTGCACGACCGCTGGGAGTCGCTCGTGCGGACCCATGCGCCTCTGCGCCGGGGCATCCAGCGCTTCACCGGGATCACCCAGGCGATGGTCGACTCCGCGCCCGGCGCCGAGGAGGTGCTGCCGGCGCTCGCCGAGCAGCTGCGCGGACGCGTGATGGTCGCTCACAACGCCCCCTTCGATCGCCGTGTCCTGCGCCAGGCGTTCGCGCGGGCGGGCCTGGACTGGCCGGATCCGCCGGTGATCTGCACCGCGGTGCTGGCCCGCAAGCTCCTGCCCCTGCAGCGCGAGCGCAGATTGGCCGCGCTCGCCGACGCGCTCGGCATCGAGGTGACGGTGACCCACCGGGCGCTCGCCGACGCGGAGACCTGCGGCCGGGTTCTCTGCGCCCTGTACCCGCGCCTGTGCGCGGGCGCCACGACGGTCGCCGACGCCTTGGCGCTGTGCCGGCCGGTGCGCCGCGCGCGGGCGCGGACGCCCACCCGCGATCGCGCCGACGCCGCCGCCGCGATTCCGCAGCTCGACTTCGGCGAGCTCCCACGGGATCCCGGTGTGTACGTGTTCCGCGACGGTGCGGGCCGCACGCTCTATGTCGGCAAGTCGGTGTCGGTTCGCAGCCGGGCCCGGGCGCACTTTGCGCCGTCCGCTCCGCGCGCCGCCTGGACCCAGCACGCCGCCGTCGTCGACTACCGGCCGACGCGTTCAGAGCTCGGAGCGCTCGTGCTGGAGAACCGTCTGATCAAGGAGCTCCGGCCGCCCGGCAACACGCGTCTCACCCGGGGCGACGATCGCCTCTGCTACATCCGCTGCCGGCTCGACATCCCGTTCCCGATCCTGGAGGTCGGTCCCGCCCCGGCGGCGGGACACGCCGTGAGCATCGGCCCGCTGCGGGGCCGGGCGGCGGCCGCCGAGCTCGTCGAGCAGCTCGACTCGCTGTTCGGGCTGCGCCACTGCGGGCGGCGTCTGCAGCGCCGCGCGCACCCCTCGGCGTACGGCCAGATGGGGCGCTGCCTGTCGCCGTGCCTCGGCGATCTGGACCCCAATCTCTATCGCCGCCGCCTCGATGCGGCGCTGGCGATCTTCAGCGTCGGCACCGACGCCCGTGAGGCGCTGATCGCCCACGTCCGCGGCGAGATGCGCGCCGCCGCCGACGCGCGCCACTACGAGCGCGCCGAGTGGCTGCGGCGGCGGGCCGGACGCCTGGGCGGCCTGCTGCGCCGGCTGGAGGGGGTGCTGGAAGCGACACACGCGCGGCCGCGGCTCGTGCTCGCCCGCCATCCGGTCAAGCCCGAGGCCGACGCGTTGTGGCTGGCCGGCGGGCGGCTCGTCGACTTCGGAGCGCTGCCGGCCGAGCTCGACGAGCTGCACGAGCGAACCCGGGCCGCCCGCGCACGCGGTGCGCGCGTGGGTGACACCGGGGCGCAGGTGCCGCCTGACGAGGTCGACGAGGTGCGGATCGTCGGCACCTACCTCGCCTCCCACGCGGACGTCGAGCAGCTGACGCTCGAGCCGTTGCCCGATCCGGACGAGCTGGCGGCGTTCGCCGCCCGGGCGCTGGGGCACCCGCCGCCGGGCGGGAACGATCGGGCCGTCGCCGACCCGGACCCCCGCTCAGCCGGCGGCGAAGGGGAGCTCCACGACCTCGGCGGTCTGAGCGGACTCGGCGCCGGCGGGCGCATCCTGAGCACGCAGTGACACCGTGGCCCCGATGGGAACCTCACGCCTGACGAATCCGAGCGCGATCGCCCCGAGCCGCGGCGAGACCGCGACCGAGGTGAGGCGGCCCACGTCCCGGCCCTCGAAGCCGAGCGTCGCTCCGGCCTCGGCCGGGGCGGCGCCGGCGAGCCGCAGCCCTCGCAGGTGCCGGTTCGGCTTGCCCCGGTAGTACAGCCGGGCCACCGTCTCCTGACCGACGTAGCAGCCCTTGGTGAACGACACCGCGCGCTCGTTGAGCCCGGCCTCCTGGGGGATGACCGACTCGTCGAGATCGACCCCGTAGCGCGGGATGCCCAGCTCGATGCGCCGGCACTCATAGGTCGCCTCGGTGATCGGGACGGCTCCCGCGGCGATCAGCGCGTCCGCCAGCAGGGCGGTGTCGGCGGCGTCGCAGAGGAGGTCGATCCCGGCCGGGGTGCGGATCGCGCACGCGCCGATGCCGCCGACGGCGACTGCCGCATGGTCGTTCTCAGCCTCCCCGATCCCGGCCGCGCCCGCGCCCGTGAGCCCCTCGGCGTCGGGCCCGAGCAGGGACAGGAGCCCGCGCTGCAGCGTGCGCTTGTGGAGCTCCACCTCGTAGCCGATCGAGAACCGGCGGATCATGTTGAACAGCTCTTGGAGCGCGGTGCGCTCGGTGTCCAGGAGCAGCTCCTCGCCGGTGTCGAGGATCCGCAGATCGCCGAGCATCTTCCCCTTCGGGGTGAGGAAGGCGGCGTAGCAGCCGGCACCCGGCGCGAGGCCCTCGACGTCGTTGCTCACCTGCCCCTGGAGGAACTCCTTGGCGCCCCGGCCGCTGAGGGCGAGCTTGCCGCGCTCGGAACGATCGAGCAGAGCGCAACCCGACAGGGCGGCGTCGTACTCGGACTCGACGGCGACGATCTGGCTCACCTCCCGAAGGATAGGACCGCGCCAACCCGGCAGGCCGTAAGTCGTTTTTAGGTGTGCCATAATCAGCTTGGTGGCAGCCCATGAACCTTCGCCCGTCACCTCGGCCGTCGAGGACTACGCGAAGGCGATCTACGCCCTGCAGGAACGGGGCTCCGAGGCCGTGTCCACGAATGCCCTGGCCGAGCGCCTCGGCGTGACGGCGGCCTCCGCTTCGGGGATGGTCAAGCGCCTGGGGGAGCTCGGGCTGGCCGAGCACGAGCCCTACCGCGGCGTGGCGCTGACCGAATCCGGCCGGCGGGTCGCCCTCGAGGTGATCCGCCACCACCGCCTGCTGGAGCTCTACCTCGTCGAGAGCCTCGGGGTGCCGTGGGACCGGGTGCACGAGGAGGCCGAGGTGCTGGAGCACGTGCTCTCCGAGCAGCTCGAAGAGCGGATCGCGGCCCAGCTCGGGGACCCCACCCACGATCCCCACGGCGATCCGATCCCGTCGCGTGAGCTCGTGCTCGAGTCCACCAGGACGCAGAGCCTGCAGTCGCGCTCCGCAGGCGACCGCGGCCGGTTCACGCGTGTCTCCGACAGCAACCCGGAGATGCTGCGCTTCCTGGCCGAGCGCGGGATCGCCCCGGGAGACGATTTCGAGGTGATCGACAAGCAGCCGTTCGAGGGGCCGCTGTTCGTCCGCTTCGGTGACACCGTCCACGTCCTCGGCGGTTCCCTGGCGCGGGCGATGCGCGTCGTGACCGCCGGATGACCGACACCGCATCGGCGCCTCCCGAGCTCAGCGCCGAGGACGAGGCGCGCTCGCGTGACCGATCCCGGGTGCACCAGGCGCGCCTCGACGGCCGCCGGCTCACGCTGGTGTGGCTGCTCGTCGGCCCGGGAACCCTCGCCATGCTGGGGGAGAACGACGGCCCGAGCATCATCTCCTACGCCACCACGGGCGCCACCTACGGCCTCGGCTTCTTCCTTCCCTTCACGCTGATCACGTTCGTGATGGCGATGGTGTGCCAGGAGATGTGCATGCGGATCGGCGCCGTCACGCATCGGGGCTTCGGCCAGCTCGTGCTGCAGCGCTACGGCCCCGTGTGGGGCTGGTTCGCCGCCGGCGATCTGCTGTTCACCAACCTCGTGACCCTGATCGCCGAGTTCGTGGCCATCCGCGTCGGGCTGGCGTACTTCCACCTCGGCGCCGGCGTGGCGGCCGCGCTCGGGCTCGTGCTCGTCGTCTTCACCCTGAGCGGCGGGCGCTACTGGCGCTGGGAGCGGATCGCCCTCGGGCTGGCGATCTTCAACGGCCTGTTCCTGGTCGCCGGACTCCTCACGGGACCGCGGTGGGGCTCGATCGGCCATGCCGTCGTGACCTTCTCGCCGTTCCCGAGCGGAAGCCTCAACACGCTGCTGCTCCTGCTCGCCTCGACGATCGGTGCGACGGTGACGCCGTGGATGGTGTTCTTCCAGCAGAGCGCCTCGGCCGACAAGGGGCTGACGCCGCGTGATCTGTTCCACGGCCGGCTCGACACCGTGCTCGGCGGCGCGCTGGCGGCGGTGTTCGGGTGCGGCGCGATGGTCGCCGGCGCGGCCCTCATGGGTCACGGCGGCGCGAGTCCCACCCAGTCCCTCGCCGGCGCCGGGTTCCCGCACGCGCTGGAGCGGGTCTCCGGCGGGCTCGTGGGGACGCTGTTCGCGCTCGGCCTGGTGGAGGCCGGCGCGGTCGCCGTGCTCACCATCTCCGCCAGCACCGGCTACGCCGTGGGGGAGTGCATCGGCCGCGCGAGCTCGTTCAACAACTCCGCCCGCGGCGCCGCGGTCTTCTACGGCGCCAACGTCGCGGTCGCCGCCGCCGCCGCCGCCGTCATCCTCATCCCGGGGGCGCCGCTGCTGCGGATCGCGCTCAACGCCAACGTCCTGGCCACGGTGCTGCTGCCGGTCACCCTGGTGTTCCTGATCATGCTCGCCAGCGACCGGAACCTGATGGGCCGCTTCGCCAACCGCCGCCGCACGAACATCGTCGCCGGGGCGATCGTCGCCGTCGTGTCGATCTCCGGTGCCGCCTACGGGATCGACTCCTTCCTGCAGGCCATCCACGTGACATGAGCGACGAACGTGACACGGAGGCGATGGAGTCCTCGGAGCCGATGAGCGAGGAGGAGCTGGTCTGCTTCCTGGAGCGCGATCAGCTCGTCGCCGACCGCCGCCGGCCCGTCCCCCGGGCGCCGCTCCGACGGCGCGAAGCCGCGGCGCTGTGGATCCTGCGCGCGTTCGCGATCGTCATCGCGATGATGGTGATCTACACCTTCGTCGACCAGCTGACGGGCTGAGCGGGCCGCTCGGTAGGCTTGGCGGCGATGGCCGGCCTGGCACACACCTTCAGCGAGATCGTCGACTCCCTGCCCGACGACTGGACGGACCTGGAGCTCGACCTGCGGATCTTCGACGAGAGCCGCTACGTCGACGCGGCCGTCCTGCTCGTCACCTGCAACGCCCAGCCGTACTCCAAGCACGACTGGCACTGGAGGCTGATCGTCGCCCACCGCTTCGGCCACGCCGCGGCAGCGCCGGCGGTGCACGCGGCGCTGCACCTGCTCGACGAGGCGGCCATCAGCGGTGAGCTCGCGGTGCGGGAGGTCCGCACCGGGCGAGCCGAGGTCGTGCAGATGTGGGGCCGGACCGAATCGGTTCGTCAGGAGTTCCGCCGCATGCGCGCGCAGTAGGCGCCGGCGCTAGCCCCCGCGGGGCAGGAAGCGGTTGGTGAACATCGCGCTGACGTCGGGCACGGATTGCACGATCCCGAAGCTCCGCTCCCAGTGGGCCCAGCGCTCGAGCGTGGCCGGGTCCAGCACCCCGATGCGCCCGCCGGGACCCTGGAACGCGGGTCGCTCGGCGGTGAGCTGCTCGGCCACGAGGCGCGGATCCAGGTTCGTCACCGCCGCCTCCAGGTCCGCCTCGCTGCCCTCGGGGTTGCGCAGCGTGAACCGATAGCCCTTCACGAGCGCGGTGACGACGTCACGCGCCAGCCTCGGTTCGCGGTTGACGGTCCGGCGCGTCGCGCACAGCACCAGCTCGGGATAGGAGGGCGCCCCGTAGTCCTGGACCTTGAAGCTGCGGTAGCTCGGGTGGTGGTGAGCGAGCGTGAGCCCCTCGTCGTTCCAGAACGCCGTCGCCGCGGCCACGCGTCCGGACAGCAGCGCCTCGACGGCGTCGTAGCCGATGGTGATCGTCTTCACCTCCCGCGGATCGCCTCCGGAGCCGGCGACGATCGAGTGGAGCACCGCCAGGTCACTCGGATCGCCGGTGACGCCCACCGTCTGGCCGACGAGCTGACGCGGCGAGCTGATGCCCGGCGCGGCGACGACGGCGGCGAGGGGCTCCTCCTCGATCGCCATGATCCCCACGATCGGCTGACCCGCCTGCCGGGCGAGGGCGAGATCGTGGATGTCCAGGATCGCGAACTGCACGCGGCCGGTCTCCAGCAGGCTCACCGCGTCCGGGCTGGCCGGGGGGCTGATGACGTGGAGGTGAACGTGCTCCTGGGCGGTGTAGCCGCGGGCGATCGCCGAGTAGATCCCGGCGTGGATGGCGTTGGGCGTGAAGTCGAGCACGAGCGTCGCATCGCGCACTCTCGGCGCGGCGTCGCTCGCGGCACCGCAGCCGGAGAGGCAGAGCGCAGCGGCGAGAGCGGCGATGAGGGCACGTCGGGGCAACGGAGCGCCAGGATAGGGGTCGGGCGGCCGGCCGCCCGCCGGTGCTGCCCCCGCGCTTCCAGGGGGCGGCCGGGACCGACGTAGAATCGAGGTGTGCCCACGGGATCGCCACGTGCTGGGCGCTGAGCGCTCCGCGCCGCAGCAGCGGCCCTCCCTGTTCGCGGGCGTGGAGCCGCTCGAGGTGTTCGCCGAGCTGCTCGCGGAGATCAACAGCGATCGCTCCTCGACGGAGTTCTACGACCGCATCTGCGAGGCGATCTGCCGGCTGACGACGATGCGGCGCGCGGCCATCTTCATGGCCGACGCCGCGCGGGCCCGCGTCCGCGCCGTCGGCTCTCACGGCACGTCCTTCGCCCAGCTCGCCGCCCTGCGCCCGACGCTCGACGGCACGCCGATCGCTCAGCGCGCGCTGCGGGAGGACGAGGTCATCGTCGTCTCGGAAGGGGTGGAGGACGCCGTGCCGCCCCAGTACGCGGAGGCGCTCGGAATCTCCACGCTCGTGTGCACGCCGATGAGCGCCGCCGGCCGTGCCTACGGCGTCATCTGTGCCGATCGCGGCGGCGGACGGTTCGAGCTGGCCGATGGCGAGCGCCACCTCCTGTGGACGCTCGGCAAGACCGCGGCGCTCGTCACGACCGCCCGCCATGCCACTCGCCAGCAGGAGCGCTCCCGTCACCTCGCGGAGCGGCTCGGGCTGGCGCGGGAGATCCATGAGCGGGTGCTGCAGCGGCTGTTCGGGGTCTCCCTGGCGCTGAGTGCCGAGGCGCCACTCGGCGCCGGCGAGCGTGAACGGTGCCGCGCCGAGATGCAGCAGGCGGTCGGCGAGCTGCGCCGAGCGCTCGAGCGTCCGCTGGCTCCGGTCCCTCCCGAGACCGGGACGACGCTCGCCGAGGAGATAGAGCGGCTTCGTACCGGCCAGCCCGCGCCGGTGGAGGTCGACTGGCCGCTCGGCGTCGGCGTGCCCGTCGACCTCGAGCCCATCGCACAGTCCTTCCTTACCGAAGCGCTGCGCAATGTGGGCAAGCACGCCGCCCCGACGCGTATCGCCGTCGCCGTCGGGGGCGACAGCGAGACGTTCACGCTGGAGGTCCGCAACGACGGGGTGAGGCCCGGTGAGGCCGGCGCTGGAATGGGGCTCCGGCTGGCCGCCTTCGAGGCGCTTCAGCAGGGGGGCTGCGTCGAGTTCGGCCCCACCCGGCCGGACGGGTGGCGGGTCCGGCTCGTGGTTCCCCTGCGCGACGGTGAGGCGCCGTGAGCGCGGTCGCCCCGCGGGGCGCGGCGCGTCGGCTCCGGGTGCTCGTCGTCGACGACCACGACGTCGTGCACTGGGGCTTCCGCGTGCTCCTGGGCGAGCAGCCGTGGGTGGAGCGCTGCCTCGCCGCGCGCACCGGTGCCGAGGCGATCGAGCTCGCCCGGCGGGCCGAGCCCCACGTCGCCCTCGTCGACCTGTTCCTCGCCGGTGAGTCGGGGGCGGACGTCTGCGAGGCGATTCGCCGCGCCTCGCCGTCGACCCGGGTGCTGCTGATCTCCGGTGCGGGGCGGATGTCGCCGGCGGCGGCGCGAGCGGCCGGGGCGTCCGGCTTCGTCTCCAAGGATCTCGACGCGGGCGAGCTCGCGCGGGCGGTCCGCCGCGTGGGGCGGGGGATGACCCTGTTCCCGCCCAAGGCCAGGCAGCCCGCGCCGCTGCTCTCCGAGCGCGAGCGCGAGGTCCTGGAGGAGATCGCCGCCGGCGCCACCAACCGTGAGATCGCCGAGCACCTGTTCCTCTCCCCGCACACGGTCAAGGAGCACACGAGCGCCCTGTACCGCAAGCTCGGGGCCCGCAACCGCGCCGAGGCGGTGCAGCGCGCCCAGCGCATCGGGCTGCTCGGCTGAGCCGCGCCCGCCGTCAGTCGGTTACGGTGTGGGCATGGTGATGGTGATCGGCGTGATCGTGGTGCTCATCGGCGTAATCGTCGGGTGGTGGACGATCTCCGGCAGCGGCATCCACAACCGTCCCTACGGCCGCGACGACCGCTACGAGGGGGATAGCCCGCTCGATTCGCCGTGGCAGATGGACGAGTGGAGCCGCGGCACCTCCTCGCGCCGCCGTCGGCGCTGAGCCCGCCCGCTCGCCGCCGAGGCTCGCCGCCCGCCGCAGAGGTTCGCCGTCGGCGCTGAGCCGGGCTCGCTCCCCGGAGACAGGGTGTCCGTACGCTGCGCCCGGTAGACTTTCAGGTAAGCGCAATGTGGTTTCCTCCCCGCATTCGCGGGTAATGGAAGCGCGGCGGACGGTCGATTCAGGTTGTGGCGGCAGATGCCGGCCGACCCGGAGAGGCTGGGTCCGATTCACAAGAGAGGCTGTCCATGTCGATTCTGGATATCGCGCGTACCGCCACGGCGCACGCGCTGCTGGTGGCCACGCCCCGCCGGCACCACGCGCCGGGCGCCGGCTTCTACGGATGGGATGAGCCGCTCGAGACCGTCCGGCCGGGGCAGATCCTCCGCGCCGAGCCGACCGACGCCTACCTGCTTCCCGGTGTCCGCTTCCGCGCGCGCGCGTGGCGGATCCTGTACCGCTCGACGGGCGCCGTCGGTGAGCCGACCGCGGTCTCGGGCATGGTGCTCGTGCCGGCCGGCTTGAGGCGTGGCCGGCCGCTGCCGCTGATCGGGCACGCGATCGGCACGCACGGGATCGGCGATTCCGCCGCGCCCTCGCATCTGCTCGCACGCGGGCTGGACTGGGAGGCCACGCTGATCGCCCTGCTGCTGGCGCGCGGGTGGGCCGTGGCGGTGACCGATTACCAGGGGCTCGGCACTCCCGGCGATCACGCCTACATGGTCGGGCGCGCGCTCGGGCCCAACGTCCTCGACTCGATGCGGGCCGCGCGCGAGCTGCTGCCCGAAGAGCTGCCGCAGGACGGGCCTGCGGCGATCATCGGCTATTCGGAGGGCGGCGCCGCCGCCGCCTGGGCCGCCCAGCTGCAGCCGACCTACGCGCCGGAGCTGGAGCTCGTCGGCGTCGCCGCAGGAGCCGCCGCGGCGGATCTGGAGACGGCGAGCCCGAGGCTCGACGGCAGCTTCTTCTCGTTCTTCATCGCCTACGGGGGCATCGGTTACGCCGCGGCGTATCCCGAGCTGGAGCTCGATCCGTACCTCACCCCGTTCGCCCGCGAGGGAATCGAGGAGCTGCGCAACTCGACCGTGCTGCAGGCGCTGCGCTCCGGCCCCCGGTTCGTCACCGCCTCCGAGCTGACCGATCCCAACGTGCTCGAGCTCCCCGAGTGGCGCGTGCGGCTGCGGGAGAACCGGCTCGGCACGATCGCTCCGACCGCGCCCGTCCTGCTCCATCACGCGCGGCGCGACCAGATCGTCTCCTTCGAGCAGAGCCTCAATCTGCGCGAGGATTGGCAGAAGCTCGGTGCCGACGTGCGGATGTACGTGACCCGTGGGGGCGTCGACCACATCAGCGGCGCCTTCGCCGGCACGCCGGTGGCGATCGACTGGCTCGCCCGCCGGCTGCGCCGTCGCGGTGTCAGCGTGCCGGAGCCCGCCCACCCCGTGGCCGAGGCGACGACAACCGCGCCGCTCGCCGCGTGAACGAATTGGGGCCAGCCTGCGATTAAGACGTGAACGGGCTGAGAACACGACCCTGAATCGCCTCCCGGGCTGATACACAGCGCTGCGGCGCCGTGCGGGGGACTGGCACGGCGCGATAACCATCGTCTGGGGGAGTCACCGTGGGTCGATACCGGGCCGTGCCGGGTCATGCCGTCGTCGTGCTGCTGTCCGTCTTCGCGTTGGCGCTGCCATCCGCTTCGTTGGCGGCGACGAGCTACAACGCCGGCAGCCCGTCGGTCGACGGCGTTCTCAACGGCCCGTGGAACACCTCCCAGGGGGATCCGTCCGCCACCGAGCTCCCCGGATCGGACCTGTTCCCCACCTACACGCCGCCCTGCCTGCCTCAAGGCGGACAGTCGACGTCGTGCTCATCGAGCCCCTACGCAACCTCCACGGGCGGCGTATTCGAGCCAAACCTGGCCGTATATCCGGCCGCGTCGGGATCGGTGCCCTACCCGAGTGGCGTGGCCGGCACCCCCGGGCCGCTCGACGCGTTCTGCACCAGTGGCGGCCCCAACCCCGAGTCGGGTGGTGAGAGCGCACAGCCGGCGAACACCAAGCTCCCGATGGCGCCCTACTACTTCCCGGACATCGTCCGCAACTCCGACGGCTCGCTCACCGGCTACTTCGATTGGCGACCGAAGGACGGCGACGAGGGCATCACCGTCGCCAAGTCGACGGACGGCGGCCTCACCTGGAACACCGAGGGGGGCGCGCTCGAGCAGAACCAGCAGTACTGCCCGACCGCCGACACCAACGACGACGGCGAGGGCCACCCATTCGTCATGTCGGCCGGCACAGGCACCAACCTGTACACGCTGCAGCGACCCGCCGGGGACAACAACGGCGTCGGCCTGCTCGTGCACGGCGTCTCACCGAACGCCGCCAACCCGCTGCAGAACGTGCCGAGCCAGGAATCGGTCGGGGTCGATGCCAACGTCTACGCCACGGGCGGCGCGAGCGTCCCGGCAAGCGGCGGAGCGACGATCGCGATCTCCGTCCCCGGCACGACGTCCGCCGATCCCCTGGGCACCCTTACCTCCCCCGAGTACATCCCGCAGTCCACCGCGGAGTACGAGGACCTGAGTCTCGCCTCTCCGTGGAGCTCGCCGATCACGTGCACAGGGGCGACCACAAGCTCTCCGGCGCTCACCGGATGCACCGCGCCGGGAGGCGTGAGCGTGAGCTCGGGGGACGATCTCGTGATGGTCATCGCCACGGCCGACCCGGAGAGCTCGAGCAACAAGACGCCGGGCCCCACCTACACGATCCCGGCGAGCTCGAACCAGAACACGGGCGGCTCGGGCGGGCTCGGGAACCTCTACTTCAAGAACGCCTCGGCGCAGACGAACACGACGACGTATTCGCTGAACCTGAACGCACCGAACCGCTTCTACATCGACGGCCAAACCGTCTACTGCGTGCAGTCGAACGCCAATCCGACCACGGAGTTCGAGAACTGCACCTCCCCGAACGGTCCGTTCACGGTCAACGAGGGAGACGCGATCACGGCCGACCCGGTCGATCCCGGGCAGGCGACGATGACCACCGGACTGGTGGCCCCCGACGGGATCGTCGGAACGATCCCCTACCGCTCGAGCTTCAACGGGACCAGCGTGCCGAGCGGGGCGACGATCACCCTCTACACCGAGAAGCTCCTCAACTACTACCTCGAGGGGCAGATCAACGGCACGATCAACAGCTCGAACGCCTACAAGTCGGGCACCGTCACGCTCGGGTCCGCCGTGACGATCAACTACACCTCCTTCCCGAGCGCCTCCGAGCCCCTGCCGAGCTCCGGATCGTTCACGATCTACCTCGGGACCTCGGCGGGGATCCAGACCCTCACCTGCACCGGCAACGTGCCGGCGACCCAATCGGGTGCGCCCGCAGGCTCGCAGAACCTCACGAGCTGCACGGGCGGCACGGGGACGACGGTGAGCAAGGAGTGGATCGGCGGACCGAACGCGGCGATCGTCCCCTACAACGCCCTCAGCCTCGTCGGCGAAGGGAAGAACGGCTCCAGCTCGGGCCCGCAGAAGCTGTTCGGCAACAACGAGGACTACACGGTGCTGCGCGCCGCGTACACCACCGACGGCGTCAACTTCACCGATCTCGGTGCGGTGAGCGGTACCAGCTCGGGCAACGGCAGTACGAACGGCTCCTACAGCGACCTCGCCAACTCCAACCAGCAGTACAGCCCGCAGTCGAGCTCGAACCCCACCACGGCCACGCTCACCCCGAGCGCGCCGACGAACCTCGCAGCCGGCGCCTCGGACCAGATCGAGCTGCGGTGGATCGGCTCGCGCGGGACGATCGTCACCAACCCGGACGGCAGCCTTGGCATGTTCCTGTCCGGCGCGTGGCCGAGCGACGGCGACTCGGACGCCTTCAACCAGATCTTCTACGCGTCCTCCACCGACGGTGGGCAGACGTGGTCGGTGCCCCAGGTCATCACCTCCACCGACTACACGTTCGCCGCCTCGGCGGCGCAGGACGCGGCCCTCGCCCAGGGCAACGAGGCACCGCTCGGGATGAGCGCCTATTACTCTGGCCGCGCGTACGGCCCGACCGTCGTCCCGAACCCCGACGGCACGCTGACGATGGTGTTCTCCGGCTATCGCCTGCCCAAGCCGATCACCAGCTCGGGCACCGTGCTCGGCACCAACAGCACTCAGCAGTACACGATCGGCGCGACCGACCCGGCGCTGTACCGGAACATCCTCACCGCCCAGCTCACGTCCACCACTTCCCCACTCGTCGGCACGTCGAGCTCGCTGGCCACTTCGGGATCGCCGGTGACGACGGGCACCCCGGTCATCTTCACCGACACGGTGAGCGTGCCCTCGCCGGGATCCGGCACGCCGACGGGGACGGTTCAGTTCGAGGACGGCGGCACCACGATCAGCGGCTGCGGGAGCGTTTCCCTCTCCCAGAGCTCGCCTGACACCGCGAGCTGCACCACGACGCTCGGCGCCGGGAGCCACTCGATCTCCGCCGTGTACTCCGGCGACTCCAACTACGCCACCTCGACGGGCACCGTCACCGAGCAGGTCAACCCGCCGGCGCCGCCCACGGCGACGATCTCCTCGCCGTCATCGGGGGGGATCTATGCGGTCGGGCAGTCGGTGGCGACGAGCTTCTCCTGCAGCGAGGGCCAGGGAGGTCCGGGGATCCAGTCGTGCACCGACGGAACGGGGTCGACGAGCCCCGGCACGCTGGACACGAGCGCGCCGGGTACCTACACCTACACGGTCACCGCGACGAGCCAGGACGGCCAGACCGGCACCGCCAGCGTCACCTACACGGTGGCCGGGGCCCCGACGGCGTCGATCACCAGTCCGGTCGACGGCGCCACCTACGCCACCGGCCAGAGCGTCGATGCGGCCTACAGCTGCGCTGACGGCAGCGACGGCCCGGGGATCCAGTTCTGCACCGACAACCAGTCGGCCGGTAACGGAAACGCGATCGACACGAGCGTTCCGGGCACCTACACGTTCACCGTCACGGCGACGAGCCAGGACGGCCAGACCGGCACGAGCAGCGTCACCTACATGGTGGCCGACTCGCCCACGGCGACGATCTCCTCGCCGTCGTCGGGGGGGATCTATGCGGTCGGGCAGTCGGTGGCGACGAGCTTCTCCTGCAGCGAGGGGACGGGTGGCCCTGGGATCCAGTCGTGCACCGACGGGGATGCCTCGACGAGCCCCGGCGCGCTGGATACGAGCGAACCGGGCGCCTACACCTACACGGTCACGGCGACGAGCCAGGATGGGCTCACCGGCACGGCGTCGATCAGCTACACGGTGGCCGCTGCGCCGAGCGTCACGATCACCTCACCGGCCGCCCACGCGATCTACTCCGTCGGTCAGGTGGTCGACGCGGACTACTCCTGCACCGACGGGACCGACGGACCCGGGATCAGCTCGTGCACCGACTCGGCGGGCGTCGGCAACGGCAACCCGATCGACACCACCATCCCGGGCTACTACAGCCTCAGCGTGACCGCCACGAGCGCCGACGGGCAGACGACGACCCAGAACATCGACTATCGGGTCGCGGGGGCGCCGAACGTGTCCATCACCGCCCCGGGCGCGGGTGCCAACTACACGGAGGGAGAGGTCGTCGACGCCGACTATCACTGCACCGACGGCAAGGTGGGTCCCGGCATCGCCTCCTGCACCGACAGCGAGAACGTCGGCACGGGCAATCCGATCGACACCTCCACGCCGGGGACGTACACGTTCACCGTCACGGCGATGAGCGAAGACGGCCAGACGAGCACCGGCAGCGTGACCTACACCGTCGCCAGCCCCGTGTACAACATCTCGCCGGCCACGATCAAGGGCAAGGCCGTCGACGGCCAGGGCCTCGCCGCCAACCCCGGCAAGTGGGTGAGTGACAGCAAGCTCACCTACTCCTACGCGTGGCAGCTCTGCACGACCGCCCAGGTGGCGAGCTGCTCGCCGATTGCCGGCGCCCGCGCGTCGACGTTCAGGCTCACGAGCGCCGAGGTCGGCCAGTACGTCACGGTGATCGTCACCGCCACGGATCAGAGCGGCAACACGGGCACCTCGACGGCGAACCCGGTCGGGCCGGTGGCTCCCCCGCCGCCACCGTCGGCGTCGCAGCCCCCGTCGATCACCGGGACGATCGCCGACGGGCAGACGATCCATGCCTACAGGGGCACGTGGACGAGCCCGGATCCCCTGACCTACGCATATCAGTGGGAGCTCTGCAGCAATTCGAGCTCCACCACCTGCGCGCCGATCATGGGCGCCACGACCACCGCGCTGACGCTGACGAGTACGGACGTCGGTCAGTACGTGGCGATCATGGTGACTGCCACGGATCAGGAGTCGCAGACCGGTTCGGCGCTCACCGTCTCGCTCAGCCCGGTCGCCGACCCGCCACCGCCGGTCAACAAGACGCCGCCGAAGATCTTCGGCGTCCGCGGCACCGGGAAGACACTGCGGACGGGCACCGGCACGTGGTCGAGCCCCGATCCGCTGTCGTACGCCTTCGCGTGGCAGCGCTGCTCGGCCTCCGGCACCAACTGCAAGCCGATCAGCGGCGCCACCGGTCCGAGCTACGTCCAGACCGCGGCCGACAGCGGCCACGAGCTCACGGTCGTCGTGACCGCCACCGACGCCGAGTCGCAGTCGACCTCGGTGAGCGCGCAACCGGTCTGACGCCGCGGGGTCAGCGGGCTCGCGCCGGGGCGTCGCGGCGTGGCTACCCTGCGGCGATGGAGCTCACGCTGACGCGGGATGCCGACGAGTTCGCCGCTCGGGTGGGCGCCCTGCTGACCGCGCGAGTCGACACGAACATCCTCGCGTCCGTGCTCCAGGGCGCGCGTCAGGCCGTCTACGGAGACGAACGGCCGCTGTTCGCGTATGGCACCGAAGCGGGCCACGTCGTGTGCGCGGCGCTGAGGACCCCTCCGTGGGGGCTGCTGTGCGGTCCGCTGCCCCACGGCGCCGCCGAGCCGCTGCTGGAGCGTTGGCTCTCGCACGATCCCGAGCCGCCGTGGGTGAGCGCCGTGCCCGACACGGCACGGGCCGTCGCCGAGGCCTGGGAGCGCCTCACCGGCGGGCGAGCCGAGCTGCAGCTGAGCGAGGCGATGCACGTGTGCGAGGAGGTGCTGGATCCACCCCGCCCGGCCAACGGGCGCCTGCGGGTCGCCGGAGCCGAGGATCGTGAGCGGCTGCTGGCCTGGACGCGCGCCTTCCTCGCCGAGGCCCTCCCCGGGCAGCGCGGCGGCGATCCCGCCCCGGCTCTCGGCCTGCGCCTCGCCGCCGGACGCGTGTTCGTGTGGGAGGACGGCGACTCCGTCTGCACGGTGACCGCGACGACCCCGATCGCCGGGCTGGCGCGCATCAACAACGTCTACACCCCGCCCGAGCACCGTCGTCGCGGTTACGCCTCCAGCGCCGTGGCCGCCGTCACGCGCCGCGTGCTGGCCTCCGAGGCCCCGCGATGCATGCTCTACACCGATCTCGCCAACCCGACCTCGAACAAGATCTACGCCGAGGTCGGCTACCGCCGGATCTCCGGCTGGGAGGAGTGGCGGCTGCTCAGTCCCGGCGCCGGCCGGGAAGGCGCTCCGCCAGCCGGCTGAGCGGCTCCACGGCCTGGCCGAGGCGCTCGGCCGCCTCGCGAAGCGTGCCGACGCTGCCGTTGAGCAGCTCCAGCGACGGTTCGACACGCTCCAGGCGCTCGCCCAGCGTCGCCACCTGGGCGTCGACCGAGCGAACGTGCTCGGGCAGCTCGGGCAGCGTACGGGTCGCTTCCGCGAGGTTCTGGAGAGTCCCGGCGAGGGCGCCGACGGCGGCGAGCGAGTCCTGGAGGTCGGCGAGCTGGGCGAGGCTCTCCGACGCCCCGAGCAGCGCGATGATCTGCTCGTCGGAGGCGAGCAGCTGCTCGAGCAGCCCATCCGGCTCGAGCAGTCGATCGAGCGGTCCCCCGGCGGCGGTGAGCCGCTCGAGCGGTCCGTCCGCGGCCAGCAGTCGATCAAGCGGTCCCCCGGCGGCGGTCAGGCGCTCGAACGGCCCGTCGGGCGCGAGCAGCCGGTCCAGCGGTCCCTCGGCGCGCAGCAGGCGGTCGACGATCCCGCCTTCGGCCATCAGCCGGTCGAGCGGGCCGCCCGGGGCGAGCAGCCGGTCGAGCACACCCTCCTCGGCCAACAGCTGGTCCAGGGGACCCTCCGGCGCGAGCGCTCGCCCCAGGGGCCGGTCCTCGGCGGTGAGGACCGCCAGCTGCTCGATCCGCGCCAGTGGCCCGACGGGGTCCGCGAGCCGGCCGAGCTGCTCGATCGCGCCGCCCTCCGCGAGCAGGGCGGTGATGCGCTCCGCGTAGCCGCCGGGGCGGCGGACGGCTCCGCCACGGCCGACGAGCTGCACGGCGGCGACGGCGGCCTCGGCGCCGGCATAGGCCGCGCGCGCCGGGAGGAGAGCGAGCGACACGAGGCCCACGCCGGGCATCCTACCCGCGCCTCGGTGGCCCGGCACCCGCGCCCGCGCCGGTGTTCACTGCACAGACCAGCCGTCGCGCAGCCCGGCGCGGAGCTCCTCGCGCCAGGAGCCCGTCGCGCCGACCCGGGCGATGGTGGAGAACAGCTGTCCGATCCCGCGCAGCGGCCACAGATCCTCGGGAGCCAGCGAGCCCGCGGCGAGCACCTCGGCGAGCTCGGCGGGACGCCCCAGGAGCAGGTCGCGCAGGCGGATCACGGCCTCCCCGTCGAGTCTGACCGGCTCTGCGTCGGCGAACTCTCCGAGCACCGCGCGGGCGAGCGCGCTCGCGGTGCCGGCGTGCTCGCGGGGGAGAGACCCCAGACGCTCGAGCGCCGCCGCCACGCCGTCCTCGTCGCCGGCGACGAACGCCTCCACGAGGTCGACGTTCGCGCTCACTCGCTCGGGCTTCGGCTCGGCCACGGCGCCGAAGTCGAGGATCGCGATCCGGCCATCCGACAGCACGAGCACGTCGCGAGGATCGGGGTCGGCGTGGATGAGACCCTCGCGCAGGCCGCCGGCGACGAAGCGCACGAGCCATCGGCACGCGTCGTCGGGATCGGGCGCCGTGGCGAGCGGCACACCGTCGATCCATTCCTCCACGAGCACCCCCTCGTGCGCGAGCCGGGTGACCGGCCGCGGGACGACGAAGCGAGGGTGGCGGCGCAGCGCGCGGTGGAAGCGGCGCAGGTTCCCGGCCTCCTGCTCCAGGTCGAGCTCGTCGAGCACCTGCCGGCGCACCTCGCGCACGAGCGCGGCGGCGTCAACCGCCGGGAAGGCGGCCGAGATCGGTGAGAGCAGCCCCTCGAGCAGCACGAGGTCCTGGCGGACGCCGGCGGCCAAGCCGGGCCTGAGCAGCTTCACCGCCACCGGCGCACCGTCGAGCTCGCCGCGGTGGACCTGCGCACCGGCGGTGACGGCCACCGGCTCGAGCTCGAGCGTGTCGAGCTCGCCGGTCGGCTTGACCCCCCACGCCTCGCGCAGCAGCGCCTCCACCCGTCGCGGCTCGACCGGCTCAAGCGGCTCGTCGCACGCCGCCGCCAGCTCGGCGGCGATGCTCGCGCCGAGACGCCCGGGCAGCCAGGCCGGATCGATCGCCTCGGCCACGCGTCGCAGCGCGAGCCGTCCCGAGGGTGCCGTGCGGGCGAGCCGCAGGCCGATGCCGATGAGGGCGTCGATGCGGGCGAAGGTCTCCCGCGCGTCGGACACTAGGTCACTCCGTACATGCGGCGACTAGCGCGCGGGGCTTTCCGCCTCGGTGCCCAGCTTGCGGCGCTGGAGCTTTCCGGTCGAGGTCCGCGGCAGCGCCTCGACGAACTCGATCTCCCGGGGCACCTTGAAGCGGGCGAGCCTGGCCCGGACGTGCTCGCGGAGCTCGTCTTCGGTCGCGTGGGCGTCGGGCTGCAGCACGACCTTGGCGGCGAGCCGCTGCCCGAACTCGGAGTCGGGAACGCCGAACACGGCGGCGTCGGCGACGGCCGGGTGGGCGAGCAGGAGGTCCTCGACCTCCTGCGGGAAGACGTTCTCGCCGCCGGACAGGATCATGTCGTCGTCGCGGCCGTCGATGAACAACCTCCGGCGGCCGTCGAAGTGCCCCACGTCCCCCGAGCTCATGAGGCCGTCGATCACCTGCTTGCCGCCGCCGCCGGTGTAGCCGTCGAACAGCAGCGGGCTGCCGACGAAGATCCGGCCCGTCTCGCCCCGCGGCACCTCGAGCCCCTCGTCGTCGAGCAGTCGGACCGTCACGCCGGCCACCGGCCGCCCGACCGTGCCGGGCGCCGCCCGCAGATCCGCGGGCGTGGCCAGCGTCACCGCTCCCACCTCGGTCGAGGCATAGCCGTTGAAGAGGATCTCGCCGAACTGGTCCATCACGGCGGTGGCGAGCTCGGCCGAGAGCGGAGCGGCTCCGCTCGTCACCATGGTCAGGCTGGAGGTGTCGTAGCGCTCGCGCCGCTCCGGGGGGAGATCGACGATCCGCGCGAGCATGGTGGGGACGGCGAGCAGCACGCCGGCACGATGGGTCTCGATCTGCTCCAGCACCGCCTCGGGATCGAAGCGGCGGCGCAGCGCGATCGGGGAGCCGAGCAGCGCTCCGAGCATCAGGCCGATCTGCCCGTAGAGATGGAACAGCGGTGGCGCGACGACGAGCGGGTCGCCAGAGCGCGGGGTCGGCTTGAAGCGCGAGAGGTCGAGCAGGCCGGCGAGCGCGAGGGCGGGGAGCGCCCGCGGGCTGACGGTGCGCGTGGCCCCCTTCGGGGTTCCCGTCGTGCCCGACGTCATCATGATCGTGCGTCCCGCCTCCGCCGGGCGCGGCGCATCGGGCGCGGCGAGCTCGACGAGGCGCTGCAGCGTGGGCCGCTCGTCGGGAAGCTCATCGGTGTGCCAGGCGAGGATGCGCGTGCCATCGAACCCGGCGGCGTCGAACACCGCCTCGAACTCCTCGTCATGGATCGCCGCGGCGACCTCCTCACGCGCGAGCACGTCGGCCAGCTGGGGCCCGGCGAAGTCGGTGTTGAGCGGGACGATGTCGCATCCCAGCCGCGCCACCGCGGCGGTGGCGAGCACGTAGCCGCGGTGGTTGCGGCACAGGATCGCCACGCGCTGAGAAGCCCGCAGGCCGAAGTCGCGGTGCAGGGCTCCGGCGAGTGACCGGGCCTGCCCGTCGAGCTCGGCGAAGGTGATGCTCCCGAGCTCGTCGATCACCGCGGCGCGCTCGGGATGGAGCGCGGCCGCGGCGGCGAGGGCGAAGCCGTAGGAGCCGCCGTAGCGCCGCGCGGCGAGGAGCGCGCGGGCGAGGCGGTCGGGGCGAACCGGCCGCACGGTGCCGGAGGCGGCGATCGTCGTCAGCCCGCCCGCCAGCTCCCGCGCGAGCTCCAGGGGCCCGGGTCGATCGGGGGGATGGCGGGTGTCCGGATTCGCCCGGGCCGCATGGGCGGCGAGCAGCGCCTCGACCGGACGCTGGCCGATCTCCGTCAGCGCGCCCCCCACCCGGGCGAACAGCGGCGCGATCACCCGGGGGCGATCGACGATCGCGCGGGCGATGATTCCCGCCGCCTCCTCGGTGCTCATGCCGGGCACGCGCTGCCACATCCGGAAGGGACCGAGCATCGGGGAGCGCACGAGCTGGAGGTGGATCGAGGTCGTGGTGACGCCGTCGGCGCGGATCTCCGGCGCGACGCCCCCCAGCCACGTCTCGAACGCCGTCTTGGACGCGATGTAGGCGCTCCAGCGCAGCGCCGGGAAGTCGATGCCCATCGTCGCGACGTTGACGATGTGGCCACTGCCGCGGCGGCGCATCGACGGCAGCAGTCCCAGCAGGAGCCGTACGGGGCCGAGATAGTTGACGTTGATCGTGCGCTCGAAGTCATGGGGGCGCTCGTAGGACTCCGAGAGCCACCGACGGATCGAGATCCCCGCATTCGAGACGACGACGTCGACGTGGCCGTGGCGCTCCAGCACCTCCTCGACGAGCGCGTCGACGGCCTCCGGGTCAGCGAGGTCGCACGGGTACGCGAGGGCTCGCTCGGAGCCGATCTCGTCCACCAGCTCGTCGAGCAGCTCGCGGCGACGGGCGACGAGCAGAACGGTGGCGCCGGCGGCGGCCAGCCGGAGCGCGGCGGCGCGTCCCACCCCGGAGGATGCTCCCGTGATGAGCACGATCCGGCCGTCGACCGAGCGCCGGAGCCGCGCGTCGGAGACGCCGGGGCTCGTCGCGCCGAGCAGCAGCCGGACGGGTCGCGGGAGGCGATCGCTCACTTGCTCCGGCTGAAGCGCTCGACGATCGGGAGCTTGATCGCGTTGGGGATGCAGCGACTCGCCTGCATCGCCGCCCGGACCTGGACGCCCGGCACGATCACGCGGTGACCCGCCGCAAGGCCGTCGATCCCCTCGCGGGCCGCTTGCTGGGGGGTGATCCACGCGACCTTGCTCATCACGTTGTCGGCGCCGCCGCCGGCCATGTCCCACTTGGCGATCTCCCAGAAGTCCGTGCTCACCGGTCCCGGGCACAGCGCGGACACCGTGACGCCGGTGCGCCGGTTCTCCGCGTGCAGCGCTTCCGAGAAGGCCTTCACGTAGGCCTTCGCCGCCGAGTAGCCGGCCGAGTAGGGGAGCGGTTGCATGCCGGCGGTGGAGGCGACGTTGAGGATCGCTCCGCTGCGGCGGGCGACCATGCCGGGGAGGAACGAGGAGGTGAGCGCCACCGGCGCCTCGACGAGCACGCGGACCTGCTCGAGCTCGCGCTCGGGATCGGCCTGGTCGAACCGCCCGTTGGTGGCGAAGCCGGCGTTGTTGATGAGGATGTCGACCTGTAGCCCCAGCGTCTCCACCCGACCCGGCAGACGCGCGCGGGAGGCGGCCTTGCCGAGGTCGGAGCCGAGCGCCTCGGCGCGCACGCCGTAGGTCTCGTGGAGCTCGGCGGCGAGTTCCTCCAACCGGTCCTTGCGCCGAGCGACGAGGACGAGGTTGTGTCCTCGCCGGGCGAGCTCGTGGGACATGGCCAGGCCGATGCCGGCCGAGGCGCCGGTGACGAGCGCGGCGGAGGACGCGGACGGGGAGGGAAGGCTCATCGCAGGCTCACCATTCTTCTCTGAGTACGGAACGATACATGGGTCTGCGCGCCGGTCGGTGGCATAGATTGCCCCCCGATGACCGCGGACCGAGGGCGTAGTGTGCCCACTCGCCTGACTACCCAGGAGGTTTTCTCCCGCCTGCGCGCGCCACTGGTCGCTCTCGTCGCGGTGCTGGCGGGCCTGGCCGCAGTGATCGCCGGGCGCATCGCCCTGCGCTGCGGCCAGCTGGCCCGCGACGGCCTGCGCCTCGCCTACGCGGCGGCGACGCTGCGCGCGTACCGGCGCTGCCCGCAGTGCCGCCGCTGGCTGCGGGGGGACGCCAACCTGTGCTGGCGCTGCGGCGCCCGGCGCCGCGGCCGGCGCTGGCAGCGGGCCGCGCGGCGGTTCTGAGCACGGCCGCCAAGCCCCGGCGTCGAACGCTTACCTACAGAACTGTTACATTGGCGGAACGAGAGGCCGGCCGTCGCTCGTGACGGCCACTCCCGGCACAACGAGGTCGATCTCGGGAGGATCCCATGAGCGTGCTCACCCGCCCCGTCCCGCCCACCGCGGCGCCGTCGCTGCCGCTGCTCGGCAGCGCGCCGAGCTCCCCGGCCGGCGCGGTCGAGTCGCTCGACGGGCTGGCGGCTCCGCCCGCGATCCGCCTGCCGCGCCCGATCCAGGTGCTGTGGTTCGGTCAATGGCAGACGAGCTTCGTGTTCCGCCACCAGCGCCGGTTGGGCGAGGTGTGGTCGGCCCAGGGGTACGTACGCGGGCATCCGGTCGTCACGTGCCATCCCGACCACGTGAAGTCGCTGTTCACCGCGCCGCCGGCGCAGGTCCCGACGCTCGCCGAGGAGTCGCCGCTGCGCCCCGTCCTCGGCTCCGGCTCGGTGCTCATATCGAACGGCCCGCGCCACCTGCGCCAGCGCAAGCTGCTGCTGCCGCCGTTCCACGGCGAGGCGGTGGCGCGCTACGAGCGGATGATCGAGTCCGCCGCGGAGCGGGAGATCGAGCGCTGGCCGGTCGGCAAGCGCTTCGCGCTCGCGCCGCGGATGCAGGCGATCACGCTCGACGTGATCATGGCCGGGATCTTCGGGATCGAGGAGCGCCCGCGGCCCGGCACCCTGGAGCACGCGCTGCGCACGGCGATCCGCTGGCTGCTGTGGAGCTCGACGCTCCCCGGCGCGAAGCTCGCCGAGCTGATGCAACTCGGCCACGACGAGCCGTTCGGCCTCACCTGGGCCGCCCTCAAGGGGCCCGATCGCCTCGTCCACGCGATCGTCCGCAAGCGCCGGCAGGAGGCGGACCTGGAGGAGCGCACCGACATCATGTCGCTGATCATGCGAGCCCGCACCGAGGACGGGGCGGCGCTCAGCGACGACGAGCTCCGCGACGAGCTGATGACGCTCGTGCTGGCGGGGCACGAGACGACGGCCAACCAGCTCGCGTGGGCATGGGAGCGGCTCGTGCGCACGCCGGCGGCCCACGATCGTCTCCTCGCCGCCGTGCGCGGTGATGACACCGCGCTCGCCGACGATGTCGTCGAGGCGACGATCACCGAGGCGATGCGGACGCGGCCGGTGATCCCGATCACGGGCCGCCGCGTCGCCGTGCCGTGGCGCCTCGGCGACTACGGCGTCCCCGCCGACACCGCGATCGCCGCGAGCATCCTGCTCGTCCACCATCGCGAGGACGTGTATCCCGACCCGTTCGCGTTCCGGCCCGAGCGGTGGCTCGCCGCCGAGCCGGGCGAGACGGGCGCCGCGGACGAAGTCCGTGGTCGCCGGTTCGTCAAGCCCGGAACCTACGAGTGGCTGCCCTTTGGCGGCGGCACCCGGCGCTGCCTCGGGGCGGCGTTGGCGATGGCCGAGCAGCGGGTGGTGCTGCGAGAGATGGTCAAGCGGCTGGAGATCGAGCCGAGCACGGCCAGGGCCGAGCGCCCGGTGCACCGGAACGTCACCATGATCCCGGGCAAGGGGGGCCGGGTCGTGGTGGCCGCCAAGCGCTGAGGCGGCCCCGGGGTTTGGCAGGTAGAGGCCATCTCCGGCCCATATCTGCCAAGGCATGGGCTGTATGGAAGACTCCCGCGCCATGTCCATCGAGGTCACACCCGTCAAGGGACTGGGCCAGCTCAAGGCGTTCGTCGACCTGCCCTTCCGCCTGCACGCGGGGACGCCGTGGATCCCGCCGCTGAGGCTCGAGCGCTACGCCTACCTGAATCGCAAGCTCAACCCGTTCTTTCGCCACGGTGAGGCCGAGTACTTCCTGGCCCGCCGTGACGGCCGCGTCGTCGGGCGCATCACCGCCCAGGTCGACCATGCCTTCGACGAGTTCCACGGCGAGCGGTGGGGCAAGTTCGGCTTCATCGAGTTCGAGGACGATCCGGAGGTCCTCGACGCGTTGCTCGCGGCGACCCGCAGCTGGCTGAAGGACCGCAACGTCGAGCGGATCGTCGGGCCGATGGACCTGGAGGGGCTCGACGAATTCGGGATCCTGTTCGAGGGCTACGAGCTGGAGCCGATGATCCGCCACCCGTGGCACCCGCCGTACTACCGCCAGCGCCTCGAGGAGGCCGGCCTGACGAAGGCGATGGACGTCTTCCACTGGCAGCTCTACATCACCGACCGCGAGGAGCGGATGAACCCGATCCTGCCCCAGCTCGCGGAGCGCTGCGAGGCGAAGTACGGGATCCGCATCCGCAACATGACCCGCCGCCACCTGCGCCGGGACCTCGACGAGTTCGCCAAGGTCTACAACGCCGCCTGGTCGAGGAACTGGGGGTTCGTGCCGCTCGACAAGCACGACCTCGACGACATGGCGATCAACTACCAGCTGATCTTCGCCAAGGAGTGGTTCATGATCGCCGAGAGCGACGAGGGCACGGTGGCCGTCGCGATCACGATCCCCGACATCAACCAGGTGCTGAAGAAGATGAAGGGCCGGCTGCTGCCGCTCGGCTGGTGGCACTACCTCAACCGCAAGCAGATCATGGATCGCTGCCGGATCGGCTTCCTCGGAGTGCTGCCGGAGTTCCAGCACACCGGCGTC
Source organism: uncultured Solirubrobacterales bacterium (assembly GCA_963839085.1). Lineage (GTDB taxonomy): Bacteria > Actinomycetota > Thermoleophilia > Solirubrobacterales > Solirubrobacteraceae > Palsa-465. Next base: position 706,254 of record CAWITN010000005.1, read on the forward strand.
GCCGCCCAGCTCTACATGGAGCACTTCCGGATCGCGGGAGCGGGCCGGATCGACCAGGGCGAGGCGGGCTGGATCCTGGAGACGAACTCGTCGATGAACCGCGGCCTGGAGGCGATGGGCGGGCGGATCACCAAGCGCGCCCGGATCTACGACCTGCCGGTCTGAACCTCAGCTGAGCATCGCCAGCGTCGCCTGGGTGAGCGGTTCGATCAGCTCGGTGAGATCGGCCTCCCGGTCGCGCAGGAGCCGTCCGCGGATCAGCTCGTCGACCCCCCCGGAGTGCAGCTCGAACGCCGAGGGCGGAAGCTCCGGCAGCCCACCGTCCTGCTCACGCGCGCGTCGGTGGACGTCGTGGGTGCGCTGGCTGAACATCCCGAGGATGCCCGCCCGGTGCTCGAGCGCGACCTGACCCGCGGCGAGCACCTCGACGTGCAGCGCGCGGGCGAAGGCGGGCTCACGGGCGAGGACCTTGATGTAGGTGGCGAGATCGGAGCGGATGTGGGCCCGCCAGTCGGCGCTGTCGAGCTCCTGCCAGGCGCGTTCCATCTGCCCGAGCACGAACGCGACGCCGTAGTCGAAGGCGGCGATGAAGCACGCCTCCTTGTCCGGGAACTGCTCGTAGAACGTGCTCCGTGAGACCGAGGCCCGATCGACGATGTCGGCCACCGTGGCGGCGGCGTAGCCTCGCTCGGCGACGACCTGGGCGATCGCGAACAGCAGCCGGCCACGCTGCGAGTCCTTGACCGCCTCGCGGCTGAGGCGATGCCGGCCGCTCGGGAGGCGGCCGAGAGGAGGGAGCGGGAAGGACTCGGCGCTCACGGAGATGCGATCAGGGACACTCGCACCGGGATCACGTACGCAAGCGTACAGCGGTGGACCGATGGGCACTCGGGACCCGGCCGCGCGCCGCGGTCCTCCGGAGCGGCGGACGGCGGGCAGGCCGCCGCATCGCCCCCCGAGTGGGGGGAAGAGCGCATCGCCCCTGTATCCGCGTCCGTGCGCCCGCGTAGGTTGGAGCGATATGCCCCTCACCGCCGTGCTGTTCCCCGGACAGGGATCGCAGACCCCAGAGATGCGCGACGCCGTCGCGCAGCTGCGGCCGGACCTGCTCGACGCGGTGAGCGCCGCCGTCGGCGAGGATCCGTTCGCCCGCGTCGGCGACGGAACCGCCTACGCGCAGCCGGCGATCTTCTGCGCGAGCCTGGCCGGCTGGGAGGCCCTCGCCCGTGGCGCGGCGGAGGACATCGTGGCGATGGCCGGCCATTCGCTCGGGGAGATCGCCGCGCTCGTCGCCGCGGACGCGATCGCCGAGGCGGACGGAATCGAGCTCGTGGCGCTGCGCGGGCGCCTCATGCAACGCGCCGGGGAGATCGCCGGCGACGGCGGGATGCTCGCGGTGATGGGCCGCGGCGCGGCCGACCGGGCGGCCGAGCTCGCCGCCGGCCACGGCCTCGCCGTGGCCAATGACAACTCCCCGCAGCAGATCGTGCTCTCCGGTGCGCGCGACGCGCTTCCGGCGGCCGCCGCGGCGGCCGAGGAGCTGGGACTGCGGGCGATGTCGCTCCCGGTCACCGGGGCCTTCCACTCACCGATGATGGAGTCGGCGCTCGGCGAGTTCTCCGCCGCGCTGGCGAGCGTCGAGGTGACCGAGCCGTCGGTGACCGTGGTCTCCGCGGTCACCGCGGAGCCGTTCGACGACATCCGGGCGCGTCTGGCAGAGGCGCTCGTGAGCCCCGTGCGCTGGCGGGAGACGCTGCTGGCGATGCACTCGCTGGGGGCGGAGCGCTTCGTCGAGACGGGTCCCGGGCGGGTCCTCACCGGGCTCGCCAAGCGCACCCTCACCGGCGTGGAGCTCGCTCATGCCTGAGTCAGCGCTCGCCCGGGCGCCCCGCGCCCCCGCCACCTCCCGGCACCTCGCGGGTATCGCCGCGGTGAGCGCCGTCCTCCCGGAGGGCCGGCTCACCAACGCCGAGCTCGCCGGCCGGCTCGGGCTGAGCGAGGCATGGATCCACTCCCGCACCGGCATCCGCGAGCGGCGCCGCGCCGCCCCCGAGGAGCGTCTCTCCGACTACGCCGCACGCGCCGGCCGCGCCGCGCTGGAGCGCGCCGGCATCGGCGCCGAGTCAGTCGATCTGATCGTCGTCGGAACTCTCACCGCCGACGAGCTCACCCCCAACACCGCACCGCTCGTCGCCGATCTGATCGGCGCCCATCGGGCCGGGGCGTTCGACGTCGGGGCCGCCTGCACCTCGTTCCTGTCGGGCCTGGCGGTGGCGGCGGCCTACGTCGAGAGCGGACGCGCCGAGTGCGTGCTGCTCGTCGGCGCGGACTTCGTCACGCGCATCACCGACTACGAGGATCGGCGCACGGCGCCGTTGTTCGCGGACGCCGCCGGCGCCGCCGTGATCACCCGGGTCGATCGCTCCTCCGACGGAGCGGGGTGGATCGGTCCGATCGTGCTCCGCGCCGACGGTTCGCACGGGCGGACGATCTACGCCACCCACGCCGAGCGCAAGCTGCGCATGGACGGCCCCGAGACGTATCGCAACGCCGTGGCGCGCATGGGGGAGGTGACCGAGCAGGCGGTCGCCCGGGCCGGGCTGACCCTCGATCAGATCGACCTGTTCGTCTATCACCAGGCCAACGCACGGATCACCCGGGCACTCGGCGAGCGACTGGAGCTCGCGCCCGAGCGGGTCGTCGACTGCATCGAGATGCTCGGCAACGCCTCGGCGGCGACCCTGCCCCTGGCGCTGGCGATGGCCGAGCGCGACGGCCGCCTGGCGCCGGGCACGCGAGTGCTGCTGAGCGCGTTCGGAGCCGGGTTCACGTGGGGCGGCGGCGTGGTGGAGTGGGGCGAGGCGCATGGCTGACGGGTGCGCGCTGGTCACCGGGGCCTCGCGCGGGATCGGCGCGGCGATCGCCCGCGTCCTCGCCGCCGACGGGTGGCCCGTCGCCGTCAACTACCGCGCCGACCGTGACGCCGCCGAGCAGGTCGTGGCGGCGATCGAGGCAAACGGAGGCCGGGCGCTCGCGATCGCCGCCGATGTCGCCGAGCCCGAGGCCGCCGGCACCGTGTTCGCCGCCGCCGAGGACGGCTTCGGCCTGCCCGTGCTCGCGCTCGTCAACAACGCGGGCATCACCCGGGACGACCTCTCGCCGACGCTCAGCGACGAGGCCTGGAACGCCGTCATCGAGACCGATCTGAACGCCGCCTTCCGCTTCACCCGTCGCGCGCTGAAGGGCATGATGCGCGCCCGCGCCGGGCGGATCGTCAACGTCGCCTCGGTGGTCGCGCTGCGGGCAAATCCCGGGCAGTCCAACTACGCGGCGGCGAAGGCCGGACTGATCGCGATGACGAAGACGATCGCGGTGGAGGTCGCTCGTCGCGGCATCACCGTCAACGCCGTGGCGCCCGGCTGGATCGACACCGACATGACCGCCGAGGTGTCCAAGGACCTGCTCGCCGCTGTGCCGGCGCGTCGGGCCGGAACACCCGACGATGTGGCGGCGGCGGTGCGCTTCCTCGTCTCCGAGCAGGCCGCCTACATCACGGGGTCGGTGCTGAGCGTGGACGGCGGGCTCGGCGCCTGATGCACAATCGGATTCCCACACCCTGACTGAAAGGAGCTGCAGCGATGGCCACAGTGACGACGGAGCAGGTGCAGGCACGGGTGGTCGAGGCGCTCGCGAGCTTCGGCCCGGATGAGAGCCAGATCACGCGGGAGGCGACCTTCGAGGAGCTCGATGTCGACTCGCTCGATCTCGTCGAGCTCGCCCAGATCGTCGAGGACGAGTACGGCGTGGTGCTCAAGGGCGAGGACATGAAGGAGCTCAAGACCGTGGGCGACGCGATCGACCTGATCGTCGCTCGCGCCTCGTAGGGCAGGCGTGAAGAAGACCGTCGTCATCACGGGGCTCGGAGCCGTCACGCCGCTCGGCGTCGGCGTGCGTCCGCTGCACGAGCGCTGGGCGCAGGGCGTCGTCGGTATCGAGGACGGGGCCGGAAGGTGCCGCGACTTCGATCCGAAGGAGTTCCTGTCGGTCAAGGAGGCCCGTCGCCTCGACCGGTTCTCCCAGTTCGCGCTCGTGGCGGCCGCCGAGGCGGTCGGGCAGGCGGGCTGGGGGGACGAGCCGCCGTACGACCCGTTCCGCGTCGGCTGCGTCGTGGCGACCGGGATCGGCGGCATCTCGACCGTCGAGTCCAACCACGACCTGATGCGCGACCGTGGCGCGGCCCGCGTCTCGCCGCTCGGGATCCCCGCCTACATGCCCAACGCGGCGGCCGCCGCGGTGTCGATGAAGCACCGCCTCCAGGGACAGACCTACGGCATCGTCTCGGCCTGTGCGAGCGGCGGGCACGCGCTCGGGCTCGCGCTGCGCACGATCCAGTACGGGGATGCCGATGCCGTCGTCGCCGGCGGCAGCGAGGCCACCCTGACCGAGTTCGGCTTCGCCTGCTTCAACGCCATGCAGGCGCTGTCGGACAGCGGCGTCTCCCGGCCCTTCGACGCCCGCCGCGACGGATTCGTGATGGGGGAGGGGGCGGGCATGCTCGTGCTGGAGGAGAAGGAGTCCGCTCTCGCCCGCGGGGCGACGATCCTCGCCGAGCTCGCCGGCTACGGGTCGACCGCCGACGCCCACCACCTCACCGCACCCGAGCCGACGGGGCGTCCCGCCTCCCGCGCGATCGAGCTCGCGCTCGCCGACGCGGGGGCCGGGGCGGAGGACGTCGCCTACGTCAACGCCCACGGCACCTCGACGGAGCTCAACGACGCCGCCGAGACGCGAGCGCTCAAGCTCGCGCTCGGGGAGCGGGCCAGGGCGATCCCGGTGTCCTCCACGAAATCGTCGATCGGCCACCTGCTCGGCGCCGCGGGCGCGGTCGAGGCGGTGGCCACGGTGGAGATCCTGCGCACGCGGGTGATCCCGCCGACGCTCGGTTACGAGGTGCCCGACCCCGAGCTCGACCTCGACTATGTTCCCGGCGAGGCGCGTGCGCTCGAGACGACCAACGGCCACCCACCGCTCGCGATCTCGAACTCGTTCGCCTTCGGGGGCCACAACGTGGCGCTGGCTCTGCGCGGAGCGCCGGCGTGAGCATCGTCGCCGCCGCCACGCCGGCACCCCGGCTGACCCCGCTCGAGCGTCTCGAGGCCCTGTGCGATCCGGGCACCATCCAGGTGCTGCGCGCTCGCGTAAGCCCCCGGGTGACCGTGACCGGTCGCTCGGCGGCGGCCTCCGAGGGCGATGGCGTCGTCGGTGCCACCGGGATGGTCGCCGGGCGGCCGATCGCCTGCTACGCGCAGGACGGGCGCTTCCTCGGCGGCTCGCTCGGGGAGCGGCACGCGGACACCATCGTCCGGGTTCTCCAGACCGCCGGCCGGGCGCGGATCCCCGTCGTCGCGTTCGTGGAGTCAGGGGGGGCGCGGATGCAGGAGGGGACGGCGGCCCTCGCCGGCTACGGCCGGATCTTCCGAGAGACCGTGGGCCTCACCGGTGTCGTGCCGCAGCTGTCGGTCGTGTCGGGATCCTCGGCCGGCGGCGGCGCCTACTCTCCGGCGCTGACCGACCTGATCGTGATGACCGAGGAGGCGGCGATGTTCCTCACGGGCCCCGGGGTCGTGCGTGAGGCGCTCGGCGAGGAGATCGACGCCGCCTCGCTCGGCGGGCCGCGGGTCCACGAGCGCAACGGGGTCTGCCAGCTCGTCGCGCCCGACGAAGCGGCGGCGGCCGAGCGGATCCGCGAGCTCCTCGGCTACCTGCCCGCGAGCGCGGGATTCGCCCCCCCGCGCGCGGTGACGCGGGAGCCGTCGCTCGCCGATCCCGGACCGTCCGTGCCGGCCGAGCCCCGCCGCGTCTACGACGTGCGCGAGCCGCTGCGTGGGATCGTCGACGCCGGTTCGCTGCTCGAGCTCTCGCCCCGCTGGGCGCGCAACGTCGTCACCGCGCTCGCCCGGATCGACGGCCGGCCGGTGGGCATCGTGGCCAACCAGCCCCACTTCCTCGGTGGCGTGCTCGACGCCGCCGGCTCGGAGAAGGCGGCCCGGTTCGTGCGGTTCTGCGATGCCTTCGGCGTGGCCCTGCTCGCCGTCGTCGACACCCCCGGGTTCATGCCGGGCAGCCGCCAGGAGCAGGCCGGGGTCATCCGTCACGGCGCCTCGCTCGTGCGGGCGTTCGCCGCGGCCACGGTGCCCAAGCTCACGGTCGTGCTGCGCAAGTCGTTCGGTGGCGCCTACATCACGATGAACTCGCGCGACCTGGGCTCGGACCTCGTGCTCGCCTGGCCCCAGGCGGAGCTCGGGATCATGGGCGCGCGCGCCGCCGTCGGCGTGGTCCACCGCCGGGCCCTGCGCGAGGCGGAGGATCCGGAGGTGGAACGGGAGCGCCTCGCCGCCGCCTACGCCGACGAGCACCTCCGGGCCGACGCGGCGGCGGCCGCCGGGTTCGTCGACGACATCATCGAGCCGGTGAACACGCGGGCCAGGCTCGCGGCGGCGTTGAGCATCCTGTGCGCGGCCCGATGAGCGGGCTGCTCGCCGGCAAGCGCCTGCTCATCACCGGCGTCATCACCCGTGACTCGATCGCCTTCCATGCCGCCTCCCGGGCTCAGGAGGAGGGCGCCGAGATCCTGCTCACGAGCTTCGGCCGGGTGCGCCGGCTCACCGAGCGCGCCGCCGCGCGCCTGCCCACGCCGGTCGACGTGCTCGAGCTCGACGTCAACCAGGCCGCCGACCTGGAGGCGCTCACCGGCTCGCTGCGTGAGCGCTGGGACGGCGTCGACGGCGTTCTCCACGCGATCGCGTTCGCGCCGGAGGACGCTCTCGGCGGCCACTTCATGACCGCTCCGGCCGACAGCGCGACCCAGGCCTTTCAGACGAGCGCGTTCTCGCTCAAGGCGCTGGCGGCGGCCGTGGTGCCGCTCATGTCCGCGGGGGGATCGATCATCGGCCTCGACTTCGACGCCACCGTCGCCTGGCCGATCTACGATTGGATGGGGGTGGCGAAGGCGGCGCTCGAGTCCGTCTCTCGCTACCTCGCCCGAGACCTCGGGGCCCAGGGGATCCGGGCCAACCTCGTCAGCGCGGGACCGCTCGGCACGGTGGCGGCGCGCGGCATCCCCGGCTTCGAGCAGCTCGCGGAGCTGTGGCAGCAGCAGGCGCCGCTCGGTTGGGACGTGGAGGATCCCGGTCCGGTCGCCGATGCGATCTGCTTCCTGTTCTCCGACCTCGCACGCGCCGTCTCCGGGGAGATCCTCCACGTCGACGGCGGCTTTCACGCCATCGGCGCGCCAACCCGCTAGGGCCGCCGTCGGCGCGTCGACAGGCGGCTTTCACGCCATCGGCGCGCCAACCCGCTAGGGCCGCCGTCGGGGCGTCGACTGGCGGCTTTCACGCCATCGGCGCGTCACCATTGTTCGTCCCACGGGCACGCTCGCGCCGCTCAGCGGAACAGGTCGTGATCCCGCTCGCGGATGAGCGGCGACGCGCCTGGCCCGTCGGCGGCGATCAGGTGGCGCCCGGCCCCTGAGACGAGGACGACGGGTTGCATCGCGTCCTTGGCCCGGGCGAGGTCGGCGAGGGCGGCGAGCTGGTCGGCGACCGCGATCACCGTCGCGTGCATCTCCCGGCCGTGGGCGTCGACCCGCCCGCGCCAGTCCTCGATCGGGCGCACGCCCGCGACGCCGATCGCCACGTCGCACTGGCCCACGCGCCACGCCCGGCCGAACGAGTCGGTGACGACGACTCCGGGCGCGACACCCGTCAGCTCGTGCAACCGGGCGCGCAGGGAGCGGGCCGAGGCGTCGGGATCGAGCGGCAGCATCAGGACCGTGTCCTCGCCCGGGACGTTCGACGCGTCGACGCCGGCGTTGGCGCAGACGAAGCCGTGGCGCGTCTCGCAGATGAGCACCCCGCGCACCGCGCGAATGACCTCACGCGACTCGTCGAGCACGACCTGCACCTGCCGCGGATCCTTGCCGTGCTCGGCGGCCAGCTGCCGGGCGCGCGCTCCCGGCTCGACGTCGGTGAGCCGGCGCACCCGTCCCTCCACCTTCGAGATCGCCTTGTGGGCGACGACGAGGACATCGCCGTCGGCGAGCTCCCGTGCCGAGCGATCCAGCGCAGCGGCCACGATCGCGGCGAGGTCGTCCCCGGCGTGCAGCTCGGGCAGGCCATCGAGGGGGAGGGCGGTGATCACCGGCGGGCTCCGCGATGCCTACAGTCGGCTCCGCGCGAGCTGGTTGAGCATGCCGCGCGTGTGGGCTGCCCCGCCGAACCTCCCGGAGAGCCGCACGCGCAGCGCCTCCAGGTCCTCTGGCGTGTCGACGTCCAGCGCGAGGGTCGGCACCTCCACCACCTCACACGGCGTTCCGGCCTTCCGGGCCAGCACGACGTGGCGCTCACGGCTGCCCTCCCCGAAGGCCGGGCGCAGGGCGGCCGGAGGCGAGAGCAGCAACGCATTCGTGCCGGTTCCGTGACGGTCCGGAACGACCACCGCGAGGCGTTCCTCCTCGGGCCGGGCGAGCAGACCTTCCAGCTCTCCCGGATCGAGCAGCGGGCAGTCTCCGGGCACGAGCAGCACGCGCGCCACGCCGGCCTCCAGCGCATCGCGGATCGCCAGGAGAACGGCTTCGCTGTGGCCGCTGCCATCGTCCTCCAGGACGCCCGCGCCGTGGCCTCCGGCGATCTGCTGCGCGACCGGATCCGACGAGACGACGACGATCTCGTCCACCGCACGCGTCCGGCGCAGCGCGATCAGGACGTCGGAGAACATCGCCTCGGCGAGGGCGCGACGCGGTCCGGGATTGAGCTCGTCGGCGAGGCGCTGCTTGGCCTCGGTGAAGCTCTTGATCGGCAGTACGGCCCGCGTGCTCATGGTCTTGTGTCCTGTTCCACCACGACACGAAGGACGCTACCCGCCGCGGCCACCGAGCGCATGAGCGAAGCCGAGCGCCTCGGCCGCGAGCCGGCGTCGCGCATCGGGCGAGTCCATGAGCACGTCGGTCTTCAGGACCGGCGTCGCCGGCGTGGCCTCGTCGGCGAGGAGCCCATCGGCGATCCCGGCGTAGGCCTCGGCGATCCCCTCGCTGGAGAGCGGCCATCCCGCCCAGCGCATGAACGCGGCGGTGGGCCCTTTGACCACCTCTCCGCCGACGAGCGGGCTCACCGCCACCACGGGCGCCGAGGCGGACGCGATCGCCTCGCGAAGGCCGGGCACGGCGAGGATCGGACCGATCGAGATCACGGGGTTCGAGGGCCCGATGACGATCGCCTCAGCGGTGGCGATCGCCTCCAGGACCTCCGGCGTCGCCCGCGCCGCCCGCGCGCCGTGGAAGTCGACGTCGTCCACCGGGTCCTCGGCGCGCAGACGGATCATGAACTCCTGAAAGCCGAGCCAGCGACCGCCCGCCAGCACGCGCGTCCGCACGGGCTCGTCGGCGGGGGGAAGCACGCGGGCCCGGACCCCGAGCTGCTTCGTGAGCGTGAGCAGCGTCTCGGTCAGACGCGTCCCCCCGGCGAGCGCGTCGGCGCGCTGCAGGCCGATCGCCAGGTCACGGTCGCCGAGGTTGAACCACACCTCGGTGCCGAGCTCTCGCAGACCCTCCATCACGCGGAAGGTGTCGCCGGCGAGCCCCCAGCCGCGGGCGTCGATCCGGTCGGCCAGCCAGAACGACACGAGGTCAGGGTCAGGCGAGACGTACGCGCCGTAGATCTCGATGTCGTCCCCCGGGTTGGCGATGACCGTGAGCCGGTCGGGACCGACGACGTCGAGCATGCCGCGGGCGAGCTTCGCGCCGCCCGTCCCGCCCGCGAGCACGACGACCGGCTCGCTCATCCGGCGGACCGGGCGGGTGGCGCCAGAGGCTGATGCACAGCGCGCGGAGTCTAGTGTCCGGTTGGGGCCTCAGGACCCTAGGCGCGCGCCCGAGCCGGGGCCTGCCGCGCGAGGAAGCCGTCGATCAGGTCGACGAGCAGCAAGCCTGCCTGGACGGTGTCCTCGAAGGCCGACGCCTCGATCGAGTCCGGCGTGTCGGCCGCCTGGTGCGCGTGGGGCGAGAGCCCGACGGCGTCGAGGCTGCTCAGCGTGATCGCCGGCAGTCCCGCCTGCCGGGCCTGGAGCGCCGCCGAGCTCCCCCGCGCGCGGTGGCCGGCGAGCCCGAGGCCGGGGTCCTCGCGTGAGGTCTTTGCGCACAGCGAGCGCAGCGCGCTCACCGACCGCAGTGGGACGAAGGCTCCGTCGCTGAGCAGGTAGCGCGGCGTGCCATGGGCGCACGGACCGAGCCCGAGAACAATCGTGTTCGACGCCCGCAGCGAGCGACGCCGGGCGCGCAGGTAGTTGCGCAGTCCGAGCCCCGAGACGTCGGACGCTCCCGCGAGCACGACCTGGACGGCGGCGTGCTCGAGCGGGGCGGCATCGAGCGCCGCCGCCATCGCCAGCACCGCGCCGACACCGCTGGCGTTGTCGCCGGCGCTCGGGCCGAACGGCGCGGCCGCGAGCTCGACCAGCGCGGCGAGCGCGATCACCAGCACGACCGTGGGGAGCAGCTGGGCCACCGCGATCAGCGTGCCGCTCGCCCCCTCGTAGCGGGCGATGGCGATGGCGAGGAGGGCCGTCAGGCTGAGCCCCAGCCAGCCCAACCAGCCGGGCACCAGCCCGCTCAGCGCCGAGCGGACGCGGGCGAACGGGCGGCGCAGGGCGTCCCGATGCACAACCCCGGCGCGGCCCGCGTCATATCCGGCCGTCAGGATCACCGCCACCCGTCGATCCCGCGTGCCGGCGGGGGGGAGGGCGATGACGTTCTGGCTCGCCCGCTCGGGCGTGAGGCGGCGCCCGGGCGAGACGGCGAACAGCACATCGGCGATCACGCAGAGGAGGGCCACGAGCACGATCGCCGCCCCGGTGCGGGCGTGATGGACGGCGACGATGCTGCCGGCGAGGCCCAGCGCGACGTGCCAGGCCTGGGCCAGCGCCCAGTTCGGTCGACACCAGAAGGTCTCGATCAACGTCTCGCGCCCGCTCTGCCGCAGACGCTCGGCGAGCCACAGCGCGGCCCGGCGCTCGCCGTCACGTCCGGCTCCGCGCGGCGCGAATGCGCTCAATGCGGAGACTGTCTGGTCGGGCGCCATCGCGGCGGGATGATCCCAGAGCCGGCGGGGTGTCCGCGCCGGGGGGGCGGGGGGGACCGTATGCACCCGGCGGCGGGCTGCCCGGCGCCGGCAATAGGGTAGAAACGGCGGGGATGACGACCCGTCCCGGCGAGGCCGAGCTGCTGGAGATCGCCCACGAGGCCGCGCAGGCGGCGGCGGCTGAGCTGCGCGGCCGCTTCGGCACCCGCCAGTCGGGGATCCGCGCCAAGAGCACCCCGACCGATCCGGTCTCTGATGCGGACGTGGCGGCCGAACGGGCGATCCGGGATGTGCTCGGGCGGCGGCGGCCGGAGGACGGGATCCTCGGCGAGGAGGGAGGGGAGACGGGCAGCGGCGAGCTGCGCTGGGTGGTCGACCCGCTCGACGGGACCGTCAACTTCCTCTACGGGATTCCGCTGTTCGCGGTGAGCGTCGCCGTCGAGGACGCGGCGGGCAGCCTCGCCGGCGTCGTCGTCGATCCCGTGCGCGAGGAGTCCTTCACCGCCACGCGATCCTCCGGGCCGTGCTTGAACGGAGAGCCGTTCACCCGCGCTCTCGGTGAGGATCTGGCCCACACGCTGCTCGCCACCGGCTTCGGCTACGACCCAGAGGTGAGGACGCGTCAGGCGGCGATCGTCAGTCGGGTCCTGCCGCGCGTGCGGGACATCCGGCGGGGCGGCGCGGCGGCCCTCGACCTGGCCTGGTGCGCGTACGGACGCTGTGACGCCTATTTCGAACGCGGCGTCAAGCGGTGGGACATCGCCGCCGGCCGGCTGATCGCCGCCCGGGCGGGGCTCGAGGTGCGGACGCTCTCGGAGTCCGGCCCCGACCCCGCGGGCATCCTCGTCGCGCCGCCCGCGCTCGTCGACGAGCTGCTCGGGCTCATCGCCTGAGCTCCGACCGCGCCGCCAGGCGTGCCTCGAATGCGAGCGCATTTGCGTGAGGGACCACTAGACTCGGGGCCCGGCGCGGCGGTGATGGAACGGTAGACATGGCGGCCTCAAAAGCCGCTCCCCGCAAGGGGGTGTGGGTTCGAATCCCACCCGCCGTATGACGATGAGGGCGAGCAATCTGCGCGACGTGTGCCTCTCCTTCGTGGGGTCGGAGGAGACGTTCCCGTTCGGCCCGGAGACCTCGGTGTTCAAGGTGGCGGGGAAGATGTTCGCGTTGTCGCGTCTGGACGCCATTCCGCTGACGGTGAGCGTCAAGTGCGAGCCCGCCCTCGCCGAGCGGCTGCGCGAGGCCTACGCCGCGGTGGCGCCCGGCTATCACCTCAACAAGCGCCACTGGAACACCATCACCGTCGACGGCTCGCTGAGCGAAGCAGCGGTCGGCGAGATGGTCGAGGACTCCTACGATCTCGTCGTCAGCGCGCTGCCGAGGACGCGGCGCCGCGCCCTCGGGTGGGACGGGGCGGGCTCGCGCGAAGGGTGACCCTGGTGTGAGGGACCGGGCCGCGCGTCAGGCGGGCGAGGTGGCGGGCGAACCCGACGAGGAGGACGATGAGTTGCCGCCGCCGCGGCGCCGACGCTCCACCTCCTCCTCAGGCAGCTCCACCTCGACGTTCCAGCCCTGGGCGAAGCCCTGCATGGCGAACAGGATGAGGAGGACCTGAACGGGCGCGAGCAGCAGCGTCAGCAGGCCGAGGAAGTTGGCGCCGAACCCAGCGCCGCCGAACAGCGTCTGTGCGGCGGCGAAGCCCGTGTGCGCACGGTTGAACCAGCTCGACCCCGCCGCGCCGAGACCGGCGATGAGCGAGATCCCGAGGAGCAGGATGGCGAGCGCCGCGGCGATCGGGAGCATGCCGCGAGCCCACCGCCGCGCCACGAAGTAGCCGATCAGCAGGTAGACGAGGCACCATGCGAAGTTGACCGGCTCCATTCCCTGGAGCTTCGACCAGCCCCCGATCGTGATCATGAGCATGAGCCCGACCGACACGAGCAGGATCAGCACCACGATCCCCTTGGTCGCCTTGCTCGCCGCCTTCTCCCGGTTCGGGTAGTAGACGACGTAGCCGGGCTGGAGGCGGCGCTCGGGAGGCATGCGCGGACCATACAATCTGAGCCCGTCGCGTGCAGCAGTTTCTCCGCGGGCGTGGCGGAATTGGTAGACGCGCCGGCTTTAGGTGCCGGTGGGCTTAGCTCATGGGGGTTCGAGTCCCTCCGCCCGCATCCACACCCCCGTTTCTCGTCCGACAGCACGCGGCCGGTCGGACGGAAACCGAGCGTCGCCGGTACGATCTGGGTCGCCCAGGGGAGTAAGCTAGTGGTCCACGCGCGCGGTCTCCAAAACCGTGAACCCGGGTTCGAATCCCGGCTCCCCTGCTCCGCGCCGTGGCGGATCGTGTTCCTATGGAAGGACGATCTGCCACCACCTCTCGCCTCTGGAGCGCGATGCGGTCTTTCACCGTCTACAAGACGTTCAACACCACCCAGCGCCGCGAGTTCGTCCGAATCACCGACGACGTGGCCGAGGTGGTGCGGGAGGCCGGGATCAGCGAGGGCATGGTGCTCGTCGCGGCGATGCACATCACCGCCGCGGTGTGGATCAACGACGATGAGCCGGGCCTCCAGGAGGACACGCTCGAGTGGCTGGACAAGCTCGCGCCGCCGAGCTGGAAGGCGCCCGCGAACGACGTCGCGGCCGAGCTGCTCCCCGACCCCGGCGACTATCGCCATCACCGGGGCGGAGAGGACAACGGCGACGCGCACTTCAAGAACCTGCTCGTCCACCACCAAGTGATCGTGCCGGTCACCGACGGGCAGCTCGACCTCGGGCCGTGGCAGCAGGTGTTCTACTGCGAGTTCGACGGGCGTCGTCGCAAGCGCCTGATCATCAAGGCGATGGGCGAGTAGCTCTCGAGGAGCCTCCGAGCCGCGCGGAGCGCGGCGTCGTGGCGACGTCCGAGCTTCCGTCCTCCCTCTGTGCGAACGTGGGTTCTGTGGCTGATGGTGACGCCATGGATGCGGGGCTTCGGCGGTGCGGCCGATGCGGTCACTCGAAGCCCCTCGGGCAGTTCAATTGGCGCCGGAAGGCCCTCGGTCAACGCGACAACCTCTGCCGAGCCTGCCGAGCCGAGTACAAGCACGAGCACTACGCGGCGAACCGAGCGCGGTACATCGAGAGTACGGCGCGCCGTAAACGGGCGGTTGCAGCGGAGCGCACGGCATACCTCATCGCCTACTTCGCGACGCACCCGTGCGTCGACTGCGGCGAGCGCGATCCCGTTGTGCTCGAGTTCGATCACATCCGTGAGAAGCTGTTCGACATCGGCGCGAACCTCCGCGATCTCACGTGGCAGAGCCTGCTCGATGAGATCGCCAAATGCGAGGTCGTTTGCGCGAACTGCCACCGTCGGCGCACGGCGCGCCGCCGCGGGTCGTTGCGGGTCCTGCTCACGGGGGAGGCGACATCGTGACGCTACGGCCGCCGGCGTCCTTCCGAGGGCGAAGCGGGCGACGGGACTCGAACCCGTTCCGGGAGTTTGGAAGACTCCAGTGCAGCCGTTAACACCTCGCCCGCGAGGATGTCGAGATGCTACTGAGGCGGAGGCGGCAAGGCCCGATCACCGGGCACGGATTCATCCCTGCGCCCACGCGCCAGCCCCGCCAAGGGCTCTCGGGCGGGTTCGATGCCCGTCGCGCGCTCTCCGGAGCACGCCGTGATGGGCGGAGGCGACTTCTACGACGACGGCGCGGTCTATGAGCGCTATCGGCGCCATCGTGAGTGGGTCGACAACCCGAACCGCACGATGGAGGAGCCAGCGGTCCTCCAGGAGATCGGCGACGCCGCAGGCCTGCACGTGCTCGATCTTGGCTGCGGGGACGCGGCGATCGGCCGAACGCTGCTCGCGGCCGGCTGTGCCAACTACCACGGGCTGGACGCCTCCACGCGGATGGTCGACGCCGCTCGGGCGATGCTCCGCGGCACGCCGGGAACCGTCGAGTGCGGTGAGATCGAGCGCTACCGCGCCGACGCGTCCTTCGACCTCGTCATCTCACGTCTGGCGCTGCATTACGTCGAGGACGTTGCGCCCGTTCTGGGCGCTGTGCACGCCTGCCTGAGGCCCGGGGGACGTCTCGTCATCACGGTCCCCCATCCGGTGATCACCTCCCACGATCCGCGCGAGAGGACCGACCAGCCCCGCGCGGGGTGGGAGGTCGACGATTACTTTCTCGCCGGAGCTCGCCACCAGGTCTGGCTGGGGGCACCGAGCGTCTGGCACCACCGGCCACTGGAGAGCTACGTGGCGGAGCTCCTCGGCGCCGGCTTCCGGCTTACGGGGCTACGCGAGTGCGCGCCCCGTCGCGAGCGCTTCGACGACCCCGCCGAATACGAGCGGCGACAGCGCATCCCGCTGTTCCTGCTGCTCGCCGCCGAGCGTGGCGAAGCGCACCCCGCCGGAGGCAGCCCGAACAGCTCCAGACAGTCCTCCAGCCCCTCGACCGTGACGTCGTCTCTCTGCTGCGGCAGCCACGCCTCACGGGTGAGTAGCAGCCGGGTCATCGTCACGGGCTCGTCGCCGGCGGCGGGGTACGGCTCGGTTCCGTCCGGGCGGTAGCCGAGCGAGCGGCTGACGGCGACGCGTCGGCGGTCCAGCTCGCGGGTGCCCCAGTGGAACTGCATGAACGACCGCTCGAACTCCGGTGAGGGGAGCTGCGTCCACGGGCCATGAAGGTGCGCTCGGCCGCGGACAGAACCCGCCCGGCGGCGCGCTCGGCGAGAGTGAGCAGCTCGGCCTCGGTCGGCACGCGGAGCACGAGGCGCGGCGTGCATACCCGCAGGCCGAAGAGAGGCCAGCCCGCCGGGGTGACCCCGTGTCCCGGCGGCGTCATGTGAGTCGCAGTCGCAGCCAGGCCCGGGCCGCCTCAGCGGTGGCGCTCGTCCCGCGGCGAAGGCTGTGATCGCCGGGCACCACGACGACGGTCCGCCCCGGACCTTCGGGGGGCATCCCGAACGGGTCGCCCGCGCCTTGGATCACGAGCACGGGCGCCGCGACCCCGGCGAGCTCCGCCAGGCGACTCGGCCGCTCGCCGTTCCGCCGCGCCGGCGCGAGCAGGGGGAAGGCCAGGCACAGCACGCCGCGGGCGCCGAGCGCGTCGGCCGTCCGGCAGGCGACGCGCGCCCCGGAGGAGCGTCCGCCGGTGATCAGCGGCGCCTCGCCGCGGAGCTGCTCCACGACCGCCGTCCAGGCCTCGTCGAGCGAGGGCGCGGGGGCGGGGGAGCGGCGTCCCGCGACGCGATAGGGCTGCTCGACGAGCGCCACCGACATCCCCTCTGCCACCGCGACCCCGGTCACGGCGACGAGATCCGGCGCGGCGATGCCGCCGCCGGCGCCGTGTCCCAGTACGAGCAGCGCCCTCGGCTCCGCCGGCTCGCGGAGGGTGGCGCGGGCGGGTCCGCGCGGCGTCCCCAGCTCGAGGATCCGCGGCTCACGCAGGTTCGGTCCGGTCCCGAGCACGGTCTCAGCGAAGGGTACGCCGAGGCTTGGACTTGTAGCCCGCGCGGCGGGGGCTACGCCGTCGTCTGACGGACTGCGGCCTGACGTCGCGCGAGCTTGGATGCGCGCTTGCCCGCTTGGTAGTCGGCCAGCGCCTCGGCGGAGTCGACGTCTCCGAGCGTGGGGTGCGCCGGGACCAGCTCCTCGGCCGCCGTGAGACCGAAGCGCCGGGCGAGGACGGCGGCGAGCGAGGTGACCTTCATCTCGCCGAAGCCGGGAAGCGCCGCCAGGTTGGCGCGCAGCTCGCCCGCATCGGCGGCCTCGTCCCAGACCCGGCCGGCGTCACCGTCATAGCGCTCCGCGATGTGCTCGGCGAGGTCGTGGACACGCCGGGCCATCGCGCCGGGGAAGCGGTGGATCGCCGGCCGCTGGCGGAAGATCGGCTCCAGGTCAGCCTCGGCGATACGGTGCGGATCGAGGGTGCCGAGGCGCTCGCGCAGCACCAACGGACCGGTGAACGCCTTCTGAACGGTCACCTGCTGGTCCAGCGCGAACCCGACGAGCAGCGCCATCGGGTCCTGGGCGATGAGCGTGTTGGCCTCATCGTCGTCGGTGAACCACAGCCGATCGGGCACGCGTCGATCCTACCGTCGGGACGGCCGGCGGGTGGCGTGACCGAGCGGATCGCGCGGCGCTCGACGGCTCGGACATATCGCGTCCGAGCCGTCGGAGGAGCGCCGGTGTCAGGCTGTGGTGGCGGGCTCGGGCTCGTGCACCTCGGTCTGGATCCACTTCGAGCTGCAGGGGATCTTCGAGGTGTCACAGCGGTCGGCGTAGTTGCGGGCGATCTCGGTCACCTCGGTGAGGAGGTCGTCCTTGAGGCGGATCGGATCGAGGCCCAGCGAGACGAGCTGGCGGTTCTCGACGTAGAGCTCGTTCTCCGCCGCCTCCTTGCGCGGGTTGTCGACGTAGTCGATCTCGGCATCGGTCAGGCTCGCGACGAGCTTGGCGAGATCCCGGACGCGGTGGCACTCGGTCATCTGGTTGAACACCCGGACCCGGTCGCCATGAGACGGCGGGTTCTCGATCGCCAGCTGGATGCAGCGGACGGTGTCCTGGATGTGGATGAACGCCCGCGTCTGACCTCCGGTGCCATGGACCGTGAGGGGGTAGCCGACGGCGGCCTGCATGAGGAAGCGGTTGAGCACCGTGCCGTAGTCGCCGTCGTAGTCGAAGCGGTTGATGAGCCGATCGTCGAGCCGGGTCTCCTCGGTCTGGGTGCCCCAGACGATGCCCTGGTGCAGATCGGTGACTCGGATCGCGTCGTTCTTGTTGTAGAACGCGAACAGCAGCTGGTCCTGGGTCTTCGTCATGTGGTAGACGCTGCCCGGGTTGACCGGGTAGAGGATCTCCTGCTCCACCTCGACGCCCTCGTCGTTCTCGAAGCGCACGCGAAGGTACCCCTCGGGGATCTTGACCCCGGCGGTCCCATAGCCGTAGACGCCCATCGTGCCGAGATGCACGACATGGGTGTCGAGCCCCGCCTCGACGAGGCCGGCGAGCAGGTTGTGGGTGGCGTTGACGTTGTTGGTGACCGTGTAGCGCTTGTGCCAGGAGCTCTTCATCGAGTACGGCGCGGCACGCTGCTCGGCGAAGTGGACGACCGCCTCGGGCTGGAACTCACGCAGCAGGCTCACGAGCTCGGGGTAGTCCTCAGCGACATTGAGGCGATGGAACGGGATCTCCTTGCCGCTGATCTCACGCCACGCGGCGAGGCGCGCGCCGATCGGCTTGATCGGCGTGAGCGAGTCAGCCTCCAGCTCGACGTCGGCGTTGCGGCGCGCGAGGTTGTCGACGATCGCGATGTCGTGTCCGCCGGCGGAGAGGTGGAGGGACGTGGGCCAGCCGCAGAAGCCGTCTCCACCGAGAATCAGGATGCGCAAGGAATCTCCCTTGGTCGGTTCTAGTGTGTCTCGCGCTCGTGTCATGCCGCAGTGCTGGAAAGAGTTGATGGTATGCGTCGGGTCGGCTGACGTGACCGGTACCACGGGAGGATCCGCTGCGATCCCCGCCGCGATGGCTGAGCGGTGCGGGGGCGCGCCGAGCTTTCCGGCTCCATCGCTACACGACCATCACCACCGCTGCGCGGTACCGTCTCAGCGGCTCGGGCGCGTGTCCGAGGCCGCCGTTCGCGGACATTGTAGAACGCGCGCGCGCAAGATCCGCGTAAAGCGCGCGATTGCCCGCTGCTCGCCGGTCATCCGCGTCACGGGCCGTACGCGAGCAGCCGCCCCCCCTGGGCGAGAAAGAGCAGCGCGCGGCCGTCCCACACCGCCGGTGCGCCCCCGGGGGCGAGTGGCGCGCGCGCTCCCTCTCGCCAGCGGCCGGTGGCCGGGTTCCAGAAGGCGATGTCGCCGGGCCGGATGTCGATCCCGCGGCCTGAGATCTCGCCGCCGACTTCGAGCGAGATCTCCGCCGACCCGGTCCACACGATCTGCGGACCGATGTCATCGAGGGGACCGTGCGGAAGCGCGGTGATCCGCAGGCTGTGCGGGTCGACCTCTCTGCCGTGCGTGTCTGTGGACGCCGGTGGCGAGCATTCGCCGCACCAGATCTGATCCGGCGCCAGCAGCACGCGGGTCCCCGTGAACACGGGTTGATCGACGGTCTCGTGCTGCGGCCAGGATCCGGTCACGTTGGCCCACCGGTCCGAGCCGCTCAGGCGGAGCACATCGACGCCCGAGAGCTCCTGGAAGCTGTGATGACCGAGCGGCCGGGCCCGGCCCCACAGCGACCACAGGAGCACGCCAGCGTCGGTCGCCACCATCGCGATCGACTGCGGGGGGTGGGCCGCGGAGAGCGGCGGCTCCAGTCGCTGCCAGAGTCCTGTCGCGGGGGTGAACGACGCCGCTTGCAGATGCTCCTCATCCTGAGTGACGCCCGCAAGGATCACCTGGGAACCGTTCCATACGGCCACCGTCTGCACGAGCGGCGAGAGCGGCGCCGGGCTCGTCACCGTCCACCGGTTGGTCGTGGGCTCGTACAGGCCGGCCACGTCCGTGGGTTTCGTGTGGGGCAGGGTCGGGCCTCCGAACACGAATTCCTCGGTGCCCGTCCACACGGATGCGGCGTCGGCCGGCAACACCGACGCCGGAGCCGCGGCCACGCGCTGCCAGCGCGATCGCACGGGGTCGTAGGCCGCTCCGCTGTCGCGCGGCGCACCGCCGAGCCGCCCGCCGGCAGTACCCCCGAGCTCCAGGAGTTCATGACCGGTCCACACGACGATCGGCCCGAAGCGGGTCCCGAGCGGCGAGCGGGCGTGGAGGTGCCAGCGATCGCGGGCGAGCGCGCCGGCGCGTCCCCGGCCGGCGGCGCGGGCGGCGTGGGCGATCCGGACGATTCCGGCGGACCGGACCGGGGGGTGGGTGGGGCCGGAGGTGGAGGCCGTCCCCGCCACGCGTCCGCAGCCGGCGCAGGCGGCCGTCAACGCGAGCGCGGCGAGAATCCACGGCGCGAGCACCCGGAGGGGCAAGCGGTCCATCGCGGGTACTACGGCGTTCGCGAGCGATGATCACGCCGCCCGCGCCGGCGCTTCCTCACGCGGACGCGCACGGTGGCCGAGCGGTACTCGGGGGATGTCGCGACGACGCGGCGCGCCCCCGCGCGCCCGAAGGCGAGCGTGGTCGACACGCGGCCGCTGGCGTTGGTCGTCAGCCGGCGCCCGTTGCCGACGTAGAGCACCGCCCCGGGCACGGGTGAGACGACTCCGGCGACGTCGACGGTGACCCGCATGTGCAGCCGGACGCGACGACGAAGGACGGCATGACGGGGGGACACCTGCAGGCGCAGCCGGTCGGTGGCGGCGCAGGCGGCGAACACGTAGCAGTCGAGCGGCGGCTCGGCCTGGACCAGCGGCGCGCCGCTCGTGGCCGGGGCAAGCGGCCCGACCTCCACGGCGCCGAGGGTGGGGGCGCCCTCCAGGATCTGCAGGTACGTGTTCACCGTGAGCGGATCGACCCCCGGCTGATAGGCCTCAGAGCACACCGTCTTCGAGACCCGGGCCGGGTCGGCCGGCCCGGGATGGGTGATGGCGTCGATCGCCAGCGCGTAGGCCACCGGATCGATCGTGCCGATCGCCAGGTGCTCGTCGTTGTCGCCCGGACAGATGTCCTGGGTGGCGACATCGGTGATCTGCCCGTCGCCGCTGTGGAGGGCCGCGCTCGCCGTGGCCGCCGACCCGTTCGGTTGGACGACCTCGTCGGTGTGAGTCCAGATCTCGGTGTAGGAGATGCCGGCGAACGTCTCGGCCCCCGAGTTGAGGGCGCGGATGAAGTTCGACTCGTAGATCTGCTGCCAGTCGGCCGGCGGGCACCCGCCCTCCGCCTCGCAGATCTGTGGGGTGAGCACCGTCGTGCCGTGGTTGGAGCCCGAGAAGCCGACGACGTCGGCGACCATGTGGCGCGTGTCGGGCCAGAAGCGCAGCGCCCAGCGCATCGACATGCCCCCCTGGCTGTGGCCGAGGATGGCGATCTTCCGGTGCGCCATCGCGTATTCGGTGCGGATCGCGTAGACGAGATACTCGCCGGAGGTCTGGATGTCGTTCAGGGTCGCGTTCGGCGCCGTGTACGCACACCACGGGATGCCGAGCTTCTGCAGCGCCGGCTCGTAGTCCCACGAGTAGTTCTGCGCCGCGGTGACCCCCGTCGCCGGGTTGAGCAGCACCGGCTCCTCCTTGGCGTCCGCGACGCCCGGCTCGCACACCAGCGAGGCCCGGAGCTGGGCGATCGGCACGTCGAGCGCCGGACCCGGCTGGTCGAGCGAGGCGTAGGCGGGCGCGGCCTGGGCGGTGGCCGGTCGGCCCGCCCACGCGATCAGCGCCGCCATCAGTGGCACGAGGATCAGAAGACGGCGGACGGACGTGGCGGACATGACGGACATCGCTCTCCTCGGAGACGAAGCGGCGCAGGCACCTGCCCTGATTGTGCCGTCCTCGGGCTGTCGCTGAGCCGTATGCATGGTGGGGGGCGGCGTCAGCCTGCGAATGGCGCCTCCGGCCGCCATCGTCTCGCTGCGCCGACGAATCGCGCCGTGCATCGGCCGTCGCCGGCGCGCCGTCCTCGACCGTCACTGCTTGACGAGTGTCCCGACGGTGACGTGCGGCCAGTGGATGCCGTTGAAATCGAGCATGACGAGCTGGGTGTACTGGAGCTGATGGGTGTCAGGTCGGCCGCCGGTCCCGGCGATCGTCTCGATCCAGAAGGTGGCCTCGACGCGGGCGGCTCTGGCGTTGCCCTCGGGTGGGTTGTGGCTGGAGGCCAGGAACGCCGTGTTGGCGGTGCCGCCGCCACCTTTGATGATGGTGTTCGTCGTCGAGACGTGAAGAAAGGTGCGGCCCTTCATCGTCGTTCCCTGCAGCGATTCCTGAAGCGCCGTCTGCAGGACGCTGTTGGGGTTCTTGACCATGTCCTGCGTGACCCCGGCCGGCCTGGAGCGGAACTGAGTCCCAATCGACAGATCGAGCTCGGGGAAGGTGAGCGCGACGTTGTGGAAGGCACCGTTCCCGGGCTCGGGCTGACCGAAGAAGAACGGGAGGATGTTGTTGTCGGGAATCGTCTGGGGACCGCCGCCGATGACCTGCGAGGTCCCTTGCGCCAGGGCGACGGTGCCGTGCGGGATCGAGGCCATGCGGACCACGGTGGGCGGCTCGGCCGGGTCTGTGGTGTGCGGCACGCTGGCCCAGATCCCGGGCTCGGCGTGTAGGCCGGCGGTCGGCGAGCCGGCCTCGTTGATCTGCTGCATGTAGGTGACCCCGAACAGGTCGATGTCCGGCATCGCAAGCCCCCGGTTCGGGATCTTGCCGTTGATCCTGGTGAACACGAGCTTGTCGTCGGTGAGGTTGAGCTCCAGGAATCTGTCCTGCCCGGTCGAGGCGCGATGCGGGCGCCAGATCGTGTTGAACCCATGCCCGACCCAGACACCCGGCTGATCCCCGGGGCCCGGCAACAGGGCGAGGGGCCCGAGGGGATCGCTCACCCCCGCGGTCTCAAAGACCATCTCGTCGACAGCACCTTCGGTCCCCCTGAACGCGAACTCAGGATCGAGCTGTGCGATAGGTGTCATGCGATTCCTCCATCGTGGCGAGTTGCCGGTGCCCGGACGGAGGCGAACTGACACTGCGCCCCCGGTCGACGGCCAAGCTATAGGAGGCCGCCGGGGAGGTGGGAGATCTCTGCGACCGAACGGGCCCAGCCGGTCGGCTCGGGTTGCCCGACGGTCGCGCGCCGCCAGGCTCCTGGTCGGGTGGGGGCACCTGCGCCTCGGGCGCGTGTGCCCCCATTCGTTCCGCTCTGGCGAATGCGTGGGGGCGAATACCCCGTGGACGTGCGTTTCGCCCCACGCTCGCCGCGGAGCAAACCGCTTGGGACGAAATGCACGTGCCCGGCGGCGGGTGGCGCCGGCTGCCCCCGCACCCTGCATCGGACGCCGCGCCCTGCCGTCCCGTTACCGCGACGCCGTGACGCCTTGACGCCTTGACGTCGTGACGCCGTGACTCCGTGACTACCGTGACGCCGCGACATCGCGATCGATCACGCCCATCGCATCCCATCCGGCCGCAGATCTCGCCGGCGTGGGGGCTCGTGGGCCTGTCAGGCCAATCAGGCCCCACGCCGGGCCCTCGGGCGAACGGTTGGGGTCTGATGGGCGTGCATCGGCGCCATACGGTGGCGCGCGTCGCTCAGAACGGGATGATCGGCTGCGCGGGCTGCCCGTCGAGTCGTTCGTCGTGGGGTTCGGCGCTGGCGAGCTGCACGTTGTTGCGTCCGGCGGCCTTGCCCGCGTAGAGGGCGTGGTCGGCGCTGCTGATCAGGTCGTCGACTCCACCACCCGTCCACGTGGCCGCGCCGATGGTCACCGTGACCGTGTCTCGTTCGTCGCCACTCGCGGACCCGGGTCTCGCTACCTGGGCGCGGATGCGCTCGGCGATCGCGAGGGCGCCGTCGGCGTCGGTCTGGGGGAGCACGACCAGGAACTCCTCGCCCCCCCAGCGGCCCAGGGAATCCTCTGCCCGGAGCATCGATCCGATCGTGTTCACCGTGGCCGAGAGGACGGCGTCTCCGGCCTGATGGCCCTGTGTGTCGTTGACGTGCTTGAAGTGGTCGATATCGATCAGCAGCACGGCAAGGCTCGTGTGGTGGCGGCGGGTTGCGCTCAGCTCCGCGTGCAGCCTCTCCTCGATGTCACGGCGGTTTCTCGCGCCGGTGAGGGCGTCCACACGGGCCAGGCGATCGAGCTCGCTGTTCAGCCGGCTCAAGCGCTCGCGGCTGCGCTGCAGCCGGGAGCCCAGCAGGACGATGAGGAGACCGGCGACCGCCCAGCCCGCGAGGGCCAGCCATGCCAGCCACCGGAATCCGTCTGCCGAGGCGTAGAGCTGACTCTGGGAGACGGCGGCCACCAGCCGCCACGGGGTGCCCGAGACCGGGACGCTGACGAAGACTTGGCCGCCGTGCGCCGAGGCGTAGGAGCCGGACGACGCGGTGGCGAGCGCGCGGGCGAGACGGGGATTGGTCTGCCCGAGCGTCTCGCGTCCGGGGAGATGCGCTCCGCTGCTGGCGATCACGTTCCCGGCCGCGTCGACGAGATAGACCCGTCGGCTGGAGATGACGATCACGTGACTCATGTAGGCACCCAGCGGGGTCCTCGAGACGTTGAACGCGCCGCTGAACACCCGCCGTCCTGAAGGGGTCTGAAACGGCACCGCGAACGCGACGACAGGGTTTCCCAGAGCCGCTTCCGGCCCGACGTTCGAGACGGCGGCCCTTCCGGCGAGCGCCGCCGCCAGCTGGGGATACCTGCCGGTGATCACGTGACCCACGAGCCCGGGCCGACTAGGAACCGCCTGCAACACCTGTCCACGGCGACCAAGCAAGACCGACGCGCTGAAACCCACCGCCCCCGCCGCGCGGTCGAGGCCGAGGGGCGTCGCCCGACCGGTCAGCCAGGTCGCGGCCTGGTTGCGCTCACGAGCGAGGATGTCGTTGACATACAGCGAGGAGAACTCCGCGCCCGATGCCACCCGTGCCTCGAGTCGCTGGACAGCCTCGTGGCGAGCGTGAGCCTGCGACGCCGCCAGGACTCCGGCAGCCGCGACCATCACGCCCAGCCAGGCACACACAATGATCGTGATGACGCCTCGCGCCCGAACGCTCATCATGCACCTATATCGGCAGCACCCAGGCCGGGCGCAAGCGTCTTTGCGCATCTCGCGATCGACTCGGGTGAGGACGCACCCAGAGGTCGGAGATGAGCCGCGGCACCTCCCTTTCCGTCGCTCGCGCGCCTCGGCCCGCGGGTCGAGGCGCACCCCGCGATCTGCCGCTCAGCGTCAGTCGTGCGTTACTGGGGGCTGGGGAGGGGAATCCTCCGTGCTGGGTGAGTGGCCGGCCGGGGCGGCGCGCGCCTGATCATCAGGCGGACGCGTGCCTCGTACCCGCGGCGCTCGCGTCTCTCGGGAGCGCGGTGCCGTCGGGCCGCGGGGCGCAGCTCGTCCATTCGCGCCTGGACGGCGGGATAGGTGAGGTTCGTCGCCATGGTTGTCCCCTGCGGATTGGTCGATGGTCCGGGCTTGTGGGGGTCTCAGCCGGTCAAGCCAGTCGGGAGAGCAGCTGGCGGGCGCGATCGGCGTACGCGTCGGCGACCACCACGTCGTAGCGGCTGGCGGCGAGAGAACGCAGGGACGCGAAGTCGTGCCGTCCGCTTCCGATCCTGTGAGCGAGGAGGCCGAATACGGCGCCCCAGAGGGAGCCGATCAGCACCCCTCCGAGGACGAGCCCGAGCCACGCCGGGGCGAACGTGAACAGGCCGACGAGCAGCCCGATGAACAATCCGAACCAGGCGCCGCTGGCGGCGCCTGCCGCCGCCGCGCGCCCATCCGTCAAGCGACCGGTGACCCGTTCGACCAGACGCAGGTCGCGCCCGACGATCTCGCTCTCCTGCACGGGGAACGAGGCATCGGCCAATCGGTCGATGGCGTGCTGGGCCTCGCTGTACCGGGGATAGCTCGCGACGACCTGGCCGCCGCTGTCGCTGAAATCGATGAGCTCCGCAATCGTGGGTGGTGGGGTGAACAATGCCATCGGTTCCTCCTGTCAGATCTGGGTTTCGGGGAGGTCTCTGGTCTTGCGGCGGGGTGGGCCGAGCATCACGGATGCGTCGGCACGAGCGCGGCGGGGGCCACGAGGAGCGCGAAGCGCGGCCCGTGGGTCCTGATGATCGCCACGCGACGGGCTGGTTGGTGGGCGTGTGGTGAGCGTTGGCGGTCTGCGCGGGTGGTGGGTTCGTGGTCGGTCGGGGTGGGGTGTTCGTCGGTCATGAGCCTTCTGCGCAGTGGTAACTGGAGAGTGTTCTCACGGTGAGTGACCCGCGACAACGGCGCGAGCACAGCAGCAGGGTATGAGTGGTTAGGACGCGGGCAAACGGCGTCAAGTGCCGGGTCGCCGCGCACCCGGGCGGCGCGAAGGTGAGGCAGGCCGGGTTGCACAGCGTGTGCACAGCTAGTCCACAGGTGCGGGTGCCAAGCTACCCGCGTGATGTCCGCAACAGCGAGCACGACCGAAGATCGGACGCGGGTGCTGGTCGTTGATGACGAGCGGAACATCACCGAGCTGGTGTCGCTCGGGCTGCGCTATGAGGGGTTCGACGTCAGCAGCGCTCAGGATGGTCGCGGGGCGCTGCGCGCCGTCCGCGAGTCGAGGCCGGAGCTGGTCATCCTCGATGTGACGATGCCGGACATCGACGGTCTGGAGGTCGTGCGCCGGATGCGTGCGGAGAACATCTGGGTGCCGGTGATCTTTCTCACTGCCAGGGACGCGATCGAGGACAAAGATCGCGGGGCTGACGGTCGGCGGGGATGACTACATCGCCAAGCCGTTCAGTCTCGACGAGCTGATTGCCCGGGTTCGGGCGATGGTCCGGCGGAACAACCTCGCCGCGGCGCCGGCGACGTCGGGCGTGCTTCGGTACGCCGATTTGGTGCTCGACGAGGATCGGCTGGAGGTCGCGCGCGGGACACGGGGCATCTCGCTGACCCCGACCGAGTTTCGGCTGTTGCGCTTTCTGATGCTGAACGCCGGCCGGGTGCTGTCGAAGGCCCAGATCCTCGATCACGTCTGGCAATACGACTTCGGGGGGGACGGCAACGTGGTCGAGACGTTCATCAGCTACCTGCGCAAGAAGGTCGACGTGGAAGAGCCGCCGCTGATCCAGACGGTGCGGGGGTTCGGGTACACGTTGCGCTCACCGCAGGGCTGATGTCGCTGCGTGCCCGGTTGCTGGCGGGCGTGCTGGTGATGACGGCCCTCGGGCTGCTTGCCGCCGGCGGCGGCACCTATCTGGCGTTGCGGGCTTTCCTGTTCGACCGCGTCGACCAGCAGCTGATGGCGGCCCGGGCGGGGGTTGGTCATGATCTGCTCCAGTCGCATACCGGCACGATCGACACGACGACCCTGAACCGGGACGCGCCGCTGGCGGCCTTCGTCGAGATTCGTAACGCTGCCGGGCAGGTCATCGCGCTGCACGATCCGAGTTCGCTCAGCGGGGCCAGTCCAGCGCCGCGCCTGCCCCTTGTGCTCCATCCACCGCCGGCGTCCCGCGCCGGCCTTCCGGGACGCGAGCCGGCGCTGCGGTTCGACCTGCCGGCGGTCAGCGGAGCGGGCCGCTACCGCGTGCTGGTCAGCTCGCTGCCGGCCTCTGCCGGTGTGCTCATCGTGGCGGTCTCGATCGATGACGTCAACGCGACGCTCCATCGTCTTCTGGAAATCGAGTTGCTGATCGCCGCCGGGCTCCTCGCCATGCTTGCCGTGGCGACGTTCGGACTGTTGCGACGGGGACTTCGACCGCTCGAGCGGATCTCCGAGGTCGCCGGCACCATCGCGCACGGTGATCTGGATGTGCGGCTGTCTCCGGCGGAGGAGGGCAGCGAGATCGGTCGGCTCGGTCTGGCGCTCAACGGAATGCTCGAGCGCCTGGAGGACGCGTTCGCGTGCCGGGATCACTCCGAGGCGCAACTGCGACGGTTCGTCTCGAGCGCGTCGCATGAGCTGCGCACGCCGCTGACGTCGATCCGGGGCTACGCGGCGCTGTTGCGGCGGGGGGCCAGACACAACCCCGAAGATCTGGAGAAATCGATCTCACGGATCGAATCGGAGGCGACGCGCATGGCGGGACTGATCGACGATCTGCTGCTGCTCGCCCGCCTCGACGAGCAGCGGCCGCTCGCACTGACCCGCACAGATCTGACGATGATCGCTCGTCAAGCAGCCGACGATGCGCAGGTGCGAGACCCGGCGCGGTCGATCACGGTCGTTGCCGAGGATCCAGTGGTGGTGATGGGCGATGAGCCTCGGTTGCAACAGATCGTCGCCAACCTGCTCGAGAACGCCCAGGTGCACACGCCGGCGCACGCACCAGTCCGGATCGAGGTTGGCGTCCGCGATCAGGTGGCCGTCCTGGCGGTGATCGACAACGGCCCCGGTATCGACCCGGAGCAGGCCGCACACATCTTCGAACGCTTCTATCGCGGCACGCCACCCGGCAGCGGCGACGCGGCCCCCCGCACCAACGGCAGCGGCCTCGGACTCGCGATCGTCGCCTCGATCGCCGAAGCTCACGGCGGCGCTGCGACCGTCATCTCGCGGCCCGGCGAGGGCTCACGCTTCGAGATCACGCTGCCGCGCGGCTACTAGTTGGCCGGGCCGATTCCGATTGGCGCGATCGCGCGGATCGCAACAGACGCGATCACTCTCAGCCTGGGCAAGGGCGAGCTCCGAGTGCATCCGACGGGGATAGACTTGCCGCCGACCGGCAAACGTGACTCGACAAGAGGCTATGTCTCAACGGGGACTGATGACCGAAGGGCGCGCGCCGATGATGACCCCGGATGAGGCGGTCGAGGAGTTGCTGGCCACTCCGCCGCGTCTGCACATGGGAGGCACTGAGTCCTGGCCGCTGGAGCAGCAGGCGATGCGATGGCTGGCCGGCGTGGTCCGGCCCGAATGGCGGACGATCGAGACTGGGTGCGGTATCAGCAGCATCGTGTTCATCCTTCGTGGCAGTGAGCACACGATGATCTCCCCGAATGTCGACGAGCATCAGCGCGCTCGTCAGTGGTGTGCCGAGCGGGGCTTCTCGGCGGATTGCGCCACCTCGATCATCGATGACTCGACGGTCGTGCTCCCCGCGCTCGACGGCCAATATGACCTCGCGCTGATCGACGGAGGGCACGCGTTTCCTGTGCCGTTCGTCGATTGGCTCTATCTGGCGCGGAAGCTTCGCATCGACGGTCTGCTGGTCGTCGATGACATCCACCTCCCGACGTGCGGGATCCTTCATGAGTTCCTGCTCGCCGAGCGCGGCAGGTGGTCGCTCGAGTGCCAGTTCGGCCAGACCAGCGTGTTCCGCCTGATCGGTGACCAACTCCTCCCATGGACCGATTGGATGGGACAGCCATGGGTTCTCGCCGAGATCCAGCGCCGAGACACGCTCGGCGCCAAGGTCCGCCGCGTGATCGACGATCCGAACCGGATTTGGCCGCTGGTGAAGGATCCGAGACGCGTCGCACGCGCTTTTGCGGTTTCGCGCCGGCGCGGATGAGCCTGTGGCCGGAGCCGCACTCATCGGAGGTTTGCGCGGCCGGCCTCCCGGCTGATGTAGCCAACCAGCCGCCACCACCTCGGGCACAGCATCGGGGAGACAGGATTTGAACCTGCGACCGCCCGGCCCCCAGCCGGGTGCGCTACCAGACTGCGCCACTCCCCGTGACGTGGCGATCATAGCCGCTGGCCCTCGCCCGTCGGCAGCGGTTGGGGATCTCGCCGATTGGGGGAACGTCACGGCTGGCGGCATGTTTAGATCTGCTCGATGCGCGGGCCTGCCCGACTCACCCGTCGCGCGAAACTGCGCGATCTCGCCGACGAGGAGCTGATGGGTCTCGTCGCCGGCGAGCGTGACGCGCTGGCCTTCGAGGTGATCTTCGATCGTCACGGCGATGCCGCCTTCTCTCTCGCGTACCGGATGTGTGGCCAGCGGTCGATCGCCGAGGACATCGTCCAGGAGGCGTTCGTGTCGCTGTGGCGCACAGCGGGCCGGTTCGACGCCCGGCGGGGCACGCTGCGCTCGCTCGTCCTCGGCGTGGTGCGCAACCGGGCCATCGACTCGTTCCGCAGCCGCTCCGTCCACGACCGGCGCACCGTTCGGGACGACGGCGCCGTCGAGCGCCTGCCGGCGGCGGAGGTGACCGACGTCGAGGTCGGCCGGCGGGAGCAGGCACGCCAGGTCCGCGATGCCCTCAACGAGCTTCCGGAGGAGCAGCGGCGGGTGATCGAGCTGGCGTATTTCGGGGGCTTCACCCACCAGCAGATCGCCGAGATGCTCGCGCTACCGTCCGGCACCGTGAAGGGACGGATGCGGCTCGGGCTCACGAAACTGCGCGGCTCGCTTGCTCAATTGGAGGGATCGGTGCTATGACGCACGTCATGACCGGCGGCGATCACCCGGTGGACGAGGTCGCCGCCTACGCCCTCGGCGCGCTCGAGGAGTCGGAGGTGCGCGATCTGGCCGCCCACCTCGAGGAATGTGCCGAGTGCACGGCGGAGCTGGAGCGCCTGAGCCAGGGCGTCGCCGCGCTTCCGCTGAGCGTGCCCCCGCTCGCCGCGCCGGCGACCCTACGGCGTGCGGTGCTCGCCGAGATCGGCGGCAGGGCGGCGCCGCGCGCCCGCGGGCGGATCTCGCTGCCGTGGCTCACGACCCCCCGGGTGCTCGCGCCCGTGGCCGCCGGCCTGGCCGTGGCCGCCGTGGTCGTGGCAGTCGCGCTGAGTGGCGGGAGCTCCCCCAACCGGGTCGTCTCCGCCCATGTGAGCATTCCCGCCGCGGCAGCGCGGCTACAGGTGAGCGGCAGCCGGGGCGAGCTCATCGTCGAGCACATGCCGCAGCCGCCGGCGGGCAAGATCTACGAGGTCTGGCTGTCCCGGCGCGGAGGTCCCCCGATTCCCACCGACGCCCTGTTCGACGTGCGGCGGTCCGGCGCCACTGAGGTGGCCCTGCCGGCGAGCCTGTCGGGCGTCACCGCGGTGTTGGTCACCGCCGAGCCGCTCGGGGGCAGCATCCATCCCACGAGCGCCCCGGTGATCGTCGCCGATCTGTGAGGCGGCGGGCCGAGGCCGCGCCTGGGCGGCGGGCCGAGGCCGCGCCTGGGCGGCGGGCCGAGGCCGCGCCTGGGCGGCGGGCCGGGCCGCGGCTGGCGCACACTAGGCGACGGGCTCGACGTCCGCTGCGTCGGCGGGCTCGGACGATGCCCGGTCGTCGGCCGGCACCGCCGTCACGATCTTCCACGGCTGCATGACGACGAGATAGGCCACCGCGGCGGCGGCGAGCACCACGCACAGCGTCCAGCCCAGCGTCTGGGTCTTCAACCCGATGTACTTGAGGCCCGAAGCGAGGATGACGAACGCGATCACGGGGCGTATGAAGCGGTCGGGCACGCTGGAGGACACGAGCGAACCGATCAGCACTGCGGGCACGCTGCCGATGATCAGTGACGCGGTGACGCCAAACTCCACATGCCCGAAGGCGATAGCCCCGAGCGCGGCGGCCAGGGTGAGCGGGACCGCCTGCGTGAGGTCGGTGCCGACCATCTCCTTGGCGGACAGCGTCGGGTAGAGGAACAGCAGAAACACGATCATCAGCGAGCCGGAGCCGACCGACGTCATCCCCACGATCACCCCGCCGATCACGCCGATGGCGACGGTGGGGAGGGGACGCGCCACGATCGAGCCGATCGAGGCCGTCCGCTCATGACCCCCCCGGCGGTCGAGCACGAAGCGCAGCACCATCGCGCCGGCGCCGACGAGCAGCGCCGCGCCAAGCGCCTTCTCGATGTTGATCTGGGCCGAGCTCGATTCGCCGAGCAGGTGCAGGAGGTAGGCCCCGAGGAACGCCGACGGAACCGATCCGAGCACCATCCAGCGCACGAGCCGGAGGTTGACCGTTCCCGCCCGGAGGTGCACTCCGGCACCGATCGGACGCATCACCACGGCGGCGACGAGATCGCTGGAGATCGCCGACGACGGCTTGACGGAGAACAGCAGGATCAGCATCGGCGTCATCAACGCCCCGCCCCCGGCGCCAGTCATTCCCACAAGCAGTCCGACGACCCCACTCCCCAAAACGATGTAGGGGTCGAGGTGCACGGCGCCGATCCTATCTGCCGACCCGGGGGTCCTGCCGGTCCGCGCGGATTCGTGCCCCGGGGCTCAGACCCGCTGGGCGCCCTGGGCCAAAGCGAGCCCGGTGACGTTGCTCGAACGCTCGATTCCCCCTGCGTCGAGCGCGGGCGCCGGCCCGAACAGCATCCAGCCGTCGTCGGCCTGGCGAACGAGCCCGCGGCGGGCAAGGTCCGACAGCGCGCTGGTCACGGTCGGCCGCCGCGCGGCGACGAGGTCCGCGAGCAGCGAGTGGGTGAGCTTCAGGGGAAGAAACACGCCGTCACGCCGGACACGGCCCCAGCGCCCCGCGAGGTGCCAGAGCAGCAGGTGCAGTCGCGTGTCGACGCGAGGTTGATGGACGATGGCCATGTTGGTGGCGAGATGGCGCGAGCGCCGCATGATCCGCTCGAAGAGCCGGTTGGCGATCTCCGGGTAACGGGAGAGCTGGCGCGTCAGCCGAGCGTCGAGCCAAGCGAGCCGGGCGGGGGTGAGTACCGACCATTCGTCGTGGAGATCGAGCATCGGCGCGTCGGCACCCTGCCAGGGTCGCAGCACGTCGGTCTCGCCGAGCAGCTCGAGCCCGAATCGCCCGTCGATCTCGACGTGCCGCAGCAGCACGCCCTCCAGCACGAGCAGGCCGAGCGCCTCCTGCTCGGGTGGCGGGACGTGCCACGGACCGGCGGGTGCTCGTAGGCACGTCGAGCTCAGGTCCTCGATCGCCTGGGCGCGGCGCTCGGGCGCGACGGCGTCGGCCAGGTCCGGATCCTCCAGGAGGAGCTTGCAGGCTTCGCTCGGTATCGGAATCGCAGCCATCGAGTTCCTTCTTCCCTGCCGGGCTCCCGTGAGCTCAGCCACGATGTTTCGCTACCCCGTCCGGAGTAGGGGCAATCTGATCGGGTCGGGTCCGGGACGGCCGTTGCGGTGCCGCGCGACGGTTCAGGCGGTGGCCGTGGCGGCGCCCACGCCCGCGCTCACGGCGAGCTCGGCGAGGGCGTCGGCGATCTCGTCCGGGCGCTCGAGCGGACTCATGTGACCGGTCCGCGGCAGGATGAGGAGTCGTTTCGGGCCGGGCAGCGCTTCCGCGATCCGTTCGGCATGGCGCGGCGGGGTGAGGCGGTCGTTCTCGCCGGCCAGGACGAGGGTCGGGACGACGATGCGCGGAACGGCGTGATCGAGCTCGAGGTCGGTGAGCGCGAGGCCGACGTCGGCGCGCACGTCGGACGGGCAGGCGACGAGCATCCGCTCGTAGAACGCCACCAGGGCCGGTGTCGCCGTCGGCCCGAAGGCGGTGTAGCGGATCATCGCGTCCGAGACCGGCGTCGAGAACTTCGGGACGCCGCCGCGCGCCGTGAGCACACCTCGGCTGAGCGGGGTGCGGTTGAGCAGGTTGGCCAGCCACGGGACGGGAACGAGGAGGCTCTCGGCGACGAGCTTGCCGACGCCCGTGTTGAGCAGCGCGACGGCGTTCACGCGCTCGGCCACCGGATGGTGCTCGGCCCAGGCGCAGATCGACATGGCCCCGAGCGAATGTCCGGCGAGCAGGGGCCGCTCCGCGGGGGCGACCGCGTCGAGCACCGCCTGTACGTCCTCTCCGAAGCGGTCGATGGAGTAGTCGCCGTTCACTCCGGGCTCGCTCTCGCCGTGGCCGCGAAGGTCGTAGGCGCACACGCGAAAGCCCTGCTCGAGCAGCCGTGGGGTGACCAGCGTCCAGTACGCGAGCTCCTCCGTCCAGCCGTGTGCGAGCACGATCGCCGGTGCACCGTCATCTCCGAAGATCTCGATGTGCAGCCTGGTGCCGTCGGCCGAGGTGGCGCTGAGCGGCCGGCCCCGCGGAGGATCGCTCAGGCGGTCGTTGGCCGGATCGGCCGCGATCGCGGCGAGGTGGCGGCGCTGGAGGGCGTAGGCGCCGGCCGAGGCGGCGAAGCCCGCGCCGGCGGCACTGGCGATCGTCCGGCGGTTCAGCCGCGGGCCCCTCACGGCGGAAAGCCTACACAGGTGTAGGTTGCGGGCGCGCATAGGATTCGCGCCGATGCGCATCGGCCTGCTGACGGGCGGTGGCGACTGCCCCGGACTCAACGCGGTGATCCGTGCGGTCGTCCGCAAGGGCATCGATGCCTACGGCGCTGAGCTACTCGGGTTTCGCGACGGCTGGCGCGGGGTGCTCGAGAACAGCTACGCGCCGCTCACGATCGAGTCGACTCGGGGGATCCTCCCGCGGGGAGGCACGATCCTCGGTTCGAGCCGCACCAATGTCTACAAGCGCGAGGACGGGCTCGAGGCGGTCCGCCGCACGTTCGAGGCGAACGAGCTCGCGGGGCTGATCGCGATCGGCGGGGAGGACACCCTGGGGGCCGCCAGCCGGCTCTACGGCGACGGCCTCAACGTGATCGGGGTGCCGAAGACGATCGACAACGACCTCGGAGCCACCGATGTCACCTTCGGCTTCGACACCGCCCTCCAGGTCGCGACCGAGGCGATCGACCGTCTGCACACGACCGCCGAGTCGCACCACCGGATCCTCGTCGTCGAGGTGATGGGCCGCAGCGCGGGATGGATCGCCCTGCACTCCGGGATCGCGGGCGGCGCCGACGTCATCCTGATCCCGGAGATCCCCTTCGACATCGACGAGGTATGCCGCCTGATCCGCCGCCGGCACGAGCGTGGTCGCTACTTCTCGATCGTCGTCGTCGCCGAGGGCGCGACGCCGCGCGCGGGCACGATGAGCGTGGCCACCAGCGGCGAGGACGAGTTCGGCCATCCGCGGCTCGGCGGCATCGGCCACGCGCTGGAGGGGGAGATCGAGTCGCGTACCGGGTTCGAGACGCGCGCGACCGTGCTCGGCCACATCCAGCGCGGGGGCACGCCGACAGCGTTCGACCGGGTGCTCGCCACCCGGCTCGGGCTCGCTGCGATCGATGCCGCCCACGACGAGCGGTGGGGGACGATGACGGCGCTGCACGCCACCGAGATCACCCTGGTCTCCCTCGCCGAGGCCGTCGCCGAGGTCCGGCGCGTCCCGGTGGAGGAGTACGAGCGCTACGGGGTGCTGTTCGGCTGATAGCGGCCGTCCGTTCGGTTTCACGATCTCGACGTTTACGGCCACCACCTTCTGCGTATGCTCCGGCCCATAGTCCGAACCAGCAAAGTGAGCCCCAGATGACGGCGACCGAGACCAGCGCGAAGCTCGACAACCTGTGCGTGGACACGATCCGCACCCTGTCCATGGACGCCGTGCAGAAGGCGAACTCGGGGCATCCGGGAACCCCGATGGCGCTCGCCCCCCTGGCCTACGTGCTCTACGCGCGCGTGATGAAGCACAACCCCCGCGACGCCGACTGGTTCGATCGCGACCGCTTCATCCTCTCGGCGGGGCACGCGTCGATGCTCCTGTACTCCTCGCTGTACCTGAGCGGCTATCCGCTCACGCTGGAGGACATCAAGAACTTCCGCCAGGTCGGCTCGCCCACCGCGGGCCATCCCGAACGAAAGTACACCCCGGGGATCGAAGCCACCACGGGGCCGCTCGGCCAGGGGATCTCGATGTCTGTGGGCCTCGCCCTCGCCGAGGAGCTGCTCGCCAGCCGCCTCAACCGTGAGGGTCACACGATCGTCGACCACCACACGTTCGTGATCGCCTCCGACGGCGACATGCAGGAGGGCGTTGCCTCCGAGGCCTCCTCGCTGGCCGGACACCTCGGGCTCGGCAAGCTGATCGTGTTCTACGACAACAACCACATCCAGCTCGCGAGCCCGACCTCCGCGGTGTTCTCCGAGGACGTCGCGCAGCGCTACGAGGCGTACGGCTGGCACGTCGATGACATCGGCGAGGATCTGTCCCTCGAGCGCCTGGAGTCGGCCACCCGCGGCGCGATGTCGGTCGACGATCGGCCCTCGCTGATCATGGTGCGCTCCCACATCGGCTACGGCGCGCCGCACAAGCAGGACACCTCCAGTGCTCACGGCTCGCCGCTCGGGGAGGACGAGGTGCGGGCGGCCAAGGAGTTCTACGGCTGGGATCCCGACAAGCACTTCTACGTGCCCGAGGAGGCGCTCAGCCACTTCCGGGCGCAGACCTGCGACCGCGGGGGCGAGGCCCAGGCCGAGTGGGAGGAGCGTCTCGACGCCTACCGGCAGGAGTTCCCCGAGGAGGCGAAGCTGCTCGACCTGTTCGCCAGCGGGTCGCTGCCCGAGGGCTGGGACGAGGACCGTCCGCGATTCGATCCGTCCGACACCGACCCGATGGCCACGCGGAAGGCGTCGGGCGCGGCCATCCAGTGGGCGGCGAAGGCGGTGCCGCAGCTGATCGGCGGCTCCGCCGACCTGGCCACGTCGAACAACACGGACATCGACAACTCCGGCCCGGACGTCGAGCGCGGGGCGTTCGGCGGACGCAACCTCCGCTTCGGGGTCCGCGAGCACGCGATGGGCGCGATCGTCAACGGCCTGACCCTCCACGGGTGGCGGGCGTTTGGCGGGACGTTCCTCACGTTCTCGGACTACATGCGCGGTGCCGTCAGGCTCTCGGCGCTGATGAAGCTGCCGTCGATCTTCGTCTACACGCACGACTCGATCGGCCTCGGCGAGGATGGACCGACCCATCAACCGGTTGAGCATCTCGCCGCCCTGCGGGCGATGCCGCGTCTCAACGTCGTCCGGCCGGCGGACGCCAACGAGGCGGTGCTCGGGTGGCGCTTCGCGATCGCCACGCAGGACGCCCCGACGGCGTTTGCGCTGTCGCGCCAGAACCTGCCGATCCTCGATCCCGACGCGGTGCCCGACGACGCCATCGAGCGGGGCGCCTACGTGCTCAAGGACGCCGAGGGCGGCGAGCCTGAGCTGATCCTGATCGGAACCGGCTCGGAGGTGTCGCTGTGCCTGGAGGCGGCCGAGCAGCTCGACGACGTGCGGGTGCGGGTCGTCTCGATGCCGTGCATGGACACGTTCACCCACGCGGATGACTCCTACCGCGAACAGGTCCTGCCGGCGGCGTGCTGGGCGCGGATCGCCGTCGAGGCCGCGAGCCCGCTCGGCTGGGACAAGTGGATCGGCGAGCAGGGCTGCTTCGTCGGCATGGAGACCTTTGGTGAGTCAGGGCCGGAGCCTGAGGTCTACAAGCACTTCGGGATCACCGCCGATCACGTCGCCGAGCTCGCGAGGAAGCTGCTCGCCTGATGGCGACTCGGGCCGACGAATCCGAGGAGGAGCTCGACAATCCCCTCGCCGAGGGGCTGGAGCGGTTGCCCGTCGGACCGACCGCGCTCGTCATCTTCGGCGCCACCGGCGATCTCGCCCACCGCAAGCTCCTCCCGGCGCTGTACAACCTCGCCCACGAGGGCGCGCTGCCCGAGCACTTCGAGCTGGTGGGGATCGCCCGCCGGGAGAAGGAGGACGAGGACTTCCGGGACACATTGCGGGAGTCGGTGGAGAAGTACTCACGGCGCGAGATCGACCCCGACGTGCTCGAGGGCCTGATCGGCGAGACGCGCTACGTCGCCGGGAACTTCGACGACGAAAACGTGTACCGCGAGCTGGCCGAGGTGCTGCGCGAGTTCGACGAACACCACGGCGACACGCTCAACCGCGTGTTCTACCTCTCGACCGCACCCCAGTTCTTCCCCGTCATCTGCGAGGCGCTGGGCGAGGCCGGGCTGCACGAGTGCGACGGCGCGGAGACGCGCGTGGTGATCGAGAAGCCGTTCGGCTAC
The DNA here is from genome assembly GCA_963839085.1 of uncultured Solirubrobacterales bacterium. Lineage (GTDB taxonomy): Bacteria > Actinomycetota > Thermoleophilia > Solirubrobacterales > Solirubrobacteraceae > Palsa-465. The sequence continues at coordinate 743,785 of CAWITN010000005.1, forward strand.
GACCTCGAGTCAGCGCGCAGGCTCAACGCCGAGGTGCTCGAGTACTTCGACGAGGAGCAGGTCTTCCGCATCGACCACTACCTCGGCAAGGAGACGGTGCAGAACCTGATGGCGCTGCGCTTCGCCAACGCGCTGTTCGAGCCGGTGTGGAACCGGAACTTCATCGACCACGTCCAGATCACCGCCGCCGAGGACATCGGCGTCGGGGGCCGGGCCGGGTACTACGACCACGCCGGGGCGCTGCGTGATCTCGTCCAGAACCACATGCTGCAGCTGCTCGCGTTGCTGACCATGGAGCCTCCGTCGGCCTTCGAGGCCAACCGATTGCGCGACGAGAAGCTGAAGGTCCTGGAGGCGATCGTGCCGCCGACGCCGGAGGAGGTACCGCGGATGTCGGTGCGGGGCCAGTACGGGGAGGGCGTCGTCGGCGGAAGCCATCGGCCCGCCTACCGCGACGAGGAGGGGGTGGCCGAGGGATCGAAGACCGAGACCTACGTCGCGCTGCGCCTCCACGTGTCCAACTGGCGCTGGGCCGGGGTCCCGTTCTATTTGCGCACGGGCAAGAACCTGTCGCGCAAGCTCACCGAGATCGCGGTGATCCTCAAGCCGGTCCCCCACCTGACCTTCCGCAGCCAGGGGTCGGTCGGCGTCCAGGCCAACCAGATCATCCTCACGGTGCAGCCGGACGAGGGGGTGTCCGTCTCGCTCGGGGCGAAGATCCCCGGCCCGCAGATGCGCATCCGCCCGGTGAACATGGAGTTCCGCTACGGCACGTCGTTCCTGTCCGAGTCGCCCGAGGCCTACGAGCGCCTGATCCTCGACGCGATGCGCGGCGACGCCACGCTGTTCACGCGCAACGACGAGATCGAGGCCCTGTGGGGCATCATCGACCCGATCCTCACCGCGTGGGAGAACGACCCGGAGATCCCGGTCGCCGAGTACCCATCCGGCTCGCAGGGCCCCGCGGAGGCGGATGAGCTGATGGAGAACGGCCGGCGCTGGCGACGCCTGTGAGCGCGAGCGCCGCGTCCACCGGGGGCTCGATCGAGGACGTCTGGTCCGAGAGCGACACCAATCCCGACGCCATCGACGAGGCCCTGCGGCGGCTCCTGCATGAGCGCCACGTCGCCAACGACCGTCTCGTCGCCGCTCGGGTCCTCAACCTGATCGTCGTCGTCGATCGCGACTGGAAGGGGGAGACGGCGAACCGCCTCGACCGCGTCGGGCGCTTCCACGCCTCCCGCACGGTGCTCTGCTCCGTCGCCGATCGCCGCACGACGATCGACGCTCGCGCGCTGCTGTCCTATTCCGAGCCGGGCGAGCAGGGCACGGGCCTCGTGCGCGAGCGGGTGGAGATCGACGTCGGCCCGGGCCACCTGTCCCGGCTCGACACGATCATCGACCCCGTCCTCATCACGGAGATCCCGACGCTGCTGTGGTGTCCCCACGGCCACATTGAGGCCGTCGAGGCGCTGCTGCCGCGCATCGACGTGCTGCTCGTCGACACCGACGGCGAGGATGAGCCGTTCGACGGCCTCGCGCGGGCGTCCGAGCACCTGGAGTCCGTCTACGTCGTCGACCTCGGCTGGCTGCGCACGACGCCGTGGCGCGAACGGCTCGCCGCGAGCTTCGACAACCGGCAGCGGCGCCGGGCGCTGCGCCAGGTCTCCGGCCTGTCGATCGAGCACCGATCCGAGTCACGGGCGAGCGCGCTGCTGCTCGTCGGCTGGCTCGCGTCCCGTCTCGGCTGGAGCATCAGCGCCCTGCAGGAGGAGGAGCGCGGCATCCTCGTCGGTAGCGCACGGCGCGAAGGTGGCGAGGTCGGCATCCGCCTGCTCCCCTCCGATCTCGAGGTCCCGGGTCTGCGCTGCGTCGAGGTGGCCTGCGACGGCGAGCATCCGTTCACCACGAGGTTGCAGCGCGGTCCCGGGGGCCTGCGGGCGACCGAGAGCTTCGACGACGGCCGCACCAAGGAGTGGCAGATCCTCGGCGCCTCGCGCGGCGAGGGCGGCATCCTCGGCGAGGGAGTCCGCCAGGCCCTCCTGCGCGACGCGATGTACGGCCCGGCGCTGTCCCAGGCCCTGGAGCTGTCGCCACGATGAGCCGGGTCGAGGTGGACGTCGTCGCCGACCCCGCGCAGAGCTGCGCCGAGCTGCTGCTCGACGTCGCGCGGCGCCGCGGCCACATCGTCGCCGCCGGCGGCTCGACCCCGAAGCGTGCCTACGAGCTCGCCGCCTCCGAGCCGGAGGCGTGGCGCGGCGCCCACGTGTGGTTCGGCGACGAGCGGTGCGTGCCGCCCGACGACGAGAACTCCAACTACGGCATGTTCAAGGCGGCTCTGCTCGACCCGCTCGGCGATCTCGCCGACGCCGTCGCCGTGCACCGGATGGAGGGCGAGCTCGGGCCCGAGGCGGCCGCCGAGCGCTACGAGGCGGCGCTGCGCGCGGCCGGTCCCCCGCGCTTCGACCTCCTGCTGCTGGGGATCGGGCCCGATGGCCACACCGCCTCGCTGTTCCCCGACCAGCCGTCGCTGCGCGAGCGCGAGCGGCTGGTCATCGGGGTGCCGATGTCCGGACTGGAGCCGTTCGTGCCCCGGGTGACGCTCACGTATCCGGGAATCGCGCTGGCCGAGCGGATCGTGTTCCTCGTCGCCGGCGAGGGCAAGGCGGATATCGTCGCCAAGGTGTTCGGAGCCGACGCCGAGCCGAGCGAGCACCACCCCTCCTCGCTCGTGGCCGAGCACAGCGATCGCGTCACTCTGCTCACGGATCCGGCGGCGGCGGCCCGGCTGTGAGCGCATCGTCGCAGAGCGGGAATCGTCCGGCGGGCGATTCCGACGGTGTCGTGGGCATCGACCTCGGCGGGACCAAGGTGGCCGTGGCGGCGCTGCACGGCGGCCGCCTGGGCGACGTCGCGCAGGAGCCGACGAAGCTCTCGAGCGCCGACGAGCTGCTCGATCAGCTGGTGGAGATGGTCCGTGGCGTGGCAGACGGGTGCGCCGCGGTGGGGATCGGGGTGCCCTCGGTGGTGGAGTTCGAGAGCGGGCGCGTCATCTCGTCGGTGAATATCCCTCTCGTCGACGTGCCCCTGCGCAAGGTGCTCGGCGACCGGCTCGGCAAGCCGGTGTTCGTCGACAACGACGCCACCGTGGCCGCGCTCGCCGAAGCCCATGACGAGTCGATGAAGCTGACGGCGCGCAACCTGGTGATGCTTACGATCGGCACCGGTGTGGGCGGCGGGATCATCCTGGCGGGCCGGATCTACCGCGGCGCCACGGGGGGTGCCGGCGAGCTCGGGCACACGCTGGTGGGGCTCGGCCTGACCGACGGGGTGCCGCGCGCCCAGGAGAAGTTCGCCCAGCCCGGGTCGCTGGAGTGGGTCGCCTCGGGCCATGCGCTCGATCGCCTCGCCCGCGCGTGCGCCGAGGAGGACCCGGACTCCGCGCTCGGGCGTGAACTGGCGTCGGGGCAGAAGATCTCCGGCGTCGACGCCGTGAACGCCGCCCGCGATGGTGACGCGGCGGCGGCCGCGGCGGTGGAACGGTGGGCCGAGCGTGTCGGCATCGGCATCGCCAACGCGATCAACACCTTCGACCCGGAGGAGGTGGTGATCGGCGGCGGCGCGGCCGGGGCCGGCGAGGCGCTGCTCGGGCCGGCGGAGCGCATCGCCCGCAGCTACGTCGTCCCCGGACTCGGCGGCGCCACGCGGGTGAGGCTCGCTCGCCACGGGGCGCACGCCGGCGTGCTCGGCGCCGCGCTGCTCGCCCAGCACGAGCTCGACCAGCCGGGGGGGACGCGATGAGCCGGCGGATCGTGATCGTTCGCCACGGGGAGACGGAATGGAGCGAATTGGGCCAGCACACGAGCGTCACCGACCTGCCGCTCGTCGAGGCGGGCCGGGAGCGGGCGCGGGCGCTGCGCGAACCGCTGGCGCGGCTGGAGCTGACGCTGGTGCTCTCGAGCCCGCTGCAGCGGGCCCGTGAGACGTGCGAGCTCGCCGGCCTGGGCGACCGGATGGAGATCGACGACGACCTGCGGGAGTGGAGCTACGGCGAGTACGAGGGCAAGACCACCCCGGAGATCCGAGAGACCCGGCCCGACTGGGTCCTGTGGCGCGACGGCTGCCCCGGCGGCGAGTCGCCGGCTGAGGTGCAGGACCGCGCCGACCGTGTCCTTCAGCGGCTGCGGGGTGCCGAGGGCGACGCCGCCGCGTTCGCGCACGGCCACGTCCTCCGGGTCCTCGCCGCGCGCTGGATCGGCCTGGAGGTGGCGGGTGGCGCGCGCCTGAAGCTCGGGGCCGGCACGATCAGCGAGCTGGGGTTCGAGCGCGACACCGAGGTGATCGAGCTGTGGAACTGGGGCCCTGACGGGCTCTGAGGGCGTACCCCACGGGGGACAGGGCCCGATGCGGCTGAGAGGATTCGAACCTCCACGCCCCGAAGGACACAGGCACCTGAAGCCTGGGCGTCTACCAATTCCGCCACAGCCGCGGGGAAGGGAAAGTAGCAGTTCGCCTGGGGATGAACCGGTCCTCGAGCACGAACGCGCGAGCGCCGGACGGCGGGCTGTCGTGAGCGCTCAGCGCACGCGGATCGAGCGGCGCGCGAGCGTCTTGCCGCCCCGTTTGGCGAGCACCGTGTAGTGCCCTGGAGCCGGCGCGCGGCCGTGGACGCGCAGCACGGCGTCTCGGGTCCGCGCCCCGACGGTGCCGATGCGGCGCCGGGCGATCCGGTGCTTGCCGTGGTGCAGTTCCAGCTCCACTCCGTGCAGGGCGCCGCCGTTCGTGCGCAGGGCGATCACGATGCCGTGCCGCCGACGGTCGATGCCGTGGTCGCGCAGGGTGAGCACCGGGGCAATCGCCGGTGGCGGGGGCGGGACGGTGCCCGGTCCCGTCTTCGAGCACTCGAGCGTCCGGGCGTCATCGCCGGAGGCGGCGAGGGCCGGCAGCTCCGGGAACGTCGGGTTGCCCGCCTGCAGCGCCGAGAGGTCGAGGAAGTCGGTGAGGTCGTTGGCGTTCGCGTCGCGGAGCGTGAGCGCGGGGAGGTTCCACTTGCGCTCGACGAAGGCGAGGACCGAGGTGTGGTCGTAGACGACGTGTGAGACGTGGCCGGGCTTGGCGTACGGCCCGACGACGACCGACGGGACGCGAAAGCCGTAGCGCTTGAATCCGTCGTAGGTCGACTCGCCGGGCTGGACCGTCGGCGGGATGTCGTCGGGCGCCAGGGCGACCGGCGGCGGCACGTGGTCGAAGTAGCCGCCGTGCTCGTCGTAGGTGATGATCAGCACCGTCTGGCGCCACTTCGGTGAGGCTCCGATCGCCTTCACCACGCCCTCCAGGAACGCCTCGCCGACGACGATGTTCTGCGGGTTCTCCTGCGACTGCGTGCCGTAGTTGGGGTCGAGCAGGCTGAACTGGGGGAGCGTCCCGGCCGCGGCGGCGGTGTAGAACTGGGCGATCGGCTTCGCGTTCGTCTCCGAATAGACGGCGTCGTTGTCGGGATAGAGCTCCATCGTCGCGCCGGTGGGAAAGCTCGTGTAGTAGTCGGCCCAGCTGATTCCGGCGTCGCTCAGCCGCTGGAAGATCGTTCCGTTGGCCGGCAGCACGAGCCCGGCGTCGGGGCCGGGCGAAGCGCCGATGTCGTCGGTCATGCCCGTCGACGTGGCGGCGATCAGATAGCGCCGGTTGGGGTCGGTCTGCCCGAGCAGGCTGCAGAACCAGCGGTCGCCGATCGGGAACTGCGTCGCCAGGTCGTAGGTGAACGGCAGATCCTCCCGTTGCCAGTAGCCCATCGCCACGGCACCGACGGTGTCCGCGCTGGCGACCGAGATCGGCGTGCGGACGAAGCCGTCGTTGCGGCCGTTGTCGTAGGCGTTGTGGCTCGCCTCCCACTCCTGGCTCGGCGTGCCGTCGAATTGACACGTCGTCGGCATGCGGAACGCACGCTGGAGCGTTCCATCCGCGTACGGGTTGGTCGCCGTGGGAAGACCGTCGGAGCCGAGCGTGTAGCCGTCGCCGCGCCGCTTCTCGTGGCGTCCCCGGCCGAGCATCCCGAAGAAGTTGTCGTAGGAGTGGTTCTCCATCATCAGCACGACGACGTGCTCGATCTGGGGGAGCGTGTCCGTGCCCGCGGCCATGCCGGCGTGGGGGAGGGAGTCGGGCCCGCGCATGCTCGTGCGCCCGAGCACCCGCAGCGCCTCGCGCTGCCACGCGTCGGGGCGCAGGACCTCCGGTCCCGGCCGCAGGCTCTTGGCCAGCGCACCGCGCGGCCCGAGCACAGATCCGCCGAGGCCCGTCGCGGCCGCGGCGCCCAGGCCGCCCGCCAGCAGCGTGCGCCGCGTGATGCGTCCCCCGTGCGCTGATTGAGCCCCCATTGGACGAGGGCGACGCTAGCAGTCGCTCCCGCGGCCAGGGGCAGTTCGTGTGAACGTCTGGTGGCGCACGACCCCGCCGGCCGGACGGTGCGGCGCCGCCCGACGGCCCCCGCGCCCCGCCGCCCGCGCGCGCGGACGCTAACCTTGCCAGCCGGCCCCGTCCTGCGGGACGCTGGCCACCCCGCCGCTATCGTCTAGGGGACTAGGACGCCGCCCTCTCACGGCGGAAACCCGGGTTCGAATCCCGGTAGCGGTACTTCAGAACCCCTGTATCCACAGGGGTTTCGTCGTTTTCGGGAGTGTGCGCCACGGTGTGCGCCACAGTCGGGATCGGCTTAGGAGGGTTTAGGTATGCGTCCAGACGCTCTCTGGCCTGTTCCTCGCCGCCGGGAACGAGGTGCCCGTAGCGGTTCCAGGTCTGGCGCACATCGCCGTGGCCGGCCCAGGTGGAGATCTGCTTCCAGTCCAGGCCGGCGGCGATGAAGTAAGAGATCGCGCAGTGGCGGGCCTCGTGCGGCGTGATCGGTTCGAGGCCGCCTGCTTCCCATGCCTTGTTGGCACGCGCGCGGATTGTGGAGGGGAAGAACGCCTCGGTCTTGGTGCGGCCGAAGACGAGGTCCGCGCCGTCGCGTTGGGTGCGTTGCTTGTGGGTCATGAGCTCGCGGCGGACGACGAAGGCCATCGGGACGGCACGACGGCCGGCGCCGGTCTTGACGTCAACCGGACCTTTGACCGGATCCCAGGAGCGCTCGACGCGGATCACGCCGTTGTCAAAATCGACGTTGATCCACTGGAGGCCGCGGAGCTCGCCGCGACGGAGGCCGCAGAAGAGGGCGACCGACCAGAAAGCCCGCTCTGAGTCCGGGAGGGCGGCGAGGTATTCATGTGCCCGTTCGGGCGGCTCGATCCGGTCGCGCCGGCCGCGGATCGCCGGCAGGTCGAGGTTCTCGGTCGGGTCGAGGGCGACCTCGTCGCGGCGGATCGCCCGCCGGAAGATGACCCTGAGCGGGTCGAGGATGTTCGCGATATTCGAGGGGGAGAGGCCCTAACTGCGCAGGCCGTCGACGAAGTCCTGCACATCTCGGCGCTGGATCTGCGTGAGCTTCCAACCCCCAAGCGCCGGGACGACGTAGGCACGGAGCAGCTGCTCGTAGGCGCGGTCGACGGCTTGTACGGCTTGCCGCCGCGGTCAAGGATCGTGCCGTCGTGGGCACCTTTGATCAGGACCTCGGCCGCCTCGGCGATCGTCTTCGCCGTCGACGGCCGCATCGTCCCGCGGCGCAACGCGACCTGGGCGTCCTGGCGCCACAGCTTGGCGGCAGTGAGGGTGGGGAAACGTGCGCCACACCTGACGTCCGGTGCGGGTGTCGTACGCCTGGGCCTGATAGGTCGGCTTGCAGGTGCAGCGGCCGCCGTCGCGCGATGAGCAGTGACGAGAGTGACGGACTCGGATCCCGGTGGCCATGAGGACCGCTGATGCTAGGCCCGGCGCGGACGGTTGAACACCGATTCCGCGTTGTCGTTCGCCCAGCGCTCCAACTCGGCTAGCGGGACGAGTCGCAGCTTGCCGCGGCGGATCAGTCGTAACTCTGG